>NZ_JBWCDC010000003.1:0-2575173 GCF_056279785.1 Rhizobium sp. USDA 3886 | reverse complement strand
TATTTCACCTCGCTGGAAATGGTTGGCGCGACGCTGACCGTCATGGCGCTGGATGAAGAATTGAAGCGGCTGCTGGACGTCGACGTTCAGTGCCCGGCCATGCTTTGAAGGGAAAGGCAGACAAAATGCAGCAACTCCAGAACGCGAGATCCGGAGACATCGTCCTTTCCGTAGCTGACCGGATCATCGAGAACCGCGCCTATCTCAGCGAGATCGACGGCAAGATCGGCGATGGCGACCATGGCGTCAACATGGCCAAGGGTTTCAGCATGGCGGCCGAGAGGATCAAGGGCAACGGAATGTCATTGGCCGGCGCCCTCGATACGCTGGGCACGGTCCTCATGACCGAGATCGGCGGCTCGATGGGTCCGCTCTACGGCGTTATGTTTATTCAGTTCGCCGAAATTATCGAAAAAGCCTCAATGATCGACGCGGCAATGTTCAGCAAAATGCTGCACAGCGGGCTTGACGGCATACAGGCCATCGGTTCCGCGAAGGTCGGCGACAAGACGCTTCTCGATACGCTGGTGCCTGCGATCACGGCATTCGATACGGCAAACGGCGACGGCAAATCGTTTGCGGAATCGCTGAATGCCCTGGTTGCCGCCGCCGAGGCGGGCCGCGACAGCACCCGTGATCTGGTGGCAAAGGTCGGCCGCGCGAGCCGGCTCGGCGAGCGCTCGCTCGGTGTCCTTGATGCCGGTGCGACGTCCTGCGCGCTGATCCTCAAATCGCTGGCGCTCGGCATCGAGGACAGGCTGCAGCCATCCGCATGAAAATCTTGGGCTTTGGCGAGAGCCGGTCGCCGGCCCGCTCGACGATCGCACGATCGGCATGTCGCTCGACATCCTGAAGACGATCGGCACGCGCACAAGGTGCCGGCAATCCTTAATGTCCGGACCCGGCGCCACAGTCAGCATGGATTAACGGGCCTTGTACTTCGCGTCGAGATCATCCATGGCTTTGACATTGCCGGCAGAACGACCGTTGTCATCGAAGGTATGGGCAAGAAACGCATCAGCGATCGACTTTGCAAGCTCCGTTCCGATGACGCGGGCTCCCATCGTGATGATCTGCGCATTATTGGAGAGCGCGGCGCGCTCGGCAGAATAGGTGTCGTGCGTCAGGGCGGCGCGGATCCCCGGGACCTTGTTGGCCGAAATGCAGACGCCGATGCCGGTGCCGCAAACGAGGATCGCTTTGTGGTAGGTGCCGTCGATGACGCCCGAGGCGACGCGGTCCGAAAGGTTGGCGTAGAAAGGATCGGCACCGGCGCTCGTGCGCGAGACTTCGTGCACTTCAAAGCGGTCTTTTAGATGGTCGGCCAGAACTTTGGCGAGGCCTTCGCCGGCGCTGTCTCCTGCAATGGCAAGCTTCATTATTCTTTCTCCTCAGAGTTTGGCGGCGCATTTTGCCAGGATGTCGAGGTAGCCTTCGACATTCCAGGCCGAACGGCCAATGAAGAGCCCGTCGATATGCGGGCTCGTGATCAGTTCTTCGCAGTTCTGCGGGTTGACCGACCCGCCATAAAGGCAGGGGATCTTCCGGCCTAGAATAGCTTCGGCAACGGCGATGATTTCAGACTGGCGGGCATCCGCATAATCCGCAGTCGCCGGAATGCCCTTTTCGCCGATCGCCCAGACGGGTTCGTAGGCCAGCAGGATTTCGGCGCCCTTCTGGCCGCTCGAAAGCTTCGAAAAAGCGCCACGCACCTGGGCCGCCAGAATTTCGGCAGCCTTCCCGCTTTCACGGCCGGAGAGCGTCTCGCCAATGCAGATCAACGGAATGAGACCGTGGCGAATGGCCGCTTCGGTCTTCAGGCCAACTGTCTCGTCGGTCTCTCCAAAATGTTCGCGCCGCTCGGAATGGCCGAGCTCGACGAGATCGAGATTGCAGTCCTTCAGCATCACCGGCGAGACTTCGCCCGTCCAGGCACCCTGGTCGCCCCAATGCATGTTCTGCGCGCCGACCTTCACGGAGGTCTTGGCAAGCATCTCCTTGACCTCGCGTACCGCCGTGAAGGGCGGAATCACGAAGCGCTGGATGCGCGGGTCGCGCGTGGCATCGGCGACTTCGAGGCCGCGCGCGAAATGCTCGGCTTCCGCAAGCGTCTTATTCATCTTCCAGCTGGTGCCAATCCAGAAGCGCGGTTTTTCGGTCATGTCGGATCCTGCGTTGATGCGATGGTGAGCGTAATGCCCGCCTGCTCGAATTCCTCCAGGAAAGCAGCATCCGGTGCGGTGTCGGTGATAACGGCGTCGAAGTCGGCCAGATCCGACATGACATGCAGTGCGGTGTGGCCAATGCGCTGGTGGTTGACCAGAAGGCAGGTCCTGGCCGACGACGCGATCATTGCCCGCTTGGCGCGCACGACGTTGTCGTCCATGTGATAGGCGAGCCTGCCGCTGACTGCCGGCGTCGAAATGAAGGCGATGTCGGCCCTGAGCCGCGATAGTGCCTCTTCGGTGACGACGCCGAGATAGGCGTTAAACTTCGCCGAATAAATGCCCCCGAGCGCGATCAGCGTGACGCCGCTTTCGCCTTTCAGCCGCTCCATGATCGCCGCGTTGTTGGTGATCAACGTCAGCGGACGCTTCTGCAGCAGCATTTCCCCGAGCACGGCCGCCATCGAGCCATCGTTTACCATCACGGTCATTCCCGGCTCGACCAGTTCCAGCGCGGTCTGCGCCATTGCGAGCTTGGCTTCGGTACCCTGGCGCTCGCGAATGCGGAAGTCGCTTTCGAACTGCATTCCGGCATCAATGGTCGCGCCCCCGCGAACCTTGCGCAGGACGCCAGCCTGCTCGAGATCATCGAGATCGCGATGGATCGTCATCTTCGACACGGCGAAGCGATCGGCGAGGTCGTCGAGATCGACGGTCTTGTTTTCGATGAGCAGGTTAACAATCAACTGCCGCCGCTCTTCCCGCCTCATCGGTCCTCGCCCTGGTTTGATGTCAAAATAACGAGAAATTTCGTGATAATCAACATTATTTCTGTTATTTTGCGATCAAATTGTGTTGCCGCGACATGCTAACTCAGCAGTATCTGGGCGGTGCGCTCGTCCGTGATAAGCCCGAAAAGGCGGTGGCTGTTGAGAATTGCCCGGATGGCCGGCACTTTCGCCTGTCCACCTGCCAGCGCCACAAGCCGCTCGCTCTTGGTTTTAGGGAAAGACGCGGAGAGCGTGCGCGCTGTTAGCATCGTCTCTAGGATGTGGCCGTCGGCGTCGAAAAAGTGCCCGAGGATTTCGCCGACGCCGCCTGCGGCGGCAATTTCCTCCATTTCTCGGGGCTCAACTACGCCGGACAAAACAAGCTGCGCCTCTGCATCGACAGTTCCCAGGCCGACGAGCTTCAGATCGGAATTGTTGGCCAGATCGAAGACCTCCTTGACGGCACGCTGCGCCTTCAACACTTCGCGGTCCTCGCCGGTATTGGCGAAGAAGGGAACCGGCATGACATAGGCATGGGTACCGGTCTTTTCGGCGATGCGGTGCATCACGTCATACGGATTGGCGCCGTAGTTTCGTGTCAGGCCGCCAAGCAACGAGACGAAGCGCAGGCCCTTCGCGCTCACCCTCGGCATATATTGGACGGCGGCGGAAAGCGTGCGACCGTGACCAAGGCCGATGACCGTATTGTCGCCGCGCTCGATCTCGCGCTTGAGATAGCCAGCGCCCGCATGGCCGAGCGCGCGAAGCGGCAACCCTTCCTCGCCGAGATCGGGTGCGACTTCGCAATATTGAAGCCCAAACCGTTCGGAAAGCCGCATCTCCAGCTCAACGCATTCGACGATATCCCCGTCGATGGTGACTTTGACGACGCCATCAGCAACCGCTCGTGCGATCAGGCGATGCGCCTTTACCGATGGCACGCCAAGGCGCCGGGCGACCTCGGACTGCGTGAGGCCACCCGCATAGTGGAGCCAGGCAGCACGCACGGCTAGCGTATAATCGGCGTCCGTCATCACGGTTCCCTTTCGAATGTCACAGGCGGCGATTCCGCCGTATCGCAGTGCTGCCTTTTAAAGATCCGCGCCTCAGATGTTCAAGTCGGCGACGCCAGTGTCGATATGCGGTGCCCAGAAGGCGACGCTTTCGGCGATCTGCGGGATGACCTGGCGATCATTCGGCTCGCGTTCCTTGAAGGAGAGTTCCAGGCAGATTTCATTGTCCTTTGCCCCACCTTCGGCAAGCGCCTGGAGCAGAGCCGCGGGCTGAATGCGGCCCCTGACGTTGAATTCTGCAGTAAAGGGCCGGTGTCCGCCCTTGTCCATCAGGCTCTGCTTGATGTGGATGATCGGCGATACCGGCGGGACGGCGCGCGCCCAAGCATAGGGGTCGTAGTCGTCGGGGTTGGTGGAGGTGACGTCGCCATGATCGATATCCGCCATCATCCACATCGGGATGGCCAATCCGGCGGCTGCCAACCGCCCCTGCAGCGACAGGCAGGCGGCAATCGTCTCGCCGAACTCGCGGCCGATGCTCATCGGCTCCCAGAAGATGAAGGAAAGCCCTGCAGCGCGTGCGTGGTCGGCTATCTCGGCCCAGCAGTCGATCGCGATCTTGACCAGTTCCTCGCGTCTGGCCGGATCGTCGAAGTCCTTGTAGGTGAAGATTGCAAACTGCGTTCCGATGGAGTGACCGCCGAGATCGGCGGTGATGTCGGCAAAAGTCTTGAACCAGTCGATGTAATAGCGGCGCACATCGGCATCTGGATGTCCGAAGTGGTTGAGGCGGCCGTAAGGCCCCGTCATGCCTGATGTGATCCGCACACCCGTGCGCTTCAGCGCGGCGTTCATGGTGCGCGCCAGGCGGCGGATCACGGGCGCCTGCCAGCTAGGATTGATGAACTCGTGGGTCAGCTGGAGGTCGCGGATCCTAAAATCTCGCGCAACCGTGTCGATGAGGTCGTCGAGGTCGGCGAAGCGATTGACCAGTGGATTGGTATTGAGCGAAAGGGTCAGCGGCATGGGAGTATCCTTCAAGCTGCGGCAAGGCGGATTGAAGCAAACCACTCGCCAAAGGCTGCACGTTGCGCTTCGCTCAGATGCAGGTAATGCTTGGTGCGGCGGTAGAGGATGTCGTCGGCCGTCGCGGCCCACTCCGTCGCAACGAGATAGCGGGCCTCGGCCTCATAAAGCTGCCCGCCGAAATGCCGCCCAAGCCCTTGGATGCCAGTCGCACCTGCAACCACATTCTTCGTGCGGGCGCCATAGAGACGGCCGTAGTGATGCACGAGCTTGCGGGGCATCCATGGATAGGCATCGCGCAGGCTGTTGGCGAAGGTCTCGTAGTCGGCATTCGGAATTTCGCCGCCGGGCAGCGGCGCTTTCTCGGTCCAATCTCCGCCCATCGTCGGAAAAATATGCTTGAGACGTTGCATGCCCCGTTCGGCAAGCTCACGGAATGTGGTGATCTTACCACCGAAGACGTTGAGCAGGGGAGCGCCGTCCGTCTCGTCGAGATCGAAGACATAGTCGCGGGTAACCGCGGACGGATTGCCCTTGCCGTCGTCGAAAAGTGGACGAACGCCGGAGAAGCTATGCAGCACATCCTCCCGGCGTAGCTTCTCTTTGAAGTAGCGATTGACGGCCTTCAGCAGATAATCGATTTCCGCCTCGTCGGCGGACACGTCCTCGGCGCGGCCTTCATAGGCGATATCGGTCGTCCCGATCAGTGCCTTGTCGCCCTCATAGGGGTTGATGAAAATGACGCGCTTGTCGTGGTTCTGGACCAGATAGGCATTGGAGCCGACCCAGAACTTCGGCACGATGATATGGCTACCCTTCACGAGACGGACGTTGCGGCCGGAGTTCGAGCCGGTGACACGATTGATGATATCCATCACCCAGGGGCCGGCGCAGTTGACGAGACATTTTGCGCGGAAAGTTCGCGTCTCTCCCGTGAGGCTGTTTTTCGTCGTAACGATCCAGCTGCCACTCTCACGGCGCGCCGAGACTGCTGCCGACCGAGTGAGAACAGTGGCGCCTTTTTCCGCCGCGCTGACCGCATTCAGGATCACGAGGCGGGCGTCATCGACCCAGCAATCGGAATACTCGAAGCCGCGCGTGTATTGATCGAGGATCGGGGTACCTTCCGGATCGCGCAGCAGATTGAGCGTGCGTGTCCCCGGCAGCTTTTTGCGCCCGCCAAGGTGATCGTAAAGGAACAGGCCGAGCCGCACGAGCCACGCCGGACGATCCTGCGGGCTGTGCGGCAGGACGAAGCGCATCGGCCAGATGATATGCGGCGCGGCATTGAGCAGCACTTCACGCTCGATCAGCGCCTCGCGCACCAGGCGGAATTCGTAATATTCGAGATAACGCAGACCGCCATGCACCAGCTTGCCCGAGCGAGACGAGGTCCCCTGTGCCAAATCGTCCTTCTCGCACAGCGCGACTTTCAGGCCGCGGCCCGCAGCATCGCGTGCGATTCCCGCGCCGTTGATGCCACCGCCGATGACGAAGAGATCCAGGAGTTCGGGTTCAGTCATGCTATTCTTCCCCTTCGATGCCTGCTGCATCAGAACTTGATTTACTCGCCTGCCGGCGATGTCGTCGCGGCTCCGGCGAGCTTGTCCCAGGCAGGCGCCGTTGCCTGGCGCACATCGGTGTAGGCGGAAAATAGCCGGTCAAACCGGGCAGCCTCGTTCGCATCCGGAATCTCCGCCTCGCCGAGCAGCGGCGTCACCCAGTCGGCAATGCAATCATCCATGCTGGAATAGACGCCGACAGCCACCGCGGCCATCATCGCCACACCGGCGGCCCCCGTCTCATCGCGGCGCGACTGGCGGATCGGTGCGTTCACGGCGGCCGAGAGTGAACGGCGAAGGGCGACGGAGCGTGTTGCGCCGCCCGTGACCCGCAGCTCTTCGGGCATCGCGCCCATTGCCTCGTAGCAATCGCGGGTGGCAAGCCCCAACCCTTCGACCACACTGCGCAGTAGGTCGGGGAAGCCGTGGCGCGTCGAAAGTCCCGTGAAGCCCGCGCGTGCGTTGGCGTTGACGAAAGGCCCACGTTCCCCAGCTTCGGAGATGTAGGGATGGTAAAGCACAGAACCCGGCCGGCTTTTCGCAAACCAGCCGTCGATGCGCGCAATCAGGTCAGCATGCGAAGCAGGCTTGCCTCCCGCCTCGGCCATCAGATAGGCGGCGACGTTCAGGATCCAGTCGATGTTGATCGTAGCGCCCATGTTCGTCTGGACCTGGGTGACGATGTTGGGGATGGGCAGGGCGATTACATAGCCTGTTCCCTCATGATTGAGCTGAACGTCAGCAACAGACTTGGCACGCATGTGCACGCCCGTCGAACCGATCGTCGAGCAGGCGGCGTTGCGAGCGCCGCTGCGCACGCCTGCACCGAGCGCCGTCATCACCATGTCGACATAGCCAAGGCAGACCGGCGTACCCGTAAGAAGTCCGCAGGCCCTCGCCGCCTCGGGCGTTAGCGGGTGGCTGATCTCTGTGCCGTCGATGATTTCAGGTAGAAGCGTCCGTCTATGGCTCAGGCCGAGCGCATCGATCACCACCGCATCATATTGCCGCGTTCTGAAGTTGCCGAAAGTGAAGCTCGCTTCGGACGGATCGGTCGCCCGAACGGTTGTAAGGTTGAGGTAAAGCCAGTCCTTGCAGTGCAGCGCCGTCTCCGCCCGGTCGAGAAGGTCCGGCGTGAAGCGATCCATATGGGCGAGTTGCGCACCCTGCTGGCAAGTGTTGAGGCCGGTGCCCGTTGCCTCGAAGCGGGCACGGTTCTGCTTTCCGCCGGCGAGTGACGTGACTGTCGGTGCGGCGCGCGCATCAAGCCATAGCCAGGCATCGGCGACCGGTGCATTGCCGCGGCCGACGAGCCAGGTGCCGTCGCCCTGTCCCGTGACCGCGACGGCTGCGGTGCGTGATGCGAGATCGGGTACTTTTTCTCCGAGGCCGCGCAACGCGCTGGCGCAATCGAGCCAAGTCTGACTCAGCGACTGCGTTGCAGAGCCATCGTCACCGGTCGCGTATCTGTTGCGTACGGAGGCCGTGGCGATCTGGCGTCCGGACAGATCAAAGGCCACCGACTTGATGACGGAGGTACCGGCATCTATCCCGATGATGATCTTCTCAGTCGATGTCATCGCAGGACTATCTCGCCACTATTGCGAACGCTTCGGCGGGCGTTGCGCGTGTCCAATTCATCTGAAGTTCTCCCGATCGGCAAATTAGGTTGGGATGAGGCATCCGGCTGCCAACTTCGGTCTTTCTGCCGGATGCGGCAAGCGCGCAGCCGTTTGCAATACCCTGGATGCAATTATGCGAGCCGAACCTCCGACGGCCCTCGTAGCGGAATATAACATAATGATACCATAATGCTAGTAAGATTTTTCTGGAACTGAAATTTTTTTCAGATAAAATGAGTGGCATAGGAGTACAGCTTGCCGCTTGGAAATGATGGGCCGCCACGCCGTCATCGGCAATCGCTGCTGCCTCTTGTCTCAATAATATATAGTTATAACAGCTAGTTAGATGTCTCCGAAGGCTAGGGCACGCAGAGATAGATTGTGCATGTGCTTCCAACTATGCTGCCCTGCAGCGAGAGAAACTGAACGTGAAGTCTCGCATTTTTGCTCAAGTTCCCGTCAAGCGCCCGTTGACAGGTGCCGAAAATTATAACATTGTTTGCGGCGTAAATAACATATTTCTATCACGGAAGTGCGCTTCCGGATCGAGAGTAGCTGGCTCGGGTGGTTGGAGGAGACAATCGCCGGTCTTGCTGAGGAGGCTTCCAAATGAGGATTTTTGTCCAGGGTTGCGGCCCTGCCGGCGACCCGCCGATTCTTGCTCTGGTGCGGCTCAATAGGCCCGCCGGTCCGCGATTGTTGCCGCGCTCGTCCTTCTCCACTCGCCATTCAAGTCAAAGGCCGTCCGGACATGAGTACACAGCCTGATTATGCAGCATCAAAGCCGAGCAGCGGCAATTTCAAGCTCATTGCAAGCGCGGCGCTTGCCGTCGTCGTTGTCGGGGCGATTGCGCTCGACACCACGGTCGTCAAGATCGGGTCCGCCGATGATGTCCGGCAACAGGCATTTTCTCCGGAGACTTTCGGCGCAGAGCAGTTCCCGAAGATTAAGGCGAATGTCGGGGATCGTGCTGTTGCGGCCGCCGAGCTTGCTGCCGCAATCGCCGCCGACAAGAAGGCAGCCGCCGAAAAATACGGGACGGCGACGAGCACTGGACCGGTGATCCCTGTTACGCTGACAGGTGTCTTCGGCGCCCGCAAGGCGAACATGAGCGAAATGAAAGTCGATGGGTTGCCTCCCGAGACGGTGGTCCGTGTCCAGACCGGTCCTGCGGTCAACGGCACGGACCTCCGTGACGCGACCGGAACCATCGAGTTCGGGCAGTTTACCAACCAGATCCAGTATCAGGATGCCGGTTCTGCCATCAATAACGAGATGAAGAAGTCGGTCTTTGCTGGCCTCGATCCTGACACGCTGGGTGGAAAGACGGCGACCGTGGTGGGTGTCTTCAAACTCATCAACCCGAAGAACTGGCTCGTCACGCCGGTGAAGGTCGAGTTCAAATGAGCCAGCCGCTGTGCAACTCCGGAGGCCGGGGCGAGGTTGTTCTTGCCGCTCGCAACATCGCCAAGTCCTATGGCAATGTTCACGCCCTGAAAGGAGTGAACTTTGACATCCATCGCGGCCAGGTCACCACTCTGTTCGGTGAGAATGGCGCGGGCAAGTCGACTTTGATGAAAATCCTTTCGGGGGTCGTGAAGCCGAGTTCCGGTGAGATCATCCTCGACGGCTCGCCTATCAGCTTTACATCGTCGACCCATGCGCGCGAGTGCGGGATTTCTATCATTCACCAGGAGCTCAGCCTAGCGCCCAATCTCAGCGTCCGTGACAATATCTTCATGGGTCGAGAGATCATCAAGGGTGGTGTTGTCGACTTCGCCGAGGAAGAGCGCCAGACACGTGCGCTCATGGAGGAGCTCGAGGAAGACATTGATCCGCTCACGCGCGTCGAGGATCTCCGCCTCGGCCAGCAGCAGATCGTCGAGATCGCGCGCGCGCTTTCGGTCAACTCGCGTATCCTCATCATGGACGAACCGACTTCGGCGCTGAGCGCCACCGAAGTGGAAGTGCTCTTCAAGGTCATCCACGACCTAACCAGCCGCGACGTCTCAATCGTCTACATCTCGCATCATCTGGAAGAGGCTCTGCAGATCACCCACCACGCCGTTGTCCTCCGCGACGGAAACATGACGGCCTATGCGGAGCGCAAGGATATCGACCTCGAATGGATCGTCCGCAACATGGTCGGCGATAACTTTGACCTCGGCAATCCACCGCAAGGCCATCAGTTAGGCGCAGTGGCGCTTTCCATCGAAAACCTCAGTGTTCCCGGTCCTTTCGGCGCTGCCTATAACGCGGTCGACCGCCTATCGCTGCAGGTGCGCACCGGCGAGGTCGTCTGTATATACGGCTTGATGGGGGCCGGGCGGACGGAACTCCTTGAATGCATCGCCGGTCGCCTGCGTTCGAATGGCGGCAAGGTTCTGCTCGAAGGACAGGATGTCGGCGGGCTCAGCATCGCCGGGCGCATCGCCAGCGGTCTCGTCCTTGTACCCGAAGATCGCCAGCGCGATGGCCTGGTGCAGACGATGACGGTTGGATCCAATCTGTCGCTTGCGAGCATCAGCGCCTTTACGAGGGGGCTGTTCACCTCCAGCCATCGGGAGCGCGATCTCGTCAACGATGCGATCCGCCGGGTGCATGTGAAGACCGATGGCGGCGCGGCGGCTATCGGCTCGCTGTCCGGCGGCAACCAGCAGAAGGTCGTCATCGGCAAGATGCTGGTAACCCAACCGAAGGTGATCCTGCTCGACGAACCGAGCCGCGGGATCGATATCGGCGCCAAGGCCGAAGTGTTCAAGCTGCTCGCGGAGCGCGCCAAGCAGGGACTGGCGGTCATCTATTCGTCGTCCGAGGTCAATGAATGCCTAAGCATCGCGCACCGCATCATCGTTATGCGCCGCGGCAGGATATCGGCCGAGTTTGGCTCGGACGTTACGAAGGAAAAGATCATGGCCGCCTCCGGCGAAGCCGTGGTCGCGCACGAGCCTGGAACTATGGAGCGCTGAGCATGTCAGTCACTAACATCGCCGAGAAGAAGTCAGTTTCCACCGCGGCAGAAGCGCAATACGAACGTCGTGCGCCTCATCCTGGAAGGCCGGGCTTTCTTTGCACTGATCGTCATCATCGCAGTCTTCTCGTTCCTGTCGCCTTATTATTTCACGATGAACAACTTCCTGATCATGGCGTCGCACGTCGCGATCTTTGGCATTTTGGCGATCGGCATGCTGCTGGTGATCCTGAACGGCGGCATCGACCTGTCGGTCGGCTCGACGCTGGGGCTCGCAGGCTGCATCGCCGGCTTCCTGATGCAAGGCATCACGCTCAACTATTTCGGCGTCATCCTCTATCCGCCGGTCTGGGCGGTCGTCGTCATCACATGTGCGCTTGGTGCTTTGGTGGGCGCGGTCAACGGCGTGCTAATCGCTTATCTCAAGGTGCCGGCCTTCGTCGCTTCGCTGGGTGTGCTTTATGTAGCCCGCGGTATTGCGCTTCTGATGACCAATGGCCTCACCTACAACAATCTCGGCGGCCGCCCGGAACTCGGTAATACCGGGTTCGACTGGCTCGGCTTTAACCGGCTTGGAGGCATTCCGATCGGCGTGATTGTGCTTGCGGCTCTGGCAATCGTCTGCGGCATCGTGCTGAGCCGCACAGCCTTCGGCCGCTGGCTCTATGCCTCGGGTGGTAACGAACGTGCGGCCGACCTTTCGGGCGTTCCGGTCAAGCGCGTCAAGATCGTCGTCTATGTGCTGTCGGGCGTCTGTGCCGCGATCGCCGGCCTGGTGCTCTCGTCGCAGCTGACCTCCGCCGGTCCGACTGCCGGTACCACGTACGAACTGACGGCGATCGCAGCCGTCGTCATTGGTGGTGCAGCGCTGACCGGCGGCCGCGGTACGGTACGCGGCACGATGCTCGGGGCCTTCGTCATCGGCTTCCTCTCGGACGGCCTCGTTATCATCGGCGTCTCAGCCTACTGGCAGACCGTCTTCACCGGGGCGGTGATCGTTCTCGCCGTCCTCATGAATAGCATCCAATACGGCCGCCGGGTCAAATCGTCCTGAGGGCTGCGACTGAACTTATCCGCGACGGCAGGCTGGTCCACGAAGGCCGATTGGGGAAAGCACCGCCGGGTCTCCGGCAATAACTGAGCAAATGAATGGGAGAGAGACTATGTTTAAAAAAGGTATGCGCATTCTTCTTGCCGCCGCGACTGTGGCACCGCTTCTTGCAGGCTCCGCTTGGGCGGCCGGGATGATGACGATCATCGTCAACGATCCGTCGAACCCGTACTGGCTGACGGAAGGCAACGTTGCAAAAGCTGCCGCCGAAAAGCTCGGCTACACGGCCTCGGTCAGCGCGCACAAGGGTGACACCAACACCGAAAGCAACCTGATCGATACGGCAATCACCAACAAGTCGGTTGCGATTATCCTCGACCCCGCGAATGCTGACGGTTCCGTCGGTGCGGTGAAGAAGGCCGTTGCAGCAGGCATTCCGGTCATCCTCGTCAACGCGGAAATCAACCAGGAAGGCCTGGCGAAGGCGCAGCTGGTTTCCAACAACGCCCAGGGTGCAGCACTCGGTGCCCAGCAGTGGGTCGAAGCTATCGGCGACAAGGGCAACTATGCCGAACTCTTCGGCGCACCGTCGGACAACAATGCGGCGACGCGCTCCAACGGTTATGAGACCGTGCTTTCGCAGTATCCGGACCTGAAGAAGGCCGCCAAGGAAGTCGCCAACTGGGACCGTACTCAGGGCCATAACAAGATGCAGTCCATGCTGCAGGCAAACCCGGACATCGTCGGCGTCATCTCTGGCAACGACGAAATGGCGCTGGGCGCCATCGCCGCTCTCAAGGAAGCCGGCAAGCTCGCCAACATCAAGGTCGGCGGTTTTGACGGTTCTCCGGATGCTGTTGCGGCCATCAAGGCAGGTGAACTCCAGTACACCGTCCTGCAGCCGGTTGCCGTATTCTCCGCAGAAGCGGTGAAGCAGGCCGACAGCGTCATCAAGACCGGCAACACCGGTGCCAAGAGCGAGAAACAGCTCTTCGATTGCCTGCTGATCACCAAGGACAACGTGGATGAGTACACGGGTCCTTTCGTCTTGTCGCAGTAATCGCCGAAGGGGCGCTCGAAAGGCGCCCCTTTCCGCGCCGGCGGCACCGGCCGCTAGGCTCTTCGCATGCCGGTAACGCCAATTTGCGGCCGCAACCGCCCGTTCCATGTCGTCTTTTTGCCTTGGGGCGGCAATCACTGTACGAAGCTGGCATCCAGAGTTCAGCGACAAGGGTGACCCGTGACACAGAAGACGAGCCAGGGCGAGGATCTGTTGGACCAGCTTACGAGCGACAGCCGCCAGACGCGGCAGATCGCGCGCCGGCGCATGATTGCCGAGGCCGTCATGAATGAAGGCTCGATGCGGATAGAAGACCTCACCGACCGTTTCGGGATCAGCCTGATGACCGCTCATCGTGACGTGGACGAACTCGTCAGCCGCGGTCTCTTCAGGAAGACGCGCGGCATCGTCACTGCGGCTGCCACCAACCTCATAGAATCCAGCGAGGTCTATCGCTCGAACCGCCAGTCGACGGAGAAGAAGCTGATCGCCGAAGCGGCGATGCAGTTCGTTGAGCCGGGGCAGGCAATCTTTTTCGATGATTCGACCACGGTCCTACAGATGGCAGCGCATCTGCCGTCGAAAGTGCCGGTCACGGCCATCACCAATTCGCTGACGCTAATGAACGCGCTGAAGGGCATGCACGACGTGACGCTGCTTGCACTCGGCGGGCAGTATTACAACTGGTGTAACGCCTTCATGGGTCGCATGACCATCAACGAGATCAGGGGTCTGAGGGCCGATGTCGCGTTCATCTCCATGTCGGCGATCAGCGACGGCACGGTGCTGCACCAATCCCCGGAGACGGTCGATACGAAGCGTGCCATGTTCGACTGTTCCATCAAGCGCATCCTGCTTGCCGATCACACGAAGTTCGAGCGGCGGGCGCTTCACAGTTTCGCGGCGCTGGATGAGTTTGACGTCGTCATCGTCGACGACAAGACGCAGCCGGCGCACATCGACCGCATGCGGTCCAGAGATATCAACGTTGTCATCGCCAGGGGCGCCGGAGGGCGCTCGTGACTGGGCAAGCCTGTTGCTGGTAACGAGGTTAAAGCGAATGCCGAGTCTGCTCGGGATCGACAGTGGCCTGACGGTCACCAAGGCCGTCATCTTCGATATTGACGGCACGCCGCTCGCAGTCGCCCGGCGCCGCGTCACGCAGTTTATCCCAAAGGCCCGCCATATCGAGCGGGACATGGACGAATTGTGGAGTGCGACGGCCGACGCAATTCGGGAGGCGATCACCCTCAGCAATCGGCCGGGAAGCGACATCCAGGGCATCGCCGCAACGGCCCACGGGGATGGCATCTATCTGCTCGACCATGAGCGGATACCTTTGGGTCGGGCCATCCTGTCGCTGGATAGCCGGGCCGGTGCCATCGTCGATCAGTGGGTGGAAAGCAATGTCGCCGACCATGCCATCGAGCTCACGGGGCAGATCCCGCATGTCTCCGCACCATCGACACTGCTTGCCTGGATCCGCGACATGGAACCCGGGCGGTTCAAAGGCATTGGTCATTTCCTGAGCTGCAAGGACTGGCTGCGTTTTTGTCTGACGGGCATCATCGGTACGGATCGCACCGAGGCAAGTACCTCCTTTACCGATGTGAAGACACAGGAATACAGCCGGGAGGCTCTGAGGCTTTTTGGGCTGCAGGAGCTTGTCCATGCTCTGCCGCCGGCCGCGCGTTCTGATCAGATCATCGGGCGGGTGACACGTGAGGCGGCGCATCTGACCGGCCTTGCAGAGGGAACGCCTGTCGTCGCCGGGCTGCATGATGTCACGGCCTCCGCGCTCGGGGCGGGCGGCTATGCCAAGGGCGTCGTCGCCGTTATTGCCGGTACCTATTCGATCAATGAGACGCTGTCGTCGGAACCGCGGGTCGACCGGCGTTGGTTCTGCCGCAACGGCATCGCGCCGGGCATCTGGAACAACATGTCAATCTCGCCAGCATCGACCGCGAATTACGACTGGTTTCTCGACAAGCTTTGCGCTGGCGAGCGGACGAAGGGTGAGGCTCAAGGCAGCTCCATTCACGCTTTGCTCGGGCCGGAGATCGATGCGGCTTTCGATCGGCCATCGACGGCGCTCTTCCATCCCTATCTGTTCGGTTCGCCCTATGGTGCTTCGGCAAGTGCCGGCTTCTTCGGCCTCGGCGGCTGGCACGATCGCGGCGACATGCTGCGCGCCGTGCTCGAGGGGATCGCCTTTAATCACCGCATCCATGTCGATGCACTTCGCGACGGCTTTGCATTTGACGAGGCAAGGCTTGCCGGGGGTATCTCGCGCAACCCGCTGGTCGTTCAGATGTTCGCCGATGTGCTCGGCATGCCAGTGACCGTGACCGAAACGGATGAGGCCGCCGCCTGGGGTGCTGCTCTTTGCGCGGGATCGGGCACCGGCGTCTATGCCGATCCGCAGAGCGATCCGCGCGATATCGCCCGCATCGCGAAGACATGCCAGCCAGATGCCGCACGCAGCGCGGATTATGACAAACGCTACCGGGTCTTCCGCGAGATCGCCGACGCTATGACGCCACTTTGGCCGAAAATTGCCGGCCTTGCGCCGGAGCAATCGGTAACCGACGAAACGGAAGCCCGGCACTGATGTGCGCGCGATTTAGGACGACAAGATCATGACTCCCGCCATGCAGCAGCGCTTCTCGAACCTTGGAGAGGCCGACATCGACGTCCTGATCATCGGTGCGGGCATCAATGGTGCCGGGTTGTTTCGCGACCTCTCGGCGCAAGGCGTCAATTGCATGATCGTCGACAAGGCCGATTTCGGCTCCGGGACGAGTGCCGCGCCATCGCGCCTCATTCACGGCGGCCTGAAATATCTCGAGACAGGCGAGTTCGGCTTGGTCGCCCAGTCGACGTTGGAGCGCAATCTGCTGCTGAAGAACGCTCCGCATTGCGTCGAGCCGTTGCCTACCTTCATACCGGTCTTTTCCTGGACACGGGGTATTTGGGCGGCGCTGCGCACGCTGCTGGGCTCCAAGACTGCGCCGCGCAGCCGGGGGGCTGTTCTCATCAAGATCGGGCTTGGGCTCTACGATTTGTTTGGATCACGCGACCGGGTCATGCCACGCCATCGGCTGATCTTGAGAAAGAAGGCGCGAAAGGAGATGCCGCATGTCACCCCGGCAATCGTCGCCGGCGGAATTTATTACGACGCCAAGATCAGCAGGCCCGAGCGGCTCGTCTACGAACTTGTCATGGACGGGCTCGACGCAAATGCGAAGAGCCTTGCCGCCAATTTTGCAACGCTGGCGGCAGTCTCCGGCGGGCGCCTGACGTTCAGGCAATCGGACGGCGGCGAATTGGCAATTTCCCCCAAACTGGTGGTGAACGCCGCCGGTCCCTGGATCGATCAGGTCAATGGGGCGCTCGGCGCTCCCTCTCGAATGATCGGCGGCACGAAGGGTTCCCACATTCTGCTTGATCACCCTGAGCTGGTTCGCAGCCTGAACGGCCACATGATCTATTTCGAGGCCGACGATGGGCGCATCTGCCTCGTCTACAGTTATCTCGGGCTGGCGCTCGTCGGTTCCACCGATATCCCTGCCTATGACCCGGATAATGTCCGCTGCGAGGAACCGGAAACCGAATATTTCCTCGACAGCGTCCGCTCGCTGCTACCGACGCTTCGCTTCGATCGTGATCAGATCGTCTATAGTTATAGCGGCGTCCGTCCGCTGCCGGCCTCTGATGCGACTACCCCAGGATTGATCAGTCGCGATCATTCTGCACCGGTGAAGGAGCCGGAAGAGGGCAGGCCGTTTCCGATCATCTCGCTCGTCGGTGGAAAGTGGACGACCTTCCGCGGTTTTGCCGAGGAAGTTGCGGATTCCATCCTCGCGCGCCTGCAGCATGTCCGCAAGCAATCGACCCGCTACCTGCCGATCGGTGGCGGAAAGGCCTTCCCGGTGGACGTGCTGCAACGAAGCGTCTGGATCAGGGAAACCGCGGCGCGGACCGGCGTACCAGTCGCGCGCGTGGACGAACTGCTTGGTCGCTACGGAACGACGGCTGCGGCCGTGCTCTCTTTCTCGTCGGCATACTCCGATGAACAGCGGCTGACGGGCGCGGGGCACTATAGTTTCAAGGAAGTCGACTGGATTGCTCGAAACGAACTCGTCGTACACCTCTCCGATATCGTCCTTCGGCGCACGACGCTTGCGATCGAAGGCCGCTTGACGCTCGAAGGCTTGCGGGAAATCGCCGGTGTCGCCGGGGCCGCGCTCGCCTGGAACGCGGAACGTATTGCAAGCGAGATCGAGGACGTCGTCAGCCAGCTTGAAAAATTCCACGGCCAGACGCTCGTAAGCAGGATGCCTGCCACCGGGCCCGAGCAGGCACAGCGCCCGGCGTCAGTATAGACCACAGCTCAAGAGAAGATCGGATCGAGCGAACCGGATTTGTAGCGCTTCGCCATTTCCGACACAGGAAGCGGCGTGATCCGGCTTGCCATTCCGGCCGTGCCGAACTGTTCGAAGCGCTCGTTGCAGAGCTTGCTGAGCGCCGCCATCGCCGGCTTGAGATATTTGCGCGGGTCAAATTCGCTCGGATCTTCTTGCAGAACTCGGCGGATCTGGCCGGTCATCGCCATTCTGCCATCGGTATCGATGTTCACCTTGCGCACGCCGTTCTTGATGCCGCGCTGGATTTCTGCGACCGGCACGCCCCATGTCGGCTTCATCTGGCCGCCATACTTGTTGATGACCTCCTGCAGCTCGATCGGCACTGACGACGAGCCGTGCATGACGAGGTGCGTATTCGGCAGTTTGCGATGGATCTCTTCGATGACGCCCATCGCCAGCACGGATCCGTCCGGCTGGCGGGTGAACTTGTAGGCGCCATGCGACGTTCCCATGGCGATCGCCAGCGCATCGACCTTGGTTTCGCGGACGAATTTTACGGCCTCGTCGGGGTTTGTCAGCAGCTGGTCATGGGACAGCTTGCCTTCGGCACCGTGGCCGTCCTCGGCCTCGCCCATGCCCGTTTCCAGCGAGCCGAGCACGCCGAGTTCGCCTTCGACCGAGATGCCGCCGAGATGAGCCATGTCTGTTACCATCTTGGTGACGCCGACATTGTAGGCCCAGTCAGCGGGGGTCTTGGCATCCGCCTTTAGCGAACCGTCCATCATCACCGAGGTGAAGCCCGCCTGGATTGCCGTCATGCAGCTCGACGGATCGTTCCCGTGGTCGAGATGAACGCAGACCGGAATATGTGGATAGATTTCGACGACCGCATCCATCATGTGCTTCAGCATGATGTCATTGGCGTAGGCGCGCGCTCCGCGCGACGCCTGCATGATGACCGGCGCGTGAGACGCGTCTGCGGCCTCCATGATGGCGAGTGCCTGCTCCATGTTGTTGATGTTGAAAGCGGGAACGCCGTAGCCTTCCTCCGCAGCATGGTCGAGCAGCTGCCTCAGCGTGATGCGTGCCATCCTAAATTTCCCCATTCGATGGTCGAACGGAACGCCGCCATCCTGTCGAAAGTAGACCCAGGCGCTTCGGGCGCCCGTTTTTGAAAGGGCAGAATGGCATGGGAGGAGGAATGTAACAAGCAATAATAACAATATCACAGTCAGTGTGATATTATGGGGAGCCATCTTCGCATGCACTCGACCGATCGCAGCAGCGATCAGGAAGGCAGTCGTTCTATAAATGCTCTCTGCGCCGCGCTTCTTTTTTACGGGTCCGCGGCTCCGCCCCTTTCAAGACCAGAGCATCGAAAGGGAGACGATGACTGTGGGAAGGGTATGTGTCAGGGGAGTTGCTCGATTTGCCTTAAATGTGGATGCGCAAAAAATTCTGTGAGACGAGTTCAATGGACAGCTCAACTACATCGCATCCATAGAGCTCAAAAAATTTGACTCAGGAGTTTCGGCGCCAATTGCCAGGCGTCAGGCCGGCGATACTCGAAAAAACCCGTGTGAAATGGCTCTGATCTGCGAAGCCGCAGGCGATGGCCACCTCGGCAAGCGGCGCGCTCGAGGCCCGAAGCATCTCTCGGGCGCGATTTATCCGCTCGCTCAGGAGCCATTGATATGGTGTCATCCCGGTCGTTTCGCGAAAAGCGCGAATGAAATAGCCGCGAGACAGATTGCAAGCCTCCGCGACCTCCGAAATCGAGATGTTGCCGTCGAGGTTTTCGAGAAGCAGACTTTTCGCCAGATGCTCATGCAAACGCGACAGGCTTCGTGATCTGTTGGAGGCTGCGATGGGCCGACCGCCATAGCGTTGGACCAGATAGGTCCCGATGGCAGTCGCCATTTGGTCGACGAACAGCGCGCTTGCCTCCTCGGGTTTTTCGAGTGCCGGGATCAGCGCGCGAGCGAGATTGGCAAGCACAATATCTTTTGAAGCGGTTTCGGCTGCCAGCGACGTCACACCGGGAAGTTCAGCGCCATCGGCAATCCTGATAAGCGACGCAGGCGAAATTTCAAACAGAAGGAAATCGAAAGGACCGCTGAGATCTGCCTTGTAGCCTTCGGAGAGATCGCGGATATAGATCGAGTTTTCCGTAAAATCGTGGGTGGTCGCATGATGTTGATGATAGATGCGCCGCGTATGGCCACCGAGCGAAGATACGCCGACAAGGAAACCTCGATCGCTTGCCGATGTCTTGACCTGATCGAGCTGCATAACGCTCGTTCCCTTACGGAAGACCGCGATATCCGATCCTACCAGAGCCTGGTTGATAGACAACTGCTTCAGAGGACATCCGAAACCGTCCGTCACCGGTCCAGCGGGTGATCTGATGTGACTGTCGGAACTAGGAACCAAGACGCACAGCTTTCATCTTGAAGACGCTGAAAGGTGAGTTCTGACCCACCCTAGTGGCTCAGGCCTTCACGCTGTCTTCTGGTAATTCGCCGAATCTCGTCGACGAGGATGCTTTTGTTCAAGATAGACGTTTGAAAGGTGTATAGGAAGCTTCAAGGCGCGGCATCTCAGCTGGCGGCTATATAGTCCCCAGCGCGGATGATCGAGACACATGTGAGTGAAGCGTTGGCGACCAACGAGAGAATTGCGGCATGCTTTGGTATCGGGGCAGCGAGGGCGCTGGCGATCAGGCCTCTTCGCGAGGCGAAGCTCTCGGTCGTTCATCTTGACCACTTCTATGAAGAAGGCGGGCATCCTGTCTTCCTTCCGGCCGATGACGCGTTCCTGATCATGCTTTATCTCGTCAATGTCGATCATTCCGACATCTGGCCTGACCGACCTCCGGCACCTTGCAAGAGGTATCCCAAGGGTTCGATTTGTCTAATCGGCCTGAAGGATGGGGCCGCAATTTCCATCCGCGGTCGTTTCGAGGCGCTTGCGTTCCATATCCCGAGCTCGCACTTTGCCGAGCTTGCCAAGGACGCAGGAGAACCGCGCGTCGATGACCTTGCGACCTGCCGCGGGATCGACGATCAGGTAATCCGCAATATTGGTGGAGCACTGATGCCGATGTTCGACATGCCGGACGAGGTCAGGGACACGCTGCTTCCGCATATCGGGCTGGCGTTAAGCGCCCATGTCGCGCACCGTTACGGACGGTCCCCCGCCCAGCGCCTGTCGGCCACCGGCCGGCTGTCTCCGATGCAGGAAAAGCGTATCAAGACGTACATAGCTGCGAACTTATCGGGCAACATACCGGTCGATAATATTGCCGACGCGACCGGTTTTTCAGTGGATGAGCTCTGTTCTGGCTTCTTGAATACGACTGGGCAGTCTGTTCTCGAATGGATTTCGGCATGTCGGATGAGCAAGGCCCAATCACAATTGAGCAGGACCGGTGAGGCCATCGCCCAAGTGGCTGAAACGTGCGGCTTTCCGGATGAGAACACATTCCTCGAAACTTTCACGAAGGCCATGGGAGTCACTCCGGCGGAGTGGCGCTCACGCAACCGGCACTGAGAGATTCACGATCGAGCGACGCTGCGCTACGATCTTTCCCACCTCCATTCCCGTCGATCTCGGCTTCGAGGAAGAAGCCGAGGAATGTTCTGATGAGGACCATTTTTGGATGGGATTGTTTCGCACGGATCCGGATGCGGCGATAACAGCCGCACCCGGTCTGACTAATTAGGCCTCGACGAACGCCAGGAGATCGGCGTTCAGGACATCGGCATGGGTTGTCAGCATGCCGTGCGGATAACCCTTGTAGACTTTCAGAGTACCGTTCTGCACCAGCTTCACGGACAGCCTGCCCGCATTGTCGATCGGCACGACCTGGTCGTCATCGCCGTGCATGACGAGGGTCGGAACGGTGATTGCCTTCAGGTCTTCCGTCTGGTCGGTCTCGGAGAAGGCCTTGATCCCATCGTAATGGGCCTTAGCGCTGCCCATCATGCCCTGCCGCCACCAATTCTGGATGACGCCCGGATAGACCTTAGCGTTGGGTCGGTTGAATCCGTAGAACGGACCGGTGGGAAAGTCGACGAAGAGTTGCGCGCGGTTTTCGGCAACACCCTTGCGAATGCCGTCGAAGACGGCCATCGAAAGGCCGGCCGGATTTGTCTCGGTCTTCAGCATCAGCGGCGGAACGGCCGAGACCAGAACGGCCTTGGCGACGCGGCCGGAAGGCTGACCGAATTTTGCGACATAACGGGCGACTTCGCCGCCACCCGTCGAGTGCCCGATATGAACGGCGTTCTTCAGGTCGAGGGCTTCAACGAGAGCGAAGGCGTCGGCAGCATAGTGGTCCATGTCGTGACCGTCTGCGACCTGCGCGGAGCGTCCATGACCGCGTCGGTCGTGAGCGACGACGCGATAGCCCTTGGATAGGAAGAACAGCATCTGTGCGTCCCAATCGTCCGAAGAGAGCGGCCAGCCATGGTGGAAGACGATCGGCTGAGCATCCTTCGGACCCCAATCCTTATAGAAGATTTCGACGCCGTCCTTGGTGGTGATGTAGCCCATTGTATCGTCTCCTTTAATTGACGTGGTGGTGGAAGCAATGTTGGCCGCAAAGCCGAACGATGTGGGGAGCGCCATGGCCGCGGCGGCGGCAGCCCCAGAAAGCAATGCGCCGCGGCGCGTGATGGAAAGGAAGTTCTCACTCATTTTCGCGTCCTACGATCCCTGTCTTTGTGCCCTCAGGCTGTGTTCGACTGTTAGCGAGATATTGCCGCCGAGAGGCAATGCCGACAACTGCACGAATAGTTTCGATTTGGTTGCGATTTGCGCAACAATGGAGGGTGCGGCCTGGCCGCCCTCCGGGCATTTTAAGCCGCGCTCGGCCGGTTGATTGCCAGGAAATGCCGGACGACAGGCTTGTCCGTTCCTGAGTGATAGGCAAGGACCTGACCTTGAAGATCGGCGTCGGCGTTCGATACCCGCCTGTGCTGTCGGAGATGTTCAGCCCAAGATTCCACCATGAACCATTCGACGATCTTCTGCGGATCGGCAGAGTCTTCCGTCACACCCCATCCATAGGCACCGTCACGCCGCCGCTCGTGGGACATTTTGTCCAGCGCATGCAGAAAGGCGGTGCGATGATGTTTTTCGACATTGTATTCGATTAGGATCAGGACCGGGCCTCGATCATGCGGCACCGGTTCTGCGACGAGCGGCTCGGGCCAGTGGTTTGATGGGACCAGATCGGCATCGCCTGACGGCAGCTTGATACGGTACATGATCAGCCCAGCCACGAGCAGTCCGCCCGCGCCGATCAGCAATGTGCCCGATACGCCGGCAACTTCGCCGACGGCACCCCAGCCGAGGCTACCTGCCGTCATCGCACCGTTGAAGACGGTCAGATAGACGGCAAGACCGCGCCCCCGCACCCAGTTCGGCAGGATCGCTTGCGCGGCGCCGTTGAGGGTGGTGAGGGCGGTGATCCATGCTGCACCGAGGAACAGAAGGATAACAACCGCCAGCCATTGTGGTGGAGCCAGCGACAGCGCCGCCATGACCAACGCCGTCACGAGCCCAGATCCGAGTAGTAGGCCGTCGGCATCAAGACGCTGCCGCAGCCGCGGCATGACGAGCGCACCGCCGATTGCACCTGCACCGACAGCGCCGAGAAGGATGCCGTAGAAGCTAGCGTCACCTCCCAGGAGTTGGCGCGCGACCAACGGAAGCAGCGCCCAGATAGCGCTGGCGAACGCAAAGAAGATCGTCGCTCGGAGCAGCACGACATGAAGCGTCGGGCTGGCGCGGGTGTAGCGCAGTCCTGCCCGGAAGGCGCCGAAAAACCCTTCCGACAACGCGTCGTTGGCATCCTTGGCGCGGGGCCACCAGATCAACGCCGCGATGACGAGGACGTACGTCGCAACGTCAGCGCCGTAGGTAACGGCGGCACCAAAAGCGGCAAGCAGCAAGCCACCGGCCGCAGGACCGATTGAGCGCGCAATATTGATGCCTAGCGAGTTCAGAGCAACGGCGCTCTTCACATCTTCGCGAGGCACGAGTTCGGGCACAACCGCCTGCCATGTCGGTCCCATGAGGGCCGCACCGATACCGCCCAAGAACGTCAAGCCAATCAGCGCGCTGACCGACAGCATGCCCAGATAGGATAATGCCATCAGCGTTATGCTGACGCTCGCCAGCAGAAGCTGAACGCAGATGAGGAACTTGCGCCGGTCGAGGATGTCGGAGAGAACGCCTGCCGGGATCGCCAGCAGGAAGATCGGCAGCGTGCCAGCGGCCTGAACCATGGCGACGGCCGCAGGGGCAGCGGAAAGATCCGTCATCAGCCAAGAGCTGGCAACGTCACGCATGAAACTTCCGGTGTTGCCTAGAACCGTGGCCGCCCATAGCACTGCGAAAACGGGTCGACGGAGCGGCGCGAAGCTACCGGAGGATTTTGTGACGCTCATTTGCTCGTTCCCTTGGCAATGTCGATTGTTGCTACGATGACGAAGGCGCCGGCGAGGCCAAGATGTTCGAAGAAGGCATTGGTCGCCATCATGCGGTCCATCCCGGAAGGCATTTCCCAGAATCGAAGCGCAACGAGGGTTGCAAGTAACGTGAATCCCGCGAGAGCCAGCGCTCCGAGCCAACGCAGGAAGCCGGAAAGCACCATGGCGGAAGCCGCAAGCTCGAAGGCGATGACCGCTACCGCGAAGAACGCCGCCGGATGAAGGCCGAAATGCTCCATCTCGGCAATTGCACCGGAGAAGTGGAAGATCTTGGTCAGTGGCCCCTGGAGGTAGGCCGCGCATAAGCCGAGTAGCGCGATGAAACGCGTCACCGGCGAGGTGAGCAGTGAAACGACGCTGTTCCGGAGAGGGATGTCCGATGTCATGATCTTTTCCTCATACGGCCCAGCAGGAGCAACCGAGAGCACCGAAGAAGCCCTTCAGGTCAGCGATCGGCAGTTTCGAGGTCCATGCGCCGGCGTGGTCGTGGCCATGCACACCGCAGTCGCTGGCACAGCCGCATGTCGATATCGCCGTGCGGCGAAGCGAGCGCTTGCCGGCGCTTTCCGGGTCCCCCCAGGCGGCATAGCCGCCGAAAGCCCTGACAGGCGACCAATCTGGCATGGCGGGGGGCACATCGTTTTCGTCGAGCGCCTTGAAGTCGCCGGCACCGTAGACGATCTTGCCGCCGACCATGGTGAGGTCCGACGTCAAGAATGAAATCTCGTCTTCGGAGCAAGAAAAAAAGTCCTTGTCCGGCACGACGAGATCGGCCAACTGGCCCTTCTCGATGCGGCCCTTCTTGCCTTCCTCGTTGGAGAACCAAGCGACTTTTTCGGTCCACATCCTGAGCGCTGTTTCGCGGTCAAGGCAGTTGGCGCGGGGATAAAGCTGCATGCCGCCGACGGTCTTGCCGGTCACCATCCAGGAGAGCGAAACCCACGGATTGTAGGAGGCAACGCGGGTCGCATCCGTGCCGGCGGAGACGTTGATGCCCTTCTCGAGCATACGCTTGATCGGCGGCGTGGCCTCTGCAACGCCGTGACCATAGCGCTCGACAAAGTATTCGCCCTGGTAGGCCATGCGATGCTGCGTCGCGATGCCACCACCAAGCGCTGCGATCCTATCGATTGAGCGCTCCGATATCGTTTCTGCATGGTCGAAGAACCAGTTCAGGCCTTCGAGCGGGATATCCTTGTTGACCTTCTCGAACACGTCGAGCGCTCGGCTGATGGTTTCGTCATAGGTGGCATGAAGGCGCCAGGGCCAACGGTTTTCGGCCAGCACCCGCACGACGTCTTCAAGTTCGCCTTCCATTTCCGGCGGCATGTCGGGGCGCGGCTGGCGGAAGTCTTCGAAATCCGCGGCGGAGAAGACCAGCATCTCGCCAGCGCCATTGTGGCGGAAGTAGTCGTTGCCCTGCTTGTATTTGACAGACTGCGTCCAGTTCAGGAAATCCTGTTTCTCTTCCTTCGGCTTCTGGGTGAACAGATTGTAGGCTAGGCGAACGGTAAGCTGGTCTTCATCGGAGAGTTTCTGAATGACGGCATAGTCGTCCGGATAGTTCTGGAATCCGCCGCCGGCATCAATAACGCCGGTGATACCCAAGCGGTTCAGCTCGCGCATGAAATGCCGCGTGGAATTGACCTGATAGTCGAAAGGCAGTTTCGGCCCCTTGGCAAGCGTCGAATAGAGAATGCCCGCATTCGGCTTCGCCAGCAGCATGCCGGTTGGATTGCCGTTGGCGTCGCGGGTGATCTCGCTGCCCGGTGGGTTTGGCGTGTCCCTCGTGTAACCGACGGCGCGAAGGGCTGCCCCGTTCAACAGAGCGCGGTCGTAGAGATGCAGCAGGAATACTGGGGTGTCAGGCGCGACCGCATTGATCTCGTCGATAGTCGGCAGGCGCTTCTCGGCGAACTGATGCTCGGTGAAGCCGCCGACGACACGAACCCATTGGGGGGCGGGCGTGATGGCGACCTGCCGCTTCAGCATGTCCATCGCATCGGCGAGCGAACGGACGCCGTCCCAGCGGAGCTCCATGTTGAAGTTGAGGCCGCCGCGCACGACGTGGGTATGGTTGTCGATCAGACCGGGAAGCACACGCTTGCCCTTGAGGTCGACGATCTTCGTGCCCGGTCCGGCGAGCGCCATGATCTCGCTGTCGGTGCCCACCTCCATGAATCGACCGTCCTTGACGGCGATCGCGGTGGCGTTCGGATTTGCGCGATCAAGTGTCGTGATCAGTCCGTTGCGAAGAACGATGTCTGCGTTCATGGAAGCGGCTCCGGTGTTGATGGGATCGGCTGCGTTGACCGGTGAAACCAGGTTTGAAAAGGCGAGGCTCGTTGCTGCGCCCAGGAATGTGCGGCGCGTCGTCATCAGCTTTTCCCCAATGTCGGACCGTCGCGGGGGGAGGTCACCTCCACCACGCTCAGACTGCCCTTCGGGAGGTGGCCGAACATGTGCGGCTTTACCTGATGAAGCCAGGAAAGGGCAGCAGGCTCGCGAGTCCAGATGCTTTTTGCCAGCGGCACGAGCTGCTCGCCGACCAGGATCCCAAGCAAACCGATGAGAGCGACGACAGGCGGGGCGGGCGAACGGACATTGAGCAGGCTATAGATCACGCCCACCAGCAGGCCGACACCGAGTGACAGGAGATAGATTTTCATGGAGGAGACCCTTCGCTTTGGGGGAGCAATTCGCTCCGGCAGGTGTGGCGTCCTGCCGGAGCGATGCCGGGTTTACTTGGCCGGGTTGGGGCCGATGCGCTTGCCGTGGCTGACCCGCTCGGAGCCGCCGTGAACGTGGGTGACGGCGTAATCGATGCCCATGCCGTAAGCACCGGAATGCTCCTTCACCAAAGAGGTAACCGCCTCGTAGGTTTCCTTGCGTGCCCAGTCGCGCTGCCATTCCAGCAGGACCTGCTGCCAGGTAACTGGAACGACACCTGCCTGAACCATGCGATCCATAGCGTATTTGTGTGCATCGACAGACGTGCCGCCGGAGGCGTCCGCGACCATGTAGATTTCATAATCGGTGTCGTTCATGCAAGAGAGCGCGAACGTCGTGTTGCAGACCTCGGTCCACAGACCAGCGACGACGATCTTCTTGCGACCGTTGGCGGCGTTCTTGGCAAGTGCATCGCGGACGTTCTGGTCGTCCCATGAGTTCATCGAGGTGCGCTCGAGGATGTCGTTCTCAGGAACGACGGCGAGCAGTTCAGGGAAGGTGTTGCCCGAGAAAGAGTCGGTTTCGACGGTCGTGATCGTGGTCGGGATGTTGAAGATCTTGGCTGCTTTGGCAAGGCCGACAACGTTGTTTTTCAAAGTCTGGCGGTCGATCGACTGGACACCAAAGGCCATCTGCGGCTGCTGATCGATGAAGATGATCTGGCTGTTCTGCGGGGTCAGGACCTGAAGCTTGTTAGACATCTCTTGTTTTCCTTCTAGTTGGATTGAAGATAGGCAATGGGGCAGGGATCGCTGCGCGTCTTGAACGTTGGGACGCTGGATTGTCGGAAAGCGACCTGGTTGGAACATTAGGCCGCGAGTGGCGTAAGCCCGGCCTCGATCTGGGCACGGTAAGGCTCGTAGCGGGCTGGCAACTTCAGAACCTCGCCAAGGTGCGCCGTGTCTTCGTCGCGGTTGAAACCGGGTTCGTTGGTAGCGATTTCAAACAGCACCCCGCCTGGGGCGCGGAAGTAGATCGCCCAGAAGTAGTCGCGGTCGATGACCGGGGTGACCTGGAAACCGGTGTCCATCAGGGCCTTGCGGACTTCGAGCTGTTTTGCGCGGCTCTCAACGGCAAAGGCGATGTGGTGGACCGAACCCGCACCCTGCCTTGCAAAAGGTGTCGCGGGAAGCGCTTCTAGGTCGATCGTGTCGGCACCATTTCCACCCGGGATGATGAAGCGGGTTACGTCACCTTCGATCTCGGCACGCTGGTAGCCCATGAACCCAAGAAGCTCAGCGGTGCCAGCCGTGTCGTGGAGCCGAAACCGTGCCCCGGAGAGACCCCGGATGGCGACACTGTCCTCAATCCCTGCTCCATTCCAAGCCTTTCGGGCATCTTCGTCCCCTTCGATCAGGGCAAAACTTTCACCGTCCGGTCCGTTGAACCGCAGGCGGTCGGCACCGAAAGTGGTATCGGTCTGAACATTGCTGACACCTTTTGATGTCAGGCGATCCTGCCAGAAGGAGAGCGAATCTTTCGGGACGGTAAACTGCGTCTCGCTGACTTCGCCAACGCCGGACCGGCCGCGCATCACGTCGGGAAATGGAAAGTAGGTTATGACGGTGCCGGGTGTTCCGGCTTCATCCCCGTAATAGAGGTGGTAAACGTTCGGGTCGTCGAAGTTCACGGTCTTCTTGACGCGGCGCAGGCCGAGGGTGTCTGTAAAGAACGTATTGTTCTGACGGGCATCCGAAGCCATGGATGTGATGTGATGCAGTCCCTTGATATCCTTGATCATGATGTCGGCTTTCCGTGGTTGTTCGGCTCGTGTGATTAGAAATCTATGCCAGTTGATCGCCCGCCGGAATTGCAATAATAATTGTCAATGAATTGCGCAGGGTGAAATAATAAATGAACGACTACAAGGCCCTTCGAACGTTTCTGCTGGCTGCCGAAAAACGGAATTTTGCACAAGTAGCACGCGAACTGGACATGACGCCGGCGGCGGTCACACGGGCGATCGCGGCCCTGGAGGGTGATCTCGGTGTTCAACTCTTCATTCGCACAACGCGGCAGGTGTCACTGACGACGGACGGCGCGATCTTTGCCGCACAGATACAGCCAGCCGTGAAGGTTCTCGAAGACGCCCGGAAGGACGTCATGAACACCCACAAGGCGGATCATGGCCGACTGCGGATCAGCGCGCCGACTTGGTTCGGCCAGCAAGTCTTGCCGCCGATCCTGTCGGCGTTCAGGGAGCGCTATCCGAAAATTAGCTTCGAGATTTCCTTGGCGGACGGTCTCGTAAACATCATCGACGACGATTACGATCTCGCTATCCGCATCTCCGCCGCTCCGTCCGACAAGTTCACGATCTGGCGGAAGATCAGCGTCGTGCGCCGCATTCTCGTAGCTGCGCCAGGAAGCCGATTTGTGGGCATTGAACATCCGAACGAGCTGTCGCCGGATGATTGCCTCGCCTACAGCGGTGAGAGCAAACGTGAGAACTGGACATTGTCGGATGGCAGCGGCAGCGCGATCCTCTCTGCCGGCCGGGCGTTCAGTGCCAACAGCGGAGAAGTACTTGCGAGCATGGCTGCCGATGGTACGGGCGTGGCCATGCTGCCGAAGTTCCACGTAGCGGAGCACCTGCGCACAGGGAGGCTGGTTCATGTCCTGCAAAATTGGTCGCCGCCAAACCTATGGTTGACGTTATATTATCCGCCGTACCAGGCGCTGCCACCGCGCATTGCCTCGTTTTCGAAGTTCTTCGAACAACAGGTACCGGCGTTTATGACTGCAATGGAATAATCTTCGCAGACATAGAGTGGAAGCCGCTCGAGCTGATCGTCGCGTCGAGTTTCCACAGCATGAATTATAATTCACCACATGAATTATATTGACATGCGCTGCGCCTTGCGTTTAGCTGCCCATACCGGACTTCGAGGAGGAAATCCGGTCATCACAGCGATCACCGGCGTCGATTTGGCGCCTTCGGGCTTTTGGGAGGGGCTTCGGCCTCGAGGAGGACACTTGCGCACTTTTTTCAGCACGACCGCGATGGCGGTCCTTACGGCAACGCTTTTTGCCGGTTCCGCGGCCGCCGAAACGGAGAACTCGTTCCGCTGCAAGCCGGGCGAAAAATACGTCATGAACGTCATGGTGTCGGGCGTGGAATACTGGTTTCCCGTCTATGAAATGTTTAAGCAGGCCGGCCGGCAGCTCGGCTGTGAGACGGAATATACCGGCACGCCGGAATATGACGTCAACAAGCAGATCGCCACCTTCGACCAAGCCTTGGCGCAGAACCCGGCCGGCATTCTCGTGCATCCGATGAACTCCGATCCGTTCATCGAGCCGATCAACCGCGCGATCGACCAGGGCACGGCGGTCGTCACGTTTGCGGCCGACGCGCCGCTTTCCAAGCGCGTCTCCTTCATTACCTCGGACAACACCCGCGAAGGCACCTATGCCGCCGACGCGATCGCTGAGAAGATGGGCGGCAAGGGCGAATATGCGGTTCTCGAAAATCCGGGCCAGGATAACCACGACAAGCGCATCGCCGCCTTTATCGCCCGCATGGAAGAGAAGTGGCCGGACATGAAGCTCGCCGGTCGCGCGGCTTCCAATCAGGACCCGACCAAGGCCTATCAGGGGCTTTCGAGCCTTATTCAGGCCAATCCGAACCTCGGCGCGGTCTTCATGCCCGAAGCGAACTCGGCCATCGGCGCCGCGCAGGCAAGCAAGGAGAGCGGCGGCAAGGTCCTCGTCATGTGCGCGGATGTCAATGCCAACATCCTCGACATGATCAAGGCCGGTGAAGTCTTCGGCTCGATCAACCCGAACCAGGGCATGCAGGGCTATATGGGCTTCATGCTGCTGTGGTTCGCCAAGCATCCGGAACTGATAGACCCGATGAACGACGCCAAGCGCTCCGGCTTCAACCCGATGAGCATCCCGGTCGTCGATAACGGCCTGTCCATTGTGACGGCGGAAAATGCCGACGATTTCTACTGGGACAAGTACTTGAAGCGTCGCGGCACGAAGGGCATCGAGGAATAAGCTTCTGAGGATCGCCGTCCGCACCCTCGGGTGCGGACGGTCCAGACGGGGAGGGAGGAAGACGATGGCGGAGCCGGTGCTCACCATTCATGGCGTGACCAAGCATTTCGGGGCGGTGACGGCGTTGACTGACGTCGATTTCACGCTGGAGCGCGGCGAAGTCCATGCGCTTTGCGGTGAGAACGGCGCCGGCAAATCGACGCTGATGAACATCATCGCCGGCGTGCTGCAGCCGACCGAAGGCGAAATCCGCGTAGACGGCAGGGTCGTGCGCATATCCTCCCCCGCCGCGGCCCAGTCGCTCGGCATCGGGCTCGTACACCAGGAAATCGCGCTCTGCCCGGATGCAACGGTGGCCGAAAACATGTTCATGGCGGCGACCAACCGCCGCAATGCTCCCTTCATGAACTATCGCGCCCTGGAGCGCGATGCACAGGCCGTCATGAACCGTCTTGCCGCCATCGACGTCCGCCGCAAGGTTGCGGACCTGCCGATTTCCAGCCAGCAACTCGTCGAGATCGCCAAGGCTCTGACGCTCGACTGCCGCGTGCTGATCCTGGACGAGCCTACCGCGGCGCTGACCGAAACCGAGGCGCGGCGGCTTTTTGCGATCATCCGCGACCTTAAGGCGAACGGCATTTCGATCATCTATATTAGCCATCGCATGGCCGAGATTTTCAGCCTGTGCGACCGGGTTACCGTGTTCCGTGACGGCCGCTGCGTGTGTACCGGCCACATCGCCGACATCACGCCAGACGACGTGGTGCGCCGCATGGTGGGGCGCGAGATCACGCAGCTCTATCCAGACAAGCTCGGTGCGGACGGCGCGTCCGGGGAGACGATCCTGGAGGTCGACAATATCGACGACGGCGAGCGTTTCCATGATGTGAGCTTTAACCTGCGCAAGGGAGAGATCCTCGGGATCGGGGGCCTCATCGGCTCCGGTCGCACGGAAATCGCCGAAGGCATCTGCGGGCTCAGATCGCGCTCGGCGGGTGCGCTGCGCCTGCATGGCAAGGCGCAGCCGATCCGCACCTATTCCGATGCCGTGAAGGCCGGCATCGTCTATCTCTCCGAAGACCGCAAGGGGTCGGGTGTGTTTCTAGAAATGTCCATCGCACAGAATATCTCCGTGCTGGACCTTAAGTCGCTGACCAATCCGATCGGCCTGCTAAACCGTCGTGCGGAAGCCGCACTGGCAGAGGATTTCGCGCGTCGGCTGTCGGTTCGCATGGGTGGCATTGAGGCGCCGGTCAAATCGCTCTCCGGCGGCAATCAGCAGAAGGTCGCGCTCGCCAAGCAGCTTGCGGTGAAGCCGAAGGTCATCCTGATGGACGAACCGACGCGAGGCATCGATGTCGGCGCGAAAGCGGAAATTCACCGCCTGTTGCGCGAGCTTGCGCGGTCGGGCATCGGCATCATCGTCATCTCTTCCGAAATGCCAGAGCTCCTCGGGCTGTGCGACCGCGTGCTTGTCATCCGGGAGGGGCGCATCGCCGGCGAGCTCGGCCCCGACGAGATGACGGAGGAGGCCGTGATCCGCCTCGCATCGGGGGTGGGAACGGCCAAGGCGGCGAGCCATGCCGCCTGAGGATAAAGTGGGAGAGACGGGAATGACAATCGACACGTTGGCGACAGGCGCGCCGAAGACATCGTCCTTCAAACGCATCGGCACAATGCGCGAGGCAGGGCTGATCGCGATCATCCTCGCGCTCTGCGTGATCATGAGCTTTGCCTCGCCACACTTCCTGACACTTGGCAATTTCCGCGCCATGCTGATGAGTTTTTCCGTTGAAGGCATCGTCGTCGTAGGCATGACGATCCTGCTCATCGTCGGCGGCATCGACCTCGCGGTCGGCTCCGTCGTCTGCTTTGCGATGGTGCTCTCGGGCTCGCTCTTCCTCGCCGGGCTCGACCCGTGGACGGCCTCGCTCGTCGGCATCCTCGCAAGCAGCGCCATCGGTGGCATCATGGGCTTCTTTGTGACGGTCGTGGGTCTCAACCACTTCATCACATCGCTTGCGGCTATGGTGATCGTCCGTGGCCTCTGCCTCATCATCACAAAGGGTACGCCGCTCTCGCTCTTCACGCTGCCGGCGGGCTTCAAGGCGGTAGGGCAGGGCACTTTTTACGGCGTGCCCTACGTCATCCTGATCTTCGTCGCGGTCGTCATCCTATTCGATTTCCTGCTACGCCGGGCCACTGTCTTCCGCAAAGTCTTCTATACGGGCAGCAACGAGAAGGCTGCTCTTTATTCCGGCATCAAGACCAATCAGGTGAAATTCTGGGTGACGGTTCTCTGCTCCACGCTCGCCGGTGTCGCAGGCGTCATCTACATGTCCCGCTTCGGCGCGGCGACCCCCACCTTCGGCGTCGGCATGGAACTCAACATCATCGCTGCGGCGGTCATCGGCGGGGCCTCGCTCAACGGCGGCTCGGGGACGATACTCGGTGCCATCCTCGGCATCGCGCTTCTCTCTGTCGTCACCAGTTCTCTGATCCTGCTCAATGTTTCGGTCTATTGGCAGGACATGATCAAGGGGTGCATTCTGCTCGCTGCCGTTTCCATCGACCATTTCCTGCACAAGCAGAAGGCTGCCTGACATGCCAATTGCCAAACTGAAACCCAAGATGACAGCACCACGCGAGGAGATCGTCATCGCCCGCCAGATGCACCAGGCGCTCGTTCTGCACTTTATGGAGGGCCTGACGCAGGCACAGATCGCCGGCCAGCTCGGCATCTCGCAAGCCACGGTCAACCGCCTCATCAAACGCGGCCGTCAGCTCGGCCTCGTCGAGATTAAGATCAAGTCCCCGGTCGAGCCGCTGGTCGACATGGAGGAGCGGCTTCTGGCACTCGGCGGCATCAGCCGCGCGATCGTGGTCCCGACCGTCTCCGACAATCCGCAGACCGCGCTCCACGCGGTCGGAGAGGCGGCGGCTCGCCTGCTGATGGAGGAGATCCGCGACGGCGACACGATCTGCATTACTGGCGGCAAAGGGGTGAGCGCCGTCGTCACCGGTCTGCAACCGCCACGCCGTTTTGATGTCGAGGTCATTCCGGCAACTGGCTGCGTACAGGGCAAGCACTATACCGACGTCAACCATGTTTCGACCCTGATGGCCGACCGGCTCGGCGGACGTTCCTACCAGATTCATGCGCCCCTCTTCGCCGACGATGCCGAGCAGCGGGCGATGCTGATCAACATGCGTTCGGTCGCCGACGTCTTCAAACGTGCGCGCGAGGCGAAGGTGGCGGTGGTCGGCATCGGCTCGATCCTGACGGACGACTCCAGCTATTACGACCTGCATCCTTCCTCCAGTACTGATCGGGTGGCGATCGAGCGCTCGGGCGCAAGCTGCGAACTGCTGGCCCACCTACTTGATGACCAGGGCCGGGTCTGCGACTACAGCCTCAACCGCTCGCTGGTGTCGCTCACCCTGCCGGAATTCGCCTCGATCCCGATGAAGATCGGCGTCGCCAGCGGCCCGAACAAGGCAGGCCCGATCCTCAGCGTCCTGCGCGGCAAGCATCTCGACACGCTCGTCACCGACGAGGCGACCGGGGCCCGCATTCTTGAAATTGCATCCGAGGAAGGGGTTTCGGCATGAGCGGCGAACAGCTGATCCGAGAGATCGGGCGCTCCGGCGTCATGGCGTCGGCCGTGGGGCTCGGCACCTGGGCGATTGGCGGTTGGATGTGGGGCGGAACCGACGAGGCGCGATCGGTTGCCGCCATCCAGGCCTCGCTCGACGCCGGCGTCACGCTCATCGACACAGCGCCCGCCTACGGGCTCGGCCGCGCGGAGAAACTCCTCGGCAAGGCGCTTGCCGGCAGGCGCGACAAGGCGGTGATCGCCACGAAATGTGGCCTCGTCTGGCACACACAGAAGGGCAATCACTTCTTCGACCAGGACGGAAAGCCGGTTCACCGCTATCTCGGCCGGGACTCGATCGTCCATGAGGTGGAGGAGAGCCTACGGCGGCTCGGCACGGACTATATTGACCTCTATATTACTCACTGGCAGGACGCGACGACGCCGATTGAGGAGACCGTCGCGGCGCTGGAGGAGTTGCAGCGGGCGGGCAAGATTCGCGCCATCGGCGCCAGCAACGTCAAGCGGTCCGAGCTTGAGCAGTACATAGCTTCTGGTTCGCTTGACGCGATCCAGGAGCGGTTCAGCATGATTGATCGCGAGATCGAGGCGGACCTGCTGCCGCTCACTCTTGCAGACGGAGTATCGACACTCAGCTATTCCTCGTTGGCGCTCGGGCTTCTTTCGGGCACCATTGGGCCGGATCGGATCTTCTCCGGCGACGACCAGCGCAAGGACAACCCGCGCTTTTCCGTCGCCAACCGGCAGATGGTTCGCGATTTCTCCGAGGCGATCCGGCCCGTCGCGGAGCGTCACGGCGCGAGCATCGTCCAGACGGTGATCGCCTGGACGCTGGCGCAGCCAGGTGTGACCTTTGCCCTTTGCGGCGCGCGTAACCCGGCACAGGCACTCGACAACGCGCGGGCCGGCACGCTTCGGCTTTCTGCGGGAGATCTCGCTGCCATCGATTCCGCCCTATCGGCGAAGCTGGCCAACATGGACGGATAACGGATTGTCAACATGAACCGTGAAGAGACATTGGACGGGCTTCGCCGGAGCCCGAGGGTGGACGTGTGCGTCCTCGGCGGCGGTATCAACGGTCTCAGCGTGTTCCGCGAGCTGGCGCTGCAGGGCGTCAACGTGCTCATCGTGGAAAAGGGCGACTATTGCTCCGGCGCCAGCGCCGCGCTCTCGCGCATGGTGCATGGCGGTCTGCGCTACCTGGAAAACGGCGAGTTCGACCTCGTGCGGGAATCGCTCGTCGAGCGCGACCGGCTGCTGCGCAACGCCCCTCACTATGTCGCCCCGCTCCCGACAACGGTGCCGATCTTCGATGTCTTTTCCGGTCTCGCCAATGGCATCGTGCGCTTTCTGGGGCTCACCCGCCGGCCGAGCCGCCGCGGCGCCGTCGCCATCAAGGCTGGACTGAGCATCTACGACTTCCTGACGCGCAAGCGTGCCCTGATGCCGCGCCATCAGTTTCGGGGACGCAGGAGCACGCTTTCGAAATGGCCGGCGCTCAACCCGGCGATCCGCAACTCCGCCACCTATTACGATGCCTGGGTGAGTCACCCGGAGCGCGTCGGCATCGAGCTCCTGTGCGATGGGCTCTCGGCCGGCCCGAATGCCGGCGCCTTGAACTATGCGACGATCGAACATGCTCCGGCTGGAGGATTTCTGCTGCACGACGGGATTTCGGGCGAAACCTTGGCAATCAAGCCGGCGCTGGTGATCAACGCGACCGGCGGCTGGATCGACATCGCCAATTATGCGCTCTTTTCTGAAACAGCTCGTCCCGCGCCGCTGATGGGCGGCACGAAGGGCTCGCACCTCATCATCGACAATGTGGGGCTGCGCGACATGCTCGACGGCCACATGATCTATTACGAGAATGACGACGGGCGCATCTGCATCCTCTTTCCCTATCTTGGAAAGGTGTTGGTCGGCTCGACAGATATCCGGGTGGACGACCCCGGCGAGGTGCGCTGCGAGGCCGACGAGCGGGAATATATCCTGCAATCGCTCGCCTTCGTGTTGCCGGATGTCCGCATCCGCCCGGAAGAGATTGTCTTCCAGTTCGCCGGCGTGCGCCCGCTGCCGGCAAGCAATGACAGCTTCACCGGCCGCATCCCGCGGGACCATTTCTGCACCGTTCTCGAAGGCCGCGATGGCGAACCGCCAGTGCTCTGCATGATTGGCGGCAAGTGGACGACCTTCCGCTCCTTCGGCGAACTCGCCGCCGACATGGCGTTGGAACGGCTTGGTTGGAGCCGCAGCGTCCATACAGCGGATCGCACTTTCGGCGGCGGACGGGCATTTCCGAACGACCGTAGCGGCTGGATCCGCGACCTGTCGGATTCGACAGGCCTTTCCCTCGATCGCGCCGCAACGCTTTTCGAGCGCTACGGCACAGATGCGCAGGACGTCGTCCGCTTCACCGCCGCGGGGCCGGACAACCTCTTGCCTCATGCCGGCTACAGCGACCGCGAGCTCCTGCATCTCATCCGCACGGAGGCGGTGGAGCATCTGGATGACCTGCTCCTTCGTCGCACAACACTCGCCATCACCGGTGAGCTTTCCCTCGACATGGCCGAGGTTGCGCTCGACCTCCTCGCTGACGAAAAAGGCTGGCCACAGCAGCGCAAGGCCGAAGAGCGCACCCGTTTTCTCACCCTCATGCGCGAGCGACACGGCGTCGCGGAGGCAACCCTTTCCGCAAGGAACAAACAAAGGAGCGTACTATGCGAGACAACCGCAAGATCCGGATGAACCGGCTGTTCGGCAACGGCCGTTGCCTGGATGTGGCGATCGATCACGGCGTGTGCAATGAACCGTCCTTCCTCGACGGACTGGAGAACATGCCGGCTGTCGTAAAAGCGCTGGTCGATGCGAAACCCGATGCGATCCAGATGAACTACGGCCAAGCCGACCTGCTGCAGGACATTCCCGGCAAGGAGAAGCCGGCGCTCGTCATGCGCATCGACATGGGCAACCCCTATAACCGGATCCGCCATCGCGACATGTGGGCGGTGTTGCAGAACGAGGCGGAGCCGTTGATCGGCGCGTTGCAGATGGATGCCGTCTGCGTGGTGCTCAACCTCTTCATGCTGCCGGACGAGCCGGATCTGTTCCGCCAGTGCGTGCAGAACATTTCTCGTGTGCGGGCAGACTGCGAAAAGTACGGCGTGCCGCTGATGATCGAGCCGCTCGTCATGCAGCCGGTCACCGAGCGCGGCGGTTACATGGTCGATGGCGATGCCGACAAGATCGTCACGCTGACACGGCTTGCCCGTGAGATGGGCGCGGACATCATCAAGGCGGACCCGACGACGAATACAGAGGAGTTCCACCGCGTGGTTGAGGCGGCGCGCTGCCCGGTTCTGGTGCGCGGCGGCGGCAAGGAAGACCTGCGCGCTGTGTTCGACAAGTCCGCGGCCTTGATGCGGCAGGGCGCGATGGGCATGGTCTATGGACGCAACATCTACCAACATGCCAATCCGAGCGCCGTGGTGCGCGGGCTCATGGCGATCGTGCACGAGGATGCGAGCGGCGAGGACGCCGTCGCGCTCTATCAGCAGCGCTGATGGCCTAACCGAACCTTGGGAGGGGTTTTGAATGGGAGACTATCTTTTAGGGATCGACGCGGGCAACACCGTGATCAAGGCGGTAATCTTCGACCGGAGGGGCCGGGAACTGGCGCATGCGGGGGAAGAGGGCCACAGCCGCATGCCATACCCCGGCCATGTCGAGCGCAATCTCAGCGAGCTCTGGGCGAATGCCAAGTGTGTCATCCGCACCTGCCTGGACAAGGCGGGCATCGCGGCGACCGATATCGCCGCTATCGGGTGTGCCGGCCATGGCAACGGGCTTTATGCGCTCGACCGGGAGGGCGAACCGCTCCTCGGCATCCAGTCGCTCGACACGCGGGCGATAGGTCTCGTTGAGGAATGGGCGGCGGAAGGTGTGGGCGACCGGACCTATCCGATCGGCCGCCAGCGCCCGTGGCCCTCACAGACGCCAACGCTTCTTGCCTGGCTGAAGCGTCACAGGCCGGGGCTTTTTGAGCGCATCGGCACAGTGTTCTTTTCCAAGGATTTCGTCGTCAACCGTCTGACCGGCCGCCGCGTCAGCGAGGTGTCGGACATGTCCGGCGCCGGTCTGCTTGATCTCGCCGCCCGCCGCTACGACCAGACGCTGATGGCTGCCTATGGGCTGGCCGACTGCATGGACCTGCTGCCGCCGCTCATCGAAAGCGCCGACATCGCCGGTACCGTGACGGAAGAGGTTGCTGCGGAAACCGGACTTGCAGCTGGCACCCCAGTCATCGGTGGGCTGTTTGACGTCGTCGCCTCAGCGCTCGGCTCGGGCGTTTCGCGCACCGGCAGCGCCTCGATCATCGCAGGGACGTGGAGCATCAACCAGGTGATCATCGATGGCCCTGTCCTCGATGGGCCGGTCTTCATGTCCTCGACTTTCGACCGCAGCCGTTACATGGCGATGGAAAACAGCGCGACCTCGGCGGCCAATCTGGAATGGCTGGTGCGGGAGTTCTTCGAGGGGGAACATCTGGATGGCATGTCGCCCTTCGACGCCTGCTGCGCTTTGGCGGCGGCGATCGAGCCGGCATCCGACGATCCGCTCTATCATCCCTATCTCTACGGTGCCCAGCAGGACGGCCATGCGCGCGCGGGCTTTTATGGAGTTGCCGGCTGGCACGGCAAGGGGCACCTGGTCCGCGCGCTTCTGGAAGGCGTGGTCTTCGGGCATCGCCAGCATATCGAGACGATCCGCAAGGCGGGAGCCAGCTTCGACGAGGCCGTGCTGTCGGGCGGCGGATCGCGCAGCCGCCTCTGGCCGCAGATATTCGCCGATGTGCTGGGCATGCCGGTTTCCGTCGCTGTCTCGCAGGAAACGGGTGCGCTGGGGGCAGCGATTGCCGCGGGAACGGGCGTCGGCCTCTTTGCAAATTTCACGGAAGGGGCGGATGCCATGGTGCGGGTCGACCGGCACTACAGGCCGAACGATGCGCTGGCCGCGCACTACAACACGCGCTATGCGCTGTACAAGGATATTGCAGACGCGATGACCCCGCTCTGGCGGCGGCTTTCGGGCCAGGTGGCGGGATCTGTGGCATGACTATGCACAGCACTGAAATGCCCGTGGACGAAGGCAGCTACGATTTCATCGTCGTCGGTGCGGGCTCGGCCGGCTGCGTCCTGGCAAACCGCCTGTCGGCCGATCCGAGGAACCGGGTCCTGCTGCTCGAAGCAGGCGGCAGCGACCGCTACCACTGGGTCCATGTGCCGATCGGCTATCTCTATTGCATGGGCAATCCGCGCACCGACTGGATGATGAAGACGGCTGCGGAAGCCGGCCTCAACGGCCGCGCGCTGAACTATCCGCGCGGTAAGGTCCTCGGGGGCTGCTCGTCGATCAACGGCATGATCTACATGCGCGGACAGGCGGCCGACTACGACGGCTGGCGCCAGGCCGGTAACGAGGGCTGGGGCTGGGACGACGTCCTGCCCTACTTCCTGAAGTCAGAAGATAACTATCGTGGCACGTCCGCCATGCACGGCGCCGGCGGCGAATGGCGCGTCGAGCGCCAACGACTCTCCTGGCCGATCCTCGACGCCTTTCGCGACGCGGCGGAAGAGCTCGGCATTCCGAAGACCGACGACTTCAACAACGGTGACAACGAGGGCTCCGGTTATTTCGAGGTCAACCAGCGCGGCGGCGTGCGCTGGAACACAACAAAAGCCTTCCTGCGGCCGGCAATGAAACGCAAGAATCTGCGCCTGCTCATCGGCGCCGAAACTGAGCGACTTGAATTCGACGAAAAGACGGTCACCGGCGTGCGTTTCCAGCATCGCGGGCGCCCCTGTGTCGCTCGTGCAGCCCGGGAGGTCGTGCTGTCGGCTGGCGCGATCAACTCGCCGAAAATCCTGGAGTTATCGGGCGTCGGCCGGCCGCAGGTGCTCTCCGCCATCGGCATTCCCGTCCACCACGATCTTCCGGGTGTCGGAGAGAACCTTCAGGACCACCTTCAGATACGCACCGTCTTCAAGATCGAAGGCGCGCGCACGCTGAACCAGCTCTATCACAGTCTCTTCAGCCGCGCCGGCATGGGTTTGCAATATGCCATCAGCCGGTCCGGCCCGCTCTCCATGGCGCCGAGCCAACTCGGTATCTTTGCCAAGAGCGATCCGGCGGTCTCGACGGCCGATCTCGAGTACCACGTCCAGCCGCTCAGCACCGACCGGCTTGGCGAGCCGCTCCATCGCTATCCGGCTGTCACGGTGTCCGTCTGCAATCTCCGACCCGAAAGCCGCGGCACGGTGCATGTGACTACATGCGACGCGGCGCTGCCGCCGGAAATCCGCCCGAATTATCTCTCCACCGCCGGCGACCGGATTTTGGCGGCACGGTCCATCTGCCACGCTCGCACCCTTATGAAAACGAAGGCGCTTGCGCGCTTCCGGCCGCAGGAAATGCTTCCCGGGCGGGAGCACGACGGCGAAGAGGATCTGATCCGCCGGGCCGGCGATATCGCGACGACCATTTTTCACCCGGTCGGCACGTGCAAGATGGGGAATGACATTTTGGCGGTGGTGGACCCGAAGCTGCGTGTGCAAGGGATCGGCAGGTTGCGTATTGTCGACGCCTCAATCATGCCGAAGATTGTCTCCGGCAATACGAACTCACCGGTAATCATGATCGCGGAGAAGGCATCGGAAATCATGCTGAAGTAATTGCGAACATTAATCGGAAATGTTCTCGAAGCCGGCGCTAACGTTCACGTTCCATCGCGGTGAGGCCTTTGATGTTCAAGGGCTTCCTGACGCAGCCGAAATTCGACCCGTTCTTCACCTCTACGACTAATGGTCGCCGCGCCGCAAAAGCCTTTCTGGGAAGACTGAAGGAGCGCAAGGCAGATCGTGATGAAGGACCACACCCGGTCCCTTCGTGCGGCACGCTTTCCGAACGTGTAGACGTCGTGACTACCCCCCGGCCTGAAGGCCGGAGCTTCTGGTCTTGATCAGGCCGCTTGCGCGACCTGACTGCTACCGTCTTCTTCCTGCTTCCGACCTCCAGCGAGGTTCGATCCACAGGCCATCCCCGGATGTCCTCCGGTTCGGGCCTTGCGGCCCAGATGAAGAATGTTGCGGCCGGCGTTGTGGTCGGCGCAGGCGGCGTGGCCGCATCTGACGCATTCGAACCGGTCGCGGTCGATCCGGTTCTTCGGATCGACATGCCCGCACTCGGCGCATCGCTGCGACGTCCGTGCGGGGTTGACGTAGAAGACGGCGCCGCCGCGGCGGCGCATCTTGTATTCGAACTGCAGACGTGTCGCTCCGGGCGACACGTCGAGGATCGCCCGGTTCAGTCCGGACTTCTGCGCGACGTTGGTGCCCGGCTCCTCGACGGTCCCCTTGGCCGAGGCGGTCATGTTCTTCAGCTTCAGGTCCTCGAGATAGAGGACGTCGCAGCGACTGACGACGTCGGTCGTCATCTTATGCTTCGCGTCCCGTCTGCGCCGGACGATCCTGGCCCTGAACCGCCTGAGATCGCGCTGCGCCCGCAGACGGTTCTTCGAACCCCTCCTGCGGCGCGAGACGCGCCTGGCGAGGTTCGCCTCCCTGCGCTTCTCCTTCTCGGTCATTCTTGGCAGGTCGTAGACCGTGCCGTCGGAGAGCGCGAGCGCGTTGACCACGCCGAGGTCGCCCCCGAGCTCGACGAGATCCGGCAGGTCGAGCACGCTCGCAGGCTCGTCGACCTCACGCTCGGTCTGCACCGCGACGTACCAGTGGTCGCCGTCGGCGGACACCGTGACGTTCTTCACCTCGCCAAGGAAGGGCCGATGGAGAACGAGCTTCACCCAGCCCGCCTTCGGCAGCAGGATTCCCTTCTCACCGAAGGAGATCTGCTTCGGGTCTGGGAAGCGGAAGGATTCGTTCTGGAACTTCCGTCTCGCCTTCGGGTACGCCGCGTGGCCCTTGAAGAAGTTCTTGAACGCCTTGTCGAGGTCGACGGCCGCCTGCTGCAGGCAGTGGTTCGGAACGTCCTTGAGGAACGGCAGATGGGCCTTCAGGCCCGGCAGTTCCTTGATCTGGTCGAACGAGGACAGGCGGTGCCGGGACGGCATCGCATACGCCGTGCTCCGCTGCTCGAGGCAGAGGTTGTAGACGAGGCGGCAGCAGCCGACGGTCTGGCGGAACAGCCGCGCCTGCCGCGCGTCCGGGTAGATCCTGTATCGGTAGCCCACCCGTTCCTTCATCGGAACGACCATAGGACGTTCTTCATATGTTCCGCAAGCGCCGGCGGATGCCGGACCGGAACATGGTTAACGGCGTCCCGTCCGCCTTACCCCGCCCTGAAGGACGAGGTTTGCGGCGGACACGTTCCGATCAAGCAGTGACTGCTGATGGTCATCGAAGCGGTCCGCTATAGGGCGTGCTGATGGTCTTGAAGCCGGCGATGGCATGACGCGGGAACCAGCCCCGATGGTTCCTCATTGAGGTTCTGAAAGTGCGGAAGTAGGTCTGCCGGGTCCGTCATCAATCCAGGCGAGCGTCTCCGTCAATATCTCCTTCGACAAGTCGGGATCGACCATCGCCCGTGCCAGGATCGTTGCCCCGACCATCGCGGACCAGCTTGCGATCGCCCGGCGGCGGCGGTCGGCTTCGGGAGGCCCTTCAACCTTCTCGCTCATCCAGTCTATCTGTGTTCGCACGCCGTCCGTCAACGCCGCACGGGCCTCTGGTGTCTGGCGCAGCGTGTCGGCGGCAAGTCCGGAAATTGGACAGCCACCAGCCCTGTTGTCGCGATGGCGCGGCGATAGATACTCCTCCATGTATGCGCGAAGGGGAAGTGTCGCGCCATTGCGTTGGCCAAGCGCGTGAGCAAGCGCCTGGACGATGAGGTCATCCTTCGAGCTGAAATGACCGTAGAAGCTGCCATGCGTGAGGCCCGCGGCCTTCATGACCTCTGCGACGCCGACTGCCTCAAATCCTTTCTCCCGAAACAATCGGCTTGCGATCTCCAGGATCCTTTGGCGGTTTTTGGCCATCTGTTCGCGGCTAATCTTCATTTTGAGATTTCTCCATGTCTGCCATTGACTTTTTTATGATAGCCATCACTTTAAGGGCGTAATTAGTATCGTCATCATAAATATATAGCACTCATCGAAAGAGAACAAGGCAATGGCTGAAACTCCCACGGTCCTCATCACCGGCGCGTCCTCGGGTATTGGAGCGGCATATGCAGAACGTTTCGCCCGGCGTGGGCACGATCTCGTACTGGTCGCCCGCAATGAGGCAAGGCTGGAGGCTGTCTCGGGACGAATCCGCGACGAAACCGGCGTGACGGTCGACATTCTGCAGGCCGATGTCACAAATTCCGATGATCTTGCGGCCGTGGAAACGCGACTGCGCGACGATCAAAGGATCGGAATTCTTGTCAACAATGCCGGTGCGAGCCTGGGAGGGACATTTGTGGATCAAGCTGCAAATGATGTCGCTCAACTTATCGCACTCAATGCGACGGCGGTTGCTCGCCTCGCCAGTGCGGCCGCGCCACGCTTCATCGAGGCGGGCTCGGGCGCGATCATCAACGTCTCCTCGGTCGTAGGTCTTGCCCCGGAATTCGGAATGTCAGTTTACGGTGCGACCAAAGCATTCGTGACGTTTCTCTCCCAAGGGCTCAGTCTCGAACTCGGTCCCAAGGGGATCTATGTGCAAGCAGTTTTGCCTGCGGCGACGCGGACGGAGCTCTGGGAGCTTGTCGGCATTGACGTCAACACGCTTCCGGGCGTGATGGAAGTGGGCGAACTTGTGGATGCAGCTTTGGCAGGCTTCGACAGGCGCGAGTCCGTCACCATCCCGCCGCTGCACGATGTCGCCCAATGGGAAGCCTATCACGCTGCGCGCCAAGCGATGATCCCAGGGTTTGCGCAGGTCCGTGCGGCAGAACGCTATCGCTCCGCCCAATAGTAGCGCCTCCTGTAGAACGCGCCCTAGCTCACACAGGCATGCCGCAAAAGGCCGGCCGGCCTGTGCTGAGCTCCCGGCGCGAAATCCTGACCTGACAGAGGTTCACCAGCCCCAGACGAAGGACCTGCAATGACTGATAACGCACTCTTTGAACACTATAAGCTCGGTACCCTGACGCTTGCGAACCGTATCGTCATGGCGCCTTTGACCCGCAACAGAGCCGGCCCCGGCTTCGTGCCGGGTGATATTGCCGGGAAATACTATTCCCAGCGCGCGACAGCAGGCTTGATAATATCGGAAGGTGCGCAGATTTCGCAGGAGGGGCAGGGCTATCAGGATACACCGGGGATTTATACGCAAGCTCAGATCGCCGGGTGGCGGAAAGTGACCGACGCAGTGCATGCCAAGGGCGGACACATCTTTCTGCAGCTCTGGCATGTGGGTCGTGTTTCGCATGTCGATCTGCAGCCGAATGGGCAAGCCCCGGTCGCGCCATCCGCTATCAAGGCTGAGACCAAGGTCTTCGTGAACAATGCGTTCGCCGATGTGTCCGAACCTCGCGCCCTCGAACTTGACGAGATGCATGGCATCATTGCAGACTTTCGTCGCGCCGCCGCCAACGCAATTGCTGCAGGCTTCGATGGTGTCGAAGTCCATGGCGCCAATGGCTATCTGATGGAACAGTTTATCAAGGATGGTTCCAACACCCGTACTGACGCCTATGGTGGCTCAATCGAACATCGTGCACGGATGATACTTGAGGTCACTGCCGCTGTTGCTGCAGAGGTCGGTGCCCAGCGGACGGGGGTCCGGATCTCGCCGGTCAACGGCGTCAGGTCGACCGACCCGCAGGCTCAATTCAACTACATCGCCGAGAAACTTGGCCAGATGGATATTGCCTATCTTCATGTCGTTGAAGGTGCGCGAGGCGGGTCGCATGAGGTTGCTCCGTTCGATTACGCCGAGCTCAGGGCCAAGTTTGGGAACACTTACATTGCAAACAACGGCTACAACTTAGAACTCGCAACGTCGCGATTGACGAAGGGCGAGGCTGATCTCTTTTCCTTTGGCCGGCCATTTATCGCCAATCCTGATCTCGTGGAGAGGCTGAAGACTGCTGTTCCGCTGGCAGAGGTGAACCCGGCGACCATCTACGGCGGCGGTGCCGAAGGATATACCGACTATCCCTCCATCGCCGCCGCGAGCCGCGCCTGACGCACCGCCGCCGCGCTGCTGCGCGGCGTCTTCCGTCGTCCGGCGCCGCAGCCGGCCCCGCTCGACTGGCAGACCTTCCTGCTCTCGACATCATGAGCTACAAGATCCATGCCGGTGGTATCACCGCCCTCGGCGAGCAGGGCTATCGCCATTACCTGCCTCTGGCGCTCCTACACCTGTGTGGCTCTAGGGCGACGATATCCCGTCATGGCTACCGCGCCTGAAACTCAACGCGCGTCTCACCACTCGCGGCACGTCCTTGTTCAGCGACCCGAGCGTGGGCCTTACCGAGAACAAGTCCGGCAACGCTCTTACGACGCAATGGGGCTGGGCGATCCGCATGTCGTCACCGGAGCGCGCCATTCTGGAACCCATCGACGAATTGCCCGCCCATGAGAGCTTCCACAATCTCGACATGGTGTTTGAGGCGCTAGCCACGCTCAATCCGCGCCGTCTGACGGCGCTGCTGCAGAGCTGCCGGAAGATCAAGGTCAGGCGCCTGTTCTTCGTGTTCGCGGATCGCCACAAACATTCCTGGCGTGAACGCCTTAATCCCGACGACTTCAAGCTCGGCACGGGCGACCGCGCCCTGGTGAAGGGCGGCAAAATCCATCCCCCGCTACCGCATCATGGTCCCTTCGGAGTCCGTCGAAACCTCAACAGGAGCTGCCGATGGCCCGTGAAGCCTATGCCGCCAGGTCGCGCTGCAGGTGCGGCTTCTACCCTTTATCGCAGCGGAAAAGGTCTTTGCGCTAAAGGGCGGGACCGCGATCAATCTCTTCTATCGCGACGCCCCGGCTTTTCGGTCGATATCGACCTGACCTTCTTGCCGGTCCGTGACCGCGCGGAGTGCCTAGCCGAGATCGATGAAACGCTGGATCGTATCACCGGCGGCGCCAACGGCGGCATTCCGGGGCTCGATGCCCGCCGCATCGCCGCGCGCGGCGGTGCGCCCGGAGGCGTCGTGGCTAGCGCTGGAGCATGTGGCGGGTGCGCCGGGTTCCCGCCGAACCAAGGCGCACACCTTATTCCCCTTGGCAAGAAGCATTGCGGTGAGATGGCCGCCAATGGCATCTATACTCCGGTCACCAGGATCGGACTGTTCTGTGCAGATTTGATAATCATGGCGTTCACCTGCTCGTTGCCGTCACTGACCGCCAGTCTTGGCGAGCTGCTTACGGTATTCCGCCACCGGCAGGCCGCCCCAACCCCAGTTCTCCAGTTCAATCTCCTCGATGACCACGAAGGTCGCCTCAAGAGGCTTGTGAAGAACATCGAACAAGAGTTGGCTCACTCCGGCAATCAAGGATGCTTTCTCCTCTGGCGTCACGGAATCGCGACCAGGAGCGGATCCTTCCCGCGTAACTTGGATGGTGACGATAGGCATGGGTAAACTCCGTTAATGGCCGGCACTCTGGCCACCGTCGACATGAAGGATTTCGCCGGTGACGAAGGACGCGGACTCCAGGTACAGAACGGCCCCGACGACGTCGCGAATCTCACCCATCCGTTTGACCGGATGCATCGCCGCGAGAAATTCGTGGGTCTCAACAGGATGCAGCGGGGTACTAATGTTGCCGGGCGAAACGGCATTCACCCGTATGCCCCTTGCGGCATATTCGATGGCGAGTGCCTTGGTGGCCGAGTTGATGCCGCCCTTGGTTAGGTTGGCAAGCACCGTAGGAACGCCGGCAACCGGCTGATCGGTCAGGCTTGTCGTGATACTGACGATGTGGCCGGATCCATGTCTAAGCATTTCAACGACGACACGCTGCGTTATATAAAAGAAGCCCGCGACATTCGTTGCGACTTTCGAGGCGAAGTCCTGCGCTGTGTATTCGATGAAGGGCTTGGCAATAAAGATGCCGGCATTGTTGACAAGGGTGTCGATGCGGCCAAAGCGCGAGATTGTCTCCCGTACAATACGTTCGGCTGTCTCGGGATCGCTTATATCGCCTGCGATAGTGAGAATGTCCGCGTCGCTGCTTAGTTCGATTGAGCGAGATGTTGCCACGACCCTAAAGTTGTGATCCCGATAACCATTAACGAGACCCGCACCAATGCCCTGCGAGCCGCCGGTTATGATCGCCACTTTTCGTTCACTGTCCATGCTGAGCCTCCATAACATCTACCGGCTGGCGGAATGCTGCCGGGAGCCTAGCCTGTCAGCCCGCCTTCTGATGTATCGACCCCACAACTTGGGCGAATAACTACTGAGGGGCTATCTTAAAGAGAGCGAGCGACCGTCCCCTGTAGCTAGTTGCCCGCGACCGTAGGTTCAGCTTGTAACAACTTGACCAGCAGCCTTGCAGCGGAGGCGGACGAGGCCGGATTCTGGCCGGTGATCAGTCGCCCGTCGACGATGGAGAAATCAGCCCAGTTGGCAGCCTTCTCATAGAGGCCGCCCAATCGTTTAAGCTCATCCTCGACGAGGAACGGCACCACCTCGGTCAGTTGCACGGCTTCCTCCTCGGAATTGGCAAAGCCCGTAACCCGCTTGCCCTTCACAATGGGCTGTCCCTGATAACTGACCTTGTGTAGAGCCGCCGGAGCATGACAGACAGCAGCGACCGGCTTGCCGGAATTGTGGAAGGCTTCGATCAAAGCGATCGACGTTGGATCATCGGCAAGGTCCCACATCGGTCCATGACCGCCTGGATAGAAGACCGTGTCATAGTCCTCCGCTTGAATGCCGCTGAGCCTCGCAGTATTCGCCAGTTCCTTCTGTGTCGCCGGATCGCTCTTGAACCGCGCCATAGCGTCGGTCTGGTTGCCAGGTTCATCGCTCTTGGGATCGATCGGCGGTTGGCCGCCCTTCGGCGAGGCCAAGGTAACGGTGGCCCCCGCATCCTTGAACACGTAGTAAGGGGCAGCGAACTCCTCAAGCCAGAAGCCGGTTGGCTTTCCGGTATTGCCAAGCTGATCGTGCGACGTCAGTACCATCAAGATCTTCATTGCCAACTCTCCTTGATCATTGTTGGTGCGGTGCCCATAACGATAGACAACGCAGCAATAAGCTCGCTGGCGAACGGGGGTCTTCAGTCATGCCGGCAGCTCCTCGCCGGCCTGTTCCCGCACGATGTATTCGGCGTACCAATCCGGCCAATTCTCATCGTGCTGACCGCCAGTGCGTTTCTCGTGCTCGCCGTGCGCAGCCGCTGCGCGACGGAGCGCTGATGCAAGCTCCGCAGACGAGTTGAATGTCGTGTTGTCGGTGTCGACGCGTCCAGGCAACCGCGCGGTCACCTCCTGGAGCAGCCAGCTGTTGGTGTCTGGATCGCTGAATGAGGCGAATGAGGCGTAACTGCGCCGCTCCGGATCCGCGCCCTGGACTCGGCCAGGCCCATCCCCGCTGTGGAACACCTCGCTGACTTCGACACCGCGCTCGGCGAGTTCCGCACGCGCGGCTTCGATGTCGGACACGATGAGAAAAAGGCCTGTTGCGCTACCCAAATGGATCGAACAGGGTGAGCCGGGAGGCGTGAACTGGACGGCGCGAGACCCATCTTTCCTGACGAAGTCGGCATCAAGCCTCCAACCCAGGCTATCGTAAAAGCGCATGGCGCGATCGATATCCGATACAGGGATAACGGCCACCTCGAGTCTCATGTCTGCTCCTGCATTTGTCATAGTTATCTCCTTGTTATTGGACGAACTTCTCACTGAGTGCGGAATGTTTCGATCCGCAGATATTGAGCATCGAATGGAACGTCAGGCCTTGAGTCGGGCGTCCTACTCCCCATCAGGTTGGTTATCGCAACGACCTGAATGCCGCCCTTAATTCTTGGGCGAAAATTGTCGGTTGTTCCCAAGCAGCGAAGTGACCACCCTTGTCGACCTCGTGGAAATAGATCAGGTTGCGATAGGCGCGCCGCGCCCATGTCTCCGGCGCGCGATAGCTCTCGCCCGGAAAAACGGTGATGGCGACCGGGAGCGAAATTTCGGACGTCATCTCCGCGCCCGCAAATGCAGGGCTGCGGCCACCGGTTTCCCAGTAGAGCCGCGCCGATGAAGTACCGCTGTTCGTCAGCCAGTAAAGCGTGACATCGTCAAGCACCTCGTCAGGCGACTTTTCGGGATCGTCGCTATTGTACGTCCACATCGAGAAACCGGGATGCCCGAGCATCCACGCGGCAAGGCCGACCGGCGAGTCCGCAAGCGCATAGCCGATCGTCTGCGGCCGCGTTCCCATCATCACCGCATATGACCTGTTCCCCATCTTTGCGGCAGCGCTGAGCGCATCGAACGTCGCGCGCTCCTTCTCGGTCAATCCCGCTGGCGCAGGCCCGCCGACCGCAAGCACCGCGGCAATCTCGGGCGGTACGATTGCCGGCAGGTTGATGTGGATGCCGAGCAAACCTTCAGGTGCTTGGCGCGCCATCGCGTTTGAGACTGGGGAGCCCCAATCGCCGCCCTGCGCAACGTAGCGCGTGTAACCGAGGCGCTTCATCAGCTTGGCCCAGATTTGCGCGATATGGTCGGGGCCAAAACCGACGCTCGTTGGCTTGCCGGAAAAGCCATAGCCCGGCATCGACGGAATGATCACATCGAACGCGTCCTCAGCAAGCCCGCCATGGCGGGTTGGATCCGTGAGCGCATCGATGATTTTGAGTTGCTCAAGCACCGAACCTGGCCAGCCATGGGTGATAACCACAGGCAAAGCGCCGGGCTGCTCCGAACGGACGTGAATGAAATAGATGTCAATTCCGTCGATTTTGGTAACGAATTGGGGCAGGGAATTCAGTTTTGCTTCCACCTTCCGCCAGTCGTAGTCGGTCCCCCAATACTCGATGAGCGGCTTGATCTTCGCGAGCTGTATGCCTTGGGACTGATCATTAACCGTCTCCGGGTCAGGCCACCGTGTGGCGGCGATGCGGCGGCGGAGATCGACAAGTTGGTCGTCCGGAATATCGACGCGAAATGGGCGGATTTCGTCAGCCGTGGCCGCCATCGTCGGATAAGGGAAAACGCCCGCGGCAGCCGCAGCTGCAATTCCCATCGCAGCTGCGCTAAAGATCCGGCGCCGGTCTTGATTGATAACTTCGGGACTCAGTCGCTTACGCATCTTGAATCTCCTTGTTGCGTCTGCGTTCAGCGGTTTGACCGCCAAACCTTGAGGTCAGCCTCGATTGCCAGGGCATCCTCCAATAGGAAATGACAGTGACCTATGATCGAGCCGCCCTACACTGGGTCGCAACAACAGTAGGACTAAAGGCGTGGCCAACGGCATCAATCACTTTGGTAGCCGACACATCGCATATGGGACATGACGAAAAGTTCGTTCTTCGCCATCTTTGTCGATTATCAGATACCTTTCGTGCAGCACTGCGCGCCCGCATTTGCTAATCGAATTCGGTGTAAAGAATGGGATTATTTAGGTGCATTTCAGGGCGTCGAATGGCGAGGCAGCTATAGCCGAGAACTATACTAGTGTCACTTAACCCAAAGTGAGTAACTGGCAGCATCTACGCGAGTGGGACATGCTCGTGTCGTATTGCACTTGTAGAGGGCCGGCCGATCAATCCCAAATGTTCCCGGTCTGTGCTTCGAATGTCGCATAATGTCTCAACTGGATTGCACAGCAGCATTGAGTGGCTCTGCGGTTCGGTTCCGCTCAAGGCGGTCGGGTTCGCCGGCTATCTCAATGATGGGAACTGACTAATCACAGCGCGTAGCCTGGCCGGTAAGCAACGAGTTCGGTGTTGCCGTGGCTGAAGGGCAGGTCGTGGCCCTCAGCCACGGCGGACCGGAGCGGCATCATTTCGGAATGCGGGGGCGGATTGCCTCGGAATCTGCAATACGTCAAACCCTGTACGAGCATCGAGCCAGACCCCGGACGGGATGATTGGGTCGGGCCGGTAGATATTCAGTCTCGTAGCGTGGTGAAACGCCACAAGGTGCCAGACAAAGCTCGTGATGAAGGTCGGCACGACGTGGGCGAGCACGGCGAGCGTAGCGTTTCTTGATGGCCTTGCTTCTCTCCCGCGAGCGTTTTGGCTTGGCTTCATGTTGCGGGCGGCGTTTTGATGCAGGCGGGCCGACACTTTCAGCCAGATATGCGGTCCGACCCATGCAAAAGCTGCTATCGTGAGTTCTGACAGACGACCGCTACTGATAACAGACGTTAGCGGTTACTCGTCGCCGGGATGGGGGTTGCGGGCGGCGATCCACCTGTCGAGCGCCCACTTGCCCGGCCCCCAAGTAATAACACCGAGTGCCATCGCCGCCCAGGTCAAATGAATGGGCCATCCGTCTGGCACCGTGAGCTGAATGATGATCGTCATCGCGAGCAGTCCGAGCGCCGCAAGCCGCGTCATCAATCCGAGAACCAGAAGGATCGGCAACAAAACTTCCGCGCACGCGACCGCAAAGGCCATCACGGCTGGCGCCGGGAAGTCATAGGGCCCGCCCGGCAGATGCAATTTGAATTCCGATGTGAAGAGGAGGATGGCCACATCGTTCAACTGCAGGAAGCCGTCCCACTTGCTCATGCCTGAGCGCCAGAAGGGCACGGCGAGCCCAAAGCGCAAGGCGAGTTGGGCCAGCGATGTCGGCGCAAAGGTGGCAATCAGGCCATCGATCCGACCGAGCCAGCCTGTCTTCCCTCGGGTGACGGGATTGTGGAAAAATTTTCGTATAGAAGTCAGCATCTCATCCTCCATCGCGGACCGCCGTGAACGCACCCGCCTCGAACATCGTGCGAATAGCGGTCGCGAGATTGAATTCTGGGCAGCTCGTGCTCGCTGTCGCCGCAGCTTTTCCAAGTGGCTCGCGCGCCATGAGGTGGGCGAGGAAGATATCGGCGCCTGGCGGAAGGCGGCGAACCTCCACCTCCAGCATCGGCCGCGTTACCAGTGCGCTCTCCGCTGCCGTCGCCGAGATGCGGCCGACCGGATCGCTCGCCCTGTTGACCAAAAAGATCGTCACGGCCGGATAGGCAGAAGGAACGATGCGGGTTGCCGGATGCGGATCGAAAATGAGGTCACCGAGCCGTTCCGGCGGGACGCAGGCAAGGACATTCGGCTGCAACACAGCGGAATCCGCCGCATGATAGGCATCAAGCCAGGCCCGCTCGATGCGCGCGACGTCGGCGAGCCATGGCATGGATTGCGCATGTTCGTAGCGCTCGATGAAATCCGGAAAATCCCGGCCGTACTCGAACAGCAGCGGTGATGTCGGCGGCGTCTCGCCGACGTGGAACCGGGCCATGGCACGAAAGAACGTCTCTCCGGTGATGCGCAGTGTGGCGGGGAAGACAGCCGCGAGAGCATCGAGCAGGCTAACGGTTACATTGTTGCGATAGACATTGAAGCGCTTGCCGGCAGCCTTGCCGTTCGGGCCGGCAACGAAAAGGGGTGTTGCGCGAGCGGGATCGAGCAGCCCAGCCACGATGCCTTCCGGATAGTCGAGGCCGTTGGCAGCCTCGATACGATAGCCCCTAAGCGCGCACATTGATACGCTCCAGTCGCAGAGCCGCGTACCGATCGAGGATCGCCTGCGCCTCCTTTGCCTCGGCCTTCAATACCGGCCAATCGGGAATGGCGCTGTCCCATTCGATGAGCGTCGGAATAGCGCCGCAGCGCCCGATCACGATGTCGAACAGCTTCCAAACCGCGTCGGCAACCGGCCCGTCGTGACTGTCGATTAGGAGGAGATCACCCTCGTCGTCTTCCTGCTCCGTGTGTCCCGCCAGATGGATCTCGCAGACATGTTCGAGCGGGTATTCGGAAAGGTAGTCGAGAGCGGAAAAGCTGTGGTTGATTGCCGAGACGAAGACGTTGTTGACGTCGAGCAGCAGCCCGCAGCCGGTGCGTCTCACGATCTCCCGGATGAAAGCGGTCTCGCTCATCGTCGACTCGCTGAACAGTACGTACGTTGAAGGGTTCTCTAACAGAAGCGGCCGGCGGATCACCGCTTGAATCTCATCGATATGTTCAGCGACGCGCCGCAGCGTGGCTTCGGTGTAGGGGAGCGGCAACAGATCGTTGTAGTAGGTCGTGTTGTGAGTCGACCAGGCCAGATGTTCCGAGACGAGCGCGGGCTCATATCGTTCGATCAGCCCCGCGAAGCGCGCCAGATGCGCCTTGTCCAGCGGCTGCGGCCCGCCGATCGACATGCACACGCCATGGAGCGAAACAGGATAGTCCTCGCGGACGCGCGCAAGTGCGGCATGCGGCGGGCCGCCCGCGCCCATGTAGTTTTCCGCATGGACTTCGAAGAAGCCTCCATTCCGATCATCGTCCGCGAGGATCGACGGCAGATGCTGGTGCTTGAAGCTGGTGCCAGCGCGGCCTTCGATCGGATGCGCCGGAAAGCGGAGAGTTCCCGACGCGCCAATATCCGTATGCTTTGCCAAATTGGGCATCATTGCCTCCACTTTCCGGTGTCTGGTTGGGCTTACGAGGGGAGGTCGCGCGACAGCGCTTCTGTCGAGCCCTTGCGGTCGCCCGGCAGATCCATCGTCGTGCAGGTGCCGCCGTCGACGAATTTCCAGGCGTTGCCCTGATAATCGACGGTCGAGGTGGCCTGGCAGGTCGTGCCGGGGCCGGCCGCACAATCATTCTGACCCTTGAGCGCGACGCCGAAACACTTCTCCTTTCCGGCATCCATCGCGGCCTTGACCTGCGCCTGTGTGAGCGGTGCGGCGATCGCAAATGATGACACCGCTGCCGCTACGGCACCGGCCAACATGGCCGCACTGATTGTGGATTTCGTGGACATGACATCTCTCCATTTTTGAGGACCCGTGCGACCCGTGATCAAGGCCACACGGAGCTCTGTTCGCAGCCAAAGGGCGATTTGTTACATTATCCGCGTACACGGTTTCGTGAGCAGACGGGCCGGACTACGATGATGATGGACCAACTTGCTCCGAGCATGAACGTGATCGACCGCCGTGAGGGGAGTGGAATACGGACGGTCCCGTCTTTCGCTCACTCCGCGACGGCGGCGAGATTTGCGGAGCAGTACAAACGGCGAAGACCAGCCCGGCGAGACCGCGCTGCCCGCCAGGAACGGCGGCGGTGAGCAAGCTCAGAAAGGCAAGTTCGAAAGAAGAGAGAGAGAGAGAGAGAGAGAGAGAGAGAGAGACGTGAGCAACGCGCGCAAGAAAACTGCGTCCGCAATGCTCGGCACCGAGGATTGCCCCTCCGTAGGAGATCAGGACTTGGGCTTCCGTCCGACCTGGCGACGCTACTCGATCCGCGCAAGGTCGCCATCGAATCCCATTTGCGTATAGAGGCCGCCGTGGAATTGCCGCGAGATGGCATCCTCGATGTCCGGCGTACTCAGGATGTCGGCCGCATAATCCTCCGAGTCGTCCTGCGGTCGATAACCGAGCGACTCGACGCCTGCATTGCGGTAGCGGTTGCGCCTGTTGTTGGAGATGCCGTAGACGACGATGAAATGATAGTCGGGCGCATCGATGCAGCATCCGACCAACCGCACGGCGTCGCGCGGGCTGAGCCAGATAGGGAGCAGGCGCCGATCAGCCGGCTTGTCGCGAAAGGCGCCAATGCGGAGACAGGCGACCGACAGGCCGTGTTTGTCGGCAAACAGGCGTCCGACTGCCTCGCCGAACACCTTGCTCACTCCATAGACGCCGTCCGGCCGCGGAGCGACCGTCTGGTCGATGAAGCGGGCGCGCCGATAGAACCCGACCACGTGGTGCGAACTCGCATAGATGACGCGATGCACACCTTGTCGCCGCGCAGCCTCGAACACATTCCAGGTTCCGACCACGTTGTGAGGCAGGATTTTGTCCCACGTATCCTCGCCTGCGATTGCGCCGAGGTGGACAACACAATCGACGTCCCGCATGGCGCCTTCCACCTCGGCGAGATCGGTGAGATCGGCGCGCATGATCTCTTCGCCGGCGCGCGCCGGATCGAGTGGCGCGATGTCGGAAAGGCGCAGCACCGCGTACCGTCCGCGCATGCCTTCACGTAAGGTACTCCCGATTTTTCCGGCCGCGCCGGTGATGAGAATGCGATTCATGCTTCCCTCTCAAAACCCCGATGTGGCCGTGCTGCAAGCTGGTATGGACGGCAGCTCCGGCTGGCCATCTCTGAGCACGCAAGCACGCGTCAGATTTCGACCGCTCACGACCGGCCGGAGTCGAACTTCAACGCAGACTCCGATTAGGGGCGTACTTTACAGCAAGGCGATGTGCCTGGCCATCGGCGGACCGTCGATCCACCTGCCTAGCTCGTGTCTGCTTCTCTTCTTTTATCGCGACGATGCACAGCAGCGGATCGCATCAAACGAGACCAGGTGGCGGAATTGGTTCAGCGAAACCTTCAAGCTGGCTTAGGCGCCGGCGCATTTTGGATCCCGTTGCTGACATTGGAGCAATCTCGATCGCCGGTCGGCGCCTTGCCCTGCAAAAGCCTCAGAATTTGCTCATGTGTCCTACACTGAGCTGAAAGCCTCGCACTTGGACGGAGGCAAGGCAATGACAGGAAATTCAAGCGGCGGACGGCATTGGAGCCGCTGGAGGATGGCGGGCTGGGCCGCGGCAGCGGCGCTCTTGCTTCTGCCCTTCTTCGCGATGCAATTCACCGATGGAGTGAATTGGGACGTGGTCGACTTTTTGGTCTTCGGCGCGATGCTGCTCGGCGTTGGCGTCACCTATGAGTTGGCGGTGAGGATGACGGGCAGCAGCGCCTACCGCGCCGCCGTCGGTGTTGCAGTCGCGGCGGCGTTCCTCCTCGTCTGGATAAACCTCGCCGTCGGCATCATTGGAAGCGAGGACAACGCTGCCAACCTGATGTATGGCGGAGTTCTCGCCATCGCGGTCATCGGCGCAGCCAACGGTCGCTTCCAGTCCGCTGGAATGACGCGGGCGCTCTCCGCAACTGCGCTTGCTCAAGTACTGGTCGGTATCATTGCACTGGCCGCGGAATTCGGATCTACGGCGCCTCGCTTTCCAGAAGCCATCGTGCTCTCGACCGGGTTCTTCGTCGCGCTGTGGCTTCTATCGGCATACCTATTCCTGAAGGCGGCGAGGGGGTAAACTCCCACAGGCGCGGCGCCGTGGTACCGTCCAGGCTGATTCGCGCCATCCTTCCCTTCGCTTCGCCTCCGGCCGCGATCGAATACGCCCAGTCGCGGAGGCGGGAAACCACCCGAGGATCGTTGACCTTTCTGCCGGAGGCCGCGTCACCCCAGCCAATACCTTGGCCCCGGCCCCTTGCGTCCTGCCACATCAGCAGGGTTCGCCAAGCTACATCGGTCGATCGACAGGCAGCCGCAACCGATGCACTCGGTAAGCCCGGACCGCAGGCGCTGCAACTCGGCTATGCGCTGGTCGATGCGCTTTGCCCACTCGCCCGACAACCGCGACCAATCCCGACGCGACGGCACGCGATCGGCTGGCAACTTGGCGAGCTCGGCGCCGATCTCTTCAAGGGTCAGTCCGATCCGCTGCGCGAAGATGACGAAGGCGATCCGGCGCAACACGGACCGGTGATAGCGCCTATGCCCCGAGCCGGCCCGCTCGGATGCAATCAGCCCGCGCTCTTCGTAGAAGCGCAGGGCGGATGAGGCGACGCCGCTGCGCCGCGATACGTCGGTGATGGTCAGCATCGGATCCATGCATAAACGAAAGCACGATTCCCACTTGACTTCAAGTTAACTTGAACTTGTAGCAACTACTCCTAGGGATTGAAGGAGCACTGGCAATGCAGACGAATATCGATCTTCAGGGACTTCGCGTGACGGTCACGGGCGGCACCTCCGGCCTCGGACTGGCGCTTGTGCGGCAGCTTACCGCGAAGGCTGCGTGCGTCGCCTTCGTTGCCCGCAGCGCCGCGAATGTCGAGCGCGTCTCAGCCGAGACGGGCGCGCACGGCATTGTCGCCGACATAAGCAGGAAGGACGACATCTACCCGATCGCGATGCAGGTCACTGCCGGCCTCGGCGGGGTCGACGTCCTGATCAACAATGCATCGAGCCTCGGTCCTGTCCCTCTGGCGCTTCTTGCCGATACCGATTGCGAGAAGCTGGAAGCAGCGCTTGCCGTCAACCTCCTCGGCGCGTTCCGGCTGACGAAAGCGTTGTTCGGTGCGCTTGCCGCGTCCGCACGCGAGGGCCGCGGCGCGCTGGTGGTCAACATCTCCAGCGACGCGGCGGTGAACGCGTATCCCGGCTGGGGGGCGTATGGTGCGAGCAAGGCCGCTCTTGCGCATCTAACGGCGATTTGGGATGAGGAGGTGAAAGACGATGGCATAAGGCTCCTCGCGCTCGACCCTGGCGATATGGACACGCCGCTGCATGCGCTGGCGCTTCCAGACGCAGATCCGTCGACCTTGAAGGCCCCCGAGCTGGCAGCTGCCGAGATCATCGAAAAGATGCTCGACGCGTTGTCGGTCCAGGCCAGGCTTCTCGCCGGGGAACACGCATGATTGCCGTCGCCCGCCCCGATCGGCACTCCGCCAGGCTGTTCGTCGTTGCGGCGGACGGAATGATGCGCGACCTGCCGCGCACCAAACTCGCAACGCTGTTCGATCCCGGAGACCTGGTCGTCGCCAATGACGCCGCGACCTTGCCTGCCAGCTTGCAAGGCACGCATGTCCCAAGCGGGAAGGCGATCGAGATCCGCCTGGCCGGCTGGCTATCACTTCCCGATCCCACCCGTTTCGTGGCGATTGCCTTCGGCTTGGGCGATTATCGCACGCGCACGGAAGACCGGCTGCCTCCGCCTGCGCTGTCAACAGGCGACCGCCTCTGGCTCGGTCCGCTTGAAGCCGTCGTCGAGCGCCTTCTCGACCATCCTCGACTTCTCGAACTGTGCTTCCCAGGCAACCGCGCAGCGGTGCTTGCAGGAATGGCGCAGCACGGCCGGCCGATCCAATACGCGCATGTTCCCGAGCCGTTGGCGCTGTGGGATGTTTGGACGAAGATTGCCGCCCGACCGTTCGCGTTCGAGGCGCCGTCGGCAGGCTTCGGGCTCGACTGGCGCACGCTCCAAGCCTGGCGTCGGCGCGCCGTCGGCTTCGCAGCACTCACGCATGCCGCGGGCGTCTCTTCCACCGGCGATCCGGTGCTCGACTCGCGCCTTCCCTTCGATGAGCCGTACCGCATCTCCGAGCGCACCGCAGCGCAGGTCGCGCGGGCGAAACTACGCGGCAGCCGCATCATCGCGATCGGCACGAGCGTCGTGCGCGCGCTCGAGGCGGCCGCTAATCCCGATGGCAGCGTGCGTGCCGGAAATGGCATTGCGACAGGGCGCATCGAGCGGGGCACACCGCTCCGCGTTGTCGATGCGATTCTCACGGGCGTCCACCAGCCCGGCGAAAGCCACTTCGAGCTCCTGCGCGCCTTCGCCGATGATGCCCTGCTCGCGAAGGCCTCCGCAGCGCTCACGGCGTGCCGCTACCGCGCCCATGAATTTGGCGATTCCGTGCTGCTGAATTGTTAACCGCTGCTCTTATCGATCCGATCCGGCCTGCAGAACTGGTCGAGGTGAAGAGATTGAGATTCCGTGCCGAACTGATCGGAGCGCTGGAGACGATTGAGAAATGCATCGCCTGCCTTGTGCGGTGGCCTGTCCGGAACTCGAGAAGCGCGCTTCGGTAGGTTGAATGATTGCGCTGCCTGTTAGCAGCGAAACAAGACGCAATCGCATGAGCAGTGCAATGTAGGCCGCTCTTTGAAGGCCCATCTATTTTTTTGGCCCTTGACTCATTTCGGCATGAGAACATAATGAGAACATTGGCGTCGCGATCAAGCGGCATTCCATGAAGCTCAAGACGCGGGTGCCGCGCGCCGGCGTGGGAGGAGGATACACGTGCGTCCATTGGCGATCGAAGAGACTCCGCCCGAATGCACCGACCTCGACTGGGAGGTGCAGGCCATCCTTGCCTTTCACGATGATGACGCCAAAGCGGCGATCGAGACATTGCTGCTCGACTGCAAATACCTCAGGCACCAGCTGGCCTTGGCGGAGAGCGTGCTAAGCCGCGGCATCACGCGCGGGTGGTCTCCGAAATACGAACGGGATGTATAGGCAAATGAACGGCTATACGATCAACTGCGACCTCGACCCGACTGCGACGGACGTCGAGGCCACCATGACACTCAGCGATTGTGTCAGCCGCGAATGCTTTGACCGGCTCAGAGAAAACGGCGGGCGGCAAAAGTCGATCGAGTTGCTTCATATGCTGAATGATCCGCGTGGCGTTTTCGCCAAGCTCGTCGAATATCGATCCGGATGACGGTGACGAGGACATTTTCGAGGATTGCGTCCCGATGCGCAGGTTTTGCGCGAAGGAAAGGCCGCGTCCATCCGAGCTGGAGCGACATTAAATCTTGGGAAACACGATCGAGGCCGAAATGCCTGAGAGCTATAGACGAGAGCCTGGAGATCCCGGCGCGGCATACCACATCCCGACGTTGTCGCATTACGACGACGGCAGCAACATGCTGATCAAGATCAATTGCATCCGGTGCAAGATAAGGCATCACTACCGCCCGCAGGATCTCCTTGAGGTTTGCGGCGACGTCGCGCTCGACAAGGTTACGCGGCAATTCCGCTGCGAGAGATGCGGCCGGAAAGACTATCTGGAAGTGTCGCTGGATTCATTGATGACAAGCGAAATGACCGAGCTGAAGGTTAGGCGCTTGGTGAAGATCAAGACCATCCGGCGGCCGGTTTGGGAAGACGTGAGACCGTCAGTGGACGATGCCTAAGCGATCGGCCTTCGGCTGACAGAAAGGTCGGACTTTAGTCCAAGTTGACGATATTTCAATCATAGCTAAATTAGCGTCTGCATAAATAACCGGGGGCGGTCAGATGCTGGGGGATTCATTCAGAGAAAGTGACTTGCGCTTGATGTCAGGTGCGGTTCAGGCTTGGTACCGGCACTTTGGCTTGGCGCCCGAGACGAGATGTTCCGCCGTGCTGTGCAGTTCCGTGATCGATCTGTTCAACCAAGGCCATGGTTCCGCCGATGATCTGGCCGCGCTTCTGATTGCTCTCTACGATGGACCGAAATCCGTCGAGCGCCCACCGACGTCTACCAAAGCGCACTAGCAGATATTTGCAGCAGATACTGGATGACATTTGCCGGCGTGATCTGCGTCGCCGATCCGCGTCGCTTCATGTGGTTTATCGCAGTTGTCGTCGGCTGCTCTGGAGCCATCTCGGCATGTTCGACGTCGTCGCGACCGCCCCGGGAAGATCCGGCCGACCGGCCGGTGAAAGGCATCCAGTCGATCGAGCACGGCAAGACGACGTCGGTTGCAGTCAGCAACGGCTCCAGGGTTCACGGCGGGCGATCTTCTTGTCGAGCTCGACGAGACCCAGCTGAAGTCCGATGAGGATGTCGTGCTCACCGAGCTGGAGGCGCTGAGCGCCGAAGTTGCCCACTGCCGCAAGGCTGCCGTCGCCGCAGCACGCTAATGGCAGGCCGAAGCGCTGCGCATGGGCTGGTATACTATGATAGGGGTAACGTATTGCCCTGAAGAGCTAACTTGATTGGATTAATCGGCAAAAGCATTTTAGGCCTGCAGATTCTCAATCTAGTCCGCAAGGCGAAAGGGACGAACGTGAATAAAGCCGTGAATGTGAAGCAGCCGAATGCAATCGACGTGGAGGTCGGCCAGCGAATCCGTATGCACCGACTTGCCCGTGGCATGAGCCAATCAGCGCTTGCTGAAAAAGTCAATGTCACGTTTCAGCAGGTGCAGAAATACGAAAAAGGCAGCAATCGGGTGGGAGCGAGCCGGCTTCAGGGCATTGCCGACTGTCTCAATGTGCCTGTCTCGTTCTTTTTCGAAGCAATTCCGGGGGCGCCCGAGAGTGCAAAGTCAGGCCTGGTGAACGGCATAGACGATCTAACAGGATTTGTTTCCACCGCCGAGGGGCTCGCACTCAATCGCGCATTTCTTGCTGTAAAAAACGCCCGCATACGGCAAAAGATCGTGAGTTTGGTAAAATCGGTTGCGTCGCGGGAAGGCGTCGGTTCCGATAGGGGCGAAATGACACCTTAAAGGAAATCCTGTTGTATCGCAGCAGGAACGGCTAAAGATCGGCCAAAACTCTGGGAAATCTGTAAAAGTAAGACGTTTGGCCCTGAATGCGTATGAATATTTTCATCATGCGCAGGGAGCACCAACAAACGCTATGCCCGCCGCAATGAAAAGGGACAGTTTAGGCCCCGCCGGTTGTGGAACAAGTTCCCGGTACTGGCCATTTGTTGTCCATGAAAACAGCCCTGCCGATGTCGCTGTTCGCTCTGGTCTTCACCGTTGATGGTGTTGCCACGCAGGAACTCCGGCGCGAAGCCATCAATGCCGCTTCGATCGCTTCCATCGTCGCAGAGCGGTCGACAAAGGCGCCTGCCGATCCAGATCCAGCGGTCGTCCGTCTCCAAGTCCTTCTCGATCGCGCGGGCTCGTCTCCAGGTGTGATCGACGGCTTCTACGGCGAGAATGTCCGCAAAGCTGTGGCCGCCTTCGAGGCGATGAACGGTCTTCCTGTCGATGGGAAGACGGATCCGGAGGTGGTCTCCCGCTTGGGAGGCAATACGCCCATTGTCGAGAGCTACGTCGTCTCGCCAGAGGATGCCACGGGTCTCGTCGACAGGATCCCTGAAGATTACGACGAGAAGGCAAAGATGCAGAGGCTCGGCTACACGAGCGTTGAGGAGAAGCTTTCCGAGCGGTTCCACATGGACGTCGACCTTATGAAAGCCCTCAACCCCGCTTCGCGGTTCATTCCTGGCGACACGGTCTGGGTCGTGACGCCCGGCCCTGCGAAAGAAGGAACAGTCGCGAGAATCGAGGCCAGCAAGACGACAGGGCAGGTCCTGGCCTATGCCGAGAACGGATCGCTGCTTACAGTCTATCCTGCGACAATCGGAAGCAAAGACAATCCGGCCCCGTCGGGCAAGCACAAGGTGAAAGGCGTCGCGAGGATGCCGGTCTACAGGTACGACCCGCGGCTCAATTTCAGGCAGGGGAAGAATAACAAGGTTTTGACGATACCAAAGGGGCCGAACGGTCCGGTCGGCAGCGTCTGGATTGACCTGACTGAGCCTACTTATGGAATACACGGGACGCCTGAACCGAAGCTCATCGACAAGGTTGGATCGCACGGTTGCGTGCGTCTCACGAACTGGGACGCCGAAGAGCTGGCCGGAATGGTCAAGCCAGGAGTCTTGGTGGACTTCGTCAGTCGAAGTCCGGCCGCTCCTAAGTGAAGCGTATGCCATTTCGTTCGGCACGGCGGAAAATCCGCTCTCCTCAGCGCTCCTAGGGATCCCAACCAACGGATGGAAGCAACCATTGGTGAGTGCACGAATCTTCACATCACCATCCGGCCCTGTGTGCTGTCGAGGTCAATCGTCTTCACACGGGGGGCGCAAACGCGCTACCGAAACATATATGGGCACAGGCAACGAACCTGTGCCCATATATTCTGGCTCTCCACTCCAGGGAGAACCAAGACGCGAGAGGGAAGGATATCGACGGCCACTATTTCCTGGTAAGGAACGCGAACGTCCTGTCCGCCCGTCCAAGGCCGTCATAAATATGAGGCTTGAGAGAGCGGAAAAACACGGGCAAGAAACGCGCCGGCGATAAACGTTCCGAGCATGAGAGTAAAAAGCGAGTTATTTTCGCTGTGCTTATTACGGTGTCGACTGACTGAACTTTCCGCCTCGATATCACGGGATCGCGCCATCAGGACATTGAGCGATACTACGGCTCGAGCAATCGCTGAGCGGTGAACTTGTCGGTCACCAGCGTGTCTATGACGCCAAGTCGTAGCGCGCCGGCAATAGCGGCCGCCTTTTTCGAGCCGCCCGCCAAGGCAATGACACGATCCACCCGCGCAAGATCCTCAAGAGGGATACCGATAACACGCTCATCCAGAGGCGTCTTCACCGCTTTGCCGTTCATGTCAAAGAAACGGAGCGAGATGTCGCCGACGGCACCTGCATCCGCGAGATCAGCAAGCTCCCGCGACGAAAAGATGTTCCCCGACCGTGCGAGGAGTTCGGAGGGTTCGACCGCGCCGACCCCGACGATCGCAAGTGTGATGCTGCCAAACAAGTCCATCGTCTCTCGGACAAATGGATCGGACTGCATGAGGAGCTTGGCCTCTCGCGAGGTGGTCACACCTTGCACAGGGAGAAGTTTAGGCTCCGCACCGGTCAGCCGCGCAAGCCGTGTAGTAAGTTGGGTCGCGTGCGTTTGCACTGACGGATCGCCCATGCCGCCGAGCGTCTGAACGACGTATTTCGCCTGCGCGCTCTTCTGAGGGTGGATGTTTTCGACCATCTTGAAGATAGTTTGACTCCAACTCGAAACCCCGATGATCTCGCCGGGCGCGAGCGTGACCTCCAAGAGATGAGCTGCCGCTTCTCCGATCCGGGCCATGATGGCTCCGTCGCGATCTTCCGTACACTCCACCACAACTGCCTCGGGCAGGTCGTACTTATCTCGGAGCGCGCCCTCGAGTTCGCTATAGGTTCCCACAGGAGGGATGACGCTCGTCCGGACGATATCTTCGGCCTCGGCACGCTTCAGCATTCGGGAAACTGTGGCCTGCGACAGGCGAAGATGCTGCGCTATCTCCGCCTGTCGCCTTCCCTCAATGTGATACATCTGGGCGACTCTTGAAATGAGGCGGAGTTCGTTTAGGCGAGACATGGCTGATCCCGGTGTGAATTTTTATTCACCTTTAGCCGGTGTTTGGCGCAACGTCGAGCGGGCGAGAGCATCATTCCAGGTATTCAGGAGCGCTGCTCGGTCCACCGGTTCTGGGTTAATGATCTGCGTGCTTCGGGGCAGTCCTGCGATGACCCCCAGATCGCTCCACAGGCCAAGTGACAGCCCTGCCAAATATGCGGCTCCCAGAGCCGACGCCTCGGGCGCCTCGCATTGGATGACGGCGTGTTCGATAAGATTCGACACGCACTGCATCAGGAAGAGGTTCTGGCTTGGTCCACCATCGACATAGAGGGCGCCGAGTTCGCCGCCGCTCTGTGCGCGCATGGCCGCGATCACATCGTGGACCTGGAACGCAATCGAGTCTGTCACCGAGCGCGCCATCTGCGCGCGCGTCGTACTGAAATTGATCTGAGAGAAGAGAGCACGCGCGTCGGAATTCCAATATGGTGCCCCCAAGCCGACGAAGGCTGGCACGAATCCCGGTCCACCCGGTTCCGCGGTTGCTGCGAGGTCGACGAATGCCGCGACGTCCGCAAGCCCCAGGATGCTGGTCATCCACGGCAGGCTGGCTGCCGACACGAGGATGTTGCCTTCAAATGCGAACGTCGGCGTTCCGCCAACTCGCCAAGCGACGGTGGTCGTGATGCCGTTACGCGGGGCGATGAAGCCTGGAAGCGTCGTCATCACGGAGGAGCCCGTTCCAAAGGTTACCTTTGCATCGCCAGGTTTGAACGCTCCGTGACCGAACAGGGCCGCATGGCTGTCCCCGATTGCCGCCCTGATGGGTGTTCCGTCCGGCACGCCCGGCAGCCCCTGCGTGCTTCCGAAATCGGCAGAGCTGTCGAGCACCTCCGGGAGGAGTTCGGTATCGACGCCGAAAATTTCGCCGAGCTCCTTGCTCCATGTCTGCTCCTGGAGGTCGAACAACTGGCTCCTGGCGGCGTTCGAGGCATCGCAGACGTGCCTGCGCCCACCCGTCAGGCAGTGCACCAGCCAACTGTCGATCGTCCCCAGCCGAACTGATCGGCCGCTTGGCACCCGATCGAGCAGCCACCGGAACTTAGAGCCAGGAAACATGGGATCCAGCGGAAGCCCGGTGAGCGTCTGCACACGATCAAGATGACCCTCGGCGAGGAGACGCTCGCAATCAGGCGCCGTGCGCCTGCATTGCCAACTTAGGACGGGTCCCAGTGCTTTTCCGGTCTCAGCATCCCAAACGGTAACCGACTCGCGCTGATTGGAAATTGCCACAGCAGCAATGGTCACGTCCGGGACCGCTTCCAGGCAGACTTCGATCGCCTCGCAAACCGAGGTGTAGAGACGGTTTGGTTCTTGTTCGACCCAGCCGGGTTTCGGATGCGAAATACCGACAGCCGCGGAGCCTCTAGCGAGGACTTCTCCCTTGTCGGAAACTAGAACTGCCTTAGAATTGGTCGTGCCCTGATCGATCGCCAGAATAGCGAGCATCCTATCCTCCACAAATTAAAAGGCCAGGCGGCGGAGCGTCCCGGCTTGATCACGTGCGACCCAGCTTATTTTCGCTTGATGAGCATCTGGGCGGCGTCCGCGATTGCCGATGGAGCCATGCCGAACTCATCGAGAAGGAACTCCGCCGAACCGGTCGGAGCATAGACGCCCGGAACGCCCAGGCGCTTCATCGGGACGGGAGCGTTGTCGACCACCACCTCGGCAACTGCCGAGCCAAGCCCGCCGAAAATCGAATGCTCTTCTGCTGTCACGATCGCTCCGGTTTCCTCAGCAGCGGCAATGATGGCATCCTCATCGATAGGGCGAACAGTCGCGAGGTTGAGGACTCTTGCCTGGATGCCGCGCTCTGCGAGAATTTCCGCGGCTTTCAGCATACGGTGAGTCAATGTGCCGTTCGCAATCAGCGTGACGTCGGAACCATCGCGCAGGAGGCTTGCCTTGCCAAGCTCGAACTCGTGACCTTCCGGCAGAACGTCAGGTACACCCACGCGTGACAGGCGAAGGAAGCAGGGGCCGTCGTAGGAGGCCGCCCATTGCACCGCAGCGGCAGTCTCGATCCGATCGCAAGGAGCAATCACAGGAAGGTTCGGCAGGACTCGCGTCCAGGCGAAGTCTTCGATCGAATGGTGGGTCGGACCGAGCTCGCCATATGCCATTCCAGAGGAAATTCCAACGAGCTTAACATTCGCATTCGAGTAAGAGATATCCGCCTTGATCTGTTCAAGCGAGCGGCCCGTCAGGAAAGGCGCGGCGGCGCAAACAAACGGCAGCCGCCCGCCGTTTGCGAGTCCCGCGCTGACGCCGACCATGTTCTGTTCGGCAATGCCGACGTTGACGAGCCGGTCTGGAAACTTTGACTTAAAGCCGCCGAGCTTCGATGAACCGACAGAATCGTTGCACACCGCGACGATCCGGTCATCGGTCACGGCGAGCGCCTCGAGGGTCGCCGCGAAAGCATCGCGGCAGTCGTAAAGTTTGGGTGCGTTTACCGGCGCGTTCATTACAGTGCCTCCGAAAGTTCTGCTACTGCGATGTCATACTGTTCCTTGCTTGGCACCTTATGATGCCAGTCGACACGGTCCTGCATGAATGAGATGCCATGGCCCTTGTTGGTGTGGGCGACGATGCCATGCGGACGGGAGCCTCGACTTTCCAACGCCGGCACGATTTCATCCATGCTGTTGCCATTGATTTCGGTCACATCCCAGCCGAACGCCTCAAGCTTCGGCCGCAGCGGCGCAACGTTGTTCGTATCGGCCAGGGACGCGCCCTGCTGGAAGCGATTGTGATCGACGATCAGCGTTAGATTGTCGAGGCCAAACTGGGCAGCCGCCATGAGAGCCTCCCAGTTGGAACCCTCCTGCATCTCGCCGTCTCCGGTGATGACGTAAGTTTGATAGTTCGCTCCGGAGAGCTTGGCGGCCTTGGCCATGCCGACAGCGACTGGCAGACCGTGGCCGAGCGGACCGGTATTCGTTTCGACGCCTGGAACTTTGTTGCAGTTGGGATGCCCGTTCAGTCTCGAGTGCGGGTGCAGAAAGGTGGAAATCTCCTCTTCCGGAATGAAGCCGCGCTTTGCCAGGGTCACGTACAGTGCGCACGCCGTATGCCCCTTGGAAAGAACGAACCTGTCCCGATCGGGGTGCTTCGGCTGATCGGGCCAAACGTTCAGCACGCGGAAATAAAGGGCCGTCAAGATGTCGATGACCGACATCTCTCCGCCGATATGGCCGGCACCTGCTTCGAAGACTGCCTGAAGGTCGCGCAATCGGATCTCGCGGGCGACGCGCTCAAGTTCTGTGGTATCCATGGATTCCTCGTGCATAAATATTCAATAGGCGATATTTTTGCACAAGGTGAGGTTTAGTCAAGCCCCTTGCGCAAAACATCCCACCAGTAGGGGCTGGGAAAATCATGTTGACAGCCAGAAAGCAACTTGTTAATTCATTTTCCGGCATGTGTGAATAATTATTCTTGCCTGCACAAATATCTACTGCCGACGAGACCAGGGAGGAATGATGGTGGCGCTCGACATCAACGAACAGAGACTTTCGTCCGGCACCTGGCTGAGCAAGCTCAAAGGCGCCACCGGCCCGCTCGTGGGGCTGCTCGTGCTGTGCGTCTTTCTGAGCTTCAGCACGGACGCGTTTCTTTCGGTCAGAAACGGTCTCAACATCCTCGATCAGATCACCGTCCTTGGTATCATGGCGGTCGGGATGACATTCGTCATTCTGATCGGCGGCATTGACCTGTCGGTCGGTTCGGTACTTGCCCTTGCGATGATGGTCATGGGCTGGACCGCCAACATCGCCGGTCTTCCGCTTCCCGTCGGGATCGCTTTCGGACTGCTCGCATCGGCAGTTTCGGGGCTGATAGTGGGCCTGCTGGTGACGCAGTTCAGCGTTCCGGCGTTCATCGCCACTCTGGCCATGATGTCTGCGGCTCGCGGCGTCGCAAACATGATCACAGACGGTCAACAGATCGTGGGATTCCCTGACTGGTTCATGATGCTCGCAATCGATCGTCATTTCGGCGTGCTGACGGCTACCGTCTTCCTGATGCTTGCCGTGGTCCTTGCAGCTTGGCTTTTCCTGCACTTCCGTTCCGAAGGTCGCATGCTCTACGCGGTGGGTGGAAATCCGGAGGTCGCGCGTCTGGCGGGTATCAACGTCCAGCTCGTGACGATCGGCGTCTATGTGGTGAGTGCAGTCCTCGCAGGACTAGCAGGCATCGTGCTCGCGGCTCGCCTGGACTCGGTCCAGCCGTCCAGTGGTTTTGGCTATGAGTTGGACACCATCGCTGCGGTCGTCATTGGTGGGACTTCGCTCTCCGGCGGCGCCGGCGGTATCGGGGGGACGCTTATCGGTGTTCTTATCATCGGTGTCCTTCGTAACGGGCTCAACCTTCTTAATGTCTCGCCGTTCCTTCAGCAGGTGATCATCGGCATCGTCATCGTACTTGCGGTGGGCGCGGAGACAATTCGTCGGCGTCGCGCCTGACGAGCGGCCCGCCGAGTTGGCGGACGCCACGAATTCCGCCCCGAAGGGTTGGGGCGGATCAATACCCCGAGGGGGAGGTATTACCCGAGGGTCCCATCAAACAACGGAGGAAATACAATGAAAATTGCGCGCACCATGCTCGCGTCTGCCGCACTGCTTGGTCTCACGCTCGGCCCCGTACACGCGGCGGAGCTGAAGAAGCTCGGCCTGGCCGTTGCTAACCTTCAGGCAAACTTCTTCAATCAGATCAAGCAGTCTGTCGAGGACGAAGCCAAGAAGCGTGGCATCGAAGTCGTCACGGTCGACGCGAAGGGCGACGGACCGACGCAGGTGAACCAGATCCAGGACCTTCTGACGCAGAACATCGACGCACTGATCTACATTCCAGCGGGGGCGGCGGCCGCGACTGTTCCGGTCAAGCTTGCCAAGAACGCCGGCGTCCCGGTGGTGAACGTCGACCGCAATGCTGACGGCGCGCCAGGCGACACTTTCCTTGCCACGGATTCCGTCGCGTCTGCCAAGGCCGTCTGCGACTACATTTTGAAGCAAGCCGGCGGCAAGGGTAAAATGGTTATCATCCATGGCCAGAAGGGCACGACGCCCGAAGTCGACCGTTCCAAGGGATGCGCTGAATCCCTCACGGCCAATCCGGACGTGAAGGTTGTCGCCGAGCAGTACTCGAACATCTGGAGCCAGGACGAAGGATTCCAGATCATGCAGAACATGCTCCAGGCAAATCCCGACGTCTCGATCGTGTTCGCACAGGCCGACGCGCTGGCGCTTGGCGCCGCGCAGGCAATCAAGGTCGCCAATCCCTCCCAGAAGATCGTGGTTGGGGGTTTCGACGGTGACACAGCTGCCCTCGAAGCGCTGAGCAAGGGTGTCTTCGACGTGACTGCGACGCAGCAGACGCAGAAGATGGGCCGCGATGCGGTGGAAAATGCCGCCAAGCTCGTCGCCGGAGAGAAGATACCTCCGGTGCAGCTCATGGACGCCACGCTGACGACCAAGGAAAACGTCGCAGGCTTCATCGCGAGCCATCCGTAACAAAGTCGAGATCTTGAGGAGGTGTGCCGTGACTGATCCGGTTCTTTCCCTGAGGGGCATATCGAAGCGATATGGACCGCTCCAGGTTCTGAAGAATGTCAGCTTGGACGTCTATCCGGGCGAAGTGGTTGCACTTCTCGGTGAGAATGGAGCGGGCAAGTCAACGCTATCCGGCATCATCGCCGGGTCACGCACGCCATCCGAAGGATCCATGACATGGCTGGGGCAGGCTTATGCCCCAGCCACCCCAAGGGAGGCGATCGACAACGGCGTCGTCCTAATCCACCAGGAGCTGCAACTCCTGCCGCAGCTCTCCATCGCAGAGAACGTCTTCATCGGACGCTGGCCCATGAAGAACGGCATTGTCGACCGCGCCCAGATGGTCCGCCGCGCTCAGGAGCAGCTCGCGCGGCTGAACCTTCACATACCGGCAACGCGGAGGGTCGCCGGCCTTTCGACCGCAAATCAACAGCTCATCGAGATCGCGAAAGCGCTGGCTCTCAATGCAAAGCTCCTGATCCTTGACGAGCCGACCGCGGCCCTCGGTGGAGCGGAGACGGAAGCTCTCTTCGAACAGGTTCGGAAGCTTCGGTCAGAAGGCGTTGGCATCATCTACATCTCCCACCGCATGGAGGAGATCAAGCAGATCACTGACCGGATCGTCGTGCTTCGGGACGGGGAGCGTGTGCAGGAATTCGCCGACAGCGCGACGCCCGTGCGAACGATCGTCGAGAGCATGGTCGGACGCTCGCTCGACCGCCTGTTCCCGGCCCTGCCTGTTCCGACTGAGCGCCCGGTACTTCAGGTGTTGGGGCTGAGTTCTCCGGACAATTCGTTCCGCGACGTCACCTTCGACGTAAAGGCAGGCGAAATCCTTGGAATTGCCGGACTGGTCGGCGCCGGCCGCACGGAACTTGTCCGCGCGATTTCGGGAGCGGATCCGATCAGTGAAGGCTCGATCAAGCTGGAAGGCGAAGAACTCAGGCTACGCGATCCTGCCGACGCGATCGCTAAGGGAATCGTAATGGTTCCGGAAGACCGCAAGGATCAGGGTCTGGTCGTCGGGCACCGGATCGGCGAGAACATTATCTACGCCAACCTTGACAAGCTGGGTGGGCGTTGGATTACGCCGCAGGTCAAGCGTTCGTTCGCGGAGAAGGCGGTTGTCAAGTTCGGCGTAAAAGGTCGTGCCGAGCAGTATGCCTCGGACCTGTCCGGCGGCAATCAGCAGAAGGTGGTCATCGCGAAGTGGCTCATGCGCGATCCGAAGGTCGTTGTACTCGACGAACCCACGAGAGGCATCGACGTCGGCGCCCGGGCGGGCATCTACGAGATCATCGTCAATCTTGCAAAACAGGGCGTTGCGGTCATCGTCGTGAGCTCGGACCTCGAGGAAGTTCTCGGCGTTTCAAATCGCATTCTCGTGCTTGCCCAGGGCAAGCAGGCAGGCATTCTCAATCGTGACGAGGCAAACGACGTCTCGGTCATGGAGCTCGCTACAATCTAAATAGACAGAGAAAGGAAGAGCGGTGTCCGACATCACTCTGAACGCCCCGAAGCTTTTCGATCTCAGCGGCCAGGTTGCCATCGTGACTGGCGCCGGCAGCGGAATTGGGCAGCGCATTGCCATGGGTCTTGCACAGTGCGGTGCCGACGTCGCGCTGCTCGACCGCCGAACCGACGACGGACTGGCCAACACGGCTAGACACGTTCAGGCCGCCGGCCGCCGCTCCATCCAGATTGAAGCGGACGTCACGCGCAAGTCATCTCTCAGCGAGGCGGTAGCACGCACCGAGGCGGAGCTCGGCGCACTGACGCTTGCCGTCAACGCCGCAGGTATCGCCAACGCCAATCCCGCGGAAGAGATGGAAGAGGACCAGTACCAGGCGTTGATGGACATCAACCTGAAAGGGGTTTTCCTTTCTTGCCAGGCCGAGGCCTGCGCCATGTTGAAGAACGGACGCGGATCCATCGTCAACATCGCGTCCATGTCCGGCGTGATCGTCAACCGGGGCCTGAGCCAGGCGCACTATAACGCTTCCAAGGCCGGCGTGATCCATATGTCGAAGTCCATGGCGATGGAATGGGTCGGCCGCGGCATCCGCGTCAACACGATCTCGCCCGGATACACGGCGACGCCCATGAACACGCGTCCCGAGATGGTCCATCAGACCAAGCTCTTCGAAGAGCAGACGCCGATGCAGCGCATGGCTGCGGTCGACGAGATGGTCGGTCCGGCCGTGTTCCTGCTGTCGAATGCGGCAAGCTTCGTAACCGGCGTCGATCTGCTTGTCGACGGCGGTTTCTGCTGCTGGTGATGCGATGCGAAAGCTGATTGCCGGCAACTGGAAAATGAACGGTCTCGCTTCCTCCCTGGCTGAGATCGAGGCGCTGAAGGGGCTCACGGGCGAGGCGGCGTGTGACATCGTCGTCTGTCCGCCCTTCACGCTGATCGAGAACGCCGCGAAGCGCTCGAAGGATTCGACCGTTATCGTCGGCGCTCAGGACTGCCACCCCGAGGCGTCCGGCGCCCGCACCGGAGACATCTCCGCGGGCATGCTCGTCGACGCGGGGGCACGCTTCGTCATTCTCGGCCATTCCGAACGCCGCGCGTCCCACGACGAAACCGATGCGATAGTCGCCAGCAAGGCCGTCGCCGCTCACAAGGCCGGACTGACCACGATCATTTGCATCGGCGAGACCCGCGATGAACGCGATGATGGAAAGGCGATCGATGTCGTGGGTGGACAGCTTCGAGGTTCAATGCCCGCGAGCGCCGCCAGCTCGAACATGGCGATCGCATATGAACCGGTCTGGGCCATTGGAACCGGCTTGGTTCCGACCATTGAGGAGATCGAGGAAGTCCATTCCTCGATAAGACAGATGCTTGAAGAGCGATTGGGCGATGATGGGCGCCTCGTGAGGATCCTTTACGGTGGTTCGGTGAAGGCTTCGAATGCAGCCTCCATCTTCCGCGCGGCAAACGTGGATGGAGCGTTGGTCGGAGGCGCATCGCTGAAGGCGGCAGAGTTCGCCGAGATCATTTCTGCGGCCGCTTGAAGGCGGCATGACGCAAGGGGTCGCCGGCTCTGCGGTCGACGCCCGAGATCGTCTGGCACCGGGAAGGATGAAAGAATGAAACGCTTTGAGAACAAAACCGTGGTCATCACCGGAGGCAGCCGCGGCATCGGCGCTGCGATCGCCAAGCGCTTCGCAAAAGAAGGCGCCAATCTCGTCGTCTCCGCCAACGAAGAGTCGGTCCATGCAGTCGCCGAGCAGATCAAAACCGATGCTGGCAATGCTATCTCCTTCGTCGGAGACGTCACCGACAAAGCCAGCGTGAAGGCTCTCTACGACGCAGCAGAGAAGGCTTACGGCGCTGTGGACGTGTCGATCCAGAACGCCGGCGTCATCACCATCGCCCGCATCGAAGACATGACGGAAGGTGAGTGGGACAAGGTCATGGCCGTCAACACCAAGGGCGTCTTCTTGTGCGCGCAGGAAGCAATTCTGCGCATGCGCAAGCATGGACGAGGTGGCCGTATCATCAACACCGCCTCCGGCCAAGCGCGCGACGGCTTCATCTACACGCCACACTACGCCGCTTCAAAGATGGGCGTTGTCGGGATCACCCAAAGCCTTGCCAAGGAAGTCGCGACCGAAAACATCACCGTCAACGCCTTCTGCCCGGGCATCATCGAAACGGATATGTGGGCTTATAACGATCAGGCGTGGGGGAAGCTCCTCGGCAACTATGGCCCTGGAGAACTCATGAAGCAATGGGTCGAAGGCATTCCGATGAAACGGGCCGGATCAGGTGAGGACGTCGCCGGTCTCGTCACTTTCCTCGCCAGCGACGATGCTGCCTACATCACCGGCCAGACGATCAACGTCGATGGCGGCCTGATCATGTCGTAGCTTTATTCGACAATAAGAAACGGTGCGTTCACTGGAAAACCGGATTTTCGCTCGGTTGGCGGCCGGCGACCTCTTGCACAACAAGGCATCGATCCTCTATGTTGCATGCGTTCTCAGGGCGGGGTGCAATTCCCCACCGGCGGTATCGAGGCAACTCGGAGCCCGCGAGCGCCTTCGTGGATACGGAGGGTCAGCAGATCCGGTGAGATGCCGGAGCCGACGGTTACAGTCCGGATGGAAGAGAGCAATGCAGCGGACGCCGCCTCAAGAGCGGCGTTTCGTATGCTTGTTCGCCCAAGGGAAAATGGTGGCTATGACAGGCCATGCACGCCGCTCACAGCGGCTAACCCTTGAAAGGCAAGAAGTTGGCAATTTCCAAAATCGATGATGCGATCGCCGCAATTTCGCGGGGCGAGATCGTCGTCGTTGTCGATGACCGTGACCGGGAAAACGAAGGCGATCTCGTGATCGCTTCGGAAGCCGTAACTCCGCAAGCAATCGCGTTCATGATGAATCAAGCTCGCGGCCTCGTCTGCGTTGCGATGGAAGGCGAGAGGCTTGATGAGCTTGACATTCCTTTGATGGTGCCACGCAACACCGAGGTGCTGAAGACCGCCTTCACCGTCTCCGTGGACTACATTCCCGAAACGACGACTGGGATATCCGCCGCCGACAGGGCCGCGACCGTTCGAGCACTCGTCAGGGAAGGTTCTCGCCCCGAGGATTTTGCACGGCCAGGTCATATCTTTCCGCTTCGAGCCCATGCGAACGGCGTCCTTTCCCGCCCTGGCCACACCGAAGCAGCAGTGGACCTCGCCAAGCTTGCTGGTCTATCCCCGTCCGGCGTGATTTGCGAGGTGGCCAACGACGATGGCACGATGGCACGTCTGCCGGAGCTCGAACGCTTTGCCGAACGGCATGGTCTTCATCTGATCACGATTGAAGACCTCATAGCCTTCAGGGCAGCGAGCGTGTCCGTTAAGGCGGCCTAGTTCCTAAGCGCTCGTGGCGCCTGCTTTCATGTGCGGGGGCAAAGTTCAAACATGGGTCATGTATGGATGCCCCCGTTCATGCAAGGCTTTCATAGAACGATATGAACGTGTGATCGGGTGCGGTCATGTATCAGGCCTTTCGTTGCGGCTTGAGTACAACCGCTGGCCGGTATGGAGCTGCGCGGATCTGGTGCAAATCAATTCTGCGAGCTCGTGGCTCACTGACCCCTATGCATTTCCAGGCCCACTCTCACCGATCTTTGTCCTTACCGTTCGCTGACCTCCTCACACGCCGACGATCCGCCTGGCGATGGCTCGCTTGTTACGCCGCAGCCAGAGCGGAATCCCTGTAATTTTCGTTCTTCGTCACCATCGCCCAGATCGATCGAGCCATTTTGTTGGCAAGGGCAATCGCAACGAGAATGCGGGGCTTGCGCGCCAACATACGCGCCAGCCATGAGCTCTCGGGAGGAGCTTTGCGGCATGCCCATCGGATGACCGTCATTGCGCCGATGATCAAAAGCCGCCGTATGTCACGCTGACCCATCTTCGACGTTCGGCCGAGTACCTGCTTTCCGCCGCTCGAATGCTGTTTGGGTACGAGCCCCAACCATGCCGCAAAGTCTCGACCTTTGCGGAATGTCGTCATGGTAGGGGCGAAAGCTTCGATCGCCATGGCCGTGATCGGTCCCATTCCAGGCATGGACATCAATCGGGCTGTGTTCTCAGAGCGCATCGCTTCCGACTTGAGCGCCTTTTCCAAGCTGGTAATCCGGGAAGAGAGCGCCTCGATCTGTTCAAGGTAAAGCCGTGCGGTTTCCACGACAATGAGTTCGAGGCCGGCGGCGTCATCCTCGATTATCTGCGTCAACAAAGCCAGGTTCGCAATTCCCTGCGGCGCAATGACCCCATGCTCAGCGAGGTGCGCGCGGAGGGCGTTGATGAGCTGTGTTCGCTGACGGACGAACAGGTCCCGCGTCCGGAAGATCATCGAGCAGGCTTGCTGGCTCTCAGTCTTCGGAACCACGAACCGCATCGACGGGCGGAGAGCCGCTTCAACGATCGCCTCCGCATCGGCCGCATCATTCTTCTGCCGTTTGACGAACGGCTTTACATAGGCCGGAGGTAGCAAGCGAACTTCGTGGCCGAGCTTGCCGATCTCACGAGCCCAATAATGGGCGGTCGCACAGGCTTCCATTGCAACTGTGCATTTCCGCAGCTTTGCGAAAAACGCGAGAACCTGACCGCGGGACAATTTCCTGCGCAGAATAATCCCACCATCGCTTCCGGCGGCGTGCACCTGAAACACTCGCTTTGCCAGGTCCAGGCCGACAATGCTAATTTCCTTCATGGATGCTCTCTCCTCTAAGTGACATTCTCGCGAACATCACTCTGGCACATTGCGATGCCGTCGGGAGGGGGCATCCACTCCATCAATTCTCGATGGAAATATTCCGGAAGGCCGGGTCAGTTCTTAGTGGAAATCAAAACCGAGCATTGACCGGTCTGACTTCGGCGAGCATCCCATCACGCGCCTGAAGAAGGTGCTGAACGCACTCTCGTACCCGAGCGCGCGATTATCGACACCGATCGATTGCCGTCGGATAAACAGCCGCCGGCAATCAGCATTGCCAGCGGCACAACATCAGCCGGGGTCACGCCGCCCGCCATTCGCATGCGTTTGGGCGCGATCTTACCACCACCGACACAGCGACTGAGGTTTTCCGTCGCGCTTCGAACGGCGAGCTATTCACCGGGAAAGTCGGCGCTGTTCGTTATCTCAGCCCAGGCTTCGAAATTCTCCCGTAGAGCATCAAGGCGTGCCAAGGCCACGTTGAGGGCGACACGCCCCAGAAGCAGGCGAAGTGGTGGCCTCTCAGCCTCGAAAACCGTCACGATCGCCTGTGCGGCACGGGCCGGATCGCCAGGCTGGTTGCCGGAGACAGCCCTGGTCGCTTCGCGCCGCTTCCCGGCGGTTTCCGCGTAATCTTCGATCCATGTCTCGGATTCGATCATCGATCGGCCGGCCCAATCGGTGCGAAAGGCGCTCGGCTCCACGATGGTGACGTTGATACCGAGCGGTGCGACCTCATGCCAAAGCGATTCCGACAAGGCTTCGACGGCAAATTTCGTGGCGTGATAATAGCCCGTTGCCGCAAAGGCGACGAGGCCTCCGAGAGACGAAATGTTGAAGATGTGCCCACGCCGGTTCCGGCGCATTCCGGGCAGGACGCGCTTGTTAAGTGTATTGAGGCCGAAGACATTCACTTCGAACTGATCACGGATCTGCCGGTCGTCACCTTCCTCAATGGCGGAGAGATAACCGTATCCGGCATTGTTCACCAGCACGTCGATTCGGCCAAGCCGGGTCTCGGCCGCGGCGACGGCGCTGTCGATGGAAGTGGGGTCGGTCACGTCGAGCAGAAGCGGAAGCGCGCGCTCACCGTAGCGCGCGACGAGGTCGTCCAGGCTGGCAAGGTTTCTGGCCGTGACGACAGCGCGCCAGCCGCGCTCCAGTACCGCCTCGGCGACGGCGCGGCCGAGGCCGGAAGAGGCGCCGGAGACGAACCAGATGGGAGTACGCGTGCTCATGTCGGAGCTCCTTTCAGGATTATTCACGTCTTTAGCGATTCAGATGGATCAGCGGCGGCGCAGAATCATTCCGCCATGGTGAAGGGTGTTTCGGTCGACGAAGGTTCCATCGGCCATGAAGCCGGTGTCGTCCCAATAATCGATGTGATTGTCCCGGATCTCGTAGCGACCTTCATAGGCGCTTTCGCGATTTCCGCGCGCTTCGTCATAACGTCCGTTCGGCAGCAGATTGTGCCGAACCCTATTGTCGGCGGTCGTCCACATGCCGACATAGGGATGATCTGTCATCCTTTGTTCTTCCATAATTTCATGCCTGTTCCTGCCTGTATCGGAGGCGTTCGCCGGGGTGGAAAGAATTGCCAGCACAGTGAGAGCGAGCCAGTTCCTGCCGAACACTCGGTACGTATGCCTTCTCCGCGCCACACGCTGACAAGCGTTCAGGGCTAGGGCCTGACTCTTGATCATCCGATTTGGCCCTGCGGCCGCACGGTGATCTCGTTCAGTCCGACGCTGGCCGGGGTCTCGATCACATGGCGCACCACGCAACCGACATCGGCCGGCTGCAAGGCGCTGGCGCGGTATTCGTCCATGAATGCTATGGTCTCGGCATGGGTGATGGTGTTGGCCAGTTCGCTTTCGACCACGCCGGGATTGATACACGTAATCTGGAGTTCGGGGTGTTCCTTTCGCAGGCCCTCCGAGATTGCGCGGACCGCAAATTTTGATGCCGAGTAGACCGCTGCGGTAGGCTCGACGGACAACGCCCCGATCGACGCGATGTTGATGATCTGTCCAGCGCCGCGAGCATGCATGTGCGGCAAAACCGCCCCAATGCTCCACAGAACACCTTTGATATTCACTTCGATCATGCGGTCCCATTCTTCGTAGTGGCCGGCGACGAGTGGCGACAGTGGCATGATGCCGGCATTGTTCACCAGCACATCGATGCGGCCCCAAGTCTCCAGGGCAGCACCCGCAAAGGCCTCGACAGACGTGCGATCGGTAACGTCTAGAGGGCGGGTTTCGACTGTCCTGCCCGTCGCGCGGATGTCGGCGGCGATGGCCTCCAGCCGATCCGTGCGGCGGGCGCCCAGAAGGAGTTTGGCACCCGCCACTCCCAAAGCTCGCGCGATGCCTTCCCCGATTCCGCTGGATGCCCCAGTGATCAGAATAACCTTGTCCATGTCCGGCTCCTTGTTTCGTCATCGGCAAGATGGAGCGACTTTTCGGTCGTTTGTAGGGGTCGAGTGCTGTACTGGTTGGTTAGCAATGCTGGACAATCAAAATGGACCTGAATCTTCTGCCCCTCTTCCTTGCGGTCTCGAAAGAGCGGAACTTTCGCGCGGCAGCCGATCGGATGGGCGTAACCCGTTCCGCCGTCAGTCAAGCGATCCGACGGCTTGAGGATCATCTCGGTACGGCACTCGTGGTGCGCACCACGCGGTCGGTGCAACTGACTGAAGCAGGCGCGCGGTTGGTTAGCTCACTGGAAGGGCCGTTGACCGACATAGGAAGTGCGCTGGATACGACCGGGACGGCGGATGAGCCGCGCGGCCATCTCCGGTTGACAGCAACTTCGATCGCCGAGCCATTCCTCTCCGGTCCATTGCTGGCGAGCTTCGTCGCGCGCTGTCCCCATGTGACGGTCGATGTGACGGTGACCGATGAGGAATTCGATATCGTCGCCCATGGGTTCGATGCTGGAGTCAGGCTGGGCGAGGTGATTGAGAAGGATATGATTGCCGTGCCCGTGGGTGGGGAGCAGCGGGAACGAGCCGCCGCAGCGCCGGCCTATCTCGCCGAGCGCGGTGCGCCCGCCCATCCAGGCGAGCTCGTCGGACACCGTTGCATTGGTTGGCGCCTCTCGCCGGAGATTGCGCCTCACCGCTGGGAATTCGTCGAAGGCGGTCGCCCGTTCGACGTCGCTGTGGAGCCGCAAATCACGACGAACGACCTTCGCTTGATGCTCCGGCTCGCCCTAGCAGGAGCCGGTATCACCTTCGCCCCTGAGGACTGCCTGCAGCCGCATTTTGAAGACGGCTCGCTCGTGCCGCTGCTGGAAGAGTTCCTGCCGCTCTTTCCAGGTTTCTTCCTCTACTTTCCACAACGCCGCAACATGGCGCCGAAGCTGCGTGCGTTGATCGACCATGTGCGGCAATGCCAGAAGGCACGGTTAGGAGGATGATCGGGCGTCGGATGCGCCGTCGAGGGCGCTGGACATCGCTCTACGCCCTCAAGGACTTCATGGGTCATCAGGGCTATCGGTCCTTTTGCGCGGCATGGGGAAGTTGCTGTGCCTCCGTGTCCAAAGTGATCGAGTTTGACAAACTTTGCCAAGTTCAACTAACTTGTGCGTAATATGGAGGCTCGAATGGCTACGATGAACGTATCTTTACCGGGCCCAATGAAAGATTGGGTCGAGGCGCAAGCGAGGACCGGGCGATATTCCAATGCCAGTGATTATGTGCGCGACCTGATTCGGAGGGACCAAGCGCGCAGTGATAAGATTGCCGCGATGCAACGCTTTGTCGATGACGGTCTCAAAAGTCGTGTTGGCGGCCGGTCGAAGGACGAACTCTTTGCCGCAGCAGTCGCGCGCGCGGAAACGACGCGCGGCAGCAAATAGTGCGTTTTAGCCTTTCTGTCGAGGCCGAAGAGGATATCATTGCGATCGCCGAGCAAGGTGTCCGCATATTCGGATCCGCACAGGCTAGGCGGTATCATGACGAGCTGTTCGCGGTGCTTGACCTGATTGCCGCGAATCCGCCGGTGGCGCGTGACCGAGGAGAGATTTCGCCGCCGGTTAGGATCCATCCGTTCAAAGCGCATCTCGGTCTACCGGATCGAAGAGAACGGAGCCATTTTCGTGATCCGAATACGCCATGGGCATGAAGACTGGGCCGGCGATCCAGTTTAGGCCCCGCCGATGAACGAATAAGCACAGTTGCATCAGGGTCATTGCGGCCGGGAATGTAACGCGTCTCAAACGACGGCTGCGGCCTCAGGTTCGCTGCGCAGAATCGCAATGATGGCGGAAGTGTCGATCACCATCAGTTCGGAATTCCATGCTCATCATAGCCGATGATCTCTTCATCGCTGCGACGGTCGAGTTCGGGCAATCGCGCCAGTCGTCCTCGGATCGCCTGCATCTCGGTGAGCAGACGCTCCTGCGCCACATCGCCGTATCCCATGCGATGCAAGCGTTCGGTCAAAGCCTGATGAATAGCTGCGGTCTTGCTGATACCGCCGGGCCAGCTCGTCAACGAGAGCGACTGTGGCGGGATTTTTGATGTTCAGCGACATGACCATCTCCGACATTTCTACCTTTTTAGCGCATTTCTGCCTCGAAAATCTCTCGCTGTAAAAACGTCCGATAACGCAAGGATTTCGTTGAAAACGCGGCAGATTATTTGCGGTAGTGCCGGGAACACTCGTACTCGGGGTGTGGCGGCAATGGCTCTGGCGATATCGCGGGCATTTTCGTTGAGGTCACGCGGCAGCTTGCGAGCGGGTGTATTCGGGCAGCAGCGCTGCTTCGGTGAATCGGCATGGGGTTCCCGGCGCCGATCGGCAGGTTAAATAATTGTTTTTGCTTAAGCGACAGTGGCATTGCACGATGCTTATTCACAATCTTGCCATCGCTCGCAGCGCAAGCGCCGGGCCCTCGAAGGCCGTGATTGAAACAGTTCCAGGGAACATCGACAACGGATGGCATCGTTCTGTACGCGCAACCTAGCGCATCGCAACGACCATCTTACAGAGCTGGCGAGGCTTGCCTCAAACCCGCCAGAGGGCAGGCCGTCTTGGCCCTCCTTCGGCTTCCTGTCGTGTGGACTTCGGACTCGGGCGGGAGGATCACGTCTCACTTTGCTTTCTCTTTGTAGATCGAGGGGTGTTGACGGCTGGAGATATGTCAATTAAACATCTGATATCTCAGTTAGAGAATTGATATGGCAAATACTGTCGAATTTCCATCCTTGCCGCTTTCTGACCTGGTCTCTCCGCACGATCTGCCGGCCGCGGGGAATATGACCAACCGTATTCACGCGCTGTTGCGCAAGCTGATCGTCGAGGTGAAGCTGCTGCCGGGCCGCGCGCTTTCCGAAAAGGAGATCGCGGCACTGCTTCATGTGAGCAAGACGCCCGTTCGAGAAGCCATCATCCGGCTTGCAGAAGAAGGGTTTGTCACTGTCGTGCCGCAGGGCGGCACCTACATCGCGCCGATCGATGTGCAGCGCTACATGGAAGCCTGTTTCATCCGCTTCAAGCTGGAGGAGGGGGCTGTTGTCGAGGCCACCAAGCGGCATTCGCTGGAAGATATTGCGCGCCTGAAGACCTGCCTTGCCCAGCAGCGCGCCGCCGCCGAGGACGAGCAATTCACCGATTTCTTCCTACTGGATGAGGAATTCCATCGCACGATCTTTGCAGCGGCCCGCCTTCCCGGTGCCTGGAGCGTCGTCAACCAAGCAAAGGGCGAGATGGACCGGATGCGGCATCTAAAGCGCGTATTTGCGGTTCGCCGGACTGAAAAGGTGATCGAGGAGCACGAGAATATCGTGGCCGCCATCGAGTCCGGCGATATCGAGCGGGCGCGCGAGGCGGTTCAGCTCCATCTCGGATCGCTCGAATCCAAGATCACGGAACTCTCCAAGAACCCGAAAATCTGGACCTACATCGAACAGGTCAACACGCGCGTCACCAAGAAACGCGTCTCAAGGGGCTCCAAATTGCCTGCCTGAACATCCAAGGCTTTTGAGGAGGGGCCTTTCATGTCTGCAGTTCAAATCAACGACGTCGTCAAGCGATATGGCGCTCTCGAAGTCGTCCATGGCATCAATCTGGCGATCCAGCCCCAGGAATTCGTGGTCCTGGTCGGTCCGTCGGGGTGCGGCAAGTCGACGACGCTGCGCATGGTTGCGGGGTTAGAGGATATCTCCGACGGCACGGTTTCGATCGGCGGACGGGTGGTCAACAAGATCGCGCCGAAGGACCGGGACGTCGCGATGGTGTTCCAGAACTACGCGCTCTATCCCCACCTCAATGTGGCGGAGAATATCGCCTTCGGCCTGCGCGTCAGGGGCGAGAAGCGCGACGTGATCGACAAGGCAGTTGTGGAAGCCGCGCAAATCCTGGGATTGACGGATTATTTGGCCCGCAAGCCTGCCGATCTCTCCGGCGGTCAGCGCCAGCGCGTCGCCATGGGCCGCGCCATCGTTCGCAGGCCCAAGGTCTTTCTGTTCGACGAACCGCTCTCGAACCTCGATGCGAAGTTGCGCACCCACATGCGCGCCGAGATCAAGCATCTGCACAAGCGCATGCAGGCGACGAGCATCTATGTGACGCACGACCAGGTCGAGGCGATGACCTTGGCTGACCGTATCGTCATCATGAACGGCGGAAATATCGAGCAGATCGGTTCGCCGATGGAGGTATTTCTCGAACCGGCAAACACCTTCGTTGCCGGTTTTATCGGCTCGCCGCCCATGAACCTTCTCGACGCCGTGATTGCAAAGCGCGACGGTGGAGTGAAGGCCGTGCTGACAGGCAATACCGGCCAGAGCCTCAGCATCCCAGACGCCTTTGCGAAGGCCGCAGCAGAAGGCCAGCCGATCAAGCTCGGCATCCGGCCTGAAATCATGTCCGTCCGGACCGGCGACGGACGCGAAACGCTGGACTGCGCAATCGAACTTGTGGAGCCGCTCGGTGCGGAAGCGCTGCTTCATGGCAAGACGGATGGGCATTCCTTCATCGCCAAGGCGGAAACGCTCTACTCCCATCATGAACTGAATGCCGTGGCGCGGCTCGGTATCGATACGGCGCGCATTCATGTCTTCGATGCCGCAACCGGCCGGTCTCTCAACGCAGGGAGCGGGTTGAGGCCATGAAGCACAGCCTACGCGAGAGAATGCATGATTTTTGGGATGATCTGCGCCAGGATTGGCAGCTTTATCTGCTACTGGCTCCGACGATCATCTGGTTTGCACTATTTCTTTACAAACCCATGTACGGGCTTCTGATCGCCTTCCAGGATTTTTCGATTTTCCGCGGCATCGAAGGAAGCCCTTGGGTCGGCTTTGCGAATTTCGCGGAACTCTTTCAAAACGACATGTTCGTCAGGGCGTTCTGGAACACGATCATCATCAGCGGCCTGGGCCTAATCTTCGCGTTTCCGGTGCCCATCATCCTCGCGCTAATGTTCAACGAAGTTCAGAGCGCGACGGCGCGCCGGTGGGCCCAGACGGTCGTCTATTTGCCGCACTTCATCTCGGTGGTGATCGTTGCGGGCATCGTCATCAACTTCCTGTCCCCCTCCACTGGTGTCGTCAATCTTTTGATGAAAAGCCTCGGGCTGGAGCCGGTGTATTTCCTTACCCAGCCTGAGTGGTTCCGCCCCGTCTTCATCGGTTCGTCGATCTGGAAGGAGGCCGGGTTCGAGTCGATTGTCTACCTTGCCGCGATCGCGGGCGTCAGCCCGACCCTTTATGAATCCGCACGGGTGGATGGAGCATCACGCTGGCAGATGATGTGGCGCATCACGCTTCCCTGCATCCTGCCTACCATCATCATCATGCTGATCATACGGATCGGCAATCTGGTCGAGGTCGGCTTCGAATACATCATTCTACTCTACCGTCCGTCGACCTATGACACCGCCGACGTCGTCTCAACCTTCATATTTCGGACCGGTCTGCAGGGAACCCAATATGACCTGGCCACCGCCGCCGGCCTGTTCAACGCGGTCATCGCTTTCGCCCTTGTCTATTCGGCAAATCGCATCAGCCGAAAAGTCTCTTCGACATCGCTTTGGTGAGGAGCTGAAGATGGCAAGCTTCAATCTTTATTCCCGCAGCGACAGGATTTTCGGCTGGGTCAACGCCATTCTCCTAGGTCTGTTCGTCCTGTCGACGCTTTATCCGTTCATCTATGTCCTTGCGGTGTCGGTCTCCTCCGGCGCGGCTGTCACGGCAGGCCGTGTGACGCTCTGGCCGGTTGATCTTACGCTCGCCGCCTATGATCGCGTGCTCTCGGACAGGATGTTCTGGGTCGCCTACGGCAATACCTTCATCTACACCTTCGGCGGCACGCTGATGAGCTTGGCGATCATGATACCGGGTGCCTATGCGCTGTCGCGCAAACGCCTGCGCGGCCGCACCTTCTTCAACATCGCGATCGCCTTCACGCTGTGGTTCCACGCCGGGATGATCCCGTTCTTCTTGAACATGCGGGATCTCGGGCTTCTGGACAGCCGTTTCGGCATCATCATCGGCTTTGCCGCGAATGCCTTCAACGTCATCCTCCTGCGCAACTTCTTCGAAGCGGTGCCGAAATCCTTTGAGGAAGCCGCCAAGATGGACGGCGCGAGCGAATTGCAGCTCCTGTGGAAGGTCTTCATTCCGCTTTCCAAGCCGGCCATCGTCACCGTCGCGCTCTTCTGCATCGTCTCGCGCTGGAACGGATACTTCTGGGCAATGGTGCTTTTGCGCGGCGAGGAAAAGATCCCGCTGCAGGTCTACCTCAAGCGCGTGATCGTCGATCTCAACTCGAATGACGAGTTTGCCTCCAGCCTGCTGACGGCCCGGTATTCGTTCGAGACGGTCACCTCGGCGATCATGATCGCCTCCATCATCCCCGTCCTCATCATTTATCCCTACGCACAGAAGTATTTCACAAAGGGAATTTTGCTGGGCGGGGTCAAAGAGTAGCAACACAAGGGAGGAAAACCTGTGAAAGCACTGCATAAAGGAGCGCCCCTACTGGCATTGATGACGGCCGTGATCATGGCATCGCCCGGTTCGGCCCAGGATGCGGGCAAGATAACCGAGGATCCGCTGGAGCTGACGATCCATTTCCACTTCCGCGACAAATATGTCTATTCGGAAAAGTGGCCGGTGGAGCAGAAGGCGGCAGAGATTACCAATATCCATGTCCGCAACGTGGCGTCGCTTGCAACGACCAGCAGCCGCGATGCGTTCAACCTCCTAATCGCCTCGGGCGATCTTCCCGATATCGTCGGCGGCGACGCGACCGGCGGGCTGAAGGAAGACTTCATTCGCTACGGGTTGGAAGGCGCCTTCATCCCGCTGGATGCCCTGATCGAGGAAAACGCTCCTCATCTGAAGGCCTTCTTCGACAGCCATCCTGAAATTCGCAATGCGATCTCCGGACCGGACGGCAAGATCTATTTCATTCCCTATGTGCCGGACGGGAAATTCTCGCGCGGCTGGTTCATTCGCCAGGACTGGCTCGACAAGCTCGGGCTGAAGCGGCCCGAAACGCCGGAAGAGGTCCATGAAGTCCTCAAGGCCTTCCGGGACAAGGATCCCAACGGCAACGGCATCAAGGACGAAGTGCCCTATTTTGCCCGCGAGGAGGTCGACGCGGTCCGGCTCATCAATCTCTGGGATGCGCGCGTGTCGGGGTCCGAGCGCTACGGCGACTTCGCCGTCTATGATGGAAAGCTTCGCCATCCCTGGGCCGAGGAAAACTACAAGACCGGGATTTCGCATGTCGCGCAGTGGTACAAGGAGGGGCTGATCGACAAGGAGATCTTCACGCGCGGCGCGCGCTCGCGAGAGTATCTCCTGGGCAATAATCTCGGCGGCATGACGCATGACTGGTTCGCCAGCACCTCGACCTACAACGACGCATTGTCGGGAAAGATCGAGGGTTTTGCCCTGAAACCGATGCTGCCGCCCAAAACCGCCTCCGGCGAGCGATTTGAAGATGCCCGCCGGCTGCGCGTCCAGCCGGTGGGATGGGCAATTTCGGCGACCAACGAGCACCCGGTCGAGACCATCAAATATTTCGACTTCTGGTTCTCCGACCAAGGCCGCACTCTGTCTAACTTCGGTGTTGAAGGCCTGACGTATGAAATGGTCAGCGGGAAGCCGCAGTTCAAAAAGGAGGTTCTGGAAAACAAGGACCCCGTGAATGCGCAGCTCTGGGCGGTTGGCGCCCAGGTACCGCGCGGGTTCTGGATGACCTACGAATACGAGCGCCAGTGGACCAACAAGATCGCGCTTGAAGGCATCGACATGTACGAGCAGTGCAACTGCCTCAAGGACGAGTTCCTGGGCGTGTCGCTCAATGCCGAGGAAAAGGCCGTCTTCGACCGCTACTGGCCGAGCATCCTCACCTACATGACCGAGATGCAGCAGACGTGGATCCTCGGTGCTCAGGACATCAATACCGGCTGGGACGCCTACAAGAAGCGCCTGACCGACATCGGCTATGATCAGGTCATCGATATCATGCAGGCCGCCTACGACCGCCAATATAAGGCGGCGCGGTAATCCTTCCTTATCCTGGATGGCGGCGCCGGTCGCTGCCATCCTCACACCACGCTTTTTCATAGGAGTTCGAGCCGCGATGCGTCACTCTGCCCCGGCCATAGTCAAACAAGCTCATCTCGATGAACCCCGACCGGGTTCATTGACCATTGGCTACGCGCCAAGCGAGCAGAGCCCTCCGACAGAGAACCCGCCGCGCTTCTCCTGGCTGCCCGATATCGATGATGGAGGGCGATATATCCTGCGGGTGTCGGCCGATCCCGGCTTCGCCGATGACAAGACGAGGACCTATAAGGACCTTGCCTGGAATTTTTTCACTCCGGACGAAACCCTGCCGGAAGGTCGCTATTATTGGTCCTACGCGCTTTGGGATCCGAAGACCGCCACATGCAGTTCCAATTGGAGTGCGGTGCGCAGTTTTGAAATCAGTGAAAAATTGCCGCTGACCCCGCTGCCGGGCAGGGCCGCCCGACACACTACCTCGAATGTCAGTCATCCTCGGCTGTGGATGAATTCCAATCGGCTCGAAACTTTTGCGGCAGCCGTGGCAAAGGATCCGGATCACTGCGGCTGGTCGGATTTTTTTGCGAAATCCGTGAAACCCTGGCTTGAGCGTCCGATCATCGAGGAACCCAAGCCCTATCCCAACAATGTGCGCGTCGCGACACTTTGGCGGCAGATGTACATCGATTGCCAGGAGGCCATCTATGCGATCCGGCATCTTGCCATCGCAGGCCGCGTCCTGGGCCGGGACGATCTGCTGGACGCATCCCGCGACTGGTTGCTCGCCGTTGCGGCATGGGATCCGACCGGCGCAACCTCGCGCGCCTATAATGATGAAGCCGCGTTCCGCGTCGTCGTTGCATTGGCCTGGGGTTATGACTGGCTTCATGACCACTTGAGCGAAGAGCAACGCAATACAGTTCGAGCCGTCCTTCTGCGCCGGACGCGCGAGGTGGCTGAACATGTCATCGCCCATGCCCGCATCCACGTGTTTCCTTACGACAGCCATGCGGTGCGTTCGCTCTCGGCGGTGCTGACGCCGGCCTGCATCGCGCTTTACGGCGAAAGCGACGAGGCGGTCGAATGGCTCGACTATACCGTCGAATTCCTGGCGACCCTCTATTCCCCCTGGGCGGGAACCGACGGGGGATGGGCCGAAGGTCCCCATTACTGGATGACCGGCATGGCCTATCTCATCGAGGCCGCCAACCTGATCCGGTCCTATATCGGCTTCGATCTCTATCAGCGGCCGTTTTTTCAGAATACCGGCCGGTTTCCCCTTTACACCAAGGCACCGGGAACGCGGCGTGCCGGTTTTGGCGATGATTCGACCATGGGCGATCTGCCGGGCCTGAAGGTCGGCTACAATGTGCGCCAGTTTGCCGGCGTGACCGGGGATGGCCACTATCAATGGTACTTCGATCGCATCAAGGCGGATGCGACCGGCACGGAAGCGGCCTTCTATAACTACGGTTGGTGGGACCTGAATTTCGACGAACTGGTCTATCGTCACGATTGTCGGAAGGTGGCAGCGGCTTCGCCTGCCGACCTCCCTGCACTTGCCGTCTTCAACGATATCGGCTGGGTGGCGATCCAGAAGAATATGCAGGATCCCGACCAGCATCTGCAATTCGTCTTCAAATCGAGTCCCTATGGTTCGCTGAGCCACAGCCATGGTGACCAGAACGCCTTCGTTCTTTATGCCTATGGCGAAGATCTGGCGATCCAGTCAGGTTATTACATCGCCTTCAATTCCAGCATGCATCTCCACTGGCGGCGCCAGACCCGGTCGAAAAATGCGGTGCTCATCGGCGGCAAGGGGCAGTATGCGGAAAAGGACAAGGCGCTTGCCCGCCGCGCCGCCGGTCGCATCGCTGAGGTCGAGGAAAATCCCGGCCATCTTCGTATTCTTGGAGATGCGACGGCTGCTTATCAGGTCGCCAATCCGCTAGTTCAAAAGGCCGAGCGCGAAATCCACTTCGTCAACGACAGCTATTTCGTGATTGTCGATCAGGTGGAGTGCTCCGAGCCGCAGGAACTGCAGTGGCTTTGCCACACGGTGGGCGCGCCGCAGACCGGCCGATCGAGTTTCCGCTACAATGGTCGTAAGGCAGGCTTTTATGGACAGTTCATCTTTTCCTCCGCGGGCATGCCTCAAATCATGGCCGTCGAAGGATTCCCCGGTATCGATCCGGCGGAACTCGAAGGGCTCGATCTGCATCACCACATTTGTGCCACCGCGCCGGCGGCGACGCGCCACAGCCTTGTGACCCTTCTCGTTCCCTACAGCCTGAAGGAGCCGAAGCGCATTTTCAGCTTCATCGACGATCAGGGCTTCTCCACCGACATCTATTTCACCGATGTCGATGACCAGCGCTTCAAGCTGTCTCTTCCCAAGCAATTCTAGTCCGTCGGAGGTTTTCAATGCAGCGTTTCACCAACAAGACTGTCGTCGTCGCCGGAGCCGGTCGCGATATAGGGCGTGCGTGTGCCATTCGTTTTGCCCAGGAAGGGGCGAATGTTGTGCTCACCTACAACGGTGCCGAAGAGGGGGCGGCGAGCGCAGTGGCCGAAATCGAGAAGCTCGGCCGTTCGGCTGTAGCAATCAAGGTCGACCTTACGAAAGGCGCCGATGCCGAAGCGGCAATTGCCACAGCCTCCGACAAGTTCGGTGCCATTCATAGCCTTGTGCATGTCGCCGGTGGCATGGTCGCTCGCAAGACCATAGCCGAAATGGACGAGGCGTTCTGGCACCAGGTTCTCGACGTGAACCTGACGTCTTTGTTCCTGACGGCAAAGGCCGTCCTTCCCAGGATGGCGAAGGGGGGCGCGATCGTGACCTTCTCCTCCCAGGCTGGCCGCGATGGCGGCGGGCCAGGTGCTATCGCCTATGCCACGTCCAAAGGTGCTGTCATGGCGTTCACGCGGGGTCTTGCAAAGGAAGTCGGCCCCAGTATTCGCGTCAATGCAGTTTGCCCTGGCATGATTGCGACGACCTTTCATGACACCTTCACCAAGCCCGACGTTCGCGAGCGGGTGGCCGGTGCCGCGCTCATGAAACGGGAGGGATCGAGCGAAGACGTCGCTGGGCTGGTGGCCTTCCTGGCGTCGGACGATGCGGCCTACATCACCGGTGCCTGCTACGACATTAATGGCGGCGTGCTGTTTTCCTGAGGTCTGGATGTCCGTGTCTCTACCAAGGGCAGGCCGCATCGCCATTCTCGGCACCTCGCTTGTCCAGCACAACCATATTGGTGATGCAACGTCGCTTGCCACCTCAGCGCGCGGCTGGATGAGTTGGGCCGAGGTGCTGTCGAACGGCCGGCTTTCTTGTCCCATCCATCATGATCCAGGCGTTGTTTCCGGCTGCGAGCCCAGCAATCGCGAAGGCGTCAGTCGCTGCTTTTCGGGCCTCAATTTCGGAGGTTCCGGACAGAAAGCAACCGAGATCGAGCTCCGCCTGCCGCGGCCGTTCGCATCGGATTTCGATCTGATCATCGTCGATGCCGGCACCAGCCAGGAGGCAATTGCGCTCGCGCCGTTTTGCGCCGATGACGGCTCGCTTTTTCCGTTCCAGAGCACCTCCTGGCGAGGAGCGATGAGGACACCGCCGCTGAAGCTCAAGCCCGGTGCCAAGGCGCCCGAACTTCACCTCGATGTCATCTTGCGCGCGGATGCGGGACCTCTAGAGATCAAGATTTCCCATATCGACATTCGTCCTGTTCCAAGTCCGGTACGCACATGACGGGAAGCTCGCGCAAACTAAGGCTGCTCATCGCCATGCGGGACGAACTTCCCGAGGGATTTTTCGGGCCGCGCGAATGGGTGAGGTTGAAGGCAGTGGTGGATGTTATTCCGGGTTTGCCCTTTACCGACTTCGACACGCCGACGGGTGCCGAAGCGCTTGCCAAGGCGGATATTCTTTTGGCGGCTTGGGGCACCCCGGCGTTGACGCGGGCGCGTCTCAATCGTGCGCCCCGGCTCAGGATGGTCGCCTATGCGGCAGCGTCCGTGCGCACGGTCGCGCCAGCTGAATTCTGGGATGCGCCCGGCATCCTCGTTACCACGGCCGCGTCGGCCATGGCCGTTCCTGTTGCCGAATTCACCTTTGCGGCGATCATCATGTGCGGCAAGGATGTCTTCCGCCTGCGCGACGATCACCGAGCCGAGCGAGGTGCTGGTGGCTTCGGCAGCCGGCGCGGCCTGAATTTTCCCTATCTCGGCAATCATTCCCGTCGCGTCGGGATTGTGGGGGCCTCGCGGATTGGCCGTCTGATCATCGAGATGCTGGCCCGCAGCAAATTCCAGATCGCGGTTTACGATCCTTTCCTTAAAGCGCAAGAAGCCGCGGCACTCGGCGCCATGAAGATGGAACTGCATGATCTTCTCGCATGGTCCGATACGGTTTCGCTCCATGCGCCGATTTTGCCCGAGACCCGCCATATGATCGGCGCGCGCGAATTGTCGCTGATGGCGGATCATGCTGTGCTGATCAACACGGCGCGGGGCTGGCTTGTCGATCATGGCGCGCTGCTGGTCGAAGCCCGGTCGGGGCGGTTGCGCATTCTGATCGATACGCCCGATCCCGAGCCTCTGCCACCGGATAGCCCGTTCTACGATCTTCCCAATGTCGTGCTGACCCCCCACATCGCCGGGGCTTTGGGCAATGAATTGAGGGCGCTTTCCGACCTTGCGATTACCGAGATCGAACGGTTCGTCGGCGGCCTCCCGCCGCTCCATCCCGTGCATAAGCGTGATCTGGAGCACATGGCATGAGGGGATTGGAATATTGCTTCTCCACGCTTGGCTGCTCGGACCTGAACCTGCACCAAGTGGCCGATCTGGCGAAACGAAACGGCATCGAGGCCGTAGAACTGCGTGCGCTTTCCGGAACACTCGATCTGCCGGCGGCACTTGCCGCCGAGTTCGGCAAGCCTTCCGGCTTGGCGGCTTTCCTGTCCCGTCAAAAGATAAGAGTCGCTGCGCTGAATACGTCCGTACGTCTGTTCGATGGGGCCGATCTGTCCCCGATCGAGCCATTTATCGCCTGGGCTGAGGCGGCCGGCGCCGGATATCTGCGTGTCTTCGATGGCGGCAGCCGATTGAGCAAAGTCGGTATGGTGCAAGCCGGGGACATGCTGGATGCTTGGCAGGCGATGCGGCAGTCGCGTGGCCTGAAGGTCGACTTGATGATCGAGACCCACGATGCGCTGGCGGATTTCGAGCAACTCGTTGCGTTTGTCGAGCAGGTGCCGGCAGCGCGAATTTTGTGGGACACGCATCATACATGGGCGAAGGGGGCAGGCGCCGAGGCTCTCTGGGGCCGCATTGCGGCGAGCGTCGTCCATTTACACGTCAAGGACAGCGCGCGGGATGGTGATGGGCGCCGGCATTACGTCCTGCCGGGACACGGTGATTTTCCCATGGCAGGGCTGATGTCGCTTCTTTCGTCGGCCGAGCGCCGCCTGCCGATCAGTCTGGAATGGGAGCGCCATTGGCATCCGGAATTGCCTCCTCTCGAGGACGCACTGACGGCAGCGTGTGGTTGGTGGCGACAAGGAGTTTTCTGATGCGCATAGCCGAAATCCACCTCACACCTGTCGCCATACCCGACAAACCGCTGTTGAACTGCAAGGGCGTCCACCAGCCTTATGCGCTGCGCACGGTCATCGAGGTCATTTGCGATGACGGGACGGTCGGATTGGGCGAAAGCTACGGAAGCATCAAGGCGCTGGAGGGCCTGCGGCGTGCGGCGCCCGCTTTGATAGGGCTCGATCCTTTCCATCTTCACGAGCTGAAGTCGCGCGTCATAGCGGCGCTGCCCGAAGGCGGCGGCATCAATGCGAGGTCCGCAGTCGCCGATCACAAGCTGACCGATGTGGTCGCTTCCGCCTTCGAGGTTCCGTGTCTTGATATCCAGGGCAAGCTGCTAGGGCGCCCCGTGGCCGACCTGCTCGGAGGCGCGGTGCGCAGTAGTGTCTCCTTCAGTGCCTATCTTTTCTTCAAGTTCGGCGCGCATGTCCGGCAGGAACAAGATACATGGGGCGAGGTGCTCACGCCGGAGCAGATGGTCGCCGAAGCGCGGGCCATGATCGAAGCTCACGGATTCCGCTCGCTCAAGCTGAAGGGCGGCGTGCTGCATCCAGACCTCGAAATCGAGACGATGCTGAAGCTGCGGGAGGCCTTCCCCGATCATCCACTGCGGATCGATCCCAACGGCGGCTGGACTGTCGAAACGGCCATTCATGTTGCGCGCAAGCTGGAGAACGTCCTGGAGTATCTGGAGGACCCGGTCATCGGCATGCATGCCATGGCGGAAGTCGCCGCCGCTACCTCGATCCCGCTCGCCACCAATATGATCGTGCTGGAATTCGATCAGATCGCCGAAGCCTTTCGCAAAAGAGTGGTGCAGATCGTTCTGTCCGATCACCATTATTGGGGTGGCTTGCGAGCCTCGACGCATCTCGCCAAATTATGCGAGACCTTGGGCCTCGGCGTTTCCATGCATTCCAATTCGCATCTCGGCATCAGCCTTGCGGCAATGATTCATGTGGCGGCGGCAACGCCGAACCTGAGTTACGACTGCGACACCCATTACCCCTGGATCGGCGTCGATGTGATCGAGGGTGCGCCATTCACTTTTTGTGATGGCGCCTTGACCGTGCCGGATGGTCCGGGTCTTGGCGTTACCCTTGATCGCGACAGTCTGGCCGAACTGGCGGCTCTCTATGAACAGGCGGACACGAAGGAGCGCGATGACACCGCTTACATGAAGCAGTTTGATCCGGGCTACGAGCGACGAGTGCCCCGATGGTAGTTTTTGGCGAGCTTGTGGGTCAAGTCGAGCGCTAAGCGGCGGTTAACCCCAACCGGGCTATTGGAAGGTGCGCAGGTGCCGCATGACAATGTCCCACGCGATATTCTCGTGAACGATCGGCACCAAATGCAGCTTTGCGGGGCAAAGAGCGCCATCCGCTCGATAGCGGAATGCCGATTGGACTGAAGCCTTTGCCGTCTCCGACGCAAAAGCCCAACTGGAAGGTCCGGAATTCGGCAAGCAGATGCCACCAGCGGCAGCTCTTTGCCCAAAGCAGACCGATCGACATCACAACGGGAGCCCGTTTTGCAAGTGAAATACGGAGAGGTAGCTCGCGTGGGGGCGCGAAGCGGACCTCGCAACCGTTGCAACGTTAACCGGCTGAATTTATGTGGTCGGAGCCTCGGTGCTCAACAGCGTACGGACTAGCGCGGCCTGGCTTCGCACGCCGGTCTTGTCGAAGATGCGCTGTAACTGGGTACGCAGCGTGTTGACGCTAACCTGGAGCACATCGGAGGCCGCTGCGAGTTCCAGACCATCGACGATCAGACGCGCAAGTCGGGTCTGTGCTGGTGAGAGGCTGAAGACCTCCCGCGCGCAAGCGATCCGGCGTTCGATCGTCTCAGCGTCGTCGAAGGAGATCAGCACCCTGCCATCCTCGAGCAGGACCCAGCAGTAGAGCGACACTCCCGCAGCATCCTCGCCGAGCTTCACGGCCCAGGCCTGTTTCGGCACGACGTTCAATGGGCGCTGGCTCTGCAACTCGCAGAAAGCCGAGCGCACTGCGTCACGCAACCCAACGTCGCGTTCACGCCGCCGGGCGCGCAGCCTTCCGGCGGCGGCGGCCAGGCCCGGATGGCCGAGCATGCGCTCCCGTGCAAGCCGGTTCGTCCAAAGAATCCGCACGTCTGCGTCGACTTCTATCAGCGGGCAGCTCGCCTCCTCGACCGTGCACTCCATCACCACTGCACAGCCGATCTTCCAGACGCCGTCAATCCGGTGAAGAATCCGAAGCTGGCGCTTGCGATCCTCGCCAGTGTCGCTGCCGATCTGGTCGAAAGTCACCCAAGCCATGTCCCGGTCGATGACGACGTTGACCTTTTCCCAGCGGACGCGGGCCGCAAAGGTATGTTTCTCCGGAAATCTCTCCACGATTTTCTTGATCCGTGCAGCGATCGCATCCCAGCCTTCGTCCACCCGCACGCCGAGCGAAACCCAAGCTTCCATGCGTCGGGTCTGGGGCGATTGCACCCAATGGTCCGCCCATGCTTCGAAGTCCCGCTGCAACCAGGCATCGGTCTCGGCGCGGATCACTCCCAAGATCGCCGCCGGGTCAGCCTCACTGTCTTCCATCTCGCGGCCTCCTATGGCAACGGATCGCAATATAGCATGGCTGGCTCACCAGGGCATGGTAGCGCCTCCTGTCCGGATAAGCCGACCAGAAGCAGGATCATGCTGGCGGTTACGGCGATCGGCGCGAGCAGCCGGACGCTCGGACGTAACAGGATGGACTTATCGCCATAGTATTGGTCCTCGGCAGCGGCGCTCATCCGTGGGGGATGGCGACGGCAGCGCATATGCGCGGCGACGAGAATGTGAAAGTCCATTTGCTGCCTCCCGGTTCGGGCTACATCTGGCGCATCCTCGCACGTATTCGGGCCGTGCTCTGTCATGCAAGCGGATGACATCGGGCTCGGCTCCTGGCTAGTAGCTGGCAAAGAGCCGAGACGGCATGTGGACGATCTGGCGAATAGATCGCCTGGGAAGATTGCTGTGGTGAGATGTTTCGTAAGCATTGAGATCGATGATTCTGGAAGTTGCGTCCACAGATGAACGACCGAACGCTGAATCGCACGACCACAGTCAGCGCAGACTTGCCGTTAAAGATACTCCCGAAGCGTGGTGGCATTTGCTACCGAATTCCGGGAAGGTCCTCTCGACAACCATGGCCCTAAAGGCCTGCAGGAGTAACTCGACATTGTCTGGAAAGCTGTGCTCTCCCGTGCATTTTCGAATGCGAGTGCCATTGATCCGTTGATGGCCCAGCCGATCCTTGCCCCCAGAAATGCCTTAGCGGACTGCAAACGGGGTCACGACGGGACATCGCGGCCTCAGGTCTCCTGTTGCATCTCCAGACGTGCTACGGGTCGCGGAACAAGCAGGCAGGCTGGAACGATCAATACGGCGGTCACCAGCATGACTAGGAAGGTAGAATGTAGTGCGTGCTGAAGGGCGAGCCGCAGCTCGTCTGCACTGCTGACGGCGGCACCCGCGCCATTCAGGAGAGCCCGCAGCTGCTCCGGCGTTATCGCCTGGCCGCTGGTGGTGTGCGCCAGGCCATAGGTCAGCACTGCACCAAGCACGGCTGCGCCGAGCGTGCTACCGAGGTTTCGCGAGAAGACGTTCGAGGCGGTAGCGCTGCCGCGTTCAGACCAGTTCACGCTTTCTTGGATGAGGATCAAGGCACAGATATTGAGTAATCCCATGCCAAAACCCATCACAAGTGAGCCGGCGCCAGCCAGGACAGCCGAACTGGAGGGCGTCAAGAGAAGCAGTAGGCACGTGCCCGCCGGAATGCAGACGCTGCCGGCGATCATGATGGGTCGCAAACCGAAGCGGCCAAACTGTCGGGATGCGATCGTTGCACCGCAGGGCCAACCCAGCAGCAACATGGTCAATGCGAAGCCTGCCACGAGAGGCGAGCGGTTGAGAACCGTCTGCACGTACATCGGCAGGAAGGTCGTCAGACCCATGATCGACATGCTTGCGAAAAAGACCGCCAGGTTTGCGAATGCTATCGGCCGTTTCAGCCACAGGTCAGGAGCGACCATGGGCGCTTCGGCACGGCGCTCCTGCCAGATGAAAGCGGTGAGAGTGACAACAGAGACGATGAGGGCAGCGATGGCTTGGCCCGATACGGCATTTTCCATTTCCGTCAAAGCAATCATCAACGAGGAAATCGAAATGGCGAAAAGTGCTGCGCCGAGCACATCGACAGAGACTATTCGACTCCGCTTCTCCTCGTGCAGAAACAGTATGAACCCCAATGCGGCGAGAAGTCCTACCGGCACGTTGATCCAGAATACCCAGGCCCATGGGAGATTGTGAATGATCAGGCTGCCGAGGAGCGGGCCAACGACGGCCGACAGCGCCCACACGCTTGCGAGATAGCCTTGGACCTTGCCTCGCTGGTTTCCGGGAAAAAGATCGGCAACTACGGTCATGGCGACGGGCTGAATCGATCCGGCACCGATACCCTGGAGCAGCCGAAAAGCAATCATCGACGGCATCGACCATGCGAAGCCGGCAAGCACGGATGCGAACAGGAACAATCCGATACCCAGGAGGATCATCGGTTTGCGGCCATAAATATCCGCGAGCTTGCCGAATACAACGGTGGTTGCCGTCTGCGTCAGAAGGAATGACGAGAAAACCCAGGAATAGAGGTTGATCTGCCCCAACTGGGCGGCGATTTGCGGCATCGCCGTCGAAACGATCGTTGCTTCGATGGCAATCATCGCCATGCTTGCCATGATCGCGACCACAACGAGCCCGCGATGGGAAGTTTTTTCAGACATGGATGGCTCTTCAGACAAAAAGGACGCCTTGAGGGGGAGGGGCTTGGGCGGCAATGAGGGGCTATTGCATGAGGATCTAACTACTCTTCAGATCCCTGGCGTCAAGCAACGATTGGAGTGCTATCGATCCAGGTGGCCCAGCAATATCTGTTCCTGCCGATCATCAGCTCTTATTCGCAGGCAAACAGCATTGAGTGATATCTGCAGAAGCACGTTGCGGGTCAGTCTGTCTCCGCCGACCGCAATCAGTTCGAAAGGTTCGGCCGTGTCGCCTGCCTTGACGAAACCGTCGCCTGCAGGCTCGGCATGTGAATCGGCATAAGGTCGCAGTCCCACGTTGACTGAGGCGACCAGAGCTGCGAATGCCACTGAGCTTGAGAAGCAGCCCGTATCGAAATCAGCCGGTTCCAGCGGCATTACCCCGCCATGCTGCAGGTGAAACGCCCACGGTCTTTTTGAACGCCCGGCTGAAGGCAGCCTCGGATTCATAACCAATTTCACGGCCTACAGCCGCCACCTTCATGGAGCTGTCGCCAAGGAAGCGCGCGGCAATCTGCATACGCCAGAGGGTCAGATACTGCATCGGCGCATGGCCCACGAGATGCGTGAAACGTCCCGCAAAAGCTGCGCGCGACATGCCGGCGCGACTTGCCAACTCATTCAGCGTCCACGGGTATGCGGGCTGTTCATGGAGCATGATCAAGACTTTACCGATCGCAGGATCACGCAGGCCCGAAAGCCAGCCGGTCTCATGGGCCGGCAGGCTCTCCAGATATTGGCGCATCAGCTCGACGAAAACCAGTTCGCTCAATCTCGGCCGGATGGATCCGCCGCCAACCCGCGGCCGGCGCGCCTCGGCAAGCGTGAGGTCGATGAGAGGGCTCAAGAGCCCCTCGCGCCGGTCGTGCGACCGCTTGATCCGCAGAAGGCGCGGCAGGGTCGATAGCAAGGGATTGAACGGCTGCATGTCGCAGCCGAGAAAGCCGCAGACGAATTCGCAGCGCGGATCGCCGCCGCCGCCTTCTCTGGACACGAAGGGTAGCTTGCCCGCCGCCATGTCGCGGAAAAAGTCCATTGTCGCTTCGACGTCGAATTCTGGCGCCCGGTCGGGTTCGCTGAGCATCGAATACGGATCGCCATGCGGCAGCACAAGTTTGTCGCCGGCCTCGAACCACGTCGAGGTGGCGTGTGGAATGCCGGCCCAGCCCGAGCCTTTCAGGATAATGTGATAGGATACGATATGCTGGGCGCGTGGCAGAATAATCGAGGAAAACGCCGCTGCGTGCGGCACCTCCAGGCCCCAGGGAAAGGACGCCTCCACAAGAAAGAACAGCGCTCCCGTCAGCTTGACTGTGCCCAGCACGTCCGAAAGCGGGTCGGTGCCAAGCGGCCTGTGCTGGGCACGCGGTTCCGCTGCCGCAGAAGGGCCGTCGCACCCTCGCCCATCGAGCATCTTGGACGATGCGGCAAGCGACAAAGACGTCCGCTCATGGGCCTGAACCATTTTTGAAGCATATCCTGTGCGCACCGGCATATCCAGCGAATGTGCCGCGAATTCAACGTGGAGGAAAGCCATGGTGACGCATGAGGAAGTGCGCAGTCCGTCCGAGATTTATGACGCCCATTTCGTGCCGGCGCTGTTTGCCCCATGGGGACGGGTCATCGCTGCTGAAGCCGGGGTGCAGAAGGGCGACTGCGTACTTGACGTGGCTTGCGGTACCGGCGCTCTGACGTTCGCCGCGGCTGAAATCACCGGTCCGTCGGGTTCGGTTGTCGGGCTTGACGCAAACCCGGAAATGCTGGTGGTTGCGCGCCGTAAACCTGGCAAAATCGAATGGATGGAAGGAATGGCTGAGGCGCTGCCATTGCCGGACGACAGCTTCGACGCCGTTGTCAGCCAGTTCGGCTTCATGTTCTTCGAGGACAAGCCGAAGGCGCTCGCCGAGATGATGCGGGTCCTCAAACCGGGCGGCCGGCTGGTAGTCGCAGTATGCGATGCGGTCGAGAACTCGCCGAGATACGGCGCATTCGCGCTGTTACTCGACCGGCTGTTCGGCAAGGAGGTGGGGAATGCCTTCCGCGCGCCCTTCAGCCTCGGTGATGCCGGGCGGCTGCATGAAATCTGCAATACAGCGGGTGTCGCAGGCGCAGAGGTTGTCTGCCGCGAAGGAAAAGTCCGCTTCAAGTCGATCGACGCCCTGGTGTCCGCCGAACGCGCCTGCGTGTGGACGCTCGGTGGTGTGCTCACCGACGAACAGTTCGAGGAGCTTCTCAACGAATCGAAGACGGCACTCAGGTCCTTCGTGATCGATGACGGCTCGATCGAATTCCAAATGCCGTCGCTCATCATGAAGGCACGCAAGTCGTAGTCTAAATCCAAGTTGAGAAGGCGGCTCCGGGGAATGGAGGCAGCGGCGCCTCCAGTTCTGACGAACGGTCGCCGGAAGGTCGCAAGCGTAACCAGGATTTGCTGTAGGGCTAATTCGGACGAGAGGCAGAAGGTCGAAACGAGGCCGATGATCGAAATCATCCGACGAGGGTTCGTGCACGAGTAACTAGATGACTGACCATGCTCTCGTTATCTGCTTCAAAGTGCCGCTTCCGATGAACCCGCCCTTTGTTCCGAGATGATGTCGCCATGAATGCTATGCAGCTTATATATCACGATAAAAGCGCACTGATCTCAAGCCTTCGTACGGGACTGCAGCGCCACGATAACCCGATCGGCCATGGATGAGCAGCGGGAGCCATCGAAGGGGAAGAGGGCCGAGAACGCTCCTGCAAGCTGCTTTTCTATTGCCACGCGCATCAGCTTTCGCGCCCTGTGCAGACGGGTCTTGACCGTCTCGATCCTGATATCGAGATGTGCCGAGGTTTCCTCAGTGCTCATGCCTTCCACGTCGCGGAGCACAAAGACAGCGCGAAAATCGACCGGCAACCCGTCAACCGCATGCTCGAGCAACGTGCGAACTTCACTGCGTGAAAGTTCCATCTCTGGATCGGACACAGCAAGCGACATTGGAAACTGCAACACTTGGCCTCCATGGTTCTTCAACTGCATGTCAAGGTCCTCGAGCCCGGTGGTCTTCCGTTGACGGCGTATGCGCCCGAGCGCTTCGTTGAGGACTATTCTCGTCAGCCAGGTGGACAGCCGGGCCTTGCCGCGAAACAAAGCCAGATGTGTGAAGGCCTGAACATAGGCGGCCTGCACGATATCCTCCGCCTCGGCATCGTCGCGAATGATGGCGCGCGCTGTACGGAACAGGCGTCGATTGTACCGCTGGATGATCATGCGGATCGCACGTTCGTTGCCCTCGCGTGCAAGCTCGACGAGCTGGTTTTCGGCGAGCATAAATGTTTCCAGATTCTGTCGTTCGGCCGTGACCAGTGGAATAACCATGAATTCTCCGTTTTTTTCGCTGTTGTCGGGCAGCGTCCCAGCCCTATCGCTGGACGTCCAGTCTTCCCACCATCGCAGGGTGGAAACGGCAGTAGAAATCGATGGCTCCTCTCTGCCTGACCGTCATTCGTCTCTCCGACTTCGGCGGAAGATCGACGTCGAAGCTCTTGTCGCGCGCCGTGGCTGTATGACGGAAGATATCATCGTTTCGCCAGATGATCACGTCGCCCACGTGAAGCGAGCCCGCCTGCGCACCGAACCCCATATTGGCGATCGTGATCTGATACTCTGCCGCCAAAGCAGCAGGCGATGCCATGGCGAAGGTTGCCGCAACCGCCACCGTGAGCAATACCGTTCTGAATGCCGAGGTCATCGTTGCGTCTATTTGATCGTCGAGGCCAGATGCTCAGCATGCATCTGGTGTTCCTTAAACAACGTCAGGCCGGTTTCCAGCAGCGCTTTGAGTTCGGCATTTTTTGCGGAGGGGATCAGGGTTTCCGCGAGCGCACCATTGACCGTCTTGTGGTAAGCCACCTCGTTTTCGACATAGGCCTTGTCGAAGGCGGCACTATTGAGCGCGTCGAGCGTTGCCAACTCCTTTGTCGCTTGGGAGGATAAGGACTGGCTGATCGCATTGTCTTCCGGCGTAACGTTCAGCTTCTTGACCAGAGCCAACGCCTGTTCATTGACCGCCTTGTGATCGCGTTCCATAACTTTCGCGAATGCGATGACATCGGCGTTCTTGCTTTTCCTCAGCGCCTGCTCTGCGGCGGTGACGTCGATCTGTCCAGCTGTGTAGGCGACATGGGCGATCTGCGGATCGGTCGGCTTGGCATCGTCAGCCATCGCACTGGCGGCCAATGATGCCGCGAAGAAGGTCGCTGCCAGAATGCGCTTCAACATGATCTAACTCCCTAAGGTCCAACTATTGCGCCGAAACAGGCGACGCCTGTATTCGACGACAGACATTGGATGCAGCATCCTCGGAAAGGTTCCCCGGAAATATTTGGCACGGATTCAAATGACAGAAGCGGGGTCACACGCTGGCTCACGAACTGCTTCGTGACGACCGCAAGTATCGATTAGAGGCCAGTGCCCCGGATTGCCATTCGCGGGTCAATGGTTCGAATTCACTCAAGGCGTAGAGCGTTGCAGCCGGACTGCGTAGGCATTTGAAAGGTTGCTGGGTCGGCGTGGTCAGCAGGGAGTCGCCGCATCCTCGTCTGCGAATTCAAACCGGTCAGCCAGCCGCGGCATGTGTGTTCGGCAGTTTTTCAGCTTCGGAGGGCTGCGGAGAAGTTTGATCCGCCAGCGGTGGCGATGCGGACCCTTTGCCGTGACTGCGACGTCGGATACCTCGACTTCGTGGGAAACGCACGGATCACGTTCGATACCGTCTTCATAGAGGGCGGTCGGTCTGCGGGCATAACGCGGCGAGATGAGGATTCGGCCCGAAAATGGTAACGATTGGCGGGAAATTCAGGATCGCGTTGGCTTCGGTGGGAACCGCATTATCCGCGTCGAGTCCAAAATCGATCCCGATCTTTCTGGACGGGCCCGCGGTTGCACGCGACGCGACCCAGTTCAAGGTAAGCTTTGAACAATTGAGCGAGCTCCAACGCGCTATCGATTAGGCGGTGCATCCGAAAATTGCGAGCTTTCCATAATGATCATGTTGACTCCGCCTTTCGCCCAGCCGACAAGACTGTCGGGCACAAAGGGGATAATTGATGGCTGACCAGAACAATACGGGCTCCACTACGGAGGGCGTCGAGACGAATACCCCGGCACAAAAGCCGGCGCTTAAGAAGCAACGCGCACCACGGCGTCAGAAGGCAGCTGCCGAAGCAACGGTAGTCGCCTCAGCGAAGTTGCCGAGGGGTCGCAGGAAGAGTGGCGAACACGCTGAAGAAGCGAAGCTGACGCCCGTGGGAACGGAAGTCACCGGCAAGAGCACGAGGAAGGACGCCATCGAGGCAACCGGCAGAAAGAGGACGGCAAAGCAACCCGGACCAACGGCAAAGGCGACTCTTTCGACGATGGACGAGATGGCAGACCTCATTCAGCTCGAGGAAGAGAATAAAAGGCTCCGGAAAACTGTGGCAGAAAAGCTGCGTGCGGAAAACGCCGATCTGCGCAAGCGGCTTGGACTCGATTGATCACCGGGTAACAACGGGACCGGTTGCGAGATCGGCCTCAGCCACTACATTTTCGGTAGGAGAAATTCGCCGGGCTCACGTCATGAGCTTGGACCTGAGGCTGCGGCAACGTCGCAGCGCGGGGTCACTCGAGGTCGAAGCACAATGAAATCACCATGGAAATTCCTTGCTCAGTTAACGTCGCCGCGACGACCGGCGGAAGTTCGAGAGAGTTCGGCCGGGCATAATTCCAAGCCCAGCGAAAGCGAAGCGCAACAATCGACGGTACTTCCGTTAAACTCAACAGAAGCAATCCCCGTATCCGACCGCGCCGAGAACCGACCTTTTGATCTCGGGGCAGCAACGACTTCAAACAGAAGCGAACGCCATCCGGACGCCGGGGGAGCACTCTCGACGCCAATCGATGCCGAAGACATCCAAACAGCTGCGCATCAAGAGGTCAGTCGGTCGGGTGCTGAAGCGCATGCGTTGGTGCCGCGAAGCGGCACGCGCAGAAAGTCCCCGCGAGCACCCTTGGCGAAGCTGTCAGGACGCGCGAAGAATGCCCGAACCGACATGGTTTCCCAGAGCAATGCCCCGGGGAACAAGGATGAGAGTGCGCGATCCTCGCCCTCCCGGGAAGCCTTCTTCGATGAGGTGGCAGTCCTGGACGATGAAATCAGGCGACTGAGAGCCGAGCTTGCCCAAAAGCTGCAGTTGCAGAATATTCAGCTTAAAAGGATGCTTGAGCGATTTGACGTATCGTAGGCGTGGGGACCGGCATTGAGTTCGGGCTTGCGCATTGCAAGCGACTGGTAGACAAAAACGAACGCCAGCCAGCATGCCGATTGCGGTTATCGCCCAGCCAATGATGATGGCAAGCGGAGCGGCGCTGGCCGCCGTCTTCTGAGGCAGGCTGAAGACGCCCCGAGCCAACCATCGAGCCGATGATGAGCGATCCAAGGCGAAATTTGTCCTTTGTTGCCGCCGGAGCCACGGCGATCGGCATCTTGATATCGATCGAAGCCACGGATTCCTCCTAACGTCGATGTTTTCGGAGGCAGTGAACCGGAAGCGTGATCGCGCAACTTTGATGCCGGTCAAAGCCGAGATCGCTTCGGCAATGATTGTCTCCGCCGTATGCGGAAGACGGCCTTTGCCCTTGCCGCGTGACGAAGGCCGGGGTGCTAACGAACTGACAAGATCCCGGATTGGCGATACCGGCGGATGAGCGCATAGACCGTCCGCTCCGTAAGGCCGAGTACCCTTCCAGCTCGTCGCGCAAGATGCGCTGGCGCAGCCGGCAGTTCAGCGAGCGGGCGGATAACTACCACGCTCCGCTTCGCCTCCTCCCACGCGACATCGGACAGACCGATGGCGCCTTGTTCCGGGATCAAATCGGCTTTGGGCAGACAAGGCTTTCCAAGGCGGCAATTGTCCGCATGACGCACATCGACTACGGGCGGGAGATGGCCTTCGTGGCGGTCAATCCGGCAGGGCAGCTTGTGGGCGTTTCCCGTCTCGTGATTGACGCGGGGCGGGAGTGGGGCGACTATGGCCTGCTCATCAGGAGCGACCAACAGCGCATCGGCTTGGGAAGGGCGCTCTTGCAGCAGCTCCTGCTGTTCGCACGCGCAGAAGGTCTGGCGGAGGTCCGTGGCTCCGTTCTGCGCGGCAACGCAAAGATGCTCGGGTTGTGCCGCAAGCTTGGATTTGAGGTCGTGACCTCATCGGGCGATGCCGGGCTTGAACAAGTGCGCCTCAGGCTTGCCGATCCAAATGCGGCAGGGGGTGCGGAACAAGCGTGATCTGTCACAGGACGCCACGAACGGCAGCGGTCATTGCCCGATCCGGCTTGGGAGAGATCAAGGACGAAGGCGAAGAAACAATGTAGCCTGATATTCTGAACAACCGCGGAGGCCGCACATGACCAGTTTGCACATGCCACTTCCATTTTCGCAATTCAGCCCCTTCGGCGCTGCCATTTTGGCAGGCACGAGGTTTCAAGCCGGGTTCGCCGGTGCGGCGCTTCGGTTTCAGATCGAGGGCCTCACGTTCTGGCTCGATCGCATCGAGAAGGACGTCGCGTTTGTCGGCGCCCTGACGGGCGCGCAGGCCGCACCTGACGCATTAGACGTTGTCAATGATTTCTCAGCAGAAATGATCACGGACTATGCGCGCGAAAGCAGCCGATTCTTTGCCGTTGCGGCAAAGGCTGCGAAAGAGACCGAGACAATCGCACGCGGCGAGGCCTTGCGAACGATCGACGACATCGCCGCCAGTTCGGTTGCTCCCTGACGCCTGCATACAGTACGTCGGTCGTCTGCTAGCTGGGCGTTGCGGCCTCGCTCTCCATGGCTTCGGCAGCAGTGTACATGAGGTCGTGCATCTTTTCGCGAATGAATGCTTCATCGGCAGCCTGGCCGGCGGCATTGAAGTCCACGACAATCTTCCGCAGCAAATCCTGATCTTCCGGTGAGGCGAGGGCCGTTGCCACAACCTCATCCACATAAGCCTCGAGGTCGTTTCGGCCGATCGAAGCCGCAACCCATTCTGCCAACAGGCGGTTTCGGCGGGCCCGAACCTTCAGTGACCGCTCAAGGTCGAGAATGTACTTGTCTTCAAGCGCCCGTCTTCTATCGTCCAAGGATGTCATGCGAAAGCTCTCCTTTGTTCTCGCCGCGCGCAAAGAGCCGGGTGCGGTCGAGTGCGACCAGATGAAAACAGGACTTGCTTGTGCGCCATGACCTTACCTCCGTTTGAGGCGACTATACGCGCGCGACGGCAAGACGCTTTGATAGCGATCAGGCTCGCCATTTGAAAACGCTGTGACAGGGCCTGCCGTTCCCGACTTGTTGTTCGATTGAGCAATTTGGCCGACCGCAAGGACCGCGCTGATGGTGGCTGCCGGATGAGCCACCTCTCTCCGAGGATGACTTATATCAAGGATGACCGTCGCCACTGCCAATAGAAGACGACGGCAGTGAATTTCGAACCACGCCGAGTGGAAACGTATTTCTCCATTTGAGCGACCCGGTCAGACCACGAAATAGCTCGCACCGTGCCCGCTTCTTTCTTCGTCCAAGGTTTTTCCGTCATCTCCACCGCAAGCCATCATGGACCAGAAGCGCTCGGCCGATTTGCAAACAGACTTGGCAACAGGTTTATATGGGACCATGGTCATTGCCATTATGTCATCCACTTCGGCTATCGATGTTGTGAAACGTCCTCGTTTGTTGCCGCAAAGAAGTTTTCCGGACTATGCTTATCTGCCGGGTCGGCAGCCGCATCCGGTGCGTGATCCCGCGGGGCACAGCTATCATGTCGGACCTTTGCCCCTCGCAGCAAAGGCATCGTTGGATTCTGACGCCTTCGCCTGGGGCGAAGATCTCTTCAATCACGGCTATTACTGGGAGGCGCATGAGGCTTGGGAAGGCCTTTGGCAGGTAGCGGAACGCGGCAGTGCAATGCGCATGCTCCTGAAGGGATTAATTCTGGTTTCGGCGGCGGGTGTGAAGATCCGCGAGGGTAAACATGACGCAACCGTACGTCATGCCGGACGCGCCGCCGCATTGTTTCGCCGATTGGTGTTAGGGCCGCGTCACCCCTTCGCGCGGGCACTTGGCATGTCGCCGGCGGTGCTTGCTGAGCACGTGGAAATAGCCGCGAGAACGCCCGCTGTTTTAGCGTCGACGATGCCGGGACAGCCTGAACCGGTGTTTGATTTTATCCTCGGGGCAAAATCACGTGCGAGAGGGCAAGCTCACCTTTAGCTTTTCTGAACTGCAAGCGCGGCTTCGGTGTGGCCGCAGGCGAGAAAGGGACGCCGGGGGTGCTCGGTGACCGCGACCGACATCGGCAAAAGAACGCCGAGCAACGCGACGGCAATGGATAGCAGGTCGTAGTTCCGTGCGGTCGGCCAGCGCCTCAAGGCCAGCCAGCACGCTGAACAACGCAAATGGCGTGAAAATTCCAAACCGCACCGCAACGAGTTCGGAGAACACATCCGGCATCATCGTGGCGTCGCCGAAGAACACCGTAGATCAGCGTGCCGATCAGAGCCCAGATGGCTGCGAGCCTGACCCCGCTTGCCGCATAGTCGCAAAGGAAAGCCGCCTCAACGCTTGGTATAAAACGCAGCAGCCTAAATCCGTTGCCGATTTGACGATCGACGTCCTCTAGCGTTGCGACGCCCATCATCTCCGGTTCAAGAAGCAGACTTACGTCTGCGTAACAAAAAAGTCTGAATACGTCCTAAAGAGCTATTATGCGCGCCTCACGTTGTTGGGAATGTCCTGATCCCGAGGCATCCCACTATCTCGCCATCCTAGCGCGAGTCGCGCTGAAGCCAAGTCGCTCCGAGATCTCGTTCGAAGCCGCAAGAAGGCTCTCGAGATACTGCGTGCGATTGCGCAATCCGTCTTCCTTTGGCGCAACCAGACAAAGAGTTGCCACCGCTTGGCCGTCGACCTGTTTTACCGGAGCGGCAAAGCAATGGGTAAAATTCTCAACCGCGCTATTGAAGGTAAAATAGCCGTCGATCGCCGCCTGCCTAACCTCGGCTATGAACTTCGCCGGATCAAGGGGATTGCCATTCGGCAGCACAAAGTCATCTGCTGGGATGAAATCGAGAATTTCGCTGTCTGTCAGATGTGAGACGAGGAGCCGTCCAGAGGCCGTCCATGGGATCGGCACCAACTCGCCAATGTTGGACGAAATCCGGAAAGGCCTGATTCCCTCCCTCATCATCGCCACGGTATATTTGTTGCCCTCCAATAGGCACATCTGCGCTGTCTCACGGGTTTCGGTGGCAAGACGCACCAGCATCTCTTCGGATTCGCGCATCAGATCGAACTGATCGGCGTAAGCCGTGCCGAGAAAATACAGCTTCCGCCCAAGGAAGACCCGCCCATCACCGCCTTGGTAGTCGAGCATGCCGTGGCGCAAGAGGAGATTGACCAACTCATAGACCGAAGAGCGGGGAGCACCAATTTCAACGGCGATCTCGTTTGGTCTCATCGGTAGACGCTTGACCCGCAGAAACTCAAGAATCTCGAAGGCGCGATCAAGCCCACGCATGCGTCGCGATGTGATGTCCTCTGCGCTGTCGGCCATAATTACCTCGTTCGATGTCGGACACGACCCGTACAGGGCCGCATCCCATGACCTCACGTCCTGTCGGCACGATAGGCGATGCAGTCCACTTCGACTTTGCAATCGACCATCATCCGCGACTGGACGCAAGCGCGCGCTGGCGGGTTTTTCCCGAAGTACTCGGCATAGACCCCGTTGAAGCTCCAGAAATCGCGCGGATCGTCGAGCCAAACACCGACACGCACAACGTCCTCGATTCCATAGCCTGTCTCGTCCAGGATGGCGATCAGGTTTTCGATTGCCTTGCGGGACTGGGGGATAATGCCCCCGCCGATGATTTCGCCCTTCTCCATCGGCACCTGGCCCGATACGTGAAGCCAGCCATTAGCCTCAACGGCGCGGGCAAAGGGCAGGGGTTGTCCGCCAGCCCCGGTTTCTCCGACGCCGTAGCGCTTGATAGTCATACGATCTCTCTTTCTTTTTTTGGAAAGCAATGGTCGATCACCTGGTTCCCGTCAGTTGAAACTGGACGTTCTCAGGAACTCGGCCAGCCGCTCGGTCTTCGGGTTTACGAACATCTCTTTCGGAGGTCCTTCCTCACAGATCACACCCTTATTCATGAAGATCACGCGGGAGGAAACCTCGTAGGCAAAGCGCATCTCGTGGGTGACGAGCAGCATGCTCATACCATCGGCCGCCAATCCCTTGATAACCTGCAAAACTTCGCCGACGAGCTCCGGGTCGAGCGCGGAGGTGACTTCGTCAAACAGCATCAGGCGCGGGTTCATCGCGATGGCACGGGCAATCGCAACGCGCTGCTGCTGTCCACCGGAGAGCTGGCCGGGGTAGTGATCGGCATGAGACGCGAGACCCACTCGCTCGAGCCACTTTTCCGCGATGGCGCGCGCCTCCTCGCGCGGCATCTTCTTGACCTTCACCAGGCCGAGCATGACATTGCGGGCGGCCGTCATATGCGGGAACAGGTTGAATTGCTGGAACGCCATTCCGGTCAGCGCACGTTGACGCGCGATATCCCGTTCGCTCTTGCGTTTGCGGATCCCACCTGACTGCTCGTAGCCAATCTCTTCACCCTCCAGAAGGATGCGCCCGCCTTGGAATTCTTCGAGCATGTTGATGCAGCGTAGCATTGTTGTCTTGCCGGAGCCCGACGAGCCGATGATCGAGATGACCTCGCCCTGGTGCATGGTCAAATCAACGCCCTTCAGCACTTCAACCGCGCCATACTGTTTGTGGAGCCCCTGAATTTCGAGAAGTACCTTGCTCATGGTTGAGCCCTCACGACGGTACGGCTGTCTTGCGCTCGACATATTTGCCGAAACGCTCGATGCCGTAATTGATTACAAAGTAGAGAAGCCCCGCAAAGAAGTAGAACTGGAGGCTCATGAAATTACGCGAGATGATCTCCTGCGTTCGCAACAGCAGTTCGGCCACTCCGATCACCGAAAGAAGCGTCGAGGCTTTGACCATTTCTGCCGCGGTGTTAACCCAGGCGGGTAGGAACTGACGCAACGCTTGCGGCCACAGGACATAGCCAAACGTTTGTCCAAAGGTGAGGCCGATCGCTTTTGCCGCTTCGGTTTGGCCCACGGGAATGGCCTGCAGGCCGCCGCGTACTATTTCTCCGACATGTGAGGAGCAGAAAACTGCCAAGGCGAGCACACCTGCCTGGAATGGGCCGAGTTCGATTCCGACGGTCGAAAGCACATAGTAACTTGCCAGGACGAGCACCAGAACCGGTGTTCCTCGGATGAAGTCCGTGTAGGCTCGGACGATCAGCCGCAGTATGCGATTGCCGTAGACGAGCGCCAGCCCGACAAGAACTCCGAGCAGTGACCCAACGATGATCGCAAGCAGCGAGATCGAAACCGTGGCGCCGAGCCCCTTCAGGATAACGAAGCGGGCAATCCAAAGCTGGTCGAGAAAAGGAGAAATGCTTGCCATGGGCATCACCTCGGAACGGCAAGGCGGCGCTCGACGACGCGCATCAGCGCGGCAAGCACAGAGCAGGTTGCGACATAGAGGCCCGAGGCGACAAGCCAGGTCTCGATGACGCGGAAGCTCTCGACGTTGATCTTCCTCGCTTCAAACGTCAGCTCCGGCACGGCAATTGCGGCTGCGAGCGAGGTATCCTTGAATAAGGAGATGATCGTCGAAGAAAGCGACGGCAATACATTGCGCAGCATAAGTGGCGTGATGATTGAGACGCGAATTTGCGTCGGCGTCAGCCCGATCGCAAGACCGGCTTCCGTCAGGCCTTTTTGAATTGACAGCAATCCGGCCCGGAACACTTCCGCAAGATAAGCGCCGGAGTAGATCGATAGCACGCCGATGAAGCTCTGGATCTTGCCGAGCCGAACGCCCAGCTGCGGCAGGGCAAAGAAGGCGAAGAGAACGAGGACGAGAATCGGCAGATTCCGAATGATCGTGACATAGAGCGCAGCCGGTCTCTGCACCCAGCCGTTTTTCGATGTCAATGCAAAGGCAATGAGCAGACCGAGCGCTGCACCGATGGCGATGGAAACGAAAGCCAGACCGAGACTGAGCAGCAAGCCTTCCAGGAGTTGATCGAAGCTGCGCCAGACGGCGGCGAAATTAAGCGTATAACCCATGGCGCAGTCCTGCAATCAAGGGCGAGGAAAGGACGGAAGGAGACCCTTCCGTCCTAGACGACTTTACTTATATTCAACCGGAAAACCGATCTGCGGTGGCGTGAGATCCTTGCCAAACCAAGTCTTGTAGGACTTGGCATAGAAATCGAACTCGACACCGGTCATTGCTTCGTGCAGGGCGGTGTTGACGAAGTTCAGCCAGTCCTGATCGCCGCGCTTGACGCCGCAGGCGTAGCTTTGTGGATTCCAGCCATAGCCCGCGTCCTTGTAGCGGCCACTGTTCTGCGTCATGTACCAGGCAAGCGAGGACTGGTCCGTCGCAACCGTATCGGCGCGGCCGGATTCCAGCGCCTGATAGATGAGGTCCACCGATTCATACTGGTCCACGGTCGCTTCCGGGAGAGCGGCATGAACCATCGATTCCGCATAGACGTTCTGCAGCACTGAGACAGTCACGGAAGAGCCCGCAGCCTTAAGTGCAGCATAATCTGCATACTTGCCATCAGACTTCAGCATCAGGCCCACGCCCTCGCGGTAGTAGGGAATCGTGAAAGCAACCTGTTGCGCGCGTTCGCCCGTGACGGTCATGAATTGGCAGGTGAGATCCACCTTATCGGTCGTGATGTTCGGAATGCGGGCGTCGGACGACTGGTTGACGAACTCGATCTTGTCGGGATCGCCGAAGAGCGCCTTGGCCACGATGCGGCCCATATCGATGTCAAAGCCCTGGAGCTTGTCGTCGGCACTCTTGAAGTGCCAAGGCGCGTTGGTGCTGCCGGTACCCATGACCAGATGGCCACGGGACAACACTTCATCGAGCCTGCTCTTTGCCTCTTGAGCAGCGGCCGGCATTGCGGAAAGGACGAAAGCGGTGGCCAGCGAGAGCGCGCTGGTGCGCAGTGAGATGGTCATGATGTTCCCCTGATGAACAGTTCTTTTTTGATGTCCAATATATCGGACATGAGTCCGCGTTATCGGATTGACGTAGTGAGCGCCAAGATGCATAGATTGTCAAGGGATGATGTATGGTGAGAAGCGCGGTTCAGATTCAGACGAGTTCGATCAGCACTCAGTGGAGCACTTTTGAGCATGGCAACGATGTCATTTCATGGGCTGAATACACCCGTCGTTCTGGTCGATTTGGATATTGTTGATCGCAATATCCGTCGATTTCAGAACTATGCGGATGCGCATGGTTTGAAGGTGAGGCCACATATCAAAACGCATAAGCTTCCCGCCATTGCAGAGATGCAGTTGCGTGCAGGTGCGATCGGCATCACCTGCCAGAAGCTATCTGAAGCGGAAGCCATGATTGCGGGCAGCCCGGAGATTAGGGATGTTCTGATTACCTACAACATTCTGGGTGCTGAAAAACTGAAGCATCTGAAAATCCTGGCCCGCCAGGTCGCGTTGAGTGTCGTTGCCGACAACGAGACTGTAATTGATGGACTCTCGTCCGCTTTCGCAAATGAGCCAACGCCGCTCAGGGTCCTTGTCGAATGCAATACAGGCGCAGACCGTTGCGGCGTCGCAAGCCCGGAGGAGGCCTTGTTGCTCGCGCATACGATCGCCGCCGCACCCGGCCTCGTGTTCGGTGGGTTGATGACATACCCCCCGGTCAACGGCGCTGATGCAGTTGAAAGCTTCATGACGCAAGCGAAAGCTCGCATTGAGGCAAGTGGCCTCGCAGTCCCGGTGATTACGTCCGGAGGAACCCCTTCAATGATGGACGCAGCCGACGCGCCCGTAACAACGGAATACCGGCCAGGCACCTATGTCTATAACGATCGATCACTCGTTTCACGCGGTGCCTGCGGTTGGGAAGACTGCGCGCTGACGGTGCTGGCTACTGTTGTGTCGGTTCCATCAAGCAATCGCGCAATTATCGACGCTGGCTCGAAGGTGCTCACCTCCGATCTGCTTGGACTTTCTGGTTACGGACATGTGGTCGGTCGGGACGATATCGTAATAGATCAGCTTTCTGAAGAGCACGGGCGGCTGGTTGCCGACGGGCTAATTGGCCTGAGTGTTGGTGACCAAGTCCGGATCGTCCCCAATCACGCTTGCGTTGTCTCCAATATGGTTGATCGTCTCGTGGTGATGAGCGGCGGCTTCCAACAGCCGGAGATCTGGCCGGTGGTTGCGCGCGGACAGATTGTTTGAAACGCCGGTCATGCAAGACCGCCCCTTACGTGCGAGTACGAGGTCGAGACGATCTTCTCATTCAACCGCGCGGGTCGGAACACAGGCTTTCCGTCGTTGTGATTGTGGAGAACATCAACGGCGTTGAATCTCCTAATAAGGAAAACCTCCGCCCTTCCGAACCGACTAAATGTGCAGAAGTTAGTTAGACTGGCGAAAATCGTCAGCAAGTGGTGTCGTTCAGGTGACAGGCCGAAAAGTGGCCCGGTGCCACTTCCTTTTTCAACGGCACTTCCAGTCGACAACGGTGGATAGCGAAGCGGCAGCGAGGGTGGAAATGACAGCCTTTCGGCGGCGCAAGCGGGCTCGGGAGTTCGCCTTCCACGGCTTTGAACCGCCGCTTGCCAGATTCGATGCGCGGCACTTCGGCCAGAAGAGCCTTGGTGTAAGGATGATTGGGGCTCTTGAACACCTCCTCGACCGGTGCTTCCTCAACGATCCTGCCGAGGTACATGATCGCGACACGGTCGGAAATGTGCTCCACCACGCCAAGATCGTGGCTGACGAACAGATAGGTCAGATCGAGCTTGTCACGGAGGTCCATAAACAAATTGATCACCTGAGCCTGAATGGAGACGTCGAGCGCTGCAACGCTTTCATCGCAGACGAGGAATTTTGGTTGGACGGCGAGTGCTCGCGCAATGTTAACGCGCTGCCGCTGCCCGCCCGAGAACTGATGCGGATATCGGCTCTTCATGGCCGCGTCGAAGCCTGCCAGCGTCAGATACCTGTCGACGTACGCGCCGCGTTCAGACGAACGTGCCAGGCCGTGTGTACGTGGTGCCTCCCATATGAGTTCGTCGACGGTCATGCGCGGATTGAGCGCAGCCATCGGGTTCTGGAAGATCATCTGGATGGCAAGGCCAAGCTCATGCCGCTGGCCAGCGGACATCCTGCTTCGGTCTACACCTTTCCAGAATATGTTGCCGTCGCTCGGCGGGGTAATCCCCGCGATGGCCCGGCCGAGTGTCGATTTCCCGCAGCCGCTTTCGCCAACAAGGCCGACGACTTCGCCGCTTCGAATGCTTAGGCTGACATCGTCAAGCGCGTGGACGACCGGCGCCGGTTCGGCAAGCCTGAGCTTGATCGCGATTTTTGCTGCCAGGTCGGGTCTGGCACCGAAACGCTGGGAAACGTTCCTGGCTTCGATCAAGGGTGTCTCGGTAGCCCTCATTATGCTGTCACCTTCGTCACGGGATGGATGCAACGGAACGATCGGTCGTTTTCCGGCATCAGGGCCGGCATGACCAGACAGCCATCGGTGGCCCGATCGCAACGCGTGCGGAAACTGCAGCCCTGCGGCAGCCGGCTGATGGCGGGTGTCATGCCTGGGATCTGGCGTAGCGGCTTGCCTCGCCTGTTCTGCGAAGGAACGGATGCAATCAGACCCGCCGTATAAGGATGGCGAGGATTGGTCAGCACCTCCGACACAGGGCCGGTTTCAACGAGGCGGCCCGCATACATGACCGCGATTTCGTCTGCCAGTCTCGAAACGATTGCCAGATCGTGCGTGATCCAGATCACCGCAGTGTTCGAGACCTCCGTGAGTTTCTGGAACTCCGAAATGATCTGGCTTTGAATGGTTACATCCAGAGCCGTCGTCGGCTCGTCGGCGATGATGAGATCCGGCTTGTGAAGGAGCGCGATAGCAATCGCCACTCTCTGGCGCATACCCCCGGAGAACTGATGGGGATAAGCTTTCAGCCGTTCTTCCGGGCTTGGTATGCCGACCACGCCCAAGCTATCCCGGGCCCTTCGCCGAGCAGTTTCCTTCGATACATTATCGTGGGCCTGGACAGCTTCTACCATCTGCGTCCCGACGGTCAGAACCGGATTGAGCGTCATCATCGGGTCCTGAAACACCATCGCGATCCGCTTTCCGCGCAGGCGTCGTATCTCTTCTTCAGAGCAGTTGGCGATATCTACGCCATCGAAGACGATTTGGCCGCTGGCGACCCGGCCGGGCCTTTCGAGAAGACGCATGATCGAGAAACCCGTGACCGATTTTCCGGACCCGGATTCACCGACAAGGCCGAGGACCGTGCCACGCTCGACGTTGAATGAAACATCATTGACAGCTTTAAGCCCGGGCCGTCCCTTGGAGCCACCAAACTCGGTGACGAGATTTTTTACCTGCAGCAATGGCGTCATCACGCATTCCTCGGATTCAGCACGTCGCGAAGCCTGTCGCCTACGAGATTGATCCCCACGATCGTGACCAGGAGTGCAACGCCTGGGAAGAAGCTGATCCAGTAGAGACCTGTCAGCAGATATTGGTAGCCCGTTGAGATCAGCATGCCCAATGACGGTTCGGTAACGGAAGCGCCAAGGCCAAGGAAGGAAAGCGTCGCCTCAAGGCCGATGGCGCGTGCGACTTGCATGGTTGCGATGACGATCACAGGCGCAAGACAGTTTGGAAGCAAGTGCCGGAAGAGGATGCGCCAGCCTGGCAGGCGAAGCATTCGGGCGGCCTCGATATACTCTTTTTCGCGTTCAACCAGCGCTGTAGCCCGCACGGTGCGGGCATAAGTTGCCCATTCGGCGATGATCAGCGCGATGACGACATTGGTGACGCCTTTGCCAAGCACGGCAAGCATCATGAGCGCCATCAGGATGGTGGGAAAGGAAAGCTGCAGGTCGACAAGCCGCATGATCACTGTTTCTGTCCGCCGGCCCATATACGCGGCAAACAATCCTGCCGACGTGCCGATGATTGCTGCCGCAAGGGCTGACACAACGCCGACCAGGAGCGAAGTGCGCAGGCCATAAAGAATGCCCGACAGGATGTCGCGGCCCTGACTATCGGTGCCCAGGTGGTAGACGAGTCCGGTCATGGATTCCGAACCCGGGGGCAGACGGCCATCCATGATGTCGAGTTGCATCAGATCGTATGGGTTCTGTGGAGAGATCCACGGAGCCAGCAGAGCAAGACAACAGATGATCACCAGTGCGATGAAGCCGATCGCAGCTGCGGGAGAACTGAAGAAATCCTTTATGCCCTTTGAGAGCCGGCTCGGCTCGGATATCGCGGCATTTGTTTCCTGAGCGTTTGGATCGGCCATGGTTTACGCCTTTGAGTCAAGCCGGACCCGAGGATCCAGAATGGTGTAACAAATGTCGATGAGGAAATTCAGGACGACGAAGAGGAGCACCATCATCATCAGGTAGGCGACGATGACGGGACGATCGAGAAGATTGATCGAGTCGATGATCAGCTTGCCCATGCCCGGCCATGCAAAAATGCTTTCGGTGACCACGGAAAATGCAATCAGTGATCCGAATTCAAGACCTATGATTGTGACGACCGGGATCATGAGGTTTTTGAGGACATGTACGGTGATGACACGCCGCTCCCGCAACCCTTTTGCGCGGGCGAATTTGACATAGTCCTGTGGCAGGACTTCCTGCACGCCAGCGCGCGTGAGGCGCAGGATCAACGACGTCTTGAACAGAGCGAGGTTGAAGGCAGGTAACAGAAGATGCCTGATCCCGTCGCCGGTCAGGAATGACCACTGCACGTCGAACAGTTCCCTCGTCGGCCCGCGGCCGTTGGTCGGTAACCAGCCAAGTTCGACCGAAAAGACCATAATCAGCATCAAACCCACCCAGAATGTCGGGAGCGAGAAGCCGAGGATCGAGCCGCTCATGATCAGCTTGGAGGAAATCCGGTTCGGATAGAGCCCCGCGTAGAGGCCAAGCGGCAAGCCGACCACAAGCGCAATTCCGAGCGCGGTGACTGCTAGTTCGAGCGTTGCTGGCAGCCGCTCCAGGATGAGCCCAAGAGCAGGCCTGCCATACACAAAGCTATCGCCGAAATCCCCCTGCAGCAGGCCTTGAAGAAACATCAGGTATTGTTTCCAGAGCGGTTGATCCAGACCGTAATGCGCGATGACGCGGGCGCGTTCCACCTGATTGGCATCCGGGTTGATCAGGATGTCGACCGGATTGCCGATCACGTTGACACCGATGAACACGATGACGGTCATTGCAACGATGACAAAGACCGCCTGCATCAGCCGGCGTATGATGGATGTAACCATTGAACCTCCTCCTCACGCTACGGAGATCGACATCCCGTCGCGTTGCGGGTCCGCAGCGCCCTTGGATACCCCGTCTTTGATCCTGATCGCGTGAACCGCAGCAAACGCGTATGGCTGCGGTGACCTGGCAACCTCATAGCCCTGCTCGCGTAGCTCACCTTCAACAGAATGACGGATACGATTGCAGATATCGATCTTGTTCGACACCCCGATAACTCTCGGAGCAGCTACCGCTTCAAGCACGGGCATGTCAAAGTCGATCATGTTCATCAGGCACTGCGCCACGGCCGGCGCGATGTAGCTGCCGCCGGGCGCGCCGATCACGATGCTCGGATCGCCGTCCTTGAAAACAATTGTCGGGGCGGCGGAACTCGGCCGGCGCTTGCCTGGTGCAATCGACCCCGGATTTCCCGGAACCGGATTGAAGCGGCTCATCGTGCCGTTGTACATGAAACCAAGACCTTCGGTAATGGCTCCAGATGGGCTGCCAAGCGTGTGGGTCATCGCGGCCGCGTTGCCATGCTTGTCGATGACCGAAATATGGGTCGTGTCGCGCTGGGATCGATCGAGACGGGAAACGCTGGCGACTTCCCCGGCCTTAATCGAGCGCGCATGAGCGTTCGGCATGTTCTCTTGAAAGCAACTTTTCATAAGGCACATCGACATAGGTCGGATCACCCATGTGGGCGTCCTTGTCAATCGTCATCCTCTTCATCGCTTCAAACAGAATGCGGACATGTTCGGCACTGCTGTGCTGCATTGCGCCGACGTCAAACTGCTCCATGATGTGCAGGAATTCGAGCATCGGGAAACCGGACCCGGGAGGAGGCGACGTAGCGATGCGGTTGCCGCGATACTCGCCCCAGACAGGTTTCACTCTCGACAGTTCGTAGCGAGCCAGGTCCTCACGATCAATCAATCCGCCATTGGCCTTGAAGTCGTCGGCAATCTGTTCAGCAATTTCACCGTGATAAAAGATATCGGAACCGCCGCTGCGTGCAATGCGCTCCAACGTCTGGGCCATCTCCCGGTTGATCAGCAGATCGCCTACATTTCTGACCGTGCCGTTGTCGTGGAAGTAGACGCCTTTGCCAGTCGAGGAAAACCGGAGCTTGTCGATCGTGTTCGCAAAGCCGTCCCCTGACTGATCCTTGGTCCAGTACCAATGCATATGATTTCGGATTATGAAGCCATCGCGGGCATGCCGGATTGCCGGTTCAATCAAGTCCGCCCAATCAAACGTGCCGTAGTCCCGCAGCGCCGTTTCATATCCCTTGAGCGAGCCGGGCGTGCAGACGGCCAGGTAACCGATATCGGAAATATTGCCTTCAAGCACGTAACCGAACCCGTCACGGCTCTGATGCTTGATCTTGTTGACCCACATGTCGGGCGTCGCCTTCAGCGAAGCCCGGGCATAGAACTCAAGGACTTCGTGCACACCCCTGCTTGGCATGTAAACATGCATCGAGCCAAAGCCGCCGATGCCTGCCATTTGCGGATCGACCACGCCCTGGACGAAGGCACAGGCAAGCGCGGCATCTACAGCATTGCCACCGCGCTCAAGGACTTCGGCCCCGGCTTCAACGGCTTCGGGCTGGGGCGCCACAATCGTTGCATTTCTCATTTGGATTTTCGTTCCTTGAGCAATTTCGCCAGGAACGCCTTTACGTGTCCGAGCACCTTAATTCTGTCGTGAGAGACGCCGGCGACGCGGTCAAACGTCACATCAACTCCCGCATCGCGGAAGGACTTGGCAAGCGAAGCGAGGCGTTCCAGACGCGTTTCACCGGCGTCATTGGCGCCTTCCATGTAGTATTTTCCGGTAGGCTTGTGGGTGATTTCCCACGTTTCCAGGTCCGCATCGCCGACAACCATGTGCACTGGAACCTTGGCGAGTTCCTGCGGCTGGAAAGCTCTCCCGAAGCGAGCTTCAAGATCACGGATGCCGACCCACCAGTCACGCGTGGGATCAAGAAGCGTTACGGAACCGGGAGCTCCAATCGAGGCAGCCCATAGCTTTTCAGGATGCAGGATGGCGAACCTATGGGTGAAGTGACCGCCTCCGGAAAAACCGAACATGGCGAACTTCGACCAGTCCTGCCTGTACTTCATGGCCATCTCCTCGACCATCGCAATGACGACGTGATCGTAACGGATGTCGCCTTCCTCGAGGAATTTGTAGCCCGAGCGTGCGCCATCGCCGAGGACGCTCACAGGAAAGATCGGACACAGAATAGCGCAGTCGTTATACAATCCGAACTCTGCGAAACCATCCCTGAAATCGATAGCTGAGGTTCTACCGGTTCCGTGGACGGCGACGAGAAGGTCGAGTTTGCGTCCATCGGCAGCCGTTGGCGGCACATACAGCACCATGTGTAACCGTGGGTCGATCTGGGAAGCAAAGATCGCCGTTTCCCCATAGTCATAGACAGCCTTCGCCCGAGCGATGGCCTCGCCCGTTCCGAGTTCCTGCATAATTTGTCTCCTGGAGATGAAAGGGGCTGCTGATTTGCAGCCCCGAAACGCGATCTTTAGTTCGCGGGCTTCACGTCATAGGCGAGCGTGTACTTATCGCCGCGCGGTGTGAAGGAGACGGTCTTTTTCGCTCCGAGCACAACGTTCTCATAGTGCATGGGTAGAACCCAAAGATTGCTGAAGGCCTGGGTCGACAGTTCCTGCAACAGCGGCGTGCGTTCAGCCTCATCTAGAGTGGAGCTCGCTTTGGCGAGCACTTCATCGATCTTCGGATCAGCGACGCCGCCACCATTGTAGCGGCCAGTTCCCTTCTTCTCGTCGCGGCTTGCAACGAGCGCCACTGTAGGATTGGTGGTTTCGCCGGTGTTCACACCCCAAGAGCCGAAAAAGGTGCTGTACATGCCTTTCGCATAGGCTTCTGAATACATCGCCCAGGGCATGACTTCGACTTTAGACTTGATGCCGATGCGGGTGAACATCTGGCCAACTGCCTGAAGCACTTCGGCGTCTTTCACGTAGCGACCTGATGGGCCGTGCACAGTCAGGCTGAAACCGTCCGGATAGCCGGCTTCTGCAAGAAGCGCCTTTGCGGCAGCCGGGTCATAACCAACCTTCTCGACCTTGTCGGAATAACCGGCATAGCCCTTGGCGACGAACTGGTTGGCGACCGTTCCGTTCTTCTGCATGACACGATCAACGATTGCGGGCCGATTGAGCGACATCAGCATCGCGCGGCGAACACGAAGATCCTTGAGCGGGTTCCGGTCGAGATCCGAACCGTCCGCAGCCTTTACGAAAGGCGATACATCGTGGCTGACATCCATACCGAGATAGACGAAACGAGAGGACTGCCCATTGATGATCTGCAGGTTGTCGCTCGACGCCACTCGCGCCATTCCGTCCGCAGGCATGGTCTCGATGATGTCAATCTCGTTGGAAAGAAGCGATGCAAGACGAGCGCCGTCGTCGGGAAGGAACCGCAACGTTACGTTCGACCAATGTGACGCGCCGGCAAAATAGCTGTCGTTGCGCTTCAGCATCAGATTGCTGCCGGGAGAGTAGGAAGCGAAGGAGAAAGCGCCTGTTCCGACAGCACACTTGCCGTTATCGAAATCTTGTACCGGCGCATCCTTGCAATTGGAGCTGATGATGCGGATGCGGCTGACGGAGTTGAGTAGAAGCGGATCGGGAACCTTCGTTTCGATGATGACCGTCAGAGGATCCTTGGCCGTTACAGTGGCGAAGTTGCGGGTGTAGGACGCGAAGCCCTGGCTCGGCTTGTCACGTGCACGCAGCAAGGACGCCATAACGTCGTCTGCGTTGAATTCACTGCCATCATGGAATTTGACACCCTCGCGCAGCTTGAACTCCCAGTGCGTCGAGTCGACTGCTTTCCACTCGGTCGCAAGTTCAGGAGCGTTCGCCGACGTGCCCGTCAGATTGACAAGACTGTCCCAGATATGGCGCGAAGTGGCATTGTTCGGAGCGGAGCTGTCTTCATGCGGGTCGAGCGTCGTGGGCGTCGTCGACATGCCGATGACCAAAGGCGTTTCCTGCGCGGCGACCATTGCAGGAATAGCAATTGTACCAAGCAGCGCCATCGCTGCCTGCTTCAAGGTTTTTACTGTCATTTTTCTATCCCAGTTACGGTTGATGCCGGTCTTGCGCCGGTTTTCTTGGACGGGTTCCTGCCGCTCTTGAATAAATTGGTAAGAGGCTCAGGCGGGATGTGTCAAATAGAAAACAACCATGGTACGCTCAGCGTAACAGTGAAACCGCGCGCTCGATACGCCGCCAGAATTGGAGAAAAGCTCTCATGAGGGAGAACGGGATTTCTGAGAAAGACGGTACTGTTCAATCGGTTAATGTCTCGATCGACGTTTTGCTCAATGTTGCCAAAAACCCGGACATCCGGCTGTCGGAGATCGCCAAGAACATCGGGGAGACGAAACAAAGAATTTTGCGTATGTTACGCACAATGGAACGGCGAGGCTTGGTCCGGAAGAGTGACGCGGGCACTTATAGACTAGGTAACACAGCCATCGTGCTCGGAACTGCGGCATCAACCCAGGTCGATTTGGTCCGCATTGCCAATCCGATCCTCGAAGAACTCGGACAGAAAATGGGCGAGACGACTCAGTTGCGCATTATCGATAACGGCGAATCCTTATGCATCGCGAAATTCGAACCGATGCGTGATTTGCGTGTGCAGGCGATGATCGGGCGGCGAAGGCCACTCTTCGCAGGCTCATATAAAGTGCTGCTGGCATTTCTTCATCCCCAGGTGCAGTCGCAGATGATCCCTGAGACATTGCCGAAGTTTACGAAGCGCACGATCACCGATCGCAGCAAGTTGATCGCTGAGCTTGAGAAAATCCGCCGCCAAGGTTTTTGCGTCAGCTTAGGTGAGGTCAGCGAGCAGCTTGTATCCGTTTCCGTGCCTGTTCTCGCGTTCGATGGCTCCGTGATCGCGGCGGTAAACGTTGCTGCGCCGGAATTTCGGACACAGAAAAGCGATGTTCATCGCTTCACGGCGTTGCTCAAAGAGGGCGCCAACAAGATATCGGCCCGCCTGGGATGGTAGCAAAATCAAGGCGAACTAATCTGCAGAGCGTCCTTGAACTCTGGGGATGGCTGGCTGATGGGTCTACGGTTCAGGTCATCGCGTAACGTGCAACAAATGCAGCCATTGGTCATTTCCACCAACTGCTCCTGCGTGCGGCACAGGTCCACCATCACATACAAGAGCGCCGTCGCCGACAGCAGGTGATCCTTTTTGGGCCCCGCTTGAAATTTCCGGTTCCAATCGCAGGAGAAACTGAACGTCGCGGCTAGTTTGGCCCGATCAGCCCTCTAAGAGTCTGCGTGCCGGCGCCTCACACTTCGAACAAAGATCCAGACAAAGACCACTACGACGGGTACAGACACTCCCAATGCAACGGATGACATAGTCTCGGAGAGGCCATGGCTCAAGGCCTTCGCTGCGTAACTTAGTAAGCCTATGATATAGTAGGAAATGGCCGCGACCGAGAGACTCTCAACCGTTTGCTGGAGCCGGAGCTGAAGCTTTGCTCGTCGATCCATCGACTCAAGGAGTGCGGTGTTCTGGCGTGCGAGGCCTACGTCAACCCAACTGCGCAGCAAATCTGTCGTTCTCGAAAGCTTGAGCGACAGATTTCCCTGGCGCTCTTCGAGCGACTTGCACGTGCGCATGGCCGGGGCAAGCCGCCGTTCCAGGAAGGAACCCAATGTCTCGCCGGCAATAGGCTCCTCGCCGAGCGAGGCGATACGTTCGCTTACGATCGAGTCATAGGCTTTGCTGGCTCCGAACCGATAAAGCGACTGGGCCGCGTTTGCCTCTAGTTCCGATGCCAGCCTCGTTATTTCGGTCAGCATTCCATCGGCACTCTCCCACACCTGGCCCCTCATTTTCTGTGTGACCGCGCCCAGAGATTCTTCGATCTGCCGTATCTCTGGGGATAATGACTGGGCCAGAGGTAAAGCTAGTGTTGCAAGAGTGCGGTAGGTTTCGATGTCAAGGAGGCATTGCACCGTGGCCCCGCGACCGAGGTCGGTGAGACCGCGGTCGATGAGCAACATGCGGGTCAGACCGTCGCCATCCTGTCGAAAATCGGTGGCGACCTCCGCCAAACCACCGCGAACGCGGCTTCGACACAGACTTGCGATGTCAAATAACGCTAGCGCGTTTTCTGCCGCCGCCCCCTCCGGCCAAATCTCGAGCCGGATACCTGAGATTAGGCTACCTGGAGCGCGGAAGTTCCCTCCAAAGGGATGACGTGGAATGGCTCCTCCGAATTCCGTCGCTGCAGGCCCGTCCCAGAACCATGTCGAGAACTCCGTGTGTCTTTCCCAGCGCAGCGTTCCTTGGCCCCATTGCACTGCGCAATGTCTAGAGGCTCGATCTGGCACCGCCGCCCCTTGGGAGCGCGCGAGATCCTCGATTGCCTCTTGATGGCTGGCTTGGCCAGATTCCATCAAGAAAGCCAGTTGAAGGATCACCCGCGGGCAGGTAACTGCGACGAACGGGCGCGCGTGGATCTCGCCCAGCGCCTGGCTGCGGTTTTCCGCAATTGGGAACGAGAGCCGTGCAGGGGAGCCGATATTGCTCGATGTCGCCCGTGTCTTCGCCACCTATCTCTCCCCTCCAACTTCGTCGACTTGATGATCTAGGTCGGCGGGATCTTCATAGACCGGGACAGCACCGGCATCCTCGAGCTTCGCAGTATATGGTCTCACTTCACGCTCTCCAATTGGCACTGACAGACGCCGGCGCGGCGAGATCATCAGTCTGGCATAGCCGCAGGTCGACGCTGACGACAGCGGCCTGAGACTTCAAGAGAGCAAGGAAGGTGCACCGGGTCAAGTTCAGTCGAACGAGTTGCTCACGCACAGCAGCTGGCGCAATTAACCGATCGGGCAACCAGCTGCGGCCGATCTTGAGAATGTCGACCTGATGCACGTCTTCGGGAAAGGCGACAGCCTTAGGAAGCCGGACCGCTTGCCTGCGATTGCTGATGAAAACCGTGGCATTGGTCATGGCGTACCTCCGGCATATCCAATTGGGATATACCAAACTTCGCAACTCTTGGGGCGTCGCGCTTCGGGCCACGCTCTACTTGCCGCCTATGGCGGCCTGCGAAGGCGGGATCGGGCAATTGACCGGCGGCACGGCCTGGCGACGGCAGTTGCGCGCGCGACACGGCGAGCGGCCTGCCCGCAAGCAGGGCAGGCTGCAAGGGGCGGTCGTCATTGCACCTGCTCGCTCATCGCAGTTTGCTCAGATCCACTGGACGATTGTTGATGATCGCTTCCATTGAAAAGAAGCCTGTCACCGTCGCAAGGTCGAAGTTCGTGATCAGCTTCTGATAGAACGCATCGTAGCCGGACATGCCTTTCGTCACGACCTTGATCAGATAGTCCCACTCCCCGCCAATCCGATAGAAATCGATTACCTCCGGCAGCCGTTCGACATGAGCACGGAAGCTTTCACTCCACTCCTTTGAATGGTGGCGAGTGCGGATCATCACGAAGACGGTCAGGTCGAGCCCAAGCGCTTGGAGATCGATATCGCTGTGCGATCCACGTATCAGACCGAGCGAGTGGAGGCGCTGGAGCCGCCGCCAGCAAGCATTTTGAGACAGTCCGACCTTTTCCGCCAAATCACGCTGCGAGAGGTTCGCGTCGATCTGCATGGCCGTCAAAATCTTCATATCAAATGTGTCGACTTTATTTAAAATATCGATCATGTGACACGTCTTTTGCGAAAATTGGCAGAAAATAAGTGATTTTTCTCACGGTGGAGCAGATTACAATCTGTGTCAATATCCGAGCCAAGGAGAATGACCGTGGAAGCCGTTCGCCCAGCGACAAGTCAGACCGAAACCCCTCTTTCCAAGTTCCGCCAAGGTCTGAGAAATGCAGGCGTGACTGCCGACCTTAGAGATGGACTCGTCGGCGCGACCGCGAAAATAGTCGGGCCTTACGGGGAAAAGGACCTGGTTTACGCTGACTATGTCGCATCCGGCCGCGCACTCCATCAGATCGAGCACTTCGTCCTGGAGGAGGTGCTTCCCTATTACGCCAACAGTCACACGGAAGCTTCTTACTGCGGAGGTTTCATGACCCGGATGCGGCGGGAGGCACGCGCACTGATCGGCGGGTTCTGCGGTGCCACCGAACGGCATGCGGTGATCTTCACCGGCTCCGGCGCGACGTCGGGGATCAACCGCCTCGTCAAGCTGTTCGGTGTTGCCGAAGCCGCCGCCGCGGGCAAGCGCCCCCGGATCATTATCGGTCCCTATGAGCATCACTCCAACATTCTGCCCTGGCGGGAGAGCGGAGCAGAGATCGTTGAAATCGCCGAGCATGGGTCCGGCGGGCCTGACCTGTCCCTTCTCAAAGAGGCGCTGCGGGACGGATCGCCAGATCTGACGATATGCAGCCTGTCTGCTGCATCGAATATCACAGGCATCACCAGCGATGTCGCGACAATCACAGCGATGGTGAAGGCTGCCGGTGCAAAGATGATTTGGGACTACGCGGGCGCAGGCCCCTATGTGCCGATTTCCATGTCGCCCGCCACTGATGCGGAGATCGACGCCATCGTTGTCTCACCTCACAAGTTCATCGGCGGTCCCGGCGCTTCCGGGATCTTGATCCTCCGTCGAGACGCAATTTCGACGAATAAACCGTCGTGGCCAGGCGGCGGGACGGTGAAGTTCGTCTCGCCGCAGACGCATGATTACAGTGACAGTCTTGAGTCCCGCGAGGAAGCCGGCACGCCGAACGTGGTCGGCGACATACGTGCCGCGCTGGCCTTCGTCGTCAAGGATGCGATCGGGCTTGATACGATGGCAAGGCGCAATCGCGAGCTTGCGCAGCGTGCATTCAGCGCTTGGAAGGAGGTGCCGCAACTGGAGCTCCTCGGTCTATCCGACCCCGACCGGCTGCCGATTTTTTCCTTCCGGGTGAAGAACGCAAAGGGCGGGTATGTCCACCAGCAGTTGATCACGCGCATGCTGAGCGACCGGTTTGGTATCCAGGCTCGCGGTGGCTGCGCCTGTGCCGGACCATACGTCCATCGACTGTTGTCGATCGATGACCAGCAGTCCGAGGAGATAAGGCAAGCCATTCTCTTCGGAGAGGAGATCAAGAAACCCGGCTTCATCCGGCTGAATTTCAGCGTTCTGCTGCCGGACGAGAAGGTACAATTCATTCTCGATTCAGTGGCGCAGATCGCGGCCGACGCAACGACCTTCGAATCCGACTACGACGTCGATCCGCACCGGGCTAGATTCTTTCCGCGAGCCGCAGCCACAGAAGGCACAGCCTATGCGAAAGCCTGAAGTCGCTGGGTTCTACGATACTCGCACGGGCAGTATCCAGTATGTCGTTGCATGCCCGAGTACGCGTAAATGCGCCATCATCGATCCAGTGCTCGACTTTGACGAAAAGTCTGGCTCGACAGCAACGACAAATGCGGACCGTATCCTTGACTATATCAACAGCCACGATCTGACGCTCGAGTGGATTCTGGATACTCATCCGCATGCCGATCACTTTTCGGCTGCACGTTATCTCAAGTCACGCACCGGCGCGCCGACAGCGATCGGCGAGCATGTGACGGAAGTGCAGAAGATCTGGCAACAGATCTATAACTGGCCGGATCTTGCCTGCGACGGCTCACAATGGGATCGGCTGTTTTGCGACGGCGAGACATTCAACATCGGTGAATTGCAAGCCCGCGTCATGCATTCGCCAGGACATACATTGGCGTCGATCAGCTATGTCATCGGCGATGCAGCGTTCATTCACGACACACTTTTCATGCCCGATAGCGGCTCTGCCCGCGCAGATTTTCCAGGCGGCAGTGCAGCCAGCCTGTGGCACTCAATTCAGGACATTTTGAGCCTACCCGACCAAACCCGCCTCTTCACCGGGCATGACTATATGCCGGGGGGGCGCCAGGCTCTGTGGGAGAGTTCGGTGGCGGACCAGAAGGAAAAAAACCCGCACGTGGCCGGCCAATCAGAGAGGGACTTCATCAGACTTCGAGAGACCCGCGACAGGACATTGCCGATGCCAAAGCTCATCTTACATGCGCTACAGGTCAATATCCGTGGAGGGGAATTGCCTCAGGCCGAGGAAAATGGCCGGCGTTATCTGAAGATCCCGCTCGACGCGCTGCCAGGATCGGTCTGGGGTTCGTAACGAAGTGGATGGTTCTCTCCAGCAGCTTTTACTCGCGATCGGTTCAGGATCGCTGATCGGATGTACGCTCGGTCTGATTGGCGGAGGCGGGTCGATCCTCGCCACGCCCCTGTTGATCTACGTCGTCGGGATGCGCGATGTTCATATGGCGATCGGGACCGGTGCCCTTGGCGTTTCGGTCAACGCCTACCTCAACCTGGCCGGTCATGCCATTAAGGGCCATGTCTGGTGGCGATGCGCTGTTATCTTCGCGATCACCGGTTCACTCGGCGCCTATTTGGGTTCGAGCCTGGGAAAGATCGCCGAGGGGCAAAGCTTGCTCTTCATGTTCGGCCTATTGATGATGTTCGTCAGTGTTGTCATGCGAAAGACGAGGAGCCAGGCAGATGTCACAGCACAATCGCTGACTATCCGGACGCATGGGAAGACGAGCTTGGTTGCGCTTGTAACCGGACTGAGCTCGGGCTTTTTCGGAATAGGCGGTGGCTTCCTCATCGTCCCGGGCCTCTTACTCTCCACCGGCATGCCCCTCATCAATGCGGTCGGCACGTCACTTCTCGCTGTTGGCACTTTCGGTCTGATGACGGCCGCAAACTATGCCGCGTCTGGCTTTGTAGATTGGCTGACCGCCGGATACTTTATTGCCGGCGGCATTGGTGGCGGAATTGTCGGCACCATAGCCGCCAGTCGGCTGGCAACCCATCGAAACGCACTTGCGCAGATCTTCCGGTGGGTCGTCTTCTGCGTCAGCCTTTATGTTTTATGGCGCAGCTACGCCGCATTTTAGTGCTGCTCGCATCCGCATACAAGAAACCAACCTGACGCTTCCTATCCGGGGATAGCACGCGAGCATGCCCTAACAGGATCATGTTCGCCAGCCCGGGCGTCACTGCACCGCGCCCATGACCTTCCCCTCCGCACGACCCGTTTCGGCGCAGTCCAGCGCCTCGTTGGTCCTCTCGAACGGGAAGATCCGTCCATCACTGGGCGGATTTGACCCCCCTCGATCAGGGAGGTGATGTTTCCGAGCTGCCCGCCGTTCGCTGTCACGCAGAGAAACGAATAGCCGATCCTTTGGGGGGCGTTTAGATTTTCTCCTAATGCCGGAGCTCAGCAGGCGCATGACCTGTTGACGCAGCCAGCCGTAGCCGTTCTGCCTCGCGAAGCCCGGATCGGGCGGACCGGGAATCGAGATCGGCTTCCCGCCCGGCTTCATCCCGAGCCTGATCTCCAAGGTTGGGGGAGAATATCAGGTGCCTGGCGCCGTCGCGACAGACTTTCTCGTTGAAGGCAACAATCGATGAGCCGATGGCGCCCCGCCAGAACCGGCGCCAAATCCGATTGGACTACGCCGCAAAGGCGCCTATCTTCAGGGTTGCCGTCTTCCAATCCTGGAACCATCGACCGATCGACACGCCAACCAGCACGGGCACCCATCCATGACCAAAGGCTCTGATCTTCTCGTGGCCGCACTTGAGAACGAAGGTGTCGACCGCATCTTCGGCATTCCCGGCGAAGAGAACCTCGACGTCGTCGAGTCCATCCGCAAATCGTCAATCCAGTTGGTACTCACCCGCCACGAACAGGCGGCTGCGTTCATGGCTGCGACCTACGGCCGCCTGACGGGAAAGCCGGGGGTGTGCCTGGCGACGCTTGGGCCGGGTGCTTTGAACCTTTCGACGGGTGCGGCATACGCGCTGCTCGGCGCGATGCCGATGGTGATGATTACCGGCCAGAAAGGTATCCTGTCGTCTCGCCAGGCCCGGTTCCAGGTGGTCGATGTCGTTGCCTCAATGAAGCCCCTTACCAAGCTCGCAAGGCAGATCGTATCGCCGCAGATGATCCCGACGACGGTCAGGGAAGCGTTCCGGATTGCGCAGGAGGAAAGGCCAGGCCCTGTTCACCTGGAGCTCCCGGAGGATATCGCCGCCGAGGAATGTCAGCCGATGGCCATGGTCGCGCCGCATCAGCTCGAGTTGCCGACCGCAAGCAATGCGGCGCTTGATCGCGCGGCCGCCCTCATCACTGCAGCGAAACGTCCGCTGCTGATGTTCGGCGCCGCTGCCTCGCGCCCGCGCTCGACGTCCGACATTGCGCAGTTCGTCTTGCGCACCCGCATCCCGTTCTTCACGACCCAGATGGGCAAGGGCACGGTTCCAGGCGGGACCGAACTTTATATGGGCACGGCCGCGCTTTCGGAGCGGGACTATGTCCATGAGGCCATCGAGCAGGCCGACCTGATCGTTACCATCGGCCACGATACGATCGAAAAGCCGCCGTTCATAATGGGCAAGGGCGGCCCTCATGTCGTCCATGTCGGATACCAGCCGGCGACCGTCGAACAGGTCTATTTTCCACAGTCGGAGGTGATCGGCGACATCGGGCCGTCGCTTAAGGCGCTTGCCGATCGCATTGAAGGCAGGCTCCCGAACGCCCAGGCACTGCTCCACCTCAGGGAGCGTATCCTCGAGCGCATCGCGGCCCGCGCCACCGAGGACCGCTTCACGCCCCAGCGCCTTGTCCACGACATCCGTGAGGTGATGCCGCACGACGGCATCCTCGCGCTCGACAACGGCATGTACAAGATATGGTTTGCCCGGAATTATCGGACGAAGATGGCGAACACGCTGCTGCTCGACAACGCGCTCGCCACGATGGGAGCAGGGCTGCCCTCGGCCATGGTCGCCTCGATGCTCCACCCCGAGCGCCGCGTCATGGCGATCTGCGGCGACGGCGGATTCATGATGAACAGCCAGGAACTCGAGACGGCGGTGCGCATGAAACTGAACCTCGTCGTCCTCGTCATCGAGGACCGTGCGTACGGAATGATCCGCTGGAAGCAGGCCGTCGACGGGTTCCCCGACTTCGGCATGACGTTCGCAAATCCCGACTTCGTAAAATATGCCGAGTCCTACGGTGCGAGCGGAACCAGGGTCGATGACATAGGCCAGTTCGAACAGGTTCTCGAAAATGCGTTCTCCGGCGGCGGCGTGCATCTGGTGACCGTCCCGGTCGACTACTCGGAAAACGAACGGGTGCTGGTGAAGGAGCTCCGTGAACGGCTCCCCGCGATATTGGAGATCTGAGATGCCGCTCAACTTGAAGGTTTACCAGGCATTTGATCGCGAACTCATCGCGGAAGTCCCAGCCGACGATGCCGCGGCTCTCGATCACAAGCTTTCTGTCGCCGCGAAAGCCTTCGCCGACCGCGATGCCTGGCTGCCAGCGCATCAGAGGATGGCGATCCTGAGAAAGGCGTCGGAGCTTTTGCAGGAGAACCGTGACCGCTTTGCAATGATGATCGCTCGCGAGGGCGGCAAGCCCCTTACGGATGCGGTCATTGAGGTTACACGCGCGATCGACGGCCTCGTCAACGCGGCCGATGAACTCCGTAACTTCGGCGGCAAGGAAATCCCGATGGGACTTTCTGCCGCCAGCACGAATCGATGGGCCTTCACCACCAAGGAGCCGATGGGCGTGGTGGCGGCGATTTCGGCGTTCAACCATCCGCTCAATCTCATCATCCACCAGATCGCCCCAGCAATCGCCGTCGGTTGCCCGGTGATCATAAAGCCGGCGGCGACGACGCCGATTTCCTGCGTGGAAATTGCCAAGTTGCTCTGGCAAGCCGGCCTCGATGAGCGGTGGTGCCAGACATTCGTTACGGAGGACAATGCGCTTGCCGAAGCGTTCGCAACCGATCACCGCGTCGCGTTTTTAAGCTTCATCGGCTCTGCGAAAGTCGGGTGGTACCTCAAGAGCAAGCTTTCGCCAGGCACCAGATGCGCGCTCGAGCACGGCGGGGCAGCGCCCGTCATCGTTGACCGCAGCGCAAACCTCGACGTGATCGTCGGCGCCATTGTCAAAGGCGGCTATTATCATGCCGGGCAGGTCTGCGTGTCCGCGCAGCGTCTCTTCGTGCATGAGGACATTCTGACCGCGTTCACGGACACTCTCGCCGCCAAGGTCGCCACCCTTCGTGTCGGTGATCCAACACTGAAAGAGACAGAGGTCGGACCGCTCATCCTGCCACGCGAGACCGAACGTGTCGCGAGCTGGATCAAGGAAGCGATTGACGCCGGCGCCAGGCAGCTCGGAGGAGGGCGGATGTCAGAGACCACCCTCCTGCCTTCGGTACTTCTTGATCCTCCCGAAGACGCCAGGGTATCTCGCCTCGAGGTTTTCGGACCACTGACCTGCGTATATCGTTACAGTGAACTCGACGAGGCAATCCGCATTGCCAACGCGTTGCCATATGCGTTCCAGGCGAGCATCTTTTCCTCCGACATGGCAATTGCCCTGAGGGCGGCGAAGCGTCTGGATGCTTCGGCTGTGCTGGTGAACGACCACACCGCTTTCCGGACCGACTGGATGCCGTTTGCAGGGCGCCGGCAGTCGGGATACGGGGTCGGCGGCATTCCTTGGACGATGGAAGAGATGGCCGACGACAAAATGATCGTGTTCAACCACGTTTCTTAAGCAATCGCGTCGTCGCAGCATCCATGCCTCAGGGATTCGGTTGGAGAACGTGCAACGCCGAATCGTCAGGAGACCTGGGCCTGTGGGGCCGGCCCGGGTCGCTCTGATCTGCAAGTGGGTGGCGATCGACCGCGCCGCTTAGCGTCCGATAATCGATTATCCTCCTATCCGTTTCGTACGCTTTACGGGGGTGCGCACAGGAAGGGACCAGGGTCCGGACTCCTTACAGCCGCCACATGACGGCAGCGGCGAGTGCAATGGCGCTCATGACGTTTTGAATGTTTCGGTCGAAGCGCGTTGCGATGCGCCGGCGATCCTTGAGGCGGCAGAACATGCGCTCGATGACGCTACGCTTTTTGTAGACGGCCTTGGGATTCGAAGAAGGTTAAAGATCGATCCTAAGCTGTCACCCGTCAATTTCCACTTCTGCTTCGCAGTTTACGGGCGCGTTCAAAGGGATGGCCATGCCGATGGACGAGCGGGCGTGAGCGCCAGCGTCAGGCCCGTACAGCTCCAGTATCAAGTCGGAATAACCGTTTGTGACCAGCGGCGTCTCATTGAATCCCGGAGCAACATTCACCATGGCGAAGACGCGCAGCCAAGCCGTCACCCGATCGAGGTTCCCGACAGCCCGCTTGAGGCTCGCGAGATGGGCCAGGGCAACGAGCCGCGCTGACGCGTAACCCTGCTCCGGCGAAACCTCGGTCCCGACCTTGCCGAGGGGCCTTGCCAATGTCCCATCCCGGTTACACGCGACGTGACCCGAGATGTAGGCGCGGGTGCCGCGCACCCGGACCCAGGCGAAAGGCATATGCAGCCCTTCGCTAACTTTCAGAGGCTCGGGCAGTTCCAGACCCATAGCGGCCAGACGTTGTTCAATGATGGCCATAGCGCACCTCCCGGCCTGATTAGGGTACGATGTCGTCGAGTTCCGGCATCAGCACGACGCTCTCGTTCGCTGCGGGGTCGTTGCGGGCACCGAGGAACTCGGCGGTTTCCGTGCTGCGATTGACGGCCACGTGCGGAACGCCGGCCGGAATGAATAGGTAGTCGCCGGGGAAGACCTTTTCGCACCGTTCGAGCCCGCCCCCCGACCAAATCTCGATCTCTTTGCCTGTGGTCATAAGCAGGGCCGTCTCGTGTCCTTGATGGCGATGGGCGTTGGTTCGTCTCCCTGCGGGTAGCGATATCATCCCGAGCCACAGCGTGCTGGATCCGACGCTCTCCGCCGAGACTCCCGAGCGATAGACAGATCCCTGCACGGCGACATAGCTGTCACTCCCGCGGACGATTTTCGCGGTTAATACATGAGCATTTTTCGGTTGCATTGCTTCGTTCTTCATCGCTCTCAGGACCTCAACTGCTGCATGGAGCTGAGTTTGCGCGCGGAGCCGGCGCAAGTCCTGAAACGAGGGCCGAAAAATTCCAAAAAATTCCGAAATCGGGCGTATCATTCCCAATCATGAGCACCCAGCGCCTTGCATTCGGCCCCTTCGAGTTCATTGCCGAGAACGGATGCCTTCTCCGTGACAATCGGCCTATCGCCATCGGCGCCCGTGGCGCTTCGCTGCTTGCCGTTCTACTCGCTGCAGATGGGCGTGTCGTCACCAAGTCGGCGCTGATGGATGTCGTTTGGCCGGGCCTCGCCGTCGAGGAGAGTAATCTTTCCGTTCAGATTGCTGCCCTCCGCAAGCTGCTCGGCCCGGCATCAGACGGCGGCGACTGGATCGTCACGGTCCCGCGGGTCGGATACAGATTTTCCGGTCCGGTGGAGAGCCGGACCGACGGACCCGATAGCCCAAGGCATTCGGAGGCGAGATCCAGCCCCGGCATTGCAGTACTGCCTTTCGAGAATCTCGGCGGCGACGCCGAGAGACAATATTTGGCCGACGGTATCGCCGACGACCTGATCATGGCGCTCGCTCGGTTCCGATGGTTCCGCGTCGCGTCGCGTGGGGCGAGTTTCGCATTGAGGAACGGCCCGAGGGATCCGAAGTCTATCGCGCACGACCTTGGCGTCGATTTTCTGGTGGATGGAGCCATCCGGCGTACCGGCGATCGGATGCGGATATCGGTGCACCTCGCCGACGCAATGAAGGGCGCCACCGTCTGGTCCGAACATTACGATCTTCAAGTGGTCGACGTATTTGCGGTGCAGGACGCCATCGCCGAGCGGATCGCAGCTGCGGTCGAGCCCGAACTGCTGTTGCGCCATGGACTTCAGGTTGCTCCGCACACCGGCAACGTCACCGCCTGGGACCTTGTACGGCAAGGCACATTCAATTTTCACAAGGTAACGCAGCCAACCCACCTTCTCGCACGGCGGTTCTTCCGAGAGGCCGCGGAGCTCGATCCCATGCTGCCAGAGGCGCAGATCTGGCGGGCGCGGGTCAACGCAGGCCTCATCGCCTATGGCTGGACGGAAAATCCCGCCTCGGACGGGAAGGAAGGACTCGATGCGGCCCTGCGGGCGATATATCTTGACGCCCGGAATCCGTATGCCCACTACGCGCTGGCGATTGTGTCGGCCTACACGGGCAGGGCTAACCAGGCGATCCTCGCAGCGGAACGGTCCATCGAACTCGGCCCGAGCTTCGCCTTGGGGTATCTCGTCCTCGGCATGGCCCGTCTTTTCGTGGGCGATGCGACCGGTGCGCGAAAGCCGCTGGCTCGCGGCCTCGAACTCAACCCCCACGATCCTCAGAATGCGGTCTGGTTCAGCCTCTTGATGCTTGCGTTGTTCTTTTCGGGCGACGTCGAGGGCGCGCTCAACACGGGGCGTGCGGCGCTAAAGGCGCGGCCTGACTGGCCGGCGCTGCTCCGCATTCAGGCGTGCTGCCACACGGCCGTGGGAGGTAGTCAGGAGGCTCGCCGCTTCGCCGCCGCTGCAGGCGATCTCCCGGAGCCTGCCGGCGATGCGCTTGGTCCGTTCAGAGATGGCAACAAGGAATGGGCGACCCGCCTCGAGGGCCTGCTGCGACAGGCGGAGCATCAAACGACCGGTTCCGATCGTGCCGCCACCTTTCCAGAAGTCTAGGAACGATCCTTTACCAACGAATCTTGTTAGTAAAGACTTCGTTCTTGGTGGAGTCGGCAGGGGACTGCGACCCGCCTGGCCACCGCTCATAATTGACGGCAGCTTGAGCGTCGCCTTCGGGAAGCCGACCAGGCGCTCGTTCGGCTCGATTTGGCAGGCGAGATGGTGCCATCGTTCGATTGGTTCATTGATTGGTCGGTTCCTTGTTTCAAGCCAGTTTAATGAGGAGTGACTATCGCAGATGCCAGTTGTCGGAGGCTAAGGGTGCCGATGGCCGCTCCCGTCGAATCCGTCACGGCGACGTCCTCGTCCGCGCGTCGATCGGTCAATATCCTTATTGCATCTTCGATTGTCGTTCCCGACGCTATGTTCGTGCCATTCAGGCGATGCGCAGGCCCGGCCGGCGTCATAACCGCATCCACGTGGATCACTCGTCCCCGATTGACCTCCTTCACGAAGTTGGCGATGTATTCGTCGGCCGGTCTAAGGACGATGTCCTGGCTGGTGCCTTGCTGAATGACCTCGCCGTCCCTGAGAATGGCAATCTGGTCACCCAGGCGCAGAGCCTCATCGAGATCGTGAGTGATGAATACGACCGTCTTTTTGATCTCCTTTTGCAGGTCCAACAGAACGGTCTGCATGTCCGTCCTGATCAGCGGATCAAGGGCCGAGTACGCTTCGTCCATGAGCAAGACCGGCGCGTCGTTGGCCAGCGCGCGGGCAAGGCCGACGCGTTGCTGCATTCCTCCTGAAAGCTGATTGGGATATTTCTGTTCGAATCCCTTCAGCCCGACGCGCTCGATCCATTGCATGGCTGTTTCGACGCCTTTGGCGCGCGGGACGCCTTGGACTTCCAATCCGTAGATCGTGTTTTCAAGAACAGTGCGATGCGGAAGCAGCGCAAATTTCTGAAACACCATTGCCGTCTGGTGGCGACGAAACTCCTGCAATTCCGCGGGGTTCATCTTGACAACGTCGACACCGTTCACCCGAACCTCGCCGGCGGTCGGATCGATCAAACGGTTGATATGCCGGATCAGCGTGGACTTCCCGGAGCCCGACAGCCCCATAATCACTTGAATGCAACCAGCCGGCATCTCGATGTTGATATCTTTCAGACCGAGCACGTGTCCGTGCCTTTCGTTCAGTTCGGCTTTGCCGAGACCGTTCCGGACGGCGTCGACATAGGTAGCGCCGTTAGGCCCGAAGATCTTGTAGAGGCGGCGGATTTTGATGCCGCCCAAACTGTGATCAACCATGGACGATCTCCCGGTGCCTTTGGAGTCTCTTGCCATAGGCTTGGCTGACTCTGTCGAAGATTATGGCGATGCCGACGATGGCAAGGCCATTGAAAATTCCCAATGTGAAGTACTGGTTCGCGATCGCCTTGAGAACAAGGCTGGCCAAGCCCCTGCACGCCAATCATCGATGCGACCACGACCATGGCGAGTGCCATCATGATGGTCTGGTTGATGCCGGCCATGATGGTCGGAAGCGCCAGCGGCAGTTGGACTTTGAACAGCTTCTGTCGGCCTGATGATCCGAACGCATCGGCGGCCTCAAGGACGTCCTTGTCGACGAGGCGAATGCCCAGATCCGTCAGTCTGATCATCGGCGGAATGGCGTAAATGATGACTGCAATCAGCCCGGGCACTTTGCCAATCCCCAGGAGCATGACCACCGGGATGAGATAGACGAAGCTCGGCATGGTCTGCATAACGTCAAGGATCGGATTGACGATCCTCTGAACCCGGTCAGACCGGGACATTAAAATGCCGATCGGAATACCGATGGCGATAGAGAGTAGGGTGCACACAAAGATCATCGAGACGGTGCGCATGGTGTCGTCCCACATGTCGAAATAGCCAATGGCCAACAGCGTAAAAAGACAGCCTAATGCGACCTTGAAGCTGCGGCTTGCCGCCCAGGCGATCGCGAGGACAAGCACGGTGATGATCGGCCACGGCGTCTGCGTCATAAACCGGTCGGCGGCGATGAGAAAATGCTGTAGCGGGGAGAAGAAACCTTCGATCGCATCGCCATAAGCGCGCGTGAATGTGCGAAATCCGTCGTCGATCGCCTTCTTGAGATTGCGAAGAGCGTCATCATCCATATGCGGGAATTTGTAAAACCATTCCATGCGGTTCCCCTTATTCTTAAAAAGAGCCGGCCAAATTCTTCTTATTTTCGGCGTTTACGTGTGCGGTGCGCATGGATACGCACCGCACACAGAACTTAAAGAGAAGCTTCGATTTTCTCTGCTGCTTCAGGCGAGACCCACTTGGTCCAGATGTCCTTGTTTTCTTTTAGGAAGTGTTTCGCACCATCTTCGCCGGATGCTTGATTTTCAGTCATCCAGGCCATCAGCTTGCCGACCGTGTCGTTGCTCCAGGAGCGCTTCTCGAGATAGCTCATGACCTCAGGGCCGACCTTTTCGGAGAACGGCTTCGCCACCAGGGTCACGACCTTGTCGACCGGCCAGGCGTTCGGCTTCGGATCAGGGCAATCCGCCACAGTGTTGCAACGCTTCCACTCGGCAGGATCATGGGGCACACCGGGATCCAGCTTTACCATCGCATACTTGCCAAGAAGCGCAGTCGGAGCCCAGTAATATGTCGCAAAGCCCTGCTGGCGCTCATAGGCCTTTGCAATCGCCCCATCGAGGCCGGCGGCCGAACCAGTGTCCACGAGCGTGAAGCCCGCTTTTTCGCCGGCGAAAGCCTTGTAGAGCTGCGAGGTGACGACCGTTCCTCCCCAACCCTGGGGACCGTTGAAAATCGCGCCCTTCTTCGAATCCTCCGCATCGGGAACAAGTTCGGGGTGTTTCAGCACGTCGGGAATTGTCTTGAGGTCGGGATGTGTTTCGGCAAGATACTTGGGAATCCACCAGCCTTGAACGCCGCCATCGGGAAGAGGGGAACCAACCTGAATGATCTGGCCTGCTTCCGTTCCTTTTTTCACGACATCCGGCAAAAGGTCGATCCAAGCTTCCGGCGCGATATCCGGCTGGCCTTTTTCCGCCATTGAGGTGATGGTCGGAACGGTGTCGCCAACGGTGATGTCCGCGCTACATCCATAGCCTTCGTTCAGGATTATTTTGTCGAGATTCGAGAGAACTTCTGCACTTTGCCAGTTCATGCTCGCAATCGTCACGCTTCCACACTCTGCGGCGTTGGCAAGTGATGCTCCACCGAGGAGGCCGAACATCAGGCATGTTGATGCAAGGAGTCTGTTCATTATCGTTCCCTTTATTTAAGCGGCGCTTTTGCGAAGCGGGGCGCTGCGTTAGCCCGCTCAAGCGGTCGTCAGGAGGCGTCTCCCATACTCACCGATTTTCTGAATGCTGCCGAAAGTCCTTCCGAAACGGTGGCTTCCAGGCCAAAAGCGCGCATCGCCTCGATTGCCGCTGCGGTCGTTCCCCGATAATCGAGAAACGAATTGACGATGTTGTTTGGACAGTCATCCCGATGCTCCAGCAAAGCCCCAGCCCCTATCAGCACCGTGTTCACGGCACGCCGTGCGATGTCTGTGGAAAGGCCGTGATGGACGGCATCTTTCATCATCGCGGCGCCGAACAGCGCCGGAAACGCAGGCCCCGACCCGGACAAACCGGTCAAATAGTCGATATCGCTTTCGCCATTCACCTCGTCCTCGACGCCACAAGCACGAAAGATACGACGTGCGACGTTTCGATCGGCCTCGTCCATGCCACCTGATGCAATCCACGGCGTATAGGATCTGCCAACCTCAACTGCGGCGTTGGGTAGGGCACGGACAACGCGCCTCGTTTGATGATGTACCACAAGCTGGTGCAGGCGGATGCCCGCCATAACAGAGATGATGAGCTTGCCGTGGGCGTCGACCGACAGAGATGGCCAATCGGCCGGACGGACAGAAACGATGATCACGTCCGATCGCTCTGCAAGCTCCTGGTTGTCTTGCGTGCAGTAAACGTTCGGAAAACCCGCAGGCCTCTCGTGCCGATAGGAGAGCGCAAGTGCTTCGTGCCGAACAACTCCCTTGTTGAGAATCGCGTTGGCAAGGGCTTTCCCGAGCCACCCTCCGCCACCGATCACTCCGATCCTCATCGAGTCCTGCATCCGCTTCTTCTCATTTCGGTTTATGGCCATGCCTGGCAAAGAAGCGATCAAGCTCTCTTTGCTGGGGAATCTGGCCGGTGTAGATCGCGATATATTCGGGAATACGCTTCATTCGCACCGCGATCTCTTCGCGGGACTGCATCGAGATGTAGCCGATCTGAACGAGATAGGTCGTCCGGGCTCGGACGTCGGCTGTTGTTTCCTCGTATCCAAAGCGCAGGAACATTCGCTTGAGCGCGTCAAGCCGAATTTGATCTGCCTTTTGAACCTCGAAAAGAATCTCTTCTGATTGCAGCGCCCAACTGCGTACGGCAAATTCGAACTTGGAGTCGAACAAGTTCTGATCGAGCCAGCAGTCAAAAACGTTGAGCATGGCCTCGGCAAGTGATTCCGCGTAGGCTTCGCTCTGCTTTATTATGTTTCCGGTGTTTTTCTCCCGCCAGCGCGCAATCAGGCCGGCAAGCAATTCTTCGCGGTCCTTGAAGAACCAGTAGAAGCTCGTCCGCGAAAGGTTGAGTTTCTTGGCCAAGGGAAGAATTTTCACTGAATCGACGCCGGATTCCAGGAGAGATTCGTAGGCTGCTTCCAGCCATCCCTCTTGCGATCCACGCCAGCCGGTATCGTTCAAAGCCTGCTCCATGATTGACCTCCTAACAAAAAATGAAACCCGATACAAGAGAAATGTACACCTATGTCAATAGAAATGACTTAAGTGTTTTGTTAGTTGACATGTATGTACATTTCCGCTTAGCGTTTACCACAACTGTCCTAGTCCGGAGCCCGACAGATGTCGAACGATCCTCTCCTTCAGCCTTATCAACTCAAGCACCTGAAGCTTCGCAACCGCATCATCGTGACGTCGCACGAACCGGCATATCCGGAAGACGGTATGCCCAAGGACCGCTATCTCGCCTACACCGTGGAAAGGGCAAAGGGTGGTGTCGCCATGACGATGACGGCCGGTTCCGCGGCTGTTTCAAAAGACAGCCCGCCCGTCTTCAACAACCTGCTCGCCTACAAGGACGAGATCGTACCGTGGCTGAAGGCAATGACCGATGCGGTGCATGAGGAAGGGGCGGCGATCATGATCCAGCTCACTCACCTCGGCCGGCGCACGCGCTGGGACAAGGGAGACTGGCTTCCCATTGTCGCACCGTCGCATCATCGCGAGGCCTCGCACCGGGCTTTCCCCAAGAAGATCGAAGATTGGGACATCGAGCGCATCATAAAGGACTTTGCCGACGCTGCAGAACGCATGAAGGCCGGCGGTATGGATGGCGTTGAGCTCGAGGCCTACGGACACCTTCTTGACCAGTTCGCATCTCCGCTGACGAACGAACTCGAAGGTCCTTACGGTGGTTCGCTCGACAATCGCATGCGCTTCTGTCTGGATGTTCTAAAGGCGATCCGGAAACGGGTTGGAGAGGACTTCATTCTGGGAATACGCTACACCGCTGATGAATGTCTTCCCGGCGGCACCGGCAAGGCTGACGGCCTCGAAATTTCGAAGCGTCTCAAGGAAAGCGGCCTGATTGACTACTTGAACGTGATCCGCGGTCATATCGACACCGATGCCGGCCTCACAGACGTCATCCCGATCCAGGGTATGGCGAACTCCCCGCACCTCGATTTCGCGGGCGAGATTCGCGCCGCGACGGATTTCCCGACCTTCCACGCTGCCAAAATCCCGGATGTTGCAACTGCCCGCCATGCGATCGCGTCGGGCAAGGTCGATATGGTCGGTATGACCCGCGCTCATATGACGGACCCGCACATCGTTCGCAAAATTATGGAGAAGCGCGAAGAGGACATCCGTCCCTGCGTCGGCGCCAACTACTGTCTCGACCGCATTTACCAAGGCGGGGCGGCCTATTGCATCCATAATGCAGCAACCGGCCGCGAGCTGACTATGCCACACGTGGTCAAAAAGGCGGACCTTCGGAAAAAAGTTGTCGTCGTCGGCGCAGGCCCAGGTGGGCTCGAAGCTGCACGGGTTGCAGCCGAGCGTGGCCACGAGGTCGTCGTATTCGAGGCGGCCAACGATCCCGGCGGCCAAATCCGCCTAACGGCCCAAAGCGAGCGCCGCAGGGAAATGATCAGCATCATCGACTGGCGGATGAACCAGTGCGAGAAGTACGGTGTGGCCTTCCATTTCAACACCTGGGCGGAAGCAGACACAGTGGAGGCGGAGAGGCCCGACGTGGTAATCATCGCCACGGGTGGCATGCCGCATACGGAAGTCCTCTCGGCAGGCAACGAACTGGTCGTCTCGGCCTGGGACATCATCTCAGGTGACGTGAAACCAGGAGCCAACGTTCTCATCTTCGATGACGCGGGCGATCACGCAGGGCTGCAGGCTGCCGAGTTCATTGCCGAGGCAGGCGCCAAGGTGGAAATCATGACACCCGACCGTTCCTTCGCGCCGGAAGTCATGGCGATGAACCTCGTGCCCTACATGCGTTCGCTGCAGAAACTCGACGTCACCTTCACCGTAACCTTCAGGCTCGAAGCGGTCGAAAAGAACGGCAATCAGCTCATTGCCCGTGTCGGCAGCGATTACGGCGGTGTTGCGAAGAGGCGCACGGTCGACCAGGTTGTGATCAACCATGGAACGATACCGCTCGATGAACTCTATTTCGAGATGAAACCCTCTTCCACCAATCTCGGTGAAATTTCGCAGCAGCAATTGGTCGCCGGTGAACCCCAGACTATCGTCCGCAATCCTGAAGGGAAATTCCAGCTCTTCCGGATCGGGGATGCCGTGGCCGCTCGCAATACCCATGCCGCCATCTACGATGGGTTGCGGATCGCCAAGGATATTTGATCAAAATGGCGGTCCGACGGCGGCCGAGAACGTCAGAATCAAAATAGTGAGTTGGCAGAAGTGGCGTCAAGCGCGCTTGGGCATGAAGCGCGTCGGCAAGTTCCAAATTGCCGTGACCTAGGACTGTGGCGGCCGACGCGCCTCCCGATCCATCAATATAATCTCGCCCGTGGTCATCAAAAACTATGCTGCCTTGTCCGCGAACAATTTTTGGGAAGGGTCGGACCCAATCAGGACAAGCCGCGTGGGGTCCAATCCCACAATGCGCGGCACAACTTCCCAGCTCTAACTCCATCTTCTGAGAGAAGGGGTCGATGTACATCAAGCGCCCGGCAACAGTCCCCTTTCTCCAGATACGCAGCGCGCGCTCGTGCAGGCGTCGTATCTACGCTGCCTTACGCGCAAGGTCACTGGAAGTTTCTACCGATCGATCACAAGATCGCTTAGCGGCTTGGAACAGCAAGGGAGAAACAAGCCTGCGTCGATCTCTCGCTGCCTGATGCCGCCGTTGTGCTTCATGTCCACAGATCCGGAGACGAGCCTGGACTTGCAAGTGCCGCATACTCCGTTCGCGCATGAGGACGGAATTCTCAATCCTGCCTTCTTCGCACAACTGAGCACCGTCTGTTCGCCGGCAACGTCGATCGTCCGCGCCTGCTTCAGGAACTCCACCTCGAAGGATTTCGCAGTGACGACCTCTCCAATGGGAAGCTGCATTTCATCGATCACTGCGGCGTCGAAGCTTTCTTCGATGTAGCTCGACGCTGGCACCCCGAGTTCGGCGGAGATCTTCCGTGCTGCGGCCATGAATGGAGCCGGTCCGCAACACATAACGATTCTCTCGGCAATGTCTGGAACCGCAAGCTTCATGAATTCCGGCGAAATCCTGCCGGTCAAGCCCGGCCATGACGGCTCCCCGGTAACCACTTCCGGAAGGAAGTAAAGTCTCAACCCTTTCATCCTGCCTGCCAAATTCGAGAGCTCCTCCCTGAAAATGAGATCCTTGGGTGTCCGAGCGGCATGGAGAAAGACGACGTCCGTTGGCTCGCATGTATCAGCCAGGTCTCTGACGATGGACATAACCGGCGTAATGCCGGATCCACCTGAGAGCAGCAGGAATTTTCTTCCAGCACCACGCGGCCGGACGAAATGACCGAGCGGCCCCTGCACCTTGACCGTTGTGCCGCTCGCTAGCTTGTCGTGCAGCCAGTTCGAGATCTTTCCATCCGCGACGCGCTTAACCGTAACCGTGAAGGTGCTCGTCCGCTGAGGCGAAGAGGAAATGCTGTAGCAGCGCCTTTCAGCGTCGGGGCCGAGTGGGAAATCGAACAAGAAATACTGACCGCTGTCGAAGGCGAACCACTTGCCCTGCGGGGACGCAAACGTAAAGCTCTTTACGTCGTGCGTCTCCTGATGGACGTCTATGCAGACGACGGTGTCGTCGAGCTCTGGATCCCAGGCGTCATTCCGAGTGCTCGATGAGGGGTGCACGATCTTAGTATCCATGAGCCCGCATCCGGTCGATGTACCAGACCGCAAACCGGTCCAAGTTGGTCTCGGAAAACGGCGAGTAGGGTCCTGGTACATATGCAGGATCGAGGACACCGGCGTGAGATCGGGTGACAAGCTCCGCATCCTGGTCGGTCGTTGCGACCCAAACGTTCGTCAACTTTTCGAGATCGTAGTCGATACCTTCGACGGCATCCTTGTGAACAAGCCACTTCGTGCGCACGAGGGTTTTGTCAGCGGAGAGCGGAATGACGATCGCAACGACCGCATGGTCGCCCATGAAGTGGTTCCAGCTATTGTGTCCCCACAGATGCGTGTCACCCAAGTCTTTCCGGGTCATGGTGCCGAGAAGCTTTAACGAAGCGGCGGTCGCATCGGGTGTCTGCGATTCACCGGCACCCGAAATGATCAGGCGCTGCGTTCTGAAGTTTGTCTCACAGTCGACGAGTTGTTCAACGGCGGCAGAAGGGTAGCCGTCGGCCTCCCAGCTCTTGGTTTGCTCTGCATACAGGGCTTCGTGCTGTTCTGCCTGCTCCCTGTCTTCTGGGCTCAGGCTTTCCGGATCGAATCCGAAATCCAGATCGACGAACGACACGCAGAGCTCGGGATGGTTCGCGGAGCAGTGATAGCATTCGCGATTATTTTCCATGGTGAGCTTCCAGTTGCCGTGTTCGACCACGTCAGCCTGGAACGCCACCTTTGTGTTGCGAATATCGTAAGGCGCGAGCCGTTCCGTCATCACCGCGTCAAGGCGGTCGATGTCGGGCGGAGGGTTGTCGGAGAGGCAAGCATAGATGAGACCGCCGATCGATTTGAAATTGACCGGCCTGAGGCTCTTGCAGCTCTTGTCAAAATCGGCGCCCATGTGAGGCGCGTGGGCGAGTTCGCCGTCAAGCTCATATGTCCACTGATGGTATGGACAGACGAGCTTGGAGATGACGCTTGATCCCGCGTTAAGGATCCGTGAGCCGCGATGACGGCATACGTTATGCACGACCCGAACCTGGTTGTCATCGTCGCGAAGAATGATGAGGCCGCTGTTGCCGATATCGACAACGGTGGCGTCTCCCGGTTCCGGAACATCGCATTCCAGACCTATGCAAATCCAGTGTTTGCGAAAGAATACGTCGATGTCGGCCTCGAAAACATCCTCGCGGGTATAGAGCCCGGCTGGAAGCGAATGGCCGTCCGCCCTCATGTCGAGAAGCGAGGAAATCGAAGAAGCGAAGGTCTGAAGCATAATTCTACCTCATGGTTGGATGGGCAATAATCCGCTCGATCTTCCTGTGGTTCAACGGCACAAATCAGCCTCGCTTACATAACCAGATGTAATGGCAAGGCGAAGACGTGACCATGAGAATTTGCCGGTTCACCTGAGACCTAGCGAGCGTCGAAATGGTCGATCTGTCAATTGTATTTTCTTTCCATACTAATTGTGTACGCAAAGTACACAAATATTGACTTGAGTGCCGAGCCATGCGAACGTGGGCTGGTCAGATAAAAGAAGAGGCTGAGATAACCGATGGCGAAGAGCGTCAAGAGCAATCTCTACGATGACTTGAAGCGTCAGATCCTGACGATGGAGCTGGACCCGGACGCCGACCTGGACGAGGCAAGTCTAAGCGAGCGGTATGGTCTGTCCCGAACGCCCGTTCGGGACATATTCCGCCGTCTCGCGGGCGAGGGTTACGTCGACATTCGCGAGAACAGGGGTGCGCGGGTCATCCCGATGAACCACTCCACTCTGCGGAACTTCTTTCTCGTCGCGCCGATGATCTACGCGGCGATCGGTCGTCTCGCAGTGCAGAACTTCAAGCCCGTCCAGCTCGCAGACCTGAAGCAAACTCAAGAGCGATTCCGCGCCGCCAGCGAGAATATGGACGTTCTAGCGATGGTGATCGAGAACAACCGCTTTCACGAGATCTTCGGGGAGATGTCGGCCAACGTCTACCTGCAGCCCAGCCTGGGCCGGCTTCTCATCGATCACGCGCGTATCGGTCACACGTTCTTCCGGCCCAGGAACGATGACATGAAACGGCGGCTCCAGTTGGCCATCGAACATCACGACAGCTTCATCGAGGCGCTTAGCGTTCATGACGAGGACGCGGTGGTCGACCTTGTCTTCGAGCACTGGGAATTGTCTCGCGAGAACATGGAGATGTTTATCGCGCCGCAAGGGCTCAAGGCAGACGCCTTCGTCGGCGCTCCGGCCGCGCAATCATTGGAGAGGTCGTCGTGAAGTTTGAGGGGATCTATACGCCGGCGGTGACGCCGCTCCACCGGGATGGGCAGATAGACCGCGTGGCGTTTTCCGCCGTCATCGAGCAACTCATCGATGCGGGCGTGCACGGCATCATCGTCGGCGGCTCGACGGGCGAGTATTACGCCCAGAGCAGCCAGGAGCGCTTCGAACTTGCGGCCTATGCCAAGGACGTCATCGGTACCCGGCTGCCGCTCGTCATTGGAACGGGCGCAACGAGAACCGAAGACTCGGTCGAGTACGCGAAGGCGGCAAAGGAAATCGGCGCGGACGCGATCCTCGTGTCCTCGCCACCCTACGCACTGCCGACAGAACGTGAGAACGCAGTCCATGCACTGACTGTCGATCGCGCGGCCAACCTGCCGATCATGCTCTACAACTATCCGGCTCGCATGGGCGTCATGATGGCGGAGGAGTATTTTTCCCGCGTCGGCAAATCCAGGAACGTGGTCGCCATCAAGGAAAGTTCTGGCGACATGGGCAACCTTCATCTTCTCGCCCGCAAGTATCCGCACATCTCGCTCTCCTGCGGCTGGGACGACCAGGCTCTCGAATTTTTCGCATGGGGCGCGAAGAGCTGGGTATGCGCCGCCTCCAACTTCCTTCCGCGCGAGCACGTCGCACTTTACGAAGCCTGCGTCCTGGAAAAGAACTTCGACAAGGGCCGCGCGATCATGACGGCGATGCTGCCGCTTATGGATTTCCTGGAATGCGGGAAGTTCGTCCAGTCGATCAAGCATGGATGCGAGTTGATCGGCCTGAATGCAGGGCCGGTACGCGCACCGCTGCGTCCGCTGAATTCCGAAGAAAAGCGAACCCTTCAGACCGTCGTCGCCACGTTGAAGCGCACGGTCGCCCAGATCACGTCGGGAGCAAATCATGCATGAACCCTTGACCGCTGTCGAATACAAGGCGATCGCCGCAGGCCTTCAATTCCCGACGAATGCATTCATCGACGGCGCATTCCGTCCGGCGCATTCCGGCCAGACATTCACGTCTACAAACCCTGCCACGGGCGAGGTTCTTGCCGAAATCACCGCGTGCGATGCCACCGACGTGGACTACGCCGTGACTAAGGCCAAGCAAGCCTTCGACGATGGCCGCTGGCGGTTGCGTTCGCCTGGCGAGCGCAAGGCCGTGCTCCTCGAGCTCGCCAAGTTGCTGGAGCGCAATCGTCATGAGCTCGCCGTTATGGAATGCCTGGACAGTGGCAAGCCGATCCGCGAATGCCAGACGGTCGACGTTCCCGATACCATTCATACCATTCGCTGGCATGCCGAACTGATCGACAAGCTTTACGACAGCACCGCACCTGTCGGGGCGAATGCACTGACAATGATCGTCCGCGAACCTGTCGGTGTGGTCGGATGTGTGCTTCCGTGGAATTTCCCGCTGCTGATGCTAGCCTGGAAGATCGGTCCGGCTCTTGCAGCCGGCTGCTCGGTGATCGTGAAGCCTGCGCAGGAAACGACGCTCACCACGCTGCGGGTCGCCGAACTTGCCCATGACGCAGGGATCCCTGCGGGCGTCTTCAACGTTGTTACAGGCGGCGGCAAGGAGGTCGGCGAACCAATCGGCATGCACATGGATGTCGATATGGTGGCATTTACCGGATCGACACCCACCGGCCGTCGCTTCCTGCGCTATGCCGCCGACTCCAACCTCAAGCGCGTCGTGCTCGAATGCGGAGGCAAGAATCCCGCGGTCGTTCTCGACGACGCCGAAGACCTCGACCTTGTCGCCGAGCAGGTGGTCAACGGTGCCTTCTGGAACATGGGCGAGAACTGCTCGGCCACGTCGCGGCTTATTGTCCATGCCAAGGTCAAGGACGAGTTGCTGAAGCGCATCGGAGCCTACATGCGCGAATGGAAGACTGGCGATCCGCTCGATCCCGAAAACCGCATCGGTGCGCTCGTCAGCAAGACCCACTTCGAGAAGGTGAAATCCTTCCTCGACGACGCGAAGAAGGAGAAGCTTTCGGTCGCTCACGGCGGCGACACGCATGGCGGCATCTTCATCGAGCCGACGGTGGTCGATGGCGTGACGCCTTCCAGCCGCCTTTTTCAGGAGGAGATCTTTGGGCCGGTCCTTTCGGTCACCCCCTTCAATTCGCTCAGTGAAGCCGTCACTCTTGCCAACGACACGAACTATGGCCTTACGGCGTCCGTCTATACCGCAAGCCTGAGGAACGCCATCAAGCTTTCGCGCGAAATCCGTGCCGGCGTCGTCACCGTCAACTGCTTCGGAGAAGGGGACGCGACCACGCCGTTCGGCGGCTACAAGGAGTCCGGGTTCGGCGGCCGCGACAAGTCGGTCTTTGCCCACGACAACTACTGCGAACTCAAGACGATCTGGATCGACGTCTCGGATCGTTCGGTCGACGAGACGATCAGATGACCCGGCATGTGATCAAGCGTCTGCCGATCGACACCGGCACTTCGGGATGGGAGGCGATCAGCGAACGTACCTTTCCCGCAACGGCGCTTGACTACGATATTACGGCTGACTGGCTGATCATCGGCGCGGGATTTGCCGGCCTGTCGGCGGCTGAGCGTCTCTCGCAACTGCGGCCCCAAGACAAGATTGTCGTCCTGGAGGCTCGTGAACTTGCGAAGGGACCGGCCGGGAGGAATTCCGGCTTCATGATCGACGTGCCGCATAACTTGTCGGCAGGCGAATACTCGGTAGCAGACGAGCAGGCAAGCAAGGACGAGATCAGACAGAACCGGTTGGCGATCGCCTTCGCGGCTGGTGTCGCGGCCGAATACGACCTGTCCAGGGAAACGTTCGATCCGTCAGGCAAGGTAAATGCCGCAGCCTCCGACCGCGGGCTCGGCCTCAACGACAATTACCGCAAATCTCTTGAAAAGATCGGCGAGGAACACCGCGTTCTCGATGCCGGCCAAATGCGGGAAATGACGGGCTCGCGCTATTATCGCGGGGGGCTTTACACCCCAGGCGCCGTGATGATCCAGCCCGCCGACTATATCCGTGGCCTGGCGCACGGGCTTCGATCAAAGGTTACCATCTACGAACATTCGCCGGTGCTGCAGCTTTCACGCGAAGGCAAGTCTTGGAAGGCGAAGTCCAGCCGCGGATCTGTTTCCGCACCGAAGGTCATTCTAGCCGTAAACGGCCACGTCGAAAGCTTTGGCCACTTCCGTGGACGGCTGATGCACATCTTCACATACGCGTCGATGACCGCCGCCTTCTCCCAGAACGAGTTCGCAGGGGACGTTACCGGCACCGATCGATGGGCACTGTTGCCGGCAGATCCCATGGGAGCGACAGTACGCAAGATCACCACCAATGGGCTTTCCAGGATCGTCATCAGGACGAGGTTCACATACGACCCAGGTCTTAAGGTGTCGGAGAGGCGCGTCGCCTCTGTGGCTGCTGAGCAGCGTCGGTCGTTCGATGCCCGCTTCCCCGGACTGGAAAGCCTGCCGATGGAATACAGCTGGGCCGGTGCGCTGTGCCTCAGCAGGAACCATGTGCCGGCATTCGGCGAAGTGGAAGAGGGCCTTTTCTCGGCGTGTTGCGAGAATGGTCTCGGCACCGTCAAGAGCACCCTCGCGGGCATGATGGCCGCCGATCTGGCGGCCGGCGCGGATAGCCCCGAACTCGACAAATACAAGAACCAGCCGGAGCCGAGCAGGTTGCCTCCCGAGCCCGTCGCGTGGCTGGGGGTCAATTCGGTCATCCGCTTTCAGGAATTGCGTGCAGGCCGCGAGGGATGATCCCTCGGCCCACGCAATATGAAGACTGCGCTGCCCGCAGGACTTCAATGAGAATGGGAACGAGAACTAGGAGTAAGAACAATGAAGGCTTTGTGGAAGGCGCTCTGCGCCGCTGCGATGATCGGAATGAGCATGCTTCCAGCGCACGCGGAAGAAAAGACGATCAACATGGGCACGCTGTCGTGGGAAGACCTGACGCCCATCACCGGAATAACAAAGAAGGTTCTTGAGGACGCCGGCTATACCGTGAAGGTGACCGAGTTCTCCGAATGGGGCATTGCCTATGCCGCGCTTGCCAAGGGCGACATCCAGGTTCTCGCCTCTCAGACGGACTACGTCGCTCAGGACTACTGGGACAAGAACAAGAACCGTCTCGAAAAAATTTCGCCCGTCTCGCATGGTCTCTACCAGGGCGTTGCCGTTCCTAAATACGTCCCCATCGATTCGCTCGAACAGCTCAACGAAAATGCCGATAAGTTCGGCGGCAAGATCATCGGGATCGAGCCGGGCTCCGGCCTAATGCGCGACACGTCGAACGCGGTCAAGGACTACGATATCAAGCTGCAGCTTGTCGAAGGCAGCACGGCCGCGATGACCGCGGCGCTGAAATCCGCCTATGACCGCAAGGAATGGGTCGCAGTGACGATCTGGGAACCGTCATGGATGGTCCAGAAGTACGAGGTGAAGTACCTGAAGGACCCAAAGGGCGTCTTCCCGCCGCCGCAGAGCTACTACTGGATCGGCCAAAAGGGCTTTTCGGAAGAGAACCCGCATGCACGCGAAGTGATGGCCAGCGTCTACGTTCCACTCGCCGACATCACCACCATCAATGGCGAGGTCAAGGATGGCAAGACGATGGACCAGGCTGTCCAGGACTGGATCGGCGCCCATGCCGATCTAATCAAGCGCTGGGAAAACATCAAGTAATACTGGCCGCGTCGTGGCCGTCCGATCTCGTCGGGCGGCCACCCTGAAGCCAACGAGAAAAGCCAGCGCCAACTGGCTCAAAGGGGATCGCTATGAAAACCGAAAATGTCGATACCAATGAAGTCCTGATTGACTGCCAATCCCTCTGGAAGGTCTTCGGAGACAAGTCCTCTGCCGCGATGAAGTCCCTCGCTGAGCGCGGTCTCAGCAAAAAACAGGTTCTGCAGGAGTTCAACTGTGTTGTCGGCGTGTCCGAGGCGAGCATCCAGGTGCGGCGCGGCGAAATCTTCTGCATCATGGGACTGTCGGGGAGCGGAAAGTCGACGCTCATCCGTCTGCTCAACAAGCTGATCACGCCGAGTGCGGGAAAGGTCCTAGTGAAGGGACGCGACTTGGCTGCCATGTCGCCTGCTGATCTTAGGCAGATGCGCGCCCGCAATATCGGAATGGTATTTCAAAGCGTGGCTCTGTTGCCGCACAGAACGGTGCTCGAAAACGCGGCCTTTGGCCTTGAGGTGCAGGGAATTCCGAAACCCGAGCGAAACGAGACTGCGAGTGCGGCTTTGGAGAAGGTCGGCCTCGCCGACTGGGTGACCCGCTATCCCGCGGAACTTTCCGGCGGCATGCAGCAACGCGTCGGTCTTGCCCGCGCGCTCGCTGCCGACCCCGAAATCATCCTTATGGACGAGCCGTTCAGCGCGCTCGATCCCCTTATCCGTCGCCAGCTTCAGGATGAGTTCAGGCAACTGACCAAGGCGCTCGGCAAGTCTGCGGTATTCATCACGCATGATCTGGATGAAGCGATCCGGATCGGCGATCGCATCGCCATCATGAAGGATGGTGTGATCATTCAGACCGGCACGGCCGAGGAGATCATTCTCAATCCCGCCGACGCCTACGTCGCCGAATTCGTTGCCGGCATATCCCGCCTTCATCTGATCAAGGCACATTCTGTCATGCGCAGCGTCACTGAGTTTCAGCGGAGCGAGCCAAACTCAGACATTTCGTCGCTGGCGCGCACCACGCCGGATGCCGACATCGACGAACTCATCACGTTGACGATGCAGTCGGAGCGCGATGCCATCGCCGTCGTAGACAACGATCAGGTTGTCGGCGTGGTCACGCCACGGAGCCTCCTGATGGGCGTCAAGGGAACTTCTACGAACGATCTCGCGGCGGCGTAACCCCTCACTGGAGCTCAATGACATGGACAGTTCAGGCTTCACCGATATTTTTGACGAATGGACGGACTCCGCGCTCGAATGGGTGAGTGACAACGGGGAGTTCCTTTTCGATTACGTCCGATGGGGTCTCGAAGGACTCTATGACGCGATCCTGTGGCTCCTGGAACTTCCACCGTTTTATGTGGTTGCTCTCGTCGTAGCGCTTGTCGGCTGGCGGCTGGTCAATGCCTGGTTCGCCGTCCTGAGTGGCGCTGCACTCGCGCTCTGCTTTTCCATGGGCCTTTGGCCGGAGACGATGAGCACCTTGGCTCTGGTGCTGACAGCCACCGTACTTGCGTTGGCCATCGGAATCCCGATCGGTATTGCAGCCGGGTTCTTCACCGCCCTGGATCGCTTCATGGAGCCTGGCCTGGATTTGATCCAGACGCTTCCGCCGTACATCTACCTGCTGCCTGCGATTGCGCTGCTTGGCTACGGGCCGGCCACGGCGCTGATCGCGACTGTCGTCGTCGCCATGCCTCCAGCTATCCGACTGACCTCTCTCGGTATCCGAATGACGCCTAAGGAGTTCATCGAGCTCGGCGAGGCAAGCGGCATCACGCCCGGCCAGATGTTCTTCAAGATCCGCCTTCCGTTTGCTCTTCCCAGCATCATGGCAGGGATCAACCAAAGCCTGATGATGGCATTCGGCATGGTCGTCATCGCAGGCATCGTCGGGTCCGGCGGGCTGGGGGAAACCATCTATGGAGCTATCCGAACGCTCGACATCGCGACCTCGATCAACGGAGCGATCGCCATCGTGGTTCTCACCATGGTGCTTGACCGGATAACCCAGAGCGCAGCGCGCCTCGGTGCGGGGAGGACGTCATGAACCCTTCGATCTTGCAGTTTTCCCCCGGCGCCTTCCTGGCACCGGCAGTCGATTGGCTCAACACCAACCTTCATCCACTGTTTGCTGCGATCAGTTATGGCGTCGAAGCGGTCCTTTCGGGAATCGAGGCTGCACTCCTTTTTGTGCCACCCTATGCGCTGATTGTGATTGTCATCGTCTTGGCATTCGTGGCCGTTGGCCTCCGCTTCGCGATCCTTGCCGGCCTTTGCCTCTGCTTCTGCCTGATCGTGGGGCTATGGGCGGCGTCGATGCAGACCGTCGCTCTGGTTACCGTTGCTGTGTTGATATCCGTGCTCATCGCGTTTCCGATCGGCGTGCTATGTTCGCGCCACAAGACCTTGGAGGCAATGGTGCGCCCGGTTCTCGACGTGATGCAGACGGTTCCGCCGTGGGTCTACCTTATCCCGGCGGTCATGATCTTCGGCCTCGGGCGGGTACCGGCAATTATCGCCACGATCGTGTATGGCATTCCGCCAATGCTGCGTTTGACGACACTGGCATTCAACCAGGTGCCGAAGGAGTTCATGGAACTCGGCAGCGCCATCGGCGCCCATCCGCGATCGGTGCTTTGGAAGATCGAGATCCCTCTTGCGAAGCAAACGCTTCTCGTCGGGCTCAACCAGTGCATTCTTTTGTCTCTGGCGATGGTGGTGCTGGCCGGTCTCGTGGGAGCGGGTGGCCTTGGTGCAGAGGTGACACGCGGTTTAACACGTATGGAGATGGGCCTTGGGCTGCGAGCCGGCCTGGCAATCGTCGCAGTCGCACTGCTGCTCGACGGATTGTCCCGCGGGCTGTTTAATCGCAACAGTCTCTCAAAGCCGAGATGAAAAATAGCTTCTTCATCGATGAACACTGCTTGCTCGCAGTTTTCGGATCAAGTCAACGTCTGCTCCAGGCGAGCAAATGCACCAGGAAGACAAGATGATGCGACCACAAGATTTCCGAACCGGAGATGCCGCGGTACCACCTAAGCGTCTTAAGGTAGGCTTCGTTCTGGCTCGATCGTTTACGCTTTCGGCCTTTGCGCTGTTCGTCGATACCTTGCGCCTGGCGAGTGACGAAGCGGATCGTTCCGGAAGGGTCCTTGCCGATTGGCAGGTGCTCGGAAGTACCAGACATCTGATTACATCGAGCTGCGGTGTCCAGGTCGCTCCTACGTCGGACTTCGTCGATCCGTCCCGTTTCAACTACATCGTCGTGGTTGGCGGGCTGCTTTGCGTGGAGCGGCCTGTTGACCAGGAAACGGTTACCTTCCTGAAGCGCGCCTCCATCCAGAAGGTACCGCTGATTGGGCTCTGCACCGGTTCGTTCATTCTTGCGGATGCCGGACTGATGACACGTCATGAGACGTGCGTAAGCTGGCTGCATGCCAAGAGTTTCCGAGAGAGGTTCCCCGATCTTCCGGTGCGGTCGGATCGGATCTTCAATCTCGATCGCCAGCGCGGGTCTTGCGTGGGCGGAAGCAGCGCTGCCGACATGGCTGCCTTACTCGTGCGACGATACATCAGCCGGGAGGCTGAGCGAAACGCCTTGGAGGTTTTGCAGATCGAAAAGGCACGGTCTCCAGCGGATGTACAGCCCCGCCGGCCGCTCCACGAAAATTATGACGATGCGCGCGTGAAAGCTGCGATGATCACGATGGAACAGCATCTGGAAGACGGGATCTCGATCCCGGCGCTGGCGGCGTCGGTGGGACTGTCGCGGCGCCAACTCGAGCGCGTATTCCTTGAGAAGACTGGAATGTCACCAGCTCAGGCCTATACCCGTGTGCGCATGGAGCGTGCAAAATCATTGCTGGCCCATTCAAGACTGCCGATGATTGAGATTGCCCTCGACGTTGGTTTCGAAAACGCGTCTCATTTCACGAGAACGTTCAAGCGCCTATTCGGACAGACTCCCTCCCAGCTTCGCGCTGCGACCGTGGGAGTTCATTAAACGTGCGTCAAATAGGTAGGATCGGTGAACTTTGGCGCTATCCGGTAAGCTCAGTGGCGGGAGAGAGGTTGGATCATGCTGAGGTTTCGGTCGACGGAGTGGTTGGTGATCGACGGTTTGCCCTGGTGGAGGTAGCGACGGGAACTGTTGCCCATCCCGAACGCGATCAGCGTTGGCATAAAGCCATATTCGTCAAATCCAGGACTACGGCTGCCGGCGGAGTGGAAGTCCAAGTGCCAGACCAAGATTGGCTTGCCATCGGCGCACCCCATCTCGCCGGCCTTTTGTCTGCATTCTTCGGTTTCGAAGTGACTGTGAGACCCTATGAGCGATCCGGATACGGTACAGCCGAAACGGAATTTGCAGTCAATCGATATGATGTTGCGCCACTCCATCTGCTCACAAGCGCTTCTGTGGAATACCTTAAATCCATCCATCCCGACGGCGATCCAGACCGCCGGAGATTTAGGCCTAATATATTCGTGCAATCTGATATCGGCATCAAAGGCTTTGCCGAGTTGGACTGGATCGGTCGGCCGCTCCGTCTGGGAGCAGTCTCAAACGCCGTAGTCGCGCCGACGAAGCGTTGTGGGTTTACAATTGTCGCTCAGGAAGGCCTCGAGAATGATCCTGAAATACTCAGGAATGTCATTCGGTATGGCAACCGGAATATGGGTGTCTATTGCCGACCTGGTCATCGAGGCATTTTGAGGGTCGGCGACGCCGTGCTTCTTTAAGACCGGGAACCGGCGCCCAGCACGGCGGGTTCAGCGCCTGAATTAGACGGTTCGAGAGAGGACGGGTTTTCCATCTGCCCACTGCCGCGTTCGAGCCGTAACTCGGACTATAACTTGGCCTTATGCTACGATCGTGATGAAGTCCTGCAGATCGTCCTCCTCAATGGCATTTCTCAACCGTATTTGACATAACGCAATGTAATGCTAAAGAGACTGGCGATTAAGGTCATGGGAGGTCCGTTGTCTTGGTGAGTTTGCGTAGAAAGCTCCCTCCTTTGACCGGATTGACCGCATTCGAGGCTGTTGCCCGGCTAGGGAGCTTCACCAAGGCGGCGAGTGAATTGGGCGTCACGCAAGCAGCCGTCAGCCGTCAGATCCATCTGCTGGAAGAAGGCCTTGGCGTTCCGCTCTTCAGGCGCTTGCATCGAAAGATCGAAGCCACAGACAAGGGCCGGACCCTTTCTGCGGCTACAACGACGGCCTTTAATCTTATGGCTGACACGATCGCGGAAATAAAAAGGGACGAAAGCCACGAGGGCCTTACGATTTCGGCCAGCGTCGCCTTCTCGCATTTCTGGCTGCTGCCGAAGATCGCCTCATTTTCTAAAAAGTACCCGGAGATACCGCTTCGGATCATCTCTCAAGACAATGCTGCAAGCCTCGATGGAAGCGATATCGATTTGGCGATCCGTTATGGAAATGGGATGTGGCCAGACGGTCGAGCCGAACTTCTCTTCGAGGACGAGATTTTTCCGGTCTGTAGCCCGGATTATGCCGAGCAGTTGGAGCAGTTTGGAGACCTGCACGAGTTAACGCGGCACCCTCTAATCAGCTCTGACACCGAAGATCCAAGCTGGACCGGATGGGACGAGTGGTTCGCCGCCTTTGCGATTCAGGCCCCGAAACGGCCGTCAGGCTTGCGATGCAGTTTTTATACCGAAGCTATCTACGCAGCCTTGAACGGTCACGGTATTGCATTGGGGTGGAAGCGTCTGGTCAGAAACCTGTTGGATCAGAAAGCTCTGGTCAGACTTACCGGGCATTCGGTCACTACACGAAACGGCTACTTCCTCATCGAGCCGTCGCGAAGCGCCAAGAACGCTCGTGTTGCACAGTTTGTCGAGTGGCTGAGGGTTGAAGCGCGGGACCTCGAACCAAACCAGTAGTTCAAAGATAAGTCGTCGCTAAAAAGCTCGTCGGACACGCAGGTCAGGGTAATTTATGCCATTGGCTCGGCCTTCCCACGTACCTTTGAACCTTGGCCACGAAACGACGCGCTTTCGGTTCATCCCCAACTCGATTCAGCTCTTCCCAAACAGCACCAGCCGCCTGAATGGGTGCTCGAAGTGTAAGAATCGGAAACACTTTGTGACTAAGCTACTACGAATATTACGTTTTTCTATCTTGTCGCGCTGGCGACGCTGAAGGATATTAGCGCGACATGAGAGGTAGCCAGCATGATCAGAATGATTGATGACCCAGCGGAGCTGGCGGGTGAGGACATCACCGGCAAATATATTCTGCGGAAGCTGAACTATCACTGGTTCGCCTACGGCAAGGCCGCCATCGTCACCGCGTGCAAGGGAACCATTCTGCACCTCGACCGCGAAGAGACAGTTTATTCGGAACGCTGGGGCCGCCGCGCCTATACCGGCACCGGGAAACGCTATCCAGGCGGCATCTGTCCTATCTCGGCAGTCGCCTGCGTCTGTGACACGCCAGACGATGTCAACGCTGTCATCCAGCTGGATGTTGAAGCGCAGGACGAATTCTATCAGCTGATCGCCAAGACTGAAGCCAGGGTTCATGCTCTCGCCGCTTCCTCACAAAACAGCTTCTTTCTGGCAGCTGCCGAATAAGGCGGTTGACGAGCGCCGTTGATGGGATCGGTGGCCGCGGAAAACGTGAAGATCGTCCGGGCGGGCCAGAACTCGGGCCTGGCAGGCGCTGCGGCGCTCGACCTGTTCCTGAGCCCGCAGCAGTTGGAGGGTCAGCGGCAGACTAGCAAAACAGCGGCCTGATATCTGTCCACCCTCAGGGGCGCACTCCAAGGGTTTGCGCATTTCAGTCGAAAAGTGTGCCGACCGTGAGGACAAAGAGGAAGAGCAGAGCCGCGAGTGCAGCAAGCAGTGCGATCTGACGATTTGCCTTGACGAGCACGCCGCGGCGCACACCTCGTTTCGGCCGTAAGCGATGCTTGCGAGCAGGAACAACGTTGGCGCTTGCAGCTTTCTTCTTTCCTGACGTGCCTGCCTCCCTGAGCGTTACCGGCAAATCGCCGATAACAATTTGAAATCTACAGGACCTTCAGGTTCTCGGCGGACGATTTGCCCGACCGGCGATCCTGAACGATCTCGTAGCTGACCTTCTGACCTTCGCTCAAGCTGGCAAGCCCCGAGCGCTCGACGGCGGAGATATGAACGAACGTGTCGGTCGATCCGTCGTCCGGCTGAATAAAGCCAAAGCCCTTGGCTTGGTTGAAGAACTTCACGGTTCCCGTTGGCATTTTGATCCTCGTCTCTGGAAGCCTCTTGCAAATACATTGGAAGAAGGGTCGTGCGTTGGCAAGGGGCCACATCAGTGCCATCGTGTCATTTGCGTGAATATCCGCGATCGGAATGTTGATGGGCCATTTGGATACCGGACGTGGAGCGAGGCCAGTTATCATGAAGACCGTACGGGATTGCTGCGGCCCAGACGCCTGAATTCCGAGACCAGATTGAAGCCGCGACCCAACATGCGATTGATGCTGTGGGTCAGGCCGAGGAGAACAACACGTCTCTGATCTGCTTCCCGGAGTGCTTTCTTCAGGGCTATCTGACCGAAGAACTCTCAGTCCGACGGGTCGCCGTCGATCTCCGATCAGACGTCTTCTGTTCCGTGTTGAGACGGCTCTCCAAAGCGCGACCGATGATCGTCCTCGGCTTAATCGAGATAGAGGATGGGCGAATATTCAATACCGCCGTCGTCGTGAAATGCGGGGGTCCTTGTCGGCCGCTATCGCAAGCAGCAGCATCTGGATGGCGGGCGGGCGGTGTTCGACGCAGGAGATGACACCCCTGTCTTCGAAGTCGATGGCCTGCCTTTCGGGATTAACGTCTCTTACGACACCAACTTTCCCGAGGTGGCGCGGAAGGTCGCCGATCTTGGAGCATCGCTGATTGTCTGCTGCGCAAACAACATGATGCCACGTCAAAAGGCGGAGGCTTTCAAGGATTTGCACAATGCCGTGCGAGGTGATCGATGCCGAGAGACGGGGCTATGGCTTGTATCCGCAGACGTGACCGGCGAGCGTGACGGGCGTATTGCCTGGGGACCAACGGCTATCCTGAACCCGGAAGGCCAAGTTGTGGCGCAGCTTTCCCTTGGCGAACCGGGACTGCTGTTGTTCGATATCCCTTGCGGCGAGTGACGGCTCGATGAGTCGATGAATGGTCCCCATCACGTGAATTCGGTCGTTGATCGTGCGCTGGAAGTCGGTAAGCTGAGTTTTGACGGGAATTTACGGCAACCTATTCCACGGTCACCTCATGCTCATTATCTTCGGCGGTCTGCCTGGCAGTGGAAAGACGACGATTGCCCGCGCTTTGGCGCAGCGGCTGAATGCTATCCATGTGCGCGTCGATACCATCGAGCAAGCAATCCGCGCTTCCGGAGTGGCAGATGACGTTGGACCTGCAGGCTACATCGTTGCTTACGGCATTGCCGGAGATAATCTGGCCCTCGGCAGAACGGTCATCGCGGACTCCGTCAATCCCCTCCAAATAACCCGAGTATCTTGGCTTGCAGTCGCGCAAGCTGCTGGCGTGACGGCGGTGGAGGTCGAGGTGGTATGCTCTGATGGAGCGGAGCACCGCAAGCGTGTTGAAACACGCGTCACCGACGTCGAAGGTCTCGTGAAGCCGACATGGCAAGAAGTTTCCGAAAGAGCGTATGACGAATGGCACGGCCCGATTGTCATCGATAGCGCGTCGAAAACCGTGGAGGCTGCCGTTGACGAACTGGTCGTGCGATTGAATGGCGGATGACGCGATGCGGCTAGCCTGAAAGCCAACCGTCGGCCGAAATAGATCATCGTCAGCAGCGAGGAGGTTTCGAATGCTCCTCGCTGCTTTTGATTTAGGTGACGAACGGCCGGGCAACGATCGCCATTCCAATTGCATAAATTGCATAGAATGCGTAATTCAGTAGGGAGACGTGGGCCATGAAGCAATTCACCTTCTCAGATATGAACCGCGCTTCGAGGGAAATCCTGGGGGCGGCGTTGGTCGAACCTGTCACCCTGACGAAGCGCGGTAAGGACAAGCTCGTCATCCTTACCGCTGAGCAATACCGAAAGCTCATCGGTCGTTCCCACACCGTTGCATACGGCCTTATGGATGCTCCCGAAGAAATCCACGAGGAACTTATGACTGGTCTTGAGGCAACTATCGAGGGCGACAATGCTTAACCCTGGGCAGATCGTCCACTCTTTCTACCTGTGGAAAGGCCAGGCTCCCTCGGGTGAAGAGTCCGGCCGCAAGGCGAGGCCCGTTTGCGTCGTCGTTCGCACCGCGGCGGCGCCGGGAGCGGTATTTCTGTTTCCCGCCACATCGCAATTGCCCGACGCGGACCGGCTTTCTCTTGCCAGCCAAATGGAATGCCGTCGCGCCTGGGCAACGAGGGCTGTTTGACGTCGTTCTCGAAGAATTTGCCAGGGATGACGAATCGCAGAAAGAGGCACAGGCAACGTGCGATCAGACTCCCTCGCGCTGGGTGCGCAGATTGGAAACGACGCGCCGGTTCTGCACCTTGCACGAGCGCTCCGTGCAGTCGCGGACGTCGCGGTCCTTGCCGTAACCCTTGGCCCACATTCGCCTGGCGTCCACGCCCTTCGAGGCGAGATAGGCCATTGCCGCATCGGCGCGCTGCTGCGACAGCGCCTCCATTTTAGACGCGGAACCGGAATCGTCGGCAAATCCCTGCAGCTTGAGCAGCCAACTCGGGTTCTTGTTGAGCCAAGTGGCTTGGTTATCCAACGTTGCCATGGCGACGGAATCGAGCGTGGCAGAGTCCTGCGTGAAGTAGATCCGTCGGCCGACATTGAGGATAAAATCCTCTTCGCTGCCAGCCGTGATGTTCTCGAAACCGGGCGCTGGATCGTTGGTCTGACCGGTCATTGGCGCCGCAGCAGGTTCTTCCACGGAGGCGATATCGGTGGTGGTGCAGGCGGCGAGCGCAAGGAGCATGGCCGCGGCCACAAGGCGTCCCGCGTATCCGGTCGTAGGAGACATCAGGTGGTATTCCTCATTCGACCGGGGTTGTTACACTGACCTGAGCGGCATTTTCAGCCTGGTCGGCAATATGCGGCAAAACCTGCACAGCGGTGCCGACGGGGCAACGCTGGTAAAGATCGATGGCGTCTTCGTTGAACATGCGGATACAACCGCTGGAGGCATCCTTACCGATGCTCCCCGGCTCCAGCGTGCCATGGAAGCGATAGCCGGTGTCGACGCCGTCGCGAAGCAGGTACATGGCGCGGGGGCCGAGTGGATTCTTCGGCGAGCCTCCCGCCACGAATTCGGGCAGCTCGGGATGGCGCTTGCGCATCTCCGGCGGTGGCGTCCAGCGCGGCCAAAGCGATTTGCGGTCGATCGTGGCGCGGCCAAACCATTTGAAGCCCTCGCGGCCGACGCCGACGCCATAGCGGATGGCTGTCTTGTTCTCCATGATCACGTAGAGAAAATGGTGCCTTGTATCGACAACAACGGTGCCGACCGGCTCACTGCTGAAATATTTGACAACCTGGCGGTGCCATTGCTTGTCGATCTTGGCGAAGTTGGTCTTTCGGAACGTCACCCCATTGTCGACGGCGGTGCCGGCAAAATAGGAAGAGGGCAGGGCGAGTGCCGGTTTCTGGACCGCGCCGGTGCCAAGTAACGCCAAACTACCAAGCAAAATATCCCTGCGCGTCTGCACCATCGGCAATATCCCCCTGAAAGCCAACCAGCGAAGTGCCAGTAAATCAGATTTTTCATTTGCCACAACAGAAAACTCCTCTCCTTCCAAAAGACCGAGATCGAGTTGCGGCTGTCCTGGATCTGCATCGCCCTGATCGTTACTCAGGATAACATTACGCCCGACAAGTGCATGGATTGCTTGAACATGCCGAAGCGTTCAAAACGGCGCGGCAAACAATCGCGGGTTTTGAAGCGATGCTGTGGCTGAGGAAAGGCTTCGGTCGTTCCGGCGACTGGACGGTCAACGACCAGAACGATCTACTTGCGCGCCTCTTCGGACTGCAAAATGTTAACAAAGCATGAAAAGACAACCCTTTCAGGGGATAACTTCGGCCGCCTCAATCTTTGCGACAAGCCCTCCTCATGACCACGGGGCGCGTCAAGAAAGTTGACTTCGTAGATGTATTCACCATATAAATACTACGACAACCAAAAGGAGGCCGACATGGCCCGTGAACATGCAGCTTCGAGCCTGGTGCTCAACATTCATGCCGATCCAGATTCCGTCCAGGCAGCTTTCCTCCGTCGGGCGATGTCGGCATTGGAGCGCATTTCCGCGAATGTGTCGACGAAGATCCTGACGGACGCGCTCGCCGCTCCGACCGACGCCGGCTCCCTCGCCCAGCTTCTCAGCCGCTCCGATATCATTGGATCGGCAGTGACCGATCTCGATCCGCTGGTCCCGGCGCTGGCCCGGAATGTCGAACATCGCCAGCGCCTGCTCAAGCTCGCCGGCGGCGTATTGTCCGCAGACGAGGCCGGACGGACGCTGGGTATCACCAGACAGGCGGTCGACAAGAGACGGCGGTCGAATACCATGCTGGCTGTGCGCGAAGGAAGTGACTGGCGCTACCCTGCTCGCCAGTTCGATGAGGGTGAGGTGGTTGCCGGGATCGCCGATGTCGTGCGTGGCTTTGCATCGGCAGGTCCCTGGGCGACACTGGACTTTTTGCTGGCGCCTGACACGGCGCTTGGCGGACGCTCGCCCCTAGAGATGCTGCGCAGCGGCGAGCCGGACGCGGTCCTGCGGCTTGTCCGTGCCAATGGATCGGATGGCTTTGCCTGATGCCGGCGGGACGCATCCGACAGCGTGGTCCTTCCGGCGCTGCCCTGCCACCTCCTGCCTGGCTCAACACCAAGTCCCTGCCGATCGACATATTGCCCGCAGGACAGCGTCTTCATCGCATCCACCGTTCGACGTTCTCCCCGATCTTCTTCGGACCGGGAAAAGGCATCGCTCCAACCAACCGCTTCGACAGCGTGAGCGGTCGCTTCGGAATTCTCTATGTCGGAATGACCCGAAGCGGCGCATTGGCAGAGACGATCCTGCGCAATCCGCAGCGCCTGATGGTGGCTGCAACGGAGATCACCGGTCGGGCTGCAACTGAACTCAGCTCCCAAAGGGAACTTCGCATCGTGCGCATGCACGGGACGGGATTACAGGCGCTCGGCACGGACAATGCGATTTCGACGGGTCCGTATGAGCCATGCGGGCTATGGGCCGATGCACTTTGGGATCATCCGGACAGTCCGGATGGCATCGCCTACCAATCGAGGCACGATCCCGGCGAGATCTGCATTGCCCTGTTCGAGCGTGCGGACCTCGCGATTACGATCAGCGGAACAAAGCTCCTGACGGCCATGCTCAAGGACGTCGCAGCTCTGCTCGACGGCTATGGTAAGTCGATATCGCCCGGCGCATGACAAGACCGCCAAAAGCCGCGTTTGAAAAGAGGACTGAGCTTATACCCTGTCCGAAATAAATGAGCTGCTTTGTGAGAAGGTGCGGTGCATACTTGCGCTATTGGCGCATCTGTGACGGTGCCGCGGCTTGTCCAACGAGAGGGGCCGCGGTTCGAGTCCCGTCAAGGCGGGCACCATCAATTTTCGGGCGCAACGGTTGCCGCAGATTCGATGACGGCAGAGGTTTTCGTTTTGTCTGAACAGTTTCGGGCGTATTGCTACGTGGATTTCCGCCTCGATTATGCTGCGGCCTTCATTGGCGTCAGCGCATTGAAGTAAGCCTGATCCGGCGTTTGCCGGGCGGGGCGCGGCGCCGTCCGGCACTGTGGCTGTCTATCGGAGGCCTAACGGGGCAGTGGCCCAGCATCTACCCCGGACAGCGTCTGGACAAGATCGTTATATGCGTGGCGTCGGCGAAGATCGGCACCGCCGAAAGCTGGGCCGCGTGCATTGAGGCTGTGCGGGAGAGTGGTCTTGCGACACTAGCCGCCGCGACCGCCGAACGCTGGTTCACTCCGAGATTCAACACAGTCGGACCCGGCACTGTCGGCAAGGTGCTCGACAGTTTTGTCGCTACGTCGATCGATGGGTATATCGGCTGCTGCGTAGCTCCGGCCGGGGCCGACCTATGTGACGATATCAAACGGATCGCCACCCCCTGCGCGCCCTTTCCGGCGATGACGACCCGGTGTGCCCGCCATCCGATCTCGAAATCATTGCTGCTTGCGTGCAACACGGTCGGCATCTGTCGTTACCTGGCCGGCATATCGCTAACATTGAATCTTCACAGGCGTTCAACGCTACACTTCTGGGAATTTCTCCGCAGCTAGCAAGCCGAGCGTGCCACATTCATTCCGCATCAGGCTCACGGATTGAGTCGGATCGCCGGGAGGCCCGCCTTCGCGGCGTCCTCATGCGCGTCGCCGATCATCCGATCAATAGCGTCGATGTGACCTGCCGTGGAATATGGCCTAGGCTGTCAAATAGACTTGGCCGGACGTGGCAGACGAGTTGGTTCAGTTGCACTTAGTGCGGGCAACCAGCCGTCCGGTTGCAGGCTTGCCACATTTCGAAGGCCGCTACAGCTATTTGTCAGCATCATCCCGGTTCCGGAAAGCGCGCCAGGCTGAGATCATAGCGAGCAACAAGAACAACCCTGCGAAACCAGCCCACAGAGAACCGCCTTGCGTTAGATTATCACCATCGGGAGTGAGGCAACTGGATAATGCTTGGGATATGCAATCTCGAAACTTCCAGTACCTTTCAAAGAATAACCATCCAAAAAAAATCGACATAAACGTTAAAACTATGACTGAAACGTATTTCATTTTGTTCCTGCTATCACCTTGTCTCGCCGACTAGGGAAAGGTCACCCGTTTGAATTCACTAATGTTGATGGGTGCGACCAATTTGACCTGTCACTGCGAATCTCCTCCAGAATGAATTAGCGTTCCGGCCTATTAAAGGACGGACGAATGAAGAAGCAGATATTTACGGAAGAGCAGACTATCGCGATGCCGAAGGAACAGGAAGCTGGCGTGAAGGTGGCCGACCTTTGCCGGAAGCACGGAATTTCAGAAGCGACGTTTTATAATTGGAAAGCCAAGTACGGCGGCATGGAAGTCTCTGAGGTGAAGCGGCTGAAGGCGCTTGATGCCGCTCCGCGAGCTTCGGCGGGACAGAGAACCGTCCGGCGGCCAAGTGGCGCGGTGTGAGCAGCCGGCGGAAAAGCGAAGCTTTCATCTTGCGTAGCGTTGGGGCCGGTTGCGGCGATGCACCCGGCATAGTCTGCCGGGGTCTGGTATCCGAGCGAGTGTGGACGGAAATTGCTGTGCAGTATCTGCGTGAGGTCTTTACCCCATCGCTGCGTCCCATCAACAGGATCGATGCTATTGCCGTGGAATGTCCAAATCCGCGCTCAAATGACCTGGCCGGACGGTTGCGAATGAGCGGGCGACCGATCGTGCCTGCAATCAGCATCCGGCCTTCCTCAGGCAACCTAAAACGAGGCGAGGATGAACACCTAAAGCACGCATCGTAGCTGCCGCCGGTCAAACACTCCAATCGACTTTCTCCCAACACGCCATCTGCCTGCCGGAAACAATGCGCTTTGGAAGCATGGAGGAAATCAGCACAAAATGTTCCACATAACGAAGATTTTGGCGATCACTTTCCCATTTTCGCGTCTTAGTTGCCCATAGGCAGATTTCTGCTTGTCAAAACAAGCAGTAAGGTCAAAAAAAACGCTTTCATTTTTCTCGATATTGCCAAGGAAGAAGACATCTCTTCGAATGACGGGACCTGAGGAGGGAAGCCAATTCTCCAAGGCGCGATCGGCTACTGCTTGAAACTCGGCAAAGTAAAATAGTCCTGCGCCATTGAACTCCTGCGAGGTGCTGGGATCAAACTTAAAGGTTCGGAGCGCTTTGTTGGCAAGGACAGGAAACCCGAAATGCGTCCCGAACCGCCCATTCCGGATATCTGCAGCATTCTGCGCCAGAGGGCTGAACTCGAACCGCTGCGCCTGCGCCTCACGCAACGCCACTCGTGCTATCGAGTGATTGTTGCCTTTGATTCTCCTGTGAACGAAGGTTGAGATTAATTCGACCTTGCCGACGCTTCTGCCGTGAACAGATAACTCGTGTCGGGTCGACGTCTGGGTCTTCGAGACTGCGGACAGTCTCGAGTGGATGGTGAGAATGTTGTTCGCCTGCACGACGTTGAAGCGCGCATCCGCCAGTGACGTTGCACAGATCGCGGCATAGGCCTCCTCTCCATCGGCCGTTCTGAAATCTGCATTGTCGATCCCGAGGTGACGCGCAAGCATCAGCCAGTGACGATGGCCGAGCTCCTTCATCAGCCACGTTTCCGACAGCCCGTTGCTATTCAAATGGGGCATGCCGAGGAGTATATGCGGATCAAGGGCACGTTCCATCAAGTCGCGTGCCGAAGGCCCTGCGGGCGGAAAATCGAGAAGGGCTACGCTCATGATCAGGCGTTTATCGATTGCTTGAGAGACGATGTCTGGGCCGAAAGTCGACCGGCGAGATGCTCGACCACATGTTCGGAATCCTTGCCGACGCCGAGGAACCGGCCCGAGCCCCAGGTCCAAAGCCAGGGAAGCCCTAGAACATAGACACCGTCGACGGCGGTGACGCCGCGGCGATGCACCGGATAGGTGCTGCCGTCGAAGATCGGCAGGCCGACGAAGGACCAGTCGGGGCTGAAGCCGGTGGCCCAAATAACGGACGTGACGCCCGCTGCCTTCAAATCGAGATCGGTTATCTCGGTTTCGGGCTCCCATACAGGTTCATAGACGGAACCGTCGGGTGCTTTGATGTTCTTCTCTGCGATATGCCGGTCGATCAGGGCATTGATGCCGTTGTAGACACGGTCGGCGCCGTCGAGATTGGCCTTCAAGTTCGACTCGAACAGCATCTTGCCGCCGGTGACACCGGACATCCGGCCATACAGCGCCATGCCCTCCAGTGCGAATTTGCGCAGGTCGATATCGCGGCCGCCGTCGCGTCCTGTCAGGTAATGGTTGGTGTCGTGCTTCTTCTTGATCATGCCGTCATGCTCGACGGTGATGTCATATTGGCCGATATCGGCGAGCCAATCGACAACATCGCGACCGCGATAAAAACGGGCGCAGCGCGGCGCATTGCCGGTGACCAGGTGCACCTCTCGGCCGGCCAGATGCAGATCCTCGGCAATTTGGCAGCCGGACTGACCAGAGCCGACGACGATGACGCCGCCCTCCGGCAGGTGATTGGGATTGCGATAGGCGGCGGTGTGAAGCTGGACGATCTCGTCCGGCAGGCGTTCGGCGGCACGCGGAATGGCCGGATCGGCATAGAGGCTAGTGGCGATCACCACGGCATCGGCGGTGACCCTGCCAGCCGAGGTCTCGACACGGAAATGGTCCGCCTGCTTTTCGAGCGACATCACGCTGGTTTGCTCGAAGACTGGCGCATCGACTTTCTTCACGAAGCGATCGACATAGGCGAGAATCTCGTCCTTGACCATGAAGCCATGCGGGTCAGTGCCGTCATAGGGATGGTCGGGAAGCTGGCACTGCCAATTGGGCGTTACCAGGCAGAAGGCATCCCAGCGCTCGTTCTTCCATTTATGTGCAACGGTCTTCTTTTCAAAGACCACGTGATCAATGCTGTGCTTCTTCAGATAGTGGGAGGCCGAGAGTCCGGCCTGACCACCGCCGATGACGACCGCGCTGTAGTGGCTCTTGAGGGATGGTCGTGTGGTCATGGTGGGTCCTTTCAAAGGATGAAGCTTTCGCAGCGGACTTCGGCCTCTGCGTCGGTGAGATAGGCAGTGGCGGCCTGTTCGATGCGCGACAGTTGGCTGAGCGCCAGCGAACAGGGGTAGCCATATTTTGCCTTGACCCTGTTGCTGGCGATGATGAGTGCCGTGCGGCTGCGATCGAGAAAGTCGGACAGCGGATAGTTTTGGCCCTCGGCGAAATAGTCCTTGATCACCAGTGAGGGCGAGTAGCAGGTCTCCTTGCGGCCATCGGGCCAGGTAATGACGAAGCGCATTTCAGGCATGGGCGGCCTCCATCATTGTCGCATATGTTGACAGATGCTGCGCGGCGGTCTGTGGCCAGCTAAACCGGGCGGCAACCTCGAGCCCCCGCGGGATCAGCCGGTCGCGCAGTTCCGGGATCAGGCCAAGAGCCATGGCCTCGGCAATAGAGGCCGGATGGTGCGGGTCGCACCAGATCGCCTCATCAGTCCCGAGATATTCGGTGAAGGGCGCGACGGACGGGATGATCACGGGGATACCGCTTGCCATCGCCTCCAGCACCACCAAGCCAAAGCCTTCCTTCAAGGACGGAAAGACCAGCGCATCGGCTAGTCGGTAGAGGTTGGGCATGTCCGCATCCGGCACGGGGCCGATGATGTGGACGGCCTGGGCGTGATCGTGCTGTGCTGCAAGGGCGGAGCGGAATTCCTCATGATAGTCGCGGTGATCCAGCAGTGAGGCACCGCCGGCGACGATCAGCTGGGCGTCCGGCCGCACTGCGCGCAATTGGCGGAAGGCTTCCAGGATGCCGAGCGTGTTCTTGCGCGCTTCGATGCCGCCGATCGAAAGAAAGACCGGTCCGGCGTGCAGTTTCAGCCGGTCGCGAAGGGCGGTCTGCTCGCCGTTCCAGGTGGGTGCGTAACGCTCCATGTCGACGCCGTTGCCAACGACCGTCGAGGGGATGCCGCGTCTGTCTTGCAGGATCTTCTGCCAATGAGCGCTGACGGTGAAGAGCACATCTGCCTTGTCGATAGATCGATCCTGCAGCGCCATCAGTCGCGGATCGGCGAACTGGTCGATATGGTGGACGGTGCGGGCAAAGCGGGTGACCAGGCCTTCCGCCTTGAGGGTCGCCAGCGCGTTGCCGGAAATCCCGTCATGGGCGTGGAAGAGATCGAAGCCGCCGGTTCCAGTTCTGCGGAAATAGTCGATGTAGTCTGCGATCCGCTGTTCGACCATGGCCGTCATCTCTGTGGGCGCTGGCCCCGCGGCAATGCACGCCGTGCCGCAAGACGGTGTGCGGCAAAAGCCCGTTCCCTTGGCGTCCGGCGCATGCAGGACCACATCATGGCCCAAGGCCGCCAGCGCTTCGGAGAGCTGCATGGCATGCACCACGCCGCCACGCGGATTGGTGGAATGGGTCAGCATGGCAATGCGCAGGGTTCGGTCCGACGGGTGGCTCATGCGGCAACCTCCCGTCGGCCGAGCTGCAGCAGTGGTGTTTCGGCATGATTGCGTACAACTGCGCGGCTCTTGCCATCGACCAGCGCGACTTCGGCGCCAGCCACGACGGTGCCGATAACCGCAGCGCTGATGCCGCGCGCGTTGAAGCGCGTGACGACATCGGCGACATGTTCCGGTGCGACGGCGAGCAGGTAGCCGAAGCTCGGAAAGGTGGCGAGCCAGCGATCGAGGCTAACACCGGCGGGCAGGGGGATGGCGGAGACATCGATATCGATGCCGACACGCGAACATTCGGCCAGCATGATGGCCGTGCCGACGATACCGCCCTGGCTGATGTCCTTGGCGGAAAGCGCCAGCCCAGCCTCGGCTATCTCGGGCAGTAACTCGAGGTCGCCGCGCAGGCGGACCGGCGGGGCATCGGTGGCCGCTTCCCAGTTGTTGAAGGGTTCACGATAGCGGCCGCGATGGTCGATGGCCGCCACGAGCACATCGCCCGGCCGTGCATCGAAACTCGTGAGCAGCTTATGGGCACGGCCGAGAATGGCGACGGATAATTGGCCGCGATCGGTGCGGATATTGGTGTGGCCGCCGACGATCGGCACGCCGAAGGTGGCCGATGCCGCCCGCATGCCTTCCAGAACGGGGACCGCGCCCTCCTCGCCATCAGCCCAGACGGCATCGACCACGGCGATCGGCCGGCCGCCCATGGCGACGATGTCGGAAATATTGACCATGATGCCGCACCAGCCGGCAAACCACGGATCGGCGGCGACGAACTCGTTCATGAACCCTTCGATGGCAAAGAGCAGATAGCCGTCACCGTCGGGCAGCGCGGCGCAATCATCGCCGACAGCATCCTGCTGCCCGTGCAGGCCGAGCAATGCCGCGATCGTGCCGATATCATGCTTGGCAGCAATGCCGCTGCTTGCCGAGAGTCTTTCCGCTAGTGCCCTGATGTCGATCTCGCCCATGCTCACGCTGCCTTCCTGGGAAGGGCGACGAAGCCGGCTTCGGGTGTGATGCAGGGCGGATAATAGACAAGATCGGCCTTCATCCTGAGATGCGGTTTGCCATAGACCTCGAATTCCTCAATCACATCCCAATGCAGGCGACGGAACAGCAGGCCGTTCTGCAGCTGCACATTGGCAAGGAACGTGTGGCATCCCATGGCATTGGCGGACGACACGGCGAGCTTGATCAGGGTCGCCCCCAAGGCGCCGATTTTGCGAAAATCCTGATGCACCGCCAGCCGCGAGCCCCACCAGAGGCCGGGTTCGGCCTGGTGAATGCGCACCGTGCCGACCAGCTGGTCCGCGGCAATGCCCAGCATGGAGAGGGCAACGATCGGGATAGCGTGATCGTCGATCGCGTCGCGGTCGTCGCCTTCAAAAATCTGCTGTTCCTCGCAGAACACGGCGCGGCGCAGCGCATGCGCTTCGCTGCGCTCCCAGCCGGAGGTCGCGAACTTCACCTGGAATTCGCTGGAGCGATACGGGGAAAAGGGTTCGAGCATCATTTGGACAGCATCCTTTCATAGGTGGAAAGGGCCGAGCAGGCGCCGCATTTGCCGCAGCCGGCCTTGATGTCGACGGCCTTCAGACCGCTGTCGACCAGCATCCGGGACAGCGGGCCGAGGATCGAATGCATGACGTCGGGCTTGGGGGTAGGGTGGCTTTCGAGCGGCGTGCCTGAGATCGGCACGAAAGGCACGACGAAGGGATAAACGCCGATCGCGACAAGCTTTTCGCAGATATCCAGAATGGCCTCGCGGCTGTCGCCGAGGCCGGCCAGGATATAGGTCGAGACCTGGCCGCGTCCGAAGACCTCCACGGCAGCCTTGAACGAAGCCATGTATTTGGTGATCGACACCTGCGCCTTGCCCGGCATGATGCGAGCACGGACCTCCGGGGTGACGGCTTCTAGATGCATGCCCAGCGCATCGACGCCGGCCTCCTTCATGCGGGTGAACCAGATGTCGTCTTCCGGCGGCTCGCATTGCGCCTGGATGGGAATGTTGACGGCCGCCTTGATGGCGCGGGCGCTGTCGGCCAGGATGGCAGCACCGCGGTCGTCGCCCTTCGGCGTGCCGGTGGTCATCACCATATGCTTGACGTCATCCAGTTCGACGGCCGCCCTGGCAACTTCCGCCAACTGTTCGGGCGTCTTGTGGGCGATGGTGCGGCCGGCCGCCAGCGACTGGCCGATGGCGCAAAACTGACAAGTCTTGGTGCGGCTCTGATAGCGGATGCAGGTCTGCAGCACGGTCGTGGCCAGCACGTCCTTGCCGTGCAGCACGGCGATCTGCGAATAGGGGATGCCGTCGGCGGTCGAGCGCTCGTAGAAGCGCGGCCGCAGCGGAAAGGAAACCTCGCCCAGCACCGTGCCATCCCGGCTGATGCGGCTGCGGCCCATATCATCCGGTTTCTCCACCAGATAGGGGCTCTCAAATGCGGGTGCGGTGTGCACCGGCACCATCACCGTCATGCCGTCGATAGTCAGCGCCTTGTGGTCGGACGGTCCGGCGCCGCCGCGGCGGCTTTCGTGGCCTACCTTGGGATCAACGAGCCGGGCTCCGTAGGACTGCAATTCGTTGATCAGAATTTCTGTCGGAAGACGTGTCGTATTCTCCATCGGAAAGGGTCCTTGCTTCGGCTGAGGTGAAGGATGGTTGGGAGGTGGCGACCATCGGCGTCGTGGCGCGGCCATCCATGACGAGATGCAGCAGTTCGGGGCGGGCATAATGGCCGACCGAATCCATCATCCGCTTGCGCTTGACGATGAGGCTCATGTCGAGATCGGCCACCAGGATGCCTTCACCTTCGGTCAACGGCGGCACGACATGCTTGCCTTCGGGCGAGATGATTGCCGTCATGCAGCCGCCGCGCAGGGTTTTTTGCAAGCCCTGATCGGGGGTGATCGAGGCAATCTGCTCGTCGGTCAGCCATCCCGTCGAATTGACGACGAAGCAACCGCTTTCCAGCGCGTGGTGGCGGATGGTGACTTCCATCTGGTCGGCAAAAATGGGTCCGACCATGGAGCCTGGAAACTGGGCGATGTGGATGTCCTCGTGCTGCGCCATCAGGGCGTAGCGGGCCAGGGGGTTGTAATGCTCCCAGCAAGCCAGCGCTCCGAGACGTCCGACGGCGCTATCGACCACCTTCAGGCCGGAGGCGTCGCCCTGGCCCCAGATCATGCGCTCATGGAAGGTCGGGGTGATCTTGCGGCGCTTGAGGATAAGCGTGCCATCGGCATCGAACAGCAGCTGGGCATTGTAGAGCGATCCATGGTCGCGCTCGTTAACGCCAAGCACCACGACGATACCGTGCTCTCGTGCGGCTGCCGAGACCGCATCGGTGGCAGCACTCGGAACGGTCACTGCTTCCTCGTAGAGCCGGACATGCTCCTTGCCTGAGAGAACAGGCGGCAGCACGAAGGAAAAATAGGGATACCAGGGGACCAAGGTTTCCGGAAAGACGATCAGCTCGGCGCCTTTGGCAGCCGCGTCGCGGATCGTTTCCAGTACGCGGGCGAGCGTTTTCTCACGCGAAGTCAGATCCGGCGCGATCTGTGCGGCGGCAACCCGGACACTGTTTTTTTTCTCCATGGCGAATCCTCGGTCGGTGAATTGAGAGGGCGGAGCAGGGTGCTCCGCCTCAGTGAGTCAAAGGGTCCAGGTATCGAGGATGAAAGCGCCGTCGCGGCGGTGAATGAGGATTAGGTCGAGAACGTCGAGCGGACTGATCGGCGTGATGCCGGAGATCAGTGCACCTTCGCCATGCCCATAAAGCGCCTGAAGGGCAAAACGGCAGGCGTAGACTTTGCCGCCCTCTTCCATGAATTTGACGATCTGGTTGTTGAAATTCAGATGGCCGGGAAAGGCCTCCGCGCCGAGCGTCGGAAAACCGCGCTGGACGCCGAGCGTCACGCCCGGGCCATAGAGAAGGATCGAGGTCTCGAAACCCTTCCGCTTCAGGCGCGTCGCCTGCAGGAGGTTGACGAATCCGATCGATCCTTCGAAGGCCACGGTATGGAAAGTGACGAGGGCTTTTTCACCTTCGCCGGCCTGTACGTCCTCAAAAACCTTTTCCTCGTAATCGACAAGAAAGTCGCCTTTTTGATTGGCTGGCTTGGTCACTGCGGGCATGGATGGCTCCTTGGTTGAAATCCGATCCCCATCCGGGGAGCATCCATCCAATTGCAAGCTGTGTGCCAGATTGATTTTGCACAAATGGCAGTCAAATAATGCAAAAATACATTCAATTATGCGATCAATTATGAGGATAAAATTTTACTGGCTGATTTTCTGGGCGATCAGACGCAAAAATAGAATGCACGAAAGCTCAAAATGAATGCATTCAATTGACCATCAATCATTCATGGAAAGGCAAAGTATGTGTATAACGTTGAGCCTCTGTCGCCATTCGCACCAGAATTTGTGTCATTTTTCGTGACAAAGGGCGATTGCAACAATATACAGTCAATGTCGATGAAGAAGGACATGGCGACATTACGATGAAAGACTGGCGACCCGACCTCAGCCGCAGCAACAGCCCCCGCTACATGGCCATTGCCGACCTGATCGAGATGGATTTGCGCAGCGGTCATCTGGCCATCGGCGATCGCCTGCCGCCGCAGCGCGAGTTGGCGAAACGTCTGGATATCGATTTCACGACTGTTGCACGGGGTTATGCCGAGGCGCAGAAGCGCGGACTGGTGGTTTCGCACGTCGGCCGCGGGACGTTCGTCACCGGCGGGGCCGACAAGGAGCGCCGGGGCTTTGCGTCCGACACCGCCCCCGATCCGCGCCGTACGTCGGCGATCGACCTTTCGATGAATATGCCGCCGGAGCCGACCGATCCGGAATTGATCACGCGGATGCGCGAGGGCATCTCGTCGGTGGCTTCCAGCCTTGTCCCGCTTCTGCGCTATCAGGGATTTGGCGGCTCGGGCATGGACAAGGAGGCCGCTGCCGCCTGGCTCAGCCGTCGCGGCCTTGTCCCTTCGCAGGAGCGGATATTCGTGACGCCCGGCGCTCACCCGGCGCTGCTGGCGATTTGCGGCCTGCTGGCAAAGCCCGGTGAAACCATCCTGTCGGAAAGCATCACTTATCCCGGCATCCGCTCGATTGCGGCGCAGCTGCGTCTCATTCTTTCGGGTTTGCCGATGGACGTTGACGGCATTCTGCCGGGCGCTTTTGCCGAAGCCTGCGAGAGATTGAAACCCAAGGGGCTTTATCTCAACCCGACCCTGCAGAACCCGCTGACCCTGACTATTCCGGAGCGGCGGCGTGAAGAAATCTGCGCGGTGGCGCGCAAATATCACGTCCCGATCATCGAGGATGACGCCTATGGCTTCATTCCGCTGCATGCGCCGCCGCCGCTTGCGGCAATGGCTCCGGACCTCACCTGGCATATCGGCGGCTTGGCGAAATGCATCGGCGCCGGCCTCCGGCTGGCCTATGTCGTTGCACCGGATACCAAGGCGGTTTGGCCCTTCGTCAGTGCTATGCGTGCCAACAATGTCATGGCGTCGCCGCTCAACATGGCGCTTGCCACGCGGTGGATCGAGGATGGCACAGCCGATACCATCCTTCGATTCATCCGCAAGGAGGCAACGGCACGCCAGGAAACGGTCGCAGCCATCCTTCCGGCCGGCAGTTATCGCGGCGATCCCATCAGCTTCAACATCTGGCTGCCGCTGACGAACGGCTGGACGCGGTCGACCTTCGGCAGCCACATGCGCGCCTCGGGCATTGGCGTCGTTGCCAGCGATGCATTCACGGTCGAAGGCCAGGCGCCAGAAGCGGTGCGCGTCTGCCTTGGAGGCCCGATCGACCGCGAAAAGCTCCGGGGTGCTCTGGAATTCATGGGGCACGCACTCGAAGGCCCGCCCGAACTCGCGGCGTCCTTCTTCTAGTTTCGAGTTCGCATCAGCGAATTTTGCTCTCGTTCACGGGCGCTGGGCTCTGCGGCACTATGTCGTATCGCATCAATCAGGTAAATGTATCTATATTGAATGCAGTCAATAATGATATTGATCGTAGATATGGGAGCATTCATCATGCAAACGGAGTGGCCGCCAATCCCCCCAACGACAACGGGGCCGAGAGGCCGATGCCCACGTTGCGGCCAGGGGCATATTTTCAACGGTTTCCTGAAAATCCGGCCCGAATGTGAAGTCTGTGGCCTCGACTACGGTTTCGCCGATCCGGCAGATGGTCCCGCATTTTTTGTCATATGCTTCGCTTGTGTGCCCAGTGTCCTGCTCGGCGTGTGGCTCGAGGTCCAGTACAGCGCGCCCCTGTGGGTCCATCTGCTGGTCACCGGTCCATTTATGCTGGCCACCTGTATCCCGCCCTTGCGGCCTCTCAAGGGATGGCTGATTGCCAGCCAATATTTCTACAAGGCGGAAGAAGGGAAGCTTGCCCGCACCTCTCCCGCGCCGAAAAAGGTTTAAGTTCCGTTCACGCCGTCCACGGGTCGTGTAGCTCTTTCTCGGAGAACAGGAGGTGACATGAAAGAGGCCGTGCCCGCGGTAGCGATCGCGGTTTCGTCATTGCTATTTCCTCTTCAGGCGTGAATTGAATGGCAGGGATGAACGGGGAGAGCCGCTCCGCGCTATGGCGCCGATGTGGATGGCGCAGATAGGGGACCGCGTGCATTTGCCTCCCGCGCCACGCGCTCGACATCCTGCCGCAAAGCCTCTTCGGGCAGTGTCAAATCGAGCGGGTCCCCATAAGGCTGGCCAAGGGCGATGCCGGTTGCCCAGTAGACCTCGACGAGGTTCCCCTCAAGGTCTTCGAAATAGAACGCAAGCGATACGCCGTGATTGAAGGCCATCTTGATCGGCAGCCCCATGTCGATGATGCGATGGTAGGCAGCACGCAGGTCGGCCAATGTAGCGACCTTGAATGCGACGTGGCGCAAGGCAGGATCGGTGAAGATCGCGATCTGATGAGAATCTTCGGCTGGATCGCTGGTCAGGAAGGCGCTGGCGCCGAACGGGTTTTCTTCGCCACTGCCGCCGACCACCTGAAGACCCAGCGTATCCTGATAGAATCGTGCAAGCGCAGCCGGATTTTCGGCGACCATGCCGACGTGACGGAGACCGACGATCTGTGGCCCGCTCGGCCCGCTTGTTTTCTTCGCCGGTACGATGGCGGGATCGGATCGATCGATGACGATCACCCCGGTTTTGACGTGCTTCCCAGTCATGGTGACAACCTCCGTGTTTTTTCAATTCCGTCGATCGGATACGAACGACGGCGGCGGCGAGAATTCGGGAGGGAGGTTGCATTCTGATTTCAGGTGGGCAGGAATCTGCTTTCAGTTGAAATACAATACCCGACCCGCGTGTCTCATATGCACCACCACCCATTTGCCCAACCGCCAACCGAAACGACGAGCGCTTGGACCTTGACCGCCTCAAGTATTGGGAGCTCTGCGTTTGTCGCGACTTCGGGATGGCGGAGGTGGCGTCGCATCCAACCTTGAAGGATGCGCTCGTTCACCACCGCGACGAAACCAAGATCGATCCAAAGAGAACGTCTCGTCTCGCTCCTGCGAAAAGCATGGAGCCAATCCGGCGGGATACAGATCAGGCTATGCAGGTCGGTCCGAAGCAGGCGGCGCGGTGACGCAGTTAAATTTTCAGTTGAAATCGGAAGTATGTCGTTTAAGCTGACGGCGGCACCTTAGAATTGCACAGATCCGGCTTTCGTCGGAACTGAAGCATTCTGCTGATCATGTGGGATGTACGGTGCCTAATGTCCTCATATTGTTTTTCGTGGCTTTGCTTGCGCTTTTCGGCCTGTTTAGCGCCGTTGCGGAGGAACCCGCTTCCGCTTCGGTCAACAAGCCGGCCAAATCCCAGCAGCCGGTTTCGCAGATCCGGCTGGGCTATCTTCGCGCCTATGCACCCCGGCTGGCGCTTTCCGTCTTGGATGTGCCGCCGCGCGACGAAGGCGTTGCGGGCGCGAACGTGGCGATCGGCGACAACAACACGACCGGTGCCTTTCTTGGGCAAACGTTCTCGCTCGACGTGGCCGAGGTCAGGCCCGATGCTGACATAGTTCCGGTTTTTAACGAGCTGATATCGAAGGGTGTTCTCTATGTTCTCGCGGACCTGTCAGCCGGCCAGCTTCTGTCGATCGCCGATCTGGCTCGCGAAAGGGGCGTTTTGATCTTCAATGTCGGCGCCACCGACGACAGTCTGCGTGAGGAGGAGTGCCGGGTGAACGTGTTTCACACTGCGCCTACCCGCACCATGCTCGCCGACGGGCTGGCGCAGTATCTGATTTGGAAACAGTGGCGCCGATGGGTGCTGGTTTACGGCTCCCATGCGCCGGACAAGCTTTTTGCCGACGCGCTCCGGCGCGCCGCCATGCGCTTCGGCGGCGACATCGTCGCGGAAAAGGAGTTTACCGACACCGGCACGGCGCGGCGGACGGATACCGGCGTGGTCCAGATTCAGCGGCAAATGCCGGTCTTCACGCAGGATTTTCCCGACTACGACGTCTTGCTCGTGGCCGACGAAAGCGAGGTCTTCGGCACCTACGTACCATTCCGCACATGGATCCCGCGCCCCGTTGCCGGAACGGCCGGCCTCGTGCCATCGGCCTGGCATCCGGCCAGCGAGCAATGGGGCGGCACCCAGATCCAGAACCGCTTCGCCAAGACGAATGGCAGGCGCATGCTGTCGAAGGACATGGCCGCGTGGACTGCGGCAAGAATTGTCGGCGAGGCTGCGACGCGCACGCAAGGTACTGACCCCGGGAAGATTTCCGCCTTCATCCGCGCCGATGATTTTTCGATTGCGGCTTTCAAGGGACAGAAGCTGACCTTCCGGAAATGGAACTGGCAATTGCGCCAGCCGATCTTCCTCGGAGACGGGCGTTCCGTGGTGTCGACCTCACCGCAGGAGGGGTTTCTGCACCAGGTTTCCGAACTCGACACGCTCGGTGTCGATCAGCCGGAAACCCGATGTACGCTGAAATAGCTTCGAACAAGGAGAGAGCCAGATGCACCGAAGACTGACTTTTCTGACCTTGGGATTTGTCGTGGCGGCCGGCCTGCAGGCACCCGCTTGTGCCTACACGGTGTATGTCTCCAACGAGAAGGACAACACGGTGAGCGTGGTGGACTCGGAGACGAAGGAAGTGCTGCGCACGATTGATGTCGGCCAGCGGCCGCGCGGCATCACCATTTCACGCGATGGCAAGTTCATCTACCTCTGCGCAAGCGACGACGACACGATCGAGATCATCGATACGACGACTTACGAGATCGTCGGATCGCTGCCGTCCGGGCCTGATCCGGAGTTGTTCGTCCTCTCGCCTGACGGAAAGACGCTCTATGTCGCCAACGAGGACGACAATCTCGTCACGGTCATCGATCTTGAAAGCAAAGAGGTGCGGGCCGAAGTGCCGGTCGGCGTTGAACCCGAGGGCATGGGCATCAGCCCGGACGGAAAGTCCATGGTCAATACCTCCGAAACGACCAACATGGCGCACTTCATCGATACGGAAACCAACGAGATCACCCACAATGTTCTTGTCGATTCCAGGCCACGGTTCGCCGAGTTCAAGCCGGACAATTCGGAGGTCTGGGTCAGCGCCGAAATCGGCGGTACCGTCTCCGTCATCGACAACACCAGCCGGGAAGTGAAGCACAAAATCACCTTCGAGATACCCGGCCTGCGATCGGAAGCGATTCAGCCGGTGGGCGTGCGCATCACCGCCGATGGCAAGAAGGCCTATGTCGCGCTCGGCCCTGCCAATCGTGTCGCAGTGGTCGATGCGCATACCTACGAGGTCGAAAAATATGTGCTGGTCGGGCAGCGGGTCTGGCAACTTGCCTTTACCCCCGACCAGAAGGCGATCATCAGCACAAATGGGGTGTCCAACGACATCACCTTCATCGATGTCGCGACCGATGAGCCGGTTCAATCCGTGACTGTCGGGGCGCTGCCCTGGGGTGTGGTCGTGTCCCCGAACTGACTGTTGCGCAGGCATTTCTGATGATCAAAGGGAGGAAAATATGCAGCAATATAAGGCCATCGCGCTGACGGTGCTCGTTGGGACAGCCTTGTTGGTGCTTCCAGGCTTTGCACAAGATGCAGATGACAACGATGATGACGATACGGTAGCCGTTCCGCCCGCCGCTCAGAAGGTGACCCGTGCCAGCAAGGATGTGCCTGAACTGATCCTCGGATCGGCCGCCGACAGTTTCACCGTCAATCAGAAGGATTTCGCACTGATGGCCGGGCAGGGATACCGCTGGAAAATCACGTCGGCAGCGGGGCTCGAATACAAGTTTGCCACGGACTTTTTCCGCAATGTCTGGATGAACCAGATCGTCATCAACGATCTGGAGGTTCACATGAACGGCGCGCCTGCGTGGCTGGAATTCGATAAGGAAGGCACGATGCAGGTGCAATTCACGACCATCCGGCCGGGCACGTACACGTGGTCCGTTCCCGATCTGGCCGACAAGGGCATGAAAGGAACGATCACCATCAAATAGGGCAGGGAGGCTTAGGGTTTCAAGGTAGGAGGATACGGCGCCATGCAGCATGTGAAGGCGAAGGATGGGGTGAGCCTGCCCACCGCGCTTGACGTTTCGAAGGTCAGCCATTTCTATGGACAGCAGCAGGCTCTGTCCGGCGTTTCCTTCTCAATCGCGGCAGGCCATTTTACCGTGTTGCTTGGCCTTAACGGGGCGGGCAAGACCACGCTGCTTTCGTTGATCAGCCATCTCTACAACACCCGCCACGGCTCGATCCGCATCTTCGGCCACGATATCAGCCGGGAACCTGGCGAAGCGCTGCGCCGCCTCGGCATCGTGTTCCAGGCGCGGACGCTCGATCTCGACCTCAGCGTCTACCAGAACCTTTCCTACCACGCCTCGCTGCATGGAATCGGCCACGAACAGGCTATGGAGCGGATTAAAACACTGCTTGCCCAGGTGAACATGAGCGACAGGCTCTACGACAAGGCGCGTAGCCTTTCCGGCGGGCAGATGCGGCGCATCGAGATTGTACGCGCACTCTTGCACCGGCCGCCATTGCTGCTGCTCGACGAGGCAACCGTTGGGCTCGACATACAGTCGCGCGCAGAGATCCTTGCGACCATCCGGGCGCTTGTGGCTGCCGATGGCATCAGCGTGTTCTGGGCCACCCACTTGATCGACGAGGTTGAAGAGGGCGACCATGTCGTCATCCTCCACAAGGGGAGGGTGCTGGCGGACGGTACCGTGGATGACGTCGTCCGTTCGGCTGGTACAGACGGCATTCGCCAGGCATTTGTCGCCTTAACCGGGCTCGCTCCGGCGGAAGGAGCACCATGATGGCATTCCAAGGTGATACACGCGCAATTCCTGCTGATCATGCCTCAACTCGCGGCTTCAGCTTGCGTCAGCATCTCATTTGTCTGAAGGGAATTCTATATCGCGAAGGCCTTCGTTTCCTCAACCAGCGTGAGCGCTTCATCTCCTCGCTGGTTCGCCCGCTGCTTTGGCTTTTCGTGTTCGCCGCAGGATTTCGCCAGGTGCTCGGTGTTTCGATCATCCCACCCTACAAGACCTACGTGCTCTACGAGGTCTACATCACACCTGGCCTGTGCGGCATGATCCTGTTGTTCAGCGGCATGCAGTCGTCGCTCTCCATGGTATATGACCGGGAGATGGGCAACATGCGTACCCTGCTCGTCAGCCCATTTCCACGCTGGTTCCTGCTGCTCTCCAAGCTGCTTGCGGGTGTTGCGGTATCGATCATGCAGGTCTATGCCTTCCTGGCCATTGCATGGTTCTGGGGTGTCAAACCGCCCCCCGTCGGCTACCTGCTGGTTCTGCCCGCGCTGTTCCTGTCAGGCATGATGCTCTGCTCGCTCGGCATGCTCCTGTCGTCGATGATCAAGCAGCTCGAGAATTTTGCGGGCATCATGAACTTCGTGATCTTTCCGATGTATTTTGCCTCGCCCGCGCTCTATCCGCTCTGGCGTATCCAGGAATCGAGCCCGCTCCTCCACAAGATCTGCCTCGCAAATCCGTTCACCTATGCGGTCGAACTGGTTCGCTTCGCCATTTATGGACAGATCGATTGGGGATCGCTTGCCGTCGTCATCGGATGCACGGCGCTGTTTCTCGGGGGCGCAATTCTTGCCTATGATCCATCGAATGGCTTGCTCAGCCGCAGGCAGGACACGGGAGGAAATACCTGATGGGGTGGCGATCTCCGACGTACATTTTCCCCGCCGTCGCACTTGGCGCAATCGTCTCGTGGCCCGTCTTGTCCGCGCAGGGTAACGATCCGGACTGGCCCGTGTATCCAGCGCAAGGTGCCAGTGCTTTCGCTCGGTCAGATCTGGAATGGTCCCGAACTGCCGCAGACGGCCGCCGATTGGTCCAAAGATGCGGCCATCGCTGCGCTGGTGCAGGAGCTTTCGGCACGCCGCGTTCCGTTGCCGGAAGCGCAGCAAAAGATCAGCGCTTTTGAGGAAAGCCTGTCGGAGGGCGAGAGGAAGAACCGCATGGCCATGCTTGTGCGGGGGCTGTTCGATCATATGAACCGGGAGCGATCTGACGTCATCTCCGGCATTGCGCGGTATGCCCACCGGCAGAGAGACATGGCAACACTCTTGCGTCAGGAGGCCTCCGCGGTCGATGCCCTGCGGGCAAATCCCGATGCTGATCCGAACGAGGTCGCGCTGCGCAATGACCGGCTCATGTTCCAGATACGTGTTTTTCAGGAGCGTGCGCAGTCGCTGACCTTCGTCTGCGAGGTCCCGACGCTGATCGAACAGCGTTTGTATGCGCTTACCAAGACGATTGCGGAAGCGCTCGAGGCGAAATGACCGCCGGTGGCCGGGTCCCTGTTTCTAGAACTGCTTCGGGCAGGCTATGACATTGGGGGCACGTCAACTTGGCCGCGGCACTCTCCAGAGGTGGCGCGGTTCCTCGCGGAATGATTGACGCGTCTTTGTGACCCGCGTATCCTCACTGCCGGCTTCCCATCGGGCACCTTGTGAAAGCCACCAAGCGGGCGGCATGCCAAGTACGCAAGTCCGCAGTTCTTCGCATGCGCATTCCGTGCAGTGAAAGGTGCTTCATTGAGCCTCGTCGATCTCGTCCTGACCGTCTGCTTGTTGGCCAACCCGACCAGTTGCCGCACCGAGCATCTATATTTTGAAAGCCGCGGCTCGCTTGGCCAATGCATGATCCTGGCGCCGGCGGAGATCGCAAAGTGGTCCGGGAGCCATCCGTCGCTGAAGGTCATCCGTTGGACATGCGTCTTTCCTGGCAAGAGGCGGGACATATGACGTTGCTGCAAACATTTTGCCGGGAGGTGGCATCATGAACATATCGAGGCGCGCGATTTGCGGAGCAGCCTTGCTGGCTGCGGTAAACTCCCTGAGCTTCCATGCCTTGGCCAAGCCGTCCCCGCCGAAGATACGGGTGGGTGTCTTAAGGTTCGGGACGGTGAACTGGGAACTCGACACCATCAAGCACAACAGGTTTGATGCCGCCAACGGGGTCGACGTGGAGATTGTCTATTTCGCAGGCGAAGACGCCACCAACGTCGCCATGTTGGCAGGCGATCTCGACATTATCGTTTCCGATTGGCTGTGGGTGTCGCGCCAGCGTTCGCAGGGCGCGGATCTCACTCTCGCACCTTACTCGACTGCGGTTGGCGCCATCATGGTCAAGCAGGATGCGCCCATTCGTGCCATCCCTGATCTCGTCGGAAAAAAAATCGGCGTGACCGGCGGTTCGCTCGACAAGAGTTGGCTTCTGATCCAGGGCCTTGCCCGGCGTGATCACAAGATCGACCTGACCAGGGAAAGCAACATCGTTTTCGGCGCACCGCCCCTCCTGTCGGAAAAGGCCATGTCCGGCGAACTCGATGCAGTGCTGAACTTCTGGCATTTCTGCGCCCGGCTGGAGGCGAAGGGTTTTCGTCGCCTCATCGGTGCCGACGATGCCGCCAGGGCGCTCGGGGCATCGGGGCCCGTTTCGGCGCTCGGTTATGTTTTCCATGAAAAATGGGCGAACGAAACCCCGGACGTGGCCTTGAACTTTCTCCGGTCAAGCGGGGAGGCCAAGAAGCTTCTGGCCAAGTCGGATGCTGAATGGCGGCGGCTGGCACCGATCGTGCGAGCCGAAGGCCGGGAACTCGAGGTGCTGCGCGATCGCTACCGCGAGGGCATTCCGAACAGGCCGCTCGCTGAGGAGGAGAAAGATGCCGCCAAGCTTTACGAAGTCCTGGCCAAACTGGGTGGGGAGAAGCTTGTCGGTGAGGCGCGGCAGATGGCTCCGGGAACATTCTGGGCCTTGAAGACATGACAGCAGGACCTGGGCTGGAAAATGGGGTGGCTGCAGGCCGGCGGGGGCACGCCATCTCTCGTGGTCTTCTGCCGGCAGCAACTGCCTTGGCATCCCTGCTTGGACTATGTCTGCTCTGGAACCTCGCGGCCGGGGTCTGGCCAAGCCGGGTGTTTCCACCGCCGATCGAGGTCTGGCGGGTGGTGGTCAAGGAGGCGGCAAGCGGCGATCTCGCCTATCATCTCGCCGTGACTCTCTTCCGGGTTGCCGCCGCCTATGTTGTTGCGATGCTGGCCGGGTCGGTCATCGGCGTTCTGCTCGGGATGCACCGGCGGGCGGATTCTTTCTTCAATCCGTGGCTTGTCGTTTTTCTCAACCTCCCGGCACTGGTCGTCATCGTTCTCGCCTACATCTGGTTTGGCTTGACGGAAGCCGCGGCGATTGGTGCGGTGGCGATCAACAAGATACCCAACGTCGTGGTCACCATGCGCGAGGGCGCACGTGCGCTCGATCCCCGTTACGCCGAAATGGCAAAAGTCTATCGCCTCAGTCCGTTCGACAGGATCCGCCATATTCTGATGCCGCAGCTGCAGCCCTATTTCGCGGCCGCTTCGCGATCTGGTATTGCGCTGATCTGGAAGATCGTGCTCGTTGTCGAGTTGCTCGGCCGCTCAAACGGGGTGGGCTTCCAGATCTATCTTCACTTCCAGATATTCGATGTCGCCGCCATCCTTGCCTATTCGCTTGCCTTTGTTGCCATTATGCTGTTGATCGAACTCCTTCTGGTGCAGCCATTTGAACGACATGCAACACGCTGGCGCCGCCGCCCCGCTTAAGGTCGAGATCGCCGAGAAGACGTTCCGCTCGGCTGAGGACGTGACCATTGCGGCCCTCCGCGGACTTTCCTTCGAGGTGCGGCAGGGAGAATTTGCCTGTTTGTTTGGGCCGTCGGGCTGCGGCAAGACCACGACCTTGCGCATCCTGCTGGGGCTGGACCGGGAGTTTTCCGGCAACTATCAGTTGCCAGAAGGCGGTTCCAATCGCATCGCCGCGGTATTCCAGGAGCCGGTGCTTCTCCCCTGGCGAACGGTGGAGCAGAATGTCCGCCTTGCGCTGTCTCGAGATGCACGGGACATGGACCTGGACGGGCTGTTCGACATTCTGGGTCTGTCGGCCATGCGGTCGCTCTATCCTTCGGAGCTTTCGCTCGGCCTTGCCCGCCGCGCTGCCCTCGCGCGTGCCTTTGCCACAGAACCCGCAATCCTCTTGCTGGACGAGCCTTTCGCCTCGCTCGATGAACGGACGGCCGACAGATTGCGGCGCCTTTTGATGACGGTTTGGTCGGCGAGACCCACCACCGCCCTGATGGTGACACACAATCTGCGGGAGGCACTTTTGTTGGCAGATCGTGTCATCGTGCTGTCACCACGGCCGGCCCATGTGCTCGGCATCTTCGAAGTGGACATCGCGCGCCAGACCCGCGACGCGACGGCGCTGGACGACCTGGTTTCGGATTTCCGGACGAGGTTTCCAGACGTCGGCTGACGCGCGTCCGCAACAAAAGAAGGTTTCCTTCTGCCGCAAGAGCGGTCGCCGGTAGGCCCCAGCGGGCCCGTCAGAAGCAGCGGACGTCTGCCTCCGCCTGGGCGCGCCTCAGCTCTGTGGCTGCAGACTTCGCCGGCGCACTCTGCCGGAACAGCACGCCTCTCTCGCCGGTCTGGAGTCCGAGGCTCCTGAAGGTTTCAGCCGCCTCGTAGCGTTCATACGGGACGATCGAGGCGATGACATCGATCGAGCACGAACAATTTTCGAGCGCAGTGCGTGTTTCTCCATTGGCCTTCATGCAGGCATAGACGTAGTCCACGATTGCAATCGTAGGATAGGTGGCAGCCCATGAAGCTGTGATCGCACCCGTGAGCGCAGTGAGAAAGACGATTGCTCGTAGGGCCTCGGTAAGCACTGCAGCCTCCGCCGACGTTGATCTGAAGCCTGACTAATCTATTCTCGCCTAATAGTCTTATATGCGCAAATAATTACTGTGGGGACTATTGTGCTGGATTACACCGTTTGCATTATGAGAAATATTGCTAAGCAGCATTAATATATTGCAGAGCAGCATTTATATATTGCTGTGCACAAGGTGGTATATTTATTATTGCTTACGCCTTTTGAAAGGCTTATCCTTTTTGACGGTTTCCGGCTTCAAGGCTTTGCCGAATGGGAGCGGCAGAGTCTCGTAGGTACGAGGATGGGCAATAACGGTGCCCCGCCCACCCTGCCGAACCGTGACACGCTGACGGAAGCGCATGTCCCATAGACAAGCTGAACGCTTGGGCCGGCCCTTGTGGTCTCCTGAGGTTGTAATGACGAGCCTCGGGTGAAAAACAACATCGGGAGGACTTCGCATGCGCACACTCAAAAAAAGCATATACCTACCGCTGGCCGCCGCTGGACTTCTGACCGCGGCCGCTGCTGGAAATGCGTTGGCCAATGACGAGCTGATGAAACTTGCGTCCGACCCGAAGAATTGGGCAATGCAGACGGGCGATTATGCCAACCAGCGTTATTCCAAGCTCAACCAGATCACGAAGGAGAATGTGAAGGACCTGCAGGTCAAGTGGACCTTCTCGACCGGCGTCCTGCGTGGTCATGAGGGCGGACCGCTGGTGATCGGCGACGTGATGTACGTCCACACGCCGTTCCCGAACATCGTCTACGCCCTCGATCTTAACAACGACGGCAAGATCCTCTGGAAATATGAACCCAAGCAGGATCCGAACGTCATCGCGATCATGTGTTGCGACACCGTCAATCGCGGCGTCGCCTATGGCGACGGCAAGATCATCCTCCACCAGGCCGATACGACAGTCGTGGCGCTCGACGCCAAGACCGGCAAGGTCGCTTGGTCGGTCAAGAATGCCGCGACCGACGGCAGCAGGGGTGAATCCGGCACGTCGGCTCCGATGGTCGTCAAGGACAAGGTGATGATCGGCATTTCGGGCGCAGAGCTCGGCGTTCGCGGCCACATCTCGGCCTACAACCTGAAGGACGGCTCGCTTGCATGGCGCGCCTATTCGACCGGACCCGATGCGGAGATGCTGATCGATCCCGAGAAGACGACGCATCTCGGCAAGCCGGTAGGACCTGACACAGGCATCAACACCTGGGAAGGCGAGGAGTGGAAGACCGGTGGCGGCACCACCTGGGGGTGGTACTCATATGACCCGAAGCTGAACCTGATCTACTACGGCACCGGCAATCCAGGGACCTGGAACCCGGTCCAGCGTCCCGGCGACAACCGCTGGTCGATGACGCTCATGGCCCGCGATGCCGATACGGGTGTGGCAAAGTGGCTCTATCAGATGACCCCGCATGACGAGTGGGATTATGACGGCGTCAACGAGAACATCCTGGTCGACGCGATGGAGATTGGTGGCCAGCCGCGCGATGTGCTGGTGCATTTCGACCGCAACGGCTTCGCCTATACGCTGGATCGCGCCACGGGCGAACTGCTAGTCGCCAAGAAATACGATCCGGTGGTCAATTGGGCGACCGAAGTGAACATGGATCCCAAAAGCAAAGAGTATGGCCGTCCGCAGGTCGTCGCGAAATACTCCCCGCAGCAGAACGGCGAGGACGTCAATACGACCGGCATCTGCCCGACCGCGTTGGGCACGAAAGACCAGCAGCCGGCAACCTATTCGCCGAAGACCAAGCTGTTCTACGTGCCGACCAACCACGTCTGCATGGACTATGAGCCATTCAGAGTGAAGTACACCGCCGGGCAGACGTATGTAGGCTCTACCGTGTCGATGTATGGGGCCCCCGGCAGCCACGGCGGATTGGGCAACTTCATCGCCTGGGACGCGGCCAAGGGTGAGATCGTCTGGTCCAAGCCGGAGAAGTTCTCGGTGTGGTCCGGCGCACTCGCGACCGACGGCGACGTCGTCTTCTACGGCACGCTGGAAGGCTACGTCAAGGCAATCGATAACGAAGGCAAGGAACTCTACAAGTTCAAAACGCCGTCGGGCATCATCGGCAATCTCAACACCTTCGAACATAAGGGCAAACAATACATCGCCGTCCTGTCGGGTGTCGGTGGCTGGGCGGGCATCGGTCTGGCCGGCGGACTTAACATGGCTGAGGGTGCTGCAGCTTGGCACGCCGCGCACGATCAGGGACGCGCACAGGGTGACGCACCCACTAGCATCGCGACCGCGGGCCTGGGCGCCGTCGGCGCGTATACCGCTCTTTCCGACTACACGACGCTGGGCGGTCAGCTCACTGTCTTCGGTCTTCCGGACTGAGTTTCGGGAAGCCTATACCACCGCCGAGGTCTTGTCCGAGACGAAAGACCTGAGAATGAGAGCCCGGCCACCGGTACCGACCGGGCTCGAACTCGCCGCGCAATCACAACGCACTGTCAACGCCGCATCGCGACAGCAAACTGGTGTCCGTGGCGAAACGAAAAAGAGATACGGATGTTTTTTCGCAACGCAATTTCGGCCTTCGCAATGATCCTTCTCCCGCTGACGATTTCTGATCATGCCCACGCGCAAGACACCAAGGAAAAGGCCGCGGCCGTGAATGACGAGGATGGCAAATATCTCGATGCGGAAGGCACTCCGACATTCAAGATCGAGCAAGACGGCACGGTCGACTGGTACACCTTCAGCGGATATCGGCGCTATCATTCCGACTGCCATGTCTGCCATGGGCCGGACGGCGTCGGCTCGAGCTATGCGCCCCCATTGATCAACAGCATGAAAGGCATGGACTACGGAACGTTCCTGTCGATCGTCGCTGAAGGTCGAAAGAATGTCGGCGGCGGTAAGGAAAACGTCATGCCGGCGTTCGGCGAAAACAAGAACGTCTATTGCTACCTTGACGACATCTACGTCTATCTGCGTGCCCGAGCCGTCGGCGACGCGCCACGCGGTCGCCCGCCCAAGAAGGCAGACAAGCCGCAAGCGGCGAAGGACCACGAAGCCTCTTGTATGGGTGGATGACATGGCGCGTGGTATCCAGGCAAGGTATAAGGCGGCCCTCGTTATCACGGCCGTTGCCGCGTTGGCCTCGTTGCCTGTGCATGCGCAGAACGCCGGGCTCGGGGCTGCTGGCGAACTGGTCGACCCCGATATCCTGCGAGTCTGCGCCGACCCGTCCAACATGCCTTTTTCCGACCAAAGCGGCGAAGGATTCGAGGATAAACTTGCCAAGCTGGTCGCCACTGGCACAGGACGTCGCTCCGTCGCCTATACGTGGTTTCCATCGATTCCCGGTTTTGTGCGCAATACGCTCAGCGCCAACCGGTGCGATATCATCATGGGATACCCGCAGGGGGACGAACTCGTCCAGAATACCAATGCCTATTATCGCTCTTCTTACGTGTTACTTTACAAGAAGGATGGCGATCTTAGGGGCGTGGAAACGCTGACCGACCAGAAGCTTGCCGGCATGAGGATTGGCGTGGTCGAGGGGACGCCGCCGTCGGCGAACATGGCGGCGGCAAAACTCATGCGCAAGGCCAAGGTCTATCCGCTCATGGTCGACACACGCATAACGCCGTCGATGGCGGAGGTCATGATACGGGACATGCAAGAAGGTATGATCGACGCTGCCGTGATCTGGGGACCGATGGCGGGTTACTACGCCCGCAAGTCGGCTGCCGATCTGGCGATCGTACCGTTGATCAAAGAGAAGGGCGGCGAGCGCATGGCCTATCGAATCACCATGGGCGTCCGCCCTTCGGACCAGCAATGGAAACGCACACTCAACACGTTCATCAAGGATAACCAGGCCGAGATCAACAAGCTGCTTCTCGAGTATGGCGTGCCGTTGCTTGATGAGCACGATCAGAGGATCACGCAATGATGTTCGGACGCTTGAGCAGCGGCATACGTTAGTCATCTCGATCCGTTGATTGCCGATGGTTGGAAGAAGAAGTGCCGCCGCTTGCCGAAGGCATATCCTCACGAGCGAGTTCGATGAGGGAATGATCGTTAAAGGGGAATAAAGAGATGAAAACCCGAGCTGCCATTGCCGTTGGAGCAGGAAAACCGCTGGAGATCAAGGAGGTCAATCTGGAGGGGCCCCGCGCCGGCGAGGTGCTGGTCGAGGTCAAGGCGACGGGCATCTGCCACACCGATGATTTCACGCTGTCAGGCGCCGATCCGGAGGGCCTGTTTCCGGCAATCCTCGGCCACGAGGGTGCGGGCATCGTCGTCGATGTCGGCCCGGGCGTCACTTCGGTCAAGAAGGGCGACCACGTCATCCCGCTCTATACGCCGGAATGCCGTGAATGCCCGTCCTGCCTGTCGCGCAAGACCAATCTCTGCACCGCAATCCGTTCGACCCAGGGCCAGGGCCTGATGCCCGACGGCACGTCGCGCTTTTCGATCGGCAAGGACAAGATCCATCACTACATGGGCTGCTCGACCTTTGCCAATTACACGGTGCTGCCGGAGATTGCCGTTGCCAAGGTCAATCCGGACGCCCCCTTTGACAAGATCTGCTACATCGGCTGCGGCGTGACCACCGGCATCGGCGCCGTCATCAACACCGCCAAGGTGGAGATCGGTGCAACGGCCATCGTCTTCGGTCTCGGCGGCATCGGCCTCAACGTCATCCAGGGGCTGAAGCTTGCCGGTGCCGACATGATCATCGGCGTCGATTTGAATAACGGCAAGAAGGAATGGGGCGAGCGCTTCGGCATGACGCATTTCGTCAATCCGAAGGAGGTCGGCGACGATATCGTGCCCTATCTCGTCAACATGACAAAGCGCGGCGCCGACCAGATCGGCGGCGCCGACTACACCTTCGACTGCACCGGCAATACCAAGGTGATGCGCCAGGCGCTGGAAGCCAGCCACCGCGGCTGGGGCAAGTCGGTGGTCATCGGCGTTGCCGGCGCCGGCCAGGAGATTTCGACGCGGCCCTTCCAGCTGGTCACCGGCCGCAGCTGGATGGGCACCGCCTTCGGCGGCGCGCGCGGCCGCACCGACGTGCCGAAGATCGTCGACTGGTACATGGAAGGCAAAATCCAGATCGATCCGATGATCACCCACACAATGCCGCTCGAAGACATCAACAAGGGCTTCGAGCTCATGCATTCCGGCGAAAGCATCAGGAGTGTTGTCATCTACTGAGCGCGTCAGCCGAGCGCTCGCATCAAAGCCGAGGTTAGCCACTGTCCGGAGACCCGGACGGGCTTCGGCGCAACAGGGGAGGAACATGCAATGGAAAGCGCAGTTCAAATTCATCCGGCGGTCGATGGCGGTTTGAAGCCCGCCAATCCCGGCTTTACCGGCGGCACGCTTGTTTGTGCCTGCACGGACCGGCCGGTCAAGGTAAGGATCGAAGGACAGGTCGCCCATAACCACGTTTGCGGCTGCACCAAATGCTGGAAGCCCAAAGGCACCTATTTCTCCGTCGTTGCGGTTGTCCCACATGACAAGGTGACCGTGCTCGAGAACGGCGACAAGTTGCAGGTGGTCGATGCAAGCGCGCTGATCCAGCGTCACGCCTGCAAGCAATGCGGCGTGCACATGTATGGGCCGGTAGAGCGAGAACATGCGTTCCAAGGGCTGGACTTCGTTCACCCCGAGCGTTTTCAAGAATCCGGCTGGGCTCCGCCTGAATTCGCGGCTTTTGTCTCCTCGATCATCGAATCGGGCGTTGATCCTAGCCGAATGGACGGCATACGCGCCCGCTTGCGGGAGCTTGGACTGGAGCCATACGACTGCCTGTCGCCGACCCTGATGGACGTTGTCGCCACCTTCGTCGCAAAGAAGTCCGGTGCTCTTCCTAGTTGAATGAGCAGACAGAATTGATGAAGGCTGTCAGCGTTCAGGACAAGCGCGCTGACAGCCTCTCAATGACGAAATTTGGAAGTTCTTTTTGACGCCATCCGGGCAGAGGCTCATGCTTGGAAATGATGGCGTTCATCTTCGAATGCGGGAACAAGCCATCGAGCACCAAATGTGTTCGCCAACCTGAAGCCATTTTGCGGTTTGATATTGCGCCAAGGCAGATCTGGGCGACAACGGTAGGTTGCTGCGTGAAAGTCGTTTCGGCCACCCGCACGGCGACGTCACTGCCGGGGCAGGCGTCTGTTCTCGATAATAGTGTAGACAGAGCGGAACAACACCTCCTCCGATAGGGTTTTAAGTTTTTGGTGTCGCGCTATGAAATTGCGAGGTACAGTCATGCGATCTATATTGATATTTGCCGCTATGACGATAGCGATGACCCTTGCACTGGCCTCTGCTGGAATGGCCAAGAGCGACAAGGAATTTCTGAGCGACGCGATGAAGGGCGACAATTCAGAAATCACGCTCGGGGAACTCGCTACCCAAAAGGGCGGAAGCGAGGATGTGCGCTCGCTAGGACGGGCGCTGGTTGACGACCACCGTAAAGCCAAGGACGAGGCCACGGCTCTCGCCAGCGATCTTGAGGTGAAGATAACCACCACTATCACCGTCGAGGCGCAAAGCGCGGTTGAAAAGCTGCAGAGCAAAAGCGGGCCTGAGTTTGACCAGGCGTTCGTGGACTATATGATCTCGAACCTCGAGAAGGATATTGCGGAATTCAAGGAAAAGGCCGGCGAGGGTGGCAGGCCGGTCCCGGAATTTGCAAAGAAAATGTTGCCGGTGCTGCAGAAGCATTTGCAACTTGCGCAATCGCTGAGCAGACACTGAAAACCGGAAAACATCGACCGCTCGCTAGGTCGTTTTCGGCTTTGGTGGAATGACCGCCTCATTGTTCCATACCATGATGCTCATTGCGTTTGCCGCCGTTTCGGTTCTGAACGCAACCGCGGCGACAGGTGAGCAATTCTGGAGCCTCAGATGGATGCTCGAATCCGCTCGGCTTGGGGTCGAACTAGGCCAACATGCCCGCTTCAATGCCGGCAGCGATAAATGCGTCGCGAGCAAAATCGGGCGGTTCCCTTCTGTCGACCGCCGCCCTGCAGATACGCAGCGCGTTGAAATAATGCGGGCCATTTCTCGTTGGCCATCGATGCTCAAGATAGTCGAGTGCGGTTTCTGGGCCAAAAATCGCTTCGCTCAAACCGTTTCCCACTCTGACATTCACCGGTGCGCTCCAATACATAAGAGGGGGGTTTCTCGCTTCGATGTTCATGGCTGGGGTCATGGCTGGGCTCCTCCTGAAGCCTAACCGTAAACGACAGGAAAATTGGAAACGTTCCATCAAAAAAATTGCGCTGCGATGGTCATGCTGCGCGCAATCTCGGTCGGCAGGCGAAACGGTCCGGCGTCTGGGTTTGAGCCAACATTCAGGACCTCTCCGAGTGTCTTCAGCTTTGAAGTTGCCGGCCGATTTCATCAGATGAGCCTCGTTTTCGACGGTCTTTTTGGAACATCGGGCGACGCATTTCGTTGTTGTGCTAGACCGCGGTGCGAACGCTTCCTTTCCTCGTCAACAGCTGCCGCGATCCTATCAGAAGACGAGCTTGATCTTGCCCCGTCTTAGCCACGGGGCTTTTTTCTCCGCTCATCTGGTGGGATTGGAGATCAGGAGCGCAAGACGGTCCCGGATCCGCATTCGCCAGTCGCAACCGACCGACCATCCATGAATCATCCGGCCTTTGGCACGAAACGTCTGCCTGGCGGAAGCGCCGTCGAGCGTGACGCGGGAGCCCTCGCTTCGGACGAAGCGGTATTGGCGAATATCGACGCTAGAGACCGTCCTTGTCCGGGACATCGGCCTTAACGGCTCCGCGCAGGACAGAGAGGCTACCTTTTCCGGATGAGGCTCGAGTGTTGCCGCACTTCAGCCCCACTTCAATTCGCCTTTTGCGACCTTCGCACCCAGCTCCAGCGAGGAGACGTCGGCAAGGTCCGGGTAGCGCTTTATCATCGCCGCGACCAGTTCGGAACTGTCCTTGGTCCGGCTCACTTCTTCCTCGAAAGCGATGAGATAGGCGCGGGTAAACGCGACGGCCCCAAGACCCTGGGCCGCGCCCTCGACCTGGTGGCCCGGAACGACGATCTTCGGCGCGCGGGCGGCGATGCCGTCGAGCGCCTTGATCCAGGCTGCGCGCAGTTCGGCGGTTGCCGTATCCGCAATCCATACGTGGTTGCCAGAATCGACCAGAACACCGCCGAATACCGCCTCGAGCACGGGTACGAAAAGGTAGCGCCGGTCATGCATGCCGGCAACCTCGACGATCTCGATCGCATTGCCTTCCAGATCGAGCGATGCGGCGTCCGAAGCTTGCGGGATCACCACGTCCGCCAATGTCTGCGGACCGTTTTCCTTCAACTGCGGTCCCCAGACCCCGAGCTTAGCCTCGACATTGGCCTTGATCGCCTCGACGGTGACGGGCTTTGCAATGACTTTCGCCTCGGGAAATGCATCAACGATCGGGCGCAGGCCGAAATAGTAGTCCGGATCGTTGCAGCTCACATAGATCGTGGTCAGACGCTTACCCGTTGCCTTGATCGCATCCGCGACGGTTTTCCCATCGGGAAGGGTGAAACCACCGTCGATCAGGATCGCATCCTTGTCGCCCGTCAGCAGCACCGGCGTGCGGCGAAAGCCTGTTTCGCTGGCCTGAAAGAACGTCCACGCAAGGGCGCCGCCACCGTCCGCTTGGGCAAAGGTCAGGGGAAGGGCCGTCGCAAAGCCGGCAGCGGCGGCCATCTTGAGGGTTTCGCGGCGGGTGATCATGGCATGTCTCCTGAGGTTGAATCGCTCTTCCTTCTGTATTTCAGGTCTTGATGCGGCAATAAATATCGTTCAATCGTACAGACTGTATGATCTATTGAGACAAATTATGGGAGACCACTTTAATCTCAACCGGCTTATCTTTTTCACCGCCGTGATCGAGGCTGGCTCCTTTACGGCCGCTGCGGACCGTCTCGGCGTCGCCAAGGCGGTCGTCAGCCACCAGATTGCGCGACTGGAGGAGGAACTGGGCGTGACGCTGCTGACGCGCACGACCCGCCGCCTACATGCAACGGAAGAGGGCAGTCTTTTTTATGAGCGCTGCGTGCTCATTCTGCGGCAGGCGGAATCCGCCTATGGGGAAATGTCGCTTCGTAGCGCGGAGCCTTCCGGAACGCTGACGCTGACGGCTCCGCTCGACTACGGAGCGGCCGTCGTGGCGCCCACGATCGCGGACTATCTTCAGGCCCACCCGCAGATGCGCGTCGATGCGATCTTTGACGACAGCGTCAACGATCTCGTCGCCGAGCGGATCGATCTCTCCATTCGGGTGGGGTGGCTGTCGGATTCCAGTCATCAGGCGCGCCGGCTCGGGACGTTCGAGCAGGTTCTTGCCGCGACGCCGTCGGTTGCCGCCCGCATCCCGGCTGACCTTGCTGCGGCAGACGCGGCCAGTCTTCCGTGGATTGCCAATGGCGCCCTGAAAAATGCCCTTCGCTGGACATTTTCCCGCGGGCAAAGGGAAGCCGTGACAGTCGAAACACGCCCTATCGTTACGACGGACAAGACGCCGGCCGCTTACGCTTGCGTGCTGGCCGGCATCGGCGTCTCGGTCTTTCCCGACTATATGGTGGCGGCGGATATGCGGGCTGGAAAGATCGTTCGGCTATTTCCTGAATGGGCGCTGCCGCAAGGCGGCATTCATGCCGTGTTTCCACCTGCCCGGTTTCGGCCGGCCAAGGTCAGGGCTTTTCTTGACATGCTGGTGATTGCGGAGCGCAGGCGTATTCGGGAAACCTCCGTCATATCGACGCTTGACCCGATGGCGCCATAGCAAACGGAAACGGAGCCTGTGCAATGCAAACGATCGCGGATGCCCCGTCCGCCAAGCAGCAGCCGTCTTTACATTGGAGACGGCCCTGCTTTTTCGCAGGAGTACAAACCTGATCCGCCAGCAACCGACTGGCTGAGGCGCGAGTGATTGCGGGTATTGTAACCCTCTCACTTTTAAAGTGCAGTTTCATTTGGTATGGCTTGAGGCGAAGAGCTTGGGCACATTGAGGTTCTACTTTGCCGTCGTAAACACCGGTCTCAATCCGTTTCACCCTCATGGGCAGGATAGCTTCGCGCTCATCCTGACTGTGATCACGTTCATCGGGTGGTGGTCTGAGACCGGTTTGGCATTGTTGAAATGTGCCATGCGCCAGCTTCAGCTGTCTCAGCTCTTCCGTCGCCCGAAACATCGCCATGCCGTGCCCGCCATGGGCTGATCTCGCCACCGTCTTGATGAGCTTCCTTCAGGAAGACCAAGACGACATGAGCAATGTTCTTAAAGTTGAATGGACCATTATTCCCCAAATTCCGCCACAGCCGTGGCTCGACTGCAATGGATGCTCTGCCCCGAGACCGTTTGAATGCAGCGGCAAGGCGAGGCTGAATGCCAATGGCAAAAAGCTCGATGCCTGGCTGATCTACGGGTGCCCAGCATGCAGCAAGACCTGGAACCGGCCAATTTTTGAGCGCCGCAATATCGGCGATATTGATGCCAAAACGCTGCAGGCCCTCCAAGGCAACGATCCGACCTGGATCAGCGCCCAAGCGTTCGACCTAGTCGCGCTGAGACGAAAGACCCAACGTATCGACGAATTCGATGATGTGGAGGTGCGGAAGGTCGTCCTCAGCGGGACGCCGGTTTGGTCTTCGGTGGAAATCAACATGGTCGTGCCGATGCTGGCAAGCATTCGCGTCGACAAGCTGATTGCATCCGAGTTTGGCTTGTCCCGCAATCGGGTGCGGTCACTTTGGGCCGCTTCTGCGCTCCGATCTAACACCGATAGGGGCAATATACTGCGGCGGCGCGTCAGGCACGGATCGCGGCTGGTGCTGGATGTTGCCGATCCAAGTGATCAGCCATCCATCGAAATGGCAGCGTGTGGTCGATAGGTGGCGGCTCCATGCCAAGCGCAGCAGGATCGGTTCCTGCTGCGCTTGGCCCCTACGCGGTCCACCAGAGGGAATCCGTCCCCGTTGTAGAAACGTAGCGTCGCTAGGTTTTCGGGCGCTCACAGCCAATTCCTGTTGCACGATCCCATAATCAAGCGTGTACCCGGCGATGGTATCCAGCTCCCGTGCCGCTCGTTGCCGCCAATTCTCAATCTCCAAGTGGTCGAGATGACGCTATCGCTGTGGGCCGCTATGCTCGCTATCGGTATTGCCTGCTCGCGCTACTGGCAGGTCATAAAGCGGCCGGCGTCTTGGGGGCCGACCGTCGCAGAAGTCTATGATGGTCCAACGTCTACGACGTAGATCTCTTTAACGTTTTGAGCGGCTTTGCTCACAAACCTCACGAAATGGTTCGTCAGCCACTGCAATTCAGGTCTACAGCGCCTAGTTGCGTGCTCGGCGCGATCTCATGCTTGCTTTGTCCGTAGGCGTTCGGCGTAGTTTGCGTCCAGATGCCCAACCCTGACGGGGAGCATCTTTTCAAGTCCTTTGCGAAGTTCGGCTTCGTCGACCCATCCCTTGCCAGTCGGGTCGATCGTCGTCCAATGGCTTTCGAAGGACGTTGCGTCGAGCGGCCTTCCGTTCAATTGTGCCAAGCGCACTTGACCGTCCATATACTCGTCCTTGGTAACCCTGTCGTCATTGTCCGCATCCGCCCAGTCAAGTTGCTGTTTGGTCAGCCGAGCGTAAAACTCGGCAACAAGTTGCTCATCAGTTCGGACCGGTGGAGCCCTTGGCGGCTGCGTAGGCGTCATGTCGATCTTCTCGTCTGCCACCGATGGACCTTTACGGGACTTCGGCGCAAAGAGGCTATAAATTGAATTGTCTGACCCTATTCTCATAAAAATCGATATCCTTTTCTGGATGCATTAAGCCGGCGCAGGCTGGAGAACAGGACTTGCCTCAAGCTTGCGGGTCACTTGCATTAAAGCGCTATATTGCAACTGCAATGATTTGTCCCAGAGGCCAGCGTTGCGGGATGGTCAGCGCGGTTGCAACTTAAGATATAGCCAGCGTCGTTTCGGCGGTGGGGCGTTGAACGGTCAAGTCAACCCGTTCTCGCGAAAACTCGACCCTGGCCTCTTGCAGGGCAATGTGGTCGGCTAGGGTTCTGCACGCAAATAGGGCAATAGTAGCGCTTCATGACCGCACTCTAGTTCAATAGACTGGCCGCAGGTCCGCTGATCTCAGCAAGGAATGCGCGGCTACGAGCGCAAATGACTGCACTACGTCGGTCGATGAAGCACGTCCTGGCGCTGCCGCGCAGAGCCGTTGCGCGACGAGGCCGGCGGGCATCTTCAGGTGCGACGGAAGCGTCGACATCGACGACCTGTTGTGAGCGCGCAGGAGGCGTTGCGCGGGAGCGAGCGGCATCTTCAGTAACTCGTTGAAGTGCTGCCCGCTCTGATCTCGTGCGCCGCACCGGATGGGCAAGCCGATATATCGCAGCCAAAAGCTCCGCGAGTTTCTCGGATTTGACTTGGAAGACAAGGGCGAGATCGGAAAGGTACGGTTGGATGGAACACTCGTGCCGATCATTCACCTCGATGACCTCACCGCCGCCAAAGAGAGGTTAGCGCCCGGCCGGGGAGTTGGTCATTTAAGCCTAATGAGGCCTGCTTCAGTAGGTCTAAACCCGCAAGCCCGGTAGAAGGAGCTCAGATGCGGTTCAAAGTCCGCATGTAGCCACTGTGCTCCTCGATGTTGAGCGACCCTGGTCGCTTCCTTTACCAAACGTGTGGCAATCCGCTGCCTTCGCATCCGAGGGTGGACGCAAGTGTCAAGGATGAATGCGTGAATGCCTCCATCCCACGCCACGTTCACGAAGCCGACCAACTGACTGTTTTCATAAGCCCCTATATGGGTGAGGCTCCGAGATAGAATGGCAGAGAAGTCTTTTCGTTCATGGCTACCCCAGGCTTCCAACCAAAGCGCATAGAGCTCATCTGCAGACGGAAAGGGATCAATTCGAAGTGTTACCATTAGGTCTATCCCCGTTCACTGATGTCGGCGTCGTCGACGATGGCAACAAGTGTTGAAAGCATATTGACCCGACTTCAATTTCGCGATTTTCCCGGCGGAATCTGACGAGCTCCAATCTCTCACGAGTTGGAGCCTCCGGCAAACCTGACGCGGTTTGCCAATGCGTTGGCTCGCGTACCACGCCAGACGTCCATTCGACGCTGCACGGTTCCAAATAGGGCCGCCTGATCAAGGGACGCGCAAAGTTGTGGAGCATACCGCTCGACGGCAACAGTTACGTGATCGGAATCTGGTGTGAAAGCACAACGTCTCACTTGAAAGCGACGGCGGAGGTGCGGCCATGACGCGGCAGTAAATCGCGTGATATCTGGCGCGAAAATACCCGAGCCGCTGTATGGGGCTATTACCAACCAGATGCACGTGGAACGGGACAAGAGCCTGTTTGCTCAAGGGCCGGGTCGACATGCTGATACAGCTCTGGCGGATTGCCAAAGTCGCTCCCGGCGCCGGCGCCCGGCGGTCACTGCCGCCGGGTGTGCCTCTTGCCAATTCAGGCAATGATATAGACGATCTCGAATGTCGAAGGGTCGACGATGACGATCCGGCCATCGGCCAAGATGAAGAAGCGGTAACCTTCGTACTGGGGAACGATCCTGATGATCCGCGGCGGCAGCGGCTCAAGCCGGACCGTCTGCGGGATCGCTGTGCCGACCGAAACCGTGAAGTCGGCCTCGCGGACTGGCTCGACCTGGACCTCCTTCACGGCTTCCTGGATTTCGGTCTTCTGTTCGACGGAGATATTGACACTCGTGTCGCCTCCAGTCGTCTTCGTGCCCGACGAGGTGTTCCCGCCCGTGGTGCCGGTATCGGAGGACTTAGGCGTGGTCGTGGTGGCGCCGCCGGTCGTGGTGCCGGCATTGCCCGATCCTGCGTCGCCTGCCGGTTTATCGGATGTGGCTTTTCCATCAGGCGACGTTGCCTCGCCGGAGCTCTTCGTCGTGCTTTTGCCGCTCTCGCTGCCGGATGCAGGCGCCTTCTCTGATGAGGATCCCTCGGCCGGTTTCGTTGTGTCTTGCTGCTGGGTGTCAGGCTGATCCGTCCCTTGCGAAGACGAGCCGGATGTTCCCGTTCCGCCACTATCGGGCTTGACGGTTGTGGTGTCGCCCGTTCCGCCTGACGGGGCTTGTTGACCCGAACCCGCGTTTGGCGCTTCTGCGCCTGACGGCTGCTGCGAGGTGCCGGATTGCGGTTGATCGCCTTGCGTTGCCCCCTTCTTCGGCAGTATGGGGGCCGCATCCTGCGCAGATGCGGAAAGCAGACAAAGCGGTGACGTACCGAGCGCCAGAGAGGCGATCAGGATAGGTAGGATCTTGCGGTTCATGTCTATCTCCTTTGGGTTGGGACGCGCTTTTCCAGCGGGCGTCGCAACGCGGCGTCCTTAAGCGTCGATATCAACTTGAGCGTTTGACGGAATGGATGCTGCAGGCCGCACCCATTCCTTGTCGTCAGTTGACGATCTGGATGACCTTCCGGGAAGAAGGCTCCACGATCACCCGCTGATCGTTGACCACAGCGTAAGCATATTTCGGGTCTTCGGGCACGGGCGTCACGACGACCGTCTGTGGAAGGGGTTGGCCAACGGCAACCTTCTCTTCAATCACGACGGTATCCGACGGAGCCGGTGCCTCGCGGACGTAGGTGACCACCTTTGGCGGCGGCGGCGCAAGCAGAGTGCCGGCGACGGCGCCTGCTGCACCACCGACCGCGGCACCAGCCGGGCCGCCGAGGATCGCGCCTGTTGCTGCACCACCAACCGCACCGTTGACCGTCGACGATCCTGCAAAAGCCGCGCCCGACATAAGGGCGAGCGCTGTGGTGGAAACCAGGATCTTCTTGAGCATTGTTTCCTCCATTGGTTCAGCGGCTGTCTTGGCGGCCGCGCAGTGACCAAACGATGGTTCAATGAAGGAGTTCCCTACATCAGACCATAGGCCGGACTGACGTAAGACCTTAGTCTGACAGTTGTTTTAGTGATAACTAATGTTTTCATCGCAACATCGGTGTTGAACTTGAGAGCGCAGAACCAAGGGCTTGGCTCGATCGTCCAATCGATCGAAAATCCGACTACGAGCTGATGACCGTTAACGCCAGCAGTCCGTTTGGCGGTCGCGCATCCGCTTTCCGATTTTCCTTAGCCACCATCGCCCATGACCACGGCATCGCGAAGTCTTATCGTCAACTGCCCGCGGTCGCCTGAAAGGAGCTCGCCATAGACATAGAGCAAGCCGGCAAGGGCGATGACAAGTGCGACGGCCGCCGTGCTCCAGCCAGCTTTGCCCCGGCGTGATCCCTCGTCCTTCATCGCAAACCTCCATTGACCATCTTCCGTCATCGTACCCCAATGCCGGGCAGCAAATGACGTTCCCGCCCTGGGACCACAGTCCGAAGGCCCGAGAGGCTTTGGACCCTGTCATTCACGGACCAAAGTCTGATCCGGTCAGGGACCGAAGTCCAATACGGGCGCTTGAGCGGGCGCCGCTGCGGAACAAACAGTCCGCGAAATGCTTCCCCTGTCGTCAAAAACGCGGAGAATGTATGATGATCCAAAATCCCAATCCCCTGCACGACCCTAATCGCCTAAGTGATCTGGACGTACGCACTACGCCGGTGGATCGTACTCGCTCCAAACCGTGGGTGGGCTGGATCGCTGCCATCGCCGCGATCGCCGTGGTCGCCTTTGCTTACACGCTGTGGACCGACACGCCGGGTTCCGATTTGCAGACCACGGCATCCACCACGAATTCTGAGCCTGCATCTGTCCCGGCAAAGCCGACGGCACCCGCTGATAACAGCGCGGCGCCGGCACCGGCTACACCGCCGGCGGCTCCCGCACAGCAGTAAATTGTTGGCAGAGAAGGAGACATTCAAAATGATGAGAAAAATTGTTCTTGCCAGTGCGTTCGTTGGCGCCCTGGCATCTTGCACAGCCACCGAGAGGGGAACGGCCATTGGAGCCGGCACCGGAGCGATCATCGGCGGAGCCGTCAGCAACAGCGTTGAAGGTGCTGCAGTTGGAGCCGTCGCTGGTGGCGTCGCCGGCGCCCTGATTGGCCGCTCCACCGAACGTCGCGGCTACTGCGTGTATCGAGATCGCTACGGACGGACCTACGAGGCCCGTTGCTAGAAAAACGGCTGAATCATTCGCATCCAGCCAGAAGAGAGCCGTTTTTCCTCGGCGAGGAAAGGCGGCTGATTCGATGTGTTGCGGCCATTTGCCCTATGTATGTCCCGATAGACTGGAACGCACTCGTGAATAGCTGGCCGCGCAACGCGGAGATTGCTGATCGAAGAGGCGCGCAACTCACAGATCAAGCGAGCAAAGGGAACGTGACGAAGGGAGCATCATGTCACCGGGCACGACAATCAAGGATGTCATGGGCGAGCTCGCCGCACTCGAAGACCCGAAGATGCGCGTGGCTAATGAACGCCGTGGTGACGATCACGGCGTGAACCTTACCCATCTTCGCTCTCTCGCCAAGCGGCTGAAGACACAGCAAGAACTCGCACTTCATCTGTGGGATACCCGCGACACTGCCGCGCGCCTTCTCGCGACCCTCGTGTGCAGGCCGAAGGCCTTCTCCGCGGTCCAGCTCAACGCAATGATCCGCGAAATTCACGCTCCAAAGCTGCTTGATTGGTTTATCGTGAATGTGGTCAAGCCCGGTCGCTACGCCGAGGAACTCCGTCTGGGCTGGAAGGACGGCGACGACCTCGTCGGTCGCGCCGGTTGGAGTCTGACAACTGAAAGAGTCGTCAAGAACCCTGAGGGCCTCGACCTCGATGCATTGCTCAACCAGATCGAGAAGGAGATGAAGCAGGCACCTGCTCAGAAACAGTGGGCCATGAATCATTGCCTTGCCGAGATTGGCATTCATCATCCAGAACACCGCCCGCGAGCTATGGGGATTGGCGAGCGGCTCGCCGTCCTGATCGACTACCCTGCATCACCTGGCTGCACGCCACCCTACGCGCCGGTCTGGATCGCCGAGATGGTTCGCCGACGGGAAGGGACGGGAGGTCCATGACCGCACCTCCAGCGTGTGTTTCGGCGTGGGACTTGCCCGAACGGTTCGCCTCAGTCCGCGCCACCGAAATGCCGCGACCAAAACAGCCACAGGGGTCATGTTGACTGAAGCGTAGTCTGCATCGAGGATGTGGTTTTCGCACTCGTCTGGTTGCGGACGTGTCGTCGTTCGACGCCAGTCCGAGCATATGATTGTCGGCAAGATCCGTGACGGCAACAAGCATCTAGCCCCGCCGCCCTCGGCGGGGCAGTCGGCCATCAACGCAGCGGCTGGCTATTGTGACTTTTGAGGATCGTCGGCCGGATTGACATACTTGATGCCCCATGGGCCAGTAGTCGTAATTTGAACGACAGTCTCCTCGTCGAAGTAAACGAAATGCGCCATGCCGGGCGGCAACGCGAAGAAACTGCCTGCAGGCAGTGCCTTGGCGGCTTTCCGATCGACCGTTTCGCCCATTCCAAGATTAGTAGTCCCTGATACGACTGTGACCACTTCATCCGCAGGGTGTGTGTGCGGCGCGATCGCATAGCCCGACGGCACTTTGAGCCGGAGGGCAAACAAACCTTCCTTGGTGGGATCGCCGAACAGGACCGCCGCTTCTGCTCCGGCAGGAAGCACTTTGGGGGCCGGCCCCCACTTGACATCATCGGGAGTGACCATTGTGTGCGTACCCTCTGCCCAAGCAAAGGAGGCCATCCCGCATAATCCGAGCAAGCCGGCTGCGAATATCGATGCAACTCTCATGACAGACCTCCCTCTCGCCAGACCTTTACCTCGGCTGAGCGCAGGGGCAGGCTCGCGAAACGCAAATAGTACGTCCGCGCACCACGTCTATGCAAGCTCTCCCTAATGGACGTTATAAGAAATGTCTAACGGACTGAGGGGGTGATAAAAGCTGCTCGGGAGCCGACGAAGTCTCTCCTCGCCAAAGACGGTGCGAGTGTCCGTACCAGAGCGGCCAAATCACCATACGAATTCGTTGGGGAACTCGACAGTCTACGGGCGGATTTCAAGAGCGCCACGGCCCAGCTTGCCGAAACGCTGCGAGCGGTTGCTGAAGCAACCGACGCCATCGATGTCGGGACGAGTGAAATCAGCCAACGTGCGCAGGCTCTATCGACGCGAACAGAACAGCAGGCTGCGGAGGCGTACTGGCTCTGGCCGGGCACTTCTTCGCGACAATCCGGGCCTGGTGCCGGACTGATTCGCCACGAAAGTGATCGATGCTCATGTCCAAAAACGGCCTAGGGACTTCGGCCCGCGATATTGGAATTCGCTTCAAGGTGCGGCTGTTGTCCGTCAGCCGTCGAAGGAGGATGCCAAGGCGGCCATTGAGACCATTGGCGTTGCAGGTGGCGATCGTCACCGGCTTATTCGCCCGAAACGCGCGGGACAGAACCGGTCGAAATCGCGGTCGATACTGTGCAGCCGTATCGGACTAAAGTCCGAAAAAGCGTCCAGCGTCACAGTTTGGCCCGATTCCCCGGAATTTTTAGAATGCGCTTTGATACATCGATCCGCCCCATCCGGGACCGGAGTAAGCAGCAGCAGGCTGAGCGGGTGCCGCCCGGGGAGTCCGGCGACAAGAGGCCTACGGGACTGAGGGGGATCCATGTCTTATGCACGCGAACGGCAACTGGATGGTCTGAGGACCTTTGCCGTTTCAATGGTGCTGTACGACCATTTTTGGGCAGCCGAAGGTTCAGTTTTGGGCCATCTCGGCGTTCGCCTGTTCTTCGTGCTCAGCGGCTTTTTGATAACGCGGCTCCTCCTGGAATCCCGATCGGCAACCCAATATGAGCCAGGCAACACGCTGAAGTCGTTCTACATTCGCCGCGCGCTTCGGATATTTCCCCCCTACTTCGCGATCCTGGGCTTCGTTTGGCTCATCAATCTCGAGGGTGCTCGAGGCAGCCTCAAATGGCACGCGCTCTATCTCTCGAATTTCTGGTATGCCCTTCGCGACGAATGGACGCCATGGGTGTTGTGCCACACTTGGAGCCTGAGCATCGAGGAACAGTTCTACATCGTGTGGCCGCTGGTCATCCTGTTCGCACCACGCCGGTTGATCGCACCGATTTGCATCGCCGTGATCACATTCTCACTCGGATATCGTTTCTACTGGCCACTGACAGGCACACCATCGCTTGCGCGTGACCTTCTTCCTCCCGCGTCGATGGATGCGCTTGTCGCAGGCGCGCTCCTCGCAGTTTATCGAAGCAGCACCGAGGCTTGGCCACAATGGATACGGCTAAGCTGGGCTCCGCTGACTGCTGCCGCCGTCATTTTCCTCTGGCTGAGATCAATCTCGATGACGCCGGCGCTCGAATGGCTGACGTGGATTGGCAGCGAGGTTTCTCCGCTCGTCCCGCTCGTCATGCTCGTTGGATGCTGTTCGGCAGGCTTGCGAGGCGCCTTCGGCCGCCTGCTGGAGCTGCCGCCGGTTGTTGCCGTCGGGCGGGTAAGCTACGGCGTTTATCTTTTCCATCCAATCGTCCTATCGCTGATCGTCAAGGCTCAGCCTTTTATCCCGGTCAATGTTTCTGAACAGGGTCCTTGGCGATTCATGATTGGGACGACGGCCACCTTGCTGGTCGCTTCGATTTCGTGGCTGGCTTTTGAAAAACCGCTCAACCAGTTTAAACGCTACTTCCCTTACGTCCGCTCCGGACGCGTAGCCAGCCTTCCTTCATCTATGAAGCCAAATGAGGCTGGCGGACGGGAATATGATACTTCGGCCTATCGCCGCATTTCCGACGAACGTGCGAGCTGAACGATGTCTGTTCCATTGATCTCCGTTGTGCTGCCTGTCTACAACGCCGAACCTTATGTGGCGGCCGCGCTAGAGAGCATTCTGCGCCAGGACTACCGGCGCCTTGAAGTCATCGCGCTTGACGACGGGTCGACCGATCGATCGCTGACTATTCTTCAACAGTATCGCGACGTCGACCAGCGCGTCCGTATCGTTTCGCGGGAGAACCGCGGGCTTGTGGCGACTTTGAATGAGGGCATTTCCTTGGCGGAGGGCGATCTCATCGCCAGGATGGACGCAGATGATGTTTCCTATCCGTCCCGCTTTTCACGCCAGGTGGCGCTGTTTGTGCAGCAGCCCCAGCTCGCGATGAGTGGCACGGGCATCGATCAGCTTCTCGGCAATCGCGTCGTACGCGGTAAGCCAAATCCGGTCTATCAGTCCGGGGATTGGCACATCTTGTCGCTGTTCTTTACAATCTTCTTGCACTCGACGGTGATGTTTAACCGAAAGCTCATTCCTGAGGACATGCTGGTCTATGACGCCAGCTATGTGCACGCGGAAGATTTCGATCTCTTCAGGCGCATCGCAAGAGAGTTTCCGGCGGCCATGATCGATGAAAGCCTGGTCGCCTATCGTATTCACGGAGACAGCATCACAAACAGGCATAAGCCGCAAATGCGCCGGACCCATCTGAAGATCGTTGCCGAGAACCTCGAACGGCAATCTCTCAACGATGACCCGGACGCTCTTCATGACATCGGTGCAGCCGTCACACTAGACACGGTACGCCGTGCTGCAAATTGCATCCTCACGGTGGAGAGAAACATCGCCAAGCAGGCTGCACCGGCAGCCACCAGCTATGCGGAGGGAGCCTTGTCTTTCTTCTATTTCCTTTATCAGCTCATTGCCGATGAGCAGCGTCCCGACCTAACCCATGAGTTTCTCACGCGAACCGGAAAGTGGCAGGTCATTCGGCGGCGCGAGCGATATGGACTTCGCTCTGCCGTTCATGCCCCGTGGCTGTGTCGCTTTTCGGACGGGGCCACCCGGCGGGTGGATACGCTGGCGCGTTACTGCCGATCGGTGCCTGTCAAAATGGTCCCGCCGCTTCAGGGGCTCACATAGTGGGCGGCGGTGCTGCCACGTCTGCGCCTCTTGTCATCTTCGTAGGACAGGCGCTGTTAGAGGTAACCCTGCCCGACTGTAGAACTCGTCTGCCGAGGTCACAACCGCCATGCTAGAATTCATTGCGTCGAGTTTTCGGCTATTGCGCCAGGCGCTGGGCAACAAGATCGGCCTCGTTGCGGTTGTCGTCGCTCTTGGGCTAGGCAGCGCTGTCCTTGAAGGCACGGGCATTGGTCTTATCATTCCGATGCTCGGCATCATTGCCGGCGAAAAGGATCCTTCGGGGATGGCCGGGCTCTCGGCGGTCTTCCAGCAAGTGGGTGCCGGTTTGGACGACCGCACAAGACTGATTGCAATTGCTGCCGCCATCCTTGGACTGATCACTCTGAAGAATGTGCTGGCGTTTGCCAACGCCGTGCTTGCCGGTTTCATCTACGGCAAAGCGGGCCACGCGCTCCGCAGCTCTCTTGCCGGTCAGCTTCTGACAATCGGATACCCGTTTTTCCTCCAGGAAAGTCCTGGGCGACTGCTCAATATCATCTCCAACGAATCCTGGCGCGCTTCGGATGCAATCCAGACCATGCTCGCTTCGATCGTCTATGCTTCGGCCGTCATCATTCTGCTCGCCTTTCTCCTGCTTCTTTCATGGCAGATGACGCTGTGCGTTGCGCTGGGGCTTGTTCTGATCCAAGCCCTTCACGCGATCTTGTCAGCCAGCCTGAAAGCCCCGAGCCGCAGTGTCACGTCGTTCAACAGCGAGCTCGCCGCCAGGATGCTTCATCTGGTACACGCCGGACGGCTCATTCGTGCATTCGGACAGGAGCAGCGCGAGAGAGCAGTCTTTGATTCTGCTTCAGATGCCGTACGAAAATCAGGTTTCGTTCTACAGTCCCGCCAGGCCGTACTGCCGCCGCTGACCGAGGCGCTGCATTCGGGCCTTTTTTTAGCCGTCGTCGTCAGCGCCTGGCTTTGGGGCGTGAGTTTCCCGATTATCGTTGCTTTCGTGGTGCTGCTCTATCGGCTGCAGCCACATGTACGTTCACTGCAAATGGCGTGGAGCCAGGTGCAAAGCTGGAGCGGCTCTTTGGAGGAGGTCAGATGGCTTCTGGATTCATCCGACAAGCCGGCGCCGCCAGCAGGGGGCGGCCAGCTTCATGCCCCTCTACAGCAGATCAAATTTGATCGCGTGACCTTCAAATATCCGGGTTCTGGCTCGCGAGCCGTGGTGCTGCGCGCTGCGACTTTCGAAATTCGCCAAGGTCGCTCGACGGCCATTATCGGACGCTCTGGCGCTGGAAAAACCACGATCGTCAATCTTCTGTGCCGATTTGTGGAGCCCGATGAAGGGGACGTTCTGATCGACGGCACCTCTCTTAATCAAATCGACCCAGTCCTATGGCGGCGGAAAATTGCGCTCGCCAGCCAGGACCTTGAGCTGATCGACGGTACTATCCTTGAGAATATCACATATGGTCACAATGCCTCTTTGGCCGAAGCGGAGAGCGCAGCCAAGCTTGCTGAGGCGCACGAGTTCATCGAGAAGCTTCCTGACGGATATGAGACGATCGTCGGCTATAGGGGGGCCAGTCTTTCAGCTGGCCAACGGCAGCGGATTGCGCTGGCAAGGGCACTGGTGCGCGATCCGGAAATCCTCATCCTGGACGAGGCCACGAATGCCATGGACGGATTGTCCGAAGCAGCGATCGTGGAGACCTTGAAATCCAGAGCCGGTCGTCGTGCGACGATCGTCATCAGCCATCACCGCAGCACGATTTCATTTTGCGACGACATCGTGATCCTTGATGGCGGCCGCGTCAGGCATCAGACCCCGTTTGCCGAAATCGCGACGTTAAGCATGGACCAGCTCTACGAACATGCAACGCCTGCTTCCTAAGCGGGGGCATGTTTTCGGCCCGCCGGAAGTTGCGGGCGTCTCGGGCGTAGAGAAAAGGGGCAGGTCAAAGGCAAGCCGAATGTTCCTTGTCACTTGTACGTAGCCCATTGACGGCGCGTGGATTGCTCGAAATTGCATCAGTCCGTGTGGAGCGCTGCGAGGCATGTTTGAAGCAGATATCGCTGATGGTCATGGTCGCTCTTTTGTACGATTCTCGTAAAATATGCCCGTTAAAACGCCAATCAGGCGGCTAAATCTCGGCCCCAAAAAAGAGCCATCGTTGCCGATGACCCGTCGGTTTTGATGACTACGCTGCCTTGGAGATCGCCTTCTTTAGTTTGCCCGACTACGTCCTTCTCCCGGAGAACCAAGGGAAGCCAGTTAGTTCCTGCCAACGCCTCCATGACATAGCGTGCAGCCGTCTCCTTTGGCTGAGGCAGGTGTTGGTGGAATGACCGCCGAATGGGGGTAGGGCAAGCGAATGGACCGTTGCCGCCAGAGCAATGGCCGCGTTTAGTATGAGACCCGCCTGAATGGTGGCAGTGCGATGCGCCGACAGTTCCTTGACGACGGACGCCGCCAATGCGCCGGGTTCTTTCGGCAGCTTCTCCCCTGGTACCTTGCGTTCTCCCTCCCGGTCCATCGGGATGCAAAGCCCGCGTCGGTCTCCTGCGTCTTGATCTTGCGGGCAACCATGCGGCCTGCGACCAGCGGGGTATAGTTGATGATGAGATTGAGGTTGTCGCTGTCGCCGTTCTGCCAACCGACCCCGATCTTAGTCCAGCGGGCTTTGTCATAAAGCAGCAGGCAACCGCTCGGCGGAGATGGTAAGGTGAGTCATGACCACAGAGACGAAAACATCCCGTTCGGACGGAACAGGCAAGTTCGTGACGCACCCGATCGGCGGCAAGAAAGCCGCGAAATTCGCCCTGGTCGAAGGGTTGAAGATGAGTACGGCATCCAAGGTGCTTTCGCAGAAGCTCGCCGCAAGTGGGCTCAAGGGTGACGCCTACCGCACCGAGATCGTCAAGGCTTTCAAGAAAGACTGACGGTTGGTCCGTCGTCCTCCGGCTTGGGAACATCGAGTTCGATCATAACGGGAGCGTGGTCGCTCGTATGCGCCCAGCTCCTCGGCTCCCTCCGGACGTTCGCCGACTTGAGCCATGGAGCGACGACCGGGCTGAGCAGGAAGTGGTCGAGCCGCAGCCCGGCGTCGCGCTCGAAGGAGCTCCGCCAGTATTTCCAGAAGGTGTAAATGCGCTCGCCAGGATGAAGATGGCGCACGGCATCCGTCCATCCCTGCGCCACGAGATCAGCATAGGCCTTCCGGACTTCCGGCCGAAAGAGCGCGTCGTCGAGCCAGCGTTCCGGCTTGTAAACGTCGATCTCCGTCGGCATGACGTTGAAGTCGCCGACGAGGAGGGTGGGGACCTCAAGTTCAAGCAGCTCGGCCGCGTACTCATGGAGACGTTGGAACCACCGAAGCTTGTAGTCGAACTTCGGACCAGGCGCAGGGTTTCCATTCGGAAGATACAAGGACCCGATCAAAACACCGTTGATCGCGGCTTCGATGTAGCGGCTATGGGTGTCGTCCGGATCGCTGGGGAGACCGCGTCGTGTCAGGACAGGCATCGAGCCTTTCGAAAGGATCGCGACGCCATTCCAACTCCTCTGCCCATGCCAGACCGCGCCGTAGCCGGCCCGTTCGATTTCTCTCCGCGGAAACCTTGCGTCTTCGGTCTTCAGCTCTTGAAGGCAGACGACGTCGGGCTTGTCTTCCTTCAGCCATCGAAGGAGGATGTCAAGGCGACCATTGATACCATTGACGTTGTAGGTTGCGATCTTCACCAGACCTCCGGAGCGCACTACCAAATCTCAACCAGGAAGGAAATAGAAGCTAAAAGGCAAAGTTCCGCGGACAGGAAAGCAATCAAACGATCACTTTCGACGAATACCCGGCCATCAGGTTTTGAACGTCTCTCCGATGGGCCGTGTTGGTTATCTCTCTGGCGCTTCTGCACAGGTTGTTGACGTTCCGATCTGGCTGGCGGATGGCGCTTCTCGCTTCGATAGCGGCGCAAATCTGTCCAATGCTTCGAAAGAAAAGGCCGCGATTGGCAGATCCGTACCACCGTCAAGCGCGAGGTCAGATAGAATTTCGCCCACAACGCTCGTGAATTTGAAACCATGGCCGGAGCAGGGGGACGCGACGACGATGTTTGGCTGTCCGGGCATCAGGTCGAGCAGAAAATCTTCGCTCGGCAGCATCGTATAGCGGCAGGTCGTTGCTTGAACCCGACGACCTGCGGCCGCCGGCAGGCGTCTGGAGATAAAGCCGTCGAGCAGTGCCGTATCCTTGTCGTTGACCGGCGGATTGGGCTCGTTGGGATCAACAGGCTCGCGGAAATGGGCGTGCCGGCCGACTTTGACGCCGTCGATACCAATCGCGGGGAAGCCGAAATAGGAGCCGTCCGGGCCTTCGTCGCGAAGAAAGCACGGCATGCGCTGCGGCTCGGTCGCAAAGCTGTCTTTCGGCTGATACCAGGCAACAACCTGGCGGATCGGGGTCGCGTGCGATTTCAAAAGCGGCACAAGCTCCGCAATCCAAGCTCCGGTCGCGATGACTACCTTTTTGGCGTGGTAGCGGCCGCTCGTGGAAACAATGGTGACGCCTGCGTCATCCGGATCGATTGCTGCAACCCTCTCGCCAAAATGGATGGTTGCTCCGCTTTCGGCTGCAAGCTTGATGTATCCCATTACAGCAGCTTCCGGCCGCAGATATCCGCCTTGCGGATCGAAAATCGCAACCTCGTCATCATCCAGCTGAAACGCAGGGAAGCGGCGCGCCGTTTCCGCCGCGTCGAGCTCTTCGTGGGCAAGGCCATGCAGCCTGCACGAGGCGCGCGTGCCGCTCACGATCTTGCTTTGCGGCGAGCCGATCTGGAGAACGCCGGTGATTGTCAGAATATCGGCCCGTAATCTTGCTTCGAGCGCTCTCCAGTTGCGATAGGCGCGCTGGAGAAGCGGCACATAGGATGGATCCTCGAAATAGCCAAGCCGGATCAATCGGCTGTCACCATGCGACGAACTCATCGCGTGCGCGGGAAAATACGAGTCGATTCCGATCGCCTTGACACCCCGGGCGGCGAGGAAGGCAAGTGCTGCGCTCCCCATGGCACCGAGGCCGATGACGGCGACGTCGAATTGAGCTGTCATGGCAACCTCTTCAGATTATCGCCGGCGGCGGGCCATCGCGAAGCAAAGCCCGCAGTGCCTCCATGTCGCCGGCAAGCGGCCGGTCATCGGCATAGTGCGGCACCTGCGCACGAACGATTTTTCGGATTTGCTCCGTTCCTCTGGCCCGCGGAGCGGTCTCACCGAGAAAATCATGGGCTTGGGCTGCCGCCATCAATTCAATCGCCAGAATGTATTCGGCGTTGTCGATCACGACGAGGAGCTTGTTTGCGGCGGCCGTCGGATGTGCGAGGAAATCCTCCTGCAGAGCGGATGTCAGTCCGCCATCCGTCGAGGCCGGGGCGGCGAGGCGGCGGTTCTCATTGCTCAATGCCGCGGCCGTATATTGGGCGATCATGAAGCCAGAATTGCTGCCGGCGTCACTTGCCAGAAAGGGCGGCAGGCCGCTGACAAGCGGATTGACAAGCCGGTCCGTCCGCCGCTCGCTCATTGCGCCGATCTGGGCAATCGCGACCGCAAGGCTATCGGCCGCCTGTGCAAGCGCCGGAGCAACTGCATGCGCTTGCGACGAGACAGTCGGATTTTCTGGCGTGCCCGAGATCGCGGGATTGTCGGTCACGGAGGCAAGTTCCTGTTCGACGATCTCGGCTGACTGTTCGAATACATCGCGTGCAGCACCGTGCGCCTGTGGTACTGCACGGAGGCTGAGCGCATCCTGCGTACGCGTTCCAAGCGCGGCGGCGACAAGTCCGCTGCCTGAAAGCCGATGACGCAGGGATGCGCCCACCGTCGCGATACCCTTTGAAGGGCGCAGCGCAAGCACCGCCTGATCGAACGCTGCGATCTGGCAGCCGGCAGCTTCCAGGGTGAGGGCGGCCGCCGCGTCAGCCCAGTCGAGCAGCCGGGCTGCACGCGAAAGGGCAATACTCGCAAGCCCGGTTGCGCAGGCAGTGCCGTTGACGAGGCTCAGCCCCTCCTTTGCCTCCAGGGCGAGCGGTGTAAGACCGATCGCGGCCAACGCTTCGCGGCCATTCATCGGCCGGCCGGCGACGCAGGCAGCTCCCTCCCCGATCAGGACGAGAGCGCAGTGGGCGTTATGGGTGAGATAGCCGGCAGAGCCCTTCGACGGCATATCGGGAATGCAATCCCTCTCCAGAAAGGCAATCAAATGGCTGACGATCTCTGGCCGTACGCCCGAATGGCCATGTGCAAAATTGGCGACCTGGGCGGCAATGATCGCCCGCACTTCGCGCGGCGCCAAGAGCGGACCGACACCGCAGGCATGGCTCAATATGATATTGCGCGACAGGCGGCTTTGCGAAGCACGATCGACGATCGTATCCGACAGAGCGCCGACGCCGGTATTGATGCCGTAGGCGCGCACGCCGCTTTCAACGATACGCGCGACGATCAGGGCCGCGTGCACGACGCGCTGCGTCGCAGCCGGTGACAGCGCCAGTGCCTCCCCTTCGCCTACCCGGGCGATATCGCGCCAGCCAATGATATCTTCGATCGTAACGGTCATTGTCCGCTTCCGAAATGACCGATGAACTGGCGGAAGGCGGGCGATGCACCGGCACCGAACATGTCCTCCGGCGGGCCGCTGCTTTCCACGAGACCTTCGCGCATGAAGATCACTCGATTGGAGACGTTGCGCGCAAAGCTCATTTCATGAGTGACAACGAGCATTGTCATGCCCTCCTCGGCAAGCGCGCGCATGACGCGCAGCACCTCGCCGACGAGTTCCGGATCGAGAGCGGAGGTCGGCTCGTCGAAAAGCATCACTTTCGGTTTCATCGCAAGCGCACGAGCGATCGCTGCACGCTGCTGCTGGCCGCCGGAAAGATGCGCCGGATAGGCATGCCGCTTGTCGGCGATACCAACCTTTTCGAGCAGCGCTTCGGCTTCGGCGATGCATTCCGCCCGTGGCCGCTTGAGGACATGCACCGGACCTTCAATGATATTTTGCAGGATGGTCATATGAGACCAGAGGTTGAATTGCTGGAAAACCATCCCGAGTTCAGAACGAATGTGATCGATCTGCTTTTGGCTCGCCGGCTTGCTTCTGCCGTTCTTGTGAACCATCCGGATCTCTTCGCCATCGACCCAGATTTCGCCACTCGTGGCGGTCTCCAGAAGATTAATGCATCGCAGGAACGTCGACTTGCCGGAGCCTGAGGCTCCGAGTAGCGAGATTACATCGCCGTCCTGAGCATCAAGGGAAATGCCGCGCAAGACTTCGTGGGTGCCGAAGCTCTTGCGGATGTTGCGGACCGAAAGTCGGGTTACGGCGGGCATGAAGGCTCCAATCGGGTTCAGTCTGATCTTACGCCTTCAGCGGCGCTGGGGCGGCGCGGCGATGTCGGGAAAGCGAGTATTCGAGCAGGGCCATGCCCTGAAGGATGATGAAGTTGAGAACAAGATAGATGACGGCGGCACAGAGGAAGACTTCCATTGTGCGGTAAGTCTGCGAGATAAGCCGCTGGGCCACGCCCGTCACTTCCCAAACCGTGACGAGGCTTGCGAGCGCCGTCGATTTCATCATCAGGACGATCTCGGTCGAATAGGCAGGCAGGGCGTGCCGGAAGGCGATCGGCGCCAGGATGCGACGCATCAGCAAAAAGCCAGACATTCCGATCGAGCGGGCGGCCTCAATCTCCCGCGGAGAGATCGCACGGATACCGCCGCGGAAGATTTCCGCCGTATAGCCGGCCGTGCAGAGCGCCAGTGACAGGACGGCACAGACGAAAGGCTCTCGCAGAAAAGGCCAGAGGAAGGAATAGCGGATGAAGCCGAATTGGCTGAGACCGTAGAAGACCAGGAACATCTGGATTAGCAGCGGCGAGCCGCGGAAGACAAAGACGTAGCCCTTGGCAATCGCCGAAAGGAGCGGGTTGCCGCCAACGCGCATCCAGACGATCAGGAGCGCCAGAATGCCTCCGAAGAAGATCGACGCGGAAAACAGCGCCAGCGTCATCGGCACGGCCTTCAGCAGCGTGATCATGGTTTGCGACAGGAAGGAGAAATCCATGATCGTCCCTCAGGCCCGGCCCAGCGCGGCTGCGGGCATACTGCGGTTGGTTCGCCGCTCGGCCCCGTTGAACACCCGGTCGGAAAGACTGGTCAGGATAAGATAGAGCGCGCCGCCGACGATGAAAAAGAGGAGGTATTGCCGGGTAGAGCCGGCCGCGACCTGGCTGGTTCGCATCAATTCCGCAAGACCCGTCACCGAAACCAGCGCCGAGTCCTTGAGGCTCAGCTGCCAGACATTGCCGAGACCGGGAATGGCAAAGCGCAGGACCTGCGGCATGATGATGCGCCGGAAGCGCAAGCCGCGATGCATGCCGACCGCAGATGCAGCCTCGAGTTCGCCTTCGGAAATCGCAAGATAGGCGCCGCGGAAGACCTCTGCCTGATACGCGCCGGAAATGATGCCGACCGCAAGCGCGCCGGCGGCAAAGGAAGGCAAGCCGAGAAAACCCTCATAGCCCATTGCCGCACCGATCGCAGTCACCGCCGATGATCCGCCGAAATAGATCAGATAGATGCATCAGTAGTTCGGGAACGCCGCGAAAAATCGTCGTGTAGAGATTGCCGATGGCGACAAGCAGCCAATTGCCGGATAACTTGGCGCCCGCGACCATCGTCCCTAGGACCGCCCCGATTGCGAGTGCGGTCGCCGTGACGGCGAGCGTCGTCAACGCACCGAGCAGCAGCAGTGCCCCCCATCCCGTCGAGCCGAAGCCAATCAGTTCCAGTATCGCCATATCCGTTCCCCGCACTGCCGCTCGAAGGGCAGCTGTCAGAATAACATGCGGTCCCCGGCGATAAAGCGGGGACCGGAAGTTTCGGCAGGAGCCGGAGGCTTACTGCTGCGGGCTGACGTCGACCTTGAACCACTTCATCGAAAGGTCCTTGACCGTGCCATCGGCAAGGGCCGACTTTATGGCCTCGTTGAACTTATCGCGCAGATCCGTATCTGCCTTGCGCAGGCCGAGGCCTTCGCCTTCGCCCCAAATGGGGCCGGCGATCTCCGGACCGGTAAAGGCAAGCGCGCCATTTGCGGCTTGGAACGCGTTGTTGAAATAGACGGCATCATCGAAGCCGAGGTCGATACGGCCGTTCTGCAGGTCGAGGTCGCGGTCGGCACCCGTTTTGTATTCCCGAACTTCGGCGATGCCGCCGAAGTTGTCATACACAAACTTGGCGTAGACGGTTGCTGCCTGAATGCCGATCGTCTTGCCCTTGAAGGCTTCCTTGAGAGCTTCGATCTCCTTCACGCCGGTCTGGCCGGGAGTCATATTAATGGTCGAGCCGGTGGCTGCAGCATTGGAAAGGGGGCTATCCTTGGCTGTCGCGAAGGCGGCTGGTGTCGCGGCATAGGGAACCGTGAAGTCAATGATCTGCTTGCGTTCCTCGGTGATCGACAGCGCATCCATGATGACGTCGAACTTGCCGGCATTAAGCGCGGGAATCATCCCGTCCCAATCGGACGCGACGAGCGTGCACTCGATCTTGGCGCGTTCGCAAAGGATCTTGGCGAGTTCCGGTTCGAAGCCGCCGAGCGAGCCGTCGGCATTGGTCAGATTCCATGGCGCATAGGCGCCTTCGAGCGTTATGGTTGCCGTCTTCCAGTCCTTGGCGGTGACCGGAGCGGCGAACGTTGCCAGCGCGAAGGCGCTGGAAAGAAGAATGGCACTGAATTTCATCGTATGAAATCTCCTCTGAAGTTGTCATTGACCTTGTGGCCGCATGAAACCGGTCTGCGCCGGCTTGCCTGTCGTTATCGATTTTGTCCGAATAGTTCGATCAGGAGGTTGTATAGGGTACCATATGAGAGATTTCGTGATATGCAAGATGAAAAGTCGATTTTGGGGCAGATTCCATCGATGCACAAGGAGTGGGCAATGAAGCGTCCCGGCGAAATGAAGCGCGAGCTTGCCGAAAACGACACCGCACCGCTTTATGCAGGCGTCAAACAGATGATCCTCGACCGCATTCACAGCGGCGAATGGCCGCCGAAGCACCGCGTGCCCTCCGAGAACGAACTCGTTGAAGAACTTGGCGTCAGCAAAATGACCGCCAATCGTGCGCTGCGCGAGCTTGCCAGCGAAGGCGAGCTGGTGCGGATCCAGGGGGTCGGTTCGTTCGTGGCCGAGCGAAAAGGCTACTCGGCGCTATTTGAGGTGCGCAACATTGCTGATGAGATCGCCGAGCGCGGACATACGCATGAGGCGAACGTCATCGTTCTCGCGAGAGAAGCTGCTTCCCCGGAAGTGGCAGATGCGCTGGAACTCGACATTGGCGGCGCTGCCTTCCATTCGCTCATAGTGCACAGCGAAAACGGCGTGCCGGTGCAAATAGAAGACCGCTTCGTCAATCCATCGGCTGCGCCCGATTACCTTGAGCAGGACTTCTCGTCGGTAACGCCAAACGCCTATTTAACAGCGGCAGCACCACTCAGCGGGTCCGAGCATGTCGTTGAAGCGGCGATGCCGCAAGCCTGGGAATGCAAGCTGTTGACGATCTTGAAAACGGAACCCTGCCTGACGATCCGCCGGCGGACATGGTCGGGCAGAAACGTCGTCTCGATCGCCAGACTTGTCTATCCCGGTCATCGCTATCGCTTGGAATCACGGAGCGGCAAGATCTTCGAGGAATAATATCCTTGTATATGGAAGATCGATCAAACTAGGCCGGAGCTGTCTGATTTCGGCGGCGCGGCAAACCGCAGTTGTGGCCCGCTTACCCATGCGCATGGTCTACTATAGATAAGGGAGCGACCTGAGGCGCTACCCGGCAATCCGGCGTGGCATCTGGCCGCCCATCGAAATGGCTTCGGTCGGCAAATCGCTCGGCGAAAATCTGTCAGCAGTTGAAGGACCCGGCGCGGAACAGCGGCAAGGACCTCAACCAGATCGTCGAGCACGGATTGGGGCTGCACCCCCGGCGAAGGCCGGGAACCGGTTTCGGGCACGCAGGCCGAGTTTGGTAAGCTTACCAAGGCCTGGGTAGAAACCGGCGCAGCTTGCCCGGCAGGATAAAGGGCATTTGACGCCGTGCGCATGCCGCGGCGTCAAATCGGCGTCTTTTAAGACCTGTTGCCGGATCGCCGTTGAACATGACGGAACTGCTTCACATTCCCTTCATCCGGTAATGGAATAAGGGTAACGTTGCAGCATGATGTGGCGGCACGTTGGAGAGCGACATGAATAGGTCGAAGGACGATTTCGATATGCCTGACTGGCTGCAAGCCGAACTGGCCGATACACTTGACGAGGATTACGAACTTGAACTTTCGGAACCGGCCCTGTCGGAAGAAATCCGGAAGGTTTATCGCAAGTCGCATCCGCCCTCGATGCCACGCATCGATTACTTCCGCACGCTGCTGTCGCTGCAAGCCGAGCTGATCAAATTGCAGGATTGGGTCTCGTACCACAAGGAGAAGGTCGTGGTGATCTTCGAGGGACGCGACTCGGCCGGCAAGGGCGGCGTGATCAAGCGCATCACCCAGCGCCTCAACCCTCGCGTCGTCAGGGTGGTGGCGCTGCCGGCCCCATCAGATCGCGAGAAGACTCAGTGGTACTTCCAGCGCTACGTGCCGCATCTGCCGGCCGGCGGCGAGATCGTGCTCTTCGACCGGTCCTGGTATAACCGCTCGGGTGTCGAGCGGGTCATGGAGTTTGCGACCGAGGATCAGGTGGAGCAGTTCTTCGACGACGTTCCCGAGTTCGAGCGTATGCTGGTGCGCTCAGGTATCCGCCTGGTCAAGTACTGGTTCTCGATCACCGACGAGGAACAGCAGATGCGGTTCCTCGTTCGGATCCACGATCCCCTGAAGCAATGGAAGCTGTCGCCGATGGACCTGCAATCACGCGTACGGTGGGAAGCCTATACCAAGGCCAAGGAAGAGACCTTCGCCCGCACGAACATCCCTGAGGCGCCCTGGTACATCGTCGAGGGCAACGACAAGAAGCGCGCCCGCCTCAACTGCATCGACCACCTGCTCACGCAGATTCCCTACGAAGACGTGCCGCACGAAGACATCACGCTTCCCGAGCGGGTGTTCAATCCCGACTACGAACGCAAGGTCCTCCCGCCGGAGCTCTATGTGCCGTCGAAATACTAGGTCAGCTCAAGGTCGCCAAGAAACAAATGCTGTGGTCCTGGATCAGCTGTCGCGGCCTGCGGCGACGCCGTCTGGCGTAGGCGCGAGTTCGCGTTGGAATTGCGCGCGGTGATTTATTGTATATGACAGTTTTGCGACAGAAGCTGCCGCGATGATCGTTGGAGGTAGGAGGAACCGTGAGCGAAAAACGCAAACGAGTTTACGAGGCGCTGTTGGATGGTGCCACAGAAGGTCTTTCCGGTAAGGAGCTTTACAATTTCGTGCTGCGGCGCTGTCCAAAAGCGACCAGCAAGAAGATTGTGCGCGCCTCGCTTCTTGCTCTTTCGGATCCTCACGTGAAGGATCGCAATGTTTTGCACACCATTTACGCGCTTGCGATAGCGCACCGAATGGATGAGGTCGGGTCGACGAGTGACCCCGATGATGAGGAAGATCCCGCAGAAAAGAGCCCGATTCTGCGGAAGTTGAAGAAGACGGCCGCATCTGCTTCGATGCCTCGGGAATCAAATCCGAATTGAACCCGGCACCAGGATAGTCGAGCGCCCAAGGGACAGAGCATTCGCGTTGACCGCCCACCAATACCTACTGTTATAGTTTGAAACACACAGAGCAACTTTGAGTTGATGAACGCATGGGTCTTTCCGCTGCCCGCCAAGCAGAAGCGGAATGTTTACGGCTGCGGCGTGTTTGGATGTTTGCTGTTTCATTCTTTCATGCAAAGCGCTCACGGTTCCAATCAGCGGTCATTGCGCCGGCGGTGAGGCAGCTTTAAGCGCCGAGCGTGTGCCGCCTTCTTGAACTTGGGGCGAGCTTAACAAGCAAAGGTTCGGAGTTCGTTCGAACGTGTCATGTGAGCTGTTTCGACCCGATGCGTCCGCTGCAACGTATGAACTGCTGCTTTGAACTGACGACGTACTTTGCCGGACGTGAAAGCGACAATTGATCTCCCGCGCCCTTGGAACAAGAGCCACGCTCCCACAGTTCGGATGAAAATATCACCGGCGTTGCAGAAGCAGCTGCAACTTGTGCAACCTCTGAGCAAACATTGAATGGGAGCAAGCGTCGCCGCTCGATGACCGACGTTTCGGCTTACTGGAGGAATCCGATGTTTCATCGCGCCATAGCACTCAAGGCATTTGCCCCGGTCTTGCTTCTGGCCGTGGCGGCGCCGACAGCGACGGCGCAGCCGGCGCCCAGTGCTGTCAGCCGCGAGATCGCCTTTCTTCGTGCGTTTGACGGGCAGTTTGCCGGAACCGGCAGCCTGGAGCGTGCCAGCGGTTCGAGCCATAGGCTGACATGCAGGTTCAATGGCAATAGTGAAGGGCGGCAAGTTCTCCTGGATGGGCGCTGCTCAACGGCGATCATATTTGGCACATCGATGCGCATTGATATCCAATACGATCCAGGAACGGGGCGCTATTCTGGCTCGTTTCGCGAGAGCATGGGCACAATCGCAGACCTCGCAGGCTCTCGCCAGGGCCAGACGCTTTCGCTCTCTTTTACCGAAACGCCAGAGAGTATTCGCCCCAACCCACCCGCGCGGCTGACGATCGTGCGAAGGGACGGCGGCATGGTTTTGACACTTCGTGGAACAAAGCCGGGTCGAGGTCAGAGCCTAAACCTTGAGCTGCGCAAAAGCTGAGGCCGAACGCGGGGTGCGGGAGGAGGAGGCCGACGGCTGGCGGGGGGAACGATCGATCTTCATTGATCCCTCTGACAGCATGGCTGCAGCGGCCTGGCCGAGCAAAACTTGATGGAGGCCGAAAATTGGCGCTTGAGTCATGAAAAGGATCTGACGCAGGAGGACGTGGAATCGCGGACGGATTTCAGCCAGCGGTATTTGAGCGGCCTCGAGAGGCGAGCGCGATCCAATTGATAGTGGACATAAATGTATGTTCAAAACGACGTTCGTTCAAGCGATGGGATGCCCCACGATATGACCGAACAGGCTTCTCGCAGACTTCAATATTTGATCAAGCAACGAAGGCTGAGGGCCGTGAAGGAACTCTACACCGGCGCGGGTCAATGAGAAGTTCATGCTGACATCGAAGCCGGAACTGTCTTCCTGAACTAGATCCATCTCCCAAGCCTCGCGAAGACCCGGCAAGTTGGCGTCCATGTCCTCTAAGTCTGACACCGGGTAACGCGCCCAAGTCTCAACGGTCATAAGCGCATCTCTAATTCTTGTCATGCAAGTATCGCCATTTCTAAAAAGCTGATTAGCCGAGCAACGACTACTCAAACATACTTAATAAATATTGTCGAGTGACTTGGACGTGGCATACCGCTTTATTTTGGGGGACGCGGGCGGCAAGGCGGTGAAGAATTGACCAACCAGCAAATCATGCTGTCAATGCCGGGTGAAATTTCCGCAGAAGTGCCGAAGTAAAATTCCCCAATTATGCCGCTCCGGACGACGTGGAGAATTGCGTATTTTTCGGCGTCTCCCGCGTCGGCGTTGCGGCGGAGCGAAGGACGGCGGGGTGATCCAAGCTTCGATCGCACGTGTTCAGGCATCAATTCGGCATGTTGGCGCAGCCTGTAGCTTGATCTTTCGATTTGGACGACGACGGCATGGTGCAAAAGTCTGTCGAGCAAAGCTGTGGCGACCACGGCATCTCCAAAAACATCGCCCCATTCGGCAAAGCCGCGATTGGATGTGAGGATCATTGCGCCTTCTCGTAGCATGCGTTGACGAGCTGGAAGAACAGGTTGCCTCCGCCAGCGATGACCGGGAGATAACCGATCTCGTCAACGATCAGGAGACTGGGCCTGCAGAAGAAGCGGATGCGTTCTTGAAGCCGTCCTTCGCGTTCGGCTCTGAACAGGGCCGCAATGAGATCGGCCAGTGGGCAGAAGTAGACGCTTTTGCCGGCTTTGACAGCTTCGACGCCGAGCGCGACTGCCAGATGGCTTTTGCCGGTTCCCGGCGGCCCGAGGAAATGAATGGCCTCGTGGCGGTCAACAAAGCCGAGTTGTGCGAGGGTGAAGATCCGATCTCTGTCGAGCGATGGTTGAAACGTGACATCGAAGCCGGCTTCTACAAGGCGGCCCGGGTGAAAGCGTTCGACAGCATGCTGACACGCACGCTGGTCGGAGCTCGCAATCGAGCTCAGCAACCAGATCCGCGGCCTGATGAAGACGTTCGGTCTTATCGTCCCCAAGGAATAGGTCGGGCGTTTGATGGCAATGTCAGGGAACCGTTGGATCGGAATGACGCCTGAGGCGCGGCCGATCTTGATTGCCAGTTGCTCGTAGCGGCGCGGGAAAGCCAGGAGACGAAGCTGTTGATGACGATCCCGGGGATCCGCGCCGTGGAATCGAGGGGAGACGGCGGCGGGGCGGCTTGTCAGATCAACTGAATGCGAGCGTGGTATTCGCGTTAATTACAATTCGAGTAGATGGAGTAATAAACTATATATTACTGATGTATAAAGTACATATAGGTTGAAACGGACCCGAGGCGCAGAGATGCGTGAATTTCTCAAACGGCATGCCAATCGATTTCTTCGCGACCAAGGTGGCAATTTCGCAGTCATGACTGCGCTGGCAATGGTTCCGCTGCTAGGGGCGGCCTCCGTCGCGGTCGACTTTACCAACGCCAGGTTCGAGGCTGACAAATTGCAGGAGTCGTTGGACACCGCCGTGCTGGCAGCGGTGCGGCTTTACGGCGAAGGCAGCAGCGAGGAGGAAGCCACCCAGTTGGCAAACGAAATGTTCTTCGGCAATTTGGCCTTATTCCGGGGCACCGAGGAAACCACGCCACCGGCGGAACTCCCATCCCTCCACATCGTCTATGCCCAGGCGGGGCAAGGTGTAATGGCGACGGGCGACTATGCCCTCAACTACCAACCGGTGTTCTTGACCCGGTTATCGTTCCCGATCTCACGCCGCAGCGCCGCCGCTCGCCAGCCAGACAAGGAGGCATGCATTTTGGCGCTCAACCCCACGGCCGATCGCGCCTTCGAAGTGAGCGGCAGTTCGACGGTCGACACATCGGGATGCACGATCACCGCAAACTCGCGCAGTAGCGAAGCCATCTATGTAGGCGGGTCGGGGACCCTTAAGACGGAATGCCTTTATACACCAGGCAAGGTCTCCGCCTTGCCGAGCAGCATTGATCTCGAATGCGACAAGGCGGGCGAGGGAACGTCACCGGCCAGCGACCCGTTTAAGCGCAAAGCCATGCCGGAGGCCGGATTCTGGGTGGACCTGGGAGGATGCGGACAGACATTTGTGGGCAACGGCGGCGGCAATGGCGACTGCAACGGTATGGGCAAGACGCCGAATAAGGTGCCCGATGGATATACCGTGACGCTTAAGCCGGGGACCTACCACGACCTTGAAATCAAGGGCAATGTGAAGCTACAACCCGGCAATTACCTTATCGACGGCGGCACGCTGAAGTTCGCAAGCCAGTCGGTCATCACCGGCGATCAGGTCACCTTCTTTCTGCTGAACGGTGCCCAGATCGACATTCATGGCGGCTCCACCTTCAATGTCACCGCCCCGACGTCGGGTACATGGGCTGGTTTCTCGATCGTCGCCGACCGCAACAATACCGCCTCCGCAGTCATCACCGGCAACAGCAACTCGCATCTCAACGGTATCATCTACATGCCGGCGGCCGAGGAAATCGAGTATGCCGGCAATGGCTCGACGACCGGCGAATGCGTGCGCATCATCGCCCAGAAAATCACCATGATCGGCAACAGCACGTTTAAGCTGGATTGCAAGGCGGAATTGGCAAACAACGAGATCAACAATCCCGGTGCCATCCGGCTGATCGAATGAGGGAGTGATGACCAGCGGACGGACGTGCAGGGTTGTTGGTCGTGATCTTCGAGGATGCGATGCATCGAATTCCGCACACTCATGGTCGGCGGTGACCAGCGCCACGATTCTGCCGTCGGAGGCGGTGACGGGCTTCGGTTTCGTTTGCGGCATCCGTAGAGCGATCGTTGGCCTTGCGGCGGCAATCATTCTTTCACCCTACGCCGGTGCGCGTTCATTCATCATCGACTGAGTTGTCCCGCGCAAACAGTGCCTTCACCCGCGTTCCCGCTCCGGGCACTTTGCACACATCCAAGTGCGCATTGGCATTCTCTCGTAGAGACTGAATGATCAAGGCACGCCGACATCCAGTCCTCAAAACCATCCTCATCCGCTGGCCTTGGCTCAGGAATATCTTCGCCGATGGAGGATATGCCGGTCCAAAAATGCGAGGACGCGCTAGCGGGCGTGGCATTGGTTTTCCGCTAAACAACGCCAACGGCTTAGACGCGGGAACTTGCGACATCCCAGCCTTGAAAAACAAAAACGGGTGGTTCAGATTTAGAACTCTCTCGTATTGCGCCTCGAGGACTTCGAACATGTTGTCTTCCAGGCGCCAGTTGATAGCGCTGTCTTTCGATCTGTGGTTCACATCTGCAAAGATTGGTGTGTTACCCAAGCCATACGAACCGACTGGACCGCGCCGGATTTGCCGGAGGCATCAACTCATGAGAGATTGGAGCCGATATGAGCGATATCGGCGTCACGCCACAGGAGGCACGAGCCGAGATATCGAAAGCCTGGTTTTGGGGATCGGCCCAGCGCCTGATGCAGCTCCTCTCTCGCTCCATGACCGGTTGGAGTTCGTGAAATTCCGCTTGCCGAGTCACGACTGACACGTTAGCAAGATAGAGGACACCGTTTCGTTGCATTTTTTGGCTATCGGTCGCGCTGGCGACAGCTTTCGATTGTGAGGGTAACATTGCAGTGAATGCGATGATTGCGCAGGACAGACGCAGTCTCGCGGCTGGTTGCTCAAGCGTCACGCTGTTTGGGACGACTGGCGAAGGATCGTCGATTGGCAGCCGCGAGCGCGAAAGGGTGCTCAGAGCTCTCCGCACTCCTTGATAGATCCAGCGAGAAAACAAGATTTCGTGGTGACTATTTTTGGGCTGACACGATTTGGAGGCCAAATTGTCAGATGTTCACCGCAAGGAGCCACCCGCATCCGGCGCCGCTGAGACTGAAAATGACGCGCGGGTCGAAGGAGCCGGGCCGGTGCAGGCCGAGCGCCGCCGTTTTCCACGGACGAAGGTAACTGATGAAGAACCTCCGGCTCCGCCGGCCTTGGAGCCGCTGCAGTTTTCAACGCGCGATCTGGAACCGGCAGATCAGTTTACCGCCTGGCAGGCCTATGTGGCGCCTCTTATGGATATCCGACGCGCAGATAATATACAGCCTGAAGCAGAATTTTTAGCCGATCATATGGCATGGAATCTCGGTGCGATGTTGGTCGTCCAACAAAGCACACCTCCCCACAGCTACATGCGCTCGGAGGCCAAGATAAGATCGAACCTCATCGATCATTGGCATATTTCGGTCTTGCGCAGCGGTCGGACCTGGACCGAAGTCCATGGGCTTGTCTGTGAAGGTGAGCCGGGAAAAGTGGACCTGCGGTCTTTGGCAGAGCCCTTTCGAGGCCGATCCACCCAGGCGCAAACCCTGTCGGTTTATCTGCCGCGCGAGTTGTTTCTCGATATTCCGGCTTCCGCTGAGATTAAGAACAATATCTCCTTGTCCGGGACGTACACCAAACTGCTCATCGACTATCTGGATGGAGTCGAGACGAACCTTTCGCGCCTGACCGCAGCAGACCTTCCCTACGTGGTCCAGACGATGCGTGACATGATTTTGAGATGTGTTGCATCATCGTCGGCTTATCTTACTCTCCCGGAGCAGCAAAGCACGTTGGCCCTGATGGAGCGTGTACGCCGTTTCGTCCAACGCAATTTGACGTCGCCCGATCTCACGACGGATCGTTTATGCCGGGAACTGGGCGTTTCGCGTACCCGCCTGTATCAGGTGTTCGAGCCGGATGGCGGCGTTCATCACTATATTCAACGCCGCCGGCTTCTGACGGCTCATGCCGCGCTCAGTGACGTCGCCAACCGGCAGAAAATCGCGGACATCGCCTTCACGGTCGGATTTTCTTCCGCTGCCCACTTTAGCCGGGCATTCAGCAAGGAGTTTGGCTACAGTCCGCGCGAGGCGCGGAACGTTGCCGTTCCGCCCCATCTCGGACACGCTGTCGCGCCGGTGCCGGAGGCCGAGAGCGCTCATTCCTTCGACAGATGGTTGAAGGCGCTCGGCCATAGTCGCTGATCCCGGTTGATCATCATCAGCATCGGGCGACCCGTGACGCCGCAATTTCGCTGCACATACCCATTGCGTTCGGCATGGCGAGCGGCCCTTCGGCCGCAAGGCTTGGATCGCGGAACGGTGATTGCAGAAATGGACGCTGCTGCAAGTTTCAGGATGCGTGGCTAACGACACCTGCCGCGTAACCTATTAGAAAAGAAGCACAATAGCAGTACAGGCAAAAGAGACTGGGTGCATGGCGAATGTACTCTCCATGCAGTAAGGCAACCATGAAGGGGGCGTATCAATGGAATCCACTCGTCCGACTATACAGATCAGCAAGCCTCAGCACGCTGCGGATAGTCCGTACCGCAGCGTCGAGCGCGAGGAGGTCCTTGCAGCGGCATTTCGGGACTTCGTACAAAGGGCAATTGCTGCGGGCTGGCATGAGCCGGAGGTCGCCTTGACCTTGGCCGATATCGCCGATGACTACGTCATGGCTCTCGCTCGAAGGGTTTCGGCAAATTAGTATTGCGTTGCCATTTCGCGTTCTCAGACGAGCGCAAAATGGCCGCCGACAAAACCTTCGATCAGGCCGCCGGCGTTGCCGCTTCTTAGCGAAAGCGGTTCGCCGGCGGCATGAGCGGCACGCACAAGCCGTCGCTCTGTCGCCTTGATGGGACTATCAGGCCCCCGCTGGCCAATGCTACATTCATCGCCTTGAATGACCTCTCGCTTCGATGAGCAATGTGGTTCCTGAGGCCAATCCAGAGGTTAATCGACGCTTCCTGGTGGCCGTTCAGACCGGCAACCGCGATCGCATTAGGCCTGATGAACAGACGCCTAAATCAATCGTCGGTATCCTGAGCGGCATAGTGCTGGAAAAGAAATTCGACGCCAACCATGTTGACTTCGATCTCCGAACGAAGACGAGTTCGTTAGGCCTTACCCTTCGGTTTGCCGAAAGCTTCTCTGAAACTCAGCTTCCGTGGCAAAAATGACTGCATTGGGCTGGAAGGTGACCTCGATCATGACCGGATGGCGCCAAATGCGGACGTCAAGCTGGCTTCAATGAACCGAAGAAGCCAATGATGCGCGTCAGGCGTTTTTGCTCCGCATCGAGAAAGGCGATATCCAAGCCTTCGGGTAAAGACGATCCGTCAGGCATCACAAACTTCCACGCGAAGCGAGCGACGTCATGATGAACATCCACGTTGCTGGTCCGCACAATGCGAGCCCCCGGATGCTCGCTCTGGATACCTGCGATGTGGGCTAGCAGTTCTTCCGCGCCGGTAGCGTGGACTGTAGGGTCCGTATACGTTGCGCCGTCGCTCCAGATCGGTAACAGCAGCGCCCGTCGTTGCTGGGCGTTTTCCGTAGACCAAGCGGCGCAATACGAATCGACGAGAAGCGTCAACAGCATTCTATTCCCTCATGTGTATCCTTGGCGGTAGGCTGAAAAACAACGCCCGCTACATTCTTCTTTGTTTGCCACAACTCTTATGCGGACTTTCCGAGAAATTGTGATAACGCCGCGAAATCTTCATGTAGCTGGCCAGCTGCAATCGCCCGTTGGAAGATCGCGTCGTAACCGAGGACCACGGAGCGGTCGATTTCACGCGCCTCCATCAGTTCCAAGAGATGCTGGAATGCGCCGTAGTGTGCAGAAATTGACGAGAGCGTCTCGTCGTCGCTGGCAAAACGGCCGGCATTCGCCCGCTTGATGAGGTCAGCGACAAGTCCCTCGACAACAGGCGCTGTTGCGGTCCACTGCTGCGCCAATTCGCCGAGGTCGATCTCTTCGGCCTGACACACAGCGATCGCATGGAGCGTTCCAAAAAGTGCGCCCCACATCAGTGCAAGCAGCGCGCTATCAAGCGCGTTCGCGCGTCCCGATTCCTCCCCGATATGCTGGACATTGCCGCCCAAGGCACGGAACATGTCCTCGTTCGCGTCGAAAGCCTGACCTGACCCCGAGACCAGGATCGTCCCCGCATCTGTGCCGATGAAATCCGGCGTGGCCATGATCGCGCCATCGAGATAGCTGGCTCCGTGCTCAGCCCACCATTCAGCTGCTTCGCGTGCGCCATGCGGCGTTCCCGAGGTCAGTTCCACGATCAGTTTGCCGCGAACGGCTGAAGCAATAGCATCGTTGCGCATAATTGCTGCTGTTGCCGGATAGTCGCTTACATTCACGATGATAATCTCTGCCGCATTTACAGCTTCCAGCACGGATGGCGCGACAGTCGCGCCGAGCGCGGCTAGTGGTTCGGCCTTTTGTATCGTCCTGTTCCAGACCGTCGTCCGATGACCCGCATGAAGCAGGGCCCGGGCGAGTGCCGATCCCATACGGCCGGTTCCCAAAATTGTGATTGAACGCTTCATGCTAACTCTCCATATCAATTTGCGCAAAACGGCGCGCTTTTGCTGTGACTTTGTGGAGGTATGCTGAAATGGCCGGCGCACAATACGCACCTGGGCGTAAGTGGTCACCAGACGGTAAGGAGAGCACTATGAATAAATCGACGGACAATGGCTTTGCAGCGGCAATCAGGATGGTCGAAGGAAAGTGGAAAGTAGATATACTTTGCGAACTCGGAACGGCATCCCGCAGATTTGGCCGATTGAAGCACGCGCTTTCTGGCATCAGTGAAAAGATGCTGGCGCAACAATTGCGAGAACTGGAGGCCGACGGCCTTGTTGACCGGCAGGTTTTTTCCGAGGTTCCAGCGAAGGTCGTCTATTCGCTGACAGAACGAGGCGCGGGGCTCAACGCAGCAGCAGGTTCACTTTGTCTGTGGGCCGAGCAATTCGGTCTTCCCAGCTGCACTGAAATCGCCAATGGCGCACATCTGGATGCCCGCTAAGGGCCGCCAGCGGAAGATCGGCCGCTTCCGCAACGCGCCAACACCGGACATTGACAAGCTCAACGCACCTCCTATCGTTGCTGGCTCACTCAATTTGGTGATGATCATGACGACAGTGACGCGACATGTTGTGAAGCGAGGTGGCGGAGCCGCAGTTGAATTATTCCAGGCTCAGTCCAACAGCGCCGCGCCTACGGGAGCCATTCTGTTTGTCCATGGCAATCAGGGTGGCCGTCTTCTCGGTGCGAAAGAGTTTGCAGATAGCGGAGCCCTGCTTCGGTTTTCGTCTGGCCTAAGCATCACGGCGGCTGCCGTCTCACAACCCGGTTTTGGCGCTTCTGACGGTCCCCACCGATTTCTGCGGCCCGGACACTCAGCAAGCGATCATAGTCGCGTTGTCCTTTTTGAGGGAGCAGCCTTGCGTCGATCCAGACCGGATCGTTCTCTACGGCAATAGTCGTGGCGCGGTTGCTGCGGCGATGGTCGCCGCCCAGGTTGCTGATTTGCGGGCCATCGTTTTGTCCAGGGGCGTTTATGATCTCAAAGCGGCGTTCGAGAATAGTTCGCGGGGTATAAGACAGGCAATCGAAAGTGAGGCGGGCCTATCTTCCGAAGCCTTTATGGCTCGCTCTGCTCTCCACCACGCTCATAAAATCCGATCGGAGATTTTGCTCCTCCACGGCAGGCACGACGACCGTGCTCCTGTCGCGCAAGCTGAGGCATTCTCTGAGGCCCTGTCCGATGCTGGAGTTCCGGTTGCCCTCAACGTGTTCGAATGTGGGCATCGCATTCCGCGCGAAGACTCGCAGGCAGCCCTTCGCCCATTCCTAAAGAGAGCGTTCGAGGGCGGTCCAACACGCCACTAGGGCCGCTTAGGGCCGAAGCGGGGTTATTGGTTCCAAAGGGGACGTCACAATGGTGTCGCGGCCGATGCAGCTCGAATTGCCGCCTCAACGTTCGCCGGCAGCCGAAAGCGTCGGCGATACTCCCCTGGCGTCAACCCGGCGATCTTGCGAAACAAACGGCGAAATGAGGCAAGGTCAGAATATCCCACCTCGAATGCGATCTCCTCGATCGGCCTGTCCTCGAGCTCGAGCATCTGTTTTGCTTCCTCGACCCTCAACCACTGGACATATTCGAGTGGCGAATAGCCTGTCGCCTTCTTGAACCGCCGATCGAACGACCGCTTGGGCAGACCGGACAGCTGCAGCAATTCGGCAACAATTTCTCCGGACTGATAGTGGTGTGGAGCATAGTCCTGGCATTTCTCTATGATCGCATCGCCGTGACTGACGTTGGCGATCATGGATGCATAGGGAAGCTGCCCGTCACGATGCCACTGGTAGAGGAAAAGCTTGGAAATCCGGATCGCCTCCGCGGTATGTGCAGTTCGAGACCGCGCGGGCTCAAGACTTTCATGGCTCGGGATTCGACCTCGTCACCATGTTCGATGCTCTTCATGACATGGGCGACCCAGTTGGGGCCACCCGCCATGTAGCTAAATCTCTGAAGCCGGACGGCGTTCTGATGCTGGTCGAACCGATGGCAGGCGACAGTCTCGTGGACAACCTCAATCCGATTGGTCGGGTCTTCTATGCCGCCTCAGCCAATACCTGTGTCCCGGCGTCATTGGGCCAGGAAGTGGGGGCTGCATTGGGGGCACAGGCCGGCCAAGCGAGGTTGACGCAAGTCCTGAACGAAGGGGGCTTCTCGAGAGTCCGGCGATCGGCCGAAACACCGTTCAACATGGTGCTGGAAGCCTGCCTTTAGTGCGAAGTGAGTAAACAGAGATGCTGGGTGGCGGATGGCCATCCAGCAAGATCGACGTCTGTTTTTCAATCAGCGACAGCTTCAGATAATTGGTTACCGTTGATCCATCCGTTTGCGGGCGAAAGTGCGCTCGACGAATGTCTCAAAGCCCGCGCCTTCCCTCCCGCGAGAGCGGGTTCGTTCACTGACCCGAAGTAGTCATTCCTCACGCCGCCCTTGCCGCGGCCGGCTACCGCTTCAAACAGCGCAAGCGCCGTGACCGCGAAATGGCATAGGGACGAAACCTGCATCAAGGTGCGCGGGTGAGGGTTAACGCTCGATCGACCAATCGGCGCGCAGTTGGTCGGCGCTCGCGGTTTCAAGGCCGCAAGCCTTGAGTGCGGCCGCAGCCGCAACGACCAGAGCAGCATTGTCGGTAGCTGTCACGCCGCTAGGCAGAACAAGATTGTTCTCGAAGCCGACGCGAGCATGACCGCCCAGCAGCGCACCTGCGGCAACGCATGCGGTCTCTTCCCGACCGAAGGCGCAGACCATCCAGTGCGCGAAGCGCGGACGGCCGTGAACAAGGAAGGCAAGCAGGTCGGCCGGCCGCGAAATCTGTCCCGGCGTGTAGCGTCCGAGCACATAGAGTACCGGGACATCGTCGGGCACGAGCCCACGCTGCTGCATGACAGCCAGAGCGGACGCCTCCTCGGGCGTGTAGAGGATGATCTGAGGGGCGATCCGCTCGCGTTTCAGCCACGACAGGAAGTCCGCGAATGCGGTTTCAAGGGAGGCATCTGGGACCAGTTCGCGCAGCGCCAGCGACACCGCCTCGGGACGGGTGGCGCGCACCACCCCCATCTGCTCAGCCGGTCGGTATCTGCCGACGGCCTCGCTGGTGATCTGGATGACGAGCCGCTCGCCCGACGCGTCGCGTATCGCTTTCGTCACCTCAAGGTAGGCGCCGGCGTCGAGCAAATGACCGCCGTCTCGATCACGGACATGCGCATGGATCATCGCGGCGCCCGCCTCGAGGCAGGCGGCTGCGGTGCTGGCCAGTTCCTTCGGGCCGATCGGCAGGGCGGGGTGGTCACTCTTGCCGCGCCGCCCGCCGTTCGGCGCAACGGCGATTACCGTCGGCGCGATGAATCCCGGGCCGGCCGGGCTCGAATCAGCGGTCATGGATAGATACAGTCCAGTTGTTTCAGTATTGCGTGATATGTAACATATGTTGCATGATAGGTTCGCTCCAAATCGCGCCATCGTCAATCGAGGAAAGCATGACACGCATCCTGCACCGCCAGATCCACGCGACTCTGCCCGTTGCGAGTGGCGGCGAGGGCATCGAACTCTTCGACCGCGATGGCCGCGCCTATATCGACGCGTCGGGCGGCGCGGCGGTTTCCTGCCTCGGCTACGGCCATCGCGACGTGATAGCCGCGCTCCACGCACAGGCCGACAAGCTCGCCTATGCCCACACCAGCTTTTTCACCAACGAGCCGGCTGAGACACTGGCCGACATGCTCATCACCGGTGCGCCCCAAGGCATAAGCCACGCCTATTTCGTGTCCGGCGGCTCTGAAGCGGTGGAAGCGGCGCTCAAGATGGCGCGCCAGTTTTTCGTCGAGACGGGCCGGCCCGAGCGGCGCAACGTCATCGCCCGCCGCCAGAGCTATCACGGCAACACGCTCGGCGCGCTCGCTGCCGGCGGCAATGAATGGCGCCGGGCGCAATTCCGCCCGTTGCTGATCGACACGCATCACATCGACCCATGCTATGCCTACCGCTACCGGGATGCCGGCGAGAGTGAGGAGGCCTACGGCCTGCGCGCCGCCAAGGCGCTCGAGGACAAGGTTCTCGAACTGGGGTCGGATACCGTCATGGCCTTCGTCGCGGAACCCGTCGTCGGCGCCACGGCGGGTGCGGTGCCCGCCGTTCCCGGCTATTTCAGGCGCATCCGTGAGGTCTGCGACACCTACGGCGTGCTCCTGATCCTCGACGAGGTGATGTGCGGCATGGGTCGCACGGGAACGCTGTACGCCTGCGAGCAGGACGGCGTCGTGCCCGACCTGATGACAATCGCCAAAGGCCTCGGCGGAGGCTACCAGCCCATCGGGGCAGTGCTACTGTCACGCCGCATCTTCGACGCTTTCGCGGAAGGCTCCGGTTTCTTCCAGCACGGCCATACCTACATGTGTCACCCCATGGCCTGCGCCGCAGCACTTGCCGTCCAAGAGGTCATCGAGCGTGATCGCCTGCTCGACAACGTCAAGGCGATGGGTGCCCATCTCGCCTGGCGCCTCAGTGAGCGCTTTTCCAACCACGCCCATGTCGGCGATATCCGCGGCCGTGGCCTTTTCATGGGGCTTGAGCTGGTCGAGGACCGTTCGTCGAAAGAGCCGTTCGACCCGAGCCGCAAATTGCATGCGCGCATCAAGCGCGAGGCGATGGCGCGTGGCCTGCTGGTCTATCCGGCGGGAGGTACGATCGACGGCGCGCGAGGCGATCATGTGCTGCTTGCGCCGCCCTTCATTGTCGACCGGGCGGCAATCGACACGATCGTCGAACGGCTTGGCGACGCCGTCGATGCGGCCGTCGCTTGAGCACAAGATCAATCCGGCATATATGCGCCCAACGCGGTCAACTCCGCTTCGGTCTGCCTGACCTTGGCTGCGCCCTTCGCCCCGCTGCGCGTCAGCATGGTTGCGGCAAGCGCCTCGACGGTCGCGACCGCCGCCGCCACCGACGGAAAGAACGATGGGCTGTCGACCGAAAAACGCAGGATCACGTCGGCGTCCCGCGTCAGGGGCGCCGCCATGCTGTCGACGATCGCCAGTACAGGCACGCCGCGGCGTCGCGCCACGTCGGTCACAAGACCGAGTTCCCGCGAATAGGGCTGAAAGCCGATCGCCACCACCGCCTCGCCCCTGTCGAGCGAGGCCAGTTCGGCTTCGAGGGCTCCGCCGTCGCTGCCGAGCAGTGTGACGTCGTTCCGGAACATGCGGCAAAGATAGACCAGGCAATGTGCCGGCGCGCGGCAGCTCCGGAACCCGACGACACGAACACCCTTGGCTTTTTCAAGCAGGACGCATGCAGCCGATACGTCGTGCGTTGAATTCGTCGTGGTGACTGCCGTGATATTGGCCGCCGCCGCGTTGACGGATTCGGCGAAGATCGTCTCCCGAGCCGATCGCAACACCAGCGCGTCGGCTTTCGCCGCATAGGGCGAACTGCCCGATCGCAGCCTGTTCTCGAACGGCTCGCGCAGTTGCGCCCAATCGCCGAAGCCGAGACGGCGGGCGAGTCTTACGAAAGTGGTCGGCGTCACCTCAGAGCGGCTTGCCAGCACGCGCATGGAAACGAGCGCAACTTCGTCGGGATGATCGAGCAGGAAACGGGCTGCCTTGCGGAGCTCCGTGCTGAGCGACGGAAGCTCTTCCAGAATTTTGTCTTGTGCGGTCGCGAAGCTCGTCATCTCTCTATGTAACAAATATGCCCTTGCTTGATAAAGTGAACCAGTTGTAACGTAAGCCGAATGCGGTCGAGCATGCAAACCTTATAGGCAGTATCGGCACGCCGGGAACAAGAAAGGGAGCACCAGATGAAAAATACCACCATGATCGGCCGTGCCACGCAGGCGGCGATGCTTGCGGGCGCGCTTCTGTTAGCCGGCGGTGCGTCTGCGCAGGAGCAACAATTCGTCACCATCGGCACCGGCGGCGTCACCGGTGTCTACTATGCCGCCGGCGGCGCCATCTGCCGCCTGCTCAACAAGGATCGCAAGACACATGGCATCCGTTGCTCGGTCGAATCGACCGGCGGATCGGCATTCAACGTGAACACGATCAAGGAAGGCGAGCTCGACTTCGGCATGGCGCAATCCGACGTCCAGTACAACGCCTTCAAGGGTGAGGAATCATTCAAGGAAGGCGGCGCCCATGCCGACCTGCGCGCGGTGTTCTCGATCCATCCGGAGCCGTTCACCGTACTGGCGCATCCGAACGCCGGCGTGACGAAATTCGAGGATTTCAAGGGCAAGCGTTTCAACGTCGGCAATCCCGGTTCCGGTACGCGTTCCTCGATGGAGCGCCTGCTCGGCGCCATGGGCTGGACGTTGGCTGACTTCTCGCTGGCATCGGAGCTGAAGGCCGACGAGCATGGCCCGGCGCTCTGCGACGGCAAGATCGACGGCTTCTTCTACGGTGTCGGCCATCCCTCCGCGAACATCCAGGACCCGACTACCACCTGCGCCGCCAAGCTGGTGCCGTTGACCGGCGAAGTGGTCGACAAGCTGGTCGCGGAAAATCCCTACTACGCCAAGGCGGTCATCCCGGGCGGTCTCTACGCGAACAATGCCGAGGACACTGAGACCTTCGGCGTTCTTGCCACGCTGGTCGCTTCGGCCAAGGTTCCCGAAGAGAGCGTCTATCAGTTGACCAGGGCGGTGTTCGAGAATTTCGACGAGTTCAAGTCGCTGCATCCGGCCTTCGCCAATCTCGATCCGCAAAGGATGGTCGGGGAGGGAAATTCCGCGCCGCTGCATCCGGGCGCCGAAAAATACTTCAAGGAGAAGGGCTGGCTGAAGTAGGCTTCGCGACCTGACGACAGAGCGGCGAGTTCGGGGGAACTCGCCGGCGGCATCCGCAACGGGAGGGCGTCATGAGCGAAGCGAAGAAGCAGCCGGCTGACGTTAATCTTGAAGTTCTAGAACAACTCGTTGCGGAGGCCGATACGGGTGGCCGGCATTCGGGCGGGACCGTCGGTCGAATCCTGCTCTGGGTTGCGGTTTCCTGGTCGCTATTCCAGCTCTGGTACGCTTCGCCTTTGCCATTCGTGTTCGGCTTCGGCATCCTCAATGACACCGAAGCGCGCGCCATCCATCTCGGCTTCGCGCTGTTTCTGACCTTCCTCGCCTATCCGGCTCTGAAATCCTCGCCCCGCGATCGCGTGCCGCTGCTCGACTGGGTTCTGGCGGTCGTCGGCGCCTTTGCCGGTTCCTATCTGTTTCTCTTCTATGTCGAGCTTTCCGACCGACCCGGCCAGCCGACCACGCTCGATCTCGTCACCGGCACCCTCGGCATCCTGTTGCTCCTCGAGGCGACGCGCCGCGCTCTCGGCCTGCCGATGGTGGTCGTGGCCTGCGTCTTCATCTTCTACACCTTTGCCGGCCAGTCCATGCCGGATGTGATCCAGCATCGCGGCGCATCGCTCACCAAGTTTCTCAATCATCAATGGCTAACCACCGAAGGCGTCTTCGGCATCGCGCTTGGCGTGTCGACGAGCTTCGTCTTTCTCTTCGTCCTGTTCGGCACGCTTCTGGAAAAGGCCGGCGCCGGCAACTGGATGATGCAGATATCCATCGCGCTGCTCGGCCATTTGCGCGGTGGCCCGGCGAAGGTCGCCGTGGTTTCATCGGCTCTCAACGGCGTCGTGTCCGGCTCGTCCGTCTCCAATGTGGTTTCAGGTGGCATCTTCACGATCCCGTTGATGAAACGCACCGGCCTTTCCGGGGTCAAGGCGGGCGCCATCGAGGCGTCGGCCTCGATCAACGGCCAGATCATGCCGCCCGTCATGGGCGCGGCCGCCTTCCTGATGGTCGAATATGTCGGGATCCCCTATTCGGAGATCGTCAAGCACGCGCTGTTGCCTGCGGTCTTCTCCTATCTCGCGCTACTCTACATGGTCCATCTAGAAGCGATAAAGATGGACTTGAAGACCATCCCGCAGCGTCCGACGCCGGCAAGGGAACGGATGCTGCGGATGGGACTGGGACTGTCCGGCAGCATTCTCGCCGTGTGTATCGTCTATTATGGTATCGTTGCTATTAAGGCCGTCTTCGGTGTGACCGCGCCGCCGGTGCTCGCAATCGCTGGCGTAGCTCTCTACATCGCCTCCGTCTGGTATTCCTCCCGCTATTCGGATCTAGCGCTCGACGATCCGAACGCGCCAATCCTGGAACTGCCGCGCGCCTGGGACGTGACGCGGACCGGGCTGGATTTTCTTATCCCGATCGCTGTGCTTCTGTGGTGCCTGATGGTAGAGCAGATGTCGCCCGGCCTCTCGGCGTTCTGGGCGACCGTGTCGATCCTCGCCATCGTCGCCACGCGCAAGCCGCTGATGGCAATATTCCGCAACGAAGACCTCGCCGCCTCGGTGCGTGCCTCCTGGGACGATCTAATCGACGGGCTGGCGCTCGGCGCTCGCAACATGATCGGCATCGGTATCGCCACGGCCACCGCCGGCATCGTCGTCGGCACGATCACGCTGACCGGTCTCGGTCTGATGATGACGGAACTAGTTGAGTTCATCTCCGGCGGCAACGTCATCCTGATGCTGATCCTCATCGCCGCGATCAGCCTCGTGCTCGGCATGGGCATCCCGACCACCGCAAACTACATTTTGGTCGCGACGCTGATGGCGCCAGTCGTGGTCGATCTCGGCGCGCAGGCTGGATTGCCCATCCCGCTGATCGCAGTCCACCTCTTCGTCTTCTACTTCGGCATCATGGCCGACATCACCCCGCCCGTAGGGCTGGCGGCCTTCGCGGCGGCGGCGATTTCCAAGGAGGATCCGATCGCCACCGGCTTCCAGGGCGCACTCTATTCGTTGCGCACGGCGATCCTGCCGTTCGTCTTCATCTTCAATCCAGCAATCCTGCTGATCGGAGTCGAAACCTGGCCCCAGACGATCTTGGTGGTGACGGTCTCGTTGATTGCCATCCTGCTGTTCGCTGCCGCGACGATGAACTGGTTCGTGGCGAAAAGCCGCCTCTGGGAAAGCGCGGCCCTGCTTCTAATCTGCTTTACGCTGTTTCGGCCGGACTGGTGGCTCAATCAGGTATCGCCGCCTTACGAGGAATTGCCGGCGAGCGAGTTCCTGACGGCAGTCGCGCAGACGCCGGCCGATGGGCGCATCAATTTCGTCGTTGAGGGTGTAGACCTGATGGGCGACGACGTCCGCAAGACCGTAAACGTCCCGCTCGGCGAGCCAGGCGAACCGCTGGAGCGGCTGCGCGGCATCGGTCTCACCATTACGCAAGCGGGCGACGCGCTGATGATCAGCAATGTCGATTTCGGTTCCTATGCCAAACGCATCGGGCTGGATGTCGGATATGACGTCATCGCCGTGCTCAGAAGGGCCGACCAGCCCTCGAGCCTTATTCCGATCAGCCTGGCGCTTGCTGCGACCGCTGGCATTGCCGGCCTGCAGTTTGCGCGGGTGCGCAGACAGGCTGACAGGAAAGAAACCATGCCGGGGCGCTGAACCCGGCTCGGTCGGCGGTTGGACGAACTTGACGCTCTGCGAGCGGTCGGCGATGTCCGCTTTTGATGAATGAACGGAACGTAGGAATGACTGCCATGAGGGCGCTCTGCTGACGGGCAGTTCGACGGCTGAACCGGGGCTGAGTGCGGGCGGCCGGCTTTTGGTGCCCGAGAAGCGATAGCAAGGCTGGAGCGAATGCGTGAGATTCGACCCAAAGTTGCCGTGGGGTCTTGGCAGCGGCTAGCGCGAAGTTACCCTCCTGTTATCAAGATCACTGAAGCGGCGCAGAGAGGTTTCGCTTTTTCCGTCCCGAACGTCCGCATGATTGAGGAATTGGCATTTTACATTTGCAACTGGAGCCTGCACAGACCGAAATCTGTCTGAGTTGAGTCGCGCCCAATCAAGCATTTCATTGTCCACGCCCAAGCGCGAAAATGATGACTCTTTTCAGCTCATTCGAACGTCCTTGTCGCGACTGCCTTTGCGCGGTTGAATCGAATGAGGAAAAGAACATGGATTTGGATGGAAAACGAATAGTTGTCGTCGGTGGTAGCCGCGGGTTGGGCTTCGGAATGGCCGAGGCGTTTGTAGCGCGCGCAGCTAAAGTGACCGTCGTCGCTCGCGACGTGACGACTTTGCAAGCGCTGGGCGAGCAACTAGCCGTCGCGACTGTGTCTGCTGACGCGACCAATGGTGACGCCGCGAAGAGGATCATGTCAGAGACACGACCTGATGTCGTCATCATGAATGCCGGCGCGGAACCGCCCATGGAACGTATCGACCGTGTTGACTGGGAGGCGTTCACGACCAACTGGAACGTCGATGTGAAGGCCGCCCTGCATTGGGTCCAGGCCGCTCTGACGTTACCGATGGCGTCGGGCGGGCTGGTCGTTCTCGTTTCCAGCGGAGCCGCGGTGCAGGGCTCGCCGCTATCGGGAGGCTATGCAGGAGCAAAACGGGCACAGTGGTTCATTGCAAAATATGCTGAGGGCTTGTCGACCCAGCTCGGCCTGGGCTTGCGTTTCCGGGTCATTGTTCCCCGGCAGATGTTCGCAGGAACCGGTGTGGGCAACGCCGGAATTTCCGGCTATGCTGCGGCGGCGGGCCGGACATTCGCCGAACAGGCCGCTACCTGGCCGGACATGACACCGCGTGGCTTTGGCGATATGGTAGCCGAACTGATCGGCAAGACGGCGCTGGAAGAGGCTATGATCTACGCCGTGCGTGGAGATACGGGCGTGACGGTCATCGAATGATGGATGAAGCTCCCCTCGAAGCAGAAGCGAAGAACACACTGTACGCGGCGCTGGCCAAGGAGGCGGATGCGGTTCGCCCGGAACTGCATCGCTATGCCGCCCGATTGGTCGGCTCGGTGATCGACGGCGAGGACTTGATACAGGACGCGTTAGTCAGTGCGTTCGCGATGGTCGGCTCGATCTCGTCCGGCACGCCGCTGCGACCCTGGCTGTTTCGCATTGTTCACAATCGCGCCATTGATGCGCTGCGCCAGCGAAGTACCCGTCGGTCGGAGCCGCTGGAGACGGCCTTTGATCTAGCTGATGTCAGTGCTGTTGATCCAGAGGATGCACTGATTCGGCAGGACACGGTGCGGATCGCCTTGGCCCACTTTGCTAAATTGCCGGTGCCGCAGCGTAGCGCGGTGATCCTGAAGGATGTGCTGGGAGAGTCCATCGCAGACATCGCCGCGCTATTGGGCCTGAGTATCGATGCTGTCAAAGCCCATCTCTCACGTGGTCGGGCAGGATTGCGATCCGTCTCCGAGTCAGAGTCCGAAGTTCCGCTGCCCCCAAGTGCCGAGGTTCTGAATTTCGCAGCGCTCTTCAACGCGAGGGATTGGACGGCCTTGCGCAAGCTGCTTGCCGAGGATGTTCGGCTTCGTCAGGCACGACGGCCGCAGGTCTCCGGTGCGGCGAACGTTGGCCGATTCTTTTCCTATTATGCGGACTATCCGCGGGTTTGGGTCGAACCGGCTTGTCTGGAGGGCAGGGAAATACTGCTGGTCTCGGCTGCGCCGTCCGCTGCTCCTGCTTACTTCATGGTGCTTGAATGGAGGGACCAAAAGATAACACTGATCCGCGACCATCGATATGCGACCTACGTCATGGAGGGCGCGGCTGTGACGCGGGCCGCATCGCAACACGAACATTAGGCCTGGCGCTCTCACGGCTTGTGTTGGCGTACAGATGTCGTCGCGTCAAACCAATGCGATGGCCGCTTTCGGTCCGAGGCAACAACTGCCTCTACGACCGACAAGCGGGCGCGGAGCCGTCGTTGAACGCACTAATCGCAAACGTCCGCAATGGGCCCGACTGCAGACGAACGCGTTCGGCGGCTTCGCGCCAATAGGAGACATCCATATCGGCCTCCTTCCCCTGCCAGCATCTTGAATCTGATTGGCAGCCCTTGGAAATCTCTTCGATTCAAGACAAGATCATCATGGTCTAGTGTTTGGGGAGACTCCGATGGAAAACCACGAGCCGTTTTTGCGCGAGGCGATTGCGCTCTCGAAATCCGCGATGGAAGGCGGCGACGAACCATTTGGCTCGGTGCTTGTGAAGGACGGCGAAGTAATCCTTCGTGCCGAAAACAGCGTCTTCACCGGCCACGATATGACGAACCACGCCGAGATGAACCTGGTAAAACTGGCGGCGCAGCACTACGACTCTGCTTTTCTCGGCGACTGCACGCTCTACACCAGCACGGAGCCGTGCGCGATGTGCTCCGGGGCGATTTACTGGTCGGGCATCGGGCGTATGGTGTTTGCGTGCTCCGAAACGCGGCTTGGCGAGATCGCTGGGATCGGGTTGAACGTGCCGAGCCGGGCGGTGTTGCAAACCGGCGCGCGCAACGTCACTGTGGTTGGCCCGACGAACCTCGAAGACGAAGCCGCCAAAGTCCATCAGGAATTCTGGCCGAAGCATCTGGGCAAGGCATAGTCTCTTTCGTCCGAAATGCCACTGGTGGGCACATCGAGGCGTGTGTCTGGACAGCTCCGACGCATCTTCTCAAATGGGGTCTTCACCCATTGCCCGCGCAACAATGGCGGCGTGTTGATTTGCCCAGAGTTTCAGCACGAACTTCAACCGCACGCAATGTGCCGGGGCCTTGCTTGGCATCTCCGCTGTTTGCTGCTTCGGCTAGGCAATGTTTGGAAGTCTGCTTGCCTCGATCTTGACCCAACGCAATAATCTCCGCTTGTTCGACTTTGTGTCGGGCATGATTGTGTCCTGCATGTCGGTCTCACATGGCGCGTCTCTCGTGCTCCGATGAGCCAACTGTAAAGTCCTTGACCGCATTGCGACGTTTGGCTGACGGACTTCCATAGAGTGGGGCGTAGGCGAGACGCGACATCTCAGTCATCGCCTCGCCAAGTGCTGTCGTCTTCGATTTTGTCATGCGTGAGGGCAACGCCGTAGTAGAAATCGGACCATTTACTGAATCCCAAAGTACAATAGGCTGACAATCAGAGGGGAACGTAATGACGAGCGGAACGGATATTCTTGATGCCGTCGTTATCGGTGCCGGTTGGGCGGGGCTGGGCGTCAGTCATGCGCTGACGCAGCGCGGCTTGCGTCATAGAGTGTTGGAGCGAGGTCGCATTGGTGAGACCTGGCGAACCCAGCGCTGGGACTCCTTTCGGATAAACACACCCAACATCCAAACCATCATGCCCGGGGATACCTATGTCGGCCCTGATCCCGACGGTGCAATGACAAGCGGCGAGTTTGTCGCGCTGTTGGAGGACTATGCCGGCCGGGCCTCCCGGTGGAAACCGGTACGCCCGTGACCGACCTTGTTGCGAGCGATGGCCTGTACCGGCTGAACATTCCGCGCGGCCCCCCTATGGGCGAGGAATGTGGTGATTGCGAGCAGCAACCAGAATTGCCCGGTGCGCCCGCCTTTCTCTGCTTTGTTGCCACCCGAAGTCCACCAGATTGATGCATCAGCCTACCGCAATGCATCCGGTCTCGACAGTGGAGCCGTGTTGGTGGTCGGTAGCGCCCAGTCGGGCGGCCAAATCGCTGAGGACCTGGTCCAGGCGGGGCGAACTGTGTTTCTTGCAACGGGTCGAGTCGGCCGGCTGCCCCGAATGTACCGAGGTCGTCACATTCAGTGTCTGGCTGGTTCTTAGCGGACGGATGGATATAACGCGCCGGGAAATTCTTCAACAGGGGCCCATCCCTGGAAGACCGCTGCAAGGAGCGCTCCATACGATCAGCCTGCAGTCCCTCAGCGCGCAAGGCGTTGTCCTGCTGGGCCGGCTCACGGGCGTCGTTGACGGCCGCCTCTCGTTTAGCGACGATGCAGAAGAGCATGTTCGCCATGCAGACGAAGGCTCCGCTATGGTTCGCAACCTGATCGATGAGTACATCGCTCGCAATGGGATTGATGCCCCGAGGGCTGAGCCGGACCCGGCGGAGGTGATTGGCGCGCTTCTGCCGAATCCACCAATCCGATCAATCGATCTCGCTGCGCGAGAGATCACGACGGTGATCTGGTGCACCGGATTCAAAGGGGACTTCGGATGTCAAAACGCTACGATCTGCAGCAGGCCTTCTTGTTGTTCGGGATCGCATGTCCGGAACCGATCTCATCGGGATCAGCAAGACTTCGATCTATACAAGCATCGACGAGATGTGGTGGATCGCGGCGTTCACGGACCGCGTGAGTATCACGATCGTGCTCTGAAACTCCGTGGCGCTTCTACGGTCTCGCGGTTCCAACCTGCCCGATGACAACCACGAAGCTCTGGGTCTAGGGCGCCGTCGGATCAAGCACGCCCATGTCGATTTCCGTCAGTTCCACATGCCGCTCGAAGGCAATGCCGGTATCGTCAAACAGGTGGCAATCGGCAGCGTTGATGCCGGTGGCAACCGGCACGTCGGCGCGGATGCCGACGCTGCCAGGCAGCATCGCGCAGAAATTCTCGCCCTCGCCGTTAAGTGAAGCGTAGGCGACGGTATGGGCGCCGAGGCGTTCGATGACGGTGGGTGTAACAGTCAGCGAGATGTCGCCGGATCCAAGCTGTACATGTTCCGGCCGGATGCCGAGCGTCAATGCCTTGCCGGCCATGCCTTCGCGCGGGGTAACCGGCAGCATGGCGGTCTGCCCGCCATAGTCCACCTCCACGCCGGCATCGCTGACGCGTTTGCAGATAACCGGCAGAAAGTTCATTTTCGGATTGCCGATGAAGCCGGCAACAAAAAGGTTGGCCGGCTTGTGATAAAGCTCCAGCGGCGCGCCGGTCTGCGAGATATCGCCGGCATCCAGCACGACGATGCGGTCGGCCATGGTCATGGCTTCCACCTGATCGTGCGTCACATAAATCATTGTAGCCTTCAACTGGCGATGCAGCTTTGCAAGCTCGATGCGCATATCGGCGCGCAGCGCCGCATCGAGGTTCGACAGCGGCTCATCGAAAAGGAATATCTTCGGCTCGCGAACGATCGCCCGGCCGATTGCGACACGCTGGCGCTGGCCGCCGGAGAGCATGCCGGGCTTCTGCTGGAGTCGCTGATCGAGATGAAGGATGCGTGCCGCATTCTCGACCTTGGCCTTGAGTTTCGTCTCGTCCATCTTCTCGACGCGAAGCGGAAAGGCGATGTTTTCGAAAACGGTCATGTGCGGATAAAGCGCGTAGGACTGGAACACCATGGCAATGCCGCGCTTGACCGGCGGCAGGTCGTTGACCCGGATGCCGTCGATGACGATGTCGCCTGCAGTTGTCGCATCAAGACCGGCGATCATGCGCAGCAGGGTGGACTTGCCGCAGCCCGAGGGACCAACGAAGACAACGAATTCGCCATTTTTCACATCGAGTTGTACGCCCTTCAGAACTTCGTAGTCGCCGTAGAATTTCTGCACATTATTGAGAAAAAGCTGTCCCAAAACCTGTCTCCGCTCGCTGTTGAAGCAGCGCTTATACAATCAGGGAAGGATCGCGGGTTGTTGCTCCCCGCGATCCCCACGAAGGCTACTTGAACGCCTCGATTTCGCCAGCAGCCTTCTTGAGTGCGTCTGCCGGCTGGGCCTGGCCGGTCACGACGGATTGCACCATGGCGATCATCGAGTTCTGGAAGCCCTTGTAGTCGGTGAAAAGCGGTTCCGGGCCACCGTAGCTGATGCCGTCGATCAACGGCTTCCAGTAGGGCTTTTCAGCCACCAGCTTGTCGATGTTCGGCGAGGGGCGAAGCGGCGTCAGGCCGGATTCGCCGTTCAGCTCATATTCCTCCTGCGGGCCGGGAGAGGTGATGAACTTGGCGAACTCGATCGCCTTGTCCTCGACGCCTGAACCCTTGAAGATCGCTAGGCTGTCGGTGATGAGCAGAGTGCCCGGTCCCTTGGCCTGCGGACCAAGCGGCAGGGTCGTGATGCCCCAATCGATCTTGGTGTCCTTCAGGCGGTAGGCGGCACCGGAGCCCGCCTGGATCATCGCGACCTTGCTATCGAGGAAGATGGCGCGGACTTCGTTCTGCTCGTAGGCCGTGGGGCCTTCTTCGGAATAGGGCACGATGCTCTTATAGGCCTCCAGCGCTTTCAGCACCTCGGGACTATCAAGGGTAATTTTGCCTTCTGCGTCCGTCACCGTGCCGTTGTTCGTGTAAACCCAATGCATGAACTGATGCATCGTGTTGTCGAAGGTCTTGGCCGAAAGACCGAAGCCCGGGACTCCGGTTTTTTCCTTGATGATCTTGGCATATTCGATCTCTTCGTCCCAGGTCTTCGGCGGCTTCTCGGGATCAAGGCCGGCCTGCTTGAAGAGGTCCTTGTTCCAGTAGAGCGCTTTCGTCGAGAAAGCGATCGGAACGCCCCACTGCGTGCCGTCGAAGGTGACAGTGTCGACGATGTGCGGATAGTAGGCCTTCTTTTCCTCGTCCGTCATCGGGACCTCGACGATCAGGTCGTTCTGCGCAAATTCCTTAAGGGTGCGCGAACCGACATAGGCCATGGCAACCGGCGTTCCAGCAGCCGCCAGCGTCGTCGCCTTGTCCTGGCACTGGGCCCAGCCAACGACTTCCGGCGCGATCTTCCAGCCGGCGTTCTTTTCTTCCCACTGCTTGATGTATTTCGCATGGATATCGTCGAGCTTGTCGCCGCAATAAATCCAGCTGATCTCCTGGTCGGCGGCTTCGGCTGTGACGGCGGTGAGCGCCGTCGAACCGAGCAGGGCGAGTGCCATAAGGCCTGTTTTGAAGGTAATGTTCACTTCACGACTCCCGTTCTTGTGTTAGCTGTTCACTCGTTTCTTGGTCTTATTGTTTCACCGCACCGGCGGTCAGCCCGCCGACGAGATAGCGTTGCAGGAAGAAGATGACGATCATCGCGGGCAGGATGCCGACGAAAGAGGCCGCCATCAGTTCATTCCAGATGACCTCCTGCTTACCGAAATAAGCAAAGAGTCCCACCGGCAGAGGCATGTATTCGGTCTTCGAGTTGAAGGTCAGCGCGAAGATGAATTGCTGCGCATAGGCACCGATGAAGGTGGTGATCGCGACGACGATGATCCCGGGCATGGCGATCGGCAGGATCACGCGGCGAAGCGTGTAAAAATGGCTTGCGCCATCCATATACGCGGCCTCATTCAGTTCCTGGGGAATGCGGATCATATAGGTCCGAAGCAGCCAGATCGCCGATGGAATGAGGAAAGCCACGCCCGGCACGATCATGGCAAAATAAGTGTTAAGAACGCCCATGCTGCGCATCAGCCGGAAGAGCGGGATGAGAAGCACTGCGCCGGAGAACATGTTGACGGTGAGAAAGGCGCCGAGAAGGATGCCCATCCCCCTGAACTCGAACCGTGCAAAGGCATAAGCCGCCGGAATGACTAGGCAGAGCACGATCACTGTGACGATGATCGATATGAAGAACGAATTGAAGATATAGCGCCCGAAACCTGGAACGCTGATCCACATCGTTCGATAGGCCTCGAAAGAGCCGTTCTCCGGCCAGAACCGGTAAGGCGACGAAAAGAGCTGGCTCAACGGTTTCAGCGAAACCAGAAAGCCTTCGACGAAGGGCGAAAGAACGAAGGCCAGAAACAGCGCGATGCCGCAATAGATCAGCACGATTTCCCACCAGCTGTAGCGATCGATCATTGCGGGACTGCTCATGCGCGCTTCTCCGGGTTGAGACGGCGGGTGACACGGAAATAGGCAAAGCAGAAGAGCGACAGGAAGATGCAAATCAGCACGGCACGTGCAGCACCTTCACCATATTTCTTGGAGCCGATCGCGGTCTGATAGGTATCGATGATCATCGTCGTCGTCTGGCCGCTCGGACCACCTTGGGTCAGGATCCAGATGATGTCGAAGGAATTGAACGTGGCGATCAAAGACAGCATCGACATCGTAATGATTGCCGGGACCATCAGCGGCAGTGTGATGCGGCGAAAACGATAAAAACGGCCGGCCCCATCAGTCCAGGCGGCTTCATAAAGATCCTTCGGAATGGATTGGATCGCGGCCAGAAAGTAGATGGTGACCAGAGGGACGCCGATCCACACATCGGTGATGATCGTTGCCCAGAACGCCGTGCTTCCGTAGGCGAGGAACGCGACCGGACCATTGACCAGACCGAAGCGCTGCAAAAGGCCGGAGATCATTCCGAACTGGCCGTTATACATCCACCCCCACATGAAGATGCCGATGGCCATCGGCACGATCCATGGCGGCATGGTCAGCAGGCGGAAAAGCGCACGGCCGGGCACGGCAGCATTCAGCATTGTCGCGCCAAAGGTACCGATGATCATTTTGATCGATACCGAAAAGAACGTCCAGATGAAGGTGCGGAAAATGACCTCCGCGAATGTGGCGTTGAAGATCTTCTCGTAATTGATCCAGCCGACCCAGTTCGTCGTCTTCCTGAGCGATGCGTCTGTGAAGGACAGAATGAACGTATCGACCAGCGGGTAGGCGACGATCGCCATGACGTAAAGGACAGCTGGAAGGAGAAGGATCCAGGCGAAGATGACCGTGCTTTTTTGAACACCCATCCTGCCGTCCTCCTCAAGCCGCTCTGGCGTGGAGCGCCTCGTCGAAGCGATCCCATACCGGCCGCAGATCGACGACCGCCCTCTTCATACGCGCTTCGTCCATCGCCAAGGCAAGGATGCCGGCCTCGAGCGCATTCAGTGTGGAGACTGGGAGTTCGGTCCCGGTGCGGACGCTGTCGAGCAGGTCGGCGGCCATCTGCTCGTCCGCGCCGTAATGCTGGGAAAGTTCGGTTGCCGCGTACTTGTTCTCAACGATCTTCTTGCCGGTCAGTTGTTCGTGCACGTCGAGATAGCCGCGGACGAAATCGCCTTCGGCCATGCCGCGCGAGCCCATGATGGCAAAGCGGCGGAACTGGTCTGGAACGTTCAAGTTGGTGTGGAAGTTCATGCCGACGCCATTGGCATATTCGACGATGGCGACTTGGTAGTCGATGATGTCAGCATCGCTGTCGAAGACCCTGTCCGACCCCATCCAGCCGCTTGGCTTGCGATGGAAGAGTTCAAGGTCGTTGATCCCTTCACGCGCCGGATCGTTTGCAGGGATGAAGCTCTTGCGTCCGCCGAAGCTCGCAACACGCTCGGGGCGGGCACCGACGACGCCATTGTAAAGGTCGAGGTCATGGCAGCATTTTTCCAGCATGAAGCTGCCGGAAAAACGCTCGTAGCGGCGCCAGTCGCGCATGAAGAAGGCACCGTGATAGGGTTCGATATGTTCGGATGCCTCGATCGAGACGATCTGGCCGAGCTTGCCGGCTGCCTGAACGGCACGCAGGTCCTTGTAGAGCGGCGAATACCGCAGAACCAGGCCGACCATCAGCCGTTCATGGCCGAACCTTGCCATCAGCCTGGCGAGTTCGATGCTTTCGGCGATCGTGGTGACGATCGGCTTTTCGCAGAATACCTTCAGGCCGGCCTCAAGGCCCAGCCTTATGTGCTCGAGATGCATGTGGTTGGGCGAGCCGATCATCAGGAGGTCGAGCTTTTCGCCGGCAAGAAGCTCCGGGGGCGATGCGTAGGCTTTGCCGACAGAAATACCCTTTTCCGTCAAGCCGGGGAGACCGGCAGGCTCCGGATCGACATAGCCTGCGATTTCGAAGCTGCTGTCGATTGCCTTGAAAACGTAGCCAAGATAGCCGAGCCGGAATCCCAGCCCTACGATTCCCACTTTCATGCCGTTGTCGTTCCCATTTCGTAATTTATTTTCTTCAGGTTGGGGCAAAAATTATAAGTCGTCAACTGTAAACGCGGCTTCTTCCGGAATCATGAAATTAATTTTCATGCGCCGGATGCGACCGCGATTTTCACGTCTGTTTTCCCGTTAGCGGCTTTTCGGAGTCGGATACTTCGCTTGGCGTGGCGATCGCAAGCATGTCGCGATAAATGCCCGGAACGGAACCTTCGATCGGGATCGCGCCGACGCTGCGGCGATAAAATTCCATCGGGCCGGCGCCTCCAATGATGCCATAGGCGTAGCCTTGGGCGTGCATGTCGAGCAGGGTGGTCACAAGCAACGCCTGACCGACACCATGCCCGCGGGCTGAAACATCCACGCCCGTCGGCCCAAAGAAGCCTTTTGCCGTCGCCTCATGGCAAGCAAAGCCGATGAGCTCGCCACCTTTGACCGCAATAAAACACGACGGCGGCTGGCGCATCGTCGCAACAGTCGCCTCCGCCGCCCAGCCGGCGCCAAAGCGCGGCTCAATCCACGAGGTCAGTGCTTTGAGCTCGGGTGCAAGCACCCGGCGGATCAGGATGTCCTGATCTGCCAAACGTTTCTCGAGCGTGGCGTCGGGCTTGAGTTCGTAGAGTTTGACCAGCATGTCCATGACTTTATCCTTTGTCTTTCAGCCCTTGACCGCGCCCGCCGTCAGGCCTGCAACGATGCGGCGCTGGAAGAAGAGCACCACCAATATAAGGGGCAGGGTGACGGTGACCGAGGCGGCCATGATCTGGCCGAAGGGATATTCGTAGCGGCTGTTTCCGGCAATGAGGCCGATTGCAACCGGCACGGTGCGGTTTTCGTCCGTCAATGTGAAGGTGAGTGCGAAGAGGAATTCGTTCCATGCCAGGATGAACGCTAAAATGCCGGTGCTGGCGAGCGACGGACCCATCAGCGGCAGCAGGATCTTCATCAGAATGCGAAAATGCGAGCAGCCATCGATGATGGCCGCTTCTTCCAGCTCACGCGGGAATTCGCGGATGAAGGTCGTGAGAACCCAGGTGGTGAACGGCACGGTCGAGAGAAGATAGGTCAGAACCAGCGCGCTTGGGCGATTGAACAGGCCCATCCAGTTGATCAGTTCGAACATGCCGGAGAGAACGACGACCTGCGGAAAGATCGAGATCATCAGAATGATCATCAGCAGCACCCGGCGCTGCGGAAAATCGATCCGCCCGAGCGCATAGGCGGCGCTGAGGCCAATGACGAGCGAGAGAAACGTCGTGGACACCGCGACATAGGCGGAATTGAGCAGCGAGCCCATGAAGACGGGATTGTCGATGAGCTGCCGGTAGTAGGTGAAGTCGAGTGCGGGAACGAGCGCTGCCTGATAGAGGGCTGCGCCCTGTTTCGTCGAGGACACAAAGGCCCAATAGTACGGGAAGAGTGTATAGATCAGCACGAGCATGAGTGCTGCAGATTGAAAGAACCTTACGATTCGTCGCCGCACGCGGTAGTAAGCGGCAGGTTTGCGTACCGTTCTGTAGAGTGCAACGTCCGTCATTTCGTCAGCTCCCCGCTCGCCCGATCGAGACGCAGCGCGCCGATGATGATGATGGCGGCGAGCGCCACCAGCAGGAACACCCATGTCGAAGCGGCCGAGCCGACGCCCAGCTCTTGAAAGCTGATGAGCCTGTCACGCGCATAGATCGACACGGTCATGACGTTCTCGTTGCTCGCAGCCATGACATAGGCAAGATCGAACATCCGAAGCGCATCGAGCACGCGAAAGAGCACGGCCACGCCGATTGCCGGCCTCAGCATCGGCAAGGTGATCGACCAGAAGCGCTTCCATGCCGGGATACCATCCACCTCTGCAGCTTCGAATATCTCCGGTGAAATCAGCTGCAGTCCGGCGAGGATCAACAGCACCATGAAAGGCGTCGTCATCCACACGTCGGCGAAAATGACGACGCCCATGATCAGCGAGCTGCTCGCCGTCCAGGCGATTCCGTGATCGATAAAACCCAGTCCGATCAGGATCTTGTTGAGTACGCCGAACTGGTCATTCAGCATCCATTCCCAGATCTTCGCGGAAACCACGACCGGGATGGCCCAAGGGACGAGGATGGCGGCACGCACCAGCCCTCGACCTGGAATGGCCTCATTGATCAAAAGCGCAATTGCAAGGCCGAGAACGGTTTCGATGGCAACCGAAATGACCGTGAAGACCATCGTATTCCTGACGGCCACCCACCAGCTTCTGTCATTGATGACATCGAGGAAATTAGCGATCCCAACCATCGAATAGACCGAGGGATCGTCGAGATAGGCATCGGTAAAGGCAAAGAAGAACGTCCGTCCGAGGGGCCAGACGGCGACGAGCAGCATCACGATGATGACGGGGACCAGGAAAAGCCATGCGGCCAGATGGTCGCGGCGTGCCAGACGCGCACTCATTGTTCGGCTGCCCTCACATTGCTGGCGGTCGCCATTTCGTGCGGGATCCGCCGGTCGGCCGTATCGAAGACGAAAACCGCCTCGTCAGCAAACCCCAATCCGATCCGCGTGCCGATCGTTTCCTTGGCAGGCGGGATAGTCACCCGGATCACCCACACGACGTCTTCCGCGATGCGGCAATAGGCAAAATGCTCGTGCCCGAGGTCCTCGACGCGCTCGAGGACGCCTGATATGCGCCCAGTCCCATCGGCTACGATCGCGAGTCCTTCCGGCCTCACGCCGATCGCCGCTGCGGTTGTATCGGAACCTAGAAATGCAGCGCCGATAGAAAGCCCGCCCGGTCCGGTGATCCTCCGGCCGCCGGCAGCGTCCTGCATGGAAACGGACAGGAAGTTCATCCGTGGGCTTCCGATAAAGCTTGCCACGAAGCGGTTGTCCGGCGTGTGGTACAGAGCTTGCGGCGTACCCACCTGCTCGATGCGCCCGTGATTGAGAACAACGATCCTGTCGGCGAGCGTCATGGCTTCGGACTGATCGTGCGTCACATAGATCATCGTCGTCTTGAGTTCGTCGTGAAGCTTGGCGATCTCCATGCGCATTTCCATGCGAAGATCGGAATCGAGGTTCGAAAGGGGCTCGTCGAAAAGAAAAATCTCCGGCTGACGGACCAGCGCCCGGCCGATCGCAACACGCTGTCGCTGCCCGCCGGACAGCTCTCTTGGACGGCGATTCAGGAGATGATCGACTTTCAGCATCCTTGCAACGGCAAGCACCTTGTCGCTGACCGCGGTGCGCGCAAGACCAAGCGTTTCCAGCGCAAAACCGATATTGCGCGCAACGCTCATGTGCGGATAAAGCGCATAGGATTGGAAGACAAAGGCAACGCCCCGCTTGGAGGCTGGAACGTCGGTGACATCGTCGCCGCCAATGCTGACGGCGCCTTTTGTCGGGGAAACAAGGCCAGCGACGATACGCAGCAGAGTGGATTTGCCGCAACCTGAAGGGCCGACAAAGACGATGAACTCGCCATCTCTGATCCGAAGATCGACATCGTCGATCACGGAATGCGTGCCATAGCTTTTTGAAACGGAGTCCAATGAAACCGATGCCATCTTACACCCGGACTTGAATTATGCTGAAAGGAAACGGCCACTTCGGTGGCCGGCTGCACGGCAAGCAAGCCGGCTGCGCGAGCAGGCGAGGGGCCCTGCTCGCGCCGGCTTGTCAGAAAGCCTCAACGGCTCTCCTTCAGCTTCTCAAGTCGCGTTGCAAGGGCATTCAGCCCGGCCTTGATGTCGCCGCCGCCCGAAAGCATGTCGTGGACCGAGCGATAAAAGGCTTGCGAAACGCGATTGTAGCTCGTGCCTGTATAACCGGACGGGCGGACTGCGCTGTCGGCAAATGCTTGCTGGTTGTCCTTGAGGAAGGGCAACTTCGCCAGCACGTCCGGATCGCTGTAAAGTGCCTGGATCGACGGATTAAGAGCTGCCTGGATCGCGCGCATCTTCTGCATGTCTGGGCCGGCGATGAAGTTGACGAAGTCGGCCGCAACCTCGGGCTTGGCGCTGAACTTCGAAACGCCGTAATACATCGGACCGAGGCAGCCGCTCGACTTTTCGCCGTCCTTGCCGACGGGAAGCGGCATCATGCCGACCTTGTCGATGATGGCGCTGCCTTGCTGGTGCGACGTTCCCCAGACATACGGCCAGTTGCGGTGGAAAACCGCGTTTCCGGACTCGAAGATCGCGCGGGAGGCTTCCTCGTCATAATTCAGCACGCCTTCCGGACTGATGCTGCCGATCCAGCCTTTGGCCTTTTCTATCGCTTCGGCTGCCTGCGGATTGTCGATCGTGACCTTGCCGTCGTCCGAGATGATCGTGCCGCCGCCGTTTGAGGCGATCAGTTCGATGGCGTCGCAGGTGAGCCCTTCGTAGCTCTTGGCCTGCCAGGCATAGCCCCACATCTCGCCATTGCCGGCTGCGCGCTCCTTGTCCTGGATTTCCTTCGCACTGGCCGCCAGTTCGTCCCATGTCTTCGGCGGCTGCTTGCCGTACTTCTCCAGAAGGTCCTTGCGATAAAACATCAGCCCGACATCCATATAGGCGGGCATGGCAATGAGTTTGCCGTCAAGCTTGGCCGCACCGAGCGTCGAGGCGAAATGCTTGTCCTGGTCGGCCTGCGGCACCAGGGTCTTCAGGTCGAGCAGGTTGTTTTTGAACATGCCGAGCCAGATGACGTCCAAAAACAGGACGTCCATATCCGTGGATTTCGATGCCAGCAGCTGCTGATAGAGCGGGATGGCGTCATCCAGCAATGCCGGCATCTTGTTGATCTTCGCCTCGTTGCCGGTCTTTTCCTTCCAGGCATTGGCGACCGTCGTACAAAGCTCGAATTCGGTAGGCGAGCAGAAGACCGAAATGGTCTCCGCATGTGCGCTCCCGGTCCAGATGCCGACGGAGATGGCTAAAGCAGCAAGACTTCTCTTCAACATGAACTGTTCCCTTTTTGTGATGGTGCTTCGGTATCTATGGAACTCTCCGGCTCCTGGGCACACATTAGGACTGGTTATATCCAGTCATGTCAATATGGACTTTGTCGGGATTTGCGTGGAGAGTGGTTGCAAAATGACGGGAAGGGAAGGCGAACAGGTTTGAATAAGCGTCAGGAGCACCCGCGTTCCATTATGCCTCAAAGTCTGGTTGATCGGGAGGATCCGCGGCCGCTCCACAAGCAAGTCTACGAAGCGCTTTTGACGTCAATCCGCAACGGCAAGCTGCCATTGCGGGGGAAATTGCCCTCAGAACGTGAATTAGTTGATCTTTTCGACGTAAGCCGGATCACCATTCGGCACGCAGTACGCGAGTTGGTCCAGCAGGGCGTGGTCACGAGTCAGCCTGGCAAAGGGCTTTATGTGGCAGAGCACAGCGGCGGCTTTGAGCTGCAGGTTCTCAAGAGTTTCACGGCCACGGCCATCTCGAACGGCCGGGTGCCCGGACATCGCCTGATCGAGGCACGTGTTCTACGCGCGCCGCTGGAGATCAGCCGGCCGCTTTTCTTGCCGCCCGGCGCCGATGTTGTCGTGCTCTCCAGATTGCGGCTGCTCGATGAGGTGCCGGTCGTCATTCAAACGGACTGGCTGCCGGCGGGCCGCGTTCCAGGATTGCTGGATCTGGATTGGACGGTGGGCAACCGCTCGCTCTACGCAGAGCTGCGCCGCCACCACCATATCCATCCATCACGCGGACAGACAACGCTGAGTGCGCGTCTGGCCACTCCCGAGGAGGCGGCAATGCTGGATCTACAATCGCCGGCGGCCGTTCTGACCGTCGATCAGATCGCCTTCGACAACCGCAACCGGCCGGTAAACCTCACGGCCCTCGTGCATCACCCGGAGCGCTATCCCCTGACGCTCGCGCAATCTGAAACTGGCGACATCGCGCAATATTGAAGAGATGTCATAGTCAAGGCGACGTCCAAGTGCCGCAAGCCCGCGACCAGCAGCACATTTCTCTGACAGCATCGACTGAAGTTTCAATTGTTTCACGATCCGAGCCAGCGCCATCTTTCCGCAGAAGCCCGCGCAGTCATCGACACGCTCAAGCGTGGCTAAACGACCTCAACCTTCTGCGTTCGACGCCGCGGCCAAATACAAGCCCACCATTGCCTGCTTTCAACACCTCTCAGCACGCTCGCCAGAAGGGCGGCTTCGTCCCTAGGCCGACCGTCTCCGCCGGCCACAACAGGCACATCTCTTCCCGTATCGCTCAGGCCGATAGCGTCAGGGTCCCTTTTTCGCTCGTGGCAACATCGTGGCCAAAACGTCCGCATTCGCGTTTCATGGTGTGGCCGAGCCAGGCGGCTTCTTCATCAGATGCGCGGATGAGCCGAAATTTCTGCAGCCGGAAGGGCACCATTTCAATTCGGCGCAGCCGATGGCTTTGATCATCCAGATCGACGAAATAGGCGAGAGTCAGATCCGGGCGAAATCTCTCCTGCCCGCCGATTCCCTCATAGTCGTTGATGAAGTCGCCGCATCCGTAAAGGATAGGCCTGTCAGCATGGATCTCTATCGCCAGTGGGTGATGCGATGAGTGTCCGTGAACGACGTCGACGCGGGCGCCGTCGATCAGACGATGGGCGAAGCGTCGGTGTTCAAGGGGCAATTCATAGCCCCAGTTGGATCCCCAATGTATGGAAACCAGGACGGTGTCGTCGCGCTGGCGCCACTCGTCGATGCCGTCAGCGACGGCCGCGAGTGCGTCTTCACTGAAATCCGCGAGGAAGTTTATGCCCGGTCGCTCCTTCCCGGCCGCCCAGTTGGCCGGAACCCCGCTGGATGGACAGGCAAAGGCGAATACAAGCAGTCGCCGCCCTGGGACCGTTTCGAGCACGGCGGGGCGGCTTGCACCATCGGCATCGAGTCCTGCGCCGGCTGTCGCAAGCCTCGCCCCCTGCAGGGCAAGCAAGGTGTCCTTCATGCCCCTCAGCCCCCAATCCGCGGTATGGTTGTTGGCAAGGATGCAGCAGTCTATCCCTGCAGCGACGATACAATGCAGATTATCGGGGTGCATCCGATAATTGATGCCTTTCGGCTCGGGCGTTCCGTCTGCGGTAACGCTGGTTTCGAGATTGATGATCCTCAAATCCGGCTCACGCCGATCAATCTCGTTCAGCGCATCGCCCCAGACATAGTCGAAAGACACCGCCCTCGGGATTTCTCCCGACCGACGTTCCGCCAAGTCCACATAGCCACGCGCGGAGCGGAGATGCGGCTCATACAGGGTCGGGTCGGAGGGATGCGGCATGATCTGGTCGATGCCGCGGCCGGTCATCACGTCCCCACTTAGGAAGAGCCTCATTGCTGCGCATCCTCGTCAGTTAAATGTCGATCCGGATCAACCGCGGGCGCTTATCGTCGCCCGAAAGGATTCCTGTCTCGGTGGCTGCGGATCGGTGAACAAGGTAGCGCTCAATGGCGATACCGACCAGCGCCGAACTGGTCGATCGCCTTTCCGCTACGTGACCTCGCCTGAACACCCGCTCCGATCCGGCGAACGCGGCTGCCGCGATACCATTAGGTGTACAAGTCGTGTGTACATCTAACTTCCGATAACATTGCTTATCGGAAGTGAAGCAGTTTAAAAATCCGCAGCCATGACGGGACGAGCCCCACATATTTACTTTCTCGCGCACCCTTTAGGTGGCGCTCCCCCATCATGCTTGTCGTTTGCGGATGCGGGAAGACGTCTTCAGCCAGGCCTTTTAGGCAAAGGGCTCCGCCGTCGGCGGGCAAGCTGTGGCCGCTGCTCAAATGGCAGTAATGAGACAGTCACGATTTGCTCTTGATATCGTCGGAAATGTTCTCTGCGCTGGCCGAGTGATGCCCAGTCGCCGCACTTTTCGATAACGGTGCCGGCCAAAGTGGAGGCAACCCCGGGTTCCGGCACCTGCAATCACGGCCAGCCGACCTATATCTAACTGAAGCTTGCCGGTATCGAGCGGCTGTGTGGACGGCGGTAGCGCCGGAACGTCGTTTGCAACGGCAATAGCTTGTCCGCATCACTTTTCGGGGAGGTAAGGAGCCATGATTTCCGGCGCACACATGATCATCTACAGCACGGATGCCGAGGCAGACCGCGCATTTTTTCGCAATGTTCTGCGTTTTCCAGCAATCGATGCTGGCGAAGGCTGGTTGATCTTCGCATTGCCGCCGGCCGAGATTGCCGTTCACCCGGCCGCCGAAGGCGACAGCCACGAAATCTATCTCATGTGCGAAGACGTCAATGCCACAATCCAAGAGCTGAAATCGCGCGATGTTGAATGCACTTCGGTCACCGATGAAGGCTGGGGCCTGCTCACGCATGTCTCGCTTCCCAGTGGCGGCTCGCTTGGCCTTTACCAGCCGAGGCATCCTTTGGCGCACAAAGCCGGGGCAGCTTAAATGGTGGTTTTCCGTCCGGACACGCGACCAAGTAGAGACTTGGAGCGGGATGGAGGTTGGAAGGCAAAACATCCTGCTCTGCCGGACTTTTTCAAACTATCGGTCGGCTCTTGCCGTCGACGGTGCCAAGTGTCAGACTTTCGCCACTAGATACAGAAAAGTGTGATGACACTGGCGCATGTCATGCAAATGTATTACATTACTAAGAACCAAAGGGAGAGATCTGCATATGGCCTCAAATGCGCTGGTTCAGACGCGGATTGACGCCGCTGTAAAGGAGCGCGCCACGGCGGTGCTCGAGAACATGGGGCTGACGGTTTCGGATGCTGTCCGTATCCTGTTGACCCGAACTGCAAATGAAGGCGCCCTGCCATTGGAGCTCGTCAGCAACAGCGACGTCCACGATGCCTGGTTCCGTGCGAGGGTACTGCAAGCGCTCGAGGATACGCGGGCCGATGTCGAGGACGTCGACGCCGATAGGCATTTCAGTGCACGCCGGTCTGCAGCGCTGCGCAAAGCCGATGAATGATGAGACTCGTCTGGACACAATACGCTCTTGATGACCGCGACAATATCTTCAGCTATATCGAAGCAGCAAACCCACGGGCGGCGGTTCATGTCGATGAAGAGATCGTTCGCACGGCGCGCCGTCCCCTTGAGTTTCCTGAAAGTGGACGCCCTGGCCGGGTTGCGGGAACACGCGAACTTGTTATCCCGCGTACACCTTATATCGCGGCCTACGTGGCGATGGCCGACAAGATTCGTATACTGCGCATTTTGCATGGCGCCCAGATGTGGCCCGCTGAGATAGAAGACAAGTAGGCCCCTAACAGTCGTCTGCGCGTGTCGGCTCGATCGCGCCTGTTCATCCAGAGCGCCATCTTCGAAATGGCTGCATTCACCTCGCTGCTGTTCCCCAATTGATCTTTTCGAGGACGTTGCCGGCCGACCTCGCGAATGTGAGGGCCTTGTCTCGGCAGACGTTCCGATTGAAACGCGGCGCCGGGCGCCTGCGCTCGACGCAAGAGATTTCCCGGTTAAACCGATCGATGCCGTCAAGACAGGTCTCGGAATTTACAACTTGTAACGCGATTTCTTTTTCACAACGTGTACGAATTGACGGGTCTCCCAGCGCTGGCTACGGCCAAACCCTTTCGGGGGTAATGACGTTAAACGGATTGATACGCTGTAAATCGTAGGGCTACCTTCCGGGCCAGCGAAGAGCGCACGCCTAACCCAGGCGCGCAAAATTAACTTGTTTAAGGCAGTCTGATTCGGCAGCGATGTCATCTTTGGCAGGGTTTTAATTTCCCTGGAAGCCGCGGATCTTCTCCAAGAGCTCCGGCGCGATCTCAAACCGCCGCGCCTTGCCGCGCCCCATCGAGTTCTTCACGAAGCTCTCCGTCAGGAGCCCGCGTCGAACCAGCGGGTCTACCGTTTCGGTTACGCCAGTGCGTGTTAAACCCGTGGTTTCGACGATATTTGAAAGCGTTAGCGGCTGATGCCCCTGATGCATGATGTAGAGGACACTCATCATGCCGATCTGCTTCAACCGCGACTGAGGCGTTTCATCCTCCAGCGGATTGTCAAAAATCTCGTGGAATATGAAAGCCGAGAAGGCAAGGTTGTGCCACTGAATGTTGAGTGCTCTTGTCATTTGTTTAACTGCATAATATAAGGTTGTATAAATTTCCAGACGACACAGACGCCCGCGGCATCGTTGGCGTCTTGATTGCGGAGGGACGGCTCATGAAAAACCTTCTGATCAGGACGTTCATGGCTCTTCTCAATGTCTCGCCATCATATCTCATTTCAGGGAGTTATGCGCGGGCAGATGATTGGGGATGCCAGGTTATCCTATGCCTTTCCAATCCCGGTGGAGCAACGCAATTCGCCGAATGCCGCCCGCCGACTGAGAAACTGTGGCGAGAACTTAAAAAGGGACGCGCGTTCCCAAGCTGCAACGGCGCTGGTTTCCAGGGATCTGGGCCCAGATACGCGCCCTATTATTGCGACGAGGGCTACAGGCTAACGATGCGATACAATGATGGCGGACGGCAGGTAAGCTGCATCTCGACCACGCCGCAGACTATCTCAAACAATGAATGCACCTTCGACCACGAACGCGGAACTCACGGTTCCGGCTGGCGTTGGGATGACGGCCAGCGGCAATGCCGGCGCCACGTGACGATGCAGCCACATATGCGCATGCGGCCCCATTACGTCGACGTGACCATCGATGGGATCGGAAGCCAAAGGGTGTGGTACTGAGCCATGCCGGTCGCCTTCGCCGATCTTGCACGGACATGCGCTCCCAACGTTGCGGTCGAGACGATCGCCGCCGTTGTCAGCTTGGAGAGCGATTTCCATCCCTATGCTATTCGCATCAACAGTGGCCCACCGCGTCCCGCACAACCGGCATCGAAGGCGCAGGCAATTGAGCTCGCCACTTCTCTCATTGTGGATCACCAGGACATCCAGATCGGCCTTGGCGGTCTCGGTTTGGAGGAAATGCGCAAGCTGAACCTTTCTATATCGGATGCGTTCGATGCCTGCCTGAACCTCAAGGCCACTGCCACTCTCCTCGATGGATACTATCGCCTTGCCCTGCGCGCAGGCGCCGATCCGGCGCAAGCGGAAAACATCATGCTTCAGTCTCATTTCGGCCGAGGCGATCCGTCCCTCGGCAAAGTGGTCCGGTATGACGAGCAGGTCCGCCACGAAATGGTCCGGCTGTCCCACAAACTGGCGTCGGTTTCCGTTGTCGCGCCGCGCATTGAAGCTCATTTCGAGAAGCCCGCAGACATACAGGACGTGTCAGCAGTCGCAAAACGCCTTCCCCAAGCCAATGAGACCGCCTCATGGGACGTCTTCAATTCCCGGCGGCGATCCTCGGTTCTTGTGTTTCAGAATGATCGATCGGAGCAAAGTGAATGACTTCAAAATCCAGTCTTCGCCGTGTCGCTGCCCCTGCCTTGACGGCCGCAGCCATTGTTGCCTGCATAGTCGAACCGGCCTTCGCCCAAGCCGCCGGTATCGAGACCGTCTTGCAGAATATCGTCGATATGCTGACCGGCAACATCGCCCGACTGCTCGCCGTGATCGCCGTGATCATCATCTGCATTGCCTGGATGTTCGGCTACATGGATCTGCGCCGCGCTGGCTTCTGGATCATTGGTATCGGAGGGATCTTTGGCGCCACTGAACTCGTCAACACCATCGTTGGAGGATGAGACCGATGGCGGCAGCTCCCGGTATCGAAGAAGACACCCTGTTCCTTGCCTGCACACGGCCGGCAATGATCGCCGGTGTGACGATGGAGGCGATGGGTTTGAACGTCATGCTGACGACGATCCTCTACATCACGGCGGGATCGATCGCCTACGCGCTTGTCGGGATCGTCTTCCACCTCTTATTCCGAACGCTCGTCAAGCATGACCACAACACGTTCCGGATCCTGATTTCGTGGATCGAAACCCGCGGTCGATCGCGAAACACCTCCTATTGGGGCGGGACCACGCTCTCGCCCCTGAAGTTCACCAGACGCTATGACGAAGGGGACTTGAGCCTTGCCTAGCAAAGCAAAGCTTCGGTTCCGCGAACTCGGGCCTGAGACCTTTATTCCTTACGTGCGCCATGTCGACGAGATCGCGATCGGGCTCGATTCCAGGGCGTTGATGGTGATGATCGCACTCGAAGGCATATCCTTTGAAACAGCGGATGTCCTGGACCTCAACAGCCTGCACCGCAACCTGAACACCCTCTACCGGAACATCGCCGACGAGCGCCTCGCGCTCTGGACGCATGTCGTTCGCCGCCGCGACAACAACTATCCGGAAGGAAAATTCACCAATCCTTTCTCCGACGCGCTGAATTCAAAATATCGCGAGCGCATGATCGGCGAGGAGCTGTTTCGCAACGATCTCTACCTCTCACTGGTCTGGCATCCCGGACGAGATCCCGCCGAAAAGGCCGCCGACATTCTTTCGCGGCTGCGCAGGGCACGCCGGGCCGATATCGAGCTCAACGAAACCGCGCTGAAGCACCTGCACGACAAGCTGTCCGACATCACGGCGGGCCTGAAACGCTTCGAGCCCCGCGTGCTCTCCCTCTACGAGCAGGACGGCACCCTTTTCTCCGAGCCGAGCGAGGTCCTGCACCAGATCGTGGGCGGCCGGCGCGAGCCCATTCCATTGACGGAAGGACGGATTTCATCGGCGATCTATTCCGATCGGCTGATTTTCGGCCGCGAGACCATCGAAATCCGTCACGAGGCCGAAAGCCGCTATGCCGCAATGTTTGGGTTCAAGGAATATCCGGCAACCACCCGCAGCGGCATGCTCGACGGCATCCTGACGGCCCCGTTCGAGCTTATCCTCACACAATCCTTTGCCTTCATCTCGAAAGCGGATGCGCGCGTCATCATGGGGCGCAAGCAGAACCAGATGGTCAGCGCCGGCGACAAGGCGGCCTCCCAGGTCGAGGAACTCGACGCGGCGATGGACGATCTCGAATCCAACCGCTTCGTGCTCGGCGAGCATCACCTTACTCTTTCAGTCTTCGCTATTTCGGTCAAAGAGCTGACCGACAATCTGGCGAAGGCACGCTCGCACCTTACCAATGGCGGTGCGGTCGTCGCGCGCGAGGATCTCGGGCTTGAAGCGGCCTGGTGGGCGCAACTGCCCGGCAACTTTCGCTACCGTGCGCGGTCTGGCGCCATCACATCCCGGAATTTCGCGGCACTTTCGCCTTTCCACTCCTATCCAATCGGGCAGAAGGACGGAAACGAGTGGGGACCGGCCGTCGCCATGTTGAAAACTGCGTCCGGCTCGCCTTTCTACTTCAACTTCCACCACAGCGACCTTGGCAACACGTTCATCTGCGGACCATCGGGCACGGGCAAGACCGTGCTCGTGAACTTCATGCTTTCCCAGCTCGAAAAGCACGATCCCCACATGGTCTTTTTCGACAAGGATCGTGGAGCGGACCTTTTCGTCCGGGCATCGGGCGGCGCTTACCTGCCGCTGAGGAATGGCGTTGCCACCGGCTGCGCACCGCTCAAGGCACTTGCGCTCACCGCGGAAAACAAGGTGTTTCTCGCACGGTGGGTCGGCAAGCTCGTGGGATCGGCGAAGCGTGAGCTGATGGTCACGGAGCTGCGCGACATAGCCGCGGCCGTCGATGGTCTGGCAGACCTGCCGGTCGAACGACGCTCCATCGGCGCCTTGCGCACTTTCCTCAACAACACCGACCCCGAGGGCATCGCCTCGCGATTGAGGCGCTGGGAACGAGAAGGGCCGCTTGGCTGGGTCTTCGACAACGATGGTGACGAGATCGGGATCGGCGCCAAATTCATCGGATACGACATGACCGATTTCCTCGACAATGAGGAAATCCGCACACCCTTGATGGCCTATCTCTTTTTCCGCATCGAGCAACTGATCGACGGGCGCCGCACCATCATCGTGATCGATGAATTCTGGAAGGCCCTTCAGGACGAAGGTTTTCGCGATCTCGCCGAAAACAAGCTCAAGACGATCCGCAAGCAGAACGGGCTCATGCTGTTTGCGACCCAAAGCCCGCGCGATGCGATCGTGTCGCCGATCGCCCACACGATCATCGAGCAGTGCCCGACGCAGATCTTCCTTCCCAATCCGCGCGGCGATCATGCCGACTACGTAGACGGTTTCAAGCTCACAGAACGCGAGTTCGAGCTTGTCGCACGTGAGCTCTCTGCCGAAAGCCGCCGCTTCATCGTCAAGCAAGGGCATAACAGCGTCGTCGCAGAACTGAACCTCAGAGGCTTCGATGACGAGCTTGCCATATTGTCCGGCCGCACGGCCAACGTGGAACTCGCCGAGGTGATCAGGGCAGAAGCCGGTGACCGGCGCGAGGACTGGCTGGCGATATTTCAGCAAAGAAGGAGAGCGGGATGAGGCAAAGGAAAAGGGCAAGGTTTTCTCTTATGACGGCAGCTACCCTGTTGCCGACCGCAATGGCATCCGCACAGGGCATTCCGGTCATCGACCAGACGGCGATCGTAAAGCAGATCGAAACCATCACGCATCTGAAATCCCAGCTCGAGACGCTGAACCAGCAGCTCCAGCAGGCTGAGCAGCTTTATGGATCGTTGAACAAGATCACCAACATGGCGGATGTCGCAGGCTTGCTGAACGATCCTTCGATCCGCAAGGCGTTACCGCAGAATTTCAATGCCATCGAAGGCCTGTTCAAAGGATCGGGTACCGGCGTCTTCGGCAACTCCGCTTCGAAATTCCTTGAGGACAATTTGACCTATCGCACGGACGCCAATGATTTCTACGCGCAGGAATTGCAGCGCGCCCAGAAGCAGAACGCAGGCCAGATGAGCCTCGGCCAACAGATCTATGACGCAGCCACCAAGCGCGTCGAGGGCATCGATCAGCTCCGCCAGCAGATTTCCAGCGCGGCGGGCGCCAAGGACATCGCCGATCTTCAGGCACGGCTGCAGGCGGAAACGGCGTTTCTTCAAACCGACGTGCTGCGCATGCAGGGTTTGCAGATGGTCCAGCAGGCGCAGGTGCAGGTCGATGACCAGCGAAAGGCGGAAGATTGGCGCAGCCGCATGGACGCAATGGGAGCAGCGCTCAAATGAAACCGGCCCCTCTTGGAATGATCGCGCCGGCTTTGCCGGTTTGCTTCGGCCAGACGGAGGAAACCTCTACCATCGATCAGCCTGCTGATCAGGCCTTGCTTGCGAAGGTCGCAGCCGAGTGCCGGAACAATCGCAGCGGACCTGCTGACATGCAAGAAAACGCGGAGGCGGCGGACGTGAAGCTGCGGTCTGGACCGATGCGCAAGTGGCCCGGAGGCTAAGGGATGTATCAGGTCTTCAGCTTCGTGGATGGGCAGTTCAAGGCGCCGCTCGAGAATTTCATCTCGTCAGGCACCGCAAACATTGCCAACTGGGTGACCGGCCCGCTCACCGCGGCGCTGACGCTCTACGTCGTGCTCTTCGGCTACCTTGTGCTGCGCGGTTCTGTCCAGGAGCCCATTCTTGAGTTTGCGTTTCGGGCAATGAAGCTTGCAATCATCGTCATGCTGGTGAGGAACGCCAGCGAGTACCAGAACTATGTGACCAATCTATTCTTCGAGACGCTGCCCAAAGAGATTTCTCAGGCGCTGAACGCGGGCACCGCGCCGAGCGCCTCGACGTTCGACAGCCTGCTCGACAAGGGCCAGAGGTGCGCCTACGAAATCTGGTCCCGCGCTTCCTGGCCGGTCGACATCGTTACCGGTATCGGCGGTATGATGGTTATTGGCGCGAGCTTTATTGTCGCGGCGATCGGTTACATCATTTCCCTCTACGCTCGGCTGGCACTCGCCATCGTGCTTGCGATCGGCCCGATCTTCATTGCGCTTGCCATGTTCCAGTCCACGCGCCGTTTCACCGAGTCCTGGATCGGCCAGCTTGCCAATTTCGTCATTCTGCAGGTTTTGGTCGTTGCGATCGGCTCGCTGTTGATCACCTGCATCGACACGACCTTTACTGCTATCGAAAGCTATAGCGACGTCCTGATGCGCCCGATCGCGCTCTGCTCCATCTGCCTTGCCGCGCTTTACGTCTTCTATCAGCTGCCCGGTATTGCGTCGGCTCTCGCCGCAGGCGGGGCATCCTTGACCTACGGCTATGGTGCCGCTCGCGATGCTCACGAAAGCACGCTTGCCCGGGCAGCCTCGTATACCGCGAGAGCGGCCGGGCGACGTGCCCGCACCGTTTCGCGCCGCTTCAGACCGAAAGGGGCAGAATGACGGCCGTCCCCCTCAGAAAATGAACAGGTTGTTTCCGCATGCTTCGCACCGTTTCATTGTTTCTCCTCGCCGGGACACTCTCCGCCTGCAGCGCGATGACACACCCGCTTCCCAAATGCGACGGCTACTCCCGCCGGCCGCTGAACCGGTCCATGTGGCAGTGGGAAGATGACAGTGAGCTGAAGCAGCCTGCGTCGAAGGCCAGTCCTGCGGATCCGGCAGGCCATGCCGCGTCCTACGCGCAGGAGCTAGGCTCAGCAAAGCCGGCCGCCGTCGCGCGTTTCGATGTCGGAGGTACTAACCATCGAGGTAAGGGCGAGTGAGATGGTTACGCCGGATAATCTGAAGAGCTACTTCGAAAAGGCGCGCCGGTTCGATCAGGAGCGGCTGATCCAGGTGGAGCGCTCTGCCCGCATCGCCTGGTTCGTTGCTGGTTGTGCCGGCATCGTGGCCGCCGTCTCTGTCTTCGCCATTGCCGGGCTGACCCCCTTGAAAACGGTCGAGCCCTTCGTGGTCCGCGTCGACAACGCCACCGGCATCGTTGACGTCGTCTCCGCCTTGACGTCAACCGCCGGGAGCTATGATGAGGCCGTCACCAAATATTTCGGGGCCAAGTATGTGCGCGCGCGAGAAGGTTATGTCTGGAGCGAGGCCGAGGAGAATTTCCGAACCGTTGCCTTGCTCTCCACGCAGCCGGAGCAGACGCGTTTTGCAACCGTCTATCGGGGCAGCAACCCGCAATCACCGCAGAATGTCTACGGCCGCAGCGCAACGGCGCGCATCAAGATTGTTTCCATCTCCCTGATCAATGCCAACGTCGCCTCCGTGCGCTACATGCGGACGATCACCCGCGGAGACGATGTGCGCACCACGCACTGGGTCGCAACGCTCACCTTTTCCTATGTCAACGCGCCGATGTCGTCGACCGACCGCCTCGTCAATCCCCTGGGCTTTGCCGTCAGCGAATATCGCGCCGATCCGGAGGCCATCAATTGAAACAGATATTCCTGATCGCCTCTGTTTTAAGCCTTGGTCTTTCACTGAGAGCAGGTGCCCTGGAGATTCCCCGCGGCGCATCGCAGGACAGCCGTATCCGCTTCGTGGATTATCAGCCCTACAACATCACAAAGATCGTCGGCACCTTGCGCTCGTCGATCCAGGTGGAGTTTGCCGCCGACGAGGAGATTGCCCATGTGGCGCTCGGCAATAGCGTCGCATGGGAGGTGGCGCCGGCCGGCAACATGCTGTTCCTGAAGCCGCGCGAACATCAGCCGGTGACCAATATCTCGGTTGTGACGACAAGGCGCGACGGATCGACCCGCAGCTATCAGATGGAACTGACCGTGCGGGACGGAACGGTCGAGGTCGGACAAAACACCTATTTTTACGTGAAGTACCGCTACCCAGCCGATGAGGCGGAGCGCCGCCGTCAGGAGGCCGCCCTCCGTGCTCAGGCTGCTGAGGCAGGTCGGGTGGACCGGGTGCTCGCGCTCGATGAGGCCTATGGGCCGCGGAACTGGCGATATTCGGCGCAAGGCTCTGTCTCGCTCGAACCGCAGGCCGTCTATGACAACGGCAAGCTCACGACCTTCGCCTTTGCCGGCAATCAGGAAATGCCGGCAATCTACCTGGAAAACTCCGACGGCACCGAGAGCCTGGTTCCGAAATCCGTCGACGGCAATCTGGTGCTGGTCCATGCCGTCAGCCGCAAGTTCATTCTGCGCAGGGGAGGGGACGTCCTGTGCATCTTCAACGAGGCCTATGATCGTGTCGGCATCAAGCCTGAGACCAACACGACGTCACCGTCCGTGGAGCGGGTCGTGAAGACACAACCCGCTATCGCGCAATAGGAAAATGTCATGTCCGAGGAAGACAACACCCGGATCCCCGGCGAGCGCGCGGAAACAACGGCCGGCCGCCAGTTCGACAACAACCCGATCCTGAAACGCGGCGCGGTTGCCATGGCGATCGTGGCCTTCGTCGCCTTTGCACTCTGGTCGATGCGAGGCCAGAACAAGCCCGCGGAGGGGACCCAACCCGAACGGGTCGTGATCCGCCAGACGTCGGATTTCGAGCCCGCCAGGGAACCGGTCCAACCTGTCACGATGCCGGCGGAAGTCGAGCTGCCAACGCCCGTCGTGACCGAGCAGGCGCCGGTCGAGGAGGATAAGCTCCTGGACGCTGCTCGCCGTGCGCCGGTGATCGCTTATGGCGGCGAAAAGGCGCCGGCTGGCGATCGGAAGAACCAGAGTTCGGATGCTGCATCGAACGGCTTTCCGTTCGGCGCCAATCCCGGCGCTCCCGGTTCGCAGGCAGCAAACGAAGACCAGCGGTTCAACAGGATGCTGACGCCGACGCAACTGCAAGGCTCGCGCGCCGGCATGCTTGGAGATCGCGATTTTATCGTGGCCATGGGAACGTCCATCCCTTGTGTGCTGGAAACGGCGCTTTCCTCGGACCAGCCGGGGTTTGCAAGCTGCGTCGTCAACCGCGACGTGCTGTCGGACAATGGCCGTGTCGTGCTGATGGAGAAGGGCACCCAGATCGTCGGCGAATATCGCCGCGGTCAAAAACGCCTATTTGTCCTGTGGAACCGTGCCAAGACGCCAAAGGGCGTGATCGTTACGCTCGCGTCGCCTGCGACGGATCCTCTCGGGCGCGCCGGCTTGGACGGCCATGTCGACACCCACTGGTGGGAGCGCTTCGGCAGCGCGATCCTGCTGTCGATCGTCGGCGATGCGACCTCCTACGCGAGCAGCCGGCTGCAGGACGGCGATGTCGAGGCGCAGAACACCACGAGCGCCGGACAGCAGGCCGCGGCAATCGCCGTGGAACAGTCGATCAACATTCCGCCGACGCTTCAGAAACACCAGGGCGAACTGGTCTCAATCTTCGTGGCGCGGGATCTTGATTTTTCCGGCGTCTACCGGCTGCGCGTTACCGAGCCTCGCAACAGGGTCTACGATCGCGCTTTGCGCGGCGGCTTCAGTCCCGCATCGAGGCTTGTCACGAAGTAGGAGATCGCAAATGACGGAAGGAGCTGATTCCGGTGTGGTGCGCGAGCTCCTGGCGCCAATTTGCCCCTATCTGCGCGACCGGTCGCTTTACGAGATCATCGTCAACCGGCCAGGTCAGGTGGTGACCGAGGGGACGGCCGGATGGCAGACATACGACCTGCCTGATCTATCCTTCGACAAGCTGATGCGTCTCGCGCGCGCTGTCGCAAGCTATTCCAATCAATCGATCGACGAAACGCGGCCGATCCTTTCGGCCACGCTGCCAGGTGATGAGCGCATCCAGATCGTGATCCCACCGGCAACGACGAAGGGACTCGTCAGCGTCACGATCCGAAAACCGTCGTCGGTTTCGCTGAGCCTCGACGATCTCGAGCAGGGCGGATTATTCGACGATGCCGCAAAAGCCGAAAGAGACGGTAACGCGTCGGACCGCAAGCTTTTGGGGTTCTACAGGAACAGGGCTTACAAGGCGTTTCTGCGGCAAGCCGTCCAAGCGAGAAAGAACATCATCATTTCCGGCGCAACGGGCTCGGGCAAAACGACCTTGTCGAAGGCGTTGATCCGTCATATTCCGCAAAACGAGCGGATCATTTCGATTGAGGACACGCCCGAGCTGGTCATCCCGCAATCGAACCACGTTCGCCTCTTTTATTCCAAGGGTGGTCAAGGCCTGGCGAAGGTCGGCGCCAAGGACCTGCTGGAATCCTGCCTGCGCATGCGGCCGGATCGGATCCTGCTCCAGGAACTGCGAGACGCAACGGCCTTCTATTACATCCGCAATGTCAATTCAGGCCACCCCGGTTCGATCACGACAGTCCACGCCGACTCCGCGCAGCTTGCCTTCGAACAGCTGACCTTGCTGGTCAAGGAATCAGAAGGTGGCAGGGACCTCGACAGGCATGATATCCGTGAGCTGTTGATGATCGCCATCGACGTCATCGTCCAGTGCAAACGCATCGATGGACGGTTTCGGGTGAGCGAGGTCTATTACCGGGACGCCCATGCGACCGCAGCCGGCATGTCCGATGGCAGCAGTCGCGATCATCGTGAGTTCCGATAGGTCCGTGCGCGAGTTTAAAGAAAGCGTGCCTTACGAATTCATGGGACCGGACGACCGGAGCCAGACGTCGCAGGAACGCGATCCGTTCGAGGGGTGGAAGGAATGAGCCTTTATATGCTCGACACGAATGTTGCCGGCCACGTCATCAAGGGCGACCGGCCGCTTAAATGCGAGGTCGACCGGTTGGCTGTGTTCAATGCGCGCAAGCATCCACTCATCAATTATCGACATTTGTATCGTCTTATAATGGTTTTGCCACATCAATAATCGATTTCAGACATTCCACGATCGAGAAAGTCAGCCGGCTCCGGCCAAATAATATGAGTTTCAAGTGTAACTGAATTCTTCTCCTTCCGAAATCGTAGCGTAACCCCGCACCGCCAGATTCGCACCTGAGCAGACGGTAGTCACAGCACGCCGAGTGGATGGCCACAAGCCTGCCGGTGGCGGTTGTGACTTGCTCTGAAAGAGAGGTGATCATGGCCAGAAAGCTTTCGCGGACAGCGCCTCCGGCCAAGCATGCAAACGTCCAGCCGATTGCCGCCACTCCGGAACTTCCTTCCGCCGTCCCGCTGATGGCGCTTTCGACCGGTTTCTGGGCTTTCAAGACTCTGGCCGCTGCGCACGAGTTGGACCTCTTCAGCCACCTTGCGGGCGGCCCAGGCACGACTGCTGGCGAGGTCGCGCAAGCGCTCGGTCTGCATCCACGCCCGGCCGAGATGCTGTTGACTGGCTGCGCTGCACTCGGGCTTCTGGAGAAAACGGAAGGCCGTTATCGCAACACGCCTTTAAGCGAAGCCTATCTCGTCCGCGGGAAGCCGTATTACTTCGGTGGCTTCGTGCAGATGGCCGACAAGCGGCTATACGCGGGCTGGGGCAAACTTACCGAAGCGCTGCGAACGAACCGACCAACCACGTGGGACCCGGCAGTGCAATCCTCGCTGTTCGACGGCGAGGACCCGACGATGCTGGCACTCTTCTGGGAGGCGATGCATTCGGTTTCCACGATGACCGCGCGCAAGCTCGGGGAAGCCGTGGACCTTAGTCGTTTCCGCGGCCTCCTGGACATCGGCGGGGGATCGGGCGCGTACGACATCGAGCTTTGCAAACAGTATGGGGAGCTGCACGCGACCGTATTTGACTTGCCGCATGTGGCCGCGATCGCCGCGGGAAAAATTACCGAGGCCGGCTTGACCGACCGCATCGAGACGGCCTGCGGCAACTTCTTCGAACAACTTCCGGGAGATCACGACGTGCATCTCCTGTCGATGATCCTGCACGATTGGGACGAGGCGAAGAACCGCGCCCTGCTGCGCCGGTCCTTCGATGCTTTGCCGAGCGGCGGCGCAGTCGTCATCAGCGAGCTTCTCGTCAATGACGAAAAGACCGGGCCGGCGCCGGCCGCACTGATGAGCCTCAACATGCTGATCGAGACGGAAGGACGAAACTACACCCCGGCCGAATATTCGGCGTGGCTCGAGGAAGCCGGATTCCGCCACATCGAGACGGTCTGGTTCGACGCACCCGGCGCGAACGGCGCCGTGATCGGCCGCAAGCCGTAAGGCGCAAGCGAAGGGGAATAGGCGCCCTGCAGTTCAACCCTGCCGACAATGATAATGGAGGCCGAAATGGCTCACACGGAAACTCGCGTCGATCGTCACTCGTCAAAGGTACGTCTGCTTGGACTTGTGCTGAAAACCACAGCAACCGCGATCTCGGCTCTCAAGACTTGGCAACGGACCGTCTCAAGACGTCGGGCAATCGCGGATTTGAGCCCCAATCAGTTGAGGGACATCGGTCATGCCGAGGCCCCCGCGCCCGTGCTTGAAGTCAAGGCAGGTTTAGTCACGAACCTGATATCGATGCGGTAAGCGAATTCGAAAGCTGATAAGATGGACTGGAACAGTCTTGCCCAATTCTCGGCCGCGACACTTCTGATTCTCATCACGCCCGGCCCGATTATGGCGATCATTGCCTGCAATACGCTGCGGCACGGGGCGATGGCCGGTTTCTCGACCGCGATTGGCGTAGAGTTCGGGGAGGTGTGTCTGCTCGGGGCAATGTTCGCCGGCCTGTCACTTTCCGGTGAACTCTTGCCAGTGCTGTTGCGATGGCTTTCACTCGCCGGAGCCGTTTATCTCATCTGGCTCGCTGCGGGCGCGTTGCGCCTCCGCCGCCGGCCTTGGCGCTCTCCGAATTTGTCTCGCGCTCGTCCGCCGGTCCTGGATGGGCTGACGATTGCCTTCGCAAATCCTGCAGCGCTTCTCTTCTATGCCGCCTTCTTCCCACAATTCATAGATCCGGATCATTCGATCGCTATGCAAATAGTCTTGCTAAGCGCGATATACGTTTGCATGCGCTCGGTCTCCGCCTCTGTCTGCGTCTTTACAATCGCGCATCTCCGGCAACCGGTCGGCTGTGCACAGGTCGGCAGCTTTGCGAACCTCGGCGCCGCAGTCTATCTCTCGATCGCAGTCATCACCGTCCTCAGACTCATGTGAATACTAATAGGCCTTGGGAAAGGTGACGAAGCCAAAATCGGTCACCGCAGGTATCGCTGTTTCCCGACCGCCATTTCCGCCGTCCACACTTGGCCTTCGATGCGCTTCGCCGCGCCGACCTGAAGCGGGCATGGATCGTCGTCAACGAATACAATTATGATATCGCCAAGCGTTCCTCCTATCTGGAGCCCGGACAGGATATCCCCGGCCGTTTTCCAAGCCGTTCATGATGAAGGTCGCGGCGACGTTCTCCAATGCCGCCCGGCGCGGTGGGCACCGGATCAATCGGGTAGACTGACTGTCCCGACCCGGTCAAAAGCGCTCGTATCCCGAGCCGTTTGACAACAGACGCCTATTGCCGGATCGTCTGCTGTCGTCGGCAAGCTTGAACGCCGTATTGGAGAGGTTTCAAGCCAAGCACGACCTGATCCGAACGGGAGGATGACATGAGCGACCACGTTTACAAGAAGGTTGAACTGATCGGCAGTTCGACCACCTCTGTCACGGAGGCGATCGAAACGGCGATTTCACGGGCCTCGAAGACGATGAGAAACCTCGAGTGGTTTGAAGTCGATCAAATCCGCGGACACATCAAGGACGGCGTGGTGGCCCACTACCAGGTGGTCATGAAAGTCGGTTTTCGGATCGACGACTGATGCGCCGGGCGGTTGCGGGTTCAGATTGGAAGCGCTCCCGACGATTTCAACCAACTCCAGTTTATCCTGATAGAGACGCCGAACGTGCAGGGCAACGCTTTAACCGCCGAGCGCTATCGGCAGCAGCCTCATGCATAAACGTCGTATTCGAGCCGCTCGAGATAATCCTTGACGAACCCGACACCGACTGGCGTCGCCAAGAAATCGATCGGATGGCGCTGGTCGAGGCCAATTGCCGGACGTTGCAGCCATTGCTCGGCTTCCGCCTGCGATGCGAAGACATCCGCCGCATTTGTCAGGATCTCGGCAAACTTCCATACCCGTCCGCTCTACGCCTGACCGAGCGGTCAGGAGGGATGAGCCTTGCGGCGCTGCCCGGTCCGCAGGCTTATGCCGACGGCCTTTTCGAGTGAGTCCGCCTTGCGGATGAAGACGAGTTGCCCGACGAGTTGATCCAACGCGCTCGTCAGGCGGCGCGACAGGATACGTGCACGCCGAACAGGTCCGCTATCTTCTGCAATTCGCTTCCACTTCTTTCCGGGACGGCATTCTCTGCTGCGACGGCCATTGCATTACCTCCAACGTGATCTGTCGCTTTATATGTGACGCAATGGCTTTCAAGAGAAGGCGAAAACGGGATTCGAAGCCCAAGCGGAGAATGCTGAGTCATAGTCGCCGCTGTTACTGGTCTCACTGCCTATGCGGCTATTCTCGTGCTGTCACAGTTGTGGATCATCACCCGGTTCCGGTGGAATGCGGGTAGGCGAGGCAGATAGACGGTGCGCGATGATGTCCGTTGCGTACCCGAACAAGCGAGGGAGTTCGTGCTAGTTTCGCTGAGTCCCCACCGTTCTTTCTGATCTCTGGGTATTGATAGCAGCCCGGCCGTTGAAGTGATATGATCTGCCATTCGCATGAACCACGGGAGGGGTGAATGCGTTGGTATCTGACCGTATTTATCGCCGGTCTGTCATTGGTTTCCAATGCGAAGGCAATGGAACCGTTGATTTTTCATACGGCGCATTTCGACGACGATACCGTTGTTAGCCTTGGCCTTGTAAGCAACCACACCGCAGAGCGAGCCGGATACGATTTCGATGTCCTGATCTCGCTTTCACAAGGCAATCCTGCAGGTGCCTTTTACAGCGACCCGGGGAAGCATCGAGCATTCGTGAAGTGTGGCGATCCGGCCAAGGTATCCGTCCGAGGCATCGACTATCCGGTGCACACATCAGGCCCGGGAGGCGATGACTGGAAGGACGACCTTTGGAGGGCAGTCTGCATGCCCCCTGTCTCGTAGCGCAGATTGTACTCAGCGAGCGCAGGGCCCGCTTCGCGGGACAAATACCACACATCTATCGGAAGCCGACGTCCCGGCAGAACCACCGAACTCTGCGATATCCAGAGGGCGGTCGGGACTGGCTTACGCAGTTGGGCCATCAGTGCTGACGATACGACGAGCCGCGCGTCGAATGATTTGGCCAGAGACTCCAGGCGCTGGGCGACGTTAACCGCATCACCGATCACGGTGAATTCGCTATGGCATCCGCTGTCCAGGACGCCGCCGACGACCGTGCCGTAGTGCAAGCCGATGCCTGCGTTGAGGGCGGTGTAGCCATTCCGCACATTGTGGTTCTTCCAATCGCTGAGCGCATCGACGAGGTCAAGAGCGCACGCCAAGGCGCGATCTGCGTCGTCGTCTGTGGGGGAGGGTTGGCCGAAGACCGCCATGACCCCGTCGCCGATAAATTTATCGACGGTCCCGCCATGCTCAAAAATGATGCCGGAAACAAGGTGCCGGTATTCCCCCAGCACCCATGCCAGTTCGCGTGCTGGCGCAGTCTCGGCAAAGCTCGTGAAATCTCGCAGATCAACGAACATGATCGCCGCGTTGCGACGTTCGAGATCGAGCGCCGAGCTGCCTTCCTCAAGGTCTGCGACCACGAGCGGCGAGAAGAAACGCGAAAGGTTGAGACGTCGCTCATCCGCTCGCAGCGCCTCCTTGCGCGTACGGTCGTGGTCTTTCGCGAGAAGATAGATTGCAAAGGCGGTGAAGCCAAAGCTGACCGTGAGACCCAGGTCCTGATTGAAAAACGATGCGATCACCGACACCGTATCAGCCGTATGATGTCTCGCAGCGGTGATAGCCAGCATGGTCATCCAGGAAACGAGGACGAGGCTGGAGAAGATAAGGACCAGCCGCCGATCCAGTTTGAGGCCCACATGGTTGAGCAAGATAAATGCCACCACCAAGCTGGTAGTCGTCAAATTGTGGTTTTCGGTAATCGGTCCGCCAAGGATGTGCCCATACAGAATTAAGACGACCAGCAAGGCGTCGAGCACGACAAAGAGCGTTTTCAGCCAGGAGCGATCAGGAAGAAATCGCGCTGTCGCGACCGAAGCGATGCTGATGACGAGATAGCTGACGACGACGATTAAATGCGTCCTTTCGGCACCTGCATTGCCGCCCAGCAAGAGGTTAGCGAGAAGAATGGCGAAGGCGACAACGCGCAGAAGGATCGAGCGAATTTCTCGCGCGTAGTCCCAATGAGCGCCGATTGCAGATTTCATGGCGGTCGTTACCGGAAGGTATTCGATTGCGCCTGCGTGTTTTATAACGGACGCGCTCGTTGTCACAGTTGATGTGGATAAGGTTACGCGGCCGCCAGTAACGGCCGCGTATATAGTCGCCTCCGGGCGGCGGGAGGCTGGTTTACTTTACCTCGGTGACGGTCAGCTTGCCCTTCACGCGTTCGGCAACGAACTCGATGTTCGAACCTTCCTTCAGCCTTTTGAGCAGAGCCGGGTCTTCGACGCGGAAGACCATCGTCATCGCAGGCATGTCGAGGCTCTTCAGGTCCTCATGCTTGATGGTGACCTTGTTGGCCTTGGTGTCGACCTTGTTGACGACGCCCTTGGTGAACTCCTGGGCAAACGCACCGAAGGCTGCGCTGGCCGAAAGCAGGGCGGCAAGGCCGAGTTTCATTGCGGTTCTCATCTCTGTGTCTCCTTGGTTTCGATTATTTCCCGGCGACGGTGACGTCGCCATGCATGCCAGCCTCGTAGTGGCCGGGGATCAGGCAGGCGAACTTGAACTGGCCGTCGGTGGTGAACTTCCAGACGATCTCGCCGGATTGGCCGGCCGGAAGTCGGATCGAATTCGGATCGTCGTGTTCCATCTCCGGGAACTTTTCCATGACCGCCTTGTGCTCAAGGATCTTGTCTTCCTGATCGAGCACGAACTCGTGGTCGACCGTCCCGGCATTCTTGATCGCGATCTTGACCGTCTGGCCCTTGCGGACGTTGAAGACGGCGGGAGTGAATATCATCTTGCCATCGTCGGTTTCCTTCATCGTGACGCGGATCGTCTGCGTGGCCTTGGCTTTATCGCCAGGTTCGCCGATGGCCATTTTCTCAGCGTGGCCGCCGGCATGATTGCCGCTCGCCAAGGCTGGGGTTGCAAGGGCGACCAGCGCCAGTGCCAACAGATAGTTCTTCATCGGTAAATCCTTTTTTGATGTGGAAGATTGAGCCTCAGCCGTTTGTCGGCTTCGGGGTGATGTGCGTCTTCGCGTCCTTGGCCTTGGTCGCCTCCGGCAGTTCGCCGGTCCATTCCCAGGCCTGCGTTCCGGGCGGGTTTTCGTACCAGCCCGGATCGGCGTAATCGTCCGCCGAGATGCCCTCGCGGACCTTCACGACCGAGAACATGCCGCCCATCTCGATGGGGCCGTGCGGCCCCCAGCCGGTCATCATCGGAACGGTGTTCTCGGGAATGGGCATTTCCATTTCGCCCATGTCGGCCATGCCCTTGGTGCCCATGGGCATATAGTCCGGCTGCAGCTTCTTGATCTTCTCGGCGACCTTCGACTTGTCCGCACCGATGAAGGTCGGAATGTCGTGACCCATGGCGTTCATCGTGTGGTGCGACTTGTGGCAATGGATCGCCCAGTCGCCGAGATACTTGGCGTCGAACTCGTAGGCGCGCATCGCGCCGACCGGAATGTCGATGCTCACCTCCGGCCATCGCGCTTCCGGCCGCACCCAGCCACCGTCGGTACATGTCACTTCGAAATCGTAGCCATGCATGTGGATCGGGTGGTTCGTCATCGTCAGGTTGCCGACGCGGACGCGAACGCGGTCGTTCCTGGAAACCACCAGGGGGCTGATGTCCGGAAACACGCGGCTGTTCCAGCACCACATGTTGAAGTCGGTCATCTCCATGATGCGCGGCACGTAGGAGCCGGGATCGATGTCGTAGGCGTTGAGCAGGAAGACGAAGTCGCGGTCGACGCGCATGAACTTCGGATCCTTGGGATGGACGACGAAGAAGCCCATCATGCCCATGGCCATCTGCACCATCTCGTCGGAGTGCGGGTGGTACATGAAGGTGCCGGACTTCACGAGGTCGAACTCGTAGACGTAGGTCTTGCCGACAGGGATGTGCGGCTGCGTCAGGCCGCCGACGCCGTCCATGCCCGACGGCACGAGCATGCCGTGCCAGTGGATCGTCGTGTGCTCCGGCAGCTTGTTGGTGACGAAGATGCGGACGCGGTCGCCTTCGACGGCCTCGATCGTCGGGCCGGGCGACTGTCCGTTGTAACCCCATAAATATGCGGTCATGCCGTCGGCCATCTCGCGCTCGACCGGTTCGGCGACGAGGTGGAACTCCTTGACGCCGTTGTTCATCCGGTGAGGCAGGGTCCAGCCGTTGAGGGTGACCACCGGCTGGTAGTCCGGACCCGAGGCCGGGTGGAGCGGCGGCTGCATGTCGGCCGATGCCATTGTCGGGGCGTCGGGCAGACCCATCGCCGATGTCTTTGTCCAGGCGCCGGCCGCCAGCAGCGCCGCGCTCGCACCGAACAGTTGTCGTCTGTTGAACATGGTGAGTTCCTTTCTCAATGGCCGCCGCCACCGCTGCTTTCGGCAGCAGCGGTGACCTCGGTCTCTGCCGAGGCGTTCGTCGCGCCGCCGCCGTAGATCGCCGGCGCGAGGTTGGCTTCGGCGAGCCAGAAGTCGCGCTTCGCATTGACGGAAAGCAGCATGGCGTTGATTTTGTCGCGGGTGTCGGTCAGCAGCTCGAAGGTGTTGGTGATCATGCCGTTGTAGGTCAGCAGGGATTCTTCTTCGACCTTGGTGCGCAGCGGCACGACGTCGTTGCGGTAGTGCCGCGCGATGTCGTAGTTCGAGCGGTAGGCCTCATAGGCGGACCGTGCTTGCGAGCGGACATTGACGGCCTTCTCGGCGAGCTGGTTTGCCGCCCGCATGTAGGCCACCTCGGCCTTGCGCATGCGGGCCTTGCCGGTGTCGAAGATCGGGATCGCGAACTCCAGCTCGACCTGAGCCGTCGTCCTTGTCTTCTTCTCGTCGTCCTCGATTTCCTGTTCCGTTTCGAAGCCCGTCAGGATTTCGAGGTCGGTGACGTACCGTGTGGCTTCGGTGAGCCCATGGGACCTGGCGGTGGCCTCCAGTTCGAGCTTCGCGACCTGCAGGTCGATCCGGTTTCGGAGGGCTTCGGCCTCGATGGTGTCGCGCCGGACGACGGCCTTGGGTAGCGGTGGCAGGGTGTTGGGAACCTGGTAGTCCAGGTCGGAGCCCCACAGACCCATCAGCCGTGTCAGCTCCTCCTTGGCGAGACGGGCCGCCAGGCGGGCCTTCGCCGTTTCTGCGGCGAGTTCGGCGACGAACACATGTTCGCGGGCCTGGGCGCCCTTGGCCATCGCACCGGTCTCGCCCAGCTTCTCGGCCAGCTCGGAAGCGGCGTCGGCTGCTGCCTGGGCACGCTGGAGCTGCCCGACGGTTTCCCAGGCCGCCACCGCGCCGATAAAGGCACGCCGCGTCTCGGCGGCGAGCTGGAGGGTCTTCACCGCCGCGGTCAACTGCGCCTGGCGGAAGCGGGTGTCGGCGATCGCCACGTCCCGGTTCTTCGTCGCGAGCGCCAGGATGTTCGTCGTGATCATCCCTTCGATCGTCTTGAACGCCTCCAGTTCCGGCGTCCCTATGCCTGTCGTGCCGATGGCGACGGTCGGGTTGATGAACAGCGTCGACTGCCAGGCGTCGGCCGCGCTGTCGCCGAGATCGGCATACGCCGCTTGCAGACCTTTGTTGTTGAGCAGGGCGATCTGGACGGCGGTTTCGGCGTCGAGTGACTTCTTGCGGGCAAGAAGCGTCTTCACTTCGGCAGAGGCTGCCTGAGCCTGTTGCTGATTTTGTACCCAGACGGTCTGCTTGGCGGTTACCGTCGAGGTTGTCGCCGCGACGGTGCTGAAGCCCGCGTCGCGCTTTGCGTAGTCGGCTCCGCTCACACAGCTCGCCAAAACAACGGGAAGGGTCGCGACGGCCGCAAGTTTCCTGATCGTGATCATGACGCATCTCCGGTCTTCGGAGGCTGCTGCTCATTCTGCTGACGCCAGGGTTTGGGGTCGACCGGTTGACGGGAAACATAGCCGGAAATGGGCGAGTGATATCGAACCGGACGCACAGAATACGTCTGTTCAACGTCCGTCGATGCAATGACATCGGGAGGTAATGTGGATGCGCAGCCACCTATGATAAGCGGCAGCCCCACCACCAATATGGAAGGTCTCATTTTTGAAAATCCGAATAATAGACTTCGAGCGGCAGACCCGGTGATACCGGGAATGCCCTGCGGACCCGCCAATGCGGGTTAGTCTCTATTCAGATATTCGGGGGACGGTGAAGGGGCGGCAGCTCGCCAAAGGTTTGCTGATCGTCGATGAACTGCCGGATCGAGGTCACAACCGGTCCGCCGACGTCGGGGCCTTCACAAATCATGCCAAGCCCGCCGCAGAAATCGCTGCAGCATTCCTGCTTCACCAATTTGGTACCGTCTTTGTCACCAGCAGCATGATCGCCTGAGTGACCGTGGGGAGACATTTGCTTCATGTCACGATCGCCGTTCTGCATGGCTTGCGAAGCGGCTTGCTCGAACTCAGGAAATGCCGTGCCGTGCATGGCCGCGTTCGCATTGGACAAGCTGTAGCCTGCCAGCGATACGATGATCGCCAGCCGCACAATCAAGAGCAGTTTGCTCATTGCGATTCGGTACATTTTGCCCATGCTCCGTCGACTACTATCAAAGCAGTCGATTTTCAATTGCGACGAATAGCTGCCAACGATTCGCGTCGTTTCTGTGGCGCGAACAGCACTCGTTCGTCTGGTAAGCATTCCTACCATTGGAAGGTCGAGCGTTGTCGTGCGAAGTATCCAGGGTCGAGACCAACGTAGCTGCCATAATTCAATCTCATTTAGTTAGCAGCTGAGCTTTTCAGCGCCGGAACCTTTTGATGAAGACCTTTCTATCTGTTTGCTTGATATCGTCGTCTTCTGCGATCCCAGCCTTTGCTGATCAGGGGTATGATGAGGCTTATCGCGGCTATGTAGGAGCTGCCTATCGCCACTTGGCGACTGTCTACAACTGTCGAGCGTTGATTGGACGTTCTCGGTATAATGACGCCCGTGTTGCAGCGGAGAACAGTCTGAGGCTCAGTGGCATGCCGACAGATATCGCGCTCCGCTCAGTGGAAAAAATGCTGGAAAAGATTCGAAGGGATGAGAAAACAAAGTCGCATCTCTCCTTTGCTCAATGCGCAACGAAAGCTGCGATGACACAGGCGGAGTTGCAGGCGAGGGAAAGGAAACTACAATCTGAACGCAAATTCAAGAATTGGATTGCGGATAAGGATCTTCCGTCAGAAGCGCCCTGAGGTTGGTCGCAATCACCCTGTTCATCTCTGAAGCGGACTTATTACAGAAACGAGCCAGTCCTTTCTGCGGGAGCCGCCAGGCTGAAATGAAGTTCAAAAATTTTTCTGCAGCTTCTTCTGGTCTGTCCTCGAAGGCTGAACGCCCATATTGATCGACATCTCCACCTACCTGGGACTGTTTTTCGCGGCATTGGGCGCGGCGTCGGTATTGCCGATGCAGTCGGAGCCAGTGCTTGTCGGATTAATTTTAACTGGCAAGTTTCCTTGGCCTGCCCTTCTGGTTGTCGCCAGCGTCGGCAATACTCTAGGTAGCATTTTGAACTGGTTCCTCGGGCGAGGGATCGAGCAATTTCGGGATCGACGGTGGTTCCCGGTGAGTGAAAAGGCTCTTGAACGGTCGTCGCGTTGGTATCGACAGTATGGAAAATGGTCGCTGTTACTGTCGTGGATGCCGCTCTTTGGAGACGCCCTGACAGTCGTAGCGGGCGTATTGCGCGAACCGCTTCTGACATTCACAATCTTGGTATTCTTCGCAAAAACGGGGCGCTACTTGGTTCTGGTTTTGGCCACTCTGAAATTGATGGCGTAATTCAGGAGGTCGTGCGTTTGGGAATGATCATCCGGTCGACCGTTTCGTCGCGCCAAACAAAAGTGTGCCACGCAGCTGCAGCAATATGCAGTGCCAGCAGCCCGAGAATAATGCGCGAGCCCAGAACATGGAATGAACCGATCCCGAACCAGAAATAGCTTGCAACGAAGCCCATAGCTGCTTGAGCGATAACCGCTGCGTAGAATGCAAAATGCATCGCTTGTGCAAGTCGATCCACCGCACCCCGCGCGGATATCCTCAAAGGTCCTCGGTCAAATATGCGAAGCGTGAGCCGCGCAACCATAAGCGCCCCGATAATGATCCCCGCATAGTTGTGAATCTGATGCTGGATCACGTCCCATGGGTCTGGGGACAGGCCCATGTGAACCGCGTGATGCGTCCGCTCGATGCTTCCGCCGGTCCAATACTGGATGGGTACCAGCACGGCCACAGCCCAATGGAGCACAATCTGCGAAAGTGAGTAGCGCGGCGTCATATCAATCCCCCAACGCCACCAGTCGTACCGCACGTCCATTGAACTTCGGTTAAGGGTACTTTTAAGCGGTTGCCTTCTCGCACGGCTGGCCCAATTACAGAGGGTAGCGGAACATCTTTCTACCGCGAGAGTTCTCCGGCGGAAGGGAATCTCGACGTATGGTCAGCTGGAGTAAAATCTGCCGTCTAGCCGTCGTGCTGCTGGTGGCGTTGACCTTAGTCAACATTCCGGGCCGCCTCGCCAATGCAGGCGATGAAGGCTGCATTTCTCTGCGTGTGCCTGCGGGTCACTCGCAAAGTCATCAGCTGGATCGTCTCCCGGGACTGTGCTGCGTGAGCATGCACTGCTGCCCGATCATGCCCACACTTCCAACCGCCGCGCAGCCACTTTCGGAGCCGCTCGTCGTTCGCCCATCGGTTGCCACCTCCAGTCCGCTTCTCCTGATCAGGCCGATTGACCCACCGCCGAAGGCTACCGGCGTCTGAAGGTCTTCAAACATCAAATGATCTCAAAAGGAGAATCCAATGAATGTTTTCGTGAAAACTTCGATCGCCATGATCGGCGCAACTGCTCTGCTGTCGCTGACTCCACTTGCGGCATCGGCCCAGGAAATGGCCTATCCCGAAAAGTGCAAGACTGAAGGAATGGACATGTCGAAGATGGGCATGTCCATGGGTGGGGATATGAAGACGGGCGACATGCCCAAAGGGGAGATGACCGACTATCGAAAGGCATCGATGGACGGAATGAAGTCCATGCACATGAACATGATGCAGGGAATGATGAAGAAGGACGCCGACGTCTCCTTCATCTGCGGCATGATCGCCCATCACATGGGTGCGATCAGCATGTCTGAGGTCGAGCTGAAGTACGGCGACAACAAGGAAGCCAAGGAGATGGCTCAGATGGTCATCGATGCTCAGAAGAAAGAGATCATCGACATGACCAAGTGGCTCGACAAGGAAGCAAAGTAACAGGAGACCCGACCATGCATAACGTATCTCCCGAGATGAAGGAGTGCATCGACAACTGCCTCGCCTGTTATCAGGAATGTCTGTCGATGGCGATGACACACTGCTTGGCAATGGGCGGTGAGCATACGAAACCAGAGCACTTTCGACTGATGATGGCGTGCGCTGAAATCTGCCGGACGTCGGCGCATTTTATGCTGATCGGCACAGAGCACCACAAGCACACCTGCCGTGAATGCGCAGAAATCTGCAGGCAGTGCGCTGCTGATTGCGAACGCGTCGGCGATATGGACAGCTGTGTCGGTGCGTGCCGTCGTTGCGCGGAAAGCTGCGAGAAAATGGCGGCTTAAATGCTGCACTCAGAGGAGGCGGCTGCCGCCTCCTCTGACAAAATCATAATATTACCAAACTGCAAATAGCTTATATCGCGCATCTATTCTCTTGGGCGAACCGGTGATCCTTATGAGACTGTTGCGGGCGCGGTTTTTTATACTTCTCGTTCTAGTCATTGGAGTGGGCTCTTTAGCCGACGCAAGCTTTTCCGGAAGTGACCTGGTCCCGCTGCGAAAGCAGGATATGAAAGACATCTCGGCGGCGGCTAAGGCGATCTCTGACATGTTTCTCGATCCGACCACTTATGACGCAAAAGCGCTTAGTAACGCTGCCCAGACGATCAGCGCCAAGTCTGGGCAGACCATCATCGAGCACTTCAGTTTCGAAATTCCGGCGACGGGGTCCGACGCCAAAGCAAATATCCTTGAGGATAGGGATCGCTTCGCCCGACTTGCCGACGATCTCAAGGCGTACGCCGATGCATTGGGAGCGGCGGCGCAGAAAAATCCGGCCGAGATGACCAACGACATGCGGATGAAGCCTGGAAAGCCGATGAGCGGCGGCCCTTTCGGCACGGACGTCTCGGCTGAGATGCTTGGCTCGATCCCTGCAGAACACTTGTTCCACCTGATGCTCCAAACTTGCAAAGCATGTCATGCTCGATTTCGGGAGAAACATCAGTAGACCTGTCGAAGGTTCCGATCTGCTGAGGGCGTGTAGGGGGGTTCTCGCACTTCGGTTGCAGTAGGGATCGTTCGTGGATTGCTGTCACCCGAGTTGATAAGAATAATGCCAAACGCGACAGGAGCGACGGTCTACCGCTGGCCCAATTCGGAGCTGTTGCAAAGAACTTCGCGAAAAACTGACTCTTGCCAGCCTTGAGTTGTGATCGAAGCTGGCAAGTCTAAGTCATTTGCTCGGTGAGAGAATGTGATCCCGAAGCCGGAGAAAGCTCCTCTCCACACAGAACCACAGCACAATTGCTACGGCGAAGCTGGTGACCAGATAGACCACGAAGCCGGAACCGCCCTGGAGGTTCGCTTCCCCAAAGATAAGCCTGTCGACATGGAAGGCCGACTTGTGGGTCAGATAAAGGCTGTATGACAAGGTGGCGACGACCATGGCACCCGGAACCGGCCATCGTCTCATGACCTGCTCCAGGTCGAGCATAGCGCCGAGAATGAGAGCGATACCGATTGAAATGAGCGGGAAGCCAGCAACCGAACCAAGCTGCGCCTGAAAGACGAGAAAGAGATTTGTTTCGGCAAGTGGCCCTCGAATCGAAAACAGGACAAGAGCGGCCACGACGAGAGCAATACCTAACGGCAGGGCAATACGCGGAGGCGCGTAACGCTTGCATAGTTCCGGCTTGAAAAATCTGGCGGCAGCAAGGACCACACCGAACATTAAGCCATCCAGGCGGGTGTATGTCGGATAATACACGTCCCGGAGATAGACGGCGAAGGCATCTCTTAGCTTGTCGGCATCGACAAGAACGCCGACTTGGCTTTCCCAGATCGTGTGCCGAAGGATCATTCCCGCAATCATCATTGCCGCAGCGATAAGAAGCGTCCAGCCCAATGCTGATCCGGCGGTGCAACATCAACACGAGGAGCGGCAGGACCAGATAGAAGTGCTCCTCGACGCAAAGCGACCAAGCCTGTGTAAAGGCCCGTCCTATGCGCGGGTCGAAGTCAAAGTTCACAGTGAAGGTCGCAAAACTCCAGATCGATTGCATCGTCGGCGCGTCCCGGAGAATGGGAAAAATTGCGTAGAGGCCGAGAACAACGAAAAACGCTGGAAAAATACGGAAGGCGCGACGGAGATAGAAGGACTTCAAATCCACGCCTCCTGTCCGTGAAATCTCTTTGAAGAGTTGGGTTCCGATCAGAAATCCGCTCAGAACGAAGAAAATATCGACGCCCACCCATGCATAATTGCGGACGCCGACCAGCATCGACGGTGTCGCCTCGATAGGGAGGTGCACGAGCATGACGAGAAGGATCGCCAATGATCGGAGAACATCGGGACCAACCGCCCTGGATTGCACCTTCTCTATGGTTTGAGATGAGAGACTTCGCGCTGATGGGAAATACGCAGAATCTGAATGGGCAATGGTGTTCATTGTGACGATCCGTGGCTGTCACTGAAAAGACTGGGGCACGCCAGAGGGCGTGTGGTGCAACCTAAGCTTTCTTCTTTCGGGCCGAAACAAGCAGATTTGGGATCGATAAAATTAACCTAAATCTTTCGTAAATTTTGGTGTGTGAAGATACATCTGATTTGCATTTTCGTTAGGAGCTGGGCGCTTTGCCCTCCCTTTTGACTTCTAAATCCAGGCAGGAACCTCCTGGACACGACTGGTTGGTGAAAAGAATGAAGAGTTTGAAATGAAGCCAGGCGTTTTATTCTATGCGATTACCTGTTGCTTTGCGCTTGCGTCGGCGGTCGTTGCTGCTGGTGATATCGTTGCGCTGAGGCAATCCGATATGAAAGCGATTGCCACCTCCACGAAGACCATCGCCGGAATGTTTAAGGAACCAGCGACATACTCTCCAGCCGAGTTCAAGTGGGCCGCCGACACCATTCGCGACAAATCCGGAGAGGTACTGGTCGGCCATTTTGCAGCCGAAGCCGCCAATCCAAAGTCGAAGGCAAAACCAAATATCGTCGAAGAGCGCGAGCGGTTTGATCGTCTGGCGAACGATCTGAAGTCATACGCGACCGCACTAGACGCAGCCGCCGACAGAAATCCTGCAGCGATGACGAAGAGCATGCGCATGAAACCGTGGGAGCCGATGGGCGGTGGACCGCTCGGAACACATGTCAAGAACGAGGCGCAGTTGTCCTCCATACCGGCCGAGCACGCCTTTCATCTGATGCTGCAGACCTGTACGACCTGCCATTCTCGATTCAGGATGGAGTGACGGCAACGGCAGCCGACCTAACCTTTCATACAGCGCAACAACGGCGAGCCACATTAGATGTTCTGACGACAACCTTTAATATGGAACGTCGTCAGGGCGAGGACTGCTCTGTCCTGAAGCCGTTCACTCCAAAACGAGCATTGATGGCAGGCAGATCATCATCTTTTTGGGCGGAGTTCGCGAACTCCTCGATGATTGGACAGTCTGGCCGGTCATCTCCATGGCAATGATTTGCAAGATGTTTAAGCGTTTCAGTCATCGCTTGGATCGCGGCAGCCTTACGCTCCAGTTCAGCAATGTGCTCAAGAGCGATGCTCTTTACATCTGCGCTCGCGCGTGACCGGTCTCGCCACAGCGCGAGCAAGGTTTTCATCTGTTCAACCGAAAACCCGAGATCGCGTGCTCGGCGAATGAAGCGGAGCGTGTGAATGTCGTTCTCAGCGTAGGTCCGGTAACTCGATTCCGTACGATGCGGTGGTGTGATAAGCTTGATCTGCTCGTAATAGCGGATCATCTTCGCCGAGACGCCGCTGGCTTTCGCTGCTTGTCCGATGTTCATCTTATTTTCCTTCATGCGAGGGAGCTGCACCGGGAATCCGCGATGCAGCTCTGCTATCAGTTGGCTTGGTAACGACGCAAACGAAGCGCGTTGCCCAAGACGAAGACGCTAGACATTGCCATTGCGCCTGCCGCGAATACCGGCGAAAGCAAGGTGCCATTTACGGGATACAGGACACCTGCTGCGACCGGCACCAGGCTGACGTTGTAGGCGAAGGCCCAGAACAGGTTCTGCTTGATGTTGTTGATCGTTGCCCGGCTGAGTGCAATGGCGCGAGCCACAGCTCTCAGATCGCCTGATATCAGCACGACATCCGCACTTTCGATGGCTATGTCGGTGCCGGTACCGACCGCCAGGCCGACGTCAGCTTCAGACAGGGCCGGGGCATCGTTGATGCCATCGCCGATGAACGCAACCTTCTGGCCGTTTTTGCGAAGCTGCTTAACGGCCTCGACTTTGCCGTCCGGAAGAACCTCCGCGACAACCTGATCAATATCCAACTGCGCGGCAATTGCCTCTGCCGTGCGACGATTGTCGCCGGTAATCATCGCAATCTTCAAGCCTTGGGCGTGTAGTGCTTGGATTGCGGCTGGCGTCGTTTCCTTTATTGGATCGGACACCGCAATGATGGCTGCCAGCTGTCCGTCGACCGCTGTGTAAAGGGGCGACTTTCCTTCCCGACCAAGATCGCTCGCGAGGTTGGCGAAGGCTGTGACTTCAATGCCTTCGCGGGCCAGCGCTCGGTCAGCACCGACGAGAATTTTACGCCCGGCAACGATACCGCGCACGCCGAAGCCCGGCGATGCCTCGAAACCAGATACTTCCAGGTTCGGAAGCCCACTAGCCATTCCTGCTGCAACAATAGCTTCCGCAATAGGATGCTCGGAGAGGGTTTCAAGGCTGGCAACCCAAGAGAGCACATCATCACGGCCATAGCCGGGCAACACCTGGAAGTCGGTGAGTTCGGGCTTGCCCTTGGTCAGTGTACCCGTCTTATCGACTGCGATGATCTGTGTATCCCGAAGGGCCTGTAAGGCTTCGCCCTTGCGGAACAGGATGCCCAGTTCGGCCGCGCGTCCGGTACCGACCATGATCGAGGTTGGCGTCGCGAGGCCCATGGCGCAGGGGCAGGCAATGATCAGGACCGCGACCGCATTGACCAGCGCAAAGCTCAAAGCCGGTGACGGGCCAAATACCATCCAAGCGCCGAACGTCAGGAGAGCTGCGGCGATCACCGCAGGCACAAACCAGCCGGTGACCTTGTCAACCAGCGCCTGGATTGGCAGTTTAGAGCCCTGCGCTGCCTCGACCATCTTGATGATCTGCGCGAGCAGGGTGTCGCTTCCGACTTTCATCGCCCGGAACGTGAATGAACCCGTCTTGTTGATCGTGCCGCCGACCACTTCGCAATCGGCTGTCTTCAAGACTGGTATCGGTTCCCCGGTGATCATGGCCTCGTCGACGTAGGATTCACCTGACACCACGGTGCCGTCTACAGGCACTTTTTCGCCCGGACGAATTCGAATGACGTCGCCGACGACCACGTCGCTGATCTGTATTTCCACGAATTCACCGCCATGATCGACAAAGGCAGTCTTGGCCTGAAGGCCGAGCAACCTCTTGATTGCCTGGCTGGTTTTGCCCTTCGCTCGAGCCTCAAGGTACCGACCCAGGAGGATCAGCGTGGTGATGACGGCCGCTGCCTCATAATAGACATTAACGGTACCGGCGGGCAGGGCGCTCGGAAGAAACGTTGCGACGACCGAATATGCCCACGCCGCCGTTGTCCCGAGAACCACGAGCGAATTCATATCAGGTGTCCAACGCAGGAGGTTTGGTATACCCTTGCGGAAGAAACGAAGCCCCGGGCCAAACAATACGATGGTTGCCAGCCCGAACTGGGCATACAGGCTCTCATGCATTCCGACTGTATCCATGATGTATTCATGGATCGCGGGAATGAAGTGCGACCCCATTTCCGCGATGAACAACGGCAGCGTTAAAGCGGCGGCGAGAAGTAGCTGTGTGCCGAGCGACCGAATTTCAACGTCGCGCCTATCTTCTTGATCCTCGGGGGCAACATTGACGGTGGCCTTGGCCTCGTAACCCGCATTGCGGATGGCGGCGGAGAGAGCCGCTGAGGTCGTTGCGCCTGAGACATAATGGATTGTCGCCTTCTCCGTCGCAAGATTGACGTTGGCTTCCGTAACGCCTGGAGCCGCCTTGAGAGCACGCTCGACGCGCGAGACGCAAGACGCGCAGGTCATACCCTCGACGAGAAACTCCTGCGTTTCGATCTTTGCTTCATAACCAGCATCCGCGATGGCCCGCAGGACGGAAGCGGTATCGACCGCATCCTTGAAAGTTACCGTTGCTCGCTCTGTCGCAAGGTTAACTGACGCGGCATTGACGCCGGGAACAGATTTGATGGCTTTCTCGACCCGGACGACGCACGACGCACAGGACATTCCTTCGATCCCGAACTCCGTTGGGATGGGCAGCGCGGTCGATTTTTCGATCTGTGATATGGCAGTCATGGGTCGATCCTCATTGAACTGCATACATAAGTAATCCTTCCCATGATGGGAAGGTCAAGGGGGTCTTGTTGGCGATGAGTTCCAGAAGTTGCTTAGGAAGCAAACGCAAGCGAGAATGCGGCACTGCGAGGGATCAAATCGTTGGGTCATGGAGAGCGATGTGAGGCAGCGAGAGAATCTGGAGAAAGCACCGGCCACCGTTGCGTTCATAGATATCGCGGGATTCAGCGCTATCGCGGACGTGTATGGAGACGCTGCCGCGCTTGACGTACTTGAGGTATTCGAGAGCATGGTCCGCGACGCCCTCAGCGGCTATGAGCCCCCGATCAAATGGATCGGCGATGAGGCAATGCTCTCGTTTCCTGAGCCCGATACAGCGATCCAGGTACTTGGAACGCTGTTGCAGGCATGCCGCAAAGAACCGCGGCTACCGCTCACGCGGACGGGGCTGAACCATGGGCCGGTCATCCGCAGAGCAGGCGATCTCTTTGGATCGACCGTCAACATTGCAGCACGAATCGCCGCGCTCGCATCACCCGGTCAATTGCTTGCCACTCAACCCATTGCCGAGGCGGCTGTCACCAGAGGCATCCTGGTGCGAGACCTCGGAATGATGGCGCTTAGATCGGTAGCCGGGGAAGCCCCTCTTTATGAGATTGAGCTTGCTCCGTCGGCTGACCCAGCCTGGATCGATCCCGTTTGCAAGATGCATGCACCATATTCACCCTATAGGCGGGCCGCCCCGCAGGGGCCGTGGTTTTGTTCGCCGCGTTGCGAAGAGGCATATCGACGGTCGCCGCAGACCTATGAGTTGCCCCGGTGACAGTAAACCGATGGGACACCTGTTTAACTTGGCGGCCCGCTACGGAAATCAAATGTGCTTGAAGCTGGACGGATAGCCCGCTTTTTCGATGGCAGCGTTGATGGCCGCCGGTTCGAGCTTGCTCTGCACTCTGGCAGCCCTGGCCGTAAGATCGATGGTAGCGGACGCTTCCGGGTCGGCTGCTTTGATTGCTTTTTCGACTGTGCTCGCGCAATGGCCACAGGTCATATTCTGAATGTCGAACTCGTACATGGTCGTCTCCGTAATTTGCGATCATTCACATGTGGGGCTTCCCATCATGGGAAGGTCAAGAAGTCTTGGGCGAAAAAGATTTGCCGCGCTTTGCCAGTTCTCGATAAAGTGCTTCCGCCGACACTCCGATCTCATCGGCGAGGTTTTTCCATTCGCCTTTTGATGGCAGCACCCCGTCATTCCACGCAAGCCACGCGTTTAAGCGAGCTGCAACGGTTTTGAGGCTCGCGATCTCAGCACGCTTTCGTGCCTGTTGCAGCTGATACGACAGATAGGAGGCCCAGGTTCCTGCGAATGCGTGATCACTCCGCAGGAGCCGTCTGACTGAGTTGACGGGAACGATCAGCGCCGCCGAATTCGTTACAGCGACGGCATCGCAATGATACAGGGACGAGAACACTGAAGCTTCTGCGAGGACCATACCTGGCAGGGCCCGCTGAAGCACGGCGACGTTCCCATCGGCTTGGTGTCGGACAAGATGGATTGTACCGGCCTGAATGAGATACAGCCATGTGATCGCGTCACCTTGATTGAAGATGTGCTGTCCGGCAGCAAAGGTTGCTTTGCCTGTCGAGAGTTCCACAAAATGGTCGAGGAAGAGATCGGACATGATAGCTATCATGTCTCACGGAGCGAAAGCGGGCAAGAGTGGAGGGCGTCCACCTGAGGAACCCTCATGAATATTGTTTCGACTGTCGCCGTCGTTCTTCTTTCCAATGCCGCCTTCGCGACTGAACAGCACCAGCACCCCACGATGTCGCCATACACCGAAGAGACTGGACGCCAGATCAAGTCGCTTTCCGAAGCTGACATCGACGAACTGATGCGTGGGGGCGGTTGGGGCCTTGCGAAACCTGCGGAGCTGAACGGCTATCCTGGCCCATCGCACCTGCTTGCGATGAAAAATGAAATCGGGCTTACGCAAGAGCAGCTTCATCGCGTCCAGTTCATATTCGCCGACATGCAGCGTCGCGCGATACGGGAAGGGCAGAGGTTCGTGGCGGCCGAGCGCGAGCTTGATGCCGTCTTCCAGGACAGGTCGGTTGCAGAAAGCCAACTACCGGCCCTGATTGACAACGCTGAGGAAAGCCGCTCACGCCTGCGAATGATTCATCTTTCAGCGCACTTGGAGGTAAAAGCGATCCTGACGCCAGAGCAGATTGCCAAATACAATGAGCTTCGCGGATATCGGAAATAGCACAAATTTTCGTGAGCCCGCTTTCTTCGGCCAAGGTGGCATGCGAGTATAGGCAGATGAAGTTCGTCGCCGCCATTCAACGCCTGCTTTGCGTCCTTGCAATGCTCGGGGTCATTCTTGGTCCGGTGAGTATGGGCGTGGCGGAAACCGCGATGGCCTCGTCAGCACCTGCCGCGATGGCAGGCATGGACATGCAGATGGCGTCTGCGGATACCGCTTCCACGACCGAGGAGATGCCTTGCTGTCCGGACGAGAAGCAGCCACCCATTGACTGCTCGAAGAATTGCCCGTTGGCGCTCATCTGCGCGTCCATGCTCCTTGTGCAAGCCTCAGACGCCGCCAGCCTATCGGTTTCTTATTCGGAAGCGCCGTCCTTCCTGGTCGGTCATGACGCAAGTTTGGCATCCGCCCTGCTGGAGCCTCCGGCACGCCCCCCACGCGTCTAGTTTTCATCCTCTTTTGACCGTCGCTGCTTGCGTGAGCGCGAGTGCGGCTACCTGTTTCCTGGCGAGGCCGTGGCCCGCCTATAGAGATGTGAACTATGAAAACCACAAGGAACTTTGCGCGAGGAAGCCTCGCCGCGGTTGTCGTTTTGTCAGCCTCATCGACAGTTTCCTATGCCAGCCCTCAGGACTACGAGTTTCAGCTTTTGTCAGCAGAGGTGAGACAGGGATCCGACGCCGAAGTCTCTGTTCGTCTCGTCGATAAACGAAACGGTCGGGCCGTATCTGACGCGGTTATTTTCACCACCCGAATGGACATGGCCCCTGAAGGTATGGAGACGATGACCACACCAGTCGAGGAACTACCCTCGGAACAGGCGGGGACTTACAAATTCAAGACCAACCTGAGCATGGAAGGCGGATGGCGCTTTCAGCTGGGGGCGAAAGTTCAGGGCGAAGGCGAAACCGTGACGGATGAAGTCGTCGTCAAGGCCACCCCATGAAGACCGCAACATGGCTGGTCGCCGTTACCTCCCTCGCCGTTGTCGGCGGGGGAGCGTACCTGGCTGGTGTCCGGGGAGTAGGCCAACAGCAACTCCACATGCTCGTCGACATGGCCGTCGCCGAAGCTCAACCGAGGAAGCCCGAAGGGTCGGGGCCGGTGATCTATTACCGGCATCCGGACGGGCTTCCCGAATATTCGGCCAAACCTAAGAAAACACTGGACGGCCGCGATTTCGTGTCGGTCCGCGAGAGTGAAGACATCAGCTTTACAGCCTCAGGCATCAAGACGGCCGAAGCCTCCACCCAGCCGAAAAGGTCCGCGTCAGGATCGGCTGCGATGGAACGCAAGGTCCTTTATTACCGCAATCCAATGGGGCTTCCGGGCACTTCCAAAGTGCCGAAGAAGGATTCCATGGGAATGGACTACATCCCGGTCTTTGAAGGAGATCAGGCCGACGCATCGACGGTCAAGGTCTCGCTCGGCAAGCTGCAGCGCACGGGCGTCAGGACGGCCACTGCGGAAATGGCGAGCATCTCCCGCAAAATCCGGGTGCCGGGAACGGTGGCCTTGGACGAGCGGCTCATCAGCGTCATCTCTATGCGCACCGATGCCTTCATCGATGACGTGGCGAGTGTGACGACGGGTGACCGTATCGGCAAGGGAGAGAGCCTCTTCAACTTCTATTCTCGGGAGATCGCCACCGTTGGAGCGGAATTCGCTGCGGGGAAGGGCGATCTCCGCAGCGATGCCGGTTCGGCGCTTCGACTGAAGAACCTGGGTGTACCGGACGAAGTGATCCGGAGCATTGCCGAGAAGCATCAGGTGCCAACCAGCATCGAATATGTTTCCCCGCGCAATGGGGTTGTCCTCGAACGCATGGCGACAACCGGAATGATGGCGAAACCGGGTGATCCGTTGTTTCGGATTGCGGACACCTCCCATGTCTGGGTCATCGCCGACGTCCCGGAGTTCGATCTGGCTTCCATTCAAAACGGAGGCCTGGTTGCCGTGAGTGTTCGGAGCCTCCCAGGCCGGACCTTCGAAGGAACCGTCGATCTCATCTATCCCGAAATCCAGCAGGAGACCCGGACAACGAAAGTCAGGATCGAGCTTCCAAACCCGGACGGTATTCTGATGGCCAACATGTACGCCGACGTTGAGATCGAAACTGGCGTACAGGAGCCCGTTGTCGCCGTGCCCAACAGTGCAGTCATCGATACCGGCGAACGGCAGGTCGTCTTCATCGACAAGGGCGACGGTAAATTCGAGCCAAAGGATGTCGCCCTCGGCATGCGCGGCGAGGAGCAGACCGAGATCACCAAAGGCATCGCAGCAGGCGATCAGGTGGTGGTGGCGGCGAACTTCCTTCTTGACGCCGAAAGCAATCTCAACTCGGCCCTGAGCGGCATGGCGACAGAAGAGGTGAAGCCATGATCGCCCGCGTCATCTCCTGGTCCGCTCACAATCTCGTTCTTATCTTCGCCGGCGCGGCGCTTGCCATAGCGGGCGGTATCTATGCCCTACGGTCCCTTCCGCTCGACGCCATTCCCGATCTCTCAGACATCCAGGTCATCGTCTACACCGAATATCCGGGGCAAGCCCCGCAGGTGGTCGAGGACCAGGTGACCTATCCGCTGACAACGTCGATGCTGACGGTGCCGAAGTCGAAGGTCGTTCGCGGCTTCTCCTTCTTCGGCGTCTCCTTCGTCTACGTGATCTTCGACGATGGCACCGACCCTTACTGGGCGAGAAGCCGCGTGTTGGAATATCTGAACGCGGCGTCGAGCCGCCTGCCCCAAGGAGTGACACCGACGCTCGGGCCGGACGCGACAGGCGTCGGCTGGGTCTATCAGTACGCCGTCGTCGCCAAGAACCTTACGCTCGCAGAACTCCGCTCTCTGCAGGACTGGGTGGTGCGGTTCGGCGTCTCCAAATCAGAGGGTGTCGCCGAAGTGGCCAGCGTCGGCGGTTTTGTGAAGCAGTATTCCATCGTCGTTGATCCCTCTCGGTTGAAGGCTCAGGGCATATCGCTCAACGACATTTCCAATGCAGTCCGAGCCAGCAACACGGATGTCGGTGGCCGGACCATCGAGCTTTCCGAATTCGAGTTCATGGTGCGCGGACGCGGCTATCTCAAGGGTATCAGCGATATTGAGAACATCGTGCTGAAGACCCAGAACGGCACGCCGCTCAGGCTAGGCGACGTCGCCAAGGTGGAACTCGTTCCGGATGAACGAAGAGGAATAACCGAACTGAATGGGGAAGGCGAGGTCGCAAGCGGCATCGTGCTGCAGCGGTTCGGAGCGAATGCTCTGACGGTCATCGACAACGCGAAGAAGAATTTGACTTCCGTTCAAAGCAGCCTTCCGGCGGGAACGGAGATCGTGCCGGTCTATGACCGGTCGACATTGATCGAGGCCGCCATCGAGACGCTGAAGGGCACATTGATCGAGGAATCCATCGTCGTCGCGCTGGTAACGGTCGCCTTCCTTCTCCATGTTCGCAGTGCTCTCGTGGCGATCATCATGCTGCCGGTGGGCATCCTCATCGCCTTCATCGCGATGAAGCTGCTCGGCATAGGGGCAAACATCATGAGCCTTGGGGGTATCGCCATTGCCATCGGCGCGATGATAGATGCGGCAATCGTGATGATCGAGAACGCCCATAAGCATCTCGAACGCGCTCCGCCAGACAAGCCCAGGACCAAGATACTGGTCGATGCCGCCAGTGAAGTCGGACCAGCGCTGTTCTTCAGTCTTCTGATCATCACAGTGTCATTCCTGCCGATCTTTACCCTGGAGTCTCAGGAAGGACGGCTGTTCGGGCCGCTCGCCTTCACCAAGACGTTCGCCATGGCGGCGGCGGCATTCCTCTCGATCACGCTTGTTCCTGCCTTGATGATCATCTTCGTGCGCGGCCGCATCGTGCCCGAGCATAAGAACCCGCTGAACCGCTTTTTGATCTGGATTTACCGGCCGGTGATCGCGGGAGTCCTCAAGGTCAAAACGCTGACCATCCTGGCCGCTGTCGCGATCCTGGCGGCAACCGCATGGCCGGTCCAGCACATCGGCAGCGAATTCATGCCCAACCTCGACGAAGGCACGTTAATGTATATGCCGACCACGTTGCCAGGCATATCAGTAACGAAGGCGGCCGAACTGATGCAGACGCAGGATCGCATCATCAAGTCGTTCCCCGAGGTCGAGAGCGTCTTCGGGAAGGCGGGCCGTGCACTAACCGCCACCGACCCGGCTCCGACGGAGATGTTCGAAACGATCATTACACTCAAGCCGAAGTCGCAGTGGCGGCCTGGTGTGACGACTGACAGCCTGAAGCAGGAGATGGACGCCGCCCTGCAGTTTCCCGGAGTTTCAAATGCCTGGACCATGCCGATCCGCGCCCGCATCGATATGCTGTCGACGGGGATCAGGACGCCCGTCGGCGTCAAGGTCTACGGCGCCGATCTCGGCGAGATGGAAAACGTCGCCCGCCAGATCGAAAGCGTCCTGAAAACTATCCCCGGCACCTCCAGCGCTTACGCTGAGCGGGTCATCGGTGGCTATTATCTCGACATCGTTCCAGATCGTATCTCCCTCGGGCGATACGGCCTGACGATCAACGATATCCAGGATGTCATCAGCATGGCGCTCGGCTCTGAAGTCGTCACCTCGACGGTCGAGGGACGGGAGCGCTACGGCGTGGCCATCAGATATCCACGAGCTTCCCGAAGTGACCCGCAATCGATTGCCCGGGACGTGCAGGTATCGCTGCCGGGCGGCGGGTCGGTGCCTTTAGGGGCAGTGGCCGATGTCAAACTCACACGCGGGGCCACGACAATCCGGACGGAGAGCGGTCAGCTTGCCGTTTACATCTTCGTTGATATCGCCAATCGAGACTTGGGCGGCTACGTGGCGGAAGCTCAGGAGGCCGTCGCAAAAAGCGTGAAGATGCCAGCAGGCTATTCCGTCGCCTGGAGCGGTCAGTTCGAGTATCTCGAACGCGCAAAGGCACGTCTGATGATCGTTGTGCCGCTGACCTTGGCGCTGATCTTCTTGCTGCTCTACCTGAACTTCAGGGCGCTGACGGAGACGATGATCGTCATGCTGTCCTTGCCGTTCGCATTGGTCGGCGGCATCTGGTTGATGTGGTGGCTCGGTTTCAACGCCTCCGTGGCCGTGGCGGTCGGCTTTATTGCCCTGGCCGGGGTCGCCGCTGAAACGGGCGTGATCATGCTGATCTATCTCGACCAGGCCTTGAAGGAGCGACGCTCCATTTGCGAGACAGATGGGCGGGACTTCACGAGAGCCGATCTTCATCAGTCGATCATGGTCGGGGCGGTCGAACGCGTCCGGCCGAAGATGATGACGGTTGTGGCCATCATGGCGGGACTTGTGCCCATTCTTTGGAGCACAGGGACCGGATCGGAGATCATGCAGCGCATCGCCGTGCCGATGATCGGCGGCATGATTTCTTCGACGCTCCTCACCCTGGTGGTGATACCGGCAATCTACGGACTGGTGAAGGGCTGGCAGCTGACTGCCAGCGCAGAGATTCCGCTGGTCGACGTTAAGCCTGGCTCGAACACCCTGAGCGAAGCGGCCGAATGAAGGGTGATGCCATGATGAACGACATGATGGGCAGCGGAATGATGTGGGGAATGGGCCTCGCGGCGCTTATTGGGGTAGCAGTCATCGTTCTGGTGATCGCGGAGCTTGCCACGCGATCCGGCACGGGTGAACGTTTCATCGTCGAGTTCGAATCCGGCAAGCCGAGCTGCCAGCTCGAAAAAGCTCTGGTTCGTCGCGCGCACTGGCGGTCTCGAAGTCGGCGACCTCAAGACAGCCCAGCCGTCACCAGCTGCAGCGGAAGAAGATGATCTCGGTTTCCTGCCGACCTTCGGTGATGGTCAATGACAACCATCTTTTACGAATCCTTCGCCGTCGTACAGATGACCTTCGAAGGTGAATCGCGGCTCGAATACGACCCATCCTGGGAAGCGCCGTTCAGCCTTCCCGATCTCGCTCACCGTGCCGCTGCGATCAGGAACGGTCGGCGCGAACAGGCTGCTGCCATGGCTCGCCAGCCTACTTCCGGAAACCCATCTCGCGGAGATCGGTCAGCGGCTCAAAGTGTTTCCCCAGGACATCGTTGGCCCGCTCGAACACATAGGTCGGGACACTCCATCTGGTCCCGCCCGCAAACCGGGACTGAGATTCCGGCCAACAGGCCCCGCCGTATAGGCAGGGCCTAAAGGCTGAAAACATACAGCATTTGCAGCAATGCTGTAAATGCTGTACTTGTGTCTGTGCAGACGCTCGTCGCGTCGGCACCGACATCCATGGAGATCAGAATGCGCCGTACCGGTAGTTCCTATTCGACAAGCGATCTTTCCCGGAAATCCGGCGATATCATCGCCGAGGCGTTACGCCATCCGGTCACGATCACCCAACGCAATAAACCGCGCCTCGTGCTTCTGAACATCGATGACTACGAGCGGCTGATGCGGCAATCCGATGCTCGGACAGTTGGCAGGCTGGAAACAATGCCGCGCGAGCTACTCGACGAATTCGAGGCCGCGGTCGACGCTTATGCGGAGACCGATGAGGTCAGCCGATGAGCGGCTATGACGACATCCAGACCGCGACGGTCATCCGTTATCCCTATCTTTGGGCTAGGGAGGCCGGCAAGGGTGAGACCGAGGGGCCGTAAGGATCGGCCGGTTGCCGTTGGCGTGAGGCTTCCACGACCTGACGGTGATCTCGTTCTGCTTTTCCCAATCACCACGAAGCAGCCGGAGAAGACTCGTTTCGCCGCAGAAATCCCCGCCATCGAGAAACGGCGGGCCGGCATTGATGCAGATTTACGGCTCTGGATCATCCTCGATGAGTTCAACAGCGATGTCGTCGGTCGTTCCTTTTACCTGGAGCCCGAACCACCTATTGGGCGTTTCAGCAAGGCCTTTTTCCTTCCCCTTCTCCGCGAGTTCATCGCGCGCCGCAAGTCGTTTACCGAGATCAGCCGGTCCAGATAATGTCCGGGAATCTGACCCCTCCAGAGTGGCGGGTGGGGCTGGGCTGACCTTCGGCCTGGAGGAACCAGGCGGCACGCGGCTGAACTCTCAGGAATACGGTCGCGCCCCTGGTCAGGGCCGCGGGTTCCCTTCTTTCTTCCGCCCCATCCTACGGCTCCTTAGCCCGCGTCAAGGACGAACGGTTCCCCAATTTTTACCGCTCTTCGTTGCACTTCGCGGAGCAAAAATCGGCTCCGCCGGTCGCGTCACGCGATCACTGACCCGCCTTCGTGCGCACGTGGCCGCGTTGACGTCATCAAAAGGAGACGATCAACATGAACACTCTCGATCAAATCAACGAGCTGTGTTCGGAGCTTCGGAGCTGCTACTTCACGAAGGATGAACGCGCTGCGGCCGAAGCCGAACTGGCCGCCCTGGTTGCGCAGCCGCAGGCCGAGGACGAGCAGTTCGAACGCGACATCGAAGTATCCTCACTGACCTCGAATGAGGTCAGTGAGGAAGACAGAGAGGACCGCCTCTCCTCTTGTTCGCTTGTTGGGGCACCTCGATGGATATCTCCACGTTGTCGCGATAGCCGCAAAGTTTCCGTTGCATGGCCGGCTGCAATCCTGTCGATTGTGACCCGATTGAATCGAGGTTTACGAGTGAGAGAAAACAAGGGTGCGGCATTCGGGACAGGCGCGATCATTGGCGCGCTGGGTGGTCTGATCGGACTGGGCGGCGCGGAGTTTCGGCTTCCCCTTCTGATCGGCTTGTTCCAGTTCGGTGCCCTTGAAGCGGTCATTCTGAACAAGGCGATGAGCCTTGTCGTCGTCACCTTCTCGTTGCCGTTTCGCGCCGGCACGATCCCCTTCGGCCAGATTGCGTCGAATTGGCCCATCATCGTCAATCTGCTAGCCGGCAGCCTGATTGGCGCATGGTTCGGCGCGGGCTGGGCAACGCGGCTGCGATCCGAGAGCCTGTACAAAGTTATTGCCGTGTTACTGGTTGCAATCGCAATCGTCCTTGTCGCTGGTCACGACGCTCGTGCGGGCCAGCCCTTTCTGACTGGTGCTGCGCAGATCATCGCGGGGTTTGCCGCGGGTCTGGTCATTGGCGTTGTCGCTTCGCTCCTGGGCGTCGCCGGCGGCGAACTGTTGATCCCGACCCTGGTGCTGCTCTTTGGCGCCGGCATTAAACTGGCCGGCAGCCTGTCCTTGGCCGTTAGTCTGCCGACGATGCTCGTCGGTTTCTCGCGCTACAGCCGCGACCAGAGTTTTTCCGTGCTCGGACGCAACAAGGCGTTCGTGATGATCATGGCGGTTGGATCGATCTGCGGTGCCTTCGGCGGCGGATACCTTCTTGGCATCGTTCCGAGTGAACTCCTGCTACCCGCTCTTGCAGCGATACTGCTCATTTCCGCTTACAAGGTATGGCGACACAAATAGGGACGGCACATGACATTTCAGCGAGTTTCCTGTTGATTGTCAGGATAACGCGCCGAGTTGCTGCATTCCTGGCTCTGGTCTGGCTGCCATCATTTACCGGAATAGGCTAAAGGCCACGAGGCGATCGGAGCCTCGCCAGCGCTTTCTGATGACGCTGGAACCTGATTTCCCCTGATGCGTGCGGTCGGCCTTGAAACTGTACTTTCTGCAATCCAGAAGTGCGTGAGTGGCAATAATGAATTGCTCAGATCTCCGCGCGTTCTGGTTTCAAGTATAACTCAGAAGCAACCGCAAGAGGATTGCTTAAGATTCCGAGGAGGAAAAGGCGAAAAACTATAGCTTTTGCTGGCGAAATACGGCCATCAACTCGAACAGACCTCATTGTGTCAAAATGATCTAATTTGTTATACTGCCGACGAAGAGGGTTCGCGATGCTGCTCGACCGAGAGGGTCCACTCGAAGCTTTGCTGAGTGCGATGCACAACGCTGCGGCCGGGCACGGCAGCACTGTGCTGCTCGAAGGCGAAGCCGGGATTGGTAAGACCTCCCTCCTGCGCGCGTTCGCGGAGCATGCCGACAATGGTTGCCAGGTCTTGTGGGGCTGGTGCGAGGCGCTTTTCACGCCGCGCCCGCTCGGACCCTTGCAGGACATGGGGCAACTGCTTGATCCGCGCGTTGCAGCACTGCTCGATCAGGCGGCTCCGCAGGAGCGGCTCTTTCCGGCACTGCTGAATGTGCTCCAGCACGCCAGTGGTGTGATCGTACTGATCTTCGAGGACGTCCACTGGGCCGACAACGCGACGCTCGACCTCATGAAATACCTCGGCCGCCGCATCTCCTTGCTTCCAACCGTGCTGGTGCTCAGTCTGCGCAGTGATGAAATCGGCGCCGATCATCCCCTGACGCATGTGATCGGCGATCTTCCGTCCGCATCAGTCACCCGCATAGCGCTTGGGCCGTTGTCTCCCGAAGCGGTGACGGTATTGGCTGAGCAGGCCGGCCGCAGCGCGGCCGACCTTTATCGCGTTACGGAGGGCAACCCCTTTTTCATCACCGAACTTTTGGCAAGCGGCGAGGTGGAGCCCGGGCGGGTGCCGGATTCCATACGCGATGCGGTCTGGGCGCACCTGTCTCGGCTGACAGCGGGTGAGCGCAAAGTGCTTGAGGTGATCAGCATAGTGCCAGGCAGCGTGGAACCGTGGCTCATTCGGCCTCTGCTCGGCGTAGAGGCTGAAGCGCTGGTGGACGAATGCGTGGCGCGCGGATTGTTGCGGCGAGACGACCAGGGCGCCGTGATGTTTCGACATGAACTTGCCCGGCAGGCGACGCTCGACCGGCTGCCGCCGAGCCTTCAGAGGTCGCTTCATGCAAAGGTGGAGGCGGCGATATCGCAACTCATCACGACCAATGCGTCTGCCCTGCTTTCACGCCGGATACACCACGCTCACGGGGCCAACGATGGCGCGCGCGTTCTCGAACTCGCGCCACAAGCCGCGGCACATGCGGCGCGCCTTGGCGCTCACGGGGAGGCGGCTTCACATTTGGCGACGGCTCTCAGATACGTCGCACAAGCCACACCGGAGCTTGCCGCACAGCTTTACGAGGACTGGGCCTATGAGGCGGGAATGGCTCTCCTCGTCTATGAACCGGTAATTGAGGCGCACCATCGTGCTATCGCGATTTGGCGCGACCTCGGACGCACCGACAAGATCGGTCCTAATCTGTGCCGGCTGTCACGGCTGCACTGGCGCCGGGGCGAAGGCCAGCCGGCGGAGGACTACGCAGACCAGGCGGTGCGCGAAATGGAAAACCTGCCGCCTTGCTCGGAACTGGCGATGGCCTACAGCACGCGTTCCCAGCTTCACATGCTGCATTATCGCTTCGACGAAGCGATCGATTGGGGCTTGCGTGCGATCACCCTGGCCGACCGACTGGGCGAAATCGAAACGCGCGTCCACGCTTTGAACAATGTCGGCACCGCGCTTCTTTTCGCCGACCGTCCGGGCGGCCGCGAGCGGCTGGAGGAAAGCCTGGCGCTGGCGCTTGAGCACGGATTTCACGACCATGCGGCGCGAGCCTACACCAACTTCGCAGAATGCGCCGTCGTGTCCAAGGACTTTGTCCTGGCTGAACGCTTGTTGGCCGAAGGCATCGCATTCGCCACCAGGCACGACCTCGATTCAGCGGCGCAATACCTGCTCGGCCGGCAGGCGCAGCTTCGCATGGAGCAGGGCCGTTTTCGCGAGGCCGAGACTGTTGCGCAGGGCGTCATGAGCCTGGAACCCCTACCGATGGTCATGCACCTGCTGGCGCTCACTATGCTTGGAAGGGTGCGCGTCCGACTGGGTGAGCCCGGCAGTTTGGCGCTTCTCCAGCAGGCGCTCCAAGAGGGATTGGCGACCGGCGAGCTCCAACGCATTGTGCCAGTCCGCCTTGCGCTGGCTGAAGCGGCCTGGCTTGACGGAGACGACAGTGCCGGCCATGAGCAATTAAGCGCCCTCGTCAGGATGGATCTCGAAAACTTCCGTACCTGGGACTTCGGCGAACTGGCAGTGTGGTGGCAGCGATGCGGCATGACAATCCCGCTGCCGGCGCCGAAGTCGCAGGTTCCCTTGGCGCATTCCGCCGAGCTCCGCGGCGATCCGTTGGCGGCGGCAAAGGAGTGGGATCGCCTGGGGCTGCCTTATGAAGCGGCGCTTGCCCTGATGCAGGTTCGCGGAGCCGATGCCGGGCCGGCATTGGGTCGTGCCGTCACGACGTTCGAGACTTTGGAGGCGCGTCCCGCCGCGGCGCTGGCCCGAAAGCAGGCGCAGCGCCTGGGTGTTGCAAGCCAGTTGCCGAAAGCCCGCAGAGGGCCATACGGGGTGGCCCGCCATCATCCGCTTGGTTTGACGTGGCACGAACAACAAGTGCTCGCCTTGATCGCAGCGGGCATGAGCAACAAGGAAGCCGCCCGACGTTTGTCGCGCTCGCCGCGCACGATCGAGCATCAAGTTTCCGCTGTGCTCGGCAAATTCAACGCCGCCAATCGTATGGAGGTCCTCCTGCGCCTGCGCGGCGAGCCATGGCTCCTGCCAGCCGCTGACGCTCCACACGCTGTCGATCGCTAATTCGAGCAAGCTTGAGAATTTAGGTCACCAGTCGCCGGGAAATTGGGTGACCGTACCGATGTGCCCGAGCTGCTCCGCGCATAAGCTGCGCTTACCGTCATGGGAAGAGAATGCCCAGGCAGGTGATGGTTAGCGGAGGAGGGATAGTGATGACCAGAGGTTCTACCGCATTTGCATTGGCCTTACTCGCCACGACAGGCGCCGCCGCGGCGTCGGAACTGGCGCCGGGGAACGGCCACAGTATTCATCTCGACCGCTTCAGTGGTGCGGTGTATTACACGGTCGAGAAAGACGGCGGCTACCAGGTGGTTGCGACCATGGCTTCCGGAAGTGAAGTACAGCCGATCCGCTTCGTGTCCACACTCGCACCGGGGCAGCGGCTGATGATCTCCGTGCCTCAAGCATTCGGCCAGCCGTCCGCCGACTTCGAGATCATACGCGATGGCGACGTCCTTCTCGTGCAGGAGCCCAGCGTCACTTTGATCGATAACGTGTCGACCAGCGCCTTAATCGAGGAGTGATCCTCTTGGCCGGAATCCTCGGGCGATGAGAGGGTGATTCCGACCGTACCCATCTGACCATGCCGGGCGAGCGGCCCAACATACTTGCTGTCTACGATGACAATGCAAGGACCATCAACCCCGGAGGGCTGGTCGGGGAAAGAGCCGAGTGAGCTTTGTGTGCGAGAAGGCGACTTTTCGAGCACAGAAAGTTGGCTCGGCTTTTCCGGCAGGGGCTTGTGATACAGTTGGGGCTCGATCCTTTACGCTATTGGTCCGCACGAACTCGCCATCGGACAACGCGGCCGAACGCGCCGCTAAACGCGCCGCTAAGCGGCTTCTAAGGTAACGGGAGATGCGTCCATTGCAGCGCCTGGTACTGTTCGCTGTCGTTGCCTGTGGGGTCGCGGTCGGTTCCGGGCGATCTTCGCAGGAGGCCACGGCCGCCGATGAGCTCTACAGAGTGGTCGAGGGCAAGGCTGATGCGCGGACCTACAACGGTTACCGGCGCTATCATGGTGGCTGCAACCATTGCCACGGCCCCGATGGCGTCGGCTCGACTTTTGCATCCTCTCTCGTCGACCGGCGCCTCGATATCGAGACATTCAGGCGTGTCGTCCGCGACGGGCAGAGCAAGAGCGGGAGATCGGCCATGAAAGGCTTCGCCAACGATCCCAATTTCGCTCCTTATATCGATGACATTTACGCCTATCTGCAAGCCCGCGCCGACGGCGCTCTCGGCCGCGGGCGGCCCAAAAAAATGGATCCGTAGAGCCGCGTCGACCCGAGCGGTGGTTCCAGCACTTACCCAATATGTCAAGCGATGTCACCTCAAGGGGTCATAAAGCGAGATAGCGATCCTTCAAGGTAACATTCATTCTCCGATGAGTACATCAAACCGGAAGAAGGAGCAGTCCTTGTGGTATTTGCTCTATAACTTCGTAAATTTCGGCAAACTGCGTCGAAACGGTTCCCTGACTTTTTCCGGTTCCTGTGTCGGCTCCGTGGCAGTCCTTGGCCGTCTGACGATAGCGCTGCCGGTCAGAGACTTGTTTTGACGAAGCGGTTGGCCTTGGCCGCCTCGTTCATGTCCTTGCGCCGAAAAAAGATCGCTCGCCCGCGGCGGATCGGACTTTGGCCTTGGACGATAACGATCTGTTCATCCTTTCGCATCGATTGAGTGATCTCGTGCGGCATGATCAGCGGCCGTCACTGTACCAACTCGATCTCGCTTGGCCGCCACTCCTTGGTGAAGAATGGCTCGAGCGGGCTGTAGAGACGCAGGATCGTGAACCAGCCCTTGGCAGGATCAGTCTGTATCCAATTGCCGCGTGGCACGCCATCGGGCTGGGTCGGGCCGAAGGAGATGGTCGTGGAGCCGTCGGCCGCAGCCTCGGCGGCAGGCGACGGATAGCTCTGGCTGCCGGCACGCGGATAGCGCTGCGGCGTATCCAGCATCGAGCGGGTCATATTGTCGTAAAGCGTGAACGACCAGAAGTTGGCTTCAGGGATACCCTTGGGCAGCGTCACCTTGTAGGTCTTGGCGCCGTCAAAGTGGTTCTTGTCAGCATCCGTCAAGGCAAACAGATACTGCGAGCCGATGCCGGGCAGGCGCATGGCCATGCCGGGCGTGATGCCGGTGATGCCGTAGAAGAAATTGGTGCGCGCATCCATGGTGCGGTAGCCGGTGGCTGGATAAGGCTTGACGCCCTCGGGCGTTATTTCAGGGATTGGCGTCTCGAATTCGTATCCGGTTTCGAACAGGTAGTTGAACCACGACGAGTTGGGATAGTAGTACCAGCTCGGATCGCGCGGAGAAGACATGAACAGGGTGCGCGAGGTTGCATTGGCGACCGCCAGTGCCTCGGTCATGATCTTCTTCATACGCTCGTCGGGCGCGAAAGGCTTGCCCCTGACAATGCCGATCGCCGCGATCGGACCCATCAGTTCCGGGTCGAGCGAGGTGGCCGGCTCGTTCTGCACGACCTCGTTGAGCATCTCGTAGAAACCCCAGTCGTTGGCCGGAAGGGTATTCATGACCTTGCCGCTTCCGTCGTGAAACACGGTCGGCGGCGGCGGGGTGATCTTACCAAGCTTGGCCTTGCCGGCCAGGAAGTCGGCGACAGGAGTGCCGACACCACCGACTTCGTAAGGATAGACCTTGGTGAACTTCTTGATCCCTTCGACCACCGGTTTGGGATCGTTATTTTCCAGGAACGACCGGCCGAACCACACGATGGAATTGGTGCGGGCGCGCGCGACGAAGAACCCGCCTTGCGGCAGCGGCTCCTTGTAGTCTGGCCCCACGATCAGATATTTGCCGCCCTCCCCACGGTCAGGCCCAGGGCCGCCGAGGTCGATGACCCAGCGGAACCAGGCGTCCTGCACAGCGCCAAGAAACTTGGGCGGAGTCTCGAGCACCACCGGTCCCTTGCTGAGATCGAGGAAGCCCATGACGTAGATCGTGTCTGCATTCGCGGTCAGGAACAGCGACTTGGCATCCATCAACTGTTCGAAAACAATGACCTCGTTTTCCTTGACGCCAACGCTTTGCAGACCTTGGCGGAAACCCAGAATGCTGACGCCTCGCATGTTGTCCATGAACGCGCGGTAGGCGTAGGTGAAGTCGAGGTTGTCGTAAAGTTTTTGCGCGGTCGCCTTGCTCGGCACGCCGTCCTTGAAGTCGAGCGCACCAAGAGACGACTCGACCTTGTCGGGAGTGACGAGCGATGGGGGAATGTCGGCGGCGTGGCCTGCCGCGCCAAGGTATCCTGTTGCAACGAATGTCAACGCCAGCACCGCGGACCTGCCAATGGCTTTCATGATGTACCCCTCCCGTTGAGTTCTAATGAAATTTTCGTAAGACTTACCCTCTCTCAGGACAGAACATTCCCTCCCTCAGGCGCGCTATGCGCGGATCCGTCCAGTAGACTACATAAACAGGAAAAGCTTTATCATACGAACCGCAAGTACGCGCGGCATTTTTTGCAGCGTATTGCCACCCACTGCGACAAGCTCGCCGCCAACTATCTTGCCTTCGTCAAGATCGCGTCTATCCGTTTGTGACAGCGCACTTACGCTCGATAGTATCGTTCCGCAGAGATTATGACCGGTCGGAGGCTTTTCTCAGGATGGGCAAGGCTTCGGGATCGATCAGCAATTGAATGATTCGGACTTCTCCCGGCTGGCGTCGATCTAAAATTTATCGCCTACAATCTTGTAATATGAACCCAGCGGGCGGCCGGTGGCGTTCAATCTATAGTCGAACCAGCAATTTTCGCCGTATTTCGAAATCCTAGGATTAGGACTTCATACCAAGGGATACACCTTGTAATGACGAGCGTCGGAAAACGACACCGCGGGGCTATCGGACCATCCGCAAATTATGCGGGTGCATTTTTCTGTTCATTGCAAACATGGCATTCGCCGAAACGCCAGTGGATCCTAACGTCGGAGCGGTGGTTGAAGGCGAATACTGGCACGAAGACGGCGTTGACGAAGGCAGCTATCGTATCCTCGTTGTAGTTATACACATCCTCGCGCGCCGTGGCGGAATGGAAATTAGGACGAGCACGATGGCGTCCCCAACCGAGATCGCAGCGGCGCTGTTGCAAAGATCGAGAGCGTGTACGGAACGGGATCATGGTTGCCGTTACAGACAGAGAGACCCCCCACCCGCCCCATCATCGAATAGAAAAGTGCTCGCCACGCAAACACAGACGAGCACTTTGCCTATCGGGTCCGCCAAGACGGATAGCGGAGGAGGAGCCCTCGCAACTGAACTAATCACAAAGGGGCGACGAGAGTCTCGTGACACGGGCGTGAAGCAACCCTTGATAGGCGATTATCTGCAACTTGCACGCAAAGATTGATTCATGCAGAATCGCTGCGGTGGAACGGTAGCGTCGAAGGCGAGATCATGACCGACGCGTCACCGGAACCGCCGGTGGTGGAGGTTCAATACGCCGATGCGTGGGGAGTGGCACTTTCAACTGGATATTCTCTACCGAGCAAGCCCGTCTCAAATTGGCCAAAGCCTATCCAAAACCAACCACCAAAGAGTCATAATCCCTGTGCAGGGCCATTAGTGCGAAGCGGCAGAAGAGCAGTGAGAGCGCTCCGGAGCTGGCAGTCAGACAAAGTACACATCGAAACATAGACCCTGATCGTTCATCGATAGCGCTACCGGTCAGAGACTTGTTTTGACGAAGCGGTTGGCCTTGGCGGCCTCGTTCATGTCCTTGCGCCGAAAATAGATCGTTCGCCCGCAGCGCATCGGGCTGTGGCCTTGGACGATAACGATCTGTTCATCCTTTCGCATCGACTGCGTGATCTCGTGCGGCATGATCAGCGGCCTTCGCTGAAAATTCACGCGCTCCGATTGGCGCGACCCCATGGCAGAACTGCTCCAGCCGACATTGCTATAGCAAAGCCGTTCCAACTACATGGGAGAAGTGAGCCTCATCAACAGGCAATTGGACCTACGCAGTTTGAAGCAGCAGTCACGAGCCGATTCCGCGGCCCTCGTCATTCCTTTGAATAGAGCTCCAAAAATGTGCGCCCCCGACCCTATTACTCTCCTAAAGATTGCAGCCAGAAACCGCTAACGGGCGAAACGGAACCCCTTGGAATGCATCGCGCGCGGGAGTGTCGCAAAACTCGGCTGAGGGTGGAAAGTGAGGGAACCATGGCGCCTATTATGCCACTATATGGGGTAATATTTGCTCATTTCTCTATATATTTGCAATCACTAATAGATATTATAGTCTCTTTTCATCTTTGCAAACGTATCGTATGGAGAACGTCTCAAGTAGCGAGCCGAGTAAACGAAACGCCTTTCAGTAGGCATAACTCCACCACGATCGACGCACGCAGGGGAGGTAATCATGGCGTTCACTTTGGAGGTCGTCGGCAAAGGGTTTCGGCTGAAGAACGCCGACAACATCCGCGAAATCGACGTCTCGCCGCAACAGGTAAAGGCTTGGCGGGAGATATTCGCCGCGCTGCCGCAGCATTCATGGTCATCGGAAGCGTCAAACGACAGAGCCATCGATGACAAGGGCATGAACACATCTATCGGCGACCATGCGCGCATTGCATACGGCATCCACTAGGGTGCCCATCCCCAAGATCCTGACGTTCTCAAAGGGCGGCACCGCCGCCCTTTGATCTGCATTCTGCGGCACTCTTGCCGATCCGAGTTTCAAAAAACGGAGCAGGGAACAGCTGATGTCTTTGATCAATTTCTTCGCACGCAACCGTTTCGTACGTCCTGACTCGTCGAAGCCGTTCGACTCGATCATCGATCAGACGCCAAAGAACGGCAAAAAGAACGAGCTTCCACCCGCACTGCCGTGGAATGGCGGTCCGTCCGGCATCGTCGAGCGCCAGGTGGAGCCGGGGCTTTGGCCATTCCGCATCTACGAGGAGGCGGGCATCGACCCGAATGATAACAAGGCGCTGAACGAGCAAACGGCGGCGACGCCCGAGCTCGACCCAATGGCTTTCGGTAACCGGCCGTCGGCGAGCAAAGAGGCAGACAAGGCGCTGGAGCAGGGAGACGATGTTTTCGTCCTGAGCCCGGAACGGCTGGACCTGCTCGAAAAGCAGCGAACGGCGCTCGGCACGGCCAGCGACAAGGCCAAGAGCGAGACCGATCGAGACAAGGCGAAGGACGATCTCGTGGTCGCGATCGCCGAGGAGGTAGATCAGGCCTCAAAAAGCCTCGGAACGCCGAAGTTCGGCACGGACAAGAACAACGACAAGAAGCTCGACGTGAGCGAGGTGAGCGATCTCATCCGCCCCATGGCCGAGCGGGCACCGGACGACCCGATCTTCATGGAGGCACTCAATCAGGTGCGCGACATGAAGGAGAAGGAGTGGAAAAGCCGACGGCAAGACCGACGATCAACTCGGACGCATCGCAAGCCTCGGCGACAAGAAGGACTATGACGCGGTCGCCAGGGAGACAAAGGATCAACTCATCGATGTTGCCCTTGCCGCCGGTAGCGAGGAGGGTGCACAGGTCACTGCGCTCACGAACCGCGCCTCGATCTATGTGGGCTACACCGCCGGCGACCCGGAGAAATACGCCGCCGCTCTGAAGTCGGGGATCAAGGACGCGCTTCAGGAGGTGCGTGTCGATCGCCAGGTCCGCGATCTCGAAAGCGCCTATGGAAAGGGAGGCGTCGAGGGTGCCGAGAAATTCCTCGCCAAGCTCAGCGAGAAGACCGACCGCACCCATGCGCTTCCGAGTTTCGATACCTCCGGCAAGGCATCGGGAGATATCAAGAAGCTGCTCGATCAATCGAGCGGCTCGCTGATCGCATCGGACCCTCGCGTCCGCAAGATGATCGACCAGTCGATCGACAGCATCGCCGCTTCGGGAATCGACGGAGACACCAAGGCAAAGATCAAGGCTGTGCAGGATCTCGCTGTTGCCTCGCAGAACATTCTTTATGGCGACGGAAAGAAAGCCGGCGCGGGCAAGGAGATCGTCGACCATATCGCCAATCGCCTCGTCGACAAGATGAACACTGATCTGCCCGACAGCGACTTCAACGTGCTGTCGCATCAGCGGATCTTTGACATTTTGAGCAGCGAGGACGCAAAGGGCGGCGGCACGACGCTGTTGACCGCGATCGCGGCCCGCACGGCCGAGCTCGGAAGTGCGAGGAGCGACGATCTGAAGGGCAAGGGCGAACTCGGCTACAATGAATATCTGGAGCAGAACTCCGACGCCCAGTGGGCGGTCCGCCGCAGCATCGAGAATTTCGGCAATGTCTCGAAGGGGCAGGACGAGAAGATAACGACGCTCTACAACGAGCTCTATCATGGCCTGTCTGGATGGAATGGCGTCAAGCGCGACGAGCCGGTTTCGGGCGCTACCCAGCTCGCCCGCGACATGGAGGCGATCGATAACCTCAGCCCGGAGAACAAGCAGAAATCCAAGGATCTGGCGAAGGAAGGCGAGGTCCGGCAGCAGCTCTGGGAGCAGCAGGAGAGCATCGATCTCGCCCTCAAGATGTACGAGGCGCCGCTCAACAAGGTCGGTGGCCTCAATACGGAGGCGCCGATACCGTCGCTGTTCGGCACCGGCATCATGATGACGAAGTCGAAGTCGATCAGCGAGGCGATGAAGGGCCTGCCGGATATGCCGAAGAACGAAGGTCCGGATCCCTACGCCAATGTGGAAAAGGGCGGCGATCCTGCCGCTACCGGCACGATCTGGGTGGAGCGCTCGGCGCGCGCGCTCGCGACCTTCGCCGTTACCGAAACCCTCAAGGGCCGTGTTGGCGATATCCACACGGCCCTTGCGGAAAACCAAATCCAATCCGCTTTCGCAAACGGTGGGGCGGGCTTGAGCAGGGCGGAGCAGGACGCCGTCACGAAGTATATCGAGGGGAAGGGAGACGACAAGAATCCCGACCTCAAGAAGTACGTCAAAGACGTGGTGGACAAGATCGGCGAGGGCCGCCTCAAGGATATCGTGGCCGGCCGGGTCCAAGCGACCGACACCGAAAAGGCCCAAATCCAGCAAATGCAGAGGCTCAATGTCGGGACCAACGTGATCAACAGGGTTTCGGGAGGAGGCAGCGCGATCTTATTCGGGCGTAACCTCGACGCGCTGGGCACGACCGGCGACGACATGGTCTATTACGTGCCGCACGCCATGATGATGATGACGGCGGCGAAGACGGCACTGATGCCGAACGCCCGCGAGATAATCCTTGGCAAAGGACCTGATGTCCCGACGACGGCAGAAGCGAGGATCGACGCGATCAAGGAGCGCGTCAACAGCAGCGGTCTCTCATCAAGCCAGAAGAAGGTCTGGAGCGGCGCGTTGAATTCGGGGCATTTCCTTCGCGGCACTGGCATCGACGCGCTCTACGTCGGAGCGGATCTCAGCAACGCCATCATGCAGGGCACAGGTTGGATCGTCGGAGACAAAGCCGACGGCGTCAAGGCGACGGGCTACGGCATTGCAACGGTGAGTGATGCCATGTTCGCAGCCGCTGGTGGAGCCGGTGCGCTCGAAGCGAAGGCGGCGAACAACGGACTGGTGCGGCTCATGAGGCGGCTCGGTCCGCTGAAGTTTTCTGGCGTTGCTGCGGTGCTGCAGCTCGCCGGCGCCGGCATTGTCCAGGGCCGGAGCGCCTATAATGCCTCCCATACCTATGACAAGGCGGATGCGGACGCGATCCAGGTGATGTTCGGCGTGAAGGATCGCAAAGTCGCCGAGGCCCTGGCGGACCACAATGATCTTCTCGATGAAGGGGTCATGGGCATCTTGCAGACGGTCTTCCCCGGTGATGAACATTTGATGGGCGGAGACAAGGGGACCCGCAGTGCCGACGCTGTTCTTACGGGGACCTACGGCGTCGAGGGATATACGCGGGCGCGTCTTGGCAAGCTCTTCAATCGCCTGACGCCGGAGCAGGCGACCGAATTGTCCGAAACCATTCGCGACATGACAGCCGATAGCAAGGGTAAGCTGCCGGGTACGCAAGACGATCTGAAATACCTGAAGCTTCCGGTCGATCCAGCAAAGGCGGACCTGTCGGACTACCCGACGGTGACATACAACGCTGAGCGCAAGCGCTACGAAGATTCCGTGACGACAATGTATTGGGACGGCAGCCAGTGGTGGATGCCGCAGAAGAAGATTTCCGCGGAGGATGCGATGCTGCCGAGCGACGATCCATTATGGTACCGACCCTCGGACGGCACGCTGATGCATGAAAATGCCTTTGCCTCGTACGTAGAGCCGCGCAGCACCGAGGGACTGAAGGCGTGGCTCAGACGAAAGGGTTATCTCTAGGGGCCGGCCCTTGCTGCGCCCACCGTCTTGTGCGGGTGGGCGCTGCTGGCGGAAGCGCAAAGGCGGGGTTCAGCGTCGATTGACCGAACCTCGCTGCCGCCCGAACCGGAAAATCAGAGACAAACCAGGGACAACCCACGCACGGCTGAGGATAGAGCAGTGCGCCTTGGAAACGGCGTGCCTGTACGGAGGAAGCGGCGCGCAGCACGGACCGACAAATTGCCAAGAAGGAGGAAAGAGTTCTGATGACTGTCATGGAAAAGTCGCGACCGGACGATGCAACCGCCGTCTTCGACAAGAGAAGCTGGCTGGAGTCTCATGAGGCCGACTATCACAAGGCACTCGGCAATCGCCAGGTGCAGATGATCGCGATTGGCGGGGCGATCGGTACGGGGCTGTTTCTGGGCGCCGGCGCCCGTCTGCAGGCCGCAGGTCCATCGCTGGCGATCGTCTATCTCGTTTGCGGCGCCTTTTCCTTTCTCATCCTGCGCGCGCTTGGCGAACTGGTACTGCACCGGCCGAGCAGCGGCAGTTTCGTCTCCTATGCCCGTGAGTTCCTCGGCGAGAAGGCCTCCTTCGTGGCCGGTTGGATGTATTTTCTCAATTGGGCAATGACCGGCATCGTCGATATCACTGCCGTTGCTCTCTATATGCACTACTGGGATGTCTTCGCCGGCCTGCCGCAATGGGTCTCGGCGCTCGGCGCGCTGCTGATCGTCGGCTCGATGAACCTTGTCGGGGTCAAGTGGTTCGCCGAGATGGAGTTCTGGTTCGCCCTCATCAAGGTGTCGGCGATCTTGCTCTTCCTTGCCGTTGGGTCGTTTTTCCTTGGAACCGGCATGGAGGTCGCCGGCAGTGCCACCGGTCTGCATCTGATCAGCGAGAACGGCGGGCTCTTCCCGAACGGCCTGCTTCCGGCGCTCGTGCTCGTGCAGGGTGTCGTCTTCGCTTTTGCCGGCGTCGAACTGGTTGGTACGGCGGCCGGTGAGTGTTCAGACGCGAAGACCATCCTGCCGCGTGCCATCAACAGTGTGATCTGGCGCATCGCTCTGTTCTATGTCGGCTCGGTCGTGCTTCTCGTCTGCCTGCTGCCCTGGACCGCCTACAAGTCAGGAGAGAGCCCGTTCGTGACATTCTTCGGCGCACTCGGCATACCCGGCATCGGCACGGTGATGAACATCGTCGTGCTTACTGCAGCCTTGTCGAGCCTGAACTCCGGCCTCTATTCCACCGGCCGCGTGCTGCGCTCGCTGGCGCAAGGCGGTTCCGCGCCGGCGTCCCTTGCAAGGATGAATGCGCAGGCGGTGCCGCATGTTGGCATACTGGTGACCCTTGCCATCTACGTCTTCGGCGTCCTGCTCAACTATTTCGTGCCCTCGCATGTGTTCGAGATCGTCCTCAACGTCGCCTCGCTCGGGATCCTGAGCACCTGGGGTTTCATTATCGTCTGCCAGATGGCCTTCCGCCGGGCCGTTGCCCGCGGCGAGGTCGAGGACGTGCCGTTCAAGATGCCCGGTGCCCCGGTCACCTCGTGGCTGACGCTTGCCTTCCTTTTCGGGGTCGTGGTGCTGATGGCGCTCGACTATCCGAACGGGACCTATACCGTCGCCTCGATCCCCTTCGTCGCGCTGGCGCTTTGGGGCGGATGGAACTGGGTCAGCAAGCATCGGCGGACGCAGACGCCGGCGACGCTGTCCGACGTAATGCTGGCGCAGCAAATGCGTCAGTGACCACCATATTCCTCAAGGGGCGCCGTCAACCTGGCGGCGCCCCTTGATCTTAAAGGAACGGCGCATCAGGCCACGGGAATTCCAATTCCCAATTCGACGAGGACCACGTCGATCTGCTTTGCCGAGGAAGGAGCGGCATCCCCGTTTCTGATCTTGTCGGCCAGGCTCGGTATATAGACCTGCCCGCTGATATAGCGCTCATTCAATCGCTGCGCGTCCGTGTAGCTTCCGTCTGAGCCGGTGGTCGCCGGCAATTTCGCCGGATCGCCGCCGAACTCGTCGAGCGTACGGTGCAGATTGTCGCGCAACTTTTCCAGCCCTTCCTTCGGAATGCTGTTCAGCCAGTCGATAAAACGTTGGCGATCGGCCGGCTGATCGAGACGATAGCCCTTCAGTTCCGCGTATCTGGCGAGGATCGGCACCGGGCTGTGGCCGTCGCCGCTCTGGTCGACGAGCGCGCCGGCGGTGGTTTCGTCGAGCTCGGAATGGGCGAGGAAGCGCTTTGAGGTATCCGTCATGTATTTGTTCGAATCGCGCGTATCGGCAACGATCATCTGGGAAATCACCGCGGCGCCGACGATGACGAGACCGGCCGGACCGAACATCGTGCCGGTGCCGAGAGCCGCCATGATGGTTCCGCCGGCTGCTGCGGCCGAAAGGCTGCCCATGAGCGGGTCGCCGGCCTTGAAGTAGTCGAAGGCCACCCACGCATCGAACCCGCCGCTCAGCGCCCCGAGAAACTTGACGGCCGGCCTGCTGCTGCTGCCGAAATGCTTGACGGCGGCGGAGCCGGCGTTGAGACGGTCCATTCCGCCTAGAATCTCCACCGTTCGCTGGCCGAGCCCGACCGCATCGATCACCACTTTCAGATCGTTTCTGAGAGTGGGGTTGTTCTGCGCCACAGTCGCCGAATTTGCAACGCTCGCTCCCGTGGCCGCAATGCCGATGAGCCGCAGCATCTGGCCAGGGCCGGTCGTGTTCGCAAACGACCTGACGCCGCTCGAACTCTTCAGATCGTTCAGGTCGTCGTTGAGGGTGGCCATCTTTGCGCGGGATTGCTCGACCGTCTCGCCCGGCTCGGGCAGGGACTTGGCGACCGCATCGATCGCCCCGTCCATGTCGGCCTTGGGAATGCCGAGCATCTGCGAGAGCTTGCCCTGCTTCAGCGCCTCAAGACTGTTCCGGGCTTTGCCAAGTGCGGCCGGATCGCCGGATTGCAGGTCGGTGAAGGACGGCAGGACCTTGTGACGGATGATCTGGGTCGTTGCCTCTTCGGCGAGCTTCCTGCCCCGGTCGGTCAGGCGAGCCTGAGCGCCCAGCAGGTTCAGCGCGGCCGGACTGTCGAGCAGCGCCGGATTCTTCTTCATTGCGATTTCGACCGCCATCGCGGTCTTTTCGTCCGACAAGATCTTGCCGATCTCGTCGTTGACGACTTGCTGCTGCGAGGCGAGTTCCGGCGGAAGATTGCCGAGTGCCATCAATTGCTGCAGCAGTTTTTCGCCGCTTGCTGCGATGTTGTCCTCCAGACGCTTTTCTGTTTTGGCCCATTCCGGGCCTTTCTCCGTCTTGTAGTCCTCGATCGCCTTGGCGAGTTGCTCGGGGGTCATGGTCCTTCCGTGGTTGGAAACCAGCCACTGCAGCTCTTGCATATGCGCCGAATAGGCAATGACGTCCTGGTTGACCTTGGCGGCATATAGCTTCACGTTTGGAATGATGTTCCGGACGACGAAATCGGGTGAGACTGCCGCACTCTTGGCCGCGACGGCAATCGGGTAGTCGAGGCGGGAGCCGTTGCCGATCGCCATCGGTATGGAGTTCGGGTGATAGCCGCCGATCTCGGCAAAGCGCTCGACGATTGCATCGGCGCCCGGACTGCCGCCGATGCGGTCGATGATCGTCATCATGTCCGCCTGGCCGTTCATTCCGATCAAGTCGCCGCCGATCTTTTCCTGCTTCCTGGTATTCGCCGCCTCGATGGTTGGCATGGCGGAAGAGACCAGCTCGACGGCAAGCTGCGGATCGGCGCCGGCGGTCAGCCGTTCGAGATTGGCCATCGTCGTTGCGGCATCGCCCTGATCGCTCATTCCCTTCCCAGGTTGGTAGTCTGCGAGCGGCTTCGATGCCCAGCTGGCGGCCTTGTCGACCAGGGCCTTCCCATCCTCGGAGCTGAGAAGGACGCGCTGTACCTCAGGCGTGGCCGAACCGTAGGCTGAAGAGAGTTTGCGGAACGCTTCGTCCGGCCCTCCAGCAGCGTTTGCAGTGTCGATGATTGTGCGTGCCTTGGCCTCAGTATCGACGCCGGCATGCGTCGAGGGGCGCAAGCTGACATTCAGCGCTTTCGCGGTATCTTCGATCGCCATCCGGGCGGGTGCCGCATCGGTCCAGTCGCGGTCGTAAAGGCGCTGCAGCGTCTGGGAGCGCTCTTCCTCCGGCAGCTTTTCGACATAAGTCTTGAGGTCCTTGGCGATCTCGCCGGTCTCCGCCTGATAGTCGATTTTCGGGTCGTCGGAATACTGGATCCGGTTGCCGCGATCATAGATCTCGTCTGCTATCACCGATTCCCCGTCCGTCTTGAGGCCACGTTCCTCGATCGCCGCCTTGACGGCGTTGCCGGCTGGGCCTGCATCCAGCCAGTCGCTGTCGATCAGCCTGAGGGCTGCGGCCTGCCGCTCTGCCTTCGGCAGGTTGTCGAGATAGGCTCCGACGTCGCGCTGCATGTCCCTACCTTCGGCGGCATAGTCGATCTTCGAAGGGTCGTCGGCATAGGCGAGCTTGTTGCCGCGGCCATAGAGATCATCGATGAAGGCGGCCTCGCCCTTGGGCACGCCTTTGCCGTCCACGGGACCTTGCGCGACGAGCTCGGGCGAGGCGAGCGGCACGATCACCACGTCATTGGGGTCGATCGCCGCCGTGTTCGCCGTCAACTTGATGCGGTTGGCGGCCATGAGGTCGTCGAGGCTGACATGGTTTTCGTTGGCGATCTGCGAGAGACTGTCGCCCTTCTCGACGACAATCACCTTCTCGGTACCAGGATCGATCGTCTTCGGCCCACCTTGCTCGGCCCGCTCGCGCACGGCCTGGTTGATCTGCTCGATGAAGAACCGGCGCTGCTGGTCGGAAACGCCAGTGGCGCGACCGCCGCTTGCGTCGTAACGGTTCCTGCCGTCGATATCGATGCGATAGGACATGGGGCGTGATCTCCTTGGCTTTATGCGGCACGCGAGGAAGGCACATCCGGCCGAAAGCGCCGGAAGCGAACTTGGTCTCTGAAATCAAGACGCTGGTCGTTGCGCGCGAGCGCGCGGGGCCACTATGGCGGGCCTACTTAATGATTTGATGACAAGGGCCGGATTTCTTGCGCCGCGGGCGAAGGCCTCTATCGAGACGCCGTTCCAAGGAGGCTTCGCAGCATCGCTGGGGCCTCTTTCAGGATGTGAGCGTCCGGTGAGCGGTTTTTGCTGATCGGGCAAATCAGGCGATGTTCTGGCATTAGAACCAGCATTAGTGCTGACATTAATACCAGATCAAAGAGGTTTCATGGCTCGAATTGAGATCATGTCCGGTACTGAGCGCAGACGGCGCTGGTCGGACGAGGCGAAACTGAGGATATTGGCGGAGGCGGATGAACCTGGCGCTCGCATTGGTGATGTGGCTCGCCGGCATGACATTCATCCTGGGCAGATCCGCTTGTGGCGGCAGTCATTCAGCTATGTTGACCGACCGGCGATGTTCCTTCCGGTTGAGATCACCGAGGAGGTGGGCGTAAGCCAGGCGTCTACCACGCTGCCGAGGCCAGCGGTTGTCGAGATCTTGCTCCGAAACGGTCGGTGCTTGAAGGTTCCGATTGACGTTGAACTGAAGCTGCTTATGTCGCTGGTGGCCTGTCTGGAGGCGGCATGATCGGGCCTTCGGGGAATGTGCGTGTCTATCTGGCCTGCGGGGTGACGGATATGCGGCGTGGCATTGATGGTCTATCGGCGCTGGTCGAGACGGCGATCAAGGAGGCACCGGGCTCCGGCGCGATCTTCGGCTTCCGCGGAAAACGCGCTGATCGGATCAAGCTTCTTTGGTGGGACGGTCAAGGGTTCTGCCTGTTCTACAAGATTTTGGAGCGCGGATACTTTCCCTGGCCGACGGCGAAAGAGGGCGTGGCGCACCTGACGCAGGCGCAGCTTTCGATGCTCGTTGAGGGGATCGATTGGCGACGCCCGGCGTGGACTTCCGCTCCCGGTCGAACGGGATAAAAGCTATATTTTGCAGGGGCATCCGGGGTATATTGGTGGCGTGCCAGGGGCAAATCGGCTAGATTTGCGGGTATGGAAACAGCGCCGCTGGACAGTCAGGACGAGCTAACTGCTTTGCGCGCACTCGTCGCGGAACAGGCGGCGAAACTTGAGAGCCAGGAAGCCGAGGTCATCAAGCGCGACTCCATAATCGGGCTGTTGCGGGCACAACTGGAATTGCTCCGACACCGGCAGCATGGCGCGTCTTCGGAAAAGATCGACCGGAAGATAGAGCAATTCGAACTGATGCTGGAGGAGATTGAGGCCTCCCGTGCCGAGGCTGAAATGCGCTCCGGGAAAACTCCTCTGCCGGAGTTGGACGACGCGCCGGACAAGCCGAAGCGCAAACCATTGCCCGATGGTCTTCCCACCGAAGAGTTGGTCTATGCGGCCCCCTGCAATTGCCCGACCTGTGGTGGCACATCGTTCCTGAAGGCCGCCGACAGGGTGGTCCAGGTGTTGGAGCACGTGCCGGCGTCGGTCAAGATTGTCCGCCATGTCGAAAAGCGCATGATCTGCAGGGAGTGCGATACGACGGTGGCTGGCGAGATGCCGACCCTGCCGATCGAGCGCGGCAAACCCGGACCGGGACTGCTCGCCCATATCATGATCGCCAAATTCGACGATCACATCCCCCTCTACCGCCTGTCCGAGATGTACGATCGGTTGGGGATAGACATCTCCCGATCCGTAATGGCTGACTGGGTCGGCCGCGTATCGGGTCTGCTTGCGCCGCTCGTCTTTGCTATCAGGGCCCATATCGCCGCGCTTGACCGAATACATACGGACGATACCCCCGTCGATGTTCTCGACCCCGGACGGGGCAAGACAAAAACCGGCAGGGTCTGGGTCTACGTCTTCGACGGCAGTGGCTATCAAGCCGCCACTCCCGGTGCCATCGCTTATTACTATAGCCCTGACCGCAAGGGCATGCATCCGGCTGACCACCTCGCAAACTTCAGCGGTGTGATGCATGCCGATGGCTATGGGGGTTACAAGAAGCTCTACGGCAACCAGATCGTCGAGGCCGCCTGCATGGCGCATGTGCGCCGCAAGTTCCATGACGTGATCAAGCTGAAGCCATCGCCGATCGCTGACGAAGCGCTATCGCGCATCGGCGCGCTCTACGATATCGAGGATCGTATCCGCGGCATGCCGGCCGACCAGCGGCGTACACTGCGCCAACAACACGCCAGGCCCATTCTGGAAGAACTGAAGGTCTGGATCGAAGAGACGCTTTCGACGTTGCCGCAGAAGCAGAAGCTGGCCGAGGCAATGCGATATGCCCTCTCTCGATGGGCAGCGTTGAGCGTTTACATCGACGATGGCCGTGTCGAAATCGATAACAACATAGCTGAACGAGCCATGCGTCCACTTGGAATTGGAAGGAAAAATTGGCTCTTCGCCGGCTCGGATAAGGGCGGTGAGCGCATCGCCAACATCCTGACCATCATCGAAACGGTCAAATTGCACGGCCACAATCCGGAGGTCTATCTGACAGACGTCCTGACCCGGATCCAGGATCACCCCAAGGGCCGACTTGAGGACCTATTGCCCTGGAACTGGACGCCAGCGAAAGACCGATGCGAGGTTGCGTGATGGCACGCTCGAGGTTCATCTACACGCTCAAGCAAGTCGCCGTCATGATCGGCGAGAACCTCGAACTGATCGAAGAGGTGACCGCCAACTCGGACAACATCTCCGAGGGCGAACTGGTTTACGTCAGCGATGGCAGTGAAGATGGCACGAAGCGTCTGACCGAGAATGGTATCGACGAACTTCAAAATCTCCTAACCGACATAAGGACGTGGGATGGTGGTATCCACCAGTTCCTCGTCGACGAACAATGCGACCCCGAGATCATCGAGCGCGTCATGGCAGATGAAATGAAACGCGTCCTATAGCTTCGCTCCCTCAACCACGCGAAAATGAGTTCACCGGACGCTCACTTCAGGATGGCGAGCTCTGCAACCATGTATTGCAGGAGATAGTTGAGGTAGAGGACAATCAGCACAGCGAAGATCAGGTTCTTGACTGCCAGGGAAAGATCAAACACGTGCAATTGCGGCGACATGCGCGACAAGTAGGCGAGCATGAGGTCCGCGATCAGCAGGGCGAGCACGATCGGTGCGATCAAAAGAACGCCGGTCTGCATGATCCGGTCGAGGATCGCGAGCACCGCCATGGCCGCCCCGGAGCCCAACGTCGGCGAGAAGCTGGTCACAGGCCATATTTCGTAGCTTCTGTAGAATGTGTCGGCGAGGAGCGAAAAGCCGCCGGACTTGAAAAACAGGGCGACCAGCGCCAGGACGAAAAAGGTTCCGGCGATGCTGGTTTCTGTCGCTTGCAGCGGATCGACGAGCTGCGCCGATGTCGAGCCTCGCTGCAGGTCGACGAGATCGCCGGCGACCTCGGCCGCCCAGAAGGGGATGCCGAGCACGACGCCAAGGATGACGCCGATGATGATTTCCTTCAGGATAAGACCGGTCACCATCAGGGTCGAGAGGCTCTGCCCTTCCGCGAGCGTTGTCGTGAAGCTTGGTATCAGCGGCAAGGCTATGGCGATCGCCACGCCCGAGCGGATCAGCCCCGTAAGGCCGAGCCGCACGAAGGCAGGGGTGACGACGATCATGCCGAGCGCGCGCGCCATCGCAATGGCTGTGCCCGCAAGTACCGGATAGATGGTGTCGAACAGCGCTGACGTGGTGGCGAGAAAGTCCACGCGCCCACCTACCGCGTCAAGGCCGGAAAGACGTCGAGCGTGTTGCTGGCGAAATTGGCGACCTGGGCGGCAAGCACCGGACCGAGAATCACGAGTAGCAGCATGACGGCGACGAGCTTGACAGCTTGCGGCAGCGTCTGGTCCTGGATCTGGGTCAGCGCTTGGATGAGACCGACGCTGACGCCGATGACGATTGCGATTGCAAGCGCCGGTGCCGAGGCGATCAGCACGGTCAACATCGCTTTCTGCATCTGGGCGAGGAAGGCAGTTTGATCCATCGGCGCTATCCGTAACTCAGGATCAGGCCGTGCATCAGCCGCGACCAGCCATTGACCGCGACGAAGAGGAATATCTTCAGGGGAATGGAAATCAGGGTGGGGGAGACCATCATCATCCCCATCGCCATCAGCACGGTTGAAACGATGAGGTCGATGACGAGAAACGGCAGATAGAGCAGAAAGCCGATCTCGAAGGCGCGCGTCAACTCCGAACTGACGAAGGCCGGGACGAGGATGAGAAGGCTGTCGGTCTTGACCGAGGCTCTCGCTTCCTCCGACCAGATGCGCTCGGTTGCCTGCATGAAGAACCGGCGTTCATTCTCATCCGTGTAGCGTTCAAGATGCGATTGCAGCGGTGCGCGCAGGGACTCCGCCGCCTGCATCATGCTGTCCATCGATTGCACGTCGACCTGCTCGCTCGACAAAGTGCGGTACATCTCTCCGACAAGCGGGGTCGTCACATAGACCGTGAGGATCAGCGCAACGCCGTAGAGCACGAGATTGGGCGGCGATTGCTGGATACCCAGCGCATTGCGAATGAGGAAGAGAACGATCGAGATTTTCAGGAACCCGGTCATCGTCACCACCGCGAGCGGAATGAGCCCTATCGTAGAGACGATGATGATGATCGGGATGAGATTGGTGGTCGTCTCACCCATCTGTCGAAAGCCGCACCACGCGCACGCCAAGGCCTTCGCCGATCCTGATCAGTTCGCCCTTTCCGACGAGCCGCCCGTTCGCCATGATGTTGACGGGGCTAGAAAGGCTCGGACTTGTGTGAAGAACCGTCCCTTCGCCCATCCTGGCGATTTCCTTCAGCGGGAACTCGGCGCGACCGATCTCGAAAACCAGCTGGACTGGAAGGTCTGCCAGCGTTTCGAGCTTATCGGACGGAGGCGTATCCTGTTTTGACATGGCGGAATATTCCCAGCTTGCTCTTAGATCTTGCCACGTAGACGTGAGTACGAGGCCGGAATCGCCCCGGCGCAGCGAGGCGATCAGGTGGTTGCCGATAAGGGCGAAGGGTTCTTCGGCATTAAACTGCTGGCACATGACGATATCGCCGGCGCGAAGACTTTCATATTCGCCGATGGTCAGGTGCTGGATGCCGGCGCATAGGTGGATGGGCTGGACCAGGTTTGCCGTCAATGCGCCCAGGCCGCTTCCATGCTCACCAAGGGCGTTGCCGATCTTAAGCGCCGCCGCAGCATTCAAGTGCAGTTCCGCATGGTGGGGCAGGCCGCCGCAATCGATCGTCCAGCAAAGCTTGACGGGACATTCGCCCGCAGCATCCGGCGGGCCGAGGCGCACCGGTTCCCCGATACGGTCTTCCAGTTCTGCAAGATTTGAGGCGAGTGCCTCCTCGATGAGGATGTTGCGCTGCAGAGGGGAAAGGGCGGCGATCCTTCCGCGAACCCCAAGCCCCGGCGCAAGCTCGTCGAGCGCGGCTGCAGGAATCATGAAGCGGCCGGCCGACGCGCCGATGAAGAACACAAGCTCGACCGGTTCCACCAGGGATCGCGTGCCGTCCTCGGGCCGAATGACAATGGTTGCTGTGGCCAGCGAGAGCCGAAAAGCCACGCGGATCCCTGCCAACACGTTGAGTGCGTCGACATGGGCGGCTGCAACCTCCGGCAGGCAGGACGGGTCCTCGGTAAGGGTACGAACTTCCTGGGCGCCGGCGCGCGTCTGCGTGGAGATGCTCATCCCGTCACCTTCCCCGCTTCTTGCTCTTCGGGTGGATGATGTCCTCGTCCTCCATCTCGCTGAGGACGTCGGCACGCCTCGCTTCCTCGCGCCGGTTTTCATCGGCAAGGAACAGGATGCGATCATGCAGTTTCTGTTTGCGCCGGTACTCGGCCGCAAGCTCCTGCTTTTGCTTCGCCTCCTCCCTCTCGCGCTTTTCGGCGCCGTGAACCTGCTCCTCGAGCTGGCGGGCGCGGTGGTCCATGGCGGCCAGCGCGCCGCGGTATCTTTGGAGGTCGCGGTGACCGGCAGTGCCTTGCGCGAGATGGGCGTAGAGAACGTCTTCTTCCCGTCTGCGCTCTTCCTCATGGGAAAGACTTTCGTCCCTTGCCGCCTCAGCGGCCCGGGCGGCCTGCTGGTGGAGGCTCAGCTGACGCTGCGCCTTTTCTTGCGCCCGCCGCATTCTAAGCGCCCGCAACTCGACGAGTTGCCGCAAATCGACCTTCCGGGTCACGATGCGATCCTTTTCAACTGCTCCTGGGTTTCTTCCAGGGAAGAAAATTCGCCGCTCTCCTGCCGCAGAAAGGCTTCGATGGCGCCGTGCTTTTCGATTGCTTCATCCGACAGCGGATCGACGCCGTGCTCGTATTCGCCGACCCGGAGCAGGAGTTCGATCTGCTCGTAACGGGCAAGCAGCGTGCGGATATGGGCCGCGTGATCGCGGTGCGCCTTGCCTGCGACGCTTTCCATCAGGCGGCTGCGGCTCTTCAGGATGTCGATGGCTGGGAAGAAGTTGCGCTCGGCCAGGCTGGAGCCCAGCATGATGTGACCGTCGAGAATGGCTTTTGTCTCTTCGGCAACCGGATCGAGCGTGCCATCACCCTCGGTCAGCACGGTATAGAGGGCTGTGATCGAACCGCCCTGTCCGGGGCCGGCGCGCTCCAACAGGCGCGGCAGCGCGGCGAAGAGCGAGGGCGGATAACCGCGCCGCGTCGGCGGTTCGCCCGCCGCTAGGCCAATTTCCCGTTGCGCCCGGGCGAAACGGGTGACGCTGTCCATCAGCAGAAGGACGTCTTGACCCTGGTCGCGAAAATATTCGGCGATCGCCGTTGCACCGTAGGCCGCTTTCACCCGTTCGATCGCCGGACGATCAGATGTTGCGACCACGACGACCGAGCGCTTGCGGCCCTCTTCGCCGAGCTGTCTTTCGATGAACTCCCGCACTTCGCGCCCGCGCTCGCCGATCAGCCCGATGACGACGACATCCGCCTTCGTGCCCCGAACGATGGTGGAAAGGAGCGAGGACTTGCCGACGCCAGGCTCGCCGAAAACGCCGACGCGCTGCCCGCGGGCGACCGTCAGCAGCCCGTCGATCGCACGGATCCCAAGTTGCAGCGGCTCGGTGATCAGGTCGCGCTGGAGCGCATTGGGCGGTGGCCGGTGGGTCGGATAGTAGGTGTCGGTGACGACCGGAATGGGACGATCATCAGCAAAGTCGAGGAGCTCTCCCAAGGGATTGAGCACGCGGCCGAGGAGGTCGTCGCAAACCGGGATCTGCAAGGTCTTGCCAGTTGCGATCACCTCCGCGCGCGTGGACATGCCCTGAAGATCGCCGATCGGCGTCAGGATGGCCTCCTCGTCTTCGAAGCCCACCACCTCCGCCGGCACGGTCGCGCCGGAAACGGGATCCCTGAGGTGGCAAAGTTCGCCGATCCTGACCATCGGCGCGGTCGCATGGACGATGATGCCGGTAATCCTGCGGATCCGGCCGCGAACGGGTCGCGTCTCGCTCGTGAGCGCCCGTTGGCGCAGGCGCTCGATGAGCGCGCCTGGATCCGACAGCACATGCTCGTTCATGCGGAAGGTTCCGATCGGCCGGGCTGGACGCCGAGCAGGGCTTCGCGGATGACCGACAATTGTGTATCGAGGCCTGCATCAACGACGGCTACGGCGCTGGCGAGAACGCATTTGTTGCCGTCGAGCCGCGGATCGGCAAGCACGGCGATCTTGAGCGCGCCATTGCCGTTGTGGCGCTCAACGAGTTCGGCGACCCGGTCGGCCAATGCGGGAGAGACGGTGATCGTTACCTCGCGCTCATGCTGAAACGATTGCAGCGCCTGCTGCGCCAGATTGGCGACCAGCTCTGCCTGATCGAAACGGCCGAGCAATTTTTCGGCGATCGCCAGGCCGAGTTCGGCAATCTGCCGGTCGATGCCGGCCAGATAGGCATTGACGTCGGCGGTGGTCTTCAGGAGCAGGGCCGCTGCCTGCCGTTCTCCCTCCAGCCTGCCAGCCTCGTAGCCCTTTCTTCTGCTCGTCGTGACGACGTCGCGAACCTGCGCAAGCTGCTGATCCGCCTTGGCCTTCGCCGCCTCCAGGAATGCGAAGCCTTCAAGCCAATGTTCGCCTTCGGCCTGCTTGAGGATCTTCTTGGCCGGGCTTGTGGGGATCTCGTTCATCGCTCCTCCTTGACGGTGGCGCCGGCGTGATCGTCCCTGGCGGTTTCGTGCCGCAACAGGCGCCTGACGATCGCAGCGCCGGTGGCGGCGTCTCCCGGCTCGGTGAACGGAGCAACGTCGCCGACAGTCTCACCCCTCAGTCGAAGCCATGCCGCCAGTGCAGTGGGCAGCGAGGCCTGCCAGCTCGCCCAGCATCTGCGACCGTCGACGTCAATCGCCTGCATCAAGGCATCGAAGCCGCCCGCAATCTCATGGCCCGCGGCAAGGTCGCGGTTATCGACGGCTACCCGAAATGCACGGTCACCGACGCGCTCTTTCATCAAGGCGACTTCGCGGCTGCGGATTTCGCCGGCAAGCGCATGACCCCAGAACACGGCCCCAGCCAGGTAGCTATGTTGCGCGACAGCCTCTGGCGGCAACGCAAGGAGTTTGAGATCGTCCGGTTCGGGACAAGGGCAAAAGCCGGCGTCCGGAAGGTCGAATTTGTCCATAAGCAGCCGCATAAGCGGACGCTGGACCCGATCGGATTGCTGCAGCCTGACGGCGGCCTCGATCGAGATCGCCTGGTCATAGGCTTGAACGATATGGCGGTGATGAACAAGGCGGGCCGGGGCGGTGCGGAAGGCCGCCCAGACATTCTCCAGTTCGGCGGCCGCCGCGCCGTTTGTCGATGAGCGATCCGTCACTTTGCCGGACCGTAGGGCTGCAGCGGATAGACTTTCCGCCGGCCGCTGTGCTTGCGCCATGCCAGGTATCCAAGGCCGGCGATCGCGGCAATCAGGGCGCCGGCAAGGCAGCCGAAGATGAGCTTGGCCCTGGCCACACTCGCCGGCAGCATCCAGATCCCCAGGAATGATGTGAGTTCCGCGCCGGTGACGGGCTCGCTCGCCCGCTCGCTCGCGACGGGCACGACCGAGACCTTTTCGTAGGTGAGGCCGGATATGCTGTTGGCGACCAGCGTCTTGATCCGCGGGATCAGCGGATTGACGTCGAGATCTTTTTCGTGGCGGATGAAGACAGAAGCGGAGGCCGGTATGGCATTGCGCTGCAGCGGGTCGTTGTCCGGGAGCACGACGTGGACGCGCGCCGACAGGACCCCGTCGATCTCGGAAACAGTCCGGGAAAGCTCCTCGCTCAACGCATAGATCATCTGTGCACGTTCCTGCACGGGCGAAGCGACGAGGCCTTCCTGCTTGAACACGGTGCCGAGTGTCGCGAATTTCGCCTTGGGTAGCCCGGCCATGTTGAGCGTGGTCACGGCTTGCGAGAACTGATCCTCGTCGACCGTCACCGTCAGCTTGCCGTCCTTCTGCACGACCCGGCTCGCCGCAATGCCTTTCGAGAGCAGGGTTGCGACCATCTCGTTGGCCTCGCGTTCGTCAAGATTGGTATAGAGATCGACGCTGCAAGCCTGCAGCGTCAGGACCACAAGCGCGAGCAGCAGTCCGCGCGCAATCGATGAGGAGCGCCAGGAGATATTCATTGACCTTTGACGAGGGTCATCGTTGCGCTTGTGAATTGCGTCGGGCCGCGAACGACCATCTGCGTTTCGATCGCATGATCGAAGATCCTCCCCAGTGCCTCGACTAGCCGTCCTGCTTCGCTGTCCGGTGTCCGCGTCACGCTTGTTTGAGCGCCGGCCGCATCCGGCGCAAACGACTGCGATGCCGGTGATTGGTCCAATGGGGCTAAAAGCTCGGTGTTGCTTGCGAATTTTCCGGCGCGCTCGACGAAACCTTTCAGGTTGTCGACGATCGTCCGGCCGAGATCGGCCGGGCTTGCCCCGTGTGGCAGGGTTTGGGCGTTCAGCGCCGAATGCTCGAACAGGCCTTGCGACGCGACCGAGGCCGGATCCTGCGGCGCAGAGGACATCGCAAGCGTTGCATTCTCAACTGGCTGGACAACCGTCATGGTTGCGTCTCCTGCTGGAAAAAGGGGATTATTCCTCGTCGGACAAGGCTTCGTTCAGCACTTCCTGGGCGATCTTCATCATTTCTTGCCCGATCAACTGGCCGCCGCCGCTTGCAATGGCTTGCTGCAAGGCTTCCTCGAATTGTGCCTGCGAGGGGTCCACATTTTGCGTCTGGGTGGGCGTCTGCGCTGTCGCGGCTACCGATCCGGTCATTTGTGCTCTCCTGCTGAGGTGTCGCTTGTGCTGGAATTGGCGACGGTCTGGCGGCCCTTACCGGTCAGATCGTCCGCAACCTCGTTGTGCTGGCCGCCGCGAAAGATCCGCACCCGGGGATCGTCCACCTGGGTCACTGGGGGTGGCTGAACGGATGAAACGACCTGCTTCACCATGGCGATGAAGGCAGGCGGACCTGAGACACGAATAGCCGGGGCGTTGGCGGTCGCGAGTACCGAGAAGCGCTCGTCCATGAGGTCTAACCGCTTAATCTCGTTTATGACCGACTGGCCGTTTGCCCTGCCGATATTGACGATCTGTGTCGCGAACTCGTCACTGGCATTGACGTACAGAACCGAGCCATCGAAATACCAAATCAGCCCGTTGGCCTGCGTCACCTTGTCGAGGAATCCGCCCGCCGTTTCGGCGCGAATCTCCCCGCGTACCTGGCCACGGATTCGATCCGACAGGATCACCGGAATCGAAAGGTTGCGCCCGAACTCCTTCAGTGCGTCACGAACATCCTGGCTGATTAAAACGTAGCTGTATTTGCTGCTGTACCAGCGCGGCATAGCTGCAAGGGCCGGATATGTGGATGCCAATATAGCCGTAGCTAACATAAAGAGCTTCCCCGCAACCATGACGTTCTTCATGTCAAACGTTCCGATTGTTCGCGTCGAGCGGCTCCAAAAACTATTACAGCAGCCGGGAATGCGCAACTCGCAGTTGGACAAAATTCAAAGCAATGTTATTTGCTAAACAAGCCAAAACTGAAACACCCTGAAAAATAACTGTGTTTCTTCAATGCGTAACAGTTCCATGACATTGAAACGTCTGTTTCAATCGTTTGAAATCACGACATATTACGCATTGAAAGATTATGTGATGCGCTTGGAAATTGTCAATTCCGAGCTTCAACTCTAACCATTGCGGTGCCCTATGCAGGGCAGTCGACTCGATGAGAACTGTACACCGGCGCTGGAGCCTTGCTCCCGGCCGGACTGAATTATCAAGGAGAAGACAATGGCAGTTTCCGGTGTAAGCGGTACGCAAACCTCGGACAATTCAATCAAGACGATGACGGAAGCCTTCGACAAGGCGATCGAGAAGTCTGCCGAGATTACCAAAGTCACGACCGAAAAGAAGGTCGCCCTCGACGCCGCGAAGCAGCGTCCGAACGGCTAAGCACAAGCCGAGGGGCGACTTGCGTCGCCCCTCTCATCTCCATTGCAAAGACTTGGCTTGGACGACGCCGTGCTTTCAGCGTGGCGTCGGCATCTTTGGTATACGGCGAGCGAGGTGAGAGTTCATGGCATCCAATCTGGTCTTGAGGAATGCTGCTGCCGATTTGACACTCGATGTCCTCAACGGCGTTCACAGTGGCGTCTCCTTGCCTTTGGAAAACGGCTCCTACTTGATCGGTTCAGCCCCGGACTGCGATCTCATGCTCAGTGACCGCGACGTGAGCGCGCATCATATGCGTCTGCAGTTTGCGGGTTCCGAGGTGATGATCGAGGCAACCGGTGCCGACGTGATGGTGCAGGATACAAGCGTGCCCGTTGGCCACGGCCTTCACGTCAAAACCCCTGTGACGATTTCGCTTGGCAGCGCGCGCCTTCGTCTTTGCCGACCGGCGCAGGCCGCGCCGGGCAGAAAAGCAGACAAGTCGAAGCGCACAACCTGGATGATCGGCGGCGCAGCGGCTTTCTCGCTTCTCACGATTGCGGCTGTCCAGGCAGGGATTGCTAACGTCGGCGACCGGCTGCCGATGGCAAGCTTTGACGAAAAGACGGTGGCGGCCGCAACTGTGAGCGCCTCAATGCCCTCGGCCGATGAGGTGTCTTCGGCGCTTGCGGCAAAGCTCGCTGCGGCGGGCTTGAGTGATCTTCAGGTAAAGGCGGACGGGACGCGGTTTGCCGTTTCCGGTGCGCTCGACGAGGAGGCGCGCAAGTCGTGGAGCGATATCCAGACTTGGTTCGACCGGTCCTATGGCACCAACTACGTCTTGACGAGCATGGTCGGCGAGGCCGCGGCCAAAACGTCGCCAAAATTCAATCTCCAGGCCGTTTGGTTCGGGGAAACGCCTTATGCGATCGGTGCCGACGGCACCCACCTCTACAAGGGTGCCGCGCTCGAGGACGGCTGGTACATAAAGGACATTCGCGACGGCAGCCTGAAGGTGGGGCGGCAAGGCGAAGAATTCATCCTTCGCTTCTGACAGGCGCGACGAGAGGAACAGCAAGATGAGTTTGGAGGTCCGCCGACACGACAATCGCCGCGCCCAGTCAAGCGCGGTTTCCGTTCGGCCGGATGCGGCCGTGGAAGCGCAGCATCAGGCCTTCGACGCCAGGATCCTGCAATCGGTCCGCCAGGCCAGGCAGAAGGCTGAGACGCGCGGCGCGCGCACCGGTGCGACGGAGCGGGCGAGGCTCTCGAACGCTTCCCTGTTCGACCTGTCGCGGTCCCAGGAGATCCTGGCCTATATCGTCCAGGAAGTTTTGCCCGGCCTCGACCTCGACGAGGATGTCGCCAAGCTTACGGCGTCCATGCTGAAGGACGAAATCGAAAGTCGCCGCGATCTTCAGCACCGTCTCATGCAGGCGCAAAGCAGTTGACGCAGCAACGCGCGGACAGCCTCGAATTTCTTCATGCGCTCGGCCTGCTCTACTGTCGCGCCGGACACCATGAGCGCGGCCTCGTCTTCTTGCTTCTCGCAGCACGAATGGCACCTGCAAACGTCTCGATATTGCATTCGCTGGCCGACGCATTCGTCGAGACGGACGCTGGAATGCGTGCGATCGCCTCCATCGATCGCATCAGAGAAATCTCAAAGGAAGCCGATCCGGATCTTGCCCGCCTGAGGAGCAGGGCGCACTGGCTGCGTGGACAGGAAGACCAGGCGCGCGAGGCCTTCAAGGCCTATCTTCAGGCGAGGGTGGTGAAATGAACGCAATCGCCACCGTCAACCAGTTCGCCAGGGCCGCCTCCCGCCGGTCGGATATCGTCGTTGCGGCACTGGTGATGCTCGCGATCACGATGATGATCATTCCGATGCCGACCTTTCTGGTCGACGCTCTGATCGGATTTAACTTCTTCTACAGCCTCCTTATCCTTGTCGGCGCGCTCTATGTGTCGAGCCCCGTCCAATTCTCGTCTCTGCCGTCGATCATTCTGCTTGGAACCCTCTTTCGCCTCGCGCTTTCGATCACGACGACCCGGCTGATCCTGACGCAGGCAGACGCCGGGCAGATCGTTTCAGCCTTCGGAGACCTCGTTGTCGGCGGCGATGTGCTCGTCGGTCTCATCGTCTTTCTGATCATCACCGTCACTCAGTTCGTCGTAATCACCAAGGGCGCCGAACGTGTCGCCGAAGTGGGCGCGCGCTTTGCCCTCGACGCCATGCCGGGCAAGCAGATGAGCATCGACAATGAGGCCCGCAGCGGCGAAATCGACCAGCAGGAGGCGCGTCGAAGGCGCGAACAGCTCGAGCGCGAGAGCCAGTTCTACGGCGCCATGGACGGTGCCATGAAGTTCGTCAAAGGAGACGCCGTCGCGGGCCTGATCATTATCACGATCAATCTTGTCGGCGGGCTTACGATTGGATCCGTGCGACGCGGCATGACCGTCGGCGACGCTGCCCATACCTATTCACTGCTGACCGTCGGCGATGGCCTCATCTCACAGATACCTGCGCTGATGATGGCAGTGGCGGCCGGAGCGGTGGTAACGCGCGTGCCGTCTGGCCAGCGCCCGCAGGACTTGAGTTCTGAAATCCTCGGGCAACTCGGTGCGAGCGACCGCGCGCTGGCGCTGGCGGCCGCCATCCTCTTCGCCTTCGGCCTGGTTCCGGGCTTTCCGCTGATTGTCTTTTGGACGCTCGCTGCCGTGGCCGGCCTTCTTGCCCACACTGCGCGCCGGCGGCCTGCCGTCGGCGATGCGGCAGGAACCGCATCGATCCGACGCGAGGCGCCCCGGCCGGTCTCTTCCGGCAGTCCCGTCGTCGAGCATATAGCCGGCAGTTTGCCCGGCGGTTCCGGCAACCTCGTCGGGGTCGCGCACAGGATCACTGTATCGCTTGGAGAGGACCTTGCCGGGGCTCTTCGGCTGCCGGTCTTCGCCGAGCGGACAGAGGCGTCCGCCGCAGCGATCCTCGGCGACCTCGGTATTCGCGTCCCGGCGATCGGCCTGGTGGCGGATCCCCGGCGGGCGCCGGCTGAGTTTCGCATCGATTTCGAGGGCGTTCCGGTCGTCGAAGCCGCGCTCTTGCCCGGCCATGTCATGGTGTGGGACGAAACGGTCGATCTCGACATCATGTTGGTCCCCTATGTGAGGCAACCGGACCTCCTCGGGCTGAAGCTCGTCTGGGTCGAACAATCCCATGCGGCAGCACTTGACGCTGCCGGCGTCGGCTATTGCGAGCCGGCCGATGTCGTGATGACGCTTCTGGAGCGTGTCCTGCGCCGCTATGCGCCGGAGTTCGTCGACGCACAGGAAGTGCGCGCGCTCCTTGGCCGCCTGGAGGAGCCCTACGGCGACCTGATCCGAGAGGTTCTGGAGGCAGTTTCCGTGCAGAAGCTTGCCGACGTCTTGCGAAGGCTGATCGAAGAAGATGTTCCGATCACCAACATGCGCATCATTCTTCAGGCGATTGCCGAGCGCGGCGGACAAATTCAGGGTGTGCAGGCTTTGACCGACAGCGTGCGGGCAAGCCTCGGCCGGCAAATCTGCTTCCGCCTTGCCGACGACAACAGGATCGTTTCGGCCTATCTGCTGACGCGGCCGTTCGAAGACGAGGTGAGAGCGGCTATCGAAAAGAATATGGGGCCGGCGGGCGCGATTTCGGACCGGCTGGCGACGCCGATCCTGGAAGAATTGAAGAAGCGGCAGGAGAAAGCGGATCTCCAGTGCCGAACCGCGATCCTGACGTCGATGGACGTCCGTCGGCACATCCGGAACCTTCTGACGCGCCACGACGTAAATGTGGCAGTTCTTTCCTACCAGGAAATTTCCCCGGAGTTCAGCGTCCAGTGCATTGGCTATATCGCGCTCCCGGTTGCAGGAACGGCGCAGCTCGAAGGCGGCCGTGCATGAATTCTCCGGGGCACATCATAAAAGACAAGGCTTTGACATGCGCGCCCGGGCGCGCCGGTGAGGGGAACGAATAGGAAATGGAATGCTGAGCTTGCGAAGCCTCCGCGCGATTGCGGCAGGAGATTTACTTTCATTCATCCTGGTGGCCACGCTTGCGCTCGGCTTTTTTGCGCCATCTGCGAAGGCGCAGGTGAAGATCGATGCGAAAAACGGCCAGGTTCTTGAGCTCGCCGTCGGGGAGGGCCAGATCCTGCGCTTCGACGAACCGGTCGAGTCGGTCTTCCTCGCCGATACGGCGATCGCAGATGTGCGCGTCGTCTCGCCGGGCGTGGTCTATATCTATGCGACGAAGATCGGCGACACCGATCTCACTGCGCTCAGCGCCGACCAGAGCACGCGCGGTACAGTGCAGGTTCGCGTCAGCGGCAACCCGCGAGCCGCCAACCAGTCGGCGCGGGCGCTGCAACCCACCACCAGAGTCGATATAAGGCTGTTCGGCGGCCAATATGTCGGCACCGGCCAGACCCGCAATGTCGGTGAAGCGATGGACATGGAAAATGTCCTGCAGAGCTATTCGACCCCGGACAATCCGGCGCTCAACAATACGACGATCGCCGGCACGAACCAGGTCAATATTCGCGTCCGCTTCGCCGAAGTCGCCCGCAACGAATTGACGCGCTACGGCATCGATTGGAGCGCCTTCGTCAACAGCGGATCGTTCTCCTTCGGCATCATCCGGACCGGCGGCGCCAGCAACGAGGACGACACGGGGATTACGATCGGCGCAAGGGGCGAGCACGTCAACGTCAACGTGCTGCTCGATGCGCTCCAGGCGAATGGCATATTGACGATCCTTGCCGAACCGAACATCACCGCCGTCACCGGCCAGAGCGCCAGCTTTCTCGCAGGCGGCGAGATACCGGTGCCAGTGCCGGTCGGCAACGACCAGATCGGTATCGAATACAAGCAGTTCGGTGTCTCACTCCAGTTTACGCCGACGCTTCTGCCGAACAACCGAATCGCGCTGCAGGTGCGTCCAGAAGTCAGCAGCGTTTCGCAGGACAGCGTCGTTTCGATCGGCGGCCTGGTCGTGCCGTCGCTGCGCATTCGCCGTGCAGACACAACCGTCGAGGTCGGCAGCGGCCAGACGTTTGCGATCGCCGGCCTGTTTCAACGGCAGGAATCGCAGACGCTCAACAAAACACCGGTCGTCGGCGACGTCCCGATCCTTGGCGAACTGTTCAAGTCGAAACGGTTTCAGCGCAATGAAACGGAACTCGTCATCCTGATTACCCCTTTCCTCGTGTCGCCGACCTCCGAACGAAAGATGAAGACGCCGCTCGATAGTCCTGCAGGCGCCATTACGGCGCCGCGCAAGAAGGCGAAGCCCGCGGTCAACAACAACGGATACGGTTTTTATGTGGAGTGATCGTTTGTCGGGCGATGGTGCGGCAAAGGCCCGCGTGATGCTGGCCGCGGGCCTGCTGTTTGCCCTTGCGGGCTGCAACGGTTCCCATCCGCAACCCTACTCTCCCAACTACAGCTATATTTCGACGCACGGCGCGCCGGAAAAAGGCGGGCTTGTTCGCAAGGGTTACGAGGAGGCGGAAAGCCGGACGCTGGTTCCCGACGCCTGTATCACCCCCGATACCGCCGATCAGCCGCTCTACCTGCCGCCGGGCTGCGCCAACAATCTCAATCTGCAGTTCATGGCAGAGGATCAGGGACATCTCATCCGGGGCCGTGAAATGGGTCCTGCCATGGCTGCTCCGGTGGCGCGCGCCGCGAAGAACTACCTCGACGGTTACAGCGAGGAGGGCCGCAGACTCCGCAACACGGCGAACAACAATACAGGTGAAGAATGAGAGCGCGTTCCTTTCTGAAATTCGGCGCGCTAAGGAAGGGTGTTGCCATACTCCTTGCGCTTCAGGCACTTTCCTCATGCACGACGACGTCAGCCGAGAAGGAGAAGGACAAGCCTTCGAGCGAGCAGGCGAAACTGTTGAACATCGCCCACAGCATCGAGGCCAAGGGGGAAAGCGCAACCGCGCTTGCGCTTTACGAGCGCGCCGCCGCGAACGCTCCTGACGACGTATCGCTGCGCGTCCGGCTTGCGAATGCGCGCCTGAGGGCAGGCGATGCCGAAGGGGCGGAAAAAGACTTTCGCGCCGCCCTGCAGGTGAGCCCCCAGGATCCTGAGGCACTGCTCGGGCTCGGCACCGCCCAATTGCGCAAAGGCGAGGCGGCAGCGGCTGCCCGAACTCTGGCGCCGGCCGCCGAGGCACTGAACTCCGTCATCGCCTATAACCGGCTCGGAACGGCGCTCGTCTTCAGCGGTAGCGGGGCCGCGGCGGAGGAAGCCTTTTCGAAAGCGCTTTCGCTGCAGCCAGCGAATCTCGACACCACGACGAACCTCGCCCTCGCCGAGGCGCTTGCGAACAACCTGCCGCAGGCGGTAACGCATATGAGCAGCGTGGTCGCGTCGCCGCTCGCCGAAAGGCGGCATTTCGTCAACTATCTGATCGTCCTGACCATGGCCGGGGAGACGGAGAAAGCACGATCCGTCGGCGTGCCCGACATGACGGAGAAGCAGAAGAGCGCGATCCTGGCGAAAGCGGCAAAGTTGCGGTCGATTTCCGATGCGGCCAGGCGCGCCCAGGAAATCGGCCTGCTGGCGTCATCCAAGGATGGCGGTATCACATGAGCGAGACAAGCGAAGAAAAATCGCTTCCGGCTTCCGAAAAGAAGATCCTGGACGCGCGCAAGAAAGGCCAGGTGCTCCACAGCCCCGACATGGTCTCGGGCATCATGATCCTGTTCTCGACGCTCTTTCTTTTCTATGCCGCGCCGCATCTGCAAGTGAAGATCAACATGCTTCTGGACGAGGCGTCGCATATCTACGACCGCCCCTTCGCGGACGTCTGGTATCGGCTGAGCACGATTGCCGCCGGTGCGCTTTGGGCAACGGTGCTGCCGATCCTCGGGATAACGGTCGCAGCGATCCTTGCGACGAACGTCGCGATCACGAAGGGCTTCGTCTTCTCGGCAAAGCCCGTCGAGCCGGATTTCAGCCGCATCAATCCGGCGGCCGGCGTAAAGCGCCTGACCTCACTCAAGAGCGTTGTCGAGTTCGGCAAGGCACTGTTCAAGATTCTTGCGCTTTCCGTGGCGTTTTCCGTTGTTTTCTATGCGGGCCTGAAGGCGCTGTTTCAGGCGCCCGCATGTGGTTTTGCCTGCCTGCACGCGACCTCGCTGTCGATGCTGAAGACCACGGCCTTCATCGCAATCGCGGCTTTTATCGTCATGGGCACCTTCGATGTCTTTCTGCAACGCTGGCTGTTCATGCGCGAAATGCGGATGACCAAGTCGGAGGCCAAACGCGAACACAAGGACACGGAAGGCGACCCGCTGATACGGCGGGAGCGCCGCAAGCTCGCGCACTTGCTTGGCACGAGCAGGACCGGTCTTGCCAACGCAGTGCTGCTGATTGGAGAGCAATCGGCAATAGTCGGGATCCGCTACGTTCGGGGCGAAACGCCTGTGCCGATCATCGTTTGTCGTGCCGCCGGTAAAGCGGTGGCCTCGATGAGAGAGCAGGCCAGAGGTCAAGGGATCCCATTAGTGACTGATGCGGAACTCGCCGCGGAGCTTGGCAAGACGCCGGTGGGAGCGCCTGTTCCGGACCGTGTCTTCCAGCAGGTGGCGAATACTTTGGTGGCCAATGGTTTGATTTGAACGTCGCAAACGTCGATGGAGACCTCATATGTCGGAACTGAAAGTACTGACTAGGCGCGGCATGGGCGGGCTGCTTTTCACTGTTCTTTTGTCGACGGCGATCAACCACGCGGCAGCAGACCCGGTCTCGCCGCCATTGTTGGACAAGAAAAACAACAGGGTCTGGATCGACAGCGACTATATCGGCTTTCTGATGTCACCGCCGGCTTACCCGCCACGGCGAACCCGGGAAGAGGGGCCCTATCCACATGCCGGGACGTTCGTGCGGCGGCACGTGGTGGACTATCAGACCCGGGAAGCGCCCGGTACGATCATCATCGAAACCCGCAATTACGCCCTTTACTACATAGAAGCCGGTGGAAGGGCGTTGCGCTACAGTGTCGGTGTTGGACGCGAAGGCTACGGCTGGCGCGGAACCGAGATGGTGAGCGCCAAGCGCCCGTGGCCGGATTGGCGTCCGCCTTCGGACATGCGCGCAAGGCGACGGGACCTTCCTGCCTATATGGCCGGAGGTGCCGACAATCCGCTAGGCGCGCGCGCCATCTATCTGGGAGATACGCTTTACCGCATCCACGGCTCGAACGAACCGCAGAGCGTCGGGCAGTCGTCTTCCTCGGGGTGTTTTCGCATGATGAATGAAGATGTAATCCATCTCTATGAGCGGGTAAAAATCGGCGCGAAAGTCGTCGTGTTGTAAAGTAACCCGGCAGCCGAGGAAGTCGAGACGCTGCGGTTTGTGCGCAAGACCGAGCAGAAGGCGCCGCACGCTGCCGCAGGCGCCGCCCCGATGACTGTAGCGGCCGTGGCGGCGTCGAGCGGTGCGGCCAAGCCGGCCCTCGATAGCGACAGGGTGATGAACGTTGCGGCGATGATCCGGTTCATAGTCAGGCTTTCTCCGTCTCGACGCGCATCCAACAGCGCTCATGTTGACTCCGTCCTCTACCCAGACGAAAAGAACTCTTGCCTGCAGAGGGAGATAATTGGACGGCTGAGGAGAACAATACGGGTTCCATTACCGAGATTGCAGAGACGGTTGCACCGGCAAAAGCGCCGGCGTCGGCGGTAACTCTCCTGGTAATAGGAGGCTTCGGATCGCTGTATTCCACACCGTGACACAGCGTATTGTAGAGCAAGACGGCAATTTTGCGGGCCGTGTCCGTGACCGCGTTGGCCCGTGGTGTCTATCTGCGCGGATTCACCAAATTTTCAGGGGTAAGCAAATGAAGTTGCTTTTCTTCCTTTGCTAAATCAATAACGTCGCTTGAAAAACCAATTCTACTGAAGAACAGAAAATGCTTATTGGCCGCACTTTTTCCGTAAGTTGTTTTTTCTGACCGCTGGCGTAGCAGCCGAACGTGGCCAAGATCGATTGTGCTCGTCCTCCACTTGCACTCCCCGAAGAAGAACGCACCGTTCAGCAGTCTCCCCGCGACATCAATATCGAAATCCGAATGACCCCAGATTTGGCCAACTTCCTGGGCAGGCACTCCGAGTATCTCTTGAATGTGAAGCTTGGCATATTCCAGCGCGATACCTTCGAACTCGATGCCCATATACTCTGAAAACTGAGGCTCTACGACGCGGTCATAAACGTCTTCGCCGAAACCGCTGCTGATCGCAGTCAGGTTTGGGCGAACAAAGCGATGCCAAAACGAAATCAGGCTGTCTGCGACCCGATAGCGGCGATTTCGACCTTTCTCATCGGCATCTAACGACTTGGGATTGCTTATGAGGTCGAGGGCCTGCAGCTTTGCCATGTATGGCCCGATGTTGTCTGCTTTAACCCCGAGTCGATTTGCAATCTCCGATTTGCTGTTACGGCCATCGGAAACAGCCGCCAGGATGCTGGAGTAAAAGGTTGGCTCCCTTAGCTCGGTCTGGAGCAGAGTGTTCGGTTCGTCAATCAGCGTACCCGTCTCGGTCAGCAATAGATTGACCACGTTCTCCCTCAGGGAGACGCTCGGGTTACAGAGCTGAAGATAGTAGGGAATGCCACCGAAAATCGCAAAAGCCTTGATGATGTCGTCGGCATCGTACTCAGGGAAGAACTTGGCAACATCACTCAGAGGCAGCGGCTTCATGTCCAGCGATAAAGTCTTGCGCCCATAGAGGGGATTCCGCTCAGCTAACATTTCTTCCATTTGGGAGATAGCAGAACCGCAAAGGATCAGCTTCATGGCTCCTTGGTCAGGCGCGCCAGAGTCCCAGAATTTTTGCAGGATAGAAGGAAGTGCGGGTTCATCATCAAGGAGGTAGGGAAATTCATCGATTGTAACGATCAGGCCTGGATTTTCCGCCGTATGCTCTGCGACATAATGGAGCACTCCTTCCCAATTGGACAATGCATCAAGCTGTGGCTTGGAGCCGATTGTTTTTCCTACCTCAGCTTTGAATTGTTCCAGATTCAAAAGCGATGACACCCGCGTCGCTTGAAAATAAATCTCGGCATGTTCTTTACCCAGCTCCCGCAGGAACCTCGACTTGCCGATACGACGTCGACCAAACAAAATGACGAGTGACGGCCGTGCAGCCGTCAATTCGTTTCTCAATAACTCGAGTTCCCGCTCACGGCCTAAAAATTTCAATTGTGGCTCCCTAAGGTAATCTAAATTACCTTAATCGTAATTACCTTAGTCAAGAATACAGTAATTTAAATTACCTTAATCGGCCAAACTTGGCAAGGTTGCGGAGGGTTGTATGGCTTTCTCGCTCCTAGGTCTCAATCTCAGCGATCGTGTCGAACGGTCCCGTGACCAGCTGACAAAGGTTCTTCTGCGATCTCCAAATAGCTTTTCCGCGACTATTCTCAATTGGGCCCGAATGCGACGGACACGGAGATCAATGAATGGGCCAATTCGCGCCCAAACCCGTGAGGCCAAGTGAAATGCTTGCCACCCACGCCGGCGGAAACACGCGTCCCCACACATAGTTGACTGAAGCGCTACCCGCGTCACCAATCGGACCACCAAAAAAGCGCCCAAGATGAAGCCGACGAGGCCGGACACTGTAACGCTGACGCCCGAAGTGCCTCTTTAACGCGAGATTGGCTTTTCTAAGCATCAGGGGCAATCTTAACATCTTCCCCGCCCTGAAGGACGGGGATTTTCAGGGGCGGCTTTAGGCCGCCCTTTCGAGTCCTCGGCTCCCGCCGGAAGTCTCCGCCGCCGCCGATGGCAGTGTTCCAGCCAGTCGTATGTTGACCGCCGCGTTGACGTCGGCGTGGTCTGCGTGTCCGCAGGAGCGGCAGAGGAACTTCGCTTGGTTTTCGCGGTTTCCCTTGTCCCTCGACCCACACTTTGAGCAGGTCACGGACGTGTATCTCGGATCGACCTTCACGACGTTTCCGCCGAGGACGGCAAGCTTGTAAGTCAGCAACAGCTCGAAGCGGTACCACGCCGCCGCGAGGATCGAGCGATTGAGGCCAGCCTTCTGGGCGACGGTCTTGCCCGGCTCTTCGACGGTCCCTTTCGCCGAGGCGCTCATGGTCCTGATCTTCAGGTCCTCGAGGACGGCCGTTGCGAAGCGCCGCGCGATGCGCGTCGTCGTCACGTGTTGCCAGTGTAGCCGTTTGCGCGCCGCCTTCGCCGCGATCCGCGCGGCGTGGCGTCTGGCCTTGGCCTGGCGCTTCGAACGGCTGTTCCGCCGTGAGGCTGTACGCTGCCACTGCTTGTGGCGGTCGTCGAGGTTGGTCGGCGGCATCGCGTGCATCGACCCGCTACGGCGTGATGGTGCTGAGGGAAGCGGCGGTCGGTCCGGCGGAGTTCAGGCGGCGAGCCGGGCGAAAGGGCAGAGCGACCCGCTGGGAGCTGTCAGGTGAGGGTGGCTGAACGATCAAATCAAGGCGGGCGGCAAATGCGGAACCGGAAGGCGGATCCCCTTCTGGAGCGTGTAAATAATACTCCAGGTCGTGTGACGCTTGATTTTGCCGATAGCCCGTTCGATGCGCCGCCCCAGCTCCTATTAGAAATTGGTGAATTTCCGTGGATTGGTTTAACATTGAACGATAATGGGACGCATCGGCGTGGCTCCCACGGGTGCATTCGCCCATTGGGGAGGCTCATATGCAAAACGGAATTTCTCCAGACCACATCCTGCAAATTGGCTTTGGGTTCTGGCCAGCCAAGACATTGTTGAGCGCCGTGGAACTGGGGCTTTTCTCGCTGCTTGCGGACGGCCCCAAAACGGGCCTCGAACTGCAAGGCGCCATGGGGCTGCATCCGCGCGGAACGTATGATTTTCTCGACACCCTTGTCGCGCTCGGATTGCTGCAGAGGGACGGCGTCGGTGAAACCGGCAAATACGGCAATACGCCTTCAACAGCACTGTTCCTGGACAAGCGGAGCCCCCAATACATCGGTGGAATCCTCGAGATGGCGAACGCACGCCTGTATCGGTTCTGGGGCGATCTCACACAGGCGTTGCAAACCGGAAAGCCTCAAAACGAGATCAAGGAGACAGGCAAGTCCATGTTCGGCGAGCTCTATGCGGACCCGGCGCGCCTGGAGCAGTTCATGGATGCGATGAGCGGCATCTCGATGGGCAATTTCACGGCGTTCGCCGAGAAATTCGACTTTTCCAAATACAAGACGCTGGTTGATATAGGCGGGGCAACCGGGCAGCTTTCGGCCATCGTCGCGGCGCGGCATCCGCACATGCAATGCCGGACGTGCGATCTCGCCGATGTGCAGCCGATCGCGGAGCGGCGGTTGAGGGAGCGCAATCTCGGCGGCCGCGTCACCGCCGAGGTGATCGACTTTTTCGCGGACGAATTTCCCAAAGCAGACATTATCACGATGGGACTGATCCTTCATGACTGGAATCTCGAGAACAAGAAAATGCTGATCGCCAAGGCCTACCGTGCGTTGCCGTCCGGCGGCGCGCTGGTCGCCATCGAGAACATCATCGACGACGAGCGCAGGCAAAACAGCTTCGGTCTCATGATGTCGCTGAACATGCTCATCGAATTTGGCGAGGCGTTTGACTTTACCGGCGCCCAGTTTACCGAGTGGTGCAAGGAGGCAGGGTTCGGTCGCTGCGAGATTATTCCGTTGGCGGGACCTGCAAGTGCAGCGGTGGCTTACAAGTAGAGGCTTGGCACCCGCGCAGTTCGCCGGCTGCTCGGAACCTGGCAGTCAGAATTGAAAGGCATGGAAATATAAATCTTGATTGATCGTCGATATCGCTTACCGGTTAGAGGCTTGTTTTGACGAAGCGGTTGGCCTCGGCCGCCTCATTCATGTCCTTGCGCCGAAAATAGATCGCTCGCCCGCAGCGCATCGGGCTTTGGCCTTGGACGATGACGATCTGTTCGTCCTTTCGCATCGACTGCGTGATCTCGTGCGGCATGATCAGCGGCCTTCGCTGAAAATTCACGCTCTCGGATTGGCGTGACCCCATGGCAGAACTGCTCCAGCCGACATTGCGCGACCTGCCCTTTACCTCGACGGTCATTTCCCCGCATTGGGCCGAGACACTGCGAGCCGTGTCGAGTGCCTTGACTGCGGCGTAGGAGGCAAACGCGCAGCCGTCGATCCATGAGGTCGCTCCGTCCTTGCCGAAATGCCGTTCCAACTGTCCGACCGACTGGTACATAAGCATGAGCGTGATCCCGTATTTGCGGCCGCGGTCGCGCGCCTCTTCCAGCATGCGCATGTAGCCGAGCAGCTCGACCTCATCGAGCATGAACAATGTGCGGCGTTCGAATGCGCCATCGGCCTGCACCATGGCCTTGATCAGCGAGCCGATGATCACCCTTCCGATGCCAGGATAGGAGCGCAGGATCGCGGCCGGGATGTTGAGGAACACATCCTTTTTGCCGGAGACAATATCGCGGGATCTGAAGGCGTTGCCACAGACGAGACCAGCGTAACTGTCAAGCGACAGCCACTGCGTGTCCTTCGAGGCCGTCGAGTAGACGCCGGAAAACGTTTGCTCCGTCATGTTGGTGAAAACGCCGAGGGTTTCGCGGATAAAAGCGGACGCTGAGTTCTCCTGAACGTCGCGCAGCATGGCGAGCACCGACGGCTCCGGCTCGGAAACGATCTGGCGCAAACTGCGCAGAGTTCGCCTTCCGGCATATTCCGGCGAGAGCATCACATGCGCAAGCAGGCCGGTCAGCAGATTGTGCGCCTGGTTCTGAAAATAGGCACTGCTTGACGATTCGAAACGTGCGCTTTCCGACAACAGCATATGTGCGATGCCGACGATGTCCTCCTCTTTGCGGACGGATGTTTCAATGCCGTCGAGGACGTCGAAGCCAGTTGCCGGATCGGCGGGGTCGAGCACCATCACGTCACGGGCGAGAACACGCCGGCGGTGCTCGACCACCATCGGTGCCACTTCTGTCGACGGGTCGAGGCAGATGAGCGGACCGGTATATCGAAGCGCGGTCGGCACGACATTGCTGGTTGTCTTGAATCCACCGGAACCGGCGAAGAACAGCATATGCGTGGAGTCAAAATCCTGCTTATAGGTCAGGAGCGGCGCCCTGCCACCCTGTCCCCACGTCGAACGATCGTTCGGGTCGAATGGAAGCTTATGGACGAGCTCGCGATCGACGCGATAACGTTCGCCAACGACGATTTCGCCATCCGGCGGGAAAAGCTTTGCGGCCGCAGGCATCGAGAGCCAGTCGGCGTCGCCGAAGGTTCCGCGCTTGGCGCGTTTGATCGGATCGGCAACGACGACGGAGATACGCGCCGACACCGCGACAATCAGAAAGCCGAGAGCCGATCCAGCGACGGCGAAAGCGTCGAGATACGAGAGCGCCACGTCCCAGGTGACGACGCCGCGCTCAACGGAGGGAGCGAGACGTCCATATTCCCGCAAGGCGTAGAAGCCGGCAGTGACGAGAAAGCCGAGAAGGCTTGCCACCGCGATCGGCCGGCGTCGATGCAACGGCAAGGGCCAGACCGTCAGAAGCCCCGCGAGCGGCCCGAACATAAGTGCCGGCACGGGTGTTGACCGCAGGAACCAATATTGCGTTTTCGCCGACATGCCGGAGGCCAATTCTTGCCATCGCCAGCCAGTCAGGTAGACGGCAAGGCCTGTAGCGGCGACTGGGACGAGAACAAGCAGAAGACCCGGATGCAATCGATGCGTCAGTGCCATTCCGCTTTCTCCTAAACGGTATCCAGCGAAGAGGCCTTGAACGCGTCGATGCCGATGTCGCGCAGCCTCTGATGTTCCGCAGAGCCCGGAACGATCCGAGCCAGTTCGAGCAGGCCGCCAAGCAGGAACGCCCGGTCGGCCTTCGATAGCCCGGCCTTGACGACGATTCCGCCAAGCAGAAATTTCTGCCGCGCCTCGCGCTTGCGCTCAGCTGCCATGCGAAACCGCCGCCGGTGTTCCAATCCGGCCAGCCTCCGGTCGATGCGGTTGAGGTGATGCGTCGGCTGCGTCCCTTGTTTTCTTTTGAAATCGCGCTGCGATCTCAGCGATGATCTGATCGAGCTCTTCGTCGGGTAAATCCATCTCCGCCAGGCCGGCCTTGGTCGCGGCGCGAGCAAACCGCTCGGCGGATTTAACTATCAAAAATCTTCGGCGTTTCTTCAGCTTCTCGATCTGCGTGTCGAGGTCTGAAATCGATGTTTTTGCGGCCATTAACGATCATCCGCTGTGTTTTGTCACTGTGATACTCGCGGTTATACACACTAGTACAAGATAGTTAAATAGGCTAGTTTGCGCGGACGCTAAGAATCAAGGAATTCCGCCGTTTGCTCTCGTCCGCAAAAACGGCATCACCCAGTCGGGCCGATCGGTTTGTGAGCGCAACAAACGTCGCTTGCGCGACGTAGGTCAGGAGACAGTTGTGGCGATCATGTTCGTTAGAGCGCAGATGATCAGCAGGGGAGCCGGACGCAGCATTGTCTCGGCGGCCGCCTATCGTCATCGCAGGAAAATGACCGATCAGCAGGTCGGCACGACGTTCAGCCGTCGCGGCGTTTCGTCGGAACTGGTGCACGAGGAATTGGCCTTGCCGGATGAGGCGCCGGCGTGGCTGCGCAAGGCGATTGACCGACGCTCGGTCGCCGGCGCCAGTGAGGTGCTTTGGAACGCCGTCGAAGCCTTCGAGAAGCGCGTCGACGCACAGCTTGCCCGCGAACTGATTATTGCTCTGCCAGAAGAACTGACGCGAACTGAGAACGTCGCACTGGTGCGCGAGTTCGTCCGCGACAACCTTACCTCGAAAGGAATGGTCGCCGACTGGGTCTATCATGACAAGGACGGCAATCCTCACATCCATTTGATGATGACGCTGCGTCCCTTGACGGAGGAGGGGTTCGGGCCGAAGTGCATGGCGGTAACAGGAGCAGACGGTGAGCCGTTGCGCGTCGTCACGCCGGACTGGCCGAAGGGCAGGATCGTCTATCGGTTCTGGGCCGGCGACAAGAAAACGATAGAGGCGTGGAAGATCGGCTGGGCGGACACGGCCAATCGGCATCTGGCACTCGCCGGCCATGAGATCTGGCTCGACGGCCGCTCCTACGCCGAACAGGGGCTGGACGGGATCGCACAGAAACGCCTCGGTCCGGAAAAAGTGGCATTGGCAAGCAGGGGCAAGGAGATGTTCTTCGCGCCGTCGGAGCTTGCCCGCCGGCAGGGAATAGTAGATCGCCTGCTTGCGGAACCCGAACTCCTGTTGAAACGGCTTGCCAATGAGCGCTCGACCTTTGATGAGCGCGATATCGCCCGGGCGCTCCACCGCTATGTCGACGATCCGGTTGACTTTGCCACTATCCGTGCGCGGCTGATGGCGTCGAACGACCTCGTCACGCTGAAGCCGCAGCTGTTCGATCCGCAAACAGGAAAAGCTGCAGAGCCGGCAATCTTCACCACGCGCGACATCCTGCGCACCGAATATGACATGGCGCAGTCGGCCCGGGTTCTCGCGGAGCGCGGCGGGCACGCCGTTGCCGATCGGCGGATCACTGAGGCGATCGGAAGCGTTGAGACACGTGATCCGCAAAGGCGCTTCCGGCTTGATGCGGAGCACGTGGACGCTGTCCGACATGTCACTGGTGACAGTGCCGTTGCTGCCGTCGTCGGTCTGGCGGGTGCGGGCAAATCCACATTGCTCGATGCTGCGCGCGGCGCCTGGGAAAGCGAAGGTCGCCGGGTGATCGGTGCTGCGCTTGCTGGAAAGGCTGCCGAAGGTCTGGAAGACAGTTCCGGCATCAAGTCGCGGACGCTCGCATCCTGGGAGCTCGCCTGGGCCAACGGCCGCGCCAGGCTTGGGCGCGGGGACGTGCTGGTGGTCGATGAGGCCGGCATGGTGTCGTCGAAGCAAATGGCGCGCGTCCTGAAGGTTGTGGAAGAGGCCGGCGCAAAAATCGTCCTTGTAGGTGACGCCATGCAACTCCAGCCGATCCAGGCAGGTGCAGCGTTCCGGGCAATCACGGAGCGGATCGGCTTTGCCGAGCTTTCCGGCGTGCGCCGCCAGAGCGAGCAATGGGCACGCGACGCGTCCCGGCTGTTTGCGCGCCGCGAAGTCGAACAGGGTCTGCACGCCTATGTGGAGCGAGGCCATCTTGTCGAAGCGGAGACACGGGAGGAGGCCATCGGACGCATCGTTTCCGACTGGACCGATGCTCGTCGTGAGCTGCTTCAGAAATCCGTCAATGAAGGAAGCCTGGGCGGTTTACGCGGCGACGAACTCCTCGTTCTTGGTCACACGAATGTGGATGTGAAGCGCCTGAACGAGGCATTAAGGACCGTGATGACGGCCGAGGGCGCGGTCGGTGATAGTCATGCCTTCCAGACCGAACGAGGGGCGCGCGAGTTTGCCATTGGCGACCGCATCATCTTCCTCAAAAACGCCCGTTTCTTCGAGCCGTACGCCGAGCATCCCGAGGCCCAATATGTCAAGAACGGCATGCTGGGCACAGTTGTTTCGACGACCGACAAAGGCAGTCGGACATTGCTCTCAGTGCGCCTCGACAATGGCCGCCATGTCAGCTTCAGTGAGGACAGCTACCGCGATGTCGATCACGGCTATGCCGCGACGATCCACAAATCGCAGGGTGCCACAGTCGACCGGACGTTCGTTCTCGCGACCGCCATGATGGATCAGCATCTGACCTATGTGTCGATGACCCGCCATCGCGATCGTGCCGATCTCTACGCGGCCAAGGAAGATTTTGAGGCAAAACCGGAGTGGGGCGCGAAGAGCCGGGTCGATCATGCCGCCGGCGTCACCGGGGAACTTGTCGATGTCGGCGGGGCACAATTCCGCGAAGGAGAGGACGCCGATCCAAGCCCCTACGCCGACGTCAAAACGGATGACGGGGTTACGCATAGGCTCTGGGGTGTGAGCCTACCGAAGGCACTACTGGAGGGTGGAGTCGACGTCGGGGACACGGTCACTCTGCGCAAGGACGGGGTTGAGAAAGTAAAGGTTCAAGTTCCTGTCATCGACGAGGAAACCGGGCAGAAACGTTTCGAGGAAAGGGAAGTGGATCGCAATGTCTGGACGGCCAGACAGGTCGAGGCCGCGGTGGCCCGCCGGAAGCGGATCGAGCAGGAAAATCACCGGCCCGAACTGTTCAATCAGCTTGTCGAACGGTTATCGCGGTCCGGCGCTAAGACCACCACGCTCGATTTCGAAGATGAGGCCGGCTACCAGACTTTTGCGGGTGATTTCGCGCGGCGTCGCGGGATTAATCATCTCGCGCAGATCGCAGCCGGGATAGAGGAAAACGTTGCCCGACAGCTGGCGCGACTTGCCGGAATGAGGAAGGAACTGGCGATGCTGTGGGAACGGGCAAACGTTGCCCTAGGCTTTGCGATCGAGCGCGAGCGGCGCACCGCTTATGATGACCGAGTCCCTGTCCCATCCGTCGAGCGGACCAGTGCCGGGGAGATGCGGTATCTTCTGGCGCCTGTGACCTCCTTCTCGAGGAGTGTGGACGAGGATGCGCGCCGGGCGCAATTGGGTTCACCCGGCTGTCAGGAGCGTGAAGTGATCCTTCGCGCTCAGCTAGGGAAGATCTTTGTTGATCCGGGCGAGGCGCTTGCCTTGCTGAACGACCGGGCTTCACACACTGGCGTCATGCCCCGCCGGCTTGCCGACGACATCACGCGTGCGCCGGCCCAGCTCGGACGTTTGCTGGGCTCGGACTGTTTGATCGATGGGCGGGCGGCGCGTGACGAGCGCAATGTCGCGATTGCCGCTCTTGCTGAACTGAAGCCGCTGGTACGCGCCCATGCCGCGGCCTTCCGCAAGAACGCCGAACGGTTCGCAGCGCGTGAGCGGACGCGCCGTATGCATATGTCTTTGTCGGTTCCAGCGCTATCGAGAGGTGCCCGTGCGCGCCTCGACGAAATCGAAGCCGTTCGCGAAAGGGGTGGTGAGGAGGCCTATAAGACTGCCTTTGCGCTTGCCGCCGAGGATCGTTCCGTCGTGCAGGAAATCAAGGCGGTAAGCGAGGCGCTGACGGTCCGCTTCGGCTGGAGTGCCTTCACGGACAAGGCAAACGAGCATGTCGAGCGCGTCATTATGGAGCGCATACCGGAGGATTTGGGGTCGAAAATACGCGAGGAGTTGGTGAAGCTCTTTACGGCCGTGAAGAGGTTTGCCGAAGCGCAGCATCAGACTGAACGCCAGGATCGCTCGCGGATTGTCGCCGCTGGAGCTTTTGATCCGACGCGGCAGAAAGCCTCCGCGCCGCCGCTGCTTGCCGCGGTTGCTGAATTCAAGGCGCCGATCGAGGAGGACGCGAAAGCGACGGCCTTGTCGACGCCGTATTACCAGCAGCGTCGCGCAGCCCTTGCGGAAGCCGCGATTAGCATCTGGCGTGATCCTGCCGCAGCCGTGACGACGATCGAGGCGCTGGTCACAAAGGGTATTGTGGCGGATCGCATCGCTGCTGCCGTGGCCAGCGATCCTAAAGCTTACGGAGCGCTGCGCGGTTCGGACCGCCTGATCGACCGGCTGCTTGCTTCCGGGCGAGAGCGCAGAGATGCGCTCCAAGCCCTTCCAGAGGTTGCCATTCGCCTGACCGCCCTTGCTTCGGCTTACTCGAATGCGTTCGATGCAGCTCTGCGCACGCTCGGCGAAGAACGGCGACGCATGGGGATAGCCATTCCTGGGTTGAGCAGCGGCGCCCGCGATGATCTCGAGCGCCTCACCCTAGCGGTCGCGAAGAACCCGCGGGCGCTTTCCGGAATGATCAGCGCGCTTGATCCGAAGATCCGCGACGAGTTCGCGGCGGTGAGCAACGCACTCGATGCGCGCTTCGGGCCTGGTGTAATCGGGCGCGATGAGAAGGACGCCGTCAACATGGTGCCACCGGCCGACCGAAAGGCGTTCGAAGCGATGTGGGCATCGCTCAAGGTCTTGCAGCGGGCTGTTCGGATCGAAAGCACTCAAAAGATCCAGAGTGAGCGTCGGGCGCAAGCAATCGGTCGTGGGCGCGGCCTCAATCAATAAGGCGTGAAAGAATAGCCCATCACCAATGCTGCCGTCGTCTTCATGGGCACAGGGCGCTTGCGGCCGCCATGACGCGCATTTGGCATCGTCACCATGACCCGTCGCAAGCGGAGTCCAACGACTGCAAAGTCAAACCTACTGTTGCGTCGTGCCTGCAGGCGGCGTGACAGGAGCAGGCGCGGCATTATTATCAGCCGGCGCGGATGGGGCTGTTGGAGCCGGCGCTGGCTCGGAATTGCTCGTCGAAGAAGTGGTCTGTGGATCGGTGTCGGGTACGTTTGGCGACTGGATGAGAGCGAAAGCGCCAATCGCAATCAACCCAGCCGCTGCAATCCATGCGACCCAATTCGTTCGGCGATAATCAACCGATGGGGTTCGACGCTCGGGATCACGGTTTGCGTTTTCAGGATCATACGTCATTTGGCATCTCCTTATGGGGAGGAGAATGTCGTGACGCGTTATTGGTTCCAGGGGTTGGTCAGGGTGTTCTCCGTGCCGGAATTGTCGCCATCACGGAAGTCCGGATGCACGTAAAAAGATGAATTCATTGAAATGTCCAACAGCCTCCACTGTCAGCATCTCGTTAAGATGCGTCCGACTGGCGTCTGCGTAATTCGGTTGGCGACCTATTCGAAGATCATGCCGACGCTGCCCCGCCCCTTTGCCGCCGACATATTGCCGATCCGAACGAAACAAGACCTACTTGTCTCGCTGGCCCTCCGCGGCGCCGCGCACAGCTATACTGATCGGCTAGCTAATGCAGCCGGGTCCTGCCTATGTTCGGCGAGCGGAGGATTTCATGCGCGCTCAAAGTGCACAGCCTATTCGAATGTCGCATGTCGCTGCGGCCGCTGGATGCAGTTTGCGAACGTTGACCGCCGTGTTCAACCATTTCCGCGGTACTACGCCCTTGGGGATGCTGCACTCTATCCGGCTCGATCTGGCGTGTGCTGAGCTCGCAGCCGGTACGTCCGGCGCTTCGGTCAGCACGATCGCCCGCCGATACGGTTTCACCAACACGGCACGGTTCGCTGCCTCGTTTCGACGCCGGTTCGGCACGACACCCACGGAAATGGCGCGGCATGCGTCCATGCGGGGCGCGCTCACCGTACCAATCGCCTAGGCGATTGCCATATGTTTAGCAAGTTCAATCATTGCCTACCCGGAAAAGTTTCCGTCCGTCTCTGGGGCTAAAGCGAGTCGTTTAGACATTGCCGGACGCGATTGCGGGATAGTGTCTCGCACTATCGTTGACTGACGAAATGCAAAGGGCATGATCCGCTTTAAAAAGCGGACTCGGCACTATTCTTGCTTGTTGTCCATGATCACTCACGACAAAAAGGATTTCGCCATGCAGCAGACTGCAACTGTCCAAAGCGAAACTGCCAGAAGCGTGGTGCTATCTGTCAGGGAATTGACGGTCAGCCTACCCAAAAACATGGAGCGGACGCACGCTGTGCGCGACATCTCCTTTGACCTGAGACAGGGAGAAATTCTCTGCATCATCGGCGAATCCGGCTCGGGGAAATCCGTGACTGCCAACGCCATCATGGGGTTGCTCCCATCGGCGATCGCCGTAACCAATGGCAGCATTTTTTTCAAAGGGATGGATCTTGTACAAACGGAAGAAAAGACCTTGCGCACACTGCGCGGCCGCGCCGTTTCGATTATCTTTCAAGATCCGCTCTCGGCGCTCAATCCGCTGATGACGATCGGCGATCAGATCGGCGAGGTGATGGAGGCCCACAAGATCGGGACGCAAGAAAGCCGTGCCATCAAGATCCTCGAGCTGCTCGACGAAGTCGGTCTGCCCGATCCGGCGCTGCTACAACATCAATATCCCTTCCGCCTATCAGGCGGTCAACGGCAGCGTGTCATGATCGCCATGGCGCTGGCGCTCGACCCGGACGTGCTGATTGCCGACGAGCCGACAACGGCGCTGGACGTAACCACACAGGCCCAGATCCTGGAGTTGATCCGCAAGATCCAGCGCCGCAAGAATATGAGCGTCATGTTTATCACCCATGATTTCGGTGTCGTCGCCGAGATTGCCGACCGCGTCGTCGTCATGGAAAAGGGCAGCCTCGTCGAAGAGGGGCCGGCGAGTGTGGTGCTCAACACGCCGGAACATCCCTACACGAAACGCCTGATTGCTGCCGTGCCGCGCATGACGGCGAAGGACCGCGAAGGTGCCTCCGATACGCCGGTGGTGCTGGAAGTCACGAATCTGAGCAAAACCTACCACACGTCGGGCGGATTCTTTTCAAAGAGCCGGACAGTCAAAGCGGTCAACAAGGTCAGTTTTTCAATCCGCAAGGGCCGAACGCTCGGCGTCGTCGGGGAATCCGGCTCCGGTAAGTCCTCGCTCGGCCGCGTTCTGCTCAAGCTGATGGACTGTGATGACGGCAAGATGCTGTTCGACGGTCGTGATATCGCGCCCATGTCGAGCGATGCCTTCCGGTCGATGCGCCCCTATATCCAGATGATCTTCCAGGATCCATTCGCCTCGCTCAACCCCCGCCACACGATCGGCAAAGTTCTGACCGTCGGACCGATCGCTCATGGCGTCTCGCTGCATGAGGCCAAGGCAAAAGCGCTTCGGACGCTCACGCTGGTAGGGTTGGACGAAGGTGCCTATGACCGCTTCCCGCATGAGTTCTCTGGTGGCCAGCGCCAGCGGATCGGTATTGCCCGGGCGCTGATGTTCGACCCGCTTCTGCTGGTGGCCGACGAAGCGGTATCGGCCCTCGACGTGTCGATCCAGGCGCAGATTTTGCAGCTGCTGACCAAGATCCAGAAGGAGACCAAGGTGGCGATGGTCTTCATCACGCATGATCTTCGGGTCGCCAGCCAGATCTGCGACGAAGTTGCCGTCATGTACAAGGGCGAGATCGTCGAATACGGCCGGCCCTCACAGATCTTCCGCGCACCTCATCACGATTATACCCGCAAGCTCGTCTCGGCGATCCCCGGCAGCGAGTGGGAGCCGGCTGCCTGACATATCAATTTCGGAGCGTGACTAAACCGTCCTGCTGAAAAGCAAGGCAGTTTTTGTCGTTTCTGCCTCCCCGTCATGGTCTGTTCGCCTATCTGATAGGCATTCCTTTGTCGTGATCAAATTAGCGCCGAAGCCTCAGAAAAAATAGTTGCATTTGTCCACTATCTAGCAAATCATCACCGTCGAAACGACGCCTGACACTGCTGGAGATGAGACTGAAACACCTGTTTCCTTACCGGAAAACAGGACGCTATCCTTTTGTTTTTCGGAGCGTTAGTGCCGTGCTTGAGCCAAAGAAAACACCACCCATATCGATCGGCGACATCGACCTCGATGTGCTGGAAGATACACTCAGCTTCTATATCCGTACCGTCAATCTGGCGGTGTCACGCGATCTCGACGAGCGGCTGGAGGGCTTAGATGTCGCCCGCGGTACGGGGAAAATCACCACTCTGCTGATGGTCGATAGCCACCCGGGGATCCGCCCGTCTGTCATTGCGCAGCTCATTCTCAAGGATCGATCCGCGATGGGCCGGCTTGTCGATCAGATGGAAAATCATGGGCTTTTAACGCGCGAAACGTCGGTCGACGATAACCGTGCGCAAGAGCTTTATATCACCGAGAAGGGCGCGCAATTGGCGATACAGGTGCGAGCCCTCGTCACCCAGCAATCGAAGGATTTTTTCGCCTTCATTCCCGAAGACGAGCAACGCCTGCTGATGGATATCCTACGCAGAGCCTACCGGCGGATCGCCGGCTTATCGTGAACCGTTTCTGGAGATCGTGCCATGACGGCAAAACGTGTCGTATTAATCTCGGGAGCCAATCGTGGTATTGGCGCGGAGACGGCCCGGCTGCTGAACAGTCAGGGATGGTGCGTGTCGCTCGGCATGCGCAAGCCGATTCAGCCGGATTGGGCAGATTCCGCCTCGGCAGCCGTCTTTCCGTACGATGCCGATGATCCTGACGGTGAGAGATCCTGGGTGGAAGCCTCCATCGCCGCGTTCGGCCGCGTCGACGCCATCATTGCCAATGCAGGCATCATGATCCCAAAAACAGTCATCGAGGCAGACGAAGACGACGTCGATAAAACGATGGCGGTCAACGTCAAGGCACCGCGCCGGCTTGCCAAGGCGGCTTGGGAACAGCTGACAGCCAGCGGTCGCGGCCGGGTCATCATTCTCGGCTCCCTCTCCGGCAAGCGGGTGAAGAGTGCCAATGCTGGACTCTACTCGATGTCCAAGTTCGCCGCAGTTGCACTTGCGCATGGCATCCGCCACGCGGGCTGGGATTTCGGCATTCGCGCCACCGCGGTCTGTCCGGGGTTTGTTGCCACTGATATGGCCCGCGGCATCACCAGTCGCGCCGACGACCAGATGACCGATCCGCGTGATTTCGCCCGTGTCATTGCCATGCTGCTGGTCCTGCCGAACGAGGCGAGCGTCGCCGAATTCACCATCAATTGCCAGCTTGAGGAGTCCTACTGAATGCCGGGACCTTACGTTGTTCCTGTCCACGGGGACGCTGACCTGCCCAAGGAAGTGGATGTCGTCGTCATCGGCGGTGGCATCATCGGCACCTCGACGGCACTCGAACTGGCCGAACGTGGCCTGCGGGTCGCGCTGTGCGAAAAGGGGGGCATTGGGCATGAGCAATCCAGCCGCAACTGGGGCTGGGTGCGCATTTCTCGGCGGGATCCGCGCGAAGTGCCGCTGATGGCGGAGGCGCTGCGGATCTGGAGCAGCCTCGATCAAAGAACCGGCCGCGCCACCGGCTATACTCGCGCCGGCATCATGTTCACCTGCGCCAATGATCAGGAATTTGCAGATCATGAGCGCTGGAAGCGCAACCTCGAGGGCTATCAGCTCGATTCACGGATGCTCAGCCGCACCGAGTTCAAGGCAATGTTCCCGAACGCGAATATGGACATCAAGGGCGCCCTCTACACCACCGCAGACGGTCGTGCCGAGCCGCAGAAAGCGGCTCCAGCGGTGGCTGAAGCTGCGCGCGACAAGGGCGCCACTATTTTGACGGAATGCGCGGTCCGCGGCATTGAAACATCGGGCGGCAAGATATCCGGTGTCATCACCGAGCGTGGTCCAATTGCCTGCTCGGCCGTTGTGCTGGCCGGCGGCGCCTGGTCGAGCCTGTTTTCCGGCAATCTCGGTATCGATCTGCCGCAATTGAAAGTGATGAATTCTGTGCTGCGCACCAAGCCCTTGGACGGAGGGCCGGAACAGGCCATCTGGTCCAAGGGGTTTGCTGTGCGCAAACGCCAGGATGGCGGCTACACGATCGCATCGGGTCATGAGAATGTCGTCGATATCGTCCCGAAATCCTTCCGCTATGCCAAGGATTTCATGCCGGCGCTCGGCAAGGAGTGGCGCTCGCTGAGGTTCCGTCTGGGAGGTCGCTTCTTCGACGAGGCGCGCATCGCCAACCGCTGGGCGATGGATGAGGCAAGCCCGTTCGAATATAACCGCGTGCTCGACCCGAAGCCGGCAACCAAGCTTTCCGACCTGGCGCTCGCCAACCTGAAGAAGGCCTTTCCGGTTTTCGAGAAGGCGGAGATCGCCCAGCGTTGGGCCGGCTACATCGACGTGACGCCGGATGCCGTGCCGGTCATTTCAGCGATTGATAGGATCCCAGGCTTCCATATAGCCACCGGCTTTTCCGGTCATGGCTTCGGCATCGGGCCCGCCGCCGGACGGCTGATGGCCGATATCGTTACCGGCAGGCCGCCGGTCGTCGACCCTAAGGATTTCCGTTTTTCACGCTTCTCCGATGGCTCGAAGGTCGAGCTGATCAGCGGCTTCTAGTCTGCCCGAATAAAGAAGGCAGATCGCATAACGTGCAGAAAACGAAGTGGAACAGTGACTGAGCAACAGCAAAGGGAGCAGACCGATGTCTGACGAAACCAAGAATGCGATTCTCAATCCTACGCGCCGTCAGGCGCTGACCATGATGGCGCTGGCCGGCGCATCCGGCCTAGTCATACCCAATCTTCTCGGCCGCGACAGGGCATTCGCAGCCGCGCCTCCTGCCAAGCCGACCGGACAGATGATTGTAGGCTTTTCGCAGGAGCCAACCGTTTTCAACCCGCATATGCCGCATATTGAAGTCGATGAAGGCATTCATTTCAGCCTTTTCGATCCGCTCTTTGCCCTTTCCCCCGAGGGCAAATTTACGCCGGCACTGGCGCTGGAGGTGCCGAGTGTCGAGAATGGCGGCATCTCTGCTGACGGCCTTTCCTGGAAAGTTAAACTTCGAGAGGACGTCAAATGGCATGACGGGACGCCATTCACGGCCGATGACGTCAAGTTCACGTTGGAGCTGCTGGTCGATCCGGATTTCCGCAGCTGGCGCAAGACGGGACATGAACTAGTACGCGAGTTGACGGTGGTCTCACCGACCGAACTCACCTGGAAAATGGAAAAGCCGTTTGCACCCTATCCGTCGATCCTGGCGTCGACCTTCATCGTGCCGAAACACGCCTTTGGCGCTGAAAAGGACAAGAACACGGCGCCCTTCAACGCTGCTCCGATCGGCACAGGCCCGTTCAAATGGGTGGAGCGGGTCGCTGGCGATCACATCACGCTCGAAGCCAATGCCGACTATTTCGGCGACGGTCCATATCTTGAGCGCGTGATCTACAAGTATATTCCGGATCTCACGGTTCTCTATACGCAGTTCAAGACGGGCGACATCGACGTGGTGGGCCTGCAGTGGATCACGCCTGACCACTATGAAGAAGCCAAAGCGCTTGAAGGCAAGGCCGTTCTCGTCGTCCCCGGCTCTACGGTCGAATCCGTCACCTTCAACATGGAGAAGCCACAGTTCAAGGATCTCGCAGTTCGTCAGGCGCTTTATCATGCGCTCGACAAGGCAACGATCATTGACGCCCTGTACTATGGCCTGCCGACGCCGACCGAAAGCTACATGCCGCAGCAGTCCTTCTATGCAAATCCAGACCTGTCGAAGCACGAATACGATCCAGAAAAGGCCAAGAAGATCCTTGATGATGCCGGATGGGTACTGGGCACCGACGGTATTCGCGCCAAGGATGGCGTCAAACTTTCCTTCTCCAACTCGACGACGGCCGGCAACCATATCCGCGAGCAGGTGCAGCAGTTCATGCAGCAGTCGTTCAAGGATATCGGTGTCGAAATGACCATTTCCAACCTGCCCCCGGCAGTCATGTGGGGCGAATACTGGATGATGTCACAGTTCGATTCTGTCGTCGTCGGCATCGACTTTTTGACCGGCGCCGATCCCGATACATCCGACTATTTCAAATCGACATCGATCGGCGCCAAGGGCGGCGCCGGACAGAATACATGGCAGTATTCGAATCCCGAGGTCGACAAACTCCTGACCGAAGGCGGCCAGATCTTCGTGCCGGAGGAGCGCAAGAAGATCTATCTCAAGATTCAGGAGATCATGCGCGCCGATCTGCCCTTCATGCCGGTCTTCCAATACGCGCAGGTGCGCGGCCACAAGACGGGTGCCGAAAGCGTCGTTCCGAACGTCAATACGCGCATCGACAGCTGGAACGTCGGAAGCTGGTATTGGACTTCCTAAGCTGCCTACCTTTGAGCAACCCTCTCCCGTTTCGGGGGAGGGTCCAACGAAGCGTCTCGACGTCCCTGACCTGATGTCCAATAGCAATTGGAGAGACTGCGATGCTGCGCTATCTTCTCGGCCGTTTATGGCAAAGCCTGATCTTACTGTTTCTGGTGTCCATGATCGGATTTGCGGTTCTCAATCTGGCGCCTGGTGGTCCGTTGTCGCAATATGCGCTGACACCGGGTATGACCCAGGAAGCAATGGACCGAATTGCGAAGCAGATGGGCCTCGACCGGCCATTGCCGATACAATATCTCGACTGGCTGCGGCACCTTTTGCAAGGCGACTGGGGCCGCTCCTACCGCGACAGCCAGCCGGTTCTCGGCATCATAATGGGTCACCTCTTTGCCACGCTACTGTTAATGGGGTCCTCGACCGTGCTTTCGATCGCTGTCGGCACCTGGGTCGGGATCAAGGGGGCGACAAAGCGCTATTCCATCTTCGATTATACCGCCACGATTGGCGCAATGGTGGCGCTGTCGATCCCGACCTTCTGGTTCGGGCTTATCGCCATCTACCTGTTTTCCCTCAAGCTGAAATGGCTGCCGGCCGGTAACATGTACACGATCGGCGACGGCTCCGTCGCCGATTATGCCATTCATCTGATCATGCCGACCGTGGTTCTGGCGTTCGTCAATGTAGCGGTCTGGAGCCGCTACATGCGCACTGCGACGCTCGACGTCATCAATCAGGATTTCGTGCGAACCGCAAAGGCCAAGGGACTTTCGGAGCGACGGGTGCTGATGAAACACGTGATTGGGAACGCGTTGCTGCCGATGATCTGCGGGTCTGCAGCTGCCAACTATTCTCGGCGGCGCGCTGGTTACCGAAACGGTATTTACCTGGCCGGGCATGGGCCGGCTGTTCCTCGATAGTCTCGGCTATAACGATTATCCCGTCGTCATGGGTCTTTTGATGTTTTCCGCCATCCTCGTCTTGATCGGCAGTCTCATCGCCGATCTTCTCGTCGCTTTCGTCGATCCGCGCATTCGGTTGGGTTAGGGAGAAAAATCCATGTCCGTGACCCTGTCCATTTCCCGCTCCACGAAATCGCATTGGTGGCAAAGCCGGACCTTCCGCCGGTTCGCCCGTCACCGGCTAGCGATGCTCGGACTGCTGATGATCACCGTTCTGGCGCTCGCCTGTATTGTCGGTCCCTCGATCCTGCCCTACGACGAGCTTTACATCGATCTGCGCGCCCGCTTTGCGCCGCCCCTGACAGGCTACCATATTTTCGGCACAGATCCGCTGGGCCGCGATATTGCAGCGCGCCTGTTCATGGCCGGCCGTATTTCGCTTCTGGTCGGTTTCTTTGCCATGTTGCTCAGCACCTTCATCGGTACTGTCATCGGCGTCTGTGCAGGCTATTACGGCGGGCGCGTCGGCGCAGCGCTGATGCGCTTCGTCGACGCCTTCCTGTCCTTTCCCAGTATCTTTCTGCTTCTGGCGCTGGCGGCCTTCATCAAGCCGAGCCCTTTCATGATCACGGTCATCATCGCGGTGACGAGCTGGATGGAGATTTCCCGCATCGTCGAGGCTGAGGTGCGCTCGTTGCGCGAGCGCGACTTCGTGCTGGCGGCGCGCATGCTCGGCCTTTCCAACAGCTGGATCATGTTCCGTGAACTGCTGCCGAATGCCATCGGCCCGATCATCGTCGCAGCAACCCTGACGGTCGCCCGTGCGATCCTGCTTGAAGCCTATGTCAGCTTCCTCGGCTATGGTATACAGCCGCCGCTGCCAAGCTGGGGCAATATGCTGAACGGCGCGCAGCAATATCTCGACAGGGCGCCATGGCTGGCGATCGTGCCCGGCATCGCCATTACGCTCGCCGTCACCAGCTTCAACTTCATCGGCGACGGCCTGCGCGACGCGCTCGACGCCCGAAGCGATCTTAGTTGAGAGGAGGCGATGCGCACGTTTTCTCCTTTCAAGACGACATTGTGGTATGCGACCGCCACGCCAGCTCCCGACACGACGAGGCTGCAAGGCACGGTCGACGCGGATGTTTGCATTGTCGGTGGTGGTTATACCGGGCTGACGACGGCACTGGAACTTGCCCAGAATCGCTTTCGTGTCGTGCTTCTGGAAAAGGAAGAGATCGGCTTTGGGGGATCCGGTCGCAATGCCGGACATTGCACTCCGACCTTTACCCATTACAGCCTGCCGGAATTGCGCAAGATGCTCGGCGAGCCCTGGGCCGAGCGATTGATTGTCCGCCAAACCCGTGCCAACGACCGCGTTTCCGAAATGATAAAACGCTACCAGATCCAGTGCGAATGGCAGCAGAACGGCTACGTCATGGGGGCATCCTATCCCGGCATGATGAAGACGATCGAGGAGAAGGTTCGGACCTACAACGCTGTGGGTGCCCGAACGCGCGTTCTTGATCGAGGCGAGGTCGAAACGGTAACGGGCACCCGACGTTTTTATGGCGGTTGGCTGCATGAAGAAGCAGGGCATCTCAACCCGCTCAGCTATTCGCGCGGCCTTGCTCGCGCGGTGATCCAGGAAGGAGGCGTAGTCCACACGAATTCGCCTGTCACCGGGTGCCAACGACAAGGCAGCGGTTGGGTGATCAGCACGGACAGGGGCAAGGTCTTGGCCGATAAGGTGATTTTTGCTACCGGCGCCTACACGGCAGGCGGTTGGCCGAAGCTTGACCAGACATTCAAGATCCAGAAGGTATTTGTCGCGGCGACACAGCCGCTTTCCGATGATGAGCGCCAGTCAGTCCTACCGCAGAATACGACCATTCATGATGGACGCGGCGATATCTTTGTCTACAAATACAATACCGAGGGACGGATCGTCGCCTCGATGTTTCCCATGGGCCGGCGCGGTCGCGACCTGGATTATACTCGCACCGTCATGAGCGACCGGCTGAAATGGCTGCACCCGCAGATCAAGCAGGATATCCGCTGGGAATATTTCTGGTTTGGTGAGTTGGATATGCAATACCAAACCATCCCGCGTCTTTATGACCTAGCGCCTGGTGTCGTGGCTCTCACCGGCCTTTCCGGCCGCGGCGTGCCCACCGGCAGTATGCTGGGCGGCATACTTTCGGAATGGGCAAAAGGCGTGCCCACGCAGGACCTGGCGCTGAAGCTTGAGCCGTTGACCGCTGCGCCCTTCTATATGAGCTATGGTCCGCAACTGATGCTGCGCTACTATCGCGTCTCAGACTGGATCAAGACCAAACTCGCAGGCGTACCCCTCCCTCCGCACGCCTGATCCGGGCCATAAACTGCCCGCTTTGCGTAGTGGCAACTCTTGAAATCGAGATGGTTCGCGGAGTGCGAACTACTGGCCGTGACAACACATTGGCGCATGTCCGACGCCGAGAAACACCTGAGCGATGTCTTCGTCACAGCCAGATAGGCAGCGGCGTTGAGCACTTCGCGAATGGCGGCGCGCAAGCCGGCATGATCGTCGGCGACAACAAACTCAACGCCGTGAAGGCCTCGCGTCTTCAGGCCAAGCAGGAAGTCCTTCCATGACGAGCTGCTCTCGCGATTGGCGATCTCCACAGCCAGGACCTGACGGCGGCCGTCCCAGTCGATCCCGATTGCAAACAGCACCGCTTGGCTCCTGACCACGCCAGCTTCGCGCACCTTCTCATAGCGGGCATCGAGGATGAGGTGGGGGAAAGGCTCGGGAAGCAGGCGCTTGGCAAAAGCCTTGAGGCTTTCGTCCAGCCGCTTGTTGATGGCCGAAATTGCCGAAGCGGAGAAGGCATGCCCACACAGTTCCCGCTTATTTGTGCTCGTGGCTGAAGATCTTCAACGATTGAAGATGTCTTGAAAGGCCCTCCACGAAGGCTCTCACTTTGACCGGCACATATCGATTGGACGGATAAACGGCATGGACGAATTGAGGCTCGTACCGCCAATCGGGCAACACGTGCTCCAGCGTGCCGTCTGCGACCAGGGGGTCGAGCAACACCTTATGGATCAAGCCAATCCCCAGTCCAGCGGATATCGCCTGTCCGGTCAGAGCGGAGTTGTCTGAACAAAAGACCGGCTCCACCCGTATATCACATGTTTCCCCTTGGGAATTCATCAGTCTGAACCGCTCTCCGCCGACGACATTGCTATGAAGGATGTAGTCATGGCCCGACAGCTCGCACGGATGTTGTGGCCGTCCCTCGCGTTCAAGGTAGGCTGGCGTTGTCGCCAGACATCGTTCGATAACGCCCAGACGTCGAACAATCAACCGATCATCGACCACACCGCTCATGCGTATGGCCACGTCCAGCCTCTCGGCAACGACGTCGACGAAGCTGTCTGTCAGGGAGACGTCCAGCAAAAGGCCGGGATGCGTTCGCTTGAAGTCAATGAGGTAGTCGGCCAACACGGTTGTGCCAAACCCAACTGGCGCCCCGATCGCCAGTCGTCCCGACATTGCGCCGTCAAGAGAGCTAACGACCTTCGGTGTGGAAAAGGAGGTCTCTGAGGGAAAGCTTGCTTGGACCCCGCTCGCCTCCGGGGTGCTGGAGCCGGCGCTGATTTCGCTTCTGGTGCCGCGCGGTCGCGTGCAACCAATTTACATTATGGAGTTTCGTCGAAATCGTGAAACGAGAACTGGATGCGTACAAACACGCGAATCTCCAAAGAGCATCGGGAAAATGGGCCCGATATACGGGCTTTCCCGGTGCCATTCGAATATGCCGGATACGAGGAGACTATGCTCTGGCACCGTCGGAACGACAGCGATCCAGGCCATAGCTCGGCTGAGGCGCACACTGCTCGAAGTGAGCGAAACCGTGGAGCGGCGCGCATAGGGCATCATCGGCACAAAGCTCTTCCACAAGGGGTGGGGTGATCGCAGGCAAGTCATATGTCGGAATCGACGAAGAACGATATGCCGAACTTCAGCGGATGAGCCTTCGCTCTAGAAAGCTCTGCATGTCGCGCCGTCCGTCCACCACGCAGTAGACGACGACATCAGTGCCCATGATGCGATAAATCATCCGCCACGGCTTATGGTGCAGTTCCCGATATTCGGAGATTCCGATACCCGCCAACTCCTTCGGAATATTTCCGCGGGCGGGGAATTCTTCGAGCTCGGCGCATGCGCTCTCGATTTCCGTCAGGATGCGCTCCGCCGTCTCGGCGCCGTCGCGACCGGCGATGAAGCGATAGAGATCCTCGATGTCGCGTTCCGCGTCCTCGGCAAAAAGAACACGATATGGCATCAGGATTGGCTGTCCGCCAGACGTTTGCGGATGCGCGCGAAGGATTCCGCAGCAGGGCGCAGTTTACCCTCCTCGACTTGCCGGTTGGTGAGCGCCAGCACCTTCAGAAGCGCGAGTGTCTCCTGGGTTTCTTCGTATTGGCCGACGTCCTGAAGGATGGCTTTCGCCTCCCCGTGAAGCGTAATGACGACCGGCTGCGGATTATCCTTCAATGTCCGGATGATCTCGGGCGCGTGCGCCTTGAGATAGCTGATCGGCTTGACCTGTTCTGACAGCTTCATGCGGTTACTCCCTTTCGACCAGAATATAGACCATCAAGTGGTCGATTGAAAGAAGCCATTCGACGGCGACGGGACACGGCCGTTTTTTTCATTCAAGCGTTCGAAAGAGAATGTCATTTCTATTATAGACTAAACTTTGCAACCAGCGATCGGATCGTGGTGTCATGACCTATCTCCTCAGCCTTCTCGACAAAAGCCCGATCGAACAGGGTCTGACGGCCGCGGATGCGCTGCGGGCGCGTTGTAATGGTGCCCTGACTTTGTCGCCACCGGCGCAAGGGCCGCCTTCACGGGAACGACGGGGGGCAAGCTTCCGTGGGATGCTTCCCGACGTTCACGAACCTCTGTTGGGCGTCGGAAAGCAACGGACAGCTGAAGCAGCGATTGAGCGGCTGGCGGCGTTCTATGCGAAATATCCGGCCGGTTAGCGATTTACATCCGCGCCGTCTTCGGCAATGCCGGGCCATGGTCGAAGCACTCGATCAGCATTTCGGTCAGCACCCGGACTTTTCTTGCAGGATGCTGCCCGGGCGGTCTGACGACATATATCCCGATCGGGGTTGGTGGATGGCGTTTCATGACCGGAACCAACTCGCCTGAGGCCAGATAATCTTTTATAAGCTCGTCAGGGAGCGCGGCGATACCCAAGCCGGCTACTGCGGCGACAGCGAGAGCGACCCCGTTGTCGGCCTTGAAGCGTCCCTGCGGGCGAACGGTTATCACCTTGTCTCCATCCATCACTTGCCAGGTTTCCGTTCCCTGCATGAGAGCCTGATGGGTCACAAGCTCGTCCGGTGTCTCCGGAGAGCCATGGGCTTTGATGTAGCCCGGGCTTGCGACGAAATTCCCGTAGAGGGGACCGACGCGTCTTGCGATCAGGCTTGAGTCCTGAAGAGTGCCGACCCTGATCGCACAATCATATCCTTCTGCGATGAGGTCCACGAAGCGATCACTGTAACAGGTCTGGATCTGGAGATGAGGATGGCGACGCGCCATTTGTGCAAGTACTTTCGCGAAATGCGTCGGCCCGAAGGAAAGCGGCGCGGCTACACGCAAGCGACCGCGAAGCTCACCAGCCGGCAGGATGGTCTCCCTCGCCACATCTATCTCGGCGGAAACCCTGGCTGCGTAGTCCCGGAAGGTTGCGCCTGCCTCTGTTAGAGAAGCCCCGCGTGTGGATCGGGCTAGGAGCTGGACACCAAGCTCCGCTTCAAGCCGCACAAGCCGTCGGCTGACCATCGACTTGGAGATGCCAAGCCGCAGCGCGGCCGAGGTGACGCCTCCCGCATCAGCAACTTCGACGAATGTCCGGAGATCTTCGATATCCACTCAGTGTTCCTCATTCTGCGACACAGCTTAGCACAGGCAAGGACTACCGCATCACAAACAGGAATGACAAGTTTCGTCCCGCGGCAGCGCCTCGGAGGGCGCATGTCTTTTGAGCAAACGCGCTTCAATAAACCGCCAACATAGGATGAAACCATGACCTTTCGTAACGGCCTTGACTCACTTCTCCGCCCCGAAGATTCCGTCCTCGTTCTGATCGACCATCAACCTTATCAGCTCGCGAACCTGAACAGCCATGATCCTCATATGGTGGTCAACAACACGACCGCGCTGGCGAAGCTGGCAAAAGCCTTCAATGTTCCGACCATTCTCACCAGCGTGATCGCGGCGCGCGGTGGACTTCTCTTTAAGCAGATCACCGACGTGTTCCCTGGCCAGGAAGTCATCGATCGCACCTGGGTGAACACCTGGCAGGACGAGAATGTGGTGAACGTCGTCAAGGCGACCGGCCGCAAGCAGCTGATCATCGCCGGCCTGTGGACCGAGGTCTGCGTCGCAATGCCTGCCATCCAGGCCGCCGGCGAAGGCTGGGACGTGACCGTGATCACCGACGCGTCGGGCGGGATTTCGAAGGAGTCTCATGAAGTTGCCATCCAGCGAATGATCGCGGCCGGCGCGAACGTGATGACCGTGATGGCGCTCGCTGGCGAATGGCAACGCGATTGGGCGCGCACCGAGCATGTCGAGGAGCTGACCGAGATTCTCATCCAGCACTTCGGCGGCAGCGGCATCGCGTATCTTTGGGAGCAGCAACTTCTCAACACGCCGGTGCCGAGCACCCAAAGCGGGCACTAAAAAACCTAACGGGGATGACGGGTTTCTCGATGAACGTGTCGCAAGAGCCCGGACGGTGCGTTGTACCTCGTCGTCCCTTTTTCATGACAGGTCGAAGTATCTGAAGCACCGGCTTGATTGTGCGCATGATGCATTTCCAGCGTCAGTCGCCGGCGTAGACTGACAAATATCCAAGGACCAAAATGGAAATCGGTATCGACAGTTTTGCAGCCATCCTCCCGGATCCGACCACAGGCAGGCTTCCTTCGGCGACCGAGCGTATGGCCGAACTCATCGAGGAGGTCGTCGTCGCGGACCGCGTCGGGCTCGATGTCTTTGGCATGGGCGAGCATCATCGCGGCGAGTTTCTCGATTCTGCCCCGACTGTCATTCTGGCCGCGGCAGCGGCCCGGACGAGCCGGATCAGATTGACGAGCGCGGTGACCGTTCTGAGTGCCGCCGACCCGGTGCGGGTTTTTCAGGAGTTCGCAACTCTCGATCTGATTTCCAAAGGTCGTGCGGAAGTCGTTGCCGGCCGAGGTTCCTTCGTCGAGGCCTATCCGCTATTCGGCCTCGACATGCGGGACTATGACGACCTTTTTGCTGAAAAGCTTGACCTGTTTCTCAAGCTTGGCGAGGCGACCAATATTGCATGGGAAGGTCGCTTCCGTCCGGCCCTCAAAGGGCAAGGTGTTTTTCCGCGTCCCATCAACCACAGCTACCATTATGGATTGGGGTCGGCGGCACGCCGCAATCCTTCGCTCGTGCCGGTGCGCTTGGCCTTCCGCTGATGATCGCAATCATCGGCGGGAGCTTCGAGCGCTTCCGCCCGCTTGTCGATCTCTATCGCGAAGCTGGCAGTCGCGCGGGACATAGCCCCGAGACGCTTAAGGTCGGCGTCCACGCGATGGGATTCTTGGGCGAGACCAGCGCCGCAGCGAAGGACGCCTTCTTTCCGGGATGGGCGCATCTGACGACGAAGATCGGTCGCGAACGCGGCTGGTCACCGCCGACGCGCCAGCAGTTCGAAGGCATGACAGGTCCGGAGGGCGCATTCCTGGTCGGTGACCCGAAGACGGTCGCAGCCAAGATGCTGCAGGCCAGTGAGACGCTTGGCGGCGTTTCGCGCATCACCTTCCAGATGAGCACAGCCTCTCTCGACACGGCAGCGATGAAGACATCGATCGAACTTCTCGGCACTGAAGTCGCGCCAATCGTGAGGGCAGCGCGATAGGCATGGATGCCAGGCTGTATCGCAAAAGCGGGGAACGCCAATTGGACATCGAGGATCTGCGGACATTTGTCGAAGTTGCCGATGCCGGGGGCGTTTCTCGCGCGGCACGTCGACTGGGGATCTCTAAGTCAATGGTCAGTCGGCGCCTCATCCGGCTTGAGGAAGCGCTCGGTATCCAGCTTCTTGCACGAACGACCCGTGGCGCCGGTCTCACGGAAGCCGGGACCACGTTTCGAGAACATGCCGCCAGGATTTGTGCCGAGATCGACCTTGCGCGGGAAACGATCTTGCCTGCCGGTGATCTTCGCGGGCGCTTGCGGGTGGCCGTCCCGCTAACATCGGGCCCGATACACTTCGCACCCGTGCTTGCGGAGATGGCGCGCCACCACCCGCAGCTTCAGATCCATGCCGAGTATGCCGATCGGTTCGTCGATCTGATTGCGGACGGGTTCGATTGCGCGATCCGGGTCGGCGCCCTGCGCGACTCGAACTTGATTGCAAGGCGCGTTGGTCAGATCTACGGCAAGCTGGTGGCGAGCCCGGACTATATCAGGATACATGGTTCACCTGAAAAGCCGGATGAAATCGCCGCTCATCAAGCCCTCGTGGGCGCCGAAACGTGGCGTTTCATGGATGGCGACAAGATCATCACTGTGCAGCCGCAGGGGCGCTTCAGTTCCGACAATGGCGCGGCGCTCGCCAGCGCGGCCGCAGCAGGGCTTGGTATAGCGTGGCTTCCCGATTGCGTTACCCATGAATATCTTGCGTCCGGCGCGCTCGTTCCAGTCATGACCCGTTTTCCGCTACCGGTCGGTGGGGTCTACGTCGTGCGGCCACCCAGCCCGCACCCGGCGCGAAAGGTGCGTATCCTCTCCGAGTTCCTGATCGAATCGTTCGAAAGAAATCCGCATTTGTAGGATCTGCGTGTTGACGCATGGACTGCGTTCCACTTTTTGCGACACAGCTCACCGCGCCGCGCAACTAGTCTTGGGGGCGCTCACCCGTTAGTCACTTGGGGCCATGCAGCGACCCCTGCGCTCTACGCAGGCAGGAGATCGCCAAACGGATGAGGTGAAGGCGCATGAGTTGGAACCCTGCAATCGAACCAGGCTGTCCTGACGAGGTCGGCATCGACGCGATCGAGACCCTAATCGTTCCTCGGGCCCGTGACCTTGGCGGCTTCGAGGTTCGGCGCGCCCTGCCGGCGCCGAAGCGGCAGATGGTGGGACCATTCATTTTCTTCGACCAGGCTGGCCCGGCCGAGCTGTTGACCGGCCAGGGCATCGATGTTCGGCCGCACCCCCATATCGGTCTTGGCACGGTCACCTATCTGTATCGCGGTGACTTTCACCACCGTGACAGCACCGGGGCTGACCAGATCATCCGTCCCGGTGAGTTGAACTGGATGGTCGCAGGGCGAGGTGTTTCTCATTCCGAGCGGACATCCGCAGCGGCGCGGACAGGGCCGAACGGCTTGTTCGGGATCCAGACCTGGCTGGCTTTGCCGGAAAGCCACGAAGACATCGCGGCGATGTTCGAACACCACGGCAAGGAGACGCTGCCGATGATAGAGGACCATGGTGTGTCGGTGAGGCTCATTCTCGGGAACGCCTATGGCAAGTTCGCTCCCGCGACCATGTTTTCCGAAACATTCTATGCTGATGTTAAGCTTGAAGCAGGCGCTCGCCTGCCGATGCCGGACAATCATGAGGACCGGGGCATCTACATTGTCGAAGGCTCGATCTCAATCGCTGGCCGGGAGTTCGAAGCACCCCAGATGATGGTGTTTCGTCCTGGCGACAGGATCACGGTCGCAGCCGGGGAAAAAGGCGCGCGGCTGATGATCCTGGGCGGTGCGACGCTAGCTGGACCCCGATATATCTGGTGGAACTTCGTTGCCTCGTCGCAGGAACGTATCGAAGCCGCAAAGGCCGAGTGGCGCGCTGAAAACTGGGGCAAGGGTCGCTTCGATCTTCGGGTCGACGACCGGGATGAGCACATCCCGCTTCCAGAGTGATGATAAATTGCAGAAGATTGCCTAACCCGTTACCGAGTGCATCGATGTTGCAGATGCCTATTTTGGCGGGACGGTCGTGATTGATCTCGATGGTTTGAGTACAATGCGGCCAGCCGTAGAGGAAGAGTGGTCCTTGTATTCGGCGAAGCGGTATGAGCGCCGATGCGCCGCAAAGCTTGAGAGGTTGAGCCCTCGGTTGGCGCGCAGAATTAGGGTGCCATGTTTACGCAGCGCTACGAAAAAGGCCGATGCGGTTCTCGGCAACCAGAAGCTTGAGTAAGGGGTTCGGGGTGCTCGGAGATCGCAAGTTAAGATTAAATCCTGCCCCCGCAACCAGGCTACAGCACGCCACAGCGCGCTGTGCTGATTGGACTACGATCCGCAGCCGACGGACCTTGAGCGAGCGATGGAACGGCCTGCTCCCCGTTTCCTGGACATCGAGATAAGGTGCTTCTTCCCGAAACCGGAGAGCGTGAATCCAAAGACGGAAGTTCAACTGCGTATACAAGCTTGAAGCGGTGAAGTTGATCAGAGAGCGCGGCGTCAATCTGAACATCGTCTTGATCCTCATCTTCTGAATAGCTCGCAGATATCGGCGATGGCGGTCGATGTGACGGATGAAAAAACGGGGTTCATCGCAATCGGCTGGCCCAGATAGGCCCAATAAAGGAAGGATGCCCGATAGGCCGCCTTTTCGCTTTCCACCCCGGATTCCACCAGCAACCTTGCGATATAGGCCACCCGGTCGGCATCGACGGAGGCAACGACCGCCGCAACTTCATCACTATCTATGGCCCAGGCACGCACAGCCTTGTCCAGTGATCTTATTGATCGACCGTTCCCCCGATCGCCGGCAAATGCACTGCTCACCAACGATTTCAGGCGGTCCGGCTCATTGAGATCAGCCTCCAGTTCCCGGATGACCCGCTGCGTTGTCCAGTCTCTCCAATGCTCCAGGAGTTGTGTCCGGAAATCGGCGACGTCCCGAAAATGCCAATAAAAGCTGCCGCGGGAAACGTTCAGCCCCTCCGCCATGGCGCCGATTTTCAGGGCATTGGGGCCGCGCTCGGCAAGGGTGCGCAGGCCATGGTCGATCCAGTCGGACTTCGCAAGACGATCATTCATGGGCCGACCATACACAGGTGTATTGACTCTTGGCAACAAGCGTTTCATCTTGACCATACAGATATGTATGGAGAAGGTTCGAGATGATGGATTTGCATGGCGCAGCCCTGATAGCAGCCGGGGTCATCGGCGGCGGAACAGCGGTGCCTCACGGTATTCTCATGCAGAAGCTGATCATCACCCGCATTGACGCGCTTATTGCCACCGAAGTGGCACCGCCGGCACCGATGCGGAGGCTGATACCGCTGCTGCTGCATTTCACCACGTTCAACTGGTTGCTTAGCGGCGTTGCTTTGATCGCGGCTGTCGTTTGGTACGGACGTGAGGCGCAACTTGCAGCCAGTTTTTTCGCGGGCAGCTCATTTCTCTTTGGCGCTCTCGGCGCCCTATGGGGGGTGCGCCGTCTTCATCCAAGCTGGATTCTGATGAGCGTCGCATTCGCTCTGGTCGTCTGGGGAAACATGCCGGCGACCGGTTCTGCCAACTGAATGCCTTCAGACGCAGCCGCCACTCGACGCAATGCAAGCAGATCGAAAGGAGCATTCCGTGCGGCCATTTCCTATATCCATCCCCGAGGGCTGCGGACAGATCCTGCCATCCGCCGATTTCTGCGACGCTTTTGCCATCGAGGTGATCGATACGACGATGAGCGCGCCTCAGGCAGCACAGCTGGCATTCAGTCAGCCGCCGGGCTGGATCGCGAAACTTCTGGCCCTTCGCAATCTCGTCGTCGCTCCCTTTGGGTTGAAGTCCGGCGACGAGCTGGACTTGTCGACCCAGCACAGAGGTCTTCCAGTCTTTTCATCGTCTCCCGAGCGCATCGTTCTTGGCCTTGACGACAGGCACCTCAACTTTCGGCTCATTGTCGACGTCGCAGATTTGAACGACGCCACGCTCCGGGTTACCGCCACGACGCTGGTTCAGCGAAACAACCTGCTCGGCCGCGTTTATCTCGCAGCCGTCCTGCCGTTACACAAAATCCTCGTTCCCGCACTCCTGTCGCGCCTCCTCAGGCCTGTTTGACTGATCGATACGGACGCAACTTGCCGTCTGTTTCGCAAAGCCGGGCGGGAACCATTTTTATGACAGCGTGGACGTGCCCATGTTCACGAACGATATTACACCTGAGCAAGCAAATGAGGTGAAGCATGACGAGCAAACCGATAACAGGGCGGTGTTTTTGCGGAGCGGCCCAGTTCGAAGTATCCAGCGCACCGATCCTCAAACGCGCCTGCTGGTGCAGGGACTGCCAATACCTCTCCTGTGGCAATGCTTCCATCAATGTCGTCTTCGCCAGCGGAGATATTGCCATCAAAGGCGAGCTTGCAGAATACGCAAGCGTCGCTGACAGCGGCCAGATTATCCGACGCCGCTTTTGCCCGACCTGCGGAACCCAGATGTTCAGCGAAGCCATGTCTCAGCCGGGCTATATTGTGGTTCGCGTGGGCACATTCGATCAGCCGAACATCGCGGAGCCGACGAGTGTGATCTGGACGGCATCAGCTCCAGACTGGGCCTGGATTAATCCTCATATTCCTCGCTTCGAAAAGCACGTTGAGGCCGTTCCGTAATAGCTTTCTCATGCGGGCTCTTGGCTCTTGGCCGCACGTCAGCCCCGTCAAGCATCTGTTCCCTTTTGAGGGGAGGGGAACGGCGAGCGCGAACATCAACGCTGTTCCCCTCAGAGGCAAAGCCAGCCGATTGGAATACCTGGAGGATCATTTCATCTGCGATCCGTTCCATGCAACACGGCCCAATTCAGCCCAACACGATCGAATCTTCGATTCAGCTTATTTGTAATGAAAATTTCAATTACCATATAAGCGTATTAACGAAAGGGGACGCCCCATGACTTCACTAGCGGTAACGATGAAAGGGCAGGTCACGCTAAAGCGGGATTTGCTGCAGCACCTCGGCATCAAGCCGGGCGAACGGATCGACATTGACAAGCTGCCGGGCGGTGAGCTTCGGGTGAAGGCGGCGCGGCCAACTGGCACTATTGATAATTTCATTGGTCGGCATGCGGGCAAGGTTAAAAAACCGATGACGATTGAAGAAATGAACGAGATTGCCGCCTCTGGTTGGGCGGGTGAGCAATGAAAATTTCTGTCGATACAAACGTGTTGGCTCGAGCCGTTTTGCAGGACGACGCAAAGCGAGGCCGCGCCGCAAGTAAGCTCCTGAAAGAGGCTTCGCTGATCGCGGTTTCCTTGCCTTGCTTGTGTGAACTGGTCTGGATACTGCGCAGGGGCGCGAAGCTCCCGAAAGAAGATGTAGCCGTGACGATCCGTGATTTGCTGGATGCTGGAAATGTCGTGATGAACCGTCCCGCTGTCGAGGCCGGGCTTGCGATCCTCGAAGCTGGCGGCGATTTTGCGGATGGCATCATGGCCTATGAGGGCAATTGGTTGGGTGGCGAAACCTTCGTCTCGTTCGACAAACAAGCGATCGAACTGATAACGCAACAAGGGCAGACGGCACAGCTCTTGTTCTGACTGATTGCCTTATCCCGGCTCCCTATGGCCTAAATCGCAGCGGGCCGACTTGGCCTATCTGGCAACGTCACAATGACTGTCGACAGGTGCTGTTCCTGTTTTGCTAAGTGAGGCCTCCAGCGGGCTGAAATATCGCGACACCCACTGCTTCAACCGCCACGAGGCTGCAGTCCGGAAAGCGGAAAAGCCCAAATCGCAGATTTGCTCGTTTTGAGCTGCTCTTGATCCTACTGGGACGACTTGGGCTAAAAAGGAACCACGGAACGACCGGCAACTTCGCCAAAAGAAGCGTCGACGCTCCAATCATGATACAAGACGAGCCTCCCGCCATAGAAGACAGCTGGTCCAAAGGTTAGCCATATCCAACATTTTACTGCACGCATTGCGCGCAGCCAGCTCCTCGCTCTTGCCGGTGGCTCTGACAAGCCTAGATCACCACAAGATTGGGTTGCATTGGCATCGCGTTAACCCCGCACGAATGCCTTGCAGTTGATAATTTTCGGAAACGCTAATGATTTGGAATCACCGCATCACCCGTATTCTGGTCGGCATATCACTCCTCGCGCTTGTGATCGTTCTTATGCTGCCCAGCCTCACTGGCTTCACAAGCCTCGACGGTACGGTGAATGCGCGATTTGCGATCGTGAACGCTCCGATCGACGGCGAGGTCGCAGAAACGCCCCCCAAAGTTGGTGCGCGCGTGTTGGCAGGAGAGCCGCTCGCCTTAATTCGCAATGCCCGCGTGAACCGCGCAATACTGACTTCGCTGCAGGCCGACCACATGACTGCCGTCGAACATGCTGCGGCGCTGAAGCGGGAACGCGATGAGCTCGTACGGCTTCGTGATCAGCTGGCTGCACGCATGGAAGTCTTTACACGGACAACCATTGCCGACTTGGAGCGACAAGTTGAGATTCTAAACAAGCGGGTCAAGGTTTCCGAGGCGCAGGACAATGTCGCGCAAGTCGACTTTGACCGGCGGCTGGCGCTCGAAGCGAAGGGTATCCTCTCGACCAAGATGGTCGAGTCCGCCCGAGCGGCCTGGGAAGCCACGGGGGGCGAACTCGAAATCAGTGGCTTGACCGTTGCCCAGCTCGAACAAAAGCTGGAGGCGGTTCGCCAAGGAGTTTTCGTTCTCGGTGACGGCCAGAACGATGTGCCCTATTCCCGCCAGCGGCAGGATGAGGTGATTGTTCGTATCAACGATCTCAACACGCGCATCGCCGAAAACGAAACACGGGCCGCACAGGTGCAAAAGCAGCTGATTGAGGAGGAAAACCGCGTCCGCAGTCTCACTTCGGCATCCGTTCCATCGCCTTTCGATGGAGTCGTATGGAGTAGCAACGTCGTCAACGGCTCGAACGTCATTCTCAATAACGAGCTGATGCGTATCCTCGACTGCAGCGATCTTTTCGTCGATATCCTGGTTCCGGAGGTCGATTACCAAGAGATTTATCCTGGCCTTGCTGCAGAGGTGCGCTTGTTAGGCGCTGGCGACGTCTTCAAAGGCGTGGTCCTGTCGGTAAGAGGTAGCGCCGCGGTCGCCGAGAAGGATACGCTGGCAGCAAATCAGCCCGAAACAGCCAAACGCAACGATCGAATCCGCGTGGGCATGACTCCTTCCGCTCTCAACACGGACTTTGCGAACTTTTGCCAGGTGGGGCGTTCTGTTCAGGTGCGCCTGCCCAAACCTAACATCCGCATATGGAACTGGGTGGAAGGCCTGTGGTTCAGTATCTCATAGCACTGGCGCCGACGTTTTTGGTCTTGGCGTTCTTTTTGCTTGGGCCTTTCAACTGGTCGCGTAACCATAGCTGGACCCGCGCAATCACATGCGCTGTCGTTGGCGCCATTGCATTGCGCTATATACTCTGGCGGTTATTCGAGACGGTACTTCCTTATCCCAACGATGGCCCCAACTTCTACTGGGTCTGGTTTCTGTTCATCGTAGAAATTCTCGCGTTCTTCGAAGTCGTCCTCTTCCTGGTCTTGATGAGTCGATACGTGGACCGGAGCGCAGAAGCGGACAGGCTCGCGCGAGACTTCTTTAGAGGTGACGAGGAACAATTACCCACGGTGGATGTGTTCATTCCTACCTACAACGAGCCGCTCGACGTCCTGGAAAGGACGATTATAGGGGCGCTTGCGCTCGATTATCCGCAACACAAGCTGAAAGTCTATGTGCTCGACGATCAGCGTCGTGATTGGCTTAAGGCGTACTGCAAGGAGAGGGGAGCAATCCACGTCACACGGCCCGACAACAGCCATGCCAAAGCCGGAAACATGAACAACGGTCTGAAGGTCAGCTCCGGCGACTTCATCGCGATATTCGATGCTGACTTCGTGCCCTATCGTCACTTCCTGCGCCGCACGCTTCCCTTCTTTTCCGATGGAACCATCGGCATCGTTCAAACGCCGCAGCATTTCTTCAATAGCGATCCGGTGCAGTCAAATCTCGGTCTCGAAAATATCTGGCCGGACGAGCAGCGTTTGTTTTTTGACGAAATTGCACCGAGCCGAGATATCTGGGACGTCAGTTTCTGCTGCGGCTCATGCTCGATCGCGCGACGCAAGGCGATCGACGCGATTGGGGGTTTTCCGACAGAATCCATCACAGAGGATTTGTTGACCACCCTTTCCATGCTCAACAAGGGTTACAAGACCCGTTACCTGAATGAGCGCCTGTCGATGGGATTGGCCGCTGAGAATTTGACTGGCTATTTCGTACAGCGCGAGCGCTGGTGTCGGGGGGGAATTCAAACACTCTATCTTCACAACGGCCCACTGCGCGGCCCTGGTCTCTCACTTTTTCAACGCATCATGTTCCTTCCGCTGTCGTGGTTGGTGCAGTATCTGGTGCGCTTTACGATATTGATCATTCCGATCATATATCTCTGGTTCGGCTTGCTTCCGCTCTACTTCACCAACGCTGCGGATTATATCTCCAATCAGGTACCGTTGCTGACGGCCTATTTCCTCTTGATGCTCTGGATAACACCGACGCGGTATTTGCCCGTCGTATCGAGTGCCGTCGGAGCCTTTGCGACGTTTCGGATGTTACCAACCGTTATTTCCAGTGTGGTGCGTCCCTTCGGCAAACCGTTTAGGGTGACCCCGAAGGGCAGCGGCAACGAGGCGATCGGAGTTGATGGATACAGCTTTGCCTGGATAGCAGTGTTGATCTTGGCGACGGCCATCGGTCTTGTCATCAATATTGTGCCTGAGACCTCCCATGTCGAGGCGCAATTCTCGCCGATTGCGGCTTGTTGGTCGGGCATCAACATTGTCGTTCTCGCTATCGCGTCCTTGATCTGCTTTGAAAAACCGCGACGGCTCTTCAATGCGTTCAAACTTGATGAAGAGGTTCACGTCGACGGCGTTCCCGGCCGCATGGTCAGTCTGGCGCTCGACAAGGCAGTCGTTGCCGTGCCGACAAAGACGCGCTTTGCATCTGCCGATGTCACGCTGTCGCTCGAGGGTTTTTCACCCTTCAAAACGGAACTAAGGATGGTCACTCAAAGACGAAGGAGCGTTGCTCGCCATGGCGACAAGGAGGCCTTCTACCTGCACCTCCATTTCGATCTTAGCGGGTCGGCCCGCGATAAGATGATCGTCAAGCTTTATACCGGGCGTTACTCTCAGGACGTTCGTGACATTGACAAAGTCGCTGTCTCGATCAACCTACTGCTTCGGACATTCGGTCGAACCCGGACCCTTTGAGCGAGGCGTTCTCGTCCCGGCGCATATCAAAATTTCGTAGGACCAGACAACGAGCACTGGTTTGGCCCTAGTGCGACCGCCCGCAATCTTTGGGCGGTCTTTATACATGGTCTCGGCCAAGGTATTCGAGCGTGTGCCTCTCTGGCCGTCCTATCTGCTGGGATCATCGCAAGCGCTCAGCGGAACCAACAGACCCAGCTTGACGTCCCTTAACACTACATTGGTATGCATGCGCCGGATCTGCGGGTTTTCCTTCATGATCAGGGCCGCGATATCGTCGTAATGTTCGACATCGCGGGCCGTGACAATGGCGATCAGGTCCACCGCTCCGGTCACATAGTAAACCTGCTGGACGTGATCCTGCTTTTCCGCCCAAAGGCGGAACTTCGCGAGCGCATCGTAGTTGTCACGCTCGATCTCCAATCCGGCGATGAACACCATCGGCGTGCCCGTCGCCTTGCGATCGACGACGGCTACTTCCGCCTTGATGATGCCGTCCTCGCGTAGGCGTTTCAGCCGCCTCTGCACCGCCGAGGTCGAAAGCCCGACCTTTTCGGCGATGGTTTCCGCCGTCAGCTGACAATTGCGCTGAATGATGTCGAGAATATCGCGATCAAAGGCATCCAGTCTTTCCATCCCTGTTCCTCCATTTCGGCGGCGAAATTACCCGGCGATACCGGCGTTCTGTCATATTAAATGCATCAGAAATAGATTTCTGCATTATATATGCAAAACAATCATAATTTGCGCGTAAAAACCGCATCTATCCGCGATATTCTCCGAACATTATTTGGACCGGTACCGCGCATGACAGAATCGTCTCCCCAGGCACTTCGTGTGGATGATCTTCACAAGAGCTATGGCCCACATGAAGTCCTCAAGGGCATTTCGACAACGGCCCGTAAAGGCGATGTGATTTCAATCATCGGTTCGTCGGGCTCAGGGAAGAGCACATTCCTGCGCTGCATCAATTTGCTGGAGATGCCCGATCGGGGCCGCATCGTCGTGAACGGCGAGGAAATTACCTTGAAACGCAGCCGCAGCGGGAAGATGCAGCCGGTGAACCGGCGGCAGATCGAGCGGCTGCGCACGGGCCTTGGCATGGTCTTCCAGAACTTCAATCTTTGGGCACATCGCACCGTTCTTGAGAACATCATCGAAGCGCCGGTCCATGTCATGGGCGTTGACCGTCGCGAGGCTATCGAGAAGGCGGAAGCACTGCTCAACAAGGTCGGGCTTTACGAAAAGCGCGACGCCTATCCCGCGTTTCTTTCCGGCGGTCAGCAGCAGCGAGCCGCCATTGCCCGTGCACTTTGCGTCGATCCAGCCGTCATGCTCTTCGACGAGCCGACCTCCGCACTCGATCCCGAGCTGGTCGGAGAGGTACTCAAGGTCATTCGCGACCTCGCGGAGGAGGGCCGCACCATGCTGCTCGTCACCCATGAGATGCGCTTTGCCCGCGACGTCTCCAGCCACGTTCTCTTCCTGCATCAGGGACGGATCGAGGAGGAGGGTCCGCCTCAACAGATTTTCGACGCCCCCTTGAGTGCCCGCTGCCGGGAATTCACCGGCATGCTTACGCATTGATGCACCGCTTCATTACAGACAATCCAAACAGGAGAATGCCACGAATGAAACTGCTCCCCCTGCTTCTCGCCGGCGCCACGCTGGCCATTTCTGCCATCACAGCTCAGGCTGAAGTCCGTTTTGGCGTCATGAACGAATCGTATCCCCCCTTTTTCGCCAAGGACGCCTCCGGCGAGTGGCAGGGCTGGGAAATCGACTTGATGAATGCCGTCTGCGACGAGATGAAGGAGAAATGCTCGATCGTCGAGCTCTCCTGGGACGGGCTCATTCCGGCCCTGCAAAGCAAGAAGTTCGACGTCATCTGGTCATCGATGTCGAACACCGCAGAGCGCTCGAAGGTCATCGACTTCACCGACAGGTATTACAACACGCCGAGCACCCTGATCGGCCCAAAGGACCAGAAGCCGGGTGCTGCGGCCGATGACGTCAAGGACAAAACCATCGGCATTCAGGTCTCGACCATTCAGTCGGACTATTACAAGAAGTATTTCGCCGATGTCGCCGACGAGAAGACTTATCAGACGCTTGACGAGGCATTCCAGGATCTCGCCGCCGGCCGCATCGACTATGTGTTCGGCGATTCGCTTGCCCTTGATGCCTTCCTCAAGAGTGACGCCGGCAAGGACTGCTGCGCGAAGATGGGCGACGTTGCCGACGACAAAGTGATTCTCGGGGCTGGCGTTTCCGGCGGCCTGCGCAAGGAGGATACCGAGCTCGAGGCAAAGCTGAACGCCGCGATCGCTGCCGTGCGTGCCAACGGCAAATACGACGAAATCACCAAGAAGTATTTCGACTTCGACATCTATGGCGCAAAGTAAGCGACCCAATCGATGGCGGCTGCCCCACAAGGTGTTCTGGATCTGCTCTCCCCCTATCCGCCCGGATGGGGTGGAACCCTGCTTATGGGCGCCGCCTCCACGATCGCCATCTCCGTCGGCGCATTCCTGATCGGCCTCCTGCTCGGGACAGGAGGCGCGCTTGGCAAGCTTTCCGGCAACAGGCCGCTCGGCCTGCTGCTCAATCTCTATACGACAGCTATCCGCGCCATTCCGGAACTGATTTTGATCGTCGGGCTCTATTATGCGGGAATGGACGGCCTCAACCGGCTCCTGGCCGCGGTCAATCTGCCTGCGATCGAAGTGAACGGCTTCGTCGTCGCCGTCGCCGTGCTCGGTTTCGTGCAGGGCGCCTACGTGACGGAAGTGCTGCGCGGCGCGATCCTCGCCATCCCCGTTGGCCAGATCGACGCAGCGAAGGCCTTCGGCATGGGGCCAATGCTGCGTTTCCGCCGCGTCATCCTGCCGGCGTTATTGCCAAATGCCCTGCCGGGTCTTGCCAATCTGTGGATGTCGGTCACCAAGGACAGCGCGCTGGTTGCCGTCGTCGGCTATCAGGAGCTGGCGCTCGCCACGCGCCTGGCCGGCGCGAGCACCAAGCATTATTTCATCTTCTTCCTGGCCTCGGCCCTTCTCTATCTTGCCATCACGCTCGTCTCCAACATCGTCTTCAACCTGATCGAGCGCCATGTGCGCCGCGGACAGCCGAAGCCTCCTGAGGAGCACACGGCATGACCTTCTCATGGATAGTCTCCTATTGGCCGCTTCTGTTGGCAGGCGCCGGGCAGACGGTGCTGCTGCTGGTGATCTCGGTTGCCTTCGGCTTCGTCCTCGCGATCGGCCTCGCCTTCGCGCAGGTGAGCGGCGGTCCGCTGACGCAATATCTCGCTCGCGGCTACTGCACCTTTTTCCGCGGCACACCTCTGCTCATCCAACTCTGGCTCCTCTATTACGGTGTCGGTGCGCTGCTGCCTATGATCCCCGGCCTTCGCCAGAGCCTGTTCTGGCCGATCCTGCGTGAGGGCTTCTTCTTCGCGGCGGTGAGCTTTACGCTAAACTATGCCGCCTACGAGGCAGAGGTGCTGCGCGGTGCGCTGCTCGCAGTACCGAAGGGCGAGTTGGAAGCCGGCCGAGCGTTCGGCATGCGGCCCTTCACGCTGATCCGGCGCATCTGGCTGCCCCGCGCCATTCGGATCGCCTTGCCGACAATCGGCGGCGAAATCGTCATGCAGCTCAAAGCGACGCCGCTCGCATTCACCGTCACAGTGATGGATCTCTACGCGGTGGCGAGCAAGGTGCGTCAGGACACGCTGCTCGTCTATGAGCCGCTGATCGTCGTTACTGTCTTCTATCTCATTCTTACGGCGATCATCGCCCGAGCCTTCCGCCTCATCGAGGCGCAGGTGCCATCGCGACGCTAACGCAAATGGGGAAATGAACGGTCATGATTCCACGCCTTTGCGGACCGTTTCGCCGTGCTGGCAGAAATGAGTGCTGGAAGGCCATCCGCCGGAGGCTCTTGCGGTTGCCGATCGGCTCGAAACCGCGGACGACATCATCGGCACTGCGCCAGGCTTTACGGCCGGCTTTGATTCAATTCCCTTAAGGAGACCCATCCATGAGCAGACTATGCATTCTCGACGGCGGCATGAGCCGCGAACTCCTGCGCCTCGGCGCCGAGCTGAAGCAGCCGGAATGGTCGGCGCTGGCGCTGATGAATTCGCCGGACATTGTGCGAAAGGTCCACGAGGAATTCATCGCCGCCGGCTCGGACGTTGTCACCACCAACAGCTATGCGCTGGTGCCCTTCCACATCGGCGAGGAACGGTTCCAGAAGGAGGGTGCGGCGCTTATCGCACTCTCAGGTCGATTGGCGCGCGAAGCCGCCGATGCAGTCAAGGATCGGAAAGTTCTGGTTGCCGGTTCGCTGCCGCCAATCTTCGGCTCCTACGAGCCACAGAACTTCGATGTTTCGCGCGTGCAGGACTATCTCAAGGTGCTGGTCGAAAATCTGAGCCCTTATGTGGACGTGTGGCTCGGCGAAACCTTTAGCCTGATCGCCGAAGGAGAAGCCGTCCGCACTGCTATCGCCGCAACCGGCAGGCCGTTCTGGGTGTCGTTTACGCTGGCCGATGATGAGGCACAGGTCAAAGGCGGCGAGCCGAAGCTGCGTTCCGGCGAACGGGTCGAGGATGCGGCAATCTGGGCGGCCTCATCCGGGGCGAAGGCGCTATTATTCAACTGCAGCAAGCCGGAAGTCATGCGGGCGGCGGTGGAGGCAGCATCTCATGTGTTCAAGAACAGGAGTTCCACGTTAGAGATTGGCGTCTATGCCAATGCCTTCGAGGGGGAGCAAAATGATTCCGGCGCTAACGAAGACCTCCATACGACCCGCAACGATCTCAGCGACGATGCCTATTCGCACTTTGCCTGCTCTTGGGCGGAGGCCGGTGCAACGATAATCGGCGGCTGCTGCGGCATTGGCGCCGGGCATATACATCGCCTCAAGAAGACCCTGTTGATGTGAGGGGTGTATGCAGGACCTTCGTCATTCGAACTCCGGGGTACTTGCCGGCACCCGCGCGCCTTCGGCGTCACATAGCGATCCTCGAGTTAGATGTCCGTTCCTCGCCTGCCACGTCCTGAAGAACCAGATCGCCATGGCAATCGCCTTGCCATCCTGTTCGCAAACCAGCGCTCGCGTAACGGGGCTTTCGCCCGCGATCTTGCAAACATCAATGCTTGATCGTCTTGCAGTTGGTTCTGGCGGAGCATCCTGAGATTGCGGTCGGCAACGAAGCCTCCAAATAAACATTACTCTATCGACGTGCCATGGCTGCGGTGTTCGCGAATGGCATCAAGCCGTGTGAGAATGGGTTCGAAGACGTCGTCAAATGTCTGAAGATATGCTCCCAACTTCGAACGGGGCGTTGCATAGCGCCTCACGTATACGGGTATACCGCGCACTCCATGGGCTGAGAGGGGTGCCAAAGTATTTGGCGGCTACACCTTGCCGATATCGCACGCACACGCACTTTACTTGTGGAACTGTTTTGACGTCCGCGGCGGTTTTGTGACGTAGCGCGATGAGTTGCAGCGTCGGGGGAGGATGGGGAGCATGATCACGCGGCTTACGACCTCGGAACGGCAGGCGGCCTTCGCCATCGCCATCGCTGTCGCGATAGCTGGAGCAACGATGGCCGCGGCCGGCCGGTCTGATGCGCTCGGGGTCCACGGCGTGATCGTCATGCTGTTTTCCGGAGGCCTCCTCTACCTCGTCATGTCCTCGCTCTTCGAGCCTGAAGCAGTTGAGGACCGGGAGGCGTCATATTACGACGATCCCATCAAGGTCGGCATCGTGCTTTCCATGGCCTGGGCTGTGTTCGGGATGTTCATGGGCGTCTGGGTGGCGGCGCAGCTCGCCTGGCCGGATCTCGCATTCGACGCCGGATGGTCCAGTTTCGGTCGGCTGAGGCCGACGCACACCACAGGCGTCATCTTCGGTTTCGGCGGCAACGCATTGATCGCTACCTCCTTCCACGTCGTCCAGCGCACTTCGCGGACGCGGCTGGCGGGCCAGCTCAGTCCCTGGTTCGTGCTCTTCGGCTACAACCTGTTTTGCGTGCTGGCCGTGTCAGGCTACATGATGGGTATCACCCAGTCCAAGGAATACGCGGAAGCCGAATGGTACGCCGACATCTGGCTTGTCGTCGTCTGGGTCACCTATTTCGTGCTCTACATCAGAACGATCGCCCGCCGGAAGGAGCCGCACATCTATGTCGCCAACTGGTACTTCATGGCGTTCATCCTGGTCGTCGCGATCCTCCACATCGTCAACAATCTCGCCCTCCCGGTTTCCTTGGGACACGCCAAGAGCTACACCATATGGCCGGGCGTCCAGGACGCGATGGTGCAGTGGTGGTACGGACACAACGCCGTCGCCTTCTTCCTGACGGCCGGCTTCCTCGGAATGCTCTACTACTACCTGCCGGTCCGGGCGCAGCGGCCGATCTTCTCCTACCGGCTGTCGATCCTGAGCTTCTGGGGCATCACCTTCTTTTACATGTGGGCCGGTTCCCACCACCTGCACTACACGGCACTTCCCCACTGGGTCCAGACGCTCGGCATGACCTTTTCGGTCATGCTGCTGGTGCCGTCCTGGGCGTCGGCTGGCAACGCGCTGCTGACGCTCAACGGCGCCTGGCACCGGGTTCGGGACGACGCGACGCTGCGCTTCATGATGGCGGCCGCGGTATTTTACGGGCTTTCCACCTTCGAGGGATCGTTCCTCGCCATCAGGCCGGTGAACTCGCTGTCGCACTACACGGACTGGACGGTCGGTCACGTCCATGCCGGAGCGCTCGGATGGGTCGCGCTGATCACCTTCGGCTCGCTCTACACACTGGTGCCCAGCCTGTGGAAGCGCGAGCGCATGTATTCGGCGGCGCTCGTCGAGGTGCATTTCTGGCTGGCGATCGCCGGAACGCTGATCTACGTCTTCGCGATGTGGAACTCCGGCCTCATCCAGGGCCTGATGTGGCGGACCTATACCGGGGAGGGGACGCTTGCCTATTCGTTCGTCGATTCTCTGGTGGCGATGTATCCGTACTACATCGCCCGCGCTTTCGGAGGCCTGCTTTTTCTTCTCGGCGCCATCGTCGGCTGCTGGAACATCTGGATGACGGTTCGGTCCGCGCAGCTTGCCGTGGCGCATGAAGGGGATATGCCCGTCGTCCCCGCCGCCGTACCGGGGGAGTGACGACATGCCGGAACTCTTCCACCGCAAGCTCGAGCGTTCGGCGATCGGCTTCGTGATCGCAATTATTGCGGCTGCGAGCGTCGGCGGCATCGTCGAGATCGCCCCTCTCTTCACCATCGACGAGACGGTCGAAGAGGCGCCGGACATGCGGATGTACACGCCTCTGGAGCTCGCCGGGCGCAACATCTACATCCGCGAGGGATGCTATGCTTGCCACAGCCAGATGATCCGCACACTCCGTGACGAAGTGGAGCGATACGGCCCTTATTCGCTGGCCGTCGAATCCCGGTATGACCGCCCGATGCTCTGGGGCTCGAAGCGGACAGGCCCGGATCTTGCCCGCGTCGGCGGAAAGTATTCCGACTTCTGGCACGTTGCCCATCTCACCAACCCGCGGGACGTCGTCCCAGAATCGAACATGCCCGCCTATCGCTGGCTGGCGCGGAACCCGCTGAAGATGGAAGACCTGCCGCAGCACCTCGCGGCCCAGCGCGCCCTCGGCGTTCCATACACCGACGAGATGGTGGAGAACGCAGCGCGCGACGCCTACGGCCAGGCCACTCCCGACACGGGCTTTGCCGCCGGAGCTACCGAGCGCTACGGCGAGGAGACGCAGGTGAGCGCATTCGACGGCGTCACGACGCACGTCACCGAGATGGACGCGCTCGTCGCCTATCTCCAGGTGTTGGGACGGCTGACCAATGCCGCGTACGAACATACCGCGGCTCCCGAGAAGAAACCGGATCCCGGAAACTGAAGGCGGAGGACTGTCACATGGACCTGGACCACGACACCGTCGTCGCATTCTCCAAGAGCTGGGGGCTGTTCTACTTGATCGCCCTTGCAGTCGGCGTGCTCGTCTACACCTTCTGGCCGTCGAACCGGACGCGCTTCGACCGGGCCAAGCACAGCATCCTCGAGCGGGATGACACGCCATGGAAGTGAGTGAGCGCGATCCTGTCACCGGCCGCGAGACGACCGGCCACGAATGGAACGGCATCACGGAACTGGACACGCCCGTTCCGCGCGGCGTTCTCATCTTCCTGATCGTGACCCACATCTGGGCCATTGCCTGGTGGTTCCTCGTGCCGGCCTGGCCGCTCGGAACGACCTACACCAAGGGGCTCTTTGGCATCGACCAGAAGACCACGGTCGAGGCTCAGGTCGTCGAGGCCGAGCGCAGCCGGTCCGGCTGGATGAGCCGCATCGCGACAGAGCCCTACGACACCATTCTCTCCGACGAAGCGCTGATGCAGACCGTGCGCGATACCGGACGGCAGCTCTTCGGCGACAATTGCGCGGCCTGCCACGGCAGGGACGGGAAGGGGCGGGCGAACTACCCCGACCTCACAGACGACGACTGGCTCTGGGGCGGAGGTCCACAGCTTATCGAGCAGACGATGCGCGTCGGCATCAACACCCGGCATGCGGAAAGCCGGATCGGGCAGATGCCGGCCTTCGGGCGCGATCAGATGCTCGACCGCGAGCAGGTCCGAAGCGTCGCCGCCTATGTCTATTCGCTGTCCCACTCGGACTACTCGACGCCGGCAAACGTCGACCGCCTGGAGGCCGGGCGCGAAGTGTTCATCACCACCTGTGCCGCTTGCCACGGCGAAGACGCCAAGGGAAAAAGCGACGTGGGCGCTCCGAACCTCACCGACTCCACGTGGATCTACGGCGGTGACCTGGACACGATCATCGCCTCCGTGCACGGCGGGCGCCAGGGCCACATGCCGACCTGGGACGAGAGGCTGACGACCGCCGAGATCCGCACGCTGGCGATCTACGTCCACGACCTGGGGACGCAACAGCCATGACGGGACGCATGAAGAGATCCCGAACGAAGTGGCTCCTCTGGGCGCTGATCCCCGCAGGGCTGCTTCTGGTGGCCGCGGCGAATGCGCACCTGGTCTACGTGGCCGTCCAGTCGCAGCCTGAATGCGTCGAGCATTTGAAGTCAGTGGGCGATGGTCACGGCTATCGTGCTGCCAAGCCGGCATGCTGAGGAGACACGAGATGGGCGAGAGCGACAAGTCGTACTGGCTGCTGAGCGAGACGTCGGGCATTGGCGAAACACGGGATCCCCGCCTTCAGCGAGGGCTGCCCGTCCTTGAGGGGCTCCGTTGGCTGTCAGCGGGCTGGCGGGACGTCTGGACGCGGCCGGCTTCGAGCCTGGCGTACGGAATAGGCGTCTTCCTTCTTTCCGTCGCGTTCGTCTGGATGCTCGTCGCCTTCGGGCTCGACTACATTCTATTTCCTGCGCTAGCGGCCTTCATGATCGTTGCTCCGTTTCTGGCGATCGGCCTCTACGAGAAGAGCCGGTCGATCGAAGAGAGCCGGCAGATCGGCTTCGGCTCTATGCTGTTTGTGCGTCCCCGTGCCGGCGCGCAGGTGTTCTTCGCCGGCCTTCTGCTTTTTATGCTCGTGCTTTTGTGGATGCGGGCGGCCGTGCTTCTCTACGCGCTGTTTTTCGGGGTGACGGCGTTCCCCGGCCTCGACCACATCGCCGGCATGCTCTTCGGTACCGCCTATGGCTGGACGATGCTGGTGGTCGGGACGGCAATTGGCGGCCTGTTTGCGGCCTTTGCCTTTGCGCTCAGCGTCTTTTCGGTGCCGATGCTGCTTGACCAGCGTGTGGACGCGCTGACCGCCATGGGCTCGAGCATGAAGCTGGTGTGGAACAACCTCGCTCCGATGGTCGCCTGGGGGGCCATGCTGCTCGTGCTTTTCGCAGTCTGCGTGGCGACGGGCCTCGTCGGGATGATTGTCATCTTTCCTTTGCTGGGCCATGCCACCTGGCATGCCTACAGGGTCGTTGCGCGTCCCGAGGAGCCGCCACAATGAGCTGCTGTGCGACCGGAACCGAAGCCGGATCGCTGCCGGTACCGCCGCGAGGGACCTCCGCGCGCGAGATCGTGCTTGCGAGCCGTGACCTCGGCGGTGGCCTGTTCCAGACGGACCTCTCGGTGCCGCAGGCGCGTTGCGCCGCCTGCATTGCCGCGATCGAGGGCGCGCTGCAGGGCCTCGACGGAGTCGTGGCGGCTCGACTGAACCTGACGTCCCGCCGCGTCGCCGTCAGGTGGAGGGCCGAGGGCGATGTGCCTCCGATGATCGAGGCTTTGCGGGATATTGGATACGACGCTTGTCTTGCCGAGACGGATAATGGCGGACGCGATCAGGAAATGTCCCGGCTGCTGCGGGCGACGGCGGTCGCGGGCTTTGCCGCCATGAACATCATGTTGCTGTCGGTGTCGGTGTGGTCCGGGGCCGACGCCGCGACGCGGAATGTCTTCCATCTGATCTCGGCGCTGCTCGCCATACCCGCTGTTGCTTATTCCGGACGGGTGTTCTTCGTTTCGGCATGGAACTCGGTGAGGAAGCGGACGGCCAACATGGATCTGCCGATCTCCGTCGGAATCCTGCTCGCTCTGGGACTGAGCCTCTACGACACCTTTGCCGGAGGACCGCATGCCTATTTTGACGCGGTCACGTCACTGATTTTCTTTCTCCTGGCAGGACGCACGCTGGATCACGCGATGCGGCAGAAGGCGCGGACTGCCGTTACCGGTCTTGCCCGCTTGCTGCCGAGGGGCGCGACGGTGATTGGAGCGGACGGAAGCCGCGAGTTCCGCGAACTGGCGAAAGTCGAACCGGGGGACATCGTCTTCGTCGGGCCTGGCGACCGTATGCCCGTCGACGGAACCGTCGTTGCAGGCACGGGGAAGCTGGACGTTTCGGTGGTAACCGGCGAGTCCGCGCCTGAAAGCGCGCAACCTGGAAGCGCGGTTCTTTCGGGGACGATGAGCGTCGACGGCGCACTGACGGTCAGGGCCGACAGACGGGCACAGGATTCCTTCCTTGCCGACATGGTGAGACTGATGGAGGCGGCGGAGAACGGCCGGGCGCGCTACCGCCGCATCGCCGACCGCGCGGCAGCACTTTATTCTCCTGTCGTCCACCTGCTCGCGCTCGCAACCTTCGCCGTCTGGATGCTGCAGACGGGCGACTGGCATCGGTCGATCACGGTGGCGATTTCGGTCCTCATCATCACCTGCCCGTGTGCGCTTGGCCTGGCCGTGCCCATGGTTCAAGTCATGGCCGCCCGCCGGCTGTTCGACTTCGGCATCACACTCAAGGACGGCAGTGCGCTGGAGCGGCTAGCCGAGGCCGACACCGTGGTTTTCGACAAGACGGGAACACTCACGACCGGCGTCGCCCGCGTGATCGAGCACACCGTCGCGCCGCGGGACCTGGCCGCCGCGACCGGGCTTGCCGCGCTGTCGAAGCATCCCGCAGCGCGGGCCGTCACCGCGCTACAGCCCGCCAAAGTCGAGGTCGAGGATTTTCGCGAGACCCCAGGCTGCGGAATCGAAGGCCGCATCGGCGGGACCGTCTATAAGCTGGGGCGAAAGGCGTGGGTCTCCGGCGGCACATTCGAGGATTCGAAACAAGCAGGCGTGTGGCTTTCGCGCGACGGACAGCCGGTGGGCTGGTTTGCAATCGCCGACGATATGCGCCCCGGCGCCAGGACTGCGGTCCAAAGGCTGGCAGCCGACGGACTGGCAACCGAGGTTCTTTCCGGCGACCGTCTCGAGGAGGTCGGCAAGGTTGCCGCTGTGCTGGGCATCAAGAAACATCGCCACGGCGCCGTCCCCGAAGCCAAGGTCGAGCGCCTGACGGAATTGGCCGCGATCGGCCGCCACGTCCTGATGGTCGGCGACGGGCTGAACGATGCCCCGGCGCTTGCCGCAGCGCATGTCTCGATGGCGCCTTCGTCGGCCGCGGATATCGGACGGAATGCTGCCGATCTCGTCTTCCTGGGCGCCAGCCTGGAAGCTGTCCCACAAGCGATAGGCGTCGCGCGCTCTGCCGCCGGGCTGGTGCGCCAGAACCTCGCCCTTGCCGTCGCCTACAACGTTCTCCTCGTGCCCGTCGCCATCACGGGCCATGTCACGCCTCTCATGGCGGCGGTCGCGATGTCAACGTCATCGATCCTCGTGGTTGGCAATGCATTGCGGCTTTCGGGTGACAAGGTTTCGTCCCGGCGGCATAAGGCTATTCGCAGGCTCGATCTCAAAGAGGCTGCCCGATGAGCTATCTCGTGTGGCTCCTGCCAATTGCCTTGGGGATGGGTGTCGTCGGCCTGATGGCGTTCCTATGGTCGATGCGCAGCGGCCAGTACGACGATCTCGATGGAGCCGCGGAAAGGGTTCTGCTGCCCAATGCGGTGGACGCTCCCCTTCGCGACACGAAGCGGAAAGGCGAGGTGGCTGCAGAGGACATGGAACACACGTCTGATCGGCATCGTTCCGCTAAAGGACAGAACGAAGGAAAGCAGTCATGATCAGGTCGGTTGACAGGCCGTTCGATTGGGTAGGAGCGCTGGCGTTGATCTCCGGTGTCGCCGTCATGATCCCCAGTCTTGCTGCGCTAGCCGCGACCCTTCTCGCGATTGCGTCCGCATTATTTTAACTGCCGGCGATCGCTTTTGGTGTCGACTGCCTCATCCCGTCGCGCCCGGACGTCTCCGCGGACGGCCACCGATATTGCTTCAAAGTCCTCAGGGTCGGATTCGAAATTATTCCATTTGGTAGCGATGTCTTGCAATGCGTCTGACGAGAAGTTGGACGGAGGCAGCGAACAGCCACGCGGCGGCCGAGGCGAGGCGATGGTTTGCTCGAAATCCTTGGCGAGGCGGCGGTTTCTGTTGAGCCAGGCCAGCGTGCGCTCGACCACCCAGCGGCGTGGGAGAACTTCGAAGCCCTTGGCGGATCGGAACGCTTGACGATCTCGACAGTCCATTTGCCAATCCGGCGCAGTGCATCCCTGCGTTTGCGCGGCCGCCCCACATGCGAGGCAAGAGCGAGCAACGGCTCCAGCACTGCCCACTCGGCGTCGGTCAAATCGCTTGGCGAAGCCAGCCCGCTTCGCGGATGAAGGGCGCGGGCGGTATTGGTCCACATCGTTGATCCCTCGAAGTTTTTGGCGAAACCACTGAACCAACGACAGGTCGAGGCGTCAAGCTAACCTGCTGATATCAATAGCTCAGCGGTAGAGCCCTTGACTGTTAGTCGAGCGGCCGTTGGTTCGAATTCAATTCGGGGAGCCAGCCTTCATCGGCCGGCGCGTTTCTCGCTTGAAATGGATTTCGCTCTTCCGGCGCGGTCATGCCGGCGGATAGGGGCGCGAGGGCGGCGTCGCCAGCGTGAGCAGGTTGCCGTCGGGATCACGCACCTGCACCAACGTCGAGTAGTCGCCCTCAATGTCGTCCCCGAGCACGATCCCCAGGCCCTGCAGCCTGCGGCGCTCGGCCGCGACATCATCGACGACAAGGAACATCACGCCCCTGCCAGCGATCGCATCGTCGGTTGAAAGCGCTAATCCGCCCTGATCGAAGAGCTCCCACTGCACCAGCGTGTCCATCGGCCGATAATCCGGTCCACGACCAAGCAACTTCGTATACCAGCCTTCGGCCGCAGCAAGGTCTGCGGTGAGGAATGCGGTGTAGATCTTCTGCAGTTTCATTTGTCCTTCTCCAGGCCCTAAACTCGGTGTGAACGCCTGCTCGACCAGAAAGGTTCCCGTGAGATCTGCGGCGAAAGCGGGCGGGCGCCCCGTTTCAGTCAATGAGAACAACAGGAGACGTGGGAGCCCGCTTCGCCCACGACGAGCGCGGGTCGCCGGCATAGGTGATCCTTGGTAGTTTTTGGCGAAACCCAAAATCAGCGACTGACCAAGCCGTCAAGCTAACCTGCTGATACAATTTATCTTAATTTCGGATCGGGCTCTCAGGTTCCACTTCAAGTGAATACATTAAATTTACTGTCGTCTGTAAATATAGGTCTATCGTAAGTAATGCATAGGATTAAGCATATGCTTATCGTGTCGATACTTGATAGCGGGAATGAACGCAACTTTCTATCGACAGGTTTGATCTTTCAAGGCGACTTCGTGCTCGTAGATGGCGCCGGCGTGAAGCATCGATTTCGGATTGCCGACATCATCGATATTATTCCGGTCTATGATGCCTAAGCATGCCGAGACTTCGTTCTCGCACCTCGGAGGCTCAACTAGAGGGGCCTGCGCGGGCCGATGGGCGATGCAGATTTATCGCGGGCAGCGGCGAACCGGCCGCAATTGCGAGTGTCAAACGTGTCCTAGGACGAGAAAGAGACCGGCCCAGAAAATGGCCGACAGCTCCGCTGCAACCAGGAATCCTATCGCATGCTCATGCATTCGTTTCCCCTCCAGGTCGCCGAGACGCGCGTGTATTTATCAGTCTCAGCGAAGGCACAAGATCGTAAGATATCGGTAGCTCTGACAACCCAACCCATTGTCTGCGTCCCAATATCATGCAACCGCAACGGATAATGGCGGCCATTTGTTCCGCCATGCCCTCGATTGGCGGACGTCGCCGGTGCCTGTCCGAACTGGCCGTGAGCTTCCGCGGGAACGAAATGTTCCGGCCCAGCTCGTCTGACATCGATGCAATCAACTTGCCTGCGGTGCGAATCTGAGCCGTGGGGGCATTGATGACCTGCTCCTGTTTCCGGATGCCCGTTCGCAGACACAAAGACCCGCGGCTTGTGACGCAGCCGGCAAAGCTGCATCTGCTCATGGCTCTGGTGACCCTGGTCCTGGCCCTGGCATGGGCGCATGCCTGTGCATCACGCAGCATGGAAGGGCCAACATCAAAAGAGTAAGTCATGGCACTATGCGAATTTTGTCCTCCGCCGAATGGTGCTTGCGCGTCGCACGCCGGATATCCTTGATGACTTGCTCTGCCGCTGGTTTTTGCGGCCCGGCTTTCTGTCTCATCTTCGCTTCCTTTGATCGGGCTCCGATGAACCAGAAATCCTCTCTTCTCAATTACCAGGCATTGCAAGGGCGCTGAGGTCGGACATTCGCCGGACAATCTTTCCTTACCGATCGGTAAGAAATCCGACTTAATTGCAAAGGATTCGATGGTGACGTTCGGAAACACCTACGTCCGCAAGACGTGCTGCGATTAGCTGGATTAACGGATTTCCTCAATCCCGTTCTCCTCAGAATATCGAAGGTGGCTGGCTTGGGGCCTCTCGGACGTCGCGCGTGCTCCTGAGTTTTGGGATGCCGGCAGGCTCTTGTGGTGGGCCATTTTCTCATATGGAGCGGTTTCGGCGAGCGGCAAAACGCCTCTCATTTGCTCGTGAACCTCCGCTTCCCACCACCTGTTGCGGACCGATACGGCCCTTTTCAGCCGATCAAGACAGAGGTGCGTGAACGCCCCTAGGCGGCACCATTTTCAAGCCGTTAGCTATGGTCTCCAGCTCTTCGCTTTCATGCTGGTGATCACACCGTAAGCAGTAGTGCGGGAACTCCTGGTGCCCTGGAAGCGGACGTTGCCGAAGCGTCAGTTTCTGCCGAGGGCAAAGCAAAGGTGAGGAGCGCCGCGAAGACCATGACGACGCCATAGGGTACCTTGCGGCTCGCCCGGATTTCCTCGATGCGCATAAAAAAGGCGAGATGGCTAAACGGCAGCGGCACCGGCAGCCGCAGCATCAGCATCGTCGCGACACCGAGGACGAGTAGGAAGATCGAAAACGGCAGCATGCCGTGCCAGCCGATGAAAAGGCCGATCGGCAGGAAGAGCTTGGCGTCACCGGCGCCGAACATCCGGAAAGCCCAGAGCACGACGCCGAGCGCGAACATCAGCAGGCCGGCACCGACATCGCCGCCGATCCCAGTAGGGGCAAACAGCGTCGCGCCGACATCCTCGGAGCCAAGCATTACTGCCACGGCGCGCAGCGCATACAGGGTTACGAGCGCGAGGACGAGTGTGTTGGGAATTTTCCACGTTCGGAAATCGGTCCACCCGGCATAAAGAAAAAGCAATACGGAAAGCCACGTAGTAAAGCTGACTATTTGTAACATGCCACCTAACTCTATTGGCGAAGATAATCTACAAATTCAGCTCTAAAGCCGATGCGTGCCGCGATGGAGCAGTTTTTGCGGCGCGATTTGTCGAGCCGCATCTTAACCATAAACTATATACGACGATTCGTATGCAATATCACTAATTGACTAAATTAGAATTAACAGATTATTAATATACCTAGTCGGAGGGGTGGTCTCGACGGCAAGAGGCGGTGCCGGGGGAATGACGGCTAGCCAAGTAATCTGGAGGTAATTCTCGATGAAAGCACTTGTAAATAGTGTACGCGCTTTCGCGCGGGAAGAAGATGGCGTGGCGCTGTCAGAATATCTTGTCCTTCTTGGGCTTCTGGTTGGTGGCGTTATTACGGCTGTAATGGTGGCAGGACAAAATCTGAGTGCCGCCTGGACTGACTGGGGTGACTTCTTTGGCCTTCTCGGTGACAACGCTCCGGATGACGTTACTCCTCCGGCGGCCGGCGTATAACGCTACCGAAAGATAGAGGGGGGTTTATTAACCCCTCTCTTCTAAATTAGAAACAGCAGATGGATGTGTTCCGTCCAGTGTAGCGAGTAGCGGCAATGCGTTCTTCGACGATTTTCAGTCTCGTTATTGCTTTCGTGCTCGCAGGAGCAGCGGTCTTTGGAATGCGCGAGTATCTCGCCGATCAGCAGGCTCGGCTGCTGGCGATGGGCCGCACCAAGACGCAGGAAAAAACGCTGGTTGTCGCCGCCAAGCCGATGCGCTTCGGCGACCGCGTACGTCCTGAAAATCTCAAGGCCATCCCATGGCCCTCAAACGAAACGCCCACAGGCTCGTTCGCAAGCATCGAGGCCGTAGTCGGCGACGATGCCCAGCCGCGCTATGCCATGGAGGCGATCGATCCGGGCGAGCCGGTTCTGTCCTCGAAAATCACCGGAGCCGGCGAGCGCGCCACGCTCTCGGCGGCACTCGACCAGGGCATGAAGGCCGTTTCCATCCGCGTCAACGATGTGCTCGGCGTCGCCGGCTTCGTGCGGCCGTCCGACCGCGTCGACGTGCTTCTGACGCGGGTCGTGCGCGGCCAGGCCGGCAACGACCAGACGTTTGTCGATGTGCTGCTGCAGGGGGTCAAGGTGCTGGCCGTGGACCAGACCGCGGACGAGCGCAAGGACGAGCCTTCCGTCGTGAAAACCGTGACCTTCGAGGTGACGACCGACGAGGCGCAGCGCCTCACGCTCGGCGCCACAATCGGCACGCTGTCGCTGGCGCTTCGCAACATCGCTTCGTCCTCCGTCGAAGAGACCCGGCAGATCACCGTCGCCGATCTCGGCGGTGGGCCGACGGCGACCGAACTCGGCAAGGATCTGGCGAAGAAGCCGGAGCGCGAAAAACAAGTTGAGATTGTCGAAAGCAAGGTCGAACCGGCATTGCCGATAGAGCCAAGGTGGGCGACTGTGGGCGTCTGGAACACAACGAAGCGCGAGGAGCACAGAGTCGGCCTGATCCAGTGACATAGATGCGGGGTGGCCGCAGCGCGAGCGCGGCGGCCGAATGGGGGGTGAAGGCAGGCATGTCGAGGTGTGGCAAGAAGGGAATTGCAAGGTCCAGAAGACTTGCGGCACTAGTCGCAGTTTTTTCGGCCTGTGTATGCTGGGGGCCAGGCTTTGCCGGGCGCGCCGACGCGCAGGAAAAGTTCGTGACCCTCGGCGGTTCGGTCCAGCAGGTCACGCTGCCTCCAAACGAGACGCTGACGCTCAATACCGGCCAGACTTTCGGCGATCTCGTCATCGGCAGCGCCGATATGATCGACGTGGTGCCGCTGTCGGACCGATCGCTGTTCATTCGCGCCAAGCAGATCGGCGCTACCAATATCTCGGTCTATGACGACAGCAAGAGACTGCTCGGCGTCATCGACGTCCGCGTCGCCAGCGATTTCAGCGAGGCGGCCCTCGCCATCCGCTCCGCCGCGCCCCGGGCTCAGGTCAGGGTGTTCAACTCCAACGATCGCATCCGCCTGACCGGCACCGTACGTGATGCCGTGGAATTGCAGCGGGTGATTGAAATCGCCCAGTCCTATTCCGAGCGACCGGTGCTGAACCAGCTCAGGGTCAGCGACAGCCAGCAGGTGATGCTGGAGGTCCGTATCATCGAAGCCTCGCGCCAGACGGGCCGCGACCTCGGGATCGGTTGGTCCGGGCAGGGCAACAACGGCATCGGCAAGGCAACGACCAGCCAGGGTATCGGAGTGGACGACGGCAGCCTCGTCCGCACCCTCCTCGACCCCAAAGGCGCAGCGACGGGTATGCAGCCCTTCGGCCAACTAATCGCCAAGGTGCTGGAAATCTCGGGCGGCCAAATCGACGTGGTGATCAACGCGCTCGAGCAGAAAGGTGTAGTGCGCCGACTGGCGCAGCCGAACCTGATCGCCATGAGCGGCTCGACCGCCAGCTTCCATGCAGGCGGCGAAGTGCCGATCCTGACGACGACGACCAACGGCGCGACCGTCGCCACCGAGACCGACTATCGCCCCTTCGGCGTGCGGCTGACTTTCAAGCCGGTGGTTCTCGATGACGGCCTCATCAACCTGCAGATCGAGCCGGAAGTCTCCGAGCTCGATACGTCGATCAACGTCAACGGCAATCCGGGCTTCATCTCGCGCGCTGCCAGCACTACGGTAGCGCTGCGCGACGGGCAGAGCTTCGCAATGGCGGGGCTTTTGCAGTCGATCAATGCCAAGGACATCCAGCAATTGCCGGGTCTCGGGCAGATACCGATTCTCGGCGCGCTGTTCCGCTCGACGAGTTTCCAGAAAAAGGAATCCGACCTCGTCATCGTCGTCACCCCGCATATCGTGCGGCCGGCGTCGCCAGGCGAGGACCTCTATAGTCCGCTCGACCAGACACGTTCATCGAACGATGCGGAGCTGTTCGCGCTCGGTATACTGGAAGTGGACAAGGACATGCTGCGCCGCTTTCGCAACGGCGAAGGTGTGAAAGGCCCCTATGGCCATCGTCTCGATCTGGATCAGGGAGGCCAACTTGCTGTTGCAAAAAGATAAGCGCGTGCTTCTCGTCTTTATCGTCACCAGCCTCGTTTCCGGCTGCGCCGACTACATGAACCATCGAGACTCGATCACCTTCGGGCTCGGGAATGCCGTGGAAGCCAACAAGGCCATCCATACGCAGGACCCGTTCCCGCCGGAAGCGCAGCGAACCCATATCGCCAGCGACGGCAAGGTGATCCGCAGGGTGGTCACCGAGTACCAGAACGGCGGGTCGGCTATCGTGCAGCCGGTGCCAGCCAATGGCACGTCCAATGGGGCAGGCGTCGGCAAGTAACTATCGAACGGCATGAACGGCGGCAACGCCGGAAGGAAAAGACGCACAAGGCACGGAGGTCACGGCGATAGCGCTGCGATGGGGGTATGCCAATGCTTAGCAGGGTTATCAGACGGTTCTGGAATGATCATCATGGCTACGTCATCGCCTTGACGCTCATCGCCATGCCGCTGCTTCTCGGCTTTTCGCTGCTGGTCATCGATGTAGGCCGCAGCAGCAATCTGCATACCGACCTGCAGAGCGCCGTCGATGCGATGGCGCTCGCCGGAGCCCGCGAACTCGACGGCCGCGACGACGCGATCGACCGGGCGGACGCGGCAATTGAGAAAATTGCCAACAGTGCAGCTTTTTCCGGCGGCGGGAACGGCATGTCGCTCGGCTCGTACATAACGGTGAGCTATGACCCCGGAAACGATGCCGCGAGCACCGTTATTGTCAAGTATCTCAAGAGCATACCGGCTCAGGATGACGACGACATCGACCTTGGTACGATGGAGGCGGAGAACTCCAACGAAGCCTCCTATGCCTGGGTGATCGCCAAAGAACAGGCGATGCAGACGATCTTCCCGATACCAGTCGGCTTTACGCGTGACACGGTGAATGTCTCGGCGGATGCCGTGGCGGTCTACCGGGTGAGCGCCTGCGACGTGACGCCCCTGTTTATCTGCAATCCGTTCGAACCCGTTGGGAACACGAGCGAGACTGCAAGCGAAGATGCGGCAGAGGCCTTGCACACCAATTTTGCGGCCGGCAATCTCTATGGCGTGCAGATCGAGCTTCACAGCACTTCGGCGTCCAACCCCGGCCCTGGCAATTTTGGGTTTTTGCGAACTCCCTTGGGTAACGGCGCGCACGAGCTGGCGGAGGCTCTTGCCACCGGTAAGCCCGGTACCTGCTATACACGGGACAGCCTCGATACCGAGACCGGCGCAAAGGCGGGGCCTGTCGAAGACGGCGTGAATACGCGCTTCGGCTTTTACGGTTCAATTGGCAGCAAGACTGATCCGCGTTACCGGCCGGCGCAGAACGTGCGTTCGGCTCAAACGACAACCGAAAAGGGCAAAGACGGCTGCAAAGCCTACAATCCGGTAAAAGTCGGAGACATTGTCGGCGATCCCACCCAGGCGTTACCGCTAGGTTACGGAGCGGCGATGACCTCCCTCTCCGGCGGCAAGATCAGCAGCGGCAACAACTGGCAGTATACGACATACTGGAACGTTGCGCAGGGAACGGCCGCTCCCTCAACAAGCACGATTTTAAGCAACCACTCCAGTTATCCGCACCAGGCAGCCGGTACACCATCCCAGCCCTCCGCCTACGACGTCTACCGTTACGAGCTCACTAACCCGGCGCTCATCAGCCACGCCTCGGCGAACGGCGAGACGGGGACGCCTGCGACAGGCGGCCAGTGCTACAGCGGGCCTGACCTCGCGGACTATACGGCGGCCGAATATGGCGATCGCCGCGAGATCTTCTCTGCCATCGTAAACTGCGGCTACGAGCAGTCCGTTGGCCATCTGAACGGGCATAAGGCAACCCGCGCAATCGCCTTTGCCCGGATGTTCCTGACCAAGCCGGCGATCAAAGATGGCGGTGAGCGATACCTCTCGCTCGAAATGATCGACATAACCGGCAAGGGCGGGCGCGGTACGCTCGATGAGTTCCTGCGCGAAGAAGCGGAACTAGTCCGATGATGATGGCGCTCCGCAAGTTCGTCCGTCAAGGTCTTGGTCTCGGGTTCTGGTCAAGGCAGGAGGGAGCGGTACTGGCCGAAGCACTGGTGGCGGTGCCCTTTGTGACGCTGTTCGCCGCCGGTATTCTCGAATTCGGCAACATTTTCTGGGAGCGGATGCAGATCGATGCAGGCCTGCGCGATGCGGGGCGTTATTTGTCGCGCTGTCGGCCGGCGTCGGCAACCTATGAGCCGACATGCAATCAGGCGACGGCGAAGACGATCGCCTTTTACGGAACGCAAACTCCTGCAGCGGATGCTAAACCCCGCGTGCCGGGCTGGAAGGACGCTGCCGACATCACCATCGCAGCGCCCGATGCCGACGGAAACATTACTATTTCTACCGCTCACCTCTACCAGACTTCGCCTCTGTTCGGCTGGCTCGGACTCGATGCCATCACCATCAGTTCCTTCCATGAAGAGAGATACATCGGATGGTGAGCTCTCGGACATTTGAGGCGTTCTGGCAAGATACCCGTGGCGTCAGCCTCACCGAGGCGCTTCTGACCTTTCCGATCGTTATGCTGGTGTTCGCCGCCTTCGTTGAGTTCGGCTATGCGATGTCGCAATGGAACCAGACGGTCAAGGCGCTGCAATATGGAGCCCGCCTGGCTGCAGTATCCGATCCGCTGGTGGAGGAAGAGGACTTCTTGGTGGCCTTCCCGACCGAGGCTGCCGATCCGATCAATAACGGCAACGCGGCGCCGAACGATGCGACGATCTCCGCGACCTGTGGACCGGGCAAAGACGGATGCAACGTTGCGGAACTAGACCGGATCGTCTTGGGGAGCGATGGAGTCTGCGGGCCGGTCGGCAATTCGCGTCCGGGCATCTGCGATCTGAACTGGCGGATCCAGCCGGACAATGTCGTGGTGACCTATCAGCGCTCCGGGCTTGGCTACTGGGGCCGTCCGGACGGGCCGGTGCTGACTATGCGCCTGGAAGTGCGCGACGTCACTTTCGAACTGCCAATCCTCGGGGCACTGCTCGGGATCAACGACATCGTCGTTCCAGCCCATCCGGTGACGATCACGACGGAAGACCTCAAGACTTGTTCAACCTGCTGACTCCTTAAATCTTGCGTAGGAAAGCGAAATGACAGCTCACATCAACATTGCCGCATCCACCAAGATATTGGTCCTTTCCGACGATGCTGCGGCCGCAAGCCTCATGCTCGATGTGTTCGGTGCGTTGTCGCGTTACGATGTGCGCCATGTGGCGCTGAAGGCGCTTGGCGAAAAAGGTCGGTTCGATTCGACACAGTTTGACCTGATCGTTCTCGACGTCGACGACGGCGAATCACTGCACCGTCCGGAACTGTTTGCGTTCCGCACCAGCCATCGGGACATTCCGCTCATTGTCGTTTCCGAGGATCTGCCGGACGACATGCTGCGGCTGCTCTTTCGCCTGAACGGCAACGACTGGCTGAAGAAACCCCTCGAGCGCCGCGCGTTGATCGACATGATCTCGACCCACGCTCCTGGCACCGGGGCAAGCGACAGCCGGGTCCATGCCGTGGTTTCGGCCGTCGGCGGTGCGGGCGCCAGTGTGATCGCTTCGTCGCTGGCGCATGTGCTTGCCCAGCCGACCAAGACTTCCGCGCCGCGGGTCAATCTGTTCGACATGGATTTTTCATCGGGGTCGCTCGGCTACTATCTTAACCTTGTCAACGACTACGACCTGAAGCCGGTCATCGCCAATCCTTCCCGGGTCGACCTGGAATTCATCGATCTGGTCCGCAAGCGCCATTCGGGCGGCTTTTCGCTGCTGTCCTTCAAGCAGCCGTCCGTCCTTCTGACGCCGAGGGGCTCCGAACTGGTGCTGCGGATGCTGGACGTAGCCGCCTTCGAGAGCGATCACACCGTCATCGACATTCCCTACTACGACACGCCGTGGAAGTACGATGTGCTCAGTTCGGTCAACAGCGTCTGCATCGTGACCGAAATGACCATTCCTGCGCTCTCGCAAACCAAGGACCTGTTCGCCAATCTGGTGCGGCTGCGCGGCAATTCGGATCAGATATTCATCGTCATCAACAAATACCGCACCAAGCTTTTCGGCCTCGGGGTGCGCCGACAGCAAACGCAGAAGATATTCGGGGAGATCCCCACTCATGTCATCGCGGATGATTGGGATACCCTAAGTGAGGCGGTCAATCGCGGGGTGCTGCCGGTGGAAGTGAATTCCCGAGCGCGCTTCTGCAGCGCGGTCGGCAAACTCGGAGCACTGGTGCGATGAAGGCGATCGACCGTCGGCGCATAAGGACCTGTGCCGCCATTCTTGGTGTTGCGGTTTTCGCGACAGCGGTCGCGGATGCCGCGGCAGGCGGGCTTGTGCCGCGAAGTCTCGGACCGAGAACAGGCGCCATGGTGACCATCGAGCAAAGCTACGCAGCAGGGACAATCGTCATTGTCAGCGGGAACCAGACGCTCGACCTCGTCGTCTCCGGAAATCGGGCGATCCGCTATAAAATCGGTGTCGGTCGCGATGGATTTCGCTGGAGCGGCGTCGTGAAGGTCGGGCGCAAATCAGAGTGGCCTAGCTGGCGGCCACCGGCCGAGATGAAGGCGCGCTCGCCGCAACTTCCGGACCTTGTACCTCCAGGGCCGTTTAATCCCTTGGGCGCTCGCGGAATCTATCTCTACAAGAGTAACACCGACACGCTTTACCGAATTCATGGAACGAACGAGCAGTCGACGGTCGGCGGTTTCGCATCGTCGGGCTGCTTCCGCATGAGCAACGCCGATGTCATCGATCTCTATGAGCGGGTGAAGGTCGGTTCCACGGTCATTGTAAAATAGTCGAGGGTGGAAGGCATGACGAACGGAATCATCGGGCGTTTCTACAAGCAGCGGGAACCGCAAAACCGGGAGCATCCGGAGGCGATCGAACTGTCTCTGGCCGGCGCGGTTCCGCACGTCCCAGCTCGGCAACCCGCGTCTGGCGAAGCGCCGATACATGTCGAAGAAGCTTCGCTCGGGCCAGACATGGTGTCGGAGCGGGTCAATCTGCATCGCTACCTTCTCGATCGGATCAACCTGGGCATTCTCGACACGCTCGACAACGAGGAGATTGCAACTGAGATCAGGCCGCTGGTCAAGGACTATATCCGGCGTAACAACTTTCCGCTGAATGCCAAGGAAATCAATGATCTGATCCGCGATATCACCGACGAGATGCTCGGGCTGGGACCAATAGAGCCACTACTCGCCGACGACACGATTGCCGACATCCTCATCAACGGCCACGATAGCGTCTATGTGGAGCGGGGCGGCAGGCTCGAAAGCACCGCCGTGCGCTTCAAGGACGAGGACCATCTGTTGCGGGTGATCAACAAGATCGTCTCGGCGGTCGGCCGCCGCGTCGACGAATCGACGCCGATGGTCGATGCCCGCCTCAAGGATGGCTCTCGTGTGAACGTCGCCATCAGACCGATCTCGGTCGACGGACCGCTCGTTTCCATCAGAAAATTTACGCGCAAGCCGCTGACGATGGAGCGCCTCGTGGAATATGGCGCCATGGCCAACGCGATGCGCGTCCTTCTTAGCGCCGCAGTCAGGGGCAAGGTTTCCATGGTCATTTCGGGTGGCACGGGTTCGGGCAAGACCACCTTGCTCAACGCGCTCTCGTCGCAAATTTCTCCGAAGGAGCGTCTGATCACGATCGAGGACGCGGCCGAACTCCAGTTGCAGCAGCCGCATGTCGGCCGGCTGGAAACTCGTCCGCCGACGCTCGACGGGCGCAACGAAATTCGTCAACGCGAACTTTTGAAAAATGCGCTGCGTATGCGACCGGACCGCATCATCGTCGGCGAAGTGCGCGGCGACGAGGCCTTCGACATGCTGCAGGCGATGAATACCGGTCACGAGGGGTCGATGACGACCATTCACGCTAACACGCCCCGCGACGCCGTCGGCCGGCTCGAACAGATGGTCGGGATGGCAGGGATGCCGATGTCGCAGCTCAGCATTCGCTCGCAGATCTCGTCCGCCATTACGATTATCGTGCAGGTTCAGCGCTTGAGCGACGGCAGCCGCAAGATCGTCTCGATTTCAGAGATCACGGGCATGGAGGGTGAGGTCGTGCAGATGCAGGAGATCATGAAATTCAAGAAGACCGGCACCGATGACCACGGGCGGATCCACGGAGAATTCCGCGCCACGGGCATACGGCCGCGCTTCATCGAGGAATTTGCCGAACTCGGGATCGAGATTCCTGCGATGATCTTCGATCCCGGTAAACCGCTGCAAACGGGGCCCGTTGAACCATGACCCTGATCCTGCTTTACGCGGCCGTATTCATCGCGGCCCTTGTTGCCGTCGATGCAATCGTTCGCGGCTACTTCAGGACATCCGAGCGTCACCGCGCGGTAAACCATCGGCTGAGCCTGCTCAATGTCAGCGATGATCATCGTAAGACCTACCGCGACATGCTGAAGGAGCGTGGTGCGGACGGCAGCTGGCGGCAGACACCGTTGATGCAGCGGCTGCGGCAGTTCTACGTCCAGTCCGGCATTAAGTTCGATGCCAGGCGATTTGGCCTCTTCGCGATCGCCGGCGCACCTTTAATATGGCTGGTCGTTCAGTTTCTGGTGCCGAGCAATCTGGTCAGGGTACCGGTCTTTCTCCTGATCTGCCTTCTCATCCCTGTGCTCGTCGTCTGGCGCACCCGGGCGAGCCGCATGCGAAAATTCGCACTGAAGCTTCCCGAAGCGCTCGATGTCGCCAACCGCAGCCTGGCCGCCGGCCACCCGCTGCCTGCGGCGATTGCTCTGGTGGCACGCGAGATGCCTGATCCGATCGGCAGTGAGTTCGGCCTCCTCTCGGACGAACTCACCTATGGTGTGGCGCTTGACGACGCACTCATAAATCTGGCCGACCGGGTGGGCGTCGAGGACCTAAACCTGCTCGCAATATCGCTGAGCGTACAGGCCGGAACCGGCGGGAATCTCGTCGAAATCCTGCAGAACCTTTCGAAGACTCTGCGCGACCGGACGATGCTGAAGGCAAAGGTCAAGGCAATCTCCTCGGAAGGGCGCATCACCGCGATCTTCATGTCGATGTACCCGTTTCTGCTCTACGGGATGATCAAGGCGCTGTCGCCGACCTACTTCGATCCCGTCTGGGACAGCGGCCACGGAACCATCGTGGTGTGCGTGCTGCTGGCCCTCATGGCGGTCGGCAATCTCATTCTCTACAAGCTGGTCAACTTCGAGTACTGAGCCATGTCGAGTGAATATGGAATTTACTTCATCGTCTTCTTTTCAGTGCTGATATTTTCCGCAGCGGCGTCGGAACTGGTTTTTCGTCGGCGTGAGGTCGGGGCGCGGCTGTCGAAGGCCACGACGGCAGGCGAGGAACTCCACCTTGGCGATACAACGATTGCCGATCTCGGCGAGGCGGAAAACCGCCTGATCCGCCGCTATTTCGAGATTACCCGGCGTGACACGAATCAGAATTCCACCCAGAACCGCCTGATCCGCGCAGGATTTTTCAATGCCAGCGCAGTGACGATCTTCCAGGTGGTTCGCGCGCTGATCTGTATCGGCGTGTTTGTCGCGGCGGTCTCGGCATTCGATCGCTTCGTGCCCGAGATGTCGCGGATAGCTACGCTGATCATCGCCATGTTTGCCGCCGGCGTGACCTTTATTCTGGTCAACATCTATATCGACCGGCGCGGCGGCGCCAAGGAGCGGGAGTATCGCCGGCTCTTTCCCGACTTCATGGACATGCTGATCGTCTGCCTCGATGCGGGGATGAGCATCGAGGCAGCGGCCAACCGCGTTACCCGGGAATTCATCGACAAGCAGCAGGACTTCGGCCTGCATCTCTCGATCATGATGCTGGAAGTGCGCGGCGGGCGCCGCTTGCGCGATGCATTGGCCAATCTTGCGACACGCTTGCGGATAGATGAGGCGCGGGTGCTTTCGGTACTGTTCCGCCAATCGGAGGAACTCGGAACGAGCGTTACTCAGACGCTACGGGTCTACAGTAAGGAAATGCGCGATCTTCGTATCGTACGGGCCGAGGAAAAGGCCAACGCCCTGCCGATCAAGATGTTGCTGCCGCTCGGAGCCTTCCTGTTTCCGGTGAGCCTGATCATCGTGCTCGTGCCGATTGTTATCCGTGTCGTCAGTATTCTCGTCGGCTTGAAACCCGGCGGTTGAGCCAAGCGAGGTCCGTATGCAGTATTCGCCCGAACAGAATCGTCAAGACGTCGTAGTGCTCCTCGATCCACGGATGCCGATGGCACCGGCAAGCCTAGAGGAGACTGGCCTGGAATCGTCGTTCCTGCTTAGGCTGTCGGCAAAATGTGCGGCCGAGCAGGATACCATCACGGCATCTCACCTGGCTGACCGCATGAAATTGCCGAAAGTGTTGGCCAATATCCTGATCAAGGAACTTGTGAAGCTCGCACTCCTGGAGGCTCGGGGCCTGGCCGGCGAGGATGTGAGGTCCGACATTCGCTATGCGCTTTCGACGAATGGCCTCGAATATGCCCGCGCGGCGTCGCGTCAATCCCAGTATGTCGGACCGGCGCCGGTATCGCTGGACGCTTTCTGCCGACAAGTGGGTTTGCAGTCCATCCATGACGAGCGCGTGACCCCAGAGCGGCTGATCGAGAGCCTTGAAGGGCTGGTGCTTTCAGATTCGCTGGTCGAAAAGCTCGGTCCGGCCATGAACTCGGGTCGCTCCATCCTGCTTTACGGACCGCCCGGAAACGGAAAGACGAGCATTGCCGAGCGGACGTCGCAACTGTTTCGCCAAACGATCTTTGTACCCCATGCCATCGAGGTTGGCGGCCATGTCATCAGTTTCTTTGACGAAGCTGTGCATCAACCCATAGCCGGGGCTGACGCAAAACCTTATCCGAAGGCCGATCAGCGATGGATCGAATGCCGTCGTCCAGTGGTGAAGACCGGCGGGGAATTAACCCTCGATCTGCTCGATCTCACCTTCAACGACGGACCAAATGTCTATGAAGCGCCGGTGCATCTGAAGGCATCCGGCGGCGTTTTCATCATCGACGATTTCGGGCGCCAGCAGGTGGCGCCGCAATCGCTTATCAATCGCTGGATCGTGCCCCTCGAGCGCGGATACGACTTCCTGACGCTGCACACCGGCAAGAAGTTCAAGGTTCCATTCGACGAGCTGGTCGTCTTCTCGACTAACATCGCCCCGAAGGATCTTTCCGACGAGGCTGGTCTTAGGCGCCTGAAGTACAAGATCTTCGTGAATAACCCGTCGCGCGACGAATACATCCAAATTTTCAAGTCGTATGCCGGCGGTGCCGCGATACATGTCACTGATATTGATTTGAACCATTTTTATGATCGCAAGTACCATGGCACGATGCTCGCGTCCTGCTATCATCCGAAGTATATTCTCGACTTCGTCGGGTCTTACTGTGAATTCAATGGAATACCGAAGGTCGCGTCGCTGGATATGCTGGAACGGGCCTGGGAAGGGGTGTTCACTCTGGAATAAGTGCCAGCGTTATTAAGGAATGCCTGAAACAATGACGTGATGACGAGCGGTGGAGCAAAGCGAATGACCAGCATCCCGAATCTCGACGCCGAAGCGGACGACGCAAAACTGCGCGGTATGCGAAAGACCGGAGAGCAGAGGCACCCAAGAAATGCGCCGCTTATCGCCATGGTTGTGATGCTTCTGCCGATCAATGCAGGCATTCTGATCTATACTGCCAAAAACGCCGCGGATTTGCGCGAGAGCCGCGAGACGATTGTCGCGCTCAAGAGGTCGATCGACGGCCTGAAAGCGCAGGTAGACAAGCAGGGGCGCAATTTTGCCGGAAATGCGAAGGCTGATGAAGTGGCAGTCATCCGGCAGCAGACCGAAAGCCTGCAAAAGACGATTTTCATAATGAATGAACGGATGCGCTCTGGTTCGTTTGCTTCGCGCGCTGGCGGAGCTTTGGTGCTGAGTGCTCCTGGCAAGGAACCGGCACAATATTTCGCGCCATCGCCCGCTGCCCCGCCAGCTGGATATCAGACTCCGGATGAAAGTTTAACGTCCATCGATGCTAAGGGCGTCGCGGTCGACGACCTGCCGCGCTACGAGCGAACGGTCTCACCGGAAGGGAAGCTTATACTCCGGAAGGTGCAGTAAACCGCGACCTCACCGAAATCTCCAACACAATCGCACGGCGACGCGAATCGTCCTGGTACCGTGTCGGTTCACAATCGGAAACGACGCCAGGCTGTCCGTCGGCGGAATCTCGACTGGGAGCCCGAATCGCCGAAAACCTACCTCCGTTGTGCGAAATTCACGCTGTTCTTCAACAATTCGAGGTTCCGGGCAGTCACCTCGTTTGCGGGATCGAGCTCGTAGGCTTTCAGAAAGTACCGTCTGGCACCGGGAAGGTCGCCGCGCAAGAGGTGCGAGTATCCGATGTTGTTGTAGTAGACCGGGGTATTGCCGATCATCCTTGCGAGTTCCCGGTAAGCGCGGTCGGAGGTATCGAAGCGGCCGACCATATCTGCAGAGGCCGCAAAGCCGAGCCAGGCGGCCGGATCTTCCGGAAAGACGTTAACCGCGCGCTTGTAAATGGCGTATGATTTTCCGTAGTTCTTTTCCTGAAACTGCAGCTTGCCAACAGTGATCAGTTCGTCGTTCTTGTAGAAGGCGACGGCTGAATCATCCTCGACGGTCTTCGCGCTATCGCCATAAGCTGCCAGGTTATCAAAGCTGGACGACTGGCACCCGACCAGGATCGCTCCACTCGCAAGCAGGAATGCGATGCACTTAATCCGAGCACTAACCTGCAGCATTTGCAATTTGATCCCCCGATCTTTCAGGCATCCTAGCCAAGCATTCGGATGTGTCCACGAGAAGTCTTCTTGAAAAAAACTAATAACTCAATAATTTAGATAAACAGTCGTAAAATAGCGACAGATGCGCCGCCCGTTGTGAGGCAAAATGAGCCAGTATTCGGAAACGCGCGATTCGAACCCGCGCTTCGCGGATTGTAATTGGTAGAGTAAAAATTAATCAAACGTCACCTATATTGTTCCTATCGGTCGTAGCGTGACCGTAAGGCCAAAGGATAAAAGTCATATGCGGACCGCTATGTTCACTTTGGTGCGACTGGGGCCATCCCTGGCTTATGCGACAGCGGCGGTCTTCCTCATCAGTATGCTGCTGTTGGAATACTCTCCCTCAAGCGCATCCGCCTGGTGGCTCTATATGGCGATTCTTCCGCTCATGCGCGAGCCTATCTACCTGCTTTTTGCGGTAACTGGAGTCGGAATTTGGATCGCTACGGTGCTCCTGATTCTTGCATCGCTCTTCGGGATTCAGCTCGCCTTGCAGCCACAACGACACCTGCGGTCAGGTTTCATCCATGCGCATGTCGCGTTGATCGCGACCGGTCTCACTATGGGGCGGGCGGCAGTGGCGCAGGCCGGCCTTTCCAGCTTTTCATTGCCGCGACTGCTGCGCGGCGACTGGTCTTTCCTGCCGCTATCCTCACCGCTCGGGACGCTTCTTTTTATCCTCGTGCTGTCGGCTTGCATTTGCTGCCATCTAAGGATCCTCAAACGTATATACCGGTCGGGTGCAGTATAGGCGGATCCGCCGCTTCCTGCCTGGCGACACCGACCAATCCAACATCACCCAGCAACAGCTCGTCGACCTTGCCCATCATCTGAATGCGCAGCCACGCAAATGCCTCGGCTACAAAACACCGGCCGAAGTGTTCATCGCCCATTTGCGGGAATGTGGCTGATCCCATGCCCTGTAGTCTGGCATCTTGCACTTGGCGTAGATTCTCCAACTGCAAAGTTAAGAGTGTGTCCTGTTTCTGCAAAGTTGGAATGTCGCACTCCCGGCGTTTTAGAGCACGTCCGTTGAACGCAGAATCGGAATTGATATGACAGTCGCTGTTTGTCGTGAGCGGACGTCGTGATCGCGGACAGCCACAATCTTGGTCGTGTCCGCCATGTCGTGGCAAACGGGAAGCTGGCGGTCTTCAACGGCGCGATGACGGTGGGGATTTTTGAGCATCTGATCGCCCCTCAGGTTGACTCGGAGCGGGTGCGGTCCTGGGACACTTATCAGACTTGCCAACAAAATATTGTAGAAGTATGGTATTTTACAATATAGCGGGAGGAAAAGGAGCGACCCACATGGCACGTGCAAAGACGTTTTCTCTTGGCGACAACTACGATGGGATTTTAGCGGACCTCGTCCGCAATGGACGTTTCGGGACGGAAACCGAAGCTGTGCGCGCTGGCATCCGCATGTTGGCTGATCACGAGCTGAAAATGCGGGCGTTGCGCAAAGACATTCAGACGGCAGACGCCGAGATTGAGGCTGGGCTTGGTAAAGAATACCCTAGCGGTGCGGATCTCCTCAAAGACCTCATGAACGAAAGATAGGGCCATTAAACCGAAACGCCTGATTGTCGCGCCGTCCGCGATCGAGGATCTCCGGAACATGCGGCGCTATATTGCCGAGAGCAGCCCCCACTATGCACAAGAGTTCTTGGCCGACCTGACGGCCAAGATCGCATGGATCGCCGAGGTAGATTTCACCGGCTCGCCTCGTGACCACATCGCCGAGGGCCTGCGCGGCCTTCCTTATCGCAACCGCTGCATTTATTATCGCTCGTACCACGACCGCATCGTGGTCCTCCGCGTCAAGCACGGCGCTGAGGATATCAAGCCGCAGGATTTTGAGTTCTAGAGCACGTCCGTTCTAGTCTCTTCATGCGTGAAAACTGGCTCTCAAACCGCGTCTTCAAGTCCTACGAGAATATCGTCATGGTCCCCTCGACTTAGAGGGCGATACCCTGCGTCATCGCAAGTCTGTCAATTGTCAGATGGGCTCTCAACTATTGTTGGGAGGCCGTCGTTGCAAGGCGTCGCAAAACAGCATCCCCTCGACCACCGCAAAGGGCTTGCCGACACGGGGGTACCAAAAGATTTCGAGCCGCTTCTCCGACGTTGCGAGAAAGAGACTGCTCTCAAGCAGTATCTGAAGAGCGTGGCGGACGACGAGATTGCTGGCACAGACCCACAGCAGGACCCCTCCCTCGAAGCCCCGGACGATAGCCTTGCCTTCGTCGAAGACTAGCGTCCGTTCAGTCCTGTTGCCATTGACCCTCCGGGCGAGATGGGAAATCGGCAGGGTAGTCTGCTCAACGAGGTCGCACGGATTCGACGCCAAGATATAGCTCTCGGCGGCATTTCTATGGGTTTCGGCTTTAATTGTCGACCGCCCGCTCGTTGCCACCGTTACCTCCTTGAGTCGCCGGGACAGCCCATGCCTCCAACGGCCGTTGAGGACAGGTGCCTGATGCCGCCGTCGGCATGATTTAGTGCACGCTTTGCCGGCGCACTCGACTGCTAATTCTATTAGTCGCCTACGGAAGGAGCCTGGTGTCCAATATGGAGCGAACCAATTTCTATAGCTCCGCCCTCGACGTCAGCACGACGGCTAGCGTCGGCGGTTCGAAGGGCGTCAACGCGGATATCGACGCGAGCCTTGGCGAATCAAGCCTCGCCGCCGCTTCGGCAAGGATAGGCCTCTCCGAAGACGCGCTTCTCAACGGCGATGTTGGAGTTGGAACGCTTTCCGGAGATGCCACCGGTACCGGCGCTGTTGGCAACGGCAGCGTTCCACGCGGTGCATTGATGTCCTTCAACGAGATGTCCGCGATCGACAAAACCAAGGCCAAGTTACGCTGCAAGGACGTTTTGCGCTCCGGCGGGTTCGACGCAAGCCTTGTCAAACTCTGCAAGATGGTCGTGGCGATGCGCTAATCGTAAGCGGTGTCTTCCTCCCCATTGACCAAGCGCGGTAGGCCGTTCCGAAAGCTACCGCTGCAACATTGACGGCAACAAAGCGCCAATTGCGGTCATTGCTTTGAATGGTCTACAGTTCTGCGCGAGCGGGATCATCGGACGGACCAGTGAATGACAGAAGCAAGCATCGATACCTGCAGTCCAAGGCAAATGCACGCCAAGGCCTGGGCCGAAGAATACGAACTCATTGACCGCCAGCTTTCTCCTCTTGGCCTGCGAGCCATGGAGGAGTTGCATTTGGGTCCTACGGATACCGTCATCGATGTCGGTTGTGGGACCGGGCAGACGATCTTGCAATTAGCGGATCGAGTCGGTGAGGAAGCATTGATTTACGGTGTGGATATTGCAGAACAGCTCCTCACGGTCGCCCGTCAACGCACGAGCCAATGCAAATGTGTTCGCTTGATTGAGGCCGATGCTCAGGTTCTGGAGCTACCACCCCGCAGCGTGAATGCGATTTTCTCCCGTTTTGGCGTGATGTCATTTGGCGATCCAATAGCCGCATTCTCCAATTTCCATCGGTTGCTAAAGCTCGATGGCAGGCTTGCATTCTGCTGTTGGCGGCCCTTTCGGGATAATGAATTGGACAGGTTTCCGTTATTTGCGGCGGGATTTCAATCGCCAGAAGACGAGACCCCTTTCAGCTTTTCAGAGGCGGGATATGTCCACAACGTTCTGATGTCTGCCGGATTTAAAGACATTGCAATCGTGCCTTATGACGAAGCAGTGACAAGTGGTGACGTCGACGCAATGACGCGCGTGCTGTTGAGCATTGGCCCGCTTGGTAAAATTGCTCGCGAGAACGCCACGATCAAGTTGGCGGCTGAAGCCAAGTTGCGCGAAGCACTCGCAGACCTCGGCAATCCGGCTAGCGTCGCACTAGTCGCCTCGATCTGGATCGTAACAGCCAGGGCCTAAAACCTCTCTGAGACAATCAATCGGATTATTCCCAGTGACCGCTTCGGGCCGAGTGCAGACGAACGCGTTCGGCGGCTTCGCGCCGAAGCGGCCATAGCGTGTTGCGCGCATTCCCGGCACGACCATGGCGTTTGCAGGCGCAACCCGGTTCTCGAGCTGCGCCTTAGGAGGTCAAAGTGGCGTGCCTCGAAAACCTATTTCGATCTGTATGCGACCAGGGAGCATGCAGTAGAAGAGCCAGCCGTCGCGAATAGCCTTTGGCGGTCGATTAAGCTCCACGTCGGACAATTGCAGGTTAGCGTACATTTTGTCGACGGCATCTGCGGACTCCAGCATGAAGCCGATGTGATACGTCGATGTACCGAGGCTCACCTGATCGGAAGTGCCGAACCCGGCAACGGGCTGACTGACGACCAGTTCGAAATCGGCCTCGTCACGTAGGACGATCAGGCCGTCGCGGGCAAATTCTTGCCGAAACCCAAAATGGGTTACGAGAACTGCGGCAGTTCGTTGAACATCGGGGACATGAACGTCGAGATGATTCATTCGCATGCTAATATCCTGGTTTCCCGACGAATATGAGCATTACATCAGCTCCGGAATCCGCCGAGGCAGCGTGCGGGATGCACACTGTTCTCGTCGCGGGTTCTCATGCCAAGGGCACGGACAGAGCTTCCTCTACGGGAAGGGGTCAGGCTTACCTAATCTGACCCTGCCTTTTTCGACATCGTTCGAATAATGCCCTCCGTGTCTGGCGTCAAGACTTCCAGCTTTCGGAGGTCGTCCGCTAAGGGCCGACACCGGCCGGATGCGCCAGGAGCGGATACCCGCACTCCAGCGCCTACGGGTAGGCGTGTAGGCCGTCGAACTTGCGAATGTTGAGCTTGGAAACGTCGATCTCTTCGATGCAGCGGGCGTTGATCGACACCGGTGGCGGGAAGAGTGTTGACGTACGAACTACCGCGATACCGCAGTTGGAGCAAAAGTGCTGACCGCCAGTCGCGGAGCGCCACCAATAGGTGCTCGCGCCGTTCTTCTCGCTGAGGTACTTCACACTATCCGGCGGGACATACCAATGCAGGAAGCCGCTGCGGGTGCAGATCGAGCAATTGCACTCAATAACCTCGTCCAACTCCGCATCGACCTCCAGTCGCAGCCGCCCGCAATGACACGAAACGATGTGGCCCATAGCTATCCTACTCCCGCCAGGAGCATATAGGCTAGGCGATGAGGAGCGCCACCCCACGCTCTGGCATCGGGTGTCCGCTTCGGGCCGACTGCGGAAGAGTGCCTTGGCCAGAAAGCGCCATCAGCGGTCATTCGCGAGGAAGTTTGTCCGCAATTTCTTGAAACTGCTCAGCAGTAAATCCCGTAAGCGTCGGCATTTCCCAGTCAAAAAAAGACTTCTTAGCGATCGCATGAAGGATCAGCAGTCGCACACCATGCAATTCCTCTGGCGTGAGGTTAGGATTCGGCACCACTGATCTTAACTCAGCGGCGATTTTCTCTGCGGCCTTTCGAGGTGAAGGTCCGAGAAGGATGACATCGTCGTCTTTCTCCAGCTCCTTCAATGCACCGATGACGATTTGAATGATTGTCGTGTTATAGCGTTCGTTCACTTTGGCGGCCTGTCGGTAATTGATAATCTCCGCAAGCTTTTCAGACGCTTACGATTGCAGTATTTAAATTCACGATTAGTTTTCAAAACTAAAAGTTGCAATCATCTTTCCGACAGGCTCGGGAAAATACCAACGAACCCCGATTGTCCTTCCATCGGCTGCTTTCACCTCGCCTCTTTCAAAGTCGCCTATTGTCAAAAGCGCAATGGTTGCAACCTGGCTCCCGATGACCTTTAAATCTATGACTCTTTCAGGACTTCCGCACCCCTTCTTCGCGTCGGGACATATCCATCCATCCGAGTGTATCCTGGCGAAGGGTGCAAAGCTGCTGTTAGACGATCCACCGAAGAACGATAACCGTTCCCTCAATGGGTACCACTCAGTACCAACGGTGATCTCGTCGAATAGGTTGTCAGCCTTATCGGATGAAAAGTCGTTGTAATTTGTGAGAACCCTGGAAAGCCCAGCTATCATCAGGGTCACCGGCTTACCTGCAAATTCGCAGTCAATCCAGACCGGACGTGTTTCGTGATCAGTGTCGCTGAGAACGATTGGTTCATTTCGCTTAACGCACGCCGAATCGACAGAAATTGTGGCGTTGTTCGGCCCTTCAATTGTCCACGTCTCTCCCATTGAAACTCGTGGAAGCAGCGTCGTACCCAACAACAAAATCGCACAGCAAAACCGAACTCTCATCGTGGCCCGTCCTCCACCGGCTTGCAACTAGCGCCGATCCTCAGGTATAGCCGCAGCTCGTTTTCGACTGATTAAGGCGATGGTTCAAATGTCGGAAGTAGTCCGCTTCGAGCCGCTAGCTGCTTCGCGCCAATTGCGGTCATTGCGCCCCGATGGACCGCCCCTATAATCGTTCTACTGCGAGAGGCTGCTGATTTGAAGCTGGTACGGGTATCGAGCCAATCTGAATGGGAGGCGTATCATCAGATTCGACGGCATGTGCTGTTCGATCTGCGCGGATTGTCTGGATACGACGATCACCATCCTGACGACAGAAAGCCGGAGCATCTTCCGCTGATTTTTGTCGACGGCAATGAGTGCGTCGGTGCCGTCCGTCTTGATCTCACTGGGAACGGGAATGGGGTGGTTCGCACGGTTGCAGTCGTTGCGGAGCGCCAGCGGCAAGGTATCGGCCGAGCCATGATGACCGCTGTCGAGAGACTAGCCATGGCTCACGACGCAGTCAGGCTAGAAGCCCACGCAGCGCCCGACGCAGTGGGTTTCTATTACAAAATTGGCTGGGAAATTGTCGATGCACACCGGCCTAATCCTCTTATGGCAAAGCTTTTGAAATGACCGCTTAGCGCCAGAAGCAGACCTAAGGTCACTTCTAACCATCGGAGGCGACTGCCTCCGGTTTCCCTAATCCACGAGTTAGCGCGTCGTCCGTCATTGAATGCCGAGCTCACTGGCGGTGCACCAATAAGTCGAACGCCTCATCGGGGGAAGGCGGAACGAAGTAGCTGGTAAAGAGATCGAAGTCCTCGTCACTGACCGAGAACTCGTGCTTGCCGCTCGTGTTCCTTCCAAGAAGTCGGGCTTTGCAGACCTCGTCAGGTACATCGAGATAGTGGAGCCGGTGTGCACATCCAGCCTCCACAAACAGCGTGCGCATCCATGCCCGCTGGGAAGGAGTGTTCCCGGGGAAGTCGAGTACGACCGACAGTCCGGTTCGGAGTAGATCAACGAGCAACCCAGCCATAGCATCACGCAATCGCGTCGAATTACGAACGTAATCGGCCAAGGTCTTTTGCTCGCCCGGATACAGGCGGGCGAGCCAATGATCTTCCCTCACCACAATCGTACTTGGGCCCGTACCCAATTCAGTGGAGAGGGTGGACTTTCCAGAAGCGATCTTGCCGCATAGGAAATGCAGTGTTGTTTCGTGCGAAAACATGGATCGAGACCTTGCGAAGACGCGATTTACGCGTGGTGTTGCAGACGCGCATAAACCCGACCCGACGTATCAGGCCGGGTAACGAATTCGGCCGCTGATCGTGGCTGCGTCTCGCACCAAGTAGGTCATTTTTCAATGGTACCACTGCGCTTGTTCCTAGTCGAGTGAGTCGACCGCTTAGCGCCGACCCACGCCTTTGACGGGGTGTGGGTTGCGAGGAATGACTGCTTTGAGCCGCTAGCTGCTTCGCGCCAATTGCGGTCATTGAGCCACTAGGATACTCAATGGAAGAACTGCTACGGAACTAGAGCTGACCAACTAAGGTATTGAGGTGCGATGTTTGAAGCGGCTCCCCAGGCAAAGGCGGACGTCAAAGAAGGAACGCTATACGCCATCGCCGGAGATGATGAGTGGATTTACTTTGGGCAGGTCTGCAGAGATAAGTCCCTGGCGTTCTTCCTTAGGCGAGAAAAAGTTATTCCGGATATCGGAGACATTACAGCCTCATCCGTTATGTCGATTTTCACGGTTGCGTATCCCTCTATAGGCCGGGCGCTTCGGTCGGGTAGGTGGAAGAAGCTTGGCCGTGCACCTCTCCCGGCAGACATTCGTTCACAGCCGACCGTGCAATGGCCGATTGGGGCGTCGAAGGTGACTATTTGGCTCAACGGCGCACCGTCCTATGAAACATTCCCAAATGATCCCGCGATCCAGACGTTCGAGATCATAGCCGCTTGGGATGCTGAATATCATGTCCCCAAAAGGCTCCATGCCGATTTTTGTGGGGGTGCCGCCGAACAAGGAGTTGGTGGGCCAATATGGCGTGAGCAACTCCTCCGAGCGGATATTTTGCGGCCTTCGTGATGGACAAACATTGACCATAGCATGACCGCTAAGGGCCGACACCGGCCGGATGCGCCAGGAGCGGATACCCGCACTCCAGCGCCTACGGGTAGGCGTGTAGGCCGTCGAACTTGCGAATGTTGAGCTTGGAAACGTCGATCTCTTCGATGCAGCGGGCGTTGATCGACACCGGTGGCGGGAAGAGTGTTGACGTACGAACTACCGCGATACCGCAGTTGGAGCAAAAGTGCTGACCGCCAGTCGCGGAGCGCCACCAATAGGTGCTCGCGCCGTTCTTCTCGCTGAGGTACTTCACACTATCCGGCGGGACATACCAATGCAGGAAGCCGCTGCGGGTGCAGATCGAGCAATTGCACTCAATAACCTCGTCCAACTCCGCATCGACCTCCAGTCGCAGCCGCCCGCAATGACACGAAACGATGTGGCCCATAGCTATCCTACTCCCGCCAGGAGCATATAGGCTAGGCGATGAGGAGCGCCACCCCACGCTCTGGCATCGGGTGTCCGCTTCGGGCCGACAGGCGACTTGGCTCATGGCAGTGAAGCGCCCACTGGCGACAGCACCTCATAAGGATCGCGCCAATTCGGGGTTTGAGAAGACTAAAGGTCAGGTGAGGGGCTGGGTTCTTATTGCTAGGACCTGAAACTCAGCAAGCATCTACTTTGCGAAGCCCAGAACCGTAGTTGCGCCGTTCTGTAGGTTTACACCAATGCGGTAGCAACTCCACGTATTGGCGATGAGGACTTTGCCGTCCCATGATATCGCGGTGAAACAGTCCTGCATGTCTTTCATCGGAGGGGCAGTTCTCCAAAGAACCTCATCGTCTGAATTTCGCCTCACGAGGTTGTCGCCGTCCCTCATATCTTCCCAGTGGTAAAGCACGACGCTGCCCGCGTTATCCGGAAGATCAACGCGGTCAATTATTCGGCCTGACATCAGTCCCTCATCGTTGCCTAGCGTTCCCGTCAGCATTGCAGATTTTTGCGGATTCGCCAATTATCACTCGGTCTCGTGGCGCGTCGATTTGACGAGACTGGGCTCTGCCATCGGCGGTCTTTGGATGGCCGCTTCGGCACGACTGGCGCCATCGCAATGGCAGCGAAGCGCCAGAAGCTGTCAAGCGTATAAAGTTGATTTCTATCGACGCTCTGCCTTATAGTTGCAAGTCACTTTGCTGGGTGCTGCTTATGCTTGTCTTATACGTATTTGTCCCCGCCGCCACGCTGGTGTTTTTGTTAATGGCAATCGCCTCAATTCCAACAGAGGCATTTTCGGCCGCCAAGACTTTCATCGCGGATCATCTGTTGCTTTATCGCGTAGCGCTTGTCGTCTTTGCGCTCTCGCTTTGCTTCGTGCATGAGATGTTTTTGCTGTTTTTTGGGGGTTGGATGGCGTTGGCCTGCTTCGGTCTAGCGGTGAGGCATTGGCTCCTTGGTGGCCGCAGGAAGAAGAACGAGGAAGCTACTTACGGTCCCAGCCTGCTGCCATTGGAAGCTTTCGAATTTTTGTGGGGCGGCAGATAACGCGTATTTCCGCATTGGGCCGAAAGCGACCGGAATGGGCCAAAAGCAGACTTCAGCCGTTTGTCCGCCGCGAATAATTCCAGGGCATCAAAACGTCGATCTGGCTCTGCCTGTGGCCGTTGACGATAGCGGTGAGTGTGGCGGACAGGTAGGCGAACGGATCGACAGCGTTGAGCTTGCAGGTTTCGATGAGCGAGGCAATGGTCGCCCAGTTCTCCGCTCCTGCATCGTGCCCGGCGAAGAGAGCGTTCTTCCGATTGAGGGCAACGGGCCTGATTGTCCGCTCGACGGCATTGTTGTCAATCTCGATCCGACCGTCGGTCAGGAAAATGCAGAGGCCATCCCAGTATTTGGCCACATAGGCGAGAGCTTCGCCGAGCGACGACTTACCAGCGACACGAGCACGATGCTGCGTGAGCCAAGTTCGCATGTCCGCAATCAATGGCGCTGATCGTTCCTGCCGCCCGGCGAGGCGAGCTTCTGCGGGAAGCCCGCGTAGCTCGGCCTCGACCCGATAGAGTTCACCGATCCGCTTCACGCCTTCCTCGGCAATTGGTGCCGAGCCGTTGCGCGTGATCTCGACCAGTTTGCGACGTGCATGGGCCCAACAATAGGCCAGTCGGATGTCCGGTCCAACGCGATCCGGTGCGATCAGCCGATTATATCCGGCATATCCATCTACCTGAAGGATGCCCGTGAACCCTTGCAATATCCGCTCGGCGTGGTGCCCGGCGCGACCGGGAGCATAGGTGAAGGCGACGCCTGGCGGCGCAGCTCCGCTCCACGGTCGGTCATCACGGGCCACGCCCAGAAGTATCCGGTTTTGGTTTTGCGGGAGCCGGGATCGAGGACCGGCGCACGGGTCTCGTCCATGAACAGCTTCGTCGCCCGCTTTAGGTCGGCAATCAGAGTGTCGAAGACCGGGCGCAGTTCGAATGCTGCCCGACCGACCCAATCGGCGAGAGTGGATCGGTCAAGGTCGATGCCCTGTCGGCTCATGATCTGGGCCTGGCGGTAGAGCGGCAGATGATCGGCGTACTTCGCCACCAACACATGCGCGATAGTCGCCTCGGTTGGTAATCCGGCGGTGATCAGTCGCGCTGGCGCTGGAGCCTGGGATACGCCGTCGGTGCAGGCACGGCAGGCATATTTGGGACGTCGAGTAACGATGACGCGAAACTGCGCCGGGATGACATCCAGCCGCTCGGACACGTCCTCACCGATGCAATGCAGGCCACCGCCACAGCGGCAGATCAGGCTTTCCGGCTCGATGATCTCCTCGACACGAGGAAGGTGGGCGGGAAGAGAGCCACGATTGGTGGCACGAGATTTGGGGCGCGGTTTACCCGAGGGGCTGTCTGCTTCGTCTTCGGCATGGACAGCCGCAATGGCACTTCAAGTGCAAGATCGAATTGCTCGGGATCGGCCTTCTCGGATTTGCGACCAAAGGCTGCCTGCTTGAAAGCGGCGACCAGCTTCTCCAGCCGTTCGATCCGCTCATCCTTGCGGACTTCACGCGCTTGCGCCGCGATCAACATCGCCTTCAGGGCAGCAATATCGTCTGGAAGATCGACCGCATCCAACATGGAGGAAGTCTATCAAATTACGCGTCGTCTCACCGCCGGAATTTGCGAACCGAGTCATCGTGACGCACCTATTCGATTGCCGTCGGCGCTCGTGCCTCAACGGACCGGACCCGCCGCCAGTCGAGCCCTGCAAACAGCGCCTCGAACTGGGCATGTCCCAAGGTCATCAGGGCGTCCCGGATGTCTGGCCAGGTGAACGTGTGCTCCTCCAGCCGTTTGTAGGCCATCACCAGACCACTGCCATCCCAGTAGATCAGCTTTAACCGATCCGCTTTGCGTGACCGGAATACGAAGACCGTCCCTGTGAACGGGTCATTGTGCAGCTCGTTCTTTACCAGCGCCGCCAAGCCGTCGTGACCCTTGCGGAAATCGACGGGCTTGGTCGCCACCATGATCCGCACACGGTTCGATGGAAAGATCATGCCGGACCTGCGCATGCACGCGCGACAGCGGCGATCTGGGCGGCAGACGCACCTTCTTCCAGACGGATCGTGAGAGAGCCGACGATGATCTCGGGACGGCTGGCTTTCTTGATCGGCGGTTCCCCAACGGGTGGATCGACGATGACCGCTGCGAACTCTACCGCATCCTCGGGTGCAGGCAGAACCAGCTTGCCCTGCCGTGCCATCATCCGCCAGGTGGACAGGTCGTTCGGCTTCAGGCCATGTCGTTCCGCGACTTCATTGACCATAGCGCCGGGCCGAAGGCTCTCAGAAACGATCTGCGCCTTGACGTCGTCTGGCCAATGCCGATGCACCTCACGTCCAGACTTCCTGGTCGTGAAAACCTCCAATGTACTGTCCATGGAGAAACTCCCGTTGCTCGTCCTTGGAAAGCCGATCACAGATCACGGCGGCGAGAGCAACGTGGGAGAGGAACACCGGTTACCGCTAATCGATAGCACGCGACGACCCAGTCGCACGACCGACCGGGACGCCGGTCTGTCCGGCGATAGGCTTGTTCAAGCATCGCCGTCTCGCATCAATAGGTCAGCGTGACGACCACGGTATCGGTGTAGGTGCCGGGGTTGGGCGTGTCCTGCGGAGGCACGCGTCCATAGACGGTCAGGACTTGGGCCGCGCCGTTTCCGGTTCCCGCGACTGTGCTGCCTGGTGTGGTCGCATCCCCCCACGGCTGCGAGCGATCCACGTCCTTGTAGAGGCCGTAGGTGACGGTTTCCGGTCCTCTCGACATCTTGCGGGCCGTCGGTGCTGCGTTCGTCGTGCCGCCGTTCAAGGAGATCATATAGGTCGTTCCAGGCGTGCAGGTCGCCGTAACGGAACCAGTGGCGTCGACATCGGCGTTGAGCACCCCTCTGGTGCCAAAGTCGATATTCTGTACTGCGACGAGACAATTCGCTGCAACACTCGCATTGACGCTGAACGACGTCGTGGCCGAAGTTCCCGAGGCTGCATTGCAGTTGCTGTTGGTTGTGTAGCGATATCGGAACGGGGCGTGGGTTCCGGAAAAATTCGAGAGGTAAGTTCCAGTCGTAGCCGCTGGCTGGCTTCCCAATACCGCCCCATAGACGGTAATCGTGCCCGAGCCGGTCCCGACGGCGCTCATCGTCAGCGCAAAGGCCGGCGCACGGGCGGCATATGCCCAGCTATAGGAGCCCCAGATCACGCTCCGGGCGGAATCGGCGTAGAGCTGATAGTTCAGGGGGTTAGCTCCACTCAGCATCTGCCGGGCCGCCGCCGAGGATGCGCCCCCGCTGCCGGCGGCGAGGTTGGGACAGAGCAGGATGCGCTGCAGCGGTGTTCCGGTGCAATTGACGCTGATCGTCGCGGTCGAATTGACCCGATTGCCGGACAAGGTGTCGACAGCGCCGAAGTTCATGTTCGAGGTGCTGAAGCTGCAACTTTGCGCAAAGGACAAAGTTGGCAGCATTAAGAAAAGCAAGAGACCGACCGCGCGTAGCATCCATCGTTCCTTGGTTATAGGCATTTCACATCGTTAATCACAACCTGTTTTCCCGGGTCAGGCTTGTAGGAAAACTCGGCATGGCATCTGCTGCCGTCACTAAGCGTGACGTCGATCGAGTTCCGGTCGCCGAGGCCGCGAATATAGGTCTGGCCGTCATAGCCGATGACAAACTCGTCGTTCGCGCCCTGCAGCTTGCCGCTGAGGCCCGCCTGAAGGGGCGTTCCATTCTGGTCCTCGATCGTGACGAGCGCGGCTTGCGGTGCATCGGAAACGCCGAACTTGACGACGACGCCGCTACGGTCTGCGGGCACGACGACCTCCCTGGTCGCCGGCACGTCGGCATCGACGGGCAGGTTTTTGGGATCGAGCGACACCGTGTTCGGCTCATAGGACTTGAGGTTCGGCACAATGATCCGACCGCTGCTGTTCGTTTTGCCGACGGGCCTGTTCTGCTGCTGGACATCGACGTCCGGCGTTCCAACATCGACAATAGCAAAGGCGTCGTCGATGCGGTTGGTGGCAAAGAGGCCGCCGCCGGCAACAGCAACGGCGCCGTCCATTTGAGCCGTGGCACGGAAATCGCTGTCATACTGCTGGACGCCGCCTTCGAATCTTGCAAAGGGGGCGCGGTAACTGATCGCGGCTTCCCGGTTGGAAACTTTTCCTTCGGACGTGCGCGCCCTCCAGCCGATGCCGCCGTCTTCCTGCTGTTCGGACTTGGAAATATCGGCAACGACATTGAACCCGTCCGGCCCGCTTTCGACGCCGGTATTGGCGGAAATATTGTCGCCGAGCGGAATCGAAAGGCCGGCAAAGACTCCGAAACTGTCGTTGTCCTCGAGATCGGCAAAGGCCGAGGCGTAGAATGTCGCTCGCTTGAAGGTCTGGCTGTAGGAGACGCCGGCAATCTGGCTCTTTTCGCCGTCGGCACTTTCCAGGCGAGTATAGGAGAAGTTGAGGCTCGAGAGGTCGAGGGGTGCCGGAACACTGACAGTCACCTGATCGAGCGCGCGCGGGACGCCCGCGCTGAACACCGGCAATTCCCCCGAATTGTTGGACACCGGCTCTGCCGTGACCGACGCGATATCGTCGTAATTGTCGAAGGCGCGCTGCATGCGCGCGTAGACCGACCAGTCGCCGTTGCTCAATTCCAGAGAGGCGTTTAAAAGCGCGCCCGAGCCCGCGTCGCTCGTGCTTCCTGCCACGGCGACCGAAGCCACACCCCAAGGGCCCACCGGAAAGGCGGCGCCGACACCGCCGTTGAGCACATCCTCGCCGCCCTCGAAATGGCTCTCCACGGTCAGCCAGTCGGTCAGCCCATAGCGTGCCGTGGCAACCCCCATGACGCGGTCGTCGTAATCGTCCGATTCAATTCCGAAGTTGCGGCGCGGAACGCCGGCCTCCACGGAGAAGTCGAGCAAGCCTTCCCGCAGAAGCAGGTTCGAGGAATAGAATGGCAGCGTTTGTGTCGTTTCGCGGCCGAGGCTGTCGCGCAGGATGACGCGGGCCTCCCCCGAGCCCGCGAAAGCGGGGAGGTTGGTAACCTGAAACGGTCCGGCCGGAACGTCGCCAGAGTAGGTCCGGACGTTCTGGCTGTAGATCTCGAGTGTCGAGGGAACCGCCGCCGTTCCCTCGAATGCTGGAAGCGGTTCGGTCACCAGATCGGAACGCAATGCAAAATTGCGCTGCGCCTGAATACCGCCGAAATAGACAGGCCTGGTCCAGGACAGTCCGCCGGTCGTGAAGTCGCCCATCCGATACGTCATCAGGCTCTTCGGATCGGAATAGCTCCAGGTCGTGTTGAGACGGGTGATGCCGTCAAGTTCCCCGTCCGAATAGCCGGCCAGGAACGACTGGCTCAGCGTACCATAGGGGCTGAAGAGCCGTGCATCGAACGATCCCGATACTCCTTGAAACATGTTCACGTCGTCTTCGAACAAGGTATTTGAGCTGGCAAACAGCGAGTAGTTGAGCACACCACCGTAGCCAGCCTGCGCGTCCGGGACCTCGCTCTTTTGCTTTTGCGCGACGTCGATCACACGTGCCACGCGGCCGTCATTCGTCGTGGTCACGTAAAGCCGTTGGCCCTCCTCGTCCACCCGGTACGACAGATCGCTCAGATCGTTCAACTCGACCAGTTCATCGTCGGATGCGCCTGTCGGCGGTTTGATCCCCACCTGGCGAAGTTCGTCGGCCGTCGCAGCAAGCGACCCGTCCGGCTGCTGCCGGAAGGTGCCGATCATCTTCATCGACGCGTCGTTGATGAACACTTCAAGCAGGACGTCGCGCACGTCGGCAGGCGTCTCACCGATTTCGGTCGCCGCCGGCTCGTTTGGAACTTCTTGCGCGTTCAGCGCCGAGACAGAAAGAATGGTGCCCGCAACGACGATCCCGACGCTAGCGCTTCTTAACTGAGATGTTGGCATCGAACGGTCCCAGATCGCTCTGGCCCTGCAACGTCACGCTCCCGCTGGAGAGGGATTTTGCACTGGCGACCGGCCACTGCATTGTCGCACCGCCAAGAACGTAGCCGACCAGGCCGCTGCGGCCGCCCACCTTCGTGGCCCCCTGCTTGAGGGTCACGTTCGAGAGACGGAAGCGACTGTCGCCGTTGTTCGTGCCGGTCAGGAACAGGCTGCCGCCGCGTCGGCTGAGATTCCACGTGATATCGGGAGCTTTGGCGTCGGGGTTCCGGAAAAAGACGGGAACCGAGTGACGCATGATCAGGGTCACGGTACCGGCTTTTTCCCGCGAAGGATCCGGCAGCTCGTCGACGATGACGCGATAGGTCTCTTCCTTGCGGACAGGTGCCTTGCTGGTCCGAACCACCCGAACCACGTATTCGGCGTGTGGACCCATCTTCGTGGCTGGCGGGCTGGCGACCACGTCCGTGGTCGGTTCGAGCTGCTCGGCGCCGTCCGTCTGGCTCCATTTAAAGACGCGGACCTGGACATTGATCGGATGATCACCGTCGTTTGTCAGGTTGAGCACGGCGGCGCTGTCGGGCGCGACGAGGTCGAGATTGGTCGGAGCCACCCTCAGCGAGGCGGCGTTTGCAATAGGCGCAGTCAAAGACAAGAGCGCAGTCACGGCAATGCATGAGAGCATCCGTCGCATGGCGAGCCTCCGGGGGCTGAAGAGTTCAGTAGGTAACGGTAATCGCTACCGTATCGGTATAGACACCGGCGGCCGGTGTGACTTGCGGAGGGACCCGGCCGTAGACGGTCAGATTTTGCACGTCACCGTTCCCCGTACCCGCCACCGTATCAGTCCCAATGGTGACGCCCCACAGTTGGGTTCGCGCCGTATCGCGGTAGAGCGTGTAATCAAGAGTCGCCGCGGCGGGTCCGGTCATCCTGCGGACGGCTGTGGTTGCGTCGGCGCCCGCACCGGCGCTTAGGCCCACATTATAGGTCTGCCCGGACGTGCATTGAACGCCAATAGTGCTCGTCTGGTCGATGTTGGCGTCGATAACGCCCGCGGTGCCGAAATCGAGATCACTGGCGGTTTGGATCCTGCATTCGGCCTGGATTGTGATGCGGACGGTCATATTGCCCGTTGCGGTTGCAGCAAGGGCGGGTCCCATGGGTATGAGTAGTGCGAGGCCGGCCGGTGCGGCGCCGCGTAACGCTTTCAGCATCCGTGTTTCCTTTCTTCAAGTACACAACGAAATTGCCCCCAAACCCCATAAAATCAAGCATATAAGACCGATTTTGGCAAATAGGGTGATATCGTGGCGAAGGAGCGGCTGAAATTGGGAGGCACTATCTATGCGTGTATAAATATATCTCCCATGTTAGAAATATATCGTGGGCAGCGAGTGCGTGGGAACCGAACAGTTACTTCAAATCCGGGACAATTTTCGCAGTTGCGAGAAGGACGTCTGGATGCAGATACACTGCCGTTGTTCTTGGCTTTTTTCCAATGAGGTTCCAGGTTCAGTGGTTGCGCAGGTTTTTAGCCGCGGCACGACGCCGCCAGAGGAAATTCTACCTTTGTAACAGCTATTCGTTCCCCGCCGATTGAGCGGAAAGTCCGAGGCGTTCTTGCCTGGAATCGATGATGTTTGACAATGACGTCAGGAATATTTGGAAGGACGCCCTCCGATCGCTGGATTGCTTGTCTCCCGTTGTTCCGGCAAACACAATCTCTGTGTACGGAAGGATTTTGCTTGGCGCTCATGGCGGCGCGTTCCCATCGCGCGATCGGCACCGATGACAGCGTCACCTTGGCGAATCTTGAGTCGAGGCATTCACAGGGTTACCCGGTCCGCGCCATTGAGGTTCTATCTGCGGCCGTGAAACTCACCTTCGTCCAGGCGAATTCGCTCGATAAGGTCGGCGACCGGCAAGAGATCGGGTGCTTCCGCAAGAGCGTGTGCCATGGCAGCGTTCTTCGGATCGCGGCAGCCAAAATTGAAGCTGAGGCGATCGGTACCCTTTCCATTTTGCCAGGTGACGGACACGGATGGATGATCCGTAGCCATCCGCTTGCAGCGGGGATGACCGACGGTGATCTCCTCGGTGCCGACCGGACGATAGGGCGCAAGGGCTGCCTGAAAGGCCGCCCATGCCTTCGGAGTGACGACAAAGCGGTGCTTGCCGAGCGCAGTGGTGAATCGCCGCCCTTCGAACAGGCCCGCCCCCGCGGCGTCCACCTGCAAACGGTAAACAGGGCATGTCCCAAGACATGGGCCGCGTTCGACAATGATGCTACTGACTAGGGCTTGCGCTGCCGCGGGCGTCATGACAACAGCGGCCGCCGTTGCCGCAGCGAACGTAATTGCTACAATCTTCATCATGGGAACTCCATAAGATCAGCCTTGATGGACTCGCGTGCCGAAAAGCGCGGCGCGGTGTAGCAGATCCAGACTTCGATCTTCTTTACAAAATAGCAAGCGATGGATGATGCAAGAAATCCCCGATGGCTTCGGCAGGCATCGGGGCGCCCAAGAGGTTTCCCTGTAGCCGGTCGCATTTCCGTCTGCCTAGCCAGCTCGCCTGGCCGACAGTCTCGACGCCTTCGGCAGTGACCCGCATCCCCAATCCATGAGCAAGCCCGATGATGAAGCGCACGATCGTCTGGCTGTTCCGGTTCGTCTCGACATCGTTGATGAAGTGCTTGTCGATCTTGATCGTATCGAACGGAAAGTTCTGTAAGTAGCTCAGGGACGAATATCGGGTACCGAAGTCGTCGAGCGCGATCCGGATGCCCAGGACCTCGAGTGTGTTGAGCGTGTCAAGATTGTTGGTCACGCGCTCAAGCAAGACGGTTTCCGTTATCTCGAGTTCCAACCGATCGGCGGCGAGTCCGACCTCGTCAAGGATTCCCGCTACGCGATCGGTGAAACCACCGAGTAGGAACTGGGCCGGGGAAAGATTGACCGCAACAATGAAGTGCGGCGGCCACGTTGTCGCCTGGCGGCAGGCGTTTTCCAGCACCCACTCGCCGATTTCTCCCATCAGGCCGTCAGCTTCGGCCATGGGAATGAAAAGGTTCGGCGGAATGACTCCAGCATAGGGATGACGCCACCGCAGCAAAGCTTCGAAGCCGACGATCCCTTCCGGCAGCTCGATGAGCGGCTGGTATTCAATGAAGAACTGCCCTTCCTGGAGCGCGACACGCAAGCTGCGCCTCAGCATCTCGCGCTGCTCCAGCATGATGAGCATCGAGCGGTTGAATGTCCGCGCACGGCCGCGTCCATCGTTCTTCGCAGCGTAGAGAGCGATGTCGGCGGCCTTCATCAATTGCTCGCCGTCGTTTCCGTCATTTGCCGCAACGGCGATTCCGACGCTTGCACCTACAAAGACATCGATCCCGTCGATGGTGAACGGTTCTTTGAACGCATGGACCAGCGATTCGGCCAGCCGCTCGGCTTCAGCAGGCTGATCGTCATGGCATTGGATGACGGCAAATTCATCGCCGGCGAGCCTGTAGGCGGTCTCCCCATTGCGGAGTACTGTTTGAATTCGTTCGGCCGTCATCTTCAGTACGATATCGCCGGCGCCGTGCCCAAGGGTGTCGTTGACCGGCTTGAAGTCGTCGAGATCGATCTGCATGAGTGCAAGCTTCTGCCCGCCAGGCAACGGAAGATTTGTCGCAAGATCGCTGCTGAACTGGCGGCGGTTGGGCAATCCCGTCAAAGCGTCGTGTCTGGCCTGATAGAGAAGCAGAGCCCGATCTGTATCTGCAATCGACGCTTGCGAAAGCGCGACCTGATTTCGCGTCTCGATGACGCCGAGTCCGCGCTCTGTGCTGAAAAGGAGAAGATTGCGGTCCTCATCGGACGCGCCAGGTTCAATCGCAATATTGCGCGGGAGGCCGCCGGCAAGCACGGCTTCGACAAACGGCTTGCGATCGGAAACCAGCAGCTCTGGATAGACCTGCCAAAGGGTCGCATCTCCCGCGCCTACGATTCTGTAGGCCTGGGCAACCTTTGCAGAGCATTTTACGAGTCTTAGGCTATTCCCATAATAGGAAACAAATTCACTAGCTTGACCTTGCATAGACGCAGCCAGATTAGAATCTCTCATTCCCGCATCAGTCATGTTGAGACATTGCTAACATGCTGCCGCAGATTTTTGCAATCAAATCTCGTTGTGGTTACCAAAAGAACAACTAGCGAGCGTTGATTGAGAAGAAGGTAACAAATTCTACCCTTCGGCATGTTGAAAAATCCTAAATAAGCAAGCTCTATTGGAATGGGCTTTGCAGTTCGGGCTCGAGTCGGTCGACCACCGCCGGCGAGCGGTGTCCGCGAAGCCTGAAGCATTGGTAGGCGTCTCAGGGACGGTTGTCGGGAGGATCACGTGGCTGCTCAGGAGAGGTACCTCTATGACTGTGAATCGGACAGGGCAGTTTTCTATGAGGCCGGCGACTATCTGTTTCCTCTCTCTTCGTCGGCCGCCACGTATTGGAGAGACGGCGACTACGTCTTCTGCATGAGGACCGAGACGATCGCCTTCTGGATCTTCGGCAAGCAACTGTATCGGCATATCGGGCAGGGCGAACTCACTCGGGAGCCGATCTACTACTACGGAGATTAGGCTTTTGAATCTACGCATCGTGCTTCCGAAAATCGATTCCGATTTTGGCCGATGCGCTAGGCATCTTTCGGCAGCACTGAGCGAACCCTTGCGATGAAGACATGGAAGTCCTGCATGAAAGTGCGAAGGAAATCGGCGGTGGTGTCGTTGGTGACCTCACCGTCATCGGTAATCAGCCCCGGTGTGAACTGGATATAGGCTTCCGGGGCATTCATCTGGGGAGAGTTGCAGAAACTGAGCACACTGCGCAAATTCTGCTGGGCGACTGCTGTGCCTATCGCGCCCGGCGACGTGCCGATCACCGCTGATGGCTTACGTGTGAACGAATTGGTGCCGTAGGGGCGGCTCGCCCAGTCGATTGCGTTTTTCAGCCCGCCGGGTATGGATCGATTGTATTCGGGCGTGACGAACAGCACGGCGTCGACGGCCGCGATTGCTGCCTTGAATGCCTTGCCAGCCGGAGGGTAGTCGGCGTCATAATCGTAGCTGTAGAGCGGCAGGTCCTTGAAGGATATCTCCGACATTTCAAGTTCCGGCGGGGCAAACCGCACCAATGCCTTGGCGAGCTTTCGGTTGATCGATCCTTTGGCAAGGCTGCCAATGAGATAGCCTACTTTATGCGTGGTCATGGCATTCTCCAATATCTGGCATGATAAGGACGTATTATACGCAAGAACATAGAAGGGGTCTCTTGTCCTTTGATCGCAAGTCACTAATCGCCGAGGAACGTGACCGTCTCGTCGAGCGGGGCGCGGCCTGTACGGGCGTAACTTACCGTCGGATCCTCGTACCCGATCGACATGCCGCAGAAGAGGATGAGCCCGTCCGGCGGCGACAGGGCCTCCGCGACCGTCTCGCGAACCTGCGACCACGCCATCTGCGGGCAACTGTGCAGACCTTCCGCGCGGAGCAGCAGCATGACGGTCTGCAGATACATGCCGACGTCGGCCCATTGGGGTAGGCCCAGGTCACGGTCGATGTAGCAGAACAGGGCGGCGGGCGCGCCGAAACAGTTCCAGTTGGCGATTGCTGCCCGCTGGCGCGCCTCCCAGTCCTCGCGCGCTATGCCGAGCGCGCTGTAGCGCTCCTTGCCGAAGGCGGATCGGCGCTCCCCGTAGGGGGACTTCAGCACGGCCGGATACATCTCGTACTGCCGCTTGTCCCAGGGGTCGCCATGAGCCACGCGCTCGACGGCGGATGTCTTCAGCTCTGCCAGCGGTGCGCCGGTCATCACGTAGATGTTCCACGGCTGGATGTTCGATCCTGACGGCGACCAAGCTGCGGCGCACAGCACACGCTCAAGCACCTCCCTCTTCACAGGCTCGTCCTTGAATCCGCGCACCGCCCGTCGGCTTGTGACTGCCTCATATACGTCCATGATCGGCTCCATGCTGCCGGCCGTCGGTTCCGGTCTGCCGGGGTATGAGGTATTGTTCATATTCATGGTCGGCCCCTCCTGACTGTTCCGTTCCTGATGTGATCCATTATCTCCGTTCGCAATGGAGGCGTAATCACACCGTGGTCTAGGAGGCGTACATCAAACGTATATCAGGGATCGATGCGTTTGAGGGGCATGTGAGCGAAGCATCGCGGGACTCCCGCGCCACTGCATCCCGGCCTGGAATTACGCCCCTGGACGGCCTCAGCTTGGCGCTTACGGATTAGGCTTCTCGAGCGAGGAGCGGACGGCATTTTGCGAACAATCTGAGCAGATATATGCTTTCCGCAAGAGGTCGATCGGCACCGGGTCGCGGATGCAGACCTCAGAAGCGCTGCTTCCCGCTGCCCTCGAACGGGACAAGATTTCCGCCGCATCGCCACTCGGTACGATCGATCGGCGACGAACTTCCATGCCGCCGTCTGCCTCACAGCTACCGTCAGCTACTGGTTATGAGTGCGACCCCGCCGATCATTCACAATGCCTTCCTCATCCGCAACAGTGGCACGCCCGCTCCGCCTCTATTGTCGACGACTTCTTCAACCGCCTCAAAGCCGCAGGCCCGATAGAGCGGTTCGCCGGCCATCGTTGCCATGAGCTCGACACTTGTAAAGCCCTCGCCGCGGGCGGCGTCCTCGCATAGCGTGAGGATTAGACGACCCACGCCTCGGCGGATGAAGCTGGGATGTGTATACATGGCACGCACGCGCGCAGCGTCTTTCGTCGGATCAAGCAGCGCTGCATCGCGCCCGGGTGAACGGTCGCCGCCGTAGAGGGTTGCGCGCCGACTCCATCCGCCGCAACCGGCCAAGACGCCACTTTGCTCCACAATGAAATACGTTCCATCATCAATGAGTTGCGTATCGAGCCCCATGATTGCTCGGCTCGAAGCGATCTGCTCCTCTGTGAGGAATGGCTTCTGAAGCTCACCGATGGCGGCGTTCATCAGCACAGCCAGCGCCGGCATATCGGCACGTGTCGCCAACCGATGGTATAGGCTGATCCTCGACATTCTTCGGCAGTTCCAGTGCAAACCGCTTTGAGGTTAGCACGAGATCGTCACCATGGTGGGAAAAATCCTAGGGCATGGCCGGGGTCGAAGCCGCCGCCTGATGCCCAAGGGAGAAGGCGACGGCCTGGCTCCGGTGTTCGACTGCGACAACGACAATAAGCTGAAGTGGCCGGCCGCACCGGAGTGGCCGGCCACACCGGGAAACGGGCGGCGACCGTGGTTGGGGAGGGGCGTCAGGGCGCCCCTCGCTCCGTTCCCGGCCGCTCGATGCGGGTCTGGAACGGTTGTGGCATGCGTTGACTAACGAACGATCCCGAGCCGTTCACCGAGGCTTGGCGGCGTCGGCTTGCCGGATTCCTTGATCATCGCGACCATCATTTCCCGGGACAGCCCGCGCACCTCGAAGCCAGCCGCCCGGGCAGACCTTGGAAGCGCTGCTTTCGCGCGGCCCTCTACCGGCACTAGCACTAGCCGAACAGGCTGAGGAGAGCTTGCGGCGCACCGTTGGCGATCGACAAGGACTGGAGTGCGAGCTGCTGTTGGGTCTGAAGGGCGCCCAGCCTGGTAGCCTCCTCTTCCATGTCCGAGTCGACCAGTCGCCCTACGCCGGAGCTGATCGCGTCGATCAGCGTCTCCGTGTAGTCCGCCTGGATGTCGATCCGCTTCTTCAGTGCGCCAAGCGCGGCGGTTCCGCTCGTGACGCGCGCGAGCATTATGTCGACGCTGTTCAGATACGAGCCCACGGCACCGGGATATTTGTCGATGTCGATGTCCAGCACACCCATTTCCGGGATAGGCTCGACGTTGACGGACATGTCGGTAAATCCGATGCGGGTTTTTCCGCCGTTCAGTCGGTCGTCGAGTGGATCGGACCGGATAAGGATGCTCGAACCGTTCGCCTCGATGATCGTGTTCGGACGGGTGATGAGCGCCTTCAAGATCGTGACCATGTCGTCAGCCGTATTGACCCATCCGTCCGTCGTTCCAAGAATCGAATTGACCGTGTTTCGGTCGATCGTATGTGTTTCGGTGGGTTCACCGTTGACGCCGAAAGTGAAATCGATCGCGACGTCCTTAAACACCTTGAATGGTTCGAAGGTCAGAGGGATGAGCGATCCGAGGATCCCGTAGCTATTGGCGTCGCCGAGACTTCCGAGATTGATGGTCGAGGAGAAGTTCGAGATCTGAACCTGTGACCCGTCGAGACCAGAGTTCTCCATCGTCGTGATCTCATAGTGAGCAGGATCGGGGTAGGGCGGGGCACCCAGTGGGTGGATCATCGGACGGGATGCGGTAACCAGAGTGTCTATTCCTTTTGCCTGAAAGGCAGCATTCAGCACCGCGACCATTTCCGTCGCATTGTCGATCGCCCCGCCCGCGATCGAATTGACAAGAGCATAGTCGATCGTAATGCCAGTCGTCGTGACGCCGGGATTGAGCGGGCCGGCCAAACCTTGCGACGGGTCGTCGCCGTCGATCGTGATGTCGAAGGTTATCGCGTCGGTGTTTGAAAATACTATTGGCGTGGGAACATCGTCGTCGCCAACCACCGTGTAAGGGATGTATTGCAGGAGGGTCGCAGGCATGCCCGGGACGGGGTAGTTGGGCTGATAGTCATTTCCGATGTCCGGGGTCAGCCAATTCTCGTACGGCCGGATGCCACCAATCGTCCCTGGACTGCGTGGATCGCCCTGGAGGATCCCGTCTCCCTCGCTGTTGAACAGCGACGCGTTGATCAGATCGAACATCGTCGTGCCAACCGAAACTGCGCCGTCGGCGCTGCGCACGAATGATGACGTCAACTTTGCCGACCGGTCCTTGGGGAGGGCTTCGTAGAGATCGTGGATATCGGTGGACAGCCAGTTCACTCCATTGAAGGAAGCCGCCGCCGCAATGCTGAGCGTCTGTTGCGCGAGCTGTGATATCTCATCCTGTATCTTCGACTTGTCGACGCTGTCATCCTTTGCCGTGACGAGCTTGGCCCGCATCTCGCTGAGGACGTCTTTGACCTGTGCCATTGCCTCATATGACATGTCGACGACACTCGCGCTGATATCGAGTGCATTTCGCACCGCCGAAACTGCCGCCCTGTCCGAACGCATGGTGGTCGCGATCGACCAGTAAGCAGCGTTGTCCGAGGCCGTTCCAACCCTTAAGCCGGAGGAGACTCGTCCCTCGGTATTCTGCAAACTCGAGTTGATGAGTCGCAGTGTCTGAAGCGCGGCAATCGATGCGACATTTGTCGTGACGGAAGACATCGACGATCCTGAAAACGAAACCGGAGGCTGAAGTAGGAATGGAATCGACGCTTCATGCACCTTATGGATGATGAAATTGCGTGGACATGGTTAATAAAGTCTAACCAGTTGTCGCCAAGAAATGGCTGGCGCGAGGATCCGACCGCGGCTTCGAAATGGCTCCTTGATCGACGTTCGACCGTCCACCTTGAAGCCGTGTGTTTGCTGACCCTGTTCGTGCCGGGATTGCCTGGCGATATTGAGGCATTGTTTGCCGCATGTGGGGCAGAAATCACGGAAGGGCAGGGGTCGCGGGTGCGGGTCTCTCTCAACGGCGTGCGCGCAGTATGTCATCGGCCGCACCCGCAAAAGGAAATCGACAAAGGAGCGGTGAAATCCGTCCGGCGCTTCCTGCTCGAAGCGGAGATACAACCATGACCACAATGCAACTATAAGGGCTACGAAGCTGTTGTTGAGTTTGACGAAGATGCCGAAATCTTCCACTGCGAAGTCATCGACATGCGCGATGTCATCACCTTTCAAGGCAGCTCGGCTATGGAGTTGACGAAAGCTCTTGCGGATTCCGTAGAGGATTATCTGGCGTGCTGCAAAGAACGCGGCGAGGAACCCGAGAAGCCATTTTCCGGCCAATTCGTCGTCCGGACCGAACCGAGCGTGCACAAGGCTTTGTCGAGCGCCGCACGGCGCGAAGGCGTGAGCCTCAACAAGTGGTAACGCGGGCGCTGGAACAAGCCCTATCGCGAAGGGTAGCATATGAGGTGATGCTGCGTTTTGCCCGCATCATAGGGCCGGCAAAATATGGGCTATTCGCATCGGATGGATTCGCCGCAACCGTCTTCATGAGGCGACTGGCGCATTGGCCGCGGCGATCGCAATTGTTTGCGCCACTGTCTCGCGTCAAGCCGCATCAGCTTTGCAGCCGCGGCGGCTGCGCCGAATACCTGCCATGTCCCATGCCCGTGTAGTGTCCTTCCGGGGGCGCATCCGTCGTTGAAGTGCACGTGAGTTTGCTTGATTTTACCGGTGTCAACACATTCACTCCTTTCGGCACCTTACCTTTCTCAATCTCCTTATTCATCTGATTGGGGCTTTTGCGCCTCCGGCCACACAAGGCACCGCTATGCTCGGCATGGGCCTTTGCAATGTTAGGCCCTCGCGGTGACCTTTACGTTCCCGTAGCATTTCTTCCTGCATAGTAGGGCAAGCAAAACGATTGATGGAGCGGTTTCAGCTCTTTCGTCGGAGATCATTCGTACCGAAGCGCTCTCAGATTTTGTTAGCTTCGACGAACAGTCTCGATGACCGCATAGACCCAAGTTCCTGATGAGACGAGATATTATCCCCCCTTTGAGGACGAGTTAGTGGCGACAAATTCCGATAACTTCGATTTAGTGAGCTGGAAACTCTGCCTGCCGATCGACGAGGACGGTGCAACTGTTGGTACGGCTTTGGAGGTTCTAGATCTCACGGGTTTCGAACATTCGTCCTATTTTTATACAGCCGACGATGGGGCGATGGTGTTTCGCGCGATCACTGACGGCGCCTTGACCAAGGGTACAACCTGCGCGAGGTCGGAGCTGCGCGAGATGGATGGTCACTCGTTAGCCTCCTGGAGCGTAGATGAAGGAGGCACTATGACCGCGACCTTGAAGGTCGATGAGGCGCCGCAAACGACGGATGGTGCGGATGGGCGTATCGTCGTCGGCCAGATTCATGGTTCGGAAGAGGAACTGGTCAGGCTCTATTGGGACAATGGAGAGGTCTATTTCAAGAGCGACAAGGGCGGAGACGGCAACGATTCTTTGAAATTCGAGCTCACCAATGCGGACGGCGACACGCCGCAAGTTTCCCTTGGGGAGCAGTTCTCCTACAAGATTGACGTCCAGGGCGATACGCTGACGGTCATCGTCTATGCCGACGGGTACACTTACAAGTCGGTCACAGCGGTCAGTTCTGTCTGGGACGGAGACCAGTTCTACTTCAAGGCGGGTGCCTATCTGGGAAATAATGAGACGAACAGTACCGGCGCTGGCCAGGTATCATTTTATGGGTTTGATTTTTCTCACGAAACAGGAGACGGGTTGGGCGGCCTGGTGAGCACCGTGACAGCCGATGACGGCACGAGCGACTACTCGGCAGATTCAACCGGTACGATCGGCAATGATGTGCTTACAGGCGGTGAGCTTGCTGACGTCATCTACAGCTATGGTGGCGATGACGTAGTTCGCGCCGGCGCCGGCGACGACAGGATTGTGGGTGGCTCTGGCGCTGACAAGCTCCAGGGACAGGACGGCGCCGATGTGGTTTCCGCCGGGGCGGGCGATGATATCGTCTACGGCGGTGCCGGTAACGACACAATCGATGGCGGTGCCGGTAACGACACACTCAAGGGCGAAGCCGGCGCGAATACGATCACCGGCGGCGACGGGGACGATATCGTCTACGGTGGGGCAGGTATCGATGACCTGAGCGGTGACGCCGGTGCCGACACGATCGTTGCAGGTGAGGGCGACGACATCCTCAGTGGCGGCGGGGATAACGATCGGCTCTATGGCGGTGAAGGCGCCGACCGGCTTTATGGCCAAGACGGTGACGACATGCTCGTGGGCCAGGGCGGCGCTGACAGGTTGGTCGGGGGGAGTTGGCAATGATACGCTCTATGGCTATAGCGATAATGATAAGCTATACGGCGACGCAGGATCGGACAAGCTGGTGGGCGGCGACGGCGACGACACGCTCTACGGAGGGGCCGGCGACGACCGACTTTATGCCGATGAAGGCGCTGACAATCTCTACGGCGGGACAGGCGCCGACACCTTCGTCTTCACTTGGCTCGATCCGTCGACGTTAACCTCCATCGGTCGCGACGACATCTACCAGTTTTCTCAGGCTGAAGGCGATATAATCAATCTCAGCGTGATCGATGCGAACACCGCCGTCAATGGCGGTCAAGCCTTCGATTTCATCGGGACTGGAGCATTCTCAGAGAAAGTCGGCGAGTTGCGCTACGTCAATACAGGGTCCGAGACCTATATCTACGGCGATATCAATGGGGATGGGACTGCGGACTTTTCGATCCACGTCGATGGCGTCGTTCAGCTTCAAAGCAGTGACTTTATCTTCTGACGGACAATAGGTGGTCGCACTGTCCGCACGAACATACGGTCTAAATTAGGGGCAAGCCCAAAAAAGAGGTCACATATTGATTTAACCGGCGAGGACATAGCTACAGCCATTGAGCGTCTTTCTATTTTGGCCACGCGCTTGTATTTCCCCCACTCGCAAGTCACGGCTTTGTATTCGTAAATTGGATATTACTATTTTATAATATAAGAAGTTGTAGGATCTTTCAATTCGTGTCACAATTGAAGAATGGGCATCCACACTTCGCCTTAATGGGCTTTTGGGGGAAAATCAGCTTAGGAAAAGGATGGGAGGATCCTGTGAACTTTCAGCAAAGAGCAATTTTGAAGGCGGCGCTTGTAGATATTGAAAATCTCGCAGCGCCAAGACATATCGATGAGGTGAGTGCGGCACTTGGTATGGACATGGTTCAATTCGCCAAGCTCGGCGCCGACGGCATGAAACAGGCCATCTACAGCGCGCTACTGCTAGGCAGCAATGCCGCGACAAGCACTTCCATTATAGATCAGAAAAGATGGCGCGAAGCAGCACAGATCAAACTGCCGGCTTCGCCAACGCGCAACTGATGTCAGGTTCCCGACCGTTTGCAACGCTTTCGGACTGTCTCATAGGAGCGGAAGTGCGTCGAGCTTCAACGCAGCAGAGTAGCTGGTTTCCGAGGAGATTATCGATTGGCGCTGACCGGCGACACGCTCGAATTCCGTGGGATCCAGTAGGGCCTCGCGCGTCATCGCGGTGAGACGTTTGAACCTATCGAGGCACTTTGACTGAAGCGGCTCGCCGTCGTCGGAGGCGAGCTTGATGATGGCAGCGAGTGGGCGCAACGCATAGACATGGTAGTCAAGGGCTTTCTCGCCGCGGGCCAGCTCCGCCGGCAGGAAACCGCGATCATCTACCTGGCAAGCGCCGATCTCGAAACTCGTTTTGCCCCATGTCTTGAATTCAGCATTATCGAGAAGAAAACCGACGGCAGCGACCGACAGGCCCGCCCAATAACGGTGATTATTCGTCTTCGCCTTCGGGCCGAGGCGAAACGCATAAGCGTCCATGGTATCGCCGGCAATTGTGCTGAACCATGTCGAGTAAAGAGCCTTACGCTTACTGGAGAGCTCCACACGTTTGCTGGCCGACCGAACCGCAAGAGCGATTTCGGCCACCCAACGGTCGCGGCTCAGATAGGCGTCAACAGTGCGCATGTCGGTCAGCGCCTTCGCAGACGCCCACCGATCAACATTATGCAGCACGCATTCTGCCCGCGCCTGGGTCACTAGCGAACTGTTCGATCCGGCATAGGCAATGTTGGTCAGCAGGCGAATAGAGTTGCGGATTGGCTGCACGGTCCTATCGCGCGCTTGCAAGGCGTCGTCGTCGATCGAGGATTTTGAACTGTCGTCAGCCTTGTATTTCGATTGTGTCTGCAGCGTTGCGGGTGGCGCAGGGATGCTGACGCAAAGAGGAACTTGCTCTGGTTCCGCACCGGCTGTCCCGAAGCCGTTGCCGGTGGAAAGGGACGAAATACTGCCCGTTTGGATCGTATAGTCCTTGTCGATAGTGCTAGCCGCTGTCGCTTTTGCGCTGTCAACTGACGTGGCGGCATCCTGTTGGTCAGAAGTGCCGAAAACGCGGCCACGCAAATCTGAGAATAGAGCCGTTAGTCTCTTTGAAGTGCTTGGCGATTGGATCGTGACCGTTTCGGGCACAGTTGCCGCTTCCTGAGCGCCGCAGATGTTTGGGGAGAATATGTTGAGTGCAATAATAGTCCCGATTTGGAATGCTTTTATTCTCATATTTATCTCCCGTCGTTGGGAAGACAATAAGAAATACAAAGCAATATTCCGTCTTTTTGACGTATAAAATTTTAAACAATCGATTTTTTATTTTGTATACTGGTAGTTAACTCTGATGACGGTAATTTATGGAATGGATTAAGTGAAAATTAATTACGGGACGCTTCTGCATATTTAGGTGGACTATGTCTCATTCTTTGAGAGCGCTCATCGTCAATACGAGCGACGATGTTCGGCTGTCCGGCTGCGAAGCGTTGGCTGTCAAAGCTGACTGTTCTTACGGATTGGCACCATGCTTTCGGCGACCTCTGTCGTGGGGCAGACAAGCGGCATTGCGACGAAGATCTACTTAGCATTGCGCCCCGTTGCGAGCTCTTGCGCAGAGCGTGCGTCGGCTGTTGATTCGTTTTTCAGTTGGCGCAGATGCCCGAGCGTTGCGCAGTTGCCTCAGTTGAAAAAAACCAACCGAAATCAAGTTTTGGTTAATGCTGCGGCGCACAAAAAGTAAGCGCCCTGTGCGCATCTTTTAATCATATTCTAATATGTTGATATTGTTAACAAAATCTTAGTCAGCATGTCACTCCTATGTATTACTACACGTAATATTGGCTCGAAACGAGTCTGCACAATTTTGATGCAAATATTACCGGCCTGGCATGTTGATAACTGAGATTCGTTATGTTGACGTCATAAACAGATGCTGTATTGCGAAATTGAGAGGGGTGCTCTTCGCAGACGCAACATATAGATTTATTTGAATTTAATGTGGCGGCAAGAAAAGCGGCATTTCTATTCTTTTTTGAACAAACATTGCGGGAAAGGTGCAGCTTATGGGCAAGAAAAATTGGCGCGTAAGTATTTTTGGTGCGGGCTATGTTGGAGCTGTATCAGCCGGTTGTCTTGCAAAAGACGGCTTCAAAGTAGTCGCGGTCGATCCAGACCAATACAAAGTCAAGTGCATCTCCGAAGGTCGCTCCCCAATCTACGAGCCGGGTCTGCCTGACCTGATCGAAACGGCCGCCGAGAACGGCCTCTTGACTGCAACCAGCGACTATATCGCCGCGATCAACGAGACCGACATCTCGTTCTGCTGCCCGGGTACGCCGAGCCGTGAAGACGGTTCGCTGGACACGAGCTATGTTAAGCTGGTCTGCGAGCAGATCGGTGTTGCATTGCGCAGCAAGAGCGATTTCCACATGGTCGTTATGCGCTCGACGATCCTTCCAGGCACTGTTGAGGACGTGGTCATCCCGGCCCTTGAAGGCGCCTCCGGAAAGACGGTCGGAGTGGACTTCGGTCTGGCATACTACCCGGAATTTTTGCGCGAAGGTACGGCAATCGCCGACTACTACAGCCCAGGTGCGATCGTCTTTGGCCAGTACGAAGGCGATGAGAAAACCATTCAGGCCCTACACGACCTCTGCGCCTCGGTCGAAGTAAAGCCGCATGTCATCCCGATCCGCAGCGCCGAAATCGTCAAGTACACCAACAACTGCTGGCATGCGGTAAAGATTTCCTTCGCCAACGAAATCGGCAATCTCTGCAAATCCGTCGGCATCGACAGCCACGTCGTGATGGATGTTGTCTGCGCCGACACGCGACTCAATATTTCCCGCGCCTATATGAAGCCCGGCTTCGCCTATGGCGGCTCCTGCCTTCCGAAGGATCTTCGGGCGCTGCGCCATTTCGGCAAGATGCAGAACGTGTCGACGCCGGTTCTCGACGCCACTGTCGAGGCGAACCAATACCAGCTCGAGCGCGCCTTCCGCCTCGTCAACCGCTCCGGCGCCAAGAAAATCGGCCTTCTCGGCCTGACCTTCAAGTCGGACACGGACGACCTGCGTGAGAGCCCGCTTGTGCTTCTGGCCGAACGCTTGATGGGTAAGGGTTACGAGCTGTCGATCTATGACTCCAACGTCTCGGTCAACGATCATGGCGGCCGGAACTACATCTCGCACCTGGCAAGCTTCATGCGTTCGTCGCCCGACGAAGTCGTGTCGGAGAGCGAGGCCATCGTGGTCGGCATCAACGGCCAAGGCACTAAGGATGCGCTGAAGAAAGCGCGGGAAGGCGTCAAGGTCATCGACCTCGTCCGTATTCCCGTCGATATGCCGTCCGGCGTGCATTACGAAGGTCTCGTCTGGTAAACGGTGATGTTGGGTATCCTCAAGCATATCGTTTTCGTCCTACTGCTGGCTGTGTGTGCAGCGCTGCTGCCGCAGCAGGCATTCGACGAGAAGGCACGCGACGCCGCACTAGTGGTCGGCGTCATCGGGCTGTGGCGATGGTCTTGGGGACTGCTTCATCTGCTGCGCAGCGTCTGGTTCCGGCTGGTCCGCTTCCCGCGGATGCGTCGGATGGCCGAAGCGGCAGCAAAGGCGCAAGGGTTGGGGCATGCCTACTTTCTGATCACGAGCTTCAGGATCGATGCCCCGACCACCACCAAGGTTTATAGCGGCGCTTTCATCGCGGCAGCCAATGCGCCTGCCGGCGCAACGATCGTTTGCTCGATTGTCGAAATCGGTGACGAGCGCCTCATCCGTCGCCTTGCCGAAGTGATGTATGGCGATAGCCTGCCGTTCCGGCTGGAAATCGTCCGCATTCCCGGGACGGGCAAGCGCGATGCCCTCGCTGCCGGTTTCCGTGCCATCGCGGCGCTCAATCCGGCTGGCGACGACACGGTCTCGGTGATCGACGGCGACAGCATTGTGCCGCCCGATCTCGTAGAGCGCTGTGCCTGCATGTTCCTGATCAATCCGAATCTGGGCGCGCTTACCACGGATGAGGTGTGCACCGTCGAGGGCGCGGAAATCTTCAAGCAGTGGTATTCGATGCGCTTTGCACAGCGGCAGATTCTGATGTCGTCGCATGGTCTTGCAGAGCGCGTGCTGACGCTGACAGGACGCATGTCAATGTTCCGCGCGCGGCTCGCTTGTGATCCCGGTTTCATTGATCATGTGCAGAACGACTATATCGATCATTGGCGCCTGGGCCGAATCCGCATGCTCACCGGCGACGACAAGTCGAGCTGGTTCTGGCTGCTCAAGAACGGCTACAACATGTATTACGTGCCGGACGTTCAGGTGGAGACCATCGAGCAGCCGCCAAGCCCGAGCTTCATCAGCTCCGCCTATGTGCTAATGACCCGCTGGTTCGGAAACATGCTGCGCACAAATGCTCGCGCCCTTAATCTTGGGCCGATCAAAATCGGCGCGTTTACTTGGTGGTCGATTCTCGATCAGCGCATGTCGATGTGGACCAGCCTGTCGGGCATCACGCTTGCCCTTCTCGGGACCGCGATGATCACACCGTGGACGGCCGCCTTCTATGTCCTCTGGGTCGTTGTCTCGCGATACATCCTCGCGCTGACCTTCCTGACTGTGCGTCCATCGATCAATCTGGTCTATATTCCGTTACTCTACTTCAATCAGATCTTCGGCTCGGCGGTTAAGGTGCTGATCTTCTTCCGGCTCGACCGGCAGAAGTGGACGCGCCAGAAGACTGCCTTCAAGCGGACCGATTCTCAGTTCGACGCGGCTTTCAAGTTATGGTCGTCCCGGCTGGTCAATTCCGTTGCCGTGCTGGTCTTCGTCTCGGTTCTCGTCTTTCTCACAAATCTCGGTAGCTATTTCACGGACGAAGCACCGGAACGCTTGCCGAAAATCACAGATAGGGTGTTCTGATGACTGCGGTTGCCGTGCCCAAGCGTCGCGAACGGGAGTTCCCGCGCTTCAAATTGCCGCTGGCGGCGCTAATCGACGGAAAACGCATCGAGGTATGCGACTGGTCGGTGACCGGTCTCGGGCTCGCCGCGGTCGCGCTCACGCAGGCTCCAGGTGACTACCTCGCCGTGACCCTGCTCTTAGAAACCGAGGGCTCCTGTCTCGAGCTGGCCCTTAATACGCGCATTGTCTGGGTGAATGCAGACGAGCGGCGCGCCGGCCTACAAATTCTCGACCCTGCGGAGACAACAGCGCCTTTGGCGCATTTCGCCGACCTCTATCTCGCCGGGCGGGTCGTTCAAAGCGGTTCGAAAGTTTACGTATTGGGACATCAGATGGCAGAAAAAGTAGATGCTAAGGCTGCGGTGGTCGGTGTGACGGCGTCGTCGATTGGGAACGGTCTTGCAGGGCGTATATTCGGGCTTTTGATATTCGTCGTCATCGGCTTGGCCGCTTTCACCTTCCTCTCCAGTATCGTCTACAAGAGGCTGTTCACCTTCGAGGCTGTTTCGGCGAGCATCGCTGCGGAGACGGTTACGGTCTATCAGCCACGCGATGGGGTGGTCGAATTTGCCGCTCTGCCGCAGAAGGTGAAGCAGGGAGACCGTCTAGCGACGATTGTCCTCGATGCGCCGACCGCTGACGGCAAGTCGATTGTGGAGGTTCTGTCTGCCTGCGACTGCTATGTCTTGTCGGTCGACCATCCGGGCTCGACTTATGGCCGCGCGGGCGGCCGGATGCTCTCGCTCGTCCGCCAGGATGCGCCCCTCTACGTGTCGGTTCGCGTGCCGTTCCGTCGTCTCGCCAACATCTCCGAGAAACCGCAGATCTCGCTCAGCTATCTCGACGGTGTCGAGGCGAAGAAGGTCGAGATCGTCTCCATTCCGAAGGTGACCGAATACACCACCACACAGCTTGAAATTCAGGTGCAGCCCGGTCGCAGCTTGGACCCGTCCATGGTCGGCCAGCCGGTGCTAGCGACCTTCGACACGGCGCCGTGGCACTAAATTGCACGATTGAGATCCATTGCGCTGATGAGGCCGGAGGCATGACAATGAGCATACCGACAAAGTCTGTAAAAATAACGCCAGCGATCATGATCGGCGGAAGCGGCACGCGGCTTTGGCCGTTGTCGCGCAGTAATATGCCGAAGCAGTTCCTGCGACTAGTCGACGACCGCAGCCTGTTCCAGAACACACTGGCACGCGTCAACGACGCGATGTTTTCGGCGCCCTGGCTGCTGACCAGCCGTGCCTTCATCGATATGGTCAATGCCCAGGCGCGGCAGATGGAGCAGGAACTCGCCGGCATCGTTCTGGAGCCGTTCCAGCGCGGTACGGCCGCGGCGCTTGCGGCTGTAGCGGTTGCCGCGAGTCAGGGCGACGCGGATGGGCTTGTACTGGCCATGCCGGCGGATCATGTCATCGACGATCCGGCCCTCTTCCTGGAGGCTGTCAAGAAGGCGGTGCCGCTGGCCGAGAGTTCTAAGATCGTAACCTTCGGTATCGTGCCGACCGAACCGGAAACCGGCTTTGGCTATATCCGTCCCGGCGATCCCTATGTTGTGGACGGCGAGGAGGTTGGTGCGCTGGTCAACCAACCCGGGGGCTTCCTCGAGAAGCCGGACCTGGAGCGAGCCAAGCAGTTCGTCGAGATGGGATACCTCTGGAACGCGGGCATCTTCCTCTTCCGCGCATCGGCGCTGGTCGAGGAACTCAAGCGGCACGCTCCGGCCGTCTATGAAGCCGTTGCGGCCTCGATCGCCGGCGGCACGAGCCGTGACCTCGGCAGCCATATGCTGCTGATGCCTGCGGAGGAGCACTTCGCTCGTTGCCCGCTCGACATTCCGATCGACACGGCGGTCCTGGAAAAGAGCGCCAATGTCGCGGTTGTGCCCTGTGACGACATTGGCTGGGCCGACATCGGGTCGCTGTCCGCCCTCTGGGATATCAGCGATAAGGACGAGAACGGCAATGTGCTGCGTGGCGACAGTTTCGTCTCGCAGTCGCGTAATTGCCTCGTGCATGCACAGTCCGGCCGTCGCGTCGTTCTCAGTCATATCGATGACATCATGGTCATTGACTGCGAGGATGCTGTCGTCGTGCTGCCTAAGGCGCAAGCGCAGCGGGTGAAGGAAATCGTCAACTCGCTGAAGAAGATGGACGCTCCAGAGGTCAGCTTCACCCGTAGTGCGGTGAAAAGCTGGGGAGCGGTTAAGATCGACCGCAGCTACGGTGACAGCCAGGTCTGCGCAGTGAGTTTCCAAGGCAGGAACTCCGTCACCTACATCGTCTCTGGTGCCGAGCGCGAGACATGGTTCCTGCATGGTGACAAGCGTGCCGAGTACGGCGTGGACGGGCATTTCACACCCTTCGTCTCCGGTAACCCGGTTTCCTTCAGCAGGGGGCAGGTGGTGACGATCCGCAACGCGTCCGGACTGTCCGAGTTCACGTATGTCCGCAAGGACCCTGATCTCAACTGGAAGATCGACGACTGGTTCCCCCAGGTGGCCGAAGTCGAAGCACCCAAGGTCCGTCTGGGCTGAGCACGAGGGATATAAACGATATGAACGCGCCTGCGGATATAACGGTGGAAATTTCTGGCCGCACGTTTCCCATGCTCGACCTGAGTTCCGGCGGTCTCATCGTTCCGCTGGTGCAGGAACTCATGGGTTATCGCGGCGTTGCTCGCGTTGCCATGGTCAAGAACGAAGGGGCCTGGAGGGGAGATGTTCTTGTTCGGGCGGAGCGGTCCGGCAACCAGATTAACCTCGTTGTCGCGGGTGGACGCGACCAATATCGCAGGCTGGTCAGCGTGCTCAACTGGTATGACGGGCGCAATCCGTCCTTTGCCGATCAATTCGCCGACAGCGTACCGCCGGATGTTCGCCGTGTTTCCACAGGCCTTGGTGGATCCGCCAAGCTGGCCGGTCTTGGCGTGGTCGCACTTGTATTGATCGGACTAATCTTCCAGCTGGTGTCGCAACGCAGTGTGAACGCTACCTCGCAGATGGCCTATGTGGCCGTACCGGGAGTGGAGCTCGATGCCCACACCGCGGGCCAGGTCGTCTATGTGAAGGATGTCGGGAAGGTGGCGAAGGGGGAATTCTTCGCAGCACTGAAAACCTCCCAGAACTTCGCGAAGTTTCTTGAGGCCAGCAATGGTGGCGACATCAGTGCTCAGGCTGTTGCGCAACAGGACTATGTGCGCAAGGGCGCGCCGGTCGTGCGCCTCGCAGACGACGGCGCAAGGCCTTATGTTGCGGCCTATGTCAGGTTGACTGATGCCGTTACTGCCCTGAACGCGGCAGAGGCCTGGATCGAGTTCCCCAAATCCGGGCGCACAGTTTCGGTTCCGATCGATGCAAGCAACTATGTGAACAGCACCAAAGTCTTAACTGACGAGGACGGCAAGGCCCTAGCGGAAATTAAACTCAGGATCCCGGACGGCGTTGACATTCCTGTCGGCGAACCGGTGATCGTGAAATTCCAACGGTCGATATGGTGGCCCTCGGTGACGTCGCCGCAGTGGCTGAAGACCGTCTCCTCGCTGCTGTCGTAAGGATCGAATGGCATGCGCACCTCTTTGACATTTATTGCAACGCCTGTGGTCAAGGGTCTTATCGGCCTGACCACCCTGGTAACGCTCCTATCGGTTGTACCAACGGGCATGAGCCCCCGCGCTGTCCACGCGCAGGAATTGACGGTCGGCGAGCAGAGCCCGCAGTTGGACCAGCTCGCTCCGACTGAGCGCGAAATCACCGAGGACAGCCTGAAATATGGGGCGCAGCTCGCGCTGACGCGCTGGCAGGCCCTGCGCGACGACGAGAAGTCACGCAGTTTCGACGCCTATTTCGAGATATTCAGGGAAGTGGCCCGCATCGAGAGTCTCGACCATGCCACCCAGATCGCCGGCGTAGACGTGCACGGCCGGCTGGCCGTCGTGGCCGCCGAGCTGAACAACCAGATGAACGCGCAAGGGCTATCGGCGCGCGATGCCGGTGTCAGCGCATTGAAAACTCTCATTGCCAGCTCCGACAGGTCGTTGTCGACGACGGATCCGGATTCGTTCAAGGTGCGCTATACGCTCATTCTCGACTACATGTCCGGGATCGAGGTAGCCAACCTCAGCCTCGATCTTGCCAAGCGGTTGGCTCAGTCGAAGCTGAATGAACTTGCACTGGACATTTATGTCGATTTCCTGCCGCTCTATTTCAATGGTCTGACCTCCGCAGCTGATCGGCAGGAGCTGATGAAGCTCGCCAGCGCGAATGCGGGCGCAGTCGCCGACCCGGCTGTCTTCCGGGTGCTGACTGATCTGTTGCGCATGTCGCCGCGCGCCGAAAAGGTCGAACTCGCCCAGCTTGTATTCGATCAGATCGACGTCGACGTTGTCCGGCATGCCCGTGACAGTGCCGGTTCTGGCAACCTGATCCTGTCGGCATGGGTCGATGCCGTGGAAGTTGCCCATGGCGTCAAGGCTGGAGATGATATCGCGACGCTTAGCGAACAGGCGCGGCTCAGCCTCGATACGCGTGCCTTCGAGCTCCTGATTTTGGCAGAAAAGGATGAGGCGGCGCGCAACCGGCTGGTTTCGGATGCGGTCATGGCCGACATCCGGGAAAAGCGACCGCTGGTGGGCTACGACAGGGTGGTCAATCTGGCACTACCGCCGGCCGTGGCTATCGATAGCTATCTGGCGCTCATTCACAGCTTCTCCGGCGCCGGTTACGACAACTACGTGAAGGCCCTGGTGGAGCTCGTCGCCGGTGCCACCAAGTCGAAACAGCTGCAATTGAGAGACGGGCAAGCCGTGGCGTTGTTCCGCGACATGGAGATCCTTCGTGACCCCGCTTTCATCCGGGCGCTGGGACAGGACATAACGGGTGACGCGAAGATCTCGCAGATCACCGCACTGCGTGCCGACGTCCGGACGGTCTTTTCCCTTCCCGTGGATCAACCGGTCGGAGCGAAGATGATTACAACCGGTCCGGATGCGACAAAGGCTCTGCAGGTGGCTGCAAGTCTGATCAATGGAGAAGTCCCGGATGCAGCGGTGCTCGCCAAGATCGACTCATCGAACGCCGGCGACATTGCCTTGCTGTCGCAGGCGGCGGCGCGGCTCTGGCAATATGCCAGCCGTCGGGAACTGCTTACCGAATTCGTCCGCGGCAGAGCCGATGCCGATCTTAGGCAGGCGGTTGCGCTCGGCGTAACAGGCTTTGCCGGCTTCCGTGGCACTGAGGGCAGAGGTGCCGACTTCGTCGCCGCTATCGCCGACCTGTTGCCGTCGACTTCGGGCGAGGGGCACACGCTGCTTGCTGCGTCCATAGGTCAGGGGACAGAACTCCCCAGGCTGCGGGGCGAGGCGCTGTCGCGCTATGCGCGTTATCTGGCTGCGAGGGGCCAGTCCGTAGCTCCGCTTGCAGCTGTCGCCGATGCCGACAAGGTCGCAGTCGAGAAGGCGGACGCCATCTTCAGCAATGTCGACGTGGCGACCACCCGCTTGAAGACGGTTCCCGACTACAGGGCACGCGTCGGCGAATTCCGCCGCTTGGCCGAGGCCCGCGCCGGCGTGCTTGACGACAAAGGCTGGCTGAATAGCGCTACCGCGCCGGCAAAGTCAGAGCCCGATGCGCTCGACGTCGGGGGAGCCTCAACCATCAGCGATGGGCGCATGGTCCTGTACTCGCCGAAGGAAAACAGTCTGCCGACGGCCGGCCGGCCCTTCATGCCCAACCTGCTGCTCGGGCGCGAGTCGGTCACCTCGAGGATTCCTGTGCCGCCGCTGCGGGAGGCGAACGAAGCGCTTGCCGACATTTCCAAGCGCGGCGAGACGCGCGCCACCCGCCTGATCCGCTTCTCATCCGAACATTTCGACGAGATCATCAACCTCGGTGTCCGGGAATATCTCTACCTCAATTCTGAATCGACCGTTCCACGCATCATCTTCGTCACGCGTGGGGTGCTGACCATGAGCGAGCTCATCGCCCAGGTGCGGGCGACCGATCCGGATGCCATTTCGCTGGATGGCAACGAGGTTACCCTGAACGTGCCGCTTGCTGTGAACGACGGTGCCTCGCTGGTCGTCAGCGGCCAAGAGATCAAGTCGCTGAAGCTCAATACCAAGGCCGGCGCCTTCATCGTCAACAGCGGCAAGATCTATTTCGATGGCGTGACTGTCTCATCGGTGGATGTGACGACGGATCAGCCAAGCTATGTCTACGACCACGAGAAGGGCATCTTCTTCCGTCCCTTCATCCTTAGCTGGAGCGGCAGCGAGACCCTTGCCTCGGATTCCCACTTCGTCGCGCTGGGCTACGCCGGCGGCCGCACCTACGGCATGTCGCTTTCCTCCGGTTCGACCGACGTAGTGGCCCGAAAGGTCCAGGCGGCTGCGCCAACCGGCTACTTCATCAATAACTCATTCGAGAACCTCTATTACGGTTTCTACGCGTTCGAGGCGAAGGACATCGTCTTCGTCGGCAACGAACTGGTCAACGGCGTGATCTATGGCCTCGACCCGCACGACCGGTCGAAGAACCTGATGATGGCTTACAACACGGCCTATGGAACGCAGAAGAAACACGGCATCATCATTTCGCGCGAGGTCGACGACAGCTTCATCCTCGGCAACCTCTCGTTCGAGAACCACGGGTCCGGCATCATGCTCGACCGCCAAAGCTACGGCACAATCGTCTATGCCAACGATTCGAGCCGCAACGAAGGCGACGGGTTCGCCGCGATGGAAAGTCCCTGCGCTCTCGTCGACAGCAACATGTTCTACGGCAATGGCCGATCCGGCGTGAAGGTGCGCAATTCCTGGGACGTCCATGTGGAGGGCAACCAGATCCGTCAGAATAAGGCCGCCGGCATCGAAGCGTATATCGACAACCTCAAGGTCGCAGAGCAGAGTGAGTTCCGCGATTTCGTCGAGGACCCGTATTATCCGATCGCGACGATGGTTGCCCGTGACAACCTCCTTGAGAATAACCGCGTCGGTCTGATGACCCGCGGTGCGTCCGAGGCGATGTTCTACCGCAACAAGTTCGTCGACCAGCTGCCTCGCTACGTTTCGGGTGATCTCAAGCCGCTCGGGCTCGACGTCGTCACCCGCAATATGAAGACGGGTGTGCTGGTGCGGTCGGTCTGCGTGCCGCGCATTCCGGTGAAGAAGCACTGCGCGCTGACGCAGAACGGCATCATCATTGCGCAGTCCCTGCAACCGGAATTCCGCGCCGACGGGGCCTCGACCAATTATTGCATCAACGCTGCGGGCTCGCCGCAATCGGCTGCGTTCAACGCGCAACAAGGGGAGTGAGAGGATGATTCTCGCAACGAGAAAATCACACCTCTCCGTGACGCTGCTCAACGTATTGGCGTGTTCGGTGGTGTTCCTTGGCGTGGCGCCGGCTACGACCGCGTCTGAAATGCCGCGACAGTTGGCGGCCGAGGCGAAGAAGGCCTATCAGGCCGAGCAGAAGATACTAGCCGACTACAGCACGGCGACGGAGGCGAGCGCGCTCCTGGCCTATGCCCGACTGCTGGCGCGCGGCAGGATCGCCAACGATCACAACCCCGTGAGGGTTGCCGACATCGACGCGGCCATCGCCGTCTATCGCAGTCTGCTGGCGGCCGGCGATGCTAAGATCAATGCCAAGGTGACGGCGGGGCTGGCCGAACTGCTGCTCCGCAAGGGCGGTGCGGCAAACGAAGGCGAAGCGCAAGCTCTGCGCGCTGCGTTGCACCCTGCCGAACCTGCTACCAAGGCTCCGCCCGGCGCCGATGCACAGACACAGGATCTTGCCACGGACGGCGAAGCGGCCCTACGCGACAAGATGTCAAAGGGCTCGCTCGATGCGGCGTTCGAGCTACTTCTGCTCCTTAATCGTCAGAACTCCCCCGAAGCCGATACGCTACGCAGCCAGCTCGTGCTGATGGCCAACTTATCGGCACTCGACAGCGACAGCGCGGTTATCCGCCTCGCCGGACGCTATGCCTCCTCCTTCGATGCACAACAGCACCCCGATGTGCTCAAGTCATTGCTGGCACTGGCCGCCGGTTACGGTAGCGATAGCGCCGTCGGGATCATCGAGAAGAACCGGGGTGTGCTGTTTTCCATCCTCGGCAAGGACGAACTGCGTCATCAGATGTGGGAGCTCGTCGACGGCGGCTCGAGCCGCGCAGCCGAGCTTATCGCGCTCGATTTAGTTGATGAGAACGTCTACGGCTTCGACGAGGCGGATTCCAAGTGGGCCGTATCGATGCTCGAAGAGGCCAGAAGCTACCGAGCCAATTACCTGATCGCCAAGCTCTATTACCAGGGCATCTATGTCGAGAAAGATCTGGCCCGCGCCACCGCTGCTATGGACCGCATGGTGGACGGAGCCGCCGAGGCAGGACAGGAGCGTCTCGTCGTAGCAGACCGCTTCGCCCGCATTAACCTGTCGGACAGCCTGATCGCAAAATACGCCCTGCCGATCTACCTGGACATCTGGAAGGGCGGAAAATCGTCGGTCATCGGTCGTCTGGCTCGCATAGTCGTCAGCGCCGAGAAGGCCGGCTACTATGCGACATCGGCGGCGATGCCCATCCCGCCGGAGCAGCTCGTCGCCGAACTGTCGAGCGCCTATGACGCGGGTGACCTTTCGGTAGGCCTCATCCTCGGTGATATCTTTCGCGAGGGGCGGCTGGTCAAGGCGGAGTCGGCCAGGGCCCATTCGATCTACGAGGGATTGAAACAGCAGTATGCGGATTCGCCCGAGATGCAGCTCAAGCTGCGCGAGGCGCTTGCCAAGCTGGTTCGGCAAGACCTCGAAGTTACGCTGAATTATTCGCCCTACTATGCCGAGGTCCGCGAGCTGGCCGGCCAGCATAACCTGTGGGCGATGAAGGAATATGGCGTGCTGCTGGCCAAGGGGGCGCCGCAGTTCGAAGCCGATCCGGAAGCCGGATTCACGCTTCTTCTGAATGCGCTGTCGCAAGGCTATTTTACCGCCGGTCCGGATGCCGCCGAACTTGCGCTTTCCACCGGCAGTGCCGACAAGCTCAAACGTCTTGCTGATGTCTACGCAAATTTCGATCCGCGCATCCTCACGCCGGAAAGCAATGTGCAGCTCGCTAAGATCGATTTTGCGCTCAAGCAGTTCGACAAGGCAGAGGTCCTGCTGGACACCCCGGAAATGTTGGAACTGCCGACTGGCCGCTTTCTCTTGGTCCAAGTCAGGCGGGCGGCCGGCAAGCTGGATGCGGCGGAAGCGCATCGACAAATGAAAGATGTCGTCGTGTCCTTCAAGGGCGACGATGCCACTCTACTCGGCTTCGTTCAGCAACTAACGCAGGAGGATGGCCTCAGCGAAGATTTTGCCGAACCGATTCTAGTGCGGCTGGCACAACTCGCGGACCGGCGTGACGTCAATGCGATCATCGCCGCGTTCAAGCTCCGCCAGAAATGGCCGTCGAGCCAAGCGTTAAACTTCCGCAAGGTGGTCGGCTGGTGCAACATCCTTGCCGAACGTGGACAAGGCGGGCCACTCACGCGCGTCGCCGTCAACGTCAATCCCAAGGTGGTCGGCGACGAGAGCTTCCGCTATTTGATCGACACGGTCGAAGGCGCACTGCCGCATCTGCCGACCAACGGTAATCTGCGTATGTTCCTTGCCCGGCAGTATCTGAACGGCCAATACAGGCCCAAGGACTTCACCAAGGCCGACCAACTGACGAAGCAGGCGGCTGAACTGGGCAATGAGGAAGCTCTAAACAGCATCGCGACTAATTATTATTTCGGCCAGGATGTCGAGATGGATCGCGATCGGGCCGAAGCGCTCTATCGGGATCTGGCATTCATGGGATCTAACCGTAGCGCGCTGGCGCTGGCGCGCAACTATTCCAAGGGACCGAGCTCGCGCGTCTATGAATCACGAGCCTTCGCCTATTACATCAAGGCCGCGCTCAACGGGTCCGTCACCGCGATGACGGAGATGGGTCGGAGTTATCTTGCCGGTGCCGGTGCCGTGCAGAACGAGCAAAAGGGCGTTGCTTGGCTGGAGAAAGCTGCCGAGCTCGGTAACACCGACGCGATGATTCAGCTCTACTACTACCATTTCATCAAGAACCCGACCAACCAGAACCCCGAGGCCGAACGTTGGCTCAACGCGCTCGTTGCGGCCGAAGTTCCGGACATGATCCTGCGCAAAGCCGTTCTGCTCTATGGCCGCGACAAGGACGCCAACAAGGATGAGATCTTCGCCCTGCTCGACCACGCCGAGGAATTGGGCAGCCAGTTCGCGCGGCGCCTGAAAAACTCCTACGTCAAGGAAGCCCGTGCAGGAGTTTCGAAATGATGCAAGCCAACTCTTTCAGCACGGCGCGTTTATTGAGCGTTTTTTTCATGGCTGGCATGGCAGCTCTTACCTGGGCTCTTTCGGTGGCTTCCGTGTCGGCCGGTGAAATACTCTACAAGTGCGAGGGGCTCGAGGAAAAGTCTCCTCAGACCTCGATGGCAGTGAAAATGTATCAAGGTTATGGCGGCTGGTTCTTCCGCGAAGGCGACATGGAGAACATGTATGAGCTGTCTGCGGAAACACTGGATGCATTCAAGGACGTGAGCGACGCCCTGCGCCATCGAGGCATTCACCTCATTTTGGTGCCGATGCTGCCCCGTGGCATTGCCGGTGCGCAGTCTATCCCCGATGGCGGCATATTTTCTGACATGTTCTACGATCCGGCGTTCTCCGCCAAGCAGTTCCGAGCGATGGTTCAGTCTTTGCGCGACGTCGGGATTGATGCAATCGACATTACTAAAATCAAAGACATCAAACCGGATTTCGACTGGAGTGCCTATTATCTGAAGCGGGATATTCACTGGACTCCGGAGGGTGCGCAAGTTGTCGCCCAGGCTCTGGCGGAGAAGATTCGTGGCTTGGCTGGGGACATTACTGACACGGTTGAGTTTAAGACTGAACTGACTGGTAAGGCCGCTCCGATACGCTTCAATATGGGCAAAGCGCTCAATGAGCTTTGCCAAGAGAAGATCCCTACCGAAAGTGTCACAGGCTATTCGACTAAGCGCAATGTCGATAACTTGGATGCCCTGCTGAGCGAGGGTGACACGCCGGGCCGGGAAGTCGTCCATGTCGTTGGCACGTCTTTTACCGATGAGCGGATGGATTTCAACTTCAACGGCTTCCTTCGGGAGGCCCTGAAGCACGATGTATCTGGCTTCTCGATTGCTGGTGGTGGTTTGACACAGTCGATTTACGGCTGGACGCAGAACGCCAATGGATTGGCCAAGAAGCCTGAAATACTGGTGTGGGAGTACTCGGATCTCCAGTCGGTGCTGCGAAGCGTGGACTATATTGACGAGACGATCGTTCCTGCAATTGTCGGTGATTGCGACGGTAAATTAAAGCTCGCCGAGAAGACGTTTGATGAGACCGATACGGTTGATCTTGATCTGCCTACGTTGGTTGGCAAGGCATCCGATCATTACCTCGCCTACGCGTTTACCAACAAAGCACTGACCGGGTTCCAGTCGACCTATAGCTACGCCAATGGTCCCGCCAAGAACGCTTCCTTCGAAAACCCATCGCGCGTGAGCGGACTTGCTAAGCTTTATCAGGCGCTCCCGGGAGGGACGCGGAATGCACCTGTCCACGTTCGCCTCAAGATCGAGGGAGCGGCAAAATCGGCGGGCTCGGTGAAACTGTGCCGTTACCCAGAACGCATTTTCCAGAATGCAGCAACCTCCAATTGAAGAGTGATGATGAGATCATGAAACGCAAAATCCAAGCAGTCCTTGTTGCACTCGTCTTGGGAGGAGCCTCTGTAGGCACCTTCTCAACGCACCTTCTGGCAAACGATGCCGGCCTCTACGATGCGCCGATCCCGGCCGACAAAAGCCTCGTTCGCTTCCTCAATGTGAAGCTGAAGAACGGAGTGAGCCTCGATTTCTCGGGACAGAAGTTCGACGTCGATCCTGTCGCATTGTCGAATTACCGGCTGATCGGCAACGGCTCCTATAAGATTTCCGACGATGCAAGCTCGACCGAAGCCACGCTCGAACCCGGCAAATTCTACACCGTGGCGGTCGGCGCGGACGGCGCCGGGCAAAAAGGCATCGTGGTTATTCCCGACAAGGAGGTCGAAAATCCCTCGAAGTCAGCTTTGACCTTTTACAATTTCTCGACAAAGCCGGCCAACCTGTCCCTGCGCCTCAACGGCGACAGCAAGGTGCTGTTCAAAAATCTTGCGCCAGCCGCCATGGCATCCAAAGAACTGCCGGTCATCGACATCAGCCTGGAAGTCTCTGAGGGGGACAGGAAGGTCACCCAGCTAGAGAAAGTTTCTCTGACCGCTAAGGACCGACAGAATGTCGTTGTCGTTGAGACGCCGAGTGGTCCGGCCGGTTTCCTGGCAGCGACGGGCATCGACCGATAACTTCGAAACGTATGGGGCACGAGAGTGGGGACGAGTAGAGTGCGCAAATTTCATTTTCATCAGTCTTTAGTCGCTGCCGTCGCGGTCGTGGCCGCTTCGGTCGGGTTTGCGACTACAGTCCGGGCCGGCAATCCGGCAATCCCGCTCGACCCTCCGAATCTCGATTACAAGGCTGTGTGCAAGCCTGTAACCAATCAGGCGGCGCGCGTGAAACTCGATCGGGATTGGACGAAGGGTCCGATCGGCGACATCAAGCTGCCGGCGCAGGATGTCGTTGCTCTTGCCCTTGAATACAGCCGGGGCAGCGAGCGGGTGCCGAAGGCGCCTGCTTTGGCCGAGGAACTCTTGCGCGCCGGCCTGGAGAAAAATCCCGCCCGGCGTGACATCTTCCTCATCCCTCTCGCACGCGTGCTGATGGAGAACGGATCGACCATCGATGAACTCCGCGAGGCGGAGACTTATCTGCTCGATGCCTATGGTTCGGGCAGTACCCGTGCTGCTTTCGTCCTCGGTCAGCTCTATGGCGACGAGGGTCCAGGCGAGATTCGTGATCTGACAAAGTCGCGTTTCTACCTGGAGAAGTCGGCCCTGGCATCCGACCCGCAGGGGATGATCGAATATGCCCGCATCGTTACGCTCGACCCGCAGGCTTCTGACGATCAGAAGAAGAGTGCGGTGACCAACGCCCTTCTCGGACTTATGGCACAGGTCAAGCAGGGCGATTGCTCGGCCCTGAGCCAGATCGGCTTTCTCTATCTACGCGGCAACCTCGTCAGTAAAGAGGTCGAAACCGCGCTCAAGTGGCTGGAAGCCTTCGCCAAAACCGGTGATCCGAAAACGGCACAGAACCTGGCCGAACTCTACCGCTCAAACCAGATCGACCAGATCGACATCCAGAAGTCGATGACTTACCTCAAGCAGGCCGCCGACGGAGGAATGTCGTCGGCCGAGTTCAGCCTCGGCAAGGCTTATGCGACCGGCATCTCGGTGCCGCAGGACCTCAAGCTGGCCGTGAAATATTTAGGCGCCGCCTCCGGAGCCGGGCTTCGTCCGGCAGACGAGTGGCTGGCCCGAATCTATGCGGGTGAATTCGGCGGCGACCGCGATGACGCGAAGGCGAAAACCTATTTCGAGCGCGCCATGCAGGCCCCGGACCGTTCGAAAGATGTGCCGGTGCAGTATGGCGAGTTTCTTGCCAGCAGCGATGCCTCAAAAGACGACGTCGAGAAGGCACTGACGGTCCTGCAAGCCGCCGCCGCGACCGGCTCCTCCGATGCCAGTGACGAGATCGGCAAAATCTATCTGCAGATGGGCCGAAAGGATCCCAACTACCTGAGCAAAGCCATGCAGTTCTTTAGCGAAGCTGCGATGGCCGGGAATTCCGACGGTGCGGCAAAACTCGCCGGCATGTTCGCCTGCGGACAGGGCGCCCCGATCTCGGTTGAACTGGCAAACGACTGGCGCCATAAGGCGGCGATCTTTGGGTCGGTCCATTCGATCTATGTTACAGGTCTGAACATGCTGACCAAGGCGGAGGAGGCTGATCGCGCCAAGGGGCGCGTATACCTCCAGCAGGCAGCCTTTAAGGGTAGTCCGGACGCCATCGGCTATGTCGTTGCCCGCTGGGAGACCGGTGCCGACAGCTTCGAGCGAAACCCAGAAGCTGCGCAGCGTCTGCTTCGCTTCGTCTCGTCGCTTAGGGACAAGGAGCAGCAGCGCCTGGCGCAACTGTCGATCGTTAGCAACCGCTTCGATGTGATGACCAAGCTCAGCGACAAGCTTGTCCAGATCGCCGCCCTTGATCCGCTGACCGAGACAGGCGACCGGGATGCCCTGATGCTGAAGGCCCAGCTCTTGCAGCGAGCCGGGCAGGCGACGCCGGCGGCTCTCAACGACATCTACAAGAAACTTGCCGAAATGGGCGATCCGCGCGGCATGCGGGAATACGGCAAGATCCTTCTTACCGACCTGTCACAGGACGCCGCACCCGGTCGCGCCTGGCTGCGCAGGGCGGCAGATGCCGGCGACTTGAAGGCGAGGATCTCGCTTGTCGATCCCGGCGATCCGAACGCGCTGCAGGACCTGGCGAAAATGACCGCCGCGGGCGAGGCTTGCTCGGTCGATGCCATCGTCAATGTTGCTCGTGTCTATTCGACCCTGCCGGATCCTCAGGCCAAGACCCTGGCACGCTATTGGCTGTCGGTGGCCGAGAGCATGTCCGATCAGGATGCCGACGACTTGTACGCGGTCGGCGCCGCATTTCGCGACGGCGTGGACGGCGTAGACAACCGTGGCAAGGCAGAAGGCTTCTTCCTGCGCTCCTATGCGCTTGGGCGCATCTCCGTCCTGCGCGACCTGGCCGAAGGCCATCTGCAGGGTATGTGGACCGACTCCTCCGCCGAAAACGCCAAGGAAGACCTGCTTAAGCTCTATGCCTCCGGCGACAAGGATGCGGCCAACAAGCTGATCAGCGAGATTGCCGGCGAACGCATCGCGTCGACGCCGGCCGAAGTGAACGAGCTTCTGATTTTCCTTGGGCCGGACATCAATGCGCCTAGCAAGTATCTGCTGAAGATCGCGCGCCTTAATATCGACGGCAAGCTGGGGAGCCGGGACGATGCCATGGCCATTCGTTGGTTGACAGTTTCGGCTGAGGCCGGAGAGCCACATGCCATGTATCGCCTCTATCAAGCCTATTTCTTCGGCAACGGCGCGGCAAAGGATACCGCCAAGGCTGTCGACTGGCTGACCAAGTCGGCGGACGCCGGTAATTCCAAGGCTGTGCGCGAGTTAGCCGTCGCTTACAAGGTCGGCGTTGTCGGACTGGATCCCGATGTCGACAAGGCTGCCTATTGGGACAGTAAATACAAGGCCCTGTCCACGGGGCAATGAAGAGCATTTCAGCACCGGTCGTGAAGATCGGGGCTGGAAACCGGCGATGCAACGAAATGAACCGAGTAAATGGCAATGGTCGAGCTTTCGAGATTTAGCCTTCTGGCAAGTGCCTTTATCGTGGTGGGCACAACACAGGCCGTTCAGGGCGCCACATTGATGGTGCCCTTTGAGCTCGCAAGGCATGTCGCGAAGAACAATGGCAAGACGACCTGCACGGTCAGCCTACCTTTGCCGGTGATCTCGCTCAGTCTGACCAGCATCTACGAGGATGAAGACGAGAGCCACTCGACGATCGATCCGCAGAACAAGCAACGCTACGACAAGGCGATTGCCCAGACGCGTCAGTTCGCCGGCTTCGTCACGAAATATGCGAGCAACTATACCGAGACAGATGGCAACCGTCTGGATGCGGCAAGCTGTGCCCTAAAGGCGTTGGACAGTTGGGCGCGGGCCGATGCGCTTTCGGATTTGACTACGCGCCAGAGCTATCTGAGCACGACGCGAATTCTGGCCGGTGCCGCCCTAGCCTATGTTCAGGTTCGCCCTGCTGCGGCGCTGCTCAAGTTCGATACCGGTGCCATCGAAAAGTGGCTGGGCGACCTCGCCGAACGGACGATCCCCGTCTACACGGAATCGGGCGACCGTAACTCTAACAAGCAGAATCATCGCTACTGGGGCGGATTTGCCGTGAGCGCGGTCGGAGTTGCGATCGGGCGCAAGGACTTCCTGGATTTCGGCTTCGAAAGCTACAAGCTGGGCGTTTGTCAGGTGACGGCCGACGGTGCGCTGCCTCTCGAACTCATGCGCAAGAAGAAGGCGCGCGACTACCACCTCCATGCCGCCGGGCCTCTGGTGATGATGGCGTCGCTTTTAGAGGCCAACGGATACGATGCGCTGTCGCAATGCGACAACAGCCTGGAGAGGCTGGCGCACTTCGCCTTGGATTCAATCAACGACCCATCGAAGATGGAGATGCTGGCGGGAGAACCGCAGGTCAAACTGCCGCGCGACAAGAACGGCCTGATCCGTCCTGATCGCATCGCATGGCTGGATGCCTACCTGCATTATTATCCAGAGGACAGAAAGGCTTACGGAAAACTGTTCGAAGGGGCGTTGTTCTCCTCGAATCTCGGAGGACGCGTCAGCGTTCTCTACAACGTATCGCAACGAGACTGACCTTTAATTGCGTTTTGCTTCAAGGAGGCTGGTTTGAGCCTGAAATTTGGTACGAGTGGATTGCGCGGTCTGTCTGTGGATCTGAAGGGGAAGCCCTCCTTCGTCTACTCGGCAGCGTTTGCAACCTTTCTGCTGCGAAACCGGATCGCAAAACCGGGCGATCGCGTTCTGGTCGGCTATGATTTCCGCGACTCCAGTCCGGCGATCGCCGCCAACGTCAAATTGGCGCTTGGCGCACACGGCTTGCAGCCGGTCGACTGCGGCAATCTGCCTACCCCCGCGCTCGCCTTCTACGGGATCCGCACGGGCGCCGCGTCGATGATGATCACCGGCTCGCACATTCCGTCCGATCGCAATGGCATCAAATTCTACCTCCCTGACGGAGAAATCGACAAAAATCACGAGCAGGGAATTTCCGCGATCGCCCAGGAATTGGTCGGTTTGGAGCTGCCTGTCGCGACGGATTCGGCAAAGGAAGCCGATGGGGCGGCGGATGCCGTGTCGGTGTTCATGGATCGCAACAAGACCTTGCTGCCAAAAAATGGCTTGTCCGGTATGCGCGTCGGCGTCTACCAGCATTCGACGGTTGCGCGCGACTTGCTGAACGAGATCCTGAATTACTACGGGGCCGAGGTGTTCGGCCTAGGCCGATCCGAAGTCTTCATTCCGGTCGATACGGAAGCCGTCTCCGTCCAAACCATCGCGGCGTTGCAACAGTGGGCCGCCGAGCTCCGCCTCGACGCGATTGTATCGACCGATGGTGACGGTGACCGGCCGCTGATTGCCGACGAGACCGGCACGCCGATCAATGGAGACATATGCGGCCTGATCGCCGCCCGTTTTCTCGGCGCCGATGCGATTGTCACGCCGGTCACCTCCAACTCGGGCATAGAGGCGCTTGGCCGTCACGTCGTGCGTACCAAGGTAGGCTCGCCCTTTGTGGTCGCCGCAATGCAAGAAGCACTGAAGACATACCAAGGCGTCGTTGGTTTCGAGGCCAATGGTGGGACGTTGACCGGTTCCTCCTTTCCGGTGGCGTCAGGCTTGCTTGAGCCTTTGCCAACACGTGACTCGTTCCTTCCCATTCTGGCCGTACTCGCCACCGCGGCGGCTACCGGCCAGGCGCTGTCCAAGCTGAAACTGGACCTCGGTCTGCCATTCACAGCTGCCGATCGGTTGGAGAACTTTGCGACCGAGCGGAGCGCCGCATTGATGGCTTGGCTGCGTGCTGATGACACTAATCTTGAACGCTTTACTGCCCCACTGGGGCAAGTCTCCGGGACCAGCGAGCTCGACGGACTGCGGGTGACTTTGAGCAACGGCAGGATCGTCCATTTCAGACCGTCCGGGAATGCTCCTGAGATGCGCTGCTATGTCGAGGCCGGCAGCCCCGAGGAGACGGCGCAGGTGCTCGATATAGGGCTGGGATTACTGCGCGACTTCGACACAGCCCGATCGGTGCTGAACATGGGGATAGCGCCGGCCTGACGCCGGCCTTGGTGGTGGTTTGAACCGGCCGACGCGTGATCGGTTAGGACCGCCGTTGGATGTATTTGAGGGGTAAGGGTGAATTGAAAATGAAGAAGATGATGAGTTTGAGTAAGGCGCTGATGGTGGGAACCATGGTGATCTCAGCGGCCGCGTGCACGAGTTCGCCTGAGTTTGCTTATGACGACGCTAAGGCCCAGATCGGTTACGAGAAGGCGGGCTTCAAGTCGCGCCGTGATCCGGAACCGTTGCTTGCGTATGCCGCGCAGCATGCGAAGGCTGAGGACGAGGTAATCCGCTACAACCGCGCCTATGCCAACTTGGTGCGTGATCGCGGCAAGAACCATGAGGCCTATACCGCTTTCGAGCGTGCTGCACTTGCCGGCGATGCCAGCTCCGGCCGCCGCCTTGTCAAGGGTCATCTCGATGGGGTCTATCGTCCGGCAAACGTCCCGATGATCGCTCATTCGGTCTATCTGCCGCTGACAGCGGACAAGTCCGACGCAAACACGAGGCTGCTCCTGGCGCAGTTGCTTGAGCGAGGTGAGATCGGAGGTGGGGAGTTTCGCACCGCCGACGCCTGGCTCAACGAAGCGGCATCCGCAGGTTCGACGAAGGCATTCCGCGAACTGGCCGAGCGGGCCGAGAAGTCCGGCAATGTCGCGCTTGCCTCCGATTATTACTACGGGGCGGACAAAACATCGAAGGCCGATCGTGCCCTGCGCCAAGCGCGGGTCCAATATCTCGGCCTCGAAAGCGGCTCCAACCCGAAGCTCGGTCACGCCTGGCTTGAACTGGCGCGTAAGCTCGACAAGCAGGGCGCTGGCCAACTGGCCGCACGCGTCTATCGTGCCACCTCCGGCGGGCGTGACGGATCCTATCTGATCAGTGTTGCGACGTCCGCCGGCGTCAACGTGCTGTCACGAGAGCAGTTGCTGGAAGCTTATCGTAGCGCCAAGACTGATCTGGACCGGGCGAAGATCCTCGAACCGCTGAAGGCAGCAGCGCGCAACAATGATCCGAATGCATCCTATGAACTTGCCGCTATTTACATCGGCATGCGCGGCGACCCGAGCGAAATCAACGGTCTCCTCGTCAAGGCCTATTCCAAGGGCAAGCCCGAGGCACTGGACCTGATGATCTCCCAGCTGATGCGTGCGGAAGCCGGGCGGCAGGCCGCTGACATCCTGTTCGACGGTGTCGTCAACGCGGCACAAAAAGGTAATGTCGAGGCGGCCCGCTCGCTAAGCTCCCTCTACCGTATCGGCGGCTTCAAGCCTGCCGATCGGACAGAAAGCCTCAAGTGGCTGCAACGGGCAGCCGACGCGGGCGACGCCAAGTCGCAATACGAGCTCGGCGTCGATCTTTACGAGAATGGTGGCAATCCGCAATCCAAGCAGATGGCGTTGCAATATCTCAACGAGGCAGCGGGGCAGGGTGACCCCTTCGCCCTGACTTATCTCAAATCCAAGACCTAACGGGAGCATCGGCTAATGTTGGACGCTGAGTATGCACGCGCCTTGGCCGCCTTTTCGGACGAGGTCTCTCTTTTGCGCGACTGGTTGCACTGTGACGCGCTGCCGCTCTGGTACGAGGTCGGCTACGACCGGCAGGCTGGAGGCTTCTTTGAACGGATCGGGCTGGATGGCACGCCTTGCATGGCGGACAACCGGAGGGCTCGGGTGCATCCGCGGCAGATCTACTGTTTTGCCGCGGCCGGCGCGCGCAATCTGTCTGTCGATTGGCGCGAACTGATCCAGCACGGATTTTCGTGGTTCGAGCGCGTCTATCGCAGGGGCGATGCGTTCTTCGGCAGTGTCGCGTCCCCTTCGGGCGAGATGATCGACGAAAGCTTCGACCTCTACAATCAGGCCTTCGCCCTGTTCGCCTTTTCCCAGTTGGCCCTGTCCGCCCCCGAACTGAAGGACGCGATGGAAGAAAAGGCACGCGCCCTGCTCGGCACGCTGAAGGCGGAATATGCCCATCCGGAAGCTGGATTCGAGGAAGACTGCCCCGTCAAGCTGCCGTTGTGCTCCAATCCGCACATGCATCTCTTCGAGGCCTGCCTCGCCTGGGAGCGGGTCGCCGCCGATCCTACACCCTGGACTGCATTGGCCGATGAGATCGCCAATCTCGCAATGACGCGGTTCATCGATCGGGAGACCGGAGCGCTCAGGGAGTTCTTCGACCGTGACTGGACACCCTTTCCCGGTGACAAGGGGCGGATCGTCGAGCCCGGCCATCAATTCGAATGGGCATGGCTTCTGACCCGCTGGGGGATTGCGCGCAATGTCCCGAAGGCAATTGCAGTCGCCGAGCGACTTTTCGAAATCGGCGTCGAACACGGCGTCTGCGAGGAGCGACAGGTAGCCTTCATGGGGCTGTTCGACGATTTTTCGATTTCTGACCACGTCGCCAGGCTTTGGCCGCAGACCGAGTGGCTGAAGGCTTCCGCGCTACTCGCCCAGATCAGCCGCGGCGAGCAGCGGACCTACTATCTGCGCCAGGCAGCGAAGGCGGCAGCCGCGCTACGCAAATTCCTCGCCACAGACATTCCAGGGCTCTGGTACGACAAACTCCCGCCGAGCGGGCAGTTTGTCAACGAGCCTGCGCCTGCCAGCAGTTTCTACCACATCCTTTGCTCGATCTACGAAGTCGACGACACCCTAAAAGAATTGCAGTGAATTCCGGCTTTGCCGGTCTGATTTGACCCGACAGGCCGAACGGAATGGTTCGCCGCCGGCCGGCAATCACAAAATGAGGACATCAACTTGGCCACTGATCTTGCATTTGACCATGAGGGCGCAGCTCTGCCCGGCTGCGCATTTTACTCATTCTCGCGGGAGGTTGCGCCGGCCGTATCGAGCCGCGCCGGTTGCCGCCCGAGTTCCCGCCAGAACTAGGAGAGGTTGCGGACATGGTCTTTTCGTCAGTCATCTTCATTTTCGTTTATCTGCCGCTGTTCCTGGCGCTCTATTACGCCTGCCCGGTTCGATATAGGTCCTATTTCATCCTGATTGGCTCCTATTGCTTCTATGCCTGGTGGCGGGTGGATTTCTCTCTGCTCATGCTGGCCACGACAGCGTTCAATTATTGCGCGGCGCTGATGATCCACGGGGCTCAAACACAGCAGAGGCGAAAACTGTTCCTCGTCGCAACCATCGCCGGCGACCTCGCGCTGCTCTTCTATTTTAAGTATTTCAACTTCTTCGCCGACAGCAGCGCCTATGTGTTCAATCAGGGCGAGCCCTACAGCTGGTCGTTGCCGCACGTCATCCTGCCGATCGGCATCTCCTTCTACATCTTCCACAACATCAGCTATGTCGTCGACGTCTATCGGCGCGATCTCGAACCTTCGCGGACCTTCGCGGATTATGCGGCATTCATCGCCTTTTTTCCCCATCAGATCGCCGGTCCGGTGCTGCGCTTTTCCGATCTTGCCGAGCAATTCTATGGCCGTGAACACAACTGGGCGAAGTTCAACTATGGTGCGATGCGCTTCCTGACGGGGCTTGCCAAAAAGGTGCTGATCGCCGACTCGATCGCTCCGGTTGCTGACGCGGCCTTTTCGATCCCAAATCCGACGATGGCAGAGAGCTGGCTCGGCGCCATTGCATACACGCTCCAGCTCTATTTCGATTTCTCCGGCTATTCGTCGATGGCGATCGGACTCGGCATGATGGTAGGCTTCCATTTTATCGAGAACTTCGACGCGCCCTACAGATCCGTCAACATTACCGATTTCTGGCGCCGCTGGCACATTTCTCTGTCGAGCTGGCTACGCGACTATCTCTACATTTCGCTGGGCGGCAGCCGAAAAGGCGTTGGGCGTACCTATTTCAATCTGGCGGCCACCATGGTTCTTGGAGGCCTGTGGCACGGAGCAAACACGACCTTCCTCGTTTGGGGGGCTTGGCACGGCTTGTGGCTTGTGGTCGAGCGCTATTTCAAGGTTTCGGCCAGTGCGCCCTTTCGCGTTTCGTCCTGGCTCTTCACCATGCTGCTCGTGGTGATCGGCTGGGTTTTCTTCCGGTCGGCCAATATGACTGAAGCGATGAGCATGCTCGCCGGAATGGTCGGGCGGAATGGATTTGGTTTGCGCAGTGACTATGCCTGGGAGTTTCCCAACTTTGGGTTTCTGCTGATGGTGGTCGGCGTTCTCACGGCGCTTGGCGAGCCGCAATTGCGCCGGTTCTTCGGTCTTAAAACGACCAACGAACTGGTGTACGTCGGAGGGATCGATTATCCGCATGTCAATCCGGTCCTGGCAGTTACCGCGGCCCTTCTCGGTCTGGCTGCGATCGTCAAGCTCGTGGCCGATAGCGACACACCCTTCCTCTATTTTCAGTTCTAAGGAGAGTCCTGATATGGACGAGATCTCTCAGGTTATCACTTCCGGCAAAATAGATGCTCTCACGCCGAAAAAAGACGGACCTAGTCTGAAGGGGACACTGGCCTATCTCCCAGCTCTGTCGATCTTTATCCTGTTTGCTTGCGGCGTTGCGGTCCTCGGTCACTTCTGGAATAGCAAGGAGGTGGCTGAGCATATGCAGTCGAAGCGTTCCCTCGCTGATGTCGTCCAGGGACGTGAGGCATTGGCGGTCGAGAGGATTTACAAAGATATCTTCCCGATTAGGGATTTCTCCACCGGTCTGTTGAACCTCATAAGCTTCAAGGTATTTGGCGAAGCGCGCAAGGGACTGATCAAGGGGAGCGACGGCTGGTTCTTCAGTGATGAGGAATTCAGCTGGAGCCGCAAATCCTTGAGCATGCTTGAGAAGCATCTAAGCTTCGTCGAGGACACGCTTTCCACGTTAAGAGGGGCCGGTGTGGAGCCTATTCTTCTTTTGGTTCCGGAAAAGGCGGACATTTATCGCGATAAGCTCGGCAATGCCGCCGAGCCTTCGTCACGTGAGCACTATTATGAAAGCGTGCGGCTGCGGCTGAGCAATATGGGTGCACCGGTTCCCGATCTGCAGAAGGCCTTCCGACAAGCTCGTGAACAAAAGCCGGTCTTCCTGAAGTCTGACACTCACTGGACTGTGCAAGGCGCTGGTGTGGCCGCCCGTTCCGTCGCGCAGGTGCTAGCACATGATTCCGAGCTGAAGCACAAAGAATTTGCGTTGAAGCCAGAAGGAGAAATCGTGCACGTGGGTGACCTCTACAAGTTCGCCAAGTTCTCGATCTTTGAGCGCTTCGTCCCCATGCCCGGCGATCCCCTCACGTCGCTTGCCGCCGTGACCCCGGATGCCAGCCTTGACGACCTGATATCCGACGACGATGAGGGGCCCGAGATAGCGATAGTGGGCTCTAGCTACAGCGCCAATGCCAAATGGAGCTTCGAAGCCCAGTTGAAGGTGGAGGCGAAAGTCGACGTTGTTAATTTCGCTGAGGAAGGAAAAGGGCCGTTCACCCCGATGGAGACCTTCCTCAAAGAGAAGCTTCACCAGCAGAAGCAACTCAAATATGTCATATGGGAAATGCCACTTCGCTATTTTGATGAGGTGGCGTACTGAAGCGGGTACGTTAAATGGTCGATGTTGGCTCCCGACCGAGTTCTGCATCGATATTGCCGGCGGTGTCCGTGACAGCAGAGCTGGGTCGGGAAATTTGAACAGCCGGGATAAGTGGAATTTCTGCCTGAATTTGGCTTAGATGCCGGAAACAGGAGATAGCATGACGAGACGACCGCGCCGGAACCACAGCCGGCTTTCAAGGCGAAGGTGGCGCTTGCAGCCATCAGGGGCGAACAGACGCTCGTGGAATTATCCCAGCAGTTCGACGTGCACGCCAATCAGATCAAGCAATGGAAAGACCAGCTCCTTGAGGGGGCGACCGGGGTTTTCGGTGATGAGGCCAAGGCGGAACCGGCGGCCCCCACTATCGATATCAAAACACTCCATGTCAAGATTGGAGAATTGTTCAACCGGGCAACTTCGCTCGCGACGGCAGACGAGCGTAGGGGTTCTTAGGATCGTACGATCCTCTGGTTCACCTTTGCTGCCTTGATTAGAGCATAGACTCACGACGGGCAGCGATACTGAGCCGACGGCTCGGTTGATGAAAGCGACGGCAAATCGCAATAGAATTTAACCGTTACTGGAGGTGCAGGTCGGCAGATCGCTTCACTTCAAGTGTATTCCCGGTTTGAACCTGACTTGGACAGCCGCGTATCTCTTCGCGACTGCTACAACGGGTAATAGGGTTAATGTTTTAACAGTCTCGTTTCTGCTGCCGGCATCGGCGCTGCGGCTTGCGTACGAGACTACTGGCGCCCTAGCGGACCAGTTGGCCTCGTGGCTTGATATTGTAGTGGACGGCTGACCGGATACAGATAAGGAGACAGTCGAGGCACTCATGAAAATTATCGATGATCATATTATAATATACAGAATATTAGTCTGCGCTACGATTGCAATATCTTCGTATGTGTCTGAGATATGCTTATTATTTTTTGAGACTTGGGCTATGTTCTGTATTCCTGGGATAATTGCAAAATATATTGTATTTCTTGGAGATGAGCGCAAATACAAAAGTGCTTTGTATATGCGGTTCTTATTTCCGTTTGACGCCGCAATATTTGTGGCGCGCTTTTAAAGCAAACTAGTTGCCTAACCTCAGAGCGAAAGCGCCTGCGCATTGGTCGGATCGAGGGTGTAGTGGATTTTCGTTCATCATAGAAGTTTGCCTGGTTTAGTAAGCGGCCGCCGCTGTCCGTCGATGCGAGGCCTTGCAAACAGCAGTTTCTCGACCACCGCAAAGGGCTCGCCGACACTTGGGTACCAAGAGATTTCGAGCCGCTTCTCCGACGTTGCGAGAAAGAGACTGCTCTCAAGCAGTATCTGAAGAGCGTGGCGGACGACGAGGGTGCTGGCACAGACCCACAGCAGGAGGCCTCCCTCGAAACCCCGGACGATTGCCTTGCCTTCGTCGAAGACTAGCGTCCGTTCCGTCCCGTTGCCATTGACCCTCCGGGCGAGATGGGAAATCGGCAGGGTAATCTGCTCAACGAGGTCGCACGGATTCGACGCCAAGATATAGCTCTCGGCGGCATTTCTATGGGTTTCGGCTTTAATTGTCGACCGCCCGTTCGTTGCCACCAGACCGTTACCTCCTTGAGTTGCCGGGACAGCCCATTCCTCCAACGGCCGTTGAGGACAGGTGCCTGATGCCGCCGTCGTCCTAATTTAGTGCACGGTTAGCCGGCGCACTCGACTGCTAATTCTATTAGTCGCCTACGGAAGGAGACTGGTGTCCAATATGGAGCGAACCAATTTCTATCGGAGCTGCTCATGCAGATACTGGCTTTTCGGGTGACCGCTTGCGGTAAGTTTGCTGACCTGATCGATTCAATGCACAGGCTGCGTACGCGTGTCTTCCGCGACAGACTGAATTGGGATGTAGAGGTCAGGAACGGTCTTGAGGCTGACGAGTACGACCAACTCGATCCGACTTACATCCTTGCGGTCTCGTCGGCGGGGAAGGTTGCGGGTTGCGCCAGGCTTCTTCCGGCGACAGGCCCGACAATGCTCGCCAACACCTTTCCACAGCTGCTGTCATCGCGCAGCCTTAAGGTGCATGCGCGCATGGTCGAAAGCTCACGCTTCTGCGTCGATACGTCAATCGCCCAAAATCATGCGGGCGGCTTTCTACACAGGACAACGCGCATGATGTTTGCAGGCATTATCGAATGGTCGATCGCAAGTGGCTTTCATGAGATTGTCACGGCGACCGATTTGCGTTTCGAACGAATCCTCAAACGTGCTGGGTGGCCAATGCAGCGTCTTGGCGCGCCGTGTCCCATTGGAAATACCATTGCTGTTGCGGGAACCCTTCCTGCAAACGCTGAAAGTTTCGAACGCCTTCGCCCCGTCGGCTACCGATCGGCAATTGGAATACGATCATGTCGCTGCATGATGCGAGTCTAACGGCTCGACTGTTTTTGGAATGGGAATAGCAGACGCGCTGCGTTCCGCTAAGGTATCCCTTGTCGAGCCGTATCGGCATGCAGCCAGGAGCCACAATATGCGAAGCGTCTGCGAAATTCGGCAAGCTCGCATATGCCCTTCAGCCCTTGGTCGCGGCTCGGGCTCTGTTCAGCCGAAGGCGGATTATTTTGAGCGATCGGAACGTGGCGCCGAGCAGGGAGAGAGCATTGACGTCGAGGAGGCCACAGATTCTCATCGGTTCAACCGATGCGGACTACTATCTGCTGCTTGTCCACATTTTGGAAGCCGAAGGATATGACGTGACGTTGGGCTCAGGCGTGGAGGAGATCGTCCATCTCGCATGCGAAAAACACGTCGATGCGGTTCTGCTCGATTGCCGCTCCGGCGAAACTCTGGCGCCAGAGGCGTGCCTGAGGCTGAAACAGGAGCCGCAGACCGTAGGGATCATGACCGTCGCCCTTGTCGGACCGGGCGCGGAGGGCCGGTTCATCGATCTCCTGAAGGCCGGAATCGACGAAAACTTCGTAAGGCCGGTTGCACCTTCCAAGCTGCTCGGATTTCTGCGTGATCGCGTCCTGTTCCAGCCCGGCTCACATTGGTGGGCGGGAGACGGGCGCTTTCTCACCTACGCGGGAATCGAACTCGATACCGTCCGGCACAGTGTCAGGCGTTTTGGTATCAGCATTCATCTCGGGCCGATCGAATTTCGATTGCTGCAATTTTTGATGGAGAATCGTGAGCAAGCCTGCAGCCGCGCGCAACTCATCGAAGCCGGTTGGCCGGAGCGGCGCTACGTCGAGATCAAGACGGTCAACGTGCACGTCGGACGGCTGCGCAAGGCGTTGAACGTGTCCGGCGGTTCCGATGTGATCCGGACGATACGGTCGTCCGGATACATGCTGGATGCCTCCCGCCCGGGCAATCCAAACCCGACGGCGGATCGGCCCGACGAGGAGGCCGACAGCTAGCACTGCATCATGCCCCCGAAAAGGAGCATTCGTCATGGATCTCGTTATCCGCAATGGAGCCCTCATAACCGGCGATGGCAAAGCGTTTCACAAAAGAGCGACCGTCTACGTCAGGGACGGTCGGATTGCAGATATCCAGATCGGGAGTGCCGACACGAGCGACGAAATCGCGGCCCGAACAGTCATTGATGCGACAGGCGGCATTGTCATTCCAGGTATCATCAATGCGCATGCGCATGGATGCATTTGCGGGCCGTCGATGCCGAGCGGCTCGCCGCCGCTCAGTGCTGACGACGTCGCTTATTTTCGCAATCGGCATCTTCTTCAGGGAACAACCACTCTTTTGAATGTCTGTGGTCTGGCAATGGCCGATGAGGTCTATTCTGACGGCGAGGTCCGCCATCAGATGGATATTCACGTATCCACCGCTCATACGCTCAAGAACATCCAGGCAGCCCTTGCGGTCGACGGTAGAGGCCTGTCCGTGCCGCACCTGAGTGCGACGATCGATGAAATGCTTGCGGCCGGCGCGGTCGCACTTGGAGAGGTTGGCGGCGGGCAGACATTGGGCGGCGGGGCTCAGGAATACAGGTTCATTCCGGAAGCGGTCCTGCGGGAGACTGGGATAGAGGTGACGCCCACAACGGCAAGCCGTCTGAAGGATGCTGTTCTCGGTCGCTTTCTCGATCAAGCCGCTGGAATCTCGGATTCGATGCTGGCGGATGAGTTGAAACGTGCCGCCTTGTCTGGGCATGTCACAACGGAGCGCATCCGCGAAATCATCACACGATCTGTAATGCCATCCGTCGCACTTTCGCTCGACGGTTTCGATGAGATCGCTGAGGAGGCGGAGCGGGTCGGCTATCCCGCCATTTTTCACAACGCGGCGCCATCGGCAAAACGCTTGTGCGCGGTTGTTGAGGAACATCCAAACGCGCGGATAGTTGCCGCACACAGCAATCATCCGAGCTTCCTGCCGGATGAGGCCGTCTCGGTTGCTACCGAATTGAGAAACAAGGGTGCCATTATAGACGTCTCGACACTGGACTGCATTAGCACGCAGTGGCGCAATGACGCCGTCAACCTGGATGCGCTCATCGATGCCGGTTGCGTGGATACGATTTCGACCGACTTCGCCGGTGGTCATTGGGACGGAATCCTCGAGGCAATCCATCGGATGGTGAAAACCGGACAGCTGTCCGCGCCTGCAGCGGTTGCGCTTGCCACCCGGAATGTCGCGGCCGTCTTCCCACAAATGGCAGGGGATCGCGGATTGATTGAAAAACGCAAACGCGCCGATTTGACCGTTGTTGACCACGCGAACCTTGGCCGTGTCAGGCATGTCGTAATCGATGGGCGTGTTGCTGTCAGGAACGGCGTCCCGGTCCTTCACAGAGAGATAGTCAGGCGATTGTGAGAAAGCGGTTTCCAGCACTTGCCGTTCCAGCTTCAATCTGGCCGTCTTCAGCATGATCAGACCACAGACGATCGTGGCGACACAGTTCATGAGGACAAGCGGAATGCCGAAGATGCGAAGATGCCCCGGATTTCGTAAGGCTCGCGAGAGTCGCCAATATGACGGACAGTGCGATCCCAAGCCCCGTGGTCATAGCCGCGAGCTTGTAAATGTCAGCCGTTTTCCGTCGAAAGGCGAAATGGACTACCGCGCCTATGGCACTGATGACCAGTATGGCAACGACGCCGTCGAAGGCTCCGGCACCACCGGCGGTGCCCCGGAAGACGATCGCCGGAATTGCCGCAATCGCAGCCGCAATCGCGCCGCCAAAGAGCCCTGCGAGTGCAAGTGGCGCGAAACGCAGATCGATGCAGATGCCGGACGCGAATCCCACAGTTTAGGTATCGGCAAAGCTCTTCAGCATGTCTCCTGACATCCGGTAGCGGATCCACTCCTGCAGCCGCTCTGCGCCGATCGCCTCGTAAACGCGGATCGCCGGTTCGTTCCAGTCCAGAACGCTCCACTCGAAGCGGCCGCAGCCGTTTTCCTGCGCAATCTGCGCCAGCTGCTTCAGCAGTGCCCTGCCGGCACCCAACCCGCGCGCCTCCGGCGTCACATAGAGATCCTCGAGATAGATGCCGTTCCTAGCCTGCCACGTCGAATAGTTGAAGAACCAGATCGCCATGGCAATCGCTTGGCCATCCTGTTCGCAAACCAGCGCTCGCGTAACGGAGCCTTCGCCAAAGATCGATTCCTCGATCGTCTCGACGGTTGCCGTGACCTCGTCCTCGGCCTTTTCGTAAATCGCCAATTCGCGGATAAAACCGAACAGCGTCGCGGCGTCTGCGCGCACAGCCTCACGTATGGTCAATGCCATGTAAATCCCTCACAACCTCTTTGATTTTTGAAATGCGCTCCGCGGCCCCACGCCCATTTCGTCCGTCCGCAACCGAATTGAAACCAGCCGGCATTGCGAAGATTGGAGTTTCTTGACCGCCTGCATCTCAATTATGTGATTTGCCGGCGATCTTGCAAGCACCGCTGCTTGATCGTCTCGCATTTGGTTCTGGCGGAGCATCCTGAGATTGCAGTCGGCAACGAAGGCCCCAAATAAGCACTACTCCGCACGCCTGTCAGAAATTTGGGAAAGGAATGACACTTCCTATTGAAAATGGCCTTGCGTACCTTGTGCTTGTCAGAGGCAAACAACGCCAAAGACAAGCCGGCAGAGACTAGTCTGGAAACGCCGGTCCGCTTCACACTGACTGCAGGCCAGAAGGGCGATGCGCCGCAAGCCGATGCCCTGATCGAGGCCTGCCCGCCAACATCGTCATGGCCGACACCGCTTATGAAAAACAGTCCGGCCCGATGCCATTCGGCTTCCGAACACCTAAATTTTTGCCTGCGTCAGAGCGCCTGAGCACTCGGCCGGTTCTTGATTTCCAGCCTCGCTTGGCTGGCTGATCGCCTGCAGGCCGCTGCCGTCCATGTAGAGTATCCTGTCGGCAGATGCGATGGTTTCCTGCCGGTGAGCGACGACGATGCGGGTGATGCCGAGCGAGCGGATGGATTGGTTCACGCGATCTTCGTTCGCTGCGTCCATGTGAGACGTGCCTTCGTCCAGGAACAGCATCTTCGGCTTTCGATAGAGAGCGCGAGCGAGCAGAACCCGCTGCTTTTGACCGCCCGACAGGCTCGAGCCCATGTCGCCGACGAGCGTTTCGTACTGCATCGGCATTTTCATGATCTCATCATGAATTGCCGAAGCCTTTGCCGCCTCGGCAATGGCGACGGGATCGGCCTGCTCGGCAAACAAGGTGATGTTGTCCGCTATCGAACCGGCAAAGAGGTTGTCGTCTTGCAAGACGGCCGCGATCTGATCATGAAAACTCTTATAACCGAACTGCCGCAGGGCCATGCCGTCCACTAGGACGTCACCCGATTGCGGCTCCAAAAGACCAAGCATGACCTTCAAAAGCGTTGATTTTCCAGTTCCTGATGGCCCCGTGATCGCGACATGCTCGCCTGGATCAACAACGAGGTCGATGTCGCTCAAGACGAGAGGATCGGTTGAGGAATAGCGGTATGACATACCTTTCAGCTCGATCCTCCCTTTGAGCTCCGTAACGGCGACCGAGCTTGCTCCAAAGCTTCTGTCGTCATCCTCCAGGGCGATGTCGGCCAGCCGTTCGAGATGCAGTCTCAGCATCATGAACGCCATTCCTTGGTCGACGAGATTTCCGGCTTTTTCGAGAAACTGGCCTTTATAAGCGAGATACGCAAAGACCATGCCGACGCTGAAGCCGCCGTCCATGACGAAGCCGATCGCAAGATAGATCGTCAGGATGTTTTCAAGGCCAAACAGCAAAGCATTGCCCGTCGCCTGCCAAATGCCAACGCGGGAAGCGCGAATGTTTGCGTTTACCGCATCCGTCAACAGCGTCTGCCACATCGCATGACGCATCGTTTCGCGATTGTAGAGGCGGAACGTCTGGATGCCGCGTATCGTCTCGATCAGCGCTGTCTGCTCCTTGCCATGCGCAATGATCGCGCCTTCCCGGGCACGGCGTTCGAATGAAAACGACAGCAGGCGGACAACGAGATAGAGGACGAAGGCCGTCAACGCGACAAGCGCCAATTTGGCGCTGTAGAAGAACATGATGGCGAGCGTCGTCAGAGCAAGCAGTCCGTCGACAAGCGTTCCGGCGACGCCTTCACTCAGCATCTTCTGGATTGGCTCGACCGACTGGAACCGGGAAAGAATGTCGCCGACCTCGCGTTTTTGAAACCAATCGAGCGGCAACCGGAACAGCTTCCTGGCGATGTTGGAAGCAATGCCGAAGCCAAGGGCCGACCCCGCGGCCAAAATCACGAAGGAGCGAAGAAAGCTGGCGCTGGCGTTAAACAGCGTGAACAGGCCGAAGCCCAGCGCCAGGACCGAAAGCAGGTCGTGATCGAGTGCAGGCAAAGCGTTGTCTATTCCGATCTGCAGGAAGTAGGGAAGTGCAAGAACATAGACCTGCAGCACGACGCTTAGAACGACAACCTGCAGAAAGGAGCTTCCAAGGCCGTTGATCCGGGTCCAGAGCTGCGACCAGCCCAATACGGTGCGCTCGGTCTTTTTCTCAAATGTTTCGTTCGGCCGCAGCTCGAGGGCGACGCCCGTGAAGTGCTCCGAGATCTCGGACATCCTCAGCCATTCGCTGCGGCCGGCGGGGTCGTGGATCAACGCCTTTTCACCCGAAACCCGTTCGATGACGACGTAATGGTTCATGTTCCAGTGAAGGATGGCAGGCAGCGCGAGATTGGCCAGCGCTTCGAGCGGAAGCTTTACCGCGCGCGGAAGAAGGCCGATCTGGTCGGCGATCTTTATCAGGCTTGAAAGCGGAGCTCCACGGAAAGAGGGGGTGAAGCGGCGGCGCATGGTTGCCAGGTCGATTTGGCGCCCGTAGAAGCTTGCGATCATGGCCAGGCAAGCCAGGCCGCATTCGCTGACTTCATTCTGGCGAATGAGACGAATACGCGCGATCGACAGGAATCCGGCTTGAAGTGGCGTTGGAGACAATCGCGCTATCCTATCGTCTTTGCAACGCGAACAGGGGTTCGAACAGCCATTCGAGCAGCGACTGACGGGCCGTTGCAATTCGGGCGGACAATGTCATGCCCGCAAACAGGGCTTGCGGCTTACCGAAGGCCATTATGCTCTGCCGCTCGAGCTCTACCGTTACGAGATAATTCAGGTTGGTATTCGTGCCATTGCCGCGATTGACCGGGCTCTTCGAGAGGCTCTTGACGCGCCCCGCGATCGTTCCAAAACTCTGATAGGGAAAGGTATCGATCGCCAGGCGCACCGCCTGTCCGACTTCCACGAAGCCGACTGCTGCGTTCGGGACGTCCAGTTGCGCGTGCAGCGGGGCATTCAGGGGCACAATGCTCATGAGCGCCTGCTGCGCGTTCAGCGGTTCGCCGATCTTGGCCGTGAGCCCGGAAACGGTTCCGGCGATCGGGGACCTGATGACGTAGGCGCGGGACTGTTCATTGGCGGCAATGTTGCGATTGATATCCTCACGCTGAGATTGAAGTGCGGCAATTTTCTCGTTCGCCCTTGCCTTGACCTGATCGAGCATCCGCTCGGCGTCGGATAGATCCGACCGTCGCTCCGTCAATGTACTTTCGAGGACGGCCATCTGTTGCCGCCGTTCCGTGAGCGAATCTTCGCGCAAAAGCACGTCACGTTTTGGAACGATCCCTTTATCCACCAGCCCCCGGATCCGCTCAACGTCCTGCTCGATCGAAGCGACCAGGTCTCGCTGCAAGACGATCTGATTTTGCAGTTTCTCGATTTGCGTCCGGTAGCCGGCTATTTGCGCGTCGAATTGCGCAGTCTGGGAGGCTTGATCGTTCTTCACCTCGATCAGCTGCTCGGTAATACTTGCGTTTTGCCGGGCGAGCATCTGGGCGACTTTCTGGGACGCCGATTCACCGCTCACCAGATAGTCCTCGGAGCGTACAGCCACGAGCTCTTGAGCCTCCTTTACCTGGTCGCCGTCATGGACCATCATCTTCATGACGACGCCGGAACGCGGCGGCATCACCGCAGCCACGCCGCTATCAGGCAATATCACACCCGTTGCGGTGACGATCCGGGCGTAGCTTGCAATGGAGAGGAACAGGACAACGGCAACAAGAACGCTGGCCATCAGATAGCCAGTTGCGTGCCACCCCATGGGCACCGCCATCGACACCGATCCCGTTAAACGCTGGGACTGACGTTCGAGGGCCTCTCGACGAAACAGACTCATGCTGATCAGATGCGACCGTTAGGCTAAGGGGAGGCTCCCCGCCTCCTGGACGGAGAGCCTCCTGTTTCAATGCTCAGGTGAAAGCTCTGGCTAATCTGCAAACATCATATGCATTACGGGCAACACCGGCCGCAGCAAGCGCTCCAACACCAACGGCAGAAAGGCCGATACCGGCATCAATGGCTGCGGGATAGGCCAGGCTACGGCTGCCTGCGCGCGCGGCTGTCGCGTCGATTCCGCTTCGAACGCCGGAGCTGACGGCACCACCAGCACTGTGTTCGATCTCCGTTTTCGAGAGGTCTTTGATGCCTTGCACTTAACTCACCATTCGTTTCTTCGGAAAGGGTCGAAAGCACCACGTGCACGGGAAAACTAGGCCTGGCGGCGATCACGTCAACCTGAAGATGATGATTATTGGCTTTGCGCTCGACATTCGGCACAGGAAAAAGGGCCAAGAGATCTATTCTCTCGGCCCTGACACATCATGGATCCACCACGAACAGCGAGTGGTCCTATACGATCAGGACGGTCTCCTGGTTAGGAACTCGTATGCCACGAAGGTTGCGGACATTGCCAGGAATACGCCTATCGCCAAGGGATAGTTGGCGGTGGTGTTCGGATCCGTCAGTTTCGGAATGCCGATGACTGCGACGGCCGCCAATAGCGCCGACAAGGCAATCTCCAGGGCGATCAATTTTGAAAGAGCTGTCATCATTGTCCTCCTGACGATTGCCGGCCTTCGGCCCAAAGCGGAGCCCAGTCCTTCTGCTTCACCACGCTGCCAATCAGGAAGCATAGCGGTTCGCCGATGAGGCGCACGAATTTCCCACCCAGCGACCCCCTGGAGCGGCGGCCGGCCTGATAAGCGATCTCCTCGGCGCGGGCCTTCGCGAGTGGGTACATGATTTTTTCCGCCAGAGGACTGCGCCGCATCAGGCGGACGTAAGGAATTGCCCAATATTGATAACCGCGGACGGTTGTCTGCGATAACGCCTGATACGTGAATTCGAGGTCCGCGCGCCAAAGATCGCGGTCCAGCATCCCGCGACGGAAGAAGTGGGTGCAGATGACACGACCACTACTGTTGCCACCGCCGGAAAGGCCACCGTTATAGATACTGCCAGTCGCGCCGGCCGCGAACCCCACGCCGCCCGCGATACCGGCCTTGCCGATGCTGCCGGTCGTCGCGTAGGTTCCGCCTGCCGCGTATCCGCCACCTATGAGCCCGCGATCGACATGGCCGACCCAGGAGCCGGCGCCTGTCACCGCGTCGATTTCGTCATCCTCAAGGGGATAAATGTAATATTCGCTGGAATCTGCATTAACACTCTGAACGTCAACCATAGGTGCCTCCGAGGTAAAGCCAAACCGCCAGTCGGGCGAACGAGGGGAGGTTAGGGCAATCAGGGAGGGTATCAAGGTTCTTTTTTCGCAATTAGCGCACGGAAAGCGCGAGTTATTCAATGTCGCTTCATAAAACGCCTCCGAATCCAGTGCTTTAACAACCAAGCGAACGCGTCTATCTTTTTTGCCCTGCCACCCACCATCCGCTTCAGAAACATCTCAATCTCGCGTGCTCGAACCAGTTTGGTCTGCCAGCCCAGGTACCCATGACCTTCGCGCCGGAAGTAAAGAGCCGTGACATCGAGGCCCGCGCCGCGCAATCCGTTCTCGAACGCTTTCGTTTGTTCAAATCCCACGACCGCATCGTCCAAGCCGGCAGTGAGCAGGAACGAGCCATGCAATTTCTTCACGTTGTGGACCGGTGAGAAGGTCCGCATTTGCGCAAGCTCCCCAGGTTCGTCCGGATCTCCGAAGTAGCGTATGACCTGGCTCAGGAATAATCCCCAACCGGCAGGGTTGTTCTGCATCTGGTAGGGTAGATCCAAAATCGCATAATCGATGATTGCCGCCGAATAAAGCTTGTCATCACTGCTCATCGCCAGTGCGGCTTCGAACCCGCCGTAGCTTTCGCCGGCAACAGCAAGTTTTCCCTTTCTGGCTATGCCTTCTGCGATCAGCCAAAGCCCGGCATCGGCAATGTCATCCTGGATCCGTCGCCCGAACTGCCGATAGCCCAGGGATTGGTATCTTTTCCCGAAGCCGGTGGAGCCTCGATAGTTGACGGATAAGATCGCGTATCCACGGCTTGCAAGGAAGCTTTTCTCGACATCGTAACCCCAGCGGTCGTGTCGTGCAGGGCCGCCATGGGCCATCACGATGCTTGGGACGGGGCAGGAGGCATCCACCGGAAGTGTCAGCAACGCTGGTATGCGCTCGCCGTCTCTGGCCTTAAAGCTCACGGGCCTGGTCACCGCCGGTGGAGCGGGCAGCGGCTGTCGAGCGGACGGGGCAAGGAGCGTCTTCTTCCCTTGATTTAAGTCCAAAAGGTAGTGCTGATAGGGTTCCTCATCGTAAGAAATTGCGACAGTGACGAGGGAGCCATTCTTTGACGAGCCTGATATCGCAACATCACAATGCCTGCCGCGATCAAAAATGAGCTCAGTGAAGACCGCGCCTCTTTCCGACAGCGCGAGATACCGGGGATAGCCATCATGAATGACGGCGACATCCGTCGGCTCGGCGGGCGTGAAGCGGAATGCGTCCGATACGTCTACGTTGTTGTCTCCGGCGAGAACGGATTCAGCGCCGGTTGCGGGATCCAGGAACACTAACGCAACTTTGTCCCGTTGCCGGTTTGAGAGAGCCTCGTAGCTCTTGCCGTTTCTGTCCGTGCGCCAAACGATGAGCGTATCCTCGGGTTCAATGATCGCGAGTTCCCGCCACGGCTCTTTCTCGCCGGCTCGGTGAAGATAGCGCCTCATTCCGGACGAGGTGAGTTCAACGCGGAGGCACGGGACCTGGGCATCATTCAACAGCCAGCTTTCCGTCCGGCCATTATTTTGTTCGAGCAGCCGCTTGCCGTTTCCGTCTGCCCTCGCTGAGTAAAGGTCGGCAAAGGCGGGGTTTCGGTCATATGAAAGGATCGATTGGCCGTCGGCGGCATGTCGTGATTCCGCGATGACCTGCCAGGTTCGCAATCCTTTTGGTGTCACGTCGGTTCTTGTCTGCGGCCGCCTGGGATCGACCTCCCACAGGCGGTCATTCTGGGTGAGAACAAGAAGGTTCGCGTATCGTCGCCAACCAAAATGGACGACACCGCCTTTGAAAGTGGCGAGCAGATTCAATTTTGCGCCAACAAGCTCCCCAACGAACACGGCACGAACGCCGAGTTTGGAACCCCACCATGCCATCAGCGTGCCGTCGTGGCTTGGTTCGTATCCCCATACGGCGCGCGCGTCAGCGTAAAATCGGCTGGTGGAAAGCAATCGATCCCTCACTCGTCCGCCATTGGGGGGCGCGGTAGCCCGGCCTAGGACGTATGAGAGGATGGTCCAGCGTCACCGATGTTCAAGTGCCGCTGCTCTTTTTTGGAGAACCTGCGCCAAGTGCATCATTCAGGATGATCACGGGCGATGACCAGATAGCTCAGCGGCTTTGCTGGCTGATTCTCGGCTCCGGATGCGCGAAAAAGAAAGACTCCGCCTGGTGGTGTCGTCGTGACCAGACGCTGCTTTGGTTCCTTCGCTTGGCGTCGAAGAGGACATGGGGTGTCGTTGGCAGGAACTAATTTTGAGGACGTCCGAGAGAAGTGGCTCTCGAGCATTCCGTCATTGGCTCGTGCGGAGAGGCTTTGAATCCAATCGCCGAGCCGGATAGAAGTGGATTGCCTTTCCGCCTATTGGTTTCATATTGACCGGACGGCTATGGAGTTGAGCCACCACGCCGAGTCGATCGAGATATCGATGCTGACGTCGTTGAGCAGTGCCCAAATCTCGTCAGCGAGACCGACGTAAACTCACACCTTCCTGTTGGCGGGAAACGCCATGCTGGTGTACAGATTGACGATCCGGTGCTGACCCGGCGCCATCTGGACCGTGTCGCCTGGATAGCTCTCGCCGTCACCACTGCATTCAAGCCCCGCGACGAACCACTGATCGCTGACCTCGTTTGCCGGATCGACGTCATCCCAGTTCCAGAACACCGCCAGCACCAACCTCCCACGCGTCGACGCATTAAAGTCGGACCAGCCCCAAAGCGAGCCTTGGCGTCCGCTGCAGTACTCAAGCGCACAGTCAAAGAAAGACCTTCTTAAAAAAAGACTGTGAATGCTATGTTCGACAAGATTTAATTTTGTTGGAGTCCGAGGTCATGAGAAAGCGAAGCAACTCCAAAAAGCCGACAACAGGGGACGGTGGACTTCTGACAAAGGCGGGACGTCACGTAAAAACTGGAAAGTTCGTTGCGATAAGTAAAGCACGCTTTAATGCCGTGATGAGAGCTGCCGAACATTCCGGCCTGCTCGGGGAAAAAAGCAAGCGAATAGGGGGCCGTATCAGTCCCGCGCTTATTGAGCAGGCGAAGAAGCACACAGGCATTGAAACCGATACCGATCTCATCGAATTCGCCCTGGCGAACGTAGCTCTCGACGACAATTTTGGATCCACGTTCCGCAGGACACGGCGGACCGTCGATCCTGCTTTGAAGCTCGGGTTCTAATGTGTCAGGCTTCGACTTCGACGCGGCCGTCCGTTGGGCACGGTTCGATCCGGGAAAAACCTTGGCGCGGCGCGATGATGATGAGTTGCCGATGTGGCGGAGGCCGGGCAAGAACTCCTTCTCGACACGTGCGTCTACATAGATGGTTTGCAGGGACGTGCCCCTGACATCGTTGCGGACTTGCTCGACATCCGCCATAGCAATCATTCGACAATCGCTGTCCAGGAACTGATGCACACTGTCGGCGTGCTCGATCCCGAGCATCCCGGCACGAGGACGGCGGTTCGGCAGATCAGGACGATGATCCGTGAAATGCCGGCGCACCGCATCTTCGCGCCGGATGCCGATATACTGGGACGCGCGGCTCTCCTGTCTGGGATGCTATGTCGATTGCAAGGTTACCAGCACGATGCCCGCCTACGCGCCCTTCACGACTGCGTCCTCTTCTTGCCGGCGCAAAAGCTCGGCCTCACCGTTCTCACGGCCAATGTGAGTGACTTCGACTGTCTGCTTCAGTTGCTGCCGACGGGTCGGACCCTGTTCTAACGCTCGAGCGATTAACCTGGTGTACCCCGCACTTTCTGTCCCGTCGGCGAAAACCGAGTTCTGGACCTGCTGTGAACCCCGCCGACCACGCTCGTCACTGTTCCTGCGGCAGCCCATCCCCTTCCCTTAGAACAAGCCCAAAGCGGCCGCATCTCGAATGGTCGAGTTCCTCCGGAAGCTTGACCGCTAGTCAACATCGTCCAGGCTACAGGAAACGTCACTCTTTCGAGACTACTGGTCGGTCATGATCGAGACGGACGCGATATGCGAGCAGCAGATCCCACAGCCTCCCCTCGCCAAGTGCGACGTCGAGTTCCCTTGAAGCCAGATAGGGGATGAGTATCAGCAGCATGATCACGCTCGTCGCCATCATCTCCGGCAGCTTGTCGCCTCCAATTTCCGCGAGCGTGGCGGCGATCGTTCTGCCGTTGCCGAGCCCGACGATCGCCTCTTCGACGACCGAGAGGGCGATGAGCAGAACAAGATAGAGCATCGCCTTGTAGAGTATAACGGAAACGAGCCTCCGCCTTGTATCTCGTTCACCCAACTTGAGGACGTGGCCGAGCAGGATGAATTTGCCGAGGATCAGCGCCTTGATAGCCGGGATGCCGAATGCCGAGAAATGCACACCCTGCCCGCCAAGGATCGCTATCTTGTAAAGAACGAGTGCTCCGAAGCAGACGTACAGATACGCGGATAGAAAGGCATATTCCTTGAGCTCGCGCTTTGCTCTTCGGACGATCGCCGCAGGCGAGCGGATTTTCTCTGCTGTCATGAGTCTGCTCCCATTGGCCGTGAGGGTCGCGCAAGGCGCTTGTCCGACGCCCCCTGATTTCCAGAACCCGGTCAGTGTTTCCCGCTCTCCTGCAGCTTCGCGAGCCCGCCGTTGAGCGCGAGGCTGCCGGGCTGCGGCCCTCACTCAGACTAAACATTGGTCTTTGCGCCCGTGTCAATGAGTGCGTCATGCAATGACTCGCTGCTTACGGTGTGTACCAGATCGGCGGGGTATTAGGATCGCGCGGTGACGGTCATCGTCGTGCCTCGAAGTTGGCGAACTCGTCGTTCGGCGACAGGAAAGGATGGGCCTCGTCCTGACCTGAGACTCTAATCTCCTCCGGGTTGAGGGAGAGTCTTGGTTTTGATTGATTGTGGCCTTAGGCGGCCTGAGGCCTTGTGAAGGGCCGCCCAGTCGTCAGGCGGATTGCCGCCATCGAGCATCCCCTTGAAGACCTTGTAGGCGTCCGTTTTGGAGCCGCGAGTTCTCAAGGCCTCCTCATCATTCACCCACGCGAAGATGATGATTTTTGCGGTCGTATTATATCGGAAAAAGTGGCAAAACCGCCCATTTCCAAATTTTGCGCGAAACCAGTGTTTCTTGTCGCCGCCCAGCGTCTTGCCCTGACGATAGGCGCCGGACGTCGGATCGGAAGGGATCTTGTTGAAGACAAGTTCGTTGAGCGCCGCAAGCAACTTTGCGTTCGCGCTTTTCTGGTACTCTTCTGGGTCTTTCGTTTTCAGTGCCCCAACCGCATGAGTCAGCTTTTCCAGCTGATCGAGAAATAGCGGGTGAGCGAGGATGGTCCAACCATCGATGACGAGCATGGCTACAGCGCGACGTCGCCTTCGATCGGAGCGTCCAGATCGACTTTCATATCTTTCGTCAACGCGGCGACGCGGTTACGAAGCGCAGCCGGTAATTCGACGATGGACTTTTCCGGACGCGCTTCCATATCGCGTGCGAGAAACGCCAGAAACTTTTCGATAACGGGATCGGAGACCTCTTCATCGGCACGTTCGACATACACCCGCCGCTCATCGTCCACATAAAACGCGATGCGTCCGCCGTAGTCCACGCCAAGCGCCTGTCTAACGGCTTTCGGGACGGTTGTCTGGCCCTTGGCCGTTATGGTGCTTTCTTCCTTTAGCAGCGCGACCATTGCGATCTCCCACTTAATATGTGATTTATCATGTAAGGAAAAATCCTTACTTTGTCAATATCTGTCTCGCTCACAGCGCGGGTGCCCGATGTCGCCGTCGCGGGCTACTGCACGCTGTCGTCAACAGCAGTGAATGTGGGCGAGTGGCCCTGCTCAGACTGGCCGCGAGCTGCCGCGCTACCCGGTTAATCCGGCAACACTGCTGGGGCGCCTCGCTGTCGACCGGCGTCAGCAGGGAAAGGGGTACGGCCCTTTTTCTGGCGGATGCTCTGTTTCGGGCCGTCCGCAGTGAAATCGCCTCTTTCGCGGTCATCGTTGACGACAAGGATGAGAATGCACGCCGCTTCTATGAGCGGGAGAGTTTTTTGCCGTTTCCCGACCAGCCGTTGAAGTTGTTCCGACCGATGGCGGACGTAGCTGAACTATTTGAGTGGTGGGGTTGGGGGAGGGCAATTTGAAACAATCCGAGAGAGGCCGAACAGCCAAAGTACACATTTGGATTCAGTGCGCGAACTTGCGAAGCCTGGTCCCGCGTTCAAAGGTCAAGCCGGCGCTCCGGATCGGTTGGTCCTGGGTCTGGAACTCTACGCCAATCCTGGCCGAGTCCTGTCCAAGCCTGATCCAGTCGTCGGGATTTCCGACGAGGTCGAAAACGGAATCGCTGCCGGCCATTCACCAAGCCGAGCGCTCTGCGAGAAAGACATCTTTGGTACCGTCGACAAACGTTCGCAGCCCGGCACGATACCGACCATGAGCCAGAACAAAAAGTATTCGCTCAGCCAAGTTGCTCCTGCCGGTCATCTCGTTACGTTGTCCGGGATTGGATTGGCGTTCGAAAGCGATGTTCGAAGGGACCTCCCCAGTCATTCAGCGCGACAATTCAGCAGCGTCATGGACAAGCGCAAATGACAGAACCTATATTAGCGCTTGGTATTACCTTTAACTAAGGAAGCTGCCATGGCATCCCCGACCTCGCTCATGCTTGATGATGAGCTAAAAGGCCGCGTCCAACACTTGGCCGAAGTCCGTCGCCGTTCGTCTCACTGGATCATGCGTGAAGCGATTACGCAATATGTGGAACGGGAAGAGAAACGGGAGGCGCTGCGGCGCGAGACACTGGACGCCTGGGATGAATTTCAGGCGACCGGCCTGCATGTCACTTCGGATGAGGTCGAAAAATGGCTTTCGACATGGGGCACTGACGACGAGCGCGCCGCACCGGAATGCCACAAATAATCTTCTCCCCGGCTGCAATTCGTGACCTCGAACGACTTCGGGAATTCTTGCGGTCGAAAAACCCATCGGCACCAGGCGAGCAGGCGAAACTATTCGCAAAGGTGTGCAGGCCCTTGGCGCACATCCCTACGCGGGACGCCTCGTTGAAGACCTGCCTGATCAATATCGGGAATGGCTCATTGATTTTGGAGACAGCGGGTATATTGCGCGCTACCAGCTGGAGCGGCAGCCTGAGCGGTGCATCCAGGAGTACGGCCGGGAAGACGTCAAGCTCCAGACAGTCATCGTCATTTTCCGGTAAGGAGAAGGACGACCGCGATATGGGGAGGGCAAGCTCGAGCGGCGGATGGGGTGGCTTTGCAGGTTGGGCTGTTCTTCTCGACATCTCGGGCAATGGCCTGAACGTCGATGATCTTTCGTCCTCGTCGAAGTTCCTCGACTTCGACGGGAGTGGCTACCAGAGCCGCACCGCCTGGGCGGGTGAGGGAACCGGCGTGCTGGTGATCGACGCGGACGGCGACGGCAAGATCAGCCGGTCGAGGGAGTTCGTTTTCACCGAATGGGATTCTTCGGCGAAGACCGACCTCGAAGCATTGAAGCAGGTCTTCGACACGAACGGCAACGGCAGCTCGAGGCCGATGTAATAGCCCTCCTTGCGGTCCGGCGGTGCGCCGGCCTCCAGCGTCTGGCCGCCCAGCACCTCGTAGCCGCGGTGCATTTCGAGACTTTCGATTTTTCGGCCGGAACAATAGAAGAGGCCGGTGTCGGTGCAGGCGGCACGCAACGCTGTACCCACGGCCCTGCGGTCCTCGAACCTGGACGAGGAAAGGCCGGAAACGTCAATCACGGGCAGGGTGGCGGCATCGATCCGCCGGGCATCCAGCATGGAATTCATGGGGCAATCTCCAAAGACGGATGGAAGAAGCGGCGACGGCCGGAACAGCCGCCGCCTTGGGAATCAGAGCCGATTGGCGGCGATGCGCTGCTGCAGGTAATCGTAAGCCGTAATCGGCTCGTAGCGCTTCTCCGGTCCCTGGATGATGGCATCGCGGTTCGCCTGGCAGAAGAAGGCAAGCGAATAACGCGGACCGAGAGATTCGCCTTCCTTCGGCATGCGGACACGATGCAGGGTGGAGAGCAGCTTGTCGTCGCTCCAGCGCATCAGCATATCGCCGATATTGCAGGTGACGACGCCTGGCAGCGGCTCGACATCCGTCCATTCCAGCTTGTCGGACTCCTTGCCCGGGCAAAGCTGAAGGCCGCCCTGGCCGGGGCGCTGGTGAAGCAACGTCAGGCAATCGAAATCCGTATGCGCGCCAGCGCGCCAGTAGTTTAGGTCCTCGGTGGTGGCATTCTCCATGCCGAGATAGTGGAGCAGGCGTAGCGTGCTGAGATAGTCCGGCGACTGCGGGTCGTGCGCCTCGGTGAAGAAATCCACTTTGAAGCCGAGCTTCATGCGGAAGCATTCCAGCACTTTCATGCCGAGCGCCCAGTTGTAGCGTTCGAAGGCGAGCATGACGGCCTTGAAGCCGGAGAGTTCCTCGCCGGTCGGCCAGAGGTCGACCATGCGCGGCAAGGTGATCTGATAGGACTCTTTCTGGTCGGCCGTGCCGGTCGAGGGGCGGATCTGTGCCTTGTATTCCCAGCCGGCATTGGAGCCCGGGCGTAGCGGATATCTGCCCTTCACCTCCACCGGCAGGGCGAAGAAACGCGCCGACATTTCGAAGGCCTCGTCGATCGCCTGCTGCGGAATGCCGTGGTTGACAAGCTGGAAAAAACCGCTGTTGGTCGAGGCCTCCCAAAGCTCATCGGCGATCTCGACCTTGCGGTTTTCGTAGTCGCCCATGTCGATGCGCGGAACGATGCGCGCCTTTTCGAGCCCTGCACCGCCGAAACCTTTCTCCTTTTTCAATTCCGCGAGCGTATGTTCGTTCTGACCTGCACTGGTCTGCATCATGATCTCCATTCGGTTCTGGCCTGCCACATCGGGCGGTCCGGCCGTTTCGCAAAGGAGCAATGACCCGCGCGCTCGGCGCTGACTGCTTCTACTCCGGTCTCATGTTCGTACGGGCAGGCGGCCCCTAAGTGCCGGTCTTACCTCCTTTTTGCCGTTGCCCTGTTCATCGTCCCTCCTTTGGCAGGCTCCAGGGGAAAAAGACGCGCTGGACGATCGCCACCACTTGGAAAAGTACGAGTGACATGATCACCAGGATCACGAGGCCAGCCCAGGCTTCCGGAAGCTTGAAGAAGGAGGTGGAGAACTGAATGAAGTAGCCGATCCCCTTTTCGGCCGCGACGAATTCGGCGACTACCGCGCCGATCACTGCGAGCGTGATGGAGATCTTCAAGGCCGAGAAGATATAGGGCACAGCATAGGGAATTCGGATCTGCGTGATCTCGCGCCATGCGGGAGCCCTGAGACTCTTCGACAGCTCGATCAGCTCTTCCGGGGTCGCCATGAGGCCCGTTGCGGTCGAAACCACCAGTGGGAAGAAGGTGATGAGGCAGGTGATGACGATGCGCGGGGCGTCGTCGGAGCCGAGCACGACGATCATGATCGGCGCGATCGCCACCACCGGAACCGACTGGATCACCACCAGGATCGGATAGAAGGCGCGCGATAGCAGTTTCGAACGCACGAGCATGATGGCAATCGGCAACGAGATCGCGATCGATAGGACGTATCCGATCAACGCGATCCGGAGCGTCGCCCAGACATGGTCCGTCCAGCGGGCGAGATCGATCTGTTCGAAGCCACCGAGAATCCGGGTGGGCGAGGGCAAAATGTAACTCGGGATGGCGAAGACGTCGGTTGCGAGCTGCCAGAGGATAACGATTAGCGCGAAAGTCACCGTCGGCAGGAGGAAGGGCATGTCCATCAGCGAGCGGAAGGATGGAACCTGTCTCATGATATGGTCTCCGGCCGCTTGAGCAGCAGCTTGCGCAGGTGTCCGGCATAATCTTGCATCTCGGCGGAACTCGATGTTTCCATGTCCCGCGGGCGGGGGATTTCGATGCTGATGTCTTCGATGACGCTGCCAGGACGGCCGCTCATGACCAGCACGCGATCGGCGAGCAGGACCGCCTCGCTGATCGAATGGGTGATGAAAAGTACGGTCTTCGGCTGGGCCTCCCAGATGCGCAGCAGTTCGAAGCCCATTTCCTCGCGGGTGAGCGCGTCGAGCGCCGAAAAGGGCTCGTCCATCAGAAGGATGTCCGGGTTCATGTGGAGCGCCCGGGCGATGCCGACGCGTTGCTGCATGCCGCCCGAAAGTTCCGCCGGGAGCCGTTTTTCGAAACCCGCCAGCCCCACCTTGGCGAGCAGGTCGCGCGCCCTCTCGCGATCTTCGCGCGTAACCCGGCCTGACTTGTGCCTCACGGGGAAGACGACATTGTCCTCGGCCGAGGCCCAGGGAAGCAGAGTTGGCTTCTGAAAGACGATGCCGATGTCGTCGCGCGGCTCGGTGATCGGGTGACCAAAGGCTTCCACGCCGCCGCTCGTGGGCTTCAAGAGCCCGGCGATCAGACGCAGCAGTGTGGATTTGCCGCAGCCGGACGGCCCGAGGACCGCCACGAACTGGTGGCGGTCGACGGAAAAGTCCACGCTGCGGAGTGCCTCCAGCGGACCGGAGCCGGTCTGGTAAACTTGCCCGAGCCCTTTGAAGGACAATGCCGGCGGAGCGATGGACGGAGTGGGGCTTGCCATGTTCATCAGGGCAGGAAGCTCGTGTTGGCGACCTTGGCCGGATCGAGGGCCGTCTTGTCGAGGTTCTGGGCTGCCGAAACGCGCTCCCAGGTGGTCGCAAGCCGCTTCGGCTCAAAGGCGCCGAGACCGTCCTTGGTGGTCACTTCGTTGAACTCCAGCGACATGGTGTCGAGAATAGCGCCTTTGACGTCGGCGACCGTTAGTTCCGGCACGAGCTTGGCGACAGCCGCAGCCGCGCCGTCCGGATCCTGCTTGACGTATTCCAGCGACTTCTTGAAGGCATTCACGAAGCGTTTGGCGACCTCCGGGCGTTCGGTGATAAACTTGTCGGAGGCGAGCAGGCAGGCGGAATAAAGTTCCAGGCCGGCCGCATCCCAGGTGAAGATGTCGATCTCCTTGCCGGCCGCCTTGGCCTGGTTGGTGAAGATCGCAACATTGGTCGTCCAGGCGATGATGACATCGGTGGCGCCGGTCATCAGCATTGGGCCGAGGGCGCCCGGATCAGTCTTGGTGAGCGTGATGTCGCCCTCGTCGAGGCCGACATCCTTCAGCACCAACGGCAGGAACACGTTCGACGAGGTGAAGGGCGATGTCGCCACCCTCTTTCCCTTTACGTCTTCGATCTTCTTGATGTTGCCGCCCTTCAGCACGAAGAAGGCGTGCGGCCCCTTGTTGAAGATCGACATGATGGCTGTGATACCGACCTTATCGGTGACCTTCGCCGCCATCAGCGCGCCGATATCGGCGGAGCCGACGTCAGAAGTGCCGGCGGCGAGCCGGGTGATCGCTTCGGCGGAGCCGCGGCCCGGCGCCACGGTTGCTTCGATGCCTTCGTCGGCACAGAAGCCCTTCTCAATACAGACATAGATCGGCGCCTTGTCGCCGCCCGGTAGCCAGTCGAGCTGGAAGACCACCTTGTCGGCGGCAAGGGCGTTGGAAACGAGCGCGCCGGCGGCCAATAGGGTTGCCGGCAGGATCCGCGACAGCTTTCGAAGCATCAATTGTTCCCCTCATTGTTGGACGAGCTGAAGCCAAGTGCATGGCGATATGCCATGCACGCGCGCAACTCGGACGTGGTTCAGATGATTTCGAGCAGCAGCAGACAGCACGGCAGTCCCTTTCAGAACCGTTTCCCGAGCAATGTCCCGAGCCATACGGCTCTGACCGCTTCTACTCGGCAGAAGCGAAGCAATCAGTGTGCCAAGTGAAAACCAGGAATTTCCCGGATTTTTCGTCCCGCCTTTTCACCCATGCATCCATAAGGGGCATCGACGCACAAAATATATGCAAAGCACCTTCAAGCTTGTATTGTCGGCATTTCCTCTTGCTGCCTTTCGCGCCTTACGACTAACAAAGTAAAAAACAGAGGGAACGACATGGCCGATCATCAACGCGATCTGAAGTTGCTGCGCCGGACGATAAGAATCCGGAGCCCCATCATGCCGCCTGCCGGTGCAGGAGGAGCAACCGCAGGAGCCTGCGATGCCGCAATCGAGTGACTCTCGGGCCAACCCCTCGAAGCTCGTCTTGTGCGATGCGGTCGGGATGAGTTGCCGGACCACCGCCACGCGGGTGCGATCGATGTGAGTAGAAAGCACGCCGACCTGGTCGACCGCTCGGGCGATCACCTGGCCCCAGGGATCGCAGACAAGAGAATTGCCATAAGTGAAACGCCGTTCTCCATTCGCTGCCATATAACCACCCCATTGGCCGCAGGCGACGAAATAGGCCTGAAGCTCGATAGCGCGCGCACGGCAAAGTACTTCCCAATGGTCCTTGCCAGTTTGCAGCGTAAAGGCCGCGGGTAGAATGACGACATCGACACCCGCACTTGAAAGCGCATCGAAGAGCAGGGGGAAACGAAGATCGTAGCAGATGGCGCAGCCGATCCGGAAGCCGTGCGCTTCGTAGATGAAGAGTTTTCCGCCGGGAGCCACGGTCTCCGATTCTCGATAGATCTTGCCGTCCGGCGCTTCGATGTCGAATAGATGGATCTTGCGGTAGCGACCGACCTCCCGACCCTTCGGGTCGAAAACAACCGTCGTGTTATATATCTTCGAACTTCCTCCAATCCTTTCGAGCAGACTGCCGCCGTGAATCCAGATCTGTTCTCGGGCCGCAAATTCCTGCAGCATCCGATAGGCCTTGCCGCCCGGCATGTCGTCGGCCGCCGCGAGCTTCTCCGCAGCAGTCCCCCCGGACCAGTCGAAATGCTCCGGAAGCACGATGAGGTCCGGTCGATCGCGTTCCATTGCCTGGTGCATCAGGGTCATGGCTGAATGCAGGTTGAGATCGCGGTCGGACTGGGAATTCATCTGGATGAGGGAAATTTTCATGACACGATCCGATCCAAATCGAAGATGGAATGGCCGGCCTCAAGATGGGGCCGCAGCTGAAGCGAATGCCGTTGTCGCCTGAGAGCAGAGTCGGCGACGCGGCGCATATGCGATGGTTCGGCAACGAAGACGCCCTCGTTATCAGCCAGGACTGCGTAGCCCGGCAGGACGGCTGCGCCACCGCATGCAATCGGGACGTTGATCGCGCCGCCGATCTGATGCCGGCGGCTCGTCGTCTTGGATGAGACGCCGCGGCACCAGACTGGAAACAGGCTGGCCCGAATCTCTTCGACGTCGGTGCAGGGACCATCGACGATGACGGCCACCGCTCCGCGCGCGCGGGCCGCCGCCACGACACCGCCGCCGACGCAGGCAACGTCGTCCTGATCAACCCTGGAGATGACGAGAGCATCTCCCGGGGAAAGCAGATCAATGGCTTTGTAGATGACGGTTCCATCGCGGCCTGGCGCGGCCACCGTCATCGCCGTTCCAATTGCCCTTGCCGGAAAGACCGGGGCGACACCTGCACCCACGAAGCCGACATATTCGAAATGGCCGATGGTCGCGGTTTCGACACCCTCCAGGAGTGTTCGCAACGATTCCGGAATAACCTTTGGCCGTGTTTTCATCCGGTATGGTTCAGTCATTCGACAATACTCCGATCTTCTCTGTCATCGTGCCTTAGATCGGACGTTCGCCGGCGGTGGTCGTCCGATGCATGATGCGGGTCGTGTTCGGATCGAAAGAGTCGCGCCGATGCATCGTGCAGCGGTTGTCCCACATCATGATGTCGCCGACGTTCCATTTCTGGATGAAGACTTGGGCGGCACTGCCGGTCGTGTGTTCCCAGAGCTTTGTGATCAGATCAACGCTCTCATCGAGCGGCATGCCGACAATCCAGGATCCCTCGGACGTGCCGCCGAGGTAGAGAGCCTTCCGCCCAGTCTCGCCGTGGGTCCGGACCAGGGGATGGACGACACCGCTCCACTCGCGAAAATCGTCGCTCTTCGGTTCGGATTTTCCAAGTCGCAGTTTGCCCGTTTTGTCGTAGACATTCTGGAAGAAGATCTGGCGTCCATCGACAGCCTTGCGCAATTCGTCAGGAAGCGTTTCGTAAGCACGGTAGGTCGACAGAAAATATGTATCACCTCCCGAAGGAGGGACTTCAATTGCTCTGAGGATTGCTCCTGCCGGCGGACGTTCGTAGAACCAGGTATCGGTATGCCAGGTTGCTTCGCTGTTGCCGAGCGCGCCGCTCGGCTTGCCGTCCTTCATCGCATTGCTGATGACCAGGATCTCAGGGTGTGTCGCGTGTCCGCCTTCCTGCAACTGCTTCGGATGGATGACGAAGTCGCCGAAGTGACGGGAGAAATCCACCTGCTGTTGATCGGTGATATGGGCTGCGCGAAAGCGGACAACGCCGTATTGCAGCCAGTATGACCGGATCGCCGCGATTTCTCTGTCGTGATAGTTGGAGAAGTCGAACCCAACGATGTCGGCGCAGACGTTGCTGGAGTTCTGAACAGCGGAAACCTTCGTTCTGGTGAGCATTCTTGTGCCTCCTTCAGGAGATCCCGGACGTGGGATCTCCTGAAGTCTAGCCAAGGTTGCAAGGGGCAATCCAAAATCAATTCGTCATTATTGATATTGGATTTTTATCAATCGAATTAGTATTCGAGCAGTAGGACCGCGGAATGGGCAATAGCGAGTTCGACGCGACTGCCCACGGCGAGCGTATCGAGGCGCGTGGAGCGGATCATGGATTTCAACGTCGTCTCATCATTCACGGACAACCAGGCCTCCAGATAGGCGCCGAGGTTGACCACCTTCTGGACGGTGGCTGTCAAAAGGTTCACAGGCCCATCCATGGCCCCTGCAGCATCTGCAAGCCTGACTGCCTCGGGCCTTATGCAACAGAACCGGGCCTCGCCCGGACGAAGGTCGTGTGGCCAAACGGCCGAGATCGGGAGTTTTTCTTTTCCGAGAAATATGCGCACGCATTCGCCACCGGTTTCGGTGTCGTCCAGGCCGGAAACCGGCAGGATGTTGGATTTGCCGATGAAGTCCGCCACAAAGGATGTTTTTGGTCGGTTGTAGATGTCTGCTGGCGAGCCTTCCTGCGCTACAGCCCCTTCGTGCATAACGATGATCTGGTCGGACATTGCCATGGCCTCTTCCTGATCATGCGTGACATAGACGAAGGTTATGCCGAGTTCCTGCTGGATGTCCTTCAACTCGACACGCATTGCCTCGCGAAGCTTCAGATCGAGGTTTGAAAGCGGTTCATCGAGAAGCAGGACAGAGGGGGACGGCGCAATGGCACGGGCGACGGCGACCCTTTGTTGCTGACCGCCCGACAGCTCTTTCGGATAGCGCCTTTCGAAGCCTTCGAGATGAACGCTTTTCAAGGCCCGCGAGACCTCCTCGGAGATGTCTTCGTGTGGTTTGCCCTGCATTTTGAGGCCAAAACCGACATTTTCCCCGACCGTCATGTGTGGGAAGAGCGCGTAGTTCTGGAAGACGAGCCCGATCTTGCGAGCCTCCGGTGGGACGCCTGCCTGGTTGCGACCCCGGATGCGGATTTCTCCGCTCGAAGGTCTTTCGAACCCGGCGATCATATTCAACGTCGTTGTCTTGCCACATCCGGAGGGACCGAGGATGCTGACGAACTTGCCCTTCGGAACGGCGAGGTTGATGTTATCGACGATGCGGTTCGCGCCGAATTGCTTGCTGACAGAAAGAAGCTCGATATCGTTGTTGCTCATTTGCTACCCCCATGGAAATGCGCGGAGAAACCGCCGATTTTTTCGAAAAGGATAATCGTGCCGAGGACGAAGAGGAGTGATGCGACATTCACGGCCGCAAGCACCGGGTCCAGGCTGTATTCGAGATGATTGATGACGGCGATCGGGAGCGTCGTCTGTCCGGGTCTCACGAGAAAGACAGACAGCGGTATATTGTTGAACGAAATGATGAAGGCGAAGGTCATGCCCGAGAACAGGCCGGAGCGGATCAGCGGCAGAAGCACATATCTGATCCGTTGGACCGGACCCGCGCCAAGAATGCGGGCGGCCCGATCCAGCCGCTTGTCGAAGTTGAACATCGCGGTTGCCGCCATGCGCATCACATAGGGCATGGTGAGGACGATGTGGGCCATGACAAGCCCCGGCGTGCCGAGCAGCTGGTAAAGACCAGCCGACGAAACGAAGAGAACGATCGCCACACCCTTGACGATCTGCGGCACAGCCATTGGCGATAGCAGGAACGACATGATGGCGGTGTGGACATTTCTGGTAGGCGACGCTGTAGGCTGCAAGGACGCCCAGCAACCCGCTTGCGAGACTGACGATGATCGCCAGCCCTGCGCTGAGCAGAAAGGGATCAAGCCAGCGGCTCTCCAGGAGTGCCGTGTACCACTGAAATGTCCAAGCGCCCGGCCAGAACGTGACGGTCGACGTTGGGCTGAAGGACGCTGCAACAACGACCAAGAGCGGCAGGGTGATGAATGCAAGAATTGCAGTCAGCGATACCCTGAACAGAATGGTGAGCAGTCGGTTCATTGAAGCCTCCCGAGACTACAGGTGAAGTTTCTGTTGAAGGCGGGATTCGAGCCTGGATCCGACAAACGCCGAAATGAGCATCATGGCGAGAAGGACGTTGGCCATGACCGCCGCAAAAGACCAGTCGATGTAAAAGAGCACCTGCTCGTAGACCATTGTGGCCATGACCTTGAAACCCGCGCCGCCGAGGAGGGACGGGGTGGCATAGGCGCTCGCCGCCATCGTAAAGGCGATCAGGAGCGAGCTTACAATTCCCGGCACAGAGAGCGGCAGGACGATATGGCGGATGACTGCAGGTCGCGAGGCGCCAAGAATCTGGGCCGATCTTTCCAGATTTGGATTGATGCCCTGGAGGCTCGTAAGCAGCGAAAGGACGCCAAATGGCAGGATCACATGCGTCAGCCCGACGACGACGCCGAACAGGTTCTTCGACAGCGGCAAGGGTTCGGAAATCAGGCCGGTCCAAATCAATGCTGAATTGATAAAGCCTCGGTCTTCAAGAATGACAAGCCAGCCATAGGTTCGAAGCACCACACCGGCCAGCTCAGGGGCAATGGCAAGAGCAAAGACAAGCGTTCGCCAGCGTGATGTCGAGCGTGCAAGGTAGTAGGCGAGGGGATAGGCGAGCACGGTCACGCAAATGGCGACCAATCCCGACATCACCACGGTGCGTCCGAGGCCCGCAAGAACAAGATCATCGCTAAAGAAACGACCGTAGCTCGCCAGTGTGAAGGTGCCGGTTTCCTGGTTCTGAAAGCTGAGACCGAGCATCAGTCCCATCGGAACTGCGAAGAAGAGGAGCAGCACGATCGACGGCAGTGATAGCGGCAGAAAAGCCTTGAAAGGAAAGGCGGTGCGTGTTGGCCTTTGCGGAGTGGAAAAAGCAATCGTCGCCATGCTCCACCTCAATCGGCTGCGGCGACGACGTCGCGTTCCCAGCGTTCGCCCCACTCTGACAGGTGCGCAGCGACTGCCCCAAGATCGGGCAAAAGGAGCGCCTTCAGATCGGCCTCAGTGGTGATTTGCTTGGCGCGGATGTCGGCGGAAACATCGATATCCGTCCTTGCGCTTCCGACCTTGTAACCGGTAACCCAGGCCTCCTGGCTCGTCTTTTCGAGAAAGAAGTCCACGAATTTGAGCGCCGCCTGCCGGTTCTCGGCGTGCTTGGGTATGTTCAAAGTGGCGACAAGAGGAATCGACCCTTCCTTTGGCAGGACGTAGTCGACCGGCAGGCCACTGTCGGCCAGAAGCTGGGCTCGGCCGTTCCAGAATGGCATGGCCCAGACCTGGCCGTCCTTGATGTAGGTTTCCATGACCGAGGAGGACTGTTCAAAACCGATCGATTGCTTGGCAAGTTTTGCCATGGCGGCGAAGCCGGGTTCGACGTTGTCGAGCAGGTCCCCGCCATTGGCGACCGAGAGGACCTCCGTCAGATAGGCGGCCATGATGTTCTGGAAGGTCGGCAGGATGATCTTTCCTTTGAGGCGCTCATCGAGAAGCACGGACCAGGAATCTGGCGCCTGTGGCAGCTTGTCCTTGCGGTAGAGCAGCGACAGATACTGCACCTCGTGAACGGCGCCGCAGGGCCCGGCGACGGCTGCAATCGCCGGCGACAGACGCGCAAGATTGGGAACTGTCTCTGGTGTGAACTTCTCCAAAAGGCCTTCCTTGCACCCATCGAGAGACTGGGAGGCGGTCATGACGACGACGTCGAAGCCGGGCCGTCCGCCGGTGGCCTTGATCTTCGCGTAATCTTGCGAAGCCGAGCCGACCGCGTCGTAAACGACATCAATGCCGAACTTGTCCTCGAAGGGTTCGATGATCCGTTCGCGGATGATCTTTTCGTAGGGGCCGCCGTAGCTGTTGACGACGAGCGTTTCGGCGCTGCCGGATGTGGGCGACGCCAGCGATATAAGCGCGCTTGCGCTGAGCATGGAAAATCTCATGGCTGTTCCCTTTGTTCGTTGTCGATCCGGCGACAGTGCGCTGGGCGATCGGGGAATTTCCAATATTGTTTCACGCGTATTGATATTGATTTCATATCAATAGCGTTACCTTTCTGCCGCACGGAGCGCAGCAACGCGGACGGACCGTGCACGCCGGAACCATCGAAGCGTGCGCTGTAAAGCCGCTGGAGCGGCGGCCCCGACCGTGCGGCTGGCGTCAAGCGGCTATGCAGCCGTATCAGCCCGAACGGCAGATGTCCGCGATCAGGTGCGGCTTGGATTTCAGGGATTTGAAGACATTCACCCAGAACCGGAAGTGGCTTTCGCGATCGAGGTCTCTAGCTTCGATCGCGCGCTTCGCTGCGGCGGTGACCGCATCACAGCCGTAGAATTCCATAGCGAGTTCTACCGCCGCCGCGACCGCGACGTCATGCTGCATATCCGCCCCGTATGACGGATCTGGGTTATGTTCCAATAGCTTCGACATGAAGACTCTCCTGTGAGAGCCCGGCGCAAGGAAAATGTGGCCGGACGTGTTTCACAGCGAAATCGAAATCGCATCGTCCGGAAGCACATGCATCCTGCATGTCGGCTAGGTTGAATCTTAGATCACTTCCCGCTTGAGGTGAAGTAAAAATTTCTTTTGTCTACTTGTTTATGGAAGCCGCGCCATCGTCGCAGTGGTCAACTGCCACTGGTGGCGCGCTCCAGTTCAGCCAAACGCTCCTTGCAGATCGTCTCGACGATCTGGTGCAGGTGCTCCGTCCGTTCGAGCAGCCAGCCAAGCGCTTCTTCGGTGATCTCGAAGTGCTTCGAGTATCGGGCCTTCACATAGGCTTCGTTGAGGATGTTGTACCAGGCGGTGTAGCGGTGCTGGTCGCGCGGCCAGGCGTCGATGAGCCGGCGGTCCTGATCTTCAGCCAGCCCGCGCAAGAATTTTAGATTGTGCGATGGCGGGCTGTAGTTGGTCAGCGTGAGAAGCAATGCAGCGTACGCCGACTCGACGGACTGGTGCAGGAGGAATGCCGCCTCTTTCCCACGTGCTTTACTTAACGCATAGCGGGATGTGTCGAGTAACCCAGTGGACGATGGAAACCGATTCTCGAAGTGCTCCTCCGTTACCCTATACGCATCGACCGCCGAGAGCTTTCTCGGCTCCGCCAGCGGCCGGTCGTCGAGCTCGTAGAGCACGATGCCCTCGCGCAGGATGTCGACGAAGAAATACTGGCCGTCGGCCAGGAAGTTGTTCACCTCCCTGGCGCCATGGACGATCAGCCCGACCGGCGTCTTGACGCCTCTGTCCCACATCAGCCGGTCGGTGGTTTTGTCCCAGTATTGCGGCTCGGCTAGCTGCTTGGAATTGACGATGACCAGGATGTCGTAGTCGGAGCGGTAGCCCTTCATCGTGTGCGGCTCGTCGACCCAACTGCCGCGGCAATACGAACCGAACAAAATGATCTTTAAGATCCGGCCGCGCTTCTTGAAGGCGGCAGACGTCCCCGACAGCGCATCGGCGAACTCCTCATGGATGATCGCAACGACGCGGGCAAGCTCGCGCTGCTTTTCTTCCGGCAGATGTTCCAGGGACGATCGCATGGGTCCATCGATAGGCCAAAGACGATTCGCCGTCTACTACTGGAAGTTATAGGAAATGCGGTATCAAAAAACAGCGGATTGATCTTGCGGTACTATTAATCAATGATCCTGGCCGTGTACGCGACCGAATTCCGACCTGTACCCGGAGGAGGCGCAGAGAGGATCGTGAATGGAATTGCGTCAGATCAGATGTTTCGCAACTTTAGCCGAGGAACTGCACTTCGGCCGGGCGGCGGCAATGTTGTCCATGGCACAGCCTGCCCTTAGCCTTCAAATCCAGACGCTCGAAAAGGAGCTCGGAGTTCAGCTCCTCATCCGCTCAACCCGCCGAGTCCAGCTGTCGAAAGCCGGCGAAGTTTTCTACGAGCGGTGCATCCGTATCCTGCAAGACATCGAAAACAGTTCCTCCATCGTCCAAGCCGTTGCCGGCAAGGATGTCAACAGGATCACCATCGGCACGATCTATCCCGCCACATTCGGCGTCCTCCCACAGTTTCTAACTAGGCTGGGTAAGCGATTTCCCGATATCCAGATCCATATCAGTAGCGGCTCCACCGATGCGATTGTCCGCGACATCGAAAAAGGTCGTGTGCACCTGGGTTTCATCCGGCCGGTCGAAAACATCGGGTCGCTGCGCTGGCAGAGCATCGCCAATGAACGGTACTTCCTGGCAGTCCCGGCTGGCAGCGCACTGGCAGAGGCGGAGAAAGTCACAATGAGCGACCTGAAACGAGAGAGGATCATCTCCTTCTCCCGTTCCAATCTGTCTTACACGGAGAAGTTCTTCGTTGACCAGTTCAGGAAGCATGGGCTTCTCAATAACGTTGCCTGCAGCTGCGATGACACGCTCTCGCTCGTTTCGCTGGTTTCTGCGGGCATCGGCGTAGGCTTCGTCCCGGAATGGACGAAGGATCTGCCCAATCGCTCGTTTCTGCTTCGTGAGGTGCAGGACATGAACTTCACAATCGGCTTGGGGCTCGCCTGGAACAAGGAAGATCCTACCGCGAACCGCGACGAGATAGTCGAGATCGCCCGCTCGCTGGCATCGGCACCGCGAGCAAGCGGTTCAAGATGAAGACTTTGCGTATGGCCTGACATAGTCCGTTGAAATTTATTGTTGCCGAGGGCACATAAAAAATTTATCGGGCCTACTCGCGAAAGTCGAAACGGGCAGTCCCGGTTAGACAGGGTGTCTTTGCCGGTCCGCCAATCGTCAAGACATTCCGATCGAGTGGCGACCACTATCGTTGCCACTATTTCAACTTTCCGTCGACAACGCAGACGTCTGTTGGCGGTGCAGCGGAGTTGAGAAGGTGAAGATCTGGCTTCAAAAGTTAATTGATATTTCGGCTTTGGCGCGTACCAGAGAGATGTTGAAGGAAGCGTTGTCAGAACTCACACGGGAATTCGGTTGCGACTATTACGCCTACTTGAATGTCCAGCCGATCGGAACATCTGCCTTTTCTAACTATCCTGCCGAATGGCAGGAGCGATATTTCACGAACAAGTTCGACGAGGTCGATCCGATAGTCGCAATCGCCAAATCCACTATGAGGACTTTCGTCTGGTCCTCTGAGAGCTCAAAAAGGCGCGCGTCAAAGCCGATCCGGCGATTTTATGCGGATGCCGCCGACTTCGGTATCCGATCCGGTATTACCATTCCTGTCGCAACGGCATTCGGGCACGTGTCAATGTTGACGGTTGCTTCGCATAGACCGTCGATTTCGCTTGCTCGAGAGATAGATCAGGTTGCCGCTGCGACGGCTGTCGCGCAGCTTCATGCAAGGATCGAGCACGCGGAGTTTGATCCGACCGCAAAATCAAGGATTCGGATGACGCTGAAACAAGCCCAGCTCTTGAAATGGTCCGCCGAGGGCAAGTCCATGAGAGCGATCGCTACCATCGAGAATATGACGTACCACAATGTGAATTTTCATTTGAATAACGCTCGTAAAGCCTTGGACGCGGGCACGCTGCCACAGGCAACAGCTCTGGCAACGAAGCTGAAATTGATATGAAAGAAAATGGAGATAGTACGATGAGGACTTATCTTTGTGGACAATCCACCCGGTGCCTCGGGTGCGAGGCATGCTCTATCCGATCAATGGTGGAGGAATTTGGCCCGAGGGACTAACTCTCGCCAAAAAAAATGATATTAATGCCGGTCTGGCGAAGTGGCTTGTTTCGGGGGCTTTTATTGTATTATTTGACGACCCATATTCGCGTTGTTGCCGCATTGCTCATACGCGAAATGTCGACACGCTTCGGCAATAAGCCCGGCGGCTACATCTGGGCGATCCTTGACCCCGCGGCCCACATCGCTTTCATGTCGGTGATCTTCATGGGGATCGCAAGATTACCGGCGCTCGGGACAAGCTTTCCGCTGTTTTTTGCAACCGGCTATATTGCATTCCAGTTTTACGCCGCGATGTGCGGTTTTTTGAACGGCGCTATCAAATCCAATCGGACTTTGCTCAGCTATCCAAACGTCGCCCCGATCGATACCATCGTCGCTCGTTACATCCTTCAGGCTGCTACGACGGTCTTCGTCGCCATCTGTGTTCTCGGCGCGATCATTATGACGATGCATCAACCTCCCGAGCTCTATTGGCCGGCGATCCTGGAGGCGGCCTTTGCAGCGACATTGTTGGGTCTCGGAGTGGGCATATTTAACACCGTAATGTTCTTACGTTTTCCATTCTATGAACAGGTCTTCGGTATCATCAATCGACCGATGTTTCTGATTTCTGGCGTTTTTTTCTTGCCTGACGCGCTTCCGGGACCTATGCGTGAGGTGGTCCTATTCAATCCATTGGTTCATGTGGTCATGCTATTTCGCCAGGGATTCTACCCTCAATACCGGGCTGCGGAACTCGACATGTTCTATCTTTATTCTATTGTCTTTACGGCGATCTTCGGCGGGCTCTTTGTTTTCACCAATTCCGTGGCGGTGGCGAGGGGCCGATGATCAGACTTGAACGCGCTACTATGTATGTAAAGACCAAGGGCCTAACGAAGCCAATCATCGAGAACGCTTCTCTTGTTATCCGGCGCGGAAAAAGTGTCGGTCTACTCGGCAGGAACGGTGCGGGAAAGTCGACACTTTTGCAGTTGATCGCGGGCTCGCTGCGGCTCGATCGGGGGCGGATAGTAAGGCAAGGCAAGATTTCCTGGCCCCTCGGTTTTCAAGGTAGCTTTCAACCAAACATGTCCGGCGAGCAGAATGTTCGTTTTGTCGCGCGCATTTATGGTGTCGATACCGAAGAGCTGGTTGACTATGTTACCGATTTTGCCGAGCTAGGCCCATTCTTCCACGCCCCGGTTGGTACTTATTCCTCCGGCATGAAGGCCCGTCTAGCCTTTGGTGTCAGCATGGGCGTCAACTTCGATTATTATCTGGTTGACGAGATCACTGCAGTCGGCGATGCGAACTTCAAAAAAAAATGTCATGATGTCTTCAAACATCGATTGCAAGATTCTGACGTTATTATGGTTTCCCACAGCACAAGCACGATCCGTGAGTACTGTGATTGTGGTGTGGTTCTCGAAAATGGCAAACTCACCTATTTCGATGATGTGGAAGATGCTATTCGAGTTCATGAGCGAAACATGAAGGGCAACTGATGACAAGCGCGAATCCGCCAAGTTCAGAGAGCAAGACGGCCGAGATCCGGGCGTTTGCTAAAAGGCCAAGCATTGCTTTGCTTGATAGTCTGCTGAAACTCGAGGTGCGTCCCGCAAAACCAGAGACGCCGCAGCCCGATCAGAAGAAACCACTGCACGGCTCTTTGAAAGTCGGGCATTTGAAGCTGCGGCATCTAATTATCGCCGGCAGCTTCGCGTTGGCCGTCGCGCTTCCGACCGTGCTTGCATCGTTCTACATGTTCTTTGTCGCAGCCGACCAATATCATAGCTCGGCTGCCTTTGCCGTGCGCAGCATCGATGGCAAGGCAGGCAGCGATATCCTTGGCATGTTTACGCAAAGTACTGGCGGCAGCACGACCGGGGCGGACTCCTATATGCTCCTCGATTACGTCGAGAGCGAGCGGATGATCGAGGCCGTCGAGAAGGCCGTCGATCTCGACGCCGCCTTTGCGCGCCACGGCGCCGACTTCTATTTCAGCATGGCGGCCGGCCTGCCGATTGAGGAGCGGCTCGAATATTGGAAAAAGATGGTACATGTCGATTTCGATCACACCTCGTCCATTCTCAACCTGACGGTTAAGGGCTTCGATCCGCAAAACGCCCAAAAAATCGCATCCGTTATCATCGGCGAGAGTGAGAGGCTTATCAATGATCTTTCGCTCAAGGCAAGAAATGGTGTTCTGAAAGCGTCCCAGGACGAAGTGGCGCTCGCCGAAGGCCGTTTGTCTGCAGCGCGGAATGCCCTGCGCAATTTCCGCGATGTCTCTCAGGAGGCCGATCCAGTAGAAGCGGCAAAGCTGGCTGGCCAGCTAGTTGCCTCCCTCGAACAGCAGCTTACCCAGCTTCACACCGATTTGATGACCGCTCGTACGCGAATGGCAGCGGATTCACCGCGCATGCGCGTGCTCACCACACAGATCGACAGTCTTGAAAAACAGTTGGCGCAGGAAAAACAGCGTTTCGGCAGCGGGATGGCAGGTGGAGCTGGCGGCAGCGATGTTGCAAACCGGATTCGGCAATATGAGGAACTCGAGACCGAGCGGGAATTTGCCGAGAAGGCCTATACTGGCTCTCTTGCTAGCCTCGAGAAAGCGCGCATCGATGCCAATAATCAGCAGCGATATTTGGCCACCTTCATCCAGCCAACACTGTCTGAAAAGGCACAGTACCCGAGCCGGCTCATGGTGTCTGCGCTCGTCTTTTTAGGATGCCTTTTTGCTTGGGGCGTGTCCGTCATGGCCTATTACAATATTCGCGACCGGAACTGAAATGCTGACTGCAATTGGAGAATCTTGTTAATCGGCATAATGCGAGGCAAAATTCTCTCGGCAAGCATTTGCGGGTCACGGTAATGGCGAAGCTCCCGGAAATTCCCAGTCTAATTGTGCCCGTCGGCGACCTAATGAGGCGGACGGCCTCGGCTCCTGGCATCGCTGTGCCATAGTGTGGCTGGGTCACACGAGGGAGAGTCGTCCGTGGAGAATGTTAGCATCGTCGGTCTTGATATAGCCAAGCAGGTCTCTCAGGTTAATGGAATCAATGCCGCCCCTTACCAGGCGGAGCTGTTCACACGTGCCCCGAGCCTGTGCCCCGCAACTGAAAGCTCAGATAGGGGCTGATTCGCTTTCCGCGAGTCCAGTCGCATTTCACCCTGCGTGCATCGTGGTAGGCTTCACCATCCTCGATTCTGAAGTAGGCGGGCGCTCATCACTTTATCGCAACCATAGAATGCGATATCGGTTCAACGTCCACAAGCGAGGGGTGCCATGGGCGCGACGATCACAATTAATTCGATCTACGACTTCGACTCTAGTCTGCCTGATTTTAGTTCCATTTATTATGCGGAGTCGTACTACCGGAATTCGACGATTTTTCGGGCGACGTACGATACGGGAGAGGCGGAGGAATTCAGCGGCAGCGGATTCCGCTACGACAGCGATGGAGTTCCATTCGCCGGCACGGTGACAAGCTATTCGCTCCTATATGATGGAAACGTCGAAATCAGCATCAAGGGAATATCGATTGCCGCAGCCTCGTTTGTCGCGGTGGCCGATACGGTCGGCATAGACGATGATGCGGCGCTGATCGCAAGGGCCCTTACCGGCCATGATAGTTTCAGCGGTGGATCTGGCTACGATACATTCAATGGCCAGGCTGGAAACGACAAGCTGATCGGGAACTACGGGAGGGACACGCTCGTTGGCGGACGCGGCAATGACATCCTGCACGGCGGACGGGACCAAGATTTCCTGACGGGGGGATCTGGAGCAGATACTTTCATTTTCTACTCGGTCAAGGAATCTCGTGCCAATAGCTCGGACCGTGACACCATCTATGACTTCACCATCGAAGACAGGATCGATTTGTCGGCGATGGACGCCAACGCGCTGACGAGGACGAACAACACCTTTACCTTCCTTGAAGAGGCGGATTTCACAGGCCGGCCAGGTCAACTGAGGTATGAGAAGACGGCATTCGGAACTGAAATCTATGCCGACATCAACGGCGACGCGGTGGCCGACATGTCCATCTATCTCGACACGATAATGACGCTCGACAACGGCTTCTTCGTGCTCTGATCTCACGACATATAAAAACTGGAAGCGAGGCCCCGCTACGGTGGGGCTTTGTGTATCTGGATAAAGGAGGCGACATGATCACTATCGACAACTCGTCACTTTAGGTGACCTGATGTCGGGAGCGGAGGCCGTCCACCCCATCCAGTCATCTGGCAGTTGGTAGTGTCCAGAATCTTTCGCACTTTTTTCAGGCGACGGCTCCGTGGGTTAAATATTGCTCCGCGTAAAGAGGACCCATGTTGACCTGCCACTAAACTTTCATCCAGCGGCGATTAGAGTCTCGGCGGCTTTGAACCGCCCCCAAACACTGGACCAGCGGTGGCAAGAGTTTTCCGACTTCATCAGGGAGGCGGGCTGGTTGCGCTTCCTGAATTCATCAGCGAGATCGGCACCTTATTGCCGATCGCACCATGAGGCCGTTCCTCGTTATAGATCGACGCCAATCCTCCATCTTTTCACGGGCATCCGCAAGGGTTAGGAACCAGTGCTGGTTCAGGCATTCGGCCCGGAAGCGGCCGTTGAAAGCTTCAATGAAAGCATTGTCGGTCGGCTTGCCTGGGCGTGAGAAGTCCAAGGTCACGCCCTTGGCATAGGCCCAAAGATCAAGATCGCGGGACACGAACTCCGTCCCCTGATCGACACGGCTCGTCTTCGGATAGCCGACTTTCCGGCACACCCGTTCCAAGGTCTGCACGACATCTTCACCTCGATAGCTGTGACGCGGATCAAGGACCGGCACATAACGTGAGAAGGCGTCGACCACCGTCAGAACCCGCAGCTTTTTCCCGGTCGCGAGTTGGTCGTGCACGAAGTCCATCGCCACACATCGTTCGAACCAATAGCCGTCTGACGATCCTCCCGAAGACTAGGCATTGCACCCCGTGATAGGTCGCACCATCGGTAGGCCTAAGTTTTATTCGCGACGAACTCGTACGTTGGCGACGCGTTCCAAACGTTCCCAGTAGCTTCGTACCCAATGGGCGCGATGATGCTCATAATCTCATTCATGTGATTGTCGTCGTGTACTTCGATAAACATAATAGGTTTGAATTCGCGAAGAACGCGCACGGCCCCCCTAAGCGCAAAAGGCTCTGCACCCTCAATGTCCATCTTCACCAGTGATACTGGAACGTTGATCAAGTCATCAATACGACGGCAGGGGTATTTTACCGGCACCGCTGAGCTGGCGAGGCTTTCGACGACCTCGATCTCTCCTTCAAAATCAGAACATGCATAAGGAATTGTGGAGATCTTCGTCCACAGCGAGTTCAACTCGATGAACTTATTGAGCGCAGCGCGGGCCCTTCTTGTGGGCTCAAAAGCAAAGACGCGCGTTGCTTCCGTATTGGCAGCAAAATATACGGAGTGGTTGCCAATATTGGCCCCCACGTCCAGATAGTTTCCCGTTATGCCGAGCGTGCGAATATAATCGAGCATCTCCTGTTCATACCAACGTTCGCGCAGGAGTATGCGTCCGATTCGACCGCCAATCTCCGGCAATTTTATATCGGAGATTGGCATAAGAAGACGCTTCCCAGCCGCCGAGTCCTCTTTGTCCTCTTCCCTCGGAAGTTCTGAAATGGTGTCTAATGTCGCAATCGCCGCGGCAACGCCTTGAGCAGCCATTTGCATATTTTCGTAACCGCTTATCGGCGGTGCCGCGTCGCCTACTCTTGGGTCAATACCCTTGCCTGTGACGGATTGAAGGACGACTTTCATGTCGGCTGCCGCGCAGTTTATCTCTTGCCAAAGGTCACTCATAGCTCGCCATGTCTTGTCCGAGACCGGCCGTCTCCCGGAGGCCATTGAATCCACGGTACTCTTCGAAAGACCCAAAAAATCCGCTGCTGCCTGAGAGGATAGGCCGCAAAGCGAAAGGACATTCTTAAAGTTTGTCAAGGTTGTACCCCCTAGCTGAAACGTTGCGCGACTGTACATAAAAGATGTACGACATCAAGGCGGAAAAACGGGTAAGTGCTGTTGCCTTCTCATATTGCTGTTACTAAATTGATCGCCTTTCAAAGGAGTTTTTGCCCATGGATCTGTACGAGCAGCGCGAAAGGCGCCGTGCGAAGCTTGTTGCGGACACGCCCCTGACAGATTTGGGGTATTTTCAAACGGTTAATTGCCGAGTTCTTCCGAACAGGTTGGAACTATTGCATCATCTACCTGATCGAGGCATTGTCGCCGAGATCGGAGCTGCGTTCGGGAATTACAGTGCTGAGATCTTGGCGAGAAATCGCCCTCGGCAATTGCATCTCATTGATGCATGGGACACCGACCGGTACAAGGTAGGCATGGAGGAGATTAAGAAGAACTTTGTGAGCGAGATAGGGACCGGACGGCTTCACCTTCACCAAGGTTACTCCACTGAGCGGCTGAAAAAATTCTCCGACAATTTCTTTGATTGGGTGTATATCGACACCAACCATACATACCAGACAACGTGGGAGGAGTTGGTATTGTGTGACGCCAAGGTTAAGCGGGAGGGGCATATTGCGGGCCACGATTTTTGTACGGGGAACGTGGTTAGACCGATGGTGTATGGCGTCATTCAGGCGGTCGCGAAATTTTGCACCGAATACGGCTGGCAGTACGAGTACATTACCCTTGAATCTCACGGGCATTTTTCATTCTGTCTTAAGCGGCTTGGCTGATGAATTTAGAATCAATCATTTCCGATCTGAGTAGAATGATTGAGCCCGACAGGCGTGCTGATCGAACCATCGCGATAGTCCTGGGGATGAGAGAGGAATCTGATGGTGGCGCGTCCTACTGGGTTCTTGGCGAGCGGACATTCAATCGTGTGCCGCCATTCACCGCTTCTGTTGACGCTGCGATGATGGCGGCAGAGAGTGCGTGTCCCCTGAATTTTGGCGCATGTACGTTTGGCGGGATGTCAGCAAAAGCCGCGTTGAATGACGGCTCGCCTCTTGAAGGCGGCACGCCTGCTATCGCCATATGTATGGCGGCACTAAAACATCTGAGCGACAGCGGCTTGTAAGCGACGTCATGTCTCGCGATACGAACGCGTCGCTGATATCAAGTACCCGTGTACGTCTTGTACTTCAGAGCCGCAATACACAGCGCAATTGCTGGAGACGCCGATTGAACGTACTGACTTTCACCTAGCTTGGCGCTACCCATGCCGGATTCCCAGCTGAAGCCACCTGATTTGTCAGGGGCTACACGCATGACGAGCGCCAGAGCGTCGTCAACGGCGGCTGTGAAGAAGGGAATTTTCTGCGGCAAACTGCCATCTGGTTTGATCCAAACGACCCGTCGTTCGGCGTCGTTCGAATTCTCCGCTCTTCGCTGATATCCAACGGCCAACGCGATTTCGACATCAAGAGTCCTGTCGGGGCCTGTTGCGTTTTCCAGTCGGTGAATGAGCTCCTCTAGTGTCAAAATGTGCACACTCCAATTTTGGCCTGACCGCTTTGTAGCTTAATGCCTGCCGACTGAGAAGGCAGCTCTTCAACGAGAACGCGTCTTGCCAAAAATCGGTTGCCAGATATCTGAGTTTCCCAGGCATTTGAGTGCCAACACGTGCTTTATTAAGCAACAACAGTGGACGGCTAAGTCTTATATTGGAAGCGTGCGGTAGTGGCTTCCCGTTTCGATTCCGACGCGGTCGAGAATGCGGGAATGCGACTCGGTAGATCTCCGAACGCGTCAGTCATGATGGGGTCGCAATCTTCCTTCTGACGAACCGAAGTGATGTAGACAATCTCGGGGCGAAATCATCTTCCAGGTTCAGACAATAAAAAAATCTGCTGCCGTGAGCGTCGCGTGATTCTCCACAATCGCGAACTTGATGGGGTCATAGGTTATGCCAGATCCATCCGCATCATAGTAGATCTCGCCGCTGTGCTGGTAGTACAGGATGCGGTCTGATCCATCAGCTCTGCCTAATGCGCGGTCCTTGAAGGCTGATGAACTAATGTCACCGAGCATGAATGCCTCATAAATCGCATCATCCAACCAGAACAGGTCATTCTGCTGCCTGTTATTTGTGAAATCCGTGACGACATCGATGTTCGTTCGGCTACTGAACGATGTCTCGAAGAAAAAGGTATCGCTTCCCCCACCACCGCCAAGCCGGTCGTTGCCAGCTCCGCCGACTAAGCGGTCGTTTCCGTCGTTGCCATAGAGCCCATCATTGTTGCCATCACCATAGAGCTTGTCGTTCCCTGAATAACCGTAAAGGCCATTTTTCGCAGCATTGCCATGAATGGTGTCGCTGGCTGATCCGCCTTTAACGTTCTCGATCAGAGACGCGGTATTTCCACCACAGAGAAGCGCGTTGAAAATGTTACCGCGAGCATAGCCGTTATTCGGACCACCGTTCAGATCGGCCAACTGGCCTTGGGAAAAGACCGAGTAGCTGCCTGGCCGCAGGTCGATTGTAAGGTGCGTGGTGTAGGCGCTCAGATCATAGGTGTCGACACCGCCGCCATCCCAAATCGTGGCGAAGATCCTGTTGTCATCGGGCGTGATGGCCGCGACTCCGTCAACATAGGTGATGCCTTCGTTCGGCTTCCACTTATAGATAGTATTGCCACTGTTGGTCGTGTAGTCCGCTCCATACATTTCCTGTAGGGCGGCGATATCGAACATCATGAAGGTCTGTGGCGCTCCATTCTGCTCGTAGTCGTAGCCACTTACGTCGTCTCCCATATACGTGCGGTAAGTCATGATCGTATATTCGATAGAATCGAAGTCGCTGGGCACGACCGACGGATTGGCATCCGGTTCATGACCATGTTTCAGGCCAAGAGCATGACCCAGTTCATGCGCCAACGTATGTCCCGCATAGTTGCCGAACTCCGGAAACCGATAATCACTTTCTGTGCCAGCATATTCTGTCCCGAACCAGATATCGCCACCCCAGCTATCTGTGCTTGGATAATAGGCCCCTGCCGTCGGGAGACTGGGGTCCGACGACTGAGCGAATCGCACCGATGCGGTGTCCACGTTCCCGGCGACAAAGTTGGCGTTAGTAAATCCCTCTACGGAGAAACCGTCATTCGCCGTGTTTCCATAGGATTGTTCCATGAGCAACAAGGCAGCAGACTGCTGTTGCTGGGAAATTGAAGAGAAACTGTAATCTTTCTCGCCATTATACGAGTACGATGAAGAGCTGGTGGGAAACGCATAAGTTATCGTTCCGTCCCATGCATAGCCGCTGAGAAGCCCGTTGACCCTCTCATCTCCCGTCAAGCTCACATTCTTTATGGAAGTTATAACGCCCGTCATTAAATCTCCGCCTGCTTATTCCACTCTACCGTGTGTTATGTCGTTTCACCGATTGACTCGCAAGAGGAAAAATCACCATGTCAGCAGACCACTTCTAAGCGCCTGAGTACCTTCATCGAGGCGATCGTGTCCATCAGGTTTTACTTCGAACAAGGAAGCACGTTTGCCCGTTCAACCGACGCCTCGTCACTCTTGAATTCCGAACCCAGGCGTTGAGCAGCAATGCCAAGCAGGCCACCCGTCGACAAACTGCTCGACCGGACAAACGTGCTTCCTTGTTCCCTTTAGCAGTCCGACTGCATCAAGCAAGGTGTCGGCGCGGAAACTTGGCGTAAGTAAGGACGGTGGTAAAATGAAGATCGGTATTCTTAAATAATTAATATGTCACACGGTATTCGCTCTACCAACGCTGGAACGCTGTATAGATAAAGTTTTGGTCTATTCTGAATTGTGAAATCTCTCCGCTGTTGCTTTTCAACTTTGCAAGTGTCTGACTATATGATAAGTATCGTTCCGTCTTTAACATGGGCATTCGACGCCACGTGTAGTATGTATACAGCAATGCCTCCGCAAGTGACTGCTTCCAAGCTGGGAAGATGCCTTCAGTCTTAGCTCTAATATAGATCTTTCTTGCAAAGCGATCTCGCCCAAGTAGCTGTAACTCCTCCCCAACATTGCGATAGAATGCCGAGAGACCCGTCTTGTCTTCCAAGCTGTTTATGTATTTCCGCTTTATGAAAAGATGGCCACGAAGCCGATTCCTGTTACTGGCGCTTATTCTATTTTCACGGTGTTCAACGTATACACATAAGGGAACGGCAACCGAGATGAAATTGACGTTCTCCGAAATGCGAATAAAAAACTCCCAATCTTGGCAAGCAGGTAACGACTCGTCGAAGCCGTTGACGGCTCGCGCCAATGACGCGTCCACCAAAACCGAAGATAGCGTGCCAATAAAGTTTGATCGGATAATCGCTTCGCGACTGAAGCTCGCTCGTACAAGCTGACGAGCTAGTATTTGTCCACTCTCCGCAGCGACCCGGTACCGCCCAGTGACGCAAAGTGTCGCTTTCTTTTCCTCCTTTTGAGCCTCAAGTATTGCCATCTGCGTGGCAAGTTTTTCTGGCATCCAAAAGTCGTCGCTATCGAGAAAAGCAATGTATTTGTGTTTAGCGATGCGTATCCCGAGATTTCTGGAGTAATTGGCTCCTCTGTTCGAACCGTTCTTCAGTAGTACTAAATTTAGCCGCTCAGAAAAGTCTCTGACGATCCGCTCCGTTGCCTCCGCCTCCGCCTCGTTGGAGCAATCATCAATCACTAATACCTCGGCAGGCATCATGGTTTGAGCCTGCACACTCGAAAGCGCTCTGTGGAGAAACTTCGATCTGTTAAAGGTTGGGATGACAACACTGACGTCGCAGGTTGGCTGATCGGATGGCAGTTCGTAGATCCGCCTATGCGAATTGCGTAAAAAGTCGTCGTGTGAAGAATCTCTCAAGGTGGCTCCTGCATATTCCTTCCAAATCGTAGCCTCTCGCTGAGCCTCGTTTCAAGTGCGCGGTTCCCTGTTTAAGATTTTCAACGTCTACTTGACCTGTTGCCCCTTGCTATGGAGGATGCCGCCGACATCAACGTATGGGGGCATCGCATTGCGAAAATTCGGAACCGGCAAGCATATAGCTATAGTCATAAGGTTCTTGGCGGGGCGTAGCGGTGGAGCCGAGAGAATTTATTGCGAGCTAGCCAATATGCTCTCAGATGAGGGCTTTAGGGTGACATGTCTTCACTTCGACGAGAAAGCGGGGCGTCCATTTTATCCTGTGAATCCAAAAGTCGAAGTTATAAATCTTTATGGAAAAACTAAAACCAAAGCGCATAGGCGGGCCGAAGCACTGCCGTCATTTAAATTTATACCCGAATCTTGGCGCAATAGAGCTAATTGGGTTGCCAAACACGATTTTTTCCTTGAGCAATTAGAAAACTATTTTCGGTATAATAACCCCGACCTTGCAATAAGTCTGCTGCCGTCCGCGAACACGGTTACACTCATCGCAGGTTGGAGAACAAATACAAAGGTGGTTGCTACAAACCACAACGTTCCCAGGGAAGACTATGAGTCGGCTGCGCGATGGGATCCCAATCCGCTCGATAGGGAGATGCGCCTGAAGGCACTCGACCATGCGGCCGCCATCCACGTTTTGTTTGACGACTTTGGCAACTGGTTCCCGCCCCATCTCCAGGATAGGATTGTGACGATTCCAAACTATATTTCGCCGGAGTTTTCATCGCATACTCCGGCACCCAAGCGTGAGAAGATAATAGTAGCCGCGGGGCGTCTTGCTGCTGTTAAGAATTATCTTCAGTTGGTTAGGTCATGGCGGGAGGTTGCTGCCGACTTTCCAGATTGGAAAGTCCACCTGTTCGGGACGGGGCCGCAGCGCCACGACCTGCGTGGCGAAGTCGAGGCCTTGGGAATAGGTGAAAGTTTCAAACTTCTTGGACACCGCAGTGATTTGGGCGAGGTGTATGCAAAGAGCTCTATATTCTGCCATCCAGCCCACCACGAAGGATTTGGCTTAGCCCCCGCGGAAGCGCTCTATCTCAAAACTCCGGTGGTTTTCTATGATGATTGCCCGGGGTTAAGCAATTTCGTCAAGGATGGCTATAACGGCGTAGCTGTTCGCAAGCGGTCCGGAACGGATGGACTTGCCGATGGACTTCGGCTTTTGATGGCGAATGATGAACTGCGCCAGGCGCTGGCGGAGAATGGCCCCCCGTCGGTTGCAGGTTTTACAGTAGACAACTATCGTCATCGCTGGATGAGCTTGATAGGTAAACTTATTGGGGAGGCTGCCTGATGGCTGATCTCGACATCCTTATGCCGCATTTTAATGACGCCGCAGGGCTCGACCTAAGCTTGCGCTCAATTGAAGCCCAGAGCTGGGTGGGGCAGGTTCGCGTGGTAATTGCAGATGATGGTTCAGATGCTCCTACGAAACTAAAGCTGAGAGAAATCGCCGCTGGTTTTTCATTCAAGATTGAAATCATTGAAAATGAGCAAAACCGTGGGCGCCCGTACACACGAAACGTCCTTCTGGCTGCTATTGAGAGCCCGTATGTTGCATGGCTTGACGCTGGTGACGAATGGTACCCATTAAAACTCGAGAAACAATTTAAAAAGATTGCCGAGCTTGAACAAACCAGCGGCGGAATCCCGTTTTGGGTTACTTGTAACTACGACTGGATTTGGACCGGTGGATTGCCGCGCAGGCGCGTCCAAAAGGTAGACGGGGATCAATTGAAATCTCTTTTAATAGGATCGCAATTGCGAGCCTACCTATGGACCCTGATAGGGCCGGCTGCCACGTTCAAGGATGTTGGTTGGTTTGACGAGCGCCTGCCACGAATGCAGGACCTGGACTTCTTTATACGGTTTCAGATGCATGGCGGTCGAATTTATAACGCTACCAAGACTGAACCGCTTTGCGCATATCACAAATCCGACGAGGGTCGGAAAGCTCTCGAAATCCGAGAGTGCAATCAGATCATTTTCGACAAGCATCGAACGCTTTTTAGACGGTACGGCGATCGTTTCTGTGAGATGAGGTTGTTTCGTATGGACATGCTCGCGTGGCGATTTGCTCAAAATAATGGGGATATCGTCCTTGCCCGCCACTTTATGAGGAAGGCGGCGACAAGGCGCCCTATTGCGTTCGCTAAGCATGTCTGGAAGAACAAGGCGCTACGAGCGTAGGTGAGAAGAAGATTAAGGGAATGAGAAGTGAGCGATACAATTCATGAGGTACTTAAAGGGAAAGTACCGGGCGACTCTTCAGCGCAAGTCGATGCTTTTTCTATCATTAAACTGAATTCCGCGGAATTTGAGAACAAAACAGAAGTTCTTGATCTCGGGGCTGGGACCGGAGCGTCGTTTGATCGTTTGAAGCGTTATATTCCAAATTTAAAGTATACGGGTTTGGATATTGAGCGTTCTCCCGAGGTAGAATCGAGAACAAGAACAGATTTAGACTTTAGGGTTTATGATGGCAAAACTATGCCATTTTCGAACAAGACGTTTGATGTCGTGTTCTGCAAGCAAGTACTCGAGCATGTCAGGCATCCCGATGCCGTAATTGCGGAGGTTTCTCGAATACTGAAGCCGGGCGGTATTTTCGTAGGATCATGCTCGCAGCTTGAGCCCTATCACAGCCATAGTATTTTCAATTGGACCGCATATGGAATCGTCCAAGTTTTCGAATCGCATGATTTATTCGTGAAGCAGATACGCCCAGGAATTGACGGAATAACGCTTACGATGCGCCGGGTGATTGATCGAGAAAAGTTCAATAATTTCTTTAGTTTCGAGAGCCTATTCAACCATTACATCGACGGTCGCTGGATCAAGTCCTCGCATGAAGAAAAAAACTTTCAAAAGCTCCTGATAGCAGGGCATCTTGTCTGGCTAGCCCAAAAAAGCTAGCGCGCAGCACTATTTGGAGAGCTCGATGCGGGGCTAAGTTCAAATAGGAATGACTTGCGCGGGCCGTTGATCGTCGAGTTGTTGTTGCTTCATTGATCGTAAAAGTTCCACTGCGTCCTCGAACGTGATTTCGCAGTGGCGTATCGGGTCGAAGTAACGCGCGTACAAAATATATGCCGCTGCAAAGAGCTGCTCCACCGATCGCCTGGTCGTTCGCCGTTCGCAGATCTGACGATCGTCTGTGAGGCCCCAACCAGCATAGAAAGGCATTCCCAAGCAGGTAACCTTGATGCCGCGTAGCAATGCCTCAAAGCCCGATAAGGAGGTAATTGTATAAACATGGTCAACCGTCTCAAGGCTATCTGCCAAACTTATATCGACATCCAGAATAAGGGCTATATCTCGAACTGCGTCAGGGTTCGACTGGGCGGGTCTTGTTCCGTGAAGTATTTCGGGATGCGGCTTATAGATAATCTGAGCATCGGGATTTTCCACTGCGGCAATTCGAACGACATCGTTATTGCTTAATTTCTTATTGCAGCCCAACTTTATTGACGCATCATCTTCGACCTGCCCCAGAACAAGAACGCGGCGACGACGCTTTGGACCGTATAGTTCTTCAACGTCTGCATTCTGAGAATTATTATATTTGGAGAGCTTCGAAGTAATGAGCCTTTCAATGCCCTTGCGCGCACGTGCCGTTGTCTCGTTATCGGTATCAAAGTCGTGCGTCTGAATGATTATTTCCAAGTCTGATGGTTCAGTCGCGTCGAAGTAAAGCGAGGAGGAGTCGAAGCACAGGGAGAGCGGAGGCGCCCGCGTTGCACCAAGAGCAACCGAGCGGATAAAGCCGTCCTCAACTCTAATCAGGGGAACGTTCCAAGCGCGACAAAAGTTCTTAATAAAATCCGGGTGTTTGTATGCCCATACATAGACCTTAGAACGGGGATCAGCCAGGATCAGCGGAGCCACCGTTAGATAGAATCGCAACCAGGAGATGCTGCGTCCGTATTTGTAGATTTTTTCACCCTCGAACCAATCGCGAAGGTAAGGGCGCCACGCGCTCAGCCCTATAACAAACGCTGGCTCTTTCTTCGACTGGCGAAGTGCACTGCCAAAGAGCGAGGAGAAGATTAATCTGACTGCATTAGCCATGAGATACCGCGTTTCTGCTCCGTCGAATAGGAGGTCTCAAAGACGTAACTTGTCCAAAAACGGTTGCGTCGATCCTATTGCCATAACGCGCACGCATTCTGCGACACTTCTAGCATACCGGCGTGGAGGAAGGTAATGGGTCAACTCCGACACGCGCAATTTCAAATCCGGTAGTCGAAACGAAGCGGCATGGCAAGCACCGTGCGCCGTAGTTCTCCTTGGTGGCATTCGAACCAATGAAACTGCGCGTTAATTAACAGGTCAAGCCGCGAGAAGATCTCGCCAATCTGACAAGACAGTCTGAACCAAGTGCCGGGCAGCAGAGCCGAGTATTCGACATCAAGGCGTATCAGCAACGGAGGGTTGCTTCACATTATGTGTTGAGTTGCATGATGTCGCCAAGACAAAAAAAAGGCCACCTCGACCGTTCCCCTCATTCGCGCTCTTATCTCCTGATGCGAGAGCCCACGGGAGCGCTATTATGGCGGCAAATCTGGAAGGACGTCGGGCAGGGCCGCTCGACCCCCGGTGATGCAGCGGAGGCTTCTGTTGCGGGATGGACGACAACGCGTTACGTCCGGGGTGTAGACGCAGTGCCGTCAAGCTGATTGCGCGACCTCGCGTTTGCGACGGTAAGCAACTAGACCGAGATGCAATGAAGTACCTGATCGACCGATTGGCGGAACACGTTCAAGATTTGATCGAGAGAAAGAAATTCCTCGGCGGTCTAGGCGTGATCCTCGCTGCCCTTGCTTTTGTCGTTCGCTTTCTGCCGATGCCGGCGCACCGCCGCCGGATCTGTGACGGCCGGATGTATATTGCTTGTCAGCAGCGAAATTTCAAAAAGGCAGCCAAAATCCTCGTTGATCTAAGCAACCGGGAGACGCCGGGTGCGGATTCGATGCGGCTGTTTTTCTACGAGGTTCTCGGGCATGTCGATCCTCGATATGCGCATAAATTAATGAAGACACCCCGATTCGATCACAACCTCTCGCCGGTTATCGAGGCGGCTCTCCTGCGCAGGAGCGGGGAGTATGAAGCGGCTCTCTCTGCCTTGGACTATGTTGCAGAGTCATTTCCTGCGCGGATTCAGGTCGCCGAGTTCAGAAGAAGTTTGTTGCTGGAGGAACGGAGGCACGAGGAGTTCGCCGTCGACGGTATGACGCGGCTCTCGCAAGACCCCGATAAACCCCTCTTCCAGTTTGCCGCTTCCGTAGCTGCCGCAGCCGATAGTGCGGGCCGTAATGACATCCTCAGGTCTGTGATCGAGCGAATCGTTCGCGATCGCGATGCAATTCTCAATGACCCGAAGCTCCTTTCGAGGTTTGCTCAACGGGCGGTCGAGGCTTCGATATGGCTCCTGGATCTGGCGGGAGCAAGGCAGGTGGTCGAAGCTCTTCGCAAGAGCGGGATGGAAAAAGCGGCAGACCGGTTGGAGGGACGGCTCAACCTTGATGCACTTGCACCGATGTCTGGCCTTATCGGACGCGGACATCAGGATATTCTGGCGCGCGCTGGGCTGAGCTCTCCGATACCCCGGACGCCCGATGCCGTCATCATCATCCCATCGGCAGCATTGCGGTCCAACAAGATCGACTATTCCGGCTTTCGCGCCGATATCAGGTTTGTTTTGCAGACCATCGCGGACTGCCTCGAGACAATCGGTCTCGATTACGGAGTGAAGGGGCAGATCAAGCTGCACGGTGTCGAAGACTTGCCGGTACCTTTCTTCTCGTATCACACGGTGTCCGGGCATCGAAATGGTCTTCACTTCAAGGAGACCGACCGCCCATCACGCTTCAGCTTTGATACCGGCGGCTACTCCGGATGGTCGGAATTCTCAAGAAAAAGCCTAGCCGAACTGCCGCTCGATGAGGTGGACGCTACGACTGCCGCCAACTTTTTTCAGCGAGATCAAGAACAAACCATTTCCCGCAACCTGTCTAAATATGCTCAAGACCCAATTCATGCTGCGGAGATTTTGCCCGGCCGATTTGTTTTCATCGCTCTTCAAATGGTGGGCGATTCAGTTCAGGAATTGGCGTACTGCAGCCCCATCGAAATGATGGAGGAAGTCGTAACCACGTGTGAGAAGATCGGCTACTCTGTTGTCGCAAAACGCCATCCGCTCTGCGGCTCGACAGTGATCGGAAAGTATATCCGAGAAAACGAAAGCGCCGGCCGGATCATCTCAGCCACCGGCAGCATTCACAGCATCATCGCCAAATCGGCTGCTGTCTGTGTGATAAACTCCGGCGTTGGTGCTGAGGCCCTGCTGCACGAAAAGCCAGTCTATGTCTTTGGTCGTTCAGACTACATGGCCGCGTGCTTCGTTTGTGAGCAAACAGGTGCCTTCGAGAAACAGTTCCAGCCCGGACGAACTGCTGTATCACCGGCCGACCTTCGACGCTTCTGGTATCTGCTGCGCAATAGCTATGCCGTGGATTTGCGGGATGCGGAACAAGCCAAAGCGGTTATTCATGCCCGCGTTAAGCAACATATCTTGGATTTCGGCGAGGATGGAAGCTTAGTTGCGCAAGTATTATGAGCAACTCTCCGATTGAAAGAGCCCACAAAGGCCCAACGCTCCGGAAGTCGCGCCGCGGGTTTCAGCTTAGTTCAGGGCGAGTGGCTTTAAGTGCGGCTTCGCGGGCGCAGATCGCGCCACCTGGGATCCTTGGCATCTTTGCCGCTATCTCACGTCGGCTGTATGGATCGGTTGAGCAGTCCTGCGTCAAATAATGGTTGAGCAACCGAGCACTGGACCACCAGGGATCTCGCATGGACACAAGCGCCGCGGTCGTCGTCGCGATGCTTTTAGCGGACCGGCAAGATTTGGCGCACTCCGGCTTGTTTAAGCGCCTTTAACTCAAATTGTAGATAGTTCGCTGGGCCTGCTTGCAGGAGCGTGGTTGAGCCCTTACTGCACTATGGCATTGATAACGCAGCTGTGATTTTTTTAGGGATCGGTTCGCCAATTGGCTTGTTGTGAGACGTTCAGTGTGCTTTGCAGGTGCCAATTAGAATCTTTTGCAAATAGGTCGGCTGTGACAACCAGGAAAATTGTCTCTGCCGATATTGAGGGAAATCAATTGGTTCGATCGAGTATTGTGTTGATCTGCCTCGCCTTGGCGGGCTGCCAGGGGTTGCCTTCGCAGGGGCCACATGCCGATACAATTAACAAGGATGCTGGGCGATCCGCTGCAGAAGTCGGCCGCCGTAACGCTGCCGTTTTTGATATCGTCGACGTTGACAGCCGCTCTGCCACTCTCGTTTCCAACTATGTGACGACTGCTCTGAATCGCCGTTTTGGCATCGGTGGTGGCGTTGGCCGCGTTGTGATCGGTGTCGGGGACCACCTGAAGGTTACGATTTTCGAAGCAGGCAGCGACGGCCTCTTCTCGACGACGGAATCGAAGCAGACGAACCTCGATATCGTAGTGCAGCCAGATGGTATGGCCGCAATTCCCTATGCAGGATCGGTTCAGTTTGAGGGCAAGACACTTGAAGAAGCACGTAAGGCAATTCTTGCGTCACTGGCGAACAAAGCCGTCGAGCCGGACGTCATCGTGACGAGTGTCAGCACCGCATCGCGAAACGTGACGGTTTCTGGTGAGGTCGGCAAGCCATCCCAGGTGCCGCTGAGCTTGGTCAGCGAGCAGATCACAGAAGTGCTTGCGAAGGCAGGGGGCTCGCAGGCGCAGCCCTACGAAGCCTACGTTACGCTCGTTCGTGGCAAGAAAACCGGCACGGCGCTTCTGAAGTCGATCATCGAAAATCCGTCGGAAGACATTTACGTCCAGCCCGGAGACCGGATTTTCGTGTCGAAGGACCCGCGGACGTTTACAATTCTTGGCACTGCCAATCTCAATGCACGCATTAACTTCGGTGCGAACGATCTGAACTTGCTTGAGGCGGTAGCACTCGGTCGAGGTGGTAACGACCTGGCAACGGATGCAAAAGGATACTTCCTGTTCCGCTATGAGGAACCTGATGTCGTCATGAGCCTGCTTGGAAGCCAGCGGTTCCATGAGTTGCTGAACAAGGGGTTGGCGCCTGACAGCGTCGGCCGCTATCCGATCGTCTATCGTTTCGACATGAGTCATCCGGATAGCTTGATCGTCGGACAGACATTCCCGGTCAAAAATCGCGACGTTATCTACATCTCGCGTCATCCGGCCGTCGATATACGTATGTTCCTGGGTATTGTTGGACAACCGGTTGGTATTGCCGCGCAGAGTGCCGGGATTTACAACAACATGAACGATTAGACCCAGTTGCTGATCGTTGCTATGCCTATGGAAGGGTCCCATCAGGAAATGATGGCGCTCCTTCCTTTGTTTACAATCGGTTACGGTTGTTATTGAAAGTTATTGGAATACAACCACAGATACGATTTTTTCGGGTGACAAGCCGTATCTTTTATGATGTGAACTTTAGCTGGCATTGATATCCACCCTCTGCCGACTACCGCCATAACGACACCGGGTGAACATGACGATTGAGATTATCGGGCGCGCAAGCGTTGCTCCAGGCGCTTCTTCCGTGGATGAACTGCGGCAAATTCTCGAGGACGGGAAGTGCACCGTCAGCGAAATCCCCGCTGAGCGTTGGCAACTTGCTCGCTACTGGCACCCGCATCAAGGCATCCAGGGCAAGACCTACACCTTCGCCGCCGGCGTTCTTACCGACGTCTATCATTTCGATCCGGCTGTCTTTGGTCTTTCCCAGCGCGAAGCGATGCAGATGGATCCGCAGCAGCGGATCTTGCTGAGCCTTGTCTGGCGTGCGCTTGAGGATGCCAATCTTCCTGCAACTTCCTTAAGTGGCGAGCAGGTGGGCGTCTATGTGGGCGCATCGAGCCTCGATAACGGCAATCTGGCCGTCGAGGATCCTGCGACCGGCAGCCCATATTTCATGACGGGCAATACGCTTTCGATCGTTTCGAACCGCATCTCGCATATCTTCGGGCTGCGCGGTCCGAGCATGACGATCGACACGGCCTGTTCGTCGTCGCTGGTCGCACTCGACCAGGCCGTGCGGGCGCTCGATCGCGGCGACATTGATACGGCGATCGTCGGCGGCATCAATCTCTTGGCGCATCCGCTTTCCTTCGTCGGCTTTGCGCAGGCTCGGATGCTGTCGCCGGAGGGGCTGTGCCGTGCCTATGACACGAATGGCCACGGCTATGTGCGCGCTGAAGGTGGCGTCGTGCTGGTGCTTCGCCGCACCGACAAGGCTCTGCGCGAAAGGGACCGCAGCTACGCCCGCCTTCATGCAACCGGCGTCAATTCGTCAGGCCGTACCAATGGCATTTCTCTCCCGTCGCGCGAGGCGCAGGCTGCGCTCCTGAAGTCGGTTTACGAAGGCGCCAATATCGATGTGAACCGCATCGCCTTCATCGAGGGCCATGGTACCGGTACACGTGTCGGCGATCCGGCAGAAGTCTGGGCGATCGGCAGCGTTATCGGCAAAAACCGTCGCGCGCCGGTCCCGATCGGCTCGATCAAGTCGAATATCGGCCATACCGAACCGGCTTCGGGTCTCTTTGGCCTGCTCAAAGCCGTTATTGCCCTTGAAAACAACTTCTTGCCGGCAACTCTTCACATCGAACGGACCAATGAGGACATCGATTTCGAGAGCCTGAACGTTCGCGTCAACACCTCTGCGATCGAGCTGATGCCTGCGAAAACGCCGCGTTTTGCAGGCGTGAATTCGTTCGGCTTTGGCGGCACCAATGCCCATGTCGTCATCAGCGATCCGGATCCTGTCGCACCGCCTGAGCCGCAGGCGAAGGGTGATCGCGTTATTTTCATGGCAAGCGCTCACAGCGCCTCGGCACTCGAGGGCCTGCTTGAGGACTACAAGCAGCGTCTTGGACAAGCCGAAACGCGGGAGGCGCGCCAACTCGTCGCTTCGGCGGCCGTGAACCGTGAGGCAATGCGTCACCGTTTTGCCGTCAAAGCGAAAGACAGCGATGCGGTGCTCTCGGCAATCAAGGCTCATCTGGCGGGTGAGCCGACGGCTGGCGAGCGCGGGGAGGTTCCTGGTCACGGCGTGCGGGTGGCATTTGTCTTTGCTGGAAACGGCTCGCAGTGGCCGGGCATGGGCGTGGACGCCTATCGCGAAAATGCGCATTTCCGCCAATGCTTCCAGTCCTACAGCGCTCTTTTTGAATATTACCTCGGCGAAAAGCTGACCGATCTGCTCTTTTCCAAAGACCTGCCGGAACGGCTCGCGGACACCAAGATCGCGCAGCCGATGTTGTTTGCGGTGCAGGCGGCGTTGACCGACTGCCTTTCGGCGCAGGGTCTCAGGCCCGATGCCGTACTTGGCCATTCGGTTGGCGAAATTGCCGCCGCCTACGCCGCCAAGGCGTTGACGGCCGCGGAAGCGGTGGCGATCGTCGCCAAGCGTTCGCAGCGTCAGGACCTGCTCGCTGGCGAAGGAAAGATGGCAGCCGTCGTCATGAGCGCGGATGCCGCGCTTACTTTTGCAAAAGCAAACGGTTTCGAGGATATCTGCATCGGAGCCATCAACGCCCCGAATTCTGTAACGATTTCCGGCCCATCAGACCAGGTGCAAGCCTTCCGCGACGCCGCCCGCAAGGCGCAGATCGTGGCGCATGTGCTCGACATCAACTATCCGTTCCATCATCCGATCATCGATCGGGCGAAGGATGCATTCTTCGACGATCTGCCGGATCTCGAGCCGGATGCCGGCGTCGGCACTTTCATTTCCACGGTCACGGGCAGCCATGCAGATGGGCAGACGCTCGACACGGCTTACTGGTGGCGCAACGTGCGCGATCCGGTGCTCTTCAAGGACGCTTGCGAAGCCGCGATGGAAATGGGTTGCAACCTTTTCATCGAAATCTCGCCGCGCCCGATTCTTTCGAATTATGTGACGGACATCGCCAAGAACATTTCGCATCAAGCGGCCGTAATCCCGACGCTTTTGCGCGAAAGCGGAACCGGCCGCGATCCGGTCGCGCAGTCCTTCGCGCGTGCCGTCGCGCATGGCGTTTCTCCGCTTCGTTCACGCAACGCCGCCAGTCGCAATGCCTTCATTCAACTTCCGCCGCTGCCGTTCGAGAAGGTGGAATTGCGTCCGCAGCCGACGAGCGACGAGATCGACATCTTCGGTCGCGATCAGCGTGTGCCTTATACGCTGCTCGGTTGGCGCACCGATCCAAACGGATCGAGCTGGAAGAATCATGTCGACGCCAACCTAATGCCAGACCTTGCAGAGCATGTCGTGGATTCCAAGGCGATCATGCCTGGCAGCGGATTCATCGAGATCGCCGTAACAGCTGCCCAGCAGTACTATGATACGGACGAGGTCGAGCTCGGAAATCTGGAGATCGTCCGGCCGTTGGAACTGCGGCATGACCGCATCGCCGAACTTTCGACGGTCCTTTCTCCCGAAACCGGCAACATCGAGATCCGCTCGCGCGAGCGGCTGAGCAATGACGACTGGACCGTTCATGCCGTTGCCCGGGTGCGCAAGACGATCGACGCTGTGGCCGATGAGCGCGCAGCCCCCGTCGCCGGCGAAGTCAAATCGGTTCTGACGGCGGAAAAGACGTATGAGACGGCTGAGCGCTTTGGCCTGCAATATGGTCCGCATTTCCGGTTGTTGTCGAAGGCTGTCGCTTTTGGGCACGGTCTGATCGAGGTTGATCTCAAGACGGCGCAAAAGCCTGCCCATCCTTACCTGCGCTACAATCTGAATCCGATGTCGGTCGATGCGGCGTTTCACGGTCTGGTGGCGCTCTTCGATCAGCTGTCGGGCGACCAGGCAGGCGCGCCCTATATCCCCGTGCGCTTCGGCTCGGTTCGCGTCAGGCGTTCCGTAAGGCCGGTCGTCAAGGCGACGATCGGGATCGAGCGGTTCAGCCAGAATTCGATCAAAGTGCGTTTCCGGATGTTCGACGATGCCGGCACACAGGTCGCCGCATTCGATGATTGCCGCTTCCGCCGGACATATCTGAGGCGCCACCACACGCTGGATTCCGTTGCGTTCCACTATGAGAGCGTTCCGTCAACGCGCTTTGCTGCGACGTCCGAAATTCGTGCGCTCCCGGTCATTGCCGGCGCTCCGGACGTGGCGCTCAATAACGCAACTCTCCTGCTCGACGCCGCCGTCTATCGCGCGTGTCATGAGATCGCGCTTGCGGTCGCGGCAAAGAATGGCTCGATTGCGGTTGGCAATCTTCCCGGCGATGCCGCGTTCAGATCCTTCCTCACCAGCTGCCTCTTCAGCCTCGAAGATGCCGGCATTGCCTCTTCCGGTGACGGAAAATGGACGGTTGCGACAGAATTCTCGCTGCCGCTGGTCGGGGAGGTTCTGCGGGAACTCTATGGAGAAGATGCCGGCCGCATCGCGGAAGCCGTGCTCATCAACGATGCGCATCGAGACGCTCTCGAAAAGATCGCGGCCCTCAAGCAGGGCGCCGACATACCGTCTTCGAAGTCGGTCAGCGAAGCGACGCTCGAACATGTTCTCGTCCATTCGCCGTTGAGCACACGGCGCCTTTCCGTCGTAAGCGGCATGGTCGATAGCCTGCTGAAGGCGAAGAAAGGCGGCATCCGCTGGATCCTGGAAGCCGGGTCGATCTCGACCGCCTTCAGCCGCAAGCTCGCCCTGGCGGCGGCCGAACACGGCGCTTTGCTCGTCATTGCCGAACCGCGCGAAAATATCCGGCGTGCGCTGGAACTCGCCTTCGAAGACAGTGCGCATGTCATTGTCGCAGAGCCCGATCAGCTCGGCGATCAGGCAGCAGTCGATCTGGTGGTCGCTGCGGGCGATCAGAGCCAGCAGTATCTTTCCAGCGACGAGGCGCTCCAGGCTATCATGCGCAAGGCAGCGGCTCACGGTGCGGCGCTCGTCCTTGCCGAGCGCGCGCCTTCCGCTTTCAACGACTTCGTATTCGGCCTGTCCGACGGCTGGTTTGCAGGCAGCCAGTCTCCGGAATTTCCGATCGGGAAGCTCGGAACCGCCCGGCAGATCGAAGAACTTGCACATTCGTTCGGATTTACGGATGCGAAGGTCGAGGAAGCCGAGTATCCGGAGGGCCGGCTCGTTTCGCTGATTGCGCAACCGAAGGCGGTGACCGAAAAGCCATTGGCCGCCGGAGCCGATAATGGTCCGCTGCTTGTGATCGGGGAAGGCGCAAACCACGCCTCGGATTTCGGTGGGGTGGCAACGATATCCGTTGCGGCCGACCAGCCAAGGTCCGCCTACGCCGAAGCCTTCTCCAAGTTTGCAGGCCAGCCGGTGCGTGCGGTCTATTATGCCGAGCGGGCGTCGAAGGAAGACCCGTCGAAGCTGTCACAGGATCGGCTCGTCACATTTGCGGCGTTTGCAGAGGCGCTTGCCGTCTACATGCAGTCCGGCGAGGCTGCGCAAAACAGCCGGCCGCAGCTGCTGATTACTGCGCCCGGCGGCTCGCCGCTTTCCGGCGTTGGAACCGACGGCGCGAACTCCGGACTTTGGGCCTTTGCGCGCGTTCTGCAGAACGAGTATGAATTCCTGGACGTCCACATGCTCGATGCGGAGGCCGGCGATCGGCGTCTTTCGGGCATCGTGAATTCGATCTTTGGATCGCATGGCGCAAACCGTGAATGGGTGCTCGATGCAGCAACCGGCGAGGTCCGTGAACTGCGCGCCGTTGCCGGGCCTTCGGCTTCGTCTGCACGGATGACCGGCGGCTATGCCGCGGCCACGATCCGCCAGCATTCGGCCGGACGCCTCGACAGTGTCGCCTGGGAAGCCTGTGGCGTACCGGTCGCATCCGACGGCGAGATTGTTGTCGCGGTCGAGGCAACAGGTCTCAACTTCCGCGATGTCATGTGGGCGATGGGCCTCCTGCCTGAAGAGGCATTGGAAGACGGCTTTGCCGGCGCCACGATCGGCATGGAGTTTGCCGGACGTGTTGTCGAATCGGGCAGGGGCGTCAGCGATTTGGCGGTTGGCGACAAGGTGATGGGTATCGGCCCGGCCGCCTTCTCGACGCATGTGAGGGTTCGCCGGGACGGCGTCACCAAGCTGCCCGAACGGATGGACACGGGCGCCGCAGCAACCGTGCCGGTCGCCTTCCTCACGGCCTATTACGCCATGGTCGAGCTTGGCCGCATTCAGCCCGGCGAGACGATCCTGATCCATGGTGCCGCAGGCGGTGTCGGCCTGGCTGCCCTGCAGATTGCAAAACTGAAGGGCGCGACCGTCATTGCCACTGCCGGAACGCTCGAGAAGCGTCGTTTCCTGGAAACCCTTGGCGCTGATCATGTCTTCGACTCGCGCTCCCTCGATTTCGTGACCGATATCCGCAGCCTTACCGATGGCGCCGGTGTCGATCTGGTTCTCAACTCGCTCTTCTCCGAAGCCATGGAGCGCAGCCTGGAGCTCGTGAAGCCATTCGGGCGCTTCCTCGAACTTGGCAAGCGTGATTATTATTCGGACCGCAAGATTGGGCTGAGACCCTTCCGCCGCAACATCAGCTATTTCGGCATCGATGCCGATCAGCTGCTCGTCAACGTGCCGGAACTCACGAAGCGGATATTCACCGAAATCGGAGAGCTGTTTTCCGCCGGAAAGCTGGTGCCGATTCCTTATCGCGCTTTCCGCTACGACGAGATCAGCAGCGCCTTCCGACTGATGCAGAATGCCGGCCACATCGGCAAGATCGTTGTCCGTCCGCCGGTCATCGGCAAGGACAAGGTCCTTCCGGCACCTGGCAAGGCGCTTCATTTCGGTTCCGATGGCATCTTCCTGGTGGCAGGCGGTATCGGCGGCTTCGGCCTTGCGACCGCAAACTGGCTGGTTTCGAAAGGCGCCCGGAAGATCGCGCTTTGTTCGCGCAAGGGCGTTGCCGACGACGAGACCCGCAAGGCGATCGCCGAATGGACAAAGAAGGGTGTCACGGCAAGCGTGCATGCTTGCGACATTACCGAGGAAAAGGCAGTCGCCGCTCTGCTTGGCGAATTGCGGACCAAGGCGCCTCTGAAGGGCATCGTCCATGCAGCCATGGTCCTTGACGACGCCTTGCTTTCAAACCTCACGGCAGAACGCAACCGGCCCGTCGTCGACGTCAAGGTCAAGGGCGCGGAAATCCTGCACCGGTTGACGGCAGATGACAATCTCGATCTCTTCCTGCTTTTCTCGTCCGCGACGACCATGCTCGGCAATCCGGGCCAGGCGAATTATGTCACTGCCAATGGCTACCTGGAAGGTCTGGCGCGCCTACGCCGCGCAGCCGGTCTTGCCGGTCTGGCGGTTGGCTTCGGCGCGATTGCAGACAAGGGCTACCTGGCACGCAACGCCGAGGTGAACGAGCTTCTTTCGAAGCGCATCGGCAAGTCGGCATTGAAGGCGGGCGATGCTCTGGAGCAGGTCGAGCGCTACATGCTTGCCGATCAGGGCCTCATCGAGGGTGCGACCGTCATGATCGCCGAGGTCGACTGGAGTGCGGCTCGGCTCTTGCCAATTGCTGGGAAATTGCTCTTCGAAACGATCATGCGCCAGGCGGGAAGCAGCCAGGCGGCCAATGACAGCGAAACCATCGATCTCGAGGCGATGGTTGCCGGAAAGACCGCAGATGAAGCCCAGGCCCTTCTCCATAAGCTGGTCGCCGCCGAAATCGCGGCGATCCTGCGTGTCACCGAAGACGGGATCACGCCGGAAAAGGTGCTGAAGGATATTGGCCTCGACAGCTTGATGGCGATGGAACTCGGCATGAGCTTCCAGCAGAAGACCGGTTTCGACATTCCGCTGAGCGGCATCAGCGATGGCACGACCATCGGCGATGTTGTGGCTCGTCTCCGGGAGCGCGTGGCCAGCCGTAGCAGTGGAAACGAGGGAGCAGGCGAGGCCTCGCAGGTTGTCAGCCAGCTGATCCAGAGTCATTCTGGAACCGTTCAGAAAGCGGCAATGTGAGATGACAAACAATCCAGACGGCAAGGCGCAGGACCGGAAAACGGGACTGCTCGATCAGATGCGGCACGCCAACGAGTCGTCTGGGAGAAACCGGGCAGCCCGGATGAGCCGTCATCCCCAGCCGCCGGTTCGCCAGGTGACAAGATTCGACGAACTGCCGGAGTACCAGCGGGTGATGACCCAGAAGATCGGGGCGCAGATGGCCGGCATCGGCAACCCCTTCTACCGCTCTCATGACAAGGCGGCGGGTGCGACGACGGTCATGTCCGGCAAGGAGTTCGCCAACTTCGCCTCGTATGATTACCTCGCGACCAATACCGATCCGCTTGTTAACCAGCGGGCAAAAGAGGCGATAGATCGCTTTGGCATCTCCGCTTCGGCAAGCCGCCTGGTGGCCGGAGAGCGGCCAGTACATGTCGAACTGGAACAGGCGCTCGCCAAGGTCTATGGCGTCGATGCTGCGGTCTGCTTCGTCAGCGGCTACCTGACCAATGTCGCTGCGATCAGCTGTTTGATGGGCCCGCAGGATCTCGTGATCCACGACGAGTTCATCCATAACAGCGCGCTTGCCGGGATCAAGCAATCGGGCGCGACGCGCCGTCTCTTCAAGCACAATGATGTCGAGAACCTTGAATCTGTTCTGAAGACGCTGTCCTCCGACTTCCGGCGCATTTTGGTGATTGTCGAAGGCGTCTACTCGATGGATGGCGATATCGCCGATCTGCCGGCACTGGTCGAGCTCAGGTCGCGTTATGGCTTCTGGCTGATGGTCGATGAGGCGCACGCCCTCGGCGTGCTCGGAAAAACCGGCCGCGGCAGCTTCGAACATTACGGCATCGACCCACATGAAGTCGACATCTGGATGGGAACGCTTTCCAAGACCACATCGAGCTGCGGCGGTTACATAGCCGGAAGCCAGGCCTTGGCGGACGTCTTGAAGGCGGAGGCCGGCGGCTTTGTCTATAGCGTAGGCCTGGCACCGGTGCTGGCGGCTGCGGCATTGGCCGGCCTGGAAATATTGACGAAAGAACCGGAGCGTACCGCCCGGCTGCGGCGCAACGGCGCGCTCTTCCTCAAACTTGCGAAGGAAGCCGGTCTCGATACCGGCCTTGCGACCGGTTATTCCGTTGTCCCCGTCATCGTTGGAGATTCCGTTCGCGCCGTGCAGCTGTCCAACGACCTCCTCGAAGAGGGCGTAAACGCACTGCCGATCATTCATCCGGCAGTTCCTGAGGGCATGGCGCGGCTGCGTTTCTTTATCACCTGCAATCACACCGATGAGCAGATCGCCCACGCTGTCACCGCGACAGCGAAGCGGCTGAAAGATTTACAGGACCGCAATTTCGGCCTAGGTTCGATCGACTTCGAAAAGGTCATGAAGCTCCTGCCGATGAACCAGATGGCGGGGAAGCCTTAAGGCAGGACGATGCAATGCATGTCATCGTAACCGGCGGGTCCAGCGGTATCGGGTTAGCAGTCGCAAAGGCCTACGCCGCCAGAGGCGAGCGTGTTTCGCTGATCGCGCGCGATGCAGCACGCCTCGATGCGGCGGTTAGAGACGTCCAGGCTGTATCGAAGGGCGGAAGCGCTTTTGCCGTTTCGGCCGACGTTTCCAGGCATGAGGACCTGGCATTTGCGGTCAAAGCCTGTGAAACCGCAAACGGTCCCTGCGACGTGATGATTGCCTCGGCCGGCATTGTCGAGCCGGCTGCCTTCGACGCTCTTCCGGCAGCATTCTTCGATCAGCAGGTGACCACCAATCTCCTCGGCACAGCAAATGCTGCCCGTGCCGTTTATCACAGCATGAAGGCGAGGGGGCAGGGCACCATCATGGTGGTGTCGTCAGGTGCCGCGTTGATCGGCCTTCATGGCTATGCGGCCTACTGCGCTTCCAAATCGGCGCTGAACGGCTTTGCGGAAGCCTTGCAGGCGGAAGCCGTCGGAACGGGCGTTCGCATCTCCATCTGCTTTCCGCCGGACACGCTGACACCGCAGTATCAGCGTGAAATGACGGTGCGGCCATGGCAGGCCGAGGTTCTGATGGGCAAGGTGAAGCCGTGGACGGCGCAAGCAATTGCAGAGCGCATCATCGCCGGTATCGACCGCGGCCGCTCAAAGATCCACTTTACGCCGTCTCTCATGGCGCTTGCCTATCTCGGGCCTTTCATCAAACCGCTGCTTTCGCTCTGGTATCGACATCGATTGAGGCGTGGCGCAAGGGAAACGCATGCAATGTCATCGACTGTGCATTTGAAGACGGGGATATCATCGGGCATTGACACGCCCAAGCTTTAGTCGGATTTGGCATTTGTTGCCGGTAATAGAAAATCGATGGTTCCGTTGCGCTTACTTGATTTCCCCTTTCTTTTGACTGCCTTCTGCTTCGCCCTGACGTGCATCTTCGTCTATGCGACGGACTGGTTCGCGATGCCGTCCGCCGTCTATCGCCAGAACAACATCGAGCGAACGCCAGCACGCCATGCGCTCGATCTTGCCGCGCGCCTTCCGGTCATCGCTCTCGTCTTTGCAGGTTTCTTCTCGGTGACGTGGCGGCCGATCTACGCCATGCAGGCGACGATGAGCTTCTTCGTGATTTTCACCGGGATTTCGCGCGCCAAGTTCAAGTTCATCCGTGAGCCGCTGATTTTCTCTGACATTGCGCTCGTCGTCGATGTCTTCAAATACAAGGAGATCTTCTACGCGACCTCGCTGAACATCTTCTTCTGGATGTTCTCGTTCCTTTACGTCTTCGGCGTGACCGGGCTCTACTTTTATTTCGAGTCCCATATCCTGCCTGACAGCGCACAGGCGTTCTGGGTGCTGGTCGGGCTTGCCGTTGCCTTCGGCCCGTGGCTGGCACTTTTCTGGGGTCCTGTGAACGGACCGGTATCGCGGGCCACGCAGCAGCTCGTCGGACCAATCGATATCAAGAAGAATACCGTCCGCTTCGGCACGTTCACGTCTGTCGTCCTGCATTTCATCATATGGCTCGGCCGCCGCCGCGAGAAGATCGTGCACGAGCTGTCCGAAATGCTGAAATCGGCGCTGCACGATCTTTGGGATCCGGATGGCGATGAGGAGCCGCCGCTCATCGTCATCTGGCAGTCGGAATCCTTCATCGATCTTCGTCATTTCGAGGTCAAAGACCTTAAGCTTCCCAACCTTGATCGGCTGCGCAAGCGGGCGGCCCAATGGGGTCGCATGACGAGCGTTTTCGAGGGCGGTTATACGCTTCGTACCGAATTTGCTGTCTTAAGCGGCCTTCAGCCGGACGACGTGCATATCGATGCGAGCTATCCCTATCTGAGCGCAAGCCAATATGCGGATGTCGTCTGGCCGAACAAACTCAAGGAGGCCGGCTGGAAGACGCAGTTCATTCATCCCTACGACCGTACCTTCTTCCTGCGCCACAAGGCGATGCCGCAGCTTGGCTTCGATCACATGATGATGCTCGACGAATTCGATCATAATCCGGAGCGCGACGGCCCCTACGTCAGCGATCAGGCGCTGACGAAGAACGTGATCCGCGAGATCGAAAAGGATCCGGACATCAAGAATTTCCTGTTCGTCGCCTCGATGGCCAACCATGGCCCCTGGGAGGCTGGTCGCGTCGGTGATCTCACGGACCCTGTGGAAATCTATTCCGAGCTACTTCGCCGCGCCGATCACGCGCTTGGAAACCTGGCCCATCACCTCGACACCCTGGACCGGCCAGTCTGGCTGCTTTTCTACGGAGATCATGCGCCGCTCTTGAAGGCTTTCGCTGATCCGTTTCCGGATCCTCGTACCGACTATATGATTGTGCCGCTCGGTCGCGCTCGGTCGCATTCGCAGCGTCCGGTCCCGCCGCGGGAAGAAGCGCCGTGGAACCTGCTCGGCACGCTGCTGCGCTATGCCGGTCTCAGCAAGGAGTTGCCGGCGGAATGATCATGCCGGTCCGCTCAGAGGAGAAGGCGAAACGCGTCTTCCTGTTTCTGCAGGGGCCGTCGTCCATCCTCTATTGCCGGATTGCGGATCGTCTTGAGGCAGCTGGCTGTGCGTGCGTTCGCGTCAACCTCAACAGCGGAGACTGGCTATTCTGGCGCAGGCGTGGTGCCGTGAACTATCGCGGTCCCTTCGCAGCCTGGCCGGGCTATGTTCGTCAGCTCATGGCGGACCGCAAGATTACCGACCTCATCGTCCAGGGAGAGGAAAGGCCCTATCACCGTGCTGCCATCGCCGAAGCCCGCGCGATGGGCGTTTCGGTCTACGCCATCGAGATGGGGCATCTGAGGCCTGACTGGGTGACGATCGAGCGCGAGGGCCTTTCCTCGAATTCACGTTTTCCTGTCGATCCGGCGCATATCCTTGAGGCGGCGGAGGGACTGCCGGAGCCGGATTGGACCAGGCGCTACAGTCATACTTTCCTGTCGGAAGCGATCGCCGATCTGCTCTATAATCTGCCGACCGTGTTTTTCTGGTTCTTCTATCCGCATTATCGGCGGCACGCACTGTTTCATCCGCTCGCCGAATATGCCGGCTGGCTGAGGAGGCTCGCAATGGGGCGAGGTCGCGGGCGCAAGGCGAATTTCGAGGTTCGCAGGTTGTCTTCGGGAGCCTCAGCTTTCTTCATCTATCCGCTGCAAATTGAAACCGACTATCAGTTACGAGCCCATTCGCCGTTCCGCAGCCAGCGGGATGCGATCCGATACGTCTTGCGCTCCTTTGCCGAGCATGCATCCGAAGATACGCAGCTGGTCGTCAAGATCCATCCCCTCGACAATGGCCTTATCGACTGGGACGACTATGTGAACGCCACCGCCCGGTCGCTTGGAGTGTCGGGCCGCGTGCAGGTTATCGATGGCGGTGATCTCTCCGCATTGATTTCGACATGCCGGGGCATGGTAACGGTGAATTCCACAGCCGCCCTTTCGGCATTGCAGGCAGGCAAGCCAGTGAAGACGCTCGGCGTTACGATCTACGATGTCGAAGGGCTGACCGATCCGAAGCCCATCGATCGTTTCTGGCAAGATCCGCAACCGCCATCGGCAAAGCTTCTTGAAGCGTTCATGCGATTGCTCGCCGCCGCCGTGCAGGTTCGCGGCAACTTCTATTCGAAAGAGGGAGCGGAGGCTGCTGCCGAGGGTATTGCCTCGAGGTTGCTAGCGCGAAATGTCAACGAGCCGGGCGCTTACGTCGAGCCGCCGATCCGCAAACATCCGATGAAAATAGATATCCCCTGACTCATATCCGACAGGGCCCCTCGCGTTTGAAGCTAAGTGTTCAGAATTAAGCTGAAATTGCTGTTTTCGTTGAAGCTTCTTTGATGCTCGCGCGTTGTAACAACGTCACGATGACGTTCGGATCGCCGAAAATTAAGTCGACAGCCAATGTGGTTTGGTAGTTTTGGAGCTTGCAAGAGGAAGATTCTATGGCAGAGGTTTCACGATTTTTGTCTCGTAAGCCAGAAGATATTGCGTGGAGAGTGCAGCAGATGCACGAGAACAACGCAATTGAAGGCGTGGAGTTGAAGCCGTCGGTTGCCGCCCTTCTGGACGGTATGGCAAGAGATGATCTTACTACTGAAGAAAAACTGGAGCGCCTCACTCGCCGCTTTAAAGTTTCTGTGGATGAACCGGGCACGACGCCGGGGCCGCAAACTGGGCCACCATCGCCTCGCTCGTTGAGACCTGCAAACTCAACGCTGTTGATCCGCTAGCTTACCTGACCGCCGCGCTCACCGCCATCGTCAACGACAAGCAGAGCCAGATTGATGATCTGCTTCCGTGGAATTATTCGGTCTTGTGTAGCAAGAGGCACAAATGACCGCTAATCCTCTCCCTCGCGGACATGCAAAATCATGCTATCCGCAGCGTGGTGGAGCTGGTCGGAGCGACTCGATGTTTGCGATACTTGGCCTTCATGGGTCGTCTGGCCACCCAGCCTTTATCCAGAGCTTTATAGATCGGCTTGCCCCGGACGCTCCGTCCTGTTGTCCAAGAGGGACGTTTGCCGATAGTGACGGCTTCACTTTCTTTAAACGCAACCCTGATTTCAGCATACCCGCCGACGAGCTGCTCGACCTTGCAAAAGAAAGCGTCGGCCCATCCGGTTTTGTCTCCGGAGTCACCAGCGAAAAGATACTCGCCGTTGGATATTCCAGTGGAGCAATTTTCGCGGCGGGCCAACTTGCTGTTGCACCGGGTTTGTTCGTCGGTGCCATCCTGCTGCGTCCGCAGGTAATTGCCGATGATTTTACTTTTCCAAATCTCTCAGGGAAGCCGGTTCTCATCATCTCTGGCCTCCATGATAGCAGACGACAGCCGCACCATGCTCTGCAGCTTGCGCAGCAGCTTCGACATGCTGAGGCCAATGTCACGCATCATGCGCTGGAGGCAGGACACGGCTGGGCGTCCGATGATCGTGATCTCACCCTGGCTCGCACTTGGATGGCAGAAAACCTCTGACCGTGCGCTTTGCAGGTCAATGCCGCTCGTGACGCGAACCGCTCCATGCGGGGGCATTTTGATATCGAACACTGGAATTGTCCCACGTGTGAGCAGCACACCGTTTACAGCCGAGCGACCGATCGTTATCGGAAACCCCAGATGCCGACGTCGCTATCCAGACCTTCCTTCCCGGCTGGCAGCCGCATCTGGACGGTTGGCGTTTCGTGATTCCCAACTCGCCGACCACTATTGAACCTTGCCTTCCAGTTCAACGCAATCCATATTATGTTCAACACAGGGAGAATCCTATGGGTACCCAACCACGAACTGCTGCGGAAAGAGAAGCAAAGGTCGCATTGGCTCGCAATAAGCTCGTGCTCGAGCAAGCGAAGGCCGTCGGTCTCCTTGGCACGGCGAAGAATACCCGCTTGTCGGGGCGAGTGCCCTCGGAGTTGATCGAGGCGGCGAAGAAGCGCGCCCATGTCACCTCCGACACTGAGCTGCTGGAATTGGCGCTTTCCCGGCTGGCTCTTGAAGATGACTTCGGCGCCCGTCTGGTGGGCCGCAAGGGCACTATCCCGACGGATATCGATCTTGGGGTTTGATCTTTCTGAGACCCTCCGATCACTAAAGCCCCAGAAGCATGTCGGAACGCTCGAGCGCAGGCGCGACGAAGATATCCCATGGGCTGCTGACGAACCGGCAATCGGAGGGCCTCTATTTCTAGATACCAGCGTCTATCTGGATGTGCTTCAAGGGCGCTCGCCCGTGGAGGTTGATACGCTGCTTACGTATCGCCTATGCCACCATTCGGCAGTCTGCCTGTCTGAGCTGACTCATGCCTTCGGGCGGCTGGATCCAAAGCATGCCTCTACAAAAGCGGTCCTCGAAACGATCACGGCGACCGTAGAAGACATTCCGGAGCACCGACTTCATGCCCCAGATGCAGCCATCTGGGGACAGGCCGGCGTGTTGGCGGGTCTGCTCTTTCGCTTGAGCAAGTTGCCAAAGGGTGCTGGACATGAGCGCCGCTTCGTCAATGACGCCCTCGTTTTCCTGCAGGCACGACAACTCGGCGCGAGTGTGCTGACTGGTAACGTCCGGGACTTCGATTTCCTCTCCCAGATTATACCGAGCGGTCGGGTCATCGTCTATCGAGCTCCGCTGGAGCCGCGGTCATCATGAACGCCGAGCTCTCGCCTTATCGAAGGGCTGACGGATCCGAACTCCATCGATCGTTTCTGGCAAGATTCCGCACCCCCCGTCGGCAAGGCTTCTTGACGCGTTCATGCGATTGCTCGCCGCCTCCGTGCAGGTTCGCGGCAACTTCTATTCGAAAGAGGGAGCGGAGGCTGCTGCCGAGGGTATTGCCTCGAGGTTGCTAGCGCGAAATGTCAACGAGCCGGGCGCCTACGTCGATCTGCCGATCCACAAACATCCGGTGAAAATAGACATCCCCTGACTCATATCCGACAAGGCCCCTCGCGTTTGAAGCTAAGCGTTCAGACTTAAGCTGAAATTGCTGTTTTCGTTGAAGCTTCTTTGATGCTCGCGCGTTGTAACAACGTCACGATGACGTTCGGATTGCCCAAAATTCTCAAGAATAAAGGACATCAGGAGCGGCGGCCTTCATCGCGGCACTCACGAATCTCGTCCTGCGTCGCGACCTGCCGGCCGGCGCGTTGGGCCTTGATTTCGGCGATCAGCGCGTCAACGTCGTTTTCGCGGCGAATGCGGGAGAGGCGGCCGACAGGCGTGTCGCCGCGTGAGGTCGTGACGCGTAACCCCGCTGACTTTGGGCCGACCGGCGTTAGTATCTTCAATCCTTGGAACCATGCACACTAACCTGTTGACACGGTCGAGCGCATCACGGGGACAGGGGCCGCGTTTGAGTTCGTTTTGTCCTTCTATGAAGAAATCGGCGCGGGCACCAAGAGTGTTGGAATCAATGCAGAGATCGCTTGGCCGCTGTCAGAGCCATCCTCGTCTCTTGAAATAGAGGTAGGGCATCACGGCGGACAGGACCATCAGAAGGATGGCGAAGGGATAGCCGAGATACCACTTCAACTCCGGCATGAAGTCGAAGTTCATGCCGTAGATCGAGGCGACCAGGGTCGGCGGCAGGAACACCACGGCCGCCACCGAGAAAATCTTGATGATCTGGTTCTGCTCGAGATTGATGAGCCCGAGCGTCGCATCGAGCAGGAAATTGATCTTTCCCGATAGGAAGTTGGCATGGTCTCCCAGCGAGGTAGCATCCCGCTGCAGCAGCTTGATACGCTGCCGGATCTCCTTGGACGGCCGACTTTCCGGGCTCTCCAGCGCCGCATGATAGGCGACGAGCCGAGAGATGCTGATCAGGCTCTCACGTATCGCAGTCAGGAAATCGGCCTTCCTGCCGATCTGTTCGATCAGCGACCGCAAGTCTTGCGTCTTCTTTGTCACGTTCGAAACCTTCGAGCGGAAGACTTCGCGCGAGACCGCATCGATCTCGTTACCAAGCCGCTCAAGCGAGTCAGCCAGACGGTCGATTAGCGCCTCGATCAGCCCAGTCATCAACATCTCGCCATTGACACAGGGAACGCCGGTGCCATTCGTGCGCTGCGCTCGCGACAGAAATACGTCGAACGGCTTTGGTTCTGCATATCGCACGGTCACCAGGGTCGATCCCTTCAGGATGAAGGTTATTGGTGTTTTTACAGGTTCGTCGCCGTCGAGACCGGTGAGCGCGGTCATCGTCATGAACTCCGCACCGCTCTCCTGGTAGAGGCGGGCTGACAGCTCGATGTCCTCCATCTCCTCGCGCGTCGGAATGGCAATACCCAATTGTCGCTCGACCGACCTGTCCTCATCGGGGGTTGGATTGAGCAGGTCGTGCCAGACCGGAGCGGAGACTGTTCCCGGACCGGGAATGGGCGACTCGCGTGCCAGGTGATCGGCGTGGTGCCAGTAGGTGCGCAGCATGGGCTCTCCTGAAAGACCGCCGGCCTCTCCGGAGCCTTTACCAGGAGACGGGTTACGGGAGCAGCGGTCGTGATGACGTCGAACTTCGACCGTCGGGGTTCATCTGGTTTTCCTTTGAATCGATGACAGTTTTATCAATGTCATCGATGCCCGAATGCTCCAGGCTTGACATGAAGTCAAGCCGGTTCTCCGGGCGCCCGACGCTTTGTCTGTCACAGCACTACTCGGTGCGGTGGCTATTGATCCCATGCTTTCCCAATATCCGACGGCGCAGCCCCTTTTTTTGAAACTTACGCCGTTGGAGATAGTGCTGATCATGCCGGCATCTGCTTGGCTTGCGGCTGCTGCGCATGCATCCAGTCAGCCGCCTGCTGTGCCTCGCTCGCGGCGGTGAATATGACGCGAGGGTCGTCGGTCAAGACCTTGAGCCAGGAAGCGATATGGCGGGCGTGGTCCGCTCTCAGCTCGACGCCGAGGTCGAGATCGGCGCAAATCATCGCGCTCAAGAGCTCGACGATGCACTCCTCCATCGCGTAGGCGGCCGAACCGAACCGTCCGGAAAGATCGCGGTCGAGGCGATGCTTGGCGCCCGATGCGTGGACGTTATGCCGATATCGGCATTATGCGTCGCTTCATGGCTGAGCGTAGCCACGTAAGAAGCTGCGTCGCGAAAGGTCTCGAGCGGCGGCGTCTGGATATGGTTCGCGACCGGCGAGTAGTAGGCTTGCGAACCGCCATGGCGGATGACCGCGCCCGTGTTGCGGAAGTACCGATGAAGACACTTCCCGGACCGCAGGGCGGGCGGACCGGCGCAACTGCAGCCGGGCGTCCCTGCTGCGAAGGACAAGTGGGCAAGGGCCTGCGCGGGACGAGCGGTCGCGAGGCGGGGGCCGCAGTTGACCGTCAGCGGCGACGGACGAACGCTCTGCGACGGGTTCTCCTCCCTATTTTTTTCGTTTTCCGCAGGAACGACAATCTTGAGTTGCCACCATTAAGGTGTCATCTAGAATTATGGAGAAAAAGCGCCCGACATACGATCTCGAGGCCGTTAAAGCTGTTTTCGGGTCGATTTCGACGCTTGCCATCACGACGACCGCACTGCGGGATGCGGCTTCATTGGGTTACGACCGCTCCAGTATCGTCGCGACCATCGACACAATTGAACGCCGTATGTTCTACAAGTCGATGACGACCAACGCCGCCACCGGGTATGGCAAGATGTCTATCATGTGCCCGTCCCCGAGGTCGGCATCGTGCTTTATGTGAAATTCCAGGCGGACGTGATCACGGAATTCCGGATCATGTCGTTCAAGGAGAGATGATAATGGCGGCTGCAACAAATATCCTGCCCGAAACGATGATCTCCCCGGAAACCGGAGAGACACTGCGGCGGGATGTCCGGCCTTTTGCCGTGACCTATAAGGGCAAGAGCAAGACGGTTGACCTGCCGGGATACTATCCCGAAAATGGCGACGAAGGTATTCATGTCGGCAGTGACATGGAGGCAACGGACGCGGCCCTTGCGCGCCTTAAAGGATGAGGTTGAAGGCATTCCTTCTCCGTCAACAATCCGCAGAGTACGCAAAAAGCTAAAACTGTCGCAGCGTGAAGCAGGCGGGATCCTGAAGGCTGGTGAAAAGGCGTTCGATAAGTATGAGCGCGGCCTGGTCGAGCCAAGCGGCCCGACCAGCCAATTGCTGCGTCTTCTCGACCGGCATCCGGAACTGATCGAAGAGTTGCGTCAACAGGCAAGCTAAGCCGCGACGGACAAAGTTTCGTCCGCCCGCTTCTCATCATCGTCGAGCGCCTGATCAAGATCAGGTCAGGCTTTCGTTATAAGGTCTTGGCATGAACTTATAACTTGACAACGGCAAGGTCCGTTATAAGGTCTTGGCAGAAACTTATAACGAAGATCAGATGAGTGGGGACGACTTCATCAAGAGAAGGCAAGGTCGCCTCGACAAGGCGATGGTCGACTTTGCCGCCGAGAGGGCCGCTGCACTCGAGAAGGAAAGATGCCAATGATGAAAGAGATCGACATCAGCTATCGGACGATGTTCGCGGAGCTGGCGCAGCGGACGCTTGACGGGCAATTTCTGGCGGACTTCCCCATGGAGGGATGGTTCGTAACCGTTACCGTGAAGGGCCGCGACTACTGGTATTTCGATCTCCCTACTCCCGAGGGCAAGGACAAGCGAAGCTATGTCGGCCGACACAGCGACGAAGCGATCACGGAGCGGGTGAAGGCCCACAAGGAGATCAAGGACAACATCCGCGAGCGGAGGCGCATGGTTAGCACGCTGCGCCGTGCGGGCCTACCCGGTCCCGATCCATTTGCGGGCGACGTCACGAAAGCCCTAGCCGACGCCGGATTGTTCCGGCTCAGGGCTGTCCTGATCGGGTCGGTGGCATTCAGCACCTATGCGGGGATGCTCGGCGTCCGGCTGCCATCGTCGGCCATGCAAACCGGCGACGCGGATTTCGCGCAGGACTTCGCGATCTCGGCCGAGGTCCAAGACAGCCTGCCACCGATCCTCGAAGTTCTCCAATCAGTCGATCCCGAATTCCGAGCGGTTCCGCACCAGGCGGACAAAGCCAAGGTGGTCGCCTTCCAGAACGCCAAAGGCTATCGGGTAGAGTTCCTGACGGGAAACCGGGGATCGGACGAATACACGGGCAAGCCGTCGCCCATGCCCGCTCTCGGCGGCGCGTCGGCGGAAAACCTGCGGTTTCTCGATTACCTGATCTACGAGCCTGTCCGCACGGTGCTTCTCTTCCGCGAAGGCGTGAACGTTCTCGTCCCCGCTCCCGAGAGGTATGCCGTCCACAAGCTTATCGTATCCTCCAGAAGACTCACAGACACGCTAGGACGCGTAAAAGCGGACAAAGACCTATCGCAGGCCGCCTTGCTCTTCGAAGCCCTCATGGAGACGCGCCATGGCGACGAGCTGGCCGATGCTTGGGAGGAAGCATGGGAGCGAGGGGATGCGTGGAAAGAGGGCATCGTCAGCGGCCTATCGAGACTGCCCAAGAACGGGGTGAAAGCCCTAGAAAAAGTTCTCGGTCCCGAGGTGGTGGAAAGCCTGATGAAAAAGTGATCGAGCAGATGATGATCGCGCCAAACGAATTTCCGCGGTTGGCGAGCCGGTGCTGGAACGGCCACCCTTTTCATATCGGCAATTACACTTCACGAACTTGCCGTGGATGGCGCCGTGGCAAGGATGGCAGCCAGACTGCATGTTCCAGATACCCAACCGATCAACGATGCGATTAGCGGGGCGACGAGGCGGCATTCTCTCGGTGATATCCGTAACCGCATCCATTAAGAAATGTTCCCTGATGAGATTATCGGCATGCAGCGGAGCGTTCTCTGAACCAGTTGGAAATGCTAGGTGGCAGAACAGGACTGCGATGCTCCTGATGTGGTGCGATCTCGCCAGTGCGCGTCCATAAAATAAGCGGAGGTGCAAGCGACAACCTAACGAGTACCGCAGTTGCTTGGTCGTCCTAATCGTATTTCGATATGCAGTCTGCTTGATAATCGGTTTTCGATGAGGTACTAGCGTTTTCGATGGAAAGGCGCTACTAATTGATTTTCGATATGATCGGCGTGGTAATGTAATAATTTTTCGATTGCACTGGCCGGAAATAACTGTCTTTCGATGGCGCAGCTCGTTTTACGATAACAAAGGAGGGGGCATGACAGCCAATCCCGCAAATCCGGCGGTTTTCCAGGAACGTATTGTGCCATCGGATACAGCGCCTGTTGGGTATAGCGCTCTCGTCCAGAAATACGGGATCGCAGCCCCTGTTCGTCTTCCCTCGTGCGTCGCGAAGGGCTTCATCTATGGTTCCAGGAGAGCACATGAGGATTGGACGATCTTCGACAAGCGCTTCGCTCCAGAGGACAGTCTGCTCGGGCATCTGTCTTTCGCACTAAGGCACGAGACGATCGATCTGTTGGTCTTGAAAAAGCTGTTTCACGCCGTTCCGGCAAGTGAGATCGCGGCGCTGATCGAAGCCGAGCCGACAAGCAGCGCGACGCGCCGCATCTGGTTCTTCTATGAATGGCTGACCGGTACACGTCTCGACATTCCAGATGCAGAACGGGGGAACTATGTTGAAGCGCTTGATACCGCCAGTTACTTTACATCGACCCCTGTGAACTCGCCCCGCCACCGCGTGCGGGACAATCTTCTCGGCACACCAGCATTCTGCCCGGTTTTAAGGCGCACCGAATATCTCGTCGAAACGGTCGCCCACCGCTGGGACGCTGAAGCCAAAGAGCTCATCGGAAAGACCGGGAAGGGGATCGTTGCCCGCGCGGCAAGCTTTCTGCTTCTTTCGGATAGCCAGGCATCCTATCAGATCGAAGGCGAGCGCCCGCCACGAAACCGCTTAGAGCGGTGGATGCGGGCGGTTGCCCAAGCTGGAAAGCGGCCGATCTCTGTGGATGAACTCGTGCGCCTCCAGCACATCGTCATCGAGGAGAACCGTTTCATTAAGCGCGGGCTGCGGGACGCCGGCGGCTTCATTGGCGATCGCGACTGGAACGACGATCCTCTCCCCGAATTCGTTTCAGCCCGGCACGAAGACATTAACGATCTCCTCGGAGGAATCATAACCGGAGGAAGAAGGATGTCGGAGAGTGGGGTTGACGCCGTGCTTCAAGCCTCCGTCATGGCCTTCGCCTTTGTGTTCGTCTATCCCTTCGAAGACGGAAACGGTCGTCTGCATAGGTACCTTATACACCATGTGCTGTCCGAGCGCGGATACACGCCTCCTGGAATGATCTTTCCTGTTTCTACCGTACTTCTCGAACGCCAGGAGGAGTATGGCGCGCGCCTGCGCGGTTACACTGGACGGCTATTGCCCTTTATCGAATGGGTGCCGACAGCGGAAAAGAACGTGCGTGTCGTCAACGAAACCGCCGATCTCTACAGGTTTGGGGATTTCACGGAGCTGACCGAATTTCTCTATGCTTGTGTCGTACAGACCATCATGCACGACCTGCCGAACGAGTTCGACCACCTCGCGCGCTTCGATGAGGCGAAGGGCCGTATTCAGGATTTCCTCGAGATGCCGGACACGATGATCGCCAGCCTCGTCAACTTCATCCGTCAGAACAAGGGTACTCTTTCCAAGAGGCGGCGCGGTCGTGAGTTCGAGAAGATGACCGACGAGGAGGTAAAGTCAGCGGAAGCGGTCGTTCGCGACGCCTTCGACATCGACCTGCCAGACGAGCAGGACGATTCGTCCGAAGAGACCGAGTTCGAAGGTCGCGGACCACGACGATAGCTCGACCCTGTCGTAAACCAACCGTATGCCTGGCAGACACCTCCACGTGAGGAATGGGTGTCGCCAACTCATTGCTGTCAAAAGGCTCATCGATTTCTCGTGCGAGATCTCGCTTGATCCTATGTCTGGCCAGTCAGCATGAAGGGGCCTTGATGCTGACCCATCGCCGTCCATGTCTGCCGACGCCAGGTCACCTTCGCGCCCACTTGTCGTCTAAATTTTGGGCCTCGTCCTGCACCCGCTCGGATGCGCGTCGCTGTATATCGACTATTCGTCTCTGGCCCGGTAGTGTGTGGGGCAAATGGCTGGGGCCGCGATCGGGCATATGTGTGGATACAAGGTGAGAAACGTGTCGGTCGAAGCTGACCAGCTTGCGAGCATGATCAATCACGCGGTCGCACCGGCGTTCATGCTCAACTGCGTCGTCGCGATGGTGGCAATTCTGGTCAATCGAACAGCCAGCGTCACGGAGCGCATCAGAAAGCTTCGCGAGATCCACGAAGACGATGTCGCAAGAGCGCGGTTGAAGAAGGAAATAGGTGAACTGCGGCGGCGGGAACGGCTCTTGAACAATGCGCTCCACCTGTCCGTACTGGCCGGAATCGGCGTGACGTTTTTGCTGCTCTTCGGCTTCGTCATCGCCTTCCTGGGATACCGCCACGAACCGGGAGCCGCCCTTCTTTTCATCGCTGCTCTTTCCTTCCTCGCGGTGGCGTTCTTCCGGCTCTTGCAGGACATCCGGCTCTCACAGCGCGAGCACGACGATCGCCCGACATCGTAATCGCCAGCCGCTCCCCCTGCTGGTGCTCTACAATTACGCGGTCTGCTTCACATAAATCTCGGGATCAAAGTCGACGCGCCTTGCCTTCCCATCAGGCGTTTTCAAGATAAGCTCGACTCCGCCTCCAATAGAATGCATGTACCGCACGACTGACGATATGAGGACGTCGTCAGCGCTTTCGATCTTCGAAACCGTGTTCTGCGTCATAGCGGCACGTACCGCAACCTCTTGCTGCGTGGCATGCATCGCCTTGCGCACTTCCGCCAGGGCCTTACCCAGACGACGCTCTTGACGTTTTGCGTCAAGCCGAGCTCGAACATCTTCGGGAAGTTCGGCTCGTAACGTCTTCCACTCAGTGCTCATTTTTCTTCTCCATTAACCACGCATCGAACCGCGCGTCAGCTTTGTTGATCAGTTGTTTGTAAAAGAGCGATTGGTTCATGCCTTGCTTATCCCCTCCGCAAAGAATAATCGCACTTTGAGCGGGGTCGAAGGCAAAAGCAAAACGCCACGCCTGTTTTCCAAACTTGACTCTGATCTCTTTCATATTCGCATAATCGGACCCGAAAGCGTATCGACCTCAGGACGACCTAAGAAAGGACCATCGTCTTCTAGGTGGTCCAACACTTCGCCAACCAACTCCTTCAAACCCATCTCCAGCTCTTTCCATTCAGGGATGAAGTCGGGGTGGAATTGCACGTTGTATGTCATCGACTGCCTCAAGAAATATATCTTCAAAGATATAAAGTCAAGACATGATTGCAGGGTGCGCACTACCTGCTTAACAGTCCTGTCGATGCAATTTTAAGCGCGCGTAGGATGAGATATTATTATCTTCTCGTTTATCAGCCCCTCTGGATCGCGGTGATCCAACGAGTTTTAGTCGGCTCGCCTTGGTGGCAGTTGCTTACCTAATCGCGCGTTTTTGCTGCTCTTAGGCTTCGTCATCGCCTTCCTGGGATACCGCCACGAGCCGGGAGCCGCCCTTCTTTTCATCGCTACTCTTTCCTTCCTCGCGGTGGCGTTCTTCCGGCTCTTGCAGGACATCCGGCTCTCACAGCGCGAGCACGACGATCGCCCGACATCGTAATCGCCAGCCGCTCCCCATCCGGCGACTGCAATCCCCAGAAATGAACGGACACGCCGACGATCGGCCCCTGCTGGCTGCGGGTCTCGACCGTCTTCGCCCCGCCGAGGATTCGCCTGTCAGCAGTAGGATCGCATGCACATGAATGGCCTTCATGAGAAGGCCCCCGAAATCGTTTGCTCGCGACTGTGCGATAGGAAGTGGATTTCGGCAGGCAGGAACATCTATTGCTGGTTGACGGCCTGTCGCAACTGCCTCAGCAGATCCGAGATCTGCTGGTCTTGTGGTCTCAGTTCGGCCATGCGCTCTGCGAACTTCAACGCGTCCGGCAACCGCTGAAGCTTGAGACTGTATTGGAGCGCGAGGCCCGTCAAATCGGGATCCGAGCCGGCGGCCGCCCAGGCATCGAGCCTGTTCAGCGCGTCTCCCGTCCTTCCGACGGAGTCGAGGGCAACCGCAAGCGTCGTCTTGTAGCGGGAGTTCTGAGGATCGAGCCGGATCGCTTCCTCCAGTTCCAAAATGGCGTTGTCAATCGCCTTCTTGCGAACCAGGGACAGAGCATGCCCGTAACGCAGATCGGCGCGATCGGGCGCCACCGAGATTGCTTCGGCATAGGTTTGCTCGGATCTGTCGGTCTGGCCGGTGGCACGATAGAACTCCGCAAGATTAACCCGTGATCCTTCCAGTGTCGGGTCCAGCGAGATTGCTCGCCGAAAGGCGGCCTCCGCCTCTGCTATGCGCTGCTGGCCGAACAGGAAGAAGCCATAGTTGCTCTGCGTTTCCGCAACGTCTGCATTTGTATCGACGTAGGCACGAAGGTCGTTGACGGCGGCTTCGAAGCTGCCTCGCTGGTTGCCGAAGAGGTCGGGAGGTGTGCTTCCGAGGGCCGTTGCTGCCGCTACGCGCACGGCGCGCGTTTCATCGCTGAGCAGGCCGCCGATCGCCTCCAGCCGGCGCTCCGGCGGAAGGTTGACTGCGGCTTCCGCTGCTCCGAGCCTGACGAGTGGATCTGCGTCCACGGATGCGGATCGAACGTCAGCGGTGACGTCCGCTCCGTCAATTCGGCTCATTCTGGCAACGGCGCTGCCCCTGACGATCCCGGCCTGGTCCTCGTCGTTGACGAGCTTGCGGAGTGCGTCCAACGCAGCCTGCTCGCCATTCGCGGCGCCCGCGAACGCATGGGCGATCGTCGGACGCTTGCGCCATTCCGCTCCGTACCATTTGTCCATGGTTTCCGCTGCCCAGGCGTTGCTCTTGCCCGCGTGACAGGTCATGCATGCATTTGGCGTTCCGAAGGTCGCCGATAGATCCGGTCGAGGAATGACGAACGAGTGATCGCGTCTCGGATCGACTTTCATATACGTGCGCTGTGGCATGTGACAGTTGGCGCATTGCGCGCCGGCCGAGCCGACTGGATGGTGGGTGTGGCTCGGATCGTCGAACAGTCCGCTGGGATCCTGCTTCGCAAAGCGCTCGGGCTTGATTTCCGAATGGCATTGCGTGCAGAGCGCGTTGCCCGCGGCCTTGAGGCCGGCCTCATGCGGACGATGGCAATCGAGACAGGTCACGCCCGCCCTTGCCATTTTGCTTTGCTGAAACGAGCCGTACTCGAAGACCTCGTCGAGTATCTGCCCATCGGGAAAGTAGAGATCCTCTCGCAGCAGTGCCGGGGAGAAGTAATCGAGAAAAGGCTTCCCGGCCTCGTGGCCGGTCAGGAGCCTGGTCCGTCTTGCATGGCAGGCAAAACAAGCGCTTGCGTCGGCTTTCGGCAATCCGAGGTCTGGATTGCTGATGGAGGAGGCCTTGCCGGACGCCGCCCAGGCGACGTGCTTCGCGCCAGGGCCGTGACAGGATTGACAACCGATGCTCGTGGCGATGTAGGTCGACTTGTATTCGTTCGTCGCCGGTTGAAAGCCCGCTTGTGGATCGGTCGAGTGACAGTCGATGCAGGTGCGGTTCCAGCGGTAGAACGGACCCGTCCAGTGATAGGTCGAGCCTGGTTTGGCTGGGGTATTGTTGCCGAGCCAGAACCACTGCTGTCTGGTTGTGTCCCAGGCGACGTCAAGCGCCTGCAGCCGGCCGCCTCCCGTGTCGACCAAGTATTGTTGAAGGGGCTCATAGCCGAATGTATATTTCACCTCGAACTCGGCTTCCTTGCCGTCCGGTCCCTCCGTTCTGACGAGGAACCGTCCGTCGCGGCGGGAGAACGTCGTGACAGTGCCGTCATGTTCAAACCGGGAATTGTTGAAATCCGCCCGAACGGCGTTTTCGTCGGCTAACGCCATGGCCCTTGCATGGTCGGATTTCGCGAAAGCGGCCGCCTGATCGCCATGGCAGGACGCGCAGGTCTTCTCGTCGACGAAGCCCTCATGAACAGATATCCGAGGATCCGGGACAGGTATCGCGACGTCATCGGTCGCAAGGCTCCCCCCGGTGGACGCGAGCAACACCAACAACAGGAGGATTATCCTTCCAACCGCCGCTGACCGAACAGATGCTGCCACTCAATCGCTCCATCATACCAGTTTAGGAAACGTCACGCCGCCGCGGCGGCGTGACGGGAATGGGGTCAGTAGCAAGGCGGGTAGGGATAGTAGCCGCATTGCGGGCCGTTGGTATAGTAGGGATAGTAGGGACGCGCTGCTGCCGCTCCGATGGCCGCACCGGCGACCACGCCAGCGGCGACCGGGGCGCCGCGATACCAAGCTCCGTGATAGACGGGCGCATGCCAGTAGCTGCCTCCCACACGGTTGATGTTGGTGTCGCCGATCTGCACGCCATTGCCCCTGAAGCTGCCTCCGCCAAAATCTCCCCCAGCAAAACTGCCGCCGCCGAAGCCGCCACCGCCGAAGCCGCCACCGCCGCCGAAGTGATCGATGAACAGGGCTGCAGGCCCAGTTGCACCGCTCAGGCTTCCTTCCAGAATGGCAATGTCGAATGTCAGCGTGTTGCCGTCGAGCTTCGGGGTTTTGAGCGTGACGACGGCGTCGCTGACGTCCGATCCGTCGCCACCCAGCACCGATACCGTCGCGTTCGGAGGATCGACGGCGAAATTGTCCTTGCCGTCGTCCCATTGCATGATGAAGTGTTCGGTCATCATATGCCCGGAAGCTCGCACCGGCCGGTCAGCAAAGACGATCGAGTTGGGCGAGACACCGGTCAGCACGAGCTTTCCGTTCTCGATCTTGGCTGCCGAGTTGATAACCGCCAATGACGGGACCGGACCCGTTGGCGCGACTTTGCCAATTGCCTTTTCGAGCGGTACGTGGGGCTTTTTCGGGGCTCCTGCGCAAAGGCGGCAGTGGCCAGCGCGAAACCTCCGGCGAAGGCCAGTGAAGCAATATGGTCGATTTTCATTGTGATATCCTCCCAGGCGGGACAGGCAGCACACCTGTCCCGGTGAACGCTGTTGGAGTCCAATGTCACCGCAGAGCCGCGTAAGGCCTTAGTCTTTGAAGATCTGCTTCCAGTCGGCCTTCATGTCGACAACGGTCCAACCTATGATCGCTGCCGCGTCGAGCGCCTTGTCGAGGCGGCCGAATTGAGTGTCACGGTCGTAGGCATATTCGCGCTCCGCATCGGTGTGGTGGACGAGGACGCCGAGACGCGCGGGCGCACCGCCCATCGTCGTCCATTGCAGCATTTCAAGGTCACCGTCGGAATTGCCGAAGGCCGCAATCGGCCGGCGGCCGATATGCTCGTTGATCCCAACCGGCTTGCCTGCCTTGTCGTCGATGAAGTTGACTTGCGGCAGGCGATACAAGGTCGGCGTGTCGTCACGCATCCTGAACTCGGTCTTGATCGACGACCCAACAACCTGCTCTGGCGGGACGCCGTAGACCTGCTCCGTCCATGGCCGCATGAACTCAACACCGCCGCCCGAGACGATGAAGGTCTTGAAGCCGTTGGCGCGCAGATAGGCGAGCAGCTCGACCATCGGCTGATAAACGAGTTCGGTGTAGGGGCGCTTGAACTTCGGGTCGCGCGCAGTGGCAAGCCAATCGGTAACGATCTTCTGGAAGTCGTCGCTGGTCAGTCCGGAATGGGTCGCCATGATGAGTTCCAGGAGACCCTTTTCGCCGGATGCGGCCAGCGTCTTCATGTCGCCTTCGAGCACGGCCTTGAACGGCTGCGTGTCCTTCCATTCCGGGTGTTCCGGAGCAAGCGCCTTCACGCGATCGAGCGCGAAGGCGAGTTGCGTGTACATCGGATGCTCGGTCCAAAGCGTGCCGTCATTGTCAAACACGGCGATGCGCTCCAGTTCCGGGACAAACTCCGGCGAACCCTCCTTTGTCACCTTCTCGACGAAGGCGACGATCGCCGCCTTCGGGGCGGTGTCGTTCCAGGAGGGAAGAGGATCGGTCTGGGCGAAAGCCAGCGGTGCGACGAGCAGAGCCGCGGCGGCAGCCAATATGACGCGACGGGTCAGTTCGGGGAGATCATACTTCGCAAGCATGTGACACTCCGTATTGTTATGTTCATCACGTTGCCGATCGACGGCGAAATATTCATTGGCGGCCGACCGCAAAGAGCGATCAGCCGCGCAGATTGACGCCATGCTACTGAGCTGCGCGTTGTTTAACCGCGGCCTCGATTTGCGCCTTCACAGCGTCGAGGTTGAAGCTTGCGCCCTTCTGCAGCGGCGGATACTCGATTGCCGTTTGGGCGAGGGCAGCTACCTGCTGTTGGACGAACACGAAGCGCCAGAACTCGTAGACAAACCAGCCCATGAAATTTCCCTGCGCGCCATCCAAGGTCCCGTTTTCCGGATCGCCTAAGCGCTCGAACGGGTCCAGGCGCAGGTTTGTCAGGGTGGGCGCGTTGAGCTGGTTCTTGACGCCGATCCAACCGTGGGGTTGGTCAATGAAGCGATACTTGTAGTCGCCTATGCGCACCGCTCCGAGAGTGCTTTCGCCAAAATAGAATACCTCCTGCCGGGCAGAGAGTCCCTTGCCGGTGACCAAGTCCAGCTGATTGTAACTATCGAGATGGTTCTTGTAGGTTTTGTCGCCGACGGTTTTGCCCTTCAGCAGTTCCTCCTTGATGTTCGGATTGCCGGCAGCGGCAACAAAGGTGGGGAACCAGTCGAGGCCGGAGACGATGCCATTTTCGACCTTGCCCGCAGGCACTTTGCCGGGCCAGCGTATCATCGCGGGGGCACGGAAGCCGCCTTCATAGACGGTGCCTTTTTGCCCCTTGAACGGGGTGTTGCCGCCGTCCGGCCAGGTGAAGGTCTCGGTGCCGTTGTCCGTCGTGAACACGACGATCGTGTTGTCGTCCACGCCCATGTCCGTCAACTTCTGCATGGTCGCGCCCACTATGTCGTCGAGCTGGGCCATGCCTGCTTCCTGAAGCGACCATCCGTTCTTCGAATTGCGCAAAGCCTCATATTTGGGTGACAGATGGGTCACGATATGCATGCGTGTGGGATTGAGCCACAGAAAGAACGGCTTGTTGTCCGCCTTCACTTTGTCGAGCCATTTGAACGCGATATCGCGGATTTCTTCATCCACCGTCTCCATCCGATCCGGATAAAGAGTACCGGCGTCTTCGATCCTCTGCTTTCCGACCTTGCCCCAGCGCGGGTCTACCGTTGCATCGTCGGTTTCGGTCGCAAAGCTGTGAACCATGTTGCGGGGGCCGACCTTGTCCAACAATTCCTGCGGGTAGCCGGGGTGTGACGGGTCCTCCATGGCGTCGAGGTGATAGAGATAGCCGAAGAACTCGTCGAAGCCGTGGACCGTGGGCAAGTACTCGTTGCGGTCGCCGAGATGGTTCTTGCCGAACTGCCCCGTGGCGTAGCCCAAGTCCTTGAGCGCCGTCGCAATGGTCATTGCTTCCGCCGGCATGCCGACAGTGGCGCCGGCTTGGCCAACCGTGGTCAGGCCGGTGCGAATTGGAAGTTGGCCCATAACGAAGGCCGCGCGACCAGCCGTGCAGCTCGCCTCGGCGTAGTAGTCGGTAAACAGCATGCCCTCGTTGGCGATCTTGTCGAGGTTCGGCGTGCGCCCGGCCATCATGCCGCGGTGATAGGCGCCGATGTTCCAGATACCGACGTCATCTGCCATAATGACGACGATGTTGGGTTTTTCCTGTGCCGCCGCGGGGTCGACCGTTGTTATCGCGGCAAATGCGGAACCCAAAAGACCAAGCCAGACGTTTTTAAATCTATGCATTGTTCAATTCCTCCCAACTGCCCGAGGCGGGGCCGGTGGCCTGCGCCCTCGTTGAAAACTGCCCAACTGACACGTGCCCAATTTCGCACTGAGGCGGTCAGAGTCCGGCGGCCCAGGCGTGATCCTAGGCCGCCGTGCGGCGTTAGTTGCCGGTCGGCATCGGAATGCTCACGCCTTCTTTCGCCAGGGAGTCTCGGACCCACTGGAAGCGTTCGTAATCCGACAGTGTGATGGGGCCGTTGTAGGTCAGACTCTGGGGCTTCCGAGGCGGGTACTCCACGTACGTGGCCATGATCTTCTTCAATTCCTCGCCCATGACCACGCCCATCCAGGTCCGCTCGGTGAAGTTGTTCATGAAAATGTCGTAGCGTTCCTGCGGGTCCTGCCACAGATCGAACACCTGAGGCACTGTGGCTACATATTTCTCCGCACCCTTCCAGCCGAGGTTGGAGTCGACGGCCAGCCCGCCCGTTGAGGCTCCGTCATCGCCGCGGATATTGAACGCGAACTTGTAGTTGTTGACGCGTATCGCGCCGGGCGAGAGCTCGTTCTCGGTAAAGTAGAACCATGATTTGCGGTCCGACTTTCCGGTGCCGAGCAGGATCGGCGACATGTCGTGACTGTCGAAGATGATGGGCTTGTCTTCGCGGTCCTTGTCAGGCAGAGGAACCGCGCCGACGGCGGCGAAGGTCGCCATCAGGTCGAGGCCACCGACGACATCGTGATTCTTGGTTCGAGGTTTGATCTTGCCCGGCCAGACTGCAATCGCAGGAACACGGTTGCCACCCTCGCGCAAGGTGCCTTTGGTGCCGCGAAACGGCGTGTATCCGGCGTCCGGATAGACGTCCTGCCAGGCCCCGTTGTCCGTCGTGTAGAAAACCAGCGTGTTCTTGTCCATGCCGGTTTCACGCAGCTTGTCCAAGATCCTGCCGATGTGCGTGTCGAGTTCTACGATCGAGTCTGCATACTTCGACTTCGACAGGGACTTGTGCTGGAACTCGGGCGCCGGAAGGTTCGGTTGGTGCACCTTCATGAAGTTGACGTTGATGAAGAACGGCTGATCCGGCTTCTTTGCGGCGGCATCCAGGAATTCGATCGCCGCCTTCTCAACATAGCCATCGAAGTATGGGATGCCGACGACACCTTCCTTGCCGTCGATCACCGGCGTGTCGACGTACTGGCCGTTGATCTTGAAGTCTTCCTTAACCTCGCCGCCGGCCTTGCCGGACAGCGAGCCTTTGGTCACCTTCTGGAACATCTCCCTGAGTTTCGGATCCATGTCCGGGAACCAGGTCGGATCGGCATAGGTGTAGGCGTTGAGATGATAAAGGCCGACATATTTCATTTCGTCATAGCCCTGAGCGGTCGGCATCGCGTAGTCTGCCTCGCCAAGGTGCCACTTGCCCGTGAAATAGGTCTGGTAGCCACCTCGTTTCATTACGGATCCGAGCGTCCATTCGGCGGCGGGCAGGCCTCCGCCCTGGCCCTGGAAGGCAACTGTCGTCATGCCGCTGCGGTTTGGAATACGTCCGGTCTGCATCGCGGCGCGGCCGGGCGTGCAACTCGGCTGGGCATAGAAAGAAAAGAACGTCATCCCTTCGTCTGCCAGCTTGTCGATGTTCGGCGTCGGCATGCCGCGGCCCTCGCCGCCGCCATAGGGGCCGAGATCGCCGTAGCCTGTGTCGTCGGAGACGATGAACAGGATGTTGGGCTTTGCTGGCGCGTCCTGCGCTTGCGCGGATGAGACTGCGCACCAGGCAATGGTGGAGGAAGCCAATGCTCCCATGCAGCGGATAAGGATTCTGCTGTTCATATCAAATCCTCGGTTGGACGTTCGCCTGAGTGATGGCAGATACCGGGCGTCGCCGCGCGGTTGCATGCGTCAGGCGAAACGGAACTTTACACTGCGATAAACCGACGGAGCCTCTACCCAGTCGGCCGACGTGGACATTAGCGGATGCAGGTGGTCGCCGATATTGCCCTTTAGGGAATCTGGCATGCGATGTCCCAATCAATGGTAGTATATTGTGAGATGACATTACACCGTTAAGGTGTTATTGTTGTGCGGCTTTGGGGGAAGCCGGATGGGTTCGGGCAAGTGGTCAGGTCGATTGCAGTGCGCTGGCCTCTTGCTGGCGGCCGGCGCATTGATTGTTTCGAACTGCCACGCGGCAAATTCCGGCACATCGTTCCCAATCATCGACCGGGTCCCGCGCATCCTCATCCTCTATCCCTACGACGAGAGGGTCGTGGCGACGACGGTTGTCGGAGAAGCGTTGCGTAGCCGTTTGCTGGGAGCGACAGATGGCAAGGTTGATTTGTTTTCAGAGTTCCTGGATCTGTCGAGATTTCCGGAAGCCGACCATGTCGCACGCATGGGGCAATACCTCGCAGAGAAGTATGCCGCTCGTCGCCCCGATGTGGTCGTCGCGCTTGGCAGGGAGTCCGCCAGCTTCATATCGGCCAACCGCAGTGCGATCGCACCCACCGCAAAAATTGTCGCGGCCGGTTTCGGCAACTCCACTGCCGAGAAGATCAATCTCCCGGATGACGTCATCGGCGCCTTCACGACATTCGACATCCTGAAAACCGCTGAAATGGCCCGCAACCTGCAACCCAAGGCCCGACACCTCTACATCATCGGCGGATCGTCCGACTTCGACCGGGGATGGTTGGCGACGGCCCGCGCCGATCTCGGCGAGTTCTCGAAATCATACGACACGACATACCTGGAAGATCTGACGATTGAGGAGTTCATCGAACGCGCAGCACATGTGCCCTCCGACAGCATCATCCTTGCCTTGACGGTTTTTAAAGATCGCGCAGGACGGAACTTCATTCCGCGCGAAGCGGTGAGGCAGATTGCAGCAACTGCCAGTGCGCCCGTCTACGGCCCCTATCAAACCTACATCGACCACGGCGTCGTCGGCGGCAATACCGTCACGTTCGAGACGTTGGGGCGCACCGTCGGAAACCTCGTCATCGATGCGATCGCCGGCAAGCTGGTGGCGGACGTCAACGCGTCGCAGACATACATCGTCGATGCCCGGCAACTTCGGCGCTGGGGGCTGCCGGAGAAGGATCTGCCGCCGGGTACCATCCAGATGTACAAGCAGAAAGGCTTTTGGGAGGAACATTGGCTAGCGGCGACAGGGGTCCTTGCCGTCGTTTTTATGCAGGCGGGCGTTATCGCAATCCTTCTATTCGAGCGACGCAGACGCCGTGACGCGGAGCGCCGGTCTCGCCTTCACCTGCTCGAGGTTGTTCATCTCAACCAGTCCGCAACGGCTGGCGCTTTGTCGTCGTCTATCGCCCACGAACTGAACCAGCCCCTGTCGGCCATCCGAAACAATGCCGAAGCCGCTTCCGAGCTGCTTCGAAGCGAAACCCCCAATCTGGAATTGATCCGGCAGATTCTTCAAGACATCCAGGAAGACGACCAGCGGGCAGGCGATATCATTGGCAGGATGAGGGGGTTGCTCAAGAAGAGAAGCGAGATCGACTGGCAAGAGTTCGACCTCAACGACGTCATGTCGAGCGCCATTCGCATCATTCACGGTGAGGCCGAACGCCGGGGCATTACGTTGAAGGCGACTGAGCCGACAGCAGAGTTACCCGTACGTGCCGACAAGGTTCACGTGCAACAGGTCGTCCTCAATCTGGCAACAAACGCGATGGACGCCATGTTGGATGTCGGTTCTCCCAGGAGGACACTGACGTTCGCGACAGGACTGGCCAACGAGAAGGCCGCGCTCTGTGTCACCGACACAGGCAACGGTATTCCAGAGGAGCGCCTTCCCAGAATCTTCGACCCGTTCTATACGACCAAGCAAGCCGGGACCGGATTGGGTCTTTCCATAGCGCGCGCTATTGTCGAGACCTACGGAGGCACGATCTCGGCTTCCAACCGGCCCGAAGGCGGCGCAATCTTTCGCGTTGTCCTGCCCCTGGCTCGGCGGGAGGAGAACGTTTGATGAAGCCGGTCATCCATATTGTAGACGACGACGAGTCCTACCGAACGGCGACTGCGAGGCTGCTTTCCACGTATGGTCTCAAAGTCGAGGCCTACGAATCCGGCGATCAGTTTCTCTCTTGCCTTTCAGACTGCGAGCCGGGCTGCGTTCTTCTTGACCTGCAGATGCCCGGCCAGAGCGGCTTGCAAGTACAGCGGCAACTGCGGGAGCGAGCACCTCTGTTGCCGATAGTCTTCCTCACAGGCGAAGGAGATATAAAGGCCAGCGTCGACGCGATGAAGGCGGGCGCACAGGACTTTCTGGAAAAACGCACATCGACGGCGGTGCTGATAGAAACGATCGAGCGAGCGTTGGCCCAATATGAGAGGCAGCGCAGCGAGCACGAGCGGCGTCAGGAAGAGCGGGCGTTGGTGGCGAGCCTGAGCGCGCGCGAAGCCCAAGTCTTTGAGTTCATCATCCGTGGCCGTCTCAATAAGCAGATCGCTTATGCCCTTGGCGTTTCGGAGCGTACGGTGAAGGTGCACCGCCATCGCGTGATGGAAAAGCTCGGCGTACGGTCCGTTGCCGAAGTCGTGTCGATTGCAGCCAGTATCAGTCCTGTAGAGCGAAGCCCTTCTGGGCGGAACGTCCCGGCGAGTTCCCTTTAGGGCAATATCAATCGAACGCCAACACGCCTACTATTAGGGCTATCGTGTATCTCTCACATAGTCACGAGTGGGGGCTTGAGATGGGAAAGCTGCGCCGCACGGTCGCCGTTGTAGACGATGACGCAAGCATACGGCGGAGCGTCGGACGGCTCCTCAACGCCTATGGTTTTGCAGCCACAGAATATGCATCCGCTGAAGCCTTTCTCGCTCAATATGAAAGCATCGACGTTGCCTGCCTTGTGCTGGATATCGACTTGGACGGTGGCATGTCCGGCATGCAATTGCAGCGTAGGCTGAAAGAGGCGGGCTCGAACCTGCCGGTCATCTTTATCACAGCACTCGAAGAGCGACGCCTGCAGGCAGAGGCCGAGTGGGCGGGGTGCATCGCGTACTTGCGAAAGCCGTTTGCCGGATCCGATCTTATCGCGGCAATCAACAAGGCGCTCAGTGTGTAAGCAAGGCAAATCTCCGGAATGCAAGCTGACGGACAAGAAACGGATGGTCACGACATCGATGATTAATCGCCTTTTTTCGTCCGAAGCACGCCGATGAGGGCCTTCCCGTCGGTGAAATAGGGATCGCCGCCTCCGTTGCGACCGGTTCTTGTCGCCCCGATGCCATCGATCTCATAGCTCGACAGAAGTTGGCCCGCCTTGAGAAGATCGCCGATAACCAGGTTCCGCTCGGCATCGATATCCGGGCCAATATGATGCGTAATCTGCCCGGTGTCGTGACTGAGACCGACGCCACGATCAAAGCTTGCCGAGCCAAACCATAGCGGACGGTTGTCCTCCCCGGGCTGCTTCGTGAGCCAGAAACGAACATGGTTGCGCTCGTCGGCGCTTTTGCCCAAAGGCTTCTCGAAGGCGAGGTCCTGCTTTCTTCCCTCAAAAAACAGCGGGCTGACCGGGGCATCGAGGTCGGGCCGGTCAAGCACGACGCTCAACCCGATATCGATCGATGTGCGCAAGGTGATTTTATCGGCAGGATCCCATCCGGCCGCGACAAAGGCGCGGACCACGTCCTCCTTCGAACCGACGAGACCGACATTGACCGGATCGCCCGGAATGTCCTGCGCGGTGGTCGTGACCATGTTGCCCAGCTTCGCAACGCGATCCGCATCGTGAAAAACCCAGATCTCGGGAATGACAAAATAAGCGAGCAGCAAATATATGCCTAGCAGGATAGTCACGGCGCCCAGCGCCGTTCGAATTTTCGTGCGATGACGCATTGGATTTCGCCCGCCCCCAAGTCTCTCGGAACGATACGGCGAAATTGCAAATGATGCATCCAGAAAGTAAGAGACTGCGTAGGTACTGCGGGTAGCTGTCGAGTGGAACAGGCGGGCGCGAAAACTCAGCCATCGACCAGCAGATTGCTTTCTCAAAATGGCTTATCCCGTTGGCTCCGGAGCAACTAAATCTGGATGGCCGATAGAGATTAAATTAAGTTTATCAGCGATTTAGGAGAATCTGTTCTGGCGAGTAAGCCTGGCAGCATGGCCATCAAGATTCTTGATCTTGTCGAACGAAAAGGACTGGAAGTGCTGCGATAGCAGCTTGCTGACAGTATGGAAGGATTTGCCCGCCTTGTGCGGGCATTTTCAATTTGGGAGATGGAATAATCTCAATTCGGCATGTGCCGGTGACACCTCCACTGGGCAGAAGAGCCGGATTTCGTGGCTGACTGGTCGGGGCACTTGAGAAGGGGCGGCGGCCCGTGCTCGCGCTTGCACGGGCCGCCGCCCAGTTAGTTTCCGGCCTCATTCGCCGCCTTTTCGATGACGTCGGCCACCTTTTCCGGCTGCGAGGCGAACACCGCATGGCTGGCCTTGATCTCGGTCACCTCGCTGCCGGCCCGTTCCGCCATCTGACGTTCGAGGTCCGGATTGATGGCGCGGTCCTCGGTGGCGACGATCGTCCAGCTTTTCTTCGTCTTCCAGGCGGGATCACCGGCTTTGGCCGAGAAGGCTTCCTTGGAGGCGAAGACCTGTGATTTCGCCAGGAACGCGGCTTCGTCTTTCGGAAGGTCGGCGGCAAAGTCGTTCGCAAAGGCGGCGGGATCGAGATAGAGATACTTTCCGTCCGTCGTCTCGCGGATGTTCATGCCGCCGGCCGGCTTGGAGCTTGCGAGGCTGAGCAGGCTTTCGCCCTTGTCCGGCTGGAACGCGGCGACATAGACAAGGCCGGCGACATTCGTGCTGTGGCCGGCTTCGGTGATCACCATGCCGCCATAGCTGTGGCCGACGAGCAGGGCCGGGCCGTCCTGGAGGTCGAGGACCCGTTTGGTCGCGGCGATATCGTCGGCGAGCGAGGTGATCGGTTCCTGGACAATGGTAACATGGAAGCCGCGCCGTTCGAGGATTTCGGTCGCCTTGCGCCAGCCGGAGCCGTCCGCCAATGCGCCGCGGACGATGACGATGTTCTTCACGTCCGCAGCCTGGGCTGCGAATGCGATCACGCTGGAGGCGAATGCGATGGCGAGAGTGGAAAGATAAAGGCGGTTCATGGGGTTACTCCTGTTTTTTTATGTTTTCGATGAGGGAAGGGATGGTCAGCCGAAGGTGAAAGCGTAAGCTTCGACCCCGGGATCGAGGAAACGGATCTCGAAATTCCGCGCCTCCACGTCGCCGGACTGGCGGACGAGCTGGTAGAGCCTGGTCGCCGTCACCGTGCCGTTGCCGTCGGCATCGATATCGGCTCCCCGGCCGGCTCCCGGAGCCTTGCCGTCGATCGTCACCTGGAAGCGGACCGGTTTGCCGGACGGACCCGGACCGAGGACGAGATGGAGGTCGCGGGCGCTGAAGCGGTAGGCGATGCGGCCCCCCGGCTGGTTGAGGGTTGCTTGTTCCGCACCGACGGTCCAGCTGCCGGAGAGGCCCCATTCGTTGAGGCTCGGCTCGGCGACCGAGTAGTCGCGGGCGGCGTCGGCTTGCAAGTTTTCCCGGGAGGCAAAGTTGGTGGCGCGCTTGTAGCCGAGATAGGTCTCGCCGGAGCGGGCATTGCGAAGGTCGGGGCTTGCTTCTGCGCCCTTCGCGTTGGGGCTGACCGGTGCGCTGGCCGCCATCGCGCTTCCAGCTTCGCGCAGCAGATCCTGGATCGCCTGCTCGGTCTGGCGGTAGTTGCCTTCGCCGAAGTGGTGATAGCGGATCTGGCCCTTGGCATCGATCAGGTAATGGGCCGGCCAGTAGCTGTTTTCGAAGGCACGCCAGATGCGGTAGTCGTTGTCTATCGCGACGGGATAGCCGATCTTGAAGTCGCCGACCGCCTTTCTGACGTTGTCGATCTTCTTCTCAAAAGCAAATTCCGGGGCATGCACGCCGATAACCACCAAGCCCTGGTCCTTATATTTCCCGGCCCAGGCACGGACAAAAGGCGTGGTGCGGATGCAGTTGATGCAGGAGTAGGTCCAAAAATCGACAAGCACGATCTTGCCGCGCAATTGTTCTGTCGTAAGCGGCGGCGAGTTCAGCCATTCGACGGCGCCATCCAGGGAAGGCGCTGGGCCCTCGACGGGCAGGTCGCTGCGGAACGGCCGCTTCGTATCGGCGGCTGCGATCATCCGGTCATCGCTGGCGGCCTTGGACGGCGCATCGGCGGTGGGCTTTGCATGCAGGCGGTCGAGCACGGTCTGTTCGAAGGAGGTGGTGCTGGCATAGGAAAGCTGAGCCAGCAGGCCGGTATCCAAGCCGAGCGCAATGGCGGCGACGCCGGCCAGCACGGCCGCGCCCAGAACCTGGCGGATCCGCTCGCTGACGCCGAGCGACCGTTTCATGCCGGCAAAGATTTTTCCGCCGGCAGTAAGGGCGATTGCAAGCGAGGTCGCCGCACCAGCAGCATAGGTGAGCAGCAGGAACGTCGTCTCAAGATTGGCGCCCTGCAGCGCAGCGCCCGTGAGCACGATGCCGAGGATCGGCCCTGCACAAGGCGCCCAAAGCAGGCCGGTCGCAACACCGAGCACAAGCGAGCTTGCCGCAGTCTGTGCGGAACCCGACTTACCCGAGGCGTTCAGCAGCCTGTTGCCGAAGTCGACCACCGGCTGGGTGACGATGCTCGCCACATGCGGCGAAAGAAGGCTGACGCCAAAGATGGCAAGCACCACGATTGCGGCGAGGCGGCCGTATTCATTGGCGTGGATTGCCCAACTGCCGCCGACCGCGGCAAGTGTCGCAACGAGCGAGAAGGTGGCGGCCATGCCGATCAGCATCGGCAGCGTGCTGCGGACGAAAGGCTGCCCAGCGCGGGCGAAGACGAATGGAAGGACAGGGAGGATGCACGGGCTGAGAATGGTCAGCGCTCCCCCGAGATAGGCAATGATAAGAAGCGTCATCATCGTTTCCTTTGAAACCGAACTGTCGGGCTCTGGACGGCGATGCGGCTCGACCAGCAACGGGGGCCAATCTGGCGGGTGCGACGTATCCAGGATGTGTCCGGTTTAAGGGGAATTGTACCGAAGTGTAGAAATCGGCCGGGCGCTACAGTGCGACACAAATTGCCCGCGGACCTTGCTGCCCTAGCGTGCCGGCCGCAGGTGAATTGTATCGGAATGTATCTGGAGGGCTCGATGCTACATCCGCATGCAATAGGATGCGATGCGCGAAACATCGGGGATACATGCCGGCCGTTTTCTGCCGTCATCAAACTCAAATCGGAGAAAGCCAATGTCCAGTGAGATCAATCACCAGCGCCGTCGTTTCTTTGGCATGGCCGCCCTGACGGTGGCAGCGGTCGAATTCGGCCTCAGCAGGACCGCTGGCGCCCAGCCCGCCCAGGTTCCCGTGGCGGCGCTGCCTGCCGTCGAGGCGGGTACGCATATCTCCTTTGATACATTGAAGCAGGTCAGGACCGGCGTGCTTGATATCGGCTATGCCGAGGCCGGTCCGGCAGACGGCCCTGTCGCCCTGCTGCTGCATGGCTGGCCTTACGACATCTTTAGTTTCGTGGATGTTGCGCCACTACTGGCATCGGCCGGCTATCGCGTACTTATGCCATACCTGCGCGGTTACGGAACCACACAGTTCCTCTCCAAGGATACGCCGCGCAACGGCCAGCAGGCTGCAATCGCCGCGGACATGATCGCCTTCATGGATGCGCTCAAGATCGAACGCGCCGTCATCGCCGGCTACGACTGGGGCGGCCGCACGGCAAATATCATGGCGGCCCTCTGGCCGGAACGCTGCAAGGCTATGGTCTCCGTCAGCGGCTATCTGATCGGCAGCCAGGAAGCGAACAAAAAGCCGTTGTCCCCGCAGGCCGAACTTTCCTGGTGGTACCAGTTCTATTTCGCCACTGAACGCGGCCGCGCCGGCTACGAGGCCAACAGGCATGACTTTGCAAAACTGATCTGGAAGCTCGCCTCGCCGCAGTGGCGTTTCGACGACGCAACGTTCGACCGCTCGGCTCAGGCCCTCGAAAATCCGGACCATGTTGCGATCACGATCCACAATTATCGCTGGCGGCTGGGTCTTGCGGAGGGTGAGGCGAAATATGACGAACTGGAAAAGAAGCTCGCCGCCTTTCCGGTCATCACCGTGCCGACGATCACCCTGGAAAGCGATGCCAATGGCGCGCCGCATCCCGAACCGGCCGCTTACGCGAAGAAGTTCTCCGGCAAGTATGAACATCGTACCATTACTGGCGGCATCGGTCACAACCTGCCGCAGGAGGCGCCGCAGGCTTTCGCGCAGGCCATCCTGGATGTCGATCGCTTCTGAAGGGCGCTTGGCTGCCGTCAGAGCATTTCCACACTTCGCGGCAGCCGGATCAGCGTTTAAGAAAGGCAGCGGGCCACGATCTTGCCCGGAGCTGATAAAGGATTTGAAGGTCCGAAGATGGAGCATGTCGACCATATACTGATCGTCGATGACGACCGCGAGATCCGTGAACTGGTGTCGAGCTATCTGAAGAAGAATGGCCTTCGGGCAACGGCCGCCGCGGACGGCCGCCAGATGCGCAGTTTCCTCGATGCCAATGCGGTCGACCTGATTGTGCTGGATGTGATGATGCCGGGTGATGACGGGCTCGTATTGTGCAGGGAGTTGCGGGTCGGTAAGCACAAGGCGACGCCGATCCTGATGCTGACAGCCCGCAGCGACGAAATGGACCGGATCATCGGGCTTGAAATGGGCGCCGACGACTATCTGCCGAAGCCGTTTGCCGCACGCGAACTTCTGGCCCGCATCAAGGCGGTGCTGCGGCGCACCCGCATGCTGCCGCCGAACCTGCAGATCAGCGAGGCAGGCGAATTGCTGGCTTTCGGCGAATGGCGGCTCGACACGGTCGGCCGGCATCTCCTTGACAGGGAGGGAACGGAGATCGCGCTGAGCGGCGCCGAATATCGGCTGCTGCGCGTCTTTATCGACCACCCGCAGCGCGTCCTCAGCCGGGACCAGCTCCTGAACCTCACCCAGGGCCGCGATGCCGACCTGTTTGACCGCTCGATCGATCTCCTGGTGAGTCGCCTGCGCCAGCGGCTCGGCGACGCCGCGCGTGAGCCGGTCTATATCAAGACGGTGCGCAGCGAAGGGTATGTCTTTGCGGTTCCGATCGAGATCGCGGAGCCCAAGCCATGAAAGCGGACGGCATGTCTCGTCCCGGCTGGTGGCCAAGCACGCTCCGCGCCCGGCTTTTTCTCATCCTGTTTACCGGTCTTACGATCGCCTACGGCCTTTCCTTTAGCGTGCTCTTCCTCGAGCGTTACATGTCGGCGAAGGCCGTCATGCTCGGTACGCTCGAGAGCGACATTGCGACCTCGATCGCGATCCTCGACCGTCTACCGGCAAACGAAAGGGCTGACTGGCTGGATCGCCTTAGCCGCGGCAATTACCGTGTCGTGCTCGGGCCGGGCCTTCCCGGGGTGCCGGACATGTCCGGGCGGGCAGCCGAGATCGCCGGCCGGATCGAGGAGGCAGTCGGGCACCGGCTTCCGCTGCGCATCGAATCCATTCCCGGCGACGGGAAAAGGCTGCAGGGCCATCTGACGCTTTCCGACGGCTCGCCGCTCACCATCGACGTCACGCCGACCGGCGTCATGCCGATCGCCGAATGGCTGCCCTATGTGCTCGCCGTCCAGATGGCCCTTCTGGTGCTCTGCACCTGGCTCGCGGTTCGCCAGGCGATCCGGCCGCTGGGCGACCTCGCCGCCGCGGCTGACGCCCTCGACCCGAACAAGAAAGCCTCGCCGCTCAGTGAAACCGGGCCGCGCGAAGTCGCCCATGCCGCGCGAGCGTTCAATGCCATGCGCGACCGCATCGCCCATTACCTCGAAGAGCGGGTGCAGATCCTCGCGGCGATCTCCCACGATCTGCAGACACCGATCACCCGCATGCGGCTGCGCGCCGACATGGCGGACGACTCGCCCGAAAAGAACAAGCTCCTCCATGATCTTGGCGAGATAGAGCGGCTGGTGCAGGACGGCATAGCCTATGCGCGCAGTTCGCATGGCAATGGCGAGAAGACCTCCCGCATTGAGCTTGCGTCGTTCATCGACAGCATTGCGTATGATTATCAAGATACCGGGAAATCCGTGACCGTCACCGGCCTCGTCCAAGGCACGGCCACGACGAAGCCGCATGCGTTACGCCGCATCCTGTCGAATTTCATAGACAATGCGCTGAAATTCGCCGGTGCCGCCGAAATCAGCGTGGAGCGAAAAGGCGAGCGCAATATCATCATCACGGTGCTGGATCGCGGACCCGGCATTCCGGAAGAGATGCTCGAAGCTGCGATGCAGCCTTTTTTCCGCCTCGAGCAATCCCGCAACCGCGAGACCGGCGGAACTGGTCTGGGTCTTGCCATCGCCCAGCAGCTTGCCGCGACGATCGGTGGCTCGGTCAGGCTCTACAATCGCGCCGGAGGCGGACTGGCGGCCGAGGTCAGCATCGGCTAACTCCGGGAATTTCGGACGTTTTTGGAAAAACGTCCGCCGGGCCGCTGCTGCGCTTTGTTACACTTTCGCCGATTTCGGAAACATGCCGGACACGTCAATCCGTCAAACGACTCCCTGTCAGAAGACGTTGCAGACAGCGACACAAACAAAGGAATGCTCCATGACGAAGATCGACAAGGTTCTCTACACCGGCAGGACTCATACCACCGGCGGGCGCGACGGGTTCTCGCGCAGCGATGATAGTCAACTGAACATCAAGCTTTCGCCTCCGGGCAGTACCCACGCCGGCACTAATCCCGAGCAGCTCTTCGCAGCCGGCTGGTCGGCCTGCTTCATCGGCGCTATGGGCCTTGCCGCCGGAAAACGCAAGCTCCGGCTTCCCGACAACGCGGCCGTCGATGCGGAGATCGATCTCGGCACTACGGATGGCGCCTATCTCCTGCAGGCCCGCTTGAAAATCAGCCTGCCGGGTATCGAGCCGGAACTCGCCCGAGGGCTTGTCGAGGAAGCCCACCAGACTTGCCCATACTCTAAGGCAACGCGTGGCAACATCCATGTGGATCTGCAGATCGCCGCGTAAATGCGAAGAGCTGCAGTGGCCTGGCTTGGCGCTTGATAAAGCGCAAACTCTAAGGGAATGGGACACGGCTCAAGCCGTGTCCCGGAGGGTCGAATGAAACCGGTGATAATCTGCATCCTAAGCGCGGCTATCTTCGCTACGTCCTGTGTCTAACCATCGCCCGCCCGGACGGCCGTTGCTTTCGGTATTTGCGGACTGATTTCGCGGCTGAGACCGAGTCGGCGTTTGCTGCGCGAACGGTGTGCCAGCAACGCATTATACCGATCGCGCATCTCGTCTGCTTAGATGTCTCCAGAAACCCACAGCTCGACGATCGCCATGAACTCGGCGTCTCCGTCGAATCACCCGCTCGGCTATGGCGTGATGTCATTCTGTCCGGCTCCGATTTCGAATTACGAGCATGGCTCGCGCGATAGCAATCGCTGAAGATTCGTGCCACTTGAAATCGGCCCATGCAGGTCTCATTTAGAGCTCACTTCCCGTTTTGACGGCCTCTTGCTTGACCTCCGGTTGGAGCGTTCGATGCTGTCCGGGTTGGAAGGGCGCTCCCCGAAAGGGTCGAGCGCCCTTTTTGTCTCGATTGTGCTGACGTATTAAAAAGGAGCCCGCGACGGCGATCGACTCAGGCCGCCGAGCGGTGTTTTTTAACGCGAGCTCTCGGCGTTCTTTGTTTCGATGCTGGTTCGGCGTTATCGTCAAATAAGGACGACAAGATCACCGGTTCCCGGTCCGGAAACCGGGCGACGAGTTCCAACGTGCCGCCCATGGCTCCGACATAGCCGCGCAAGGTCGACAACAGCAGATCGCTTCGCTTCTCCAGCCGCGAGATATTCTCCTGTTTTACGCCAAGCGTTTCAGCCATGCGAACCTGGGTCAAGTCTCGAGCTTTCCGGAGGTCCTGAAGTGTGCGGTATTCCTCTAGGCGCTCGTTGCCGAGGAGTTCGAGACGCTCGCGGCGCTCCGCGGAGAGGTTCTGAAGAACCTCATCCAATGTTCTAGCCATTCTTTTTCTCCTTCATTGCCTCGAGATGCTGCGTAAAATCTCTTGTCGGTTCTTGCAATCATTCAGCTTGCTTCGCAAGGCATGGCCGCGTCCACTGCAGACCGCGGACGCGGTCCGCATTGTCCGCAACCCCACCTTTCTCGCCTCGCATCGTCCTGACCTTGGGCCGGGCCGCTTCGCCCGTTCGTGTCGACCGCACCCGAGGCACAGCGCCGGACAAACGGCAGCTTCGGGCTTTGCTCAACCACACGGACACGGCATCAATCATGTAGTAGACACGATAACCAGGCCCATGAAGGCTGTAATATTTTCGAAAGCTCAGGTTCACGAGGCGAAAGCTACGCGCGAGCCTGCTGAAAATGGCAATTCAAATCAAGCCGTTTTAGCGTAGATAGATCTCATTGACAGCGAGTTCGCGATACACCGGAACGCCGAGACGCCCGTTGGAATGATTTGCGTTCTTAAAGCTGCATTTTCCGGAGAGAAGATTCTATGCAATGGGCCTTATTTTTCGACCGTTGATGAGGCAAAGAATTTCGCGTTCAATCAATATGGGCAAAGCGTCTGGTCATGCATAGTGACCGATGACGACGGCATTTTCGGGATCGGCGCATGAACGCGCTACTTCTGGTTTGGCAATCTGGGGTGATTGAGCTTGCAGAATGATGATTTGGAAAACATCCAGCACGGCCAGGTGTTTCGTGCCAAGCAATGGATTTATCGGCTTATAAAATACCTGTTAGTGCGACCTGAGCCTGTATTCGATCCCACACTAACCGGTAAGATTGTTGCGGTCGTCGGATCGGCGCCACAGGCGAACATGCCCGCCAACATGGATGACACGTATCGAATCGTGACGATCAATGGTTCTCAACATACGGTGGAATCATGGGGCGTCGCCAAGCCACACATAACGATCATGCAGTACAACCAGATTGAAGGGCTTAATACGAATGCTCGCGAAGTCCGTCGGATTTTGAGGGGAAGGGAGACCGGAACTCTTTATCTTATGCTTTGGCGCCATGGCCGGCGCCAACTAGAGCAGGGGCTACGCGCATTTGATTACCGGTGCGACAATCTTGAGATTGTCGACCGCTATAGGCGAGTTTCACTGGTTCGGAAGGTGAGTGGGATTCTTAATTTCGAGCTCGATGCCTCGACGAAATACTCGAACGGCATTATCGCGGCTTTACTCGCTCTCAATAGCAATGCGGCGGCCGTGATTTTGTCGGGCATTGATCCATCATCAGCGGGACACGTGTATAATCATGTTGGACTGGCACGAAAACATTCAGAGCCGGATATGAACATGATCCGGCGATTGGTTAAGTTGGGGATGCCGATTTTCACGGCTGATCCGAATGTATCGGAGGCCACCGGTCTACCGCTGTGGCAACCGGTGCCGACAACCTGACGACGGCTACGCAGGTCTCTTGAAGACGGGTCTTCCGGGGTGGAGCCGTCAGTGCGATCGCTCATGCTCGCTGCTGAACATGGAGCATTCGATCTCTTGTCGCAAACCACTCGTCGGCGTAGTCATTATCCTTATACTCGTCGAAATACGGGCCGCCGTCCGTGAAATGCACAATTTTGGCATCATCTCTCTTGTCATATTCATTCACGAGATAGTTCCACGTGACCGGCAGTTCGCCGATCAGATCATCGCTTTCAAGCCATTTGAACTGATGTAACTGTAGGCCGGTCGCGGTATTCACGTACTCGGTACTTAACGCTTTGCACCGAGCATTGTTGAAGAGGATCAAGCTGGACCAGTTTTTCTTTTCGTATTTCGTTTGCGTTTGGCCCAGGAACTTCGTCTCTATTTTTGGTTGGTAGTCGTGCTTGACGCACATGGCTGAGAACCGGTCATCTCTGAGTGCCCACAATTCAGCGATATCTGCTCTCGCGAGCATGTCGCAATCCATAAAGAGGCTCCACCCCTGAAAGGAGCTCAAGTATGGCGTTAGGAAACGAGAGAACGAGAACTCCGTCGACTGCAGCGCGTTGCGCTCTCTCGTAAATACCTTTCCGAGGTTTGGAAGATAGATCGCCGTTATACGAACCGGCACACTTGATCTCTCCAGAATGCTCTGCGACAGCACGTGGTGAGCGACGACTTCTTTCGAATCGAAACCGACATATATGTTGACGACTTCCGTCATGTGTTCTCCTCTCGTTCGGGACCCTTGGTTGCTTGGCAAGTCACGGAAAGTGAGCGGCTTATTTGTTGTGATCCAGGCTGCGCTGCTTTCGGGTTTTTGGTCGAATTCGTCGAAACGCAGAATTCAATGCTCTTTGCCATTTGGTAATCGACATCAAACTATCGATATGCGCGAGAGCGTCATCAAGGCGCGCTGCAAGTGTTTCATTTATCGCCGACTGAATTTCCGCTGCGCTCGCATCTTGAAATTGTTGGCTCAGAATTTCGAACCGCGCCGATGTCAATAGGCCGAAATTCGTAATGACCTCACGGTCGGCCAGAAGCCGTAGAAAGGCTCTTTCGAACGTCCAGTCGTGCACATCAAAGACCTTCCATCGCGGGCTTCGCCGCCCCGAGAAACCGGCCAAGACAATATTGGATTTTATCTGGAGTTCTCTCATCCAGATGATCAACGCAAACCCGCTCGTCGGTATTTTGTTCGGCGGGTACTTCGTCGACATCAGGGGTTCAAGATCCGCGTGTAACACCTTGGCGCCGTTGAATTTTGAGGCGGGACTGAAGCGCTCATCGGCTGCCGTCCGGATGTTGAGTATTCCTGCGAACTCACATTTCGAGAAATATCGCAATACATCGTCGACCTCATGTCGGTGCACGATGTTTGCCCCCATCGATCCACTGCGGGCAACGAGCATCGAACGTCCGGCGAAATTCTCGTGCAGGACTTTGTAGGCTTTGTTGAAGAAGATAAACAAGGTGTCGTCCGGCACATGCGAGCGGATCGATCGGGGATCGAGGACGTCACTATTTGCGACCAAAACGATGTGCGAATGCTTCTCGAAGAAGTCCCGCCAGGCTTCGTTGCTTTGGGTGTTATACAGGTCTGGAAAGCTGTCAGGCATCGGGCAAACGTCGTTGATCGCCAAAATATGCCTTAACTTTTCCTGCGCGGTAAACGCCGCCGAGGTATCCACCCAAGGAAAGAAGCAGATCGGCGATTTGCCGTTGCACGCAGCGTTCCTTCACAAATTCTGCCCAAGATGTTTGGAGTAGCATCTGGCGATATTCGTGGGCGTAGGGAGTGTGCATCCATCGGATCGAGGATTGCCAAGGCTTTCGGCGTCCGGTGAAATGAACGATCACCGGGTCGCGGACGAATGGCATGATGCCCGTCTGCACGTTCCACCGAGGGTTTAATGGTTCCCATGCTCCCTGAAAAGCAATGTTAAGTACATCCTGATCGTTCGCATCGTAACGTTCTCCGGACTGCAGTAGTTCTCGGGCCATCTTGAAGAGCCCAGTGGTACGAACGGCTGTACTGTCAAGAAGAATAACCCCGGCGTTGAAGTATCGTGGTCCATGTTTGAGACCGAGCTTCAACTCTCTTTTTTTGGCTTTGTCAGGAAAAGCAGTGACGTAATCGTCGACGGCGCCAATTACATTGCCGCGAAGATCCGACTGAAATATTGCGTCGATAGGATCGACCACCAATACGTCCGCGTCGATGTACAGAACGCGCTCGGTGGTTTCATCAATGATTTCATCGATATAGAGACGTGCAAGGGTCGCTTTCGTCCAACGCCCGCTTGCCTCAGGAAGGTCCGCCGGCAAGGTGAAATCGACGATTGTGATGCTGCTGCCATGTCTTGCGTTGAATGCCGCAACTGAGGCTTTATGTTCCGGCGAAAGATCGATCCCGACAATCACCTGCCCCAAATCGCGATCGCGCGAATGCCGTGCGACTGACAGAAGCGCGCAACAAGCAGCAGGCAGCATGTACTTATCCGTGAATGTATAAACGGCGGTCCTACCCATTCACACGTCTCATTGCCGGTTCAAATCTCAAAGTTTGCGTCGTTGATCAGAGCGAGCGCGCACGTTTGCGAAGATGCAGCATAGTCTAATGCAACCGCCTCGAACAATACCAAAAAGCAATCTGGTTCTTTCAAGGGACGCCGAAATAAAAATTTAGATAAGAGTTTTTCAACTATTAGCCGCATTTTCTGAACTGGCGGAGCTGCCGGCTGCGCGCAATGTCGATGAATCAGGCGCCAGGCTGAGCGGCGATTGACATGATCACTCACAATCGCGAGTCTCTTTTAACTGAAACCGTAACTCTGCGAATCTGAACAGAAATGACGCGGCACCATTTTGTAACGGAACAGCGCCTTCGAGAACTAAAGCGGCGGCACACCGCCTGGCTCGACAAGCTCGGAATTCGGCACAGGCCGTGGTTGATTTTTGGGTCCGCCCCAAATCCAACGATTACCGACGATTTCATAGAACTCTGTGCACGTGTGGACGTCAACAATTCCGGCCGCACAGCTGAAATGCTTGGTTTCGGCCGGGCCGACCTGACAATTCGCAAGCGACGAAAGTCCTGGCTGGAGCATCCAAGGCTTAATACCCGCGGTTTAGTTTGGTTTCACACCGCACCGACGGCGATCATGCGGCTTCAACTGTTGTTAAAGCCGCATGTCCGTGTCGGCACCCTGCAGAAACTTACAAAGGACGAGCGCAACGCGATTATGAACGAGATTGTCGGGCCGATCCCTGAAGGCATCGGCAAAATAGGGAAGGCTACAAATGGTGTGGCGGCCATCTGTTATGGCCTTTTTCTGGGCGCTCCCAGCATTGTCGTTTCAGGAATGTCCGTTACAAAAATGGGGCATTCGTACAATGAGGTTGGAAAAACGCGCAAGCAGATTGACGAGGATATCTACGCGCTCACGAAGCTCAGCGCGTATCCAAACCTTTTTACGACGGAGGCGGAGCTTTCGGAGATTACAGGGATGACGCTCATTCAGAACGCGACCGAACTTTCAGCACCACGCTAGCGCGCGCCCATTTTAATCGGGGTCATATGTGGCCGATGCGAAGTAGTCGGCACATTCCTGTGGTTTGAAGAACGTAATGATTTTGCCGACATTGTCCCACAAGGCTCCGACGGAGCGCGCGCCGCGAGTGAACATGCCGATCTCGTTGGAATTATTCTGGTCGCCATTCACATAACGATGCCGAATGGCCTTCATGTACTGAGAGCCGGCATACGCGCCAATTCGCTAGAATCAACCCCTTGCTCGAACGAGAGCGGTATGCGCACCTCATTGCCTGTACCGAATAAAGCTTGAATTAGATACCGCTAAGGTCTGAATTTACTCGCGGCAACATTGACGTCATTGATTCTGATGTTCCAGTGATTGCAAGGGAGCGTGTTATGGCGCTTATCAATACCGAATATTGCGAAGCCTCAGCGGTCAAAAATGCCATCTCCTTCGGCATGATGGCGGCACACGATTCGTCAGCAAACGCCATGAGACACAAATCCGACGACGTGTTGCGGCTAAAGGCGGAAGGTAAGTCAACAGATTGTATCGCCCGAGAGGCAGGCGTTAGTCGATCGACCGTGACCAGAATTTTACGCTACGTCGAACGAGCGTCGGCGGGGTAGGGGGCGCCGGCAAAGGATTGGTTCATGACCGCACCGATTTCGGCCGCTCCCCACACAATGTTGCGAATGCACAACTTCAGAGCATGTCAGCCGATGACCGTGCGGCAATCGAGAAAGAGATCGCTGACTGCATCAAACAGACTTTGGCACAGAGGGACGGCGAATCCTCGGTATTCGGAAACCGTACGTTTTTGGCCATTCTGCGGGATCTCTCCAAAGCGATGGAAAATGCAGCTTCAGAGCGTCCACCTTAGGCTGTTCAACAAAGGCGATGTACGGCTGTGTCGGGTTATGAACCAGGTAGTCCTGATGATCGATAATGTATCGACGGGAACATCGGCCGTCGGCCGGTACCTCTTACCCGTCGCTAGGGGCTCGCTACAACTTTCAGCGCGATCGCGACGATGTTTTCGGCGAAGCTCGCGTCGAGTGGGCGATGTCCGACCAGCAGCCGGTAGAAAACAGGTCCGTACATCATATCGAGCAACACCTCCAGGTTTTGCGGCAGCATGATTTCTCCTCGAGCGGCTGCCTCGATCAACAAGGCGCGACCCGCCTCGCGGCTCGAGAGAATGACCTGGTTGCGGAAGGCCTTGGTGAATTCGCTTTCGGGGTCGGCGGCCGCGAGCGTCATGGCGATTTGGCGCCCTCTGGTGGTCGCAAAAGCCTGGATCAGCGATCGCATTTGCGCAGTCAGCGCCGATCGCAAATTTATGCCGTGTTCTTCGATGGCGCCCGAATCTCCAGACATCAGCGCAGCCATAGCGAGTTCGCAGGCGTTCGCCCATTGCCTATAGATCGTCGGCTTGCCTACGCCGGACTTCGAGGCAACCGCCTCGACGGTCAGACGGCCGAATCCATCCTCGATCAGTATGTCGTGCGCGGCTTTCAGGATTCTCGCCCGGGCCAATTGGCTTGGCGGTCTTCCACGCCGTTTCGGTGGGCTCATGTGCTCTTGACTCAACTAGTTATGAAACGTAACGTAACGTAATCATATGCCAGCGGCAAGGGGCCGGCCATGTCCACCTCGATTCAATCCCTGACGCCTTATCTCATCGTCAAGAATGCTCGGGAAGCGATTGCTTTCTATGGCCGCGCCTTCGGGGCCGAGGAGCTTTTCCGGCTGACCGACCCGCATGACGGTCGGATCGGCCACGCGGAGCTCAAGCTCGGCGAAAACACGGTCATGATCGCCGACGAGTATCCAGACTTCGGCGCACTGAGCCCCGATACGATCGGGGGCTCTCCCGTAACCTTCCACCTCGCAACTTTGACGGTCGACGCAAATCTTGACCGGGCCGTCAGAGCGGGGGCCGTCGTTCTGCGTGCCGCCGCAGATCAGGCCTATGGCGAGCGTGTCGCCATGGTCGTCGATCCATTCGGTCACCGGTGGATGCTCTCGCAGAAGATCGAAGTTGTGGCGCCTGAAGAAATGCAGCGCCGCTGGGACGAGGAAACCGGGGCGTGAACGCGGCCGACGGAAATCGAAGTGAAGGAGGCGGCGGAGCGGGCGATGGCAGTCCGTCGCACCGCTGCTGTGACGTCATCTTTCTGGAGCCGGGAGAGGGGCGGCGCTACGAGCTCGGCCCGCTCACGGGCGTGTTCAAGGCCGATGAAGCCGAGACGGAGGCCGCCTATTCCGTGTCCGAGTGGATTCTCGAGACTGGTCTGAAAGGTGTCGGCGGACACAGCCATGCAGCAAATGACGAGGTTTTCTACGTGCTTGAAGGTGTGCCCGAAATCCTCGTCGGCGACTGCTGGCGGCGGTGCACACCGGGCACTTTCCTGCGAATACCGGCCGGTGTCGTCCACGATTTCCGAAACCCAGGAGAGACGACCGCCAGGCTGCTCAATCTTTTCATACCCGGTGGATTTGAACGCAATATGCCCGAGATCTCCGCTTGGTTCGCCGCTCAGGAACTGGTTTAGGGCGGCCGAAAAGGGACATCGCCCATTTTTCCTTTCGCGGGGCAAACATGCGGAACCTTCGCTTCAACTTCCTGCACGCGGCTTTAGATCCTGTTGCAGTTCTTCTGCTGGCCGGGCATATCGGTGACGCGGGTGCGTCTGGACCATTCTCAGCTTATGGCATTGCTGGCCGGAATGGATTGGAAAAAGATCCGCCCGACCAAGGTCAGGCGACCGTTGTTGACGGGCTGACAGCGCCTGCGGCAAGATGAATCATGGCCCTGTAACGGTTGGGAAAACAGCTGTTTTTGTGCTCTACTCATTCCCATGAATTTTCCCGTCACGACTATGGACGGGCACTAGCTCGTTTGCGACCTCTTAATGGCCGATACCAAGCCGATTTTCTGCTATTGCCGGCCATTGGTACGATGAACCATGAGGGCCTTTCAAGAGTGCTTAGCAACCCTTGACCGTATGACTTCCGCGATGCGCAACGCTTCGTTGATCGGCTGGTAAGAGTATGATTGAAGACCGCCATCGAACCTGCGGGTGAGCTTGAGTGTTTCTTGTAGATCCCGGTGGAAGCGTTCGAATTTTATCAGGCGTTCGCCTGGCACCTCTGTCAACTCCAGGGAATAGACAGGCCGGCCTGTGAGCAAGGCTTCGCAAGGCATTGTGATGGAATCTTTGGCGATTAGAAACGCGTCTGCAGCAGCGACATAATCAAGATACGGGTTAGGCTCCCGCCTATCCCAGACGGTAACCAATGGAGACGACAGAGCCAGGAGCGCATCAAAGGTCCGTCTATCGGATCGCCTGGACGTTGAGACCAGAACGCGCCAATCCTTGCTCGTCAGACTGTCGATGGCATTTGTGATGTTATCAACCGACTTCTCGTCATAGATATAGGCGCCGTTGTCGCCGCCGACGAAGACAGAAGCCAACTGACGGTCGTCGGGACTAAAAAGACTTCTTGCCGCATGGCGGCGTTTCGATATCTCGTCCAATCTGAGCCGGTGAGGCACGCCGATCATCCTCTCGTAGTTCGGCCGTGCCTCTAGCTCCCTCGTCCAGTCGTGATTGGAAACAAAGACAAGATCGTAGCCCTCAATCTCGGGCCGTTGCAGATGAACTGTGAAGGGCTCGCCGCTAAATGTCCTTTTCATCTTCAGAACCAGCTTCTCCGGCCGGTAGCCACAGGAAATGATGATGTCCGGACGGCTTTCTTTGCGGGAATACAGCGCGGGAGCAAAGGCCTTCCTTATCCCATGGACCGGCACAAAGGGCTTCACAACCGGCTCCTTCCGGCTGAGATTTCGCGCGACCCCGACGCACTGCGACATCGTGCCGATTTTTTCCTCGCTCACGCACCACGTCAGAAGATCGATATCCGCGTGATCGGAACCTCCATTGCCCATCAAATCGATCCCGGATTCCCGCGCATTGGCCGGTCTTGGCAGACGCTCGCATTGTCTTTTGATTTTCACGTGTTATCAAAGTCCTGCCCCGAAGTCCAAGGGAGGATCTTATTGATCGCTGGTGTTCCCTACAGGAGCGATTTGGACGGCCTTCGAGCCCTTAGCGTCCTGCTGGTCGTTTTCTACCACGCTGGTATTCAGGCCGTCGCTGGCGGCTATGGCGGCTATGTCGGCGTGGACGCTTTTTTCGTGCTGTCGGGCTATTTCATGGCAATTATGATCCTGCGCGACCTCGCCAACGGGAGATTTTCAATCATCGACTTCTATGTCCGAAGGATCCGCCGGATCCTGCCGGCGCTGTTTGTGATGATGGCCGTAGTCTCCGCCCTCGCAACCTGGCTTTTTATGCCAGACGATCTCGTTTATTTCGCCCGGAGCGCGCGGGCGACCGCACTTTTCTACTCCAATATCCAGTTCGGGCGTGAAAGTGGCTACTTTGATCTGGCCGCCGATACGAAACCTTTGCTTCACACCTGGTCACTCTCTGTCGAGGAGCAGTTTTACCTCGTTTTTCCCATTGGCCTGATGATCACCTATCGGATGAAGAAAAACGCGATCGTTCCAATTTTGGCGATTGTCGCTGTGGCATCTTTCGCGGCAAGCCAACTGATGGTGCAACAAGATCAGACAAAAGCATTCTACCTATTGCCGTTCCGTTTGTGGGAACTGTTGCTCGGCGCGCTGATTGGTGCTCATAGGCCGTTGATACGACCCGCCCTTGCAGAAATAATCCCTTGTCTCGGCATCGCTGGCCTTCTGGCTTGCGCGCTTCTCTATTCCGATGCCACCGCGTTTCCGGGACTTGCTGCGCTATTGCCGTGTCTCTCGGTGGCCGCCGTCATCGCTTTCGGTGATCAATCAAAGATCACAAAAGTGCTGCTCGGCAATGTGCCCATGAAATTTGTGGGGAAGATTTCCTATTCAATCTACCTCTGGCACTGGCCGATCGTTGTTTTTCTCCCTTACTTTACGAGTGCGGCCTCGCCCGGAGCAGCCGTCGCACTGATTTTTGCTTTGTCGCTTTTTCTGGGCTGGATCTCGTGGCGCTTTGTTGAGGAGCCGTTCCGGTTTGGCGCGCTTGCAATCCAAAGACCACAACCTGCCTTTGTCGCTTTGGCGATCGGTGTCGCATCATTGGTCTCGGTCAACGTCTTAGTCATAAGGCTGAATGGACTACCTCAACGCCTCAAGGACGAAGCCGCCCGTCTCTACGCTGCAAAGGACGACGGCAGCCAGTTTATGGAGCCAGAGTGTTTTGCGGATCCGGATGGAAACGGCCTCTCGATTGCAGATGTGCGAGACGGCAAAGTTTGCCCGATGGGAACGGCGGCGACGAAACCGAAGTTCATTCTTTGGGGAGATTCTCACGCTGCGGCGATAGCCCCAGGCCTGGACCTTGCCGCGGGACGGGCAGGTATCGGTGGCGTCTTCGTAGCGAGCGCCGGATGTCCGCCTTTCGGCTCGGACGATCTGATAAGAGCTGATCGTGTAGGCCGCTGCGATAGCTTCAATGATGCCGTGCAATCGCTTATCGATCAGAACCAGATACGCGATGTCCTGCTTGCCGCATACTGGCGCAAATACATTTATAAAACCGATCTGACAAACCAGCGTGATTTCTTCGATGCGACGGCTTCGGCGTCCGACGATCATGCAGCTGTTGTCACGAAGCGGTTAGTCGAAAGCATCAGAAGGATGCAGGCGAATGGCGCGCGTGTCTGGCTTGTTATGGATGTGCCCGAGATGAGATATGCTGTGCCGCAAACCCTTGCGCGCTTATCGATGCAGGGAAACTCCGCCAAGCTTGAGGTGCCGAGAAACGACGTGGATGCGCGCCAGGCAGCAGCGCGTCGCGTTGTAGGCGATGTGGCACTGGACATGAAAGTCGGCGTTGTCGATCCGTTGCCAGTCCTTTGTAGTGAATTGTCGTGCAGCGCGACTTCAGGTGGCATCGTTCGTTATAAAGACGGAGATCATCTGTCGGCAACTGGCGCTAGATCGATTTCCTTTGTCTTTGACCCCGTCCTTTCCGGCATCCGCGTCCGGGGTCAAGTTTCGAACGCGCTGCCAACGAGTTCACGCTAGGATATCCGATGAAAACGGCAGTCCTCATAAACGACACCTCAACAAAATCGCACATCGGGTGCCGGATCGTGGTCTCCCAGATTCTTCGATTGGCTGCAAAGGCTGGGATAAAGGTGGTGGCAACTTGTTCCGTTCACGTGGATTGGCGCGGTCAAGGCGCGATCCTTGATGCGATGAAAGGAGCCGACCTCGTCATCGTCAATGGTGAAGGTACCCTACATCATGCTACGCCTCAGGCCCTCGCGTTGGCCGAGGTTGCCTCATATTGCCGCTCGTTGGGAATTCCGTCCGTCCTTATCAATTCGGTCTATGAGCAGAATAGTGATCAAATTGCGGAACATTGCAGCCACTTCGCGATGCGATTTTTTAGAGAACCAAATAGTGCGATGAACGCACAAGCCGCCGGGTTAGAGTGTGCGGTCGTTCCTGACCTGACGCTATCGTCGGACGTCTTGGAACCCTACAAGGGGGCGCTCCGGACCGGAAATATCATCGTTACCGATAACGCTAATCGCGAGTTCGGCCGCCCGACACTTGCCTACGCGATCGGGCAGAGGGGCATACAGTTCATGCGAATGGACGTATCGGACACAAAGAATCGCTTTGTCCCGTCGGATCTGGAGCCTTTGGTCGCGGTTCTGCCGGAAGGAGAGCGACGGACCACACAGCGCGTCTCGGTAATGACGCTTGTCGCGAGATCGGCTTTTCGGCCCCATATGTTCGCTCGAATGCGCATGAAAAAGCAGTTAGATCATCCACTGAGCGCGGAAGATCTGTTGCAGGCGATTAGTGGAGCTCGCGCTGTGGTAGCGGGTCGCTTCCATGCAGCATGTCTATCTTTGGTCGCCGGAACGCCCTTTGTGGCCATGCCATCCAACACCGCCAAAACGCAGGGAATGCTGCGAGCAGCTGGGGTTGAGAAATTCTACGTGCAGACGCCAAAAGAGGCGTTCGAGCGGATCTCAACTTGGGAGCAGGCCGACTTCGATTGCGGCCGATCTTATGTACTAAAGGCAAGAGTGGCTGCAGAGAACATGTTCGCCCAGCTTGCCTCACTTGCCAGCCGATGAGAGAACCGGCAGGTCAGTCTCCTGCGCATGCTCCAGATCAATCGCGGTGACTAACGCGGCGACGACGGCCTCGCGGAGCTTCTGGAGCAGGACGTACGCCGTCTTATACTGGACGTTGAGCTTGCGGCTCAGATGAAGTGCCGCCATGCCCTTGGCGGCCGTGATCTCCTCCCAGATCGCAATGACGGTCTTCTTGAACGACAGCTTTCGGTTGGCAAAGACCGTCCCGGAGGTTACGGAAAACTCGGCGCGGCATTCCGGCTCCGAGCATCGGAAACGATGTCGGCGGACTATACGGCTCCAGGCATCCGCAGCGAGGGCAAACGGATTGCCGCCATTGTCGGCCCAGCGGAAGTCGACGAACAGGCCGTAGGCGTCGTCCTCGGAGAGCGACCAGACCTTCTCCGGATCGAGATCGCGGCCATCCGGGCGCAACAGCGGATGCTGTCCGAAGCCTTCTTTCGGGTCAGGCCAGGCGAGCACCTTGTCTCATATAAAAAATGTGCTATTTAAGTAGCACAAATTGTAGGTATTCAGATGAGCAACACAGTAAAGATTCGCCGTCAGGGCGGCGCAACCGTATTTAGCATTCCTCCCGCGCTTTTGAAAATGCTCGGCGTCGAAGTCGGCACGGAGTTGACCTTGGTTGTCAGTAACGGGTCGCTTGTGGCGACGCCGAAGCAGGCGAAGAAAAGATATACTTTAGCCGAGCTGCTCGAAGGAGCAGATGAAATGGCCGCGCTCAACAAGGAAGCAGCCTCCTGGAATGTTAGCTCGCCTGTCGGTAACGAAGTGTTCTGATGGTCCGGAGCAACGTTCCGAAGCGTGGCGACGTCTTTCTCGTCGACCTGAATCCAGTCGTAGGTAATGAAATGAGGGATGATCATCGCTGCGTCGTAATCACCCCTCGCGAAATCAATCTTGTGGGAATGTGCCTTACGGTTCCTATTACAACGGGGGGTGCGTTTACCCGCAAAGCTGGACTTGCCGTCAACATCTCAGGTCATAAGACGACCGGGGTCGCTCTATGCAATCAGGTGAGAGCGCTCGACATCATGGAGCGGGTGAAACAAAAGACGGCCAGACATGTCGACACGCTAGACACCTCCACCACTGACGAAATTGTCGCCAGAGTGGTCAGCATGATCGATCCTGCTTAACCGGCCATCAAAATATCGCTGGGAAGCACCGATCATCACGTGATCGCATCTCCAAAACTCAAGTGTGCTACGAGCCGCCGATAAGGTTCGTGGCACTTGCTCCATTATTTCCCGAGCTTGAAGCAGGTTCAACGTCGCGCAGCGCTTCTGGCACAAGCCGACGGCAAACCCGAACAGCCGCAAGAGCGCGAGGTGTTGCCCGCTCTCCTGACCCCTACCCCATGGCATGCCGGATGGTTTTCGACAGGCGCAGCAGGAAGGCGGGTCTCGAGGAGGCGACGAGTTTCCACGACAAGAGCGCTTTTGCCATACGCCGGGGGAGGAAGCCGACGGAGAGAAACCAGGCCGCCAGCACGGCACGGCGTCTTAAGGATACATTCATTTCTAGGCTGGCGACTGCGCCCGCGGCGCCGAGAGTGTGCCTGGAGTCATTGGGTACCGGGTGCCGGTCACGGTCTATGCAAAGCGATGCCAGGCGCTCTTCCAGATGGACCGTGTCATGAAGGCTAACGTCGGGCGGCACGGTCAGGCCGACTTCGGCGGCCTGACCGGACAAGGCCTCCAGCCGGCGAAAGTCGTGCTCTACACGCCAGCGCGCCCGCTGGCCAAGTTTTTCTGCAAAGACGGAATGATTGGCGCCATGCATGCGGTATGCACCGAGGCAGGAATCGATCGACGTCACCGTTCCGTGGAGGGGCGCTACGGTGACGAGATATCCGTCCGCCCCTTGGCGAAAGTCCGTCTCGGGGATGGGCATGACCGCCTCCAAAGCCGAACGCCTGAAGGCCAGGCCGCTTGTAACCGTGGTCTGATACCGGCCTTTCTGCAATAGCTGGGGGGTGACATCGCCTGAATCGAACGGGAATTCCTCAGGCGGGAACACATCCTTGACGCGTTGGCGCTCGTCGACGATGTGCAATCTGAATTGCGCCTGGGCAGCTTCGTCGTCCCAAGCTTCGACGATTTCCGATACGGCATTCGGATAAAGATAGTCGTCGGCGTCGAGAAACAGAATGATCTGACCGCGACTGACCGAAAATCCCGTGTTGAACGCTGCCGCGTGACCACCATTGCGCTCTTTTAGAAGAGCTTTGATCCGGGACCCATATGCGCCAATGACACCGACACTGTCGTCAGCTGATGCGTCATCGACAACTATGACCTCTACGTTATCGTGGCTTTGTTCCAGTGCGCTATCGATGCAGCGCTTTAAGAAGCGCGCATAGTTATAGTTCGCGATGATAATGGAAACCGGAACATGATCTTGTATGGAATGCATCGCATTGAACCTCGCACGTCTGCTTTGGTCACGGCGAACCTTCTCGTTCAGGTCCTTATGGCATGCCCGTTCGGGCATGAGCAGCTTTTCAAAAGGTAGAAAAGCCGCCGTTACAGAGACGCTGACGCCAAGCGGCCGGCGACGATCATGTCTGATCTCTCTGCGCGGCCACCAGCCTCCGCAGCTTTATGGCTTTTGAAAGACCATAGCCTGACGAGGCAGCCAGCATTCGCAGTGTAGAGGAATGCGGTGGACGCAATCAGAACGCCCGGCCGGCCGCTTTATCGTTTTCAATCCGGGTGACGCAGCCTGTAACTTTCGCAAGCAATATGTCGAAGTCGATGGGTTTCGTCAGGTAGTCCGCCGCTCCCGCCCGAAGACCGGTCAACATGTTCTCCCGGTCGGTGAGTGCCGTCAGCAGGATGAACGGAATGTTGGAAAACTGCGGATGATTGACCTGGATCTCGGCGAGCAACTGGTGGCCGTCCATGATCGGCATAGAAATATCGGTGATCACGATATCGGGCCATTTCGACAGGATGAGTTCCAGCGCTTCCTGACCATTGGCTGCTTCGAGGGTGGCAAATCCAGCTTCGTTCAGTTCTTCGACAATTAGCTTGCGGATGTCTGCTTCATCCTCGACGCACAATATGGTGATCATCTTTCTTCTCCTTATTCTATGCTGCCTGCGGCGTCGTTAAAGACGCGGCACCGTCCCGCGGGAGTGCTACAGTGAAAGTCGTTCCATGGCCGAGGGCGCTGCTCACGGTAACAGTGCCACCATGCAACTCGACGATTTGTTTGACGATGTTCAGGCCGATACCGGTGCCTGCAATCCCTGTGGCGCTTCGGGCTCGATAATAGGGTTGGAATAATTTTGGCAAGTCGTCGGTGTCGATTCCAATCCCCTGATCTGAAACCGATACGTAAGAAAATCGTTCATCAGCCCAGCCGCGAATGTGAATGTCTGGTGCATGCGGTGCATACTTTGCGGCATTGGAGAGCAGGTTTGTGAACACCTGTTCGAGTGCCGCGCGATCGGCTTTCATGGTCGCAGGCAGTTCGCCAAGGTTTGTACGGAACACATGTTCCTTGCTGATTTCCTTTTGTCTTGCACAGCACGAGGCGATCACGTCGATGAGATTGCAGTCCGCAAGCGAAAGCGAAATGCGCCCGGTCTCGAGGCGGCCGGCCGCAAGGATGCTTTCCATCAAATCGACCATGCGCAATACGGCGCTTCTGATCTGGCCCGACTTTTCCGAGATGTATTGGGTGCTCAGCTCCCCCTTCGTCCGCGTCAGGCGCTGGGCAGCCGCATCAATGATGGCAAGCGGCGTGCGGAACTCGTGCGACGCCATAGTCACGAACTGCCTTTGCAGCGCATTGACCTGCCGTTCCTGGGCGAGCAATCGATCAAGCTCCTGCCGCTGCCTCTCGATCTCGCCGGTGCGCAGTCTTACGGTTTCTTCGAGGTGGTCGCGGTGCACAAGGAGTTGCGCCTTGCTTTCGATGAGATTCAACGATGTCCTGCGCAATCCCTGGCCAAGGAACAGGACGACTCCCATTGCGATAAACATGCCGATTATGCTTGCCGGCGCAATTTGCTCCAGAAGCATTAGGCCGGGCTTGATCGGCTCCCAGGTAAGATGACCCAGCGTTGCTCCACTCGTAGTGATGACGGGAATTCTGGCGTCGCCCGCCTCTTCGCCGGCGGGCGCATAGTGCAAGCCGTCGAGACGCGCATAGTGGGCGATGTGCTCGATTGGAGAGGCGTCGAGAAATTTCACGGCGATGGCAATGAACTCCGACCCGGCTTCGACCGTCATTCGCTCTGAACTTGGAATGATCGGCCGGGCGCTGATGACGGCAGGCCTGCCCACGATATCGACGACCTTGGTGCTGGCGACATCGGCAATCGGCGCAGGATCGTTGGCCTGCAACCGTTCCTTGAGTGCGTGCCGCATCTCGGCGGCGAGGCGTGCTACCGGATCATGGTCGTCGCCGAGTGATGGCGAAAGAACATCGATACCGTCGCGCATCGCGAACATGAGATGATCGGTGTCATCGAAAACATAGGTGCGGTCATGGCCGAAGTAGTCATGCGTCCATTTGCCGATGTTTTCCAGCAGCCAGTCGTGGTTGCGCATCTTGCCGTAGAGGACCGCGTCGTCCCATTTGGTAACGCTTTCCTGCTCACGCGGGACCGCGTTGATCTGCTGTTGAAGACCCTGCTTGACGAAGTCCGCCTGCCTTATGAGAGAGAGGTCGTCGACCTTCGTCGATGCAAGCCACGCAAAGCCCGCGATCAAAACCGCGGTGATGGCCGTTACGAGCGTCAAGACGATCGTAATGTGTGACGTAATTTGAGTTCTCTTCATGGCCCGCCCTCTCATGGGACCATGCACTCAAAAAGTTTATCTGTTACTAAAACAACCTTCCCAGGATTGATTTACGATTTCTGCTGAAACGCCTGGCTCAACGTTAAGCATCCGGCAATCCGGGCAGTACGTTCTCGACGGTGATCGGAAACGAGCGGATGCGCGATCCGGTCGCGTTGTAAACAGCGTTTGCCAAAGCCGCGCCGGCTCCGCAAATGCCGAGTTCTCCGATGCCCTTGGATCCGAAGACGTTGGATTTGTCGTCATATTCGTCGAGGAAGACGGCGTCGATGTCTTGAATGTCCGCATGGACCGGCACGTGGTAGTTGGCGAGGTCGCTGTAGAGGAAGTTGCCGTAACGCGGATCGAGCCCGCCTTCTTCCATCAAGGCCGCACCAACGCCCCAGATCATGCCGCCGATGATCTGGGAGCGTGCGGTTTTCGGGTTGAGGATCCGCCCTGCGGCAAAAACGCCGAGCATCCTGCGCAACCGGATTTCGCCAGTATCCGCATCGACGGAAACCTCGGCGAAATGCGCGCCGTAGGTATGCTGGGAAAAGTCTTTAAGCGCCTGCCCACGTTCGACCTTGCCTTCCGCCGACAGACCCTTCGGTGCGACCACGGTGAGGATTTCGGTCAGAGCAGCACTCCGGTCGCCGATCGTGACGCGGCTCCCCGAAAAGACGGCGTTTTCGGCATTCGCACCGAAGAGAGGCGAATTGGACATCGCGCGCGCGGCAGTGGTGATCTGTTCCTTGAGAAGACGGCATGCATCATGAAGCGCCGCCCCCGTGCTGCCTGATCCCCACGAGCCGCCGGAACCGGAGGTTTTCGGAAATCGGGTATCACCGAGCGCGACCCCGACGCGATCGATGGGAAGGCCCATGCTGTCGGCGGCGATCTGGGCGAGGATCGTGTAGGTGCCGGTACCGATATCCGTCATGTCGAGTTCGACGGTCAGGCGTCCGTCGGCATGGATCCTGACGCGGCAGGCGCCTGGCCCGATCAGGTTCGGGCGGATGGCGGCCGACATGCCGATGCCGATCAGCTTGCGGCCTTCCATCACGCTTGCCGGTTTGGCGACGCGCCTGTTCCAGCCGAAACGTTGAGCACCTTCCCGCATGCACTGCACCAGACCCCGGGTCGAAAAGGGGACGTCGCGTTCGGGGTCGCGCTCCGGTTCGTTGCGGATCCTGAATTCGATAGGGTCGATACCGAGTTGCTCTGCCAATTCGTCCATGGCGCATTCACCGGCCAACAGTCCGGGTGCTTCGCCCGGTGCGCGCATCCATTCCCCGCGATTGATATCGAGCGGCGCAAGCCGGTGGCGTGTCGCCCGATTGGGAGCCGCATACATGCTCCGGTAGGCGGTAGCCGCCTGTTCGGCGAATTCTTCGAAACGCGACGTTGTGCAGAGTGAATCATGGCTGAAGGAGATGAGCCGTCCGCCGGTGTCGGCAGCGATGCGGAAGCGCTGTTCGAACATCGGCCGGTGACCGGCATTGGCAAACATCTGCTGGCGCGTCAGCGCCACCTTCACCGGGCGGTTCAGCATCCGGGCGGCGAGCACGGCCGAGATAATTTCGGCATGCGCGATCAGCTTAGAGCCGAAACCACCGCCGATGAAGGGCGAGATGACGCGAACGTTTTCGGGCGGAATCTGCAGCGTGTTGGCAACGCCATCCTTGATCTGCGCCGGGGTTTGCGCGGAGGTGTAGATCGTCACTTGATCGCCGTCCCAGATTGCATGCGCGGCATGCGGCTCCATCGGCGCATGGTGCTCGAAGGCGTTCGTGTAGGTCTGATCGAATTTGACAGGTGCGGCGGCAAATGCGCCGTCGGGATCGCCGAGCACGCTGTCGGTGGCAAGACCGGCATTGGCCATCGCCGGCGCGTAGATGGCCTCGCGCGCGTCGTCGAGGCTGAAAGTTCCGCCCGCTTCGCGATATTCGATTTCGATCTCCTCTGTCGCCGCCCGGGCGATCTCAAAGCTTTCTGCAACGACGAGCGCTACCGGCTCATCGAAATAGCGGACCTCCGGTTGGAAGACGACCGGCCGGGGACGCTGAACGCCCGGCCGGACGGTCGGCTCACCGAACGGCGCCTGGGCGGGCGCGTTGCGGTGGGTCATGACGAGATGCACGCCGGGCGTGGCCTCGGCTGCCGCAACGGAAAGCCTGGCGATCCGGCCCTTGCCGATACTGGCACCGAGAAGCACGCCGTAAAGTGGTTCGCCGTGCGGCTGCTCGTAGGCATAGGTCGCGCGGCCGCTCACCTTGAGAGGACCATCGATCCGGTTCATCGGTTGTCCGATGAACGACCTATTTTGCGATTGGCTTGTCTGCGTCATGAATAGTCCTCAAGCTTGACCGGCTGAAGCCGCCAGGGTCTGGCCCAGCGTTCGCCTGGCCAGTTCGATCTTGAAATCATTGTGTCCGTAGCCCTGTGCGCCCTGAAGCAGGACACCTGCTGCGGAATCGTAAGTTTCCTTCGTAAGCGGCTGGCCGCCCATGGTTTTTTCCGCCTCTTCTGTCCGCCAGGGTTTTGGTGCAACGCCGCCCAGTGCGATGCGTCCGGAGGCAATCCGATTGTCCTGGGTGGCCACAATGGCCGCGACAGAAACCAAAGCGAAGGCATAGGACGCCCGGTCGCGCACTTTCCGGTAGAGCTGACGGCCCACAGGCGGCGGCGGAAGCATCACGGCGGTGATCATTTCGCCGTGCTCAAGGTTGTTCTCAGTATCAGGCGTCTGGCCAGGGAGGCGATGAAGATCGCCGACAGGCAAGGTCCGCCGCTCCGCTCGGTTGCCGGCGATTTCGATGCTGGCTCCGAGCGCTGTCAGGGCAACGGCCATGTCGGAGGGATGCGTGGCGATGCAGGACTGGCTGGCGCCCAGTATGGCATGGTTGCGGTTCAGGCCTTCAAGCGCAGCGCAGCCTGCCCCGGGGGACCTTTTATTGCAGGGCATCCGCATGTCATAGAAATAGGGGCAGCGGGTGCGCTGGAGAAGATTGCCGCCGGTCGTCGCTTTGTTGCGGATCTGGCCGGAGGCACCCGTAAGCAGTGCCTGGGCAAGCAGGGGATAGCGCTCCCGCACGCGCCGGTTGGCGGCAACATCGCTGTTTAACGCCTGCGCACCGATCTTCAGACCGCCGTCCGGCGTCTCCTTAATATCCTTCAGGTCCAGGCGGCTGATATCGACGATATGGGCCGGCCGCTCGACGCCGAGTTTCATAAGATCCAGCAGGTTGGTTCCACCGCTGATGAATCTGGCGTCGGGATCGCCAGCCACCGACGCGCAGGCGGCGGCGACGTCAGCCGCGCGTTCGTAGGTAAAGGCTCGCATCTCAAGCCTCCACTGCCACGTCGCGAATGGCGGCGACGATGTTGGGGTAGGCGGCGCAGCGACAGATATTGCCGCTCATGCGTTCGCGGATCTCGGCTTCAGTGAGTGCAATATCGCGCTGTGCGACATCGGCGCTGACGTGGCTCGGCCAGCCCTGCTTTGCCTCCTCGATCATGCCGAGCGCCGAGCAGATCTGGCCGGGCGTGCAATAGCCGCATTGGTAGCCGTCGCGCGCCACGAAAGCCGTCTGCAGAGGATGCAGCTTGCCCGGTTCGCCGACCCCCTCGATCGTTCGAACCTCGTCGCCTTCATGCATGACGGCAAGCGTCAGGCATGCGTTAACGCGGCGGCCGTTGAGAAGAATCGTACAGGCGCCGCACTGGCCATGGTCGCAGCCTTTCTTGGTCCCGGTCAGGCCGAGCTCTTCCCGCAGCATGTCGAGAAGGCTCATGCGCGGATCGACAGTCAGTTCAACGGGATTGGCGTTGACCGACAGCCTGAGCGGTATGGGCTCAAACGCCTGCGATGCCTCCTGCGCATGAAGCTGGTTCACTCCAGGTGGAAAGGCAGTGGCAACGGCAGCAGCACCGCTCGCCAGAAGCAGGTCCCGGCGGGTCGTCTCCAAAACAGCAGGGTGATCTTTTGGGCAATTCGGCGTCATCCAAAACTCCTTCGATCAAGTGCGACGAAAGCGAAGTTGGGATGCGGATCGTCCTCTTTCTTGCAGAATTCCGGGCGATTATCACGAATCCGAAAGAAATTGACGACGATAGCGGGATGGCGTGACACCCCGTATCCGGCGGAAGGTATTGGTCATATGGCTCTGGCTCGAGAAGCCAAGCTCCATCGAAAGGTGGCCGAGATCGACGTCTTTTTCGCACAGCCGCTCTGTCAGGCATCGCACGCGCATTTCCAAGATCCAGGCATAGGGTGTGTAACCGGTTGTCGCCTTGAACCGCCGGGCGAAGGTATCAACCGGAATGCCAGTCACCAGGGACAGGTCGGACAAGGAGATGTTCCGGCCGATATGGGAGCGGATATAATCATCGACGGCGGAAAGCACCCGCCGTGAAAGCCGCCCGGCATCGGGACGGCTTTGTCGGTCGAGATGCGACAGCCGGTGCATCATCATCCGCGCGGCCTGTTCGACATAGGCTAAATCAGGTATTTCGCCGCTCAGCGTTTCATCGCGCAACGCCACCATGATCGCAGCGATCACCGGATCGTGACCATTGATGGTCAGCCTGTCGGGCGGTAGAGGCAGATACCATTCTTTCAAGAGATCGGGTTTCAGCCACAGAGCGGAATAGTTGAGATCGGCTGACTTATAGCTGCATCGGCGATCGACGCCTGCTGGAACGAAGGATAGGGCGCCGGGCTTGTCCCGGCCTTCGAACGCAAGCTGTCCTGCGCCGCGCACCTGCGTGACCCTCGTCGATCCGTAATTCGTGAGAATAAACAGATGGTAGTTTGCAGCCCATTCGAGTTCGGTTTCCTCGCTCCGCCAATCGGCGGTCTCGAAGACGAATCCACTGTCGTGCCAGCGCAATGCCTCGCGCGTGCTGATATGCTCGCGCCGGCTCCTCACGCTTCCGCTGCCTATCAGGGGGTCGATTGGCACTCGATACCTCCGGTTTGGAGCATCCGAGGCTAACCACCCGATAGGACCGAATTTTGACAGTCGCGAGGTCAAGTGCGCGGCAGAAGCCGTCGCTCAGTTTGGAAGGCGTTTCTGGGACGGGCAAGACCTCAGTCGCCACCGAGCTGCAGCGGCGCGGTCACCACGTTATCCATGGCGACCGCGAGTTGGCTTATAAAGGCGATCCAGAAACGGGTGAACCGCTGGACGGCTCTGCGCACGAGTACATTCTGGATGTGCCCTTTGGGCACAAGCACCACCTTTGGAACGTCGACAAAGTCAAATCGCTGGTCGCCGATCGAAGCCACCCGATCACCTTCTTCTGCGGCGGCTCCAGGAATTTCCATCGCTTTATTGATCTGTTTGACGGGGTTTTCGTTCTCAACGTCGATCTGAACACGCTGAACAGCCGGCTTGCCAGCAGACCAGAAGACGAGTTTGGCGGAAAGCCGGCCGAACGAGAAGTCATTGTGCGGCTGCACACAACGCAAGAGGATACTCCGAAGAACGCGATGAGCATCGACGCAACTGCGCCGCTCGCCAGCGTTGTCAATGATATTCTCTCAAAATGCTAAGAGGGCGGCCAAGTGGCCCACTAAGGCATTTACTCGAATAGACACCCTCGCCGAGCTCACGATCTCATTTGTAGAGAAAAACGAAGTTTGCGGATGCGGCGATGCTTGCGCTATCCGTCGGTGCTATTTCGTATATATGCTCGTCGCTCGTCCGCCTGACGAAGGCGGTGGGGAGGTGAGGATATGAACCTTAGGCATCAGATTGTGGCGCTGGCCATCATCCCGTTGATCCTGGCCATCCTGATCGTCACTGCGTTCATCACGTGGCAATCGGCGACGCTCGTGCGCAGCAGTATCGACACCTTCGAGCAAAACATGCTGAAGGCCAAGGAGACGGAGCTCCTCAACCTCACAAATCTTGCGCTCTCTGCGATCCATGACATCTACACGGCTGCCGGTCCGGATGACGAAGTGGCAAAGGAGAAGGTTCGCGCGATCCTGACTGCTCTCGACTATGGCCAGGATGGCTATTTCTTCGTCTATGATTACGAGGGCAACAATATCGTGCATCCGCGCCAGGCGTTTCGCCCGGGCCATAATTGGCTCGACCTGACGGATCCCGATGGCGACAAGGTGATCGCCAACCTGATCCAGAAGGCCAAGGAGGGCGGGGGGCTCCACCAATACAAGTGGCAGAAGCCGTCTTCCGGCGAGGTGGCCGACAAACTCTCCTTCGCCGTCGGTCTCGACAAATGGAAATGGATGCTGGGCACAGGCGTCTATCTCGATGACGTCTTCGCGCAGACCGCCGCTGCAAATGCCGATTTCCGCGCCAATATCCGCAAAACGTTTCTGATCATCGCGCTGATCGCCGTGCCGGCGGTTCTCACCGTCTTTGCCACCGGCATGCTGCTGACCTTGAGGGAACGGCGGCTTGCAGACAGCAAGCTTAAGCAGCTTGCGCAGCGCATCATCGACACGCAGGAAGAGGAAAGGGCGCGCCTTGCCCGCGAACTGCATGATGGGATTTCGCAAAACCTGATCGGCGTGCGCTACGCAATCGATCTGGCGAGCCGCAAGGTCAAGAGCCAGTCCGAGGATGCGGCTCGTGCAATCGATCGGGGCGCGGAGGCGCTGAACGGCGCGATCAAGGAAGTGCGGCGCCTGTCGCATGACCTGCGTCCGCGGGCGCTTGACGATCTCGGCCTGACCCCGGCGCTCAAGGCGCTTTGCGACAACTTCTCGGAGCGCACTGCCATCGACACGCGGCTTGAGGCGCTGACCTTCAAGAACATGCTGAAGCCCGAGGCGAGCACGGCGCTTTATCGTGTTGCGCAGGAAGCGCTGAACAATGTGGAGCGGCATTCCGGAGCAACGCGTGTCGCTATTAAGATTTGGAGCGTTAGCGGCCGCGTCCGCATGACGATCTCTGACAACGGCAACGGCTTCGATGAAAACATCGCAGAGGGAAAGAAAGTACTCGGCGGTGGGCTCGGGCTGCGCAACATGCAGGAGCGCCTGGCCCATTTCGGCGGCTTGCTGCTGATCAAGACAACGTCGGCTGGCACGATCCTGACGGCGATGCTTCCAAGGTCGGCAACGGTGAACCGCGTGCAACGCAAGGAAGCAGCATGAGCGGCAGGAAAAGTATCAAGGTTCTTTTGATCGATAATCACCCCCTGGTTCTCGACGGGTTAGGGGCCGTGCTGGAAACCTATGAACACATCGAAATTGTCGGCACCGCCGGATTGGCACGCACCGGACTTGAGATTGCGCAGAGGGAAAGGCCTGCCGTCGTGTTGATGGATATCAATATGCCGCAGCTAAGCGGAATCGATGCGATCGAGCTATTTAAGGAACAATTGCCTGAGACGCGGATCCTGATGCTGTCGATGCACGACAGTCGCGAGTACATTTCCACGTCGGTGTTGCACGGGGCCTCCGGCTACATCCTCAAGGATGTCTCGACCGACGAGATCATTGCGGCGATCGAAGCCGTGGCAGATGGAAAAACCTACTTCTCTTCCGGTGTCTCGGATGTTCTGCTCGAGCGAAAGGAGGCGCCGGATGCGCTTCCTCTAACGACACGCGAGCATGATGTTTTATTGTTGCTCGCGGCAGGAAAAAGCAATCGCGATATTGCCCAGACACTGGGCATTTCGGCTGCAACAGTCGAAACGCATCGCAAGAACATAAAGAAGAAGCTCGGCATCGCGACGACGGCCGGATTGACCCGCTATGCGATCGAGAACGGATTGACCTGGGCCGACAGTTAAGCGGCCTACCCAGTACTGGGTAGGCCCGCATATTTTGCCCATTTTCAGTCTTGTTCCGAAAATTTCCACGCAATACCAGTTGCCCGGTGGTCAGGCTTTCTCAAAGCCGGTGACCGCTGGGAGGATTACATCATGTCTGGCTTGCTGTCGCTGTCGCGCGTCATCGACGCGATCAATACGTTTTTGGGTAAATCCGTTTCCTGGCTGCTGTTGGCAGCCGTCCTGATCAGCGCGATCAATGCAACGACCCGGAAGCTGTTCAACCTCAGTTCGAATGCCTGGCTCGAGGCCCAGTGGTATCTGTTTTCTGCCGCATTCCTCATCGCTGCGGCTTGGACGCTCCTGGGGAGCGAGCATGTCAAGGTGGACCTTGTCTACGGTCAGCTACCGCGGCGAGCGCAGCTTTGGATCGAAATCCTCGGCACGATCTTCTTCCTTTTCCCGTTCTGTCTCATCACGACCTACCTGTCCTGGCCGATCGTCGTTTCGAAGTTCGTCAGCGGTGAAGTGTCGAACAATACCGGCGGCCTGCTCTTATGGCCGGTATGGGCGCTCATTCCCGCCGGCTTCGGCTTGCTTACCCTTCAGGGCCTTTCGGAACTCATCAAACGCATCGCGATCCTGAAGGGCGATCTTCCGGACGCGATCGCGCTTGCCGACGCTGAAGCACAAATTCTCTAGGCAGGAAAAAATCCATGTTTGCTTTCTTCGCGGAAAATCTCGCGCCCATCATGTTCCTGTCGTTGATCGTCGTGCTTCTGCTCGGCTATCCGGTGGCGTTTGCGCTGGCTTTCGTCGGCTTTGTGTTCGGTTTCATCGGTATCGAGATGGGCCTGCTACCGATCAATCTTTTCGGAGCGATTCCGGACCGAATCTTCGGGCAGATGTCCAACGAAACGCTGCTTGCCATCCCCTTCTTCACGTTCATGGGATTGATCCTCGAGCGAAGTGGCATGGCCGAGGATCTGCTGGACACGATCGGCCAGCTCTTCGGACCGGTACGCGGCGGCCTGGCGTTTGCCGTCATCTTCGTCGGTGCCATCCTTGCCGCAACGACCGGCGTAGTCGCAGCCTCCGTTATCTCGATGGGCTTGATCTCGCTGCCGATCATGCTTCGTTACGGCTATGATCGCCGCGTTGCCGCCGGCACCATCGCGGCATCGGGGACGCTGGCGCAGATCATTCCGCCAAGCCTCGTCCTGATTATCCTTGCAGACCAGCTCGGCCGGTCTGTCGGCGACATGTACAAGGGTGCCCTGGTGCCCGGCCTGCTCTTGGTGGCGGTCTATTCCGGCTACATCATCGTGATGTCCTTCCTGCGGCCCGCGAGCGTTCCGGCGCTACCGGCAGAAGCGCGTTTGCTGCGCGGGTGGAAGCTCGCCGGCAGAGTCGTCACATCGCTCGTGCCGCCGCTCGTGCTGATCTTCCTGGTGCTAGGAACCATTTTCATCGGTCTTGCAACCCCGACCGAAGGTGGTGCGATGGGTGCCGTCGGTGCCCTGATCCTGGCGGCATTCAATCGCCGCCTCGATCTCAAGATGATCACGGCCGCCCTTTATTCGACGGCGAAGCTCTCGTCTTTCGTGATCTTCATCCTGTTGGGCGCGCGCGTCTTTTCGCTGACGTTTTATGGAGTGAACGGTCACGTTTGGGTCGAGCATCTGATGACGTCGATACCGGGCGGCGAAGTCGGCTTCCTGATCGTCGCCAACCTGCTGGTCTTCTTTCTTGCCTTCTTCCTCGATTATTTCGAGCTCGCCTTCATCATCATTCCGCTGCTCGCCCCCGTTGCCGACAGCCTCGGCATCGACCTGATCTGGTTCGGCGTGATGCTGGCGATCAACATGCAGACCTCGTTCATGCATCCGCCATTCGGCTTTTCGCTGTTCTACCTGCGATCTGTCGCGCCGAGCCGGGCCTATAAGGACCGTATTTCTGGCGCGACGATCCAGCCGGTCACGTCAGGTCAGATCTACATGGGCGCCTTGCCTTTCCTGGGAATCCAGCTTGCTATGGTCATCGTTGTGATCGCGTTCCCGCAGCTCGTCACCCACTACAAATCCGGCCAGGTCACAGTCGATCCGTCGACCATCCAGCTGAATGTCCCGATGCCGGGTGCCGGCGGAGAGAACCCGTTTGGAACCCCCGCACAGCCATTTGGCGCTCCTGAGCCGTCAAACGGTGCGCCGGCAGCGCCAGGTTTTGGGGCACCCGCGCCGGATTTCGGATCGCCGACCCCAAGCTTCGGCGCGCCGCCGTCCGAACCCGCCAAGTAACACAACCGTTTGCCCAATTGCGCTTTGCCAAGTGCTGCATGCCATCAACCGAGGAGGAAATAATGACCGATAAACTGAGCCGCCGTAATTTTCTGACTAAGGGAGCGCTCGGAGGGGCTGCCACCGTTGCCGGTGCAGCGCTGGCTGCTCCTGCCGTCGCCCAGGAACTGCCGACGATCAAGTGGCGGCTGACATCGGGCTTTCCGAACAATCTTGATACGATCTACGGTGGAGCGGTCGTCATGGCCGACGCGCTTTCCAAGATCACCGAGGGCAAATTTCAGATCCAGGTCTTTCAAGCCGGCGAGATCGTTCCAGGCCCCCAGGCAATCGACGCCGTTCAGGCGAACACTGTCGAAATCGCCCATACCTGCGGATATTACTTCACTGGCAAGAACCCGACCTTTGCGATCGGGTCAACGATCCCATTCGGCCTCAATGCCCGCCAGCAAAACGCCTGGCTCTATCACGGCGGCGGCAATGAGCTTTATGACGAGTTTCTTTCCGAATACGGCATCGTCGGCAAACCCGGCGGCGGCACGGGCGCCCAAATGGGGGGCTGGTTCCGCAAGGAGATCAACAGCCTTGCAGACCTGAATGGTGTCAAGATGCGCATTGCCGGCGTCGCCGGCCAAGTGATGTCGCGTCTCGGTGTCGTTCCGCAACAGCTTCCCGGCGGCGACATCTATCCGGCGCTCGAACGCGGCACGATCGATGCGGCCGAATGGGTGGGACCCTATGATGACGAGCGCCTCGGCTTCTACCAGATCGCTCCCTATTACTATTATCCCGCCTATTGGGAAGGCGGCCTGACCATCCACTTCTTCATCAACAAGGCGCAGTATGAAGGGCTTCCGGACGCCTACAAGGCGGCGCTCGACACCGCCTGTAAGGCGGCCAATGTCAACATGCAGGCGCTCTACGACGTCAAGAACACCAAGGCGATCCGTTCGCTGGTCGGCAAGGGCGTGAAACTTCGTCCGCTCCCGCGCGACGTCATGGATGCGGCCTATAAGGCGACATTCGAGCTCTATGGCGAATACAGCGCCAAATATCCGGCCTGGGCGAAGATCTATCCGTCCTGGAAGAAATTCCGCGACGAATCCTTCGAGTGGTTCCGCGTCGCCGAATACAGCTACGACAGCTACATGTACGCCACACAGGCCGCCGGTAAATGAAAGTGAAGGCGGCTGCGGGACATCCCGCCGCTTTTCCCAGCCATCACGGTCACGCCGGTCTTGATGGATCGGCGTGCGCCGGATGACTGGGACAACTACGGAGCGGGCACCTATCGTGAGCGCCCGGATATGATCTGGCCGGTGTTTGCCAATGCCTTGCGAACCGCACCGCGGGCAGTGTGCCGCCGCTGCAATCGAAGTTTTTTCGATGTTCTCATGACGTTTCTGCGCATGCTGCAGCACGGATCAGGTCAAAAGTCGCTGCGATGACAGGAAGCGCGGCGAGCTTTCGTCACCTATAAAAATTCCGGGAGACACGGTGTCTGCTGAGATGACCGGGAAGCGGAGCGCCCACTGTTTTGGGCGCTCCGAGACACGCGTTATTTCTGGATGCAGGTGTCGACGGTCTCCTTGGTGCACTCGTCGAGCCCGGTGAACACCGGATCCTCGACCGGCTTTCCGGCGATCAGGTCCATCATCACGGTCGGTGCCTTGTAGCCCATTTCGAATGGACGCTGGCCGACCAGCGCGGTGACAAGCCCTTCCTTGGCTATCGCCACTTCGTCGCCGATCGTGTCGGCGGCGCCGATGACGAATTCGTTGCTGGCGATCTTCTCGGCCATGGGCTTGAAGAGGTCGCGATAGGGTTGCGGCGCGCCGAAAAGCGGCCAGCCTCCCATGATGCCGAATGCGTCGAGGTCCGGGTTGGCGGCAAGGATGTCGGTCATCGCCTGAACGCCCTTGGCGCCATCGTCATTGGTGAAGACCGGGCAGCCGGCGACTTCCGTCCAGCCGCCTTCGCCCTTCAGCGCGGCAAGGTCCTTCTGGCCGGTGAGCGTATCGCGCATGCCTTGCGCGCGGCGCAGGATGTTGTCGGCTCCCGGATTGCCTTCGATCGTGCAGATCTTGCCGCCGTTTGGTTTGGCCTTCTTGATGTACTCGCCGATGCGGGCCCCCATCAGGTAGTTGTCGGTGCCCAGGTATGTCTTGCGGAGCGCTGCATCTTCTGCCGCGAGATCGGCGTCGAGCGTCATCACCGGAACGCTCGGATTGGCCGTCTTGAGCGTCTGGGCGATGAGTTTGGCGTTCGACGGCGAGATGGCGATCGCAGCCGTGTCTGCCTTGCCCAGCATGTCCTGGACGATCTGTGCCTCGCCGGCCTCATCGGACGTCGATGCCGGACCTGTGTAGAAGCACTCATATTCCGAGTCTGGGTTTTCCTTGTTCCATTTCTGGCAACCCTGGTTGATCGCCTCGAAGAACGGGTTGTCGAGGCCCTTCACGACGATGACGAGCTGCTTCTTAGCAAGCGCCGGGCCTGCGGTGAGCGCCAGAGCGGTGAATGCAAGTAATAATGCCTTCCTCATAGTTTCCTCCCTTGAAACAGACGGGCGCGGCGCGACCGCCATACGTGATCAACCCGGATACCAGACAATGCGAGGGTCATCCTCCGAACGCTCGTATTGCCAGGCCGAGTCGATAAGCCTTTCCAGATCGTAACTGGGCTGCCAGCCCAGCAGGTATTTGGCCTTGCTGTTGTCCATCCAGTTCGAGTGGTACTGGCTTGGTATATCGACAGCCGCAAGGCCCCGCGTGCGCGCCAGGTAGGTGGCGACCTCGCCATAGTCGACCGGGCGATCCATGCAGATGTTGAAGAGCTGGCGCTTGGCGCGGGGATTGTCGATTGCCGCCAATATTGCCGAGACCAGATCGTCGACATGCACGAAATTGCGCTTCAGCGGACGCCCGTCGGCGTCGCGCAGCAGCGGCACAGCACCGGTTTGCGCATACCGCCTCGCGTCGCCTTCCGGAACCAGCGTCTTCCAGTCGGGACCGCCGAAGACGTCGCTGCCGAAGGACAGCGTGTACTTGAAATCGTCCTTTGCCATGATCCACGGCGCGCGAAGGCAGCAGCCGTTGGTGCCGTACTGGATACCGAATTGCTCCAGCATCACCTCCTCGAGAACCTTGGACAGCGCGTAGCCTCCCGGATAGGCACGATGGGGCGCATGCTCGGTGATCGGTCCGTCGTGGCGATGGTAGAAATGGCCGACACCGGCATCGCCTCCGATGAGGATGAATTGTTGCGCGGTGGCGCTCGCGCGAAATTCTTCAAGAAGCCAGAAGAGCCCCCTGACCGTTACATCCATGATGTCGGCAGGCGTTTCCTTACAGGTCGCAAGATGCAGGACGTGGGTAACGCCTTCCAATGCGGCCACAACGACATCGCGGTCGGCGATGGAGCCCCTTGCCACCTCGACGCGGTCGGTCTCTTCGAGCAAACGATTGTGACACAGCGCGCGGATGCGTGCTTTGGAAAATCTCGGATCGTCAAGCAGCCCAGCAATGAAGCGCTGCCCGACCTTGCCCGTTGCGCCGGTGACAAGGATCAGCATGCTCTCTCTCCCAGAAACAGCTAATATGCGCGCGCTTTCGGCGTCAATGGAATTTGTCATACAAAACAGATTTTTGTGATGACGGCCCGATTTTCCGGACAATTGATTGACGGTCTTGCAAGGTTTTGCGTAAATGCGTTCAATCGCTTTTTCCGGGAGGAAATGGGACAGGCGAGATAGGGTGCGCCTGCCCAAGGAAGAATAAGCGACGGTAACGGGCAGTCCGCGGAATCGGGGAGGTTAGCAGGCTGGTGGCGGTTCTCGAACTCACCAACATCTCCAAACATTTCGGTGCCATCCGGGCAGTTAACGACGTTTCGCTTTCGTTGGAGGCGGGGCAGGTCGTCGGCCTGATGGGCGATAACGGTGCTGGCAAGTCGACGCTGGTCAAGATGATCGCGGGGAACTTCCGTCCGAGCGAGGGAACGATGCGTCTCGATGGCGCGGAAATCGTCATGCACCGTCCGGTGGAGGCGCGTCAGCACGGCATCGAGATCGTTCACCAGGACCTGGCACTTTGCAACAATCTGACGGCTGCGGCGAATGTGTTCCTCGGACGCGAGCTGCGGCGCGGCATCGGCCCACTGAAGGTCCTGGACCACAAGACCATGTACGGACGGGCCGGAGAGATTTTCAAGGAACTGAAGTCGGAGACACGCCCGCGAGATCTCGTAAGGAAGATGTCGGGCGGCCAGCGGCAGGCGGTGGCGATCGCGCGCACCATGCTGTCGGAAGCGAAGATCGTGCTGATGGACGAGCCGACTGCGGCGATTTCCGTCCGTCAGGTGGCGGAGGTTTTGAATCTGATCCGCGAGCTGCGCGACCGCGGCATTGCAGTTGTCCTGATCAGTCATCGCATGCCTGACGTCTTTACGGTCGCCGATCGTGTCATCGTGATGCGGCGGGGAAGGAAGGTCGCCGACAAGCCGATTGCGGCGAGTTCGCCCGAGGAAGTCACAGGTCTTATCACCGGCGCCATCGAACAGGTGTGATGGCGCTGCTTACCGGTATCGGCAGAAATGAAGGTCGACGATGGCAATTACCCTTGACCAGACAATTGCACAGAAGCAGCGGAACTGGCTTGCGGGGATACTGGGGGGCCAGACGTTCTGGGTCCTGATCGCCGTCATTCTCGCCTGTCTTTTTCTATCCTTCGCTACTGACTCGTTCGCTACGGCGAAAAACCTCTACAACATCACCCGCAACGTCACATTCGTTGCGATCATCGCGCTCGGCATGACGCTGGTGATCATCACCGGCGGCATCGACCTGTCCGTCGGCTCGGTGCTTTGCCTGTGCAGCATGGTGCTGGCGGTTGTCATGCATGCCGGCTACAGCATCGAGATCGGCATTGCCGCCTCGATCGGCACGGCGCTTGTGATCGGAGGGTTCAACGGCGTGCTGATCGCCTATCTTAACTTCCCGCCGTTCGTGGTTACGCTCGGCATGCTGTCGATCGCGCGCAGCCTGGCGATGGTCGCGTCAAACAACACCGTCGTCTTCCAGTTCGGCCCTGACCACGAGGCGCTTCTGTCGCTGGGCGGCGGCGCATGGTTTCTCGGTATCGCTAACCCCGTTCTTTACATGATCATCCTGGCGCTGCTGACGGGTTTTGTGCTGCGCTGGACCAGGTTCGGCCGTTATGTTTTCGCAATCGGCGGCAATGAGCACGCCGCAACACTGACCGGCGTTCCGGTGCGCCGGATCAAGATCGCGGTCTATATGATCTCCGCTTTGTCGGCTGGGATCGCCGGCATCGTTCAGACCGGCTGGCTCGGTGCCGTCACCACCAATATCGGCGCGGGAATGGAACTTCAGGTCATCGCGGCCGCCGTCATCGGCGGCGCCAATCTGGCAGGCGGCGTCGGCACGGCTTTCGGCGCTCTGGTCGGAGCCGCTCTGATCGAAGTGATCCGCAACAGTCTCGGCTTGCTCGGCATCAATGCCTTCTGGCAGGGCACTTTCATCGGCGGCGCCATCGTGCTTGCCGTGCTGTTCGACCGGATCCGCAACTTCCGGCAGAGCGAATAGACCGACTCGTTCGCCAAGACGCCACGGGAAAGCCTCAGAAGTTCCGATGCCGCGTCTGAGCACGGGACCGATAGCAATTTCGGACATCTTTAGCTTATTAAGGATATCGTTCATACGAGTCTCACCTGATTGATTGTCGCCGCGCAAACAGCCTTTAAGGTGAGTGAATTATAACGGAATCGCTCCTCAATGGGTGAGCGGCGAGGGCAAAGAAATGGGAGGCAGGCGGTCGCCGTTGATGAAGCTCTTCAGCCGTCTGAAATAGACCTTAGCAAGAGCGCGGGCTGTGAGGTGTAACGGCATCTCCGTCCGGTTCAGCAGCAGATCGGTCCATTGCCGTTTCCAGACATCATTGAACACAGGGTTCTCATCATAGCGTGAGATAGCGTGCCCGACTTGGATGCGGCGATCCGGTACTGTCACTGACGCCAGTGCGATCAAGGCCGGCTCGATGTCTTCAATGCCGGTTTCCAAGACAAGAAGCAGAGAGGTGTCGCCACCGCGCCACGCAGATATGGTGTCGAGAAAGACACTCGCCTCGTCGATTAGCTGCCTTAGCACCTGTTGCGCCGTGGCGGACGGATCGGTCAGCCGTGCGGCGGCGAGATTGCGATAGTACACGAAGTGCAGCTTATCTCTCGATCTCAGAGTACGGCGAAAGCGGTCAAACCGCCGGACCAGTTCATCATGTTCGCCGGTCTTCGACATCGGATTGGTGTGGATGTGCAGTACGGTCGGATAATCCCGATACGCGACTACCTCAGTTGTGACGATCGAATGGCTTGCGGGCATGTAGCAATCGGGTGCGCAGACCTTGTGAAAGTCATCCTGAATCATCTCGGTGACGGATGCGAGACCGCTATCAAGATTAAGTAGCCAATCAAACGGATAGGACGTCTTTCTCAGGCCCAGCTTTTTGATCATCGTCGCAGCATTGCACGCTGCGCCGAGCGAAATATACTGATGCCCCATAATTTTCCCCCCCGGCTGTCGCGGCTGTTTTGTACATCCATGGGGCCACCTTGGTAAAGCCCCGACCAAATTAATAGGCCACGCCCAAGCCAGCCAGTCCCCCAATTCGCTTGTCCTCTAAATCTGAGGTATGTCGAGTGTCCGCTTCGGGCCGACAGGGATGAACGGCTCGGCGGGAAAGCGCCAAAGACGGTCACGAATGCTCTACGATGTGTTCAACAAGGCGAGGTGCTTCCTCGGCGGTCGCCAAGATGATGCCTGACTTGCGGGTGGAGGCGAAATCCAACCCGGTGAAGTAGAGGCCTGGCAGGGCGGCCACACCATCCTCGTGAGCAGGCTGTCCCGCGCTGTCGAGCGCACCGGGAAGCCTTATCCAATTGAAATCGCCCTTAAAGCCCGTGCACCACACCACGCTCGTTACGCCGGAGCGGGAGAGATCAAGCGAACCGATCGTCGGGTTAGGCTGACGCATCGCGACCGTCTCCGCCGGGTCGGGCTCGGCAACGGGTGCATCGATCCCGGTGCGGCTGATAATAGTCGTCGACATGGCGTTTGACATTTTCGGAGGCTTCATTTGCAAAGCGAACATTCGCTTCGAGATCGTCAGCGAACGAGAGGCGGTCGCCATTCTCGACGCCAGTGAAATGCCCAAGAAGCACGATACCCTGTGCGCTCAGCGCCTGAAGGCATATCGTGCGCACCGACCCGAGCACACCACGAGGCGGGATGCGTCCCGCAAGTCGAATGACCTCCTCTCGTCGCACATCGAGAAACCCGCTTTCGAGGAGCCAGACCATGATGTCGCGGCCTCGATAGCGCCGTGGGAGCCGTCCGACACGACTGGTGGCAAGGAAGAGTGCTCGATCCGCGTCCGCCAACTCCTCCGCGATCTGGACACCTGATTGGCCGCTTCCGACCACCAGCACCGCTCCACCGGGGAGATCGGCGGCGCTGCGGTAGCCGGAAGCATCGATTTGGCGGAGAGCGGGCGGCAACGCAGCGGCCCAGACCGGGCGCACCGGACAATTCAGGCTGCCGCTTGCGACGATCACATTGCGCGCCCAAAGCGTGCCGCGTGAGGTGGTTAGCCGATAAGCGCCATTCTCGTGCGTGAGTTCGCTTACCGCAGTATCCGGTTCGATCGGCAGCGCGTTGCGCACGGCGAAATCCTCAAGGAGAGTGACGAACTGATCGCGCGTCAGGGCACCATCCGGATCCGGACCGTCATAGCAATCGCCCGATGCGACGTAGATCACTTCGTCGCAGGTGCGGTGACTGTGAAGGGGCGTTCCGTCTCCTGCGGCAAGCTGTCCGAGGGCCGTTCCGAACCATTCGTCATAGGGCCAATATCGCCGCTCCTGGAGGAAGGTCAATTCCATCAGCGATCGGACAATTCTCGCGATGATCAGCACCGACCCGCGCGTATCGCCGGCCCCGACCGTGCTTCTACGCCTCGCATACCGGTTTACGCCCATCCGATCGCTTCGAACCATATAAATCCGGAACTCAGTGGGCCAGAACTCATCACCAAATGGAATCCTGAATGTGGATTGAATCTAGTCGGAGTGGGAGACATACAGAAAGCGCGGCTCGCTATTGCCGGCAATCACGACGGCTGACAGGCGTCCGGTGCGATAGGCGCCCGTATCGATCGCTATCCGGTTCGAATGGATTTCCGGGAGTTCGGAGTCTGTGATCGTGTGCCCATGCACCACGACTTTTTCGAGTGGCTCGGGGGCATCGAGGAAGTCTTCGCGTATTTCGCGAAGATCGTCCTCGTTCTGTTCGGTAAGCGGTCTCTTCGGATCGATCCCGGCATGGACGAGGCAATAGCCGTTCACGATGACCATGTCCGCGGCCTGATTTAGCAATGCCAGATGATGCGCGTATCGAGGAAGCAGCATATCCGGCAGCTCTCCTGCCCAGCCCGGCATGCGGTGGGTATACGACCGAAGGGTCGCCTTTCCGCCGAGGCCTGACACCCAATGATCAAGAGCGAGATCGCCGAGATGATTATTCAACGCCTCGCGGAACAGGTAGTCGTGATTTCCGAGAATGAGTTGCGATCCCTCACGCTGCTGAAGGGTCCCGTGCACGAGTTCCATCGCCCGGCGGCTTTCCGGTCCTCTGTCGACGATATCGCCAAGGAAAACGATCCGCGGCTTCGCGCCGCTTTTGTCCGCGTCTTCGTCAATTGTCGCTAACAGAACTTCGAGCAAGCCGGCCATTCCATGAACATCGCCAACGGCATAAACAGGACGGGACGCAGAACTGGCTAACTCGATGATTTTCATTGGCAGACTCGGACGCAGCACATTCCTCTTCTCATCTGAGACGGTGCCACTGTGCTGACAAGGGATGGAGCTCTGCGAGTTCTTGTTGTGGTGTACGAAACGTCAATCCTTCACGTACGCTCTGTCATGCGTCACATTGAAGGACAGTTGCGTGTCGGCGCACATCGATCTCTCCTCAAATGCGGCATCGGCCGAAAGCAGATTGGCACCAAGGCTTGTGCTGCTCTGTGGCGCGCCGTATCTTAGAGTCAGGCGCCCGCGTGCCAGCGGTTGAAGCCTCCTGTGCGTAAATCTTGCCCCAACAGGAACGAAAGCATGAATATCGATAGGATTTTGCGGTCTGTCGTGGCCGTTCGCGCCTCAATTCCCGAAGATGCCTTCACGGCGACGACGCTGGGCACCCAAAGGGAGGGGAGTGGCGTGGTGATCCGGGAAAATGGGTTGGTGCTCACGATCGGCTATCTGATCACCGAGGCCGAGGAAGTTTGGCTGACACGCAATGACGGGTATGTCGTTCCGGCTCATGCCCTTGCCTACGATCAGGAAACCGGCTTCGGTCTGGTACAGGCGCTTGGGTCGCTTGAGGTTCCCGCATTGGATTTTGGCGATGCGGCTGAAGCGCAGCTCGGTGCTCCGGTCATGCTCGCTGATGGGATCGGTCAGTTCGTGCAGGCACAAATTGTCGCGAAGCAGGAATTCGCCGGCTATTGGGAATACTTGCTGGACGAGGCGATTTTCATCGCGCCGGCACACCCCTCCTGGGGAGGTGCAGCACTCATCGGCTCCGACGGCAAGCTTCTGGGCGTTGGCTCGCTTCGCCTGCAAATGAGCCAAAGGGGAGAGAGTGCCGACATAAACATGATCGTGCCGATCGACCTGCTGCCGCCAATTCTTGATGACCTCCTCACCCGCGGCCAAGTCAACAAGCCGCCGCGCCCGTGGCTCGGGGCCTTCTCTGCCGAAAGCAACGGCGACGTCGTCGTGATGAGTGTGGCCGAAGGAGGGCCGGCGGCCCAAGCGGGCTTGCGTCAGGGCGACATCATCTCGGAGATTCGCGATGGGGAGGTTGACGGCCTTGCCGATTTTTACCGCAAGCTCTGGAAGAGCGGTCCCGCGGGCGTGGAGATCCCCATGAGAATATTGCGCGATGGGCGCGAGGCCTGGTTGCGTATCAAGTCGGCCGACCGCAGCAGCTTTCTTAGAAAGCCGCAATTGCAGTGAGGCGACGGCGCCGGTGGTTCGGCGCCTGCAACAACGCGCGCAAAGTCCGCTTGACTCATGAAAGCATCGGTGGGCTAAATAGTAAATCGGTTTACTAAAGCGGTTTACAGACTGTCATGGCGAATGAACGGGTTACGAGCCTGAAGGATGTCGCGGGTGCTGCTGGCGTTTCCGTGACGACGGTTTCGCGGCTGCTGAACGGCTCGCTGGCACTTCCCCACGAGACGAGGAAGCGAATCGAGGATGCGATCCGCGACCTCAACTATCAGCCCAATCCGCATGCACGGCGCCTGAGCCGCGGCCGCTCCGATACGATCGGCCTCGTGGTGCCTGACATCGCCAATCCGTTCTTCGCAACGCTGGTTGCGGCGGTTGAGGAGGAGGCGGATCGCCGCGGGCTTGCCGTTTCGCTCTATGCGACCTTGAACCGACCGGGCCGCGAGATCGTCTATCTCCAGCTTATCGAGCGCAATCATGTCGACGGATTGATCTTCGTCACCAACCATCCGGACGACGGACAGCTTGGTGCGCTCATCAACCGCACCGGCAAAGTCGTCGTCGTCGACGAAGACGTGCCGGATGCACTGGCGCCGAAGCTCTTCTGCGACAATGAAAGGGGCGGCTATCTCGCGGGGCAGCATCTTGCCGAAACGGGGCATCGCCGCGTCCTGTTCGTAGGGGGGCCTGAACGGATGATTAGTGCTCAGCGCCGTTTCCATGGGCTCGAAAGAGGTGTGCGTGAACGGTGGGGCGCTGATGCCGCCTTCCTCAATTACAAGGGCGAATACACCGTTGCCTTCGGGCGGGAAGCCGCCAGGCGCTTTATCGGCGAAGGAATGCCTGCCAGCGCGATCTTCGCGAGTTCGGACGAGATCGCCATCGGCCTCATCGAGGTCTTACGCGGCGAGGGCGTTTCGATCCCGCAAGACGTATCGGTCATCGGTTTCGATGACGTCGGACCGCTGCATCTTTTTGCGCCGCCGCTGACGGCCATCCGCCAGCCCGTTCGGAAGATCGGCCAGCGCGCACTCTCGCTGCTTCTTGAGACGAACTGGCAGGAGCGGGCTCCGTCCTCTCAGGAGGAACTCCTGCCGGTCGAAATCGTTGTGCGGAATTCCGTTGCGCCGCCTGCGAAGCCATAAATGCAATGGGCAAAAAAGAACCAGAGGATGAGAACATGGACCGGACGATCAAACGCAGAACATTTACAATCACACTCGGCTTCACAGCACTGGCAGCCGCCTCGCTCGCAGGGCTTGGCGCAAAGGCGCAGGAAAAGACCTTCGCGCTGGTGCAGATCAACCAGCAGGCATTGTTCTTCAACCAGATGAACGAGGGCGCCCAGAAGGCGGCCGATGCCGCGGGCGCAAAACTCGTGATCTTCAACGCCAACAACGATCCGGCTGCCCAGAACAGCGCGATCGAAACCTACATCCAGCAAAAGGTCGCCGGCCTTGCCGTCGTTGCCATCGACGTCAACGGCATCATGCCGGCCGTCAAGCAGGCGGCAGACGCCGGCATCCCCGTCGTGGCGATCGACGCCATCCTCCCCGATGGCCCGCAAAAAGCACAGATTGGCGTCGACAATGCCAAGGCCGGCGCCGACATGGGCAAGTTCTTCCTCGACTATGTCAAGGCAAGCATGGACGGCAAGGCGAAGATCGGGGTCGTCGGCGCGCTGAATTCGTTCATCCAGAACGTCCGCCAGGAAGGCTTCGAAAAGACATTGGAAGGTGTCTCCGGTATTGAAAAGGCAGGCGTCGTCGACGGCCAGAACATCCAAGACAATGCGCTGGCCGCCGCCGAAAACCTGATTACCGGCAATCCGGACATGACGGCCGTCTATGCGACGGGCGAACCGGCGCTGATGGGCGCCATCGCAGCTGTTGAAAGCCAGGGCAAACAGGACACCATCAAGGTGTTCGGCTGGGATCTAACCGCCCAGGCGATCGCCGGCATCGACGCAGGTTACGTCGCAGCCGTGATCCAGCAAGATCCGGCAGCCATGGGTGCCGCTGCCGTCGATGCCTTGAAGAAGATCTCGGATGGCGGTTCGGTCGAGAAAAACATCGCCATTCCGGTCACCATCGTCACCAAGGAGAATGTCGAACCCTACAGGGCCGTTTTTAAATGATCGCGAATGGACAGCACTCAAGCGCTGTCTCCGGGGCCGGGGGAGCCATGCTCTCCCGGCAGTCCGGGGAGGCGGGAAGACTGCCGCGCGTGTCGCTTCGCGATATTCGCAAGACCTTCGGCTCGCACCAGGCGTTGCGCGGTGTCGACCTCGACCTCTATCCCGGCGAATGCCTCGGGCTTGTCGGCGACAATGCAGCGGGGAAGTCAACACTCACCAAGATCGTCTCCGGGACCTATATTCCCGACGGCGGAACGATCTCGATCGACGGGGAGGAGGTACGGTTTTCCGGCCCCGCCGAGGCTCGCTCGCGCAATATCGAGATGGTCTTCCAGGACTTGAGCCTCTGCGATCATATCGATGTCGTCGGTAATCTCTTTCTCGGCCGAGAAATCACCAAGGGTCCTTTCCTCGATCGTGCGACAATGCTTGCCGAAGCGCGCAAGATGCTCGACGCCTTGGAAATCCGTATCCCGAGGTTGACGGCCAAGGTCGAAAAGCTCTCCGGCGGCCAGCGCCAGGCAATTGCAATTGCCCGCGCCGCTTCCTTCAACCCCAAGGTCCTGATCATGGACGAGCCGACTTCAGCACTTGCTGTTGCGGAGGTGGAAGCCGTGCTTTCGCTGATCAATCGCGTCAAGGCGAAGGGCGTTTCGGTCGTACTCATTACCCATCGTCTGCAGGACCTTTTCCGTGTCTGTGACCGTATCGCCGTCATGTATGAGGGCACCAAGGTCGCCGAGCGCGATATCGGCAAGACCAATCTCGAGGATCTGGTAAAGCTCATTGTCGGAGGGGAAAGACAGTGACAGTCTACACTGAACGCGCCAAGGGCTCGCCGCTTGCCGATTTCGTCAGCGAACATGCGCAGGTCCTTTCGATCGCCTTTTTCTTCCTCGCCTGCATGGTGTTCTTCTCGATTACCACCGACACATTCATGACGACCGGAAACATTCTGAACGTCATACGCCAGGCGGCGCCGATTCTCGTCGTGGCAGTCGCCATGACCCTGGTCATCGTCACCGGCGGCATCGATCTGTCGGTGGGCTCCCAGGTGGCGCTCGTCAATGCCGTGGCGGCGATCATCCTCGCCATGGGTTATCCCTGGCCTGTCGTCGTCTTCGGTATGCTGGCCTTTGGTGCGCTGATGGGCCTGGTCCAGGGATGGTTCGTCGCCTACCAGGGCATTCCGGCCTTCATCGTCACGTTGGCGGGGCTCTCCATCCTGCGCGGCCTGGCGCTTTATCTGACCCAGGGATATTCGATCCCGATCAAGGACGTCCCGGGCTTTTTCTGGCTGGGACGCGGCCAGCTCGTGGGGCTGCCGGTGCCGGCGTTGATCGCCATTCTCGTCGCTGCCATCGGTTATGTCGTAATTTCCTCGACGAAATACGGACGACAGGTCGTGGCGGTCGGCTCTAACATGGAAGCGGCCCGCCGCGTCGGCATGCCGGCGCAATGGATCGTCGCCTCCGTCTATCTCGTCTCCGGCGTGGCGTCGGCCTTGGCCGGATTATTGATCGCTGCACGTCTTGGCTCCGGATCATCGAACGCGGCCGTCGGCTTCGAATTGCAGGTGGTCGCGGCCGTGGTGCTCGGTGGCACGTCGCTGATGGGCGGCCGCGGTACGATCCTCGGCACGGTACTCGGCACGCTGACCATCGCAGTGATCGGCAATGGGCTCATCCTGATGCATATCTCGCCGTTCTTCACGCAGATCGTCACCGGCGCGATCATCCTCCTGGCGATCTGGCTCAATACCCGCATCTTCACCACCAGTTTCCGTTTCGGCGGCAAGAGAAAGGGCTGATCGATGGCAGCCGAACTCTCTGAAGGCCATATTCGCTCCGGCAAGGTGATGACCGTTGCCGGACCGGTCCCGACCGATGGGCTCGGCGTCACGCTGATGCACGAGCATATCCTCAACGACTGCCGCTGCTGGTGGCATGCGCCGAAGACGCCGGAGCGGCAATATCTCGCCGACGGCTTCGTGTGCATGGAAATCCTCGGTGAGCTCCGGCAGGATCCGTTCGTCAACAAGCACAATATAACGCTGGACGACGAGGCGCTGGCGATCGCCGAGCTCAAGGATTTCGCGAGAGAAGGCGGCAGGACGGTCGTCGAGCCGACATGCCAGGGCATCGGCCGCGACCCGCTGGCGCTCCGACGCATATCCAAGTCGACCGGGCTCAATATCGTGATGGGTGCGGGCTACTACCTTGCGTCGTCGCATCCGGCCAAGGTGGCGGGCATGGGTGTGACGCAAATCGCCGACGAGATCGTCCGCGAGGCGATCGAGGGTGCTGACGCCACGGATGTGAAGATTGGCCTGATCGGCGAGATTGGCGTTTCTTCCGATTTCACAGCGGAGGAAGAAAAGTCGCTGCGCGGTGCGGCCCAGGCTCATCGCCGCACAGGCCTTCCACTGATGGTGCATCTGCCCGGCTGGTTCCGGCTCGGCCACAAGGTGCTCGACATCGTGGCGGAAGAGGGCGGCGATCTTCGCCACACCGTACTTTGCCACATGAACCCGTCGCATGACGATCTCGGTTATCAGAGCGAGATCGCATCACGCGGCGCATTCCTGGAGTATGACATGATCGGCATGGATTTCTTCTATGGGGACCAGCAGGTGCAGTGCCCGAGCGACGAGGAGGCCGCGCGCGCCATCGTCAGGCTCGTGGGGATGGGGCATGGCGACCGCGTCCTGCTCTCCCATGACGTCTTCCTGAAGATGATGCTGACGAAATACGGCGGCAACGGCTATGCCTATATTCTCAAACATTTCCTACCGCGCCTGAAACGGCATGGCCTCGATGACGCGGTCATCGGCCGGATGATGCGCGACAACCCGCGTTCGGTCTTCCAAGCCTCTGCCTGACGGCCGGAACTCCTCAAAGAAACGGTAAGATACGGTAAGACAATGACAAAGAAAGTGCTCCTCGTCGGTGAAAGCTGGGTCAGCTCGGCAACCCATTACAAGGGTTTCGACCAGTTCGGCAGCGTCACCTTCCATCTGGGCGCCGAGCCGCTGGTAAAGGCGCTCGAAGGCAGCGAGTTCGAACTGACTTATATGCCGGCGCATGAGGCCGTCGAAAAATTCCCCTTCGATATGGCCGGGCTCGACGCCTATGATGCGATCATCCTTTCCGATATCGGGGCAAACTCGCTGCTACTGCCACCGGCGGTCTGGCTGCATTCGAAGACAGTGCCGAACCGGCTGAAACTCATCAAGGCCTGGGTCGAAAAAGGCGGCGGCCTGCTGATGGTCGGCGGCTACTTCTCGTTCCAGGGCATCGACGGCAAGGCGCGCTGGCGCCGCACGCCGGTTGAAGATGTCCTGCCGGTCACCTGCCTTGCCTATGACGACCGCGTCGAAATGCCGGAGGGCTCGACCGCCGTCGTGCTGAAGCCGGAGCATCCCGTCATGGCCGGCCTTAACGGCGAATGGCCGCTGCTTCTCGGCGTCAACGAGGTGGAAGTGCGCGACCGCCCCGATGTCGAGGTTCTTGCTCGTCTGCCAGAGGATCAAGGGAGCCATCCGTTGCTGGTAATCGGTTCGCACGGCAAGGGCCGCACGGCCGCCTGGACCTCCGACATCGGCCCTCACTGGCTGTCGCCGGGTTTTTGCGAATGGAAGGGCTATGGACGCTTGTGGATCAATCTTCTTGCCTGGATGACGGAGGCGCGCTGAAGGATCAGCCGGCGAGAATGGAACGAAGTTCGGCCTTGGTGGGAAACGCAGATCGGGTTCCCCGCCGGCTGACGGTGAGGGCAGCGGCGGCGGTCGCGTGGCTTACGGCGCGTGCGTCGATCGGCACGCCCCGCAAGGCAGCAGACGCGAGCGTGACGCCCATGAACGTGTCGCCAGCACCTGTCGTATCGATGACGCCGGCGGGTGTCGCCGGAATCGTCAGCGCGCCGCTTTCGCTCGCAAGCATCGCGCCTTCGCCGCCGAGGGTCAGGACCACGTGTTTGACCCCCGCGGAGATCAGGACCGAGGCGGCAGCTTGGCCTGCGGTTCCGGTCAGGCTCTCGGCCTCGCCTTTATTCAGAAAGGCAAAATCGACGAGCGGCCAGAGGCCGGTGAAGAAGGGGCGAAGGGGGGATGGATTGAAGGCTGTGAGCAGCTGGCGATGCCTGGCTTCTTCAAGGATGCCGCGGGTAACCTCGTCGGTGAGATTGCCTTGCAGGACGAGGAGATCGCCGGGGATGCTTTCGGCAAGCGGAGCGACCGCCTCCGCAAGCGTCAGCGAACCGGCCGAATCCGTGGTCGTGACAATGGCGTTCTCACCGTCGGGGGTCGTGAAGATGATGGAGAAATCGCTTGCCTTGCCGGCCAGCTGGATCAGTCTGGCCTCGACTGGCTCTTCGGCCAACTGGCTGCGGATGGTCTCGGCGCGAAAATCTTCGCCGACGGCCGCAACCAGCGTAGCAGCAAGGCCTGCGCGGCCCATCACCACGGCCTGGTTCGCACCCTTGCCGCCCAGATCACGGGTCTCCTCGCGGCCAAGGATCGAGGCGCCTGCCTCTGGCATGGCCGATACGGAAATAGTTTCGTCCACTGTGACGTTGCCGATGACATAAGCACGCATAACTGGCTTTCGAAAAGGGAAACAGATGCAGGAAATATCCGACAAGACCTCAAGCGCCATACGGGAAATATTCGGGACTGACAAGGCGCTGATCGGCATGATCCATTGCCCCGCCTTCCCCGGAGCGCCGCGCTATCGTGGTGAGGCGATGAACGCCATCTACGACGCCTGCATGCGTGATGCGGAGGCCCTGATTGAAGGCGGCATGCACGGCTTGATCATCGAAAACCATGGCGACATCCCTTTCTCGAAGCCGGAGGATATCGGCCCCGAGACCGCGGCCTTCATGTCCGTCATCACCGATCGCATCGCCCGCGCCGTCGGTGTCCCCCTCGGGATCAACGTCCTCGCGAATGCGCCGATCCCATCGTTCGCAATAGCCATGGCCGGCGGCGCGAAGTTCATCCGTGTCAACCAGTGGGCCAATGCCTATGTAGCGAACGAGGGTTTCATGGAAGGACGCGCGGCCGAAGCGATGCGTTACCGCTCCATGCTGAGAGCCGAACATATCCGCGTTTTCGCCGACAGCCATGTCAAGCACGGTGCCCATGCCATAACGGCCGACCGCACGATCCAGGAGTTGACCCGCGACCTCGCATTTTTCGATGCCGATGCCGTCATCGCCACCGGGCAGCGCACCGGCAGCACGGCGAGCATCGAGGAGATTGAGGAGATCGGCGCCGCCACCCATTTGCCGTTGCTGGTCGGGTCGGGTGTCAGCAAGGAGAATATCGTCGAGATCCTAAAGCGCACCAACGGCGTCATCGTCGCGTCGTCGCTGAAGCATGGCGGCGTGTGGTGGAGCCCGGTGGACATCGAACGGGTCAAGGCTTTCGTCGCCGCGGCCGCACCGGCATTGAAGCGATGAGCCGCATGTTGGAGAGCCTTTCGGACCAGATCATCCGGGAAAACCGCGCCGTCTTCGAGGCGATGGTCAGTCACCGCTTTGTCGAGGACATCAAGGCGGACCGGCTGTCGAAGGAAGTCTTCGACCGGTACCTTGTTTACGAAGGCGACTTCGTCGACACGGCCATTTCGATCTTCGCCCACGCGACGGCCGAGGCCGCGACCATCGCGCAGAAACGGTGGCTGATCGGCGTGCTGGATGCGCTTGCCAATCAGCAGATCGCCTATTTCGAGAAGACGTTCAATTTGCTCGGGATCGATCCCTCGGCCTTCGACACCAATCGCCCGGAGGTGGCAGCCTTCCGCGACGGCATGCTGGAAACTGCAAGATCCGGAAAATACCTCGATACGATCGCCGCAATGTTCGCAGCCGAATGGATGTACTGGACCTGGTCCAGGCAGGCCGCCGAATGCCGGATCAGCGATCCGTTGCTCAAGGAATGGGTGGACCTCCACGGACACGAGGATTTCGCTGCACAGGCGCGCTGGTTGAAGACCGAACTGGATCTCGCGGGCGACACGCTCGATCCTGCCGAACGCACGCGGCTCAGCGCCATCTTCGGCCGGGTCCAGCAGCTGGAGATCGACTTTCACAACGCGGCTTACTTGGAGTTGGAATGCCCATGACACAAAAAGTGCGCATTGATGGCGAACGCCTGCCGGCCATCTTCGCCAGATCGAGCCGGCGCGGCGGCTAAAGGGCGGCAAGCGGTCCGCTCCGGCTGGAAAGGTGGAGACGAGCTCCGCTTGCCATAATGGCGGACGTCTTCGCCCGTCAGCGGGTTTCCTCGTGTTCGAAAGCAGTCTCCATCATTCGGACCTCTGATGGCGGCGCGCCTCGTGCGTGGGCGAAGTCACGCCACCGCGATGTCACGGCTCTGCATTCCGCGATGATTGCGTCGGCATCGACCATCGTGACGAAGTACTCGGCAACCGACCGCAACAAATCGATCGATGCGGTCCCATCCTCAAAATCGATCCTCGTGGAGAGAACCCGAATGCTGCTCGCGTTGGGGTTCAGGTCATAGGCGGGACTGAGCTGCCATCCCTTCTTGCCGGCCCACAGGAACCCATGATTGCGGAAATGATCGTCAACATTCGATATCAGGATGTTGGTCGCTATCCTGCGAAAGAGTTCGGCGCGGTCGTGAGCGGGCTTCGCGCCGAAGGTATTGATGGCATCAACGATTTCAAGGTAGCTGCAGTCCTTATCCCCGTCATTATGTTCGGTAACCGCCATCGCTGACACGAAGGGAATCCTATGCGTTTCCTCTCCCGCTTGTCTTATCCTGTCGAAGCGCTGGGACAGGAACACTGTATGGCCGGCCGCCTGAACCAGTTCGTGGCGCGCCGTTTCGATGCCCGCGGCGGCGGCAATGTCCATTGCAATGGCCTCCCATCTTTCCACCGAGTATTTGTCCAGCTCCTTTGGGAACTTCGCTATCGAAAGGTTGCCGTGTTGATCGAATACGGATGCTTTTGGCCGCGCTCCACCAAGCGAAGAGCCAGGGGCGAAGATCAACATCAAGTCTTCATCGGATTCCTCGCCTCGTTCGATCCTTTGGGCCGCGGCTAGGAGATCGCCCAAAGCCACGGTCGTCGGAACTCCCTTCGACTGCGGCGACTGAAACGTACCTTCCACGGAAAATCGTATACCGCCTAAACGGGTTTCGTCTGATACCCCTAGAAGGTAGTCGGCTTCATGGAGAGTGCGCGGGGCTCTGCCTTCCCGCTTCGCTTCTCGGTTTTCCCGGCGGCGCATAAGGGTTCTTCCCCACGTATCGGGGGCGCTGTCTCCCAAAGTGCCGAACATCAGCTTATTCGCGCCCGGGTGTAACACGCCGCGTCTAAGCGGAAGCGTCGGGTCGAACTGGAACGCCTCTGGCGAGTTGAGCCATGCGTCGTCGTGTTCGTATGTGACGCGCTCGCGTCCTGCGCCTGCATGTCGGCGCAGTGTTCCAACCTTGCGGCTGACGCCATATGCGTCAATGTAGACATCGATCGTCATGTCCCGTCCCTCGGCGCGCGCTTGCGCAACTGCTCCTCGGCTAGTACCTCGCCGAGCTTGTCTTCGACGTTGCCCCATCCGTCGATCAATCCTAGTGCCTGCATCACCATCGCATATGATCCGATGCTTACGCTGGGATCGCCATTTTCGATCCGCGTAATCGTCGGTCGGCTTAGGGATGCCCTTTCGGCTATAAGGGATTGGGGAAGTTCTCGACGTAAGCGAGCTTCGCGGAGCTGCGTGCCCAAGGTGCGCAACTCTCGTCTAGTGGCTGGACTTATCGTTACTTTTGTCTTCATAATGCAAATCTTATGATACGTTACGGCCATTAATGTATCATAAGATTTCCATTATTCAAGGCTGCCTTATCGTGCGCCCGCGCGCGGCATGCGCATTGTCCATCCCACGGATCGATCGACAGCCGCCGATCCGCCTGGTACGAGCACCACACAGCATAGTTTTTCTGGAAAACACGTCAGAGACGTCTGGTTGAGTCACCGCGCACAAATCTCGGCGTCAGGATGAGGTCCTGCGGCGGCGCGGCGGCTCCCTCGGAGCTCTGGATTCTTGCCAGCAGGCGCTGTGCCGCCAGTTCGCCGAGCTTTTGGGCGTCCTGCACGACCATCGTGATGCGGGGCGTGATCACGCTGCTCCAGGGCACGTCGTCGACCATCGCCAGCGACACGTCGTCCGGGCAGCGGAAGCCCATCTCCTGCATCACCTGAAGCGCTGCAAGGCCCATCATGTTGTTGGCGCCGATGATGGCGGTCGGCCGATCGCGGCGGGCGAGCAGGCGCATCGCTTGCCTGTAGCCGCCCGTCCGCGTGTAGCCCCCTTCGACCACCAGCGAAGGGTCGATGTCCACGCCGGCACCGGCCATCGTGTCCATATAGCCTTTCAGGCGCTCGTCGGCGGTGTGCAGACCGGCCGGGCCGGAGATGAAGGCGATGCGTCTGTGGCCGAGCTGCAGCAGGTGTTCCGTCAGGATGGCGGTGGTGAGCGGGTTGTCGGAGCCGACGAAATCGCGCTCGGCGCCTTCCACCTTCTGGTCGAACATGACGATGGGGATCTTGAAGTCGCGCAGGAATGCGGCGTAGTCGTTCCCGCGCCCGTTTGCAGCCAGCACGATGCCGGCCATCCTCTGCGCTTCCAGCCGCTCCAGCAACGCCCGCTCGAGGTCCGCCTTACCGGATGAGTCGGCGATCAGGACGAAATAACCGTTGTCCAGCGCCTGGTGTTCTATCTCGCGGCGGATGTCGCCAAAGAACATGTTGCCCAGATTGGCCGAGACAAAGCCGATCAGCGAGCTGCGTCCCCGTGCCAGGGTCTGGGCCACCGGGTCGATACGATAACCGGTCGCTTTTACGGCCTGCTGGATGCGGTCGAGCGTCTCGATCCCGACCCGCTTCGGGCTGTTGAGCGCGAGCGAGACGGTCGAGATCGAAACTCCCGCAAGGCGCGCGACATCTCGGATGGTTGCCATTATGATCGAACCGGTTCTATGACGCTCTTGTGTCAGATTCTTTTCGCCTATGCAACACATGGATCTTGGTTATCCCGAAGTTGCAGGGAAATTTTTCAGAATTCGCAATCCTTGATTCCTGCTTGACAGCTACGAGATCAAGGAAGATTATCAAAATGCCGAACCGGTTCGATGAGGATGCTGAACTGGAAACAAGGGAGGAGAGGCCTGTGGCGATTGCGGTGCGTCAGTCGGGGAGCCCGGCATCTGGGGAGTTGGACAAGCATGCGTGGTTGAGCCACGACCGTCTGGGCCTGTTCATCCATTGGGGTCTCTACGCTCTGGGCGCCCGGCACGAGTGGTTGAAAAACCGCGAGGAACTGACCGACGAGCAGTACCAGCGCTACTTCGACAATTTCGATCCCGATCTTTATGAGCCCAAGGAATGGGCTCGGCGAGCCCGTCTCGCCGGCATGAAATATGTCGTGGTGACGACCAAGCATCACGAGGGCTTCTGCCTGTGGGACAGCAAGGTGACGGACTACAAGGCGACGAACACGCCTTGCGGCAAGGACCTGCTGACCCCGCTGGTCGAGGCGTTCCGCGCCGAGGGACTGAAGATCGGCTTCTACTATTCGCTGATCGACTGGCACCACCCCGACTTCCCGATCGACGTCCATCATCCGCTGCGCAACCACCCCGACGCGAAGGCGCTGAATGCCGGCCGCAACATGGCCAACTACACCGCCTACATGCACGAACAGGTGCGTGAGCTTCTGACCGGCTTCGGCCGCATCGACATCATGTGGTTCGATTTCAGCTATCCGCGACGGGAATATCGCGGCCTGCCCGGCAAGGGACGCGCCGACTGGGAGAGCGAGCGGCTGGTTGGGCTGGTGCGCGAGTTGCAGCCAGACATCATCGTCAATAACCGCCTCGATTTGCCGCTCGACGGCGACAACCTGCCCGACATTGTAACGCCGGAGCAGTACACGCCGCGCGTCGCGCCCACCATCGCTGGCCGGCCCGTGCGCTGGGAGGCTTGCCATACCTTCAGCGGTTCCTGGGGCTATCATCGTGACGAGGACAGCTGGAAGAGCCCAGAACAAATCATCAAGCTGCTCATCGATTCCGTCGCCATGGGAGGCAACCTGCTGATGAATGTCGGCCCGACCGGCCGCGGCACGCTTGATGCGCGCGCGATCGCTGGGCTTGAGGTCTACCAGAATTGGATTTCAGTGAACGGGCGCTCCATCTACGGGGCAGGGCCGTGCGACTATCCCGTGCCGTCGGGCTGCCGCTATACCCAGCGCGGCAACCGTCTCTACCTGCACGTCTGCAACTGGCCTTTCCGCCACATCCACATCGAGGGTATCGCCGACAGGATCGCCTATGCGCAGTTCCTGCACGACGCCAGTGAGGTGCGCTGGCTCAGCCACATCAAGGAGGTGGATTCCAATATCGGCGTGACCGTGCCGGAAGGCGTGATCACGCTCGAACTGCCGGTACGGCGGCCGGACGTTACTGTTCCGGTGATCGAGATCGTCCTGAAGCCGTAGCGTTCGACCATTGCTTGTCCATTGCATTCATGGAGGGAGGAGAAAACCCATGAAGGTTCTGAAGAAAGCGCTATTGCTTGCCGCAATCGGCGGCAGCCTCTTTGCTACGGCTGCAACCGCCGATCAGGTCAATCTGACCTGGCAGATGTGGACTGCCTCCGAAACCGACACCAAGACCTGGCAGCACTTGGCCGACATGGTAAGTGCCAAGCACCCAGACATCAAAGTGACGCTGCAGACCGCCGGCTGGGTCGACTACTGGACCAGGCTGCCGGTGTTGGCAGCGTCGGGCCAGCTGGCCGACATTGTCTCCATGCAATCATTGCGCATGTCGAACTTCTATTCGCTGCTCGAACCGCTCAATGCCAGGATAGAGGCGGACAAATTCGACCTTGGCGCCTTCACCCCCTCGATCATCGGCGGCATGTCGGTTGACAAGGAGCTTTACGGCCTCCCTTACGATGTCGGTCCATGGGTCATCTATTACAACCAGGAGGCTTTCGAGGCCGCCGGCATTCCTTTGCCGAAACCGGGCTGGACGCTTGCCGAGTTTACCGATGCCGCAAAGAAGCTCACCAAGGACGGCAATTACGGCTTCGGTGTCGCCCCGGTCAACTATTCGGTCATGGCGTCCGCCTGGGGCGACAAATACGTCAACGACGCCGGACAGCTCGACCTCGTCAATCCGCGCGCGATTGCCGCAGCCGACAGGCTGATCGGCTTTGCCGCCAAGGATAAGATCGCGCCGCTTGTCCCGTCAGGCAACGATGCCGGCACGGTCATCCAGGGCCGGTTCAATTCAGGCAATATTGCCATGTATGTCGACGGTCCCTGGTCCATCATTGGCATGAAGGACCAGGTCAAGTTCAAGGTCGGTCTCACCACCCTGCCGCGCGACGAGGGCGAGCTGGCGGCCGTTACGGCGGGCTCCGGTTTCGGCATTTCCACCAGCAGCCAGAACAAGGATGCGGCCTGGAAGGCGATTCAGGTGCTTACGAGCCCTGAAGCGCTGTCGTACCTTGCCGAGAAGGGGCGTGCGTTGCCGGCGCGCACTGCCGCGCAATCGTCCTGGTACCAAGTGGCGGCCAAAGACATCACCAATGGCGGCGAGGCCCTCGACTACTCCTTGGCGCACTCCATACCCTACGCGATCACCGACAATTGGGCGGCGGTAGAAAACCTCTTCAACCAGTATTTTCCTCCCGCCTTCGCCGGCAGTGCCGACGCCCAGCAAACGATGGAGACCATCCAGAGCCTCGCGCAACAATAGCTCTCGCCCCGGCAGGAATTGCCGCGCATGGAGGAAAATATGTCGCAAAGCGCCGTCGCCGAAGTTCCCGTACAGCCCGTTCAGCGGCGGCGCTTTCTGAAGCCAGACACGCAGACGGCCGTGCTGTTCCTGCTGCCAAGTTTCCTCGGATTCATGGCCTTCATGGCCTTGCCGATCGCAGCGTCGTTGGCGCTCAGTTTCACCAATTGGCAGTTGATCTCGACGCCGTCCTTCGCCGGCTTTCAGAATTATGTCCGCCTCTTCACCGTTGATCCGGCTTTTTATACCGTATTGCGCAACACACTATTCTTCGCCGTCGAGTATCTGACGCTGAACATCATCGTCTCGCTGACGCTCGCTGTATGGATATCGAGCCTGAGGCATGGCAAGGCGGTCTTCCGGGTGATCTTTTTCCTGCCGACGTTCACTCCGACGATCGCAGCGTCGGTGGTGTGGCTGCTCATCTTTACGCCGGATGGACTGGCAGACAGCCTCATCCGTTCGCTTGGCCTCGGCCTGCCCAATTTCCTGCTCAGCACGACCTGGGCAATGCAGGCGATCGTACTCGTCACTCTGTGGGCGAATGTCGGCTACAATGTCGTGATGTTCAACGCCGCGCTCGACCTTGTGCCGAGGCACTACATCGAGGCTGCGACAATCGACGGCGCCAACGCATGGCAGCGCTTCTGGCGCATCCGCCTGCCACTGATCTCGCCGACGATCTTCTTCGCCACCGTGATGACGGCGATCACCTCGCTGCAGGTGTTTGATGAAATCTATGCGATGACTCGCGGCGGTCCGGGCTCGGCGACGGCCACGCTCGGCTTCGCAATCTACCAGAAGGGCTTCGCCAACTTCCAGATGGGCTACGCTTCGGCGCTGGCCTGGGTGATGTTCATCATGATCATGGCCTTGACCATCTTGCAGTTTCATATGCAGCGCAAATGGGTGCACTATGGCGACTAGGCCGGACCTGATACACCCGGATTCCGTATCGCGGAACAGAGCCCTGCGGCGCATTGGCACCTTCATCAGTTATGCCGCGCTTTCGCTGATTTCCATGCTTTTCCTCTTCCCCTTCTTCTGGATGGTGTCGAACGCGGTTCGCTCCAACACGGAAGTGCTGGCCGTGCCGGTCCGCATTCTGCCGCAGGAATATCAATGGGGAACCTTTGTCGAAGCATTGGTTTCACTGCCGTTTGGAACCTTCCTGTTCAATTCCTTCGTGGTCGCCAGCGGGGTCACGGCAATCGTGATTGCGGTGTCCTGCCTTTCCGCCTACTCATTCGCGCGGCTGAAATTTCCCGGCCGGGAGGGTCTGCTGCTGGCCTATCTCGGCACGCTGATGATCCCGCAGGTGATGCTGGTCATCCCGCTCTTTCTGGTGGTCAGCAAGCTCGGCTGGGTCAACACCTATCACGGCATGATCCTGCCGGTGGCGTTCGGCTCCTTCGGCACCTTTCTGCTTCGGCAGTTCTTTCTCGGCATTCCCAAGGATCTCGATGAGGCGGCGATGATCGATGGGGCATCGCGCCTGCGTATCCTGGTTACGATCATCGTTCCGCTCGCCATGCCGGCCATCGGCCTGCTGGCGCTTTTCACCTTCATGGGGCAGTGGAACAGCTTCCTGTGGCCGCTGATCGTCACCAACGGCATGGAGAAAGCCACGCTGCCTCTCGGGCTCACCTTGTTCCAGACACAACAGGGCACCTCGTGGAACTACATTATGGCAGGCGCGGCGATCTCCATGCTGCCGGGCATCGTCCTGGCCATCGTGCTGCAGAGGGTAATCTACCGGGGCGTCACCATCGGCTCCGGCTTCGGCGGGCGTTAATTCCAGCCAAAATACTGGCGGTCCAAACTTCAGCCTCGGAGCACCGTAAGCGCGCGCCCGAGCTCTCGCCCAACAGCTGAGATCGATCGCACCCAAACCGTAATGCCTCCCTATATCGAGGCCATGATTTCAGAAAGGCGCCGAAGAATACTGGCGTCTGCGTGCGCGATCGGCTCACTCAGCGTGCTCGCGAACGCCAAGAGGACGCCACCGATGACGCGTTATGCCACCGAGCGCGTGCTCTTTCGTCTGAGTGTTTCGAAACGCCATTAACTCGGGAACAATATCGCTGCCGTCAGGTTGATCTAGCTTCAACGCAAAAGCGAGGCCGCGCGAGCCAGCAGGATAAAGGAGGAGGAAGCTATGGCACTGACCATGATGAGCCCGGCATTCACCCAGGACAAACCCATTCCACAGAAATATGCGCGCTCCGGCGAAAATCTGTTTCCGCCTCTTAAGTGGAGCGGCGCTCCGGAAGGAACGAGGAGCTTCGTCTTGGTCGTCGAAGACCCGGATGCGCCGCGCGGTACCTTCCGCCATTGCGGCATTGCCAATATCCCCTCCGATTGGGATGCTCTGGCCGAAAGCGCCGATACTGCACCGGAAAACACGGCACGCTTTTACAAGAATGATTTCGGCAATGCGCGCTATGACGGTCCGCAGCCGCCGCGGGGCGACCGCCCGCATCACTATATCTTTCGCCTTGCCGCTCTGGATGTCCCGAGCCTTTCGATTCCCGGCGACGCAGGTATCGCGTCGATGTGGAACGAAGCAAGGAAACACGTGCTCGCGGAAGCGACCATTACCGGAACCTATCAGGCCTAGGCTGGTTCGATTTCATGTGATCCAAAACGCTGCGATCGGGCCGCGCATTGCGCCCGCCGCGGCGAGACGGATCGCACGTCTACCACCGCTATTTCACGCCGACGCTCTCGGGCCACAGAGCCTGGATCTCCTTCGGCAGCGCATCGCGCACCTTGGCCGATTGGCCGAGATCGATATGGCGGGCAAGAACCTGGAATACGGATTTTGCTGCAGCGGCGGGATCGACCGGGCGAATGGATTTCAGCCCTTCCGCGATATGCTCGAGGAATTCATCACGTGAACGCGTTTTGTCCGGCGTCTTCGAAGGGCGGTATTGGTCGTAGTAAATGCCGCGCACAATGAGTGGCAGTTCCGCACCGAGATGGGCGGCAAGGTCCGGCGAAAGCCTATCGCGCAAAGCCTTCAGGACGGCGCCTAGTATATGCCATGCGACGTGCCTGTCGGGACCATGATCGGCCATGATTTCGTTCAGCCAGGTATTGGTGGTTTGCAGTGTCTTGTCGAAGACATCGAGACCGGATGTGCTCATCTTCACACCCTCCTTTGCAAGGGGCCGGTCGAACCCCGAAAATCCTTCTCTATAAGCACAACCGCAATCGGCCGTAATTGTTTCGCTGCCCTGCAAAGAAAACTTCAGCAGACGGGATTATCGGCGCATTTTTGGCTGGCCCGAGCCGCAAAAACAACTGCCGCGACCTTGGCCGAAGCGGCTTGGAACATTAGGGGGTCCAATACGTTCGGCCCCTGTGGAAAATCCATGCAAGGCGGAGGAAAAAGACCATGAAAGTGAGCGAAGTGATGACGCGTGACGTCCGGCTCGTCAAGCCGGACCACACGATACAGGAAGCAGCGAAGATCATGGCCGAACTCGACGCTGGCGTCGTGCCGGTCCAGGACAATGACCGGCTCGTTGGCATGCTGACGGATCGCGACATCGCGGTGCGCGCCATTGCTCAGGGCCAGGGCCCCGAGGCGAAAGTCGGCGATATCATGACGTCCGAGGTCAGGTACTGCTTTGATGATCAAGACACGGAAGAGGTCTGCAAGAATCTTGCCGATCAGCAGATCAGGCGGATTCCAGTGGTCAACCGGAACAAGCAGCTGGTCGGCATACTGTCCCTCGGCGATCTGGCAACAATCGTCGAAAAAGGGTCGGCAGGCGCAACTCTTGCGGGCATATCGCGGCACGGAGGTCAGCATTCGCAGTCGGGCGGCCTTCACTAGTGGCTGCCCCGCGAGGTGAAGAGCCCACCACGTGGCGCCGCGGCGCCACGTGCAATCTCAGAGGGTGCCCATCGGCGCCAATGCGCATCTTCGCGAACAATCTATGCTGCGGTGCGGCGACGAATGTCCCTTGACGGCTGTCGCCCGTAACCTTTACTCAACTGATCTGCTGGACCAACCAGTATATCAGTGAGTGATGCGGATCATGGACGAAAGCCCGATCTTGACGCAGGTGCCGAATGTCGGGCGAAGCCTCGCCCGCCAGACCGCACGAGACGTCATTGCTGAAAAGCTGATGGTCCTGATTGCCACAAACATGCTGCGGCCGGGCGACGAACTGCCGGGCGAGCGTGAGCTTGCCAATGTTCTTCATGTCAGCCGGGAAACCGTGCGCGGCGCAGTCCAGATGCTTGCTGCGCAAGGCATTATCGAGGTGTCGCATGGCAGCCGCAGCCGTGTCGGCAAGGTTGACCTCAGCCACATCACCGTCACGATCGCATCCCCTAACGCCATCGACAGTTACGATCTGGAATCGGTTCATGCCGCGCGGCTGCATATCGAGCTCAAGATCGTCGGCGACGCCGCCGAAAGGATAGACGGCGAAACGCTGAACAAGCTGCAGAGCCTTTTGGAAGCGCAGCGTCTGGGCGGGGACGATGCGATGCGCTTTCTCATCTGCGACCGCGAATTCCACGTTGCGATCTATCGCGCCTGCGGCAACCCGCTGCTCGCCGACTTCGTCACCGATCTGTACACTTACATGATGAACTACCGGCGCAACGCCATGTCCCAGCCGGGTGCCATCGAGGCCAGCTACAACGATCATGTTGCGATCGTCGAGGCTCTCGCGCGGCATGACCGGGAGGCCGTTGTGGCGGCGTTTCAGCATCATCTGACGCGTATTTACGAAACGACAAGGGTCCTGTTGACCGCCGGCAGGCCGGCTTGAGCCGGATGGCATGAGGAGATTTGCCTGAGATGCATGTGATGGTTATCGGCGCAGCCGGCATGATCGGCCGCAAACTGGTGGAAAAGCTCGGCTCCGACGCCGAAGCGCTGGGCCGCGGCATCGACAGGCTGACGCTCGTCGACGTCATTGCTCCGCCGCTGCCTGCCGCACTTGCCTCCGTTTCCAACGCGCTGGCGCTTGATCTCTCGGAAGCCGGCGCCGCAGCCAGGCTTGCCGCGATGCGGCCGGATCTGATCTTCCATCTTGCGGCGATCGTGTCCGGCGAGGCCGAGGCCGATTTCGAAAAGGGCTATCGTATTAACCTCGACGGCACGCGTTCGCTATTCGAGGCGATCCGGCACGAGGGCCAGAAAGCGCCTTATACGCCGCGCTTGATTTTTGCGTCATCCATCGCTGTCTTCGGGCAACCTTTCCCGGAAAAGATCGCAGATGATTTCTTCACGACGCCGCTGACGAGCTACGGGACGCAGAAGGCGATCTGCGAGCTCCTCTTGGCCGACTATTCACGGCGTGGGATCTTCGACGGCATCGGCATCCGCCTGCCGACGATCTGCATTCGCCCCGGCAAGCCCAACAAGGCCGCCTCCGGCTTTTTCTCCAACATCCTGCGCGAACCGCTTGCCGGTCAGGAGGCCGTCCTCCCGGTTGAAGAGAACGTCCGCCACTGGTTTGCGAGTCCCCGTTCGGCGATCGGCTTCTTCGTCCATGCCGCGCGTATCGACACCAGCAACATCGGCCCACGCCGCAATCTGACCATGCCCGGCCTTTCCGCGCTTGTCGGCGAAGAGATCGAGGCGCTGCGCCGCGTTGCCGGCGACAAGGCAGTCAAGCTCATCCGCCGCGAAGCCGACCCCGTCATTCGTGCGATTGTTTCCGGCTGGGCGACAGATTTCGATGCGCAGCGCGCGACCGCACTCGGCTTTAGGGCCGAAACCAATTTCGACGAGATCATCAAGATCCACATTGAGGATGAACTCGGGGGGAAGATCTGAGATGACGCAATCCGCAACCCTGCAGAAAGGTAAGATCGCGCTCGTTACCGGCGGAGGCACCGGCATCGGTCGCAGCATCGCCAAGGCACTGAGCGCCGAAGGCTATATCGTCGTTATCACCGGCCGCCGGAGCGATGTTCTGGAAAAGGCCGCCACTGAGATCGCTGCCGAAACCGGCGGCACGCTCCGCGCGATGATCTGCGATATCGGTGCTGCCGAACGGGTCGCGGATCTTTTCGGCAACATCAAAGCCGAGTTCGGCAGGATCGACCTTCTCGTCAACAATGCCGGTAGCAACATTCCGGCGATCCCGTTGGAAGAGGTTACCTTCGATCAGTGGAGCGGGGTGGTTGCGGCCAATCTGACCGGCGCCTTTCTTTGCACGCAGCAGGCTTTCAGGCTGATGAAGTCGCAGGAGCCACGCGGCGGCCGCATCATCAACAATGGGTCGATTTCCGCCACGACGCCGAGGCCGAATTCCGCCCCTTATACGGCGACCAAGCATGCGATCACCGGCCTGACGAAATCGACGGCGCTCGATGGGCGACCATATGATATCGCCTGCGGCCAAATCGATATCGGGAATGCTGCGACGGACATGACGTCGAAGATGAGCTCGGGAGTGCTGCAGGCAAATGGCGAGACCGCCAGCGAGCCGACGATCCCGTCTGAGCATATCGCCCGCGCCGTCGTCTACATGGCAAGCCTGCCGTTGGAGGCAAACGTGCTGACCATGACGGTGATGGCGACAAAGATGCCGCTCGTGGGCAGGGGATAGGCATATCGAGTTCAATTGGCCTTAAGTCCTGGCGGTGAATATCCTGGAGGAGGGATGACCGGCAGATGGAGGCCAAAAGCGAAGACAAGTTCTGGGAGGAACTTTTATGGCAAGTGTCGAGTTCGTCGATGTCAGGAAATCATTCGGGGCGTTCCCGGTCATCAAGGGTGTGAACATCGAGGTCGCGGACGGGGAGTTCGTGATCCTGGTCGGACCGTCCGGATGCGGAAAATCCACACTTTTGCGAATGCTTGCCGGGCTTGAAAATATTTCCGCCGGTGAAATCCGCATCGGCAGCCGCGTCGTCAATGGGCTGGCGCCGGGCGAACGCGACATCGCCATGGTCTTTCAGAACTACGCGCTTTATCCGCACATGACGGTGGCGCAGAACATGGCCTTCTCGCTGATGCTCAAACGGGCGCCGAAGGCGGACATGGATCAGCGTGTCAACAAGGCCGCTGGCATCCTCGGCCTCACCAAACTTCTCGACCGCTATCCGCGCCAGCTTTCCGGCGGCCAGCGGCAGCGCGTTGCCATGGGTCGGGCGATCGTGCGCGATCCGCAGGTCTTCCTTTTCGACGAACCGCTCTCCAATCTCGACGCCAAGCTCCGCGTCGCCATGCGCGCCGAGATCAAGGAGCTTCATCAGCGCCTCAGCACCACGACGGTCTATGTCACCCACGATCAGATCGAGGCCATGACGATGGCCGACAAGATCGTCGTCATGCATGATGGCGTCGTGGAACAGGTGGGCGCACCGCTCGATCTCTACGACAGACCAGCCAACCTTTTCGTCGCGGGCTTCATCGGCTCACCGGCGATGAACATGATCAAGGGCCGTCTCAATCCGGACAACGGCAATCAGTTCATCGCATCGGACGGAACCGTCCTGCCGGTTGCAAATCCACCCGCCGGCGCAAAGGGACGCGATCTGATCTATGGCTTACGCCCGGAATATATCACGCTCGACGCCAATGGCCTGCCGGTGGAGATCGTCGTGATTGAGCCGATGGGCTACGAGACACAGCTGATCGCCAAGCTCGCGGGCAGCGATGTCACCTGCATCTTCCGCGAACGCGTCAATGCGCGGCCCGGCGATATCTTGCGCGTCTCGATCGACGCGCCACATGTGCATCTCTTTGATGCCGAAAGCGGCCAGAGATTGAGTGCCTGATAACGCTTCAGCGGAGGCATGGGAAGAAGAGGAGTCTTTTCCTGCCCATCCGCCGATGCGATGACCGCCGTTCACGAAGCGGGAAAGTGAACGCCGGAGAATTCGCTCCCGCTTTTATAGGAGGAGGTATTATGACAATCAAAAGACGTGATTTCCTTGCTGCGTCGGCGGCTGCCGCCGGTATCGCGGGCCTGTCGCCGCTAGGCATACGCCCGTCCTTCGCCCAGGCGGAGCCGAGCTACAAGCCGGAAGAGGGCGCAACCCTCAGGCTTCTTCGCTGGACGCCGTTCGTCAAAGGAGACGAGGAGGCCTGGCTGGCCAACACCAAGAAGTTCACCGAGGCGACCGGCGTCGACGTTCGCGTCGACAAGGAAAGCTGGGAAGATATCCGCCCGAAGGCTGCCGTTGCCGCCAATGTCGGTTCCGGTCCGGACATGGTGATGTGCTGGTTCGACGACGCCCACCAGTATCCCGACAAGCTCGTCGACCTGACCGAGCTTGCCAACTATCTCGGTAACAAGTACGGCGGCTGGTATGACGGTGTCCGCGGCTATGCAACGCGCGGCGACAAGTTCATCGCTATGCCGCTGACGGCGATCGGCAATGCCGTCGTGTACCGCGACAGCCATGTGAAGGCGGCAGGCTTCAGCGAATTCCCGAAGGACACCGCGGGCCTCCTCGAACTTTGCAAGGCGATGAAGGCCAAGGGTACGCCCGCCGGCTTCCCGCACGGCAAGGCTGTCGGCGACGGCAACAATTACGCCCATTGGCTGCTTTGGAGCCATGGCGGCAAGATGGTGGACGAAAGCGGCAAGGTGACGATCAACAGCCCTGAAACGCTGGCTGCCATCAACTATGCCAAGGAACTCTATGCAACCTTCATTCCGGGCACGGAAAGCTGGCAGGACATCAACAACAACCGCGCATTCCTCGCCGGGCAGGTTTCGCTGATCGCAAACGGCGTATCGGTCTATTATGCGGCGAAGAAAGATCCAAAGCTTGCCGAAATCGCTGCGGATATGAGAACAACGAACTTCCCGATTGGCCCTGTCGGCAAGAGCGTCGAGCTGCACCAGACGAGCTCGCTGCTTCTCTTTAACCATACCCAGTATCCAGAAGCTGCCAAGGCCTACATCAAGTTCATGATGGAAGCTGACCAGATGAACGCCTGGATTACGGGTTCCAGTGCCTATTGCTGCCAGCCTCTGAAGGCTTTCGCCAGCAATCCCGTCTGGACGTCCGATCCGATACACGCGCCTTATGCCCGTGCATCGGAGACGCTTCGCCCGAACGGCTATGCCGGTCCGCTGGGCTATGCCTCGGCAGGCACCATGGCCGACTATGTCCTCGTCGACATGTTCGCCGTTGCCGTAACGGGCCAGATGACGCCCGAAGACGCGATGAAGGAAGCGGAGCGCCGGGCAAACCGCTACTACCGTGTTTAAGCCCGCTTAAAGGTCTGCAGCATGCCGGCAACGGCATGCTGCGATTGTCCATCAGGAGATACCACCATGTCGACCGTGACATCCGGGGATACGACGCGCGGCCCGATCGCATCGCTCATGCAGAACAACAATGTGCACGGCTTCCTCTTCATGCTGCCGGCGGCCATCTTTCTCGTATGTTTCCTCACCTATCCGCTGGGGCTCGGTGTCTGGCTCGGTTTCACCGATACCCGCATCGGTCGCGACGGTATCTTCATCGGCCTTGAGAACTATCAGTTCCTTGCCAGCGACTCCGTCTTCTGGCTCTCGGTCTTCAACACCCTGCTTTATACGGTTGTCGCTTCTATCCTGAAATTCGTGCTCGGCCTCTGGCTGGCGCTGCTTCTCAACCAGCACCTGCCATTCAAGTCGTTCTTCCGCGCAATCGTCTTGCTTCCATGGGTCGTTCCGACGGTTCTCTCAGGGCTGGCCTTCTGGTGGATCTACGACGCGCAATTTTCGATCCTCTCCTGGTCGCTGATTAAGATGGGCCTGATCGACGGACCGATCAATTTTCTCGGCGATCCCACCAATGCGCGCATCTCAGTCATCATCGCCAATGTCTGGCGCGGCATCCCGTTCGTCGCCATCTCGCTGCTCGCCGGCCTGCAGACCATCCCTGCCTCGCTCCAGGAAGCGGCCTCGCTCGACGGTGCAACCAGTTGGCAGCGGTTCCGCTACGTGACGCTGCCGATGTTGACGCCGATCATCGCCGTTGTGATGACCTTTTCCGTGCTCTTTACCTTCACCGATTTCCAGCTCATCTACGTGCTGACCAAAGGCGGGCCTGTCAACGCAACGCATCTGATGGCGACGCTGTCCTTCCAGCGCGGCATTCCGGGCGGACAGCTGGGCGAGGGTGCTGCCATTGCAGTCGCGATGATTCCCTTCCTGCTTGCCGCCATCATGTTCAGCTTCTTCGGTCTGCAGCGCCGCAAATGGCAGCAGGGCGGCCAGGATTAAAGGTCGGGAGACAATCATGAACGCCAACACCACCGATCAGGTTCTGACCGACAATGTCCAGGGCATGAGCTATCTCAATCGCCTGCCACGGCGGATCGTCATGCTCTATCTGCCGATGGCGGTCTTCGTCTTCGTGCTGCTCTTTCCGTTCTATTGGATGGCGATCACCGCCGTCAAACCGAACTCGCAGCTAACCGATTACAACAATTACAGTCCCTTCTGGGTCGTGGAGCCGACGCTCGATCACATCAAATATCTGTTCCTCGAAACATCCTATCCTGGCTGGCTCTGGAACACGATGCTGGTTGCCGTCGGCTCGACGGTTCTATCGCTCGCAGCATCCGTCTTCGGCGCTTATGCAATCGAGCGCGTGCGCTTTACCGGCTCGCGCCCGGTTGGGCTCCTGATCTTTCTCGCCTATCTCGTGCCGCCCTCGATCCTCTTCATTCCGCTCGCCTTCATCGTCTTCAAGCTCGGAATCTATGATTCCAGGCTGGCACTGATCTTCACCTATCCAACCTTCCTCATCCCCTTCTGCACCTGGCTGCTGATGGGCTATTTCCGCTCGATCCCTTTCGAGCTCGAGGAAAGTGCTCTGGTCGACGGTGCGAACCGCTGGCAGATCCTGGTGAAGATCATTCTCCCGCTCGCGGTGCCCGGGTTGATATCGGCGGGCATTTTCGCCTTCACGCTCTCATGGAACGAATTCATCTACGCGCTCACATTCATCCAGTCGTCGGAAAACAAGACCATCCCCGTCGGCGTTCTGACGGAACTGGTGCGCGGCGACGTGTTCGAATGGGGATCGTTGATGGCAGGTGCATTGTTCGGCTCGCTGCCCGTCGTGATCCTCTACTCGTTCTTCGTCGACTACTATGTCTCGTCGATGACCGGCGCGGTGAAGGAATGATGAGTGCAGTTGACGTTGGTGAGGGGAGGGGCGGATGAACAGGATCGACCTGGAAGGCCAGCACGCGATCGTAACAGGAGGTGCACAAGGCATCGGCTTTGCGATCGCCAGCCGCCTCGTCGCCTCCGGCGCGGTGGTGACGCTTTGGGATATGGATGCCCCATTGCTTGAGAAGGCCAAGGCTGCGCTCGGCGCCGGAACTCGCAGCGCCGTCGCCGATATCTCGCACTGGGAACAGGTCGAGGCCGCCTATACCGCCACCGCCGCCGATCGCCCGCCGGTTTCGATCGTCGTCAATTCGGCTGGTATCGCAGGAGACGCCGCGCCGGTTGACAGCTATGACATCGGCATGTGGCGGAAGATCATCGACATCAATCTCACCGGCACCTTCTACGTCAACCGCGCCGTCGTTCCGGACATGAAGGCACGCAATTACGGCCGCATCGTCAACGTCGCTTCGATCGCAGGCAAGGAAGGCAATCCGAATGCTGCAGCCTATTCCGCCTCGAAGGCAGGCGTCATCGGGCTTACCAAATCGCTGGGCAAGGAGCTTGCCGGCTATGACATCGCTGTCAACTGCATTACGCCCGCAACTGCTCAGACGCGGATTCTCGAGCAGCTGACGCCGGAGTTCATCGAATACATGCGCTCGCGCATCCCGCGCGGCCGCTTTTTGAAGGTCGAAGAGGCAGCGTCCATGGTTGCCTGGCTGGTCTCCAAGGAAAACAGCTTTACCACGGCAGCGACCTTCGACCTGTCTGGCGGTCGCGCCACCTATTGAAGAATATCGCGGACTTCACCGCCTTAAGCCGTGGCGCCGGGGAAAATCTCGAAGCCGGTATCGACGATCGATTTCGTTTGCGGCCGTTCAGGCGTTTCGAAGGCCTTTTCCACCGATGTGCGGCCGATCAGGAAGCGGTTGGAGCGCACCGTCGAAAGAGGCTGCGGCAATTCGCGGCCGATATCCAAGCCGTTGAAGCCAAAAACGGCAAGATCGTCCGGCATGCGAATTCCGGCACCCAGGCAATGGAAGACGCCGCCGACCGCCATATCGTCGTTCGAATAGATGATTGCGTCCAGGTTCGTCGGCTGAGCGCAAAGACGTGCGGTCATCTCCCGTCCGGCACCGACGGAGCTTTGCCCTTCGGCTATCGCGTGGGCCGCAATTCCCAATTCCGCGTTGCGCAAGGCGTCGCAAATTCCGTCATAGCGCAGCCGCGCACGCCTGTCCGCTTTCCAGTCATGTCCGGCATATCCGAAACGGCGGTATCCGCGCTCGACAAGGTACTGGCCGGTGGCGTAGCCAGCACGCCGATGCGACATGCCGACGGCAATATCGATCGGCGTCGAATCGATGTCCATCATCTCGACGATGCGGATGCCGCTTTCAGAGAGCATGCGGTGGGTTGCCGGGGTATGGTCGAAACCGGCGATCAGGATGGCTGCGGGTTTCCATGACAACAGTCCGCGAACAATCGTTTCCTCCAAATCGATATCGTAGCCCGTGATGCTGATGACGGGCTGGTAGTCGCTGCCATGCAGAGCGGCGTGAACGCCTTGCAGAACTTCCGGAAAGACGATGTTGGAAAGCGACGGCACGACGACGCCGACCAGGTGTGAGTCGAGCGAGGCGAGTGAGCCGGCAATCCGGTTGGGCACGTAGCCTGTCGCCCGTACAGCCTCCATCACCCGCTGGCGCGTTTCTTCGGCCACGGGACCCTTGTTGCGCATGATCCGCGAGACGGTCGACTCGCCCACCCCGGCGCGGAGCGCGATATCCTTGACGGTTACCTTGCTTTTCCTCGCCGGCAGGCGCTGCTTTTGCTGCATGGATTCCTCGTGCCCTCTGCCCGCAAGCAGGCGCCATCTGCTGATATTGCGCGGCCCTTATATCAAGGCGCCCCGGCCTTGCGAGCCGCAGGCGCCGAAATGCAACGTTACGGCGTCTCGCTGGCGCAGTTTACGCTTTTGCCGCAGCGCTTGCATTCACTGGCTGCGAAACGCGTCAATCCAGCTAAGTCCGGCCACTGTGTTGCCTACCGGGCGATATTCGCAGCCGACAAAGCCTTTGTAGCCAAGGATATCCAGCTCTCTCAGCAGACGAAAATCGTCAAGCTCACCTGTCGCCGGCTCATTGCGCAGCGGCACAGAAGCGATTTGCACATGGCCGATAATCGGCATCAGCCGCCGAAGTGCGGTGAGCACGTCGCCGTGAATGATCTGACGATGGTAGATGTCGAATTGAAGCTTCAGGTTTGGCCTATCCAATGCACTGATAGTATCAGCGGCAAAGTCGAAGTCGTTGAGAAAGTACCCCGGCATGTCCCGCGGATTGATTGGCTCGATGACGATGTCGATGCCGTCCGCGCCCGCCTGATCGCAGGCGTATGTCAGAGAGTTGCGGTAAATCGCAACCGCGGCCGCATCCTTCCCCGACGCCAGGCCGCTCATGACATGCAGTCGGCGGACACCGGTGCTTCGGGCATACCGCAGGGCAACATCAACCGACGCCCGAAACTCGTTCTGGCGGCCGTCGAGTGCAGCCAGGCCGCGTTCACCGGCCTGCCAGTTTCCGGGCGGCATATTGAAGAGTGCCGGTGTGAGCCCGTTTTCCCGAAGGCGCTCGCCGATGACTTCCGGCGTATGGTCATAGGGAAAGAGGAATTCCACAGCGGTGAATCCCACCATGGCGGCTGCCGCAAACCGCTCCAGAAATGCAACTTCGTTGAACATCATCGTGAGATTTGCGGCCAACTGCGGCATCAGGCGTCCTCCGGCCCGCCGGGAAGTTCGATGCCCGTCACCTTGGCGATCAGCCTTGCGACGGAGGCATCGTCGTCCCGGCCCATGCCGGCTGCAGCCGTCATAATGAACATCTGAAGTGCGGTCGAGGTGATAGGCAGCGGAAATTTCAGTCCGCGTCCAAGGTCCGACACGATACCAAGGTCCTTCGTGAAAATGTCCACGGCGCTCTGCGGGGAATAATCGCCTTGCAGGATGTGCGGGACGCGGTTTTCGAACATCCAGGAATTGCCCGCCGATGCCGTAATGACCTCGTAGACCCTGTCGATATCGAGGCCGAGCGCCTTGGCAAAGGTTATCGCCTCGCAGGCCGCCGCGATGTGAACCCCGGCCAAGAGCTGATTGACGATCTTGAAAGACGATCCGATGCCGGGACGGTCTCCGAGCTCGTAGACCTTCATGGCGATTGCGTTGAGCACCGGACGCGCATGGTTGAAAGCCTCCGGCCGTCCGGAGGCCATCACCGTGAGTTCCCCGGAAGCGGCGCGCTTTGCGCCGCCGCTGATAGGTCCGTCAATGTAGTTCAGACCGAGGTCGCCGGCGCGCCGCGCCAGATCCTCGGCCGTCTGTGGCGGCATGGTTGCAAAGGACAGGACCGTGCCGCCCTTCGACATTCTGGTGGCGGCTCCGTTCTCGCCGAATAGCACGGCTTCGGTCTGAGCGCCGTTGACGACCACCGTGATGACGACGTCGGCGCCGTCAGCCGCCTCGGCCGGACTTGCCGCCGCCCGTCCGCCTTCCGCTGAGAAGCGGGTCATCGTCTCCGCGCTGATGTCGTAGCCGCTGGTCTCAAAGCCTTTTTTCAGCAGCGACGACGCCACGCCAAAACCCATCGATCCAAGACCGATGACGCAGACCTTAGAATTTGTCCGTTCGCTCATGTTCGAGATCCATTGTTCTGTTCCTTTCACGCGCCAAATTCGGCTTGAAGTGTGACCCGCGGAAAAGTAATGACAGCGCTGCCACTCTATGGTTAGCTTATCGGTGAAACGGATTGCAAGTTCTTATTTTTGGCCGGAACTTCCACATGCCGATCGTGGGAAAAGCGTGAACAGCGGTAGAGCGAGGAGGGATGATGCTTATTGGCGCAGTAGCCGACGATATCACTGGAGCCACCGATCTGTGCCTCATGCTGTCGCGTGAGGGCATGCGAACCATCCAGTTGATCGGCTTGCCGGAAGAGGGTGCCGTTTTTGCGGATGCCGATGCGGTGGTCGTCGCGCTCAAGTCAAGAACGGCGCCGTCCGAGGAAGCCGTCAGGGATTCGGTCGCAGCGGCACGCAATTTGCTCGCTGCCGGCGCAGAGCAACTGCTCTTCAAATACTGTTCGACATTCGATTCCACCGATGACGGCAATATCGGGCCAGTCGCCGACGCGCTTCAGGACCTGACCGGTGGCGGACTGACGATTGCCTGCCCATCCTTTCCCGCGACGGGCCGCACCGTCTACAAGGGTCACCTCTTTGTCGGCGACCGGCTTCTGTCGGAAAGCCCGCTGAAGGACCATCCGCTGACGCCGATGGAAGATCCCGACCTCGTCCGCGTGCTGCAGCGGCAGACAAGGCGTCCGGTCGGTCTCGTCGATTGGCCGGTGATCGCCAGAGGGGAGACCGCCATCCGGGCGGCATTTGCGCAACACGAGGCGGACGGCAAGCGCATCCTTATCGTCGACACGTTGTCGGACACCGATCTGCGGGCGATCGGTGCTGCCTGCGACGGCATGAAGCTTGTCACGGGCGGATCCGGGATTGCCATGGGATTGCCGGACAATTTCAGAAAACGAGGAAAATTGCCGGTCCGAAAGGCCGTGACCCGCATCACGGCCCCGGCCGGGCGAGCGGTTATCCTTGCCGGATCCTGCTCGCTTGCGACGCGTGGCCAGATAGAGGTCGCCCGTAACGCCGGTGCTGCGGTTCTGCGGCTTGATATTTTGGCGATTGCAGATGGAAGCCAGAGCGCGGCGCAGATTGCCGACTGGGCGATTGCGCAGACCGGTGACCGTCCGCCGCTGATCTATTCCAGCGCCAGTCCGGAGGAGCTTCTGAGCATCCAGGCAAGCATGGGAAGGCATGAGTCCGGAGCCCTTGTCGAGCAGACGCTGGCCGATGTCGCCCGGCGGCTCTTGCAGAAGGGTTTTACCCGTTTCCTCATTGCCGGCGGGGAAACATCGGGTGCGGTGATCAATGCGCTTGGGATCAGGGCGCTTTCGATCGGCCCTGAAATTGATCCGGGCGTGCCGTGGACCCGCAGCATCGGCGGTCCAGATATTGTGCTTGCATTGAAGTCCGGCAACTTCGGCGCCCCGGATTTTTTCCAGAAGGCATGGGCGCTGCTTGAAACGGAGGCTCCAGATGCATGAGATCAATCGCCTGCGCGAGGATATCTGCCGCGCGGGGCAGTCGCTTTTCGAACGCGGGCTGACTTCCGGCTCGACCGGCAATATTTCGGCGCGTCTTTCCGAGGGCGGGTGGCTGATGACACCGACCAATGCCTCAATGGGTTCGCTCGATCCGGCGCGCCTTTCGCTGTTCGATGCTTCTGGCCGGCTTCTGTCGGGCGATGCGCCGACCAAGGAGGCGTTCCTGCATTTTTCGATGTATGGTGAACGCAGCGATGCCGGTGCCGTCGTCCACCTCCATTCGAGCCACGCAACCGCCGTCAGCATCCTGCGCGACATCGATCCTGAGGACGTCCTTCCGCCTCTGACTGCCTATTACGTCATGCGCGTCGGGCGCTTGCCGCTTGTTCCCTATTTCTCACCCGGCGATATGGCGCTCGCAGACGCAGTCCGCTCGCTCGCCGGGCGCCATCACGCCATGCTGCTTGCCAATCACGGGCCGGTCGTTGCCGGCACGACGCTTGCAAATGCCCAGTTCGCCGCCGAAGAGCTTGAAGAAACCGCAAAGCTTTTTCTCATGCTGCAGCATCACGCCAAAAGGATGCTGACCGCAGAACAGGTGGACGACTTGCGCAAACGCTTCAACCTTCCTTAGGCCGCGTCGACGGCGGAACGTCACAACGAATGAATGGGAGAGAGCAATGGCTGAACTAGAGGAAAAAGTCGGCTTTGTCGGTGTTGGACTAATGGGGCATGGCATTGCGAAGAACATCGTCGAAAAAGGCTTGCCCCTGACGGTGATCGCTCACCGCAATCGCAAGCCGATCGAGGATCTGCTGAGCCGCGGCGCCAGGGAGGCAAGCTCTCTCATCGATCTCGCGAAAAATTCGACCATGATCTTTCTATGCCTCACAAGCTCGAAGGAAGTGTCCGCCGTCATCGAGGAAATGCGGCCGGCCCTTGCCCCGGAAACCGTCATTGTCGACTGTTCGACAGGCGATCCGACGGTGACGGTTCGTCTGGCCGAAACGCTCGCTGCGCAGAATGTTCACTTTGCCGACGCACCGCTCAGCCGGACGCCGAAGGAAGCATGGGAGGGCACGCTGGATTGCATGGTCGGCGCGGATGCCGCGACGTTCGAGCGGATTCAGCCGGTGATATCGACCTGGGCGGCGAAGATCGTCCATATCGGTGGGGTCGCCGACGGCCATCGCATGAAACTCCTCAACAATTTCATCGCCTTGGGAATGGGTGCTCTTTTCGCGGAAGCTCTGTCACTTTCTCGGAAAGTCGGAATCTCGGTCGAACGCTTCGACAGCGTCATTCGTGGTGGGCGCATGGACAGCGGATTTTACCAGACCTTCATGGGTTACGCCCTGGAAGGCAACCGGAATGCCCATCGCTTCACCCTTTCGAATGCCTACAAGGATCTGAAATACCTGGAATCCATGGCGAATGACGCGACGGTTGCCACGCCGCTCGCAAGTGCGGTGAAGAATTCCTATGCCGCGGCAGTCGCAGGCGGCGGCAACGGTCCTGAGGATTACGTGCCGCATCTCGCGGACTTCGTCGCCCGGCAAAACGGTGTGGCGTAGCAATTGCCGCCAGGATATAGCAGGCTGATCTTGAAATACCTAAGTTGTTAGGTTATTCTCTCTTGGTTACAGTTATCCGGCAACATGGCCTGCGCTTTGTCATTTAGACTGCTGACCACGAGCCTCCGCATGCCCATGTAGTAGGCGAAGGCGAGGCACGTATCGATATCGTCAATCTGAAAGTGATCACACAAGGCAGGATGTCTGATAGAGACGTTAGGCGCGCCGTTGCGGTTATCGAAGAGAACCAGGAATTATTCCTCGACACGTGGAGAAAGTATCATGGTTGAGATCACGGATGCAGAACTGACGCAAGCAAAGCGGCGTTGGGAGGTCGAACGCGCTCAAAGGCCGATTCCTGCGTCAGTCCGTTTCGATAGTTCCTCCGAGCGGATCATTGTCGAATTTACAAACGGGGCCGCTTTCATGTTCCCGGCACGATCTCTACAGGGCCTGGAAGAAGCAACGGCTGCGGAGCTTGCTGAGGTCGAATTGTTGGGCGAAACGGGACTGCATTGGGAAAGCCTCGACGCGGACTATACGATTTCCGGCCTCATGAACGGAGTATTCGGTTCAAAGGCCTTTATGGAGGCTCAGCGACGCGGCGGACAATCCCGTTCTCCCGCAAAAATAGCAGCAAGCCGCGCGAACGGTGCTAAGGGTGGACGTCCCAGGAAATCGGTTTAGCGCGCCAACGATGCTGAAGTCTCCGCTTGGCAACCGCACTCCGGAAGCCAGCTCCGCTCATTATTGCCTGAAATCGGTTTGATGAGCTTCTAATCGATATTATCTTAGCAGGTAAGTTGACGCTTCGCGCGAAATCAACTTCTATCCGCCACCGCTTTCTGGGGAGGTGAAGGATGCGTGTCGTAACAAGGATTGCCGAACTGCGGGAGCACATCGCGGCGATCAAGAATGAAGGCCGGACGCTCGGGTTCGTCCCGACGATGGGATTCCTTCATGCCGGGCATATGGAACTGGTCGCGCATGCCCGCAGCGAGAACGATGCGGTCGTCGTCTCCATCTTCGTCAATCCGCTGCAGTTCGGCCAGAACGAAGACCTCACGCGATATCCGAGAGACCTCGAAAGGGACAGTGCCATGCTCTCCGCCGCCGGCGTTGATATGCTTTTCGCCCCAAGCGTCGAGGAGATGTACCCGCGGCCGATGCAGACGATCGTGGACGTACCGTCGCTTGGTTGCGAGTTGGAGGGTGCCGTGCGGCCCGGACATTTTGCCGGTGTCGCGACCGTCGTGACCAAGCTTTTCAATATCGTTCAGCCGCATGCGGCCTATTTCGGAGAAAAGGACTACCAGCAAGTCGTGATCATCAAACGGATGGTCGAGGATATTGCCCTGCCGGTTCACGTTGTTGCCGTCGAGACCGTGCGCGAGGCAGACGGATTGGCGCTTTCGTCGCGTAACAGCTACCTGACGGCTGAGGAGCGTGCCGCTGCGGTCATCGTTCCAAAGGCACTTGAGGAGGCTGAACGGCTTTACAGCGAGGGAACCGATGATCCGCGGGTGCTCGAGGCCGCATTGGCCGCATTCATTGCACGCGAGCCGCTCGCCGTGGCTGAAGTCGTCGCCGTTCGCGACCCGGAAACATTGGCGCCGCTTGAAACGCTGCGCGATCGGCCAGCACTTGTCGCCCTCTTCGTGCGGATCGGCACGACCAGGCTTCTCGACAACAGGGTCGTCGGCCGCCAGCGCCAAACCCAGTCGAGGGCTGCGTGATGAGCAAGGCTTCTGGTCAAAAACGGCTGACACCGTCTCGCATCCAGTCGATGAAGGGCTCAGCGCCGATCGTCTGCCTGACCGCTTACACGACACCGATGGCGCGCGCCCTTGATGCCCATTGCGACCTGCTTTTGGTCGGTGATTCCGTCGGCATGGTCCTTTATGGCCTACCGAGCACGATTTCCGTTACGCTCGACATGATGATCGCCCACGGCCAGGCGGTCATGCGGGGCGTCACACGGGCCTGCGTGATCGTCGATCTGCCCTTCGGCAGCTATCAGGAATCGAAGGAACAGGCTTTTCGAAGCGCCGTGCGGATCATGCAGGAAACCGGTTGCGACGGCGTCAAGCTGGAGGGCGGCGAGGAGATGGTCGAAACTATCGCCTTCCTGACCGCCCGCGGCGTGCCGGTCTGCGGACATATCGGGCTGATGCCGCAGCAGGTGCACACGGCCGGCAGCTATCGCTCACTCGGCCACTGCGAAAGCGAGACCGCCAAGATCAGGCGGGATGCCAGAGCGGTCGGCGGATCCGGTGCTTTTGCCGTCGTCATCGAGGGTATGGTCGAGCCCCTGGCGCACGAGGTGACCGTTGCAATCCACGTGCCGACGATCGGCATCGGCGCGTCACCGGCCTGCGACGGCCAGATCCTGGTTGCCGACGACATGCTGGGCATGTTCACGGATTTCACGCCCAAATTCGTCAAGCGCTATGCCGGTCTCGCACAGGCGATCGAAGACGCGGCAAGCGCTTATGCCGACGATGTCCGAAACCGCCGTTTCCCGGGTAAGGAACACACCTTCGAGATCCGAACTCCACCGGGTTGATCCGCAGGTTCTGCATACCATCTTCCTGTCGGCGTTTAGACAAAGTCTTCGAAGCCGGGCAGGCCGATCTTTTTCGCAAGCACAGGGAAACATTATCCGCAGCGCTGTCGATTTCGGCGCCCGTCAATCGTCCTTGAACAGGCGAACGCTCAAGTCCCAGACCGGCATTCGAATGACGGCCGGTGCCTTGCGTTCAATAGCCTGGGAGAGACGGCAGATGGCTCCTCTCTCACGATCAGATCGACGGAGGACATTATGACTGATCATCAGCACCTCACACCCGCAATCGAACTCGCCCGCAGAAACGGTGCGCGATTTCCAAATGAAAGTGAAGACTATCGGCGTGCGCGCGATGCTCTGCTTGCCGAAGAAATCGAGTTGCGCCGCCACATCGAGCGCGTCGCCGAGCAAAGGCGCGCTCTTCCGCCTGGAGGCGGGGTGAGGAAGGAATATAGGTTCCAGGGAAATGGCGGTCCCGTGACATTGAAAGACCTGTTCGCCGACAAGGATACATTGGTTGTCTACAGCTACATGTTCGGTCCCGAACGGGAGCGTCCTTGTCCTATGTGCACATGCTTGCTCTCTGCCTGGGACGGTGAAGTGCCCGACATGCAGCAACGGGTGGCGCTGGCGGTCGTTGCCCGCTCGCCCATCGAAAGGCTGCTGTCGTTCAAGAAGGAGCGCGGCTGGCGCTATCTCCCGCTTTATTCGGACATTGATGGCGACTACAGCCGGGACTATCGCGCGCTCGGAGAAGGCGGCAGCGATGATGCCGCGTTCAATGTCTTTACACGGCGCGACGGCACGATACGCCACTTCTGGAGCGAAGAAATGGGACAGGTGACGGCCGATCCGGGACAGGATCCGCGCGGTGCGCCCGACCCCATGCCGATCTGGACGGTACTCGATACCACGCCGGAAGGACGTCCGGCAGATTGGTATCCCAAGCTTTCCTACTCAACTCAAATATAAAAAATCACGGACGGTGCCGGATAACACGAGCTTCTCGAGGTCGTTTTGGCACCGTCCTGCTCGGGTTCCTGGGAGCAAAATGATCAAGTCGCGTCAGTGGCGACGTATGAAACGCTCTTAAATCGTCTGGAGTGGGTTGTGCGCGGCGGGATGGCTTAAGACGGCGAGCACTGCGAGGTCCGCGCAGGCCAGGTCTACCGCGATGCCCAATCCGTCCGGGCGTTCAGGATGATTTTCTGGACAGGGTCGAACTACCGGTAGGCAGCGTAGACAGCGCTTGCTCGGCAACAGCCTCCAGTGTGTCACGACTGAAACCGGCTTTCGCCTGCACAGCCATGCCGTGAAGAACAGCCATCACGAATGCCGCAAGCGTGTCGGACTTGGCCGTCTCTGGTAAATCGCCCTCGGCCTTTGCCCGTTCGAAGCGTTCACGAAGCTGTGCCTCACCAGCCGCACGAGCCTCTATCAAGGCTTGCCGAACAGGCTCCGCTTCATCCGATCCCGCTAGGACGCCATTGATGCCAAGACATCCTGTATGGTCGGGATAACGTGTGTTGAGCTCGATGGCGCTATGCAGGATTTGCGCGGCAACGTCTCGCGCTGTGGCGAGCTTTAGCGCCGCCGGGACGTAGTCCAGATATCGCTCGTAATAGCGCGCCAGGGCCTTTCGGAAGCACGATCGCCAGCACCCGCGCGGCGGCACGCAAGCTGACCGACGGTGGTCGTATCATCTTCATCGGCTCCCTGCTCGGCTCCTGCGTACCCTTCCCAGGTGTCGCCGACTATGCCGGAACAAAGTGGGCGCTCGCCGGATACGCGAAGGTATTGCGCGCGACCTCGGCCCAAGCAATATCACTGTGAACGTGGTCCAGCCGGGCATTATGCCCACGGACATGGCCGCGGACGTTGCCGGTGAGCTTCCGAACCGTGACGCCATCCTGGACATGCATCCGATCCGTCGCATCGCAACCCTCGAAGAAGTGGCGGAAACCATCTGCTTCCTTGCCGGACCACATGCGGGCTACATCAACGGAGAAACCGTGAATATAGCCGGTGGCCTCGGAATCTGAGCGTCGAAGCCCAAAGCTCCCGACACACTCCGGATCAGAGCACCAGCGCGCCTGAGCTTCAAAACGAAGCTCAGGAACTCGCTTTTGATCGACTACGGCCGGTTTGGGCCGACAGGCGAGGCCCTCGGCCGGATCGCGCCATGTGTGGTCATGCAACTTTCGCAAAATGATGTAATTAGACGGTTTTCTTAGCTCTTGGGAGAAGACCTTCCCTTCTAACCTAAAGCCAATGTTCCGAGGTGAATCATGCCACAAAATATTTACGACGAGCCAATCTTCTTCGAACGCTACAAGAATCTTCGCCAGAACGACACCGGTCTAAATGGGGCACTGGAGCAGCCGGCTATTCGTGCTCTGGTCCCTGACCTCAAAGGGCTGCGTGTCCTCGATATGGGCTGCGGCTTCGGTGATTTCGCTCGCTATGCCCGGTCGTCCGGCGCGGCATCGGTCACCGGATTGGATGTATCCGAGAGCATGACCGCTGAAGCGAGACTTCTCACCGACGACTCGCAGATCGACTATCTTTGTAGCTCAATTGAAGAAATCGCCTTTCCCCCCGAAAGCTTTGATCTCGTCGTCTCCTCGATGGCTCTTCACTATGTCGATGATTACGCCTCCATCGTGCAGAGAGTATTTACGTGCCTTCCCATTGAAGGTCGGTTCATCTTCTCTGTGGAGCATCCGGTCTGCACGGCAAATCCGGTTGGATGGACGAAAGACGCGGATGGGCATCCGGTTAGCTGGCCGTTGGATAATTATCAAAAGGAAGGAGTGCGTCATACGAAGTGGTTTGTCGATGGCGTGGTGAAATTCCATCGCACTACTGAAACGTATGTCACTACGCTTCTCAGAGCCGGATTTCGATTGGACCATTTTGGCGAGCCGACACCACTTCCAGAGTTCCTGAGCGAGCGACCTGCATTGTCGATGAATCTTCGTCGTCCGCCGATCCTTCTTTTGGCTGGCAACGAAGAGAGCGACGCGCGACTGAACGACGTCCCGCCGACGGGCTCCATCGAGAGGGCCACAACATGCCACAACTGATGACTACGCTTGCAACTGACCGCTTAACGCTTCGTCCGCAAACGTTAGAGGATTTTCCCGCTTATGAGGCTTTCTTAGCGTCGAAACGATCAGCTGGAATGGGTGGACCATTTGACAAGCGCACTACTTGGGGACTTTTTTGCGGTGACTTGGCGATGTGGCGCTTCTTCGGCCACGGCGCACTCATGGTCGAACTGACTAAAACGAGAGAGTGTGTTGGACAGGTCAGCATCAATCACGGACCTCTTTTTCGTGAAAAGGAACTAGGCTGGTTCCTATACGATGGATATGAGGGGTGCGGTTATGCCACGGAGGCCGCCAGCGAAATGCGTGACTGGGCCTTTGAGACGTTGGATTCACGCACTTTAGTGAGTTACGTGGCTCCAGATAATTTCAGATCAATGGCCGTTGCGACGCGGCTTGGAGGAATTCTCGACACATCAGCTTTAAGAGACGACCCCGAGCACCTTGTGTATCGCTACTCCAAAGCTTGAGCGTCGCGATTGCGCTTCTTAGCACTCGCTCCGGTGAACCGCAGCAATGGGCCGACTGCGGAAGGGTGCCTTGGCCAGAAAGCGCCAATTCCGGACTTGTCGATGCTGTGCTAGCCTGCCCTTCGAGATTGAGAATGTACTCCGACACGACGGGTGCCCAATGGCCGAACCGATCTATGCAGGGGCTTCGGAGGGTTACGACGAACTCTTCGCACGGGCTACACAGTTGTTCATTCCCTCGCTCCTTCGCGCGGCACACATAGAGTCAGGGCAAACGGTACTAGATGTCGCCACTGGGACCGGCGCTGCCGCACGAGCGGCGATGGACGTCGTCGGTTCATCGGGCTCTGTCATCGCGGGCGACGCCTCACCCACTATGCTAGAGGCGGCCCGGCGCAATCTGAAGGAATTGCCGGTCAGGCTGGAGATTCTCGACGGTCAGGAACTGCCCTATCCCGATAACCGCTTCGATGCCGTGATCTGTCAGCTCGGGCTGATGTTCTTCAATGATCCGGCGCGTGGCTTGTCCGAGTTCTATCGGGTTCTCCGCAACGGCAGATGGGCGGCTGTAAGTGTCACAACGACGGCCGAACGCTCGCTCTTCGCTCGCATCGGTGCCGTTATCGCTCGCCATGCTCCCGAGAAGGCGGAGAAACTGAACCGCTTTTTCTCAATTCCAACTACCGAGCGTCTGCGCTCATTGATGGGCGGTGCGGGTTTCCGCGAGGTTGAGATACAGACAGAAAGCCGGGGGATCGAGTTTGCATCGTTCGATGGGTACTTCAGCGGCATTGAGAAGGGGGCAACGCTGAGCGGCCAAGAGTTCGTTCAACTATCGCCGAGCGTTCAGCGCCGCGTGCGTGACGAGGTTCGGGACAGCCTTGGTGCGCCCGACGATGGTCGGCGGCTCGTGATCGAGATGGAAGTCCTGATCGGGAGTGGACGTCGACAGTCTGGGTGAGGTGTAGACCCGGCAATTGCATTGCAAACCGAGGCACCCATGTCCGGCTTGGGTCACGGCCTGCCGTCGCGCCGCCGCGAGGGTAGGTCCGCTTCGGACCGACTGCAGACGAACGCGTTCGGCGGCTTCGCGCCAGAAGCGGTCACTAGGAAAGCCATTGCGTTCGTCCTCAGGCTTTGGTCGCCTCCGCTCTGGTCGTTGGCTTCAGCAGGATGATGAGAAGCAAGCCGGCGACTATGAGTGCCGTGCCTTCGAGATGATAGCGTTGCAACTGTTCGCCGAGGAACAGGTAGGCGAGCACGGCGATAAAGATCGTCTGGATGTAAAGCAGCACGCCCGCCCGCGCCGCCCCCAGGGCCTCGATGCTGCGATTGAAGAGATAATACATAACCGCGCCGCCCGGGATCGCGACATAGCCGAGCGCGATAAGGCCGCTGGCATTCAGCGTCGAGCGCTCGTCGGAGAGAAGCTCAAACAGGTAGAAGGGCAGGGCCGTCAGCACCGCCGCACCGAGGAGGAGTACCAGGAGCGCAAGGCGATTCACATCGAATTTCGCCCGGCGGAGCAGGACGGTATAGAGGCTGAAACAGAACGCGCCAGCGACGATCCACAGCTCTCCGGGATTGAGGTCGAGACGCAAGAGCGCAGCCGGGCTGCCCTTGACGATAATGACCACGATCCCGAGAAAGGCGAGGATCGATCCGATCACCTGCCAGCGTCCCATCGGCTCAGCCAGAATGAAACGGGCAAGAATCATGGTGATGATCGGGATCAGGGCGATGATGATGCCGGCGGTAGTGGCATCGGCATGTTCGAGGCCGACAAAAATCAGGCCCTGGCAGATCGCAAGCCCCATACCGCCGATGGCGAGCAACTCGAGGCCGCGAGCCCGCACGAGCGCGACCATGGCGCCGAAATGCTGGTACACGATCGGCATCAGGATCGCGCAGGCGATAAGCACGCGCCAGAAGCAAAGCGCCCAGGGCGGCATCTCCGAAGAGACCCATTTCGCGGCGATATAGACGCCGGCCGACAGCAGCCAGCAGAAAACCCCCACGGAATAGGCGGCTGCAAGCGAACCGCCCGCCGCCTGTTCCGTCCCGACCGTGTCGCGATGGACCGCCAAGACATGTATCGCCATGGCCCAGTTATGCCACAGTTCCTGTGCGCTGCACAGATGAAGGCGGCGGCACTTCGCCTATTGCGCGAGGACGACCTCCAGCGTCGGCGGGCCAGCTACGATTAAAACGCAGCATTTCGCGATGACTAGCCGCTGGCTGCTTGGGACCGATCGCCGACGAGCCTCGGCCGCTTTTGCGCCAAAAGTGGTCTCCCGAGTATGGCGACAAATTCACGTGTCTGTTACATCGGCCACATAGGCGGAAATGGCTGAATGGAGATACGAAATGCCTGTATTAGAAGTGAAGCTCGACCCTAACGAAGGTGACCGCGAGGCAATCCTAAATCCCCTGCTCGCCTTTAATGATTCGAAGGCTGGAGAGGATGGTTACAAGCCGCTTGCAATTTTACTGCGCGATGATGAGGGCGGAATCCAAGGCGGCCTATGGGCGAAATGCTATTATGACTGGCTGTTCGTCGAGCTGCTTTTTGTGCCCGAAGTTATGAGGGGCCAGCAACTGGGGGCAAAGCTTCTGGCTCAGGCGGAGCAATGGGCCGAAGAACAAAGCTGCGTGGGGATTTGGCTTGACACATTTAGCTTTCAGGCTCCGGGCTTCTATCAAAAGCAAGGATACTCTGTGTTCGGAACGCTGGAACGATATCCCCCCGATACACACCAGAGAATATTTTTGCGAAAGTTGCTTTAGCCTTGCACGCAAAGTCCGCTTTGGGCCGACTGCAGACGAACCTGCGGCTTCGCGCCAAAAGCAGCCTCATCGGTCCCGACGAAATGAATGTAAAATGGATTGCGCAAGTAGCTTCCGCCTCGAAAACAGAGGAATCACATGCCGATAGCCGCCCTACCAGAACCACCATACTATATGGTTAGCTTCACCTCGCAGCGAACAAACGTAGACGATGGATATGGCGAGATTGGTTACGCAATGACCAAACTTGCTAGTCAACAACCGGGGGTATCTTGGCTTCGAAAGCGCTCGCGGCGCAGATGGCTTCGGAATACTGGTCTCATTCTGGAAGGACGAAGACAGTATCCGCGCATGGAAGGCCGTCGTCGACCATGTTGAAGCACAACGAAGAGGCCGCAAAGACTGGTACTCGAAATACGAAATTCGCGTCGCTCTTGTTCAGCGAGCCTACAGGTTTGACAGCGGGAGCCAATAGATGGCGAGTGCCACATAATGGAAGCGCAACTCAATAACTGTTAAGGGCCGATAGCCGCCCTGGCAGGATTGCGCCAAAAGGAGAAGTCGCTTCTGGCGGCGGCCCTCTCACTCAGAGGCGCAGCGCATCGACCACGACCTTGAACGCGGGAGAGTTCTGCCGCCTGCTTGGGTAGTATAGATAGTAGCCCGGAAACATCGGTGACCAGTCGTCGAGAACCTGAACTAACCGCCCGGAGGCGATGTCGTTGCCGACGATGTTCTCCGGCACGTAGGCGATCCCGTAGCCATTGGCTGCCGCATCGATCATCGCGTAGGACGTGCTGAATGTGAGCTGTCCATCGACACGAACACGCAGTTCCTTGTCTCCCTTTTCGAACTCCCAAGCATAGAGGCCACCGGATCGGGATTGGCGATGGTTGATGCAGTTGTGCGCTACAAGCTCCTGCGGTGACCGGGGCGCAGGCCGAGCGGCAAAATACGCTGGAGACCCGACAGCCACGAGACGCCAATCCGGCCCGATCCGCACGGCGATCATGTCCTTGTCGACGCTCTCGCCCAGTCTGACCCCGGCATCAAATCGGTCTTCGACGATATTGCGGAAAGCGTTGTCGGTGTTGAGTTCGACCTTGATGTCCGGATAGTCCTTCAACACGGGCAGAAGCTTCGGCCACACGACGCTTTCCATCGCGTGGTCGGACAAGGTGATCCTGACCGTTCCGGACGGGGTGTCGCGGATTTCCATCAGTTCGTCGATCTCGGTCTCGATCTCCTCTATCCGGGGAGCGAGCGATCGAATGAGCCTTTCGCCCGCTTCTGTGGGCGAGACGCTTCGCGTGGTGCGGGTCAGAAGCCGCAATCCCATCCGCGCTTCGAGGTTCTTGATCGTATGGCTGATCGTCGACTGCGAGGTGCCGAGCTTTGCGGCCGCCTTGGTGAAGCTGCGCTCCTCGGCGACCACGAGGAACCAGAGCATGTCGTTCAGGTCTTCTCTCTTCACGCAAACCTCCCGATAACTTATGTCACCATTCGATAAGTCCATCCTAATTGCAACGGCTAATCAGTGAAGTGCGTGCGCTGTATATTGCCCTCATGACACAGCAAGCACTCACAATCGATCCCGACCTCGTCTTCGAACTGATGGCAGAGAGTGCGGCCAGCCCGCGAGGTAAAGACGTCCCGTTGACCGCAGCCTGGGGAGCGGTGTTCTCCATGGCGCTTTGCGTTGCCGTTCTGATCGCCTCGGAATTCATGCCCGTCAGCCTGCTGTCGCCAATCGCGACGGATCTCGGCGTCACAGAAGGTCATATGGGTCAGGCGATTTCGATCTCGGGCATCTTCGCTGTCGTCACCAGCCTGTTCGTGTCGTCGGTGACCAGTAGACTGGACCGCCGGCTGGTGGTGACGTCTCTGACGTTGCTTCTGATCCTCTCCGGGACCATCGTCACCTTTGCGCCGAACTACGTGGTGCTGATGATCGGCCGTGCGATGCTCGGTGTCGCCATCGGCGGTTTCTGGTCGATGTCGACCGCGATCGTTATGCGCCTGGTGCCCGAAGAGGCCGTTGCGAAGGGACTGGCGATGCTGAATGCGGGCAATGCCATCGCCGCAACGATTTCCGCACCGCTGGGCAGCCTGCTCGGTTCCTATATAGGCTGGCGTGGCGCGTTCTTCGCCGTGGTGCCACTCGCCCTGCTGGCCTTCGTCTGGCAGTGGATCAGCCTGCCATCTCTTCCGCCACGCCGTAAGGAAGGCTCGCCGAGCGTCCTGCGCCTGCTTGCCCGTCCGCAGGTGGCGATCGGCATGGCTTCCGTCATGCTGCTGTTCATGGGGCAGTTCGCGCTGTTCACCTATCTGCGCCCGTTCCTCGAAACCGTGACCCAGGTCTCGATCTCGACCCTTTCCCTGCTGCTCCTTCTGATGGGACTGGCAGGCATCGTCGGCACCTACTGCGTCAGCGGCCTTCTTCAAACACGGCTGTTCAGCATTCTGGGATCGATCCCGCTGGTGATGGCGGCCATCGCACTGCTGCTGATCGCATTCGGCACGTCGTCCGTCGTCACCGCCATCCTTCTGATTGCATGGGGCCTGTTCGGCACGGCCGCCCCGGTCGGCTGGGGAACATGGCTCAGTCGGACCATGCCCGACGACGCGGAGGCAGGCGGCGGCCTGCAGGTTGCCACCATCCAGCTCGCCATCACCATGGGCGCATCTCTCGGAGGCGTTCTGTTCGACACGACGGGTTGGTGGACCACCTTTGCCTTTGCCGCCGCGCTTCTGACCGGCTCGTCCGTCCTTGCCGCTGTCGCATGGCGTTACCTCAGGAGCAACTGACATGGTTCTGAATTCCAAGACATTCAGCCGCCGCGCCATACTCGGGTCGATGGTCGTGACTGCGATGTTCCCGCCGCTGGCCCGAGCACAACAGGGCAACGATCCCGCAAGCCAGGAGGCGAGCAAGGTGAAAATCAGGATGACGTTCAACGGTCAGACGATGACCGCGACCCTCTACGATAATGCTTCGGCCCGCGACTTCGCGTCGATACTGCCGCTGGACCTGAAGATCGAGGACTACTCGACCAACGAGAAGATCACCTACCTACCGCACAAGCTGAGCGAGGCTGGGAGCGGTCCGTTCAAAAATGAGCGTCCGGGCGACCTCTGCTATTACGCGCCCTGGGGCAACCTGGCGCTCTTCCACAGCGGCTACCGCTATTCATCCGGCCTGATCCGTCTTGGCCGTTTCGACGACGGCTTCGAACCCCTGCTGATGCGCGGCGAGTTCTCGCTCCGCATTGAACAGGTTTGACGACACCCGAATTTGCATGCGCCTTTTCCTCAACTCACGGAGATACGACCATGAATGACAAGACCGAAACCTCGGCAGGCCTCGACCGCCGCCAGATTCTGAAAATGACTGGTGCAGGTGTGGCTGCGGTCGGAGCTGCCTTTCTGGTCGGCTTTTCGTCGGCAATGGCGCAGGACATGTCCCGTGGCGCTGCCAATTTCTACACCAGCGACAAGGTCACTATGCAGAAAGTGACGTTCAAGTCCCAGTACAAGACGACCGTCGCAGGCAGCCTGTTCACCCCGAAAGACCTGGACCGCAACGGCAAGACCCCGGCGATCATCGTCGGTCACCCCATGGGAGCGGTAAAGGAGCAAAGCGCCAACCTCTACGCGACCAAGATGGCTGAGCAGGGCTTCGTGGCCATGTCCATTGACCTGCCGTTCTGGGGCGAGAGCGAAGGCACGACCCGCAATCTCGTTTCCCCCGATGTCTACGCCGAGGCCTTCAGCGCAGGCGTGGATTTCCTTGGGAGCCAGAGATATGTGGACCGCCAGCGGATCGGCGGCATCGGCATCTGCGGCAGCGGCAGCTTCATCATCAGCGCGGCCAAGATCGACCCTCGCATTCGGGCCATCGCCACGGTCAGCATGTATGACATGGGTGCGGCGTTCCGCGATGCACTGAACAAGTCGCAGACCGTCGAACAGCGCAAGCAGTTCGTCGCGACGGCAGCCGAACAGCGCTGGGCGGAGTTCGATGGCGGAGAAACCCAGTACATCGGCGGCACGGTTCTGGAACTGACGGCCGACACCGATCCCGTTCAGCGCGAGTTCTTCGACTTCTATCGGACCTCGCGTGGTGAATTCACCCCCGCTGGCGCGACGAAGCAGACGACGACGAAGCCGACCTTGACCAGCGCCGTGAAGTTCATGAACTTCTATCCGTTCAACGACATCGAGACCGTTTCTCCCCGCCCGATGCTGTTCATCTCCGGTGACCAAGCCCATTCGAAGGAGTTCAGCCAGGATGCCTACAATCGTGCCGCAGAGCCGAAGGAACTGGTTTGGGTCAAGGGTGCCGGGCACGTCGATCTCTACGACCGGGTCGACCTCATTCCGTTCGACAAGCTCTCCACGTTCTTCAATCAGCACCTGACGGCGTGATTCACGCGGCACGTCATTGACATCACATGAGGCCCAGAAAGGAAATCTGGGCCTTAATTTTTACGAACAAGTTTGTTCCGTTCGTCCGCTTTGGGCCGACAGCGGACATCGTGGCGTCGCAAACTTTTTCTATTTCTCCGTCGATTTTGATCACGACCGCCAGGGATATCGTCAATGGGATGGGAAGCACTCGGGCAATGGGGTGAAGATGCGGTTCGCATCGAACCACTCACCGGCGGAGTTGCTAACAACGTGTGGAGCGTTCGCATCTACAGGCAGATCGCCGTCGGTCGTCGCGGCTCCAGGACCGACGCTGATCTCGCAAGGGAAACCGGGCTGCTCCAACATCTCGACCGTGAAGGGATGACCGTTCCAGTGCCGATCCCGACGATGGACGGCCGGCTGTTCGTGGACGGTCTGGTGGTCATGAGATACATGGAGGGCGGACCGCCCGAGACGGAGGCCGACTGGCGTCGCGTGGCCGAAACGCTCCGCGAGCTGCATCGGTTGACGCAGGGCTGGCCGCAGCGCCCGGGCTGGCGATCGTCGAGCGACCTCCTGCATGCCGAAACCGGAACGAGGATCAACCTAGCCGCGATGCCGCCGGAGGGCGTCATCAGATGTCGGGCAGCATGGGCACGGCTAGTCGGACGCCGGACATGCGTTGTCCACGGCAACCCCAACAACCCCGGCAACGTCCGCATGACCGCAGATCGGGTCACGTTGATCGACTGGGACGAGGCACATGTCGACGTCCCCGACCTTGACCTGGTGCTGCCCGGCAACGCTGCCGATCTCGACGACGGCGCGCATGACATCGCCGCGCAAGCATCAGCCGCATGGGAAGCCGCCGTCTGCTGGCGGGACGAATATGCAGTCAAGCGGCTTGCCGAAGTTCGCCCGGCCTGAGTAGTTCCGCCGGATCGACGTTTCCCCAAGCCGACGGCCGTCGCGGGCCTTCGGCTGAAAAGCGCCGCCAATTGCGGTCATTGCGTGCAGATATCCAACGCGGTCAGATCGTGTTCTATTGGGCGGCTCAGTTTAAACCGGTGATGCAGGTGCACGATTTGTCCGCGATAGACGGCCAATAGACGATTTAGTGCACCCAAGATCATTTCTGCATCACACGGGCAATACGAGCCTACTAGGACCTCTCGCACATCCAGACTGGACGGTCGGTCGAATTTCGCGAGGACCGACGTCCCGGGCGTCCGGTCATAAAGCCAGTCGTCGGCTTGCATCATGTGTTGACGCAGTTCGTCGAGAAGAGTTTGGGAGTAAAAGAGTTCTCCACGTTTCGCACGCCTGTATGTCTCATGCGCCGCCGCAAGCCCCTTACTGATAGAGAAGTCGATCTCGTCAACCGTGAGAACAAAGGTCAGGTCTTTGGAGCGATCAACGACGTCAGCGACAATTTTGTCAGGATCATGCAGGATGATCGTAGGAAGTCGGTACCACGCCGATGGTGTGAGTTCCGTGGCATCGAGATAGAAGATATCTAGCTTGTTGAAGGGCCGGAAATGTGAAACGCAGTGACGGGTTCTGGGCATCCATTCGTTGAAAAGAAAGCCGGGCCACTGCTGTGGAAAGTCGCGCCGATGCTCAACGAACCAGCTATGACGTTCGTGGCGCACAACAACCCGCAGGTCTACATCGGAGTATGCGTCCGAGCTTCCCGCCGCAACGGAGCCAGAAATAAAGATGGCTAGCACATTGGGATCACCTTTGAAGTGATCCGACGCGACCGAGATGATCCTATCCCTTGCGGCTGAAAGTGCTGTCAAATCCATACTAGCCATGCGGGTAGCATACCAAAAGCATTAACATCAGCAATGGGCCGACACCGGCAGGAATGCGCCATGGCCGGACGTCGAGCGAGGCCGTCTTGCGTTCTTACAAAAACAAGGAATTGCTACCTGACCTTGATGACGACCTTGCCCTTGACACGTCCTGTTTCGACGTAAGCCAGAGCCTCATTGGTCGCTGCAAATGGAAAGACGCGATCGACAACCGGGCGGATCGCTCCGGATTCTATGAGTGACGTGATTTTGGTCAGCTGATCACCCTGCGCGCACATGAAGAGGAACGAATATTTCACGCCACGGCGCTTGGCCTTGATCCGAATAGCGCGGCTCAATAGGCGCAGTATCAACCTCAGCACCAGGTTCAGTCCCCGCTCCCTGGCAAATTCGGGATCCGGGGGGCCGGAGATGGAGATGAGCTTCCCACCCGGTTTCAGCACATTCAGGGATTTTTCAAGCGTTCTGGCGTCCTGGCTGTTCAAGACGACATCGTAGCCCGACAGGACGTTCTCGAAGTCATCTTTCCTGTAGTCGACGACGATATCGGCGCCAAGACCCTTTACCAGATCGGCACTCGCTGCGCTCGCTGTTGTCGCAACGGTCGCGCCGAGCTGCTTTGCCAGTTGGATGGCGAATGTTCCCACGCCGCCGGAGCCAGCCTGAATGAAGACCTTCTGTCCCTTCTTCAGCTTTGCCCTTTCGACGAGCGTCTGCCAGGCAGTCAGACCGACCAGCGAGATCGAGGCCGCCTCTTCCATGCTGAGGTTCTTGGGCTTCAAGGCGACGTCGGCTTCATTGATGGCGATGGATTCGGCGAACGTCCCTATCCGGCCATCGCGCGGCCGTGCGTAGACTTCGTCGCCGGGCTTGAATTTTCGGACGTTTGATCCCACGCGGACCACCATCCCGGCCACATCGTGGCCAAGGATGAAGGGTCGGCGATAGGGAAGGATGAGCTTAAATTCGCCTGTTCTGATCTTTGAATCCAGCAGATTCACCCCTGCAGCATGGACCTCGACCAAGACGTCGTGATCCTGAAGCTCCGGCTCCGGCATCTCGGCCAGCCGCAGAATGCCCTTTTTATTATACTTATCGACAACGAATGCCTTCATGGCAGTGACTTTCTAAGAATGTCTGTTGGTGTATTTGGACGAAACAAGTCGAACGTTTTCAGCTGCATAGCCGCCCTGCGGGAAGGCCTCAGCCTCGAGGAACGACAGAGCTTTCGGGACGAAATCGGCGAAGTTCTGAAATACCCCGCCATGCCCTGCATCCGGGTAGATAACCAGATGCGCCCCCGGGATACGCCGGGCGAGATCGTAGGTATTGCTGCTCGGCACCATCCTGTCCTGGTCGCCATTTGCAACCAAAGTAGGAACGCGGATGGCGCTCAAATCATGCGGTGCCTGCAGTCCGTAGGCCTTGATCGCTTTGAGTTGCGCGACGAACGCGCTCAGCGATATCGCCCCATCCCGGTCGGTCCGGCGCTCTTTCAGCCGTTCCAAAAATGCCTTGGCAGCGCGCCGCCCATTCGGCGTCCTTGTGAAGAAGAGATAGTATTTCGGATCCCGAAAAGTCAGCGCGCCCTTGATCATGTCCGCGATCGTCAGCGGCGTCACCTTGTCGATGCCTTCCCCACCGGCTGGCCCCGTGCCAGCCAGGATGAGTTTGCGCACAAGCTTAGGCTCAGTCAGCACAATCTCCTGCGCCACGAAGCCGCCGAGTGAAAAGCCGAAGAGGTCAACTTCCTCGAAGCTCAACGCCCGGATAAAGGCGACCGCATCCCGCGCCATCTCGGGAATGGTCGACGGAGTTTTGCCACCCGAACTACCGATGCCGCGATTGTCGAAGGCAATCACCCGCCGGGTCGCAGCGAGGCCATCGACGATGCGCGGATCAAAATTGTCCAGCTGAGCCGCGAGATGGTTGAGCAGGAGCACCGGCACGCCCGTCTTGGGCCCGACCTCCCGGTAGACAAATGCCGTGCCGCCGACATCGACAGAGCGAGTTGGCGTGTCCTGGAACAATGCCCGTGAACGGGGCGACTGATTGGATGTATGCGTCATGCTTGGCACTTCCGTTCTGTAGGGCCTGGCCAATTGTGTTGTGGTTGCTTGACGCATGTGCGTGAAATCCTCTGCATCGCTGTTTTTCAGACCGCTAAGCGGAACTGCTTGCGCAAGCTCTTGTCGAATATCTCCGCGGGGGCAAAACGGCGCAGGAGGCTGACCTGCCGCGCGGTCTTGCCGGCGGTGTAGCGCGGTCGCGGACGAACATCGGTCGCGGCCTTCACGACCACATCCGCCACAACTTCGGGCCGATCGGCTTTCGGCATCACATCGCGAAGGAGCGCGTCGACCCCGGCTCGAGCCAGATCGTATTCTTTCAACGCGGAATCCGGCTCGATCCCGTTCTGGTCGAAGACGGTACGGACGAATGCCGGCTCGATGACCGAGACACGAATGTTGAAGGCACGAACCTCATGATCGAGGGATTCCGAATAGCCCTCGAGCGCGTGCTTGGCGGCCGAATAGTGAGCCGAGTATGGCGCGGGGACCAATCCCAAGATCGAGCCTATGTTGATGATGCGTCCTCCACCGCGCCGCCGCATCGCCGGCAACACCGCATTGGTCATGCGGATGACGCCGAACAGATTGACGTCGAACAGGGCCTGTACCTGCGCCACCGAGGATTCCTCGGCGCCTCCAAGCATGCCGACGCCGGCATTGTTGACCAGGAGGTCGATACGGCCGGTCTGCGAGTGTACCGTCGAAGCCAGCGATGCGACTGACTCGCCGTCTGTTACGTCGCAAACCAGCATGGTCACCCCGTCTGGGCCGTTGCCGACCGCGCGTCGACTTGTCCCGAAAACTGTAAACCCGGCCCGCGCCAGTGCCTCGGCGCTGGCTCGGCCGATGCCTGAGGAGGCTCCGGTCACGAGCGCCGTCTTTCCCGAATTCGTCTTCATTTCGTGCTCCAAAATCGTGAGGGCTAGCTTTTTCGCGTTAATTAGATTACGTTTATAATATAGAATTATGAGTATAATGCAATAGCAGAAAGGAGTAGCAGCCATGCGTTACGAAAAGGGCCGAAAGGACGCGTCACGCGGCCGGATCATGGAGGTCGCTGCCGACCGTTTTCGAAGTGACGGCATAGCAGCGTCTGGACTGGCAACCATCATGGGCGACGCCGGACTTACGAACGGGGCCTTCTATCCGCACTTTCACTCCAAGGCGGAGCTTGTGCGTGAAAGCGTGGTGGCAGCTATGGAGCTCCAGTCGCAGCAACTTGCGGAAGCACTGGCCTCTCTTGGCCCGGAGATGGCCATAGAGGCGTATCTGTCAGCTGAGCACCGGGACAATCCGGGAAAGGGCTGCGCTTCTGCCGCGCTTCTGCCGGAGCTCGCGCGCCAGCCACCCGAAACGCGAGAAGTCTACACCCACCACTTACTGTCTTTGGTGCGCCAGTTGTCTGCCGCACTTCCCCAGGCCAAGGATCCGGACGGTGTGGCACTGGGTGTCTTTGCGACGCTCATCGGCTCGCTGCAACTGGCCCGCGCAGTGGAAGGGACGGAATTATCGGATCGCATGCTCGCGGCGGGGAAAGCTGCAGCAAGGGCGTTGATCCAGCTGCCTCAGGACGAAGTGGCGTCCTGACGTGTAGGGGCGGACTGCCTGCCAGGGCGGGGCCAGATGCTCCCCTTGCGGTGGTCGCGTTTGCTGCGTAAATCTGAAAACAACTGCGGATCAACCGGCGGCCCCGCTACCACCTGACGCGACATGGCCTGGCGAATCTGAGCTGATCCTAACGTCGCTGATTTTGCGCTCACTCCGGCCCGAGGACCGCTCCGCCGGCCTTTTGGGAATGAGATCCGCTTGGCCTCGAAATACCTTAGAAGCGTCTACCTGCGCGAACGGGATAAACAATTAGATTAATTGATTTTTTCAGGAATAAAGCCGCCGGTCTGGCGTTTCCACAGACGGGCAAACAGGCCGTCCTGTTCGACCAGGTCGTCGGGCCTGCCTTCTTCCACGATGCGTCCCTGATCGAGCACGACGATCCGGTCCATCCTGGCAATGGTTGAAAGGCGGTGTGCGATGGCAACGACCGTCTTTCCCTCCATCACCAGGTTGAGCTTCTCCTGGATGGCGGCCTCAGATTCGCTGTCGAGGGCGGAGGTCGCCTCGTCCAGTACGAGGACCGGCGCGTCCTTCAGCAGAACGCGGGCGATCGCCACACGCTGCCGTTGGCCGCCTGACAGCTTGATGCCGCGGTCGCCGACGAAGGCGTCATAGCCCCTGCGCCCTTCGCCGTCCGCAAGGTCGGCAATGAACGCATCGGCTCTTGCCATCTTCGCCGCCTGTTCGATCTCATCCTGCGTCGCCTCAGGCCGGCCGTAACGGATATTGTCGCCGACTGAACGGTGCAGCAGTGCGACATCCTGAGCGATGACCCCGATGTTGCGGCGAAGGCTTGCCTGCGTGACCGCGCGGATGTCCTGTCCATCGATCAAGATCGCGCCGTCCCGTATGTCGTAGAAGCGCAGCAGCAGGCTCACCAGCGTGGTCTTGCCGGCCCCGGAGAGGCCGACCAGGCCCACCTTCTCGCCGGGCCGGACCGTCAAAGACAGCGCATCGATCACCGGCGTGCCGGACCTGTAGGCGAAGCGGACATTTTCGAAACGGATCTCCCCGCGGCTGACCGTCATTTCGGCCGCGTCCGGCCGGTCGGTGATGGTGGGCGGCGTCGTCATCACCGGCATGGCGTCCTTGATGGTGCCGATCGCCTGGAAGATCTGCTGGCCCATCTGCAGGAAGGTGAAGGTATGCCCGGACAGCCGGTTGAGAATGTAGACCGCCCCGACGAACTCTCCGACCGTCAGAAAGCCGTTGACGAGGCCCGAAAAACCGATCGAAAGCATCGCCAGCCAGAGCGCCATATTGAGCGCCACGACAGTCAGTTCCGACGTGCGATAGATGCGTTGTTCCCTGTGCTGCGTTTGCATGGCCTTCTGAATGACGCGGCGGATGGCGCCCGCCTCACTGTCTTCGGCCGCAAACTGCTTGATCATCTGCATGTTCGTGTAGAGATCGGTAATGGCGCCGGCGACGAGGCTGCGCTGCTTGGCGGTGCGGCGCGAGCGTTCTGCGAAGACTGGCGCCATCCTGACGGCGAGCGCCACATTGAGCGCGATCCAGACGACGACTGGCAGGGCGAGCTGCCAGGACAGGCTCGTAAGCAGGATCACGGAGCCGACCATCTGCAGCAGAAAGCGCGGAATGGACTGGAAGGCGGCGATGATCTGCTGCTGGACGGCGGACGCCACCTGCGACAGGCGCGAGGCGACCTGTCCGGCAAAGAGATCGTGAAAGAAGGCAAGATCCTGCCTCTCCACCGCCTTGTGACCCTGCCATTGGATGGCGGCCGGCATGCCGACACCGAGCGTATGCGAGGTGAGGGTGTTCGTAAGAAACGAGGCGACAGGCATGCCCGGAAAGATCAGGAGCCCGAGGAAAGTAAGGAGCGGCCATTCGCTGTGCAGGAAGGCAGACGCGCCCTTCTGCGTCACGCCGTCGACGATGACCGAAAGTCCCCAGACGATCGTCAGGTTGATCGCCTCGACCGTCATGGAGGAAAGCGCCAGGGCGATCAGAACGCCGCGAAACATCGAGATGAAGTGCAGAAGGACGGCCACAGGCCCCTTGGAAGGCAGCGGCCGGTAAGGGATGTCGAGCGGCCGGATCAGCGTCTCGAAGGGACGGTAGATCGCTTCTGAAATCGACATGGGGCCACTCGATCTAATATCGGGAGGGGCGAGAAAGGCAGCTATGCGGATCGCATAGGACCATCTTCCGGCTGCAATCTCAATTAGAAAATCTTAGAAAATGTTCGGAAATAGGCGGGTCATGACGGCCGGATCTGAGATAGTGGGAACGTCGAGCAGTTATGAGATCGCCCACGAAACTATCAACCCTCAGGGCTGACAGGCGACCGCGGCATCGGCCACATCAACACGGCTTACAACAAATCCAAAGGCACCAGACCTCAGACGGTTGGCCGATAAGTCGCCAACTTTAACCCAAATCCGATGAACACGACGCCTGTCACGCCTTTCAGCCAGCGCTGAAAGCGCCCGTGCCGTGCAACGAACGTCAATTTCGAGAATAGAACAACTATGGAGCCAAACCAAACAACATTGACCATAGAATGCAGGAAAACGAGTAGAAAGGCATACGCTATAGCATGGTCATTTAGCGGTATAAAATTAGGAAATACGGCGAGATAGAACATCGACACCTTGGGATTCAAGCCGTTCGTCAGGAATCCCTCAGCGAAGGCTCTGAGGAGACTTCGCTGAGGTCGTGCAGGCGCAACATTCGCTACCGTTTCGATCCCTTTGTACGCGGCAAACAGCGCCTTGATCCCGATCCAGCCTAGGTATGCAACTCCAAGATACTTTACGATCGTAAAGGCGGTTGCGGATTTCAGTAGGATGATTGAGATGCCCATGATCGACAGTGCACCATGCACGTAGAACGCGGTAAAGAAGCCAGCAATATTAGCAAATCCGGCCTCGCGACCGGACGTAGGCACAGTCTTGGCAATCAGCACTCCGTTTGGCCCAGGTGAGGTGACCAAAAAGGTGGCCGCCAACAAAAATGCAAGTATCTCCGACCAGCCCATCAGCGTGCCAACTCCTTTCGCTTCTGCGCATGACACTCCACCAACGCGCTACGAAACACAATCACGAAATTGCGTTGGCACGGCGCATGTCCGCTCCGGGGCCGGAGAACGAGCCCGCTGCAGTCTCCGATGTCGCGTTCCACAACAAGGCGCTGGTCTACGACCTGTTGTTCCGCGGGGTCGGAGACTGCAGCGGATTCCTTCCTCGGCGACATTCGTACGCCCGTCGGCGCCCGAAACTCTTCACGCAGGCGGATGGTCAGCTTTCAAGTTGGATTGGCTTGAAAGAGACCAGCGCGTTCAATGTGGTAAAGTCAGCTTCGCGCTCTTCTCCATCCAATGTCACTTTATAAAGCGCACGCTTTCATGAGGGGTCGCAATTCCGCATGTCAGGACCGGCTCCAATTGGAGACCGCACGCCTCGACAATTCGTCGGGAAGGAATATTGCTCGCCGATGCGAGCTCATCGATATGGCTCGCTTCGAGTTGACGCCGGACAAGCGAACGCTCTTGGCGCTGGAGGTTGCAGGGCTCCCCGGATAGGGTCGGGGCGCCTCGGAGATCCTTGCGTCCGAAACCAACCATTCTGCTGCGGTCAGCCCGTGAGGCGCGCACGAAACAACGTGGAGCCGTCCGTCAGGCGCGACCTGGAGATATCCCGGAATCCAGCCTCGGTCATCCACGCGCGATACTGACCATCAGTGTACGATTCGCCGTGGCGATAGAGGTTCAAGAAGGTGAGATTTAGAAAGACGCCCTCAGGCGGGCCGAGGCGGTCGTCATCGACGACACCCCACCCCGCAATTGCGATCTCGCCTCCGGGTGTGAGGCAACGCGCCGCATTCAGGATCGAACTGCGCGCCTTGTCCGGCGGAAGGACCTGGACCACGGCCTTGAGGATCGCCAGATCGTGCCGACCGATCGATGGCGCGACAGTTATGTCCCCCTCTTCGACAACCACGTCGTCGGCACCGTATTCTGACAGGATATCTGGCGCGACCGCTGCGACCGTTGGGAGTTCCATCAGCGTCGCCGCAATCTGCGGCCGCCGCTCGCGAAGTCCGACGAGAGTGGTCCCGGGGCCTCCGCCGATGTCGATCACCGAACAGATCGCCGAGAGGTCCATCTCCCGGGCCAGATGTCGGCCGAAAATCACCCCGCCCGGTGCGAGCCTGCGGCTGAAGGCCGCCGCGGCCTCAGGCCCCGCTTCGGAAAAGTCGTGCAGCGCAGCCGACCGGTTCTGTCGCAGCGACTCTGCAGTCAGCAGGTCGGCTCCCCAGAGCTCGCGCAGGAGCGCATGATCGCCGCCGCGATAGGTCGGCTTGGACGCGTCGAGGAAGGCCGACGCTTCGGCGCCGTTGCGAAATTCACCATCCTTGACTTCGAGGAGACCAATGCTGGCGAGCGCGTAGAGGAGCCGCGACAGACGATCGGGCTCGACTTTGAGTGCCGCCCCAAGACTATCAGCAGTCACCGCGCTGCCACCGATCCGGGTGAAGATGCCAAGGTCCAGCCCGGCGCGAAGCGCCAAGGCGGGGGGCACCGCTGCGATCAGGTTGTCGATCCGATCAGAATCCACCATGTCACATCCCCTTCCGCGATCCAGGACCGCTCTGAATATTTAACATTTCGAAACGTCCGCTTTCGGGGTAGTCGACGGCCCTCAGTAACGACCGAATTGCGGCGCGAAGCTTAGTGACGGGACTGTCGATGTCCGCCGTTGTGCCGAAATCCGAAGTTCGGTGCGCCCACCAACTGCTAGCCTCCCTGGGTCGATTCATCCTAATATTGGCCGATTGGAAGGCCTTGGAAAGGCTCTACCGTTTCGTCCAGCTGCACCCACTTATGCTTCGATTGTTCGAATACTGATATGGCAGGCGGCGCGAAGGCCGGCTCGGCAAATGAACCTACCGCCACCCCGATCCAGGACGGCGAAACATCGACCTTCCAGTAGACGGTCGAGCCGCAAATTGGACAAAAATGCATTCGGACCTTGCGACCGCTCTCGCCAGTACGAATGAATTCTGTAGACGTTCCAATTATTTCGACACAGTCAATCGAGTAGAACGCGTTAGCGCTGAACGGCGCACCAATCCTTCGCTGGCAAGCGAAACAGTGACACAGCGCAGTCAATTGTGGTGGTTCGCTAAGCATCAGTCTAAGAGCGCCGCAGGCGCATTGGGCAGTGGCCATCGAAACTCCTCCCGCTTGCACGGTGAGATTGCGTTGGATTGAGGGCTGAAGCGTAGGCCCAAACCGCAATTCATTGCTGTGGGCGACGCGAAGGGGCTGAGGCTTGATACAATTTCAGGCTCACAGAAGCTCGAATGTAGATCGCGGAAATGCCGAAGTCTAGAGGAAACCCATCTGACCTCTTAGGGCGCGACACCGGTCGGATCGCGGCAATTGCGGTCATCGCGTGATTGGGGCAGGATGCCATCCTTGAATATGGAGCAGGATTGAACCTACGCTCATGCTGACGGGCTCATGTCATTGCGGCAAGGCGAGCTGGACACTCGAAGGTGATCCAGGCTCAATCACAGCGTGCAACTGCACGCTCTGCCGACGCTACGGCGCTCTATGGGCCTATGATTACGAAGGAGAGCGTATCGCGGTCACCGGGCAGACTGCCTCCTACACCCGCGCAGGCAGGGATAAGTCGTCTCTCGAGGTATTGTTCTGCCCATCCTGCGCGTGTGTATTGAGCTGGCGCGGCTTACGGCTTCAACAGGATGGCCGCCGGCGCATGGCCGTAAACTTGCGGCTTGCGCCACCAGATCTCGTTCATGATCTGCCTATTGATCATTTCGACGGTCTCGACACGTTTGAAGACCTTCCTTCCAAAGGGCGCTGTGTTAGCGATCTTTGGTTTTAAGAGCATGCCGCTTCGCTGCTTGGGGCCGATACTGTTAAAAAAACCCCAAAATCGGCGTTCGCTGAAAAAACGAGATTCGCGGGACCTACTTCGCAGGCTCGACGAGTGGTTGGCCTTTGCGGACAATGTAGGTTGCCAACTCCGATGCTTTGCCGCTACTGACATTCTTTGCTGAGTGAACCACGCCTGATGGAATGAACAAGGATTGCCCGGCCGTAAGCACGACTGGCTTTCGGCCTTGGAGCTCGTATTGCAGCGTTCCCTCAAGGACATAAGCAACCTCCTCGCCGGGGTGGGAATGCCTTGCGGCCAGAGCGCCTGGTACGAAATCAACGCGGACCTGCACGACTTGGTGACCGGGTATATCGACATCGTTCTTCAGCAGATCGGTGCGTTGCAATGGCTGCTCAGCGAGCGCCACGCTGAGAGGAGATACGCTTCCCGCGAAAGCAAGGGCAAGCGCGATTGCATGGATAGTTTTCATGTCGTCATCCTTCGTAAAATTAGGCCATTCATGGCCCGATGGGTCGCATTGGGATTTCACACGACATTTGAACCAGGGATGTGTCCCGAAACCTCGTTTTTGTATCCGCGTGTATCTATGGCAGCACCGGTGGCTGGTTGCTCGATTCAGGCAGTCGCAATGTCGGATGGCAATTCAACGCTTTGAGCTTCAGCATCGCAGCAGCCTTTGTGTATCCACCACCCAACCCGTCCAGGAAATGAAGGTGCGAATTCGGGCTGCCGCACGGTATCAGGCAGGTCATCAGGGCATGGGACCGGCGCAGTCCAGAACTGACCTCCCCATGCTGTCTTGCAGAAGTCAGACGTTCTTCGACCTGTTTGATCTACTCAGGCGTGCAGTCCGGCGTCAAACGCAAGGCGTCGTCATACCGTCTATAATCCGAGTTCGAAAACAACGTCCGACCAACCTTGCCACCGAGGTACTCTTCGACGTCTTTCGTAACGGCGATGTTGTCCGGCACAGGGTGAAAACATCGTTCCCCCCGCGTCGAAAACTGCGAGCAGAGGCTTTGCGAGCGTCGTGAAGATCTCGGGCGTGATAGGATCCTGCGGTTCCACGCGAGAAGAGAGTATTTCGCCCCGCTGGCTGGGATTGGTGCCCACCCGCAGGTCAGGCAAGGAGCTTTCATGAGCCAGATCGATAACTGTATGCGCGAAAGCCCCCCTAATCGCTGTCCCAGCATTCTCTACATTTCGAACGGCGTTGTTGCGCGAGCGATCTCTCTCGCGCGCCTCCGTCCAACGAACGAAGTGGAACTGGACATGCAGACAGTGATCCAACTTGAAATGTCCCGCCGGGACTTACTTATCTCGTCGGCCGCGACTGTCGCGGTCACCGGGGCCGCCGGGAAGGCGGTGGCACAGTCGGCGGGTAATGAAATGGCCTATACATCGAAGGTTTCATTCACGGTCAACGGCGAGAGCCGCGACCTCGACGTAGACAACCGGACGACGCTGCTCGACGCGTTGCGCGAGCATCTTCATCTGACGGGCACGAAGAAGGGATGCGATCACGGCCAGTGCGGCGCGTGCACGGTCATGGTCGACGGCCATCGCATCAATTCCTGCCTGACGCTGGCCGTCATGCACGAGGGTGACGAGATCACGACGATCGAAGGTCTCGGAAAGCCAGGCGATCTCCACCCGATGCAGGCGGCCTTCGTCAAGCATGACGGATTCCAATGCGGCTACTGCACGCCCGGACAGATCTGTTCGTCCGTGGCGGTGCTGGAAGAGATCAAGGCGAACATCCCGAGCCACGTCACTGGCGACCTAACCGCACAGACGGCCGTCACGCCGGCCGAAATCCGCGAGCGCATGAGCGGCAACATTTGTCGTTGCGGCGCTTATTCCAACATTCTCGACGCCATCGTCGAAGTCGCGGAGACAAAAGCATGAGAGCCTTCACCTACGAGCGTGCCTCGTCCGTCGAGGCCGCGGCCAAGGCGGCCGCCTCCAATCTGGACGCGAAGTTCATCGCCGGCGGTACCAACCTTCTCGACCTCATGAAGCTCGAGATCGAGACGCCGACGCATCTGATAGACGTCAACGACCTCGGCCTGGACAAGATCGAAGCCGCCCCGGAGGGCGGGCTGCGCATCGGAGCGCTCGTCCGCAATACCGAGCTCGCCGCGCACGAAACCGTCCGTCGAGATTACGCGCTGCTCTCCCGAGCGCTCGTCGCCGGCGCATCCGGCCAACTCCGCAACAGGGCGACGACGGCGGGAAACCTCCTGCAGCGCACGCGCTGTCCGTATTTCTACGATACCAATCAGCCGTGCAACAAGCGGCAGCCAGGCAGCGGCTGTTCGGCCATCGGCGGCTTTAGCCGCCAGCACGCTGTCGTCGGCACGAGCGACGCCTGCATAGCCACCCATCCGAGCGACATGGCGATCGCCATGCGGACGCTGGACGCCGTGGTCGAAACGGTGAAGGGGGACGGCAGCCGGCGTTCCATCCCCATCGCCGATTTCCACCGTCTGCCGGGCGATACGCCGCATATTGAGACCGTTTTGGAACGCGGCGAGTTCATCACGGCGGTCATTCTCCCGCCGCCGATCGGGGGGCGCCACATCTACAGGAAGGTCCGCGATCGCGCCTCCTACGCCTTCGCGCTCGTCTCCGTCGGCGCCGTCATCCAACCGGATGGAACCGGACGGGTCGCCGTCGGTGGAGTTGCCCACAAGCCTTGGCGTGTCGAGGCGGCCGAAGCCGCTCTTGCGAAAGGTACGCGCGCCGCCGCCGGTATCCTTCTCGCGGACGCACGTCCTACCGAACAGAACCGTTTCAAGGTTGACCTGGTCGAGCGCACGCTCGCCGCGGTCATCGCCGAAGCCAGGGGGTGAGCCATGCAGTTCGATAGGCCAGCAACAACCAACCCGATCGACCAGCTCAAAGTGGTCGGCCGTCCCATCCCCCGCATCGACGGCCAGCTCAAGACCACAGGCCGGGCCATGTACGCCTACGAGTGGCATGACCCGACCACACCCTATGCCTATGGCTACCCGGTCGGAGCCGCGATTGCCAAGGGGCGCATTAAGTCAATGGACGTCTCCGCTGCCAAGAAGGCGCCGGGCGTACTTGCCGTTGTGACGACGCTCGACGTCGGCGATCGGAAGAAGGGCAAGTTCAACACCGCCAAGCTTTTCGGTGGCGACGGGGTCCAGCACTATCACCAGGCGATCGCGGTCGTCGTTGCCGAAACCTTCGAACAGGCCCGCGCGGCCGCAGCGCTGGTCAAGGCCGACTATGCCGAAGAGAAGGGCGTCTTCGATCTCAGGGAGGCGATGGATTCGGCGGTGAAGCCGGACGAGTCGCAGCAGCCGGACTCGGCCGCCGGCGATTTCGAAGCAGCCTTCAGGACGGCTCCGATCACCCTGGACGAGACTTACACTACGCCGGACCAGTCCCACGCGATGATGGAGCCGCATGCTTCCATCGCCGCCTGGAACGGCGAGGAGCTGACAGTCTGGACGTCCAGCCAGATGATCGACTGGTGGCGGTCGGATCTCGCGACGACCCTCGATATCGACAAGGAGAAGATCCACCTGATGTCGCCGTTCATTGGTGGCGGCTTCGGGGGCAAGCTGTTCCTGCGGGCCGACGCCGTCCTTGCCGCTTTTGGAGCAAAGGCTGCGAAACGACCTGTGAAGGTGGCGCTGCCGCGTCCGTTCATGATGAACAACACGACCCACCGGCCGGCGACCATCCAGCGCATCCGCATCGGAGCGGAACGCGACGGCAAGATCACTGCAATCGCCCATGAAAGTTGGTCGGGCGATCTGAAAGGCGGTCAGCTCGAGACGGCCGTCAACCAGACCAGGCTGCTTTACGCCGGTGCGAACCGCATGACGGCGATGCGGTTGGCGACGCTCGACCTTCCCGAGGGCAACGCGATGCGTGCTCCGGGCGAAGCGCCTGGCCTGATGGCACTGGAGATTGCGATTGACGAGATGGCCGAGAAACTCGGCATCAATCCGGTCGAGTTCAGGATCATCAACGACACCCAGGTCGACCCCGAGAGGCCTGAGCGGCCGTTCTCACACCGCGATCTCGTCGGATGCATGAAGCTCGGCTCTGAGCGCTTCGGGTGGAGCGCAAGAGGAAGGCCGGGGTCGAAGCGCGAGGGCGACTGGTTGATCGGCATGGGCGTCGCGGCCGCCTTCCGCAATAATCTCCTTCTTCCCTCCGGAGCCCGCGTCCGCCTCGATCGGGAAGGGGTCGTTACCGTTGAAACAGACATGACCGACATCGGAACGGGAAGCTACACCATCATCGCGCAGACCGCGGCCGAGATGATGGGCGTCACCGTCGACAAGGTTGGCGTCCATCTCGGGGACTCCCGTTTCCCGATTTCTGCCGGTTCCGGCGGACAGTTCGGCGGCAACTGTTCGACAGCGGGCGTCTACGCAGCCTGCGTCAAGCTCAGGGAAGCCGTCGCACAGAAACTTGGTTTCAATTCCGAGGACGTCGTCTTCGAAAACGGCGAGGTCCGTTTGGGCAACCGCTCGGTGCCGCTTGCTGAGGCGGCGGGTCCCGACGGTCTTATCGGCGAGGATACGATCCAATGGGGCGAACTCTCCGAAACGCACCAGCAGTCGACCTTCGGAGCGCACTTCGTGGAGGTGGCCGTCGACGTCGCCACGGGCGAGAGCCGCATCCGCCGGATGCTCGCCGTCTGTGCGGCAGGGCGCATCCTCAACCCGATCACGGCGCGCAGCCAGGTCATCGGCGCGATGACGATGGGCGCGGGCGGTGCCTTGTCCGAGGAGCTTGCGGTAGATATCCGCCGCGGCCTCTTCGTCAATCATGACCTCGCAGGCTATGAGGTGCCGGTGCATGCAGATATCCCCCATCAGGAGGTGATTTTCATGGACGAGACGGATCCGATGTCGTCGCCGATGAAGGCCAAGGGCGTCGGCGAGCTCGGCCTGTGCGGTGTCTCCGCCGCGATCGCCAACGCCATCTACAACGCGACCGGCGTCAGGGTCCGGCACTATCCGATCACGCTCGACAAGTTAATCGGCGGCCTTCCGGACGTCGCTTGAAGCCAAGACGGCGGTCTCCATAGGCCGCCGTCTACTCTAAAGGCTTCGCCGCAAACAAGATCTTCGCTCCAAACTTGCTACCGACGCCCGCGGGAACGCTTGCGACCGACGATCCCGCCCTTCGCCGTCGATGCCTATCCTGAACCTGGTCGCAGCGGGAATTCCCTCGCGCTACGGCGCATGGAGCTTCGCAGTGCTCGGCATCTGGACGAAGCTCACCTTCCACTACTGCTGGAATTCTGCGCAATGACCTTCCGCTCGCCGACTACGGCGATGTCCTGTCGCATCGCGTATATTCCAGGGAACTGAACCTGGTCTCCGAAAACCTTCCTTCCGTCATGCCGCAGCCGCGCAAGCCCGCACCTGATCGGAAGGTCCTCCGGCGGGTGGAAAGGACAATCGCCACGTCGACAACGGCATGCTGTTATGGGGAATGGTCCACATGGCGGTGTCCCGGATGAGTCGCGGAGCTTGTGCGGCTACTGGCAGGGCAACCACCAGCCAGACCTAGTCTGGGAGGATGGGGAGAACCGGATCGCCTACAGGGAATCTCGAACCTGAGACAAGCCAGATCTGGCGCCAAGTCACCGATGACCAAAAGCTTCTTAATAGAACGGGAAGCAGGTCGCCCGAGCCGAGTTTGAGGTGACGTGTCTTGATGAAATTTCCCCTGCTGTGGGCACACAGGTGCTTTGGTCTACGGCGCGTGTCACCAGGCGGTCGTGGCGTCTGAGCCATAGCGATTGTGGAAATCAGATGTGTCTGCGCTGGTTTCGGGACCCGGCTACTTCAGATGGCTGAAATATGCCTCGCGGACAATTTCTGCGGCTTGGTCAATTTCGAAACGCGGCATGTCGGGGCGTAGCAACGTGTCCATGTCATGGCGGAAAGCTTTGTTGCGAAGCCGCCTGTCCAGATTCGCATGTGCTTCGTCAGCGCTGAAACGCGTCCCTTCCTTCTCCAAATACCATGTGAAGGCTTCCATCGTTCGGGCACCATCGATCTTGTAGGGCGTGGATCCGGCGAGGCCAAGCTGCCACGCATGCGCCAGATCGAAGAGATCGCGCCCTTGCTCGCGCTGCATGAGAGCTCTTGTCTTGGTGCCCAACATCTCGTTGATATCATAAGATCGCACCGTCGCGCGTACCAGGTCTCCGTCCTCGTCCAGTTTATCCACCTCCACGTTTACAAGCGGGTAGAGAGAGGCGCTCTCATTGAGGTTGACTTCGACTTTGATTGTCTCCTCGCGACTTAGTCCCAGCGGCACGAACTTGTAGACGGTACGAAGAATCTTCGACGGCCGCACAACATTGCGGATGGCCAGCCATGCGTCAGCAATTAAAGAGTCGCTCGGTCGGCCGAGCTCAGAGGTGAGCACGCGCCTCAAATGTGCGTCCAGCGTGCTCTCGTCCATGTTCTTAACAAGAACCAGATCAATGTCTTCAGAATAACGCGCGGCAGGCGCGAGATGCGCCTTGTGAAGAACCGTGCCACCACGCATGGCCAGATGCTCGCTGAGTATGGAATCGGAGAAAATCGCCGCAACACCGCGCGCCAGGCGGAGGTCTTGCTCGACCTGACTACGTTTGGGCCACGGAGCATAGATTTGCCACGCCGTCAGATCGGATTGTCTTATCATGCGTTGGCATCCTTCAAATCGGCGGGAATCAGCACTTTGAATCTTTCGTCAATGGGAGCGAATACGAGCGCGTTATCGCCCAACCCTCGGGTTCCGGCCAAGGGGACGAGCCGTAGAGGTCGTCCGTCTAGCCAGCGCTCGACCGAGAGCGACAAGCCATCCTGCCCATCCAGTTCCATCAAAGCTCCAAGGCGCTGGGCCAGAGAGACGTTCTGCAGTGTGTCCAGCGTTTCGATGATGGTGTCCTGTGAGCAATGCCTCCACAGACCGCGCAGGACTTCCTGCACTCGGGCAACGCCGCCGAGCATGCTCTCGTGCTGTATGATGTCGAGGGCGGTCAGTTCCGGCGTGCTGATCTTGAAGCGACCATCCGGCGTCTCGTGCCACCGGGTCGGCATTTCCTCCAGTCGTGCCCGAGTATGGAACTCGACATGATGGCGGCCCACGGTGATCGCCCGCCGCCGCTCCGGCACCATGACCTGCGTTACCATGACCGCATAAGGAGATGCCCCATAGACTTCGGCCGCGCTGAGCATTGCCACGTAATACGGTATCGTGAGGGTCTTGTTCATATACTGATGCAGCCAGGACTCCAGAGGAGGCGCACCCGTTGCGGCATGTTGCAAGGGAACAATCAGCCAATGTTCCGAACCGCGGGAAATGCCCGCTAAGCGGCCTCTCCGTTGCTGTCGATGTACGGCCTTTCGTAGGCCTTCGTCGCTAATGCCAGGGAGCGCGGACCGCAGATCATGCGCACGCACATTCAGCTTGCCGGAGCGTTCGAAATTGTCAAGCACACTGGAAAGGTGATTAGTCATGGACTCGTGACCTTTGCGTTTCTCTTCGCGATATGTACCATAAAATGTCCCTTTACGCGAAATGAAATGCGAGGAATTTTTCCGCTTCGCATTATCTTTCGAGTTCGGACATGCGCCAATAGGCCGCAATTGCCAAAACGGTGTCTGGCAGGGCGTCAATTGCTTCGCCGCCTGCTCTTTTTCCTCGATTGCAAGCTCATCGGGCAGGTTTTCACAGAGCGTCATGATGGGAACCAGTAGCATCCCGCCTTCAGACTTGGCCATCTTCGTCCAGTGACGCTGGCGCAACGCGAAGGACGCGGCAAATCCCTCCGCCCAGTCCCAGGCGATGACGGTGTCGCCGGATTGCCAAAAATCGGATCGTCGCCGCACCTGACGGCCTGCCGTCATTCCCGATGGCGCAGGGCGTTCACCAGCGCCACGAAGGCCGGAGAGGATTGCCTTCTGCTGGGGTAGTAGAGGTGGTAGCCGTCCCAGTAAGGCGAATATGATTCCAGGACGCGTACCAGACGGCCTTCCGCTATATGAGGCAGAGCCTCGTCTTCCGGCACGTACGCCAGGCCGAGTCCTTCCAATGCCGCGTCCAGGCCCTGATAGGAATTGTTGAAGGCAAGCTGTCCCTCGACCCGGATCTTGACCTCGTGCCCGTTGTCTTCGAACTCCCATGGCCAGAACCCCCCATAGGTGGGCAGGCGCTCGTTGATGCAGTTGTGTCGGACGAGGTCCTGCGGAGTCTCGGGAACTCCCTTAGTCTCGAAATATGAGGGGGCGCCGACGACGGCGAACCGGAAATCAGGACCGATGCGTGCCGAGATCATGTCCTTGGCCACCTGCTCGCCCATCCGGACTCCTGCGTCGAAACGCTCCGTAACGATGTCCGACAGCCCGTTCTCGCGCACCAGCTCCACCTTGATGTCAGGGTTGTTCGGCAGGAAACGCCGGAGCTTGGGCCAGATGATCCAGTTTATCGCGTGGTCAGAGGCCGTGATGCGGATGTTCCCCGCCGGCCTTTCCCGCAGTTCTGTTAGAGCCTCGAGTTCAGCCTCGATCTCATCGAAATGCGGGCCAACGCCCTGGAACAGTCTCTCTCCAGCGTCAGTCAGCGAGACGGCGCGCGTCGTACGGGTCAGAAGGCGAACGCCGAGCCGCGTCTCGAGCTGCCGGACGATGTGGCTGAGCGCAGACTGTGAGACGCCGAGCTTCGCGGCCGCTCTCGTGAAGCTCTTCTCTCGGGCGACCGCCAGAAAGGCCATCAGATCATTGACACTTGCTCGGGGCATTCATCAAGCTCCTACAGGGCAGATCGCGGTTTTACCGAATTTGCAGAGACTGGACATTGAAATCATTGTGAGCACTTGGCCAGCCCACCTTGCATCGTAGATGCGTCAATTCATGAAACTAGCTCACAGCTCCATGCGAGATCAGTCGTCTAATCCAGGCCTCGTCATTCTGTTAGACGCTAAGCGACCATGGATCCGAACGAGAAACCACGATCAATGCAGGTCTCGATCGAAGGCGTCTCATTGCCGTGGCGTTGGCGGGCTGCCTCTTCGCGATCTCGCAGCCCGACGACGTCGATGTGAATGAGATCCTGTTCACGCCCACCACCCAGGCTGAGTAGCCTGCCATTCGCCTATGTCTTGACCCGCTCAAGGAGCGGAGTGTGCGGTTCCCACGAAGTGAAACGGACAAGCTCAACAGTCGGACCGGGCCACTGATACCGCACGCGCCGAACCCAACAGCAGTACCCGCAAAAAGGAATGATCAATGTCGTTGCAAGCTATATCTGAGGAGTACAAGGACGAAGGACCTGTCGCCGCGTGGAGCGGCGTGCTCGCTCTGTCGCTTACTGCGTTCGCGCTTATTTCGTCCGAGTTCATGCCAATCAGCCTCCTGACGCCGATCGCAGCGGAGCTTCAGATCAGCGAGGGCCAGGCAGGACAGGCCATCTCCATCTCGGGTGCCTTCGCCTTCCTAACCAGTCTCTTCATCTCTTCGGCAACGCGCGCGCTTGACCGGAAAGTGCTGCTGCTGGTTCTGACCGGCCTGATGATCGTCTCCGGCACGGTCGTAGCTCTTGCGCCGAACTTCGTGGTTTTGATGATCGGACGCGCATTGATCGGCGTCGTCGTCGGCGGGTTCTGGTCGATGTCCGCCGCGACGGCAATGCGACTTGTGCCCGAGGACAGGGTGCCGCGGGCGTTGGCAATTCTCAACGGAGGAGGCGCCTTGGCCACGGTCGTCGCCGCACCCCTTGGAAGCTGTCTCGGCGGGCTGATCGGCTGGCGTGGTGCCTTCTTCCTTGTGGTGCCGGTCGCTGGCGTGGTCTTCATATGGCAACTACTCAGCCTTCCCTCGATGAAGGCTGAGATTCAACCAGGTTCCGGAAACGTCTTCATGCTGCTCAAGCGACCTGAGGTGGCCTGCGGCATAGCGGCGGTGGGTGTGTTCTTCATGGGACAGTTCGCTTTGTTCACCTACCTGCGGCCGTTCCTGGAGGTGGTTACGCAAGTCGATGCCTCCAAGCTCTCGTTCTTGCTCCTGATCATGGGGATAACCGGGTTCATCGGCACCACACTGATCGGCACGTTCCTGAAGGACCGCCTATATCCGACGCTGACCGTCATCCCGCTTCTGATGGCCGCGATCGGCGCGGGCCTGATTGCGGTCGGCGACGGGCTGGCCTTGACGGCCCTCCTACTGGGTGCCTGGGGGCTGTTTGCGACTTCGGCGCCTGTCGGCTGGTGGACTTGGGTGGCACGAACGATGCCGGATGAGGCCTGATCGTGGCAGTCGTCCAGCTCGCGATCACCTCGGGTGCTTTCGCGGGCGGTTTCCTGTTCGACATGAGCGGCTATGCTCTTACCTTCGGCGCGAGTGCCATTCTGCTCGTGATTGCCGCGCTACTGGCAGTGATGACGGCTCGTCAACAACGATTCGGCTCCGCCTGAGCAGGCCTTGCCTGGCCGCGACCGTAGCATCGCTCGCCAGATAGACCTCGTAATATGGAGTTCGGTGCCGCCCCGTCCGCCGAAGGACATGCAAACCTTCGGCGGACGCAGGCAGCTCGTTGCTCAACTGGAACCGATCTTCGATCAGCACGATGCTGCGGTAGGTCTTTTACATCGGCAACCCTCATGCCCTGGTGAGGGATCGTTTGCCCGCAAGCCTACGGGTGGGGCGTTAGGCAACTCGTTCGAGAAGTCATTAGAAATCACCTTGTTCATCGTTCTGGCGCGAGGCTCGTCGTATGGCCCTGGAGCGTCGGAAATCCGGGTCCTGACCCTGATGACGAGGTTGGGAGCCTCCCTTCGGGTCAGCGCGCGCTGCCGATGATCGAGCCGCGGTCGGGGGTGAGGCTGTAGCCCGTCAGGAACTGCGCATCCTTGCTCGCGAGGAACAGGACCACGGGCGCAATGTCTTCCTCCGGCGATCCGAAGCGGGCGAGCGCGTTAGTCGGTGGGGGCACGTCAGCCGCCTCGCCCCAGGTCTCCGCCAGCGGCAGGACATTGTTGACTGTGATCTTGTCGGCGCCCCACTCGCGGGCGGCGGTTCGGGTAAGGGCGCGCACCGCCTCCTTCGCCATGTTGTAGGGGCCGTAACCCATCAAGCCGATGACACCGGCCATCGAGCCGAAGTTGACGACGCGCCCCTGTCCGCTCGCCTTGAGGTAGGATAGCAGGCCTGCATCGTTCTCAGGTAAGCGATCGGGCCCACCTCGAAATTGCGCTGCAACTGCTCCACCGAGAGATCGATGATGGAAGAGAAAGGCGCGGACGGATCGAATGCGTTGTTTACAAGAATGTCGATCCCGCCATAGACCGCGACCGCCTTGTCCACCGCCGCTCTGATCTGATCGGCATCGCTGACGTCGCAGACGACGCCGAGAACGGTGCCACCAGCGGCCTCAATGTCCGCGACGACCGCGTCCACATTCGCAGGCGTGCGCGATAGGACAGCGACCTTGGCATCTTCCGCAGCAAACAGCTTTGCGGTGGCGCGACCAATGCCGCGCCCGGCGCCTGTGACGATGGCAACTTTTCCATTGAGTCGACCCATATTCATCTCCATTCGATAAAGGGTGTTGGTAATGTTCGCCGCGTCAGAGCATTGCCGCGCGCACGTAGGGCGACGCGATTTCACGGGCGGCGTTCTGGGTAAGGAACGAGGCGGCGAGCAGCGCGAGGCCCAAGGCCGCCGGCACGGTGCCGTTGGGCCTGCGGACACCGAGGTGCGCCAAACCGGACAGCAGCAGGTGATAGAAGATGCCGGCATAGGCGAGGTCGCTGAGCGCCACACTGAAGCGCGACAAGATGGCGACCGGGCCCAGTATCTTCACGACGATCATGATCGGCACGAGGTAGGCGGGGTAGCCGAGCTCGGCAAGAGCCTGACGAACCCAGTCCCTTTTAGCCAGGTACACATAGGCGGAAGTCAGGTAGAGCAGCGACAACAGCGCAGTGCTGATCCAATATGTATAGGTTGCGGCCATGAGTTCTTCCTGATTGTTGTTGCAGCAGCAACATCTCTTTCATCGACTTTCTTCGTGGTCTGGATGCACAGTTTTCAACTGCGCGCCGCCAACGCACATTGAAAATGTCGACTAAGATTGATATTCGCAAGTAGGATGAAAAACCGGCTGTTAGTATGGGAAAGCAGACTATGACCGACGGAGAGATCAACATGCACGAGGAGATGCGGCGTGCATTCGCGCTGCTCTCGGGCAAATGGAAGTTGGAGATCATGTGGCTGCTCAACCAGCGGATCTACCGCTTCGGGGAACTGCGAAAGGCAATTCCCGGCATCACCCAGCACATGCTGACAGCACAACTGCGCGAGCTCGAAGCAGACGGTCTGGTGTCGCGCACAGTGTTTGCGGAAGTGCCGCCACGAGTTGAATATCAGATAACGCAAAAGGCGCGTGGGCTCGGTCCGACGATGGAGGCGCTCACATCCTGGTGGAACGAGTATGGAAGAAGTCTGCCCACAAGGCAGAGTTCTCGCGGCCGCAAAGCTAAGAGCAGCTAGTGGTGAAAATCTGACGCTTGGTACTGGAGGCGAGATCTCGCTTTCGACCCTCCGCGGGTAACAATCGCCGGTTACTTTGTAAGTGCCTCGAGTGAACGATTAAGGCGCATGTAGGCGGACGCGCGACGAGTTGCGTGATCAGGCAGGAACGTACGTCAACCGGATCGCGTCCTCGCCGATTAAATCGCTGGCCACGAGGCGGAGCGGCGGCCGTGGGCCGGCAAAGAATGGCTTGCCGCGACCAAGCACGATTGGGTGGAAGTAGAGTCGATACTCGTCGACAAGTCCAAGGTCAGTTAGGCTTCGTGCCAGGTCTGGTCCGGAAACTGCAATCTCCCCAACGAGCCGAGCTTTCAGGCCACGGATCACCGCCTCGATGTCGTCCTCGACAAGTGTGGCGTTCGGGCCGACCGACTTCAACGAGCGCGACACGACCCACTTCGGTTGGCGCCGCCACGCCGCCGCGAACTCGTGTTGCTCCGCACTCCACTCAGGACGGTTTTCGTCCCAATAGCGCATGACCTCGTACATGCGGCGACCGTACACACTGCCGGTCAGGTCGCCCACGTGCTCTATCCAGTGACGAAAGAGCGCGGGACTTGGCGCAAATTCCTGATGGTCGACATAGCCGTCCAGGGACTGGTTCATTCCGAAGACGATCTTCGCCATGCTGCAAAATCTCCATCCGACGTTCTTCAGAATAGCTTGAACAGCCGTTACGCGTAAGTGAGGTTGGGGGGCCGATGTCGCACAACTCGGCGCCGGAATGTACTGGCTTCGACTTTTGCCGTTGATCGGCTGTGCTGAGACAGGGAAACTTGCGCGATTTGCCACAAATTGCGGTAGAATTGTCAAAAAAGTATCAGTGAGGGGTCGATGGTGTAGTAGCGATCGCTGATGTCCGCGCGTAAAGTCCTGTCATAAGAAGCGATGACCTCTGGGAGGAGGCGCCATTACCGGAGAAACTCCGGTCGGAGCGCAGGGAGGAAGGTTCCATGAATCCGGATTTGGAAGTGGTCGCGATCGGCAGCGGCGAGTCCTTCAAGGCCTGGGAGCATGGCTATCCCTACCGTACGGTCCGTTGGCATTTTCATCCCGAATATGAAATCCACCATGTCGTCGCAACGACGGGGCAATATTTCGTCGGCGATTTCATCGGCGAGTTCGAACCGGGCAACCTTGTGCTCACTGGACCGAACCTGCCGCATAATTGGGTAAGCGACGTGCCGCCGGGCACATGCCTGCCGCTGCGCTGCCGGGTGCTTCAATTCACCGAGTCTTTCCTTGCGGATGCAAGCCGGGTTTTTCCGGAGCTTTCGGCTTGTGCCGGCATTCTGGAAATGAGCCGCCGCGGTGCGCTGTTTACGCCCGAAACGGCGACGCTCGTCGGCCCGCTCCTCGGGGAGCTGGTCGAAGCCAAAGGAATTCGCCGGATCGAGCTTTTCATGAACGTGCTCAACGCGCTGAGTTCTGCACAGGGCACGCGTACCCTCGCAAGTGCGCTTTATCATCCGGATCCTTCGGGGTTCATGTCTGCCGGGGTGAACCAGGCGCTGGCCTATATCAACACGCATCTGACCGAACCCTTCAGCGAGAGTGACCTTGCCGAGTTGACCGGGCAAAGCCCGAGCGCGTTCTCCCGCAGCTTCCGCCGGCACACCGGAATGGCGCTCGTCCAATATGTAAACCGGCTGCGGATCAACTTTGCCTGCCACCTGCTGATGAGCGAGACCGCCATGTCGATAACCGACATCTGCTTTGCGGCCGGCTTCAACAATATCTCGAATTTCAATCGCCGATTTCTGGATCAGAAGGGCATGGCGCCCTCGCGCTTCAGAACATTGCTGGCACAAAACGCAAGAGCGGTGGAGGCCGCCTAAAAGGGAGGACCGGGGAGGAGAAAACGAACAATCAGGGCGAGGCGAACGGGCACGAGGTTGTCCGAACGGGATTGCTTGTCCGCAAACAGGCCTGAGAAGCGCCGGTCAAGGAACCCGCTTCGAGAGGCCGGATCGCACAAATGGTGTCGAGCTCGACGCGAGCTTGAGGCTTCATCGAAACAGTTACAATTTGGGAACGGAGAAATTCCTATGACTCAATTCGCATGGAAATTGGCAGGCGCAGCAGCGCTCGCCGTCGGTCTTCTCAGCGGTACGTCCGCCTTTGCGCAGTCTGCAAAGGTGACCGATGCAACGGTCGCCTTTCTGATGCCCGATCAGAGCTCCACACGCTACGAGGAGCACGATTATCCGGGCTTCGAAGCGGAAATGAAGAAACTCTGCGCCGGCTGCAAGGTGATCTACCAGAACGCAAACGGCGACGCTTCGCGCCAGCAGCAGCAGTTTAACTCGGCGATTTCGCAGGGCGCCAAGGCGATCGTGCTCGACCCGGTCGATTCCACCGCTGCCGCGTCGCTCGTCAAGATGGCGCAGAGCCAGGGCGTGAAGGTCATTGCCTATGACCGGCCGATCCCATCTGCCGCCGCAGACTATTACGTCTCCTTCAACAACGAGGAAATCGGCAAGATGATCGCCAAATCGCTCGTCGATCATCTGAAGGCGAAGAACGTCCAGGCGGGCGACGGCGGTCTCCTTCAGATCAACGGCTCGCCGACGGATGCTGCAGCAGGCCTGATCAAGAAGGGTATCCATGCCGGCCTCGCCGAAGGCGGCTATCCGACCCTTGCGGAGTTCGATACGCCGGAGTGGGCTCCGCCGAAGGCTCAGCAATGGGCGAGCGGCCAGATCACCCGGTTCGGCAAGAAGATCATCGGCGTTGTGGCCGCCAATGACGGCACGGGTGGTGCTGCCGTTGCAGCGTTCAAGGCTGCCGGCATCGACCCTGTGCCGCCGGTCACCGGCAACGATGCGACGATCGCGGGTCTGCAGCTCATCATCGCGGGCGATCAATACAACACTATCTCCAAGCCAAGCGAGATCGTGGCCGCGGCTGCGGCGAATGTCGCAATCCAGCTGTTGTCGGGCGAAGCGCCGAAGGCCGACACCAAGCTCTTCGATACGCCGACGCAACTCTTCACGCCGGCGCTCGTTACCGCTGAAAACCTGAAGGCCGAGATCATCGACAAGACGGTCAATGGCAAGCCGATCCAGACGCCGGAGCAGCTCTGCACGGATCGCTACGCCGAAGGCTGCAAGACGCTCGGCATCGGCGGCTGATCGGTTCCCTCCCAAGATGCCCTTCGACCGTCCTCGCGGGCGGCCGGAGGGTCCCAAAATTCATGATGAAAGGCTCGCGACAGATGACTGACGTTCCCGATCAAACAGCCTCTGCCGGCGAATTGGTGCTCAGCCTGCGAGGGATCTCGAAACATTTCGGTGCCGTCTCGGCGCTCACCGATATCGACCTCGATGTTCACGGCGGCGAAGTGGTGGCGCTCGTGGGCGACAACGGCGCCGGCAAATCCACGCTGGTGAAGATTCTTGCTGGCGTGCACCAGCCGAGTTCGGGCGAGATCACCTTCCGCGGCAACAAAGTGACGCTGACCGACCCCAGTGCGGCCTTATCCCTCGGAATCGCGACAGTGTTTCAGGACCTTGCACTTTGCGAGAACCTTGACGTCGTTGCCAACATCTTCCTCGGCCGGGAGCTTGCTCCGCTGAGGCTTGATGAGACGGCGATGGAGGTTCGTGCCTGGACACTTCTGAACGAGCTTTCGGCCCGCATTCCGAGCGTCCGCATTCCGATTGCATCGCTTTCCGGTGGACAACGCCAGACGGTGGCGATTGCCCGGTCTCTGCTCCTGGAGCCGAAGCTCATTTTGCTCGATGAACCCACGGCTGCTCTTGGCGTTGCCCAGACTGCCGAGGTGCTGAACCTGATCGAGCGCGTGCGCGACCGCGGGCTCGGGGTCGTGATGATCAGCCACAATATGGAAGACGTTCGTGCGGTGGCTGATCGCATCGTCGTCCTAAGGCTAGGGCGGAACAATGGAATTTTCTATCCTGACGCATCCAACCAGGAACTCGTCACTGCTATTACCGGGGCGACGGAAAATGCGGTCTCGCGTCGCGCTGGCCGCCGTCAGGCGCAGCAGGATATCAGGCAGGAGGGTCAGCCATGACCAGTGATGTGAAACAAACCGCAACGCTGCTTGATCGCGGCGATGTTCGCGTCAGTCATGATGCGGGCATCAGTGCGACGATCCGCTCGTCCATCGACAAGGTGCGCTCCGGCGATCTCGGTTCACTGCCGGTGGTCGTCGGCCTGGTGATCATCTGGACCGTGTTCGGCACCCTCAATCCGACCTTCCTTTCCAGCAACAACCTTGCAAACCTGCTTTTCGACGCGTCGACTGTCGGTGTGATTTCGCTCGGTATCGTCTGCGTGCTGATGGTTGGCGAGATCGATCTGTCTGTCGGCTCGATCAGCGGCTTTGCTTCGGCCATGGTCGGCATGCTCTGGGTCAATCAGGGCTGGCCCGTCGCCGCCGCGATCATCGCCGCCGTCCTTGTCGGCGGATTGATCGGCTCGCTCTATGCGCTGCTTTTCAATCGTCTCGGAATGCCGAGCTTCGTTTCGACGCTCGCGGGTCTGCTGGCGGTGCTCGGAATGCAGCTCTATCTGCTCGGCGCCACAGGCTCGATCAACCTGCCCTATGGCTCGTCCTTGGTGAACTTCGGTCAGCTGCTCGTCATTCCACGCCCGCTTGCATATCTTTTCGCGCTGCTGCCGGGCGTCGTGATGCTGATTGCAGGCTATCGGGCCGCTCAACGCCGCCGGCAAGCCAACCTCTCATCTCGCTCGATCGGTGGCCTCGTCATCAGCGTGGCTGCCATCACGATCCTTTTCGAATTCGTCGTCTTCTATCTCAATCAGGACCGCGGCATCCCCTGGATGTTTGCGCTCTTCGTCGTGCTGGCGATCGTGATGAACTACGCGCTGACACGGACTCAATGGGGCCGGTCGATGGCGGCCGTCGGCGGCAATCGCGAGGCCGCACGCCGCGCAGGCATCAATGTCCGGCGGATATACACCAGCGCCTTCGTTCTCTGTGCAATGTTTGCCGCACTTGGCGGCGTGCTTGCCGCGGCGCGTCTTGCCTCGGCAAGCCAGCAGGCCGGAACGGGGGACGTCAACCTGAATGCGATTGCAGCAGCCGTCATCGGCGGAACGAGCCTCTTCGGCGGCCGCGGCAGCGCCTACTCGGCCCTGCTCGGCATCATCGTCATTCAATCGATCGCAAGCGGCCTGACGATGCTCGATCTGTCTTCGGCCCTTCGTTACATGATCACCGGGGCAGTTCTTGCCATTGCAGTCATCGTCGACTCGCTGGCGCGCCGGTCGAGAGTTTCGCACGGCCGTGCCTGATACAACTACGAAAGCAAGGATTGATATGGGACAGGAACTTTCTGGAAAGGTCGCAGCGATTACCGGGGCTGCCTCGGGGATCGGTCTTGAATGCGCCAAGTCTTTATTAACGGAGGGTGTGAGCGTTGCCCTCATCGACAGAGCAGGCGATTCTCTGAGGAGCATATGCTCCGAGCTGGGTCCGAACGCCTTCCCTCTGGTCGTCGACCTGACCAATCCTGCCAGCGTCTCGACGATGATGCCGCAGATCCTGGAGCGGTTCGGAAAGCTCGACATTTTCCACGCCAATGCCGGTTCCTACATCGGCGGGGACGTCGTCGACGGTGATCCCGATTCCTGGGACCGGATGCTGAACCTGAACGTCAATGCGGCCTTCCGATCCGTCCAGGCGGTATTGCCTCATATGGTGGAAAGGAAGACGGGCGACATCATCATGACAAGTTCGATCGCTGGTCTGGTACCCGTGGTCTGGGAGCCGATCTATACGGCGTCCAAACATGCCGTGCAGGCTTTTGTCCATACGGTCAGGCGCCAGGTTATAAAGCACGGCATTCGCGTCGGCGCGGTAGCGCCCGGTCCTGTCGTCACGGCACTGATCAGCGACTGGCCTCAGGAAAAGCTTGATGAGACGATTGCCGCAGGAGGATTGATGGAAGCCACGGAGGTTGCAGAGGCGGTGCTGTTCATGCTGACGCGACCACGCAACGTGACGATCCGCGACATCGTCATCCTGCCGCACAGCACGGACCTTTGATCATGGCGCGGTTTTTTATCGGGGTCGACGTGGGTACGGGCAGCGCACGGGCAGGGGTCTTCGACGAGAACGGAGCGCTGCTGGCGTCCGCCAAACGTGCGATCACTATCTGGTATGAGGCGGGCCACATCGTTGAGCAATCCAGCGAACAGATCTGGAAAGCCGTCTGCGACAGCGCCAGGGAAGCGGTCGCAACGGCTGGCATCTCACCCGCAGCCGTCGCCGGTCTCGGATTTGATGCCACCTGTTCTCTCGTTGCCGTGAAATCCGATGGCGCGCCGGTCGCCGTCGGTCCTTCCGGCGATCCCAACCGCAATATCATCGTCTGGATGGATCACCGTGCCGCTGGCGAAGCGGCCGACATCAATGCTGGAAGCCACGCGGTCCTGCGCTATGTGGGCGGGCGGATCTCGCCGGAAATGGAAACGCCGAAGCTTCTCTGGCTGAAGCGCAATCTGCCGGCCTCCTTTGCCGCTGCCGGCCACTTCTTTGACCTTGCGGACTTTCTGACCTGGCGCGCAACCGGCTCGCTTAGCCGATCTGTCTGCACGGTCACCTGCAAATGGACCTATCTTGCCCACGAAAAGCGCTGGGACGCCCAGTACTTTGAGGCAATAGGGCTCGAAGAATTGGCAGCAGAAGGCTTTTCAAGGATAGGTACGGACATCGTTGATCCAGGCACGGCGCTGGAAAATGGGCTCAGCGAACACGCCGCTGCCGATCTTGGGCTGCCGGCCGGAACGCCCGTCGGAGCGGCGCTGATCGATGCGCATGCGGGTGGCGCCGGCACACTCGGCGGCGCGGACGCAAACGGCCGTTCGGATGTCAGAAACAGGCTTGCCTATATCTTCGGTACGTCGGCCTGTTCGATGGCTTCAAGTGACAATCCGATTTTCGTCGGTGGCGTCTGGGGACCGTATTACTCAGCAATGGTGCCGGGGCTCTGGCTGACGGAAGGCGGGCAGTCGGCTGCAGGTGCGGCCATAGACCATCTGGTGACCATGCATCCGGCATCTGCCGAGGCGCGCGCAAAGGCGGAAGCGGCGGGTCTCACTCTCGTTGCATGGCTTGACAGGCAGGCCACGGAAATATGCCCGGACCTAACGCGTGCCGTCGAACTTGCGAAGTCTATCCATGTCGTGCCGGAATTTCTTGGAAACCGGTCGCCGCATGCCGATCCCGATGCACGGGCGGTCGTCGCGGGCATTGGACTGGATGTCGATATTTCCAATCTGATCTCGCTCTATATTGCGGGCCTTTGCGGCATCGGCTATGGCCTGAAGCAGCTTTTGGAAAAGCTGGCGCAAGACGGCATCAAGCTTGACTTGATCGTTGCCAGCGGTGGTGCTGCGCAAAGCAATCTCGTTCGACAGCTTCTGGCCGACACGACGAATGTACCGGTGGCAATCTCTGACACCGAAGAGCCGGTGCTATTGGGTGCGGCAATGCTCGGTTCTGTCGCCGCCGGACACAATCATTCCCTGCCGGAAGCGATGAAGGCGATGTCGCATCTGTCGAAAACGTTCCATCCAACGGGTGGCGCGATTGCGGTTCTGCACAAAAACAGGTTCCGCGCTTTCGAAGTGCTCCAGTCGGCGGATCGCGAAATTCGTTCGCTTGCATTGAATGGCGATTGATCGTTTCGGCTCCTAAGGCGAAAGGCGATGTCTATCGGGAGCGGCTCATCGCGATCAGAAAAAACGGGCCGCCGGCGAGAGCTGTCAGCAGACCTGCCGGTATCTGCCACGGAAAAATGATAGTTCTTCCCGCCCAGTCGGCCGCAATCAGGATGATTGCGCCGTATAGGCCAGAAGCGAATATTTCGGCGGCCGGTTTGCGGAAACCCGACATTCTCGCGAAATGCGGCGCCATCAGCCCGACGAAGCTTAAAGGTCCAATCGCCAGTGTTGCGACGGCCGTCGGAATTGCGACCAGGCAAAGCAGGATGGCGCGAACGGACACGACACCGAGGCCTAGCGAGCGCGACACGGTTTCGCCAAGCGGCAGGACGGCGAGCCAGCGGACCGTCAAAGGCGCCAAGGAAAGAAGAAGGAGCGCAACAACCGCTGTCGCAATCGCCTGGCCGGGTGTTGCCGTATAAGTGGAACCTGAAAGCCAGGCGAGCAAGAAATCCGTTCTCGGATCGCCGCTCGCAAGAACGAGGGCGGCCAGCGCCGAAGCAAGCGTCGTCACAGATGTGCCCGCTAGCAGAAGCTTCTCCGGCGAAAGGCGCTGCCGGCCAGCGATAGACAGGACGAGGGCGAGTGTTGCGAAGGCACCGAAGCTTGCGGCCGCTGCCAGTGAAAGCCGATCGATGCTGGACGTGACGACAAAAAGAGCAAGTACGCCGAGGCTCGCCCCACCTGAGACACCGATCACTTCGGGAGCGGCCATGCTGTTTGTTGTCATCCGCTGAAGCAATGTGCCGCAAACGCCAAACATGGCTCCGGCTGCAAGCGCCACGCCGATCCGTGGCAGCCGCAATTCGGCCAATTCGCCAATCTGTGTTGCCGCGATCCAACCCCAGCCGTTTGCACCCGTTCCCAGGAAAAAAGCAAGGCCTGTTGTAACAACAAGTGCTACGGCAAGCAGAAGAAGAGCCGGCATTCCGCAAGGAGCGATGGCGGTGAATGTGCCATCTCGGCTGTCCAGGGAGACGGTCTTCAAATGAAGCAGGAAGATGAACAGCAAGGGCGTGCCGAGAAGTGCTGTCGCAGCGCCTGCCGGAAATGCCATCTCCCTGAAGTGGAACTGGATCACTTGATCGACCAGCCAAAGCTGCGAGGCGGCAATCAGAGGCGACCAGACCATGCGCTGCAGTAGCGTCCTTGCACCGGCTATGCGCGCGAAGGCAGGGGCGGCCAGTGCAATGAAGCTTATGACACCGGCTGCCGCAACGACGAATGCGCTCATTGCTACTGCAATCGAAAGACCGATCAGCCTGATGGCTGCCGGCCTCATGCCAAGGCTGCCGGCGCTTTCATCGCCGGCCTCCAGCAGCCGCAAAGGCCGCAGGAACATGAATGCAAAGACACTGCAAACAGCAATCTGCGGAAGGAGGGTTCGGGCGACGGCGTCGCCATTCTGGATCAACGATCCGCTCTGCCAGATGAAAAGATCCTCCGTGTACTCGCGATTGATTGCCATGAGGAGGGCGCTCGCCGAGCCGCAGGTCAAACTGACGACAAGCCCTGAGACAATGACGGCGACCGGCGAAAATTGCCGGCGCTGAGCGAGCGCGAAGACGAGAAGTGTCGTTAACGCGCCGCCCAGAAGGGCGATGGCACCGCGTCCGTTTTCGAGCGCAGCGGGGATGTAGAGCGTCGCGACAGTCAAGGCCAGCCCCGCTCCGGCATTCGTGCCGATCGTCGTCGGCTCTGCCAGCGGATTGCGAAGCAGATGCTGGATCAGGATGCCGGAGAGCCCGAGCCCCAGGCCGGCGAGTATGCTGACAGCGACACGCGGCATGAAGGCATGGCGGAAAAGCAGTTCTTCCGATTTCGCATTGTCGGTATCGACAAGCGCGGACCACCAGGAGGCAGGCGGCAACAGCCGTTCCGCTCCGACATAGGTCAGGACCATCGCGGCAATTGCCGGGATGGTGACGAGCAGGATCAGTTTCCAGGGGCCGCTGCGTTGCGCCGATATCGGCTGATCGATTACCATCATGCCTGCTCGACGTTTCTGATAAAAGTGGCGAAACGGGCGGCAGCGGCCAACCCGCCGAAGGGCCAGACCGGCTGGATCGTTGAGACATTTCCGGCTCTGACACAGGGCAGGTTTGTCCAGAGCGAACTCTGCTCAATGCGGATGCGGATATGCGGCGGGATGGGATCGAGCGAAATCAGGTGGGCATTGCCGATTGCCGTAAGCGCGTCGATGCCAACGGTTGAAAATCCCCACTCCGATGTCTCTCCGGTCCACGCGTTGACAAGGCCGACGCGGTCAAGCACGTCTTGAAACAGGCTGCCCCTGCCATAGACCCGCACCTGACGGTCGTCGAACATGCTGATGATCGCAATCGGTCCAGCCCGACGGGTATGAAGGGCGTCTCTGGTATCATTGATCGTCCGCATGGTTTCGCTAACAAGGTTTCGTGCTGCGTCCTGCCGTCCAACGATCGCGCCGAGCTTTATGGTTTCGGCTTCCGCCTGGGCAAGCGGCGTGCTCACGCCTTCATAAAAAGGAACGCTGAACACCGGCGCAAAGCGTCTGTACATCGTTTCGTCGATCCCGTAGCCATAGGCGCCTGCGATCAGATCAGGACGAAGCGCGCTGATCACTTCGAGGTTCGGTTCACCGCGAGCGCCGAGATCAAGTGTCGACACGGGCAGGGCGGGCGCAGCGACCCAATCCCCATAGCCTTTGAGGTCGGCAACCGCCAATGGCGGCACACCGAGCGATATGAACATTTCGGCCGATGTCCATTCGAGGCAGACGATGCGTCGAGGCGGGGCTGCGAAGGCCGCCGGTGCGAAAGGCGATGCGGCAAGCGCGCCGAGTAATGTCCGCCGTGTAAACATCACCAACGGTATTTCACCGAGCCGACGATCTTGCGGCCCTCGCCGAAAAAGCATCCGGCCGTTTCCGAAAAGCAAGAGGCCACATAGCGCTTGTCGAAGAGATTACTGACGTTGAGCTGGAACTCGTAGTCCTTCCACTGGTAGTTCGCGGCAAGGTCGACCAGGGTCACGCTCGGAACCTTGAGGGAATTCGCATCGTCGCCATAGGTCGATCCGATGTAGCGGACACCTGCAGCAAGGCCGAGACCCTCCAACGTGCCGCGCTGGACCGTGTACTTTGCCCACAGTGACGCCCGATGGCGCGGCACACCGTAGGGCGTGTTGCCGCCGGTTCCCTCGGTATCGTCCATGATTTCAGTATCGAGATAGGCATAAGCGAGCTTGATATCCCAGCCCTGATCGAGGCTTGCGACGCCTTCGATTTCCATGCCGCGGGAGCGGATCTCTCCGGTCTGAACCGCAGCACTTCCTTGATAGCGAACTGCATTGTCTTTCGTCAGATCAAAGGCCGAAAGAGTGACGAAGCTGTTATAGCCTTCCGGCTGGTACTTCACGCCGAACTCGTACTGCCGTCCGGTTTCCGGGTCGAAGCTCGGATCGTCAAGGACCGGCATGAACGAGGTCGAATAGCTGGCATAGGGTGCAAGACCGTTATCGGCCAGATAGACAAGGCCGAGGCGGCCGGTAAAGGCGCTGTCGGATTTGTCTGTACGGCTTCCGTCAACCTGCTCGAGCGTTTCCGTCCGCGCCCAGTCGTGACGGAGACCGCCTGTCAGCACGAATTTATCGAATTTGACCTGGTCGTTCACATAAAGGCCGACCTGATGCTGCGTCGTCTTTGCGTCTGTATAGACATCAAGTGCTGGCAGCGGCGAGCCGTAGACTGGATTGAAGACATCGATAGGATCGACATCGGCATAGGTGCCCCAGTCTTTGAAATGTGTATACTGATAATCCAGCCCGAAAAGCATCTTATGCGCGAGCGGACCGGTGTCGAACATTGCCTCCGCCTGATTGTCAATCGCAAAGCTCGCCAGCTGCGATCGGCCTTCGTCGGCATAGCGCATGAGGGTGCGTCCGTCGGCGGCGAGTCCGTTGCCAAAAACGCCTTCCTGTACGTTTTTCAGATAGGAATAGCGCGCGTTCTGCCGGAAAGCCCACGTCTCGTTGATCTGGTGCTCGAACTCGTAGCCGATCGTCGCAATCGTCAGATCATAGCGGTCAAAATCCGGTTCGCCGACAAACCTGTCACGTGGAATTTCGCCATTTTCGTTCGGCAGGACGGTTCCGGATGCCGGCAGAAACTGGATGCCCCAGCCGGTGAAGTCCTTCTGGTATTTTGCAAAGACCGTCAGGCTCGTTTCGTCGTCCGGCGCCCATTTGATGGAGGGTGCGAGGTAGATGCGATCATCGTTGACGAAGTCCACGTGTGTGTCGCCCTTGCGGCCGAGACCCGTCAGGCGGTAGCTGAACACGCCGTCGTCGGTGATCGGGCCGCCGATGTCGAATTGTGTCTCGTAGCGGTCGAAGCTGCCGACGTTGAGGCCTACTTCGCCGAACGTTTCGGAGGTCGGGCGTTTGCTGGAGTAATTGATGATGCCGCCGGGGCTGTTCTGCCCGTAAAGTACGGAAGCTGGACCGCGCACAAGCTCGATGGCTTCGGCGCCGTAAGTCTCCAGAGACAGGAAGGAAGCGAATTCCGTTCCCTTCGAATGCAGGCCATCGACATAGAAGATTTCGTCGGAGACGTTGAAGCCGCGGATTTGCAGGCCATAGCCGCGGGTATCCGAGCCGTTGTTCTCGCCGGCGACGCCTGCGCTATAACGCAGGGCCGCATTCAGCGTTTCGGCACCTTGCGCCTCGATCTGATTCGCCGTGATCACGGACACGGACTGCGGCGTTTCGATCAGCGGGGTATCGCTCTTGCCGGCTGCGCGCCCGGCTTTCGCAACGTAACCATCCTCTTCGAAAATGCCGCTGCCTGCACCGCCATCCCCTTGGATGACGACAGGCTGCAGAACGGTCGCTGCCTGATCCTGCGCAAGCGCTGGTAGAAAAAAGCCTGTGCTGCATGAAAGAAAAAGAATGGTGCGGCCAACCGCGGAACGAAAGGACATCGCTGCTCCCCGTGCAAATTCGATATCGAAATGAAATGCTGGTGGCTGGGGCGCGGGGCCGTGGCTTCCAGGCGGAGACCTATTAAAGTTGCCAATCACTGTCAACTTTCAGGCGTGAAAAAGCCCGCCTTCGAACTTGCAATCCAGGGATTTTATTGGGCCACCGCCACGATCTCCGCCCGACAGCGTATCGACAAGCCTGCCGGCGAATGAGGCGATGTCTGTAAGTTCCAGCGCTTCGGAAACCTTAATGCGATCTGCTTCTCCGAAGCGGCCGAGCGCACCATGCGGCAGTTGCCGGTTTCTTATCAAGATGCAATGTCATGCACAGCGCGCCCTATTGGCTCCCGTCAAAAAATATGAGAATGCGGGTCACGTTTGGCATCAATGCGCGCTTATCGTCAATGCCGCCGCTTAAGCTCATACCTTTAAAGGTCGAAATGCTTCGCCGTTTCTTTTCTTATTACAGGCCCTATCGTAGCCTTTTCGTGCTCGATTTCAGCTGCGCGATCATCTCCGGCCTACTCGAGCTCGGCTTTCCAATGGCCGTAAAGCTATTCGTCGACAGGCTGCTGGTCGGCCAGGACTGGCTGCTCATTCTGCTGGCCTCTGCCGGTCTTATGGTGGTCTACGCGATCAACACGGGCCTGATGGCGATCGTCACTTATTGGGGGCATATGCTCGGCATCAATATCGAGACCGATATGCGCCGCGCGGCCTTCGATCATCTCCAGAAACTCTCCTTCAGTTATTACGACAACCAGAAGACGGGGCATCTGGTCGGCCGACTCACCAAGGATCTCGAAGAGATCGGCGAGGTTGCCCATCACGGTCCCGAGGACCTCTTCATTGCGGTGATGACGTTCATCGGCGCACTTATCCTGATGGTATCCGTGAATTGGCAGCTGGCGCTGGTCACTGCCGTCATCGTGCCACTGACGGCGTGGGTGACGAGCCGCTATGGGACCCGGATGACCAGGAATTCGCGTGCACTCTTCGGACGCGTCGGCGATTTCAACGCCCGGATCGAGGAGAGCGTCGGCGGTGTCAGGGTCGTGCAGGCCTTCGGCAACGAGGACCATGAACGTGCGCTCTTCGAGAATGACAATCAAAGCTACCGGAAAACGAAACTCGAAGCCTATCGCATCATGGCTGCCAGCACGTCGCTCAGCTATATGAGCATGCGATTGACGCAGATGATCGTAATGATCGCCGGCAGTTATTTTGTGCTCGCCGGAGAACTGACAGCGGGAGGCTTTATCGGCTTCCTGCTTCTGGTGGGCGTCTTCTTCCGGCCCGTCGAGAAGATCAATTCCGTCATCGAGACCTACCCAAAAGGCATTGCCGGCTTCCGGCGGTTTACCGAACTGATCGACACTGAACCCGATATCGAGGATGCGCCCGACGCGATCGATATCGACCACTTGAGGGGCGAAATCATCTATGAAGACGTGTCTTTCGCCTACAGTTCCGGCAAGCCGGCGCTTAAGGATGTCAATCTAACGATCAGGGCGGGCGAGACAGTTGCATTTGTCGGCCCATCCGGTGCCGGCAAGACGACGATATGCTCGCTGCTGCCACGCTTTTATGAGGTCGGCAACGGCGCAATCTCAGTGGACGGTACTGATATCCGCTATATGACCCTTGCCTCGCTCAGGCGTCAGATCGGCGTCGTGCAGCAGGATGTCTTCCTGTTTGCTGGGACGATCCGCGAGAACATCGCCTATGGAAGGCTCGACGCCACCGAAGCGGATATCGTCGAGGCGGCCAGGCGCGCCAAACTTGACGATATGATCGTATCGCTGCCGAACGGATTGGACACCCTCATCGGCGAGCGCGGCGTCAAATTGTCGGGCGGACAAAAGCAGCGCCTGGCGATTGCACGCATGTTCGTGAAGAACCCGCCGATCCTCATTCTCGACGAGGCGACGTCCGCGCTCGATACCGAAACCGAACGCGAGATTCAGCAATCGCTGGCCAAACTGGCGGAAGGCCGCACGACGCTGATCATCGCACACCGGCTGGCAACGATACGCGATGCAGACAGAATTATCGTCGTCGCCGGCTCGCGTGTGGTCGAGCAGGGCTCGCATGCCGAATTGCTGGAGCGCCGCGGCCATTACAGGCGGCTTTACGATGCCCAGGTCGCGATCGGTTCCTGAGAATTGCCCCATGATGGCTGCCGTCTCGACAGCCGTGCCGAAGCGAATTATCTATAAAAAATGACCGACCATAATGACGAGACCATTGCCGCACGGATAAGCCGCGTTCTTGCCGACCGGATCGTAACAGGGCAGCTCGAACCCGGCTCCAAACTCAAGCAGGATCACATTGCCGAGGAATTCGGCTCCAGCCATGTGCCGGTGCGCGAAGCACTCCGGCGGCTGGAGGCGCAGGGGCTTGCGATCAGCGAGCCAAGGCGGGGCGTCAGGGTCGCATCGTTTGATCTTGCGGAAGTGCAGGAAGTGGCGCGCATGCGCGCCGCGCTCGAAGTCCTGGCACTTCGTCATGCCGCTCCGCATTTGACGCCGTCCATCCTCGATCAGGCCGAACGCGCCATCCTTGAAGGCGACCAGGCACTCGACGTTCGCGGCTGGGAATCCGCCAACAGGCGCTTCCATCGCCTGATCCTGTCGCCTTGCGGGATGCCGCGTCTATTGGCGGCAATCGACGATCTGCATGCCGCCAGCGCGCGGTTTTTGTTCGCGACCTGGAATTCGGGCTGGATGACGCCGAAGGACCGCGATCATCGGGCAATCCTAAGCTTCCTTCGTGAGGGCGAAACTGAGCACGCGGCAACGGTGCTGGAGCGGCATGTTCAGTGGATCGGCCGCCGGCCGGCAAGAAGCGGCGCCGCCCCTGATGCCGAACGTTTCGCGATCGTCGGCTAGATGCCATTCTGCTTTCATCGCCGCGATCTGTGATCAGGAGAAATTTGGACTCTGCCCCTTGCGTTACCTTGCGCCGGATAATTATAGATAAAAATGTAAGATATCTATATCGACGCGCATTTGCGGGAGAGGGTTTGGTTCGATGGAAGGTAAAATGGTTGATAACGCGAGCGGAAATGCGCGTGAGACATCGTTCCCGGTTTTGTATCAGACCGATGAAGCAGAAATTATCTATAATTTGCCGTTCAATGATCTCCTCTTTCGTGCACATAGCGTTCATCGCGAAAACTTCGACCCCAATGCGATCCAGATGAGCCGCCTGCTTTCGATCAAGACCGGCGGCTGCGCGGAGGATTGCGGTTATTGCAGCCAGTCGGCGCACTATCCGACCGGGCTCAAGGCCTCGAAACTGATGGAAGTCGAGCGCGTCCTTGCCGAAGCGCGGAAGGCCAAGGAGGGTGGTGCGACGCGCTACTGCATGGGAGCGGCATGGCGCAGCCCCAAGGACCGCGACATGGACGCGATCGTCGCCATGGTTCAAGGCGTCAAGGCGCTCGGCATGGAGACCTGCATGACGCTTGGGATGCTAACGCCCGCGCAATCGGCCTCGCTCGCCGAGGCCGGCCTCGACTATTACAACCACAATGTCGACACTTCCGAGCGCTTCTACAGCGAGGTCATCACCACGCGGACCTTTGCCGACCGTTTGGAGACGCTGTCAAACGTTCGGGATGCCGGCATGAAGGTCTGCGCCGGCGGCATCCTCGGCATGGGTGAAACGACGAAGGACCGCATCGCGATGCTGGTGACGCTTGCCAACCTGCCCGTGCCGCCCGAGAGCGTGCCGATCAACATGCTGATCCCGATCCCGGGATCAAAGCTTGCCGACGCCCAACCCGTCGACCCGATCGACTTTGTGCGCACGATTGCGCTTGCCCGCATTCTGATGCCGGCCTCGCATGTGCGGCTTTCGGCGGGACGCACCGGCATGAGCGACGAGATGCAGGCCCTCTGTTTCTTCGCCGGCGCCAATTCCGTCTTCATCGGCGACACCTTGCTGACGGCCGACAATCCCGGGGAAGATCATGACAGCGCTCTATTTCGCCGTCTTGGCCTGAGGCCAATGGAGCTGGGCGAAGCGGAACCGGAGGCGGCACAATGAGCTTTGCGGGCCTTGCCCGCTACGAGCGGACGCTGGCCGGCCTTGAACGAAAGGGCCGTGCACGCGCGCTGATCGGCCAGAGCGGCATCGACTTCACGTCGAACGATTATCTGGGGCTTGCTCAATCGGAGCGTCTAAAGAACGCGATTGCCGAAGCGATCGAGCGCGGCGTTCCGGTCGGGGCAGGGGGCTCGAGACTGCTGCGCGGCAATCATCCGGAGCACGAGGCGCTGGAGGCCGAAGCTGCCGCATATTTCGGGACCGGGAGGGTCCTCTATTTCGGCAGCGGCTACGCCGCCAATGCTGCCCTCTTTTCGACCCTTCCGCAACGCGAGGACCTCATCGTCCACGATGGCCTGATCCATGCCAGTGCACATGAGGGGATCGCGGCGGGCAAGGCGCAGGCGATGCCGGTCCGGCACAACGATGTCGAAGCCTTCGATGGGGCAATCAGGAAATGGCGCCGGGCGGGCGGCACCGGCAGGCCCTGGATTGCCGTCGAGAGCCTTTATTCCATGGACGGTGATCGCGCGCCACTTGCCGAATTAGCAGGCATCGCGAACGCGCATGGCGCCTTCCTGGTCGTGGACGAAGCGCATGCGACCGGTGTCTTCGGCCCGGGGGGGCGCGGTTTTTCGGCAGGTCTGGAAGGGCATGATAACCTTATTGTCCTTCACACCTGCGGCAAGGCGCTCGGCGTTTCCGGAGCGCTGCTTTCGGCCAGCGCCGTCATCTGCAGCTACCTCGTCAACCGGGCGCGTGGTTTCATCTATTCGACGGCCCCGTCGCCTTTGATGGCGGCCGTTGTTCGCGAAGCACTGCGGGTTCTTGACGACGAGCCGCAACGGCGCTCGGAATTCGACGCGCTGCGGGCTTTTGCGAATTCCGCACTCACGGCTGCAACCGGTGTCGAGGGCAGCGGATCGCAGATCCTGCCGGTGATGATCGGCGACAATGTTCGTGCCGTCCGGATTGCCACGCGCATGCGTGACGAAGGCTTCGACATCCGGGCAATCCGGCCACCGACCGTTCCGGAGGGTACCGCCCGGCTGAGGATCGCGATCACGCGGAACGTCGATTCCAGCATTATCTCCAGCATGTTCGAACGGCTTGCGGCAGTGATGGTGGAGGAGCGCTCGTGACGAAGCGTTGCGTTGTCACCGGCACGGATACCGGGATCGGCAAGACCTTGTTCGCCGCGGCACTGACGCAAGCCCTCGACGGCTATTATTGGAAACCGGTGCAGTCGGGACTTGAGGAAGAGACCGACAGCCAAACCGTCATGCGGCTTGGCGGGGTTCTTCCGGCGCGGATCATTCCGGAGGCCTATAGGCTGAAGATGCCGGCATCCCCGCATCTTTCCGCGAGGTGCGAAGGCATTACGATTGCCTCCGACCGATTGGCCCTGCCTGAAACCGATGAGCCGCTCGTCGTGGAAGGCGCCGGCGGCCTGCTGGTGCCGCTTACCGACCGGCTGTTATTCGCGGATGTTTTTGCCCGCTGGCAGGTTCCTGTCATTCTCTGCGCCAGGACCGCGCTCGGGACAATCAATCATACGCTGCTGTCGCTCGAGGCGCTGAAGCACCGCGCCATTCCAATCCTTGGGATTGCCTTCATCGGTGACGAGAACGTCGAAACGCAGCGGGTCATTGCCGAGATCGGCGGCGTTCGTTCGCTTGGTCGCCTGCCGTGGTTGCCGACCGTCACGCCCGGGACACTGCACGTGGCCTTCACCAGAAACGTCGATATCGAGCATATCAAGGGAGCGCTGGCATGACACGCTCGGTCGTATGGCATCCCTTCACCCAGCACGCGCTGGAACCACCGATGAAGCGGATCGTGGAAACGGCAGGCGCTTACCTCATCGACGAGGACGGCAACCATGTACTCGATGCCATCTCGTCCTGGTGGGTGATCACCCATGGCCACCGGCACCCTACGATCATGAAGGCGATGACTGCCGCTGCGGAGCGCTATGACCAACTCATCTTCGCCGAATACACACATGCGCCGGCCGAAGAGCTGGCCGAAGGCCTGATCGCCGTTGCGCCGCCGGGCCTGGCCCATGTCTTTTACTCCGACAGCGGATCGACCGCAGTTGAGGTCGCACTGAAGATGGCGCTCGGTTTTTTCCACAATAAAGGTGAGCGGCGCAATCGTATCGCGGTCATGGAGCATGCCTATCATGGCGACACGATCGGCACGATGTCAGCAGGCGAGCGCGGCGTGTTCAATGCCGCGTACGAACCGCTGCTTTTTGCCGTCGACCGGTTGCCGTTTCCAGCGGTGGGCCGCGAGCTGGAAACGCTCGACGCCTTCGAGTGCTTCTGCCGGTCAGGCGAAGTCGCAGCCCTGCTGGTCGAGCCGCTCATTCTCGGGGCAGGCGGCATGAAGATGTATCCACCGTCGCTTCTTGCCGGCCTCAAGGAGATTGCCGAGCGTCATGGAACGCTTCTCATCGCCGATGAGGTGATGACCGGCTGGGGGCGCACGGGAACGCTTTTTGCCTGCGAACAGGCTGCGATCACGCCGGATATTCTCTGCACGTCGAAGGGCCTCACAGGGGGCGCTCTGCCATTGGCGGCGACTTTGTGCACGGCGGAAATATTTGAGGCCCATCTCTCTTCCGACCGCCGCAAGACCTTCTTCCATTCGAGTTCCTACACGGCCAATCCGATCGCCTGCGCAGCAGCCCTTGCCAATCTTGCGGTCTGGCGGGATGAGCCGGTCAGGGCGCGGATCGATACTCTCGCGGAGGCGCATCGCGCGCCTTTGGCCCGCCTCGCCGCGGACACGCGCTTCCGGAACGTCCGGCAAAATGGAACGATTGCTGCTCTCGACCTCAATGTGGGAGTCGGTGGATACGGCTACTTGGCAGACGTCGGGCCGAAGCTGCGCGCGTTCTTTCGTGAACGTGGTCTGCTGATCCGGCCGCTCGGCAACGTCATCTACCTGATGCCGCCGTATTGCGTCACCGCCGAAGAGCTCGGCCGGGCCTATGACGCGATCGGGGAAGCCGCCTCGCAATTTGGAGCACCCGCATGTCGATTGTGAGGTCGTCGCGGCTGGCAGGCTTCGGTCACAGCGTGCCGGGGCGACGGGTCGACAACAGCGAGATCGAGACGGCCCTTGACCTCGAATCCGGCTGGATCGAACGTCGTACGGGCATTCGATCCAGATATTGGGCGGAAGAGGGTGATACGCTTAGCGGTTTGGCGGCCAACGCCGGCGCCATGGCGCTTAGCGATGCAGGTGTCGACCGGGCCGAAATCGCCTTGACGCTGCTTGCAACCTCGACCCCCGACCATTTGCTGCCGCCGTCCGCCCCCTTGCTTGCCCATCGCCTCGGCCTTACGAATTCCGGAGCGATCGATCTTGCAGGCGCCTGCTCGGGTTTTCTTTATGCGCTCACGCTCGCCGACGGCTTTGTCCGCACCCAGGGACAACCGGTGCTCGTCGTTGCGGCGAACATCTTGAGCCGCCGGATCAACCCGGCCGAGCGCGCAAGCTCGGTTCTGTTTGCCGATGCCGCCGGTGCGGTCGTGCTTTCGCCATCAACGGGATCCGGCACCGGTCTCCTCGGCGTCGATCTTATTGCTGACGGAAGCGGATATGACCTGATCTCGATCACCGCCGGAGGCAGCAGCCACCCCTTTGCGCCGGACATGAGGGCGGAGGATTTTCTCATGACGATGCGCGATGGACGCGAGGTGTTTTCGCGCGCCGTCGAGATGATGACGGCCGCTTCGATGCGGGCGCTCGATCAGTCGCAGGTCGCGGTCGAAAATGTCAGCCGGTTCGTGCCGCATCAGGCCAACACGCGGATATTCAGCGCTGTATGCGAGAGGCTGGGCATCCCACCCAAGAAGGCCGTCAGCACGATTGGTGAGTACGGCAATTCGTCTGCCGCAACCATTCCCCTGTCGCTGTCGATTGCCAATGAAGAACGCCGTTTTGACTCCGGGGAAACGGTGCTTCTGGCCGCTGCTGGTGCTGGGTTGACCGGTGGTGCCGTGGTGCTCGGATTCTGAGACCTTGACGCTGGATAAAGCCGACTGGCCCGGATCACCGGTTGGCAGGGCTGCGGCCGTAAAGCAGCAGCATGGCGATGATGACCACGCCGTAGATGATCTGCCGCCCGGCCTCCGGCATCTGCATGACCGAGAGAATCGATTGCAGGAGCGTAATTAAGATCACGCCGGCAACCGTGCCGACATAGGAGCCCTTGCCGCCGAGAATGGACGTCCCGCCGAGCACGACGGCGGCGATCGAGGGCAGGAGATAGGCATCGCCCATCGACTGGGCCGCCTTCGATGCATAGCCGGCAAGCAGGGCGCCGCCAAAGGCGCTAAGCGCCCCGGAGGCGATGAAGGCGATGAGGACGATCCGGCGGGTGTTGATGCCGGAAAGATAGGCCGCGCTCTCCCGGTTGCCGATGCCGTAGACCGAGCGGCCGAACGTCGTGCGTGTGAGGGCAAAGACCGTGCAGGCGCCGACGGCGGCCCAGATGAGTACGGCGTTAGGTATGCCCGGCACAAGAAAGCCGGTTGCGAGATAGCGCATCGCGGACGTTGCCGAATCCTGTGGCGAGAAGCCGCCGGTATAAAGGACCATCAACCCTTGAGCAACGGCATTGGTCGCCAGCGTGATGATCATCGAGGGGATGCGCAGATAAGCGACGCCGATCCCGTTCGTAAGCCCGATCACCATGCCGCAGACAATGCCGAAGGGAACAGCAAGAATCTCGCCTGCGGGACCATAGGCGGCCGCCGCACAAGCCATCATTCCGCCGACGGCGACCGACCATGGAACGGAAAGATCGATCTGGCCGAGCAGGATGACGATCATCATGCCGGTGGCAATGACGCCAAGGAAGGATGCCACTTTCAACTGCTGCAGGAGATATTCCGGGGACAGGAAGCTCCTTGAATAAAAACTTCCGATGATCAGCAGAAGGACGATGCAGCCGAAGGCTGTCGCGATCGCCGGATCGAGCCGGCGCACGGATTTCGAAAGAGGGCTCACGGGCGCTTCTCGCGTTACATTGCTCATCCGAACCACTCCAGGCGATTGCGGACGCGGAACAATCCGAATGCTCCAAGGCTGACGGCGACGAGCAGCACCACGCCCTGGAACAGCGGCTGCCACAGCGGATCGAAATCGAAGACGAAAAGCAGATCACCGATGGTGCGGAAGGCGAGCGCTCCGAAGATCGCACCGATCGCGCTGCCCTTGCCGCCAAACAAAGATACGCCGCCAAGCACCACCGAGGCGATCGAAAAGAGCGTATAGGCGTTGCCGCTGGCAAGAGCTGCCTCGCCGGTAAAGGTGAAGAAGGTGAGGAACAGCCCGCCGATCGAGGCAAGAAGGCCGGCCAGCGCATAGGCTGTAAACTTGGCGCGGCGGATCGGCAGCCCGGACATATAGGCCGCAATCTCCGACGAGCCGGATGCATAGGCCGCCCGCCCGATGACCGACCGGCTGAACGGCACCCAAATGACGAGAACGATGGCAGTCAGAGCGACCAGGCTGGCAGGTACGAGCCCGAAGACCTTTCCGGTCATGATATCGGCCAGGTCCTCATTGACCGAACCGCCGGGAAAGGGCCGCAGCAGCAGGGCGATTCCGAAGAAGACCGCGCCGGTCGCGATGGTGGCGACAATCGGCTGCAATCTGCCATAAATGACGATCAGGCCGTTCAATGCCCCGCAGGCAAGACCGGTGGCCAAAACGGCGACGACGCCGAAGGCGGTTTCAATCGGCGTGCCGAGGACAATCCAGGAGGCCAGCGCATTGGTGAGGATGAAGATCATGCCGACCGATAGGTCGATACCCGCCGTAATCACGACCAGCGTCTGCGCCATCGCGACAAAGGCGAGCAGAACACCCTTGTTGGCGGCGGTCTGCACGACATTGGCCGTCAATCCGGCAGGATGATTGGAGACATAGATGGCGAACATGACGAGGAAAATGCCGGCCGCCATCAGCGTGCCGCGCCGTTCGTTCAACCGGTAACGCCATTCCTTCATGCCGCGCTCTCCGCCTTTTCGCCCTCGACATTGAGTGCGCTGGCGACCAACGCATGCTGCGTGATGCCGCTATCCTTCAACTCGCGCACGATGCTGCCATTATAGAATACCAGAACACGATCACAGCAGCCGATCAGCTCGTCATAATCCGTCGAATAGAACAGGATGGCCGCGCCTGCTTCGGCAAGCCGCCGCAGCAGCTGGTAGATTTCCTGTTTAGTGCCGACATCGATGCCGCGTGTCGGATCGTTGAGGAGAATGATCCGCGGCTGGCGCATCAGCCACTTGGCAATGACGACCTTTTGCTGATTGCCGCCGGAGAGCGCGCCGACGGGAATGTCGAGGCCGGCCGTCTTGATCGCCAGCAACTGCACCATCTCACTGATCAACTGTTCTTCTTTTTCCCGGTCTATGACGCCGCCCTTGGATACCCGGTCCAGCACCGCGAAGGAGAGATTTTCACGGACTGTCATCGGCAGCATCAAACCTTCGGTCTTGCGATCCTCGGGGATGAGAGCCATGCCGATATGCCTTGAGCGTGCCGCCGCCGGACTGGCGAGCGCGACGGCCTTGCCATCAACAAGGACCGTGCCGGTTGTGCCGCGAAGCACGCCGAAAAGGGCAAGCAGCAGTTCGCGCTGCCCTTGTCCGTCCAGACCACCAAGGCCGACGACTTCGCCCTTGCCGACCGTGAGCGAAATGTCGCGCAGGCTGTCCCCCCAGCCGAGATCGCGGCATTCAAGAGGCGGAGGAGGCGTATCGGCCGCCGCTCGTGTCGGCTTCGGCGGGAAGGCATTGCTATACTCGCGGCCGATCATCATTTCGACGATCTCGCTGCCGCTGCGTGTGCCTGCGGGGAAACTTGCCACATTGCGGCCATTGCGCAAAACCGTGCATTCATCCGCCAATTCGGCGATCTCCTGCATGCGGTGCGAAATATAAAGCAGCGCCAGTCCTTCCGACCTCAGCCGCCTCAATACCGAAAAGACCTTGGCAACATCGGCTGCCGTCAGCGCCGACGTTCCCTCGTCAAGGATAAGAATGCGCGGCTTCCACGCGAGCGCCTTGGCGATCTCGACGAGTTGCCGGCGCGACAATGATAGATCCTTGACCAGCGCCCGCGGATGAATGTCCTCGCCGCCTGCCCGGGCGAGCATCTCCTCGGCGATCGCACGCTGGGCCTTGCGATCGATGAGGCCGAAGCGGCGTGGCGGCGCGGCGATGCAGATGTTGTCGGCTACGCTCAAATCGGGAATGAGCGAAAGCTCCTGGAACACGCAGGTGACGCCGGCAGCAGAGGCCTCGGCGGGGGATCTGAAACGGACCGGACGTCCTTCGAGCAGCATCCGGCCCTCATCGGGCGCGACGACACCTGCCATGATCTTTATGAGGGTCGACTTGCCAGCGCCATTCTCGCCGAGAATGGCGTGGATCCGTCCCGGTTCCACGGCAAGCTCGGCATTCTCCAGCGCGCGAACGCCGCCGTAACGCTTTGAAACACCACTCATCTGGAAGAGGGGCGTTGCTGCCGGTATCACTGGTGTGGTCATAAGGTTCCTCGAGGCCGGTTTTTCATGCGCGTCGCGGCATGGCCGCGGCGCGCCGTTCAAGCGATCGGCTTGGACCCGGTCTACTGGTTTTCCTTCGACTGCCCCATGATCTCCTGGGCCGTGAAGTTGATGCCGCAGGTCGGGAAGGCGTTGCCGACGAAGAAATTGTCGGACTGGTCGGGATAGAAATCCTGACCTGCCTTGAAGTTAGGGTCTTCAACGATTGCCAGCGGCAGTTTGATGGATTGCGGCACGACCTGGCCCTCGAGCGCGGCAATCGCCGTCTTGACGGCAACTGCCACCTGGGCGGGGCCGGTACCGGCCGACGAGCATTTCAGGCCGTCGGCCGCATGCTTGGCGCAGAACTTGCGAAAGCCGTTTTCTGTCTCTCCTCCGAAAGGCACGAAAGGATGTCCGGCATCGATCATCGCCTGTACGACGCCGGTATCGCCGCCCTGCGCGGTGATGCCGTCGAACTTCTTGTGCACGGCGATAGCGTCAGCGGTTGCCTTCTGTGCTGTCGGATCGTCCCATTTGCCGAGCACCTCGACGACATCCCATTTCTTGCCCGTCGCGGCGAAGGTTTCCTGGATGCCGTTGTGACGGTCGGTGTCGACCGACGTGCCGGCAACGCCGCGCACTTCGAGGATTTTGCCGCCGTCGGGCAGGTGCTTTGCCAGCCAGTTCGCCCACAATACGCCGAGACCCTTCTGGTCGACGTTGACGTTGATTGCGTCTTCGGTGTCAAGGATGTTGTCGAAGGCGACAAGAATGACGCCGGCTTGCTTGGCACGCTTGATGACCGGTCCGAATGCCGTCGGGTTCTGGGCATTGACGACGATGGCGTCATAACCTGAATCGATGAAGTTGTTGATTGCCGAGATCTGCGCGGGCACGTCCTCTCCGGTCGAAACGACTTTGAACTCCTTGAGCTTGGCGGCAACGTCCGGCTGCGCCGCATAGGCCTTCGCCGTCTGGATCATCTGAATGCGCCAGGTATTGGCGATATAACCGTTGGCGAGCGCTATGCGGAATGGGCCGTCCTTCTTAGGGAACTTGAAGAATTTGGTTTCGGCCGCCCACGGCACGAAGCAGTCAGCTTCGGCCGCAGGCCCGCTGACGATTTCCGGCTCGGCAAGAACCGTGGAGTGGGAAAGCGTGAATGCAGCCGCGGCCAGGATGCCGCCGACCAGTGTCTTGTACATCGAATCCTCCCATTTGTTGCCATGTTTGGACTGGCATCGAATGGGTGCCGGCATGGTCGACGCTCCGCTGCGGATCTTGTGATCTGCAGTCGGCTGCCGGTCCGGCAAGGCATGTCGATACGCTATCCAGATGACGTCAGACGGGCTCCTCCCCGGGCGTCACGCGAGCGATGGTAGCGCTGCCAACCATGATTGTAAAGCAGCATGGAACGACCTGCTTTGCCGCGGATTTTTGCGATTCTGCAGCATTCATTTTTGCGAGTCCCGATGTCGAAATCGTGGTCGAATGGCAGGTCTTCTGCCGCAGCCTTTCCGTGGCGCGGACAGTGAAATCCGGAATTCGATTGGCAAATGCCACACCTGACGGATCGGATGAAAGCCGTCTGCGTGCCCATGCGGTCGTTCTGGACAACACAGCCAAGCGCTTCGCCGGGATCGACGCCTTTTGGAGGCATCTCGCATCCCGCAAAATTCGGCGGACCATTTTATGTTATGGCGCAGACATAAACTCCAAGTTCATATATATGCCATAAAATAAAATAAGGATTGACACTATTTTGGTTCGTGGCATATGAATAAACTATGAGTGTATCTGAGCGACAAAAATTAAAAAGGTTACTTGACACCGTTCCAGCAGGGACGGTGTCTCTTTCCGCTTGGCTAGGAGACAACGGGATCAGTCCTCAGTTGCAGCGGCGTTACCGTCTGAGTGGTTGGCTGAAGGCGATCGGAACCGGAGCAATGGTTCGTTCTGGCGACACCGTTGGTTGGGAGGGGGCGTTGTACGCCCTCCAGAACAATGCTGGACTACCCGTACACCCCGGAGGCAGGACCGCACTCTCTATGCACGGGAAAGCGCATTTCCTCGAGCTTTCCCGCGCGGTCGTCTCTCTCTTCGGCCCTTTGGAGGTCCGCCTTCCAAAGTGGGTCGTCGACGGCAAATGGGGCGTGAAGATAGACTACCACAGGACATCGTTCCTGCCGTCCGATCTAGGTATGGTGGATGTTGAGAACGGCGCGTTTTCGATCCGGGTCTCGACTCCAGCGCGTGCCCTGATGGAATGCCTTCACCTCTCTTCATCAGCAGAAGAACTCATCGAAGCCCGCGAAATGATGGACGGTCTCAACAACCTCCGCCCGAAGCAGGTTCAGGCACTGCTGGAAACCTGCCGATCCGTCAAGGTCAAGCGCCTGTTCCTTTATTTAGCGGACCTCTCGGGACACGACTGGCTGAAACATGTTGACCGCAGCGCCATCGACCTCGGTTCGGGGACGCGAAGCTTAGTCGCCGAGGGAATATATGTTCCGCAATACGATATCATGGTCCCAAAGGAATTCGCTTCGGATGCAAAGGCAGGTTTATAAAAAGCAAGTCACCCTCCTTCTCGACGTCTTGCCGGAGGTCGCTAAGGAAACATGCTTCGCCATGCACGGTGGCACGGCGATCAACCTGTTTGTTAGGAACATGCCGCGTCTTTCCGTGGACATTGACCTTACCTATATCGAGATCGCCGACCGCCAGGTATCCATCGACGCTATCAATTCGGCACTGGTCCGGATAGCCGAGAACCTGACCGTCCGGAAGGATGCAGTCCAGGTTCGTCACAAGCAGGACGTCTGCAAACTTCAGATCTCCCGCCAGGGAGTGGAGATTAAGATCGAGGTCAATCTCGTGGGCCGTGGCGTGATCGACAAGCCGGTTGTATTGCCGCTCTGCGACAGAGCGCAGGAGGAGTTCGACGTCTTCGTCGAGTTTCCGATCGTCCCGCTTTCCCAGCTTTACGGCGGCAAAGTCTGTGCGGCCCTCGACAGGCAACATCCGAGGGACCTGTTCGACATCAGGTACATGCTCGAAACGGAGGGTTTCTCGGAGGCGGTGCGCAGGGGCTTCGTTTACTGCCTGCTCGGCAGCGATCGCCCGATGAACGAGGTGCTGAAGCCAAACTTCCAGGACCAACGACAGGCAATGGAAAACCAGTTTGCGGGAATGAGCGCCGAGGAATTCACATATGACGACTACGAAGCCGTCCGTGCAAGGCTTGTCGAGCAGGTCAACGCCGCGTTGTCCGACAACGAACGGGATTTCTTGTTATCGTTCAAGGAACTGGCTCCAGACTGGAGCGCCAATGACTATTCCAACTACCCGTCGGTCAAATGGAAACTTCTGAACCTCGAGAAGCTCAAGTCGGCCAATCCCGCCAAACATGGAGAGCTTGCGGAAGCGTTGCGCGCCAAACTCTGGCCGGCCGAGGTTTAGGCACTGCTTTTGCCTCGACGGGACGGACGCACCCGCTCCGGTGGCAGACGTTCTGTTTAAAGCTGCCCGGATTTGGATGCTGCGAATTGACTGCGGACGATGCCGTGGCGCTGGAGCTTATCGTAGAAAGTCTTGCGCGGTATGCCAAGCTCCGCGATCGTGCGGCGGACGTCGCCGTCATTGGCATCGAGCGCCTCGCGGATGATGCTGGCTTCATAGCGGTCCAGCCGTTCGGGCAGCGGAAGCACGTCGCCCGTCTCTGGCGCCGAGTGGGAGCTGTTTGCCGGAACCTGCTCAACGCCGAGAACGAAGCGTTCGGCAAAATGCGACAACTCGCGCACGTTGCCCGGCCAAGCATGATCCTGCAAATGACGGTGGACGGCGGACGAAATCGCCGGAACCTCCCGTTTGAAGCGAGAAGCCGCACGCTCGGCAAAATGGCCAAAGAGAAGCGGGATGTCGTCGCGGCGCTCGCGAAGCGGCGGGATGGAGATAGTGACGACATTGAGTCGGTAGTAGAGATCCTCGCGAAAATCACCACGCTGGCCCGGGTCTGCGAGATCCACCTTTGCCGCAGCGACAACGCGCAGGTCAACGGGCCGGACCTCATTGGTGCCTAGCGGCGTCACCTCCCGCATCTCGAGAACCCGCAGCATCTGCACCTGAGTCGAGGGCGGCATGCTCTCGATCTCGTCGAGAAAAAGCGTGCCGCCGCTTGCATGCTCGATGCGCCCGACGCGCTTCTTCTGCGCACCGGTAAAAGCGCCGGGTTCGTGGCCGAAGAGCTCGCTTTCGATGACCGTTTCGGGCAGCGCCCCGCAGTTGAGTGCAACGAAGTTGCCTGACGCCCTGCGGCTCCATCGATGCAGCAGGCTTGCGACGACTTCCTTGCCGCTGCCGGTTTCGCCCGTGACGAGCACGTCGACCTCGGTATCGGCGATCTGCCGCAATGTCCGGCGCAGCCGCTCCATGGTCGGCGTCTGGCCGATCAGCGGCAGGTCGTCGCGGGCCTGGTCGGCTGCCCGGCGCAAGGCCCTGTTTTCCAGAACGAGGCGGCGCTTTTCCACAGCCCTCCTGACGGCCTGGACCAGCCTGTCGGTTGCAAACGGCTTGGTGATGAAGTCGTAAGCGCCGTCCTGAATGGCCTTCACCGCCATCGGAATATCGCCGTGGCCAGTGATCAGGATGACCGGCAGGTCCTCGTCTTCTTTGCGCATGCGATTGAAGAGCTGCAGCCCGTCAATCTGCGGCATGCGAATATCGGAGACGACTGCGCCTGCAAAATCGACGTTAAGGGCCGAAAGCGCTTCGCTCGCCGCCGAAAAGGCAGAAACATTAAAGCCCGCAAGCTCCAGCGTTTGCTTGGTGGCCCGGAGAAGGTCTTTGTCGTCGTCTATGAGAAAGATCGATAACGGATCGCTCATGCTTTTGCCCTTAGAAGGTGGACGGTGAAGCATGTGCCGTTGCCGCTGCTTGTGACATCGATCCGGCCGCCGTAATCGGCGACAATATCCTTTGAAATGACGAGACCGAGGCCGAGGCCCTTTTCCTTGGATGTCTGGAATGGCGTGAACAGCGTGTCGAGGACTGCCGGCGCAATGCCGGGGCCATTGTCCGAAACAGTGATCGCGACGTTCTCGGGCGTTTCGGCAACGGATATCTCCACCTTCGCGTCGTCACGGCCTTCGAGCGCCTCAAGGGCGTTCTGGAAGAGATTGATCAGGACCTGCTCCAGCCGGATCCGATTGCCGAGCACGAAAAGGCCCGGCGGCGGCAGACGGGTGTCGAGCGCATTCAACTGCCCGGCAAACCGGCTCTTCAGCAAGACGACGGCACCTTCGATGATGGCGCGCAGCTCGACGGGTTCGGCCGCCGTCCTTCCCTTGCGTGCAAAGGCTTTTAGTTCCTCGGTGATCGTGCCGATCCGTTCGGTGAGCTGGGCAATGGCGCCCAGATTTTCCTCGGCCGGGCTCGATTGCTTTCGCTGGAGGAAGACGCGGGCATTGTCTGCATAAGCGCGGATGGTGGCGACCGGCTGGTTGATTTCATGGGCGACGCCGGCTGCGACCTGCCCCAGGATGGCGAGCCGGTTTGCCTGCACGAGTTCCTGCTGCACGATTTGCAGCTTCTGCTCGGTATCGCGGTGATCGGAAATTTCCGCCTGTAAGTGATCGCGCGCCCGGCTCAGTTCCTCCGTCCGGGCAATGACCCGCCGTTCCAGTTCCTCGCGCATGGCCTGCTCGCTGGCGATCCTCAGTACGGAGACCTGCCGCCGTCTCAGCAAAAACGCGGCGATTGCGAGAACGGGCAGCAAAAACGCCAATGCAAGAAGCCGCATCTCCCGCACGGCGGAGGCAACCGGCAGTTCGGTCGGCACCAGATACTCCAGCCGCCACGGCGTCGTCGGGATAGCTGCAAAGAGGCGGAGATACTGGGCCTCTCCACTGCCGGGCAGAACGGCAGAAACGATGGAGGCGTCCGGATTGACGGCTGCCGGATGCATGATCGGAAGCTGCGCCAGCGGTGCATCTCCGAATTGCAGGCTGCTTCGAATGGACGCGAGCTCCTGCTGCGGCACTGGCCCGGTCGTCATGAAACGCCAGGAAGGGATGCTGGTGATCAGAACGACCCCGCGGTCGTCCGTCACGTAAGCCGGCCGGCTTGCATCGCGCCAGTCAGCTTCGAGACGGTCGAACTCCATCTTGACGACCACGACGCCAAGCGGGGCGGCTGCGCTCCCGACCCGACGCGAGATGTAAAGGCCGGGTCGCTTGCTGACGCTGCCGAGCGCGAAGTGCTCGGCGCTGCCTTGTTCCATCGCGCGGCGGAAATAATCCCGGAACGCGTAATCGTTGCCGACGAAACTGATGGGCTCGCGCCAGTTGCTCGAAGAAACAGCGATCCCGTCCGGGCCGATGACGTAGAGCACGGCGGCTTGCGTGCCGGTGACAAGCCTTTCCAGCTTGCGATTCAAGAGATCGGTTGCGTCGCTCTTTGCAGCCGAAAGCGCGTCGAGAACCTGTTGGTCCTCCGAAAGCAACAGCGGCAGGGCGCGAGGGCGCTCCAGCACGGCGGTCAGCAATGCGACCTTGAGATTGGCGTCGGTGCGGCTTTGGCCTTCCAGCGCTTCGATGGCGGATCGGCGTCCGTAAAGTTCGGCGCCCACGAGCGCTGCCGCAACCAGGATCGCCGATGCAGCCAAGAACAGGACCCAGGCACGGCGTGCCTGCCGGGTGACGTCCTGCGGCGTTCGAAAGCCCTGCGTGGTTGATCGCTGAAGCATGCCGGAGAATGTGCGCAATTTCGCACAAGGGTCAAATCAATTTGTGCGAAAAGACGCTCAAGCGGGCTTGCGTTCCCGGGGCGATTTTCAAGAACGTATGAGAAAACAGCGCCTTAACCGCAGAAAAGCAGACTGGCACGCCCATTGCAAAGTATCTGCAAACAGCCGGGTGGCTGTTGAATTCCAAATTTTTCGCCCCGGGAGGCCGTCATCGGTTTGGGGCTTTATGGAGGACACTATGGGTGTAGCAATTCCAGCCGCGCCGGCGCGCGGCAAAGTTCCATTCTATCGGCACCTCTATGTGCAGGTAGTTTTCGCGATCTGTGCGGGCATTCTGCTCGGGCACTTCTATCCTGAGATCGGCACCTCGCTGAAGCCGCTTGGTGACGCCTTTATCAGGCTCGTCAAGATGATCATTGCCCCGGTCATTTTCCTGACGGTCGCAACCGGCATCGCCGGCATGTCCGACCTGCAGAAGGTCGGGCGCGTCGCCGGCAAGGCGATGATCTACTTCCTCGTCTTTTCGACGCTCGCACTTGCCGTCGGTCTTATCGTCTCGAATGTCATCCAGCCGGGTGCGGGAATGCATATCGACCCGGCCACGCTCGATGCCAAGGCCGTGGCGACTTATGCCGAGAAAGCGCATGACACGACGATTACCGGCTTCCTGATGAACATCATCCCGACAACCATCGTCGGTGCTTTTGCCGATGGCGATATCCTGCAGGTGCTGTTCTTCTCGGTGCTGTTCGGCATTGCACTTGCCATGGTCGGCGATCGCGGCCGGCCGGTCGTCGATTTCCTGCAGGCCGTGATGGCGCCGATCTTCCGCCTCGTGGCGATCCTCATGAAAGCGGCCCCCATCGGCGCCTTCGGTGCGATGGCGTTTACCATCGGCAAATACGGCATCGGCTCGATCGCCAACCTAGCCATGCTCATCGGCACCTTTTATCTGACGTCGCTGCTTTTCGTGCTTGTCGTGCTTGGCGCGGTTGCACGCTACAACGGCTTTTCGATCCTGGCGCTGATCCGCTACATCAAGGAAGAGCTGCTGCTGGTGCTCGGCACGTCGTCTTCGGAAGCTGCCCTTCCTGGCTTGATGGCCAAGATGGAGCGGGCCGGTTGCAAGCGTTCCGTCGTCGGTCTGGTTATCCCGACCGGCTATTCCTTCAACCTCGACGGCACCAACATCTATATGACGCTGGCAGCTCTCTTCATCGCCCAGGCGACGGACACGCCGCTTTCCCTCGCTGACCAGATCCTGCTCTTGCTCGTCGCCATGTTGAGCTCGAAGGGTGCTGCAGGCATCACCGGCGCAGGCTTCATCACGCTTGCCGCCACGCTCTCGGTCGTTCCGGCGGTTCCCGTCGCCGGTATGGCGCTCATCCTCGGCATCGACCGCTTCATGTCGGAATGCCGCGCCCTGACGAATTTCGTCGGGAACGCGGTCGCGACGGTTGTCGTCGCACGCTGGGAGAACGAACTGGACCAGACGAAATTTGCTGCGGCAATGGCCGGTGACCTGCCAGAGGAAGGCGATGCTTCCATGCCGGAACTGCAGGCTGCTGAGTAAAGACTGGTCTGTCACGATCGACACATGGCCGCGCCCTGAAGAGGGCGCGGCTTCCTGCTGCCGGATCAAGCAGGAATCGAGGTCTTGCAGCGCACAGCCGACCGCCGCTCGATGATACGGGATGCGACATGGATACGGCGTGCAGGGGCACCCGGCAGCGGTGGATTTTCAATGCGTTCCAGCAGAAGCCGCAATCCGACCGCACCGCATTCCTGCCCTTCCATGCGCACGGTCGTCAACGGCGGCGAAATCTGCGTGGCGGGTGAATAGTCGCCAAAGCCCACGACAGAAATATCATCTGGAATGCGGTAACCCTGTCCAAGCAGCTCGGAGACAACCGTCAGCGCCAATCCGTCATGGGCGCAGAAAAAGGCCGTTGGGTTAATCCCCTTCTTCTGTAGCGAGCAGAAGGCATCTCCGAAACCGCTGCGCTCATCGAACTGCATAACGCCCAGTGTGACGTCGGAATAAAGTTCGGCGACTTCCCGTGCACCGTAGAAGCGCTCCCGGCGGCCTCTGAGTCCCGGCATGCCTTCGACATAGGCAATCGAGCGATGCCCCAGATCGATGAGATACTGGACCACGGCCTGGCCTGCCTCATGATCGGTTCCCGTCACCTGGTCGGCCTCTTCCAGCGGATCGACCCAGCCAAACCTCACGATCGGCGCTCCCGTTGCCGTTATCGCGGCAATGGCCTCGCGGTCATGGGGGCCGACAAGCAGCAGACCTGCGCAGGAGCGGGCGAGTTCTTCAAGCTGGCTGGGATTGTGGGTCCAGCGGAAACGCAGCCCCATTCCCAGGCGATGCGCTTCCCCTTGCACGCCATTCTGGATCTGCATGTAAAGCTCGCTGTTCAACGGATCGGCGTCGTGGAACACGACGGCGATATCGTTGGATGCAGCCAGGCCCACCGGCTTGATATAGCCCAGGCGCTCGGCGGTCTCGCGGATCAGCGCCCGCGTGGTTTCGCTGACGCCGCTCTTTCCGGCGAGCGAGCGCGACACGGCGTATTTCGACAGGCCGACCTCGCGCGCGATCGTCTGCAATGTTACCCGGCCCCTGCTTCCCATCCATCTCGTCTTTCAATCGCCATTCAATCTGCCGCTTGGCTATCGTGCGCATAACGACATCGATTTTCGCAATAACAGAACATAACGCTTTACCTAACAATATCCAAATGTATTCTTCCTTTATCCAGGCCCAAAACAAAAAATAACGCTAAGGGCATGGATTCTTGGAGGAGAGACCTATGATCAAGCTGAAACGTCGTGCGTTTCTGGCCGGGACCTCGGCCGTTCTCATTTTGCCGGCACTGCCGGCTTTCGCCGCCGACTTCAAGGAAGCGGATATTCTCAAGGACAAGGTTTCGAGCGGCGCCATCCCGCCCCTTAAGGATCGGCTGCCGGAAAATCCGCTGGTCATCAAGCCGGTCGAAAGCGTCGGCACATATGGGGGTGACTGGAACATGGCGCTGGTCGGGGGCGGATCGCTGTCGATGCTTTTCCGTTATCAGGCCTATGAACCCCTGCTGCGTTATACCCCCGATTGGTCGGGGGTGACGCCGAATGTCGCTGAAACGTTTGAAGTCGATGCGGAATCAAAGGTTTATACGGTTCGCCTGCGCAAAGGCATGAAATGGTCGGACGGTCATCCCTACACGACGGCAGACATCAAATTCTGGTATGATACGGTCTTCAGCGACAAACGCGTCGCCTTCGTCGGCCAGGATCATTGGAAATCGGGCGGCAAGCCGGCGACGCTCGATATTGTCGATGAGCAGACGTTCAAGGTGACTTTCGAAAAGCCGAACGGTTTGTTCCCGTTGCAGGTTGCCTGGGCCAATGCCGACCAGACGACGCGTTGCCCGAAGCACTATCTCGAGCAGTTCCATATCGACTACAATCCCAAGGCCGACGAGCTTGCCAGGCAGCGTGGTTTTGAAAGCTGGATAGCCTCCTTCCAGGCTGCCGCCGGCTTCCAGGACGATAATGCCTTTTTTCTGAACTCCTCGAAGAAGCCCTGCCTGCATGCATGGATGTTCACCATCGCGCCCGGCGAAAACACCGAACGCGCCGTCGCCGAGCGCAATCCCTATTATTGGAAGGTCGATACAGAGGGTAACCAACTGCCCTACATGGATCGGATCGTCTACCAGATGGTTGCCGACCCGCAGGTTCTGCTCTTGAAAGCCATGCAGGGCGAAGTCGACCTGATGGACCAGTATATCGCAACGCCGAACAACAAATCGGTCCTCTACGATGCGCGCGCTCAGGGCGATTACGACTTCTATACGCTGACGTCGACCGAAGCCAATGTGATGAACTTCATCTTCAATCTGAACCACAACGACGAGACGAAGCGGAAGCTCTTTCGAAACAAGGAATTCCGGGCGGCACTTTCAACGGCGCTCGATCGCCAGTCGCTGATCGATGCCGTGCTTGTCGGGCAGGGCGCACCGGCGCAACCGTCGATCAAGAAGGAAGATCCGCTCTATAACGAGCAGCTTGCCACGCAGTTCACGGCCTATGACGTCGACAAGGCGAATGCCATGCTCGATCAGATCGTGCCGAAGCGCGATGATCAGAATTTCCGCCTGGACGAAGAGGGACGGCGTCTGACGATCATCTTCGAGATCGATCAGGCACGTGCCGTCTTCCTCGATCTCTTCCAATTGGTCATTCCGATGTTCCAGGCGGTGGGCATAGACGCGCAGATGCGCACCATGGACCGTTCGCTCTGGGAAACGCGCGTCCGCCAGGGCCGCGATTTCGATGCGACCGCCCACCAGTTCGGCGCAAACGGCGGCGTCGCGGCCATGCTCGACCCGCGCTACTACGTGCCTACGGATGCAAACGCCATGTATGCTCCGGCCTGGCAACTCTGGTACCGCGATCGGGGCAATGCCAATGCCGAAGAACCACCGGTAGAAACGAAAAGCCAGCTTGAGCTGTACGACAAGCTCAAAGCGACCTCCGACCCCGCCGGCCAGCGCGAGGTCATGAAGCAGATCCTGCAAGGGGCTGCCGACAACTTTTATGTTTTCGGCATTTCGTTGCCGCCCGACGGCTACGGCATCGTCAAGAACAGCATGAAGAACATCACCAGGACCATGCCGAACTCCTTCGGCTGGCCGACACCCGCTCCGACCATGCCGGAGCAGTTCTACAAGGTCTGACGGCCTGAACGAGATACAACTTCGCGCGCCGGCCATGCGGTCGGCGCCGAAGCCTCCCTTTGCCGAATGATTGGACAAAGACGATGCTCGACGCCAAAAGACAGAACACCGACACGCTGCGGACGCCGGACTGGTTTACGACAGCAACCCGCTGGACCCAGCTTACCTTCGTGGAGGACGATCCGGAGAAATACGACCCTGCCTTCTGGATCGATGTCTTCAGGCGCACGAAATCCAACGCCGTCTGCCTCAGCGCCGGCGGCTACGTCGCTTATTATCCGAGCGAAGTGCCTTATCACTATGTCAGCAAGTATCTGGGCGACAAGGATATCTTCGGCGCGCTTGTCGAGGCCGCCCGCAAGCTTGACATGCATGTGATGGCCCGCGTCGATCCGCATGCGATTCATGAGGATGCGGCCAAAGCCCATCCCGAATGGGTGATGGTCAATGCCGACGGCACGCCGCGGCGCCACTGGGCCTATCCCGATGTCTGGGTGACGAATGCCTATGGCGCCTACAATACCGTCTTCATGCCGGAGGTCGTCAAGGAGATCGTCCGCAAATATGATATCGACGCCGTCTTCGCCAACCGGTGGCAAGGCCACGGCATCGACTACAGCGAAGACAGCGCCCGCCGCTTCAAGGATATGTTCGGCCATGCTCTGCCGAAGAAGCCGGATGCCGAAGATCCCGCCTGGCAGGCATGGGTGCAGTGGCGCCGCCGGGTACTGACCGACATGATCGTTCAATGGGACGAAGCCGTGAAGGCGATCCGGCCGCATGCAAGCTTCATCCCCAATATGGGCGGCGGCTCGCTGATGGAGTTTGACCTCTCGGTCATCGCCAAGCACTGCCCCTTCCTCGTCGTCGATCACCAAGGCCGCAAGGGACTGGAACTCGGCTGGTCAGCCGGACGCAACGGCAAGCGCATCCGCGCCACCTTTCAGGATCGTCCCGTGGTGCTCATCACCTCGATCGGCCCGGAAGAGGAATATCGCTGGAAGGATGCGGTGACGTCCGGCGAGGAGATGCAGCTCTGGATCAACGACGGCACGGCACATGGTCTTTATGCCTGGTTCACCAAATTCAACGGCGTTGTGCCGGACAAGCGCTGGGTCGAACCGGTTGCCGACGCTTTCGCCCTGCAGGCCGCTGTCGAGCCGGTGCTCGAAAGCATGAGCCCGGTGGCCGAAGTCGCGGTCATCGATCCCTCGACGACGCTGCGCCACTGGGCGCCGGAAGAAAGGCATGCCGCTGAAAAGCACGATCTCGGCGTCTATCATGCCCTCGTTGAAGCGCGTCTGCCCTTCGAGCTGCTCTCGGATCAGGTCCTGAGCGAGCAAAATCTCGACCGCTTCAAGCTGATCATTCTCGCCAACGCGGCCTGCCTGTCGGATGCGCAATGCGGCGCCGTCCGTGCCTATGTCGGCCGCGGCGGCAGCGTAATTGCGGCTTACGAAACCTCGTTGCGCGACGAATTCGGCCGCAGGCGTGACGAATTCGGCCTTTCGGACGTCTTCGGCGCGAAATTCGTCTCCGGCCCGCGCGGCATCGTCAAGAACACCTATGTCGCGCTCGCCGGCGACCATCCGCTCAATGCGGGCTTTGGCGGCGCCGAACGTATCATGGGCGGCACACGGCTGATCGACGTCGAGCCGACTGGCGATGCGAAGACCCCCTTTCTCTATGTTCCGGATTTTCCCGATCTGCCGATGGAGGAAGTCTATCCGCGCAAAGCGCCGGAAGGCGCCGCCGTCATCGCTCGCGAAACCGGCAAGGGCGGCCGTTCGGTTTACTTTCCCTGGAATGTCGGCGAAATTTTCTGGGAGGTTTTCGCCGTCGACCACGCCCGGCTTCTCGCCAATGCCGTTCGCTGGGCGCTTGGCAAGACGCCGCGTGTTACCGTCGCCGGTCCCGGGGTCGTCGATCTGGCGCTGCGCGAAAATGCCGACGGTATCGCGCTCAGCCTTTTCAACCTCACCAACCCGATGATGATGAAAGGTCCGATACGCGAAAATTACCCTCTGGCGGGTCAGACCATCTCGGTGGAGATTCCTGAAGGAAAATCTGTGGCGAAGGCCTGGCTCGTGGTGGCCGACCGTGCCGCGAGCTTCAGCATCAAGGATGGCCGCGCTGAGGTGGAGGTGCCGGGCATCGAGCGGCTTGAGGTCGTGCATATCACCTGGAACTGAGGTGACAGACTGAAACCGGAGGAGTGCTTTCGGCCTGGTGGGGCCGAACGCGGACGGAGGTCCGAAGGAAGCGCCTGACCGGCGCTCTCAACGGGAGGAGAACATCCGATGCTTGGCTATATTTTCAAGCGCCTGCTCTACATGATCCCGACCTTGTTCGGCATGTCGCTGATCTCGTTCCTGATCATCCAGCTGCCGCCGGGCGACTATCTGACGTCGATGATCGCCACCATGAGCGACAGCGGTCAGACGGTGGGATCCGGCCCAGATCGAACGGCTGAAGGAGATCTACGGCTTCGACGATCCCTTCTATATCCAGTATCTGAAGTGGATATGGGGCATCCTCAGCCGGGGCGACTTCGGTCATTCCTTCGAATGGAACCAGCCCGTCTCGGGCCTCATCTGGGCGCGCATGGGCTCGACGCTGGTCATCTCGCTGCTGAGCCTGCTTTTCGTCTGGATCGTTGCGCTGCCGATCGGCATCTATTCGGCCGTGCGCCGTCAGTCGCTCGCTGACCACGTCTTCACCTTCTTCGGCTTCATCGGCCTTGCGGTGCCGAACTTCATCCTGGCGCTGACGCTGATGTATGTCTCCTACAAATATCTCGGTCAGAGCGTCGGCGGCCTGAACTCTCCGCAATATACCGGAGCGCCGTGGAGCCTCGCGAAGATTGGCGATTTCCTGGCGCATCTCTGGATACCGATCATCATCATCGGCGCGTCGGGAACGGCGGCGCTGATCCGCATCCTGCGCGCCAATCTGACGGACGAGTTGCACAAGCCCTATGTCATCACCGCCCGCGCCAAGGGTCTGCCGGAATACAAGGTCATCCTCAAATACCCGGTGCGCATCGCGCTCAATCCCTTCGTCTCGGCGATCGGCTGGGTGCTGCCGCATCTGGTCTCCGGCGTGACAATCACCGCGATCGTCCTCAACCTGCCGACCGCTGGGCCACTGCTCTTCAGGGCTCTCATCTCGCAGGACATGTATCTCGCCGGCAGCTTCATTCTGCTGTTGAGTGCGCTGACGCTCGTCGGCATGCTGCTGTCTGACCTCCTTCTTGCGCTGCTCGACCCGCGCATCCGGTTCAATTGAGGAGGCCGACATGAGCGTTCGCGAGACATTGGGAAAGCATTCCGAACCGTCGCTGATCACTGTCGATGGACCGTCGATCAGCCCGCTGAAAGAGGGCAGGGCGATCTCGACGGCTGCGGTCGGGCCATGGCGGCTGGTGGCCGGCAAGCTGGTCCGCCAGAAAGTGGCGATGGCAGCCGGCGCCATCATCCTCCTGCTCTATCTGGTCGGCCTCTTTGCCGAATTCCTGGCGCCGGCTCTGCCGATGACCTCGCGCCCGCAGTACACTTACGCCCCGCCGCAGGGCCTCAGCCTCTTCGTGACGAAACCGGACGGCAGTTCCGAGTTCAATTTCCATGTGAAGGGCTACAAGGTCGAGATCGACAAGGTGGCCCTGCGCCGCACCTTCGTCGTCGATGATACCAAGGTCGTGCCGGTCGGCTTCTTCGTTAAGGGTCCGCTCTACAGGCTCTGGGGCCTAATTCCGACGGAGCGTCATCTGATCGGCCCGATCAACCGGAGCGATCCGATGTATCTGCTCGGCGCCGACCGGCTCGGCCGTGACGTATTCTCGCGGCTGATCTATGGCACGCGCGTTTCCATGTCGATCGGCCTCGTCGGCGTCGCCATGTCGCTGATCCTGGGTGTCGTGCTCGGCTCCATTTCCGGCTTCTACGGCGGCTGGGTCGATACGATCATCCAGCGCATCATAGAGGTGGTCAGCGCAATGCCGACCATTCCGCTCTGGCTGGGCCTGGCAGCGGCGATCCCGCTGACATGGTCGCCGGTCAACGTCTATTTCGTCATCACCATCATCGTCTCGCTGCTCGGCTGGACAAGTCTCGCCCGCGAGGTGCGGGGACGGTTCCTGGCACTGCGCAGCGAGGATTTCGTCACCGCCGCAAGGCTAGATGGCTCAAGCGAGACGCGGCTGATCTTCCGCCACATCCTGCCGTCGCTGACGAGCCACATCCTGGCCGTCGTGACACTCGCCGTGCCGACGATGATCGTCGCCGAGACCTCGCTTTCCTTCCTCGGCATCGGATTGAAACCGCCGGTGGTGAGCTGGGGCGTGCTGCTGCAGGACGCTCAGAATATTCGCACGGTCGCGACGGCTCCATGGCTGCTGATCTGGCCGTCGCTCGCAGTGGTCATTGCCGTGCTTTCCTTCAACTTCTTCGGCGACGGCCTTCGCGATGCCGCCGACCCCTACGACAATTAAGGAGGAAACGATGGCCGATCTTCCCGAAGATGTCGTCCTCTCCGTCGAGAACCTCTCGATCGACTTCAAGCTCAGGACACATATCCTGCACGCTGTCCAAAATGTCAGTTTCCAGTTGAAGCGCGGCCAGACGCTCTGCCTCGTCGGCGAGAGCGGCTCGGGCAAAAGCGTAACCGCCCGCTCGCTGCTGCAGATCGTTGACAGGCCTGGCCGCATCGCCGACGGGGAGATCCTGCTGCGCAATGGCGGCGAGGTCACCGATATCGCGACGCTTTTCCCCGGCAGCAGGCCGATGCGCGCGATCCGGGGGCGGCGCATCGGCTTGGTATTCCAGGAACCGATGAGCTCGCTTTCACCGGTACACACGATCGGCTCGCAGATCATCGAGGCCATTCGCGTCCACAGCGACCTCGACAAATCCACCGCGCGGGCCAGAATGATCGATCTGCTGCGCCAGGTCGAAATTCCAAATCCGGACCAGATGGCCGATCGATACACCTTCGAATTCTCCGGCGGCATGCGCCAGCGCGCCCTGATCGCCATGGCGCTCGCCGGAAATCCGGACATCCTGATTGCCGACGAGCCGACGACGGCGCTCGATGTCACGACGCAAGCCGAAATCCTCGATCTCATCAAGCGCCTGCAGGTCAGCCGTGGAATGGCGATGCTGCTGATCACCCATGACATGGGCATTGTCGCCGAGGTGGCCGACGAGGTTGCCGTGATGCGCTTCGGCCGCATCGTCGAACGGGGTCCGGTCGATGCGATTTATCATGCCGCCGAACATCCCTATACGCGTGAGCTCCTTGCCTCGACGGTCAAGCTCACGCACCACGTCGAAGGCAAAGTGCCGGCCGTTGCGCTGTCTGCGGCGCCGCAACCGATCCTTTCTGTCCGCAATCTCAGCAAGATCTACGGCTGGCACGGCAAGGCGAACGCGCTGCGTGCCGTCGACGACGCCAATTTCGATCTCTATCCCGGTGAAAATCTCGGCATCGTCGGCGAGAGCGGCTCCGGCAAGACGACGCTCGGCCGTCTCATCCTGCGCACCGTCGAGCCGACCGGCGGCAGCATAACCTATCGCGGCAAGGACGGCGGCGCGATCGACGTCACCACGCTCACGACGCGCGCGCTTCGCAGCTTCCACCGCGAAGTCCGTCTCATCTTCCAGGATCCCTTCGCCTCGCTCAATCCGCGCATGACCGTCAAGGAGGTGATCGGTGACCCGCTGGTCGTCAACGGCCTTGCCAAGGGCAGGGCGCTGGAGGATCGCGTGGCCGAATTGATGCGCATGGTCGGCCTCGACCCGATCGGCATGGAACGGTATCCGCACGCCTTTTCGGGCGGTCAGCGGCAGCGTATCGGCATCGCCCGGGCGCTTGCCCTTGATCCGCGTATCATCATTGCCGATGAAGCCACCTCGGCGCTCGATGTCTCGATCCGCAGCCAGATCCTCGACCTTTTGCTCGACATTCGCCAGCGGCTGAACCTGAGCTTCATCTTCATCTCGCACGACATTTCCGTGGTGCGCTACTTCTGCGACCGCGTCGCCGTCATGCATCGCGGCAGGATCGTCGAGCTCGGCGAGGCCGAGCAGATCTGCACCGCGCCGCAGGAGGCTTATACCAAAAGCCTCATCTCCGCCGTTCCCAATCCCGATCCGCGCAACAAGCGCATGCTTCATCGGCATCGCTTCGTCGCACCCGCCAATGCCTGAGGATAAACGCAGTGCCGAAATTCTCCGCCAATCTCTCGTTCCTCTATCAGGATTTGCCCTTCCTCGACCGCTTCGCCGCAGCGGCCAGGGATGGCTTCGGAGCGCTCGAATATCTCGGTCCCTATGCCGAGCCGAAGGAAAAGGTCGCAGATGCTTTGAAGGCAAGCGGCCTGAAACAGGCGCTCTTCAACGTGCCGTCTGGCGACTGGGCCGGCGCCGAGCGCGGCATCGCCTGCCTGCCGGACCGCGTGGAGGAGTTCCGCGCCGGCATCTCGCTCGCTCTTGATTATGCCAAGGTGCTCGATTGCAGACAGGTCAATGTCATCTCCGGCCTGGTGCCGGAAGGTGCCGATCTCGAAATGCTGGAAAAAGTGCTTGTCGGCAATCTCAAATACGCTGCGGCGCGCTGTGCCGAGGCCGGCATCAAGCTCTTGATCGAGCCGATCAACCTGCGCGACATTCCGGGCTTCTTCCTGTCGAGCACGGCACATGCCGAGCGCATCCTCGAAAAAGCCGACTCGGACAATCTCTACATCCAGTATGATTTCTACCACATGCAGATCATGCAGGGAGACCTGATCCCGACCTTCATCCGGCTCAAGGAGAAGATCGCCCATGTGCAGATCGCCGACAATCCGGGCCGGGGCGAGCCCGGCACGGGCGAGATCAACTATGGTTTTACTCTCTCCGAACTCGACCGCGTGGGTTACGATGGCTGGGTGGGCTGCGAGTATAGGCCGAAGGCCGGCACCCGCGCGGGCCTCGGCTGGATGAAGCCTTATCTGACGTGAGCAAGCGGAAGTGAGAAGACCATGAACATCGGATTTATCGGACTGGGCGTCATGGGGCGTCCGATGGCGGAACACCTGATCGATGCCGGCCACACATTGCATCTGAGCCGTGTCAGGGAAGCCTCGCAGCATCTCGTCGCCAAAGGTGGCATCGCAGCGCCAAACGCCAGGGCGGTCGCAGAAGTCGCCGACATCGTAATCCTGATGCTGCCGGACACACCGGACGTCGAAGCCGTCCTCTTTAGCGAAAATGGTGTCGCTTCAGGGCTTTCGACCGGAAAGCTCGTCATTGACATGAGCTCGATCTCGCCGGTTGCCACCAAGGCCTTTGCCGCGCGCATCGGGGCTCTGGGCTGCGACTATCTGGACGCACCGGTCTCCGGCGGCGAGGTTGGCGCCAAGGCCGCCTCGCTGACGATCATGGTCGGCGGCAAGCAGGAGGCTTTCGAGCGCGCACGGCCACTGCTTGCGACGATGGGCAAGACCATCACACTGGTTGGCGGGGTGGGCGACGGGCAGACGGCGAAGGTCGCCAACCAGATCATCGTCGGGCTGACGATCGAGGCGGTTGGCGAAGCGCTGCTTTTTGCCAAGAGAGCTGGCGCCGATCCGGCCAGGGTGCGTGCTGCGCTGATGGGAGGCTTTGCCTCCTCGCGAATCCTTGAGGTGCATGGCGAGCGCATGGTCAACGAGACTTTTGAGCCCGGCTTTCGGATCCGCCTACATCGCAAGGACCTGACGCTCGCGATCGACGCCGCCCGCGCGCTTGATCTCGCGCTGCCGAACACGGCAGCGACGCAACAGCTGATGAATGCCGCGGTCGCCAATGGCGACGGCGAGCGCGACCATTCCGCCCTTATCCGCACGCTCGAACTTCTCGCCGGAGGGCCGCGCTAGAAGAAAGCTCTCAAAACACCGGACAGACCCTTCGATTGCCCGCGAACCGGAACTTCCTCCGGACGGCGAAGCCTTGCCCGGACTCGATTGAAAAGGACAGGACAATGCTCAGAAACGATATTCAATTTCCTTATGGCGCCGTCTATTTCCGCAAGTCCAACCCGCCGAATGAGGACTGGGAGCGTGACTACGCGACCGCCGGCGAAGACGGGCTCAACATTTTCCGCCATTGGTTCATGTGGGGCGCGATCGAAGTCGCTCCGGGCGTCTATGATTGGGACGACTATGACCGTCAGCTCGATCTCGCCGCGAAGAACGGCATCAAGACGGTGATCGCCGAGCTGATCCACGCGGTACCGGACTGGGCGCTTCGCAAGTTCAGCCACGCGCTGCAGGTCGCTGCCGATGGCACGAAGCTTGGCTCCTATATGGGCGTCTCTTCTGCAACGGGTGGCTTCTCCAACAATGGCGGCGGCGCCGGCGCGCTGACGCTCAACTGCCCCGAGGTGAAGGAGGCGGCCGGCCAATTCCTGACCGCACTCGCCACCCGCTACAAGGATCACCCGGCGATCTACGGCTACGACGTCTGGAACGAATGCAATTATTCCGCCGATGTCGACTACAGCAGTTATGCCAAGGCAGCGTTCCGCGAGTGGCTGGAAAAGAAATACGGCACGCTGAAAGCGCTCGCCAAGGCCTGGCACCGCTACAGCTATGCCGAATGGCAGGATATCGAGCCGCCCGTGCATATGGCGCCCTATCCGGAATGCATCGACTGGCTGCAGTTCAAGCGGGACAATTTCTACGGCCAGATGCAGTGGCGCATCGACACGATCCGCGCCATCGACCGGAAGAACGTCATTGCTGCCCATGGCATTTCCGGCGCCATTCCGAACATGGCGGCAAACGGTTGCGATGACTGGTTGGCTGCTTCCAAGGTCGATATCTATGGCTTCACCTGGATCCAGGCCCGCAAGGGTACAGAGCCATGGAAGACCTGGTATGGCGTCGACATCAACCGTGCCGCCGCCCGCGGCAAACCCTTCTGGCATGCCGAGCGGCAAGGCGGGCCTCTTTGGCTGCAGCCGCAAGTGATAGGCCGTGACAAAGAAGATGGCCGTGTGGCCGAGCCGGACGATATCCGCCTCTGGAGCATGACTTCGCTTGCCGGCGGCGCGCGCGGCGTTCTTAACCTGCGCTGGCGTCCGCTGCTCGACGGTCCGCTCTTCGGCGCCTTCGGCTCCTACGGCATGGACGGCGCGCGCACGCCGCGCTCGGAAATCGCCAGCCAGATGGCAAAATGGGCAAACGATCCGGCCCAGGCAGCACTCTGGGAGGCAAAACCGGTGCGTGGCGAGGTCGGCATACTTGTGGTGCCCGAAACGCAGCAGTTCGACTATCTGCTGAACCACGACCGCAAGGAAAAGCCCTATCCGGAAGCCATGTGGGGTGCCTACCGCGGCTTTTTAGAAAACGGGGTGCAGTCGGACTGGGTTCATATCGACGATATCGGCGACTACGATCTCCTCTACTTCCCTTATCCGATCATGTTCACCGCCGAACAGGCAAGGCATCTCAAAGCCTGGGTGGAAAAGGGCGGCGTCCTGATCGCCGAAGCCTGCCCGGGATATTTCGGCGACCGCGGCCATGTCGGCCAGGTGCAGCCGAACATGGGCCTCGACGAGGTCTTCGGCGCACGGGAGGAGGAAGTCGAGTTCATGCCGGATATCGGCGATCGGATTCGTCTCGAGCTGGAAGGACTGGCCGTCGACGGTGGCGGGCTGCTGCAATCCTATAAGCTTGCCGGCGGCAAGGCGCTCGGCCGTTTTGACGATGGACGCCTGGCGGTCGTCGAAAACAGCTTCGGCAGAGGCCGCACGCTTTTGATCGGCACAAACCCCTCGGTTGCCTATTACCGAACCGAAGGCAAAGCGAACCGTGCCTTCTTCGAAGAGATCATGAAATGGAGCGGCCGGAGCCGGCACGTGACGCTTTCAAACGATGCCGTCTTTGCCCGCATCCACAAAGGCGAAAAAGGCAGCTTTCTCTGGCTCGTCAATCCGACGCGCAGTCCGCAGGCGACGGATGTCGAGCTTGCCGACCGGCTCGGAACGTTGACCAGCGCGCAAGCGTCGTGGCCCGCCGGCTGGAACTATCATGGCGGACAGATCGAAGTCCCCCCGCGCGATGTGCTGATCCTGCCGTTGGGCTAGTGGCTTGATGCCGACATAAGAGTCCTTTGTGGGATTCCCCACGAGTTTGACATAGCCCCCTCCAGGGGCGCGCTTTCTTTGTCCTGAGCAATCTAATACTATGAAGGCTGCCTTGCGGCCTACGGCTTCTCCCCACCCGTTGCAGGCATACCCTGGGTCGGCTAACCTGTGGCTCGGAAGCAAAGGAGGGCGTGTATGCCGCCACCGACCTTCGAAGGAGGCTGTTTCTGCGGAGCAGTGCGCTACCGGCTGAATTCCAGACCGATGTTCGTGCATTGCTGCCATTGCCGCGACTGTCAACGCCAAACTGGCAGCGCCTTCGTCATCAACGCGCTGATCGAGACCGACCGCATTACGCTCTTGTCAGGCGCACCGGAGCCGGTGACGATGGCAACCGACAGCGGCCGCCGGCACGATATCTATCGCTGCCCGTTCTGCAAGGTGGCATTGTGGAGCGATTACGGCGGACGCCGCGCGCTACGTTTTGTACGCGTTACTACACTCGATGAGCCCACCGCAATTGAGCCCGATGTTCACATCTTCACTCGCTCGAAACTGCCCTGGATTCGGCTACCGGACGGCGCCCGCGCCTTCGAGGTCTATTACGACATGAAGGAAGAATGGCCGGCAGAAAGCCTTGAACGGCGGCGCGCCATTCTGGGCTGAACGAGCGCTGAATATCTATGGGTTGGTCATCACAGCGACGAGGTGACAGCCGCTTTCCCTTCTGTGACGGATTGAAATTGCATGATCGACCCCTTGCAGACCTCAGGGCTGACTGAACTCTCTGTCCAGCAGTCTCATGATGATGTCGTCCTGCCAGGTGCCGTTGACGAAGGCTGCTTCGCGCTCGCGCCCTTCCTCCACGAACCCGCACTTGCGATAGCATGCGATGGCGCGTGCATTGCTCGCCAGAACCCGCACGGAGGTGCGATGAAGGCCGCTCCCGAAGGTGTGGCCAGAGCGAACGTGAAGCTTCCCGGCCGTATCCTTTGCCGAGGTATGCGCGGTCATCGATGCCAATAGCGAAGGCCGGCGCCTCTGATGGAAGAGCGGAGAGCCGGTATGGAAGGCACAGAGCGCGGGCTTGCCCCATAGCCGCACGGTGCGATTGACGCCCTTCCGTGAGCGGAGATTCCTGCGCCACCACCGGCATGGTCGGAATAGGCGTTCCTGGCAGAAAAAGATTCGTTCCCTGTCGGATCGGGAGCCGCTGCCGCGTCCTTTGGGTAAACCCACCCCAAAGGAGACGATCATGACCATCGATACCGAAGAAATGGAGATAAAGGCGGTACTTGAAGCCGTCCGCAAAGGCCACCATGACAAGGACGCAGCAGCAATCGGAGCGCAGTACGCCTCGGATGCCGTCATCTTCGATCTGGCACCGCCACTTGCCCACATGGCAGATATTTCGGGTCTCGCCGCCTGGCTCGATACTTGGGAGGGACCGGTCGGCCTGGAGGAGCGCGATTTGACCATCGAAGTCAGCGGCGGCCTCGCTTTTTGCCACGGACTTTCCAAAGTGAGCGCAACAACCAAGATTGACGGTCAACAAGCGCAATGGTGGCAGCGCAAAACGGTCTGCCTCAGGCGGACCGAGGGCGCCTGGAAAATCGTCCACGAGCACGCATCTGTGCCTTTCTACATGGACGGCAGCTATCGGGCCGCTATCGACCTCGAACCCTGACGCGGCGAACGCCAGACTTCCGCCTGTTCGAACACGTGAACGAGAACAGGAATGCTGAGACGCAGATTCGTTCAGGTGCTTGCAATTGCTGGAGCAGCTTTGATGGTCACACGCGCTTCGCTTGATTTGATCAATGTGCCCGTGCGCGTGATCGTGGTCGGCGCAAGCCTGGATTGGTGGCATAAGACCGCGCACGCCGTTGTGGAAGCGCTGCCGAATGGATCATACGAAACTCTGGACAATCAGAGCCGTGACGTTGCCCCGAGATTCTTGCTCCGGTACTGAGCAAATTCTTCGCTGGATGATGTGTCCGGTGGCCGTTTGCAGCGGCTCAGCCAGGGTGCCGCTCCGGCACGCACTCCTGCCCTTGACTTTGGCTGCAGGATGGACCGCTCTCCAGCCTCCTGCGACATTCGGATTTTCTGGTTTCCTGGCAGGGTCGGAACGCCCTTCCACGACCGGGACCGAGGCTTCTGCGCGGACACTAGGTGTCAGATTCTATTCACTATATGCCTGGTTAGCAGACGGCCGCGCGGGTCGAACTATGCCCGCGCGGCCGTTCAAGAAGAGGTGGTTCAGGGCGGTTGGGAGGGGAACCGCCTAGCCCTGCCGCCTCTTCATTCCGCTGCAATTTTCTCGATGTCGTTTGCCTGAACGATACGCTTGAGCAGCGTCAGTTCTTCTGGGCTGAGATCAATGAGCGGCGGGCGGACGGGGCCCGCTTCCCGACCAAGCACCCGAAGGCCGGCTTTGATAATCGAAACTGCGTAACCTCTCTTCCGATTGCGCAGCGCGACAAAGGGAAAGAAGAAGTTTTTCAGGATTTCGTCAATGACAGGCTGATTGCCTGAACGAAGAGCCTGATAGAAACGCTGGGCGAGTGCCGGCACGAAATTGAAGACGGCGGACGAATAGGTGGTGACCCCGGCTGCAAAATAGGCTTGCGCATAGACCTCATGCGTCGGCATGCCGCCGACATAGACAAGACGGTCTTGAAGTTTCGTGGTGATCTCGATCACCTTGTCGACATCGCCCACGCCGTCCTTGAAGCCGATGAGGTTAGGGCATTCATCGCAAATCCTTGCGATGCTATCGGCCGTCAACACCGCGTTGTCACGATTATAAACGATGACGCCGATGCCGACCGATTTGCAGACCGATTTGACATGGTTGACGAGGCCGTCCTGTTCGCTGAACATCAGGTAGGGCGGCAACAGCAATAGACCGTCTGCGCCGGCTTTTTCCGCGGCTTTTGCAATGTCGATCGCAAGCGAGGTACCGTATCCGGTGCCGGAAATGATCGGCGTCTTTCCGGCCGACACTTTTGCGGCCGTCACGACGGCAGGGATTTCCTGCGGATTGAGCGAAAAGAATTCCCCTGTGCCGCCGGCGGCAAAAAGAGCGGCTGCCTCATAGCCGGCCAACCATTCAATGTGCTTGCGGTAGGCGTCCTCGTCGAATTTGAGTTCCTGATCAAAATGCGTGACGGGAAAGGAGAGCAGCCCGTTGCCCACTGCTCTCTTGAGGTCAATTGGATCCATTGTTCATTCCTGTTCGAGTTTCTTGATGAAAAGGATGTGGCCTGGCTTAAATCGACTGGGTCTCAAGCGCTTCGACGAGCGCTGCGATATAGCCGTAGCAGAAGGCGAAAGCGACGCCGGACGGATCCCTGCCGCTGATGGTCGGGACATGGTCGGGCATCAGCATGTATTGGTAGCCGACCTCCTTGTAGATCCGCGCCGAGCGGACCATGTCCATGTCGCCTTCGTCGGGGAAGGTCTCCATGAAGGACAGTTTTCCGCCCCTGATGTTGCGGAAGTGAACGTTGAAGATTTTTCCGCGCGTGCCGAACCAGCGGATAATGTCGTCGATTTCCTCACGCGGGTTCTCAAGCATCTCGCCGATCGATCCTTGGCAGAAGTTCAGTCCGTGATAAGGGCTTTCGCGCATGGTCACGAACTTCTTCAGGCCCTCGACCGTTCCAAGGACGCGGGTGACGCCTCGATAGCCGGGCGGCGTGTAAGGATCGTGCGGATGGCAGGCAAGCCGCACGCGGTTGCTTTCGGCAACCGGCACCACACGCTCGAGGAAATAGTCGATCCTCTCCCAGTTTTCCTCCTCGGAAAGCTCGCCTGCGAGGCCCGGCCTCGCCGCTTGATCGGCCTTCTCCCAGCGAAAGGCCTCGTTCATCGAGCCGCCGCGGCCAGGCTCCATTGGCGTGCGCGGAATGCCGATCAGATTGAGATTGTATTTCGCCGACGGGATTCCGGCAGCCGCCATATCCTCGATGAGCTTGCAGACGGCATCGATCTGGCGATCCCGGTTCGGCCCGGCGAGAAGAATGTCGGGGTAAGACGCGTTCTCGATCGGCCGCGAGGGGAGGGGCAGCTGGACCATATCGAGAATCAATCCGAAGCTTTCGACCTTGTCGCGGTGGCGCTTAAGGTCATCAAGCGTCCAACTCGAGGGCGATCCAGCCGGGTCGGCGCAGATGTGCTTCAGTCCGAGCTGTGCGAAAACGCGGAAATCGTCGTCATCGCGAACCGCGACCTGAGTTCCAGCATACATGTTTTGAAAACCTCTCCTGAATTCAGCAATGTCATATGACATAATATGAATTTTGGAGAGTGTCGAGGGTCTTATTGCTGTTCGGCCAACATGCGGTAGCGCCGCTGGCTCCCTAGCAGGTGCGCTCGCATCGCCTGCCGCGCCCGCTCAGGCTCCTGATCTGCAATAGCATCGAGGATCTCGACGTGCTCCGCATGGACCTTGTTCAGATAGGCGCGATCATTGGCCTCGGGCAGCGTCGGGAACTGCCCTCTGGGGATGGCGCGAGGGCCGAAATGCCGCAAAACGTCGACATAGAAGCGGTTATTGGTTGCGGCCGCAATTGCCATATGAAACTCATAGTCCGCTTCGACCGTGGGAGCGCCATCTTCGATCATCTGCGCCATTTTGCGGTTGGCCGCGCGGATCGCAGCCTCCTGTTCGGCCGTTCTTCTATAGGCGGCAATGGCTGCCGCCTCACCTTCGGTAGCCATGCGAAACTCAAGCAATTCAAGGGTTTCTGGGATACTCTTAACTTCAACTGGCGTTAAGGAAAATGCCTTTTGTGCATGCGGATTGCTGACGAACACGCCCTTTCCCTGGATCGGCCGGACATAGCCGGCCGAGCGAAGATCGGCGATGGCTTCGCGTACAACGGTGCGGCTTACGCCGAAAGTCCTCTCCAGTTGCGGCTCGGTGGGCAACTGATCGCCCTCTTTGAGCTTTCCCGTTTCGATCTGATCGCGCATTTGATCGATCAACTGCTGCGCAAGTCTCTCCCGGCTCCGTCGCATTCTGTTGTTCCAACCCCTCACAGTGTCCGTCGCAAATGCCCATAGGCGGCTCTTGCCAACCCGCGGGAAGTTCTATAAATCATAATACGACATACCGATGACATAATATGTCTTCTATAGTAAACCAGGGAGGAATTGAAATGAAGCATTTTCGTAAGGGGCTCTTCGTTGGAGCCGCCATTAGCGTTCTGGCGCTGACTGCTTCTGCCGCCGTCGCTGAAACGCCGAAGGACCAGCTCGTCATCGGCACGTCGCTTGCCCAGGTGCTGTCGCTTGATCCGCAGCAGGCGACGGAAGGCAAGGCCAATGAAATCATGTGCAACCTCTACGACCGACTGGTCTTGGCGACGCCGGAGGGAAAGATCGCTCCGCAACTGGCGGAGAGCTGGGCGATCGATGACAAAGGGATCACGTTCAAGCTCCGGGAGGCGGCGTTTGCCTCCGGTAATCCGGTGACGTCCAAGGATGTGGTTTTTTCGCTGACGCGTCTCCTCAAGATGAACCAGGCGGCTGCGGCCAACCTGAAGCGGGTCGGCTACAATGCCGACAATGTCGAAAAGCTGGTGACGGCGCCCGATGAACATACCGTGCGAATTGATCTTTCGGGCGAGGTTACGCCGGAATTGCTTCTTTATCGCCTCGCCATGGTGACCACGAGCATTGTCGACAGCGTCGAGGTTGAGAAGCACGTCAAGGATAACGACTATGGCAACGCGTGGCTGCGCACGAACTCTGCCGGTTCGGGGCCGTTTACGCTCAATCGCTGGACGCCCAACGAGATCGTCATCCTGGACGTCAACAAGGATTATGTCGGCGGCGAGCCGAAGATGCGGCGCGTCGTTGTCCGACATGTTCCCGAAAGCCAGGTCGAGCGCCTGATGCTGGAGCGCGGCGACATCGATATTGCAAGCGCATTGAGTGCATCTGACCTTGCGACCTTCCAGAACAAGCAGGGATTCAAGATCCAGCGCGTACCGACCGGCGGGTTCTATGTGCTGTCCATGAATGCCGGTAACCAATATCTGGCAAATCCGAAAGTCCGCGAGGCGATTGCCTACGGTATCGACTATGCCGGCATCGAAAAGACGATCATGGGACCTTACGGCAGAGTGCGTACGGTGCCGGTGCCGGAGAATTACGAGTACGCGATTCCAAGCCCTGACTGGCATCTCGATATCGAAAAGGCCAAGTCGCTGCTGGCGGAGGCCGGGTTCAAGGATGGCTTTTCGCTGAGCCTGAAGACGATCGCACAGACGCCGCGTATCGATCTTGCAACGGCCATCCAAGCCTCGTTTGCGCAGATCGGCATCAAGGTCAATATCCAGCAGGGTAACGGATCTGAGATCATCGCGGCCCATCGTGCCCGCGATTTCGACCTCTTGATCCCGCAAACGGGCGCCTACATGCCGAACGTACTTGGCTCCATGGAGCAGTTCTCCAGCAACCCGGACAATTCGAAGGAGGCGAACAACGCCGGCAACTTCGTCTGGCGCTCGGCCTGGGATATCCCGGAGCTGACGAAGCTGACCGCAAAGGCCTCGCTTGAGCCGGACGCCAAGAAGCGCGGCGAGCTCTATGTCGAGATGCAGAAGATGTTTGTCGACCTCAAGCCGGCGGTGCTGCCGCTCTTCGAGCGCTATGAGCCGATTGTTCAAAACGCGCGCGTCCAGAACTACATCGGCCACCCGAACATGACGACACGTCTCGAAGGTGTGACCAAGGCCGAAACCGAGTAACCGAGCCAGGCAGCCGATCATGAAGGAATTATCCGCAAACGAGCTTGGAAAGCGCGTCCTCCAACTCATCATCAGTCTGTTCATACTGCTTTGCGTAACCTTCGTGATCGGCCGCGTCATGCCCGCCGATCCGGTGGGCGCAGTGGTCGGCGAGCTTGCCGACCCTGCCGCCTACGCGGCGATGCGCACGCGCCTGGGGCTTGATCTGCCGCTTTATCAGCAGTTCTTGATCTATCTGGCGAGCCTGCTGCAGGGTGATTTCGGAACGGCAATCCTGACCGGCAATCCCGTTTCGAAGGATCTGGCTCAGGCATTTCCGGCAACGTTCGAGCTTGCCACGCTGGCGGTCATCATATCGACATTCATAGGCGTGCCGCTTGGACTTGCGGCAGCGCTTTTTCGCGACAGCTGGATCGACAAGACGGCGCGGGTCGTCGCCCTTGTCGGCCACTCGATACCGGTCTTCTGGTTCGGTATCGTCGGGCTGGTGATTTTCTATGCCGGGCTTAACTGGGTTGGCGGTCCGGGCCGGGTCGATGTCTACTACGAGGGTATCGTAACGCCGCGGACCGGTTTGATGCTGGTGGACAGCCTGCTTGAAGGCGAGCCCGAAATTTTCTGGAATGCGCTCTCGCACATCATACTACCAGCCATCATCCTTGCTTATGCCGCGATGGCATATATCACCCGCATGACCCGCAGCTTTACGCTGGAACAGCTCAACCAGGACTACGTCATTGCAGCGCGTGCCAAAGGGGTCGGGCCTGCGAACACGGTGATCGGTCATGTTCTGCCGAACATTGCCGTGCAGCTGATTACTGTCCTTGCGATCTCCTATGGAAATCTACTGGAGGGCGCCGTCGTGACCGAGATAGTCTTCTCGTGGCCGGGGATTGGACAATACATGACGAATGCGCTGATGATCGGCGACATGAATGCCATCCTGGCCGCGACGATCATCGTTGGCTTCATCTTCATGTTCTTGAATTTTGCAGCCGATATTGCCTATGCGCTGCTTGATCCGCGCACCAGGGAGGCCACGCAATGACCGATGTGCTTCACTCCGAAAGCGAGGTCAAACGGCCGGGATTTTCGGCCCGCGTTGCCGCCTCCCTTGCTCGCGCCGGACGTAAACTTGCTGACGAGCCGCTTGGACTGGTAGGCTTCCTTATTCTTACCGCGCTGTGCATCGTCGCAATCATTGCCCCGGCGCTCGCCCCTTATGATCCGAACGTCCAGATGCTGGGTGATGCCCTCCAGCCGCCCAGCCTCGCACATCTTGCGGGGACCGACGAATTCGGGCGCGACATCTTCAGCCGCCTTGTCTATGGGACAAGGATCACCATCCAGACGGTTCTCTCGATATCGGTGATCGTTGGCCCTGTGGGCCTGCTCATCGGCATCGTTGCAGGGTTCTTCGGCGGCCGCACCGATGCGATCCTGATGCGCGCAACCGATATTGTCCTTTCCTTTCCTTCGCTGATCCTGGCACTTGCTTTTGCCGCAGCCCTTGGCGCGGGATTGAATACGGCGATCATCGCAATCTCGCTCACGGCCTGGCCGCCGATCGCGCGCCTTGCCCGAGCCGAAGCGCTTGTCGTGCGCAATACCGACTACGTCGCCGCAGCGCATCTCTATGGGGCTTCTTCTTTGAGGATACTGCTTCTCTACATTGCACCCATGTGCGTTCCATCGGTGATCGTGCGCCTGACGCTCAATATGGCAGGCATCATCCTGACGGCGGCATCGCTCGGGTTCCTGGGCCTTGGCGCCCAGCCGCCGGCGCCCGAATGGGGCGCGATGATATCAAGCGGCCGCAAGTTCATGCTCGATTACTGGTGGGTTGCCGTTATGCCGGGTATTGCCATTCTGTTTACGAGCCTTGCCTTCAACATCGCTGGCGACACGCTTCGCGACATCCTGGATCCGCGCCATGCAAGATCGTGAAACCTCAACCATCCTTTCCGTTCGTAATCTGAACGTTCGCTTTGGGCGCAGCTTAATTCCGGCCGTAAGAGAGGTCAGCTTTGATCTAGGGCGGGAAAGGCTTGGAATTGTAGGCGAATCCGGTTCCGGAAAATCGACGGCCGGACGGGCGATCATGCGCCTTCTTTCTCCGAGCGCGGAGATCTCGGCGGATCGTTTCGAACTTGCCGGCAGCCCGCTGCTTGAAAAGACTGAACGGCAGATGGGTGCGCTCCGTGGCAAGGAGATGGCATTGATCATGCAAGATCCGCGCTATTCGCTGAACCCGGTGCTGACGATCGGCAGGCAGGTGGCGGAGGCAGCAAGGCTTCATCTCGGGCTCGGCCGTGCTCAAGCGCTCGAAAGCGCGAGAAGCATGCTCCAGCGCGTCAGGATCAGCGATGCAGACCGGGTTATGGCGCTCTACCCGCACCAGATATCTGGCGGCATGGGTCAGCGGGTGATGATTGCGATGATGCTGCTAGCCAAGCCGAAGCTGGTGATTGCCGACGAGCCCACTTCGGCGCTCGATGTCAGTGTCAGGAGGGACGTCCTCGTTCTGCTCGACGAACTGGTGCGGGAGAATAATTCCGGTCTCATCCTCATCAGCCATGACATTCGCATGGTCGCGGCTTTCTGCGAGCGGATCCTGGTCATGTATGCGGGCCGTGTTGTCGAAACGCTGACCAGGCTCGACGACGCCCAGCATCCCTATACGCGCGGCCTCATCGCAGCACTTCCCGATCCCCGCAATCCTGTCCGCCGGCTGAAGGTGCTGGACAGGAAAGCACTCGAAACGGAGGCGGCAGAGTGATCAGGATCAGCAATCTCGATGTTGTCTATGGCGCGGGCAAGACGCACAACCATGTCGTCAAAGGGGTGAGCTTTGAAGTCGGCAAGGGCGAGACGCTCGGGATCGTCGGCGAATCCGGCTGCGGCAAATCAACAGTCCTTCGGTCCTTGGCCGGCATTGAGCAGGGCTGGACGGGCTCGATTGAACTCGACGGCAGGGTCATCGGAAAGATCCGGTTGCGCGATGAGCTGAAGACCGCACAAATGGTGTTTCAGGACCCCTATGGTTCGCTTCATCCACGTCATCGCATCGGGACGGCCCTTGCCGAGCCGCTCCGGTCGATGGGACACCACGATGGCTGGTCTGCCGTTCCCAAGGCTCTTCGGCAGGTGGGACTGCCGGAAGATTTTGCTAACCGGTTTCCCCATGAACTGTCGGGCGGCCAACGTCAGCGCGTTGCTATTGCACGAGCTCTCATCCTTTCGCCACCGATCCTGCTGCTCGACGAGCCGACCTCGGCACTCGACGTCTCCGTTCAGGCCGAGATACTCAATCTCCTTGCAGACAAGCGCGACGAGCAGGGGCTGACCTATGTGCTCGTCAGCCACGATCTCGCCGTGATCGCGCACATGTGCGACAGGGTGCTTGTCATGAAAGAGGGCGCCTTCGTCGATGAGCTGACGAAAGCCGATCTAGAATCAGGCGTCACGCATGCCGACTATTCGCGCGATCTTTTTGAGGCAAGTTTTCTTTGATCTGTGCGATGCATGGCGTCTTGCCGGTACGAATTCCCTTGATTGTTCGATGCCGTTATGAACGCCGGACGAGGTAGCCGTCTGATCGCGCAATTTAGTAGGCGATCGCAGTTGATGTGGCCGAAAATGAGAGCTCTATCGTAAACACTTGAATTGGCGATGTGCAATTTTGCGAATTCTGGCTTCGCCAAATAGCACCGTCGCCCTCCTGCTCCTCATCGAATCGGTTGTGTTCCAGATCATTGATCCAAACCATCATCCTGACGGTCCTTCGGGATAAATGCGCATGGACGTCGTACGTGCCCGTCGCACCGTCGCGTTCGGCAGTACAAAGGTTTGTCCGCTCCATCTGGCCTGCTGGCTAGTGCGTGTGGCGCAGCAAATAGTCGAGCTCTTTCTCTTTTCGAACACCAAATTGGAAGAGGTCGACGAGCTCTCTTGCAGCCACCTTGGCTTTTGGGCTCGTCATGTCTAGCCCTCGTTCCTGACACCAGCGTGCAAGAACGTGTTCCAGCAATACCAGGCCTTCCGAGGTGACGACCGTCGTTTCAAATGCGAAGTGATGTGACATTTTTTTCTCCATCGGTGCGTAAACGAGGAGGATACTCTCGAAATCAACCGGTGTTGCTGTTTGTCCGAAATGGTACGGTCTGACGACAGATGCTCGAACCAAAGCACATCGTCGTGCCGCTCGGGGATGATCTGCGTTTTGATCACACTCGCGCCGCAACCCCTTTCCTTCGGGTGAGGGTAAGGCGCGGTCGGGAAGGCATCTTCCTGGCAACATCCGGGTAATCGTTCCGCCGTCGGCGGCTTGCGAACATAAGGTGAACGCGGTAGCGTCGTCTGCGATGAAAGAGCGCATGGCGTACAAATTCCGCATCTACCCCGACGGGGAGCAGGCCCGCCTGTTCCGCCGCACCATCGGGTGCTGCCGCCTCGTCTACAACACCTGCCTCGAACAGAAGCGCCTGGAAAGACACCGTTCCGATCCGAGGCGGCTGAGCGCCATCGACCAGAACAAGCAGCTCGGAGACCTCAAGGCGGAGCTGCCATGGCTCCGCGAGGTTCCGCACCACTGCCTGCAGCAGGCGGTCATCGACCTGCACCGCGCCTATGCCAACTTCTTCGAGGGCCGCGCGGCCTATCCCAAGCCACGGCGCAAGTACGAAAACGAGAGCTTCCGATATCCGGACGCCAAACAAATCGCCTTTCGCGAGGGAGAAATCCTTCTTCCGAAGGCTCGATGGGTGAGGATGGTCGCTCACCGCGAGGTCGTTGGGACGGTGAAGAACGTCACAGTCTCGCTCAGCGGCGACCACTGGTACGCCTCGATCCAGGTGGAGCGGGAGGTGGCCGAGCCGACCGTCCGCGACGGGATCGACCTCGGCGGCGACCTCGGCGTCGTCAACGCGCTGGCGCTGTCGGACGGCGCGGTCTACGACCTGCCGCGCATGACCGACGAGGAAAAGCGCCGGGAGGAGACCCTCGCGCGCGTCGTCTCGAGGCGCAAGAAAGGGTCGAAGAACCGCGCCAAGGCGCAGCGGGACCTCCGGAACTTCAGGGCGAGGATCGCAAGACGTCGCCGCGACGCCAAGCACAAGGTGACGACCGCCGTCGTCTGCCGCTGCGACGTCATCTATCTCGAGGACCTCAAGGTGAAGAACCTGACAGCCTCGGCCAAGGGTACCGTCGAGGAGCCGGGGACCAACGTCGCCCGGAAGGCGGGATCGAACCGCTCCATGCTCGACGTCTCGCCGGGCGAGACCGTCAGGCAGATCGAATACAAGATGCGCCGGTCCGGCGGCGGCGTCTACTACGTCAACCCCGCCTACACCTCGCAGCGGTGTCACGCGTGCGGACACATCGAGGCGGCCAACCGTCCCGACAGGGACACTTTCAAGTGCCTCTCCTGCGGCCACGCCGCCTGCGCCGACCACAATGCGGCGCTGAACATCCTTTACCTGGGCCGCAAGGCCCGAACCGGAGGACATCCGGAGATGGCCTGTGAATCGAACCCGGTTGCGGGTCGGAAGCAGGAAGAAGACGGTAGCAGTCCCCGCGCGAATGCGGCGTGATCAAGACCGGAAGCCCCGTCCTTCAGGGCGGGGAGAAGTCACGCTGGATTAGAGAACCGCTTGTGCGCCGAATTTATGCGCGGCGCCCTTCACCGGACTTGCCCAAACGGCGGCACCTGTTGCAAATGCCGTTTCTCCCTCGGCGCGCACCACCATCTCTCCGACGTCCGGAACATCCAGATAGAGGATGGCATCGGCGCCGAGGCGCTCGATATGTCTCACCCTGCCTTGCCACTCGCCTTCTGCTTCGGAAAGACGAATATGCTCTGGGCGGATTCCGTAAGTCTCACAGCCGAAGCGATGCGCAATTTCGCCCGTGTAGAGGTTCATCTTCGGGCTACCTATAAAGCCCGCGACGAAGGGCGTCACCGGCTTGCGGTAGAGCTCCATCGGGCTGCCGACCTGCTCGACTCTGCCGCCGTTCAGGACGACGATCTTGTCGGCCATTGTCATCGCCTCGACCTGGTCGTGGGTGACGTAGATCATGGTCGTCTTCAGGCGAGCATGGAGTTCTGCGATCTCGAGCCGCATCTGTGCTCGCAGTGATGCGTCGAGATTGGAAAGTGGTTCGTCGAACAGGAAGACCTTCGGATCGCGAACGATCGCGCGGCCGATGGCAACGCGCTGCCTTTGGCCGCCGGAAAGCGCCTTCGGCTTGCGGTCGAGCAAATGGGAGAGCTGCAAGGTCTCGGCTGCTGCGCGAACCTTGGCCTCAATCTCGGCCTTCGGGCGGCGGGCGAGCGAGAGACCGAAGCCGATATTCTCCGCAACGGTCATATGCGGATAAAGCGCGTAGCTCTGGAACACCATTGCGATGCCGCGTTCAGAAGGTTCTGCGTAGGTCACATCCTTGCCCCCGATCGTAAGCGAACCTGAGGTCGACTCTTCCAGTCCGGCGATGATCCGGAGCAACGTGGATTTTCCGCATCCAGACGGCCCGACGAACACGACGAATTCACCGGAACGCACGTCCAGATCGATGCCCTTGATGACGTCAAGCGCGCCAAAGCTTTTGCAAATCCGGGTGAGGGCGAGTTCAGCCATTCCGCTAACCTTTCACTGCGCCGGCAGTCATGCCCGCCACGATCTGCCTGTTGAAGAAGATGAAAACGATGAGGGGAGGGATCGTGACGAGAAGGATGTTCATAAAAAGCAGGTTGTACTGGCTCGTATACATGCTCTGGAAATTATAGAGCGTCAGCTGCACGGTGACGTTCTCCTTGCCCGGCAGATAGTAGAGCGGGTTTGTGAAATCGTTGAAGATTGCGATCGACTGCACGACGATGTTGGTCACCGTCACTGGCTTGAGCAGCGGGAGGATCACCCGGAAAAATAGCTGCCGGGGTTTAGCACCATCGATCAGCGCCGCCTCGTCGAGGTCACGGGGAATGGTCGAGATGAACGACCTGTAGAGCAGGGTCGAGAACGAGAGATTATAAGCGACCTGGATCAGGATCATTCCGGTGATCGTCTTGAAGAGGCCGATTTCCTGAAGCAATCCGATCGTCGGAACGACGGCCGGCGGCATCATCAGCCCCATGAACAGGGCAGCCGAGGCAACGGCATTCCAGCGGGTTTTCCGGCGTTGCATGACATATCCGACCATTGCCGAAAGCAGTATCAATATCGCAACCGAGACGACGGTGATCAGCGTCGAATTGAAGTATGCGAGGACGAGCTGGTAGTCGCGAGCCTTGAACACTGCCGCGAGGTTGTCCCAGAGCAACCATTGTTCCGGGAGCACGAAGTCGAGCCGGGACGCTTCGGACTTCGACTTGACCGCCTGGAGCGCAACGAAGACGAATGGGAGAACGAAGATGACGGTGGCGATGGCAAGTGCGACCGCGCCCGTCACGTAGGGTCGCGTTTTTCTCATTGCTCGACCTCGCGCCGGTTGAGCCACAGGGTCAGCGGCAGAATGATGATCGCGATCAGCGCAAACAGGATGACGTTGCCCGCAGTCGACAGCCCGTAGAAGCCCGCCTGATACTGCTTGTAGATGACTGACGCGATCACGTCCGAGGAAAAGCCCGGCCCGCCGCGCGTCATTGCCCAAATGAGATCGAACGACCGCAGGCCACCGATCAACGATAGCGTGATGACCGTGATCGTCGCCGGGCGCACAAGAGGCAAGGTGATACGCGAGAACTGCTGGAAGCGGGTGGCGCCATCAATTCTGGCCGCTTCGTAATATTCGGGGCTAATCGCTGCCAGGCCGGCGATGAAAATCAAGGTGGCGAGACCCACGCCTTTCCAGAGGTCGACGAGCGCCACGGAAAAGAGGGCGAGCGCCGGATTGGTCAGCCAGCCCGGTCCGGGAATGCCGAGCGTCTCAAGCGTGACATTGATGATGCCCCTGGTCGGATGCATCATCACCGTAAAGGTGATGCCGATACCGATGGTCGATACCAGGACCGGAAAAAAGACGAGCGTACGCAGGAAGCCCCGGGCGAAAATGTTGCCGGTCAAAAGCACGGCAAGCAGGAGCCCGCATACCGTCTTCAGGCCGGAAGTCGTGACGGCATAGATCACCGTGTTGACGAGACCCTTGACCAGAAAGGGCTCGGAAAAGAACTGCTCGAAATTCTCCAGTCCGATGAACTCGGCGGTTGAAAGATCCCAGCGTGTGAGGCTGAACCACAGCGACGAGACAGTGGGGACGAGAAACAGCACGCCATAGACGAGCGCGGCCGGAATGAAGAACCACAAGGGATAAGGAGATCTGCGTGAGCGGCGGTACGTCTCGATCATTGCTACCTCTTCGATCGGGTGGAACCTCGCCCATGGGAGGCGAGGTCAGCTTTCCCGAAGGACCGTTACCAGTTGGGTAGACCGAGCTGCTTTGCCTGCTTGCGCACGTCGTCGTCATAGAGCGCGGCTGCCTCGGCCGGCTGGCGGATTCCTGATCCGACCTCGACGGTGATCTGTTCAAGGGCAGGTCCCTTGATCGGCGACACGAATTCAAGCGCCGGCGTCGTCATCCCCTTTGTTTCGAAATAGGGAAGCATGTCCTTGACCGCAGGCGGTACGTCGGCGGGCAGCGTGCATCCATCGACTAGGGACGGACCTTGAGCCGTGTTGGTCTCAACCATGATCTTGCAGCCTTCGACGCCTCCGGCGAAATCCACGAATTTCCTGGCTTCATCGGCATTCGGGCTTGCGAGCGGGATATAGAGGGCAGGCGGCATCCAGACCGTCAGGCCGTTTTTGGCCGCGTCGTCTCCCGGCTGTGCGAAGAAGCCGACATCGTTGAGATTTTCGGGATAATTCTGCTTCAAGGCGCCGACGGCAAAGGTCAGCATAGGATAATGGGCTGCTTCGCCCGTCGCCACCATCCTGAGCCCGTCATCATAGCTTGCCGCACCGAAATCCTCGTTCATCAGGCCGGCGTCATGAACCTCCTTCAGGCGCTCGAACCCTTTCATCGCCGCTGGTGTCGTCGCGTATTTCGCTTTGTTACCCGTATAGTCGTCCGCGAAGTTCGGCACGGCGGCATGCAGATTGTAATAATCGGCTAGAACGAAGAGCTGCGACGTCCAGGTATCGCGATAGGTTTGCGCAACGGCTGCTTTGCCGGCCGCCTTCACCTTCTCGTTGTTGGCCATGAACTCGGTCCACGTCTTCGGAACCGGCAAGCCGAGTTCCTGATAGATTTTTCTGTTGTAGAGGATCCCGCCGGCCATCGCCGTGCCGAAGGGAACGCCGTAGAGCTTGCCGTCGGCGCCGACGACGGCCTTGAAGCTCTCGTTCACTTTCGCCTGCGACGACAGATCGCTGAGGTCGGCAAGTGTCTGCGCAGGTTTAAGCGCCTGCATCAGCGAGCCGGAATTATAGAGGAAGACGTCCGACATCTCGCCAGTCGCAAGACGTGTCTTGACGATGTTGTCGCCCTCGCCACCACCCGGCCGCTGCTCGATTTCGATCGTGACATCCGGCGCGATCTTCTCGTAAGCAGTAACCAGCGCCTCGGCAGCCGCGACCGTGTCGGGGTTGTTGTCGATCAGAAACGAGAGGGTCGCGTCTGCATGCGACGGCCCTGCGGCAACCAGTGCTATGAGTGCCGACGCGCCGGCGAGAATGACTTTGATGCGGTTTGTCATGACGTTCCTCCTCTGAACGGGTTTGACCGGGGACGAATATGCTCCTCAGGATTGGGGGAGAGAAAAGACCAGTTGGTGCGTTCCGGGCCGAAGAATGGCCTCCTCGGCCACAGGCTCTCCATTGATTGATGGATTCTGATGCCGCGGCCCGGGCCGGAACCGGCCGACGCAGCCCTCCGGAAGCGTCAGCCGATAGGTGACCCTATTGCCGCGGCACTCCCATGCAGCTTCAATTCGTCCTTGACGTATGTCATGGTGGGCGGTGACCGGCGAGAGCGCGGCAATCGGCGAAGGGTCAACAATCACCTCGGCAAATCCTGGGGCGCTTTCGCTCGGCGATATTCCAGCGACGCTTTCAAACAGCCATTGGCATACTGCGCCATAGGCATAGTGATTGTAGCTGTTCATGTCGGGCTCGTAGATGGTGCCGTCGGGCGCCATTGAATCCCAGCGTTCCCAGATCGTAGTCGCGCCCTTGGATACCTGGTAGAGCCAGCCCGGAACCTCCTCCTGCAGGAATACTTTTTCTGCAAGGTCGTCCATGCCGAGCTTCGTCAAGGCCGGCAGCAGGGCGGGTGTGCCTATGAATCCTGTGCCAATCTTGTAGTCGGCATCGACGATCACCTGTCGGAAGTGCTGCCTGGCAGCCGCGTGATGCTCAGCAGGGATCAGATCATGGAGGAATGCCAGCGCGTAGGACGTCTGGTCGTTATGTGCAATGCGCCCGGACGGTGCGATGAACTCGCGGGCGAATGCATGCCGAATTTCTTCAGCACGGCCCGTCATGCGTTCTGCCAGCACCTCGTCGCCAAGGATCGCCGCGATCTTCGCCAGCAAATCGGTGGAGATGAAATGGTAGAGTGTCGCGGCGCAATCGTCGGCAACTGTCGGGCGCGGTTTGCGGTTGTCGCCGACCGGCTGCAGCCAGTCGCCGAATGTGAAGCCGCGGTCGCCCCAGCGGGATGGCGGGCGCACGATCGGGCCATCCGAAATTGACCAGACGAAATTGACCCAGCGCACCATCGCATTGAGGCATTCGGAGAGAACCGCACGATCACCGTAATGGGTGTAAAGAACCCAGGGGATGACGACGATGGCGTCGCCCCAGCCGGTCGAGCCGGCAAAGCCCGGAAAATTCTCCGGATGCAGGCGTGTCGGGTCGGGGGAGAAATGGGAGACGGCGCCATCCTCACGCTGGTCGGCCATCACGTCGCGCAGATATTTCCGGAAGAAGGTCCGGCTGTCCGTCAGCCAGCAGGCTGTTGCGGCAAATACCTGAGCGTCACCCGTCCAGCCGAGGCGCTCGTCGCGCTGGGGGCAGTCGGTCGGGACCTCGATGAAGTTCGCGCGCTGCGACCAGATTGTGTTCTGGACAAGCCGGTTGACGAGAGCGTTGCCCGAGCTGAAGCTGCCCGCCAGATTGGGCACGGAGGAGATCGGAACCGAGGAGATCGTCACGATGTGTGCGTCGCCCGTGACCGTCACTCTGGCATAGCGGAAGCCGAAAAAGGTGAAATGAGGCGAATAGGTCTCGTCGCCGGTTCCGCGCAGCGTATAGATCGTATGCGCTTGCGCGGTGCGGTAGTTGCGGTTGTCGAAATAACGATCAGGTCCCAGGACCTCCGAATGCTCCACTCGAATTTCGGCGCCTACCACTCCGCGAACCGTATAGAGCACATAGCCGCCGATGTTCTGGCCGAAGTCGTAGACCGTTCGTCCTTCCGCATCGGTCCATGTGTCGATCGGCGCGATCGCCGGCAATTCACGCACCGGTGCCGTTTCGTGCGCGACGAGCAACGCCTTGTCGAACGGTAGCGTCACGGTGCCGTGGGTGTCGACGAGTCGTTCTTCGCGTGCATCGTAGATCTCGCCGAAATAGATGCCGGATTTGCGGATCGGCAGCAGTCCGCTTTGCCAAGTCGCGTCCGTTGAGAGAATGACTCCGTTCGGTCCAACCAGATCTGCAATGGCTGCCGTCCTGTCACCCCAGCAATTGGGAATGGCCTTTTGACCCCACATGAGCGGAGACCGGTACCATCCGTCGGAAAGCCAGATTTCGATGCGGTTCTGGCCGGACTTGATGAGATTGGAAACGTCGTAGCGCTGATAGGCCACACGATGGTCGTAGCTGGTCCAGCCTGGTGTCAGGAGGTCCTCGCCGACACGCTTGCCATTGATGAAACAGCGATAAAGGCCGAGCGCCGAAATGAAGAATTCGGCAGGCATCTTTGCGCCATCACAGATGAACGTCTTGGCAACGAAACTTGCTGCCGTTCCTTGACCGCGGTCCGACAGAGGCGCGATCATATCGCCGCTCCACGCGCGTGAAACCAGATCGCCGCCGGCGGCTTTCGGCTGAAAGTTCATCAAATCCTCCGCATACTTGTAGAACGTTCTCCGTATAACGTTCTACATTTTTTCGGGGAGTGCAATAGATATTTTGCGACCGGTCTGCCATGGTGATTTGGCGAGGCGTCAAGGCTCGTAGAACGCTACTGAGGATTTCATGCCAATCAAAGAGAAGTCGAAGCCGGCAAAGCGCGACCGCGTGACAATACGGACGGTTGCGGCGCATGCAGGTGTATCTGTTGCGGCGGTTTCAAAGGTCATGCGAGACGCATACGGTGTGAGCGAGAACCTTCGCGCCAAGGTGACCGGGTCGATCGAGGAGCTGGGATACCGGCCGTCAAGGACCGCGCGTGGCCTGCGCGGGCGCACGTTCACGATAGGATTGCTCCTTATCGACATACGCAATCCCTTCCTGCCCGAGGTCATCGACGGTGTGAATGGCGTCCTGGCGCCGTCGCATTATCAGGCGATGATCGGTGTCAGCGAGGCCCGGACACAACTGGAAACCTCTCTCATCGAGTCGATGATCGACTACAAGATGGATGGGCTCATCCTCGTCGCTCCTCGCCTGCCGTCTGAAATTATCGCGAAATTCGCCACGCAAATTCCGATTGTCGCTGTCGGTTATCATGATCCGAAAGCGGAGACGTTCGACACGGTGAATGCCGATGACCAGCAAGGGGCAGAAATCGCGGTGGAGGCGTTGCTCGAGTGTGGTTACCGCGACATCGAAATGCTCAGCCTGGGGGCCCGCGAAGGCCACAAGGTCTCCGTTGTTCATCAGCGTGAAATCGGATACCGCCGCGCCATGCAGCGAGCAGGCCTAGGCTCCTTAGCACCGATCTTCCATATCCCTGTCAATTCTCCTAAGCGCGAGCAGGCAATGCGGTCGTTCCTGGCGCGAAGCGACAGGCCCCGCGCGATCTTCTGCTGGAGCGATCTCGATGCCATTACGCTTTTGAGCACGGCCTCGGAAATGGGCGTGCGGATACCCGAAGACTTGGCGATGATCGGCTACGACAACTCTGCGACCGCGGCTCTCAGCCTGGTCAATCTGGCAAGCATCGACCAGTCGGGCAGGGAACTCGGCGAAGCGGCGACACGGGCGCTTCTGTCCAGGATCGAAGGCCGCAGCGAACCGGAGCATCTCCTGTTGATGCCCTCGTTGGTCAGCAGGAAGAGTTTGGCACCAGCAGGGCGGCCCTGACTGGATGGCGCGATGCTTCTCGCAGTTGCGAGTGTTGCGCCACGCAAGATCGCCCCTGAACATTTAAACGGGCACAGAATTTCTGCCGTCCAGCGTGCAGGGTTGCGCGGGCTGACTGACGGTGAGAAGATCAGCTACAAACTGGTCAAGGACCACAAATCTGGCAAAATGTCAGCCGACAACCTGCAGGCCTAAGTCAGCCGAAAGGCCAGGTGAGCGGCCTTTCCATCTGTGGTTCAACACATGCAATTCCGTCGCAGCCGCGTGGCCGCATTCGCTGCCACGCGGCGCTTCGATCATGACTATTTGGTCATTTCGCGCTCTTCGGGAAAGCTGGCAGCTTGTTGATGTCCGACGCGTCGTGCTGCACGACCAGGATGGCATTGAGTGACTCCGCTATCCCTGTCAGTCTTTCCATGGATGCCAGCGAGTCGGCGCGATCGAAATTGAACGTCGGTACGCCGCGATTGGCAAACTGTTCCTCGAAATGCACGACATCGCCGGATAGCAGCACTGGACCCGTCTTCGCCAGTCGCACGAGTAGGCTGGTCTCGCCGGGTGTATGGCCGGGGGTGGAAAGGATCACGACCGATCCGTCGTCAAACACATCGCGATCGCCAGAGATCGGATCAACCTTGGCGATGCCGTCGAGCCAGGGCTTGATGAGGTTGGGATCGACGGCGAAGGGCAGGGGATCGGCTTTGAACTGGGCGAAATCCGCAGCGCCGATCATCAGCGTTGCTCCGGGGAAGGTGGCGGCCTGTCCGACATGGTCAAAGTGATTGTGGCTCACGCCGAGCCGGCCGATCTGCTCCGGCTTGACGCCGATCTTGGCAAGCTGCGTCGGCAGATCTTCCGCGAGCGCGGGCGCGAAAGTGGCGGAGGCGTCGGCTTTGGCACCGATCAGGGCTGTCGGAAGTCCGGCATCCCAGAGCATGTAGTCCTTGTCGTGCCTGATGAGATAGCAGCTGTCGGTCAGGGTCCGGGTCTCGCCGGAATATTTGAACGTATCGGAAAAGACGTCGAGATTGCGAACTTCGATCTGGCCGCAGTCCAGCCGCCAGAGCTCTACCTCGTCAGCGCTTGCTGCAGCCCCCGAAGCCATCAGGACGACTGCGGCGAGAAGGCTTGTTGTCATCGTTTTCATTGTGGTCTCCTGCAAATGGAGGCCAGCTTGTGCCTGAATCTAAAGCGGGACATGGCACCGGTATGATCGCCTTTGAGCCCGAAACGCTCACGAAGGTGTTTTTTATCCCGCCGTCCTCGCCTATCTTCCGGCCATGAACATTCATTATAGAAACGATGACGCTGATCTGAGATTCATGCTGCTCGAGCGACTGCGCCCGATGACGGCGCCGAGCGGCACTGCTGGGCGCTATCAGCATGGCAATCGCTTGTTTTCCTACTGCTCCATCGACCGGGAGCGGCTGAAGGCGATCGAGCTCCCCAACCCGCTGATTGGCATTATCCTGCGTGGACTGAAGGAAGTTTGGCTCGGCGACACGGTTCATGTCTTCGAGCCGGGCACGGTCTTTGTCCTGCCCGGCGGCGTGCGGATGGATGTCGTCAATATCCCAGGGGAGCGCAGCGCTTATGAATCTTTGTTGCTGGAAGTGCCATCGCTGCCGCCTGGGATAGCGCCATTGGTTGGCAGCCCGCGATGTGGAAGCAATGGCTGGCAATTCAGTCTTCCGCTTAACACCGATCTCATTGACGCCCTCGTTCATGCCGCTACGTCGATCGCCAATGATGCGATGGGCGAAGCGGTGAAGACCTTGCGTCTCACCGAGGTGTTGATGTTGATGCAGCCACTTGCCGCGGCGCGGCCGCTCTTTCGGACCAGCCTGTCAGACGAGGTTGCCTGGCTGATCCGTGCCGCGCCCGCGGAAGCCTGGACGGTCGAACGCATCGCTGATCGTCTCGGACTGGGCGCTTCGACGCTGCGCCGCCGGCTCGCTTCGGAAGACCGATCGTTCCGGAAAATCCTGTGCGCCGAGCGGATAAAGGCCGGTCGAAATGCGCTTGCTTCTGGTGCATCGAGCCTGGCTGCAGCGGAGGCAGCCGGCTACAGTTCCCGTTCGCACTTTGCCCGTCGATATCGTGAGAGCTATGGCACATCGCCGACGGGACGTCGGGTTGGCTAAGCGTCGCCACAGAAGCGAACTATCGCATGCTCAGCCGGGAAGCCGTCACCATGTCTAGGATTATGGTCGTTGCAGCGATTACTCAGCTGCGACGTGAAATTCGGTTCTAGTGCGCCGTGGCGCAAGAGGAGCGCATTGCCGACGTTCCCGGGCCAATTTTCCGCCCCAATGATGCCGGTGGCATCACCAATGCGATGGCCGCATCTTGACGCGCTTCAACGGAGCTTATGACGGTCCGCCCACGCGGCGATGGCCTTGCCGATGATCTCCGGCTGATCTTCCGGGCAGATATGGGCGGCCGGTCCGCATGCCACTATCGTCCTCAATCTCGTATTCCTTTGCACTGATCGACGCGGTTCAGCTCGCTTAAGGCCCGCTGGATCGTCGTAGCTGAAGTGCTCGTTGGCATGGATTGCCGAGCCTTTCCGGATGTGCTTCTTGGCGAACTCACATGCCTCGTCGCTATCTTCGGTGCGGATGACGCGGGCGACCATGCGTTCCCGGCCGCAACCGAAACGGCCTCTTCTCGCGCATGGCCGGGATCGTCAGGCGCTTCAGGTTGCCAGCCTGCTTCTCAGGAAGCCGCGGGCGACCGATTCAGGCGCGGCATCCATGGACCTTTGGCGGGCGGCAAAAACATCGCCGATCGCGATCAGGACGGGGTTGTCGTAACCGATCTCAGTGACGCCTTCAGCAAGAGCTCCGAGATGCCCGTGCCATTCACGCTGCGTGGCACGGCTCACGTCGCTCATGATGACGGCCGGCGTCCCGGGCGGCAGCCCTTCGGCGATCAGCCGGTCGGCAATGAGTGGCGCTGTCCTCCCACCCATGTAGAAAACGGTGGTCGTATGCAGATCGGCGGCGGCGGCCCAGTCGACATCCACCGGCAATCCGCCATGGCGGGAATGGCCGGTGATGAAGCGTACCGACTGGGCGCAGTCGCGATGGGTCAGCGAAATGCCAAGGCGCGAGGCCATGGCGCTTGCGGCCGTGATGCCGGGAATGACGTCAACCGGGATGTTCTCGCGATCAAGATGGGCAATCTCTTCGCCGGCGCGGCCGAAGATCATCGGGTCGCCGGACTTGAGGCGGACGACGCGCTTGCCCGCCTTGGCAAGCTTCACCATCATCGCGTTGATATCTTCCTGCCGGCAGCTGGTGCGGCCGCCCCGCTTGCCGACCAGCATGCGCTTGGCCTCCCGGCGGGCAAGCTCCAGCACCTCGGCTGAAACGAGATCGTCGAAGAGGATGACGTCGGCCGCCTGCAAGGCGCGGACCGCCTTAAGCGTCAGGAGCTCTGCATCGCCGGGGCCGGCACCGACGAGGGTCACGCGACCGGTTGTGCTTGCGGTCGATTTCAGGCCGCGGGCGGCAAGCAAAAGCCGCTTTTCGGCGTCGCGGTCGGCAGAACCGTCGAACGCCATGTCGGCGAATTTTTCCCAGAATAGACGCCGCGCCGAAGCGGCATCAAGCATTCCGTTGATCTTGCCGCGCATCGATTGGGCAAGTTCGGCCCAGGATTTCAGCGTACGCGGAAGCAGCGTCTCGATCTTGCGGCGGATGGTTTGGGCAAGAATGGGGGCTGCGCCATCCGTCGAGATCGCGACAACCACGGGCGAGCGGTTGACGATCGACCCGAACTGGAACTGGCAGAAATCGGGCTTGTCGATGACATTGACCGGAACACCCATTTTCCGTGCCGCTTCGAAGAAGCGCCTGGCTTCGACCTCGTCGTCGCAATCGGCAATGGCGATAGTGGCGCTCGTCAGCGCTTCCGTCTGCCAATACCTCGGATGGTGGGTCAACCTAGCTGCGGGGTGCTCCGGGGTGCGGCCAAGGAGAGCCTTGAACGTGTCGCTCAGCGTTTCGGCGTAGATTTCGACATGAGCGCCGCAGGCGGCGAGAAGTTCCGCCTTCCAGGCGCAGCCATCAGTCCCGCCCGCGACAACACACCGCTTGCCTTCAAGCGCCCAGAAGACGGGCAGCTTTGCAAGCGGCTCCATGCGGGCAGGATTGTCATTCCGCGGCTGCTGCAAGACATCCATCGATGATCCCCCTGATCTCGGCGCGGCAAGAGCCGCAGTTGTTGCCGGCGTTGAGTTCCTTGCCGACGGCTTCGACGCTGTGGCAGCCGCCGCGAACCGCCGCGACGATCTGGTTGACGCCGACGCTGAAGCAGGAACAGACCGTGGCGCCCGGGTCCGGCTTGCCGGCGCCGGGGCGGCCGGCGACAAGCGCGAAGCGCTTGCGCAAGTCGCCGTGTTCGGCGGCAAGCTGCGAGATCGCCCAGTTGCGGGCGACGGCGACCGGTTCGCGGGCGAGGAACAGCGCGGCTAGCAGGCGCGTGCCGTCGAAGAAGGCGAGCCGGAGATCGCCCGACTGCTGGTCGGCGTAGCCGAGCGGCTCGATGCCGTCAGGAATGCCGAACGTGGTTCGGCACCAATCGCACCAATCGTCGATAGCGTGATCGAAGGCGAGTTCCACCCGCCAGCCGCCATCTGCCTTCGCAAGCGCCCAGTACGTGGAATCGAGGGCTTCGGGCTTCAACCGGCAGACTGCAAAGCCGTAGCGTGCCGCATTAAACGGCCGGGCTGCGACGGCGACGTTCTTCGAAGCCGGCTGACCGGAGAACGGATCGGTGAGCGGGGCAACAACGGCATCGATGCGCGCCTTGGCGGCAAATTGATCGTTCCAATGCATGGGCACGAAGATGCTGCCACGGGCCTGGCGTTCGGTGATCAGCGCGCGGACGACAGCTTTGCCGTGCGGGCTCTCGATCTCGATCAGGCCGGCATTGCCGACACCGATTTCCATGGCGTCCCGAGGGTGAAGCTCGGCAAAAGGCTCGGCGATATGAGCGGAAAGGCGGGCACTCTTGCCGGTACGTGTCATCGTATGCCACTGGTCGCGGATGCGGCCGGTATTCAGCGTAAACGGGTATTCGGCACTGGTGCGGTCGGATACGGCCGGCTCGACCGCGATGAAGCGTGCCTTGCGATCGGGATGAAAGAAGCCGCCCTTCGCAAAGAAGCGGGTTATGGCCCTCTCGTCGCCGGTCGGCTGCGGCCACTGGAAGGGCGCCATCGCGTCATAGGCGGCTTTCTCGATGCCGGCATAGGCGCCGATGTCGAAATCGCGGCCGCCATCGTTTTCGAAGGCAGAGAGCGCGGCGTGCTCGTCGAAAATGTCTGACGGCGAGGCAAAGGCGAAAGCATCGGCAAAACCCATGCGGCGCGCGACCTCGGCCAATTGCCACCAATCCGCACGGGCTTCGCCTGGGGCATCGAGGAAAGGCCGCTGGCGCGAGATGCGGCGTTCGGAATTGGTGACGGTGCCGGTCTTTTCTCCCCAGCCGAGGGAAGGCAGGAGGACATCGGCGTGACGCGCGGTATCAGTATCCTTGAGGATGTCGGAGACGACGACGAAGGGGCAGGCCCTGATCGCGGCCTCGACGGCATCGGCATCGGGAAGCGAGACCACCGGGTTCGTCGCCATGATCCAGAGGGCCTTGATGCGGCCGTCACCGACCGCCTTGAACATGTCGACGGCCTTAAGACCCGGCTTTTCGCCAATCACCGGCGACTGCCAGAAGCGCTGTACGCGGTCGCGGTCCTCGGCACTTTCGATCGCCATGTGGGCGGCAAGCATGTTCGCTAGCCCCCCAACCTCGCGGCCACCCATCGCATTCGGCTGGCCGGTGAGCGAGAACGGCCCCATGCCGGGCTTGCCGATGCGCCCGGTTGCAAGATGACAATTGATGATCGCGTTGACCTTGTCGGTGCCCGACGAGGACTGGTTGACACCCTGGCTGTAGCAGGTGACGACCTTTTCCGTTGCCGCAAACAGGCGGTAGAATTCGCGAAGCTGCATGGCAGGCAGGCCGGTGTGCTCCAGCACTTCGTTGAAAGACACTGCGGAAGCCGTTGCGAAGCTTTCCGCAAAGCCGTTCGTATGCTCCGCCACGTAATTCTGGTCGATAACGTTGCTAGAGATCAGATGCGCGAAGAGACCGATAAACAGTGCCACGTCGCTGTCAGGCCGGATCGCCAGATGCAGATCGGCGATATCAGCAGTCATCGTGCGGCGCGGGTCGATGACGACGACCTTCATGCCGGGGCGTGCCGCCTTGGCCGCAGCCAGCCGTTGATAGATGACGGGGTGGCACCAGGCGAGGTTGGAACCCGCAAGGATCACCAGATCTGCCAGTTCCAGGTCCTCATAGGTGCCGGGCACGGTATCGGCGCCGAAGGCGCGGCGGTGGCCGGCAACGGAAGACGACATGCACAGGCGCGAATTGGTATCGATGTTGGCCGAGCCGATGAAGCCCTTCATCAGCTTGTTGGCGACATAGTAATCCTCGGTCAGCAGCTGACCGGAGACGTAGAAGGCAACGGAGTAAGGCCCATGCTCGGCAATCGTCTCCGAAAAGCGGTGCGCGACGAGATCAAGAGCGTCATTCCAGCCGGCCCGCTGTCCTGCGATCTCCGGATGCAAGACACGACCGTCGAGATCGATCGTTTCGGCAAGCGCCGAACCCTTCGAGCACAGTCGCCCGAAATTCGCCGGATGGTCCGGGTCGCCTTTGACGGACACAGTGCCGTCATCGGCTATCTTGGCGATGACGCCACAGCCAACGCCGCAGTAGGGACAGGTGGTCTTGACCTCTTCCGCCATCTATTCCGCCGCCATCATCAAGCTTTCGAGGGCGATGAAGAGGGCGCCGTCCTCATTGCGGACCGGAATGGTCCGCACCTCGCCCTTATCGGCGCCGAGCGCCTTGCCGGTTTCAAGCGAGATCACCCAGTTGTGCAGCGGGCAGGTGACCGCCTTGGCATGCACGATGCCCTGGGAGAGCGGGCCGCCCTTGTGCGGGCAGTGATCCTCGATGGCGAAGACCTCGTTTTCGGCGGTGCGGAAGACGGCGATCTTGCCTTGCGGCGTCTTCACGCAGCGCGCACCGCGCACCGGGATATCGGAGATGTCACCAATTGCGATCCAGTTCATGTCCATCTCCTCACTCTGCAGCCTGTGGGTAGCCAATCGTCGCCATCGGCTTGAACTCGTGCTTATCCTTGCCGGAGACGCGCTCCGACCAGGGATCGACCTGAGCGAATTTCTGGGAAAAGACGAAGCGGTCGTAATAGGCTTTGCGCTTTTCGGCATCGCCCATGATCTGGCGGCGGACCTCGTCGAGGCCGATGCGCTTGGCCCACTTGTAAATGCGCTCGAGATAGCGGGCCTGCTCGCGGTACATCTGCGTCAGCGCCACGATATGCTCCAGCGCCTCGTCCTCGCTCCTCACCAGTCCGAGCACTTCAGTGCCCTTGATGTCGAGACCGGCGGCACCGGCAAAATGGATTTCGTAGCCCGAGTCGACGCAGATGACGCCGACGTCCTTGCACGTCGCCTCGGCGCAGTTGCGCGGACATCCGGAGACGGCCATCTTGACCTTTGCCGGCGTCCAGGAACCCCACATGAACTTTTCGATGCGGATACCAAGACCTGTGGAATCCTGCGTGCCGAAGCGGCACCAGTCGGAGCCGACGCAGGTCTTTACCGTGCGCAGGCCCTTGGCATAGGCCTGGCCGGAGACGAAGCCTGCCTTGCCGAGATCGGCCCAGACGGCGGGCAGGTCTTCCTTCTCGATGCCAAGCAGGTCGATGCGCTGACCGCCGGTCACCTTGACCATCGGGATCTCGAACTTGTCGACGACATCAGCGATGGCGCGCAATTCGGCAGCGTTGGTGACGCCGCCCCACATGCGCGGCACGACGGAATAAGTTCCGTCCTTCTGGATGTTGGCGTGGACGCGCTCGTTGATATAGCGCGACTGGTAGTCGTCGGCATATTCATCCGGCCAGTCGCAGACGAGGTAGTAATTGAGCGCCGGACGACATTTGGCGCAGCCGCAGGAGGTCTTCCATTCCAGTTCCTGCATGACGGCGGGAATGGTTTTCAGCCCCTTGGCCTTGATGAGGCGGCGGACGTCGTCATGGCCGAGCTCGGTGCAGGTGCACATTGGCTGGACGGCAGCCGGATTGTAGCTGTCGCCGAGCGTCAGCGCCATCAGCTGTTCGACAAGTCCGGTGCAGGAGCCGCAGGATGCGGAAGCCTTGGTATGGGCGCGCACGTCGTCAAGCGATGTCAGGCCCTTGGCCGTAATCGTCGAGGTGATTTTGCCCTTGCATACGCCGTTGCAGCCGCAGATTTCCGCATCATCCGGCAAGGCTGCAACGGCCGCCATAGGGTCCAGCGGAGACCCTCCCTGGTAGGCCTGTCCGAAGATCAGCGTCTCGCGCATCTCGGAAATATTGGTTTGCTTCTTCTTGAGATCGTTGAACCAGGCGCCGTCTGCTGTTTCGCCGTAGAGCACCGTTCCGATGATCTTGTTGTCCTTCAGTACGAGGCGCTTATAGACGCCGGCCGAGGCGTCGCGGAGCACAATCTCCTCGCGGTCGTCGCCATCGGCGAAATCGCCGAGCGAGTAGAGGTCGATGCCGGTGACCTTGAGCTTGGTCGGGGTGTCGGAGTGAACGAAGGCGGCCGAAGTGTCGCCCGAAAGATGCGAGGCGGCCACGCGGGCCATTTCATAAAGCGGTGCGACGAGACCATAGACCTGTCCGCCCACTTCGGCGCATTCGCCGAGCGCCATGATGCTGCCATCCGAGGTCTGCATGCCGTTGTCGACGACGATGCCGCGATTGACGGCGATACCCGCGTCCTTCGCCAGCCCGACACTCGGGCGGATGCCGACGGCCATGACGACCAGCGTTGCCGGAATGATGCGGCCGTCGTCGAGTTCGATGCCCTCGACCCTGCCGTTACCGACGATCTGCTTGGTGTTGGCCTTGGTGATGACCTTGATGCCACGTTCTTCGACAGCCTTCTGCAGAAGATAGCCGGCCGCAGGATCGAGCTGGCGCTCCATCAGCGTCGGCATGACATGCAAAACAGTGACGTCCATGCCGCGCGACGCAAGGCCGGCGGCCGCTTCGAGGCCGAGCAGGCCGCCGCCGATGACGATCGCCTTTTCCCTCGACTGAGCCGCCAGCAGCATGGCCTGCACGTCGTCAAGGTCGCGATAGGTGATGACGCCCGGCAGGTCCTTGCCGGGGACCGGGATGATGAAGGGCACGGAGCCGGTGGCGATCACCAGCTTGTCGTAGCTTTCCGTGACGCCGTGGTCGGAGGTGACGGTCTTGGCGGCACGATCGATGTTGACGATCTTGTGGCCCTTATAGAGCATGATGCCGTGCTTGATGTACCAGCCGTCGCCGTGAATGATGATCTGTTCGTAGTCCTTTTCACCGGAGAGAACCGGCGACAGCATGATGCGGTCGTAGTTGACGCGCGGCTCGGCATTGAAGATCGTGACCTCGTATTGTCCCGGGGCCTTTTCGAAAAGGTGCTCGAGCATGCGCCCAGGCGCCATGCCGTTGCCGATGATAACGAGTTTTTGGGTCATATTTCCAAGTCCTCAGATTAGGTGGCAGCCACCGCGGGCGCGGAGTGCCCTTGGCGCGACAGTTGCTTTACGGATAGGTGCATCCAAATGAGTGAAGCCACGACGATTACAAAGAGCAGCAGGAAGCAGCTGGACCAGAGGCCGGTGATATCCTTGAGGAGCCCAAAGGCAATCGGAAGGATGAAGCCGCCAAGGCCCCCCATCATCCCGACGATGCCGCCGACTGCGCCGACGCTTTCGGGATAGTAGGCTGGAATGTGCTTGTAGACGGCCGCCTTGCCGAGGCTCATGAAGAAGCCGAGCACGAAGATGACGACGATGAAGATGACGGGAGTAACGCCGAAGGCAGGATCCGACCCGGACGCAGACGCAGCCGGCAGTGAAAGAATGAGGGTGGCCACGGCGGAAACGGCCAGCATCGCATACATGACGCTTCTTGCGCCCTTCTTGTCGGACAGGACGCCACCGAATGCCCTAAAGATGCTGCCTGGAATGGAATAGGCCGCGGCGATCATGCCGGCGGCTTCCAAATTGAAGCCGTAGACGCCGACCAGATAGCGGGGCAACCACAGCGACAGGGCGACAAAGCCACCGAAGGCGAAGAAATAATAGAGCGAGAAGCGCCAGACTTGAACGCTCCTGAGCGGAGCGAACTCCTGCAAGAAGCTCTTGGATGCAACGCCGCGAGAGCGCCGATCCCGAAATGCCGGGTCGTCTGTGGTCGAAAACCAGAAGATGATGGCCGTTGCCGCAAGAACGAGAGCCCAGATCTCGGCAACTGCCTGCCATCCCCAGGCGATCAGCACGAAGGGTGCCGCAAACTTCGTAACGGCAGCCCCGACATTGCCGGCACCGAAAATCCCGAGCGCAGTCCCTTGTTTGTCCGGCGGAAAGAACGGCGAGACATATGCGACGCCGACTGCGAAGGAGCCGCCGGCAAGGCCGACCCCAAGTCCTGCAATCAGCATCTCTGCATAGGTCGTTGCGTAGGAGAGCAGGAAGGTTGCGACTGCTGCGGCCAACATCGTGAGCGTGTAGACAAGACGGCCACCGTAGCGGCTGGTCCATATACCAAGCAGGATCCGGACGACCGAGCCGGTCAGCACAGGGGTGCCCACAAGCAATCCGAACTCGGCCTCGTTGAGCCCGAGCTCTTGCTTGATACGAATGCCTATAATCGCAAAGATCGTCCAGACAGCGAAGCAGACGGTGAAGGCGACCGTCGAAATCCACAATGCTCTGGCTGGTTCGCCAGCAGACATGGACTGTGTTTTCTCAGAAAAAGGCATGGCTTCTCCGGGGCGCGACAATGTCGTGCCAATCCATCGTTGAGAGTTAAAACAAAAAGCCGCTGGCCAGGTCGCGCACACACGGAATGCGCGGGATATCCTGATCAGCGGCTTTGCTTGAGGCGCCCGTCGTTGGACGCCGAAAAATGCGGCCCTTCGGCCTCGCTATTATCTATGCAAGGGGCGTGCCAAGTTGAGATTTGCGCCATTTATGCTGTTTTGAGCCGCAAGTCGCCCTTAATGGTCGGAATCAGCATCCCGAAAACCGCCGCGTCGTCGGTCAAATATTGTGCAATGCATACAAAATAGGCGTCGTGCTAAGCCTGCTTTTGAGCAGCGATATACTCATCGACGCGATCGGGATCGAAGAGATTGCCGTCGAAAAATCCATCCGGGCCGAGCGTCAGGGTGCCGCTGGAGCCGACCGGTGTTTCGACCTGCAAGGCGCCCTCTACTTTCGAACTCGCAGCCGGCATGGCAACGCCGAGCGACTTCAGAGCGCTGCGGTAGATATCCGGCCGGTAGGTATTGCCGGCAACCGTTTGATGCGTCGCAGTGTGGTCGACATGGCCCCACCGGACCATCTGTGTGTAGAACCAAAGCGCGTGGCTCTTCCATGGAAAGGTTGCCGCTTTGGCGTGCGGAACGAAGAAGTCCTCGACCGTCTGCGTGTCATGTCGGCCGGTTCTGAGTGCGCCGGTTACGGACGGGCGTAGCCATTCAACAGGCCTGTCGATATAGGCCGGCCCTGAAAGCAGGACGGCAAGCTCCTCGTGATTGGCTCTATCAGCACACCAGAGCGATGCGTTGTAAAGCGCTCTCAGCAGTGCCGACAGGGCTTCAGGATGGCTGTCGCCCCACCGCTCGTTCACGCCAAGCACCTTTTCGGGACTGGATTTCCAGATTGCCGCCTTGACCGTTGCGATCTGCGCGCCGTGTTCTAAAACGCCAAAGGTATTCCACGGTTCGCCAGCACAATAACCATCGATCGCACCGGCCTTCAGCGCGTCACCCATATCCTGCGGCGGAAGTGTCACGATCTCGATCTCGCGATCCGGATCGATGCCGCTTCCAGAAAGCCAGTAGCGCAGTTCGTAGTTATGTCCCGAATAAGGGTGGACGATACCGAAACGAAGCGTGTCGCCTGCCCGCCGCGAAATCACGCTTTTCAACGCCGCACCGCTTAAGCGCGCATCGAGGGGATCGGCTGCGCCGTGGTCGGCCATGTCCCGCCACAAGGCGCTGGAAACGGTAACTGCATTTCCGCCAAGCCCGAGCGCCATCGGTACGATCATGCGTGGCGCGGGCGCCATGAGGCCGAGGTTGCAGGCGATCGGCATGGGGGCAAGGATGTGCGCCACTTCGAAATGACCCACCGCCAGCCGATCCCTGATCGTTGCCCAGGAGCGCTCCCGCACGAGCGTGAGGCCTAGTTGCTGCGTTTCGGCAAAGCCCTTTTCCTTGGCGACGACGAGGAGGGCGCTGTCGAGAAGCGGAACAAAGCCCGCGGTAATGTCATGCCTGTTCCTCATACGTCCGCTCCTGGATCAAGCAGGCTTGCCGCGGTGAGGAGGCTTTGAGCGATCTCGACGACTTTCCTGTTCTGGTTCATGGCCGTGCGCCGCAACAGCGTGTAGGCCTCTTCTTCCGACAGCCCGCGGCTGCGCATCAGCAGCCCCTTGGCGCGATCGATCAGTTTGCGCTTTTCCAATTCGCCGCGTGTTTCTTCCAGCTCGCGGCTGAGGCGCGCGAAGGCATTGAAACGGCTGATCGCCATCTTGAGAATGGGCCTGACGCGCTCCTGTTTCAGGCCGTCGACGATATATGCGGAAACCCCTGCCTCGACGGCAGCCTCGATCGAGGCTTCATCGGACTTGTCCACGAACATGGCGATCGGTCGCTTCACCGCGCGCGATATCTGGAAGATGCTCTCAAGCATGTCGCGGTTCGGGTTTTCGAGATCGATGACGATAACATCGGGATTGATCTCGGTGATGCGCTTGGCAAGGCCATGCATGTCGTCGATGATCGTGACCCCGTCATAGCCGGCCTCGCGCAAGCCGTCCTCGATGATCGAGGCGCGAATGCGGTTCTCATCAATGACAAGGACGTTCAGACTGCTAGTTTTCATGAGACCGGCGCCACAGGGTTATTGGCATTCATTCGATACAGTGTGCCGATAGTGCAGGAGCGAACGGACACGGTGCCGCAGATGCGCCAAGAGAGACTCAATATCAAGCCATATCGCATCCGTGCTGGTTAAGAGTTTACTCCGCGGCTTCGACAAAGCGGTGGCGTTCATAGAGGAATTTCAGAACGGCTTCGCGGCATTTGAGGTAGGTGCGGTCCGAGGCGAGTTCGATGCGGTTGCGGGGCCGGGCGATCGGCACGTCGAGGACTTCCCCGATCTTGGCGGCCGGGCCGTTGGTCATCATCACGATGCGCTCGGAGAGCAGCACGGCCTCGTCGACATCGTGGGTGATCATCACCATCGTATTGCCGAGACGGGCATGAATATCCATCACCGCATCCTGCAGATGGGCGCGGGTCAGCGCATCGAGCGCACCGAAAGGCTCGTCGAGCAACAGGATCTTCGGCTCCATAGCGAGCGCGCGGGCGATGCCGACGCGCTGCTTCATGCCGCCGGAGATTTCGGAGGGGCGCTTGTCCTTGGCGTGTGCCATCTGCACGAGGTCGAGGTTGGACATGACCCAGTCGTGGCGTTCGGCCCTGCTCTTGGAACTGCCGAACACCTTGGAGACTGCGAGGTTGACGTTTTCGTAGACCGTCAGCCAGGGAAGCAGGCTGTGGTTCTGGAACACGACGGCGCGTTCCGGGCCGGGGGCGTTGACTTCCCGGTTTTCGAGAAGCACAGCGCCGGCTGAGACCGGCGTCAGTCCGGCGATCAGGTTCAAAAGTGTGGACTTGCCGCAACCGGAATGGCCGATGATCGACACGAACTCGCCTTTGGCGATCGTCAGACTGATGCCCTTCAGTACTTCGGTGCGCGTTCCTGCCCGGTCGAAGTGCTTGTCGATGTGGTCGAGCTTGAGATAGGCGGTCATGGGTATTCCTCTCAGTTGGCCGAAGCGCCGCGGGTGATCAACCGGCCTGCAGCGGCCACCAGCTTGTCGAGGGCAAAGCCGACAACACCGATATAGGCCAGGGCGACGATGATGTCGGGCAGGCGCGACGAATTCCACGCATCCCAGATGAAGAAGCCGATGCCGACGCCGCCAGTCAGCATCTCGGCCGCGACGATTGCAAGCCATGAGAGACCGACGCCGATACGGAGGCCTGTAAAGATGTAGGGCGCCGCCGATGGCAGCATGATCTTGAAGAAGAATTCGAAATGATTAAGCCGCAGCACCTGCGCCACGTTGCGGTAGTCCTGTGGGATGTTGCGTACGCCGACCGCCGTGTTGATGATCACCGGCCAGATCGACGTGATGAAGATCACGAAGATCGCAGAAGGGTTGGAATCCTGGAAGGCGGCGAGCGACAGCGGCAGCCAGGCAAGCGGCGGGACGGTGCGCAGCACCTGGAAGATCGGATCGAGACCGCGCATGGCCCAGACGGATTGGCCGATGACGGCACCGATCACGACCCCGGCGACCGCGGCAAGGCCGAAGCCGTAGGCGACGCGCTGGAGCGAAATCATGACGCGCCAGCCAAGCCCGATGTCCTGCGAGCCATAGTTGAAGAACGGATAAGCGATCAGATCAAAGCTTTCCTGCCAGACTTGGTGCGGCGAGGGCAGTGAGGCGTCGGGCGACGAACAGAGCACCTGCCAGACGGTCAAAATGATCGCAAGCACGACAAGCGGCGGCACGATGTTGCGCGCTGCCGCCATCGCAAGGCCGCGCACATCGATCCGGGGAGCCGGCGGGCCTGCAAGCCGGACGACATTTGCGGCCTTCGGCGCAATCTTTGCCGGTATGGGTTCTTTCTTTGCCAGGGCGGACATGAAGGGCTCCTCGTCGGAAATAAAAGGCCGGCGCGCGCCTGTCACGCGCCGGAGGTGGGGATCAGGATGCGGCCTTGATGGCAAGGCTATCGAGATAGGCGGACGGATTTTCCGGATCAAAGACCTTGCCGTCGAAGAAGGTTTCCTTGCCCCGGGAAGGGGAAGGGGGAATGTCGGCTGCGGCGACACCCAGAGCCTTGGCCGCATCGCGCCAGAGATCCTCGCGGTTGACCTGGTCAACGAGGGCCTTGATGTCGGTGTCGGGTGCGAACTTGCCCCAGCGCACATTCTCGGCCATGAACCAGGTGTCGTGGCTCTTGAAGGGGTAGGAGGCGCCGCCTGCCCAGAATTTCATGTAAAGGTCGGTGCCGTGGGCGACACGGCCGTTGCCGTAGTTGATGTCGCCCTTGAGGCGCCCAAGCACGTCCTTCGGTGGCACGTTGAACCATTGACGCTTGCCAAGGATGGTCGCCATTTCCTCCTTGTTGTCCATGCTGTCGCACCATTGCTGGGCTTCCATCACCGCCATCAAGAGGGCTCTCGTGGCGTTCGGGTTCTTCTCGACCCAGTCGGCCCGCATGCCGAGCGCTTTTTCGGGATGGCCTTTCCACAGCTCGCCGGTCGTTGCTGCGGTAAAGCCGATCCCCTGATTGACGAGCTGCTCGTTCCAAGGTTCGCCGACACAGAAGACATCCATGTTGCCGACTTTCATGTTCGCCACCATCTGCGGCGGCGGCACGACGATGGTCGAGACGTCCTTGTCCGGGTCGATGCCGCCGGCGGCAAGCCAGTAGCGGATCCAAAGGTCATGAGTACCGCCCGGGAAGGTCATGGCGGCCTTCACTTCCTTGCCTTCGGCCTTCTTCTTCTCGAAGGCCGCCTTCAGCTTGGATGCGTCGAGCTGGACGCCGGTATCGGCATATTCCTTGGCGACGGAAATGCCCTGGCTGTCGTAATTCAGACGCGCCAGCAGCGCCATCGGTACTGGCTGGTTGTTCTGCGTCACCTTGCCCGTATGCATGAGATAAGGCAGCGGCGAAAGGATGTGGGCGCCGTCGATGCCGTTCGAAGCGCCGCCGAGAACCAGATTGTCGCGTGTTGCGCCCCAGGACGCCTGTTTGGCGACCTCGACATCGGGAAGGCCATGTTTTTCGAAAAGACCCTTTTCCTTGGCAACGATCAGCGCAGCAGCGTCGGTCAGCGCGATGAAGCCGAGTTTAGCGCCCGTGACTTCAGGTGCTGCAGCTGCGGCAAAGGCGCCGGAGGGAAAAGCGGTGCGGACTGCGCCGATCAAGGCAGTCGCTGCGGTCGTTTTCAGAAGGCTGCGGCGGCTTATGCCGCCTGTGAGGATCTTGTTCATGCGCTGGTTCCCCTTGTTGGTCGTCGCAGGAATTTTCGGAATAAAAAAACGCCGCCCGGAGATTGCGTCTGCGGGAAGGGAGAGTTCCCGGACAGCAAAAACCGTGCGACGTCGATGTCTTTTGCAAGCGCTTATCACGCGCTTATCCGCCAAGATCGCCGTTGATCCGGGCAAGATCATCCTTGCAAGCGGCATGCCAGTTTCCGGTGGGAGATCTAGCTCATTGAAATCACAGGGGGATGAGCACCTTCAACGATTATGCCTAAATTTTAGGCTCGCTATAGGAATGTGCATATTTTGTGCTATTGCCGTTTCCAACGCAAACTGCTGCCAGCCTTTTGTGCAAGGCAGCAGAAGATCAGACCTCGCCGGCAGTCGGAACAAAGGGCAGGGTGCTCTTGACTGAAAATCCGTCGACATACTCCCCGAGGCGCGTCGGATCGAAGATGCTGCCGTCCATGAAGCGGTCACCGTCGCTGTCGCCTTCGACCCGGACATCGGCGTCCGGCGGCGTGCATGTGTCGCCGAGCGCTGTTCTATAGAGATCGGGCCGATAGGCGGACGCTGCCGCGCGTGCGCTGTTCAGGTTGATTGCCGCCTGGCCCCAGCGGATCATCTGGCTGTAGATCCACAGCGCCTGGCTCGGCCGCGGATAGTTCGCGTAGCCGCGGTGGAACATGAAATAATTGTCGACGATGCGGCGGTTGCCCTTGGCGTCCAGGCTGAACTCGCCGGCTAGCACTCGCCGGATGATTTCGACGGGTGCTGCGATATAGCGCTGATCGGCAAGTACCGCAGCCAGCGCGTCGTGGTTTTCGGCATGATCGCACCAGCGCGCTGCGGCATCCAGCGCCACGATCAGCCGGGAGACCGTTTCCGGATGGCTCTCGGCCCAATCCGGCCGCATGCCGATGACCTTTTCCGGCGCCGAGGGCCAGATGTCCTGCTTCGTCGCAACGATCCGCCCGACGCCGCGCTCGGACGCCACCATGTTCCAGGGCGCGCCGACGCAGAAGCCGTCGATTGCGCCGGCAGCCAGGGCATCGGAGGTGAGCGGGGGCGGCACGACGATGAGCTTGACGTCCTTGTCGGGATCAATGCCGCCCGCGGCCAGCCAGTAGCGGAATTCATAGTTGTGCGAGGAAAAGGGATAGGTCATCCCGAGTGTCGGCACCGGCTCGCCGGCCAACCGCATCTGGTTCAGCACCAATGCAAAGGCGCGCGCGCTTTCAAGGGCGCTGGCTGCTTCCGAAACGTTTGCTGCTTCGCGCATCCGTTCGAAGAGGCGCGTGGAAAGGGTGATCGCATTGCCGCCGCGTCCGAGCGAGAAGGGCGCAATGGTCGGGGAGGGGTTCGAGCCCAGTCCAAGCATTGCCGCCACGGGCATCGGCGAGAGCATATGGGCTATGTCGAACTGGCGAAAGGCCAGGCGGTCGCGAACATTCGCCCATGAAACGTCTCTGACCAGATCGAGGGTTAACCCCTCCTTCTCGGCAAATCCGAACTCCGCGGCTGCAACCAGCACCGAGGCGTCGACAAGCGGGATGAAGCCGGCGCGAAGAACGCGTGGGCCTTCGCTGCTGAGTCGTGAAGGCGCGGAGACGCGCCCTTGCTGAGTGTCAATTCTCGTCACTGCATTCACTCCGCAGTCCTCCGGACAATCGAATGGGCGTGGCACCGGGTCACATCAGCAATCCTGCTGCCGTCACGACGCTTTGCGCGATCTCGGACATCTTCTTCTTCTCGTTCATCGCCGTCTGGCGTAGCAGCGCGAAAGCCTGTTCCTCCGAAAGGCCGCGCATCTTCATCAGAATGCCCTTTGCGCGCTCCACGACCTTGCGCTCCTCGAGCGCCGATTTTGCGTCAGCGAGTTCCCGCTGCAGGCGGCTGAAGGCATTGAACCGGCTGACGGCCATATCGAGGATAGGTTTCACCCGCTCCTTCTTCAGCCCGTCGACGATATAGGCAGAGACGCCGGCCTCGACGGCCGCTTCGATCGAAGCTGTATCAGACCGGTCGACAAACATCGCGATCGGCCGGCTGACCGTTCGCGTCAGCTGGAACAGGTGCTCCATCATGTCGCGGTTCGGGTTCTCGATGTCGATGATGATGACGTCCGGCTTCAGCGTCTCGATGATGCGCGCGACGCCCTGGACCTCGTGAATCACGGTGACGCGCATATGGCCGGCCTCCTGCAGCCCCTCCTCGATGATCGAGGCGCGGATCGCATTTTCGTCTATGACAAGGATCGTCAGGTCGAAACGGCTCATGCGCCATTTATGACGCACTGCAACAGAACAGGCAAGTTGAAAGCCGCAAAATTAAGCATTTAAAACTAATGCACAAGAAATACGCATTTTAGAAGTCGGCAACCTTCCCCCAGGCGGAGTTCTCAAAGCGGCTTGGATCATAGGCCCGTGAGTCTACCAACGGCTCTGCGCCGGAGACGATATCGGCGATCAGATGCCCGGCGCCCGGGCCAATGCCGAACCCATGTCCGCTGAAGCCGGCGGCAAGGATAAAGCCCGGGACCGAGGCTATTTCGCCGATCGCTGGCACGCCGTCCGGCGTGCTGTCTATATATCCCGCCCAGGCTGCCGTTATGTTTGTCGCAGCAAGGGAAGGCAAAAGCGCGCAGGCGCGGCGATGGGTCAACGCAATGGTGCTGCGGTGCGGATCTGGATCGAGGATGCGCATCCGCTCCATCGGCGTCGGAGCATCAAGACGCCAACGGGCCAGGCTCTCATGGCCCGAGTGCCAGCCTTCGGTGCCGCCGGGCGCAAGGCTGCGCCAGCGACGGACGAACATCGGCAGAAATTCTTTTGAGAAACGAAGCTGCTGCGGTGTCGGATCGATCCGCCCGCGCCCGCTGATGGCCAAAGTGAACCCGCCATCGCCCCGCCGGGTAATCGATATTTCGGCCGTGTGGAGCGCATCCGGCAAGTCGTCCGCCCCAGCCGAAACAGAAAGGATGGACGAGCGGATCGAGGCTTGCGGGAAGCGGATGGCGAGCTGACGGCAGAAGGACGAAGCCCACGCGCCGCCAGCCATGATGGCCGTGCGCGTCCGGATGGTTCCTTTCTCGGTCACCACCGCGCTCAATCGGCCGGCCGTCGTTTCGATGCCGCGCGCGGCGCAATTCTGGTGCACGCTGCTGCCGAGTTTCATGATCGCCCGGGCAACGGCAGGTGCGGCGCGCGAGGGATCGGCAGTCCCGTCCGATGGCGAAAAGACCCCACCCTTCCACAGCCGGCCGCTGGCCTTGCCGCGTTCGGTCGCCTGCACGCTGTCGAGCATATGCGTCGTCACGCCTGCGGTTTTTGCAAAATCGCGCCAGCGTGCCCAACCTTCGAGTTCTGTCTCATCGTTGCTGAGGTAGAGGAGGCCGCAGCGCCGGAACCCGGTGTCTTCGCCTGTTTCGGCCGCAAATCGCTCCCACAGGTCGAGGCTCTTCGTGGCGATCGGAAGTTCGCGTGCATCGCGGTTTTGCTGGCGGCACCATCCCCAGTTCCGGCTCGACTGCTCAGCACCAATCAGACCCTTCTCGACAAGGGCGACTTTCAGGCCCCGGCGTGCAAGATAGTAGGCCGTGAAGACGCCGACGATGCCGCCGCCGATGATCACCGCATCAGCACTTTCGGGCAGGGCTTGCTTCGTTTCAATTTTTTGAAGGGGGGCAGGCATTCGACGTCTCCAGCGTGAGCCGTCAATCTACCGCTCGTCCCAGGAAGACGTAGCTGGAGTTCGCGCGTGGACAGCATTTTCTACCGTGCTTGCGCGATGCTACGATCGTTTATGCTTGGCAGGCTGAAGGCGTCGGTAATGACAGGAGGGGTTTATATGCTATGGTCGGATGCGCATAGCGCAGAATTTTCTGCTGCGCTTGTCGTTCGATGACACGAACATGGCAGGGAGCTCACATGAAACTCGATCGGATCGACATCAAGATTCTCTATGAGTTGCAGAAGAATGGCCGGATCACCAATGTCGAGCTTGCCGAATTGGTCAATCTTTCGCCGAGCCCCTGCCTCATGCGGGTAAAGAAGCTGCAGGCGGAAGGTTACATCGTCGGCTATTCCGCCCAAGTGAATGTCGGCAAGCTCGGTCAGACGCTCACGGTCTTCACCGAGATTACCCTCAAGAACCACAGGCAGATCGACTTCGCCCGCTTCCTGGCGGCCGTCGAGAAGGTCGATCAGGTGATCGAATGTCACCTGGTCTCCGGCGGCTACGACTACATGCTGAAGTTCGTGACCGCCGGCATCGGCGAGTACCAGACCATCATGGAACGGCTGACGGATTTGGATATCGGCATCGACAAGTATTTCAGCTTCGTGGTGCTGAAGTCGCCGATCGTCAAGGCCCACATGCCGCTGACCAGCCTCTTTCCGTTGTGAGGAAGTGGCGCTTTCTCAGCGCCGGCAATAGGCGCGCACCAGTTCCGGATCCTGTTCAAGTCCGTCAAGCCAGCTCGGATCGAGTTTCGGCACGGAGGAAAAGAGCAGCTGCGAATAGGGGTGCTTCGGCACCTTTTCTCTGTTGGACGGCAGGATCTCCTCGACCTTTTCGCCTGCATACATCACGACGATCTCGTCGCAGATCGCTTCCACCACCGAAAGGTCGTGACTGATGAAGATGTAGGAGAGGCCGAGTTCCCGCTGCAACTCCTTGAGCAGATCGATGACAGCTGCTGCGACGACCGTGTCGAGGGCCGAGGTGATCTCATCGCACAGGATGAGCTTCGGATCGGCAGCAAGAGCCCGTGCGAAATTCACGCGCTGCTTCTGGCCGCCGGAAAGCTCTGCCGGACGTCTGTGGCGCACGGAAGAAGGCAGTTGCACCATGTTCAGAAGCTCGTTGATCCGCTTGTCGCGGGCCTTGCGGGCCATGCCGTGATAAAAGACGAGCGGCCGCGCTAGAATATCCTCGATCGATTTGGCCGGATTGAGCGCGGTATCGGCATATTGGAAGACGATCTGCATCTCCCGCAGCTGCTCGCGGGTGCGCCGGCGGGCGTTCTGCGCCAGTTCCCGCCCGTTGAAGACGATCTGTCCCGCAGAGGCAGGCAGAATGCCGGCAATCGTTCGCGCCAATGTCGATTTTCCACAGCCCGACTCGCCAATGATACCGAGATTGCGGCCGCGCTCGACCTTGAGGCTGACCGAGCGGACGGCGCGCACCAGAGGCAGACCGTCCACCTGGATCGCGCCGTAGCCGGCAAACACGTTCTCGATTTCAAGGATGTGGGGATTGTCCGTTGCCACAACCGGCTGTGTGCCTCGCGCCTTGGGTTCGAAGGCGGCGAGCAGTTCGCGGGTATAGGGATGCTTTGCATCCGACAGGATATCTCCTGTCGCGCCACTCTCCTGTATCTCGCCGCCCTTCAAGACGATGATCCGGTCAGCGATCTGGGCAACGACCGCGAGGTCGTGGGAGACATAGACGCCGGCAATGCCGCCCTTGCGCATCACGGACTTGAAGGCGCGCAGCACCTCGATCTGGGTCGTGACATCGAGCGCGGTGGTCGGTTCGTCGAAAATGACGAGCTTAGGATCGCCGATCAGGGCCATGGCGGCCGAAAGACGCTGCAGCTGGCCGCCCGAAACCTGGTGCGGATAACGCTCGCCGATGGCTTCGGGATTGGGCAGTGAAAGCGCCCGGAAAAGCTCGATCGCACGTAGTCTCGCTTCAGCGGCGGGCATCAGTTCGTGGATGCGGGTGACTTCGATCACCTGGTCCATGATCGTTGCTGCAGGATTGAAGGCTGCGGCAGCGCTCTGCGGAACATAGGAAATTTCTCTGCCGCGAATAGCAGAGCGTTCCTTTTCAGGAAGTTTCGCCATGTCCCTGCCTGCGAGCATGACGCTGCCGCCGGAAATGCGACAGCCCGTGCGCGTATGACCCATCAGCGTCAGGGCGATTGTGGTCTTGCCCGATCCGCTTTCGCCGATCAGCGCGACGATCTCGCCCTCCGCGACCTCGAAACTCACCCCTCTGATGATCTCCACGATGCGGCCGGAATCGGTCTTCGCCTCGACTTTCAGGTCACGGATTTCAACGAGGTTGGCCATCATGCGCTCCGGTCCCGGATCTTTTGGGGCAAGTTGTCGATCAAAAGGTTGACGCTGATCGTAAGGCTTGCGATCGCGATCGATGGAAAGATCACCGCTGGCGCGCCGAAAGGCAGACCACCGATATTCTCGCGCACGAGCGCACCCCAATCTGCATAGGGCGGCTGGACGCCGAGGCCTAGGAAGGACAGGCCAGACAAAAGCAGCACGATGAACACAAAACGAAGGCCGAGATCGGCAAGCACTGGACCTAAGATGTTCGGCAGGATTTCCGAGCCGATGAGATAAAAGACATTTTCACCGCGGATACGCGCAACCGTGATGAAATCCATGGCGTTGACATTGACTGCCAGGGCCCGGGCGAAACGATAGGCACCGGGGATGTAAACTACCGAAAGCGTGAGGATCAGGACCGGGATCGACGAACCCACGGCCGCCACGACGACAAGCCCGAACAGCTTGCTTGGGATGGAGTGCAGCGCGTCGAGAAACCGGCTGAGAAGTGAGTCGGTCCATCCGCCGGCTACGGCGGCGACCATGCCGAGGACAACGCCGGTGACGCAGGCGATTGAGACGGCAGCGAGCGATATGCCGACCGTATAGCGCGCGCCCATCAGGATGCGCGAGAGGATATCGCGGCCGAGATAGTCCGATCCCATCCAGAACTGCGCCGACATCGGGCCGAAATAATCGAAGTCGACGATTTCGCCAACTGGATAAGGGATGAGAAGCGGCGCAAAAATAGCGATGAAGGCCCAAAAGAGAATGACGCTGAGCCCCAGGAGCCCGACGAGATTGAAGCGGTAGCCGATCCGGCGTGCGGCTGGCTGCTGTTGTTGGATATCTGTCGTCATCTGAGCCTCGGATTGGAAAGAATGGCGATAATGTCGGCAAGCGTGGTCAAGACCAGATAGCCGAGACAGAAGATCATCGCACAGCTCTGGATCAGCGGGAGATCGCGCGTGGCGACCGCGTCAACCATCAATTTGGCGATGCCGGGGTAGTTGAATATGGTCTCGACGATAATCACGCCGCCGAGCAGATAGGAGAGCGAGAGAGCAATCGCGTTGACGATCGGGCCAAGCGCATTCGGCAGCGCATGCTTAAGCACGATGCGGCCCCGGGAAGCGCCCTTCAAAAGAGCCATTTCAACATAGGGTGTGGTGAGCGTTTCCACGACCGCAGCACGCGTCATGCGGATCATCTGTGCGGAAACCACGAAGGTCAGCGTGATGACCGGCATAGCATAGACCCGGAGCACGTCTGCAAGGGAATGGACTTCATTGGCAAGCGAGAGCGCCGGCAGCCATTTGAGGTAGACGGCGAAGAGAAGGACGGCCGAAGTCGCAACCATGAATTCCGGAACCGAAATCACGCCGATCGTCACAATGGTGACAATCCGGTCGTAAAGGGAGCCGCGCAGCATTGCAGCGGTAATGCCGAGCGTCAGCGCGATCGGGACCGAAAACAGTGCGGTTACGCCGGCGAGCTTCAGCGTGTTGACGAAGCGCCCGCCGATCAAGTCACCGATCGGCATGTCGTTGGCGTAGGATGTGCCAAGATCACCTGTCACGAGGCCGGAGAGCCAGCGCAGGAAACGCAAGATCGCCGGCTCATCCAGATGCATGGCCTTGCGAAGCCCTTCGACAGCTTCCGGCGTGGCGGCTTGGCCGAGAAGGATCGACGCCGTGTCGCCGGGCAGCATCGTCGTGGCGAAGAAGACCGCAAACGATACGATCACCAGCGTGATCAGAGCGATAAGTAATCGGCTCGAGATGAGGGATAGGACTTGCTTGTTCACACGCGCGCTCCCTTAGGCGTTCGGCTGGAGGACTATAGCGCAATCTGAAAGCGGAGCGGGGGCGGTTTTCGCCCCGGCCCTTTGCTTCATCAGGCTTCGAGCCAAACATATTCCGCGAAGGCATAACCCATCTGGCCGCCAAGCGGGTTGGCTTCCAAGCCCCTGAGCTTGGCCGTCGTGGCGTCGACATTGGAGATATAGGCCGGGATGATCGTGCCGGCTTCCTCGGCGACCATGATCTGCATGTCGTTGTAGATTTCCTTGCGTTTCGCCTGATCGAGGGAGCCGCGGGCTTCGATCAGCATCTTGTCGAACTTCGCGGACTTGTACTGGCTCTCGTTCCAGGGCGCTTCCGAGGTGTAAAGCAGCGAGAATAAGATATCCGGCGTAGGGCGCGGATTGATGTTGCCAAAGTGGATCGGCGCCTTCAGCCAGTAATTATCCCAGTAACCGTCCGAAGGAACGCGCTGGACGTCGAGCTTCATGCCGATCTCGGCGCCGGCGGCCTGGATGATCATCGCCATGTCGATCGAGGAGGAGGCTGCTTCGGAGGCGATCACGGGGATCGACTGACCAAGGATGCCGGCCTTCTCGAACAGGAATTTCGCCTTGTCCGGATCGAAGGTTTTCGGCTTGAGATCGGCATTGCGATAGGAGTTGGCGGGCGACACTGGCTGGTCGTTGCCGACCTCGCCGAGGCCGCGCAATGCCGACTTGACGATCTGCTCGCGGTTTACGAGATACTTCATTCCCTCGATGAAATCCCGCTTGTTGCCAGGCTCCATGTCCAGCCGCATGTTGAGGTTGGTGTAGTTGCCGGAGGTCGTCTTCGATAGCACGAAGCTGTCCCCCTGGGTCTCAACAAGGCGCATCGAGCGCGGATTGATCGCGGCAGCAAGGTGGATATCACCCGAAAGCAGCGCGTTGACGCGGGCATTGTCGTCGCTGATGGCGAAGTATTCGAAGGAATCGACATTCGGGCCGGATTTCCAGTAGTTCTTGTTCTTGATGCCGACCGAGCGCACGCCTGGCTCGAAGACTTCCTTGACGAAAGCGCCAGTGCCGTTGGCCTTGGAGAAGTCGGTGGTGCCATCTGCGACAATCATGAAGTGATGCATCGACAGGATGGTCGGCAGATCGGCGTTCGGATTTGCGAGCGTGATCTCTGCGGTTTGCTTGTCGATCGCTTTCACATCCGTGATCTGCGCCGCAATCTTCGCGACCTTCGAGCCGACGGCCGGATCGAGATGACGCTTCAGCGAGAAGACGACATCGTCTGCCGTGAGCGGCTTTCCATCATGGAACGTCACGCCGCTTCTAAGCTTGATGGTCCAGGTCTTCGCATCTTTGGACTCGATCGCTTCGGCAAGCTCCATCTGCGGCGTGCCGCTCTTATCGAGGAAGGTGAGGCGGTTGTAAAAAGAGCAGCAGCGCACATAGTCGGTCGAGAGCGACGCCTTGGCTGGGTCGAGCGTATCAGCGGTCGAGGACGACCAGCCGGCCGCCTTGAGCGTGCCGCCCGAAACCGGCGCGGCGGCTACTGCCTTCGACGCCCGTCCGAGAATGAGGCCGCCTGCCGCCGTGGCGACACCGCCAGCCAGCATCAGTTGAAGCAATTCGCGCCGGGTTGCGCCGCGGCGGATGGCGTTTTCCACCATCATGTCGTCTGCTTTGGTCCAGTTCGTGATCTTGTCGTTCATGGCATTCCCCTTTTGTTGAATTCTCTGTGGCGTCCGCCTTATTGCGGCGGATTCTGTCCGTCTGTGAGGTCGGTTTTAAATGTCGGCCTCCTCCATGGCATTGGCGAGGCCTACCATGGACGTGAAGTGATAATCAGGTTGGGTGAACTGCTCCGGCTCGATCGTGCCGCCGTAGCCCTTTTGTGAATGACGCCGCTCGATCCAGCAATTCGTCATGCCGAGACGGCGCGAGATGCCGATGTCGTGGTACTGGCTCTGCGCCACATGCAGGATATCCTCTTTTGTGTTGCCTTCCCTGGCCACGAAATCGAACACCTTTTCGAAAAAGGCAGGATCGGGCTTTTCCGTGCCCGTATCGTCGGCTGTGAAGGCCGCATAGAATGGATTGCCAAGTTCCTCTGCAAAGTGCTCGAACGCCCAGCGCCGGGCATTCGTCATGGCGATCAGCCGATACTTCTTGGAAAGTCGGACCAAGGCGTCTTTGCTGTCGGCGAAGCCCTTCCAATTCCTGGCGGAGTCTCGAAGCCGCTCGCCATATGCCTTTTCCGCGGGAAGACCAAGTTTCGGGGCGATCACCAGATAGACGCGCACGAGATCGTCCGGGAAGAGATCGGCATTCTCAAAATAGCGCGCCTTGCGGTAAAGCGTCAGCGCTTCCTCGCCGTCCACAGTCATGCCTGCTTCCGCTGCAATCCCGGCAAGACAGTCCTTGATGCCGCCTTCAAAGTCGATCAGCGTGCCGACGACATCGAAACTGAGGTATCTGAAATCCGCGAAGCTCTTTGCCAAAGTGCAATTCCTCTATCGTGCGCGCCGCGTGCTATCGCCTTAGGTCGCCTACAGAATTAAATGCTGCCGTGGATGCCGCGGGAATTTTCTGCAAAAGCCCGGTTTTTCGGGGTTCCCGCGTTTTTCTTGTCTTCAGTTTCGCAGCTATCATCCACGGGATTCGCCGAAAAGAACCTGATATGCGGCACAAAATTGCGAATATGACAGCTTCACGGTATTTCGGCGACCACGCAAAACCCTGCCGGGAGTTCATTCTCCCGTTCATGCCACCACGGCGCGCACGGCCGGATCGTCCAATGTCTCGTCAAGCGTCCGGCGCGTGCGTTCGACGATGGCGTCGATCTCCGTATCGCTGCAGCAGAGCGGCGGGGCATAGCCGAGCACGCCGTTTGCAAAGGCGCGGATCACAAGACCGTTGTTCCAGGCACGGTCAAAGATGCGGCGGGCCGGCTCGGCAGCGGCCGGAAGCGGCGTCTTGCGCTCCTTGTCGACGACCAGCTCGATCGCGGCCAACATGCTCCGCCCGCGGACATCGCCGACGAGCGGATGGTCCTTCAGGCTGTCAAGACCGGCCATCAGGCGTGCGCCGGCCCTGCGGCCGTTTTCCAGCAGGCCGCCCTCATAAAGCCGCAGCACCTCCAGGCCGACGGCCGCGCTAACGGGATGGGCCGAATAGGTGTAACCGTGCCCAACGGCAGAGGTGCCGGCACCATCGGCAATTGTCTGATAGACGTGCTCGGACATGAGGAGGGCACCCATCGGCACGTAGCCGGAGGTGAGGCCCTTTGCGACCGTCAGGAAGTCTGGCACGATCTCGTCCTCTAAACAGGCAAACAGCGGGCCGGTGCGGCCGAATCCGGTGATGACCTCGTCGGCGACGAAGAGGATATCGAGATCGCGGCAGACGTCGCGCATTGCCTTCATCCAGCCTCTGGGCGGCACAAGCACGCCGCCCGATCCCTGGATCGGTTCGGCATAGAATGCGGCAACGCGATCGGCGCCGCCCAGCTTTTCGATCTTTTGCTTCAATGCCGCAACAGAGGCAGCGATGATTGCCTCCGGATCAGCGCCGGCGGGGTTTCGATAGGCATAGTGAGACGGAATTTTGTGCTGCCAGTCGAAAGGCAATCCGAAGCCAGCATGAAAAGCGGGCAAGGCGGTCAGGCCGGCGCCGACCGTCGAGGAGCCGTGATAGCCCTGTTCGACAGAAATGAACTGGTCTTTTCCAGGCAGCCCGCGCGCGTTCCAATAGTAGCGGATGAAGCGGATTGTGCTGTCGATGGCATCCGAACCGCCGAGCGTGAAATAGACATGATTGAGGTCACCCGGCGCGCGATCGGCGAGTTCTGCGGCAAGCCGGATTGCCGGCTCGGAGCCAAGGCCGAAATAGGCGGTCGCGTAAGGGAGCTCACGCATCTGCCTTGCCGCCGCCTCGACAATGCTGTCATGGCCGTAGCCCGCATTGACGCACCAGAGGCCGGCAAAGCCGTCGATCAATTGCTTGCCGGTCGCATCGGTGACAGTTGCGCCGGAGGCGGACGCCAGGACCCGCACGCCCAGATTTTCGTGACTGCGATAAGACGCAACCGGATGAACGAGGTGGGCGCGGTCGAGTTCGATCAGGGAATTGCTAAACATGAATATCTCCAGGTCAGCCGAGGGCTTGGTTGGCGAGTGCGAAGGTTTTCAGCGCGGGACTTGCCGGAGGCTCGATGCCGGCGGTTCGCATGGTGATGCCGCCGCCGGCATGGCCAAAGCCGCGTTCGGCAAGCCAAGGCCCAATGGCGGTGTCGGCCGTCGTGTCAACGCGCAGGAAAGCGCCTGGACGGCTGGCAATGAAAAAGGAAATCAGGGCACAGGCATCGCTGGCATTTGCGGCGACGACAGGCCCGATCACTTCGCCGCGGCCGAAGGTGCGAAGCGCTGCGAAACCCCGAACCCGGCCAGCTTCGCGCACTACCGCGAATTGCCCAACCTTTGCGAGATATTCGAGGAGGCTGCGGCGTTCGGCGCCGAAGGCCGCGCGGTCGAGCGCTACAATGGCATCGAGATCATCGTGATCGGCAGGCGCCACGCCATCTGGCCGCTCGATTACAGGCACACTGCCCTGATACTGCAGGACCGAACCGGTTTCCCGGAAGCCGAGCTTCTCATAAAGCGGCAGGCCGTCGTTCGTCGCGACCAGACGAAGCGGCCTGTTCCCCGCAATCTTCAATGCGTAATCCATCAGCTTTCGGCCAAGACCGCGGCCGCGCATGGCTTGATCGACAATGACCATGTTGATCGCAGCACAATCGTCGCCATAGGGCGTCACAAGGACCGTCCCCACAACGCGGCCCTTATTCTCGATGGCCACGATGCCGCTGCTTAATTCAAGCATCATCCGCCAGTCCTCCAGGCGGTGGGGCCACCCAGCCTGGCGCGAAAGTGCGACCGCACCGTCGAGATGTTCAGAGCCAAAAGCCGTAAGATCGATCTGGGTTGTCGTCATGGAGGGATCCCTCGTCCGTTTCTTTTAGTATTAGACCCGGGCCGTCAGAAGATCGTCCCAAGGACAGGCCTTCGGCGGTATCTTCGGCCGTAGCCTCGCCAGTTCGCCGCATCTTATGCCGCGGGTATCGGCCATATCCGGGTTGCGAGCCTGTCTGGGGATTGTCGCCGCACAACTCTCTGCCAAAGTGCATGCCGGATACGAAACAATCTGCTTTGCCGGTTCCGATTTCAGTCGACCGGGCGGCCAGACCTCGGCTTATGATGTGAAGAGACGAAATCGCTTCAGGAAAACTTACAGGATCCTCTCATGGCTCACTTCCGCCCGAAATACATCACCTTCGACTGCTACGGGACGCTGACCAATTTTCAGATGGCCGAGGCTGCGCGCGATCTTTATGGCAGCCAACTCGATGATGCGCAGATGGCGCAATTCATCAAGAACTTCGCTGCCTACCGCCTCGATGAAGTTCTGGGGGACTGGAAGCCTTACAACGAGGTGGTTCACAATGCCATCGAGCGGACCTGCAAGAAGAACGGTGTGGCCTTCCGCGACGAAGACGCGAGGATAGTCTACGAACGCGTACCGTCATGGGGACCGCATCCGGACGTACCGGCGGGTCTTGCAAGGGTTGCGAAGGAAATCCCGCTGGTCATCCTCTCCAACGCGATGAATTCGCAAATCATGTCGAATGTCGAAAAGCTCGGCGCACCCTTCCATGCGGTCTATACCGCGCAGCAGGCAAATGCCTACAAGCCGCGTTTCAAGGCTTTCGAATATATGTTCGATATGCTGGGCTGCGGTCCAGAGGATGTGCTGCACTGCTCGTCCTCCTTCCGATACGATCTGATGTCTGCCCACGACCTTGGAATCAAGAACAAGGTCTGGGTCAATCGTGGCCATGAACCGGCGAACCCCTATTACGGCTATGTTGAAATTGCCGATATCTCGGGTTTGCCGGGCGTCGTCGGGCTTTGAGAAAGGCATGGCGATGAAGTTCCAATCCTACTGGCACGACACGGCCCCCACCTTCGAAGGCGCTGCGCAAGGTCCGGTCGAAGGACATTACGATGTCGCCATTGTCGGCGGCGGCTTCACCGGCCTTGCCGCAGCGCGTCATCTTGCAAAGGCTGGCGTTCGGGTCGTGGTGCTGGAGGCGGAACGCGTGGGCTGGGGCGCTTCGGGCCGCAACGGCGGTCATCTCAACAACGGCCTCGCCCACAGCTTCATTGCCGCCAAGGCCGAACTCGGCAAGGAGCGTGCCATCGCGCTCTATCGGGCGTTTGATGACTCGATCGATGCGATCGAGGCGATTATCGCGGAGGAGGGGATCGAATGCAATTTCCGCCGCGCCGGAAAGCTCAAACTCGCGTCCAAGCCGCAGCATTTCGATGCGATCGCCCGCAATTTCGAGGCCCTCCACGCCGAAGTGGACCCGGACACAGCACTTCTGACTGCGGCCGATCTGAAGGGTGAAGTCGGCTCGCTGTTCCACGGCGCCATGCTGTCGAAGAAGAGCGCGATGATGCATATGGGGCGCTATGTCGTGGGGCTTGCTGGTGCCGCTGCTCGCCATGGGGCGATCATTTTCGAAAAGGCAGCGCTGACCGCCCATCGGCAGGGCAACGGACGGCACAGCCTGACGACGGCTCGGGGGGCGATTACTTCCGATCATGTGCTCGTCGCCACAGGCGCCTATACGCCTTCGGTGTTCGGCTATTTCCGCCGCCGGATCGTTTCAGTCGGCAGCTTCATTGTTGCCACGCGCCCGCTAACCGATTCCGAAATTGCAGCAACGATGCCAGGAAACCGTACCTGCGTGACGTCGATGAATATCGGCAACTATTTCCGGCTGGCGCCTGACAACCGGCTGATCTTCGGTGGCCGCGCCCGGTTTTCCGCAACATCCGACCAGCGTTCGGATGCAAAGAGCGGAGAAATCCTTCGGGCGAGCCTGCTTCAGATTTTCCCGCAACTTTCCGGCGTCGAGATCGACTATTGCTGGGGCGGGCTCGTCGATATGACCAAGGATCGCTATCCGCGTGCCGGTTACGTCGACGGTGTCTGGTACGCCATGGGCTATTCCGGGCACGGCGCGCAATTGTCTACGCATCTCGGCATGATCATGGCCGATGCCATCCTGGGCAAGGCCGACCGCAACCCTCTCAAGGGGCTCGACTGGCCGGCTGTTCCCGGGCATTTCGGCAAGCCATGGTTCCTGCCGTTGGTGGGCTTGTACTACAAGACGCTCGACCGGTTTCAGTAAGGACCATCCATCGAATACTGAAAAGTCCGACCGTCACGGAAACAGTGGGTTTTGCTCATGCAAGGCCAGGACGTCCACCTGCGAACATGGGGCCGACCAAAATACTGGACCGCTCAGGTTCGTCGGGGCACGCCGCACGCGAAACGCTTGGGCTGCTGCGCCGCTATTGAAATTGATCCCGGCAGCGAGATACGCTGTATAGCTAGACAGTCTAGCTTGGATTAAAACCATGGAATGGCAGCTACAGGACGCTAAGAACCAATTCTCGAAAGTCGTTCAGAAAGCTCGGCTCGAGGGGCCGCAGGTGGTCACCGTACGTGGCCAACGCACGGCGGTCGTGCTGTCGGCCCGCGACTACGACGCTTTGCGCGCTGGCCGACCGACTCTGGTGGATGATCTGTTGTCGGGACCTGCTTGGCATAATGACTTCTCAGAGGCAGTGACTGAGCGCTCCAGGACACCAAGCCGAGACGTCGCCTTCTGATGTATCTCCTGGATACGAATGTCATCTCAGAAGCACGCCCCAAGCCGTATCATGGCTGCGGTCGGTCGATCCTCTGACGGTCCGTTTGAGCGTACTCACGCTGGGCGAAATCATGCGAGGCATACCCCTTAAACAGAAGAACGACCCGAAGTCGGCTGCCCATCTCGCAGAGTGGCTCCGCAAATTGCGTCACGACCATGCTGAGCGCATTCTACCCGTATCAGACCAGATTGCGGTCGAATGGGGTCGCATCGCCGCGATCCGTCCCCGTGGCGATATCGATGGTTTGATCGCCGCGACGGCGATCGTTCACGATCTCATCATTGTCACGCGGAATGTCGCGGACTTCGAAGACACCGATGCCATCGTCGTCAACCCATGGGATCTCGACGCATGAGTGGGGTGTGCTCATGCGTTCAAAACCATCGAGGATGCCGTCAAGCGCGATGGCCGGGTCAGCCAAGCCCGCCGATGTGGAAGCTCTTCATTTCCAAATATTCCTCGATGCCACATTGGGCGCCTTCGCGGCCGAGGCCGGATTGCTTGACGCCGCCGAAGGGAGCGACTTCCGTCGAGATGGCTCCGGTGTTCAGGCCGATCATGCCGAATTCAAGCGCCTCGCCGACGCGCCAGGAACGCTTCAGGCTTTCGGTATAGAAATAGGCGGCTAGCCCGAAGGGCGTGGCATTGGCGATCCGAATCGCCTCCTCTTCTTTATCGAAACGGAAGAGAGGAGCCACGGGACCGAAAGTCTCCTCGCTGGCAAGCTGCATATCCGTCGTCGCGGCGCCGAGGACGATCGGCGCCATATACTGGTCGCCGTCCGGCAGGGCGGGCGGGGTCGAGATGATCCGCGCTCCTTTTGCGAGGGCGTCTGCCACATGGCGATTGATCTTCTCGATCGCCGCTTTGTTGATCATCGGGCCGATATCGACGCCGGAATCCGTTCCGCGCCCCACTTTCATGGCGGAAACGCGGGCTGCCAGCTTTTCAGCGAAGGCGTCATATACGCCCGACTGCACCAGGATGCGGTTGGCGCAGACGCAGGTCTGGCCGCCGTTGCGGAATTTCGAGGCGATCGCGCCCTCGACGGCGAGGTCGAGATCGGCATCGTCGAAGACGATGAACGGCGCGTTGCCGCCGAGTTCGAGGCTCAGCCGTTTGATGCTGTCTGATGCGCCACGCATCAAAAGCGAGCCGACACGGGTAGAACCGGTAAAGGAGATCTTGCGAACGGTCTGGTTTGCCATCAACTCGTTGCCGATCTCGGTCGGCATGCCGGTGACGATGTTGATGACGCCTTTCGGGATGCCGGCGCGCTCCGCCAGAACGCCGAGCGCAAGCGCCGAGTAGGGCGTCAGATCGGATGGCTTGATGACGACCGTGCAGCCGGCGGCAAGCGCCGGCCCGACCTTGCGGGTGATCATCGCATTGGGAAAATTCCAAGGCGTGATGATCGCCGAAACACCGACCGGCTCCTTCAGGACAACGATCCGCCGATCGGCCGTCGGCGAGGGAATGGTGGTGCCGCCGATGCGGCGAGCTTCCTCGGAGAACCACTTGACGAACGAGGCACCGTAGCGGATTTCGCCCCGTGCTTCTGCAAGCGGCTTGCCCTGCTCGCTAGTGAGGATCAGCGCAAGATCTTCGAGGTTGTCGATCATCAGGTCGTGCCAGGCCTCCAGCAACCCTGCACGCTCGGCATGGGTCTTCTTGCGCCACGATGGAAAGGCATTCTCTGCCGCTTCGATCGCCGTGCGAGTATCGTTACCGTCCATGTCAGGTACAGTACCGAGTGCTTCCTGCGTTGCAGGATTGAAGACCTCGACCTCGCGCCCTGCCGCAGCGCCACGCCATTCACCGTTGATGAGCCCGTGTTCGCGAAACAGGCTGGTGTCCTTCAACTCGTTCATCTTATCCTCTTTTCCGTCAGTCCAGCGCCGAAAGCACGGCTTTGGTGATTGTGTCTGTCTTGTCCTTGCCGGGGATTGCGCCGATACCGCGCGCTGTCGTCGTCTCGATCGCAGCCATCACATTCCTGGCTGCTGCCGTTTCTCCCAGATGTTCGAACATCATCGCTCCGGACCATATGGCGGCGATCGGATTGGCAATGCCGAGATGCGCGATATCAGGCGCCGAGCCATGGACGGGTTCGAACATCGACGGCGCGGTGCGGTCCGGATTGACGTTGGCGGAGGCTGCAAAGCCGAGCCCGCCCTGGATGGCGGCGCCAAGATCGGTCAGGATATCGCCAAACAGATTGGAAGCGACCACGACGTCCAGGCTTTCCGGCGCCATGACCATGCGGGCGGCCATGGCGTCGATATGATAACTCGTCACCTCGACATCTGGAAACTCGCCGGCAAGCTTTCGGGTGATCTCGTCCCAGAACACCATGGAATGTTTCTGTGCGTTTGACTTCGTCACAGAAGCGAGCTTGCCGCGCCGCGCGCGTGCCTGCTCAAAGCCGAAGCGAAGGATGCGCTCCACCCCCTTGCGGGTGAAGATCGTGGTCTCGACGGCCACTTCGTTATCCGTGCCTTGATGCACGCGGCCGCCGGCGCCGGAGTATTCGCCCTCGGTGTTTTCGCGGATGCAGAGAATATCGAAGTGGTCCGATTTCAGCGGCCCCTGAACCCCGGGTAGCAGCCGATGCGGACGGATATTTGCATACTGCACAAAAGCTTTGCGGATGGGCAGAAGAAGTCCGTGCAGCGAGACGGAGTCCGGTACTTTTGCCGGCCAGCCGACAGCGCCGAGCAGGATGGCATCGAAGGATTTCAGCGTCTCGATGCCGTCGGCCGGCATCATGCTGCCGTGCTGGAGGTAATAGTCACAGGACCACGGATAGCTGGTACCCGACAAGACAAACCCAGCGGCGGTGGACGCCTTTTCCAGCACCGCCCAGGCTGCATCGGTGACATCTCGGCCAATGCCGTCTCCAGGCAGAAGGGCAATCTTATAGGTTTTCATGGTCGGTCCTCAGAGGCTGATGAGCACGCTCTTGCTCTTGCGGTTGGCGAGATAGGCTTCGCGTCCAAGATCCTTACCGATGCCGGACTGCTTGTAGCCGCCGGTCGGCAGGATGTGGTCGCGCGAGCGGCTGTAGCGATTGACCCAGACGGTGCCAGCCTGCAGGCGCCGTGTGAGACGGATGGCACGCGAAAGGTCACGGGTGAAAAGGCCAGCCGCCAGACCATAGGTCGGGTGGTCTGCGAGGGTCAGCGCTTCCTCCTCATCCTCGAAGGTCTGAATGGTCAGCACCGGCCCGAAGATCTCCTCCAGAACGGCCGGTGACGTTGCCGTCACGCCGGAGATCAACGTCGGGGCGTAAAAGTAGCCTTCGCAATCCAGGCGCTTCCCGCCAGCCAGGCACTCTGCACCACCGTCGACGGTGGCGCGGACGATGCTGTCCATGCGGCCGATCTGCCGCTCGGAAATGATCGGCGGGTAGTCTGTGGCCACATCCCAGGTGGGACCGGGGCGGATGGCGGCCAACCTAGCGATGATGGCGTCCACCAGCACGTCCGCCACCTTGGCCTCCACGATCAGCCGCGATCCGGCCACACAGGCCTGTCCGGCATTGCCAAGGAGGCTGGTCGCGATTGCACCCGCTGCCAGATCGAGATCGGCATCAGCAAAAACGAGCTGCGGGCTCTTGCCGCCGAGTTCGAGCGTCATCGGCTTTACGCCGGTTCTAGCAATATTGGTCATGATGGCGGAGCCGGCAGCCGTCGAGCCGGTAAAGCTCACCTTGGCAATACCCGGATGGCCGGTGATCGCATTGCCGGTGGTCAAGCCATCGCCGAGGACTATGCTGATGAGGCCCGCAGGCAGACCGGCGCGCACGGCAAGCTCGGCGAGATAAAGTGTTGAGAACGGCGTGATTTCGGAGGGCTTCAAGACAACCGCATTGCCGGCAGCAAGTGCCGGGCCAAGCTTCCAGCCGGCCATCGACAGCGGGAAATTCCAGGGTGTGATCGCACCGACGACGCCATAAGGCTCGGTCATGATCATGCCGAGGCTGTCGTCAGCGGTAGGGACGAGCTCGCTGCCTTCCTTGTCAGCGAATTCGGCGAAGAAGCGGATCTGTTCGGCAGTCACTGCAATATCGCCGGCAATCAAGTGCCCAACGGGGCGAGTGGAACCAACAGCTTCCATCTTCGCGAGAGGCACGGCCTCCTGCTCGATGAGATCGGCCCACCGCTGCATCGCTTTGGTCCGTTCGCGTGGACGCAGCGACGCCCAGTCGCTCTCCTTCAAGGCTTTTTGCGCCGTGTCGACCGCTTGGTCGACGATATCCGCAGAGGCAACCGGACAATCCCAATATGCCTTCGCATCCGAGGGGCGGTGCGTCGGCAGCTCGCCTCTCGCCTCGATCAGCCTGCCGCCGATGAAGTGTCCTTTCGGCAGAGAAAGTGAATCTGGATCGAAGCTGAGGGTCATGAAATGTCCTTGCTGAGCGTTTGTGCAAGGTTAGCGGTCAGGCTCCGGCAGCATGCATCGACTGTGATGGACAGGACGGAGGAAAATCCCGTTTATCAGCGGTTGCCGGTTGAATCTTCGGTGGATGATTACGCCCGGCCCACGCCGGGCGGCATCGGCATCGGCATCACGTCACGGTCACGTAGATCTTGCGGACAGTTTCAATGGTCTTCCACACGCCGATAAAGCCTGGCTTCATGACAAAGCAGTCGCCGGCCTTGTAGACGGCAGGCTCGCCCCCATCCGGTGTGATCTCCACGACGCCGGCAAGGATATGGCAGAATTCGAAGGTTTCGCCCTTGATCGAGCGGGTCTCGCCCGGTGTCGCTTCCCAGATCCCGGTATGGATCATCTCTCCGCGCGCCACATCCTGCGCCCAGGTCTTGAAGGCGGGATCCCCCGCAATGAGGCGTTCTGGCAGCGGCTTCGATTCCCGCGGGGCGGTCGAGAGATTGGTGTCGATAGTCTTGAGCAGGGACATGGAGAACCTTTCGTCGTTGAGTGTCAGTAGCCGCGTGTGCGATCGACCAAACCGATCGGATCGAGACCGGCGCGGTCGCGCTTGATGTTGTCGATCACGGCGCGCGCTGCCGTTTCCGCTTGGGTGACGCTCGCGACATGGGGGGTCAGGATGATCTTCGGATGCGACCAGAAGGCATGTCCGGGCGGTAGCGGTTCGGGATCGGTGACATCGATGACGGCACCAGAGAGTTGGCCGCTGTCCAGCGCTTCGATCAACGCTTGATGATCGAGCTGCGGGCCGCGGCCCGTGTGGACGAGGCTTGCGCCCGCAGGCAGTGCGTTGAACAGATCCGCATTCAGGAAGCCGTGCGTTTCCGCCGTCAGCGGCAGCAGGCAGATCAGGATATCGGCCTTTTCCAGAAAGGGCTTCAGTCCTTGCTGCCCGCTGTAACAGCTCACCCCGTCGATCTCGCGCGGGCTGCGGCTCCAGCCGGAGAACGTAAAGCCGAAAGGCTTGAGCTGCTCCAGCACGGCGCTGCCGAGCATGCCGAGACCGAGAACGCCGACATTCCGGTCAGATGTCCGCTTCTGCGGAATACTGTGCCATATCTGCTTCTTTTGCTGGCCGAGATAGATAGGCAGATTGCGATGAAGTGCGAGCACTGCAAGCGTCACATATTCCTGCATCATGCGGATGATGCCGTCCTCGACCATCCGCACCAGCTTGACCTTTTCCGGCAGGCTGCCGAGCTTGAATTGGTCGACGCCCGCGCCGATCGAAAAGACGACCTCCAGATTGCGATACCGAAGAAGGTCGGAAGGCGCCATCCAAGTCACCAGATAGCGCACCTCCTGCGGATCGACCGCGGCCGGATCCATGGAAAAGGCAAGGTCAGGAAGTTCTCGGGCGAAAGCCTCACGGAAGATGCGGCCGCGCTCGGCGTCGGAGTTGAAGAGCAGGGTCATCGGCATTTTCCCGTCGTTTCGGTATCCACGGTCATCGTTCGCATGCGTTGCTGCCTCACTAAGCGCAAAGCCTGTTGCCCAGCGCCTCGATCATGGATTGGCAGGCCATCAATTCGTCGGTGAGAATGAACTCGTCCGGCCGGTGCGCACGTGCAATGTCGCCGGGGCCGCAGATGATGGCGTCGATACCGGCAGCCTGATAAAGGCCGGCCTCCGTCCCGTAGCTCACAGCGGCGAGCGGCTCCTCGCCTGTCAGTTCCGCAAGTAGGCACGCGAGCGGCGCATCGGCAGAAAGCGACAAGGCGGGATAGGCGCTCGTGAGTTCCCAATTGACCTCAAAACCTTTGGCTCGCAGGCTCTCGGCCCTCGCCTTGAGGGGAGCCAGCAATTCGGTCGGGGAAACACCGGAAACCGCCCGGGCTTCGAACTCGGCGATGCACAGGTCCGGAATGATGTTGACCGCCTGGCCGCCCTTGATCGTGCCCGCCTGAAGAGAGGAATAGGCGGGTTCGAAAGCCGTATCGAAAGGACCCTGAGACGCGCGTTCGGCGCGTACGACCGCTTCCGCCAGCACTTCCGCCATCGCGTGGACGGCATTCAATCCTTGATCGGGACGCGAGGAATGGCCCGAACGGCCGTGAATTTCGACGCGTGCCGCAGCCTTTCCCTTGTGCGCGCGGACGGCGCGCATCTTGCTTGGCTCGCCGATGATTGCGCCTTCTGGCCTGGCGCAGAGTTCCGCGAGACGCGCGATCATGTGGGGTGCGCCCCGGCAGCCTGCCTCCTCGTCATAGGAAAAGGCAAGATGGATGGGGCGAGCAAGCGGCTTCGCCGCAAGCGCGGGCAGGGCGGCGAGCGCGGCTGCCAGAAAGCCCTTCATGTCGGAGGTGCCGCGTCCGTAGAGGCGATTTCCCTCCGCGCGAAGAGTGAAAGGGTCTGACGACCAGGCAGGTTCGTTGGCCGGCACCACATCCATGTGGCCTGAGAGTATGTAGCCAGGAACGTCTGCCGGGCCGATAGTTGCAAAGAGGTTCGAACGGTTTCCTTCCGGCCCTGGCAGCACTGTGACCGTGGCATTGCGGTCTTCAATGTAGGCACGGATCCACCCGACGATCGCATCATTGGCCTGTCCGGCGACGGAGGGAAAGGCGATCAGGCGCTCGAGGATCTCAACGGCGTGCATCATAGGATTCTCGCAAACATGGCCGGCGCCCCGTCGGGATGCATGGAAGGCCTGGTTGCGAAGCTTAAAGCCGCCGTACCGGATTGCGTGCCGAAATCGGCTCGGTTTCAGTGAATTGTTGCGGGCGGTGAGGCTCCTGGAGCGGATTGTACCGGCGCCTGCCGCCTAATATCTACTCTGAGCGGGTCCGGCGTTTTGCGTGGGATGCGCGAATTGTCTGCGGTTCAGATGTAGTCGGGGAGGTTGGAGTGGAACAAGCGGCGTCAGAATCCATGGTTGTCGATTCCGTGCAGATGAAAATTGGCGATATCGTGGAGGCGGAAATCGACCAACTGCATGCGTTGTCGATTGGCGTCGGCTGGCCGCATCGCGCGGAGGATTGGCAGTTTCTGAGGCACGCTGGTAAGGGTGTTGTCGCCCTGGACGACATCGGTCGCGTTCTCGGGTCGGCCATGTGGTTTCCACATGGCGATAATTTTGCCACTGTCGGAATGGTGATTACATCGCCCCGCCTGCAGGCCAACGGGACCGGACGGTGGCTGATGCAGCATGCCTTTGCCAGGCTCGCGGGCTATACTCTCGGTCTCAATGCGACGCGCGCAGCACGGCGGCTGTATCTTTCCCTGGGCTTTACGGCGGAAAAAATCGTTTACCAGTGTCAAGGCGAGGCTCACGAGCCCGACCCTCCGGGTGCAACGCCGGACGGGGCGCATTTGCGCGCCATTGATATTGCCGATCTTGCTTTGTTGGCCGAGCTCGATCGCCAGGCATACGGTGCGGACCGCATGCCGGTTCTCGCCGGCTTGCTGAAGCACTCCAAGGGTTTTGGCCTATTTCGCAATGATCGGCTTGACGCATTTTCGCTCTGCAGGCCTTTCGGCCGCGGGCATGTTATAGGCCCGGTGGTCGCCAATGGCGACCAGGATGCGATTGCGGTGATCCGGCCGCATGTTTCAGAGCATGCCGGCCATTTCCTCCGTCTTGATACCCGCCAGAAAGACGGAGCCTTCGCCGCGTGTTTGTCCCGATGCGGCATGCCCGTATTCGATACAGTTACGACGATGTCGCTTGGAAAGCGCTGGATTCCGGAGGACAGCCTGATCCCCGAAGGGCGCCCGATGACTTACGCGTTGGCAAGCCAGGCTTTGGGCTAAGCTTGGTGGTGGGTTGAGGAGTAACCTATGCAGATGCTCTGCCGACGCGCCCGATGACTTCCGCATTGGCAAGCAAGCTTTAAACCAGGGATTCGAACTCATACGTTTTCGGGAGTTACGGTCAAGAAGCGCACAGGCTCCTTACTGACGTCGACCTCAATCAGGCCAAGCGCCTTCAATGTCAAATCGATTGATCTGCGGGCCTGAATTTCCGGTACCTGATCGAGTACGACCGCCATGATGCCTTCACGCAGATAGCTCCGTGTCTGATCGCTCAGTTCGTGCCCAACCCAAAACACCGCGCGTGCCTGCTGATTTTTGAGGACCGAGGCGACGGCGACGTTGTCGCCGCCGGCGCTGTAGACGCCAATGACGTCCGGGTGCCTGCGAAGCGCGTGGCGCAACAGTTCCATCGTGTTGTGTTCGTCGTCGAAATCGAACATCACCTCCACAAGGGCGTGTTCCCCGTCGGCATGCTCGGCGAGATATTCGGAAAAGCCCCGAATACGCTCCTTGTGGTTTTCGTAGGCGCCGCTGTGGCAGAGAGCGACGAAGGAACCTGCCTTGCCCGCCTGCATGCGTGACATGTAATAGGCGGCCGTCCGGCCGGCAGCGTAATTGTCGATCCCGACATAGGGCAGTTCCGTCGCCGGTCGCGTCATGATCTGGATGACGGGTATGCCGAGGGCCGCTGCTTGCCGGACACTCGTGACGACATCCGGATGATCGGGCGCGACGACGATCAGCGCGGACCGCCGGTTCTTCGGCTTTGCGATATAATGGGCGAAATCCGCGGGATCGTTTTCGCGGGCAAAGGTCCGGTGAACGACGATGCTGTGGTCAAGCAGGGCGGCGATCCTCTCGAACGCCTGGTTCATACGTGAATAGAAGTTCGTTTCCGGGCGCACGAGGATGACTTCGATCCTGACAAGGCCGCGATGGGCCTCTGGCATCACATGCCGATAGTTGAGCTTCCTGACCGCCAGAAAGACCTTCTCCACCGTTTCAGGTCTCACACCGCCACGACCATTGATCACCCGCTCGACCGTCGCGGTACCGACATCGGCTTCTCTCGCCACATCCCTCAGGGTGATCTTTGCCATGGTTTTATTCCGTCTCCCGTGACGAACTTCAGCATCTGTGCGGTACAAGGTCAATGATCAAATTTGATCAAGGAAGCATTGGCTCGTGGTCCGCAAGCACGCGTAATCTCACCGGTAATTCGGGAGGAGATACCGAAGCCGAGCTAGATCGTTCGCTGGTCCGAATGCTGCCGGATGAAGGAGGAGACATCATGAAAATCGCACTCGACCCGCACATGCACCGCCATCTGGGCCTGAACGAGCTTTGCCGGAAGGCGGCAGAGCTCGGCTACGACTATATCGAGCTGTCGCCGCGGGATGATTTTTTGCCCTGGTGGGTGCGCCCGCGCGCCCACAAGGAGCGGATTGCAGAGTTCAAGATGGCGCTTGCAGATCACGGCGTCAAACTCGCCTCGCTGCTTCCGATGTACCGCTGGGCAAGCCCGCATGAAGACGAGCGGGTGGCAGCGGTCGGTTACTGGAAGCAGGCCATCGAGATCGCCGTCGAGATGGGTTGCCATACGATGAACTCGGAGTTCGGCCGCGGCCCGTCGCCCGATCGCGGCCACAAGTCGAATTGCTGCGGCGGGCACTATACGCACGAATCCAGCGAGGCCGCCTGGTGGCGGTCGATCGAGGAACTGGTGCCGGTCTTCGAAAAGCACGGCGTGACCCTCAACATGGAACCGCATCCGGAAGACTGGTGCGAGACGCTTCATCCGGCGCTCGACATGCTGAAGACCATTGGCTCGAAGAATGTCAAATTCCTCTATTGCGCCCCGCATACTTTCTACTTCGGCGACAACATGGCTAGGATGATCGAAGAGGCCGGTCCGATGATCGCCCACGTCCACGTGGCCGACACCTATAACCACAAGGCCTCGTCCGGCCTTCGCTACATCATCAATCCTCCCGGTGCGAAGGTGACGATCCACCAGCACATGGACATGCATCAGGGCGAGATCGACTGGGATGTCTTCTTCGGTTCGCTGGCCAAGATCGGCTTTGACGGCATCGTCACGGCCTGCGTTTTCGGCTGGGAAGACCGGGCCGATACATCCGGCCGCTTCATGCGCTCCGAGATCCAGAAATATGTCGACAAGTATTGGCCGGTAAAGGGCGCTTGAGCAAAGACCGCGACATCACCGGCCCTTTGCGAGGAATAACGCCATGACCATCACTATCACGACCGCTCCATGCTGCTGGGGCGTCGACGACGTCAACAATCCGAACCTGCCGGCCTGGGAGCGCGTCTTCGATGAGGCGGCCGCAGCCGGCTATGGTGGCCTCGAACTCGGCCCCTACGGCTACGTACCGCTCGATCATCAGCAGGTGGGAAAGGCGCTTGCCGAGCGCGGTCTTTTCATCGTCGCCGGCACGATTTTCGACGATCTCGTCTCTCCGGCCAACCGGGAGAACCTGCTGCGCCAGACGGACGAAATCTGCGCCGTTATCACCAGGTTACCGCAGCCCGCTCAAGCTGCAGGACAGCAGTTTAAGACGCCTTACCTGACCGTCATGGACTGGGGTCATGACGAGCGGGATTATGCCGCGGGTCATTTTGATCGGGCGCCCCGGCTTTCCGACGAAGCCTGGGCCGGCATGGTCGCCAACATCAAGGCAATCGGCGCATTTGCCAGCAGCCGACACGGCGTTCGCGCTGTCATCCATTCCCCATGCCGGCGGCTACGTCGAATTTGCTGATGAGATAGAGCGGATCGCAAGCGATGTCCCGGCAGAAATCGCAGGCTTCTGCCTCGACACCGGCCACACTTATTATGCCGGCATGGATCCGGTTAAGACACTGCGCCGCTACGCGGGCCGGCTCGACTATGTGCACTTCAAGGATATCGACCGGGCCGTGTTCGAGCGCGTGCTCGGCGAGAAGATCCGTTTCTTCGAGGCCTGCGCCGAAGGGGTCATGTGCCCGATCGGGCGCGGTGTCATCGATTATCCGGCCGTGAAGCAGGTGCTTGAGGAGATCGGCTATCACGGTTTCATCACCGTCGAACAGGAACGCGATCCACAGAGCGTGGCAGGAAGCCTCCAAGACGTGAAGGAAAGCCGCGACTACCTGCGGTCAGTCGGCTTCTAAGACAAGAGGAAACTGAACATGTCAGCAAGCAAGACAAGGCCGATCCGCTGGGGCATGGTGGGCGGCGGACGTGGCAGCCAGATCGGCTATATCCACCGCTCGGCAGCGCTAAGGGACAGAACGTTCGAACTCACAGCCGGTGCATTCGATATCGATCCGGAGCGTGGGCGCGCTTTCGGTGTCGATCTCGGCCTTGACGAGGCTCGCAGCTATCCGGACTACGTGGCGATGTTCGCTGCAGAGGCTGAACGGCCGGATGGCATTGAGGCGGTGTCGATCGCCACGCCGAACAACACCCATTTTGCGATCTGCACGGCAGCGCTCGAACACGGCCTGCATGTCATCTGCGAAAAGCCGCTCTGCTTCACCGTCTCCGAAGCGGAAGAGTTGAAGGCGCTGTCGCAGGCGCGCGGTAAGATCGTCGGCGTTACCTACGGCTATGCCGGTCATCAGATGATCGAGCAGGCACGGGCCATGGTGAAGAACGGCGATCTCGGCGAGATCCGCATCGTCAATCTGCAATTTGCCCATGGTTTTCACAGTGCGCCCGTTGAGGAGCAGAACCCTTCCACGCGTTGGCGCGTCGATCCGAGGTTCGCAGGCCCAAGCTATGTGCTCGGCGATGTCGGTACGCACCCGCTCTATATCTCGGAAGTGATCCTGCCGCATTTGAAGATCAAGCGGCTGATGTGTACCCGGCAGAGCTTTGTCAAAAGCCGCGCTCCGCTGGAAGACAATGCCGTTACGCTGATGGAATACGACAACGGTGCCATCGCCACGGTCTGGTCGAGCGCCGTCAACGCCGGCTCCATGCACGGACAAAAGGTACGCATCGTCGGCGAGAAGGCGAGCATCGAATGGTGGGACGAGCGGCCGAACCAGCTCTCCTACGAGATCCAGGGCGAACCGGTCCGCGTCCTCGAGCGCGGCATGGATTACCTTTATCCGGAAGCACGGATCGACGACCGCATCGGCGGCGGCCATCCGGAGGGCCTGTTCGAGGCCTGGGCGAACCTTTACCGCCGCTTCGACCTCGCGATCAGCGGAAATAGCCGACTTGCTCCCGCAGGCGTCCGGAATCTCGTTTTCCCGGACATAGATGCGGGTCTTGAAGGGGTGCGCTGGGTTGAAAACTGCGTGCGCTCTGCCGATGCCGGAGGGATATGGGTGGACTACAAGTAGAGCGGCGGTTCCCATCGACGGAGGAAGCAGCATGCTTCCGTCGGGATCATGCCAAGGAGTGAGGGCCGGGTTGATGGGCGCTCTGGTATTCCTCGAGGACCGCCCGCACGGCATCGATCAGCAATTCCTGCGGGTTAAGCGGCTTTCCTGCGTGTCCTACCAAACGGGGCAGATGCTGCCGGAAAAGAGGTGCCGGGATGATCCGGTGGTCGAGCGCTCTCGCGAGCCGCAAGGTGGCCGCCTCCGCCGCCGGGTGATTCCAGTAGTAGCGAATACGATCCGAATAGGAGTAGTGCCGCAGGATATGCTGCTCGGCCTTAGAACCGTGATAGTGGCCCTTCCAGTGGCCGGGGTCCTCCCGCATCAACGCCTCCATCACGGCCATGAGGTTTCGGCTCGGATATCCGGTGACGGAGTCGCTGGCGATCAGGTCGAGGCCGTAGAGCGCCTCGCGCAGCGCAAACGTCAATTCCGGCCCGACCTTGAGGATGGCGAACCCGTCCTCGACGAGTTCGCGCAGCGCCGCCGCGCCCTGGTAATCAGTCGAATGCGCCTCGTAGACGAGCGCGGGCTCCTCGCCGAGCAGCGCGCAAAGGGCGTGCGCTCTCGCCCGGTCGTAGACAATGACATTTTCATTGCCGAATTCGACCCCGGGCTGGACGACGAGCGCCAGTACGCGGGCGAAGGCCTTGCCCAGGCCCGCTTCGTCAAACCGCGTCCTATGCAGCGCAATCGTCTTGCGCGCCGCGTCGATGCTCGTCGGCTCGAGCGCGGTGATCACATGATGGGCGCCGCCGGGCGGCGGTACTTCGGTGCCGATGACATAGACCGGCGGCTCGCCGCCCGTGGAGGCCGCGCACCGTTCCGCTACGGCCGCCAGCCTCACTGCGCGCCCCGCGGTCATCGCGTCGTCGAGTGCGACCGGTTCGCCCGTGCAGCCCATAGAAGTATCGAGGTGGAGCTTGCGGAAGCCGGCCTCGACATAGGCCGCGATCATGTCTTCGGCCTTGTTCATGGCGACCTCGGCAGGTTCTCCGCGCCATGGATTGGGACCAAGATGATCGCCTCCGAGGATGACCTTGTCTCGCGGCAGACCCTCTTCGCTGGCGATCCGTTCCACCAGTGCCACGAAATCACTGGGCTTCAAGCCGGTGTACCCGCCGAACTGGTTGACCTGATTGCAGGTCGCCTCGATCAATACCGGACCGTCGCGAAGCACGCCATGCCGGAGGGCAGCACGGATCACGATGGGATGAGCCGAGCAAACGGACGTGATGCCGGCGGGGCTGCCCGCGCGCCGGCTGCGAGCCAGGTTGTCGAGAACGGATGTCATGTGCGGCGTTCCGGTGTAGCGGCGATGAAGGCGTCGAGCTCGGCGCGCGTGCCGGCGCCCTCCATCGGCCCCTTGGCGGTGACATTGCGGGCGCCGGCGGCATTGGCGTAGGTGAGCGCCTGTTCGATCGGCATACCGAGCCGGCGGCACGCGACATAGGCGCCACCGAAGCAGTCTCCGGCGCCGGTTGGATCGATTTCCTCGACAGCAAAGGCCGGGCAGTCGATGCGTCTGCCGTCCCGTGTGAAGACGGTCGAACCGTCGGCGCCGCGCTTGAGCGCCACTTCGCTGGCGTTGCGCCCGAGGAGTGCTTGGACAGCCTCGCTTTCGGCTTCCATGCCGGCCGCAACGAACAGCTCTTCTCCGGACGGGAGGATCAGGTCGGCGATTTCGACGAGCCTTGCGAAGCGTGCGCGGGTTTCGGCTTGGCCGAGCAACTCCTTGCGGACATTCGGATCGAAGGAGATGCTGCCGCCGCGCGCCGTGATCGCCGTGATCGCATGCTCGATAATCCTAGCGGCGCCGGGTATCGCAAAGGCGGTCCCCATGACGTGCAGGTGCCCCGACCGGGCAATGAGCGCGCGCGCTGCGGGGGTAAGGTCGATCTGGGCGGCGGCGGATCTTGCGATGTTGAAGACGAAATCGCGCGAACCGTCATGCCGGTAGCGCACGAAGGCGCTGCCGGTCGGAAACTCCGGGCTCGTCGAAATGGCCGAGACGTCGGCGCCGTCGGCGCGCAGGCGCGCAACGTTGACGCGGCCGAAGTCGTCGTTGCCCACGCAGCCGATGATGCCGGCCGAACCGCCGATTCTCGCGCATTGATCGATGAAGATCGCCGGCGCTCCGCTGGGGTAGGGGCCTATGAGCGTGATCGGCTCGAGGAAGCCCGCACCGCGATCCGTCGCCATTATCTCGACGAGGATCTCGCCGATCGTTATCGTTGGTCCAAGGGCGTCGGGAGCAAACGCGGTCCGTGTCATGCGCCATCTTCTCCAAGGCGAGCGCTGTCGGTCAGGAGATAGCGCTGGTGAAGCATGCAGGCAGCGCCGAAGGCCGGCCCTACCGTCTCATCCTCGTTTGTTTCGATCACGGGCAGCGGAAAGCTCTCCTCCTGCATGGAGCGAATGTGATGCAGGACGCGCGCCGCCATCAGCGGATAGAGCGCGGCGACTGAACCGCCCAGCACGACCCTGTCGGCATCGATGATCCTGCAGCCCTGGATAAGGCCGTAAGCCAGGGCGCGCGCCCAGTCTTCGGCTATGGCGACGGCGCCCGGAACGCGGTCGCGCACATCGGCGAGAAAGGTCGTAAAGCTCGGTTCCGGCTGCGTAGAGACGGAACGGTAGGCGCTCAAGATGCATTCCAGGCCGAGAACACGTTCAAGGCTGCGGCCGGGCGCATTGGCACCATCGACGCGCAGATGCCCGATTTCGCCGGCAAGTCCCCGCGCGCCTCGAAAAACGGCCCCATCGACGACGATACCGCCGCCCACGCCGCTCTCCATGACGAGATAGAGCGTGACCCCCGAATGGACCTCGCCAGCGCCGTAGCTTGCGCCGGTCGCGAAGGCGTTTGCGTCATTCTCGACCATGACCGGCATTTGCGCCGGCACGGCCGCACGCACGAGATCGGCGAGTTGTATGTTCTGCCAGCCGAGCAGGGGAGCGGTGTTGATCAGTCCCTTGCGATCCATTTGCGCCGGCACGGCGACGCCCAACCCTTCGCAGCGGCCGAGATGGTCGGCCGGCAAAGTGTCGAAGGCGATCGCGATCGCGCGCGAAACTGCAGTATCGACATCGACGGACGGGCCGTCGAAGGGCTCCATGCGACTGTTGACGATGCGGCAGGCGAGATCGACCTCAACCACCGTGATGTGTTCGACGCCGATCTCGATGCCGAGAAAGAAGGCGGCTCCAGGCCTAAGTTCAAGCATGATGCCCGGCCGCCCCGCGTGAGCAGTCTGTGCCTGCTCGGTGGTTCCCACCTCGCGCACTAGGCCATCGGCCGTCAGTCCGGCGATGATATGGCCGGATGAGGAGCGATTGAGGCCTAAAATGCGTGCAAGCTCCGCCCTGCTCAAGCGGCCGTGACGATAAAGCGCCCGCATCGCAGCGAGTTCATTGCGCTGGCGGATCCCGCTCGGAGACGCGATGGGGCCCACTTCACTCACGGGCGATCCTCCTTGCCTCTCTTCGCCGACCCCTGACACAACATGACCGGGCCGGAAACGCCCGACATGGGCCGAACAGAGCATTTCCCACACCTTTCGCCGTCACGGCCGGGCAACGGTCGCGCGACGACGTCTCGCCTCGTCCATCTTGAGGTCGATGAATTGCTTCGCGTGCTGCGCGAGCGGCATGTTTTCGGTCCAGGTGTCGCGCCAGATTGCGCAGGCAAGCGACAATCCTTCATCGACGACGGCGCCCGAAAAGGATTCGAATGTGATGTCGCGCTTGTAGTCGATATCGAGCAAGGCATCGAACATCAGGTCGAAATTGATGACGCCGTCGCCGAGATAGCCGCGGTTGCTCTCGCCAATGTGGAAATAGCCGATCTTGTCGCCCGCAAGGCGGATGGCCGCCGCCGGGTTCGCTTCCTCGATGTTCATGTGGAAGGTGTCGAGGTGCAGCCGCACATGCGTAGAGCCTACCTGCTCGATGAAGGCGAGGCCCTGGGCGGTGGTGTTGAGGAGATTTGTCTCGAAACGGTTCACCACTTCGAGAACGAGGTCGACTCCTGCAGACTTGGCGAGATCAGCCGTCTTGGCGATGGCCGCGACACTGCTGTCCCATCCCTTTCTGGTGGGCATCCGGGAATATTTCCCGTGGGCCGAATAGAGGATCCCTCCGAGCTTGCTCCCGCCTATGTCGCGGACTGCGCGGACGGCGTCGGCCAGCATGCCTTCGCCCGCCCGCACCGCGTCCACATCTTCGCTCGATACATCGTGGCTGAACGGAAGGCCCATGGTGACCGCGATGTCGAGTTTCAGCGCCTCGGCTCGCCTGGCGAGCGCGTCGAGATCGAATTTTTCCGGTCGCAGGTAAGCGAATTCAATGAGGTTGTAGCCGCAGGACGCGGATTTTTCCATCGCCTCCTCGAGCATGGGCTGGGTTTGCCCTCCCGTCCACACGAAAGAATGAATACCTAACCGGCCCATGTCTCACCCAATCCAATACTATGTTGCATAATGCAACAAATAAAACTTCAGCTGGATCTGTCAAGCGGATTCCGTTCCGATCGCGATCCGGCACTCGCTACGCGGATGGGCAGATGCTTTGCAACTGCATTGCAAACGAGCAATTTCCGCGCCAGCAGAGCCTGGAATTCGGGCATTCCCGCATCGAACGAGATTGCTGTTGACAGCTTTCCTAAATGAACTAATTTGTTTTTTAAGGCAACATATAGGGGCGCAACGCCGGGGAGGCGGGCGTGGGATGGCGTGTTCGGGCCGGTGGTTGGCCTGGTCTGAACTGCTATTACCTCAAGGAAGCCGGGCTACGACAAGCGCCTTTGGCATGCATGCCGGCATTGTCGCCTGGGGCACCAGACCTGCCTGTCGGGAGGAGGTTATCGATGAAAGCCGATTTGCGGATCGTACCCGATTTCGAGATGATCATCTGCCCGCCAGCAGAATCCTTTCGCTGGAACATGCATGACTATCCCTTTTTTCGGGCGAAGTGGCACTATCATCCTGAATACGAACTGCATCTCACCCGGACGACATCGGGCGTCATGATGGTGGGTGACTATATCGGCGAGTTCGAGCCTGGCTGCCTGGTGCTGACGGGACCGCACGTACCGCACAACTGGGTCAGCGATATCGAGCCGGGCAAGCTCATCCGCAACCGGGACATGCTGATCCAGTTCACCCCCGAATGGGCCGATCGCGTCGCCTCCTTCTGCCCCGAGCTCGGCACGATAAAGCCGCTCTATGAGGATGCGGTCTATGGCGTGGAATTCTTCGGCTCCACGGCGCTTTCGGGCCGGCGGTTGCTGGCGCAGATGGGTGCTGCCCACGGCGCCGAGCGCGTGTTGCTCTTTCTACAGCTGATGATTGCGCTGGCACGCAATCCCGCCGAGCGGCGCAGGCTATCGCGCCTTGCGCCAACCTCCTCCCAGGTGGACCTGCCGCATGAGCTGGATGTTGCCATGCGCTATGTGCTGGAGCACTACAGCGACAACATCGACCTGGCGTCGGTCGCAAGGGTCTGTGGTCTCGAGCCGCAGGCCTTCTCGCGCTTTTTCAAGCGCCAGACCGGTCATACCTTCGCGCGCTACGTGATCCTGGCACGCATCTATGCCGCCTGCTCGCTGCTCACCCAGACGTATCGTCCGATCACCGAGATCTGCTTCGAGGTCGGGTTCAACAACATCGCCAATTTCAACAGGCAGTTCTTCAAGATCTGCGGACGCACGCCGTCGGACTACCGGCGCAACGCACACAAGATCGGAACGGAGGCGCGAAGCGACCCCTTCCGGGAAATCCGTGCCTATCCGGCGGGGATCGCGGTCGGCGAAAAAGTATAGGTCGCCAGCAAACCACGCGTGGCAGAGCAAAAGAGCGCATACTAAGCTCCAGTCACGCCAACAGGAACGATCGCTGGGAAACGACCCGGAGGTCGCAATCCTTAAAGGCGAACCGTGTCTGGAAGCCGGGAGGAGCCGTGCTGCCGGAGCCCGGGAGGATCCGACAGGCGTCGGGGTGGGAACGTGCTTGCCGGCCAGCGGCCGCAAGCGGTGCAAAGGCACAAGGAGGAGGAATTATGATCCGGAAAAGTGGAATTGGACTTGCCGCGCTTGCGATCGGTCTTGTTGCGGGCGTGATGCCCGCACGGGCCGATTTCTGGTCGGATGCAGGCGCCAAATACAAGGGCGTCGTCCTGCACGGCGTGACCGAAAGTACGCCCCCGTCCAACTACATCAAGGACGTGCTGGCGCCCGAGTTCGAGAAGAAGACCGGCATCAAGGTCCAGTTCGAGACGACGTCCTGGGACCAGATGTTCGACAAGGCCATCAAGGACATGGAAGCCAAGACCGGCATCTATGACATGGTCTATATCGAGCAGGACATCATCTATGCCTATCTGGCGCGCAACTTCCTGGTCGACATCTCGAAATCACTGAAGGACGACCCGTCGCTGAAAGCGCCGGAATTCGACGAAACCCACTTCACGACATTCGCCAACTATTTCAAGAATGCCGGCGGCGATCTCTTCGGCATCCCGATGGAGGCCTTCATCAAGGTCTATCTCTATCGCACCGACCTCTTCAACGACCCGAAGGTCAAGGACGCTTTCAAGAAGGAGACCGGCAAGGATCTGGCTCCGGCCAAGACCCATGAGGAATATACACAGATTGCCGAATTCTTCACGAAATACGGCAAGGACAACGGGATGGAGCTCTGGGGCACGACGGCTCAGGCGCATACCGGCCATCCGGCGTCCTGGTACGAATTCTTCGAGTCGATCGCTCCGACATACGGCGTCTACAACTGGGGTATCGACGCGGCCAACAACTATGCCGCCTCGGTCGAGAATGGCGGCCAGATGAACAGTGACAAGGCCAAGGCCGCCATGAAGTACTGGCTGCATCTGCGCGACATCGCTCCACCTGAATCTGCTGCATCAACCTGGACGGAAGTCGCAACGACATTCGCCGCCGGCCGTGTCGCACAGGGCCTGGTTTATGGCGAGAACGCCGCCTGGATCGCGTCGGATGCGGAAAAGTCCAAGGTCGTCGGCAATGTCGGCGTCGCGCTGCCGCCTACCGAGCCCGATGTCCTCAAGGAGGTCGAGGCCGGCAAAGGTTATCTCGGCTACTATGACGGCGGCGCCTTCGGGTTGCCGGTCACGTCGAAGAACAACGAGGCGGCATTGCTCTTCCTGCAGTTCATCGGCCAGGACTCTGTCCAGGCCGACTGGGCGATCGCGGCACCGCGCATCACCAATACGGCGACCTATGACGATCCAAAGGTCATCGACATGGATAAGAAGCTGAACGGCTACTACACCATGCTCAAGGATCAGGGAAAGCTGTTTGCCGGTGCGCCGCCTTTCCCCTTCCATGCGCCGGTGCGTGAAGCCACGGCGCCGATCTTCTACAAGATCCTGCTGGGTGAAGTCGGTCCCGACGAAGGCCTCGACCAGATGGCGGCGGCTGCCGAAGCAGAACTGAAGAACCTCGGCTACCGCAAATAAGACCGGCAAGAGCCTGCGTCCGGGTGGCATCTCCCAAGACCGCCACCCGGGCGCAGTTGCCGGTTACTGCAGGTTGTTGACCTGCGTGGATATCTTCGGGAGCACGAATTCATGCGTTCAAACACTGTCGGCTGGCTGATGCTCGCCCCGACGATCGCGATCCTCGGCATCTTCGGCATCATACCCTTCATATACGTGCTCTACGTGGCATTCCACCAATGGAACCCGTTCGGCGCAAGCTCCGAAATGATCTACAACGGCGCCAACAACTTCCGTCGTCTTGTCTTCGATGCCGAGTTCCTGACCTCTGTTGCCTTCACGATGAAGTTCGCTTTCTTCGCGGTGCTGAGCGAGATCGCGCTGGGCTATCTGCTCGCGCAGCTTTTCATGAGGGAATTTCCCGGACGTGGCTTTTTCCGCACGATCCACACACTGCCCCTGATCGTCGCGCCCATCGTCGTCGGCTCGGTCTGGCGCCTGATGACGACGCCCAGCATCGGCATCATTCCCTATCTCCTGAGAAGCTGGTTTGGCTACGATCTCAACATTGGCCGCGATGCCACCACCGCTTTTGCGCTGACCGTTATCATGGATATCTGGCACTGGACGCCGCTGGTGACGCTGACACTGCTTGCCGCGCTGCTTGCCCTGCCGAAGGAGCCGTTCGAACAGGCGCAGATCGATGGCGCCAACCGCCGCCAGATCTTCTGGCACGTCACGCTGCCGATGATCCGCCCGGCCATTCTCGCGACGGTCTTCATTCGCCTGATGGATGCGCTGCGTACCGTCGATGAAGTCTGGATGCTGACCTCGGGCGGCCCGGGTGCGGCAACCCGCTATGTCGGGCTGCATATCTGGAAGATCGTCTTCCCAAAGACCGACTACGGCTATGGCGCCGCGATCTCGGTGATCGTGCTCTACCTCACGCTGGTGATGTGCTGGCTGCTCTATGTCGCCCTCGTGGCTCGACGCGAACGGAAGAGGACATTCTGATGCAGGGCCGCAATCCCCTTCTTTACGTGGCGCTTTGGCTGCTCCTCAGCCTGCTGACGCTTTTCCCGATCTATTGGCTCTTCATCATTTCGGTGAAGCCGGCGGTCGATCTCTTCACGACGCCGAGCCTGTTTCTCGACGTGATTTACTGGAAGAATTACGTCAACGTCTTAGGCAATGAGACGCTGCGTGGCTACATGCTCAATTCGATGATCATATCCAGCGGCAACGCGGTACTGGTCACGGTGCTGGCCTTCATGGCTTGCTACGCGCTCTCGCGCTTCGACCTCGCGGGCAAGGAGAACATCTTCTTCTGGACCATCACCAACCGCATGGCACCTGCGGCGGTGTTCCTTTTGCCGTTCTTCCTGCTCTTCACCCAGGTCATCACGTTCGGCGACTGGAAGCTTTACGACACCAAGATTGGCATGATCCTGCTCTATTGCACGTTCAACTTGCCTTTCGCGATCTGGACGCTGAGGCCCACCATCGACGGAATTCCCAAGGAACTCGACGAGGCCGCGACCGTCGACGGCGCCTCGACCTGGCAGGTCATCTACGAAGTCATCTTCCCGCTTGCCAGACCCGGCCTTGCCGTCACGCTGATCCTGACCTGGGTGTTTGCCTGGAACGAGTTCCTGCTCGCCGCGACCCTGACCAGCTTCAACGCGCGCACGATCACGACGGGCCTTTCGGAATATGTGACGACGACGGGAACCGAATGGGGGGCGATGGCGGCGATCGCGGTTATCACGCTCATCCCCGCGCTCATCATCTTCGCCGTGGTCCAGCGTCATATCGTGGCGGGTCTCACCTTCGGCGCGGTCAAGGAGTAGAGCGATGCAAGAGCCATTCGACCTAGGGCAGACAGATGCCGAACCGGACGTGGCGGGCCGCAAGTCCGAGCCGGCCGGCTTCCTGCCGATCACCACCAACTGGTTCGACCGCGTCTTCGTCGGCATCTACCTGTTCGTCGCGCTCGAACTCCTCTGGATGCGGTTCCTCGAACAATCGATTCCGCTGACGGTTTGCCACGTTCTGGCCGTTGCGCTCGGGGTCCTGATCGTATGGCGCGGCTGATGCTTCTTGAAAGATAGGACAGAGACAATGAAATCGCTGGTACTGGAAGAGAAGATGAGGCTGTCGCTGCGGGATTTCCCGATTGAGCGTGAAGAGGTGCTGGGTCCGCGCGACGTCCGGATCAAGCTCCACACGGTGGGCATTTGCGGTTCCGATGTCCATTACTATACGCATGGCGGCACCGGTGTGTTCCAGGTGAAAGCGCCGATGATCCTCGGCCACGAGGCGTCCGGCACCGTGATCGAGACCGGTGCCGAGGTGACCTCGCTGAAGGCGGGCGATCGGGTCTGCATGGAGCCAGGTGTCCCCGATCCCAACAGCCGCGCGACGCGCATGGGACTCTACAATGTCGATCCGGCGGTCCGCTTCTGGGCGACGCCGCCCGTCCATGGCGTACTCAGGCCCGCGGTCGTCCACCCTGCCGATTTCTCCTTCAAGCTGCCCGACAATGTGTCGTTCGCCGAAGCCGCGATGGTCGAGCCGCTGGCGGTGGGTGTGCATGCGGCGACCAAGGCCCAGGTCAAGCCGGGCGACATAGCGCTGGTGATCGGTGCCGGTCCGATCGGTCTGGTGACAGCGCTTTCGGCTGTCGCGGCCGGCTGCGCACGGGTCTTCGTGAGTGACATCGACGACGCCAAGCTGGAGCTTGCCGCCAAGCTCGGTCCGATCTCACCAGTCAATGTTGCAAGGCAGGACCTGGCCAAGGAAATCCTTGCCGCCACCGACGGCTGGGGCGTTGAGATCGTGTTCGAGTGCTCGGGCCATCCCAAGGGCGCAGAGGGCGTGTTCGACCCGCTTTCGCCCGGCGGCCGCGTCGTCTTCATCGGTTCGCAGGTCCATCCGATCCACTACGATGTCGGCAAGGCCATGGTGCGGGAAGCGCGCGTGGAGCATGTCTTCCGCTATGCCCATGTCTTTCCGCGCTGCGTGGCCATGCTGTCATCAGGCGCGATCGACGTGAAGCCGCTCATCACCCGCACATTCGATTTCGACGAAAGCGTCCGTGCTTTCGAGATCGCGGCGTCCGCCCCGAAAGGCGAAGTCAAGATGCAGATCGCACTGCCGCAATAGAGGAATTCATATGGCTCACGTCACCGTCAAGGACGTTACAAAGAAGTATGGCGCGCTGCCGGTCATCCACGGTGTCGGCATAGACATCGCCGATGGCGAATTCGTCGTATTGGTCGGGCCTTCCGGATGCGGCAAGTCCACGCTTCTGCGGATGATCGCGGGGCTCGAGACGATCTCCGGCGGCACGGTCGCCATTGGCGGCAGGGTGGTCAACGACGTCCTTCCCAAGGACCGTGATATCGCCATGGTGTTTCAGAACTACGCGCTCTATCCGCACAAGACGGTCGCAGACAATATGGGCTTTCCCCTCAAGCTCAAGGGCGCGCCGAAAAGCGAGATCGAAACGAAGGTCCGCAGGGCAGCCGAAATCCTCGATCTCGGCAAACTGCTCGACCGCTACCCGAAGCAGCTTTCAGGCGGCCAGCGCCAGCGCGTCGCCATGGGGCGCGCCATCGTACGCGATCCGCAGGTCTTCCTGTTCGACGAGCCGCTTTCCAATCTCGACGCCAAGCTGCGCGTGACCATGCGCGTCGAGATCAAGGAACTGCACCAGCGGCTGAAGACGACCACCATCTACGTGACGCACGACCAGATCGAGGCCATGACAATGGCCGACAAGATCGTCGTGATGCGCGACGGGCGGGTGGAGCAGATAGGCGCGCCGCTTGATCTCTACGACCGTCCGGCCAACGTCTTCGTGGCAGGTTTCATCGGTTCGCCGTCGATGAATTTCGTTCCCGGCAGATTGTCGACGGAAAGCGGCCGGCTGGCCTTCGTCAGCGACAAGGGCACCGTGCTGCCGGTGCCGGAGGGTACGCCGAGCCACGGCGAACCTGTCCTGTACGGCATCCGCCCGGAACATATCGACGTGCGGCCCGACGGGATGCCGTCGACGATCTCGGTTCTCGAACCCACTGGCTCGGAAACGCAGATCTTTGCACATCTGGGCGGCGATGCCATCATGGCGGCGGTTCGCGACCGCATCGTCGCGCTGCCGGGCGAGGCCATCTCTCTCCGGATCGATCCGGCCCGCGTGCATCTCTTCGACGCCAAGAGCGGCCGGCGCCTCTAATTCCGCATAGCCAGGGAAGCAAGACATGTTCTTTGAGAAATTCCGGATGGATGGCCAAACCGCGGTGGTGACCGGCGGCGGGCGCGGTATCGGCCTTGCCTGCGCCGAAGCGCTTGCCGAGGCGGGAGCCCGTGTCGTCATCATCGATCGCGACGAAGCGGTTGCCGAATCCGGCAGGCAGGCCTTGGCCGGCAAGGGTATCGAAGCCGATGCGCTGGTCCTCGATGTCACGGATTCGGCGGCCGTCGACAAAGCCGCGGCGGATATCTTCGCAAAACACGGTCGCATCGACGCGCTGGTCGCCAATGCAGGCATTGCCCGCACCGGCACGGCCGCAGAGGATACGCCGGACGAACTCTGGCTCAATGTCAACGACGTGAACTACAACGGCGTCTTCTGGTGCAATCGCACCTTCGGCCGCTACATGCTGAAGGCCGGCCATGGCGCGATCGTCAATATCGGATCGATGTCAGGCTATATCGCGAACCGGCCGCAACTCCAGACCTATTACAACGCCTCCAAGGCGGCCGTCCACCACCTGACCGCGTCACTCGCCGTGGAATGGGCGGACCGCGGCGTTCGCGTCAATGCCGTGGCACCAACTTATATCGAAACCGAAATGACGAAGACCGTGGTCGACAAGTCGATGATGGACATCTGGCTGCGCGACACGCCGATGGGCCGGATGGGCCAGCCCCATGAGATTGCGTCGGTCGTGCATTTTCTCGCCTGCGACGCATCGAGCCTGATCACCGGCGCGACCGTCAAGGCTGACGGCGGCTTCACTTGCTGGTAGGAGGTATTGGAAATGGACTTTTCAAACAGGCGTGTGGTGGTGACCGGCGCCGGCAAGGGCATCGGGCGGGCGACCGCCGTCATGCTGGCTAAGCGCGGGGCCAAGGTGACCGCGCTGTCGCGCTCGGCGGCCGATCTTGAGGAACTGAAGAGTCAAATCGGATGCATCGCGATCGCGGTCGATCTTGCCGATCCGGACGCAACGCGCGCCGCAGCCCTTCAGGCGCTGCCAGCCGATTTTCTGATCAACTGTGCCGGCACGACCGAGCTTGAACCTTTCCTCGATCTCAAGGTCGAGAACTTCGATCTGCTCTATGCCGTCAATGCGAGGGCACCGATGATCGTTTCGCAGGAATATGCCCGCGACATGGTGAAGAACGGCCGGAAAGGTGCAATCGTCAACGTATCGAGCGTCGCCGCCTTTGTGGGTATTCCCGATCACGCGGCCTATTGCGCTTCCAAGTCCGGTCTCGACGGGCTGACCCGGGTGATGGCCAAGGAGCTTGCGCCGAAGGGCATACGCGTCAACGGCGTGCATCCCACCGTGACACTCACGCCTATGGCCATCAAGGCCTGGAGCGATCCGGAAAAGGCAGCCGGCATGCTCAACCGCATTCCGGTCAGCCGTTTCGCCGATCCCGGCGACATCGCCGAGGTCATTCTTTTCCTACTCTCCGACGAGGCAGCCATGGTCAACGGCCTGTCGATGCCCGTGGATGGCGGTTACATGATCGCCTGACGATTGTCCGAGGCAGATGCCTCAAATTTGTAAACCTTCCCGCCGCCGGACTGGCGGCCCCAGATTTTTTCAAGGATCAGCGCATGACACGCTTTGACGCAAAAATCGCCAGGATCAGGGCCGGCAACTACAAGCGAACGGATTTCATCATCGCGGACGCCAAGGATGGCGATATGGGGCCTAGCATTCCATCCTGCGGCCCCAAGCTCGAAAAGGACTGCTCCTACACGCGCTACCGGACGCGGGCGGAATTCCTCGGCCAGATCAAGGCCGTGATCACCCAGGACATCGTTGATATCATGCTGACCTCCGCCTCCAATCTCGAACTGCTGACGGAAAGCGGCGCTTATGCCGACAGCAGTGTCAAACCGGCCATTCGCGCCAATGATGCGACGGATATCTGGGTAGGGCGCGGCGCGGCCTATGCCAGCCAGCCGTCTCGGCCCTATCGCACCGCTTCGCTGTCGGTCAACCGGCGCCATACCGATCTCGGCCTTTATTCGATCACCTTCAACAACGATCTAGACGCGGATTACAATTCGCTGCTCGCGTTCCTGGATTTCGTAGAGGATGCCGACGACAACGGCTTCAATTATTTCCTCGAAGTCTTCAACCCGAACGTCGATACCGGGATTGCGCCCGACCTCCAGCCGCATTTCGTGAATGATTGCATATGCCGGGCGCTCGCCGGGCTGACGGGTGCCCGGCGGCCGCAGTTCCTGAAGATCCCGTTCAATGGGCCGAAGGCGCTGGAGGAGCTCACCTCCTACGACCCGAGCCTGGTCGTCGGCGTGCTGGGCGGCGGTGCAGGGACCGCGCGCGACACGTTCGAACTCATCCATCAGGCGGAGAAATACGGCGCCCGCGTAGCGCTCTTCGGCCGCAAGATCAATCTCGCCGAGGACCCGCTCGCCATGGTGAAATTCATGCGCGCCGTAGCAGATGGTGATCTCGGGCCGGAAGAGGCGGTCAGGGCTTATCACGGCGCGCTGCAGGCAGGCGGGCAGAAGCCGATGCGGAGCCTCTCCGACGACATGGCTATCACAGAGAAGGTCCTGATGAATTGAGCCCGGCAGGGGAGGAGACCATGGCTGGAACGAGCAGGCGCGGCTTCATCGCCGGTGGTACCTGGTGCCTGGACCGAAACCGCAGAATCGACGCATGGCCGCGGGAAGACAGTGTCGGTATCGCCTGGGGGCTTGAGGAACGCGGCGGCGGCCCTGCCTGCAATCTCGCCATCGACATCAAGAGGCTCGACCCGTCGATCCCCGTCGAAACCATCGGACTGGTCGGCAACGACGAGGCCGGGCGAAAGCTCATCACTGAGGCCGAACGGGCGGGTCTCGGCCATCGGCAAATGCATGTCAGCGACGAAGCGCCCACCCACACGACCGAGGCCTTCATCTCGCAGGCCAGTGGACTGCGAACACATATTTCCGACCTCGGAGTCTCGGCGCTGCTTTCGCCGGACCATTTTGATTTCTCCGGGACCTCCGCGCGCTTCTTGCATCTTGGACTTCCCGGCATCCATCCCACGATGGATGCACCCTGGGGCGATAACGCCAACGGATGGGTGACGGTGCTCAAAGCCGCTCGCGCCGCTCGTCTCGAAACCAATCTCGAACTCTGCACAGTCACGCCGGAATGCCTGCGTGGCCTGATCCTGCCCTGCCTACCACATCTCGATACGCTCATCGTCAACGACAGCGAGATCGGCGCGCTGGCGGAGACGGAGACTATGCGGGCGGGCAGGACGGATATCGATGCCTGCGCGGCGGCCTCGGCCGCCATTCTCCAAAAGGGCGCGATGCGGCTTGTCACAGTCCACTTTCCCGAAGGCGCGATCACCGTCACGCGGCCGGGAGAGAAGTTTTTCGTGCCGTCGGTGAAGGTGCCGCAGACTGTGATTGTCGGACCGAACGGTGCGGGTGATGCCTTCGCGGCTGGCTTCATGTACGGCCTGCACGAGCACTGGGCGATCAAGGACTGTCTTTGGCTCGGTCACGCCGCGGCCGCCTGCTCGCTGCGGAGCGCGGGCACGACCGACGGTGTCGTCGGGTGGAAGCAATGCCTCGACATGGCACGCCAGTGGGGCAGCCGTTGACCGCGGATCGACGCGGGATTTTCGACATTTGATCTGAGGCAGAAGGAGACGAGCATGGTCAAGCAATTGGAAGGCATGGTGGCAGCGATTACGGGTGCGGCCTCCGGCATTGGACTGGCGAGCACGAGGGCGATGATTGCGCAAGGCGCGCGCGTGGTACTCGTCGATCGCGACCAGAAAGCGCTGGACGCGGTTTGCGCGGAGCTCGGCGATGTCGCGATCCCCCTGGTAATCGATCTTCTCGATCCCGCCAGTTGCGCAACCCTCATGCCGTCTATCGAGAAATTGACCGGCCAACTCGATATTTTCCATGCCAATGCGGGCACCTATATCGGGGGCGATCTGATTGAGGCCGACACTGCCATTATTGACCGGATGCTCAACCTCAACATCAACGCGGTCATGAAGAATGTCCATGACGTTCTGCCGCACATGATCGCGCGCGGCTCGGGCGACATTATCATTACGAGTTCAGTCGCGGGGCATTATCCCGTCCCTTGGGAGCCCGTCTATTCGGCTTCCAAGTGGGCCATGACCTGCTTCGTCCAGACCGTGCGGCGCCAGGTCAACAAGAAAGGCATCCGGGTGGGCTCGGTTTCGCCCGGGCCGGTGATCAGCGCGCTCCTTGCCGACTGGCCCGAAGAAAATCTGCAAAAGGCCAAGGAATCCGGAAGCCTCATCGAGCCGTCCGAGGTGGCCGATGCCATCATCTTCATGCTGACGAGGCCGAGAAATGTCACAATTCGGGATGTCGTCGTGCTGCCGACCAATTTCGATATCTGAATGCCCAATCGCTTGCTGCTTGCCCGCGCCGGGATCCTGACTAAGCGCTGGCGGTTTCCGGCGATCTTCCGACATACCTCTCATTGTTGAGGATTCCGTTGCCGCGCTTCGGGTTGCCGTTAATCGTGCTGAAGCCGATGAGGAAGATGCTGCGAGGCAAATCGAGCTGGCTTCTGAGCGCTCAGAACCTGAAGTTTCTTATCATGGACGAAGCGCGTTGATGACGCGCTCGGCCATGGTATTTACAGGCAGTCCAACGATCCACGACCGACCCGTGTCGCAGCTTACGTCATGGCATATGCGAAATTCAAAAGGAGTAAATCGAACCCGATGCGGTTCCGACAGACCGGATGAGATTCGCAAAAAGCTCCCCGAATCGTCGTGGATATGGCTACGTCTCAGGAGCCGACAAGCGCGGAAACGACGACAACGACAACTGTGACGAGGCACCGGTCGAGCCGGTCAACTAAGGCTCGATACTCACGGGTTCCAGCCGCCGCTACCAACGGTCCTCCCGATGGTCACGACGCGATCAAGGTCGCTCTCTCACGCCCCGATACTGTCGCGAATTGCTTTCGCACATTCGGTCTGGCTCGGCTTTGCTCGGCCGGTGACAATAATCTTGTGAAAAATCCGATACTAGGGCACAATTTTGCGAATGCACCTGAAGTACGAAGCGATCACAATCCGGCCGTCTCGCGCCGAGTGACAGCTCGCGTGGGAGGGTCGCGTCGATGGGTCAGGGATTCTTTCTTCTGTTCGCTACGGTGTCCGTGATCACGGCCCTGACGGTGGTTTTGGCGCGGAACCCGGTTCACAGCGCATTGGCGCTGATGGCCTGTTTCTTGCAGATTTCCGCAATTTTCGTCTTGCTCGAGGCGCCTTTTCTGGCGGTTATCCAGATATTTGTCTACGTCGGCGCGATCATGGTCCTGTTTCTGTTCGTGATCATGATGATCGATGTGCGCGAAGCGGTGTTGCAGCGCTTCTTGCCGGGCGGGAACCTGCCGGCCCTGGTGCTGCTCGTCTTGCTTGGCGTCGAGATGTCTGTGCTCGTGTTCTGGAGCGACCGCTTTTCGGGCTCGGAGCCCGTCCCGATCGGCGGCGGTGGTGATATCAGGCAGCTCGCCACGACACTTTTCGCCGACTATCTCCTGCCGTTTGAAGCTGCCTCCGTCATCCTGCTGGCCGCCCTGGTCGGCGCCATCGTGCTGGCGCGGAAGGAGCGGGAGTGATGGTTCCGCTCTCGTGGTATATTTTGCTCGGGGTGGTTCTGTTCGTGATCGGAGCGGCGGGCGTGCTGCTCAGGCGCAATATTCTGGTCGTGCTGATGTCGCTGGAGTTGCTGCTTAACTCGGTCAACATCAATTTCATCGCTTTCGGGCGCATCCACGACGACTTCCGCGGACAGATCTTCGCCATCTTCGTCATCGCAATCACTGCGGCGGAGGTTGCCGTTGCTCTCGGCATCCTGGTCGCGCTTGTGAGGAACAAATCCACTCTCAAGGTCGACGACGTGACCATGATGAAAGGATAGCGGCTTGGACCCGATGACATCGATCAGGCCGCTGCTTGCCGTCGCCGTCCCAGGTCTGGCGGCCCTGGCAATTCTCCTTCTGAACAACCGTGAGAAACTCCGCGATCTCGTCTCGCCGTTGGCCGCGATCGCCCTGTTTGCGATTGTCGCCTCGATGGCGCCCACGGTGCTGGCGGGCGGCACCGTCGATTTGCGCCTGTTTGGGATCCTGCCCGGGATCGACTTCGCTTTCCGGGCCGATGCGCTCGGCATGGTGTTCGCCACCGTCTCGTCACTTCTATGGATCGTGGCGGCGATCTATTCCATCGGCTACATGCGACACCTGAAGGAGCATGCGCAGACCCGGTTCTTCGCCTGTTTCGCCACCAGTCTTGCGGCGGCAGTCGGGGGCGCCTTCGCAGCCAATCTGTTCACGCTGGTGATTTTCTACGAGGTGCTCAGCCTCGTTACCTATCCGCTCGTCTATCACCACGAGGACGAAGAGGGATGGACGGGCAGCCGCAAGTACATCGTCTATTTGATGGGCGCGTCGAAAAGCATACTGCTCGCCGCGCTGGCGCTGACCTATTCCATTGCGGGGTCGCTCGACTTTGTCGAAGGTGGGCTGTTGGCGAGGATCGATGCGCCTGCGGCGCTGCTGACGGTTGTCTATTTCTGCTATCTTTTCGGCTTCGCCAAGGCTGCGGTGATGCCGATGCACGCTTGGCTGCCTGCTGCAATGGTGGCGCCGACGCCGGTGAGCGCACTCTTGCATGCGGTGGCCGTGGTTAAGATGGGCGTGTTCTGCGTGCTCAGGGTAGTGTTCCATGTCTTCGGCGTCGGGCTGGTGGGCGGGCTAGGGCTCGGCATCGCCACGGCCTATCTGGTCTCGTTCACGATCCTGATGGCGTCCGTCTACGCCCTGACGCGGGACGACCTGAAGGCAAGGCTCGCCTATTCGACGGTCAGCCAGCTCTCCTACATTGTGCTGGGCGCGGTTCTGCTTTCGCCGGTCGCGATGGTCGGCGGGATCATCCACATCGCGGCGCACGCTTTCTCCAAGATCACGCTCTTTTTCTGTGCCGGTTCGATCTATTGCGCGTCTGGCAAGCGGAACATCAGCGATATGGCCGGCATCGGGCGCAGGCTGCCGTGGACGATGGGGGCGTTTTTCATCGCTTCGCTCAGCATGATCGGGGTGCCGCCGACCGCCGGGTTCGTCAGCAAATGGTATCTGACGTTGGGCTCCGTGGAGGCCGGGCAGATCGCGTTCTTGACCGTCCTCCTCGTGAGCTCGATCCTGAACGCCGCCTATTTCCTGCCGGTCAGCTACATCGCCTTTTTCGGGACGGAGACGCAAGAGAGCCCGGCGGCGGTCCGTGAAATTCCGATGGTTGCGATCCCGCTGGTCGCGACTGCCATCCTGTCGGTGCTGATGGGCATCTTCCCCGACTATTTTCTTACGCTAGCTGACGGAGTGGTCAGATGATCAGGCGCGTGGTCGACTTCTTTGGCGACGAAGAATATGCAACGCAGCGCCGCCGACTGTTCTATCTGGCACTCGGTCTGATCGTCGTCGCCGACATTCTGGTCTCTCGCGAACACGCCGAATACCTGTGGGAGCGTCTGCCTGGCTGGTCCGCCGTCTACGGCTTCTTATCCTGCGTATTGCTTATCTTCGTTTCCAAGTTTCTCGGCCATCGGGCCGGGGCTGATGCGGCGCGAGGATTATTATGACTGACTTCATCCATCCGGCTCTGCTCTTCATTTTCGGCGCCCTGCCAATCCCGTTCCTCAGAGGATCGATCCGCAAGGCCTATCTGCTGCTGATCCCGGCCCTGGCGATCCTCGCCGTGGTTACGATGCAGCCGGGCAGTTATGGCGAGGCGCAGTTTATCGGGCAGGACATTCTGATCGCGAACGTCGACAAGTTGAGCATCGTCTTCGCCACTGTTTTTACCATCATGGCTTTGATCGGAATGATCTACGCGCTGCATCTGCCTCGCCCTGGCCAGCATGTTGCCGCGTTCGTCTATGTCGGCAGCGCGCTCGGCGTGGTGTTTGCCGGCGACTACCTGACCTTGTACCTGTTCTGGGAAGGCATGGCGTTTGCCTCTGCCTACCTCGTCTTCGCCCAGGGCGGCCGGCAAGCGATCGCCGCCGGGTTCCGGTATCTCATGGTCCATATCTCTGGCGGCGTCGTCCTGCTGGGCGGCGTCATTCTCCACGGGCTCTCGACAGGCTCGCTGCTTTTCGGCCCGATGGCCGGGGCGATGGGCACCGGCGCCTACCTGATCCTTGCCGGGTTCATGCTCAACGCCGCGGTGCCGCCACTCAACGCCTGGCTGACCGATGCTTACCCCGAGGCGACCGTTACTGGGGCGGTATTCATGAGCGCCTTCACCACCAAGACTGCCGTCTATGTGCTGGCGCGGGCGTTTCCTGGCACCGAGCTTCTCGTCTGGCTCGGTACGGCGATGGCGCTCTACGGCGTTGTCTACGCGGTGCTGGAAAACGACTGCCGCCGGCTACTTGCCTATCATATCGTCAGCCAGGTGGGCTACATGGTGGCGGGCGTCGGCATCGGGACCGAGACGGCGGTGAACGGAGCCACCAGCCATGCCTTCGCCCATATCCTCTACAAGGCGCTTCTGTTCATGGGTGCGGGGGCGGTGATCTACGTCACCGGGCGCCGCAAGCTCACTGAGCTCGGCGGGCTCTATAAGACCATGCCGCTGACAGTGGCGCTTTACATGGTTGGAGCCTTCGCGATCTCGGCATTTCCGTTCTTCTCGGGCTTCGTCACCAAATCGATGGTGGTGGCCGCCGCCGGGCTGGATCACCGCGCGCTGGTGGTGCTGGCGCTGACGATGGCCTCGTCGGGGACCTTCCTGCACACCGGGCTCAAGCTCCCTTATTACATGTTCTTCGGCACGGACCGGAAACTGGAGGCGCGGGAGCCGCCACGCAACATGCTCGTTGCGATGGGCATGGCGGCGGTGCTCTGCATCGCGATCGGGGTATTCCCCCAGCCGCTCTATGCGCTTCTGCCGTATGCGGTCGACTTCGAACCCTACACCGGCGTCCATGTCTCCGAGAGCCTTGGCGTGCTGATGTTCACGGCACTGGGCTTTGTCATTTTCCTACGAGCGCTCGACCCCGAGAACACGATCAGCCTGGACACCGACTGGTTCTACCGCAAGGGGGCGCGGTACTTCATGTGGTTCGCCGAAAGGCCGCTGGCGCGCTACGAGAAGGCGATGAGCGAGGTGTCTGAGACTGCGGCGCTGCCTTTCCTGCATGGGTCGGCGAGGGCGGGGCTACGGCTCGACCTCGATGGCGTGGACGCCGTCGTGAACGGCGTCGCCCGCTCGGTTCTGCGCGGCGGCGGGGCTCTGCGGCGGCTGCAGACCGGCGTCGTGACCCATTACGCGCTGGCGATGATCGCCGGTGTGATCGCAGCAACCGTCATCTTCGCAGTTGTGTGGCGGTAGGGGGCGCCATGGGATTCCCGCTGCTCAGCCTCATCGTTTTCGTGCCCGCCGCCGGGGCAGCGGTCTTAATGTTGATGCGCGGTGACGATGCGGTACGGTGGACGGCGCTCGGTTTCACCTTGCTCGATTTCGCCCTTTCTATCGCGATGCTGGCCGGCTTCGACACCGCGACCCACGAGATGCAGTTCACCGAGATACACCCGTGGGTACCGGCGCTCGGGATCACCTACGCGCTCGGCGTTGACGGCATAAGTGCGCTCTTCGTGTTCCTGACCGCGCTGTTGGGCTGGATCTGCGTGCTCGCTTCGTGGGTCGCGATCGAACGCAGGGTGAAGGCGTTCATGGTCAGTCTGCTCTCCATGCAGGCGTTGATGCTCGGGGTGTTCTCAGCGCTCGACCTGTTCCTGTTCTATGTCTTCTGGGAGGCGATGCTGATCCCGATGTACCTGATCATCGGCATCTGGGGTGGCGAGGGCCGGGTCTATGCGGCGTTCAAGTTCTTCCTCTATACGCTGGCGGGCAGCCTCCTGTTCCTGATCGGTGTCATCGTGCTCTATTTTCAGGGCGGCAAGACCTTCAACATCCTCATTCTCACAGCGCAGGATCTGCCATTCCCGGTCCAGTCCTGGCTGTTCTTCGCCTTCCTGATCGCCTTCGCCGTCAAGGTGCCGATGGTTCCGGTCCATACCTGGCTGCCTGACGCCCATGTGCAAGCGCCGACGGCGGGCAGCATCATCCTTGCCGGAGTGCTTCTGAAGATGGGCGCCTACGGCTTCTTGCGATTTTCGCTGCCGATGCTGCCAGAGGCGTCGATGTATTATTCGACGCTGATGTTGGCGCTTTCGGCACTTGCGATCGTCTATGGCGGGTTGCTTGCGCTGGCGCAGGACGACCTGAAGAAGCTGGTGGCCTATTCCAGCATCAGCCATATGGGCTTCGTGACGCTGGGCATCTTTGCGCTGAATCTCCGCGGCCTTGAGGGAGGCATCCTGCAGATGTTCAACCATGGCGTGACGACGGGTGCCCTGTTCCTGCTCGTCGGTCTGATTTACGAGCGGACACATACGCGCAGCATTGCGGACTATGGCGGGCTGATGAAGGCGGCGCCGGTCTACACTGTATTTCTTGCGCTGTTCACCCTGTCGTCGATGGCGCTGCCGGGAACGAATTCGTTCGTGGGCGAGCTGCTGGTGCTCTCAGGCGGTTTTGCGGCCAATCTGGCCGCCGGCGCGGCCGCCGTTTTGGGTGCATTGCTGGGTGCTGCCTATCTGCTTGGCATGTACGGGAAAGTCGCTCTTGGTCCAGCCAATGTCACGGCCCGGTTCAAGATACGCGACGTAAACGCCCGCGAGATGGCCGCGATCCTGCCACTGGCCGTCTTCGTACTTTGGGTCGGGCTCTATCCGAAACCCTTTCTCGACATCATCGACGTCTCGGTGAAGCATCTGCTGGTGCACGTGCACGGCAAGGGGAGCGGCCAATGACCGCCGCCGCCCTGTTCCAGTCCGTCCTGGCGAGCCTGCCCGAGATCATTGTGGTCACCGGGGCCTGCATCCTCTTGATCCTGGGACAATTTGTGCGGAAGGGGCAGGAACATCTCCTTGTCGGGGCTTCCGTCGCCATCGTGCTGGTTGCCGCCTTGGCGACATTCATGCTCGCGAGCGAGGTGCGCCCAGCCTACACGGGCATGTTCATCGCCGACCGCTTCGCGGTTTTCTTCAAGTTCGTGTTCTACTTAGCCACCGTTCTGACATTCTTCCTTTCGCGGAAGTATGCCGATATCGAAGGGATCGGGAGCAGCGAATACTACGTCCTGCTGCTCTTTGCGCTTTCGGGAATGATGATCATGGCGTCGGCGATCGATCTCTTGTCGATCTACGTGGGCCTCGAACTGATGGTGCTCTGCACCTATGTGCTGACCGGCTTTCTACGGCAAGAGCGGCGGTCGAACGAAGCGGCACTGAAATATGTGATCCTTGGCGCGGTTTCGACCGCGATTTTCCTCTACGGCGTTTCGCTGGTCTACGGGCTCACCGGCACGACGCAACTGGACGGGATGGCGGCTGCTGTGACCGGCGATCCGCTCGATCCTGGATTGCTGCTGGCGGTCGTCTTCATCGTCGCGGGGCTGGTCTTCAAGGTCGGCGCGGTGCCGTTCCACATGTGGGTGCCGGATGTCTATGAAGGGGCGCCGACGACGATCACCGCCTTCATGTCGGTGGCCCCCAAGGCGGCGGGGTTCGCGGTAATCCTCAGGGTGTTCCTCAACCCTCTGGTCGCAGCCTCGGACGTTTGGATCATCGTCGCGGTCATTGCGGTAGCTACGATGGCGCTCGGCAGCTTCGTGGCGCTGGTGCAGGACAATTTCAAGCGTCTTCTGGCCTATTCCAGCATCGCCCATGCCGGGTTCGCCATTTTTGGTGTGGTGGCCGGCGGCGCGGACGGGATCGCCAGCGTGATGCTCTACCTGCTGATCTACTCTTTCATGAATCTCGGCATTTTCGGCACCGTCATCATGATGCGCAACGGCGATTTCTCGGGCGAAGTCATCGAGGACTACGCAGGTTTCGCCAGGTCGCATCCGGGTCTGGCACTTCTGATGCTTCTCTATCTGTTCTCGTTGGCCGGCATCCCGCCGACGGCCGGCTTCTTCGCCAAGTTCTACGTGCTGGTCGCACTCGTCGAGCGGGGTTTTGTTATGCTGGCGTTGATCGCAGTGCTCCTGAGCGCCGTCGCCGCCTATTTTTACATCCGCATCGTCATGGTGATCTACATGCGCGAGCCGCAAAGGGTGTTCGACCCGGCGCTGACGCCCTTGGTCCGCGCTACGCTTGCCTTCACCGCCATCGGCACACTCGGTATCGGCATATTTCCGGAATGGTTCCTAAGACTTGCTCAAGGTGCGGTGTTTGGCGGCTGATCGGAACGTGTCCGCCGCAAACCTCGTCCTTCCGGGCGGTCCGGCATCCGCCGGCGCTTGCGGAACATATGAAGAACGTCCTATGGTCGTTCCGATGAAGGAACGGCTGGGCTACCGATACAGGATCTACCCGGACGCGCGGCAGGCGCGGCTGTTCCGCCAGACCGTCGGCTGCTGCCGCCTCGTCTACAACCTCTGCCTCGAGCAGCGGAGCACGGCGTATGCGATGCCGTCCCGGCACCGCCTGTCCTCGTTCGACCAGATCAAGGAACTGCCGGGCCTGAAGGCCCATCTGCCGTTCCTCAAGGACGTTCCGAACCACTGCCTGCAGCAGGCGGCCGTCGACCTCGACAAGGCGTTCAAGAACTTCTTCAAGGGCCACGCGGCGTACCCGAAGGCGAGACGGAAGTTCCAGAACGAATCCTTCCGCTTCCCAGACCCGAAGCAGATCTCCTTCGGTGAGAAGGGAATCCTGCTGCCGAAGGCGGGCTGGGTGAAGCTCGTTCTCCATCGGCCCTTCCTTGGCGAGGTGAAGAACGTCACGGTGTCCGCCGACGGCGACCACTGGTACGTCGCGGTGCAGACCGAGCGTGAGGTCGACGAGCCTGCGAGCGTGCTCGACCTGCCGGATCTCGTCGAGCTCGGGGGCGACCTCGGCGTGGTCAACGCGCTCGCGCTCTCCGACGGCACGGTCTACGACCTGCCAAGAATGACCGAGAAGGAGAAGCGCAGGGAGGCGAACCTCGCCAGGCGCGTCTCGCGCCGCAGGAGGGGTTCGAAGAACCGTCTGCGGGCGCAGCGCGATCTCAGGCGGTTCAGGGCCAGGATCGTCCGGCGCAGACGGGACGCGAAGCATAAGATGACGACCGACGTCGTCAGTCGCTGCGACGTCCTCTATCTCGAGGACCTGAAGCTGAAGAACATGACCGCCTCGGCCAAGGGGACCGTCGAGGAGCCGGGCACCAACGTCGCGCAGAAGTCCGGACTGAACCGGGCGATCCTCGACGTGTCGCCCGGAGCGACGCGTCTGCAGTTCGAATACAAGATGCGCCGCCGCGGCGGCGCCGTCTTCTACGTCAACCCCGCACGGACGTCGCAGCGATGCGCCGAGTGCGGGCATGTCGATCCGAAGAACCGGATCGACCGCGACCGGTTCGAATGCGTCAGATGCGGCCACGCCGCCTGCGCCGACCACAACGCCGGCCGCAACATTCTTCATCTGGGCCGCAAGGCCCGAACCGGAGGACATCCAGGGATGGCCTGTGGATCGAACCTCGCTGGAGGTCGGAAGCAGGAAGAAGACGGTAGCAGTCAGGTCGCGCAAGCGGCCTGATCAAGACCAGAAGCTCCGGCCTTCAGGCAGGGGAGTAGTCACCTATTGGATTTGCAATGATACCCCCGACGGAATAGACTGAGTACCGAAGAAAGGAGCGCCCAAGTCACTTACTGGGGCGACCGCATTGCCGGTCCAAATGGGGCCGGTCGCGGCCTGAGCAAGGCCCTCGGTGGGTGACCGGGGAAATGCGACATGAGTGCAATGGAATTCCTGCCAGTTCTTGTGATGATCGCCGGAATTGTTCTGGTGGCGATGGCGACGCTTTTTGTTTCTTCGTTACTGCGCCCGTCTAATCCCTATCCCGCGAAGAACGCGCCCTATGAATGCGGGATGGACCCCTCGGGCGAGGCGGCGGCGGGGCGCTTCAGGGTGCCGTTCTTTATCCTTGCGATCTTGCTGGTGGTCTTCGATGTCGAAGCGATGTTCCTCTTTCCCTGGGCCGTCGTGCTGAAAGAGATCGGGCTTGTCGGTTATGTCGAGATGTTCGTCTTCATGTTGCTGCTTCTCGTGGGCTTCGCCTACGCCTGGCTGAAGGGAGCGCTGGAATGGGAGGCGTAAACAACACGATCCGCGACAGCGTGCTGTTCACTACGGCCGAAAGTGTCATCAACTGGAGCCGAAGCTCGGCGTTATGGCCTGAGACCTTCGGCATTGCCTGTTGCGCCATCGAGATGATCTCGGCCGGTTGCGCACGCTACGATCTCGACCGATTCGGCGTGGTGTTCCGCCCTTCGCCGCGACAGTCCGATGTGATGATCATCGCCGGCACCGTGACCCGGAAATTCGCGCCCGTCGTGCGGCGGCTCTATGATCAGATGCCGGAACCGCGCTGGGTGATCGCAATGGGTACCTGCGCTATTTCTGGCGGCGTCTACAACACCTATGCCGTGGTGCAGGGGTCGGAAACCTTCGTGCCCGTCGACGTGCATGTGCCCGGCTGTCCGCCGCGGCCCGAGGCGCTGATGCATGGCTTCCTTCTGCTTCAAGAGAAGATCAAGAGGTCCCGCGCGTTGGCCGGGACGCCTCTGGATCGGGTTGCCATGCCATGAGCGTGAAGCCGCTTCTCAATCATGCTTTGATCATGGAGCGCTTCGGGAAAGCAATCGAGGACCTCGGTGCCGTGCACGGCATTCACGCCTTTGCCGTTCCACCAGAGAAGATCGTCGACTTCTGCCGGTTCTTGAAAGAACATCCGGCGCTGCAGTTCAATTTCCTCTCGGATATCTGTGGGGTTGATCACTATCCCGCAATGCCGCGCTACGAGGCGGTGTACCACCTCTATTCGCTGCCGAACAAATGGCGGGTTCGCATCAAGTGTCGGCTTGGCGATCCGCCACAGCTTCCCTCGGTCACGGGGGTCTGGCGCACCGCCAACTGGCATGAGCGCGAGGCCTGGGACATGTATGGTATCAGGTTCGAGGGGCATCCCGATCTGCGCCGGATCTACATGTGGGAAGGCTTCGAGGGTTTTCCCCAGCGCAAGGATTTCCCTCTGCGGGGCTACAAGGACAAGTTGAACCCTTTCGGTGCCGAAGGTCCGCCGCCAACACAGCCTGACCTCGCCACCAGGGATATTCCTTAAGGGAGGCCGTTCTACGCCGGAAAACTGAAATGACCGAAGTCACCGAGTTCAGCAGGCCGGAAGGCGAAGCACTCAATACTCGGGAAGTGCTTCTCAACCTCGGCCCGCAGCACCCCAGCACTCACGGGGTTCTTCGGCTCGTCCTCGAACTGGACGGCGAGTACGTCGAACGCGTCGACCCGCATATCGGCTATCTCCACCGCGGCACCGAAAAACTGGCGGAGAGCTTCACGTACACCCAGATCTTCCCGCTGACGGACCGGCTCGACTATCTCTGCCCGCCCTCGAATAACCTGGCGTTTGCGCTGGCGGTGGAGAAACTCCTCGGCATAGAGGCACCGGTCCGGGCGCAGTATATCCGTGTGATGATGGCCGAACTGGCACGGATATCCGGCCATCTCCTGATCACCGGCGCACTGCCGATGGACCTCGGTGCCATGACCGCGCTGCTCTACGTCATGCGCGAGCGCGAAATGATCATGGATCTTATGGAAATGGTCACCGGTGCGCGTATGCACACATCATTTTGCAGGGTTGGCGGGGTGCGCGAGGACCTGCCTGACGGCTTCCTTCCCAAGATCCGCGAGTTCTGCGACATCTTCCCGAACCGTATCCGCGACTATGAACGGCTGCTCGAGAACAACCGGGTGTTCCTCAAGCGCACTCAGGGGATCGGCGTGATTACCGGCGAGGACGCTGTCGATCTCGGCCTGAGCGGCCCGAACCTGCGCGCCTCTGGCGTCGATTGGGACATCCGCCGCGACGAGCCTTACGAGATTTACGATCGGCTCGATTTCAACATCATTACCCGCAACGAGGGCGACTGTTACGCGCGCTGGCAGTGCCGGGTCGAGGAAATGCGCGAGAGCATGCGGATCATCGAGCAATGTCTCGACCAGATGCCCGAGGGGCCGTTCCAGGTCGACATGCCGACGATCGCCTTCCCGCTGGACAAGGATCGGGTGCACTGCTCGATGGAGACGCTGATCCAGCATTTCGACCTGTCTGCTTACGGCTTCAAGGTGCCGAAGGGCGAGGTCTATTCGGCGATCGAGGCGCCAAAGGGCGAGCTCGGCTTCTACATCATCAGCGACGGGTCGCCAAAGCCGTTCCGCATGAAGGTGCGGGCACCCTCGTTCGTCAACCTTCAGGCGCTCTTCGGGGTCTCCAACGCGCGCTACCTGGCCGACATGATCGCCGTGCTCGGCAGCCTCGATCCCGTGATGGCGGAGGTGGACAAGTAGCAGGGGATTTGGACGTGATGACCATGCGCGAAAAAATCGAAGAGGCAGCGGCGCGGTATCCCGACCAGCGCTCGGCGATCATGCCCGCGCTTCTGATCGCGCAGAGGCAGCATGGCCATCTGCCCGGTCCGGTGCTGGAAGAGGTCGCCGACATCCTCGGTGTCGAGCGGATCTGGGTCTACGAGCTGGCGACCTTCTACACGCTCTTTCATACCGAGCCGGTGGGCATGTTCCACCTGCAGCTCTGCGACAACGTCTCCTGCATGCTGCGGCGATCCGAGGACCTGCTGCGGCATCTGGAGGCGGTCCTCGGTATCAACAAGGGCCAAACCACCCCGGACGGGCTGTTCACGCTTTCCACCGTCGAATGCCTCGGCGCTTGCGAGATGGCCCCGGTCATGCAGGTGGGCGACGATTATCACGGCGACCTCGACATCGCGCGGATCGACGCGCTGTTGGACAGGCTGCGGGCGGTGGCGGGGCGAGCAAATGGCGCCGATCTCGCCGCAGCACCACCGGGAGAGTAGCGCCATGTTCGAACCGGTCCTTCTCAGAAACATCGACGTGCCGGACGGCCATCGGCTGTCGACCTATGAGGCCGGCGGCGGCTACCGGGCGCTGGCAAAGGTGCTGCGCGAGCACACGCCTGACGAGGTCGTCGATCTCGTCAAGCAGTCCAATCTGCGCGGCCGCGGCGGCGCCGGATTTCCCACGGGCATGAAATGGGGTTTCGTGCCGAAGCTGGCCGACAAGCCGAAATATCTTTGCTGCAATGCCGACGAGGGCGAGCCGGGTACTTTCAAGGACCGCATCATCATGGAGCGCGACCCGCACCAACTCATCGAGGGGCTGGCGGTCAGCGCCTACGCGATCGGGGCCAAGACCGCCTATGTCTACATCCGCGGAGAATATGTGACAGCGATCCGTCGCCTGGAGCGGGCGATCGCCGAGGCTCACGAAAAAGGTTATCTGGGAACGGGCGTTCTGGGCTCCGATTTCAATTTCGCCGTGCACATCCATTGCGGGGCCGGCGCCTATATCTGCGGCGAGGAGACCGCGATGCTTGAGTCGCTTGAGGGCAAGCGGGCGCAGCCGCGATTGAAACCGCCGTTTCCGGCAGCAGCTGGACTCTACGCCAGCCCGACTGTCATCAATAATGTCGAGACGCTCGCTTGTGTGCCGCATATCGTGACGCGGGGCGCGCACTGGTTTCGGGGCATTGGCCCGGACAAGAGCCCCGGCCCGAAGCTCTACTGCCTCAGCGGGCAGGTGCGCAAACCCGGCCTCTACGAGTTGCCGATGGGCATACCGCTGCGTCAACTGGTCGAGGACCACGCCGGCGGCCCGCTGCCGGGACGCAGGATCAAGGCGGTGATCCCGGGCGGGGTTTCGGCGCCGGTCATCCCGGAGCACGGTCTGGACGTTGGGATGGACTTCGACTCGCTTGCTGCCGCCGGTTCGATGCTCGGCTCAGCCGGGGTGATCGTGGTCGACGACTCGACCTGCATGGTCAAGATCACCACCCGGATCATCGAGTTTTTCCACCATGAGTCCTGCGGCAAGTGCACGCCATGCCGGGAAGGATTGAACTGGGCCGTAAAGGTCCTGCGCCGGATCGAGGCCGGGGAGGGCGCACCCGGCGATCTGGAACAGCTGGAGATGCTCTGCAAGGGCATCTTCGGCAATACGTTTTGTGCCTTGGGAGACGGCGCGGCGATGGGATTGCGGGCTGCACTTAAGCATTTTCGCGATGAGTTCGTCGCCCATATCGAGGAGCGGAAGTGCCCGTTTCATTGAAGGAGCGCGCTGCGACAGGACTGCGAGGAACTATGGTTAGCTTTACGATCGACGGACAAACGCTGGAAGTTGAGGTCGGCTCGACGGTGCTGCAAGCCGCAGAGCGTTTGGGCATCGATATCCCGACCTTCTGCTATCTGAAGCGGCTGCCGCCACTGGCATCGTGCCGCATGTGCCTGGTGGAGATCGAGGGCATGCGGCGGTTGCAGCCTTCCTGTGCCACCGCGATCACCGATGGCATGGTCGTGCGGACGGACACGCCGCTGATCGAGGAAACGCGGTCTTCCATGCTCGACATGCTGCTTGCCAACCACCCCCTCGACTGCCCGATCTGCGACAAGGGCGGCGAATGCGAGCTTCAGGACATGGTGATGGCATATGGCCCCCGCAAAAGCGAGTTCCACGATCCCAAGCGTGTGTTCCATTCCCAGGACATCCGCCTCAGCCCGGTCATCATCATGAACGTCAACCGCTGCATCCAGTGCCAGCGCTGCGTCCGGATGTGTGAGGAGGTGGTCGGCGCGGTCGCGCTCGGCACCGTCGAAAAAGGCATGGATACGGCCGTCACGGGCTTCGAGGGTAGTCTTGCGAGTTGTGACCAGTGCGGCAATTGCGTCGAGGTCTGTCCGGTCGGCGCGCTGATGAGCTTCCCCTACCGCTACAAGGCGCGGCCCTGGGACCTTGTCGAGACCGACACGGTCTGCCCGCATTGCGGAACCGGTTGCCAGCTTACCGTGGGCACGCGCAAGGGCGAGTTCATGCGGGTGCGTTCGAAGTGGGACGAGGGGCTCAACCGCGAAACGCTCTGCGTGCGGGGACGCTTCGGCCTCGATTTCGTTTCTAGCAGCGACCGGATCAAGCGGCCGATGATCCGTCGCAATGGCGCCCTGGTTCCGGTGTCCTGGGACGAAGCAGGGGACTATCTGCGCCGGCGGCTGTCGGCCGTCGAGGACAAGGCGGCTGGCGGGCTGGCCTCACCGCGCCTGCCCAACGAGGTACTCTATCAGTTCCAGAAGCTGATGCGGACAGTGTTCCGGACCAACAACATCGACTGCTCGTCGCGCTGGTTCACGCCCTTCGATGCGCTCGGTCCACTGGTCGCTGACTTTTACAGCCGCGCACCGCTGGACGACGTGATCGCCAACGACTGCGTGCTCGTCGTCGGCGGCAACGTAACGGAGGAGAACCCGGTCACCGAATACCTGCTGCGGGACGGCGCGCGACGGAAACAGACAGAATTGCTCATGCTCGCGACGCGGCCATCCCGTCTGGATGCTGATGCGCGGGTTGTGGTTCGCGTGCCGCCGGGCGGAGAAGCGGCGAGCCTTGCTTCGGTGGTGGCCGGTCTCGTGGCAGCGGCCGGTCAGGCCCTGCCCGTCGAGGTTCTTGCGGACATCCGAGCGGCAACCTGCTGGCCGAGAGCAGCCGACAGTCATGGTGCGGACCGTCTGGCCAACGCGCTCATGGAAGGCCGAAGCGTCACCGTGCTTGTCTGCGTCGAACTCCTGAGATCACCCGCAGCACGCGCGACGCTGCAGCAGATCAACAACCTGCTGCAGGTTCTTCGCCTGCTCGGCAAGGGCCCAGCGATGCAGTTTCTCTTCGACCGTGCCAACCAGATGGGCGCCTGGGATATGGGGGTTCTGCCGGGGGTTCTGCCGGGACTGCAGGCGGTCGCCGATGACGCGGCACGCACAGCTCTTGCACGGAACTGGGGCGCTGAAATCCCGTCTGAACCCGGCGTGGATCTCGACGCCATGCTGGAGCTGTGCGTCGGCGGGCGGATGGGTGCGCTCTACATCGCCGGGACCGACCCGCTGATCGCCTATCCCGACAGGGATTTCGTGACGCGGGCGCTTCGTGCGGCCGATCTCCTGATCGTGCAGGACACCTTCCTCACGGATACGGCGGGCTTGGCCGAGGTGGTCCTGCCCGCGGCGGGCTACGGCGAGGAATCCGGCACGTTCACCAACAACGAGGGCCGGATCCAGAAAGTCCGCAAATTCCGCGAACCCGTCTTCGAGACGCGAGGCAATCTGGCGATCTTCGCCTTCGTCGCGGCGCTCCGCAACCAAGCGCTGCCATCATCGACAGAAGGCGAAATATTCGGAGAGATTACCTGGCTGCTTCCGCCCTACGCGGGGCTGACGCAGGAGGGGCTTGGCGCCGATGGCGCATTCACCAAGGTGGTGCCGACGCCACGGCCTGGCGAGTTCTCCGCGCCGCCGCCTGCCCCGACAGAATCAGATGGGCTCATGCTGATCACCGGCAACTGCCTGTTCCACAACGGATATCTTTCCGAACGCTCGGAGGTCCTGAATACGGTCGCCAACGACCCCTATGTCGAGATGAGCGCGCGGGATGCCGCACAGCTTTGCCTTTCGGATGGCGATCAAGTGGTTGTGCGTTCTGCCCGAGGCGAACTGACGGCGCAACTCAAGGTCAGCAGACAGTTTCCCAAGGGCCTTGTCTTCGTGCCGGAAAACTACAGGGGCTTGCGTCTCAACAGCTTGATGCGGCGGGGTGAATACCCATGCCCGGTGGAGGTCGAGAAGGTGCATCCCAACCTTCTGGTCGATCGCACAAAACGGATCTGGCGTGGGGTCTGACGATCGGGGGACCGCATGGCCCCCGGCAAGCTGCCCTGGCCCAGCGTCGTCACATCGAGCTGGCCATGTCAGTGATACCTGGTTCCGCAGATGTAATCCTGCAGATCCTGCTCGGTGCGCTCCGCTTCGTCGAGCCTGTGTTTAACCACATCGCCGATGCTGACCACGCCGACAACGTCGTCTCCATCCATGACCAGCACATGACGCGTCCGCCGCCGGGTCATGATTCCCATCGCGACGGGCAGCAAATCCCGTGTCGAACAGATCGCCACATTGCGGTTCATGATGTCCGCGGCTCGCATCCTTGCCGCCTCGGCCCCGTATTCGGCTACCGCATTGCAGCAATCGCGCTCTGACAGCGTACCCAGGTATTCGCTGTTCGATTGGCTGACGACGACGAAGCCGATATTGTTGTCGCGAAACAGCCTCAGGATTTCCACCATCGTCTGATCGGGAGTGACCGAAATGACCCCGACACCCTTGTTCTTCATGATTTCGCCGACAAACATCTGAGCCTCCTGTCTGAGCGCTTCGGTTTGACAGCTGGCGCGCGTTCACGTTCGCCGGATATTCCGCCACCAGTTGTAGCCCTGCGTCTCTTTCGTCTCGACGAGCACGTCCCTCTTCGTATTGAGGCGCGCGGCAATCACGCCGCCGCCGGTTGTCGCCTTGCCCGGCTTGGCGAGCAGATCGTCGCGCCCGATCACCAAATCACCCGAGGAAAAGCTCGAGAATTCGTACTGCTGGCCAAGCGCGATCGCGTCCGCCGGGCAGGCGTCCTCGCACAGCCCGCAGAATAGGCAGCGGGCCGTGTCGATCTCGAATTTTGCCGGGCGACGGTTGCCCTTCTCATCCTCGTAGGGGACGACTTCAATGCAGTCGCAGGGACAAATCCGGGCGCAGAGTTCGCAAGCCACACATTTGATCTCGCCCTCTTCGTCGCGCTTCAGGAAGTGATGCCCGCGGTGGCGCGAGTAGGGCAGCCATTTTTCCTTGTCCGGATACTGCATGGTGACGGATTTGGAGAACATGTAGCCGAAGGTCAGGCCCAAAGCTCTCGCCAGATCGGCGAAGAACACCCAGCCAATCCATGTTCCAATTCTGTCTTGCGCGCGCGACATCATCGCCCCGCTCCGGAGCCGTTGCGGCCCCTAAAAGAAAGCAATTCCGGTTATGATTATGTTCGCCATCGACAAAGGAAGCAAGACTTTCCATCCGATCGCCATCAGTTGGTCGTAGCGGTAGCGGGGGAAAGTGAAGCGGAACCAGATAAACAAATAGACGAAGAACGAGACCTTGAGCACAAACCAGAGGAGCGGTGGCAAGGGGATCAGTACGCCGTTCCAGCCGCCGAAGAACAGGATCACCACCAGGACAGACACCAGCAACACGATGGCATATTCGCTGATCATGAAAAACGCAAAGCGGATACCGCTGTATTCGGTATGGAATCCGGCCCCCAGATCACCTTCGGCTTCCGAAAGGTCGAAGGGAATGCGCTGGGCTTCGGCCAGTCCGGCGACGAAGAACACGAAGAAGCCGATCGGTTGGTAAACGATGTTCCAGACATCGGCCTGTGCCCGCACGATCTCGAGCAGGCTCATGGATTGCGCCAGCATGACGACGCCGATGACCGCGAACCCCATCGGGATCTCGTAGCTGATCATCTGCGCGCAGGTCCTGAGGCTGCCCAAGACAGCGTATTTACTGTTAGCGGCCCAGCCGCCGAAGATGACGCCATAGACCTCGATCCCAATCACCGCGAAGACGAAAAGCAGCGCCACATTCATGTCGGAGACGTAGAGCGAGATCTCGGCACCGAGCACCGATACGGTTTCGCCGAAGGGGATCGCGACGAACACCACAAAGGGTGGGACGAGTGCCAGGATTGGGGCCAGCTTGAACAGAAAGCGGTCGGCCTCAGCCGGGATGTGGTCCTCTTTCGTTAAGAGCTTGATTCCGTCCGCCACCGGCTGCAGCAACCCGTGCCACCCCACGCGCATCGGCCCCATCCGCTGCTGGATGTGCCCGGCGATTTTGCGTTCCAGCCAGGTCAGCGGCAAAGGCAGCAGCAGCAGGATCGCGATTAGAAACGCGACCTTGAAGACGATCAGGCCGAGGGCGACGATAAGTTCCATGATCCGCGGCTACTTATTCATCGGTTGAAACGTGCGACCGGACTTTGCCCGGTTATGCACTGAGCACTTTGCGCACTTGTCAGCTTGATACGGTACAGCGGCGACGCGCCACTTGCAAAGCGGAAATCAACGCCGATCGCGACCGATCGTCCGCGATGCGCTTGCGCGCTTGCGCGACCAGGGCATGGTCTATGCCCGGCAGGGCGCAGGAACCTTCGTCAGCGCTCACGGTTCACCGGCGACGCAACTGGCCTACTCGCCTGTCAAAACGCTCGCTGACATTCAGCGCTGCTACGACTTCCGCCTGACGATTGAGCCCGCCGCGGCCTACTTTGCCGCCAAGCGCCGCGACGGTTCGGCGCTTGAGAAGATCGCAACGGCGCTTGCGGATCTTCGCGAGGCGACAAACCACCTGCTGCATCGAACGGACGCCGATTTCCTGTTTCATCGGGCCGTTACCGAGGCTGCGAACAATCACTATTACACGGCGTCGATGGATGCCCTCAAACCGCATATCGCGGTCGGTATGCTTTGCACGGGCTGTCGCTTCTCGCCCCCCGGCAAGGCCTCCAGAAAGTGTTTCAGGAGCACGAAGAAATCTACAAGGCGATTGCCGAAGGCCGGGCGGATGATGCCCGGGACCTGATGCGAGCCCATCTCGAAGGATCGCGAGACCGCCTTTTCGAGGGCTGGGCTCTCGACCTCTCCTTTTAGATATCAGCTGTCGCGCAATAGAGTTCCCGCCGCTGCCGCTTTCCGAAGATCGCGGCTGAGATTGTGCATTTCCTCTCAGAAAAGACGATACAGGCGCTGTTGCCGTGTGCCCGTCCGCGCTTGCGCATGCTACGATGCTGTTTCCTTCAACAATTAGGGACGATCAACTCATGACGGGCCAGGATGGCAGTATTCTCGATTATGTCGGGATTCTTGCCGTGTTTCTTCTCGTGGGCGCCAACGGTTTCTTCGTGGCCGCCGAATTCGCATTGGTTTCCGTCAGACGTAGCCGGGTGGCCGAACTCGCGGCAGCGGGCCGGATGAACGCTTCGGCGCTTCAGCGTGCCGTGGATAATCTTGATGCGAACCTTGCAGCCACACAGCTCGGCATAACGATCTCTTCGCTCGCCCTCGGCTGGGTCGGCGAACCGGCATTGGCGCATCTGATCGAGCCTCTATTGGCATGGTTGCCCGGTGAATGGGCGGCGAGGGGTTCCCATGCCATAGCCGTCGCCATCGCGTTCATCATTATAACGGCGCTTCATATCGTCCTTGGCGAACTGGCGCCGAAGAGTCTCGCTCTGCAGCGGAGCGAAGGAACGTCGTTGGCTGTGGTCCGGCCGCTCGGCTTTTTTCTGATCGTCTTCAAACCGGCAATCTTCGTTCTCAATGGCATGGGCAACTTCGTGCTTCGTACTTTCGGTCTTCAGGCCGGAACGGGGGAATCTTCCTTCCATTCTCCGCAGGAGTTGAAGCTGTTGGTGGCCGAGAGCCAGGAGGCGGGACTTCTCAACCAGGTGCAGCAACAGCTCGTCGAGCGCGTGCTCAATATCGGCGAGAGGCCGATCTCCGACGTCATGACCCCGCGTCTCGATGTCGAGTGGTTCGACGCCGACGACAGCGAGGCGGAAATCTTAAAGACGATTAGGGAGTGCAGGCACGAACAGCTTCTCGTCGCTCGCGGCTCAATCGACGAGCCGATCGGCATGGTTCTCAAGAAGGATCTGCTCGATCAGGTTCTGGACGGCGGCAAGATCCGGCCGATGGATGTCATCAAGCAGCCGCTGGTGCTTCATGAAGGAACCTCGGTCGTCCGCGTGCTCAGTAGCTTCAAGGCATCACCGGTCCACCTCGCTATCGTCATCGACGAATATGGCAGCTTGGAGGGGATTGTCACGCAGACGGACTTGCTCGAGGCAATCGCCGGGGAACTGCCGGGGTCCGACGAGGAGCCGGCCATCGTCGTTCGCGAGGACGGCTCGCTGCTCGTCGATGCAATGATGCCTGCCTTCGACGCCTTCGAAAGACTAGGTCTGCGTGACAGACCGGACGCGGATTTCCATACGCTCGCGGGCTTTGCCCTTCATCAGCTCCAGCACATCCCGGAAACCGGTGAGGTTTTCGAGTTCGACGGATGGCGGTTCGAGGTTATCGATATGGACGGCATGCGCATCGACAAGATCTTGGCGACGCGAAGCTCGACGGAAGGAGCGGACGTTTAGGGTAGCTATAGCTAGGCAGCGCTGCAAACCAGGAAGCCGAAGCCGGTATCCGCCGGCTCAACCGCCTGCCGATCGTCGTGGTGATCGTGCTGGTCGTCGCCTTCTTCGCGGTGTTCTAGTTCTTAAGGGCTATCGGGCGACGCTGATCGTCGAGCTTCCAGCTTTCGGCTCGAACGAACCCGATTTAAGTATCCGTAGAGATAAAGTTTAAGCAGATCGGCCGGATCGTAGCCGGGGCGTCCGGTCCCTTTTGCCATCACCCGGGAAAACACAGCAGCGACAAGATCGATGCTATCCACAAAAGCCTCTGTGAGGCGGACCGGGTTGTCTGATCCGACATATCATCAAGGAAGAGGCAGTAGTTGCGAGCGATCTGAGCCAGATAAATGTGCCATGCGGAAAAATACTACAGTTCGCTTGCCGTTGGAATCTTCCCCAGAGCTTTTGCACGGTCTGAAAAGCGGTGGACACCAAGTCATGGAGGAAGGTGTTAAAAAGGGATGATGTCCCGCTCGCAACTGCTCGGATATTTGTAATGCCGCATCAGATATCATTGACATTTCAATAGAGAATAGCGCTATTAAGATTACAACAATTTGGGATGTGCAATGCTGGCGATTCTTGCCGATGATCTGACGGGCGCGGTGGATAGTGCCGCGCCGTTCGCGACGCGGGGGATGCATGTGGAAGTGGCTCTGGCGACCGGAGCCATTGGCAAGGCTCTCTGCGAGGCGCCGGATGTCCTGTCGATCAATCTAGGCTCACGCGAGATCAGCGCTCCGGCGGCGCGGCGGCAAGTGGAGATGGCACTTGCCGCGCTGCCGGCGGGAACGCGGCTCTTCAAGAAGGTAGACTCGCGTCTCAAGGGGCATATCGCGGCCGAGCTCGATGCCATGTCCTTTCGGGCAGCTCTCGCGGCGCCAGCGATCCCTGCATTCGGGCGCGTCGTGAAGGATGGCTGTGTGACGGGCTTCGGGGTGGACACGCCAATTTCCATTGCCGAAAAGCTCGGACACCACGTTGCTTGTGCCACGATCCCCGATATGTCCAGCCAGAGCGAGATGCATGCCTGGCTCGATCAGTCGGAGAGCTCTGGCTTCGATCTTCTGATCGGAGCGCGGGGCTTGGCCGAAGCGCTTGCCGAACGCCTGAGCGGCAATGCAACCGCGCGGACTGCTGAGATACCAAGTGGCAAGGCGCTGTTTGTCATCGGCTCCCGCGATCCGATCACCCTTGCCCAGATCGATGCGCTTCGTGCGGCTTTCGCCCTTCGCTACCTGCCCGCGCCCAACGGCCACCTTGCCGGGGGAGGAGACCGGTCCGATGGCAGTGTGATCACCCTTGTCCAGGCCGTGCCAGGAGAGGGCGTCGTCGGCTCTCATGATGTGTCGCGTTTCCTCGCCGAAAGTGTGTTTCCAGATTTAACGAACAAAGCCTCGACATTGCTCTTTGCCGGCGGCGCGACGGCGGAGGCCGTGCTCGAAAGAATGGGCATAACGCGTTTCCGTCTGCTTGGGGAATGCATGCCCGGCCTGGGCTTGGCTCACGCCCATGGACATTGCATCATTGCAAAATCCGGAGGATTTGGGCATCCGGATACGTTGAAAGAGATCGCGGGCATAATGCTTCGCAATATGGGATGACAGATGGGATTGGAGAGCGGAACAGCACGCAGGAGTCTTGGCGATCTAGTATTCGAGCGCATGCACCGGGCAATCAAGTCCGGTGCATATAAGCCCGACGAACGTCTGCCGACAGAACACGATCTTGCAATCGAGTTCGAGGTCTCCCGCCCGATCATTCGGGAAGCCCTTGGACGTCTTCGCGAGCAGGGGTTCATCTATTCGCGCCGTGGTGCCGGCAGCTTCGTTCGCGCCGTTGGCATGCGCGAGCCGCTCGGTTTCGGACAGTTGGAAAATGTCGCCGATCTTCTAAACTGCTACGAGTTCCGGTTGGCCGTGGAGCCAGCGGCAGCGGCAGCGGCGGCGGATCGTCACGACGCTACAAACCTCGCTGCCATTTTTCAGGCACTTGAACTCATGCGGGATGCCACTAACCGCCAATCCCACCGAGAAGATGCGGACTTCCAGTTTCATCTCGCGATCGCGCGCGCCGCCGGGAACAGTTACTTCTACACTGCCATGGAAGCGCTCAAGGATCACATCGCCGTCGGCATGAAGTTTCACGGCGCCTCGGTTAAACGCGAAGCCGCCGGCCTGATGCGGGTTTTTGCCGAACACGAGGCGATCGCTGAAGCCATCGCCGCACGTGACGCCGCAAAGGCAAAACAATTCATGCATGCGCATCTCACCGGGTCCCGCGAACGTCTCTTTCTGGCGACAAAGTAGTTCCCCCTTGGAAAACCCTGGCTTCAGGCAGGGGGTTCGACAGGGAATCGCCGCCTTCAAGTCTCGATTTTAGGTATGTCGCGCGGCCCGCGGCACAATGTTCGGCGACGCGTTTTAGAAGGCTGCCCTGTAGACGCCGAGAACATCCTCGACACTCATATCGATCGGATTGTTGTCCATCAGACGACGGATCGCATGCGCTTCGCTGGCGTAAAGCGGCAGGTCGTCCGCCTTCGCGCCATGAGCGGCAAGCGACATCTCGATACCGAGACCGTTGCAGAAATCGGAGGCGGCGCTGAGTAAGTCCGCCTTGGAGAGGCCTGCGTCGAGCCCGAGCGCTTCTGCGACTTCGGCCGTCTTGCCCGCTGCAACCGACTGGTTGAAGGCCAGGACATGCGGGAAGATGATAGCATTCGCCAGGCCATGCGGCAGGCGAAGTCGCGTACCAAGCGGATAGGCGATGGCGTGGCCGGCCGCGGTGTTCACCGGCCCGAGGCATATGCCGCCGTAGTAGGAGGCAAGCATCAGACCTTGGCGCGCCTGGGTATCGGCACCGTTTTTAACCGCGCGTGCCAGATATTTGCCAATGAGGCGGAAGCCCATGCGGGCGAAGTCGTCGATCATTGGATGCGCGCGGCGATTGGTGAAGGCTTCGACACAGTGCGCCATGGCATCCACGCCGGTGGCCGCCGTCACGGCAGGCGGCACGGAATAGGTCAGTTCCGGGTCGAGCACGGCGAAATCGGCGATCATGTGCGGGCTCTCCACCGCGATCTTGTTGCCCTTGCCGGGATCGGTGATGAGTGAGCGAATGCCGGCTTCCGAGCCTGTTCCAGCCGTGGTGGCCACTTGGGCGAGGCGCGTGCGGCGGCCGGCGACGCGGTTCGGCCCGGCGACATCGGCAAGCGTCTGCTCGCCATCCCACAGCACCGCCACAAGCTTGGCGACATCGAGGACAGAGCCCCCGCCAAGGCCGACGATCAGGTCCGGCTTGCTGTGCCGCGCAACGTCACGCGCGGCGTCGAGCGTCCCCGTATCCGGCTCGCCGGGGATGGCGTCGAACACGGTGACGTGACTGGAGAGCTTCAGGCGGTCGACGAAACCTGCCGTGATGGGTGTCGCGATGACCAGCACCGATCGGGCATCAGCCGCCCAGGTGCCGACTTCCGCAATTGAGCCGGCGCCGACGGTCAGGCGGCGAGGTTGATGAAGGGTTATGGGAGCAATGGTCATCAGCGTGATCCTCGTTTTGCCGCGTCCGCCACAAGCCTGCGGGCGTAGGCGATGGCGGAGTTCAAGTTGCTGTGATTGGCGATACCCTTCCCGGCGATATCGAAGGCCGTGCCGTGGTCGACGGAGGTGCGATCGATCGGCAGGTCCACCGAGACGTTCACGGCTGTGTCGAAGGCAACAAGCTTGATCGGGATATGCCCCTGATCGTGGTACTGCGCGACGACGAGATCGAAAACGCCGGAATAGGCGCGATAGAAGACCGTGTCAGCCGAGATCGGACCATGAACGTCGATGCCTTCCGCCCGCGCAGCCTGTACCGCCGGCGCGATCTGGTCGTCGTCTTCGGTGCCAAACAGGCCGTTCTCGCCACAATGAGGATTAATGCCGGCGACGGCGATTTTGGGTGCGGCATAGCCAATGCGCTTCAGATGCGCATTGCCGGCGCGGATGGTGGCAAGCACCCGCTCGGTCGTCGCACGCTGGATCGCCTCCTGCAGCGACACATGGGTCGAGACGTGAATGACCTTCAGCCGCTCGGACGCCAGCAGCATGTACGCCGCCGTGGCGCCCGTCAGGCTGCGCAGCATGCCGGTGTGGCCATCATAATGGTGGCCTGCAAGGTTCAGCGCTTCCTTGTTGATCGGTGCGGTGACGATGCAGCCGATGACACCCGCCTCCGCATCGCGAACCGCATTCTCGATGAAGCGGAATGCGGCGTCGCCGGCGACGGGGCTCAACTGTCCCCAGGCCAGCGGCGCGCCGTCAATGGGCAGGTCCACGACATGCGCGGCGAGATCTACATTGAGGCCGAGAGCCGCTCGGGCCGCCTCGAGCGTCAAGAGGTTGCCGTAGATGCGGGTCGTATCACGCTCTTCGGGGGACATGCCAGCAAGCGCGCGGACCGAGATTTCCGGGCCGACGCCGCAGGGGTCGCCCATGGTTATGCCAATGATATTGCTCATGAAGAACTCCGTGCGGCGGCACTGTCCCAGCCGGGGGCCAAGCGGACATATTTGATTGCGCGCCGATGATAGGTGTAGACGAGATGCAGCGTACCGTCCGGCCCTTCGAGAAGCCAGGGATAGGACATTTCCTTGTTGCGGCCATCAGTCGAGTCGTTGGAGAGGCACGTTCCCGGACCATTTTCGATCACCAGGTGGCTGGGGAAGGTCTTGCCGCCATCGTCCGACAGGCAGAGAGCGACCGGCCCACGCGGTACGCCCCAGATCGGGGCGCAGCCGCCGGTGGGGTCCGCGTCAGGGCGGCTATCGTCCTCGCCAAGCTCGTCGTAGAGCGAGGCGCGTCGGTCGGCCGACTGGGCGGCGTTTACTGGATTGCAGAACAGAGCAACCCGTCCGTCGGCAAGGCGTATCGCAGCGATCGAAGAATTGTTGTTGGGCACGTCGGTGGCCCGGGGAGCCGACCAACTGCGTCCACCATCGGTACTGTCTGTCCTGTAGACGAAGTCCGCCTGCCGGCGTCGGAAAAATGCGGCGACGCGCCGTTCGCCCAGCGGAACGGGTGACATGTGAACGCAACCTGTGGACTGGTCGAGGTCTTCCAGCTGCCATGTCCTGCCTTGGTCCAGCGAAACACCGACGGCGGCCGTATCGTGGCTGCCGTTCCATTTCTGGCCGGGACGCTGGACGCAGCGGAAGATCGGCAAGAGCCAGGCTCCATCGTCACGCACGACCAACGGCGCGCGGACGAAGCAGCCGCGCGGTAGGTCCAGATATCGGCCATCAGAGGTCGTCAGCTTCAGCGGATCGGATGCATCGCGCAGGACTTCGGCCATGCGGATCCGGCACTCGTCCTGGTTGCCGGACGGCTGAGAAGTATGGAAAAGCCAGAGCTTGCCATCGGGGGCCGTGAACAATACCGGATTCTGCTCCGAGTGTGACGGGTCGAAGCTTAGGCGCTGGGGCGGCCCCCAGGCGGTGGCGTCCGTCGTCAGCACGGAGGCAAAGATCGAGATATCCGACTTTCCCTCAAGTGTGCCGCCGAACCATGCGCAGGCGAGAGCGCCATCGGAAAGCAGGTGCAAAAACGCCGCATGATTCTGGATCATAGGCGAAGGCAATAGTGCTTCCACGCGTCCGTGCGACGCGGGCTTGAGCAGGCCGTTCATGCCGCGGGCTATTTTCTCGGGGTTCATCTGATCCTCCTACTGACGTCGAAAATCGTTCATTTTTCTAAGTTGTCAAGTTTAATAATGTAACGTCCAGCTGGCGCCTCCGATGAGATCATCATTAAGTAAGTGATAAATCAACGTTATTTTTGCTTCATTGTAACATGTCAATTTACATCGCAAAACAATTTGACAAACTTGCTCGGAAAAGAGATGGTCTCTGTAGCCGGCGAGAAAATGCCGGAGAGGAGGACTTTCATGCCGCAAGTGTCGGCTCCTGGGAGGCTACGATGGCTGTCGCCTTGGCGGTTGGCGCTGGCCGACGACGCCCGGGGCGAGGGAGAGGGGTCTCCTGGCGCTTCGGGGAGTCAACGGAGTCTGCATGGGCATCATGACCTATGCCTTTGCGCTGGCTCCCGCAACGGTCGCCGCGCCTGTCGATTTTCTGCGCCTGCCGCTCGTCGCCGTTGGCGGGCTCATTTATTGCGCGGCGTTGATCGCCGCGCGATCCGGAAAAGCTACTTTGGCTGAACAAGATTTCACAAGGGAGGAAACGTCGTGAAAAAAATGCTTATCTGGGGTACCCTCATGCTGGGCGCCGCTCTATCGCCGGCTTTTGCCGGGTCCGGCCCGATCAAGATCGTGCTGCCGGAAGAGGCGGACCTGCTCGAACCTTGCATGGCTACTCGCTCCAACATCGGCCGCGTCATCATGCAGAACGTCAGCGAAACGCTGACCGAGCTGGATTTGCGCGGCGACAAGGGCGTGATGCCCCGCCTGGCCGAAAAATGGGAGCAGAGCGCCGACGGAAGCTGGCGCTTCCATCTGCGCCAGGGCGTCAAGTTCTCCGACGGCACGGCCTTCGACGCCAAGGATGTCAAGCACAGCTTCGACCGTATCATGAGCGACAAGAACGCCTGTGAATCGCGCCGCTACTTCGGCGGAATGACGGTCACGCCGACCGTGGTCGACGACCACACGATCGATTTCAAGGCCGATCCGGTTCAGCCGATCCTGCCGCTCCTGATGTCCCTCGTCACCATCGTGCCGGAGGAAACGCAGCTGGAATTCGTGCGCGAGCCGGTCGGCACCGGACCCTACAAGCTGTCCAACTGGACACCGGGCCAGCAGATCGTGCTGACGGGGCGCGATGACTACTGGGGCTCGAAGCCTGAGGTGACCGAAGCGACCTACCTTTTCCGTGCTGATCCGTCCGTTCGTGCCGCCATGGTGCAGACCGGCGAGGCGGACCTATCGCCGTCGATCTCACAGCTCGATGCAACCAATGCGGCGACCGATTTCTCCTATCTCGACAGCGAAACCGTCTATCTGCGCATCGACCACAATATCGAGCCGCTGAATGACGTCCGGGTTCGCCGGGCCCTCAACATGGCGGTCGATCGCCAGGCCTTTATCGGCACGCTCGTTCCGGAAGGCGCGCTGTTGGCGACCGCAATCGTGCCGCCGCCGACGCTCGGCTGGAACCCCGATGTGAAGAATTTCCCCTTTGATCCTGAAGGTGCAAAGAAGCTGCTCGAGGAAGCCAAGGCCGCCGGCGTCAAGGTCGACACGCCGATCACCATCATCGCCCGCTCGGCCAACTTCCCGAACGTCACCGAGATCATGGAAGCCATCCAGGCACAGCTGCAGGACGTCGGCTTCAAGGTCGAGCTGAAGTTCGTCGAGGTCGCCGAGCACGAGCAATACTATTCCAAGCCGTTTAAGGAAGGCCGTGGTCCGCAGCTCGTCGCCGCCATGCACGACAACTCGAAGGGCGACCCCTCGTTCTCGATGTTCTTCAAGTATGCGACCGAAGGCACGCAGTCCGGCTTCTCCGATCCCAAGGTCGACGACCTGATCAAGCGCGCTTCGGCCGCCGTCGGCGAAGAACGCGCGAAGCTCTGGTCGGAGGTGATCGCTTATGTACACGACGACGTCGTCGCCGACGTCCTGCTCTTCCACATGGTCGGCTTCTCGCGCGTCTCCGAACGTCTGGATTTCAAGCCCACCATGGCGACCAACTCGACGCTTCAGCTTTCGGAGATCAAGATCAAGATCAAGTGAACTTGTCCTGGCGAACGCCATGTTTGCCAGCCACGACAGCAATCAAGGCGGCGGATGATCCGCCGCCCAATTCCTCCGAGGGCGCCATGTTGAGATTCATTCGAAAACGCGCCGTGGCCAGTCTGATCTCACTTGTCGGACTGATCGTCATGGTCTTCTTTCTCTCGCGCTTGACGGGGGATCCGGCCGCGTTGTTCCTTCCGGTCGAAGCGTCCGCGGAGATGAAGCAGCAGTTCCGCGAACTGCATGGGTTGAACGATCCCCTGCTGACGCAGTTCATGCGTTATGTCGGCGACGTCGTGACTGGCGATTTCGGCGAATCCCTGCGAAAGGCCCGTCCGGCGCTCGGTGTCGTGCTGGAGGCCTTTGTCTGGACCCTCTGGCTTGCCGTCATCACGATGTCGCTGGTCACGGGTGCGGCCATTGTCGTCGGTTCGCTGGCCGCCTTCCGCGCCGGTGGATTCTTCGACAGGCTATCCTCGGTTATTTCGCTCATCGGTGCATCCGTCCCCGATTTCTGGCTGGCCGTGGTCGCGATCGTCGTCTTTTCCGTCAACCTCGCCTGGCTGCCGACCTCCGGCACGGGCTCCCTCCTGCACTGGATCATGCCGATCTCGGTGCTGTTCATCCGGCCCTTCGGCATCATCGTGCAGGTCGTGCGCGGCTCGATGATCGGCGCGCTGTCGTCAGCCTATGTGAAGACGGCACGCGCCAAGGGCGTTAAATCCGGGCCGATCATCTTCGTTCATGCGTTGCGAAACGCCATGCTGCCGGTCATCACCGTGATCGGCGACCAGGCGGCGAGCCTGCTGAACGGTGCCGTTATCGTCGAAACCATTTTCGGCTTTCCGGGCGTCGGCAAACTGATGATCGATTCCATTTTGCAGCGCGATTTCAATGTCGTCCTAGCCGCCATCCTCGTCACCGCGCTGGCGATCTTCCTCATGAATCTGTTGATTGACCTTGCCTATGCGCTACTCGATCCCCGAATCCGGCACTGAGGAACGCTTCATGACCTTACAGACCATCGATGCCGCCATCACCGAAGAACCGCATTTTGCAAAACGCATGTTCCATATGCTGCTTGCCGACAAGTTCGCGCTGTGTGCGGCGATCTTCGTGCTATTCATTATTGTCCTGGCTGTCGTCGGGCCGAGCTGGCTCGGCGATCTTGCGACCAGGCAGAACCTTCGCGGCCGCAATGCTGCGCCCTTCGATTGGGAACGCGGCTGGGTCTGGTGGATGGGCGCGGATGCGCTCGGCCGACCGCTGCTTGCCCGCATTGTCGTCGCCACGCAGAACACGATAATGGTGGCGGCAGGGGCCGTTGTTCTCTCCGCTGTCGTCGGCACGGTGCTTGGGCTCATTGCGGGCTTCTCCTCGCAGCGGGTCAATCAGGTGATCATGCGGCTTGCCGACGTCATCATGTCCTTCCCGTCTCTGCTGATCGCCGTAATCGTGCTCTATATTCTTGGCTCGTCGATCCTGAACCTGATGCTAGTGCTGTCGGTCACCCGCATTCCGGTCTATCTCCGGACCACGAGGGCGGAAGTGCTGGAAATCCGTGAGCGCATGTTCGTGCAGGCCGCCTATGTGATGGGGGCGTCCTCGAAGCGCATCCTCTTCCGGCACATTTTGCCGGTAGTGCTGCCGACGCTGACAACGCTCGCCACGCTCGATTTCGCGTATGTGATGCTCGCCGAAAGTGCGCTCTCCTTCCTCGGCATCGGCATCCAACCGCCGGAAATCACCTGGGGCCTGATGATCTCGCAGGGGCGGCAATACCTTACCAATGCGTGGTGGTTGTCCTTCTGGCCGGGCCTTGCCATCATTCTCACCACCATGTCGCTGAACCTCCTGTCGAACTGGCTGCGCATCGCGCTTGACCCGGTGCAGCGCTGGCGCCTCGAAATGAAGGGTCGCAAGAATGGCTGACCATCTCCTCGAAGTCCGCAATCTCTCGGTCGAGTTCCACACAGCGATGGGCGTGGTGAAGGCGGTTCGTGACATCTCCTACCACCTCGACCGCGGCGAGACGCTGGCGATCCTCGGCGAGAGCGGGTCCGGTAAGTCGGTCTCGTCATCGGCGATCATGAACCTCATCGACATGCCGCCCGGCCGTATCAGCTCCGGGGAGATCCTGCTCGACGGCGTCGACCTTCTGAAAATGCCGGCGCATCAGCGGCGCGAGGTAAACGGGCGCCGCATCGCGATGATCTTCCAGGATCCGCTGAGCCATCTCAACCCGGTCTACACCGTCGGCTGGCAGGTCCGCGAAGCGCTGACCACGCATGGAACCAGCTCCGCCAAGGCTCGGGCCGAAGCCCTGCGACTTATGACGCGTGTCGGCATTCCGGACCCCGAGCACTCGCTCGACAAGTATCCGCATGAATTCTCCGGCGGCCAGCGCCAGCGCGTCATGATCGCCATGGCGCTGGCGCTTCGGCCCGACCTCCTGATTGCAGACGAGCCGACAACGGCACTCGATGTGACCGTGCAGGCGGAAGTTCTCGCCCTGCTCAAGGAGTTGCAGGAAGAGACCGGCATGGCCGTGCTCATCATCACTCACGATCTCGGAGTCGTCGCCGAGATCGCCGATCGGGTCGTGGTGATGGAAAAGGGCGTGCTGGTCGAGACCGGCACGGTCCGCGACGTCTACAAGAACCCGCAGCATCCCTATACGAAGAAGCTCATCGCCGCGGCGCCCGGCAAGGGCGAGATGCACAAACCGGTCTCCCGTGCCGAACCTGTTCTCGTCGTTCGCAACGTCCACAAGCGCTATGGCTCATTCGATGCGCTCAAGGGCGTTTCCTTTGACCTGATGCCCGGAGAGACAATGGCCATCGTCGGCGAGAGTGGCTCGGGGAAGTCCACGCTCGCTCGCATCCTCCTGCGTCTCGACGAGCCCAACAGCGGCAGCGCGCATTGGAAGGGCCGCGATCTTTTCACGATGTCTCCGGCCGAGCTCTACAAGCTGCGCCGTGATTTGCAGATGGTCTTCCAGGATCCGACGCAGTCGCTCAACCCGCGGATGACCGTCTATCAGCTGATTTCCGAGGCCTGGATCATCCATCCGGAGATCCTGCCCAAGGCGAAATGGCGGGCGCGCGTGGCCGAACTGCTGGTACAGGTTGGCCTCGGTCCCGAACATATGGGGCGGTATCCGCATCAATTCTCCGGCGGTCAGCGCCAGCGCATCGCCATTGCCCGGGCGCTAGCGCTCGAGCCGCAGCTCATTATCTGCGACGAGGCCGTGTCGGCGCTCGACGTCTCGGTGCAGGCGCAGGTCATCGCGCTGCTCGACAAACTGCGCAAGGAGATGGGCATAGCCTTCATCTTCATCGCCCACGACCTGCCGGTGGTGCGCGATTTCGCCGACCATGTCATGGTCATGCAGAAGGGCAACGTCGTCGAAGTCGGCACTGTGCGCGAGGTCTTCGACACGCCGCGGCAGGACTATACACGCGCCCTTCTCGCCGCTGGCCTCGACCCCGATCCCGACGTGCAGGCCGCCCATCGCGCCGCCCGCCTTGAACGCGCCTTCTGAGCGCTCCATTCAGAGGAACATTCCCATGACCAAACAAGCCTTTGTGGCCCTCGTGACCTGCTTCAACGAGGACGAGACCATTAACTACCAGGCGACCCGCGCCCAGGTCCGCCGTCAGGTCAAGGCCGGCAACAGCATCATGTGCGCCGGCACCAACGGCGATTTTTCCGCGCTCACCTTCGAGGAGAAGGTGCACCTGACGGAAGAAGTGGTCGATGAGGTTGGCGGCCGCGTCAAGGTGATCGTCAATGCCGGCATGCCGGCGACCTTCGAAACGGTGAAATTGGCGCGCGAATTCGATCGCATTGGCGTTGACGGCATCGCCGTCATCACACCCTTCTTCATTGCCTGCACGCAGGACGGCCTCATTCGCCATTTCTCGACCGTCGCCGATGCGGTGAAAACCCCGGTCTATCTCTACGACATTCCGGCCCGAACGCAGAACCACATCGAGCCGGAGACCGCCCGCGTGCTGGCCGGCCACGGCAACATTGCCGGCATCAAGGATTCCGGCGGTGCCAAGGAAACGCTGGAAGCCTATCTCGCCGTCGCCAAGGGCATCGGCGGCTTTGAGGTCTATTCGGGGCCGGACAACCTGGTGCTCTGGGCGCTGCAGAACGGCGCTGCGGGCTGCATTTCTGGCCTTGGCAACGCCATGCCTCACGTGCTCGCCGGCATTCTGAAGGCTGTCAATTCGGGCGACATTGCCGAAGCTGAACGTCAGCAGGCGACCTTCGCCGCTTTCCGGACGGACCTCTACGCGCTCGGCTTCGCGCCGGCGATGGTCAAGCGCGCCCTTTATTTGCAGGATGCCTCTGTCGGCGCCAGCCGCCAGCCCGCGCTGTTGCCGAACAAGGAACAGGACGCCCAAATTGCGGCAATCCTGCGCCGGTACAACCTCTCTAAAACCGAGTAAGGTTGGATCGCGCTGAGGTGAAAAGCAGATCGACAGCCTCCGGAAGTGCTGGACGAACTCAGTGGTATGGCCACCGACGCGTCGGGCTTTCACAAAAGCGAAAGAGCCGAAGAATTGGTCAGGGCGAAAGGGGCATGGCTCTTGTTCCTCCCGCCTTATAGTCCTGACCTCAACCCCATCGAAAACGCATAAGGCGGGAACCTCTGAAGGTGAGCTTCCGTTGACACCTCATGTCGGCCATAGCGCGTTGATATTGCTGGCCCGATAGATGACACGAGATGAATCAGAAACGTGCACACATCCGATGGACGGACCTGCCGCAGGAACGACGCCGGCGCCTGGTGAGGGTGCTAAACACGCTGATACAGCGGCATTTGACGGCAGATCGGGAGGCTAGAGATGAACGCGGAACCGAGCCCTCTCGAATTCGACCTACTGGAGAAGATCCAGGCCCGTAATAATGATCGCCAGGCCATTGTTTACGTCGGGCAATCGACGGTCCGGGAGGTTGAGCACAACCGGGAATCGACGCGGTTACAATATGCTTTGGCAGACAGGGCCTGTCGGCTCGGTTGGCGGCGAGAGCAAATTGTGGTCATCGACGATGATCTGGGTCGATCAGGGGCATCGGCGCTCGACAGACTCGGCTTTCAACGGCTCGTCGCCGAGGTGGGACTTGGCCATGTCGGAATGGTCATCGGTATTGAGGTTTCCCGTCTCCCACGTTCCAGACTCCAGCCAGAAAGAAATTTCCCGATTGCCCGCGACCGGAAATACTCATTTCTTTTATCTATTAAGTTTATAGACAATAGTCTGTTTCACCATTCGAATTGGAAAGGAAAACAGATGGCCGCTCTGCGACTGGTTGGGATTGCCGGCAGCTTCAACCGCCCTTCGAAGACTTACGCGCTCGTTCAAGACGTTGCGGATCGTGCGGCGCAAAGATATGGCTTCGACCGTACCATATATGATCTGCACGATGTCGGCCCATCGCTCGGCCCTTCGCTACGGCGAAAGGATCTGGACGATCAGGCGAAGGGCGTCATCGATGCGATCGTCAGCGCTGACGTGCTCGTCATCGGTTCGCCGACGTACAAAGGGTCCTATCCGGGTCTCTTCAAGCATTTGATCGACCTTATTGATCCCCACGAATTGCGCGCAAAGCCGATCATCATCACGGCAACCGGCGGCGGCGACCGGCATGCTCTGATGGTCGAGCATCAATTGCGACCACTCTTCGGGTTCTTCATGTCCCACACTCTGCCGACAGCCTTATACGCATCGGATCGCGATTTTGCCGATTACAAGATCTCGTCGGAGCCTCTCTCAAAGAGGATTAGCGAGGTTGTGAGCGAACTTGCGGCTTTCTTTCCCGTAGCCAATCCGATTCTCGCGGCCGCCGAATAGCGTTCAGCGGCTTGATATCTTTTACCGGATACGGGATGCATCCGATGCAGACAAGCCTGCGCCCAGCCGCGAAATATTGGCGCGGAATTTCGAGTTGTGACTTGCGAAGGGGTGTATCGTGATGAGCAGGATACTCATTCTCCCCGGCTCCCCGGCCTCTTTGGATCAGGCGAGACGCACTGGCAGCACTATTGGCTGAAGGAGCATCCCGACAGCCGCCTCGTCGAACAGGAGGATTGGGATAGGGGCCCCGTTTGCACGACTGGATGCTCAGACTTGAGGAGGCGCTAGCCGAGGAGGACGATTCCTATAGTCTCGGTTGCGTTTTGGCCGCCCGGCTGGCAGGACGGCTATCGGCTCAGCGTGTCAAGGGTGCTCTTCTTGTTGCACCATGCGATCTGCCATCGACCGAAGCGCTCCATCCCGGCCACCTGCACTTCGGCACGATGCCGACCAAGGCGCTGCCCTTTCCAAGCATAGTCGTCGGCAGTCTCAACGATAGTTACATGAGCCTTGACCAGTTGACGATGTTTGCGCGCCTCTGGAAATCTGACCTCAGGAACATCGGATTGGGCGGACACATCAATGTTGCAAGCGGTTTCGGGCGCTGGCCGAGCGGATACGGTCTGCTTGCGACTTTGAAGAGCCGCTGCCGCCATCGGCGGAAGGTTGAACCTACACTACTGGTCACCAATGTTTGAAGCGTCCAACCGGATTCAAGCCGCTTGCCGTCGGTGACGATGAGCGTATATCGCTAGCGGGAAATAGAATTCAAACCGAAATCCAACGATAGAGGAACCGACCCATGAGCCTTCGTATCAACGATATTGCACCAGATTTCTCCGCCGAGACGACGCAGGGACCGATCCGTTTCCATGAGTGGATCGGCGACGGCTGGGCGGTGCTGTTCTCGCATCCGAAAAACTTCACGCCGGTCTGCACGACAGAACTCGGCGCAATGGCCGGACTCGAGCAGGAATTCAGCAAACGTGGCGTCAAGATCATCGGCATATCCGTCGATCCGGTCGAAAGCCACGGCAAGTGGAAGAACGATATTAAGACGGCCACCGGATTCGATGTCGGCTATCCGCTGATCGGCGATAAGGATCTCAATGTTGCCAAGCTCTACGACATGCTGCCGGCTGGCGCAGGCGAGAGCTCCGAAGGTCGCACGCCGGCCGACAATGCCACCGTGCGTTCCGTCTTCATCATCGGCCCCGATAAGAAGATCAAGCTCATCCTCACTTATCCGATGACGACGGGCCGCAACTTCAACGAAATCTTGCGCGCCATCGACTCCATTCAGTTGACGGCCAAGCACCAGGTGGCGACGCCGGCAAACTGGCAGCTGGGCGAAGATGTGATCATAACGGCCGCTGTTTCGAACGAAGATGCGATTACGCGCTTCGGCTCCTTTGACACCGTCCTTCCATACCTGAGAAAGACGAGGCAGCCGGCCGGCTAATCGCAAGAGGTCACGCTCAAGCCGCAATTGATGTTCGGACGGCTGGATGGGGCTCAAGGGAGGGGCCCCATAGAGCCACCGCAATTGAAGTTTGGCGCCTCTAATGAATGGTGAGATGCGCCACCGTTCCTCTCGGCCAGCGACATTCGTCAGCCCGCCCCGCCATCCTCTTCGAATACTTCCGGAAGAGTGTGGGCGAAAATGGAGTCCACCACGACCCGGCGCCGCCAACCGACGATATCGCCAGCGGCATCAAGGAGAACCCGCACCTGCTGTGCCTCGAGCGGCCGAAACTTGCAGTGCTGAACGTCGTCTTCGCGGCGCCAGATCATCTTGACTGGACGGCCTTCCACTTCCTTGGGCGGGGACACGGCGTCTACGGTGAAATCGGCTTCCGCCTTACGGCCGAAGCCGCCGCAGACCACGAACAGGGATAGTTCGGCTTGCGTCGCGCAATCCAGGCATCAAGCCCCTCGCGCAGATCGGCGGTTGGTGCCATACGGGCGAATTGTTCGCCCTCGACCAATAGCCCCTCCGCAATACTCAGGTTGATACCGCGCGTTACCGCCGTCAGAATACTCGCGGCTGCCAACGGGGAATGACGCATGATGCGTCGTGCGAGCTCATGCGCCGCAAGCCTCAGGTCGTCATGCGGGACCACCTGGTTGACCAGACCAAGTTCGAGGGCGCGCTGCGGCGAGAACGTGTCGCCCGTCAACAGCAATTCGAGCGCGCGCTTGCGTCCGGCCAACCTCGGCAGGCGCTGCGTTCCGCCAAAGGTCGGCGGCATTCCGAGATTGATCTCGGGTTTGGCGAACAGGGCACGTTCGCTGGCGATGGCGAGCGGGACAGCCTCGGTGATCTCGCAGCCTCCGCCAAAGGCAAGGCCGTTGACAGCCGCGATGACGGGTTTGCGGAACGCTTCCAGTCTCGCCGTCAGTCGCTGCCCGCGGGTGACGAAATCGCGCATGGCGGCATCGCCGCCGCGCGCCACGCTTTCGGAGAATTCGTGGATATCGCCGCCTGCCGAGAACGCACGCTCGCCCGCGCCGGTCAGGATGACTGCACGAACCGAGTCGTCAATTTCTATGGCGTCGAGGATCGCGAGCAGTCGGTCGATCAGGGCGTAGTTGAGCGCGTTGAGTTTTTCGGGGCGATTGAGCGTGAGGGTGGCCACTCCATCGCGGCTCTCGATCAGAACAGTGTCGGTCATTCGGTTTCCTTTCCGGCATGCTGAACCCGCTGAACATGTCACCAGCCGACGCTTGTGTATATTCACTAGTCGGTATACACGATTGCATGGCCTCAGATACGATCCCGACGCGCGAACGCATTATCTCGGCGGCAGCCAAGCTGTTCTACAACGAGGGCATCAGAAGCGTCAGCGTCGATGCGGTGGCCGAGAAGGCGGGCGTCACGAAGCGTACCCTCTACTATCATTTCGCGAGCAAGGACGACCTCATAGGGGCCTATCTCGAAGCGCGCGACCAGCCCAATCTCGCTTTGTTCAAACGCTGGTTCGCGGAAACCGAGGGTGAACCGGCAGACAAGGTGGAAGGCATCTTTCGCAATCTTGCCCGCTCGGCCCGCCACCCGAAATGGAAAGGCTGCGGTTTCCTGCGTACCGCGGCGGAACTCGCCAACATGCCCGGCCATCCCGCGATGAAAATCGGGACTGCCCACAAGAAGAAAGTCGAGGACTGGCTACGGGTCATTCTTGAGGCGGCAGGAATCGGGACAGGAGCGCCGCAACTTGCCCGACAGATCGTCCTCTTGCTGGATGGCTCGTTCGCCCTCGTTCTGTTACATCGCGATCCGGCATACATCGAAGCCGCGGGGGAAGCGGCCCGGTCGCTGATCCGTACCGCGAGCGCAGACAAGTAGTCGGACTTTCTAGACCGCCGTCGGGGCGAAAACCGGCATCACGCAGGATCGAGTGAACTTCCGCTCTTTGCTCGTTCCGATGGGAGTCGAAGAGTAAAGTTCCGCCCTCCCGCGCGGAAGCACGTCGGGCTGTTCATGATTTGAACTTTCTACCGTATATCGGTTCCCTTTTAATGTTCAGGGGCCGGAATACGGATCGGAAGCAATCCGTGACTTAACTTCCGCTAAAAACGCCGGTCCGATTTCCGGAACCCCAGTTCAGCACCTCTGTCATTGTGAATGTAGATAAGATAATCTACATTTATTTTCAGTTTACCTACATGGAGGGTCCATGCCAATCAACGTCAACAATCCCGAAGCGGACACGCTTACGCGGAAGTTCGCGCATATGGCCGGCGTCAGTATCACCGACGCGATCGTCATCGCCATGAAAGAGGCGATCGAACGCCGGCGGAAAGTCGAGACTCCGCTTCAGACCGCCGCCCGGCTCCGCGAAAAGCACGGGGTTACGCTCGGCTCTTCGGCGAGAAAACCGCTTTCGCGCGAGGCTTTTGACAAAATGTGGGAAAACTGATGTTCGTCGATGCCTGCGCCATCATCGCGCTCTTCTCCGACGAGCCGGAGGCGGAGCGTGTTTCTGATGCTATTGTGGCCGCGAAGGACGCTTTCACGTCCCCGGTCGCAGTGATGGAGGCGGTGCTCGGCCTCGCCCGCCCCGACAAGTTCGGTCTCGTCGTGGCAGAGGTAGAGCCCATCGTAATCGAGTTCCTCGACGAACGCGGGATCGAAGTCCGCGATCTTCCGCCCGCGAGCGAAACGACCCGTCTCGCTCTTTCCGCTGCGCATCGCTATCGTTCGGGCCGCCGCCTCAACCTTGGCGATTGCCTCCACTATGCCTGCGCAAAATACTTCGATGTACCCATTTTGGCTACGGCCGATGAGTTCAGACAGACAGATGCGCGCACCGTGCCCTGACACGCCCGTCTATAATCGGGGGCATCCATACATGATGGATATCATGAAGCTCAGCTGCCTATATGGCGTTATCGACGATGACGAGCGCTCGTCCCTGTGAGCAGGTTTCGATGCGGGCCGCCACTTTGTAGATGTCGCGGAGCATTTCGGCCGTGATGACAGCCGATGTCTCGCCGCTGATCGCCATCGAACCGTCAGCAATCACGATCGTATTCTGACAGTAACGAAGAGCGTGGTTGAGGTCGTGGAGAGCGACCAGCACGATCATGCCCTTGCGTGCGGCCAGATCGGAGATGAAGGTAAGGACATCCACCTGGCGATGCAGATCGAGCGCCGAGGTCGGCTCATCCATGAGAAGAACCTCGGGCTGGCGCACGAGCGCCTGCGCCAGCGAGACCAACTGCCGCTGCCCGCCGGAGAGCTCTCCAAGCTCACGGAACGCGAGATCCTCAATCCGCAGTGCTTTCAGGACGACGTCGATTTCCGCGAGCTCATCGTCGTGAACGCGCCAGCCGCTGCCCTGCTTGGCCGACAATAGGATCGATTCATAGACCGTCAGCACCGCGTTGGCTCCGGTATCCTGCGGCATGTAGCACACCGTTCTCGGTCCGCGCTCCGTACCGGAGAGCTCGACAAGCCCCGGCCCGGGGATCAACGAGGCGATGCGTTTGAACAATGTCGATTTGCCCGCGGCATTGGGGCCGATCACCGCCGTCACGCTGCCACTCTGGAGCAGGTCCGTGCTAACGCTGGAAAGCACCGTCCTGCGGCCGTATGCGGCGCCGACGTCCTGAAGCGCAAGCGCTACCATGCGCGCCTCCGGTTGCTGAATATGAGGACGAAGAAGAAGGGAACGCCGACCAGCGCGGTGATCACGCCGATCGGAAGGATCGCACCGGGAATGAGCATCTTGCTGACGACCGACGTCACCGACAGGAGAAGTGCGCCGCAGATGACGGCTCCAGGAAGGAAAAAGCGCTGGTCTTCTCCAACCAGCATGCGGGCGATGTGCGGTCCGACAAGCCCGACGAAGCCGATGGTGCCGACGAAGGAGACCGGAATTGCCGCAAGTAGGCTGACGATCATCATCGTCTGCAGCCGCAGCCGGCGGACGTTGACGCCCATGCTGGCTGCCTTGTCATCGCCGAGGCGAAGGGCAGTCAGCGCCCAGGCATCCTTCATGAAGAGAGGTACGGTGACGAGAAGTACGGCCCCGGTGAAATAGACCTTGGCCCAGGTGGCCTTCGTCAGGCTGCCCATGGTCCAGAAGACGACCGCCGCAAGCGCCTGTTCGGAGGCCAGATATTCGAGGAGGGAGAGGGCCGCGTTGAACGTGAAGACCAGGGCAATGCCGAGCAGTACGATGGTTTCGACGCTGACGCCGCGCATCGTTGACGCGAAGTGGATGAAGAGGGCAGCGACCATCGCCATCACGAAGGCATTCAGCGGCACCATGTATTCGATGGCGCCGGGAAACAGGGCCACACCGCCAACGAGCGCGAGTGCTGCGCCGAAGCTGGCGGCCGCCGAAATGCCCAGCGTAAAGGGGCTTGCCAGCGGATTGGAGAGGATCGTCTGCATCTGCGCACCGGCGACCGAGAGCGAGGCGCCAACGGTGACCGCCATCAGCGCGATGGGCATGCGGATATCCCAGATGACGACCCGCAGTTGGTTTGCGACGTCGCCGGGGCTGAAGATTGCCGAGATCACCTCCGAAAGACCATAACGCGCCGGGCCAAGCGCCATGTCGGCCGCAACACTGAGGCACAGCGCGGCAACCAGTCCGCTGAGGATCAGGATTCTGCGTGCCGCAAGCGCGCGATATCGCTCGCGCCCCGCCGGTTCGATAAGTGTTTCTGTTGCCTCGGCCATCAGTTCGATCCTCGTTCCAGCGACACGAAATACCCAGGCTTGAAGGTGACTGGAAGGAACTTTTCGTGGAATTCCTTGAACGTCCCGTCGGGATCGAGATCGGCAAACAGCTCGGGATGAAACCACTTCGCGAACTGCTGGATCGGATAGAATTCGTATGGTGCGCCGTAGAATTGGTGCCACACGGCGTGAACCTGTCCGTTCTTGACAGCCTTCAGCGCCGGAAAGGGCGTGCGCGTCATCAGCTTTGTGAGCCTATCGCGTGCGAGCGACATATCCGCATTACGACCCACCGGGACGAACTGGTTGATGTCGGATTCGGCTTTCCAGTTCGAGCCGGTGACAATTACATGTTCGGGATCGGACACGACGAGCTGTTCTGGGTTGAGATCGCCGAAGGTCGTGGCAAGGACATCGGATGCGATATTGTGGCCGCCGGCCTCTTCCACCATGGCACCGAAATTGACCGGCCCGAAGGTGCGGCAGCAGTTGTTTTCCCCGGAAATGCCCGGCGCCCGCTCGACAAAGACGTTCGGGCGCTGCAGGTCCTTGATCTTTGCGAGCCTGTCGGTCACGCGGGCGATTTCAGCGCGCCGATAGGCAATGAATTCCTCGGCGCGATCTTCGGCGCCGAACAGTCGGCCGAGCAGTTCGATCGACGCCTCGGTGTTGCGAACCGGATCGAGGCGGAAATCGAGATATACGATTTTTATACCGGCGGCGGCTGCCTGTTCCTCGAAACCGCTTTCCTTGGCGGATTTTTCAGCTTCGAGGTTGAGGGTGATGACATCGGGTGAAAGCGCAATTGCAGCTTCGAGGCTGAATTCGCCCTGCGGCAGGTAACCGAAACGCGGCAGGTCGGTAATCTGCGGAAAGGCCTCCGCATAGGCTGCGTAGCTGTCTGGATCCTTCTTGATCAGATCATCACGCCAGCCGACGATCTGATCAAAGGTCTTGTCACCCTTGAGGGGGGCGATGACATGGATCTGGCGTGCCTCGCCAACGATGACGCGTTTTGCCGGCAGGTCGATCTCGAGCGTGCGGCCGGCAACATCGGTGATCTCGGCTGCAATGGCGGGTGCCGAAACCAGGACAAGAAGGACGGCGGCGATGTGTCGGATTGCAGAAAACCGCATGGGGCGCTCCTATCGACGCGGAATCGCATCGGCGACAGAAATGGGCGGGGCCGGCGGTTCGCTTCAGCGCCGCCGGCCCGGTTACTCATGCTCACTCGTCCTTCAGCGAGACGAAATATCCCGGCTTGTAGTCAAGCGGCAGGAAGCGGGCGTGCAGTTCCTTGAAGGTCGCTTCGGGATCAAGATCGGCAAAGAGGTCCGGATGAAGCCACTTTGCGATCTCCTGGATAGCGACGAACTGGTAGGGATTGTTGTAGAACTGATGCCAGATCGCATGAACGTTATTGTCTGCGACGGCCTTGACGCCGGTGAAGGCGGGCCGCTTGGTCAGTGCTTCGAGCTTGCGATGAGCTTCCTTCAGATCCGCGCCATAGCCAACGCCAACCCAGTTGCCGCCAGGCACATACTTGTCCCAGTTGCCGCCGGTGACGATGACCTGATCCGGATTGGACGCGATGATCTGCTCCGGATTGACCGTTCCGAACGTGCCGGGGATGATGTCTTTGGCCATGTTGGTGCCGCCGGCAATTTCGACCATCCTGCCAAAATTTTCGTTGCCGAAGGACATGCAGCAATCCTCGGAATAGCCGCCGGCGCGCTCGACGAAGACGACAGGCTTCGGCGGGTTGGCCTTTTGAAGCACATCGGCAACTTGGCTGATGCTGTCGGCGCGAAATTTGATGAAGTCTTCGGCGAGCGCTTCCTTGCCCATCAGCCTGCCCATGATGCGCATGCTGGGTTCGGTGTTCTCCATCGGCTTTTCGCGGAAGTCGACATAGACGAGCGGAATGCCGACTTTGCCGAGCTTTTCGATGTATCCGGCTTCTTCGGTCGCGGTTTTCGCGTCGATATTCATTAGGATCACGTCGGGCTTCAGCGCAACGGCCTGTTCGATATCGAAGGTGCCGTCCTTCATGCCACCGAAGGTCGGCAACTTGGCGATTTCGGGATATTTCGCGAGATAGGCGTCGTAGGATTCAGGGTCGGCCTTCGGCAGGTCATCGCGCCAGCCGACGACATGTTGAAAGGGTGCCTCCCTATCGAGTGCCGCGAGAAAATAGATCTGCCGGCCCTCACCGAGGATCATGTGCTTGACCGGCGCATTCACCTGGACATCGCGCCCGGTGACGTCCTTGACGGTGATCATGTCGGCAAGTGCCGGCCAGACCGCGGTGACGACAAGGCCCATTGCAAGAACGGCCGCTTTGCCTGTAATGCGCATCAATGTTCACTCCGTGGAAAACTGAAATGCCGTCTATTATTTTATGAATGTAATCGTCAAGTTATATCTATTAGAACGATTTCAAATTGAGACTGACAGGGACGATGGCAGTGGACGGACAAATGGCAGGCGGTGAGAATTACGGGCTTCGTGACGAGATCAAGGCCTACTGGTCGGCCCGGGCCGAGACTTTCGACCGGTCGCCGGGTCATGAAATTTTCAGCGAATTGGAACGGGAAGCCTGGCATCGGCTCATCGTGAAGCATCTTGGGCCCGGAGAGGGACGCCGTGCGCTCGATCTTGCGAGCGGCACCGGCGTCATCTCCCATCTCATGGACGATCTCGGCTTCAAGGTGACCGGCCTCGACTGGGCCGAGCCGATGCTGGAGCGTGCCCGTGCCAAAGCCAATAGCCGTGGCCGCACGATCAGTTTCCATATGGCGGATGTCGAAAACACCATGGAACCGGATAGCGCTTATGACGTCATCGTGACCCGCCATCTGGTGTGGACACTGGTCGATCCGGAAAAAGCCTTTGCGGAATGGATACGTGTGCTGAAGCCTGGCGGGACGCTGCTGATCGTCGATGGCGATTTCGTCAGCGCCAGTTTTGCCGGTCGGCTGGTGAGGCGGGTGATGAAATTGCTCGAACGTGCCGGCCTTCTGAAGGCCGATCCGATGAATGCGCCCGGCATGGCCGAGATCCATACGAGCATCCTGTCACGGGTCTACTTCTCAAAGGGCGCGCGGGCCGACCGCATCGCCGCGCTTCTGAAGAACGCTGGCTACCAAGATGTCCGGATCGACGAAGACCTGCGGGACGTGCACAGAGCCCAGGCCCGCCACTGGAACTACCTCAAGGCGCTTTCGAGAGGCCTGCAGCACCGCTACGCGATAAGCGCATGTAAACCTCGATAATTCTTTGAGTTCAACGTGGGGATGGCTGGGCGTTGGTCCTTTATGGTCGCAATAGGTTGACGGCAACACAAGCGGTGTGGCAAGCGTCGTCCCAGCGTTTTATGCTTATGCTGTGGCTCTGACACTTCGGTCCGTCGATGCATCCCAGATTCCTCAAGACATTCCTCGCAGTCGCCCGGCAACGAAATTTCACCCGGGCCGCCGAAGAAGTTCATCTCGCCCAATCGAGCGTGAGTGATCAGATCCAGTCCCTGGAAGCTGAACTCGGCACGGCACTCTTTACCCGATCGAGGTCGGGTCTGGAACTGACGCCGGCAGGCCAAGTATTAAGTTCCTATGCCGAAGACATACTGATGCTGTCAGACGAAGCCCGCGCCGCCGTAGCGGCAGTCTGTGCGCAAAAAGCTGGGTCGGTAACGATCGGTGCGCTTGAGACGATCGCTTCGGTGAAGCTGCCAAGATGGCTGTCCGGATTTCAGCACCATCATCCTGACATCAATATCAAGCTGAAGGTCGCCGGCAGCGGTGATCTGCGGCGAAAGCTCGAAGCGGGCGAAATCGATGCCGCCTTCTGCTTTGATCAAAGCGGCCCTGACGAACGTTTCGCCAAACGGGCAATTGCCGCAGAGCGATTGGTCCTCATTGCGCCTCCTGGATGTGAATTCGCATCGACGAAACCGGACTTGGCCACGCTCGCCTCGGCGAGCTTCGTGGCGACTGAAGCCGGATGCGTCTACCGGTATCTGTTCGAGAAGGCATTTGAAGAGGCAGGCGCAGCGGCACCGAGGATTGGAGCCGAAGTTGGCAGCATAGGCGCAATTGCACAGTTGGTGGCGGCGGGCGCGGGCCTAAGCCTGGTTCCGCGCCTTGCGGTCGTCGAGGCCCTTTGCCGCGGCGAAGTAAGTGAGGTGTCCTGGCCGGGCATGCAAGCAGTTTTGCTTGTCATGATCTGGCGGCGCAGACGTGTTCAGCCACCGGCCCTGAGATTGTTGCTGGCAGCCGCGAGCGGAAGATTTGCGCCAGCTAAATCAGCCGATGCCCACCCTCGACATGCAATACCGTCCCTGTCGTGAAGCCATTGCCCATCAGAAAGCCGATAGCGTCGGCGATATCGTCCGCCCGTCCCACGCGTCCGACCGGCAGCCGTTCTGCCATGGCGCTCAATGTGTCGTCCTTCTTGTCGCCGGCAACGACTGTCCAGATGGGTGTGTCGACCCAGCCGGGAGAGATCGCATTGACACGAATTGGTGCGAGTTCAACCGCAAGCGCCCGGACCAATCCTTCCAGCGCCGCATTGACGGCAGCAACAACCGATCCGCGTGCGGATGGACGATAGGCCGCGATACCGGAGGTGAAGGTAATTGAGCCGTTGGCGGAGAGCAGGGGACCACCATGCTTTGCCAGCAGCAGCGGTCCGTAAATTTTGCTTTCGACGACCCTTTGCGCGGCCTTCAGATCGAGCGAAGGCAGCAGCTCGTAGGCTCCTTCGATATCGGCGGCCGTGCTGACGATATGGTCCAACCAACCGATCCGCCGAAACAGATCGGCGACCTGATCCTCGTGTGCTATATCGATCGCGGCCGTGCGAAGCGCCTCGGGGTTCTGTAAATCCTCGCTGACGCGTCTCAGTTTATCGGCGTTCCGTCCGGCAATGATGACCTCCGCACCGGCGGCGAGAGAGCGTTTTGCTAGCGCCAGGCCCATTCCAGAACCGCCGCCGACAATCAAAATCCTTGAATTCGAAATTTCAGCCGTTGCCATGTCTCTACTCCTGCCGGTGATCACTGCAGACGAGAATTGGCAGAGAAGGTCAAAGAGAGAAAACGGGGAAAAGCGATAGCATCATCGGAAGCCCCGATGATGCGCAAAAGGTATTTGGGATCCGATGTATGACCTGGCCAGGGCTCGTCGCAACTTCGAGATTGTCCCATGACAATCCAACGCGCAGCGGACATTCCATTCGTTCTCTGGATACAGCTCAATCGAGCCAGATATTTACGAAGACACTAATGTGTGCATAAAATAATATTAATGCAAACGCAGCCGCACAAGTCGGAGGAGACTTGTCAATCGGGGAGAATGGCGCATTCTTCGTGAATCTCTGTGCGGCGCAGCCGTCTATTCTGCCTCGGTCAAAGCATCGCCTAATCCTGGAGAGTTGCGTGTGACTGCATCCGTTGTTTCCGGCCAGTTTAGACGATGACCGGCAACCTGCACGCCTCCCGTTTCAGCATCTTCGAAGCCAACGTTGATGAACTGCGCGAACACTATGCCAATACGTTGAAGCCGGTCCAGGTTAGCCCGATCGACCGCAGCAGTACCATGTCGGTGGAAGATACCCATTTCTCCATCGGAGATTTCGACATCTGGTCGGGCCTGTGCCTGTCTGGAATGGAAGTCAATTTCTTGGAGCCGCCGGATGCCTACGTGCTCTATGTTCCGATAGCGGGTGCGATGGAGATGACTGGCGGCGGTCATCAGCTCACGTCGACGCCCGGGACGCTTCTGGCTGCAGACCTCTCAAAGGCCAACATACTGCGGCTGCATAACGAGCGCAGTCACATCGGAATCGCTTTCAGCCGCCAGTCCGTCACCCGCCAGCTTAGCGAACTTCTCGATGCGCCGGTCATCCACGATATCGAGCTCTTTGCCGAGTACGATGCACATTCGGGTGCGGGTGCGAAACTCGCCGCGATGGTGCAGCTGCTGTGGAACAATCTGATAAGCGAATCGGCGGTTACCATCTCGGCGCGTTCCACGGAGTTCTTCTTCCGAACGATCATGGTCACGCTTCTCGAAAACGTGCCGCATCGCTATTCGGCGTTGCTGGAACGCCCCGTGTCGCCTGCCATGCCGCGGCAGATGAAGCGGGCCATCGACTACATGATGGCCAACATCGCAACGGCCGTAAGCGTCGAGGAGATCGCGCGCGATGCAGGTGTCAGCGCCCGCGCCCTCCAGGCCGCGTTCAAGCAATTCAAGAATACGACGCCATTGAACTACCTCCGCCAGCTTCGCTTGGAGGGCGCGCGAAAAGACCTCCTTCTCGGCCACCAGGACGGCGTACCGATCTCCGATATCGCCCGGCAGTGGGGCTTTAGGCATGTCGGGCGCTTCTCCATCCTCTACCGAGAAACGTTCGGGGAAATGCCGACGGAGACACGCCGGTTCGCAAGAGCCGGAAAGTGACGGCCAGGCAAATTCACGGCTATCGAAATGTGACTAGTGCTCACGGGGACCGCCCATCGAGATAGGGGTGGTCGATGGGCGGCCGATGCTCAAGCTGGCGGCTATCACGACCGCCGCATTCACCGCTAAAACCTGCCCGGCCGAATGCCGAACATCAATGCTTTCGGCCCCTTGTTGCCGGTTCATTTCTGACTTTCCTGCGTGTTTCGTATAGGGAATTCGCTATGCGTACATCGCCCGCACCGCGGCGGTGCGCCGCCAAGGCTATGGTGCCAGCAAAGATGCCCAGCCTTTGACGGCCGCCGCCATGCTCGCCTGATGGTCGGCGAACGAGAAGCCTGATATCTTCTTTCTGGGCCTCAGATCATGGTCGCCGTCTTCGAGCCAAACCAGTTCTATCTTGTCGGATATCTCGTAGGCTTGAACGTCCTGTCTTGTGCCGAACTGGTCCCGCGTTCCCTGGACGATCAGAGCCGGCGTCTTCAGCGTTTCGAGATGCTTCGTGCGAAGCTCATCAGGCTTGCCTGGGGGGTGAAACGGATAGCCGAGGCAGAGGAGCCCGGCGATCTTGCCTTTGGCGAATAGCTCGTCGGCAACCATGCTGGCAACGCGGCCGCCCATCGATTTTCCGCCGATGATCAAAGGGCCGCGCGTGCCGAGCCGCTCGACTGCGGCAACATATTCCGGAATGAGCTTGTCGGCGCGGGGCGGCGGCTTGCGGCCCGCGGGCGTTCGCCTTGCCGCCATATAGGCGAATTCGAACCTGGCGACCCGAAAACCGCCGGCCGCGAGAGCTTCAGCCGCAGCCGTCATCGACGCCGAATCCATCGCCCCGCCAGCGCCATGCGCAAGCAGGACTGTAAACTCGGCGTCGTCGGGGCCGTTTATCAAAAGGCTATTTTGCATCGCTGATTCATAGACGGCCGGCCAGACTTTGTCATCGGACGCGTCGGACGAGAATAAATTCGCCAATACGATGAGTTCGCCATTTACTTCCACCAGATTTGCGCAGCATATTAGAATGTTAGCAACTACGAGGAGAGGGGCATTCGAACAACTCGATAAGTGCGCTCGGATGACTCCGATTCTGGGTCAGGGAGGACCAATTATGAGGCGAATTTTGTTGCTCGCGGCATCGACCGCGACGGTATCGCTCGGCGTCTCGTTTGCCTTCGCGCAATCAGGCAGCGTCGAGAAAGCGGTTGGCGGTTACGGCTTCGAGGAAGCCGCGAAGGAGGCGGCAGGCACGAAGGATTTCCATTCGGCCGACGGCCATCTGACATTCGCGATTGTGACGCATACGGCTGGCAATGGATTCTTCGACCCTGTCTATGTCGGCGCGACGGTTGCCGGCAACCTGATCGGCGCCAAAATCCTGCTGCTAGGCTCGGAATCACCGACCGACGATCCTGCCCGCGAGATCGAAATCCTGAACCAGATCGTGCAGGACCCGACGATCGACGGGCTGATCATGACAACGCCGCAGGCCGGCGCCTATAACGACATCGTCAAAACCGCCGAAGCGAAGGGCATCCCGGTTGCCACGACGAATTCCTTCGATGGAACCATTCTCAACCGCAATAGCCTGAGCCATACCGGGCAGGACGCGTCCGCGGCCGCGATTGCCGGCGAGGCGCTCGTCAAGTGTCTGGCAGACAAGGGCATCGAGAAAGGTTCGATCGTGCTGCCCTCGTCGACGGCCATGGGAAACATTGAGGTGAACAACCGTGTGACATCGGCTTTCAACGCGATCGTCAAAGGACTTAAGGACGCGGGCAAGCTGGAGAACTTCAAGGTCGATGCGGGGCCGGAGAACACCGGCATCGACACCAACCCGAATGATCCGGTGAACGGTATCGTCACGCTGTTTGAATCGCGCGGCGATGTGGTCGGCGCCTTCGCCGGCAACAACGTCTTCACGCCCGCCCTTGCCAAGGCCGTCGCCCAGACCGGAAAGGCTGGCAAGATCTGTGCCTACGGCTTCGATCTCGGTCCGGCTCAGCAGGATGCATTGAAGAGCGGCGACCTGACCGGCGCGCTCGGGCAGCAGCCGTTCCTGCAAGGCTTCTGGCCGGTCATGCAGCTTTATCTGCAGATCGATCGCGGCATCGCGGCGGCCAATCTCGATACGCGTGCCCAACTCGTGACCCAGGAGACTGTGGGAGATGTCGGCAAACGCTTCGAGAATTGATGTCACGCGCAATGCTCCAGATCGCTGGGGGAGGGCGCGCGCGCTCCCCGCAGCCCGCGGTGTCTCGAAAGCCGGATAGAAGAAGCTTATGGAGCCTAATGCGACGACCCCGCCCGACCGCGCACCATCCCAGCTGATCGGCGGCTGGGAGGTGGGGCTCGTTGGGCTGCTCTTGCTGCTCTATCTCGGCGGCGCGGTTGTCAATCCCACCTTCTTCGGATCGGCGGAGGCGTTCCATGCGCTACTTCGCGATACCTCGCGTGTGGCCATCATCGCAGTCGGCATGACTTTCGTCATCGTCAACAAGGATCTCGATCTCTCGGTCGGCTCCACTTATGGCCTGGTCGCCGTCGTCTTTGCCCGGCTGTTCGCATCCAACGTTCTCGACCTGAATGTCCTGACGGCGATAATCATCTGTATGATTTTAGGTGTTGTGATAGGCCTCGCCAACGGCCTGCTTGTCACGACCCTGAAGGTGCCTGCATTCATCGCCACGCTGACGGTTCTCTTTATAGGCCGCGGCTTCGTACTGGCGCTCACCCACGGCCAGGCGATCTATTATCCTGGCAAGGCGAAAGAATATCCGCTGTTCTTCCACCTTGGTGAGACAAATATCCTCGGTTTCAACAACCAAATTGTGATCTTTGCCATTGTCGCGGTGATCGGCGCCCTTGTGCTGGCCAAGACACGCTGGGGATACGAAACCTTCGCCACAGGCGGCAATGAGCAGGCAGCGGTCTATGCCGGCATACCGACGAACTGGGTGCGTATCCGGGCCTACCTGATCTCCTCGCTTTGCGCGACGCTCGCCGGCCTGATGTCCGCCGCCCAGGATAAGGGCGTCACGCCGCTTTACGGTGTCAGTGGCGAGCTGACGGTCATCGCCGCAGTGATCATAGGCGGCGCTTCAATTCTTGGCGGCCGCGGCCGCGTGGCCGGATCGTGCCTCGGTGCCTTACTGGTTGTCCTTCTCGACAAGGTTCTGCGCGAGGGCTGGCCGATCACGCGCATTATCAAAATCGGCGATGAGGAAATTACGGTCAATGCGATCTTTTCGCTGCCGGTCGGTGCGGTGCCGGTTTTCATCGGACTACTTCTCGTCATCGCCGTGCTGATCGAACCCCATCTCATTCGGCGCCAGCTTGCAACACGTTTCTGGGCGTGGCTTCGCGGCAAGCCGCCGCCGGTGGCCTACGAAATCGGCGGCGTTGCGCTCGAAGGCGTTCAGACCAAAGGAGCAATGGCGACGGACATGGCAATGTCGCCGACCACCTTCGGAAGGTTTCTTGGCCGGCGCGATTCGCTCGCTATCATCCTGGCTGTCTTGCTGTGGTGTGCGGGTGTTGCGCTCAGGCCCGACTATTGGTGGAACCTATCGAACAGCTTCGCGATCCTGCTCAACTATACCGAGTTGGCGCTGATCGCGATCGGGCTCACCTATGTTATCGCCGCCGGCGATATCGACCTCTCCGTCGGATCCGTCCTTGCCCTTGCCGGGAGCACTGCCGCTTACTTCCTGAAAGTTCTCGGCGCCGATCCAATCACGGCAATCGCCATGGGCCTTCTTGCGGGAATGGCCGCGGGTTTCGTCAATGCGGTCGTCACGGTTGGCTTCAAGTTGCCAGCGTTCATCGCCACTCTTGGCATGTACTACATGGCACGCGGGCTGGCCGCCTGGTTCGTCGCCGGACAGCAGCTGGCGGGCTGGCCGGAAGGCTACAACCTGATTGGCCGCAAGGTAAACGATATCCTCCTCCATTTCCGCGTCTCGTTGCCGCCCGGCATCCTTCGCACGGTAGCCGAAGTCGTCAGCGTCCAGACGATCTGGATGTGTTTCGTCGCCCTGATGGCCGGCGTCGTACTCGCTTACATGCCGTTCGGACACAAGGTCCGTGCCACTGGCGGAAACGTCCGCGCCGCCGCCTATGCCGGCATCCACACCAACCGGGTGCGCTTCATCGCTCTCATGCTGTCAGCACTCTGTGCAGCCATGGCCGGGATCATCAACATCGCCTATTTTCGGAGCTTCAACCCGGTTGCCGGTCAGTTCCGCGAGCTTGACGCCATCGCCTCCGTCATCATCGGCGGCGGTTCGATCTTCGGCGGCTACGGCACGATGATCGGCGCACTCGCAGGCGCGGCGGTGATTACGCTCGTGCGGGCTCTCATGCAGCTCAACGTACAGGGATTCAATATGCCGCAGCACTGGATCAACGTCTTCATCGGCCTCATCCTCATCGTTGCGGTATTGATCGACATATGGGTGCGCCAAGCCAATATATTCGGACACCTGCTAGCCCGCCTCGCAAGAGCGCGCAGGGGCAAGGAAATCGCTCATGGTTGACATAACACGACCCGAACCGATCGTGGAAATGCGGAGTATCGAGAAAGCCTTCGGGGCGGTGCAGGCACTCCGCAAGGTCGACCTCGTGCTCTATCCCGGCGAGATACTCGGCCTAGTCGGCGACAACTCGGCCGGCAAATCGACGCTCATGAAGATCCTGACCGGCGCCTATCAGCGTGATGCCGGCGAAATCTTCGTTGCCGGGAAACCGGCGTACTTCAAGAGCCCGCACGAAAGCCGCGACGTCGGCATCGAGATGATCTACCAGGACTTCGCGCTATGCGGAAACATGGATGTCGGCCAGAATATCTTCCTAGGCCGCTGGCCGCTCAAAGGCCCTTTCGTCAATCGCCGCAAAATGTATGCGGAAGCTGACGACGTGCTGAAACGGCTCAAGGTCGACGTGAACTCCGTGTATCAGAAGGTCGAAAGCCTGTCGGGTGGCCGTCAGCAATCCGTCGCGATTGCCCGCGCGATTTCTTTCGATCCGCGCGTCGTGATTCTCGACGAGCCGACAGCCAACCTTTCCGTGATGGCGACCGAGCGCCTGCTCGAAACCATGCTGGAGCTAAAGAAGCAGGGGGTTGCACAAATCATCATCTCGCATCGGCTCGTCGATATCTTCGCTGTCGGCGACCGCGTCATGGTGCTGAAGCGCGGCGAATATGTCGGCGACCGCTACATCAAGAACACCGACGAGCATGAGGTTCTTGAGATCATCGTGTCGGGCACGCGAGAGGATGCACTGACAGCCGATGAGGCACGGCGAGTTTGAGCGGCTGCTTTTAATGTTTTCAACAAGATGAATGGTGGGCGATGCGATTGTGCGATTATCGGCCAATTGCAATAGCTTAGTTGCCCGCACCACCCAAAAACGTGGCTTTGATTTCGTTATCGAATTTCAATCGAGCCCGCACCTTTTTTTAGATAGCGCTCCTTAGTGCTAGAGAAGGTCGCTCAAAAGGGCGGCTTTGCGCAACTAATGGCCCTGGACTTCCAAAGGCAGGCTCGACCACCTTCCGGGAACCCCGACCGGGCGGACTTCAATTTCTGTTCTGGGGCAGCGCGGCGTTACTCGAGGTCGTGCCCCCTTTCTGTGAGGAGTGCCGGTTCTCCAAAAGGCGTAGCAGCAAGTTCCGTTTTCTCTTGCGCTGGACAAGATCAATATCACTGACAAGCTTTGCGCCGCCCTCGCGCCGCTCCAATGTGATCTTGCGGCTATGGAAGGCTTCCAGCTCAGCTCGATGCGCTACGCTTATGATGGTGACCTTCGGTAATTCATGGATCAACATCTCCATCATCTTGTCCTGACTTTTCTCATCGAGTGCTGACGTTGCTTCATCCAGCACGACGATATCGGGAGTGTGCAGCAGGAGACGCGCAAACGCGAGCCGCTGCTTTTCGCCACCCGATAACGTCTGGTCCCATGGCGCGTCGTCCTCGATCTTGTCGTTCAGATAATCGAGTCCCACCTTCTCGAGGGCGGCCTTGATCTCATCCAGCGTCCAGCTATCGGCGGCGCCGGGATAGGCGACTGCGCGGCGAAGCGGCCCGGAAGGGATATAAGGCCGTTGCGGCAACATGAACAGTTGTCTGTCGGCGTGGAAATTGACGCTGCCGTCACCCCACGGCCAAAGACCTGCGATGGCCCGCACCAGCGTGCTCTTGCCTGAACCGGATTCTCCGGCTACGAGCACCCGCTCGCCTGGTTCGATCACGACCTGGGTTTCCTTGACCACGGCGGTACCGTCGTCAAGCGACACGGAGAGATCGTTTAGGCTGAGCATCGTATCGCCTTCGGTTTCACCGCGCTTGATGCGTCCCAAGGCGTTGCTCTGTTCCGCGCGCTCGAGCCCGTCGAGCGACATCATCAGCGAAGCGATGCGGCGTGCACAGGCGTTCCAATCGGCGAGACGGGGGTAGTTGTCGACCAGCCATCCGAACGCGCTTTGAACGATGGCGAAGGCCGAGGCAGCCTGCATCACCTGTCCAAGGGTCATGCTGCCTTCGAGAAACTTTGGAGCGCAAAGCAAAACCGGCACGACTGGCGCAAACAAGCTCGACCCCTGCGACACAAGCGCTGTGCGCATGTGTTGGCGCGCAAGAAGCGCCCATTGCCTGAGCACCTTGGCGAACGTCTTCTCGACGTCGTTACGCTCCTCTTCTTCACCGCCGAGCAATGCGATACTCTCGCCGTTTTCCCGTACATGCGTCAGCGTGTAGCGAAATTCGGCTTCCGCCTGATTTTTGACCTCAGAGACGTGGACGAAATGGCGGCCGATGACCGCCATCGAGCTTGACGTGATCGCGGCATAGAGTACCGCGGTGATGACGAGGAAGCCAGGAACAGTGACGGTCGAACCTGCGATTGTCAGACTGAGGGCTCCGCCGATCGTCCAAAGCACCACGATGAAGGTCGTGGCCGACAGAAATGCGGAAATGACACCCGCGATGAAATCGACGGGTGATTCGGTGGCAATCCGCAAATCTTCCGCGACGCGCGCTTCGGGGTTTTGGTGGTCGCCGCCGATGAGGTTCAACTGATAGTAACGGCCGTTTGCGAGCCAACGCGCGATGACTGCGGTAGTGAGCCAGCAACGCCAGCGGCGCTGAATGGTCATACGAAGGGAGACTTGTGCAACGACAAGGACGATGGTTCCGAACACCAGTGGCAGGAATATAGCGCTCAGAATATATACGGTGCGGGCATTGTGTTGTTCTATGGCGTCAAAAATTGCGCGATTCCAGACATTGATTCCATACTGGAAGCCGACATTGATGCCGATCAGGGTCAATAGTCCGATTGAGCACGGCCAAGCGAGCCTATCGCCGCCGCGACTCCAGTAACCGCGCGCGCTGATCCAGAAACGCGTTAGCAAATACCTCTTGCGCGCCTGCTCGGCCTCCTCAGGCGTCAACTCTGTATCGGGTTCGTTTACATTTGGGGGCGGCGCGACCTCGACAGTCGATGCCTTCTCTTGGCGCGACTTCTCGGCACCGTGCGGGTTGGCGCCGTCGACCGATTTCGGATTGAATTTAGCGTCGGCCATACGCACGATAACGGCTTAAAAATCAAAAGGTTTCATGGTGCCGGTGTCGAATGGCATCGGAGAGCTTCTCGAGAAAATGAGGCGGTCGCCGCTCGAACTCACAAGGCTCCGGGACACCAAGCCACATTGCGCATTGGCCAAGTCGGCATGCGTGTATACTGAGAATAGAGCAATTTCGGGCACATCACTGATGTGAGGGGCAGCTTCACCACGGCTAGCAAAGACAACTGCAAGACCTTGAGCCCTTTCGTCGGCGGCCATCCGGTAGGCGTCCGGTACCGCTCCTCCCGTAGTTATTACGTCCTCAATGAACGTAAGGCGGCTTCCCGCGACATCCTGCCCCTCACTCTCGCGACACGTGCCACTAGTCTTTGCCTCTTTGCGAACCAAACAGGCAGGGAGGCCGGTTCCGCACATTGGAAATGACTCGCGTTCTCCCGGGCTTGAGCGTTAACTGTTGTTCTGACAGAGGAGGTAGACCATGGCCATGTATCTCACGCGCTTCAGCTACACGCCCGAGACATGGGCGCGCATGATCGAAAACCCCGAGGATCGCCGAGAGGCGGCACGTACTTACATTGAATCGGTGGGCGGAAAGCTCCATGGATTCTGGTACGCCTTTGGCGAGCATGATGGTTGGAATCTGTGGGAGGCGCCTGATAACGTGTCGATGGCGGCTGTCGCGCTTGCCATCGGCGCAGGAGGAGCGCTCAGCTCTATTGAGACCACTGTCCTCCTCAGCGTCGAGGATACGATCGAGGCCTTGGAAAAGGCGAAGTCGATTCGGTATCGTCCACCGGCAGCGTAGGCGGCGGACCTGGTTTCCATCCATGTTGAAGACGTGTGCTTCGCGCGTGTCTCGTCCCCGGCGCAAGCTCTCTGTGGATTGCGCCGGAGGCAATAAGGGTCCGCAATGGGCCGACAGGCGACTTGGCTCATGGCAGTGAAGCGCCCACTGGCGACAGCACCTCATAAGGATCGCGCCAATTCGGGGTTTGAGAAGACTAAAGGTCAGGTGAGGGGCTGGGTTCTTATTGCTAGGACCTGAAACTCAGCAAGCATCTACTTTGCGAAGCCCAGAACCGTAGTTGCGCCGTTCTGTAGGTTTACACCAATGCGGTAGCAACTCCACGTATTGGCGATGAGGACTTTGCCGTCCCATGATATCGCGGTGAAACAGTCCTGCATGTCTTTCATCGGAGGGGCAGTTCTCCAAAGAACCTCATCGTCTGAATTTCGCCTCACGAGGTTGTCGCCGTCCCTCATATCTTCCCAGTGGTAAAGCACGACGCTGCCCGCGTTATCCGGAAGATCAACGCGGTCAATTATTCGGCCTGACATCAGTCCCTCATCGTTGCCTAGCGTTCCCGTCAGCATTGCAGATTTTTGCGGATTCGCCAATTATCACTCGGTCTCGTGGCGCGTCGATTTGACGAGACTGGGCTCTGCCATCGGCGGTCTTTGGATGGCCGCTTCGGCACGACTGGCGCCATCGCAATGGCAGCGAAGCGCCAGAAGCTGTCAAGCGTATAAAGTTGATTTCTATCGACGCTCTGCCTTATAGTTGCAAGTCACTTTGCTGGGTGCTGCTTATGCTTGTCTTATACGTATTTGTCCCCGCCGCCACGCTGGTGTTTTTGTTAATGGCAATCGCCTCAATTCCAACAGAGGCATTTTCGGCCGCCAAGACTTTCATCGCGGATCATCTGTTGCTTTATCGCGTAGCGCTTGTCGTCTTTGCGCTCTCGCTTTGCTTCCGTGCATGAGATGTTTTTGCTGTTTTTTGGGGGTTGGATGGCGTTGGCCTGCTTCGGTCTAGCGGTGAGGCATTGGCTCCTTGGTGGCCGCAGGAAGAAGAACGAGGAAGCTACTTACGGTCCCAGCCTGCTGCCATTGGAAGCTTTCGAATTTTTGTGGGGCGGCAGATAACGCGTATTTCCGCATTGGGCCGAAAGCGACCGGAATGGGCCAACAGTTGTCATTGTGACAATTGCGAAAGTCCCGATTCTGCGACATCGCGAGTATCGGATGCATTCGCCGGCAGCTCGCTTCTTTATATCGTCATGGGGCTTTGCGCCCGCCGTAGTAAGTTCTTCTTCTTTTCGTGGGCTGGAAGTATAATTTTGTCTTGACGTCTTCGAACGCAAATCTCGTCCCTCTGCGCGTGGGCGGTCCCCGCTAGACAAAGCTGCTGGGGCCGCCGTCGCGGGTGCGGGACCACTTGGTGGATGTGGAGGGGACAATGGCAGAGACGCTGAACGGTCGCCGTATTGCCGCAGGTCTTCGGCAGATGCTGCTGGTGCTTGCGGGAGCCGCAATACTCAGCGGCTCCCCGTCAGCCGCGTTGGCGGACAAGGGCGACATGCGCGACGTCATTGCTCGCGAGTTCGAGGTGTTCGACCCTCATTATCGCGAACGGCGCCAGCATTATGCGGAGCGCCTCGAAGCCCTCGAGAGAAGGATCACCGGCGAACAGGCTGCAGGCAACACGCTGCAATGCTCGGAGCAGATGTATCTCGAGGCAAAGTGGCTGCTCGGCTATACAGCAAACTGGAAAGCACTCGAGGACAAGCTGGATCGCATCGAGCGGAGCTTACAGGACAAAAGCCAGGACTTTGCCACCGAGCAATCGCCGGTCGATGGCTTCTGGGGCCTCTGCTACGATCAATGGTTCATGCGCGTTGGCGCGACAGCGACGGCGGTTGGCCTTCTCACAAGCCAGGGGGGCACCCCCCCTGGCTATCGCTTGCGCCCGCGGCTCACCACCGGACGTGACCTCATCAATTATCTGCAGGGCCTGCTCATCTCGGACATCGAAAACACGGGTATCGACCACCGCGGCGAGTTGGGCAGCGTGATGACGAGCTATTCGACGGCAGCCTACAAGCGTAATCTCCAGGATATTCTTGCCGGCTATGTCGCGCTTGACGAGAACATGGACTGGGATGCAATGCGCGAGGCTGCCTGGTTCTTTATCCACGGGTCACAGGATATTAAAACTGGCTATTGGGGAGCCTGGTACGTGATCGATGGCAAGATACGCAAGACCGCCGACCTCAGCATGACGTTTCACGTAGTGAGATACAGCAAGGGCGAGGTGGATCATTGGCCGCAGATCATTAAGACGACCCTCGCCATCAAAGACGATCCTTATCCCTACGGATGGCGCAGCGCCGGCAAGTTTAACAACCACAACCTCTATGATGTTGCGGCGATCTTCAAGTTCGGCTGGCCGCACATGAGCGAGGAGGAGCGCAAGACGGCCCGCGATGAGATCCGCCAGATGTTGCGCTGGTCATTCGAGAACACCCTGAACGCCGACGGCACCTATCGGTACAATCCAGGCTACTCGGACTCCTATGCAGACGAGTACTACTTCGGCGTGTCGCTGCTTGATGTTCTGGGCTACTGGAATCCTGCAGAAAGGTTTTGGACTGACGAGCCACTTGAGCCTGCCTTTGCCGGTCGCGCCGACTGCTGCCTGATCAAGCAACGCGTTGACGCATACGGCTTTAAGGGTTGGGCCGGTGCTGGCGCTTTGGAAAAGCTCGAGAGGAGTTGCAGCGTGTGTCCCGCTCCGGCGGCAACGCAACGCTAAGTTAGCCATCCAACCATGTTCGACGTCAGTTGAGCCATCGTGCGAGCTTTACCAGCAATTCTATCAGCCCCGGCTGGCTTGCCTCTCTCATGGCCTCGTCCAAGGAAAACTACTTGGCTTTGCGTGTCATCCTCGCGGGAAGGGAGTTTGCCGTCAAGCGCAGTTGCATCAGATGGACTGTTACCTTGCAGCGCCGAATGCTGCTGTCGTTGAAATAACAGAAACTGCCGAACGGTTCGGCGTCGGCCGATCCCAGAACGCCCGCTTCCGCGAACGGCTCCGGAGCCCACGCTATCGCGGAACTCCGGTCCACTGGAGTGTCCGCTTCGGGCCGGAAGCAGACTAGATGTTTCGCCTCGCACCACACTCCGTTAAGAGGCTGCCCGCTTGTCTTCCGCGAGAGTGTGCGCCACGACCGCATTTGCATGACCGTGGCCCATTCCGTGCTCGCTCTTCAGCATACCGACAAGTTCCATATGCTTCGCAGGATAGTGCTTTCGCACGAGCTCTTGCCAGTCATCGATAGGACGGCCGTATTTCTTCTCGATTGATGGAAAATAGGAAGCAGGTCCTTTGATCTTCTCGGTGGTCATAGCGCGTCATCCCCTTTTCGTGCCGCATCGATCACAGCTACGTCGATCTTCCTCATCGTCATCGTCGCGTCGAATGCGCGCTTTGCTTGTTCGCCACCTGCTGCAAGCGCGTCCATTAGAATGCCAGGTGTGATCTGCCAGGATACTCCCCACTTATCCTTGCACCAGCCGCATTCGCTTTCCTGACCGCCATTGCCGACGATGGCGTTCCAATAGCGATCTGTTTCTTCCTGATCCTCAGTGCTGATCTGGAATGAGAAGGCTTCGCTGTGCTTGAATGTGGGGCCGCCATTCAATCCGATGCACGCGACACCTGCCACCGTGAACTCGACGACCAACACGTCTCCCTCTTCTCCGTCGGGGTATTTGCCGGGCGCGCGGATGATGGCTCCGATCTTGCTGTCTGGGAAGGTATCGGCATAGAAGCGGGCGGCTTCCTCAGCGTCCTTGTTGTACCATAGACAAATGGTGTTCTTAGACATCGTGTCGTCCTCCTGGTCGTTGTCCTTCAGATCGGGAGCCGACCTGATGATACAATGACGCACCAGCCGCCACCGATCCGACATCATGATCAAAATCGCTGCTCTCTTTTAACCCATGTCGTTTTGCGCAGGCCAAACGCATCGGCAGACAGGCAACCTCCGCCTCCTTGCGCCACAAGCAGACATGCCGCTTGGCGATGTGCTAGTTGCGGCGCTTCGATGGGTGTAGACTGCCGTCACAATTGCATGTTCATGCAAGGTAACGATGATGAGTATCTCCGAGCTCGACCGGAAGCTGCTGGCGATCCTGGCGGCGGATATGGTGGGCTACTCGAAGGCGATGGAGGCCGATGAGGCCGGTACCATCAAGCGACTGAAGGCCATCCGCGCCGAGCTGATCAATCCCGCCATCTCCCAGCGCCATGGCACCGTTGTCAAGCTGATGGGCGACGGAGCGCTCGTCGCGTTTGACAGCGTGGTTGATGCGGTTGCCTGCGCCGCGGAGTTTCAGAATGCCGTGGCGGCGCGCAACGCCGGCCTGCCGGAGCCTGAGCGCATCGTATTCCGCGTCGGGATCAATCTGGGCGATGTGGTGTTGGTGGACGGCGATGTGTATGGCGATGGGGTAAATGTCGCCGCGCGGCTGGAGCAGTTGGCCGAGCCTGGCGGCGTGATGGTGTCGGGGACGGCATACGATCATCTCCAGGGCAAACTCAACTGGCCCCTCGATTTCGCCGGCGAGCAGCAGGTCAAGAACATCAGCCGCCCGGTGCGGATGTATCGACTGAGACTCGACGGCAAACGGACGCGTCGCCCGCTTCTCGGAATGATACCGCGCTGGGCCAAGACGGCTACAGCGTCGATCGTGGCGCTTGCTCTGGCGGGCGGCGGGGTCGGGTGGTTCTTGCAGCCCGAACCTTTGAGCGGCAAGCCGTCGGTGGCAGTGCTGCCCTTCGACAATTATGGCGGCGACGAGGCTAGCGGGCGTCTGGCCGATGGCCTGACTGAGGACATCATCACCGACCTCGCGCGGTTTCCCGAATTCGAGGTCGTGGCGAGGAATTCGACGGAAGTTTATAAAGGCAAGCCGGTGGATGCCCGCCAGGTCGCAAATGCGCTCCATGTCGGCTTTGTACTGGAAGGCTCGATCCAGCGGCAGGGGGGCCGGGTACGGATCACAGCACAGTTGATCGATGCAAAAACCGGCCATCATCTTTGGTCGGAGAATTGGGACCGGCCCGCTGAGGACGTGTTCGCCGTTCAGACCGAAATCGCAGAGCAGGTCACCAACCGCCTCGGCGGGGGAGTGGGACTGATTCAAGAGGCCGGGCGGGCTGCAGCCAAACGTAAACGGCCTGAAAACCTCAATGCCTATGATTACTATCTTCTAGGGTCCGAGAGGATTGAAAAGCTCACCAAAGCGGATGAGGAGGAGGCCATCACGCTTCTAAACCGGGCCGTCGAGCTGGACCCGGGGCTGGCACGGGCCTGGGTAGAGCTGTACCATGCTCATGATCTATTGGGTGCGTTCGGTGGCGATCCTGAGAGCAACCGGAAGGCGGCGGGCCAGGCGGCCGAACGCGCGGTGCGGCTTGATCCGAGTGACGCTGAAGCACATGCGGTATTTGGCATGAGCCTTGCTAAAAAGGGCGACATGGGCCGCGCCAAATCTGAGCTGGACACAGCCCTTCGCCTGGCTCCGGGTTCGTCCGAAATCCTGACTTTTTACATCGGCTATGCAGCACGCTTCGGTGAACCCGAACGCGGCGCGCAAATGGTCGACCAGGTAATGCGCCTCGACCCGAACTATCCGATGTGGACGTCCAACTTCTTCGCACCTGCCTATTTTATGGCGGGCCGGTATGAGGACGCGGTGAAGATGCTGGAGCGCATGACGCCTGACAACTATCAAAGGTGGACTTGGGTGGTCCGAAGCAGCTCCCTCGCGGCCCTTGGCCGAACCGATGAAGCGAATGCTTCAGCTATAGAAGCTCTCAAGCAGCACCCGGACGTGACTGTTGAGAGCGTGATCAGTGAACCCGGCCTGAGCACAGTGGAGCGCAATCGGCTCATAAAGACGATGCCGCTAGCTGGCTTCCCGGCGTGCTCCAAGCCCGAGGCGCTGGCGAAACTCGCCAAACCTGTGCGACTGCCGGAATGCGGGGCCGGGAAGGCGAACGCTCTCGGGCAGCCATAGAACTTGCAACGCGCTTGCGAGCCGCTGATCGCTCCAGCACCAGCGAACACCCGCAACATTGGTCCTGTAACGGCCGCTTTTCTCCTCCCCCTAACTTTCCTGCTGATTGGTTTTACACGCGCAGATAAAGCTTGTTTTCAAGCGAAAGCCGCCTTTTGGCAGGCGCGGAGGGACTGGTGTGCGAATTGATCGAAGTCGCTCCCCTGCTAGGACGCACCACGAGCCCGTTCGGCGCTCGCTGGCGTTCTTATTGCGAAGGTTGATACGGATGCCCGTCGCGTTCCCTCCGCTGGCTCGTCGTGGCACTGAGGGAATGGTGGGCGATGAGAGACTCGAACTCCCGACATCCTCGGTGTAAACGAGGCGCTCTACCAACTGAGCTAATCGCCCTCGATGCCGCAGCATCCAGCGTGAAGGCTCTCTACCGATATCGGCGCAGAACTGCAAGACCATCGCCGGGTTTTTTCTCCAATTTTTTCAAACCCGCCATCATCAGGCCATGTGCGATGCGCGTAGGCGTCAGATTATTGTGAACCGCAAAGGACGACTCCTTGGTCTCACAAGCTTTCGCGATACGGGACTTGCGTATAGAGATGGGCTGGGTCGCGGCAACACCGGTGTTGTGCCGTGTCAGAAGAAACCATCCGCACTGGAGCATAGAGTGAAAACGCGCGAAGAGCGGCTACGCCTAAGGAACAGCACACCTCGTATAAAGCTCGATTTTGTCCATACCGAAGGCGCCAAGCTGCTGCCTGATCGCAACGAGCTGCTCAATCGCCTGCCGAATCATGCAGTTGCGGCCGAGATCGGGGTCGCCGAAGGAGAGTTCACGTCTGAAATTCTCAAGCGGAATCACCCCGCAAAGCTGTTCCTGATCGATCCGTGGGGGATGGATCGCTACTCGGCGGGTATCACGACGGTGAGCGAGAAATTCGCTGATGAAATAGCCGACGGAACGGTGGTGATAAGGCAGGGTACGTCGCTCGACGCTTTGAGCACGTTCGACGACGGTTTTTTCGACTGGCTCTATATCGACACGGACCATTCCTTCGATCTCACCTGGAAGGAACTGGTCCTGGCAAACAGCAAGGTTAATCGCGGCGGGCGCATTGCGGGGCACGATTTCTGCACCGGAAACACCGTAAAGCCGATCGTCTATGGCGTCGTTGAAGCCGTCAACAAGTTCTGCGCGGAATATGGATGGCGTTTCGAATATCTGACGCTTGATCCGGATGCGCATTTTTCCTTCTGCCTGCAGCGCCTTTGACGCGGCGCGATGCGGTGCGCGCAGCCGAAATGGCTTCGCACCGCAGCCTGCCGGGCCGTCTGCCGGTCTTTAATTGATAGATATTACTTATATAACATATGCCTATGGTGAAACTCTCAAGCTTTGCTTCCGATGTGACGCAGAGCTATTCCAAAGTCGCTTTTGTCGTTCTGAAAAGTTCAACTTTCCCTTTTAAATCTGGTGCTTAATGGCGCCCAGCGAACACGTCGCTGTCCTCGCGGGGCAGATTAGGCGTTCCGAAGGCGCTGAGCGAGATAGTTACGAAGCAGTCACGAAGCGGCCTGCGCGCGCTGCTGCCGCACGCGGGAAATGCCGGTCATGGCAATCGCCAGCAACAGTGCAGCAGTCGCGATAAGCAGGAAGCCGCCGGCGGCGCGATAGACCAGGACGCCGAGGATCCCGCCGAAGAGGAACGCAAGGATCGTCTGGACATGCAAAAGGAGCTTGGCACGGTTCTGTTGCGCCTCGCTCGGCCGCTCCCTTCCGCGCAGGATGTCGAACGCCATTCCAAGTTCGATGCCGATATCGGTTGCCATGCCAGAAATATGTGTGGTCCTCACCCGCGCGTTGGAAATGCGCGTGACGACTGCATTTTGAAGGCCCATGAGAAAGGCAAGGCCAATCACCAGAACCGGTGCGCGCCATTCTCCGAGCAACCAGAGATCGGCACAGCCGAGTACTGCAAGCAGTATCCCTTCCGTCAGGATACTGTAAGCGTAGATCGCATGCATATTGCGTCGGCGCCCGGCATTGATGAGCAGCGTCGAGACGGTCGCGCCCAGGATGAACGTGACGATGATCGCCAGGTAAAACAGGGCCGAAAGCCACCCGCCGACGGCAATATGGTCGGAAAAGGTGGAGACGTTTCCGGTCATGTTCGCGGAAAAGAAGCCGACTGCGTAAAACGCCGCCGCGTTGAGCGCGCCGGCTATCGCCGCAAGGCAAGAGGCAAGCTTCCTGTCAATCTGGTCATTACGTTCGTGCCCTTGGCGGATTAGCATGGTTTGTCTTCAATGTTGCGGAGATCGGGAATAGTAGCGAGGAAAGGTCAATGGGACGTGAAACATTCGCGCGACGGGACTTTTGCGCAATGAGGTATCAACTGCCGCCGGCTCTACCGGTCAAGAATTGTGTCCGTTGTGCACCATCGCACCCAATCCTCGGAAACGAATACACGATTGATCACGGCCCTCTCATCAGCCTGGCGACGTCGTCCTCGCCACCCCCCGAATACGACAGCACCGTCACAGCAGCTCGACGGCGGTGGCGAACATGTAGCCGGCGCCGCGCTCGGTGGTGATGAGCTTCGGCTCGCTGGGGTTGACCTCGAGCTTGCGGCGCAGGCGCAGGATCTGCACGTCGATGCTGCGGTCAAACACCTCCTCGTCGTGCATCCGGCTCGCAATGAGAAGCTGCTCGCGGCTGAGGATTTGCTGCGGCGACTGCAAGAGGGCGGCAAGCAGGTTGAACTCGCCGGCGGTCAGCGGCGTTGGTTCGCCGGCCGGCGATATCAGGCGCCGCGTGCGCATGTCGAGCTTCCAGCCGGCGAAGCGATAGCGTACCCGCTTCTTGCTGCCCGAATGCCGCCGTGCCACCTCCGATCGCCGGAGCACGGCGCGAACGCGCGCGAGCAGCTCCCTGAGGCTGAAGGGCTTCGTGATGTAGTCGTCGGCTCCGAGCTCCAGGCCGACGATGCGGTCCGCCTCGTCGCGCCGGTGGCCAGTGATGATGATGATGGGGGCCTCCGGCGGGCTGCCAAGCTGGCGCATGATGTCGAGCCCGTCTTCGCCGGCAAGCCTCATGTCGAGGATCAACAGGTCCACCGGCCGTTCGGTGAAGATCCGCGCCATGGCTTGGCTGCCGGCGACGGCGGTGACCTTGAAGTTCTCGGCCTCGAGGTAATTGGTCAGCATATCGCGGATGTCGGGATCGTCGTCAACGACAAGGATATGCTTCGATGCCGTTCCCGGCTCGGCTCCGCCGTTCGGCGGCTGATCCTGATGCGTGTTTTGTGCAGCTGACATGTCCGCCGTCCGCAAACGTGGAACCTCTGGCCGAGTCGCTGCTTTATTAAACATCGATCTTCGGCGATTTATTGGCCGGGTGCCGATAATCGTCACGGCCGAACGCCCCTACCACAGGCTTGCTCGATGACGCATGGGCATATTGGTAAGGATTGGGCGGGGCTTTTTGTTCCGCTTTGCCTGGCAATGGCGGCACCGGCGCTGGCCCTGATGAAACAGCCTGCGCCCTTGCCCGAAGAGCCGATTGCTCCGCTCGCAGCGGCCGGGCCTTCCGACCAGGCGAAGATTGCGCTTGGCGAGGGTCTGTTCAACGACGCCAGGCTGTCGCACGACGGTGTCTTTGCCTGCAGCTCCTGTCACAGGCTCGAGCTCAGCGGTGACGACGGCCAGGCCCGCTCCGTGGCAGCAGACGGAGAATCGCTCGATTTCAATGCCCCGACCGTCTTCAATTCGGCCTTCAGCTTCCGGCTGAATTGGCGCGGCAATTTCGACACCTTGGAAGAGCAGAACGAGGCGGTCCTGCTCGACGACAAGCTGATGAACACGAGCTGGGATGAATTGCTGCCGAAGCTGCGCTCCGACCGGAATTATGCAGAGCGCTTTGCCAGGATCTACGGCGAGGCTGCCAGCAGGGCGACGGTGCTCGACGCGCTGGCTGTCTTCCAGCGGTCGCTGATCACGCCCGATGCGCGCTTCGACCGCTATCTCAAGGGCGAGCGCGACGCCATCACGGCGGACGAGGAGCATGGCTATCAGCTCTTCAAGGCATATGGGTGCGTCGCGTGCCACCAGGGCGCAAATGTGGGCGGCAACCTTTTCCAGAAATTCGGCATCTTCCAGGATCCGTTTGCCGGCCAGAAAGCACTCTCGGAGGCGGATCAGGGCCGCTTCGCGATCACCCGCGCCGAGGCCGACCGACATGTGTTCCGTGTCCCCAGCCTGCGCAATGTTGCCGTGACGTCTCCGTATTTTCATGACGGCCGCACCGGATCCCTTGGCGAAGCGGTGAAGATCATGGCTCGTAACCAGCTCGGTCGGGAGCTCGATCAGCGCGATTCCGACCTCATCGTCAAATTCCTGGGCACGTTGACCGGCGAATATCGCGGCCGGCCGCTGACCAGCGCAGCCGAGCGTCTCGAGCAATGACGTCGCTGCGTCCCCTGGCCGCGATCGTCGCCGGCCTGCTCATCATGCTCACCTACCTGCTGGTACAAGGTGCGGCGCCCGACACTCAGCGCCACGAACGCACTCTCGATGCGGTGAGAACCGTCATCCTTTACAACGCGGCCCTCCAGCGTGACGTGCTGCGGGCCCGGGCGGGACTTCTGCGCAGCTACGATCCGCTCGTCCGTGCGATTGCGAGGCTCGATGAGGCGACGGCGAGCTTGGCGGCCGCCAGCGAGGTCGCAAGCGGTGAAGCGAGGGTTGAGATCGATCGGCGTGTCGCCGAGGTGGCCGGTGCGGTGCGCGACGAGGAAACGCTCGTCGAGTCCTTCAAATCGAGCAACGCGCTGCTCCAGAACTCGCTGAACTATTTCAACTACACCAGCGGCCGGCTCGCTGCCGAAGGAGACGGCCTCCGAGCCGTCGAGATCGGGGCCATGACGATCGCGATGTCGCGGTTCATCAACGATCCCCAGCCGGAGGCGGCAAGAGCCGTTGCCGCCTCGCTCAATACGCTTGCCAGGCCATCCCTCGACATCGCATCGGCAAGCGAGGTCGGCTCGCTCGTCTCTCACGGCCGGCTTATCGTCACGACGCTGCCCGCAGTCGACGGTCTTGTCGCCCGCCTCCAGGCTTCCCCCACGAGCGAGCGGGCGCGGGCGCTTCAGGACGTTTATCTAGAGGCACATGGGCAGGCAGCCGCGCGCGCCGCAATGTTTCAGGCGCTGCTTTATGTCGCTGCGCTGGTCCTCGTGGGTTATATCGCCTATTTGTTCGTCCGTCTGCGCAACAACGCGCAGACCCTGAAGGAGCGGCTCGATTTCGAGCGCCTGATCGCCTCGATCTCGACCGAGTTCATCAATCTTCCGCGTGACCGGATCCGTGCCGACATTAGCAAGGGCCTCCAGCGCCTAGTGGAGCACGCCGGACCAGATGGCGCGCAGATCGCGGTCAGCCACACCTGCGACGGTAACGGCGGCTACGTCTATCGCCGCCCGGGCGTGAACACGCCGCCATGCCCGCCGGAGGATATTCTGGAGCTCGCGTCGACCTGGACGCTGAAGGACTACGAGCGTCAGGGTGCGATCTACGTTCCGCGTGTCAGCGAGCTTCCGGAGGGGCCGGAGAAGACGCGCCTGCAGGCGTATCAGCTGCGAGCCTGGCTCGGCATACCGATGTCACATGCCGGCGAGCGGCTGGGCTTTCTGGCGCTCGATTCCGTAACGGACGAGAAACATTGGGCCGACGACGACATTGCTCTCCTGCGCACCGCAGCCGAGATTTTCGCAAACGCAATCGCGCGCGAGCGCATCGAACACGAACGCGAAGCGCTTCAGGCGCGCCTCAACCAGTCGCAGCGGCTGGAAGCGATCGGAACGCTTGCCGGCGGCATCGCACACGAGTTCAACAATATCCTCGGGGCCATTCTCGGCTATGGCGAGATGGCGCTGGCGGTCCTGCTAAAGGAGTCGCGCGCGCGCAGCTATGTGCAACAGATCATGAAGGCCGGCGAGCGGGCGCAGAATGTCACGGAGCAAATTCTCGCCTTCGGCCGCCGCCGCGAGCGGCACTATCAGCCCCTTCGGGTGGAGCCCGTCGTCGTGGAGACGGTCGGCCTGCTGCGCGCCTCCTTCCCCGCAACACTCTTGGTGGAGCCACGTCTTGCGGCTGCGGCTGCCTCGATGATGGGCGACCCGACCGAGCTTCAGCAGGTCGTCATGAATCTCGGCACGAACGCAGCGCAGGCGATGAACAACCGCGGTGTGCTGAAGATCGACCTCGGCACGCTGGAGTCCGAAGTGCCCTTGACGCTGTCGCACGGCAACATGCCTCCCGGCGGCTACATTCGCCTGACCGTCAGGGATACCGGCATCGGCATGGATCGAGCGACCATGGAGCGCATCTTCGAGCCGTTCTTCACGACCAAGCCGGCGGGGCAGGGCACGGGGCTTGGCCTTTCGACGGTACACGGCATCATCGCCGCGCTCGGGGGCGCAGTGAACGTGAAGAGCCGGATTGGCGAAGGCACGACCTTCGAGATCTATTTCCCGCGGATCGAAGGCGCCGCCCCGGAGGAAGATGGGGCCGAGACCGTCGAGACTTCTGTCCACCACGGCAACGGTGAGACGATTCTTGTCGTGGACGACGATACGCCGCTGGTGCGGCTTACCGAGGAGATGCTTGCCGCGCTCGGCTACGAGCCGGTCGGCTTCGACCGGCCTCCTGCCGCTCTCAGTGCATTCCGCACCGATCCGGCACGCTTCGACCTCGTGCTGACGGACGAGATCATGCCGGAGATGACGGGCATCGAGTTTTCCGGCCAACTGCACAAGATCCGGCAGGATCTGCCGATCGTCCTGATGACGGGATACGGCCGTCCGCTGAGTTCGCGTCAGCTCAAGGCGGCAGGCATAAGCGAGGTCATCAGGAAGCCGCTGCTGTCGGCCGCGATCGCGCAATGTCTCGCCCACCATCTTCATTAAGACCGGCGCGCTGCATTGCGGCGCAAGAGGCCCCCGCCATTACAGCTGTAATCAAACTCGGTTTCCTTGAAATCATCCCGTAGCTCAATCGTTCGATCATCGCGCTGCATACGCCAAACGAGGAGCGTGAAAATGTATCGAAACGGCATCTTTCCGCACGAAGTGCGCAGAGCGCTTGAAGGGCAGATCAAGGGAATCGAGATTTCCGCAAGAAGGGCCGGCAGGCGTGTCACCGATCCTGAAATTCAGTCGCGGCTGCAGCCTCTCCACGAGAAACTCGACGCCTCACTCAGAAGGCGCCATCGGCGCCGCGTCGCTCGATAAAACACCTCGCCTATCTGCGGAACGCGACAACCGGTCCAGCCAGGCGTGTCGCGCGGCCGCGCATGACAAGGAGGCACCGATGAGCACTACAGCTGCTGATCACATGCCGGTTGCGGAGAACGCAGCTTGTTCGCCGGAAGGCATCCTGCAGCTCGGTCTCGGTTTCTGGGCATCGAAGACGTTGCTAAGCGCCGTCGAACTCGGGCTTTTCACGGAGCTGGCCTCCGGACCTCTTGATGGGGAAGCCTTGCAAAAGCGCCTTGGATTGCATCGGCGCGGAGCGCGGGATTTCCTCGACGCGCTTGTCGCGCTCGGCATGCTCGAGCGCGAGGGGCGACATCTATCGAAATACGCCGGCGACCGACCGCTATCTCGACCGCGACAAGCCGACCTATGTGGGCGGAATGCTCGCCGTGGCCGCCACGCGGATCTACGCCAACTGGGCCTCGCTTACCGAAGCGCTCAGGACCGGCAAGCCGCAGAACGGCACCGAAGACGACCAAGACCTCTTCGACATGCTCTATTCCAATCCGGACAATCTGGTCATGTTCGCGCAGGCGATGACCGGCGGCAGTCTTCAGGCCGCTGAGGCGCTTGCCCGGCGGTTCCCCTGGACAGACTATCGCACCTTTATCGACATCGGCACCGCCGAGGGCAGGGTTCCCGTCGAGATCGCCAGCGCCCATCCACACCTGACAGGCGGCGGCTACGACCTGCCGCCGATGCGGCCGGTATTCGAGGCCTATGTGGAGCGGCGCGGACTTGCCGACCGGCTCCGGTTCCATCCCGGCGATTTCCTGAAGGAGCCGCTTCCTCCGGCCGACGTGCTGGTGATGGGGCATATCCTTCACGACTGGAATCTTGAGGTGAAGCGCACGCTGCTGGCGAAGGCTTACGCAGCCTTGCCGAAGCGCGGCGCGCTCATCGTCCACGACCAGATCATCGACGACGAGCGCAGGCAGAACGCCGCAGGGCTGCTGATGAGCCTCAACATGCTGGTCAATACGCGGGGCGGGTTCGATTACACCCGCGCCAAGGGCATTGGCTGGATGCGTGAGGCAGGTTTTACCGACGTGCGCTGCGAACATCTCGCCGGTCCCCATTCGATGATCGTGGGGATCAAGTAGCCGATGGCGGCTGACCACAGGGAAAAGCTTATGACACGATGGGCTCCAATCGGAATTGCCGCCCTCAGCCTGGGCGGAATTCTGACGATCACGACATTCCACTGGACCGTAAGTGCAGCCACGGCCGACGGCTCGATCGAGCGCGGCCGATACTTGGTCAAAATCGGCGGCTGCAACGACTGCCATACGCCAGGCTATCTGGCAAAGGCCGGCGACGTGCCTGAGCATCGGTGGCTGGTTGGCGATCACCTCGGCTTCAACGGGCCGTGGGGAACCACCTATCCGTCGAATCTTCGCAGCCTTTTGCGCACGATGAGCGAGGACGACTGGGTCGAGCTCGCGCAAACGATCAAGCCACGGCCCCCCATGCCATGGTTTAACTTGCGTGCCATGACAGAGGCCGACCTGCGCGCCATCCATCGATTTGTGCTCACGCTGCCGGCAGACGACAACCCTGTCCCGGACTATGTTCCGCCAGGCCACCCGCCCAAGACGCCCTATATCGTGTTCGAGCCGCGGGCGCCGAAGTCATAGGCACCCTCTATGCAGGCGCCACCCTGTCACAAACGGCCCGTGTTTCAGCCGTAACGGAAATTCCCGATTTCTGAAATCACGTTGTAGCGTCGATCTCCGATCGTAACAGTCCAGGCAGCGGCGGTCGCACGGCTGCCTCGGCCGGACAATCGATCATGGAGTTAGGTAATGTACAATCCGCTTGTCCAACAGACACAGACAATCGACCGCGATCTGAGCATTGCGGATACCCGCCCTTATGCACTGGGCTACACGAAACGCGAATTTAGGCGGCTGGAGCTGCAGGGGGCGCTCCTTCACGAGCTCACGGAAGATGTCCTGCGCTGCGCCGGGATAGGATCCGGCATGCGCGTACTGGATATCGGCTGCGGCGTCGGCGATGTTTCCTTGCTGGCCGGAAAGCTGGTCGGACCAAAGGGATTGGTGCTCGGCATCGACCGTTCGGCAGACGCCATTGACATCGCGGAACGGCGAGCGACCGAAGCCGGACAATGCTACTGGACGCGCTTTGCGACGGCTGAGCTCGACACGTTCTACTGCGACGAACTCTTCGATGCGGTGATCGGACGATTGATACTGATGTATCTACCCGATCCTCGTGCAACTTTGCGCAGGCTCGCGAGGTTTCTTCGGCCAGGTGGCGTTGTCGCCTTCCAGGAACTGGCGATGCCGCTCGCCCGCAGTGTTCCCGAGGGGCCGCTTTTCAGCCAATGCCGCGATTGGATCGTCGGCACCATCCAGCGGGCTGGTTTCGAAACTGATATGGGTGGCAAGCTGCCGATGACCTTTGCCGCTGCCGGGCTGCCCGCACCGCAAATGAATTTCGCCGGCATCATCGGCGGCGGGCCGGATTCGCTGATCTACAACTACATCGCAGAAACTGTACGCAGCTTGCTGCCGGCGGCGGAACGCGCCGGTGTTACGGCCGCCGCCGCGGTTGAGATCGACACTCTGGCCGAACGGTTGCGCAGCGAAGCGGTCGAACGCCAGGCATGCTTCATGCCCGCGACTTTCGTTGGCGCCTGGGCGACCACAGCCATGTCACCCCCTCCATGATCCTCATCAGCACGGCGAAGAGCGGGCGCTTCTTTAAGGAAATCGGAAAGTCGGTCGTTCAAGGAGGCCAGCCGCCCGACGGGTGAGCGACCGACATGAAACAGAGCGGCCTGCTGCTTCGTTCGCATCTTAACGGGGACATTTTCCCGTGCCGTCAGAGGCGGATGGCCGACGGACTCGTGCCGAACTTCGCCTTGAAGCTTGCGGAGAAGTGCGCCGGTGTGGAGAATCCGCAGGCGGCTGCGATTTCGGTGATGCTGGCCTTGCCGGCTCGCGCAAACTCGTAGGCCACCGCAAGCCGCCGCTCCTGCACGAAGCGGTGTGGCGTCTGGCCCGTCGTCGCTTTGAACATCCGGGCGAAATGATAGGAGCTGAGCCCTGCCTCCGCGGCAAGCCGGTCGAGGCTGAGGTCGCCGGCAAGATCGGCATCGATCAATTGCACAATGCGTTTCAAGACATGGGGCGAAAGCCCACCCTGAAGCAGAAGGCTGCTGGATCGCACCGGTCCGTTCTTGCGCAGCACCTCGAGCAAGATGAGATCAGCCGCCTGGGCAAGCAAAAGGCGATTTGCGCTTTCCGACCAGTCATTCGGCAGGATCGCGCGGTTGATAATGTCCGCCACGAAACGATCGGAAAAGAAGCTCAAGTCGGGAAGCGTCAACGTCCGGCTGTCGCGATCGAAGACTTCGCCGGCCAGTCGCTGGAACCGGCTCTGAGAGATGTAGATATGGCAGAAATAGACGTCGCGGAGGACATGCCAGGCGCTGTCGCCGTCTGCCGGCAGCAGACAGAGCGCTCCCGACGAGCCTATCCCCGTCTGCCCGTTATCCATGCGGCGCACGCTACCATCGAGATAAAGGCTAACCGTGTGGTGTCCGGGATCGCGGTAGGAAAGGCGGCTGTTGGCGAAGTTTCGCCATTGCGCAATCGCTAGCCCGCCGCCGAGATCAACCTGCCGCAGCAGCTTGGCGCCTACACCTTCCAAAGCGGATGAGATCGATCGCGTTTGCATGCTTTCTCATAAGGCCGCGGAGGCATCTGCTGCAACCGGCCGCTACCGAAGACCGCAAGATTTCGATAGTCGCGCAAGCCTGTGATAGCGGCCGGTGGTGCAGTGTCATAGAAGACGCCATTTAATGCCTCCGACATAGAAAGACTACGAATGGCGCCGCTTCTCTTCATTCTCACCGTTCTTATCTGGGGCACGACCTGGTACGCGATCAAGCTGCAGGTCGGCACCGTGCCCGCCGAGGTCTCGATCCTCTACCGTTTCGCGCTCGCAGCCATTCTGCTGCTTGGATTGCTGGCGCTTCGCCGGCGCCTGGCACCACCGCCATTTCAGCATTGGCTGACAGTCGGCGCTCAGGGCCTTTGCCTGTTCTGCTGCAATTTTCTCTGCTTCTATTATGCCGCCGGCATGCTGCCGAGTGGCATCGTCTCAGTCGTTTTTGCGATGGCAACCCTATTTAACGCGGCGAATGGTTGGCTCTTGTACGGAAATCGCCCGAGTGGGCGCGTGATATTGGCAGGCGCGGTTGGGCTTTTCGGCCTGATGCTTCTTTTTGCAGACGAGTTGCGCGCCCTTGGCACTGCGCCTCAGGGCGGACTTGGCCTGCTGCTGGCACTTGCCGGCACCTATTGCTTCTCGCTCGGAAATTTCCTCTCCGCTCGCCATCAGACGCTGGGGCTCGATCTCCCATCGACGACGGCCTATGCGATGGTCTGCGGCGTGGCGGCGCTGGGCGTCCTCGTGCTTGCCCGCGGGCTGCCTCTCACCTTCGATCCATCGCCGGCGTATACGGCCGCGCTGCTCTATCTCGCCATTCCGGGCAGTGTCATCGGCTTCCTCGCCTATCTGGCGCTGGTTGGCCAATGGGGCCCGGCGCGAGCCTCCTATGCGACAGTGCTGTTTCCGCTCGTCGCCCTGACGGTCTCGACGGTCTTCGAGGGCTATGTCTGGACCGCCGAGGCCGTGCTCGGCCTCATCTTCGCGCTCGGCGGCAACGTCATCATGTTCGGCAAGCCCATCCGGCTGCAGCGAACCGCCCAAGTAAGACAGTCGTGAGCGTCGATGGGCCGGGGGCTTTTGAGGTGAGGATGGCAATCGCCGATTGCGGTTTCGTCTTCTTAGCGACCGTCTGTGTTCTCTTCCGCTTTGACGAGGCCTTCGCGAAGATGTTGAACATCGGATTCCTGAGCGTAGTGCATCGTCGCAAGAAATGCTTCTATGTCAAACTGTGGGGCAAGCGCTCTAACTTTCTTCAGATGACCTGCCGCAGCGAGTCCATCACCGAGCCAGCCGTAGCATGCAGCGACGAAGGCGTGCTGGACGTGATCCATAGCTGATAGATGCATGAATGCTTCGATCGCCTCGCCGTATTGATGCGCAGCAAAATGTGATTTTGCGAGGTGGCTCCAAAACCGCTCGGGGTGATGCGGATTGAGCCGCATTGCCTTGCGGATCCATTCTATCCCCTCTTCGGGCCGCCCTAGCCACGTCAACAGCTCGCCTTGCTGAACCACGACTAAGTCGTAATTCGGATTGAGGCAAAGCGCGCGCTCCTGGTGATACCGCGCTGTGGTCAGGGCATTGTTGTTCACATTCACCGCAGCTAAGATTCGGTGGACGTCCGCGTCGTTGTCATCCAGCGCCAGCGCCCGATCTAGCGCGGCAACGATCTCATCCCAAACAGCATCCTTGTCTTCGCACCAGCCGTTGACCCAAGCTTGGCCTAGAATGCACGCTCGCCACGCGTGGGCGTGGGCATAACCTGGGTCAAGCGTGACCGCCCTGTCTATGAGCAGCTGCGCCTGCTGGTTGTCCAACGCAGTGCTCCTGTGATGCAGCACCTTGGCGGCAAGCGCGCACTCATATGCGGCCATGTTCGCCGGTTTTGTTCGTTCGAGCTGGTCGCGTTGGGCTGCTTCGACGCGACCGGGCAAAGTGGCCACGATCGCTCCGGTCACCTCATCCTGTATGGCGAATATGTCGTCAAGCTTGCGATCGTACTTGTCGGCCCAGATATGGGCATCGTTGACTGCATCGATGAGCTGGACGGTCACACGCACCCTGTCGCCTATCTTGCGAACACTTCCCTCCACCAAGTACCGGGCGCCAAGCTTTTCCGCGACTTCTCGTGCGTTCACAGGGTGGTTTTTATAGACAAAGCTCGAGTTGCGCGAGATGACGAACAGCTCGTGACGGCGGGAAAGTTCAGTGATGATGTCTTCAGTAAGACCGTCGGCGAAAAACTCCTGATCGGGATCGCCGCTCATGTTGATAAATGGCAGCACAACGATTGAAGGTTTCGCGACATACCGTTTCGCATCCAGGGCATCCGACTGGGCGGGCAGGGCAGATACCTCGAGCCCGATACGAAAGAGATGAACCGGGCGGCTTATGTTCTTGAGCGTCTTCTCCCCCAAATCCTCGATGGCGACTTCGAGCCGGTCAACAATTTGTGTCGCTACTGCCGCCGTGATGCAGACGCCGCCGACGTCGGCCAATTGCTCGATCCGAGAAGCAATATTCACACCGTCGCCGAAAACATCCTGATCGTCAAAAATAATGTCGCCGAGATTGATCCCGATCCTGAATTCGATCCGCCGATCTTGCGGCACGTCCGAATTGCGCCGCTTCATGCGCTGCTGGATCTCCACGGCGCACTTCACTGCATCGGAGACACTCTGGAATTCGACAAGCATGCCATCGCCCGTCGTCTTGATGATGTGACCCTTGTTCTTGGCAATCGCGGGGTCAATCAGCTCGATTCGATGGGTTTTCAAGCGAGCAAGCGTGCCGGCTTCATCGGTCTCCATCAGCCGGCTGTAGCCTGCCATGTCCGCCGCCATGATCGCGGCTAGTCTCTGTTCCATGCCATTTGCCAATAAACAAGAATGACGTTTTTCCGCGAGAAGCGCTAACCCAGAGCGTGATCACCTCCCGGTTAGGGCGCCCGACATTTAATTTTACCGCACCGCAAGGAAATCGACTATCTAAATTAGCAATTGCTTTAGATATAGATTCTGATGAAGATGCGATGGCAATCCCGATTGCCCACTCCCGCGTTCTTGGCAACAGCTACGCGATCCCGGTGGCGAGCGCGAACGGTGACCATTCGGCAAAGTCGTAGCGGACCGGCAGTGCGTCGGCCCGCCAGATAATGCGGCGCGGACGGAAACGCCAGTAGCGTTCGGGTCCTTCAAGAGGCCTGCCGAAAGGGTGATCGAACAAGAGCTCGGCCTCGCTTGTCATCTGCAGGAAATCACCCGCGGCTCGGCGTCGAAGCGTATGGACGAGGTCGGGCGCCGGTCGGCTCAAGATCGTGCTTGCGGATTACGAGCGTGAGCCGGTACCGATCCACATCGTGCACTCGGAAGGGCACATGGTTTCCGCCCGGGTACGTGCCTTCGTGGATTTCGCGGCCGAACGCTTGCGCCACCGCGCGGGCGTGAATGCTGAGCTTCCGGAAAGCGATGAAGTCGTTGGAACGCGTGCGGCGCCAGTCCGCGGTAGGCTCGTTGCGCAGACGGCAGCGCTGGCGCGATGAGGTCTCTTATAATTCGAGGCGCTTGAAAGCTTCCGCAGGCGCATCGTTTGATCGCATCCGGGCCTTCATCAGCTCAAGCATCCGCAGTTCCAGCGCTGGATTCTCAAGGGGCGCCTCTTGTCCGGGATCGGTCGCCAGATCATAGAGACGCGTTTGCTTTTCAAGCAGCGCTCCAGGCCCGTAGTTGTTGAACATCGGCGATCGTTCGGTCACCGGTACCCGCAGCAGAGGAACATCCTTGGTCCACGAAAACGGCTTGGCTAACGTCGCCCGCGATAGTTCTTCCGGCGTGAATGGTCTCGTTATGTGCGTAGGCATAACCGTATACTGATAGAGATCCTGTTTCAGAGGATCGGCTGGAAACCTATGGTAGGTATAACGGCCATCGGTTACGTTGACCGCGCCGCCAAAATAGCCAAAGATAACGGCATCCTTGGAATTCGGCTTCAGCAGCGACTCCCCTTCTGTTTCAGGAGGGGCATCTACACCGAAGATATCGAGAAATGTCGGCCCGACGTCGATCGACTGGGTTAGCCGGTCGATCCTTCCAGCACCAGGTCTACGCGGATCATGGATGAACAAGGGGATGTGTACGATCTCCTCGTACATGTTCATACGGTTCTTGGCCCAGAAATCGTGCTCTCCGAGAAGAAACCCGTGATCAGTTGTGACGATCAGGGTCGTGTCTTTCCACATATCGTGCGTATCGAAGTCGTCGAGCAACTGGCCGAGCAGAAAGTCGCACAGCGACACGATTGCGTAGTAGTTTGCTCTCAGTTCATCAGCTTCCTCCGGCAGCTCCTCAAGTCGTCCATAGCGAGGCCAGTCACGGATCGGCCCGTTCCATCCGGTTCTGAAGGGTTCCTTGAAGCGCTCCGGCGCGAAAAAAGGTTCGTGCGGATCGAATGTTTCGATCTGGAGTAGCCAGTCGTCGGCCTTTCGATTGAGATCGAGAAACTCCAAACCATGCGCAAAGCACTGTACGGAGGGAAAGTCCTTTTCCTGCTTGATGAACTCTCGATTGATCATGTATGGCCCATACTTGCTGATCGGGCCGCCGCCGGCCTGTGCTTCGTGATATTTCTCCCGAAGGCGCTCCCAATGAGGCTGCACCATTGCCTTCCACGGATCCGACTCCTGACCTCGCACGAACTCGAACGTCGAATACCGATTGTGATAAGTCGCACCGCCGTCTTCCCAATAATGGTAGTGATCTGTGACCAGGTGGCTATGCACGCCCTTCTCCTTGAGAAGCTCGGGAAAGGCATTGTCAAACGGTTCGAGTGGCCCCCAACTGCGATGCAGGAAAGTCAGACGTCCTGTCAGAAGATCCCGCCGTGCGGGCATGCAGGGCAGCGAGCCCACATAATGCTTGTCATAGACCATCGAGCGTCCGGCGAGGCGATCAAAATTTGGCGTTGGTATTCGAGATCCGCCGTAGCAGCCAAGCATATGGCGATTGAGGGAATCGAAGAGAACAAAGACGGTCTTCATTGGCAATCTCCCCTTATGCGGTCGCTCCACCGACAGGTGTTGTCGGCGCGCCTGTCGCGGCGCCTAGAAGTCTGATCGGTCCGCCATTGGCGCCAGGCCCTCGATCTCCAGGATGAATTCGAATTCCCGGGCAAGCCCTGGCGAATAGGCGACGACAGGGCCGCCTTCGGACAGAAGCGCCGACAAGGCAGGCATGACGACCTTCGCGCCCGCTTCGAAAGCGATCAACGCGCCCGCGAGCATGTCCCATGCGTTCAGATGCCGCTCGTAATAGAGGTCGGCGGCACCCTCTGCGACACGCAGAAGGTCGATCGCCGCCGCGCCCATGCGGCGGTAATCCATGCCGCGCTCATGCAGGCGCCGGGAAACGGCAAGGTGTTCGTCGAAGCTCGTCTTGCGCGAATGGCCGAGGATGCAAATGGCATTGGCCGGATCGTTCGTCGCTGCGGCAAGAATGAGCGCCCCCTCGCGAAAGGCGCCCCTGCCGCGGATCGCCGAGACAACGGAATCCTTGGCGGCGTCGTAAACGACGCCGATCTCCAGGCGGCCTTCGGCGCAGAAGGCGATCGATACGCCCCAGTGGCGGAAGCCGCGGATGTAGTTCGTCGTGCCGTCGATCGGGTCGACCACCCAGGTTCCGGCGCTGCCGGCTCGGCCGCCGGTTTCCTCCCCCATGAAGGTGTCCTGCGGGAACCGCGCAAGCAGCCCGTCGCGAATGGCCCGCTCGGCATTGCGGTCGGCGACGGTGACGAAATCCTGCAGGCCCTTGTTCTCGACCTTCAATCCCGAACCCATTTCCATGCGGAAGCGGGCTGCCTCGCGGCCGACGCGACGGGCGATCTCTATCGCAGCCGCGGCACGGGCCTCAAGGACGGAGGAATCGAATGCGGAACTCATCAGGCAGTCCTTCTCTTGATCAGCGAAACGGGCGTGAATTCTACGCGCGCCATCATGCCAGGCTTGGCCATCCGGCTGATCAGCAGGCCGATGGCCCGTTCGGCCTGCAGGTCGCAGGGCTGGCGGATGGTGGTGAGGTCATAGGCGGCCCAGCTCGCCTGGGGTATATCATCATGGCCGATCACGCGCGTGGCGGGCACATCTTCGCGGCCACGGCCCGACATCAGCCGGTCGATCACGCCGCAGGCCATGTAGTCGTTGGCGCAGAAGACGCCATCGATACCGAAGGAGGCAAGCTCGGATGCCGCCTCGAAGCCGCTTCGATAGTCATTCATGGCGACTGTGAATAGCTGTGCCTCGAGGCCGCGCTCACGGCAGCGCGCAAGAAAGTCCTCGCTGCGGCGGCGTGCCGTGTAGGAGACGGCGGACGCGGCAATCGCGGCGAGGCGCTTGGCGCCTTGATCGATCAGGTGGTCGGCGGCCAGATGTCCAGCGCTGCGGTCATCGGAAATGATACGGTCGACGAAGGGAATGTCGTCGCCCTTGTTAATCAACACGATCGGTACGCCCTCGGCCGCACACTGCTCGCAGATCTCCGTCGGTGGCGCGTCCGATGTCACGATAACGCCGGAGACGGCATAATGCAGAAGGTGGCCGATGACGGTCGACGTATCCGCCTCCTTCGAGGTCGGCAGCAGGATTGGACGGAAATTGCGGGAAATGAGCGTGCGCGCGAGATGCTCGATCTGAAGGGTGCGGAACGGATTGTCGAGCCCGGCCGCGACGACGCCGACAAGATCGGAGCGCTTGTTCGTCAGGCCGCGCGCGAGATAGTTGACGCGGTAGCCCAGCTCCTTGGCGGCCTGATAGACCTTTTCGCGGGTCTTCGGGGAGACGCTCGCATCCGGCGTGAAGGCGCGCGATACGGCAGCGCGCGAGACGCCCGCCACGCGCGCCACGTCGAAGGACGTTACTCTGCTTGGTCCTTTATCTCTGTCTGCCAAATTTTCCTTCCCCACCAGACATGGTGCGCATCATGTCCGGCAGATCCGTGCAGATGCCGAGCACCGGTAGCTTCATTATCTCATCGAGGATCGGCCGTCTTTCCTCATGCCACAGAACGATCTCGCGGCCTGCTGAGAAGGCGCGGTCCATCAGCGCCGGCGTGACCAGATCCTGTGGCCGCTCGCCGGCGCGCTCCCAGCAGAGGTGCAGGATGTCGGCACCCGCCTCGTCGCCGACGGCATTCGGATTATCGCCGACGCGAACGAGCACCGAGAGCGGGTAGTCGCAGCCCGCCTCGCGAAGCTCGCGGACCTGTGCGGTGTCGAAGGAGCCGAGGCAGGCGAAGCGCTGGCCCTTTTCCATCAGGTGCTGCCAGCAGCGGAGGCCGCTTCCCGGAGCCTTCAATTCGATGTAGAGCCCGGTTCCGGTCTCACTGCCAAGGGCGGCGACCTCCTCGATGGCCGGTACGTCGACGCCGTCCAGCGCCGCAAGCTCGGTCGCGGTCATCTGCGAAATACGCTTGTCCACGCCGAAGACGCGTTGGAGATGGTCGTCATGGGAGACGACGACGACGCCGTCCTTGGTCAACTGCGTGTCAAGCTCCCACATTTCCGCGCCGAGTTCCGCCGCGAGCCGGAAGGCAGCAAGCGTGTTTTCGCGGGCATGCCCGCTTGCGCCGCGATGGCCGATGCAGAAGGGCAGGGTGCCTTTGTCTTTGGGCCAGCCGAAGCGTTCGAAGAAAGACGTAAAGTCGCGCTGCATCAAAGCCTCCGTCCGTTTTCGTCGAAAACGAGCACGTTGCGGCTGTCGATTGCCCAGGTGACCTCGTCGCCGATCCTGATGTCGTGGCGGACCGGCTGGACGGAGCGCAGCAGCGGTCCTTGGGCAAGCTGTACGTCATAGAGGTTTTCACGGCCTTGCGTTTCGGCGAAGTTCACGATGCCTGTGACCGGCACGTCACCCGCCGGATTGTAGTGCTCCGGCCGCACGCCGAGCATCAGCTTTGTCCCGTCGGCGGCGGCGGCCGAAACGGGAAGCGGAATCCTGATTTGGCTGCCTGGGATGGAGAAGAAACCTTCTGCCGCCACGCCGTGCAGGAAGGTGATTGGCGGATTTCCAAGGAAGCTGGCGACGAAGGCAGTGCGCGGGTCGTTATACATCTCCGCCGGTGTGGCGATCTGTACGATCACACCTTCTTTCATGATGGCGATGCGATCGCACATGCTCATGGCTTCCACCTGGTCGTGGGTGACCAGGATCGCGGTGATGCCCGTCTCGCGCTGGATGCGGCGGATTTCCGAACGCATCTCCAGCCGCAGCTTTGCGTCGAGATTGGCGAGCGGTTCGTCGAGAAGCAGGACGTCCGGCTTGCGGATCAACGCCCGGGCGAGTGCCACGCGCTGCTGCTGTCCCCCCGAAAGCTCGGAGGGGCGGCGGCCCATCAGGTTGCCTATCTGCACGAGAGCGGCGATGCGGTCGGCTTCCCTGCCGATATCGGCCGAGGCCATTCCCTTGACCTTCAGCGGAAAGCCGATGTTTTCGGCAACCGTCATGTGCGGATAGAGCGCGTAGGACTGGAAGACGACGCCAACATTGCGCACCTGGCTTGGGAGATCCGTCACATCGCGGTCGCCGAAGAGGATGCGGCCGCCGGTCGGGCGATGGATGCCGCAGACGGCGAAAAGCGTCGTCGACTTGCCGCAGCCCGAAGGGCCGAGCAGGGCCAGCATCTCGCCATGCGCCACTTCCAGGTTCATGTTTTCGATAACCTTGGTAGCGCCGAAGCTCTTCGAGAAGTTGTCGAGGAGGATACGCATCAGCCTTTGCTCCCGCCACCGTAGATATTCATGAGATATTTGTGGAAGAAGCCGTAAAGCAAAAGCACCGGGATCACGTAGAAAACGCCCACCGCCTTAAAGGTGCCGAAGTCGAAATTGTTGTCGTCGGCAATCAGCGCCGAAAGATAGACCGACAATACCTGCACCTGACTGCCCGGCGCCAAGACCTGCGGCAGGATGAATTCCCCCCAGCTCGAAAGGAAGGAGAAAAGCCCCAGCGCCATAATCGCGGGGCGCACCTGCGGCAGCACGAGGCTGCGCCAGACGCGGAAGCGCGAGGCGCCGTCGACGACGCCTGCCATCTCTATCTCCCAGGGCACGCTGTCGTAGAAGCCTTTCATCAGCCATATGCCGAGCGGCAGGTCGATCGCAGCCTTCACAAGGATGACACCGATCAATGAATTATAAAGGCCGACCATCTGCAGCACGATGAAGATCGCGATGATGAGCGTAACCGACGGGAAGGCGTGCAGCACCATGACCCCCGCAAGGAAGAAGCCGCGGGCGGGCACGTTCAATCGCGACAGCACATAGCCGGCCATGGAGGAGACGAGGAGTACGACGGTGGTCGTGCTCGCCGTGAAGATCAGCGTGTTCAGCGTCACCAGCCAGATATTCGGCTTTCCAGGCGGGGTCTGCCAGAGGAATGTCCAGTGCCGCAGGGTGAGCGTATCCGGCATCAGAGCCGCCGGTTGCTTGTCGGTGATCGTATCGATGAAGAGATAGGCGTACATGAGCAACAGCGGCAGGCTGACGATGGTGAGCGCCAGGATGACCGGCCAGATGCGGTAGTTTGCCGAGGGTTGCGATTTCTCCGCCATGATCAGTCCTCGATGAGCGGCCGCGCAACCAGCGTGGCGTATTTGAAGACGCGCAGGTAGGCGAGCGACAGGATGATGCCGATGATCACGAGGACCAACGCCATGGCGGCGCCGAGGCCATACTCCAGATTGCCCGCATAGTTGTTGAGGGCCGTGTGATAGGCGGCAAGCGACCAGACTTCGGTCGCCTTGCCCGGCCCGCCGCGGGTCGAAAGCAGGATTTCGTTGAAGGAGGCAAGCAACGATAGCGTTTGATAACAGGTGACGAAGAGGATCGGCCAGCGCATCTGCGGCAGGATAATGTAGCGGATCTGCTGCCAGCGGCTGGCGCCATCCACCTCGCTTGCGAAGAACTGGCTTTTCGGGATCGCCCTCAGCGCCGAGGAAAAGACCAGCATGCCCATCGAGGCGCCGATGAAGCCATTGATCAGCACGACGAAGAGCCAGGCGTTGTAGGCGTTGTCTAGAAGGTAGTTCTTCGGAGCGTAGCCGAACTTGCCCATGAAGGTGGAGATGAAGCCCGTATCCCAGGCGAGCCATTTCCACATCAGCACATAGATGACGACGGGCGTGATGCGGGGCAGGAGCCAGATGGACCGGAAAATCGTTGCCGGCGCGTCGGGCATGTAGTGCGTCCAGATCGCCAGCAGCATGGCGTAGCTCGTGTTGAAAAGCATGAGGACAAGGGCGACGTAGAGCAATGTGTTGAAAAGGACCTGCGCCATGTCAGGCGAAGAGGCGATGCGCGAGAAGTTCTCTGTCGTCCAGCTCCAGCCGGTATAGGTCGCGTCGGCGAGGCTTTCCTTCTGTTCCGGCGTTATCTTGAAGCCGAGCTTGTCGAGCGAGGCGAAGAGCTCCTCCTTGCTCGAAAAGCGCAGATTGGCAACGGAGCGGTTGAACTGTTCGGAGATTTGCTTGACCTCCCGGGTCGACGGCCGGTCGTTGAGCCCCTTGATCACGCGCTCGGCTTCACGGCGGGAAGGGAAGACCTCACCGAGATGGTTTTCGCGTAGTTCCGTGGCGATACCGGGCTCAAGCTCGAGGCGCTCGACGCCCTTGATGCCCGCCTCGTCGATCACGTAGCGGGGTTCGGTAAGCTGCTGCACGACCTCCGGCATTTCCTCCTTGAGCGCAATGAGCGCGTTCGGGACGATCTGGTAGGCGCCGCCCGAAATGCCCGTGGCGGTCGACATGCTCGTGAAGGAAAAGACGGCGGTCAACACCACCGGCATCAGGAAGAACAGCACGATCATGATCGCGGCAGGCGCGATCATTATGAGCCCGAGCGTTCTCGACGTTCTCATGAAAGTCTCCGCAAAAGGTCCGGGCGGGTAAGACCGCCCGGAGGCTTGCCTGCGCTTAGCGGATGACGATCTTGTCGCCGAGCGTGCTCTTCAGCTCGCCTTCGACGTCGTTGACGGCGGCATCGACGCTCTTGGCACCCGTCCATGAGGCCTCAAGGCCCTTCCACATGATGTTCCAGTAGGTGCCGAAGTCGGCATTGTTTGGCATCGCGTTGGCGTAGGGCAGAAGACGTTCGGTGGCTTCGCGCGTCCAGCGGTCCGATGAGTAAAGCTCGATCTCGGTTTCCGACTTCGAAATGCCGAGATGGGCGGACTTGACCGCATGCAGCACGTTGATGCGCGGCTCAGACGCAATCTTGATCAGCTGGGCAGCAATCTCGGTGTCGTCTTTGTCGTGGCCAGAGGTCATAAGATAGACGAGCGGGTGCGTCAGCGTGTTGGCCTTGCCGCCTTCGCCGGCCGGGATCAGCGTGAAAACGACGTTGCCGAAGAAATCCTTCAGGCCTTCCTGGTTGACGTAGCGGGCGTAATGCCAGGTACCGCCGTGCCAGATTCCGGCCTTGCCAGACGCCACTTCCTTCCACCACTGGTCGGCAGGCATCCCGATATGGTTCTTCTTGGTAACGCCCTGCTTCACGGCGTCGGCGAAGAACTGGTACGCGCGCTGCATCGCAGCCTTGTCGAAGACGAGCTTGCCGTCTTCTTCCATCGTGCCGCCGAAGCTCGTGTAGAACTGCCAGAAGTCCGGACCGTTTGTGTAGCGGGGATAGAAGCCATAGCCGGCCTGCACGAGGCCCTTGTCCTGCATCTTCTTGGCGTCTTGCAGCAGGCTCTGCATCGTGTAGCTGCCGTCCTGGACCTTCTCGGGTAGCGCCTCGAGATCAGCATCGCTATAGCCGATCGCCTTCATGTGCGGCTTCCAGAAGAACATCGGCCGGGACTCGGCATCCTGCGGAATGCCGTAGACCATGCCGTTGAAGGAGGCAATGTCCATCAGGTTTTCGTAGATGTTGTTAAGCGGCCACGAGTCGAGGTCAACATAGTCCTCGATCGGCACGACCAGGCCGGATTGTGCCCAGGGGCCGATGTCCTCGTGGCCGGTGACGACGATGTTCGGAGCGGTCTTGGCCTCGGCGGCAAGCGTCATCGCCTGCTTGAAGTCCTCCCAGCCGCTATAGGCCTTTTTCTCGACCTTGATCTTAAGGTCTTCGCCCTTGATTGCGGCTTCCCGCTGAAGCTGCTCGGCTGCAATGTCGATCGCGTCGAGGCGATAGACGTCATTCGGGCCTGTGCCGCCGGCCCAGACTGTAACGGTCAGGTCCTTGGCAAAGGAGAGGGCGCTGGTCGAGGCCAGGATGGCAGCAGCGACGCTCATGCACTTCAATGTCGGCAGAATAGTCATCTCTTCATCTCCCCAGAGATAGATGTGAGCCTCTTGGCGGGCCATCACCATTGCTGACGGCCGCCCGGAGGTCCCATGAAAAGCGCGAACGGATTCCGCTCTAAGGGGCTTGCGTAACGACCGAGTGACAAAATTGAGCACGTGTACAAAAATTATTATGAACCGGTCGAAAAACATTGCAAGCACCGTTTTTCGGCACAACGACTGCGGCTTCAAAGGTCGAAAACACGGTCTCGTAGCGCAAGACGAGCAGGGGTCGCACAAAGACCAGAAGGAAACGGCTGGCCAATCATCGGCGCCACGCGTTCTTGTCTGTTATCTACGCGAAGAACCGTCGCTGCGGATCGGCAGAAATGCCGTTTTGCTAGTTCAACTGCCCCCAAGCCGGATTCCAGCGGACACCTTCTGTGAGTTCGACGAAGATGAGTGTGTCCGGGGCCTCCCGATGCTTGTTGTCAGCTATGAGAAATGCATCGTTGACCTGCAGTTCTTCGCTTGAAAATACCGTGTCGTGCTGACCGGGCTCCGTAACCTTTCTGATGAACCCTCGGATTTGATCGCCGGAGCGGTAGAACTTGATGACGATCGAACCGGCGGCAGCCTGGCCTTCCTTGTATCGGTAATAGGTCCGCATCTCATTCTCCTCCTTCGATAAAAGAACCCAATCGCGCTGCGGATGTTCCAGCCATCCGGCCGCCTTGTGGCAGTAGCGATTTGGTGTCCTTCGCGATGAAGCGCCAGCCATTGTTCGACATCACCTGTTTGATCTGAAGATGGCAACGAGTCCCGACGCCAGCACTGCCAGCAAGAACAGATGAAACGCATGGTCGACTGTTGTTTGCGGGCCAATCCCGATGGCGATGGTGAAGGCCCCGATCAAGGTCCCCAAAAGCGCGAAGACCTGGACGGCAAGGGCGGTCACGCGCGCTGAAGCCGGCCGGATGAGGCGTGCGAATAGGCCAAACACCAAAACCGCCGCGATCACGCCCTCGGCTGTCGCTGCCCGCCAGTGCTCGTAACCGCCAAAGAGAAGGCCCGCGTGAACCAGCGATGCGGCGGCAAACAGGAAGGCCTCGAAGGCGAGAAGCATTTCCACTAAGGAGTTCATTGGCATACCTTCTGTGACCCCCAGCTCATGCTTCTTTCTCGGGTTCGTGCATCGCGCTATCGGCCCTCTGCGGTTTCCAATCCTTATCGAAGCGGGCAACAGGTGGTACGGCTATTTCTCGCACAGGCGCCGATCGCCATAATATGGTTGGTACGTACAGTCGGAAGCGCGGAAAGAACGATAGCTGCGAGAGCATGCGGTGATATTGCAGGACGGAGCGGCATTCTCCTCGCTGGTCATCATTCCCGTATTTGGATCGATCTGCGGTGCAGGCTCAGCCATGGCCGCCTGCATGAATTCCCGCCAGATGCGAGCCGGAAGTGCCCCGCCCGTGACACCCTTCATCGGCGCGTCATCGTCGTTGCCGACCCAGACCCCGGCGACCAAGGGCTCTGTAAACCCGACGAACCAAGCGTCGCGGTTGTCTTGACTGGTGCCTGTCTTGCCGGCCGCAAACATGCCGGGATCGGCGTCGCGGCCAGTCCCACGCTCGACCACCAACTGCAGTAACGCCAGAAGGTCCGGCTGATACGGCGAGAGGTCGATAGACGCCGTCACTTGCGGCCCCACTCGGAAGCCTCTGGGCTGGCCCGATGCCTGAAATTCGATAACGCCCCACGGCTCAACGGGCGCCCGCCCTAAGCGGACCGATGCGTAGGCACCGGTCAAATCGAGCAAGCTTACCTCCGAGGCGCCAAGCGACAAGGCGGGCGCCGTCGTCAGGGTTGCGTTGATGCCGAGCTCCTTGGCTGCCGCAGCGACACTGTCCAAACCCACCTCCTGCGCAAGGGCGGCAGTGGCGGCATTCAACGAGCGAGCAAAGGCCTCCGCCAGCGTCACCCAACCTCGGTAAGCGCCCCCGGAATTTTGCGGCAACCACCCGTTGATTTCGATAGGTGCGTCGAGCACCTGATCCGACAGGGCCAGCCCCTTCTTCAACGCAGCGTAATAAACGAACAGCTTGAATGTGGAGCCGGGCTGACGCATCGCCGTGACGGCTCGGTTGAACTGACTGGTCTTGTAGTCGCGCCCGCCGACCATTGCGACAACCGCGCCATCGGGCGTCATGGCGACCAGTGCTGCCTGCGATGCGCCGCGCGCCTTTCCTTCTTCATCGAGAACCCGCTTCACCACCCGTTCGGCAATTTCCTGCAGGCGCGGAACCAAGGTCGTGCGTACTCTCGTCGAGCCCGGAGAAGTGCCTGCGATCTCGCTCGCTTGTGCCGAAACCCAATCGGCGAACCAGCTGCCTGAGCGTGGCGTCGGCGTTGTCGGGTGCAGTTCGGCGAATTCATTCTTGGCGGCGCCGGCTTCCTGCTGCGTAAGCTTGCCATTGGTGACCATGGCGTCGAGCACCGTTGCCGTGCGTTGACGTGCGGCCTCGAAATTGTCGATTGGGTTCAACTGGCTCGGAGCCTTCAGCAGACCTGCCAGCATCGCCGATTCTGGAACATCGAGCGCACCGATATCCTTGTTGAAATAGATCCGTGCTGCTGCCGGCATTCCCGTAGCGCCGGAACCGAGGTAGACCGAATTCAGGTACCGCGTCAGGATCTCCTGCTTGCCGAGCTTCCATTCCAGCCAGAATGCGATCACCAGTTCCTGGATCTTTCGCTTCAGCGTTCGGTCGCTTTCGAGATACTGCAGCTTGATCAACTGCTGTGTGATCGTGCTTCCACCCTGGACGATCGAGCCTGCCTCAAAGTTCCGGATTAGAGCGCGCGCAATTCCTTTCGGGTCGATGCCGTGATGATCCATGAACCGGCGGTCCTCGATTGAAAGCACGGCATTCACAAGATGTGGAGGGAATTGCTCGTAACCTGCATAAGGTCCTTGATACGGCCCCTGCCGGACAAGAGGCCCGCCGTCCGCCGTTTCCAATACGATGACCGGCTTCATGGAACCGTCAGCGATCTCTTGCCACGGCACATCCTTCAAGGCCCAAGTCAAAACGCCGGCCACGATCAGGAAACCGAATAACGGAACGAGTGCGAGCAGCACCCTCCATGATCGCAGTTTCAGGGGATTGACCTGCCTTCTGCCGGTCATTCCCGCTCGGATCGCCGCCATGCGGGACTGCGCCTTGGAAGAAAGCGCTGCAAATGCGGACACCCGCGGAAACCTCTTATTTGATGTCCGAGCTCGAAGCGTCTGGTGTCTTTCATTGATGGCTTCAATGCCACCTCTGATCGAGGCCTGGCTGCTTCGCAAAGCAGCGCGGAAGTCATGACGGAGGGCGGCCATCAGGTCCTGAATGGCTCGCGCGCTTTGTCCAAAAGGCGAGGGAGGGGCCGCGGTCCTTTTGGACTGTTCTGGCAGTGATGATGATCCGGATGATCCCTCGTGATCGCCACTTGTTTCTTCAGCGCCCTTAGCCGGAAATCCTTCGACCTTCGGCGGATGCGCAGATCCGGCGGCGGTGCGATCACCAGTTTGCTTTGAGCTGCCAGTTTCTTTTGAATTGTCTGCGGTGTTTGCCATTTCTTACCGGCTGATGGGTTTGCCGAAGCAATTAGAGCGCCATGAAGCAGCGGAAAGACAATTAAGCGGCGCTGCTCCCGAGCCATTGCAGAATATAGACCCGGTTCTGCAATTCGACGCGGCGCATGTTCTCACATCCGAAGCCAGCCTTTTCGTGGCAGAGCAGTGCAAATTCAACTGCGCATGCCGAGAGCGAGGATGGGCTCACCAACGAACAGTTCCTGTTCGGCGGAGAGACGACCGACGGAAGGAAGAACTACACTATTCTGGAAGCCGAGGGGCAAGGGCACTATGTCGGCGTTCTCTTCAGCGTCTATTCCCGCCGGCGCTCCGGCGTCTGGGACTGGTACGGCGAAGGAGACGACATGATCTTCATCGACGGCGAACCGGGGCTCTCCGTATCAGATACCGTGCGCAAGCCGGATCCGCGCATCGGGCCGAAGGCCGCACTCATCGAGCCGCGCGGCGAAAGCACGCCCGGCGCCAACGATGCCTGGCCAGCGACGCTGCACGGGACCGGCACGGAAGACTATTTCAACACCGCCTGGTGCCCGACGCAAGAATACAGCGGGCCCTATCACGGTATCATCGCAGCCGGCGGGCCGAACTGGACCGAACCCGTCACGCTCTACCGCTGGCATATCGAAGATCCGGCGATTTTCCAAAAAAGCATTCGCGTCACCATCGAGCACGGCCATGCAAACCGCCGATCGGACGATATTTCCTCGGTCGCGTTTTGGTACCAGGCAGAGCCTCACAAGCCCTTCGAGAAGCTCGCCTGCGTCGCAGATCGCCTTCCCACCTTCCGTCTCCCCTACCAGAACTGGGAGACCGCGGCAAAGAAAGCGAGCGCTACGTGAATGAGACCAGCAGTAAAAGCGCTGCTCCGGCCGCGATCATGGCGACACCCAGCCAGTTCCTCGTCAGTCCCAGAAATCGAACGCCTTGTCCCCTGGGTTCCAATGTCCGCTCGCTAAGGGATGATCGGTGAGGATCGCTGAGGGGCCGCCGGCCGAGTGCCTCCCGACACAGGAGAAGTATGCCGCACATGACGAAAATAGCACCAATCAAGATTGTCCACACGGTCTCCTCCTCTTGATCCCACTTCGTAAAGAACCAAACTTCCATAGGTCGTAACTGTTCCTCTGTTTCCTGAGAGGCCCCTCGTGAGTTTCAGACCGCCGCGATCGCTTTCGGATCCGCCGAGCACTGCACTCAACCCCTTGGAGTACGAACTCGCCTCGGAGCGGGCCGATGCACTTGGCCGCCAAGGCCGCAAAGTCGAAGCGGCACTTGCGAAGCTTGCCGCCTCGTCGGAGAACGATCATCGCATAGCTGATCGGGAAAGCCTCCTTGAGGAGGCCTCGGAAGCGGTCTGGGCATTGTTCATTCAGCGGGAGGTCTGCGGGCTCCGCAATAACCGGGACGTCATCGCGCGGTATGGGATTCCCGGCGAAGTTCTTGCGCGGATCGGCGCTATTCGCCGATGAGCTTCTCAGGCTGGCCTCCGTCCGACAGCGCGAGTGCCTTCAAGGCGAACCTGTCTCCCGCCACGAAAGAACCGACAGGGTCGTGAAACATAGTGCGACAAACACAATGATTGTGTTTGCGGCATGAGAATACTCCCACTGCCGCCTGAACGTTTCCCAGTTTTCGGGAGCTGTCGTCCAATTGTTCGTCGCCTGATTGGCAGGAAGCGTCCAAAGAAAGAATACAGCAAACATGAGGGCAAAACAGAGCGCGGCAGCCACGGCAAGCCAGAATGGCCATTTCTGCGAACGAACAACGACAGCGAGCAGCGCATTCATGACGAGCGCAGCAGGCCAAAGCAACCCAAAATTGCCCATCCATAATAGATGGCTTGAACGGTGAAATATTCGGATTGCGGCAGCGCGATCTTGTTGGGCAGGGCCGCCAAATGTGCTCCTGACGGGACAAGTGCAAGCGCTGAAATGGTAATGGCGAGAAAGTGAACGGCGCCGACGGTCATTGCCAATGCCTCTTTTTGTGCAAACTTGCTCTGCAAACAAAAGTTCCGGGCGAAAAACGGTTAGTGGCGCGTTGCGTCAATGGCAGCGGTAGACAGCCAGCGTTGGCGGATTTCACTATTCGATTGACACCATAAGAGCCGCCGTTCAGTTTCTGCACCGATGAAGCCGGGCGCCAAATGCGCTTCCTCACGCATTAAAAACCATGAAAAGGCCAAGACATGACCATCACTCTTTCCGGCAAGACCGTTCTCATCACAGCGGCGGCCCAAGGCATCGGGCGTGCCAGCGCGATTGCCTTTCAGAACGCTGGGGCCAAGGTTCATGCGACAGATATCAATACGGATGCACTGGCAACTCTTGCCGCCGAGACCGGGGTGTCGGCACACAAGCTGAACGTGCTCGACGAGGAGGCCGTGAAGGCATTGGTCGCTGAAATCGGCGCGGTCGACGTGCTCTTCAACTGCGCCGGTTTCGTTCATGCCGGATCCATTCTGGAAATGAAGGATTCCGATCTGGAATTCGCTTTCGACCTCAACGTCAAGGCGATGATCCGCACGATCCGCGCCGTGCTTCCCGGCATGCTGGAGCGGAAGGACGGCTCAATCATCAACATGGCTTCGGTCGCCTCCAGCATCAAGGGCGTGCCGAACCGCTTTGCCTATGGCGTCACCAAGGCGGCGGTGATCGGCCTTACGAAATCGGTTGCCGCCGATTACGTTTCGAACGGCATCCGCTGCAACGCCATTTGCCCCGGAACCGTCGAGAGCCCCTCGCTGCAGGACCGCATGCGCGCGCAGGGGGACTACGACGCAGCACGGGCCGCCTTTATTTCCCGCCAGCCGATGGGCCGCCTCGGCACGCCGGAAGAAATTGCCGATCTTGCCGTCTATCTCGCCGGTGCTACCTATACCAGCGGACAGGCCTTCGCCATCGACGGCGGCTGGACGATCTGACTGCCCGGCCAGTTCGGGAGGAGCCCATGACCCGCATAACCGGCATTCGTGTTTCCGATCTTCGTTTTCCGACCTCGCAAAGCCTCGACGGCTCCGATGCTATGAACCCGGATCCCGATTATTCAGCGGCTTACGTCATTCTGGATACGGATGAGCCAGGGCTTTCGGGCCACGGGCTCACCTTCACGATCGGCCGCGGCAATGACATCTGCTGCATGGCGATAAAGGCGATGGCGCATCTGGTTGTCGGCGCGGACCTTGCCGACGTCCTCGCCCAGCCGGGAAAATTCTGGCGGCATCTGACGAGCGACAGCCAGCTTCGCTGGATCGGTCCGGAGAAGGGGGCCATCCATTTGGCGACGGGCGCCGTTGTCAACGCGGTCTGGGATCTTCTCGCCAAGCAGGCGGGAAAGCCTGTGTGGCGGCTGGTTGCGGAGATGAGCCCCGAGGAAATCGCTGACATCGTCGACTATCGCTACCTGACCGACGTGCTGACGCGCGACGAGGCGGTTACGATCCTAAGGAGTGCCGAGGTCGGAAAGACAGAACGGATCGCGACGCTCGAAAAGGAAGGTTACGCCTGCTATACGACGTCTGCCGGCTGGCTCGGATATGACGACGCAAAGCTGCGCCGCCTTTGCCAGGAGGCAATCGATGCCGGCTTCAACCACGTGAAGATGAAGGTCGGCCGCGATCTTGAAGACGATATCCGCCGGCTGCGCATTGCCCGCGAGGTGATTGGCCCGGATCGTTACCTGATGATCGATGCCAATCAGGTCTGGGAGGTCGGACAGGCGATCGGCTGGGTGAAGGAACTCGCTTTTGCCAAACCCTATTTCATCGAGGAACCGACAAGTCCCGACGACGTCGCCGGACACCGGAAGATCCGCGATGCCATCGGCCCGGTCAAGGTGGCAACCGGCGAGATGTGCCAGAACCGCATCATGTTCAAGCAGTTCATCGCCGAAGGCGCGATTGACATCGTTCAGATCGATTCCTGCCGCATGGGCGGCCTGAACGAGGTTCTGGCCGTGCTGCTGCTCGCCGCCAAATACCGTCTGCCAGTCTGGCCGCACGCCGGCGGCGTCGGTCTTTGCGAGTATGTACAGCACCTGTCGATGATTGACTATCTCGCGGTGTCCGCGACCAAGGACGGGCGCGTGATCGAATATGTCGACCATCTGCACGAACACTTCCTCGACCCGTGCGTGATCAGGGACGCGGCCTATATGCCGCCGTCAAAACCAGGTTTTTCGATTGAAATGAAGGCGCAGTCGATCGCCGACTACACCTTCAAGAGTTGATATCTCAGGCGGCACGCTGCTCCGTGCCCTGGATGGCGGCAAGCTTCCAGTCGCTGCCGGTCTTGCGCACAAAGGTCCAGATCTCGGTGCTCTCGCTCGGCTGGCGATCGTCACCGGAAACGACATGGCCGCTGTCACGGTCGACCATTGCGTCGATTGACGAATAGCGCATGGCAAGCGTTGCATAGTCTTGACCATTCTCGCGCCAGGCTTCGGCGATATCGCCCTGCAGAAGCTTGACGTCCGAGACGCGGTTGCGCACGCCGTTTGTGGCATTCTCGCCAAGCTCTTCGGCAAGATAGGACATCGCTTCGGGCGTCGTCAGCTTGCGAAGCGTATTATAGTCCTCGGCGCCATAGGCGGTCTGCACCTTGGTCAGCAGTTCCTCGAACTGGTCGAGATCGGCCTGTGCCAGCCCGATTTCGTCGCTCGGCCGGTCGGCGCGAGGCTGCTGTTGCTGTTGATAACCCGCAGTGCCTGAGCCGATCGCCGGAATGCGAAACGACGAATTGCTGGACGAATTGCTGTTTGACGACATGTTGCTGGACATGTTGTTAAAGGATTGACCGCGGCCTCCTGCCGCACCGTAGGACGGCTGGCGGCGATTGGCGAAGAAGCGCATGGCAAGCATGACCGCGCCACCGATCAGGGCGATCTGCAGCAGCATGCCAAGAAAACCGAAGCCGCCGCCGAAGCCATGGCCGAGCAGCATGCCGAGCAGGCCGCCTGCAATCAGGCCGCCGATCATCGAACGGCCAAAGCCGCCAAAGAGGCCGCCCGGACGCTGGGCATTAAGAGGCTGCTGAGCGGTAGCGGGCGTCTGCTGGCGCGGCGTCATCGTCCGTTCCATGGGTGCAGCCGGTGCGGGCGCGGTGCGCGTGACCGGCGGCGCGTCGAATGTGCGCGTTCCGCGGCTGCCGAATCCGCCGAAACCTCCGGCGCGGCGCGCCTCGGCATCGCTATAGGCAGCAAAAACGGAAGCGCTCGTCAGAACGGCTATCGCCGCTATCTTGGCAAAACGCGAAACGGCACTCGGCATCTTATCTCCTGTCATGCACAACCACGGCATGTTTGTGAGGTAATATAGGTATTCTGTTGATGATGTGAAGTTGGCGAGCCGAGTTATTGGCAGACATCGACCCATTTGGCACGGGTAAGTTCGGCCAGCCGTTCCGTCGGGATGCGCACCGCCGAATTCGTGGAACCGGCGGCCGGCACGACTTCGTCGAAACGCTTCAGAGAAACATCGCAATAGACCGGGATCGGCGCGGGCAATCCAAAGGGGCAAACGCCCCCGACCGGATGGCCTGTAACCTCCAGGACTTCCTCCGGTCCGAGCATGCGGCCCTTGCCGCCGAAAGCATCCTTGAATTTCCGGTTGTCGAGGCGGGCAGTGCCGCTTGCAACAACCAGCATGGTTTCGTTCCCGACCCTGAGGCAGATCGTCTTGGCGATCTGTGCCGGCTCGACGCCGTGCGCTTCGGCCGCAAGTGCCACCGTCGAAGAACTTTCGGCGGTTTCGACGATTTCGATGTCAGGCGCATGTGCGCTGAAAAACGCGCGGACGGATTCGAAGCTCATGGGCGTACGCTATCCAGGAAGATCGGGTTTTTGAAAAAAAAGCCTCCGAACCGTATCCGATGCTTGAGGAATTTCAATCGGATTTCGTATATCGCTGCACTTGCCGTCCCGACGCTTTTCTGACCTTCTTTGTCGCGCGGAGAGACGTTTGAGGAGGAGACGATGCGGCGCGTCGATTGCCATATGCATTTCTGGACACTGGCGATGGAGCCTTACTATTCGCTCTGGATGTCGCCGGGTGACAAGGTGCTTTATCGCGACTACGGGCCGCGCGACGTGGTTCCGTTGATGGAGAAGAATAACGTCGAGGGCGTTGTCGTCGTATCCGCAGCGTCTTCCGTTCATGAGACCGGCTACCTTCTCGGCCTTGCCGACGGGCGGGACTTCATCAAGGGCGTCGTTGCGTGGCTCGATCTTCTTTCGCCGACGGCCGCAGCCGACCTTGCCCGTTGGGCACGCTTTGCGAAGCTGAAGGGCATCCGTCCCTATCTGCAGGATCTGCCCGAAGACGATTGGATATTGAAGAAAGAGCTCAAGCCGGCCTTCCGGGCCATGCTCGACCTCGGGCTCCGGTTCGACGCCTTGATCAAGCCGCGGCATATCCTCAACACGATCCGGTTCATCGAGCGCTACCCCGATCTGCCGGTGATCGTCGACCACATGGCCAAGCCTGAAATCGGAAGCGGCAGCTTCGAGCCCTGGCTGCGGGATATGGAACGCTTCCGCGATCTTCGCCATGTCCATTGCAAGATCTCCGGCATCGTGACCGAAGATGGTCCGGATTGGACGCCGGAACGCCTTCAGCCCTATCTCGAGGCGGTCTTCGAAATCTTCGGTCCCGATCGCCTTGTTTTCGGCAGCGATTGGCCGGTCGTCAATCTGGTCGCGGACTACAGCCGCTGGATCGAAACGCTTGGCCATGCCATGAAGAACCTGCCGCCCGCCGACCAGCAAAAGATCTGGGCATCGAACGGCGAGCGCTTCTACGGGCTTTGACAGGCTCGAAGATGACGCTTATCTCGCGGTGCGATGGCTTCCGTGCCCGGTTTGCCTCTTGCTAATCGCTCCCGTTTTCGGTACGAAAACTTGAGTATTGCAAGAAGGTTTAATCGTGACCCCACCGGCGCGGGATCGGATATGACATTTCAACCGCGGATGCAGAACAGGATCGAAGGCTTTTCCGTTGTCGGCGGGATGAACCGCCGGAATTGGAACGGCATCGTCGCAGACGTGTGGGATGTCGAGTGTGCGCCTTACGCGGGCGGCTATTATGTCGCCAGCGACCCACGGCTTTTCATTCTTCTCGACTTGCGCGGTGCCGGCAATTCCAAGGTCAAGCTGGCGCCGAAGAGCAGCGGTGCCGTGCAGGATACGGCGCGGCGGCCGATCTCCTATGTTCCGGCAGGCATGGAGATTTGGGCCGATCTCGTCGAAGTGCAGTTCGTCCGACATCTGGACATCCATTTCGACGCTGAGATCGTCGGCCGTCGGCTGATGGAAGATATCGATCCGAAGCGCTTGAACGACGCGCGGCTGCTCTTTCACGACGAGCGCGTTCTGACGCTGGCAAATCTGATTGCCGCCGAATGCATCAATCCCGAGCCGCTGCATGATCTTTACGGCGACGGGCTCTGCCTGTCGCTGATCATCGACGTGATGAAGCTGACGAAAGCGCCAGCCCGCAAACGAAGCAAGCTTGCGAGCTGGCAGCTCCGCCGCGTCACGGAATTCATTGAACAGAATTGCCTTCGCAATATCAGGCTGGAAGAGCTTGCAAATCTCACCGGCCTGTCGCAATCGCATTTTAGCCATGCCTTCAAAGCGTCGACCGGCATTGCGCCCCACCAGTGGCAGACGAATGCGCGGCTAGACAGAGCCAAACAATTGCTTTCACAGGGCGAATTCACGCTTCCGGCGATCGCCGCCGAGACCGGCTTTTCCGATCAGGCGCATTTCACACGTGTCTTCCGCAAGAATGTGGGCACCACGCCGGCCCATTGGAAAAAGGGGCACGTTGCCTGAAAACAACGCCCTGCGGGCATTTGTGTGCAGTGCGAAATTTTGCCCAAAAACATTCAAATTCCACCGAATGTGACAATCCACACCCTTAAATTTGAGTTAAACGCTCATCTTATCAAAAAGGGCATTGGCTGCGGGATCCAAAGCTTCGCGGTGCAAGTGGGGTAAACGAATATGCGTGGGCAGACCAAGGGGCTTATCTTCAAGGCGCAGCTATTGACCGGCGTTACCGCCATCGGGCTGGCAGCCGCGATGCCGGCAAGGGCGCAGGAAGCAATCGAACTGAAACCGGTCGTTATCCAGGGCGAGGCCGGAAGTGGTGACTCGGAGGCAACCGCGACGAGCCCGGTGAAAGGTTATGTCGCAAAGCGCTCTGCGACGGGTTCCAAGTCGGACACGCCTTTGAATGAGATACCGCAGTCCGTCTCGGTTGTCGGGACTGAGGAAATGAACGACCGCGGTGTCGTGAACAAGGTGGATGAGGCACTGCGCTATACTCCGGGCGTAACCACTCAACCTTTCGGCACCGACGGCGACACCGACTGGTTCTACATCCGTGGCTTCGACGCGACACAGACAGGCGTCTTCCTCGATAACCTCACGCTCTTCAGTTACGGTTTCGGCGGATTCCAGCTCGATCCGTTCATGCTGGAGCGCGTCGAGGTATTGAAAGGCCCGGCGTCTGTTCTTTACGGAGGCGCCAATCCCGGCGGCATCGTCAATCTCGTCCGCAAGCGACCGCTGCACGAGCCGCTTTTTTATACCGACACCGGCATCAACAGTAATGGCAATGCCTTCACCGGTCTCGATATCTCCGACAAGGTCGGCTCCAGCGAGACGATGACCTACCGCATCACCGGCAAGGTTGCCGGCGGCGACAATTATTCGGATTTCTCGGAGGACCTGCGCGGCTTCATCATGCCGCAGATCACCGTCTCGCCGGATGCTTCCACCCGCTTTAACGCCTGGGCCTACCTTTCCGGTCTCGACCAAGTGCACACCGGCAACGGTTTCTTCCCTTATGTTGGCACGGTTGAGGACGCGCCCTTCGGCAAGATCGACCGTGACGCTTTTTACGGCGAGCCGAAAATCGACGACGGCAGCTATGTGCAGAAGATGATTGGTTACGAGTTTGAGCACGAATTCGACAACGGCATCAAATTCTCGCAAAATTTCCGTTACGGCCACCTCGATAAGCATGAACTCGGCCCATATCTCAATGGCTGGGTCGGCGGCGTACCGACCGGACCGGATTACCTGCTCGCCCGCATCGGCTTCGAGGGCCGCTCGGCCGTCGATACATTTGCGATCGACAACCGGCTTGAGGGCGAAGGAGAACTCGGCGGCGCGACGCACAATCTGCTCGCAGGCGTCGACTATAAATATTACAGGTTGGATCATATTCAGAAGTGGCCGACCTGGCCGATTACCGCAACGCCGATCAGCGCGACGGACCCAATCTACGGGCTGCCGCAGCCGGCAAATGGCGTTGGGATCGATCAAGTCGTGACTCAGAAGCAGATCGGCGTCTATGCTCAGGACCGCATCCATTTCGGCGACGGTTGGCTGCTGACGCTGAATGGCCGCTATGACTACGTCGATACCAATTCGGATGCTGTCGTTGGAACCACCTATGCATCGAACGATAGCGCCGTTAGCGGCCGCGTAGGCCTTGCTTATGAATTCGAAAATGGTCTGACGCCTTATTTCAGCGCGGCAACTTTCTTCAACCCGCTGATCGGCACCGGCGTTTCCGGGCCGCTCAAGCCGGAAGAAGGCCAGCAGTTCGAGAGTGGCATAAAATACGAGCCGACTTTCATTGATGGCTCATTGACTGCATCGCTCTTCCATATAACCAAGCGGAACAACACAGTCAGCAACCCGGTGACCTTCGCTCAGACCCAGCTCGGCAAAGTCGAGTCGCGCGGCGCCGAACTCGAAGGCAAGGTCAACGTCAACGAGAACTGGAAGGTGCTCGGTTCCGTCGCCTACACTGACACAGAAGTCCTCGAAAACGCGGGCAACCCCGCACTCGTCGGCAAGTCGCTCTATGTCGTGCCCAAGGTTACCGCTTCGCTCTGGGTCGATTATACGTTGACGACCGGTGCCTTCGAAGGTGTGAGCTTCGGCGCCGGCGTTCGCCATCAGGGCTCGTCCTGGGCGGATGAGACCAATACCAAAAAAGTTCCCGCCGCGACGGTCTTCGATGCAGCGATCCGCTACGAGAAGGAAAATTGGGGCGCCTCTCTCAACGTCGCCAACATATTCGACAAGGAATATGTCACGGCTTGCCGAGGGCTGACGGTCTGCGGCTACGGCGATGCGCGCACGATCACCTTCAAGCTCAGCAAGAAGTGGTAAGTTGACAATCGAAGTATAGTTTTGCAGGAAACGCGAGGCGGGAGGGTATTTGCCCTCCCGAATGCATTTTTTTATGCGGCAGCGGAGGTTTTGATCGTGTCCACACCCTTTTTGACGATGTCGGGCATCGGCTATGCGGCGGGCGCAAGGACGATCCTTTCGGGCATCGACCTGACATTGCAGCACGGGCGCATCTACGGGCTCGTCGGACCGAACGGCTCCGGCAAGAGCACGCTCATGAAAATCATCGCTCGGCAGATCGCGCCCGTCTCCGGAACACTCACGCTTGCGGGCAGAGCGGCGGCGAAATGGGGCGGCCGCGCCTTTGCGCGCAACATCGCCTATATGCCGCAATTCACGCCGGCAACCGACGGCATGACGGTGCGCGAGCTTGTTTCGCTCGGCCGCTTTCCATGGCATGGCACGCTCGGCCGGTTCGGAAAAGTGGATCGTGATTTGGTCGAGGACGCCATATCACGAACGGCTCTTGAGGAATTCAGCGACAGAATGGTGGCGAACATGTCCGGCGGCGAGCGCCAGCGCGCCTGGATCGCCATGATGCTGGCGCAGAACGCCCGCTGCCTGCTGCTTGACGAGCCTACCTCGGCGCTTGACCTCGCGCACCAGGCATCAGTGCTTTCGCTCGTCCAGTCGCTGAGCCATGAGCGCGGATTGAGCGTCGTGATCGTGCTGCACGACATCAACCTTGCTGCGCGCTATTGTGACGAGATCATCGCGCTCAACCACGGGCGCATCACCGCGCAGGGAACGCCGGCCGAGATCATGCACGCCGACCTGCTGCACGCGATTTTCGGCGTCGGCATGGGCGTTTTTTTGCATCCGGCACGCGGCGAACCCGTCAGCTATCTGCTGTGACGGCCATGGCGCACTTTACCCGCAGGCAGTTCATGGCGCTGACAGCTGTGCTCGCAACGCCACCTTTTGTCAGGGCGGCTGACGCGCCACGGGTCGCGACGCTTGACTGGGCGCTGCTCGAAACGCTGCTTGCAATCGGCGCAAATGTAGTTGCCGGAACCGAGCTCCGGCAGTTCCGCCAGGTCGTGGTGAAGCCTGAGATTCCGGCATCTGTTTCCGACCTCGGACTGCGGGGCACACCGAATTTCGAAGTGCTGCGTTTCGCCAGACCCGACCTGATCTTCAACTCGAATTTCTATGCCTGGGCGGATGCACGCATGAGCCCGATCGCACCGGTTGAAAATCACGCGATCTACAAACCGGGCGAAGACCCATACGCACTTGCGCAGCAGACGACATTGGCAATCGGTGAACGGCTTCAGCTTGAGGCAGCAAGGCAGCTCACGGAAGAACTGGCTGCGAAACTTCAGCGCTATCGCGCCATCTTTTCTCAAGGCGACGGGCGTCCCGTCATCCCGATCAATCTCGGCGATTCGCGGCACTATCGCGTCTTCGGTTCAGACAGCATGTTCGGTGCCGTCCTGAACCGCACAGGGCTGACGAATGCCTGGCAGGGCGCGACCAGCTATTCCGCCACGGCGCCGGTCGGGATCGAGACGCTCGCCGCCATGCCGGATGCCTGGATCGTCCTGATCCCGCCGCACCCCGAAGATGCGCTGGCGACTTTGAGCGCCAGCGCCTTCTGGAACGCGCTTCCTGCCGTTCGCGAAGGCCGGGTGGTGAGGCTCGGTTCCATCAACCCCTACGGCGCGCTACCGGCAGCGATGCGTTTTGCCGATCTTCTCGCGGAGGCGCTTTCCGATGAATGGAATGGCTGACCGCACGATTGCTGCATGCCAAACCCGGCAGCCGTTTGCCGCCGGTTTCGTGCTGGCGGGCCTTTGCCTTGTCGCGTTCGCGCTGCTCGTCCTGCTTCGCCCCAGGCTTCCAGACGATGAGGCAGCGCTCGACTCAATCCTGCTCTGGCAGAGCTTGATGCCACGCGCCGTGCTTTCGCTGATCGCCGGCGCTGCTCTTGGGCTTTCCGGCCTGCTGCTGCAGAGAGTTCTGCGCAACCCGATCGCCGATGCCTCGACGCTGGGTATCGCTTCCGGTGCTGAGCTGGCGCTCACGCTGGCGATGAGTTTTTCACCCCTGTTGCCGGGCATCTCGCGCGAGCTTGCGGCCTTTGCAGGCGGGCTTGCCGCCGTCGCCATCGTCCTGGCTTTGAGCTGGCGGCGCGGGCTCGATCCGGTAACCGTCGCTCTATCGGGCATGATCATCACGCTGATTGCGTCGGCCCTCAGCGTTACCGTCATCCTCGCCCGCGGCGAATATGCGATGTCGATCTACATCTGGGGTGCCGGGTCGCTCAGCCAGCAGGACTGGGACGGAGTCATTTCGCTCGCGCCGCGGCTTGCGATCGGCTTCACCGCCGCCGCCTTGCTTATTCGGCCACTCAGAGTTTTGTCGCTGGATGATACGGGAGCAAGAAGCCTCGGCGTGGCTCTCCGTGCGACGCGTTTTGCTGTGCTGGCTTTGGCGGTCTGGCTCTCGGCTTCGGTCACCGCGCGTGTGGGAATCATTGGTTTCATGGGGCTTGCGGCGCCGACGATCGCGCGCCTCGCCGGCGCGCGAACCACCGGACAAATCATGATAGCAGCGCCGCTGACGGGCGCCGGGCTGCTGTTTTTTACCGACTGCATCACGCAGCTGCTAGGCCCCGGCTTCACCGATCTTGCGCCTGCGGGAGCAGCAACGGCACTCCTCGGCGGTCCGCTGCTGCTTTACCTGCTGCCGCGCATTCATTCCTTCTCGGCGGTCGCACCTCAGTCTCCGTCTGCTTTTCGCCGCATCCGCAAGCCTTCCGCCGGCTTGCTTGTGCTGCTGGTCGCACTCACGGGGGTCATTGCGCTCGCATTGATGGTGGCTCGCGCCGATGACGGGTGGCGCATCGCAAGCGGCGCGCTTTTCGCGGACCTCCTGCCGTTTCGCCTGCCGCGCACGGCTGCCGCCGGCGGTGCGGGTGCGATGCTGGCAGCTGCAGGTTTCATCATGCAGCGCGTGACCGGCAATCCGATTGCCAGTCCGGAAGTATTGGGCGTCAGCGCCGGCGGCGGGGCAGGGCTCACGGTTGCCCTCTTCATTTTCGGCTTTCCGTCGCCGACAGTCATGCTGACCGCGATGGCGCTTGGTGCGTTTACCTCCTTGCTCATCATGATCGCGATTGCGGCGCGCGCGCAGTTTGCTCCGGAGCGCATGCTGCTTGCCGGCATCGCCATCAGCGCCTTTTCTATGGCGGTCGTGACGATGGTCCTCGCGCAGGGCGACATGCGCGGCTACACCCTTCTGACCTGGCTTTCGGGTTCGACAAATCGGGCGGGACCGTTCGAGGCATGGACCGCCGTGGCCGCCGTGGCCGTTCTGGCAGCGCCGCTACCTTTCCTGAGCCGATGGTTGACCATCCTGCCGCTCGGCGGTTCGGCGGCTCGCGCCTTCGGCCTTTCAGCGAGCATAAGCCGCCTTGTCCTTGCAACGATCGCAGCACTCATGACGGCCATTGCTTCCTACCTCGTTGGTCCTCTCAGCCTGACGGGTCTGATGGCCCCGCATCTTGCGAGATTGATGGGCTTCCAGAAAGAGGCGCATCAGCTTGCGGCAAGCATCCTTATCGGTGCCGCCGTTCTGATTTTCGCCGATTGGCTCTCGCGTGTCGTCATCTATCCCTATCAGGTTCCCGTAGGGCTCTTTGCCGCGCTGATCGGCGGCCCGTATCTGCTTTGGCTGCTCACGCGGCAGCAGGCGCGTCGATGATGGCGGCATCGCTATTCGGTATGCGGGGGTGCGCCGACAGCCCAACTTGGATCAGCTCCAAATGGATGATCCAGGTAAAACACCCAGCTTCCATCGGGCAACCGGCGGTGAACTTCCATGCCATGATGATGCATCTTCAGTTGGTTGGCCGTCCTCGTCAATGCCCTTGATTAACCATTGCGAACGGGTCATGGCGAAATCTCCGGCGATCGTGGTGTGATGGGTGACCACATCCATGTGCGGCTTGAGGCCGATATAGGCAGCCATGGTTTGGCGGATGCCGTCGGCCCCGCGGGCAATCGTGGTTCCGCCGTGGACCTCATCGACCTGCACGATCGAGGCTTCGGGATGATACATTGCCGCCGCGGCTTCGACATCGTGAGCGTTGAAGGCGCGGGCGAGCCAGAGATTGCAAAGTTCGGGGGATGGAGCGCCCATGGAAGTCTCCTTTCATTGAAAGCACTTACGCGGCTTTGCTTTGACAGCACTGGAACTTGAAGCCGCGCTGAACCACTGTAACTTGCTCATGCCGCCACCTTCATGCCTTCCGCCGCCATTGCCGCACGAACCGCCGGCCGCGCACCGACCCGGCTCATGAAGTCGCGGAGGCGGGGAAAAACGGCAAGGTCGATCTTCGCGAATTCGGACCAGCCGACGATTGTGAAGAGATAGGCGTCCGCAGCAGAAAACCGATCGCCCATCAGAAACGGTCCGCTCCTGGCGAGATGATCCTCGGCGAATTCAAGACGCTCGGTGATCTTCGTGCGCGCCACGTCCTGCGCCTGGGTTCCATATTCAGGGTGGAACAGCCAAGGGCTGTACACTTTGTGTAGTTCGGTCGCGATGAAATTCAGCCAGGACTGCAAGCGATATCGCTCCGGCGAACCAAATGCCGGAACCAGACCGGCATCCGGCTTGAGGTCGGCAAGCAACTGGACGATGGCGGTACCTTCAGTCAGCACCGAGCCGTCGTCGAGTTCTAGCGCCGGTACGTAAAGATTGGGATTGATCACAGCGAAATCCACACCCGCTTCGGTCAGGTGTGGCGTCTTGCGGATATCCACCCGCTCGAGTTCAATCGGAATTCCAGCTTCCAGGGCGACGATGTGCGGGGATAGCGCGCAGGTTCCGGGGGCGTAGTAGAGCTTCACGGCGGGTCCTTTCGGTTAATCGTCACTTCTTGTGCCGAGTGCTGTCGCGGTTCGACGAAGACCCCATCGGTCATTCGACAAGCGCAAGGATAGGCCCAGTACGAACGCAAAGCTCGTTGGAGTTTTGCCAACCATGCTTGCACAGTTGCAAGCGCGCGATATGTTATCGACCTCGAATGGAGGCTGGAATGGAAGACTGGAACGAACTGCGTCTCGTCCTGGCCGTGCACAGGACAGGCAGTCTCACAGCGGCGGCAAGCGCGCTCTCTATCGATCATTCGACCGTGTTTCGCCGCTTGAATGCGCTAAAAAAGTGACTTGGCGTGCGTTTGTTCGAACGCCTTCCGGGTGGATCATATCAGGTGACGCAAGCCGGTGAACGAATGACCGCCGCTGCCGAGCGGATGGAAGACGAGACGCTTGCGCTCGATCGTGACATTGCGGGCCGCGATCACCAGCTCTCCGGCAAGCTGCGCGTCACTTCCTCCGAAACGCTTGCATACAGCATGCTGACACGGCACCTCGCTGCGTTCCGCCAAGTGCATCCGGGGATTGTCGTCGAGCTCTTGATCGATAACCGCGTGCTCAGCCTGTCCCGCCGCGAGGCCGACATCGCGCTCCGTCCGGTTCGTCCGAGAGAAGGTGACCTTTGGGGACGCAAACTCGCCGACGTCGGCTGGATGCTCTATGCATCACCGATGGTTCTCGAGGCCATCGGGGGGCCGTTGACGCGGGCGGCGGATGCCGTCCGGCAGCCGTTGATTGGCTGGGAAGAACATGTGGCCGGGATCGCTGCTGCCGACTGGCTCGGCCGTCACGCCCCGGCAGCCGCCTTTGTCTATCGCACGAGCAGTCTGGTCAATCAACTGGTAGCTGCCAAAGCCGGGATAGGCGTTGCACTGCTTCCCTGTTATCTCGGCGACAGCCACCTTGAACTGGTGCGCGCACTCGCCGACCCCATCGCGGAACTGGCGGGCGAGCTCTGGATCGTAACCCATACCGACCTGAAGGGCACTGCTCGCGTGCGCGCGTTTTTCGATATTGTCGGTGAGGGCCTCATCCGCGAGCGCGCGGTGTTTGAAGGCAAACTAACATAGCGGGATTGCGTCCGTTCGATCACTGCACGATGACCCTGACCGTACGCATCGAGTTTTGTGCGCCGTCCCGCGGCTGCCCGGCACCTGTTGTTTCGATCGCCCGCACCTGAAGCAGGCCTCGCCCCGTTCGGCCGGCATCCAAGGCAGAAAGTAGCACTGCCAGGCAGAGCGGTTCCCAGGCGGTCATCACACCCGTGAAGGTTCCGTTGGGACCGACATCGCTATCGCCAGTCTCATGAGTATCGCTGTCTTCTGGGAATATTAAAACGGACCGGCTTTCGCCGATCCGCCCTCAATCACAATTGCGTCAGCTCTTAGGGCTGCAGGTGCGGCCAAACTTCCAGGATGCCGCGATGGATCATGTCGAGCGCGACGTAGAGGATGATCAGCAGGCCGACATAGGCGATCCAGCGGTGGCGGTTGAGCAGCCGGGCGATGATGCCCGCCGCGACGCCCATCATGGCGATCGACAGTGCAAGGCCCAGGACCAGCACGGTCGGGTGCTCGCGGGCAGCACCGGCAACCGCCAGCACGTTGTCGAGCGACATCGACACGTCGGCGATCACGATCTGGGTTGCAGCCTGCATGAAGGTCTTCTTAGGCCCGGTGGACGCAGCACCTTCCTGACCAAACTCGCCACCGTTCGCATGCTGCAAGCGAAGTTCGCGCCACATCTTCCAGCAGACCCAGAGCAGAAGCAGGCCACCGGCAAGCAGCAGGCCGACGATGCTTAAAAGCTGAACCGTCACGGATGCAAACAGAATACGCAAAACGGTGGCGGCAAGAATACCGACCAGAATGGCCTTCTTGCGCTGCACGGCGGGAAGCCCGGCTGCAGCAAGGCCAATGACGACGGCGTTGTCGCCGGCAAGAACAAGATCGATCGCGATGACTTGCAGGAGTGCAGTCAGGCCCGCAGCAGTAAAGATTTCCATGGAAACGTCCCCAGAATGCCTTCGAGAAGCGTGCTAGTGTCCCAGGAACGCCGCGTCAACCATGAATAACGCAAGGTCAAGCAAATGCGGCGTGGGAATCGTTCCTGTCCCCAAGTTTTTAGGGGCGCGCGCGTCCATGCGAATTCAGTGCTTCAACTTGATGATGATCTCCCGATATTCGTCGGCAATGGCAACCGCTGCCTTCGCAACGACCGGACTGATCGATTTGTGATCAATGGCCAGGCGGCAGGTTTCGAAGACGCCGCGCAGTTCGTGTTCAATATCGGAGAGATGCGGATACTTCTGCACCAGAAGGTGCGGCAGAACTTTAGCCTTTTGCTTCATGGGTTTGGTTTCATTGGAGAAAGCCTGTGGGTCGGCGATCACTTCCCGGATCGCATCTTCGAGACGCCAGGTTGCACCAATCATATCCGTGACTGACACCATGAGATCCTCTCCTGCCGGCGCGCCATATTCCGATAGATATTAAGAGGCAATCCTTGTGCCAGATTAACCAAAAACGCGTCAGCGCTGGTGAGCGGCGGTTCGACAGGACGCATTCAAAAAGATCAGGCCGCAGGGCCTGACCTTTTGTGCGTTATTGTTTCTTCTTCTTGGCTTCGTCGTCGACCAGTTCGTACCACATGGCGTTGAGGACGGCGAAGGCGGCTGCGAGCGGGAGCCCCAGAATCCATGCAAAATACCACATTGTTTTTCTCCTTCAGTATGCGTGGCCGCTTTTGTCCGTGACGCTCTTCTCGTCCACCTTGCCCCAGAGCACTTTGTAGACCCAGGCGGTATAGGCAAAAATGATCGGCAGGAAGATCAGCGACACGACGAGCATGATGAAGAGCGTCATATGGCTCGACGACGCGTCCCAGACGGTCAGGCTCGAGCGTGGATCGAGCGAGGAGGGCAGGATGAAGGGAAACATCGAGACGCCGACCGTCGAGATGATGCCGAAGATCGAGAGCTTGCTGAAGAGCAGGGTCGAGGCCTCCCGCCTGGCCCGCATTGCCGCAAACGCAAGTGCGGCGCCCGAAAAGCCGAACGCCGGAATGATCAGCAGCCAGGGATGGGTGCTGTAGTTCGCAAGCCATGAACCGCCATGCTCCGCCGTTTTCAAGAGCGGATTCGACGGACCGGCCGGACTGATAGGACTGGTGATGCGATAGCCATCGATGCCAAGCGCCAGGAGGAGGCCGCCGAGCGCAAAGAGCACGATAACGCAAAGGGCAGCGATGCTTCCATAGTTTCTGGCGCGCTCGGCAACGGGGCCGCCAGACTTCAGCACCAGCCAGGATGCGCCGTGCATGACGAGCATGGCGACCGAGAGCAAGCCGCAAAGCAGCGCATATGGATTGAGAAGGCCGAAGAACGAGCCTTCATAGAAGATGCGCATGTCGTCGGCGAAACGGAAGGGAACGCCCTGCAACACATTGCCGACGGCAACGCCGAAGATCAGCGACGGCACGAAGCCGCCGATGAAGAGCGCCCAGTCCCAATTGTTGCGCCAGCGGGCGCTCTCACGCTTCGAACGGTATTTGAAGCCGACCGGGCGCAGGATGAGCGCCAAGAGGACCGCAAACATTGCAAGATAGAAGCCCGAGAAGGAAACGGCATAGAGCGGCGGCCAGGCGGCGAAGGTGGCGGCGCCGCCAACGATGAGCCAGACCTGGTTGCCTTCCCAGATCGGGCCGATCGTGTTGATCGCGACACGGCGCTCCGTGTCGGTCTTCGCGACGAACGGCAAAAGCGTGCCGACACCCAGGTCGAAGCCGTCGGTTGCCGCAAAGCCGATCAGCAACACGCCGAGGAGCAGCCACCAGATCACACGCAGGGTTTCGTAGTCGATGAGTTCATGAAGGATCATGGCGATCACTCCGCTGCCGGTACGAGGGTTTCGGAAATAAGGGCGGCGCCCGGCTCGTCATCCGATTCCGGGCCTTGCCTGATCGCCTTCAGCATCAGGCTCATTTCGACAACGATCAGCGTCGTATAAAGTGCGGCAAAACCGATGATGGTGATGAGCACCGTGCTTGCCCCCAGGCTGGAGACCGCCATCGCCGTCGGCAATACCCCTTCGATGACCCAGGGCTGGCGGCCGATCTCGGCGACGATCCAGCCTGCCTCGATGGCAATCCAGGGAAGCGGTATGGCAAAGACGGCGATCTTCAAGAGCAACGGATATTTGTCGAGATGGCGGCGGGCCGACAGCCAGAAGAAGACCGCCGTCAGGACGATGAAAAACATGCCGAGCCCGACCATGATGCGGAACGACCAGAAAAGCGTCGGCACATGCGGGATCGTGTCCCGTGCAGCCTGGGCGATCTGTTCTTCCGTTGCCTGACGCGGGTCGTCGACGTAGCGCTTCAATAAAAGTGCATAGCCGAGTTGGTGGCCGAGATCCTCGAAGGAGGTGCGAACCTCCTGCGCGATGCCGTCCGGCGTCGGGGCCGAGCGGATTTGCATCAGCGCATCGTAAGCCTTGATGCCATCGCGGATACGGGTTTCGGCCTGCTTCTCCAGCTTGTCGATGCCCGGAATTTCGGTCGTCAGCGACCGCGTGCCGATCAGGCCCATGGCCCACGGGATATGGATGGCAAAATGCGTTTCGCGGGTTTGCTGATCCGGAAAGCCGAAGGCCGTGAAGGCTGCCGGCGCCGGTTCCGTCTCCCACATCGCCTCGATTGCCGCGAGCTTCATCTTCTGGTTTTCCGTCGCAAGATAACCGCTCTCGTCCCCGAGCACGACCACCGAGAGAGCCGAGGCAAGGCCGAAGGAGGCGGCAACCGTCATCGAGCGCTTGGCAAGCTCGATATGGCGGCCCTTCAAGATATACCAGGCCGAAACGCCGAGCACGAAGATCGAGGCACAGACATAACCGGCCGAGACCGTATGCACGAATTTCGCCTGCGCGACGGGATTGAAGACCACGTCGAAGAAGCTCACGATCTCCATGCGCATGGTCTGCGGGTTGAGCGCCGATCCGACCGGGTTCTGCATCCAGCCGTTGGCAATCAAAATCCACAGTGCCGAGAAGTTCGAGCCGAGCGCCACGGCCCAGGTGGCGACCAGATGCCCGACTTTCGAGAGCTTGTCCCAGCCGAAGAAGAAGAGGCCGACGAAGGTCGCTTCCAGAAAGAAGGCCATGAGCCCTTCGATTGCCAGTGGCGCGCCGAAGATGTCGCCGACATAATAGCTGTAATAGCTCCAGTTCATGCCGAATTGGAATTCCATGACGATGCCGGTCGCCACGCCCAGTGCGAAGTTGATGCCGAAGAGCGTGCCCCAGAATTTCGTCATCTGCCGCCAGATCTGGCGGCCGGTCATCACATAGGTCGTCTCCATGATCGCGAGCAGCACCGACAGGCCGAGCGTCAGCGGCACGAACAGGAAGTGGTAAAGCGCCGTCAGCGCGAATTGGAAGCGCGATAGCGCGACGATATCTAGTTCCATTGTCTTTCTCCCACGGTCCCACGGGATGTCGAGAATTCCACGGGCGCCGGCCGGCGTCCGCAGTTGCGCTCAGCACTCAATCCGGCCTCAGCCGTTCGAGCGCGCTTTCGAACGCCGCCTCTCCGCGGCGTGAGATTTCGGTGATCCGGCCGCCTTCAACGATCGCGATCCGATCGGCGATCGCCGCCTCCCGGCGGGTATGGCTTGCAATGACGAGCGCCCGGCCATGTGCGCTCGCCTTGAGACGGGCCATCACATCACGTGCTGTTGCGCTGTCGAGACCTTCCGTCGGCTCATCGAGCAGCCAAAGCGGCGTATCCCGAAGGAAGAGGCGCGCAAGCGCCAGACGGCGGGATTGGCCGCCCGACAGACCGAAACCGCCCTCGCCAAGAGAGGTCCCGAGTCCTTTCGGTAGAGCATCGACATCTGAAAGCAGCCCCGCGGCGGCAAGCGCTTCGCGCAGTTCCACGTCGCACGCTTGCGGCTTGGCGAGCCGCAAATTGCCCTCGAGCGTATCCTGGAAGAGCTCGGTCCTTTGCGTCAGACGCGTCGCATCCACGCATGCGACAGTCCCTAAGCGGGGCTGGATTTCGCCCGCGAACACCGACAGCAGCGTTGATTTTCCGGCACCACTCGGGCCGATCACGGCCAGAATCTGACCGAGCTTCAATTCCAGGCTGATTGCATGCAGCGCATCTCTGGCGCAGCCGTCATGCCTGACGCTTGCGGCCTGTAGCGAAAGAGCCATGCCGGCTTCAGCCGCACGGTCTTTCGGCCGCAACCGCTCCTCAGCAAGGTGCGGACCGATACGCCTGGCGGCCACAAGGATCCGCCCGAGTTCCAAGCCGCCTCGCCGCAGGGCCGTGAAGGGTTCGACTGCTGCAAAGGCGATCAACAGCCCCAATGCGGCAACCGGTGCGGTGATCGCCTTTGCTTCGGTGAGTGCTGCTACCGCAAGAAGCGAGCCGGCGAGCAGGATCGCCGTGACGAGACCGAAGCTCAAGATGACACCTGTCTCGATCCGGTTCAGATGACGATCGGCCCTGGCCGTATAGGCATCAGCTCCGGTGACGGCAGCGCATTGCGCTTGAATGCGCGATGCCATCAGGAGATCCGTCTGGCCGGCGGCCAAGTCGATGGCGCGCGCGCGAAGCGCCTCGATGCCGTAGGCGCGGCGCCGGGCAGGCCTTCGGGCAAGACAACCGGCAACGAGCGGAATGCCGATGCCGGAGCAAATCAACAGCCCACCGACCACGAGACCGAATGCTGGGTGCATGATGCCGAGCGTGATGACGGCGACAAGTGCAGCACCTATCGCGGCAACGATCGGGACCAGAATTCTGAGGTAGAGCGAATCCAACGCATCGATATCGGCCGTCAGGCGAAAAAGCAGCCTGGAGGGCCGACGGAGAAGATCGCGCGCTGCTCCCGGTCCAGCCCAGCCGCGAAAAAGCTTCTCGCGAAGTGCTGCCAGTATGCCCAGCGTTGCGTCATGCGTCGTTATCCGCTCGCCGTAACGCGCGGCCGTGCGGCCGATCGCAAGCAAGCGGATTGCGGCTGCTGGCGCAAAGACGTCGAAGGCGATCGCCGCCGCCGATAGTCCGGCAATCGATGCGGCGGTGATGAACCAGCCCGAAAGACCGAGCAGGGCGAGGCCGGCGACCACCGTGACGGCCGAAAGCAAAGCACCGCTCAGCAGGCTGCGCGGTCTTTCAGCGAAGAAAAGCTCAAGGATCGGCGCAAGGGTCCGGAACAGGTTTCTCATTCAGCCGCCTCTTGTAAAACCTGTGTGCCGATGGCGATCCTGCGGCCCATGCGTGCCGCAAAACGCGGGTCATGTGTCGCGACAATGAGCGTCCGGCCCCTGGCAAGCGCAAGCAGGCTCTCCGTGATCTCCGCCGCGGTCACCGCGTCGAGATGCGCCGTCGGCTCGTCCGCCAGGATGATGCGAATGTCGGGATTGGCGGCCGCCCGTGCGATCGCAAGCCGCAACGCCTCGCCGCCCGAAAGGCCGGTACCGCTTTCGCCGAGCGGCCGCTTGCCATAGGCAGCCGCGACGCCGTCCAGCCTGGCAAGCGCCAAAGCCTCGTGCAGAATGCCGCGATGCCTTCCCAGCAAGACATTGCCGGCCAAGCTTCCGGCAAATATATGTGGCGCCTGCCCGATCCAGGCCATGGCCCTGCGCGCGCCCGCATCGACAGGCCGGCCGCCGATCAGGACTTGACCCGTCAGAGGTGGTGCCAGACCGGCGATCAGCGCAAGCAGCGTGGATTTTCCCGCACCGCTCGCACCGGCAAGCGCGACATGCTCGCCCTCTGTGAAAAGACAGTTGAAGCCGGCAAGCGCGAAGGGCCGCGAGCGATCGTAACGGAAGCTGACGTCGTTGAACTCAATGTCGAACCGATCAGTGCGCGGCGCCGAGCCGGCCGTCTCCAACTCGACGATCTCCATGCCGCAATCGGAAAGGCTATCAAGCGCCTTCACTGCCGCTTCTCCGGCGGCGCGGTCGTGCCAGACTGAGGAAAGTTCGCGCAAGGGCTCGAAAAAGGCGGGCGCAAGCAAGAGAATGAAAAGACCTTCGGTCAAGCCGAGCTTTCCCGACCATGTTCCGAAGCGGAGTTCGCCGAGAAGACTGAAGCCCACATAGACCGCGACCATTGCAACGCCGAGCGCTGCAAAGAGCTCCAGCACGGCTGAGGAGAGAAAGGCGATTTTCAGCACCGCCATGGTGCGTGTCTTGAGGTCCTCTGCATCTGCCCGCAGCCGCGTGGCAGTCAGCCCGACCGCATCAAGCGAGCGGATCGTGGCCAGTCCGCGGAGCCGATCGAGAAGAAATGCGTTGAGGCCGCCTGTTGCGGCGAGCTGCTTTTCGCTCGCTGCCTGCGCCTGCCAGCCGATCAGCGCCATGAAAAGTGGAATAAGCGGCATTGCGATGAACAGCGCAAGTGCCGCGACCCAGGAGATCGGCAAGATGCAGATGAGGATGATGGGAGGAATGGCGCTCGCTTTGAAGCGAGCCGGCAGGAAGCGCGAAAGGTAGGGAACGATCAGCTCCGCCTGCTCGCCGAGAATGCTCGCAACCCGCCCGGAAGCAGGACGCGTGCCGTCGATCGGCGATCGCCGGGCAAGCGCTGCAACGGCAATCTGTCTCCTCAAACCCAGTTCAGTGCGCGCCCTGTCGAAGGCGATCTGGCCGCCAGCCGCGTCAAGCAGCGCCTTTGCAATGCCGAGTACCAAGACAAAAAAGGCGGGCCAAAGGACATCGCGAAGACCGCCGCCATCCGCAGTGCGGCCGACGGCGTAAGCAAGTAGACCAGCTTGCGGGATCCACAAGAGGGCGGCAGCGGTTTGAACCGTAGCGGCATGACGAAGACGTGAAGGCTTGGACGAAAGCACCGGCGAGCCAATCGCTGGCGCTCCGGCTGCGCGCGCTTTTTCCTCGTCGAAGAAAGCACTCCCCATAGCGCTAGCTCTTGTTCGCAGGCCGACGGCCGCGGCCGAGCGATACCACCCGGTCCTTGGCTTCCAGGAGCTTCGTAACCTTTGCTCCCAAAGAGAGTAGCGTTGCGAGGCGCTCTGTTTCAAGTTGTTTTACGTCCCCATACCAATGTGTCAGTTGTTCGATCAAGCCGTGCATTTCGCTCATCCGCTGCTGGGCGAAGCGTTCGGCTTCGCTGGCAGGCCTTTGCATGAGGATTTCGCGCAAAACCGAAAGGGTGGGATCGACTTCGCGCTTCTTCCGTTCTTCGGCGAGCGTGCGCAGGATGAGCCAGACATCGTCAGGCGTGGTGAAGAAATCCCTGCGGTCGTCGGGCTTGTGTTTCAAAAGCACGAGGTTCCAGGCCTGCAATTCGCGCAGGCTCATCGACACGTTGGAACGCGAGATGCCGAGCGCGTCGACGATCTCTTCGGCGCAGAGCGGCGACGGCGAGACATAAAGAAGCGCATAGATCTGGCCGACCGTGCGATTGATGCCCCAACGCGAGCCCATCTCACCGAAATGCAGAACGAAGGATTGAACGAGCGGCGGAAGGTTCATGCCAATTTCCGTTGTTCCTGTGATTTCAGAAATTACTGAAATCACTATACGCTCGTTTCCGTCTTTCTCAATCGAGCAAACCGGGCTGCGGCAATTTGGTTGCAGGCCTGGAAATCAATTCAGACAGTGATGTTCAGAGCAAGGATCTGATCTGAGCGCCGCAAGGATACCGAGCATCTTTTCCGGCAACGAATCCGTATGACACGACCTACGGTCGCTTGGTTTGCGAGATCGCTTGCCCAACCCGATCGGCAGGTTCCGATGCCATCAGGACCCCCATGCGGTCGCCCCCGCCGCGGCGATGGCCTGAAGCCACGGTGGCCGCGCACCGCAAGAAACTCGCCGTGTTACTGTAACCTACATGGTGTCGGTCGGATTCTGTGTCATATTCATGGCGACTGCGCGATGTGCGGGGCCCCTCACATTGCCTGTCCGGGAGCGAAGGAATGGAATACGACACGGAGTCACCAAGCGCAGGTTTTCCGAGCAGGCGCTGGAGATCGACGCGCTTGCCTCCCGCAATGAAAGCTTCCGAGAACCGTACAACGACTTTTCCATTGCGGACCATCTCGTGCGAGAGTGGGAGTCGTCTATGGCTCCGGAGCGAGACGGACGTTACGCCGAGGCGCTCGAACTCAAAGATGGCCTCGGCAAAGAGATCCGCACCATGCTGGATCTTGCCAAGGTCGTGCCATTCTGTGTCAGCGTTGAACGCGCGATCGCCGAATCGCCGCGGCACTGCCGCGGCTACAGAAAAGGAATAACATGCCTCGACTGATGGCGCTCATCCTCAACTTCGCGGTCGCCGTAATCATGGCGGCTTTGACAGCCTGGTGTTCACTGGCCCTTTGGTATCGCCTGCCCCTGCCTGATGCCGGGCGGGCAATTGGCGCTGGCGTCTTCCTCGTCTTCGGTCTCTTTACTGTAGCGGCGCTTGCCAGCCGGCTGCGCATGAGAGCCATCCTTTCGTTCGCTGTCGTGTTCGCCCCGGTTCTCTTCTGGTGGAGCTCGATCAAGCCGGAAGCGAACGCTGCATGGGCACCAGATGTCGCCCGGCAGGTCACGGGTCGTGTCGACGGAAATTCGCTGACCTTGACTGATGTCCGGGACTTCGGCTGGCGAAGCAATTCCGACTTCACGGAGCGCTGGACGACACGAACCTACGATGTCAGCAAGGTGAAGACCGTCGACCTGTTCATGTCGTACTGGGCGGGGCCGAAGATCGCACATGTCATCTTCAGCTTCGGCTTCGAAGGCGGCGAGCAGCTCGCCTGGTCGATCGAGGTACGCCACAAGGTCGGTGGCGCGTTTTCTCCCCTTGCCGATCTCTTCAAGAACGACCCACTGGTGATCCTTGCCGCGGACGAACGCGACGTTGTCGGCGTCCGCTCCAACGTGCGGGGCGAGGACGTGCAAATCTATCGGCTGAGAGCCAGTCCCGAACAGGCACGAAATCTGCTTCTCGAATACGTCGCCGGGGCCAACGCCCTTGCCCAGACTCCGCAGTTCTACAACTCGATCACGACGAACTGCACGACGACGGTCGCCAAGCTGATGCGTGTCGCCGGAGACAAGGTGCCGTTCGACTGGCGGCTGATCGTCAACGGTTATCTTCCCGACTACGCCTATGACCGGGGAGCCATCGACACGTCGATGCCGCTCGCCCGATTGCGAGAAATTTCGAAAATCGACGAGCGGGCGCGGGCGGATGGATTATCGCCCAACTTCTCGAAGGCAATCCGTCTCGGCGTGCCCGCCCCGGCCGCCGTCGCTACGCCGTAACCACCAGTAACATACTGAGGAAATCGCGATGATTGAGGCATGGTGCGCCCTCTCAGGAATTCGCTAGGTGGAGTTTCACCTGCGCCCTTAAACAGGACGGAACGTGAAGCTCATTAAGCACTTTCAGAACGTCACCGCGGCTACGGACCTCCTGATGATGGTGGCCGCACCAATGCTCGCTCCGACCCTTGCCGAAGCCCGCCGTGCATCGCAGGCGCGGCCTCCCTCGCCGGGACGCCGCCGCAGTTTGGCATGTGCCGACAGCAACAAGAAGACGGGTTTCTGTGACGTCTGGCCGCGATAACGTGCTATGAAATTTGAGGACGGACGACGACAGCTTTGGACAGACAACCGCAGACAGGGTCAGTGCGACACACAAGCAGGTGGAAGAATATGGCTCGCGCCGTCTCATGGGGAGAAGCACCACGTAAATGATTGAGAAGATCCTCGCCCCCTGATGTGGCGACGGAACATGTCACGCGAACAGCACAAGTGTCTGTCGCATCCACAAACTACTGTCTGTTTTCGGGAATGTGACTGCGCGCCGACGTCGGAATGCTAATGGGGGATGACTTGCGCTTGTTTAACTCGTTGACCGCTGGTCGTATTCGGCGACTTCTTCCATGCCTTGCGCTGATCGTGCTCGTGGGCTGCGGCGGACACCCGAAAGACGTGCTGACCCCCGTTGCGGACACCGTGCCGAATACCAGCCGCGTCGAAATGCTGGTCGCGACCACGCGGGCGCGATCGAACGTCCCCGGCGAGATGTTCACGGGCGAGCGCGCTCGGACGCCGTCCTTTGCCGAGATCACAGTTTCACTGCCCAATGTCCGCAAAGAAGGCGACGTCGCCTGGCCAAAGAAGCTGCCTTCAAATCCGAAAACCGATTTCGCGACTTTGAAAGCCCAGGATTTCGATCTGGACGGCGCCAAGGGCTGGCTGAAGGCATCGGTCAAACGAAGTCCCGATCACAGCGTTCTCGTCTTCATCCATGGCTTCAACAACCGCTTCGAAGACAGCGTCTACCGCTTCGCCCAGATCGTCCACGATTCGAACATCCACAGCGCCCCGGTCCTGGTGACCTGGCCTTCGCGCGGCAGCCTGCTGGCCTACGGCTATGACCGCGAGAGCACCAACTACACGCGAAACGCCCTTGAAACGCTGTTCCAATATCTGGCCAAGGACGGCGATGTGAAGGAAGTCAACGTCCTCGCCCACTCGATGGGAAACTGGCTCGCGCTCGAGGCGCTGCGACAGATGGCGATCCGCAACGATGGTCTTCCCGCGAAATTCAGGAACGTCATGCTGGCGGCTCCCGACGTCGATGTCGACGTCTTCCGCTCGCAGATCGAGGACATGGGCGACCCGCACCCGCAGTTCACTCTGTTCGTCTCCCGTGACGACAAGGCGCTCGCTTTCTCGCGACGGGTCTGGGGCAACATTCCGCGCCTCGGGTCGATCGATCCCGAAACCGCGCCGTACAAGGCGGAGCTTGCCGACTACAAGATTTCGGTGATCGACCTCACCAAGATCAAGGTCAGCGACGATCTCAATCACAGCAAGTTCGCGGAATCCCCGGAAGTCGTCCAGCTCATCGGCGCGCGGCTGTCCAAAGGGCAGACGCTGACCGACAGCCGGGTCGGTCTCGGCGACACCATCCTTGCCGGAACAACCGACGTGGCCGCTGCCGCCGGAAGTGCCGCGGGCCTCGTACTGACCGCCCCCGTCGCGGTGTTTGACGCCGATACTCGCGGCAACTACGCCAATCATGTCGGCGGCCTGACCGGACAAGTCAGCGGAGGGCAGAAGGTTGCGGTCAAGAATTGCGCGGCGATGCCGACCGCCCCGGCGTGCCTGACGCAGAGATAGCAGGAGGTGCCCGTTTGAGTTCGATCGCCCTTGGCACGCTCGTCTTCATCTGCCTGTTCGGGGCATCGCTCATCGGCATCCTTGTCCGTAACCGCCTGCCAGCCCATCACCTGGATGCCGAATCCAAGGACGTGATCCGCTTGTCGACGGCGGTCGTCGGCACGTTGTCTGCCCTTGCCCTCGGGCTGCTGATCGCGTCCGCGAACACCGTCTACAACAACGCCGAAGCCGAACTGCGGACCTCGGTTGCCCGCTTGCTGCTGCTTGACCGGGTAATGGCGCAGTACGGACCAGAGACGGCGGATGCACGCAGCCGGCTGCATCGTCTAGTCGAGAACAGACTTGTTCAGGGGTGGGGCACCGTGGCCGAGCAGGCGGGAATCGAACCGTATGATGAAAACCAAGGCATCGAGCCTGTACAGGGTGAACTTCGCAACCTGGTTCCGGCGACCGAGCCGCAGCGACTGCTTCAGGCTCGCGCCCTCGAGGTCAGCGGCCTCTTGGCCGAAGCCCACTGGATGCTCGTCGAAAGCAGTTCGGAAGGGTTGCCGACCGCGTTTCTCGTCATCCTTGTCTTTTGGCTCGCGTGGCTGTTCCTGACCTTCGGGCTCCAGGCTCCGGCCAATCCGACCGTGATCGGCGTCATGCTGGTCTGCTCGCTGTCGGTCGCAGCAGCGGTCTTCCTTGTCATCGACATGGCGCATCCGTATCTCGGTGTCATCCACGTCTCGGACGGGCCGCTGCGGGCTGCGCTTGGGCACATTGCCTCTCGATAGTTACGAGGGGCGGACCGGGTCAGCCGCTCGCCTCCGGTTCAGCCTTCATTGCTGACCGGAGAATATCTGTGGCCCACTGAGGCAAGCGCTTGGGGTGTCATTTCGCGCAGTACCGGAACCGGCCCCTGAGTGTAAGAGCGATGTTGCAGGGTTTGCCGCCCGTGTTTAAGACAGTCCGGCAATTCTACCATTCGGGGTCGTCATCATGTTCGATATTTTATGGCGCGGCGTAGCAATGGGGATCGGCGCGACGATCCTCATGGATATTTGGGCAATCGTCCTTTTCCGGGCCTTCGGTCAGGCGCCTGCCAACTGGGCGCCTGTCGGACGGTGGTTCTGGCACCTCGGGCGCGGCAAGGTTTTTCACGACAATATTGCCGATGCCGAGCCCTATAGGAACGAACTGGCGCTGGGCTGGATCGGGCATTATGCAACCGGCATCATCTATGGCCTTGTTCTTGCGGTTCTCATGGGGCCATCCTGGCTGACAGCGCCAACTTTCATCCCCGCTTGGATCCTCGGTATTGTGACCGTCGGGGCCGGCTGGTTTCTGCTGCAGCCGGGGCTCGGCATCGGCTGGGCCGCGTCGAAGACGCTAAACCCGAACAAGGTACGTGCACTCAATCTGATCGCGCATACCGTTTTCGCGATCGGGCTTTTCGGCACCGCGCTCCTGATCCGTTAAAAGCGGCGCAAACCCCGCAAGGAGGCTCAGTGAAGGATATTTACGTCATCGGCATCGGCACCGGAAACCCGGAACATATGACCATTCAGGCGATCAACGCCATGAACGCTGCCGATCACATCTTTATCCCCACAAAGGGCGCACAGAAAGAAGAGCTTGCAGATGTACGCCGCGAAATCTGTGCGCGATATCTCAAGAAGGCGGACAGCAAGATCATCGAATTCGCCGTGCCTCGTCGCGAGACGAAGGAGCGCAATTATGGGCAGAGCGTCGATGAGTGGCATGAGACAATCGCTGCAACCTATCGTCAGTTGGTCGGCGATCTGCCGGAAAACGGCACAGCCGCCTTTCTCGTATGGGGCGATCCGAGCCTCTACGACAGCACGTTGCGCATCCTGGAGCGGGTGCGGGATAAAGTGGAATTTGAGATCACCGTCATCCCGGGTATTACCAGCATTCAAGCGCTCGCCGCGAGCCACCGCATCCCCGTCAATCTCGTCGGCAAGCCAGTGGAAATTACGACCGGCCGTAGGCTTGCCGAAGAGGGGCTCAAGACGGAAAGTACGGTTGTAATGCTCGATGGCATCCAGGCGTTTACGACGGTCGATGATCCGGACGCGGAAATCTTCTGGGGAGCCTATCTTGGCACGGAAGACGAAATTGTCCGTGCCGGGCGCCTCGGCGATGTCGCCGATGATATCGTCAGGGCACGCGCTGAAGCGCGCGAACGGCATGGTTGGATCATGGACATCTACCTATTGCGCAAAGGCTGCAACGTTAAGAACTAGTCGCGGCGCTTTGCCGGGGGGCCGTCCCGTAAAGGCAGGAACGAAAGGACGAGCCAATGGGATTTGCCGGCGAAAGAAAGATCGACAGGGAAGCGCGCGTCGTTGCCGCGCAAGAATCGCGCCGCGGCGCCTGTCCGACGCTTGCCGCACCCATGGCGACCGGCGACGGCCTGCTCGTGCGGTTGCGGCCGACCGGCGGCGCGCTGTCGCCTGGGCAATTCAAGATGCTTGCAGCCTCCGCAGCGGTAAACGGCAACGGTCTTCTGGAAATTTCCGCGCGCGGAAGTCTGCAAGTCCGCGGTCTGCGGCCGGAAACTGTCGATCGGCTTGCTGCTGATGTCGATGCGGCAGGAATTCTTGTTCCGGCAGGTCCGTCGATCGAGCTTTCGCCGCTACATGGCATCGACCCGCGCGAGATAGGAAATCCCGCCGCCATCGAAGCGCGGCTGCGTGATGAGCTAAGGATTGCGCTGTCTTCACCACTTCTGGCCCCGAAGCTCTCCATCATCGTCGACGGTGGAGGACGTTTCGGTCTATCTGGTCTTTCAGCCGATATCCGCGTTGCCGCTCTGGGCGAAGGCCGCTGGCGGGTTGCGATAGACGGCGATGGTAAAACGGCCGTGCCTGTTTGCAGCGGCTCGGCGGATGACGCCGTCCGGACGGTCGGGCAATTGCTGGCGATGCTCGTGAGGATCGGCATGCATTCTCGAGCGCGCGACATCGGACCGACTGCCTTGCGCGACATGTTTCCGGCAATGGAGTCGCAATTTGTCACCGCGCCTCATTCAGAAACGTCAAGGCCCGGAGTTCATCAGCTTGCCGATCGCAGCATTGTCCTTGGTCTCAGGCCGCATTTCGGCCAGATGAATGCAAGCGACCTGTCGACATTTCTGGGAGAGGCCGAGCGCTTCGGGCCAGCAGAAATTCGGCTGGCGCCGGGCCGACTATTTTATGTGGCCGGTTTGAACCCACAAAGTGCAGAGCGGTTGCAAGAGGCGGCAACGGATCTTGGCTTTAGCTCCGATCCAAACGGTTCGTTTGCAAATATTGCGGCTTGCGCTGGCGCGGGGGCCTGCGCCTCGGGTTTTTATGAAACGAAGGTGCGGGCAGAGCATCTGCTGCAGCATGCACCGGCTCTTTTCGACGGATCGCTCGCGGTTCACCTTTCCGGCTGTGCCAAGGGATGTGCTCATCCGCGGCAAGCTCTCACAATCATTGGGATGCCGGGCGGTTATGGTATTGTGTTGAACGGACGGGCGGGCGACATGCCGGATGTAACGATTGCTGGCAGCGAGATCGATTCCGCTATAGAGAAGCTCGCCCGGCTTATCGGGAAGAACAAGAGCCCTTGCGAATCGGCGGCTGCCTGCCTGACGCGGCTCGGCCCCCAGGCGATCGCCAACGCGCTGAAACAGGAATAGGGATGCCAGATTACGATTATATCCGCAGCGGCGAGGCGATCTACGAACGCTCCTTTGCAATCATCCGCAGCGAAGCCGATCTTTCGCGCTTTTCACCGGAAGAGACCGAGATTGCCGTGCGCATGATCCATGCCTGCGGGCTGGTCGAAGCCGCCGCGCATTTCGACTTCTCGCCGGATTTCGTGATCGCGGCGCGTGGCGCGCTCAAGAAGGGTGCTCCGATTTTCTGCGACGCCGAAATGGTCGCCCATGGCATTACGCGGGCCAGGCTGCCGGCCGAAAACGGCGTGATCTGCACGCTGCGCGACCCCCGCACCCCGGAACTGGCTGTAGCAAGCCGCAACACGCGCTCGGCGGCGGCCATCGGGCTTTGGCTCGATCGCCTGGCGGGCAGCGTCGTCGCGATAGGCAATGCCCCGACGGCACTCTTCCATCTTCTCGAACTGCTGCGTGGCGGCGCGCCGAAGCCTGCTGCGATCATCGGCATGCCGGTCGGCTTCGTCGGTGCTGCCGAATCCAAGGATGCGTTGGCGGAAAATTCCTATGGCGTGCCCTTCGCGATCGTTCGGGGCCGCCTGGGTGGCAGTGCGATGACGGCAGCCGCAATCAACGCGCTGGCGAGGTCCGGACTATGACCAGGCCCGGCCGTCTCATCGGCGTCGGCACGGGGCCAGGCGACCCGGATCTGCTGACCATCAAGGCAATCAAGGCGATCGAAGCCGCGGACGTCATTGCCTATTTCGCCAAACAGGGCAGGGCGGGCAACGGCCGGGCTGTCGTGCAGCACCTGATCGGACCCGAAGCCGAACTGCTGCCGCTCTATTATCCGGTGACCACCGAAATCGAAAAGAGCGAAGCGCTCTATCAAAGCCAGATCACGGCTTTCTACGATAGTTCTGCAGCCGTGGTCGCAGCATGCCTCGATGCGGGAAAAACGGTCGCGGTCCTCAGCGAAGGCGATCCGATGTTCTACGGATCCTACATGCACTTGCATGTGCGCCTTGCCGATCGCTTCCCGGTCGAGGTGATCCCGGGCATCAGCGCCATGTCCGGCTGCTGGTCGCTTGCCGGCATGCCGATCGTCCAGGGCGACGACGTGCTTTCCGTGCTGCCGGGCACGATGACGGAAGCAGAATTGACGCGACGGCTGGGCGATACCCAGGCAGCCGTCATCATGAAGGTCGGCCGCAATCTTGCGAAGATCCGCCGCGCGCTTGAAGCTGCGGGGCGGCTCGGCGAAGCAGTCTATGTCGAGCGCGGCACGATGGCGAATTCCGCGATGCTGAAGCTTGCAGAACGGCCGGACGGCGACGCGCCGTATTTCTCGCTGGTGCTTGTGCCCGGCTGGGAGGCGAACCGATGAGTGGAATCCTGTTTGTCATTGGCACCGGCCCTGGCAACCCTGATCAGATGACGCCGGAAGCGCATTCGGCGGTTTCGGCATCGACCGATTTCTTCGGCTATGGTCCCTATCTCGACCGGCTGCAGTTCAGCGCCCATCAAAAACGTCATCCCTCTGACAATCGCGAGGAGATGAGACGGGCAGGGGACGCTTTGACGATGGCGGCAGGCGGCCGCAAGGTCTGTATCGTCTCCGGCGGCGATCCCGGCGTTTTCGCCATGGCCGCGGCCGTCTGCGAAGCAATCGATACGGGTCCGGCGGAATGGCGATCTGTCGAGCTGGTGGTGGTGCCGGGCATTACCGCAATGCTTGCGGTTGCAGCCCGCGTCGGCGCCCCGCTCGGGCACGATTTCTGCGCGATTTCGCTTTCGGATAACCTGAAGTCCTGGGATATCATCGAAAAACGCCTGGCATTGGCTGCAAAGGCGGGCTTCGTGATTGCCCTTTACAACCCGATCAGCAAGGCGCGGCCCTGGCAGCTCGGCAAGGCCTTCGAGGTGCTGCGCGCGCATCTGCCGCGGCAGACACCGGTGATCTTCGGCCGCGCAGCCGGACGTCCCGATGAACGGATCATCATTCAGCCGCTCGGCGACGCCCACGCCTCCGTTGCGGATATGGCGACCTGCATCATCATCGGCTCGCCGGAAACGCGGATCATTTCCGGCGGTGGCAAGCCGGAACTTGTCTACACGCCCCGTTCCATGGCAGGAGGAAACAGGTGATCGATCGCGCGGAGCGCTTCCTCGATGGTTTCGACCGCTCTCATGGCAGGCGCGGGCGCACGGGCGATCATGAAGACTTCGATGCCGAGATGGCGTGCTGCCTCGATTTTCGCATAGGTCGCCGCACCGCCGCTATTCTTGGCAACGACCGCATCGATGCGGTGGGACGCAAGGAGGGCGATCTCGCGGTCGACATCGAAAGGGCCGCGATCGAGAACGTATTCCACGTTCGGAATATTGAGCGGCGGATTGACGGGATCGACGCTGCGAACAAGATAGAAATGATGCGCCGCCGCCTCTGCAGAGTGCGCCTCCTGGCGTCCGGTCGCCAGGAAGACGCGGCGAGCGTCAGGGCCAAGCGCAGCAATCGCCTGCTGAATGTTTCTAGTCGCGATCCATTGATCACCCGGTTGCTGCACCCATTCGGGCCGGCGAAGGGCAAGCGCCGCAATTCCGCAGAGACGTGCAGCGCCGTCGGCGTTGGCGGAGATGCGGGCGGCAAAGGGATGTGTCGCATCGACGAGAAGGTCAAAGCCTCCATCGCGCAGGAAAGACGCGAGGCCGTCGGCTCCGCCGAAACCGCCAATGCGAACAGGAACAGGTTGATTGGACGGTTTTTCTGTGCGACCGGCAAGAGACAGCAGGATGTCAAAACCGGCCTTCTTGGAGAGCGCCTGCGCCAAAGCACGCGCTTCGGTCGTTCCGCCCAATATCAGTCCGCGGATTTTTGCCATGTCTGATATGCCTAGTCACACCACGAAACCCTGGCTAGTCATTATCGGTATCGGCGAGGATGGTCCAGAAGGACTTGGCGAGCAGGCCAAGCGGCTGATTTCTGCGGCACCTGCCGTCTTCGGAGGCGAACGGCATCATGCATTGATGGACAGTCTGATTACAGGCGAGCGGCTTGTCTGGCAAAGCCCCTTCGAAAAGTCGATCAATGCAATCCTTAGCCGGCGGGGCTCACCGGTCGTCGTGCTGGCTTCCGGTGACCCCTTTCTTTATGGTATCGGCGCGACACTCTCGCGGCACGTGAACGCCGATGAGATGCGCGCCATTCCAGCTCCATCGGCCTTCAGCATGGCCGCGTCGCGCCTCGGCTGGCCTTTGCAGGAAACTGCCTGCCTCTCGCTTCATGGCCGTTCCATCGATCTCGTCCGCCCGCATCTGCATTCCGGGCGGCGCATCATTGCACTGACCTCCGACGCGAAGGGGCCGGGGGAACTGGCAGCGCTGCTGTCAAACAGCGGCTTCGGCCATTCTCGCATGATTGTTCTGGAGGCGCTTGGCGGCGCCCGCGAGCGTATCCTCAGTACCTCCGCAGACGATTTCCGGCTTTCCGATATAGATCCTCTCAATGTCTGCGGTGTCGAGGTCAAGGCAGGTAAAGGGGCTCGCATCCTGCCTTTTGCCGCCGGCCTGGACGACGAACTCTTTGAACATGACGGGCAGATCACCAAGCGTGAAGTCCGCGCTCTGACGCAGTCTGCGCTTGCGCCGCGCCACGGGGAACTGCTGTGGGATATCGGAGCCGGCTCGGGTTCGATCGGCATCGAGTGGATGCTCAGCGATCCGTCGCTGAAGGCAGTCGCCATCGAGCAATCACGCGAGCGCGCGGAAAGGATCGCCCGCAATGCTTTTGCTTTCGGCGTGCCGGGGCTTGCCGTTGTCGAAGGAACAGCACCTGCGGCATTGGGCGGATTGCCGGTACCGGACGCCATCTTTGTCGGCGGAGGCGGCAGCGAGCCGGGCGTCATGGACGCAGCAATCGCCTCGCTCAGAAGCGGCGGACGCCTCGTCGCCAACGCGGTGACACTGGAAATGGAGGCCGTGCTGCTTACCGAACAGGCAAGGCGCGGCGGTCTTTTGACAAGGATCGAGATTTCCCGCGCCGGTCCCCTCGGCGCAATGAGCGGCTGGCGCCCGGCAATGCCCGTGGTGCAATGGCGCTGGATCAAGGATTGAAGGATGACGGTTCACTTTATCGGAGCAGGCCCGGGTGCGGCCGATCTCATCACCGTTCGCGGGCGCGATCTCATCACCAGATGCCCGGTCTGCCTCTATGCCGGATCGATCGTATCCCCGGAACTGCTGCAATACTGCCCGCCGGATGCGCGCATCATCGATACCGCGCCGATGTCGCTCGATGAGATCGAGGCGGAGTATCTGCGTGCCGCCAAGGCCGGTGAGGACGTGGCGCGCCTGCATTCCGGCGATCTTTCAGTCTGGAGCGCCGTTGCCGAGCAGACAAGACGCCTCGAAAAACTGGGCATCGCCTACACGATGACGCCGGGCGTTCCGGCCTTTGCCGCGGCCGCCTCCGCACTTGGCCGCGAACTGACGATTCCGGCTGTTGCCCAGAGCCTGGTGCTGACCCGCGTCTCAGGCCGCGCCTCGCCGATGCCGAATGAGGAAACACTTGCTAAATTCGGTGCGACGGGCTCGACGCTTGCGATCCATCTGGCAATTCATGCGCTCAGGCAAGTCGTCGAGGAACTGACGCCGCTTTACGGCGCCGATTGCCCTGTTGCCATAGTCGTCAAGGCCTCCTGGCCTGACGAACGTATCCTGCACGGCACGCTTGCTGATATCGAGGCGAGGGTCGCTCTCGAACCGATTGAACGCACGGCGATCATCTTCGTCGGTCCGACGCTTTCTGCCAGCGATTTTCGCGAAAGCGCGCTTTACGACCCCGCCTATCAGCGGCGGTTCAGGGGCAGAGAATAGCGAGCCGGAACGCCGGCTCGTCATCAACGCTCAGAGCGCTGCCGACAGATAGTTCATGCTTGCCTTCAAGGCTGCCGCAGGATCTGTCAAACCATGCACTTCGTCTGCAAAGGGCTCGAAGGAGAAGCGACCCTTGTAGCCTGCCTGCAAGAGCGTGCGCATCTGCCCGGCGTTGTCGAGACGGTCGGAGGCGTCGACGAGAACGCGGTGCGGATCGCGCATGTCGCTGACGGAAACGTCCGGATCGCTGACGCCGGAGATATGGACGAGGCCGGTCAGATGCGGGAAGATCAGTTCCTCGCCGGCTAAGTGATGATGGAACGTGTCGTGGACGAGCTTGAACGTCGATTGCGCCGAAAGCGCCTCGATCGCATCGGCTGCCTCTGTTTTGGAGCGCAGCGAGCAGATTTCAAAACCAAGCGGCTCGACGAGGCCGATGATGCCGGCGGCCTCCAGCATCGGTTTTAGCGCTTGCAGCGCTTGGCGCAGATTGGCCTGACGCGCACCATCTTCGCGGCCGGTGCCGTCATTCTTGGGTACAAGCACAAGCGCTTCGGCCCCGCAGGCGGCTGCATAACCGATCAGTTCCGCAGCTTCGTGCGCGCGCGTCTCGTTCCATTCGTTGAAACGCTGCAGCGCGTTGATGGAGATGATCGAAAGCCCATGATTGGCCGCCGCCTGCTTGATCTCTTCCGGTTTGGTGCCGTCGAGAATGGCGTTGCCGGACAGATCGTTGCGGATTTCGACGGCATCGATGCGGAGCTGCTTTGCGAGCGCGAAAAATTCGCCGATCTTCAGCGCGGGCGCCGACATATGGTTCAGCGCAAAGGGGATGGATGTCATTTCAGTCTCTCCTCCCAAGGCATCAATTGATGAGCCTATATGGTTTCGTCAGGGCAATCTCTAATGGAAATCCTGGAGCAAGCCACGCCATATCGGGCCTGTTACTCCTTCATTTATGCAAGAATTTCCAAAGGAATGATGGAATTCCATCATTCTTCAGATATTTTCTGAAATGTAGATTTCGAGGGGCAAAAAGATTTGGCCGGGAACGGCAGCCTCGCCGTTTTCGACGGCGGTCGTCATCAATGTCATCATCTCCTTGCACAAGGCGGGCAGTGGCGTTGAGATCGCCATCGTGACGACATCATCGGCGAGCCCTGCCTTGCTTTCCGGCGTCAGCTCGTTGACGATCAGCACGATCTTACCGACGAGCCCTTCCTCGCGGATTGCCGAAATAGCACCTTCCATCCCGCCGCCGCAGACATAAAGCCCGACGAGGTCCGGGTGTTTTTGCAGAAGCGTCAGAGTCGCCTCATGGGTTATTTCCGAAGTCTCGAGATTAATAAGCGTCTCGACCACCTCGAATTCCGGCGCATTCTCGCGAAGATAGGATCGGAAGCCCATTTCCCGCAGTTCATGACCGTGAAAGCGATGGCTGCCGACGAAGCAGGCAACCTTTCCGGGGTGCGGCGCTGTTTTGGCGATTGCCCATGCAGCGGTCCGGCCCACCTTGCTGTTGTCGAGCCCGATATAGCCTTCGCGCACGCCGGCGGCAAAATCTGAAAGAAGGGAGAAGACCGGTACTCCCTTCTCTTTGAGTTCTTCGATTGCGGCTGCCACAGCGGGATGATCCGGACCGACAAGGGCAATGGCCTGACTGCGCGCTGCAAGCGCCTTTATCTTTTCCGTGATCGCGGCGGGCGTGGACGCCGCGGGAAAATCGATCTGCGTCTGAATGCGCGCCGTCGTCACCCCGCGTGCTGCAGTTTCGATCTCTCTTGCAAAATTCTGATAGAAGGATTGCATCGGCTTCTGCAGTAGAAAAGCCAGTTTGTATTGCGGCAGATCCTCGAAGACGCGCTGACGGATGAGTCCGAGCGCGTGATAGCCGATCGATTCCGCCGCATCATAGACACGTCTTGCCGTTTCCTCACGCACACGATGGCGACCGTTCAGCACGCGGTCGACAGTCGCAACGCTGACGCCGGAGGCGCGGGCGAGATCGGAGATGGTCGGTCGGCGCATGCGCTTAATCCTGATGGAATTCCATCACGAATGCAATTCACTCATGATGTTCTTTGATAGATTATATCAAGCCTGCATTGAGTGCTTTTCAAAGTCAACTTATTCTCGTCCATCAGCGATGGGTGCGGAGGCCCGGGAGGAAAGCATGACGATGAAGGCGACGAAGCGCGATTACAGCCTGCTCGGTGAAAGCGGCCGCACCGCTGTTGAGATCGGGTTGGCTGCAGCCGAGTGGTATCACACCGAAATTCCGCGCAAAGACATGAAGGCGCTGATGCAGCGTTCCGATGCGCCGGCAATTCGCGACACGGCGATCTGGCTCGGCGCCATGGCGGCCTTTGCCGGGCTTGGTATCTATTTCTGGGGCTCGTGGCTTTGTGTGCCGTTCCTCCTTGCTTACGGCGTGCTCTACGGCTCGGCATCCGATAGCCGCTGGCATGAGTGCGGGCATGGCACCGCCTTCAAGACCCGCTGGATGAATGATGCCGTCTATCAGATCGCCTGCTTCATGATCATGCGCAATCCGGTAACCTGGCGCTGGAGCCACACCCGCCATCATACTGATACGGTCATCGTCGGCCGCGATCCGGAAATTGCCGTCATGCGCCCGCCGGATCTTATGCGGCTGATCCTTAATTTCTTTGGCCTTCTCGACGTTTGGCATGCCGTGGTCGATATGATCCGCAACGCTTTTGGCGTGATCAGCGCCGAGGAAAAGACGTTCATTCCGGAGATGGAACAGCCGAAGGCGATCCGTATTGCCCGTATCTGGCTGGCGATCTACGGCGCAACCGTCGCGCTTGCGATCACTTTGGGTTCGTTCCTGCCGCTGGTGCTGATTGGCCTGCCTCGGCTTTACGGCGCCTGGCACCATGTGCTGACCGGCCTGCTGCAGCATGGCGGTCTTGCAGACAATGTCATCGACCATCGGCTGAACAGCCGCACGGTCTACATGAATCCCATCAGCCGCTTCATCTACTGGAACATGAACTATCATGTCGAGCATCACATGTTCCCGATGGTTCCCTACCATGCGCTGCCGCAGCTGCATGCGATGATCAAGCACGACCTGCCGGCGCCAAGCCCGTCGATCTGGTCGGGTTATCGCGAAATGGCCCCGGCCTTTGTGCGCCAATTGCGCAATGAGGACTATTTCCTGAAGCGTGAGCTGCCGCCGACGGCGCGGCCCTATCGCGAGGAATTTCACAACGAGCTCGCGCCTGCTGCGCAATGAGACCAGCCCTCTGGGAGGATGAAAATGAGCGGAAACTGGATCGAAGTCTGCGCCACTGGCGATATCGACGAGGAGGATGTCATGCGTTTCGACCATGACGGCAAGACCTTTGCCGTCTATCGCAGTCCCGACGACGAGTTCTTCGCAACCGATGGCCTCTGCACACACGAGCACATCCATCTTGCCGATGGATTGGTGATGGACGAGATCATCGAATGTCCAAAGCACAACGGGCGCTTCAACTACAAGACGGGCGAGGCCAAGGGTGCGCCGGTCTGCGTCAACCTAAGTACCTACCCCGTCAAGGTCGAAGGCGGCACCGTCTTTATTTCCATCTAGGGGGTGCGCCGTGGCTCACTATGTCATCATCGGAGCAGGCGAATGCGGCACTCGTGCAGCCTTTGCGCTGCGCGAGAAGGGTTTTGGCGGTGAAGTCACGCTGATCGGCAGCGAGCCGGTTGCGCCTTACGAAAGGCCGCCGCTTTCCAAGGCGGGCCTTGCCGGGGCGCCTCAACCGAAATTCATCGCCGCGCCGGAGAGATATGCCGAAAGCGGCATCCATCTGCGGACGGACGCTCCGGCGATCAATCTCGACGTGAGGAACAAGAGAGTCACGCTCGCCGATGGCGCGATCATCGCCTACGACAAGCTGTTGCTGGCGACCGGCGCAAGAGCGCGACCCTTTCCCGGGATGCCGGAAAGCAGCGCCTGTATCCGTTCGCTGAGAACGCATCACGATGCGATGGCATTGCGTCATGTGCTGAAGCCAGGCAGGCACATTGCAATCATTGGCGGCGGCTTCATCGGGCTTGAGGTCGCTGCGACAGCTAGAAAGCTTGGAGCGGATGTTACCGTTCTCGAGGGCCTGGAGCGCATATTGACACGCGGCGTGCCGGAGGTGATCGCCGATGCGGTCTGTGCGCGGCATCGCGTCGAAGGTGTGCGCATTCGCTGCGGCGTCTCCATCGAGTCACTGAATGAAGCCGACGAAAAGGCGGTGATCACGCTTGCTGCCGGCGACGTGGTCGAGGCCGATCTTGTCCTTATGGGGATCGGTGCAAGACCAAATGTCGACCTGGCGGAAAAGGCGGGGATTGCGATCGAAAACGGGATTGCTGTCGACGCCCATCTGCAGACCTCGGCGCTGGATGTCTTTGCCGCGGGCGACTGCTGCTCGTTCCCCCTTGATATTTACGGCGGCAAACGCGTACGGCTCGAATCCTGGCGCAACGCGCAGGAGCAAGGCAACCTTGCTGCCGCCAATATGCTCGGCACCGGTGAAGCCGTGTCGGCTGTTCCATGGTTCTGGTCCGATCAATACGACATGACCTTGCAAATCGCCGGACTTGCCGAGGGCGCAGTCACTCATCTTCGGCGCGACCTCGGGGACGGAGCTTTCATCCTCTTCCATCTGGATGAGACAGGGCGGCTGATTGCGGCAAGCGGTATCGGGCCGGGCAATGCCGTTGCCCGCGATATCCGGCTTGCGGAAATGCTGATTGCCGCGCGGGCATGTCCCGATCCAGCAGCGCTCACCACAAGTCATGTGAAACTCAAATCCCTTCTCGCCGCCTGACGGCCGCCGATCTTTTCAGAGGAAACGCCATGAAAAAACATAACCGGCCGACCGTTGCTGATCTGCTTTCGATGAAAGGCAAGCGGCAGTTGACCATGCTTCGCGTGACGACGCTCGAGGAGGCAGAGGCTGCCGAAAAGGCGAAGATCGACATCATCTCCGTACCGCCGGCACTGCTCGGTCCGCTCTTTCGTGAGGCGGCCCCAAGTTCTTTTGCCATACCGGGGCTCGAATATGGCGACTATGTTTCAGCCGAGGAATATTTGCGCGAGGCCTTCAAGGCGTTGAAGGCGGGCGGCGACGCCGTCTATTGCGCGGCCAGCTTGCAGACGATCCGGCGGATGCGCGACGAGGGCATTCCGGTCTGCGGCCATGTTGGGCTGATCCCGTCGAAGGCGACCTGGACCGGCGGCTTCCGCGCCGTCGGCAAGACAGCCGCAAGCGCGTTTGAAATCTGGCGGCAGACGAAAGCGTTGGAAGAGGCCGGCGCCTTTGCCGCCGAAATCGAGGTGGTACCTGGCGATGTCGCCAAGGTGATCAACCAGAACACCTCCATGCTGATGATTTCCATGGGCGCGGGCAGCGGCTGCGATGCGCAGTATCTTTTCGCCGACGACGTGCTTGGCGCAAACCGCAACCACTACCCACGCCACGCCAAGGTTTATCGCAATTTCGCCGCCGAAAATGACCGGCTGCAGCGCGAGCGGATCGCAGCCTTCACCGAGTTCGCCGAAGATGTCAAAAGTGGCACCTATCCGGAAAAGCGCCACCTCGTCGGCATCGACGACGAGGAACTGAAAATGTTCCTGCATCGCCTGCGCAGCGAATTGAAGGGCGCGTGATTGCCCTTAGCCATGCGCGAACTGGGCCACGAGCTCGTGCCTGTCGCCGGGATAGGTGAGTATTACATGGGTGATCTGCAGGCCGCTGTAATGGGTTGTACGCTCGACGACGAGGCAGGCACTCCCGGTTGGGATTGAGAGAGCGGAAGCGATTTTCGCTTTTGCGGCCTCTGCACGAATGCGGTGTTCTGCGGAGCTCCACGGCACCTTGCCAAGCAGCCACGTTCCGGGCGGTCCTTCTTCGAAAGTCTCCTTCGCCGCTTCGGGAACGGCGGCAAGATTGATCAGCCTCTCTTCGTGGCAGAAGGGCCGGTCGCCGGCGAAGTGATTGCACACGATTTCGAGCACCGAGGCGCCAGCTGCAAGGTCGAGCCTCGCATTGTCCTCGCGCCGCGCACGCCTGGGCTTGAGGCTGACGATCTCGTAGCGATAGGGGAGGCCGAGCGCTTGTACCTCGCGTCGCAGATCATGGATCTCCATGACGGCAAATTGGACATGCGGGAAGCTCACATGGGTCCCAGCCTTCCGCCGCCTCTCGATCAGCCCCCTCTTGACGAGATCCGTCAGCGCCTTGTTCACTGTCATGCGCGAGCAACCGTATTGCACAGTCAACTCGTGCTCGAAGGGAATGCGGTGGCCCGGCGGCCATTCGCCGGAGAGGATCCGCTTTTCGACATCGTTCAGGATGCGCAGGTGCAGCGGCATTTCCCCCACAGCCACTTCCTCCTATCCATGCGCCGCGGCGGCGATCGCCTCGCTTCGGATCTCCTCCGTCAGCTTCAGCCGGAGAGCCGAGAATTCGGAACTGGCCTTGATCGTGTAGTGGCGCGGATGGGGCAGATCGACCGGCGTGATCGACTTGATGCGGCCCGGCCGCGCCGTCATTGTGACGACGCGCGAGGCCATGAAGACGGCTTCCTCGATATCGTGCGTCACGAAGATGACCGTCTTCTGCTCACGCTCCCAGATACCAAGCAGCAGCTCCTGCATCAGGCCGCGCGTCTGATTGTCGAGCGCGCCGAAGGGTTCGTCGAGCAGCAGGATTTTCGGATTGTTGGCAAGCGCCCGAGCGATTGCCGTGCGCTGCTGCATGCCGCCGGACAGCTGCTTCGGCCAATGATGCTCGAAGCCGCGAAGGCCGACCTTGTCGATGTAGCTGTCGACGATCTCCTTCTTTTCCGTCTCCGGAACGCCTTTCTCACGCAGGCCGAAGCCGACATTGTCGCGCACCGTCAGCCAGGGGAAAAGCGTGTAGGACTGGAACACCATGCCGCGATCGGCGCCTGGACCTTTGACTGCCTTGCCCTCAAGCGCGACGGTGCCGGCCGTCGGCCGGTCGAGACCGGCGATGATGCGCAAGAGCGTCGATTTTCCGCAGCCGGACGGTCCGAGGATGGTGACGAAGTCGTTGCGCGGAATACTAAGATCGGTCGGCTGCAACGCAAGCGTCGGCTGACCGCCGCGAACACCGGGAAAGGTGCGGCTGAGACCCTTTATGACGAGTTCGCTCATGCGAGCCTCCAGGCAAAAAGCCAGCGGTTCAGCCATTTGAAGGCGAAATCCGAGACAAGGCCGATCAGGCCGATAACGATGATGCCGAAGATGATTTGGCCGGTCGCAAGCAGCGCCTGGCTGTTGATGATCATGTAGCCAATGCCTGAGGAGGCGCCGATCAGTTCGGCGACAATGACATAAGTCCAGGCCCAGCCGAGCACGAGGCGCAGTGTTTCAGCAATGTCGGGTGCATTGGCGGGAATGAGCACGCGGCGGACAACGCCGCTGTCCTTGGCGCCGAGCGTATAGGCTGCTTCGACGAGATCGCGGCGGGTATTGGAAACCGAGACCGCCACCATCAGCACGATCTGGAACACGGCGCCGATGAAGATGACCAACAATTTCTGCGTCTCACCTATCCCGGCCCAGAGGATCAGCAACGGCACGAAAGCCGAGGCGGGCAGGTAGCGCGCGAAGGAGACGAAAGGTTCGAGCAGCGCCTCGACCGGTTTGTAGGCGCCCATGATGATGCCGAGCGGAACGGCTACGAGGGCTGACAGGATGAAGCCGCCCCCGACGCGCCAAATCGTCATGCCGATATCGAAGAGGAAGCCCTGGTTGACCAAAAGGTCGTAGCCGTCCTGCACCATGGTGATCGGATCGGCGAGGAAGGTTTTTGACACATAGCCGCCGAGCGTCGCATAGCCCCAGCCCGCGAAGAACAGCACGAAGAACAGCAGGCCGAACAGCGCCCGACTGCGGGCTCCGATGGGTTGAAGTGGATGCATGCCGCGCCCTTACTGAATAACGGGAGCGCCTGGGCCGTCCTGGCGCTCCCTTGAATGTCTGCGGATCACTTGATGAAGGATGGGTCGGCGAGAGTCGAAAGATCAGGCTTCACCTTAATGACGCCGGCCGAAAGCAGAAGATCGGCGGCTTCCTCGTTGAAGCTCTTGAACGTCGTTTCGAAGAACTTCTGTGCCGCGGCCTTGTCCTGCCATTCGAGATAGGCGGCAGAATCACCGAATGCCTTGCCGGACTGTTTCACGTCCTTGCCCATGATCTCATAGGACTTTTCCTTGTCCGTCTTAATCATCTCAAGCGCATCGTAGTAGCTCGCGGCAAGCGCCTTGGCGGCTTCCGGATTGTCCTTAAGGAAGGCAGTCGTGCAGCCGAAAGTATCCATGACGGCCGGATAATCGACCGTGGTCGCGATGATCTTGCCCTTGTCCGGAGCGGCGCGAACGCTTGAAAGATAGGGCTCGTAGGTGACGGCCGCATCGTTCTGGCCGGCAAGCAGCGCCTGTGCTGCCGGGCCTGGCTCCATGTTGACGATCGTCACGTCCTTCATGCTGAGGCCGTTCTTGGCAAGGATGAAGGCGAGCAGGAAATAGGGCGAGGTACCCGGCGCGGACGCAGCGACCGACTTGCCCTTGAGGTCGGAGACCTTTTCGATACCGGGTTTGGCGGCAATGCCGTCGGCGCCATGCGAGACATCAAGCTGGAAAATCTGCTGGGTTGCGACGCCGGCCGCGTTCCAGACGATCCAGGTTTCGACGGTGGTCGCCGCGCATTGGATGTCGCCAGATGCCAGCGCCAGATGACGGCTTGCCTGCGGGACCTTGACGATGTTGACGTCAAGACCGTGCTTCTTGAAGATGCCGGCCTCCTTGGCAAGCGTCAACGGCGCGAAACCGGTCCAACCGGAAATGCCGATGGAGACCTTTGTGTCGGCGGCGTGCGCCGCGCTGCCAGCGAGAAGGGCGGCTAGGGCCGCGGCAAAAATCGGTGCTTTTTTCATGTCTGAGTTCCCTGCTCTTTGTTTAGGCATGTAAGGAGTTTGCCTGTTTATTGGGACATACTAGGCACGCTGCTTTTCTTTTGTCTATACAAAATACGAGGAAATCACCTTGGCTTCAGATAGCCGTGATGCCAATGAGATAGCAGTGGGCGGCGCCGGCAAGTGTCAAAGCGGCGCCGCAATGAGCTTCGATCATCAAGACGTCGCCAGTTTCAAGCGAGCCGTGTTCTCCGGCCAATTCGAATGCTGCTTTCCCGTCGTGACACAGCACAAGCGATAGTGCAGCCGGTAGAGTGCCGCTCCAATTCAGGCCGATATAAAGCCGTTCGACCTTATGCACAAAGGCGTCTCGCCGCGTCATGACATTGAGGTCGGTGATCGGTCCCGCCTGTAACCGTGCCATGACGGCAATGTCAGCCGCAAAGGCGAACGGTTCGCTCTGTTGTGTCAATACGACCGGCTCATGGCCGTCGATCTCCAAGGACATTCCGTTACCGGCAAGGATTGAAACTGTGCGGTCAATACCGGGAAAGATCGAAAATGGTCCATCGGAAGCAACCGCAGCCATGCTGACCCGCCAGTCGAAATCGCCGAGGTCTGCACCTTGCGGCGAAACAGCGATCTCCACCGTCTCGCCGCCGCCGTTCTTCCACGGCATGCGCCGGTGCGTGTCAACGGTGAGAATGGTCGTACGCGGCATGGCTATGATCCGTTGTTGTAATAGAGGAGGGCGCTATGGCAACCGTAAACATACATGAGGCGAAAACGCACCTTTCGCGGCTGATCGAGAAGCGGCGAAGGGCGAACCCATTACCGTCTACTCGAAAACGGCTATTGCGAGCTTCCGATAGACAGCGAGCATGCGCTCGCCACCGCCGGCCTTCCATAAAGATCCTTTCGATCGTATCCTGATTGCTCAGTCGATTATTGAAGGTATCCGCTCATCACCGTCGACAAAATGTCTTGCGGTATCCAGCCTTCAAGGCGTTCTGGGGCACGTGCTTGGTTCAATTGTCCAAGATCGCCGGCAGCCTCAGCCCCTTCTCCTCGGCGCATTCGAGCGCGATGTCATAGCCCGCGTCTGCATGGCGCATGACGCCGGTTGCCGGGTCGTTCCAAAGCACACGCTCGACACGGCGCGCTGCATCATCGGTCCCGTCGCAGCAGATGACCATGCCGGAGTGCTGCGAAAAGCCCATGCCCACACCGCCACCGTGGTGCAGTGAAACCCAAGTTGCGCCGGAGGCAGTGTTCAAAAGAGCATTCAACAGCGGCCAGTCGGAGACGGCGTCGGAACCGTCTTTCATCGCTTCGGTCTCGCGGTTCGGCGATGCAACCGAGCCGGAGTCGAGGTGGTCGCGGCCGATGACGATCGGAGCCTTGAGTTCGCCGCTCTTCACCATTTCGTTGAAGGCAAGGCCGAGACGGTGCCGATCGCCCAGGCCGACCCAGCAGATGCGCGCCGGCAGGCCCTGGAAGGAGATGCGCTCGCGTGCCATGTCCAGCCAGTTGTGCAGGTGCTTGTTGTCCGGCAGCAGTTCCTTCACCTTGGCGTCGGTCCTGTAGATATCCTCCGGATCGCCGGAGAGTGCTGCCCAGCGGAAGGGGCCGATGCCGCGGCAGAAAAGCGGGCGGATATAGGCCGGCACGAAACCGGGGAAGGCAAAGGCGTTTTCGAGACCCTCGTCTTGGGCGACCTGGCGGATATTGTTGCCGTAGTCGAGCGTCGGAATGCCTGCATCCCAGAAGGCGATCATTGCTTCGACATGCTCGCGCATCGAGGCGCGCGCGGCCTTCTCGACCGCCTTCGGATCGCTTTCGCGCATCGCTTTCCATTGCGCGATCGTCCAGCCTTTCGGAAGATAGCCGTTGATCGGGTCATGTGCAGAGGTCTGGTCGGTGACGATATCCGGACGGATGCCGCGGCGGACCATTTCAGGCAGGATTTCAGCGGCGTTGCCGAGAAGGCCGACCGACTTGGCTTCGCCTGCCTTGGTCCAGCGGCCAATCATCTCGAGCGCTTCGTCCAGCGTTTCGGCCTTGGCATCGACATAGCGGGTGCGCAGGCGGAAATCGATTGAATCCGGATTGCACTCGACGGCAAGGCAGCAGGCGCCTGCCATAACGGCCGCCAGCGGCTGCGCGCCGCCCATGCCGCCAAGGCCGCCGGTCAAAATCCATTTACCCTTGAGGTTGCCGCCATAATGCTGGCGGCCCGCCTCGACGAAGGTCTCGTAAGTGCCCTGCACAATGCCCTGCGTGCCGATATAGATCCACGAACCGGCCGTCATCTGGCCGTACATCGCCAAGCCCTTCTTATCGAGCTCGTTGAAGTGGTCCCAGGTCGCCCAGTGCGGCACGAGGTTGGAATTGGCAATCAGAACGCGCGGCGCATCCTTATGCGTGCGGAAGACGCCGACCGGCTTTCCGGACTGCACCAGAAGCGTCTCTTCTTCGGTAAGCGTCTTCAAGGTCGCGACGATACGGTCGAAATCGTCCCAGGTGCGGGCGGCGCGGCCGATGCCGCCATAGACGACGAGTTCGTTCGGATTTTCGGCCACGTCCGGATCGAGGTTGTTCATCAGCATGCGAAGCGGCGCTTCAGTCATCCAGCTCTTGGCATTGAGTTCCAGCCCTCGAGGTGAACGGATTTCGCGGATGTTGTGACGGGGATTGCTCATCTCAGATCTCCAGGGACGGAAGGATGTGTTCGGAAACGGACGTGTTCAATGCGCCGGTTGCAACGAGTTCGCTGACGGCGCGTAGATCGTCCGCCATGTAGCGATCGACCTCCAGCGTCGGCACCACATTGCGGATGACAGCGATCGCCTTTTGCAGTTCAGGGCTGGTCGCAAGCGGCGCGCGCAATTCGACGCCTTGCGCGGCCGTCAGCGCCTCGATACCGACGATGCCGAAGAGATTTTCGGTCATCTGCAGCAGACGGCGCGCACCATGGCAGGCCATGGAAACATGGTCCTCCTGGTTTGCCGACGTCGGCGTTGAGTCGACGGAAGCCGGATGCGACATCTGTTTGTTTTCGGACATCAGCGCGGCAGAGGTGACTTCCGCGATCATCAGGCCGGAATTGAGCCCCGGCTTCTTGGCGAGAAAGGCCGGAAGCCCGTAGGAAAGAGCCGGATCGACCAGAAGCGCGATACGGCGCTGCGAAATTGCGCCGATCTCGCAGATCGCAAGCGCGATCTGATCGGCGGCGAAGGCGACCGGCTCGGCATGAAAATTGCCGCCGGAAACGACGGAGTTGTCGGAAAGCACCAGCGGATTGTCGGTCACTGCATTGGCTTCGATTTCGAGCGTGCGGGCAACAGAACGCAGGAGATCGAGACATGCACCATCGACCTGCGGCTGGCAGCGGATGCAATAGGGATCCTGCACACGCTCGTCGCCTTCGACATGACTTTCACGAATGACAGAGCTTTCAAGTAGCGTCCGAAGTGCGGCTGCCGTATCGATCTGGCCGCGATGACCGCGCAGCGTATGGATATCCGGATGGAATGGTGCTGACGAACCCATCGCGGCATCGGTCGACATGGCACCGGTGATCAGGGCCGCCTGAGCGGCACGATGTGCGCGGAAGAGACCGGCGAGCGCGAGCGCGGTCGAGGTCTGCGTGCCGTTGATCAGTGCAAGGCCTTCCTTTGCGGCGAGAATCACCGGCTTGAGGCCAGCCCGATTCAAGGCCTCCCCGCCTGGAAGGCGCTCACCTTTGAAGAGGGCTTCGGCCTCTCCCATCATCACCGCCGCCAGATGGGCAAGCGGTGCAAGATCGCCCGAGGCCCCGACGGAACCTTTTTCCGGAATGACCGGGATGACGCCCTTGTCCAGCATTCCCTCGATCAGCCGCACCAGCTCCAGCCGTACACCGGAAGCGCCGCGGCCAAGTGACACGAGCTTCAGCGCCATGACGAGGCGCACGACATTCTCCGGCAGCGGTGCGCCGACGCCGCAGCAGTGCGAAAGGATAAGATTGCGCTGAAGTGTGGCGACATCGGCGCTGTCGATCTTGATCGAGGCAAGCTTTCCGAAGCCGGTATTGATGCCGTAGACGGGCGCATTGCCGGCGGCGATCTCGGCGATGCGCGCCGCGGCCTTTTGAATTCCAGCATCGAAGGTGGCATCGAGCTTTGCCGGTTCGCCGGTCCAGTAGATCGTTTCCAGCTGTTTCAGAAAAACGGAACCTGGATGGAGGATGATGGTCAACGGTCGATCCTTTCGCCCTTGAAGACACGCGCAAAAAGCGGGTTGAAGCCGATGCGATAGACAAGCTCGGCCGGGCTCTCGATATCCCAGATGGCAAGATCGGCCGATTTTCCGGCCTGGATCGTGCCGGTTTCGGCAAGAAGGCCGAGTGCGCGAGCGCCTTCACGTGTGGCGCCTGCAATACATTCCTCAACCGTCAGGCCAAACAGCGTCGCCGACATATTCATCGCCAGAAGCAGGGAGGTGAGGGGCGAGGTGCCTGGGTTGCAATCCGTCGCGACGGCGATCGGAACACCGGCGGCACGTAGCGCGTTTACCGGCGGCTTCTGCTTTTCGTTGATCGCGTAAAACGCGCCGGGCAGCAGCACCGCGACGGTTCCGGCTGCCGCCATGGCGACCACGCCGTCGTCATCGAGATATTCGAGATGATCCGCCGAAAGCGCACCATACTCGGCGGCAAGCTCGGCGCCGCCCAGATTGGATAGCTGCTCGGCATGCAGCTTGACGGGGAGGCCGAGCGCCTCGGCGCGATCAAAGACAAGGCCAATCTCTTCCGCAGAGAAGGCAATCCCTTCGCAGAAACCATCGACCGCATCGACAAGGCCTTTGCCATGTGCCTCTTCGAGAGCGGGCAGCACGATGTCGGATATATAATCGCGGTTGCGGCCCTTGTATTCGGTGGGGGTCGCATGGGCGCCGAGATAGCTCGTGTTGACGCGCACAGGCCGCGCATAGCCGAGCGCTCGGGCAGCCTCCAGCATCTTTACTTCGCCAGCGATGCAGAGACCGTAGCCCGACTTGATCTCGATCGTCGTCACGCCTTCGGAAAGCAGCGTATCGAGGCGGGGCAGTGAAGCTTGCACAAGGCCTTCGACGGAAAGCGCATTCGTCGCCTTGACCGAGGAGACGATGCCGCCGCCGGCGCGGGCAATCTCTTCATAGGATGCGCCCGCAAGCCGCATTTCGAATTCGCGCGCGCGGTTGCCACCATGAACGATGTGGGTGTGGCAATCGATAAGCCCCGGCGTCACCCAACGGCCTTCAAGGTCGACGATTTCGGCACGCTCGATGACCGAAACGGGCAGCTCGCCTTCCGGACCGGCATAGGAAATGCGGCCGTTATCGGTGACGATCGCGCCTTTTTCGACGGTGCCTAAACCTGGCTTACCCGGATCGAGCGTCATGAGCCGGCCGTTGCGCCAGAGGCTCGGTCTCTGCTCCTTCGTAAAAAGATTGTTCCCGCTCATCAGCTTTACGCCTTTCCTTATGCCGAAACATGTATATACATAATAATCGGGTGACAAGTGGAAATTTGGGCATTTCCATGGAAAAGAAAGATAGAAGGCTCACAGGAAGGGAAAAGGCGATGACGACACTTCATGCGGCGACCGCACTCTTGCCGGAGGGGTGGCGAAGCGACGTACGACTGTCGCTTGAAGGCGGCCGTATCGCGAAGATCGAGACCGGCGCGAAGGCCGAGGCGACCGACGAGCGCCACCACCTCCTTATTCCTGCGATGCCCAACCTGCACAGCCATGCCTTCCAGCGCGCCATGGCAGGCCTTGGCGAAGTCCGTGGTCCTGCAAATGACAGCTTCTGGAGCTGGCGCACGGTCATGTACAGGTTCGCGCTTTCGATGACGCCGGAGCATGTGGAGGCGGTTGCCGCACAGCTTTACATGGAAATGCTTGAAGCCGGCTTTTCGCGTGTCGGCGAATTCCATTATCTGCATCATGACAAGGACGGCAGTCCTTACGCTAATATTGCGGAGCTGGCGGAACGCATCGGCGCCGCGAGCAAGACGGCAGGTATAAGCCTGACATTGCTGCCGGTCTTTTACGCGCATTCCGGGTTCGGCGGTGCAGCGCCCGTCGAAGGCCAGCGGCGCTTCATCAATTCGCTCGAGAGCTTCGGCAAATTGATGGAGCGGGCACGCGCGGTCACCCAAAAGCTGGAAGGCGGAAAGCTTGGTATGGCACCTCACAGCCTGCGCGCCGTCACACCCGATGAGATGGCAAAGCTCCTGCCGCTTGCAGAAGGCGGACCGGTCCATATCCACGTCGCCGAACAGGTGAGAGAAGTGGACGATTGCATCGCCTGGTCAGGCGCAAGACCCGTCGAGTGGCTTCTTGAGCATGCGCCCGTCGACCGCCGCTGGTGCCTTATCCATGCCACCCACATGACCGACGATGAAACCCGGCGCATGGCGAAAAGCGGTGCGATCGCCGGTCTTTTGCCCGATCACCGAGGCCAATCTCGGCGACGGCACCTTTCAGGCGCCGCTTTTCCTCGAAGAGGGCGGACGATATGGCGTCGGGTCGGATTCGAATGTGCAGATCTCGCTTCCTGGAGAACTCCGCCAGTTCGAATATTCCGAACGGCTGGCGCTTCGCGCCCGCAACGTGATTGCCAAGAGCGGTAGCTCGACGGGCCGTGCCTTGCTGGACAATGCACTTGCGGGCGGCAGTGCGGCTCTCGATGCTGCAGGGGGTCTCGCTGAAGGCAACTATGCGGATATCGTCGCGCTCGATTGTGGCACAGTGCCTTATCTCACCGATGACCATATCCTCGACCACTGGATCTTTGCCGGCGGCGTCGCTGTCGATTGCGTCTGGGCCTTTGGGCGCAAACAGGTCGAAGCCGGCCGTCATCGGCAGCGCGAGGCGATCAATCGGCGTTTCCTCGCAGCAATGCACGAGCTGGTCGCCGCCTAAGTCTTTCTTGCCGCTGCGTTCCAACTAGAGCAGCGGACCCGAAGCGGAGTGAGTTATGAACGGCAGCAAAGATGCGACCCTGCATCAGCGCATCTTGAGCGAGATCGAAGGCCGCATCGTCTCCGGCGAGTGGCAGCCTGGTTATCGCATCCCCTTTGAGGTCGATCTCGCGATGCAATATGGATGCTCACGAATGACCGTCAACAAAGTGCTGACGCAACTCGCAAAAGCCGGACTGATCGAGCGCCGCAAGAAGTCCGGCAGCTTCGTCACCCAGCCGCAGGCACAGTCGGCCGTACTGGAAATCCACGACATCAAGGCGGAAGTTCAGTCGCTGAACTTGCCCTACTCCTATTCGGTCACGAAAAGTGTAAGCCGCAAAATAAAGGCCGAAGACAAACTCGATCTTCCGGCGGGCGGTCTCGTGAAAGAGATCGTTTGCGTCCATTTCGCGGGGACCCGGCCTTTCTGCCTGGAGCAGCGCTTGATCAATCTTAGTGCAGTCCCGGAAGCGGCCGATGCCGACTTCGGCGTGCTCGCCCCTGGCGCCTGGCTCTTAAAACAGGTCCCGTGGAGTGCGGCGGAGCACAAGATTTACGCGTTTGAGGCCGGTGCTGAGGAAGCAGCCGCGCTCGGCATCGCCCGTTCGACAGCCTGCCTCGTTATCGAGCGTCGCACCTGGAGCAGCGCCGGATCGGTCACGCATGTGCGTTTTACCTATCCCGGAGACCGCCATGCGCTCGTCGCGCGCTTCAGCCCGGCCTCCTGAGAATTTGCAGCAAGTCTATTGCGAATCATGCTGCAAATAGCGGAAGTAAACGTCGAGATGACTTCCGGCCGATAACAAGATGCGCTACGAAATCGACAACGCAATGCTGAAGAGCCTGCTGCCTGCAATCGCGCTGGCGGAAGATATGCTGGCCAGGCTGGATGAGAGAGCAGCCCGTTCGCCTGTCGGCGACGGTTTTGCCGAACGCGGCCACTTTTTCGATGCCGCAAGCGCTCTCTGGGTTGCGGGAGAACTCGTACATGTCGAAGACCTGGTGCTGCATGATGCACATATGGACAGCCGGACGCCGAGCCACGAGCTGACGATTGCCCATGCCGTCCTGCGGGCGCGTCGCCGCATCTGGACGGCCGAACCCACCTGGGCGCTCAGTGCTGCCGGATTGAATGCGCTTGCCGGCGCCGGTCTGGAGGAAACCGGGCGCGCAACAGAAGTGAAGGGGGCGATAGCGCCGCCCGATGAAGCGGAGGAGGAAGCCGAAGCGCTGCTATCGGTGGAACTTGCCGAGATCGACGCCGTACTCGCCCGCTCTCAGCGATTACTCGATACCCATCTCGGCGGAGCTCCTGCGGTGGAAGAAAGGCCGAAGGAGACGCGCGCCGATCCGCTCGGCCTCTTCGGCGACGACGAATGGGACGAGGCCCAGCGCCTATCCGATTGGCGTGCGGTCATTCCGCTTGCCGACGAGTTGCCTCCTGCCTTGGCCGCCGCAGTGCTTTTCGAGGCGTGGGAGAGAACCGAGCCGATCAGACGCCAGCACTGGCTGGGCGGCCTCCTTGTTTCGAGCTATTTGCGGTCCCGTGGCAAGGTCGCCTCGCATCTCTTTTCCTTCTATGCCGGTTTGAAGTCCGTCCGCCACGAGCGGCGACGGTCGCGCGATCGCATGACGCGGCTGCTCGCTTTCCTGGAGGCGATGCGTGAGAGTGCCGCCGCCGGCCTGAAGGAGATGGACCGCTTGTCTCTTGCCCGCACCCAGATGGAGCTGCGCTTCAGGGATCGCCGCTCAAACAGCAGTCTGCCGCAGCTTGCGGAATTCGTCCTTTCGCGCCCCATAGTGTCCTCGGCGATGGTCGCCCGCCAATTGCGGGTCACGAGCCGGGGTGCCCTCAATCTGCTGAACGAAATCGGCATCCGCGAAATCACCGGCCGCGGACGTTACCGCGCTTGGGGCATCATCTGACACAAAAGAAAGACGGCCGGACATCAAGCCCGGCCGTCTCTTTAGGTGAACGCCCGGCCCGCCATCCTGTCACAGATTGCAGGCCGGGCGCTCGTGCGCTTCCTTTGCCCCCAGAAGCGCGGTCTTTATTCCCGCTCGCCGGTGAAGTTGAGCAGGAGCTGGAAGATGTTCACGAAGTTCAGGTAGAGCGAGAGCGCGCCAAAGACGGCAAGCTTCTGGTTCGATTCCTGATCGTGGTTTTCCGAAAACTGTTCCTTGATGTTCTGCGTGTCCCAGGCGGTCAGGCCGACGAAGACGAGGATACCTATCACCGAGATGGCGAACTGCAGCGCGCTCGAACCCAGGAAGAGGTTGACGATGCTGGCAATGATGACGCCGATCAGGCCCATGATCAGGAACGAGCCGAAGCGGGAAAGATCACGCTTGGTCGCGTAGCCATAGAGGCTGGTCGCGCCGAACATCGTCGCGGCGATGAAGAACGTGCGCGCGATGCTCGTGCCGGTGAAGACGAGGAATACCGAGGCCAGCGATAGACCCATCACCGCGCAGAACGCCCAGAACGTCATTTGCGCGGCACTTGCCGACATTGTCTGGATGCGGAACGAGAAGAAGAAGACGAAGGCAAGCGGTGCAAGCATCACTACCCACTTCAGCGGCGACTGGAAGATCGGCACGTAAAGGGCCGGCGTGCTGCCGACGATGAAGGCGACGATCCCGGTGATGACGAGACCGAGACCCATGTAGTTATAAACGCGCAGCATGTGCTTGCGGAGGCCCTCGTCGAAGAGGACCTGCGAGCTGGCGGCAGAGCCGTAGCCGTAACGCGGATTGTTCGGATTCATTTTGATCTCCTCTGGTTCAAACTAGTAGAGCGAACGGGCGAGCCGCTCGGCAGCCCGGTCGAGTTCAAGATCCCTGTCGCTGGCGATCAGTGCATAGGCGACCTCGCCGATCTGCCAGTAAGCGGCCTCGGCATTGTCGAGCGCCAGATGGCTGACCGGCCGAACGGCAAAAGCGCCCGGCCGCACGGCAAAAAGCGAAAGCCGCTTGCCGTCCGGTTCCCGGATTGCCATTTCGACGCTCGGGCCGAATTCGGACGGAAAAATCTGGACATCGGAAACCTCCCACTCCTTCGGCAGGTCCGGCATCACGATCGCGGTATCCGCGCGAATCTCGTCAGGATTATATTTCGCAGCCGTCTGCGAAGGCATCGTTTCGCGAAGTTTGGCCGTCTGGTAGGCCTGCACCGCATCCTCGACATAGGGCGGAGCTGGAACGGACGCGACAACCTCCGTCGCCGTAAAGGCGCCAAAGGAGGTATGTGCCACCCAGCCTGCCATCACGAGCACGCCGACGGCAGCGGCCCGCTGAACCGCATGCAAGATACGGCCGTAAGAGAGACCACGCTCCAGACGCCGTGCGGCATCCCGAGTCTCGATCCGGCCGAAGGCACTTTCGCCGGCAAGCGCCAGGCGCAGCTCGCCCTTCATGCTGAGATCGGCCATTACCTTTGCAGCAATCGCCGGGTTCTCGGAAAGATAGGATTCCACCTGAATGCGGCGCGCCACGTCCAGCTCGCCATCCACATAGGCGTCGAGATCGGCATCGATGATCGGATCAACTGCTTTCATTGCCGTTCCTTCCGATTAACCTCAGGTGCGAGGCGCGCGGCGTTGCTGCCTCGAATTCGCGAAGCTGCGCGCGGGCGCGTGAGACCCGCGACATCAGCGTTCCGACCGGGATGCCGAGCGAGGCTGCAGCTTCCTGATAGGAAAGATCCTCGATCGCAACGAGATGCAGTGCCTCGCGCTGTTCTTCCGGCAGGTCGAAGAAAGCGTCACGGACCTGCTGAAGACGCACCGCATGTTCCTGTCCCGCCGGCAGCGACGGATCCGTCTCAAGAGCCGCTTCATCGTGCCGGCGCGCTACGGACCGGTTCTGACGAACCCGATCGATATGGGCGTTGTGCAAAATGGAAAGCAGCCAGGTGCGTAGGTTGCCGGCACGCCGGAAGCTCTGCCGCTTCTCGAAGGCGCGCACGAGCGCATCATGCACAAGGTCTTCAGCGTCATCCGAATTGCGCACCAGCGCACGCGCGTAACGTCTGAGTACCGCGAGTTGCCCGATGACGTCGAAGGGCCGTTCTTTCCGTTCCATGATTGAGTATACGATTGCCGATGATGTTTTATTCCGAAAAATTTTCGCCCATATGCGATTGGAATGTATCGATTGGGTTGGCATTTGGAATTACATCGCTATATCTGTATAGCAATGTAGGGAGATGGAACGATGCTCGCCTTAAGGCTTCCACCTGAGATAGAGGCCCGGCTTGATGAACTTGCCAAGCGCACAGGCCGCAGCAAAAGCTTTTACGCACGCGAGGCAATCCTCGAGCATCTGGATGATCTTGAGGATGTTTATCTTGCAGAAAAGCGTCTTGAGGATGTCCGGAGCGGCCGAAGTGATACGGTTTCGCTAGAAGAGCTCATGAAGGCCTATGGCCTGGAGAATTAAGTTCGAACGCGCCGCCGAACGTGAGCTTGCCAAACTCGGCAGCGACGTTGCCAAGCGCGTTCTCGCTTTCCTGCACGAGCGTGTCGCGAAACTCGAAAACCCGCGGTTGATCGGTGAAGCACTAAAAGGTTCCGAACTTGGTGATTTCTGGAAATACCGCGTCGGTGACTACCGCATCATTGCGAATATAGAAGATCAAACTGTTCGGATTCTGATCGTGCGCATCGGAAATCGGCGGGATATCTATCAGCGGTAGCGTTCAGGGTCTCCGCCCATCCGACAACTCCTCCAGTATCGGGCAGTCCGGCCGGTCGTTGCCGTGGCAGGCATGCACAAGATGCTCCAGCGTGCGCCGCAATTCCAACATCTCCCGGATCTTCCGGTCGATCTCATGGAGCTTGCCTTGTGCGATCTCCTTCACGTCGGCGCTTGCCCGGCTTTTGTCCTCGTAAAGCGCCAGCAGTTGCCGGCATTCCTCGACAGAAAAGCCGAGCCCGCGGGAACGTTGGAGGAAACGCAACTTGTGAACATCGGCGGCCTCATAGTCGCGATAGCCGTTTCCGCCCCTTCCGGGGCGGATCAAACCGATATCCTCGTAGTAGCGGATGGTCTTGGGTGGCAGACCGGAGCGGTCCGATGCTTCGCCGATGTTCATTCTTTTGTCCTCTCAGAGTTTCTGGAGCCTCAGCCTCAGCGCGTTGCCGATGACGGAGACAGACGATAGGCTCATGGCCGCTGCCGCAATCATCGGCGAAAGCAGCAGGCCGAAGATCGGGTAGAGCACGCCTGCGGCGACCGGCACACCGAGAGCATTGTAGCCGAAAGCGAAGCCGAGATTCTGGCGGATGTTGCGCATCGTCGCCTCCGCCAGCCGCCGGGCACGCACGATCCCGTTGAGGTCACCCTTCACCAAGGTAATGCCGGCACTTTCCATCGCCACATCCGCCCCCGTTCCCATGGCGATGCCGACATCTGCGGCGGCAAGTGCCGGAGCGTCGTTCACGCCGTCGCCGGCCATTGCAACGACCGCACCCTTTGCATGCAGTTCGTCGATCAGCGCCTTCTTGTCTTCCGGCAAAACGTCGGCGCGCACCTCATCGATCCCGAGACTTTTTGCGACGGCGTTTGCCGTGCGCTCATTGTCGCCAGTCGCCATGATGATGCGCAGCCCGCTTTCGTGCAGCGCGCGGATCGCCTCAGCGGTCGTCGCCTTGATCCGGTCGGCAACCGCAACGAAACCCGCAAGACTGCCGTCGATGACGACGAACATCACGGTCTTGCCCTCGTCGCGCAGGGCGCGGGTCTTTTCGGCAAGCGGCGCGGTATCAATGCCGAGATCGTTCATCATCGCGGCATTGCCGAGCGCTACGGCCGTGTTGTCCACATCGCCTTTCACGCCTTTACCGGTGATAGCCTCGAAGCCCGTGACATCGATTGGCTTGATCTTGCGCTCTTCCGCACCGGAGACAATTGCCTCGGCCAGCGGATGTTCTGACCCGCGTTCCAGACTTGCCGCCAATAGGAGCAACTTCTGTTCATCTGTGCCGCCAACCGGGACGACGTCCGTGAGGCGGGGCTTGCCTTCCGTCAAAGTGCCGGTCTTATCGACGATCAGCGTATCGACCTTCGAAAAACGTTCCAGCGCTTCGGCATCCTTGATCAGCACGCCCTCCTGCGCGCCCCGCCCGGTGGCGATCATGATCGACATCGGGGTTGCAAGGCCAAGTGCGCAGGGGCAAGCGATGATGAGCACGGCAACCGCGGCAAGCAGGCCATGTGCCATCGGCGGCACCGGCCCGAAAATTGCCCAGGCGATGAAGGCGACGATCGCCGTTACAACAACGGCAGGCACGAAGAAGGCCGAGACCCGGTCAACCGCGGCCTGGATCGGCGCCCGCGAGCGCTGCGCCTTGGCGACCATGTCGACGATGCGCGACAAGGTTGTTTCCGCACCTACGCGCTCTGCCGTCATCACGAAAGTGCCGTTCCGGTTGATCGTCCCGCCGGTGACGGCATCGCCCTTCGTCTTTTCGACCGGTAGCGGTTCGCCGGTAATCATGGATTCATCGATGGTCGATTGCCCATCGATGACCGACCCGTCGACTGGAACGCGTTCGCCTGGCCGCACCCGCAGCAGGTCGCCGCTCGCGATCTCGTCCACCTCGATATCCGTTTCGCTGCCGTCTGCATTGATGCGGCGTGCCGTCTTCGGCGCAAGGTCGAGCAAGGCCCGTATGGCCGAGCCCGTCCGCTCGCGCGCCTTCAATTCCAGCACCTGGCCGACGAAGACCAGCGCCACGATGACGGACGCCGCCTCGAAATAGACGGGCGCAGTCTCGCCATGACCCCGGAAGCTCATGGGGAAAAGGCCGGGCGCAAGCACAGCGACCACGCTGTAGACATAAGCAGTGCCCACGCCGAGGCCAATCAGCGTCCACATGTTCGGGCTGCGGTTGAGGAATGAGTTCCAAGCCCGACGAAAGAAGGGCAGGGCAGCCCAAAGCACGACAGGGGTTGCGAGCAAAAGTTCGATCCAGCTTGCCAGTGGCTCGCCGATCGCATCGCGCAACGGCAGTCCGATCATCGGACCCATGCCGAGAACGAGCAGCGGAATGGCCAAAGCGGCGCTTATCCAGAGCCTCCGCGTGAAATCGGTAAGCTCCGGGTTCGGGCCCTCGTCTGCCGGCGGAACACCCATCGGTTCCAACGCCATGCCGCATTTCGGGCAGTCGCCCGGATGATCGCTGACGACTTCCGGATGCATCGGGCAGGTATATTGCGTACCCTTGGGCATAGGTTTTTGTGCCGGCCGTTTTCCGTGGCGATAGATTTCCGGATCGGCCTCGAACTTTGCCTTGCATCCCGCCGAACAGAAGTAGAACTTCTCGCCGTCGTGCTTCAGGAAATGCAGCGCGGTCGCGCGATTGACGGACATGCCGCAAACCGGATCCTTGGCCATGAGATAATCCTGCGGATTGGCTTCGAATTTCTTCCGGCAACCGTCGGAGCAGAAATGATAGGCGCGGCCCTGGTAATTGAGGCTCGGCTTGTCCGCATCCGGATCTACCATCATGCCGCAGACGGGATCACGGGCAAATATGGCCCCGCCGGTGTCGGCGCTACCGTGCCCGCAGGAACAACTGCCGGTGCCGTGATGGTGGTGATCGTGCGTATTCATAGGCTTCTCCTTTGTCCCGACGGGCAGTGGATAGGCTTATGCACCTTCCAGCAACTGGAAGGTCAAGTGATGATTTCATGCTCTTCGATATCGGTCTCCCAAGGCTCGATGAGAGCCACAGGCTGGCTGCCGAGTAGCGCCGAAAGCGACAGCTCGCCTCCCGGCTCGAGCATCCTACCGGTCAAGAGATCGCAGCGGAGGCCATCGAAGGAGGCAGGCACCTGGATCATCGTATCGTTCCAGAATTCCGGCCCGGCGAACAGAACGCCTGGATCCAGCCAGCCGAGCATCAACCGTGGAACGACTGTCATCGCGTAGGTTCCGTTCAACTCTCGCGCAAAGGCAACGACATGATCCTTGCGGCTGCCGGACACTTTAAGCGGAACATAGGCGCCTTTCGCAAAAAGCTCCGGTTGCCGCTTTCGAAGATGGAGACCGATTTCGACGATGCGCTGTTTCAGCGCAGGTACAGTCAGACTTACGACCGGCACTCCTTCCAGGAGGCTGGCAGACAAGGCCGTCATGTCGACAGGCCTGCGGTTGTCAGGGTCGACGAGGCTTAAATCGAAAAGCTCCGCGCCCTGATAAATATCGGGAATGCCGGGTGCTGTCAGCTTTATCAGCGTCTGCGACAGGCTGTTCAGATAGCCGGCCTCGATGAACGGCCGCATCACCGTTCCGAAATCCTCGTGAAAGGCGAGGTTGGTCGATGAAAGCAACGCTGTTGCATAAGCTCTAACCGCCGCCTCGTATCCGGCATGCGGCTCATCCCAGCTCGTACCGTGCTTTGCTTCACGGACCGCCTTTTCCGCATAAGCGGTGAAGCGTCCTGTCAGCGCTTCAGCCTCTCCGTTTGAGAAATCCTCCGGCCAGATCCCGGTAAGCGCCTGATAGAGCATCCATTCGACGTTCGGTTCAGGCGTCAAGCCGCTTGGCAATTCGACCAGATGGTCGCGGTTCATCTCGCGCCAGCGCTCCACCGCCTGCACCCAGACATCGGCTCCTTCGCTCAAGGTATAGAGCCTTGCGCGGGCATCCTCGCCGCGCTTGGTATCGTGTGTCGATGTCGCCGAAAGCCCGTGCGGCACAAGCCGCGCGCGCTTAAGCATCAGTGCATGGAAAGCCTCGACGCCGCCCGGCGTCATATCTGGATCGCCGCCGACTTCGTTTACACCAAGCAACCGGTTGTAGCGATAAAAGAGCGTGTCCTCCATTGCCTTCGCCATGACAGGTCCGCTCAACTGCTGGAAGCGGCGACGGAACTCTTTCGCCTCTGCTCCCCGTACCTCACCTTTCAAGAGCCTTGCCACGACGTCGATCGCCCGCTGGTCGGCAAGCTTTTCTGCCGCGCTGGAAACGACCCCGCCGAGCACGTCCGCATCCCGCGCGTCAAGCCGACCTTTGCTGCCATAGATGCGATAGACGGGAAAGGCGATCAACAACTCGCGGATAGCTGCCGCAATCCCGGCGCGCTCAAGGTCGGGATAAAGGCCATGGACGATCTTCACCAGCCGCGTCGTCTCGCCTTCGAAGTTGCGTTCCACCATCAATTGCTTGGCTGCGCGAAGACCGGCTGCAATATCGGCCATGTCCGGGGCGATATTCGCATAGGCGGTGCCAAGCTGTTGCAGGCCACCGCCGTCGATGAAAAGGTGGCCAAGCGCCGAAATGAACTCGTAGCCGGTGGTCCCGGCGATCGGCCAGCTTGCGGGTAGTTTTTCGTCGCGACCGAGGATTTTCTCGACAACGATATAGGTTTCCGGTCCTGCTTCGGCGCGGAGTCTTTGCAGGTATTGCTTCGGATCTGCCAAGCCGTCGATATGGTCGAGCCGCAAACCTTGCACCTGCCCGGAGCGCACAAGTTCGAGAATGAGCCGGTGGCTATCTTCGAAAACCTGCTCGTCCTCGACGCGCAGGCCGACCAGCTCCGTCACCTCGAAAAAACGCCGATAGCTCAGATGTCTTGCCGCCTCTTTCCAATGGATCAATCGCCAGTGCTGGGCCTCGTGCAGGCGAGCGATCAGCTCTTTGTCTTTCGAAAGCCACGCCGGCTCATCTGTGCTTGCTGAAACAACCTCGGCGCTGCCGGGGTTCAACGGCAAAAGCGTGTCGCAATAACCAAGCACCGGTTCGCCATTTTCCGGATCGCGCTCAAGCCGCAGCTCGCCATCCGACAGGGCGTCTTCGAACGGCTTGCCGAGGATCGGCAGAGTCAGCCGTTCGCTCCAGTCGATATCGAAATATCGTGCATAGGGGCTTTCCTGCCCAAGCTTCAGCACGCTCCGCCACCAGGGGCTTTCCGTCGAGGCGGCCATATGGTTGGGCACGATATCGAGGATGAGGCCAAGCCCGGCGTCTTTCAAAGCACTGCTCAACCGGTTAAAACCCTCCCGTCCGCCGATTGCCGGATCGATCTTATTGGCGTCAGTCACGTCATAGCCATGCGTCGAACCCGTCGTCGCGGCGAAGATCGGCGAAGCGTAGAGATGGCTGATGCCAAGGGCTTTGAAATACGGCACACATTCGATCGCCCGGTCGAACGTCATGCCGTTGCGGAATTGAATGCGGTATGTCGATGTCGGAAGCGTCATGTCGCCCGCTCTTCCGAGGGAGACGGCCCGAAACGGTGACATCGGGCGCTCTGTTCCCCCAATTCCAAGGTTTAGTCGATGAAGACGCCGACGCTCGCCGCACGCCCCATCGCATCGATCACCGTCAGTTTCGAATAACCAGCGCCATCCGGCATCCACTGGTTGATGCGGCGGCGGGAAAGATCGGGCAGCGGCTTGCCGTTTGCAAGCCAGCGGAACGGCGCCCGGCCGCCCTGCAGTTTCAACATCAATGGCGAGAGGTCACCACTCTTTGCCCCGAGATCGACATGCGCACCTTCCGGCGGATAGACGATCTGTGGTGCCTGTTCGCGGCTGGAGGTGGAAAGCAACCCGCTGGCATTTATCGAGAAACGCCGCTGGCTCACCGGCAGATCGGCCTGGGCGACGCGTACTGCGCCGGAGGGTGGGCGCGACAGAGGCGTGGTTGCTATGCCCGACTTTGCAAAAGCCTCAAACAGGATGGGGGCTGCCGTGCCGTAACCGGTCAATCCCGGCACCGCGCCATTGTCCGGCCTTCCGACCCAGACACCGAGCACATAACGCCCGTCGTAGCCGATCGACCATGCGTCGCGGTAGCCGTAGCTGGTCCCCGTCTTGTAGGCGATGCCGCGTTGCGGAGCGCCTGCGGGTGGGACGACGCCGGAAAGGATATCCGAAACGTTCCAGACGGCGACTGGCTCCAGCAACGGTTCGCCATCGATCTTGCCGGGCGCACCCGTCACGCCGTCGCCGATCCGAACCGGTTCGCCCTTGTTGGCAAGCGCCGTATAGAGCTGCACGAGGTCTTTCAATGTGATGCCAACGCCGCCGAGCCCGATCGCCAGTCCCGGCGTTTCGTTCGGTGGCAGGATGGGGCGGACGCCGGCGCGGCGGAAGCGCACCAGAAGCCGCGCCGGATTGACGGCGTCAAGCAGCCTGACGGCCGGCACGTTCAACGAAAGCTGTAATGCCTCGCGGACCGTCACGTCGCCTTGATAGCGCATGTCGAAATTGCGCGGCCGGTAACCGAAGAAATCCGCCGGTCGGTCCTCGATGATCGTTTCCTGGCTCACCAGCCCCTGCTCGAAAGCAAGGCCGTAGATGAAGGGTTTCAGGGTCGAGCCAGGCGAACGGCTGACCCGCGTCATGTCGATCCAGCCGGAGCGGCTGGCATCGAAATAATCCACTGAACCAACTTCGCCAGCGATTTCGCCGCTGCGCGCATCGGCCATCACGATCGCCAGCGAAAGCTTCGGGCCAAGCTTCGTGGCGGCATTCTTGGCCGTTACTTCGAGCCCTTCCTGCACCTGCTTCTTGAGCGTCGTTCGATGCTCGCGCTCCTTCGGTTTTCTGCGAAGCGCTGCTTCGGCGACGTGTGCTGCAAGGGCCGGAAGCTGCATGCGCGCTGCCGGAACGAGTGTCGCCTCGGCGCGCTCGGCCTCTCCCTCGCCGATGGCGTCGGCTACGGCGGCGCGCTCCAGAACGCGTTTTCGCGCGGCTTCCGCCGCCGCCAGGTTTCTGTCGGGACGGCGCCGCTCGGGAAGCTGAGGGAGGGCAACGAGGAGGGCAGCCTGCGCCACCGTCAGCCGCTTGGGCTCCTTGCCGAAATAGGCAAGGCTTGCGGCGCGCACGCCTTCCAGATTGCCGCCGTAGGGCGCATGCGTCAGATAGAGATCAAGGATCTCTTCCTTCGAAAGCCGCAGCTCGATCTGGACGGCACGTACCATTTGCAGGAATTTCGCCGAAAGCGAACGTCCCGCGCGCGGTTCGATCAGCCGTGCCACCTGCATGGAAAGCGTCGAGGCGCCGGAAACGATGCGGCCGTTGGTGATCAGCTGCAGGCCCGCACGCCCGATTGCCAGCGGATCGATGCCGTGATGGTCGTAGAAGCGCCGGTCCTCATAGGCGATCAGCATGCGCGTGAACTGCGGGTCGACGTCTGCGACCGTGGTTTTCAGACGCCAGCGGCCTTCCGACGTCGCAAAGGCCCGCAGCAGCTGACCATCGGCATCCAGCACTTCGGCCGACACCGCACCGGTCTTTTCAAGCGGCGGCGGAAAAGCACTGTCGGCGGTGTCGAGCGCGAAGAAAACTGCACCGGCAAGAAGGATACCGGCCGTAGTTCCAATCGTGACCTTGTGCCAGAGCCGCATTATCGTGCTGCGACAACCTCCATCTTGCCGGTCGCCGTGCGAGCCGAATATTCGGGACGGTACATGTCCTCCACGGTCGCCGCCGGGTGGTCATAAACGCCTGGAGTGACAGCCCGCACGACATAGGCGACGTTGATGTCACGATTGTCGTCCGACGTCCGGTTGAAGGCCGCAACAAAGCGGTCGCCGCGGAACTCTGTATGAGCCGCCGTCTGTTCGCCGATCCAGTCGAAATTAGTGAGTTGCGCGCTGTCGACCAGGCTCGGATTGTCGATCTGGAGGCCGGCCGGCAGCAGATCGGTCATGACAATACGCGACGGCCAGGCGTTGGTTTCGGTCACGTGCAGCACCACCACGTAGCGCTCGTTCTGCCGCGCTTCACTGATATTCGCCGGCTCGCCATCAAGCGTGTAATAGCTGCGCTCGATGGCAAAGCCGTTGCCGCCGGCAGGCAGCGGCGTGACGGGTGCTGCAACGGTCGTCACGACCGCCGATACCGGATCGGCCATGGCGCTCGTCAGCGTCAGCGGATTGTTCATCAGCGCGTCGCCGCTCATCTTCGCCATGTAGGCACCCGTGTGCAGCGCTCCGTTGACGTCCACCTTCAGCGAATCATTGCCGCTCTGGATCGCGCGCGCCGCAAGCAGCGTCCAGGCCTGCTCCTGCGTGCTCGTCCACTTGCTGCGATCCCATTCCTTGCCGACGGCCTTTGCCAGTTCTGGAATGACCGGCGGGACAGGGCGGCTTTCGGCGGCAAGTGCCAGAATGGCTGCGCCGTCGCGCAGGATCGAGCCGTAGTCGGTGCGCGAAAGATTGACGCGATGAACCATTGAATCCTCGGTCATCTGCAGCGCATCGACAAAGATATTCTTCGAGCGCGTCGCATCTCCGTAAAGGGCAAGTGCCGCGGCGATATGCGCCTTGGCAAGCGGCGTCGGGAAGTCGTTGATCATCGTATCGGCGTAGTAGCGCAGATCGCTGATCGAGGCTTTCCTGTTGCGGGCGAGAACATAGATTGCATAAGCAATTTCATCGCCCTGCGTCTTGACGTTAACGTCATAGCTTAACGCGTTCTGGAGGTTCTCGAGCGCCTGCACCAGCGCACGGTCCGGCACGTCGTACTTCTCTTCACGCGCCCGCGTCAGGAAATCCGTGACATAGGAATCGAGCCAAAGGTCGCCCGAATCCGGTCCCCAAAGGCCGAAGCTGCCTGCCGATGCCTGATAGGACAGTACGCGATAGATCGCATCCTGCACGCGCTTCTTGACGTCTGCATCGTCTTCGAGGCCGTTCTGTTTCGAAAGCTCGCTGAGATAAAGAAGCGGCAGCGCGCGGCTGGTCGTCTGTTCGGCGCAGCCGAAAGGATAACGGTCGAGCGACATCAGCAGTGCGGGAATGTCGAAGGCGGCCGAACGGGTGACGTTGACGCTGACCGAGGCGCCCGGAAGCACGCTGTTCGCCAGAAGTTCCTTGTCAATCTTCAGTTTCGCCCCCGGTTTCAAGGCGATGACGCGCCGTTCGGTCACGGGCAGTGACGATGGGCGGACCGGTACGTCAACCGTCTGATCGAGCGACAGTCCAGCAGCATCCGAGAGGTTGATCGAAACAGCGCCGTTGCCGGGCTGCTTGCCGATCACAGATAGCGTGAAATCGGATTTCGCACCGGCATCCAGATGGATCGTCCGGGAAGCTGCAGCTTCCTCGATGCCGACGGCCTCGTTGCCGGTCAGCTGCAGTTTGAAATCGCCGGCCGGCGCATCGGTATTGGCAATGTCGAGGCGCAGTTCCGCCTTGTCGCCAGGGGCCAGGAACTTCGGCAGGCTGGCGGTGACGACCACCGGATCGCGGATGACGACGTCCTTGACGCCGTGGCCCACCCCGTTCTTCGACCAGGCAACGGCCATGACACGCGCCGTGCCGTTGAATTGCGGAATGTCGAAGCTGACGTTCGCCTTGCCGGCGGCGTCAAGTTTCATCGGACCGGAGAAGAACGCGACGAGTTTTTGCGTCGGCGGGCTGCCCCGCAGCGCCACCGCGCCGCCGTCGCCGCCGGTTCTAAGCTTGCCGGTCGCGCCGAGCGAACCATCAATCAGGCGGCCATAGAGATCGCGGATTTCAAGACCGAGCTGGCGCTGGCCGAAATACCAGTCCTCGGGATTGGGCGCCTCGTAGCGCGTCAGATTGAGAATGCCGACATCGACGGCGGCAACCGTGACGTAAGCGTCCTCATCGGCGCCAGCCCCCGTCACCGCAAGACTGATGTTCAGCGGTGCACGCGGCAGCATCTTTTCCGGTGCATCGAGCTTCACCTGCAGCGCACGCTGCTCGGGATCGACCTTCAGCCATTTGATGCCGATCGAGCGCATCGGCATGTGGCTGTCCTGGGCGTCGCCCGGGCGGAAGAGCGTTGCTGTCACATAGGCGCCAGCGCCCCATTCGGCGGTAACCGGGACCTCCACTTCGCCCCCGGTCTCGCCGATCGTTGCATTCTGCACGGCAACGAGATTTTCCGTCCCGGCAGTCACCATCAGCTCTCCGCCATAACGGGAAGAAACCTTCAGCTTCGCCGTCTCACCGACCTTATAGCTTTCTTTGTCAAGCGCGATTTCAAGCCCGTCCGGCGTTTCAGTCGAGACAGCCTCCACCATCCAGCCGGCATCGAATTCGATGCTTGATACCGGACCATCCGCGTCAGGGCTTTCGACTTCGAAGCGGTAGCGGCCCCAGCCGACCTGGGACGCTATCTTGCCGCCGTCCAGGCCGGCATCAACCGTGCCGCTCGCAACCTGGCGTGCGTTGAAGGCGGATTCGTATTTCCATGCCGTGCCTTCCCGATACCATTGGTATTCGCGCTCAAGGAGCGAAAGCTTCCAGCGCAGCCCCTTCATTTCTTGCTTTCGGCCGTCTGCGGAGACGCCGATCACGTTGAAGCCGGCGATCGAGTTCTCGGCTGCATCGCCCGAAAACTCAGGCTTGATGCCGATCATCGGTCCCTCGCTTTTGACCGGGATCACCAGTGAGCGCTCCAGCGCCCGGCCACCCGTTTCCTGCATGCGGATGTAGACCGCCGCGTTCAGCAATTGCGTGGTCGCGGGAAGGTCGCCGACCGTGAGATCGGTCGTGGCTTGGCCGTTCTCGTCCAGTACCGGCAGGCCTTCGATCGCCTGGCGGCTTTCCTCGTTCGCCTCCTCGTCAGAAAGACCAAAGACGTAACCCGAAAAAGCCTGGCTTTCGCGCGTCGGCTTGATGACGACGTCGCCTTCGAGCGTCAGGCCGGCCGCCGGTGCGCCATAGAGATACTTGCCGCTGATAGCGATCGTTGCCGGCGTGTCGGGACCGATTTCCTTGGCTTCGGTCTTCAGCTCCATGTCGGTGCGATCGGGAACGAAATCGTCGACGAGGAAGGTTCTTGTGCCGATCGGCGATCCTTTGGGATCGGTATGGACGTTCATCGTCCAGCTGCCGCGCATGGCACTTTCCTGGATCGGAAGGTCGATCACATAGCCGCCAGCGTCGCTGCTCTGCCTGACGATGCGCCGGTCCTCGACGCCATCAGGGCGCATGAAGATGAAGGTCAGCGGCAGCTTCTCGATCGCCTTGCCATCCGTATCGCGGGCAAGGGCGGAGGCATGCACCGTTTCTCCCACCCGATAGATTCCGCGCTCGGTCCAGGTCATGACATCAATCGCACCGGGCGAGGCCCGTCCCGTCACGCCGCGGTCGGACAGATCGAATCCAGCGCGTGTCATGTCGAGGAAGACGTAGTCGGACGCTCCGTTCCTGGCAGCCAAGACGGCGGGTGTGAGTGCTGCCGTGCCGCGCAGCAGGCCGGCGGTTAAGATGGCTCGGCCGTTTTCATCCGTCGTCGCGGTGCCCAGAACCTCGTTGTTCTTGGCAAGCAGTTGCAGCTCGACGCCGGCGATCGGCTTGGCAGAAGCGAGCGAGCGCGTAAAGACGTTGAGCCCATCGGTTCCGGCATAAGTGGTAACGCCGATATCGGAAACGACGAACCACTGGGTCGCCTTGGCGTCCCATTCATTGTCCGGCGTATTGGCAGGAGAGGCGATCAGCACATAGATGCCGGGCTTGCGCTCGGGCAAGGCTTCATCGACGGGGAAGCTGGTGACGACATCCTTGTTGAGGTCGTTGGCGATCCCGATCGAACCTTGCCAAACGAGCTCGCCGCTTTCGTCCTGAATGCGCTGCGCGCTATAACCGTCGAGCTGCGTCAGGAATTGGGAACTGGTGAGAAGTGGCGCGATGCCGCGATCGCCAATGCGGTAGAGCTTGAGGTCGGCCGCTTCGATGTTGACGCTGACCAGTGGAATGCCGCGGCGCGCCGACGAAGGCAGCACGAAACTGTCGCCAGTAAACCGCACCACCTTGCTGCGGTCCTTGACGTAGATATCAAGGCTGACGGGTGCCTCCAGCACTTCATCGACGGACGAGGGCAGGCCGGTGCGGAAACTAATCTTGTAGGTCTCGCCGTGAACCAGGCCCTCGACGCAGATCTGCTTATCCTTGGCTTCGAGCGCCTTGGGCGCTTGTCCGTTCAGCGTCACAAACGGCGCATAGTCGACCGTCTTGACGAGCGATTCCGAGAAAGTCACGCAGGCGCGCGGCGTTGCGCTGTCGGCATCGACATTGTGTTCGGTGATGCGGAAGCCCTGTTCCGACTTGAGCTTGAGATAGGCGGCCTGGACTTCCCTGGAGCTCGCCAGCGCAAGGCTTGCCTTATAGGCGTTGAGGGCCGCGCGGAAATTCGAGTTCTTGGCAAGCGAGGCCGCAAGCACGGCAAGAGCGTCGGCACGCTTCGAGGTCGTGCGCGTCAGTTCGTAGGCGTTCAACGCATCGAGAACCGCCTGGCCGAAGGCCTGGCTGCCGGTGCCGCCGAGCGAATTTGCGGCGCGGGCTGTTTCCAGCCAGAGATCGGCATCGTCCGGCGTCAGCGCCAGCGCACGATGAAACGCATCGATCGCACTTGCGAGGTTGTTGGCGGTGAGATCAAGGCGCGCCGTCGCTGTCAGACTGTCGAGGGTCTGGCCCGGCTGAGCATCGGTGAGCGCCAGATTTGCCTTGAAGTCGCGCGCTTGTTGGATGACGTCTTCAGAAAGAAAGCTGAGACGAGGGGCCGCACCGATATCGGGCTCCCGCGGCCCTGCCGTCGTTTCGACGATCCGGCCGGCAATCGCGCCGGGAAAGGCATTCATGGTCTTGAAGTCGGACTTCAGGAAACACCATTTCACCTTTGGGTTATAGGTGAAGGCCTTGCAGCTCTTGTCGCCGATGCAGGACGTCTTGCATTGCTCAAGGGAAACATTCTGTTCCGTCCGCAGATCAAAGCCGAAGAAGTCGGCGTCCTTGATCGTCTGAATATCGCGCTTCGTCTCCGCAGCTGTTGCGGGAAGGCTGGCCGCGATGGCGGAAAGGGCAATAGCGGCGATTGCGAAAAACGAGCGTACAGACATAGGTTCCCCCCGGTCGCTGGCGCTGGATTGGGGCACTCTCCAGCGGCCGCGAAGTCTTGTCAATACAACTTCAAATTTATGGGGTTATGTAGCAAGTGCCACCAATGGCGAATTTGGGAGGGACGAGCCGTAGAGCCTCCTTGTGGCCTCAAAGCGGACGCTACAATCGCGACAGTTATGACAATATAAAGTCAGCATTGAAGGTGAACAGGTGGTTGAATCGATTTCCCAAGAGCACTTTTTAGCGCTAAAGCGGACCGCCATGCTGCCGAACGGGCTACGACTCTCGTACGTCGAGATGGGCGACCCCAACGGCGCGCCCATCCTCCTGCTACACGGGTTTACTGACAGCGCCCGAAGCTGGAGCCTCACCGCGCCTTATCTCGCAACGGGCTTTCGCGTCATAGCGCCAGACCTGCGCGGTCACGGGAATTCCGACAAGCCTGAGGGTTGCTACACTATTCCCGAGATGGCGAATGATGTCCGGTTCCTGATAGAGCTTCTGGGCGTTGCGCCGACGCACGTAGTCGGCCATTCGCTTGGGGGACGGCTTGCGCAGGCAATCGCTGAGCGCTGGCCCGGCATCGTCGGCAAAGTCGTTCTTATGTCCACATCCGCCGCGTTGCGCGAGCGTCAGGGGTGGTTGTGGGAGAACATTCAGATGCTCCGGGATCCGATTGATCCAGAGAGCACATTCATCCGGGAATGGTGTTCCGGCGCAGTTCCGGTTGAAGAGCGTTTCCTGGCCCATGCCCGCCGCGAAAGCGCCGCGATGCCGTCACGAATCTGGCATTCCATCTGTTACGAACAGCTTGCCTATGATCCGTCGCCGCTGCTGCAGGATATTTCCGCGCCGACGCTCATCCTGCGGGGCGAGGAGGATGTGATCGCGACTGAGGAAAACCAGGCGAAGATGAAGGATGGCATCGTCGGCGCGGAGTTCATTTCCCTTCCTGGCCACGGCCATAACCTTCATTGGGAAGATCCTGAAAAGGTGGCCGGCCTGATTTGGAGATTTCTGGAGCGTTCGTAGCCGCTCTGGGCGCGATCCCGTCAGCGCTGAGCCGACTGGTGGCACGAGGCGTCGCACTCAATTTAGAGCAGAGCTTTGGGAGCGTGCTCACTCAACGGAGCGCAATTTCCACAGATCGAGGCTGTTCCCACTCATTCCGGCAATCCGGCCATGCGATAGCCTTCGACGAAGCGCTGGACTGTCTCCGGATCGCGCGAGGGTTGTGCCGCGACCCAGTGGGTGATGGTGAATTTCGGGGTCATCGCCATGAAAAGAGCTGCCTCACGCATCGCCTCGTCTGTGCGTCCGAGTTGGGCAAGGCTAGCCGCCAGTATGCGGCGCGAGGGGCTACGGTAGATCGCCTCCATGCGCAAAATCTTGACGGCTTCTTCATATTGGCGGGCCGCGTAATGCGCGAGTCCAAGCTGCCAATAATACCACCCGGCCGGGTGCGGATTCAGTCGAAGCGCCCTTTGGGTCAGTTCGATCGCTTCCGATGCGCGACCTGCGAACGCCGCAAGCTCCGAACAGATGGCTAGGGCATCCGCATTGTTTGGTTCCAGCGTGAAGGCGGCGGCGAACTCTTCATCGGACTCGGGCCAGCGTTTTTCATGGGCCAGCAAAAATCCGAAAAACCAATGGCCGGCAGCGTCGTTCTCGTCCAATGCTACTGCCTTGCGGGCCAGTTCAAGGGCTCGTGATCGGTTCTCTTCCGTGGGTTCGATGCTCTGCGCCCACAATTGCCAGTAAACAAAAGCCAGCCAGCGAAATGCCTCCGCATATTCGGGATCGATGGAGACTGCCTGGTTCAAGAGTATCTCGGCCTCGCGAAGCGCTTCTGGCGAACTGTTGAACGCTGAGATCAGACTTCGCCCGCGGACACAAAGGTCATAAGCTTCCAGGCTCTTCGGACGGTTGCGTGACGGTGAATCCGCCAAGCGTCCGACAAGGGCCTCGACGATCTTATCTGTGACTTCGTCCTGTACGCCGAATATGTCTTCGAGGTTTCGGTCGAAGCGTTCGGCCCAGAGGTGATCTCCGCCCACGGCGTCGATGAGCTGAACGTTGATGCGCACGCGTCCGGCGGCGCGGCGCGCACTGCCCTCAAGGATGTAGCGGACGCCCAAATCGCGTGCGATCAAGCGAACGTCGGCCGATTTTCCCTTGTAGGCAAAGGTCGAATGGTGCGCGATGACAAACAGGCCGGCATTTCTTGAAAGGTCGGTAATCAGGTCTTCGGTCAACCCGTCTGTGAAAACGTTCTGCTTGGCTTCCCCGCTCAAGTTGGTGAACGGCAACACGGCGATGGATGGCTTGGCAGGCAGCGGCAGCGCGGCTTGTCCCTCGTGGCCGACCTTGGCGACGGGTTCATTGAGTAGGCGATAGACATGAACCGGTTCGGCGATGTTTTTCAGAGATTTCGGTCCAAGATCGTCAAAGTCAAACGCAAGCTTACGTTTGACCTGATCACGGATGCCCGCCGACACATAGATTTCTCCCGGCTCGGCCAAGCTTTGTAGCCGTGCGGCAATGTTGACGCCGTCGCCATAAAGGTCACCGCCGTCTACGACGACATCGCCGAGATTGATGCCGATCCTCAAGACGATACGGCGTGCCTCTGGCAGGGCGGCGTTCGCATCCGCCATCTTCCGCTGCAACTCGATCGCTCCGGTCATGGCGTTGACCGCGCTTGCGAACTCCAGGAGGACCCCGTCTCCCATCACTTTAACGATCCGGCCGCCATGCGCCCGCACGATAGGTTGGAGAATTGTCGCCCGGCGCTCCTTCAGCACCGCCAGCGTCGCAACCTCGTCGCCCTCCATCAAACGCGAGTAGCCAACGACGTCAGCGACGACGATTGCTGCAAGACGGCGCTGGACGCGTTCTTCGGCCATTGGGCAATTGCACCCGAGGAGGTGGAATTGCGCCTATGGTATTTGCGCCCTGGGTGGAAGTCCATTGAGCCGCCTCAGATCTGGATCAACACCCCACTACCAAGCGGAACGGCCGATGGGAGCCTCACGTGCCGAAGGCCCACCGGACCTGGGGCGTGGCAACTCCGTTTCTGCAATCAGTACCAGCACTTTTCAGAGGCGAAGATCTGGTGGCATTCGCTACCTAATTCCGCAAATTTAGAACCGCTTGTTATCAATGGCTTATGCCGATCTTAGTGTTTTATTAGCGTTAACAAAGGGTTAATCGAAAAAATATGCGTATCGACCCGGAACATATCCCGGCGCTACCCGTTATCTGGCCAAGTTCCGTCGGCAAAAGCCGTTCGGTACGAAGTCCTTCGCGCGCCTAGGTCAATGGGAGAGGGTGTCATGGCCACGAATGTTTTTCGTAGTTGGCTTAGGGATGACATGATGAACCACAGAGTATTGATCGTCGAAGACGAGTTTCTAATCGCCCTCGACCTCGAAGCGACCGTTCAAGCCATGGGAGTGGAAGTGACGGGTCTCGCTGCAAACAAGGAACAGGCGCTGCGTCTTGCCTCGACAGCGGACGTCGCCTTTGTTGATGTCAACCTGTCGGATGGCGCGACCGGCCCGGAAATCGGTCAGCGGCTCGCCGAAGAGTACGGCATTTCCGTCGTCTTCATGACAGGCAACCCGGAGATGATTGCCGGAGGCGTCAAGGGGACGCTCGGCGTCGTCAAAAAGCCGGTCAAGCCGGCCGTCGTCGAACAGTCGCTCAAGTATGCCGTTGCACGCCGCAACGGCGCGCTTGCCGCCGTGCCGTCGCAGATGTCGGTCTTCGTCTGAGGCTCAGCCGCTGAGGGCTGCAAGTTTTTGCCGCTCGGCCGGTTTGTCCGTACCGTAGGCGCGAAGGAACGTCCGCACCGCATTGCGTGCGGCACTTTCGAGTTGCTCGTCCGTCGGCGTCTGCCCGAAGAGCATCATGATCTGCAGATCCGCGTTCCCGAGCGCAAGAAATTGCCGTGCCGCCACATCGAAGTCGTCGATCTTCAGCGCACCGCTGGCGCTCAGCCGCGCAAACAGGGCGCCGAGCGCCGAAACGATCCGGCCCGGGCCCTGCTGGCGCCAGGTCTCGAAAAGGTGCGGATAGCGTTCGCCCTCGTTCTGGACGAGGCGGCGCAGAAATTTTCCATCCTGATTGCAGATACAGTTCTTGTTGACGCGGACCGCAAAGGCGACAAGATCTTCTTCCAGATTATCCGCATTTGCCGGAAATGTTGCCAGCATCGAAAAAAGCATCGAATTGGCGCGCTTCAGCACGTCGTCGACGACGGCGACGAAAAGGGTCTCTTTCTCGCAATAATGATTATAGATGGTCTGTCGCGAGACGTTGGCCTCGACCGCGATCTCATCGATACTCGCCCCTGCGAAGCCCTGGCGGCAAAACACATCGGCTGCTGCCTCCAGAATGGAAGCGCGTTTCTTGAACTGCCCGCGCTGCGTCGGGCCGTCCGCGCTCTTTTCGGGTGTCGCGACGTTTTTCATCCGCTAAAGATAATGCGTCTTGACGTTTTAGACAACACTGTCTAATTTTACAGCCGTGTCCAAATTAGTTGACGCACTGGTGCGCATTCGTTGACGCTTCTCCCAAGCGCGTCGCGCCTGCAGCCGACATCATTTTGAATCCCCTCGAGAGCAATGCAGCGGAGAGACATATTCTGCCTCCTTCGCTGCGCTTTTATGAAAGATCTCCAAATGACCGCTTCATTCTTTCGCATTGCGCTCATCCTTGGCCTTTTATCGGCCATCGGCCCCTTTGCCATCGACATGTATCTTCCGGCGCTGCCTTCGATCGGCGCCGATTTGGGCTCCGACAACAGCGTAACCCAGCTGAGCCTTCTCTCCTTCTTCATTTCCTTTGCACTTGCCCAACTGCTTTACGGTCCGCTGTCCGACATGTGGGGCCGGAAACTGCCGCTTTATCTGGGTATCGGCATCTTCACCGCAGCCAGCATCGGCTGCGCGCTGGCGCAGAACATCGAAACCCTAATTGCCTTCCGCTTCATCCAGGGCATCGGCGGTGCGGCCGGCATGGTCATCCCGCGGGCCGTCGTTCGTGACATGCATACCGGTGTTCAGGCTGCCCGCCTGATGTCGCTCCTCATGCTCGTCTTTTCGATCTCGCCGATCCTCGCTCCGCTGGCCGGAAGTGCGGTCATAGAGTTCTACGGCTGGCGCGGCGTCTTCTGGGCAGTGATGATCGCAGCCTTCATCGGGCTCACCCTGCTTGCAACGCAGCTCGACGAAACCCGTCCGGCAAAGGAACGCAAGGAAAGCAGCCTTGGCAGCGCGATGTCGGCATACGGCTTCCTGCTCCGCGACAAAAACTTCCTGACGCTCAGCTTCATCGGTGGTCTCGGGATTTCAAGCTTCCTCGTCTATCTCGCCAACTCGCCCTTCGTGCTCATCCAGCACTACGGCCTGACGCCGACGCAGTACAGCTTCGCCTTCTCGATCAACGCCGTCTCCTTCTTCGCGGTATCGCAGGCGACCGGCTGGCTCGGCGAGCGTTTCGGACTCGTTCGCGTCATGCGCACAGCCGTCACCGCCTATGCCCTCGTCATGGTCGTCTTGGCAGTCGTCATGGCGGCGGGCATCAACCAGCTTCCTGTGCTGGCCGTCTTCCTTTTCATCGGATATGGCTTTCTCGGCCTTGTCATTCCAACGAGCGCGGTTCTTGCTCTGGAGGATCACGGTGAGATCGCAGGCACCGCTTCGTCATTGATGGGCACGTTGCACTTCGTCATTGCGGCGGTCGCAATGGTCGTATCGAGCCTGTTTGCCGACGGCACGGCCGTTCCAATGGCGGCAGGCATTGCGGCCTGCGCGCTGTTTGCCTTCATCCTGACGCAGGCAACACTTGGCCGCCGCGCCGCCGCCGCTCCTGCCGAGTAACAATCCCGGCCGCGGCCTTGTCGGGCGCGGTCGTTCTCGTCACTTGAGGGAAAAGGCGTCGCTTTCACCTGGGACCAGCTCCAGCGGCCAGATCGTGTTGCGGGCGCCCTTCGGATAGTGTTTCGCATAGGCGGGCATGGTCGCAAGCAGGGTCTCGGCCAATTCGACGCCGAGATCGCGCAGCGACATGCGAAAGCAGGTGAGGGCCGGCTGCAGGAATTTCGCCCGCGGCTCCTCACGGAAGCCGATCACTGCCAGATCGCGCCCCGGAACGACGCCTGCCTCGACCAGCCTTCTGTAAAGACCGATCGCCATCAACTCGTAGATCAGGATGATCGCTGTCGGCTTGTGGTCCAAGAGCAGCAATTCGTGGCCAGCCTGGTAGCCGCCCTGCTCACTCGACTTGACGCGGATGACCAGCTTCGGATCGAACGGGATGCCGTGCCGCTGGAGTGACTGCTGGTAGGCATCGATGAAGATGTAGCCGAGATTGATATCGCTCGAGGGTGCTGCGATTGCGATCCTGCGATGTCCCTTGGCCACCAGCCGGTCAACCGCCGATGCGGCCACGCCCTCGAAATCAAGGTCGATCCAGGTGTAGTTGCCACCGGACGAACTGCGTCCGAGCGCGACGAAGGGAATCTTCGCCTTCACCAGAAGGTCGATGCGTTTATCGATCCGCTGCGTCGCCGAAATGATCATCGCATCGACGACGCGCCGCGCCACCATGCGCTTCAGATATTCATAGGGATCCTCGTCGCTGGGACAGGGCAGCATCACGAGGTCAAGTTTGTGCCGCGCAAACACGCTCTGCAGACCGCCAGTCAGGCCGAGGAAGAAGTTGTCGCTGTTTTCGACCGTTTCCTTGCTGGTTTCGATCATCAAGCCGATGACGTTGGTCGTGCCTTGCCGGAGGCTGCGGCCAGACTGGTTTGCCACATAGCCGAGCTCTTCGGCGGCAGCGAGCACGCGCTTTCGTGTTTCCTCGTTGACATCCGGCTTGCCGTTCAGCGCGCGGGAAACGGTCCCGATCGAAATGTCCAGATGCTCGGCAAGCTGTCGGATCCCCTTCATCGGCAGCGATCTTCCTCCCCAATCGAAACGCGTGATCTCTCTTATTGCCACAGGAAAGCATTTCCGGAAAGCGGTCCGCGGCGGTCTTCAGGATCAGCAGATGCCAGGCCCGGCGAACAAGCCGCCGGGCCCGGACGTCATCTTACGTCAGGGCAGGATGCCCCAAGGGGAGAATCTGATCTCGCCGAGCGCGTCGTCAACCTCCGGAAGACCGATGTCGCGGCGCGTACGATTTGACAGATGGGAGATCTGGTTCACCGTTTGATGATGCCTCCAGGCGGCCAGAGCTAACGCGCGCGCAGTTCTCCAGACACCAAATTTCTGGCACAGGTCATCGACCGTTGCCGACAGGCTTTCAACAACTACTGATTGTGCTTCACGCATGATTTTCTGCCCCGGCGCCGTCAAGCAGCCAGGTCCTTTCGAATCAAAAGACGCGCGGAGGCGGACACAGAAACGCCAATAGCCGTTCTGCCAGCCGGTCACGTCAGGTTAGGTGAGAAAACGCCAAAATGGCGGAAATCCGGGACTTAGAAGGTCCCGGAGTAATGTCGGCCCAAGTTAGATGCGCAATGCATCGAAGCCACGAGAGCCGTTCCGCCAATGGGGCGCACAAACATGATAATGGAATTCATTTACGCCTCCTCTGATCGAATTGCGGAATAATTTTATTATTACACGACATCGAATGATCGGCAACATTAAATCCTGAATTGCAGAGATCGCCGTCGTAATTGTTGCATAACGGCAACATTGCTGTGGTGTCGATCATCGCGTTCAGCAGTCCAGCGTGTTCGAGGATCGGCCTGAAGAGCCCGAGCAATGCGATCGGCGCAGAAGTGCGAAACACGGACTGCCTTCCCATCGCAGGGCGATCTTTCGTGGATCAAGGCCTGAAGCTGTCACGGATGATAAGTTCCGGAATGACCCTCTCGTAGGCAGGCGGCAGGTCCGGGTTGGCAAGCCGACGCTCCACGAGTTCGACGGCGCGCTGCGCCATCACGGCCGGATCCTGGCGGAACGTCGTGAGCCGGTAGCTTAGCCAGGCCGCCTCCGGCACATCGTCGAAGCCGATCACCGCGACCTCTTCCGGTATCCGTAAGCCGAGCGTCTTTCGCACATAGTCCATCAATCCGAAGGCGATCAGGTCGTTGGCGCAATAGACGGCTTCCGGCTGTTCAGCCTGTGCGAAGAGCTGGCGTGCCGCACCAATGCCGCTATCGTAGTCGGAATCCCTGCCGCGGCCAACCGAAACCGAAGCGCCTAGCTCCTCGGCTGCCGCCCGGAAGGCCGTCTCGCGCTCGGCGATGCTGGACGTCGCCGAGTGCGACGCGGCAACAGCCAGCCGCCGGTAGCCATTGTCGAAGAAGGCTACCGCTGCCTTGCGGGAGGCTTCGGTGTTTCCTGCCCTGACATGATCCGCATCCGGTTCGGTGCGGCCGATGACCACCAACGGTTGGCCGTTGCGGTGGGCGATATCGACGAAGCTTTCGGGCGGCGAACCGGAGAGGATGATCGTTGCCTCGGCGCGGTGGCCGATCAGCATCTTCTGCGCTGCAAGCAATTCATCCTCGGTCTGCCCGGTATCGATCAGGATCGGGATGCTGCCCCGCTTTATCAGCGCTTTTGCAAGTGCTGCGGCCAGATGGGCGCGAAAACCGACTTCCGGACGTGTCGCGACGATACCGACAAGGCGGCTTTGATTGGCAAGGACGCCGCGCGCCAGATCATTGACGTGGTAGCCGAGTTCCTCGGCAGCCTTCTGCACTCGCTCGCGGGTCGCGGGTGCGACGCTCGCGCCTGGGGTGAACGTCCGTGAAACCGCGGAGCGGGAAACGCCCGCAAGCTGTGCTACCTGCTCTGCGCTGACAAAGCGCATTCGCTCCTTGCGCTTGGTCTTTCCCTCGTTGGTCGGGCCGTCGCGCATTGGCATTCCTTTAGCGTCCCACACGCGAAAGCACGTCTGCCTTCAGGAATCGCTCCACGATCAGCATAAAAACCAAGGATGGTGACAGAGCCGGAGGAGGGGTGATGGAGCTGGCAAGAACACGCAGCAACGTCGTCTTTCCGCAGCCCGAAGAGCCGAGCAGGGCAGTGAATTCGCCGCGGGCGATGCTGGGATTGATTTCGTCCAGAACTTGCGTTGCGCCATAGCGGCAGGCAACGGAATTAAGCTCCAGAACCGCGTCTTGTGTCATGCTCCATCCCTCCAATTGCACGGCTGTGCAATCCGAATCTGGTAGAATGTTTGTTTGACAGTCAGATGACATGGTGGATATTTCTCTGCTGCGCTGCGGCACGAACTTGTCTAAAGGTGCGCATCTAAAGCTTTTTTCCGCAGCATTTGCTCAAATTTGCCCTCTATTGACAGAAAGAAACCTTTCCGCTTAGTATCGTAAACGTTTACGGGACACGCTTTCGGAGATTGCCGAGGCGCGCCGCGGGAGGAAATCGTGAAATTGAATGCAGTTCTCTGCGGATGCGGAGCCATGTCCAAGGGCTGGCTGCGCGCCATAAAGGAAACCCCGGTTCTGGCCGAAGCGATCGAGGTCACGGGCCTCGTCGATGTCAATCCGGCTGCTGCCGAAGCGCTCGCCGCTGAATTCGCCTTGAGCGGGGCTGCCATCGGCACAAATCTTTCCGCCGTCATTGCAAAGGCGAAGGCGGATATCGTTTTCGACGTCGTCATCCCGGCTGCCCGGTTCAACGTCGTCTCCACGGCACTCAAGGCCGGCTGTCATGTGCTCAGCGAAAAGCCGATGGCAACCTCCCTGACGGAGGGGGCTGCGTTGATCGATCTTGCGGCCGAAACCGGCAAGATCCACGCGATCATCCAGAACCGCCGCTTCATATCCGGTGTCCGCCGCATGCGCCGTTTTGTCGAATTGGGTGCGATCGGCGAACTGACCGGCATCCACTGCGACTTCTTCCTCGCCCCGCATTTCGGCGGCTTTCGCGAAGACATGGATAACGTCCTGCTTCTCGACATGGCGATCCACACGTTCGATGCCGCACGCTATGTCGCTGGCAAAAAGCCGCTCGCTGTCTACTGCATCGAGCGCAATCCCAAGGGATCGTGGTACCGTCACGGCGCCTCTGCGAACGCCACCTTCGAATTCTCCGACGATGTCGTTTTCACCTATCGCGGCTCCTGGTGCGCCGAAGGCGAGCGCACGAGCTGGGAAAGCCAGTGGCGTCTCGTCGGCTCCAAGGGAATGCTGACCTGGGATGGAGACGACACGTTCGGCGCCGCGGTTGCAGGGGAGGAGACGGGTCTGCTGCGCGGCTTTGCGCCCGTCAACGTTCCCGAGCCGGAGCGCGACGAGGAAACGCACGGCCATGCCAGCGTGATTGCCGGCTTCGTGGACGCCATCCGGACCGGCAAACGGCCGGAGACCGTCAGCAGCGACAATATCAGAAGCCTTGCCATGGTCTTCGGCGCGATCGAAAGCGCCAGGACCGGCAAGCGCATCGAGATTTCAGCATAAGGAATGAGATTGTGAGCAATTCTGCAAAGTCCATCCGTATCGGCACAATGGTCAGCGCGTCCAAGGGCGGTGCCGACAAGCGCATCGGCCAGATCGCCGATATGGGTTTTGAGAGCTTCGAGCCCTTCTTCTGGCAAACGACCAACGGGCAGGATCTTGCCGAACTCGGCAAGCGTTCCCTCGATGCGATCGGCGGCCGCGACATCACCATCTCGACGCTCGGCATGTTCGGCAATCCTCTGGAAGAAACCGATATCGACTTGCAGACGCTGCAAGGCTGGAAGGACTGCATCGACAATGCCCATCATTTCGGCGCCACCTGCGTTGCCGGCTTTACCGGCCGTGTTCGGGGCAAGCCGCTGACCGACAGCCTGCCGCGCTACAAGCAGATATGGAGCGAGCTTGCCAAGCGCGCCGCCGACAAGGGCATCAAGATCGCCTTCGAAAACTGCGCGATGGACGGCAATTGGACGACCGGCGACTGGAACATCGCCCACAATCCGGATGCCTGGGAGCTGATCTTCAACGAGACGCCGGACGACAACATCGGCCTTGAGTGGGAACCCTGCCATCAGATGGTGTACCTGATCGAGCCGCTGCCACAGATCCGCAAGTGGGCAAAGAAAATCTTCCATGTCCACGGCAAGGATGCGACGATCCGCTGGGATGTCATCAAGGAGCATGGCATCTTCGGCAAGGAAAAGTTCGTCTTCATGCGCACGCCGGGCTTCGGCGACAGCAACTGGACGGACATCATTTCCGAGCTGCGTCTGGCCGGCTGGTCGGGCTCGATCGATATCGAAGGCTGGCATGATCCGGTCTACCGCGATGCGCTGGAGATGACCGGCCAGGTCCATGCACTGAATCATCTGAAGCATGCCCGGGGCGGCGATTTCGTCGTCGATCCGGTGTGACGATACCGCGTCCGGCAAGGAGGATTTTGCCGGACTGTCGGGGATAACCACAAAGGAGGAGAACCATGGCTATCCGTAAATTTGCAGTTCTGGGCGCTCTGGCACTTGCCGGCGTCTCGCTCTTTGGCCTTTCCGCCAAGGCGGAAGACATTACCATCAGCGTCTGGTCGCTCGACCGCGACATTCAGCCGGCGCCGAATCTCGTCAAAGATTTCAACAAGCTCAACAACGGTATTAAAGTCGAATATCGCCAGATTCAGTTCGATGACGTCGTCAGTGAGGCAATGCGCGCCTATTCCACAGGACAGGCGCCCGATATCATCGCCGTCGACAATCCTGAGCACGCACTCTTCTCGTCGCGCGGCGCATTCCTCGATCTCACAGACATGATCTCGAAGTCGACGGTCGTAAAGCCGGAGAACTATTTTCCCGGACCGCTGAAATCCGTGATGTGGGACGGTAAGTACTACGGCGTGCCGAAGGCGACCAACACGATCGCGCTTTACTACAACAAGGACATGTTCAAGGCGAAGGGCCTCGACCCGAACAAGCCGCCGAAGACATGGGACGAACTCGTTGAGGACGCGCGCAAGCTGACTGACCCGGCCAAGAACGTCTATGGCCTGGCGTTCTCCGCCAAGGCGAACGAGGAAGGTACCTTCCAGTTTCTTCCTTGGGCCCAGATGGGTGGCGGCGGCTACGAGAACATCAATGCAGACGGCGCGGTCAAGGCGCTTGAGACCTGGAAGACCATCATGGACGAGAAGCTTGCCTCGCCCGATAGTCTGACACGTGGTCAGTGGGATTCGACCGGCACCTTCAACTCCGGCAATGCCGCAATGGCGATCTCCGGTCCGTGGGAACTCGACCGCATGATGAAGGAAGCCAAGTTCGACTGGGGTGTGACCCTGCTTCCGGTTCCGAAGGAAGGCGCTGAGCGCTCGTCGGCCATGGGCGACTTCAACTGGGCGATTTTTGCCAGCAGCAAGCACCCGGACGAAGCCTTCAAAGTGCTCGAATTCTTCGCCTCGCAGGACGACAAGATGTTCAAGAACTACGGTCAGCTGCCGGCCCGTTCCGACATCACCATCCCGGCGACCGGCGAAGCACTGAAGGATGACGCCCTCAAGGTCTTCATCGAGCAGTTGAAATACGCCAAGCCCCGCGGCCCGCATCCGCAATGGCCAAAGATCTCCAAGGCGATCCAAGATGCAATCCAGGCTGCACTGACCGGCCAGATGAGCCCGAAGGATGCGCTTGATCAGGCCGCAGACAAGATCAAGGCAGTCCTCGGCTAGTCTCCCGACCTAACCGGATGGCCTTCGGGCCATCCCATCATTTCCTCCCGGCAGGGGCTGCCTATAAGCGAAAGCATCAGGCAGCCCCGTTCGGAGTATCGGAGGACCGATGAAAAGGATTCTTTCCAGCGTCAGGGACGGCCGCGGTTTCGATATCGCGCTAGTCGCCTTTCCGCTCATCTTTCTGTTCGTGATGGCAGGCTTGCCACTCATCTACAACGTCGTGATGAGTTTCCAAGAGGTCGATATGTTCAGCCTTGGCACCTTCTCGCGTCCTTTCGTCGGCTTCAAGAACTACACCGACCTGTTCGCGCTGCCGGAAACCTGGCCGATCCTTCGCAACACGGCAATTTTCGTCATCGGATCCATCGCTGGCCAGTTCCTGATCGGCTTCGGCCTGGCATTATTTTTCTGGGTGAATTTTCCCGGCGCATCGTGGCTGCGCGGTCTTTTCCTCGTCTCCTGGGTCATGCCCGGCCTCGTTGTCGGCGCCATCTGGAACTGGATTCTCTCCGGTGACTTCGGCGTGTTGAATTTCATCCTGAAAGAAAGCGGCATCGTCAGCGGCAACATCTTCTGGCGCTCGGACCCACACTACTCTCTTTATGCCGTCATCATCGCCAATGTCTGGCTCGGCACTGCGTTCAACATGATCCTCCTCTCCGTCGGCCTGTCCAGCATTCCAGGCGATCTCTACGAGGCAGCCGAACTCGACGGCGCCAATGCCTGGCAGCGCTTCTGGACCATCACCTTGCCGATGATGCGCTCGACAATCGGCGCCATCGTCGCGCTCGGCCTGATCTTCACGCTGCAGCAGTTTGACCTTTTCGCGGCGATCACCTCCGGCGGGCCGAACAATTCCTCGAACGTGACGCAATACTGGGCCTGGGACCTGTCCTTCCGCCAATATGACTTCGCCAAAGGGGCCACGATCTCCGTCATCATGATCGTCTTCGTCATGATCGCCGCAGTCGTCTATGTACGCTCGACACGCCATGAGGTGCGCGGATGAGCGAGACGAACCGCAACCGCCTGATGCTCGCGATCGCCATCGTCATGGCGGCGATCTATCTTTTTCCGCTCTACTGGATGTATATCACGACGCTCAAAAGTGGCTCGGAGATGTTTGCCACGCCGCCGAGCTTCTGGCCTTCCTCGCCGCAATGGGGCACATACGCCTATGTCTGGGAAAGCCGGAACATGGGCCGCTATCTCTGGAATTCGCTGGTCATCGCCATCGGCTCCGTCACGCTCATCACCGTTCTCGGCGTCGGCTGCGCCTACGTGCTGGCGCGCTACCGCAATGTTTGGGTGGATATCGGCCTGTTCCTCATCCTGATGCTGCAGGTTCTTCCTGCTTCGCTGATGGTCACGCCGATCTTCGTCGGTTTCTCGCAGTTCGGCATGCTCAACTATCCGCGCCTTGCCGTTATCATCGCCATTGCTGCGAAAAGCATGCCATTCTTCGTCGTCCTCGTCCGTGCCACCTTCATGGCGGTGCCGCAGGAACTCGAGGAGGCCGCCCTCGTCGACGGCAATTCCCGCGTCGGCGCCTTCTTCAACATTGTCCTCCCGCTCGCCCGGAACGGCATCCTTGTCAGTGCGATCCTCATCTTCATGCAGGCCTTCGGCGAATTCGTCTACGCTAAGTCGATGATCCAGGCCGCCGAGCTTCAGCCGGCGAGCGTCGGTCTCAATTCCTTCATGGGACCGAACACCAACGAGTGGAACAATATCATGGCCTACGCCACGATGTATGTGACGCCGATCCTCGCCATTTTCGTTCTCTTGCAGCGCCGCATCGTATCCGGCCTCACCTCGGGAGCCCTCAAATGACCACTCAGATCGAGCTTGCCGGCGTCAACAAGCACTATGGCGCCTTCCACGCTCTCAAGAACATCAACCTATCGATCGCCAAGGGAACGTTCGTGGCCCTCGTCGGTCCCTCCGGCTGCGGCAAGTCCACGCTTCTGCGGTCTCTGGCGGGCCTTGAAAGCATCTCCGAAGGCGACCTTAAGATCGCTGGCGAGCTGATGAACAACGTGCCGCCGCGCAAGCGCGATGTGGCCATGGTCTTCCAGTCCTACGCGCTTTATCCGCATATGACCGTCGAGCAGAACCTGACTTACAGTCTCCGGATCCGTGGCGTCGCGAAAGCCGAGGCGAAGAAAGCCGCCGAGGAAGTCGCCACCACCACCGGCCTGTCGCATCTCCTGAAGCGCTATCCGCGCGAGCTTTCCGGTGGCCAGCGTCAGCGCGTCGCCATGAGCCGCGCCATCATCCGTCATCCGAAGGCATTCCTCTTCGACGAACCGCTGTCCAATTTGGATGCGGCGCTGCGCGTTCATATGCGCAAGGAAATCAGAGCCTTGCACGATCGGCTTCATGCGACATCGGTCTACGTCACGCATGATCAGATCGAGGCTATGACCATGGCCGATCACGTCGTCGTCATGCGCGAGGGCATCATCGAGCAGCAGGGCAGGCCGCTTGATCTTTACGACACGCCCGCCAACAAGTTCGTTGCCGGCTTCATCGGCTCACCCGCGATGAACTTCATCCCGGCGATCGTCGGCGAAGATGGTGCAAGCCTGACGCTCGACCTCGGTCCGCTCAAGCAGAAGCTGGCGCTTGCCGGCAAACTGCAGCCCGGCCGCAAGGTGACGGCCGGCATCCGCCCCGAACATATCGGCATCACCGGCCAAGGGCAGGGCACCTTCGATGTCCCAGTCGCCGTCGTCGAATCCACCGGTTCCTCGACCTTCATCACCGCGGCAACCGAGCCGGAACTCACCATCGTCGAAACCGGCCGTGGCAGCGCGCAGGCGGGGAACACCGTCGGCGCGGTCGTCGATCCGGCTCAGCTGCACCTCTTCGACGAGGCAAGCGGCGTCAGGATCTGACGCCGCCTTCAAAAGCTAGCGGCCGCCTTCCATTTTGCGGTGGCGCTGGTTGATGCCGTGCTCACCATAGGGATATTGCCCGGGTGTCGGTGCGCTGACCTCATCGAGCCTGGCAGTCTCCTCAATCGAAAGCACGAGACTGGCGGCGCTAAGATTGTCGGCGAGCTGCTCGGGGTTTCGCGCGCCCAGAATGACGGAGGTCACCGCCGGGCGCGCCGCCGTCCAGGCAAGGGCAACTTGCGCCATGCTGACGCCGCGGGCTCTCGCGATGTCCTCGACCGCACCGATGATGGCCCAGGTACGCTCCTGCGCATTGCGGGCTTCGAAGGCCTCGCCGCCGCGCGTTGGATTTTCGCCAAGGCGGGTTGCGCCGGTCGGAATCTCATCGCGCCTGTACTTGCCCGTCAGCCAGCCGCCGCCGAGCGGTGACCAGGGCAACAATCCCATGCTGGCATCCTGGCAGGCGGCGACGATTTCAAGCTCGATATCACGCATCAGCAGATTGTATTGCGGCTGAAGCGTCACCGGTCGTGTGTAGCCGCGCGCCTTGGCAATCTCGGAAGCCTTGGCAATGTGCCAACCAACATAGTTGGAGAAGCCGTAATAGCTGATCTTGCCGGCTGAAACGGCGTCATCGAGGAAACGCAGCGTCTCCTCGATCGGCGTCAGCGCGTCCCAGGCATGCATCTGGTAGAGATCGATATGCTCGACGCCGAGACGGTGGAGAGAGTCGTCGAGCGCTTGGTGGAGGTGTTTGCGCGAAAGGCCGATATCGTTCGGACCCGAACCCATCGGAAAGCGGCCTTTAGTCGCGATCACAGCTTGCTTTGCCTCGGTTGGCCGCGCCTTCAGCCAATGCCCGATGATCTCTTCGGATTTGCCGGCGCTATAGACATCGGCAGTATCAATGAAATTGCCGCCCCAGGCGAAATAGTCGTCGAGCAACCTGTGAGAGGCGGCTTCGTCAGCCTCTGCGCCGAAGGTCATCGTGCCGAGACAATAGGCGGTCACGATCGTGCCGCTCGGACCGAGTTTGCGATAATCCATCCTTACCTCCAATGAACATCAAGGCCGCTACACCAAGGGCGGCCACTATCTCAGCATCATCGGCACTGACGGCGGTGCCACAGCCATTGCTTCCTTTTCTTCCGCAGCCTTCGAAGTGTAAGGCCAGAGAAGGCACTCGTGAATCGGGTGAGCGAAGAATAGGATTGGTCACGTGAGGAAGAAGCTGTGCCGATAACGCAGCGAGAGAATGCGTCAGGCGCTTCCATCTTTCAAACGGAAGATTTAGATAAGATTGATCGATTTCTTTGCATAATGAGGATCCAGTGGAACTACGCCAGCTCCAATATTTTGTCGCTGCAGCAAAGGCCGAGCATTTTACGAAAGCCGCGCAACGCTTAAACATCGTTCAGTCCGCCCTGTCGAGTTCGGTCCGGGCGTTGGAAGAAGAGCTGAAGGCGCAGCTCTTCGTCCGCACCACTCGAAAGGTGCGGCTGACAGCCGCCGGCAGGGCTCTGCTCGAGAAGGCGGAGATCGTCCTTCAGGCAGCGAAGGATGCACGGGAAGCGGTAAGTGCCGTTACCCAGGCCAAATCTGGCAAGCTGAACCTGGGAACCGTTCAGGGCCTTCCGGCATTTCTCGATCTGCCGCTTCTGCTTGCCCGTTTTCATGAGCGTCATCCGCATATCGACGTGCGCCTGATACAGGGCGGGGCGGCCCATCTGCTGGAGAAGGTCAGGAACGGCAAACTCGACCTCGCATTCCTGCCGATGTTCGATCCCCCGAGCGACATTGCAACCGTCACGATCGCCTGCGAAGAACTGGTCGTCGTCTGCAACAAGACGCATTCGCTTGCATCAAGCGAGTTTGTTTCTCTTGACGAAATTGCATCTCATGCCTTTGTCGAATTCGAGCAAGATTTGGGTACGCGCAAGATCATAGATGATCTGTTTCTGACAGCGAATATTGATCGCAAGATCGCATTCGAGGTGAGCGACCTCGGCACGTTGATGGAACTCGTCGGACACGGGCTCGGCATCGCACTCGTGCCGGAATCGGTAGCCTGCAGCCGAGCGCAGATACTGAGTGTTTGCCGTCTGAAAGAAGCCGATGCATGCTGGGAAGTCGTATTGGCTTCATCGGCAGCATCGGGCGATGCACTGCCGAGACGCTTCGAGGAGATTATCGGAAAGGGATAAGCGCCAGCATCGAAGTTCGACCCGCACCTGAGGGGCCATGAGTTGCAGGTGCTATCGAGGCAGCGCCGGCGTATGATCGGTCTATTGTCGGCATCCAGTGGTGTGCGAGAGGGATGGTAAATGAGACGGAAATTCGGTTACACATTCGGGACGATTTTGATCCTGCTCGGATTGATCTGGATCGGCCAGGGGAGCGGATTTTTCCCGTACCCGTCCTCGAGTTTCATGATCAATCAAAGCATCTGGATTCTGTGGGGACTCATCGTCCTGGGGATCGGTGGCGTGGCCGTGTTTGTCACCCGCAGGCTCGGCGGGGAGTGACAACCATGCAGTGTCTTGCGAAGGTACCCCAACGATCGCCGGTCGGTCCAGGACCCCGATGCAAGATCATACTCTCGAGCAACAACCGGGTCCCACGGTAGATGGCATCCACATAGGACCCAGCATGCGGACTTAGGCGGTCATTGCTCGCCAGCAGATCAGCGGGCCATCTTCCATGTCGACACGTTCGCCGATGCGGATGAACCCGTTGCGCTCCAGAACGCGTTGGGACGCGATGTTCTCGACGCCCGTCTCCGCGGATATCTGGACGACGCGCGGGTCAGCACGCCCCCATGAAAGTAGTTCGCCAATAGCCCGGCTCGTGTATCCACGGCCTTGTCGCGCTGGCGCCACCCCGTAGCCGATATGGATATCCCCGCCCTGGGGAACTCTGACTATGGAGCAAAGACCGACGACCTCATCCTCGCCTACGATCAGCCAGGCCGACGGCGCGAACCAGGGGCGAATCTCATCAGCAAGCTTACTCAGCATTTCCAGCACGTCTGGAGGTGCGATCGTGCCGTCGGGAACAACGCGAAGACTGCGAGGCTCGGTGCCTTTCAGCAGCGCTTCAAAGTCACAAGTCGTTGCTTCGATGATCATTCTTTCTCGACATCTCGTGTGGCCCCGGGTGGTGCGCTGAGGCGGAACGGGGAGTTTCGCCTGTAACAAGCCTAAGCACCATCACTTCCAGCGCCGCGGCGGGTGAGTGCTAAAATTGCCGCGACGGCAAACACAGGCATTCTCCCTGGGAATGGAAACGCACGTCTCACCCCTCCGCCAGAATCACAAGCTGCTGCGGCTACAGCCGATTGAGGTGTACGGCCGTTGTCCACAAGGGCCGCGCGCCAGGCTCTCAATGCTAGACTGCTTCCGTTTGCATGACCTCGCCGAGCGACTTCGGTAACGCATTGTTATTGTGATCTGGCCGCACGACGGCGGTCATGCTCTTGTTCGCCTGCGCGTCAACGCGTTCTGCAGCGTCTCGAAGCAATGTTGCGAGAACGTCAAGCGATACCCTGTCGGCGCGCATAAGCTGACGGATCAGCGGATCGCTCAATATCTCTGACATGGTCATATCGCGCATAGTTGCCTCCTGATGAGGAAAACAATCTAACCGCGATTGATTACAATCTAATGTAAAAGCGACGGCGAAAAGATGGCCGCAGGACGGGCCTAAACCATCGGCCGCATCAAAAGCCTCGAACCCGCCTGCGCATTCGATGTTTTTCCGGTTCGAAGAGATGAAATGCACGGCTGTGCAAAAAATCCCGCACATAGACCCTTTTGTCATCCCGATGTCACGCGTCAGCGTTAGCTAGCTCCATCAGCCACGAGGGGCACGGCCTCGAAAAACCGAATGGAGACGGTCATGAACAGACGCGAGTTTCTTATCACATCGTCAGCCGCAACAGCTCTTCTGGCCGTGCCGCGTTTCGCTTCGGCGGCAGCACAGACGATCGACTTCTACAGCCCCTCCGACGCCAATATCGTCGACTTCTGGAACAATATCGTGCGTCCGGCTTTCGAAAAGGCCCACCCTGAGATTGCCCTGAAGGTGACCGACGCCGGCGACAACACCGGCCTGCGCGCCATTGCCGATCGCGCGCTGGCGGCCCTCCAGACCAAGACCGATCCGCAGGCAGACATTTTCGAAACCTTCGACCCGCGCCTGCCGAAAGGCGGGATCGACGCCGGCCTCTGGGTCAAATTCTCGGCGGAGAACATCGAAGGCTTCGACCGCGTCAATCCGCTGAGTTTCGATAACGAGTATTCGCTTCCCTATCGCGGCTCGCAGGTTCTTCTTGCTTACGACAACATCAAGCTCGATCCCAAGGATGCGCCGAAGACCTGGGAACAGCTGACGGTATGGATCAAGGCCAATCCCGGCCAGTTCATCTACAATCGTCCCGACAAAGGCGGTTCGGGCAGCAACTTCGTTCGCCGTGCGATCCATGAGGCCAACGGTCGGGATCCGAAGAAGTTCACCATCGACAACTTCTCGGCCGATTATGCCAGCCAGACGCTGACGCCTGCCTGGGCGATCCTCAATGATCTTGCCCCGTCGCTTTACGAAAAGGGCGCCTATACGGCCGGCAACACCCAATCGATCCAACTTCTTGCCCAAGGCGTCGTCACCATGGTTCCGGTCTGGTCGGACCAGGTTTTGCAGGCGATTTCCCAAGGCGTTCTGCCGGAAACGACCAGCCTCATTCAGCTTGGCGATCTCGCGCTTTGCGGCAATTTCTCGCGCATGACGGTGCTGTCGAACGGCGCGCATAAGGACGTCGCATTGAAGCTTGCAGCCTTCCTGCTGACCAAGGAGATGCAGGAAGCGATCATTACCGAGATCGGCGGCTTCCCCGGCATCTCCTGGGATCACATCTCGGATGAGCTCCGCCAGAAATATGCCGATGTCGTCCCGGCATCGATCCCGACCTTCCCGAGCGGCGATTGGGAGCCCGCGATCAACGACGGCTGGTACCGCAATGTCGCACCAGGCATCAGCCGCACCTGATGCGCAGGGATCTTGCGCTACCATCGCTGACGCGCTGGCGCGCGCCAGTCAGCATGAATGCTTCGGCGGGGCTTCTTCTGGTCGCCCTGCCGGTTCTTCTGCTCGGCTGGCTGATCGTCTATCCGATCATCGCCGCAGTCATCGGCACGATCTTCGTACGCCAACCGGATGGTGCTACGGCATTTTCGCTCGCCTCCTACCGCTTTTTCTTCAGCGATGCCTATAGCCTGACCAATCTCTGGCTCACGCTCTGGACGACGGTGGTTTGCGGCTTGCTGCTTCTCGTCACAGGCTTGCCGATCGCCCTCTATCTGCGCTTTTCGCAAGGACGCTTACCAGCCTATGTCCAAGGTCTCGCGATCTTTCCGATGTTCGTCCCGTCGATCATCCTTTCTTACGCGCTCATCCGCACCATAGGTCCGAACGGCACTGTCGACATTCTGCTCAACGCTGTCGGGCTTCCAAAGCTGCCGTCTCCCTATCTCACGCCCTGGGGGCCGGTGATCGGTCTCGTCTGGGACAATCTTCCCCTGACGGTACTGATGCTGACGGCCGGATTGGGCAATATTGCAAATAGCTCTATTGAAGCCGCTCGAGATGCCGGCGCCTCGCCGCTGCGGGTCTTCGTTTCGATCATCATGCCGCGCATGGGCAATTCGTTTCTCGTGACGGCCTCGTTCGCGGTGCTTGGCATCTTTTCGTCCTTCACGCTGCCCTATGTGCTTGGCCCTGCTTCGCCGGAGATGATGGGTCCCTTCATGCAGCGCACCTTCTCCGACCTCAACGATCCGCTGAATGCGCTGACACAAGCCGTCATCACCTTCGGTTTCTGCCTGTTCTTCGGGATCTTCTATGTTCGCTCGATCGCAAAAAACCGGGAGGCCGGCCGATGAGCCTTGGTGCGGCAAGGATCGATTGGACGGGCATCTTGTTTGCGGCGCTGCTGACGCTGTTCATCGCGCTTCCGCTGATCGTCGTCGGCACCTGGGCCTTCACGGAAGTCTGGCGTTATCCCTCCGTTATCCCGCAGCAGTTCGGGCTGCGCTTCTGGTCGCAGACGCTGTCGCGCAGCGACGTCTGGGAATCGCTTTTTCTTAGCCTGCGGCTGACGGCGACGGTGACGCTGCTGTCGGCCGTGATCTGCCTTCCCGCGGCTTACGCCTTTGCGCGCCTGACCTTTCCCGGCAAAAACATCCTTTTTCTATCCTTTCTCGCGTCGCACGCCTTCCCGAAGTTCGGACTGCTTGTCGCAATCGCCGGAATTTTTCTGCAGCTCGGCCTGATCAGCACCTTCTGGGGCGTCGTCCTGATCCAGCTCGTCGGAACGCTGATGCTGATGATCTGGATCCCCGTCGCGGCATTTCAGAATGTCGACCGGCGGATGGAGGAAGCGGCGCAGGATGCAGGCGCAGCCCCGCTTCGGGTATTCTGGTCGATCACTCTTCCGCAGGCCGCACCGACAATCGTAGCCGCGCTTTTGCTCACCTTCGTCGGTACCTTCTACGAAACGGAGGGCGCGTGGCTGATTGGCGCGCCGGAGATCCGCACGATGCCGGTGCTGATGATCACCTTCATCAACAACCAGATCGTCGTGCAGTATGGCGCGGTCCTTTCGGTCATGTTGTGGGTGCCATCTTTCATCGCACTGATGTTTGCCCGCCGTGTCGTCGGAACAGGCGCCTTTGCCCGCGGTTTCGGCGCGTGACGCGCAGATCGGGTACGACCCGAAGAAAGGCTTGAGATGGCACTCTTGACGATCAAAGGGGTTTCGAAGACCTTCGGCGCCTCATTCGCGGTGCGCGATTTCTCGCTCGACGTCGATGATGGCGAGCTCGTCTGCCTGCTTGGACCATCCGGTTCCGGCAAGTCGACGCTCCTTCGCATGATCGGCGGCTTCGAGCGTCCAAGCGCGGGTTCTATTCTTGTCGACGCCAAGGATGTTACGGCGCTTCCGCCGGAAAAACGTCCGACCGGCATGGTTTTTCAAAGCCATGCCCTCTGGACGCATATGGACGTCTTCAACAACATCGCCTTCGGGTTGAAGATTCGCAGGATGCCGAAATCCGAGATCAAGGAGCGCGTCGAAAACGCGCTCGCGCTTGTCGGCCTTTCGAACTATGGAAACCGGATGACGACGCAGCTTTCGGGCGGGCAGCAACAGCGTGTGGCGCTGGCGCGCTCGCTCGTGCTCGAGCCGAAGATCCTGCTGCTCGACGAGCCCTTTGCCAGTCTCGACCAGCATTTGCGCGAGCGCCTGCGGGAGGAGGTGCGCGACATCCAGCAGCGCCTCGGTATCACCACGCTGTTTGTCACTCATGGGCAGGACGAGGCGCTGGCCCTTGCCGACCGGATCGTCGTCATGCGCGACGGCGGCACGGACCAGATCGCGCCACCGGACGTAATCTACCGCGAACCGAAAACCGAATTCGTGGCAGGTTTCATCGGCTCCATGAATTTTGTTCGCGCAAACATCCGCAACGGGATCAGCGAGCATCCGGACTTCCCGCTTGCCGTCCCTGTCGAGGACGGCGATGCCGTGCTTGCCTTCCGTCCGGAAGCGCTCTCGCTCAGTCCCTCCAAAGAGCCAAACACTGCCATTGTCCATCGCAGCATTGATTTCGGCACGCACAGGATCGTCGACATCGACCTTGCGGATGGAACGCGGCTGAAGGCAATGACGCCGCCGGATGTCGATTGGACAAGGGGTTCCCTTGTCGAACCGACAGCCACCGCCTATTTCGCCTTTCGCGACAACAAGCTCATCCATCAATCGGCAGCTTCCGGCGAGCTGCAAACCAATCGGGTGTTCGGCCATGTCTGACCGCGGGGGAATCGCCATCGAGAGGGAAGGGCACCGGACCTGGCTGAAATGGCATCGCGGCCATCGCTTTGCCGGTGATATCTCATTCACGCGCCGGCGGATCGCAGAAGGGATGCTGCTCGGCGCCAGCGTCGAGATCGATCTGGTTCGTTTTCGCGGTGAAGGTTTTGCGGTTCTTCACGATGAAACGCTTGATCGCGCAACGACGGGCACGGGCCGTGTCCTTGATGCATCGGAGGAGTATCTGCGCAGCTTGCAGCTGCGCGATCAGGCCGGTCTGCCGACGGATCACCCGGTGATGCTGATCGGCGATCTCGGACAGCTTCTTCTCGCGGGCGAATGCCATGAGAACGCCGTTCTGCAGCTGGATCTCAAGGAGGAGTCGGCGAGCATCCGCGATGTGGATATCACCGCCTTTACCTCGGCGATGTCGCCGGTGGCACGGTCGGTCATCTTGTCGGGCGGTGACGCTAGAGCCGTCGAACGGCTTTCCCGTGCGGTTCCCGACATGCTTGTTGGCTATGATCCCTGTTACGACGGAGCGATGGAGCGCTTGATGGAAAGCCGCGATTTCGGGGATTTCGTGGAAACGGCGCTGGCGGCATCGCCGCGTGCGAAAATGATCTATCTGGACCACGAGCTGGTGCTCTTCGCCGACGCTGCAGGTTATGATCTCATTGGCGCCTTCCACCGTGTCGGCCGCCGCGTCGATGCCTATACCATCACGACAGCCGTCCCCGAGGTTTTGCCAAAGATTCTACGGCTCCTTGCGCTGAAAGCGGATCAGATCACCACCGACGATCCGGTCGGGCTGGAAGCGCTTCTGCTCAAGCACCTGTAAGTCGAGATCAGTTGAAGCCCTGGACAAGCCACGGATGGATCGCCCTGTTTGCGGCGAGGATATCGCCGTTTGCCGTAACCGGCCCGCCGGAAAAGGCCGAAACCTGTCCGCCCGCCTCTTCGACCAGAAGGGCCGACGCGCCATAATCATGCAGCGACAGGCCGTCTTCGAAGAAGCCGTCCAGCCGTCCGCATGCCACATAGGCAATCGAAAGTGCTGCCGAGCCGAGCCGCCGTACACCTGCCGTATTGGCCATCAGCCGCTTGAGCGCGTTGAAATAAATATCCTCGGTGACGGCTTTCACTTGTCCCGGAACGGGCAGTCCGGCGCCGATGAGGACATTTTCGATTTCCGCGTTCTCGATGCAGCGGATCGGTTCGCCGTTCAGATAAGCGCCGCCACCGGCCTCGGCACTGAACAATTCATCCTGCATCGCATCATAGACGATGCCAGCCACGATGCGGCCGCCCTCGGCGATCGAGATCGTCATGCCGAAATGCGGAATTCCCCAGGCGAAGTTTGTCGTGCCGTCGATTGGGTCGATGTAGATGGTCGGTATGCCTGCGTCGGCATCACGATTGCCGACGGCTTCCTCCCCTCTGATCGCGTAGGTAGGAAAGGCTTTCGTCACTTCATCGACGATGATCCGTTCGACGGCCACATCAATTTCCGTCTGATAGTCACGCGGTGCCTTCGACACGATCTCGCTCACCAGCCGCCGCTTTAGCGACTTGCGGGCGGTTTCTCCTGCTTTCAGCGCGGTTTTCGCAAGGAGCTCAAGGCGTGGCGAGGCCGCTGACGACAAGCGGGTGGAAACTAAGGAGGATGTCATGGAGAGAATTCTTATGAATCGGATGGGCGGATTTCGTTTGCCTCGAAGCTTTCGCAGAGGCGCATGAAGTTTTTGTGACGCGGAGAGGGCGCGCATCCAGACGGGATGGTGTTCCTGCGAATAACGATAGCCGGGACGACGTGCTCGTCCCGGCTACCAAAAGCTCTGTCAAAAGCGCCGTCTCAGACGCCGATCTTGCCGCCGCCGATCTTGGTGATGGCAAGTACGGACGGGCGCACCGGCATGTCGTCCTTGAAATCCGGCCAACGGGTGGAAAGATCCTCGTAATAAGACGGACGCCCGTGGCCAGCCCAGTCATCACCGCCATCGCCGGGATGCTGCACAGCGACGAAAGCCGTTTCGTCATCCGGGGCGAAGAGCGGACCACAGAGCTCGGCGCCGACCGGGACGCGGAAGAACAGGCGCGAGGTGGCGCGGGCGTCACCCTCAGTGTCGACTGCCCACAGGCCGTCAGTGCGGCCGGTGGCCTTGTTGTTGTTGCCGTCCGTTGCGACCCAAAGACGGCCGGCGGAATCGACCGCACAGTTATCCGGCATGCCGAACCAGCCGTTCTTCGAGGTCTCGGTCGAGAAAGTCGCGCCGACTTCGGCAACCGTAGGATCGCCGCACTTCAATAGCACTTCCCACTTGCCTGAAGTCGCAGCGAAATCGCCACCTTCCTCCGTGATCTCGATGATGTGGCCGAAGGCATTTTCGGCGCGTGGGTTGGCGGCATCCACCTGATCGGCCTTGCGTTTGCTGTTGTTGGTCAGCATGACATAGACCTTGCCGTTAACGGCATTCGGCTCGATGTCTTCCGGCCGGTCCATTTTCGTTGCGCCGAGCATGTCGGCGGCGCGGCGCGTTTCGATGAGAACGTCAGCCTGGCTGGCAAAGCCGTTTTCGGCCGTCAGCGGCCCCTGGCCGAAGACGAGCGGCAGCCACTGGAAGGATCCGTCTTCTGCGAATTTGGCCACATAAAGCGTGCCCTCATCGAGGAGATCAAGATTGGCAGCACGATCGGTCGCATTGAGCGTTCCCGAAGTCACGAACTTGTAGACGTAGTCGAAGCGTTCGTCGTCGCCGAGATAGAAAACCACGCGGCCATCCTTGCTGACGATCGATGCGGCACCCTCATGCTTGGTACGGCCAAGAGCAGTGCGCTTCTTCGGAGTTGCAGTCGGATCCATGACGTCGACTTCGACGATCCATCCGAAGCGGTTCGGCTCGTTCGGTTCTTTGGACAGGTCGAAGCGGTCGTAATAATTGCCCCACTCGTAGCTCCCCTCCGGCACGCCATAGCGCTTGTAATTGGCAGCTTCCTTGTGACCTTCCGGCAGTTCGCCGGAGAAATAGCCGTGGAAATTCTCTTCCGCCATGATGTAAGTGCCCCAAGGGGTCACGCCGCCGGCACAGTTGTTGAGCGTGCCGATGACACGTGTGCCCGTCGTATCCGCCGAAGTCTTGACGCGATCATGACCGGCGACCGGGCCGGTAAGCTGCATTTCCGTGGTGGATGTGATGCGGCGGTTGTGGCTGCCATCCGGAACGACCTGCCACTTTCCGTCGACCTTGCGGATCTCGACGATCGTACCGCCATGCGCGGCCATTTCGACGTCGACCTGTTCCTTGCTGAGCTTGTCCTGGGAGATCTTGCCATCGACGATCTTGACGATGCCGGGGAACATCAGGTGCGGGTTGGTATATTCGTGGTTTACGACAAGCAGCCCGTGTGTCGAAGAGCCTTCGAGCGGGATGAAACCGACATAGTCGTTATTGTAGCCAAATTGGCGGCGCTGGGCTTCTGCGGTCTGCTTGGCCGGATCGAAGGCCGGCGAGTCCGGGAACAGCGCGTCGCCCCAACGCAGGAGAACGTCGGCGTTGTAACCTTCGGCGACGTGATGGTTGGCATCGACGCCTGCCTCGACTTCCGGGAAGGAGAAGGCCGAAGTGCCGTTCGCGCGCGCTTTTTCCGCCGTCATCAACGCGACCGGGCTGACGGTCGCGGTAATGGCGGCAACGGCAAGCGAACCCTGGAGGAAATTGCGGCGCGAAAAGCGTTTGCTGATGATCTCGCCCATCGTCGGATTGGGACTTGAATTGTGGCCTTCGCCATCCGCGTCTTCAAGTTGCGTCGTGGGGAATATCTTTTGAGAAAGATGTTCGTTCATGGGACTGCCTCCAAAGTTGAGAATTGGCCCCTAGTTTTGGAGCCATTCTAAACTTAGGGCTGCCACATTACGGAAATGCGACAAACTGCCTTTTCGGCATCTTCGGGTCGGGTATTCTTATCGAGGCAGCGGGCGGAGCACTCCGGGCGCTAATGCCGCGTCATCTTATGCCAGTTTTGGATATCCTTCGCCGTGATCCAGATTCGGCCATCGAAGGCGATCTCGCCATGATCGAATTTCCGGCTCGCGATGTGTTCGAGCACGCTGAGATCCTGCGGCAGCCACCGCGCGTCAGGCGCGGCCTGAACATTTGCAAGCGCGTCTTTCGTGACACATACGGCTTGATGCGTGTCGTTGGCCTTCATGACGATAATCGCATCATTGCCGATCAGGTTGAACGTATCTGGTAGAGCGATCAGTTGCATTGCAACCTCCTTGGAGAAGATGTCCAGTCCAAGAGCGGCATGCGCGAATCGATGAGACTCAGCACGCCGTATGCTGCTTTGTTATCGCAGAAAAGCGGCCAGCCATCGATAGGCCGATAAGGTTAATGAAAGGTTACCGGCCGCAGACCATAGGCTGCCGGCGAGGCCAGATTGTGCCCCGCACCTACACCGCTGACAAACGCTCCAGGCGAGGGCACCGGAGGTCGCGTGGCTGGCTTCAGCCTTACACCGACATCGAGATTGTGGGCGAGAACTTCATCCGCAAGGCGCGAGCCGCGTGTGTGCAATTGATCTCGTTGCTGCACAGCGGGCCTTCACCTGCGTCCGACATAAAGCGGTCCTTAATTTAGACCGAAAGAAAATTTTTAAGGGGGTCACGTCGGCCACATGGGATGCTAACAATGGCCTCAAGCTGAAGAACGCAATATTGAATATCCGTACGAAGACGGCTTCCGCTTCGTCGATGGTGTAACCGCGGAGCGCTGCATGGCGAATGAAAAATCCAGCCCACCACAGGCTTTCCTTGTGGCGGCGCTTTTTTCCCTCAAGCGCGCTTTCCTCGGTGTCGGAGCGACAAGCTGCATCGTCAACATACTGGCGCTCACCGGCTCTTTCTTCATGCTGCAAGTCTATGATCGGGTGATCCCGGGCCGAAGCCTGCCGACGCTTGCCGGGCTTGCGATCATTGCGGCGACCCTCTTCATCTTCCAGGGATTGCTCGATTTTATCCGGTCGATGCTTTTGATGCGCGCCGGAGCCGCCGTCGACGAACGTCTGGGAGGCGATATCTTTAGCTCCCTCATCCTGTTGCCCTCGCGGATGCGAATGCCGGGCGACGGTCTGCAGTCGATCCGCGATCTCGACACCGTGCGAGGCTTCCTCTCAGGTCCCGGGCCTACGGCATTGTTCGACATGCCATGGATGCTTTTCTACATCGGCCTGTGCTTTCTCTTTCACTTCTGGATCGGCGTCACGGCACTTGGGGGGGCCGTTCTGTTGATAGGCCTCGCGGCGCTTGCCGAATACAAATCCCGCAAGCCCGCAAAGATTGCCGCGGAGCTGGCGGCGCGGCGGCTGAACCTTGCCGAAGCGACACGGCGGAACTCCGAGGCCGTGCTGGCCATGGGATTCGGCTCGCTGCTGGCCGCCAAATGGACGGAGGTCAACGACCGGTATCTTGCGAATCATATCTCGGCGACAACGCTCACCACCAGTCTGACTGCGATCTCGAAAGTCCTTCGGATGATACTGCAATCCGGCGTTCTGGCGGTTGGCGCTGTCCTCGTCGTCAGACAAGAGGCGACGCCCGGCATCATGATTGCAAGCTCCATCCTCGTCAGCAGGGCGCTGGCGCCAGTTGAGCTTGCAATCGGACAATGGAAAGGCTTTGTCGCCGCCCGGCAAAGTTGGAGCAGGCTGACGAAGCATCTGGATCTGCTGCCAGCCGACAAACGGCATGTCGACCTGCCGGCACCCACTGCAAGTCTTGCCGTGGAAGCGCTTCACCTTGCAGTCCCCGGCACCCGGACGATGGTCCTGCGGGGAATCTCGTTCAAGGCGGAGGCCGGGGATGCCGTCGGCATCATCGGACCGAGCGCATCGGGGAAGTCGTCGCTTGCCCGCGGACTTGTCGGCCTCTGGAAACCTATGGGCGGCGCGGTACGTCTCGATAAGGCATCGCTTGATCAGTGGGACCCGTCATCGCTCGGCCGGTCGATCGGCTATCTACCGCAGGAGGTGTCGCTTTTCGACGGCTCCATCGCCGAGAATGTCGCCCGTTTTGACAAAAATGCCCCATCCGAGAAGATCATCGCTGCGGCAAGGGCTGCGGGCGTCTACGAGATGATCGTGCAGTTCCCCGACGGCTTCGATACACAGATCGGCGAAAACGGTTCGATGCTCTCTGCCGGACAGCGCCAGCGCATCGGCCTGGCGCGCGCGCTTTACGGCGATCCTTTCCTCGTGGTTCTCGATGAGCCGAATTCGAACCTCGACAGCGACGGCGAGGCAGCGCTTGCCCAGGCGATCGCCGACATCCGGGCGCGCAAGGGCATTGCCATTGTCATTGCTCACCGGCCAAGTGCTTTGGCCGCCGCCAATCTCGTTCTCGTGCTCGCAAACGGCCAGCTTCAGGCCTTCGGGCCGAAAGACGACGTTCTGAAAAAGGCAACAGTTTCGACGGCTCCGCGCAGTAACACGCTGACCGTCATCGCGGGAGGTGACAGTTGACCGGCAAGCCAGCTCCGATATCCGAAGCCGCAATCAGCCGCCTCACGACGATCGCACTCGCGCTGGTCCTGCTTCTGGTTGGCGTGGTCGGCGGCCTCGGAGCCACGACCTATCTTTCCGGCGCGGTGATTGCGAGTGGCACGCTCGTCGTCGACAGCTATGTCAAACCCGTTCAGCATCAAAAGGGAGGCACTGTCGGGAAAATCTTCGTCAAAAACGGCGGGCTTGTGGAGGCTGGGCAGATCCTGGTGCATCTAGACGACACGCAATTGCGGGCAAATAGGGCGATCATTTCCCGGCGTTTGAACGAACTGTCCGCCACAGCCGCCAGGCTGGGTGCCGAACGGGATGGCGTTCAGGAGATCGCCTTTCCCGATAGTCTCCTGGAGCAGGGGAGCGATGCCGAGGAGGGCGGCATCATCGACGGCGAACGGCGATTGTTCGAAGATCGGCGGACATCGCGCGCCAGCAGGAAGGCTCAGTTGCACGAGCGCATCCAGCAATTGCGGCAGCAAGTGGAGGGACTTCTCGCACAGCAGGCCGGCAAGAAGGCGGAGATGGCACTCATCGACAAAGAGCTTGCGAGCGTCAGGCGTCTGTTCGACCAGGGTATCGTCCCGGTCAACCGCCTCTATGCGCTTGAACGTGAATCGGCGCGCTTGACGGGTGAACTCGGCAGTCTCGTCGCAAGCCTTGCCGAAACGAACGGCAAGGTGACCGAGACGGAATTGCAGATCATTCAGGTCGACGACGATCATCGCAGTGAGGTATCGGACGAACTGCGCAAGACGCAGAGCGACATCGGTGAATTCTCCGAGCGATTGGTTGCCGCGAAAGACGAGCTGCAGCGTGTCGACATCCGGGCGCCTCAGGCGGGCATCGTCCATCAGCTTACGGTCCATGCCGCCGGCGCCGTTGTTCCGCCTGGCGAGCCGATCCTGCAGATCGTTCCCGCCCGCGACAGGCTGACACCGGAAGTCCGTGTTTTGCCCCAGGACATCGATCAGGTATCCGTCGGCCAGCAAGTCACACTGCGGCTTTCCGCCTTCAACCAAAGAAACACGCCCGAGATCAATGGCGTTGTGCAGCAGGTTGCTGCTGACCTGACGACCGATCGGCAGACGGGCACGGCATACTACACAGTCCGGATTTCGGTTCCTGAGAACGAATGGAAACGATTGGGTGATCTGATTCCGGTCCCCGGCATGCCGGTGGAAGCTTTCGTGCAAACGGGCGCACGAACCGCTCTCGCCTATCTGACGAAGCCGCTGACCGATCAGGTGGCTCGTGCTTTCAAGGAGGATTGAGTGATCGGGCGCGCGAATATTCGCCGTCTCACAATGGATCAACATGATCCGAACGCCAGATGATGGCACAGCAGCGAGCGCGCGGCCATGTTTCCATTAGGTCTGTTGCAGGCTTTCCGTGGAGGCTGACGCTCAAAACCAAATCGACAGATGTCAAAACCGCCTAAATCGTCGTCTATTGATCACAAGGCAGAAAACGAAGGAGAATTATATATGGCAAGCTCGGTTACGAACGCCGTTGGTAAATCACTCTTTTATAGCGGTGCATCGAGCGCCTGGTTCTCGGCCAAAGGTTCAGGCTCCGTGCTGAACGGCACGAGCGGCAATGATTCGATCTGGGGCGACGGCTCCGTAAACGTTACCATGCAGGGTGGAACGGGCGACGATATCTACTATCTCTATTCCAGCATCAATCGCGCCGTCGAGGCCCCGAACGCCGGGGTCGACACGATCAGCACCTGGATGAGTTATACGCTTCCAGCGAACTTCGAAAATCTGACCGTGACCGGCAGTGGCCGCTACGCCTTTGGCAATGCTGTGGATAATATCATCACCGGCGGGTCCGGCAGCCAGACGATAGATGGTCGCGGGGGAAATGACGTCCTCATTGGCGCCGGCGGTGCAGATACCTTCAACTTCACGCGCGGCAATGGCAGCGACCTTGTCGTCGATTTCAGCACCGACGATACTGTCCGATTGAACGGCTACGGACTTTCGACCTTCGATCAGGTCGTGAGCCACTTGACGCAGGAGGGTTCCAACCTCCGGCTCGATCTCGGCGACGGAGAAAGCCTGGTCTTTGCGAACAAGACGGTTGCCGACCTTGATGCCGATCAATTCCAGCTGACGCTCGACCGCTCCGCACTCACACCCACATTTGCGGACGAATTCAACAGCCTGTCGCTACGCAATGGCGATCAGGGCGTTTGGGATGCCAAATTCTGGTGGGCGCCGGAGAAGGGCAGCACGCTCTCCGGCAATGGCGAGCTCCAGTGGTATATCAACCCGTCCTATTCTGCGACCTCGGCCGTCAATCCCTTCTCCGTCAACAACGGGGTGCTGACCATTAAGGCGGCGCCGGCCTCCGCAGCGATCCAATCGCAGATAGATGGTTACGATTATACGTCGGGGCTCCTGAACACGTATTCCTCTTTCGCCCAGACCTACGGTTACTTCGAAGTTCGCGCCGACATGCCGGCCGAACAGGGCGCCTGGCCGGCCTTCTGGCTCCTTCCTGCGGACGGATCGTGGCCACCCGAACTCGATGTCGTCGAGATGCGGGGGCAGGACCCGAACACCGTCAACGTGACGGTCCACAGCAACGAAACCGGCTCGCGCACATCGGAGTTGACGCCGGTCAAGGTCCCGAGCACCGACGGTTTTCACACCTATGGCGTCTTGTGGGACGAAGATCAGATCGTCTGGTATTTCGATGACGTCGCCGTTGCGCATGCCGATACGCCGGCCGACATGCACGACCCGATGTACATGCTGGTCAACCTGGCCGTGGGCGGTACCGCCGGAACTCCGGGAGCCAGCTTTAGCGACGGCGCTGAGATGAAGATAGACTACATCCATGCCTATTCGCTCGATGACGCTCCTGTCACTGCCAGCGCCCAGTCTGCGACAACCGATTGGCACATATGAACGACGGAGACGTGAAGCGTGAGGTGAAAACTGAAATGTTTTCACGGACGCTGCAGGAATACGTCGTGCTCCTGAGCGCCACGGAGGTGGCGCTCAACCAGCGGCCCAATGCGGGTCGCTAAGAAGATTTTATTCTTAATATATTATAAACTTAGGATATTTTACTTTGGATCGATGAAGGGGCTCCGAACATCGATTCTCTCCTGCCTTAGTCTGCTTGCTTTCATCATGGATGCAGCGGCCCTGCGTGCGGCAGACGTGTCACCGTGGAAAAGCTCGAACAATGCGCTGGTTGTCGACGCCTACGAAATGAATGCGATCGATTGGCAGGCGTTGCTCAAGGACGAGCGCATCGCGGCCTTTATCTCCAAGGCATCCGATGGCTTGCCCGAGAGCTTCAGCTGCGACGGAGAGCACCGTGGGGACACCTTTGCGCATTGCAAGACCATGTGGCGGAAATACGCGGTAAGCCGCGAACTCTATACGAGCCGCCGGATGATTGCCCGCCAAAACGGCCTGCTGTGGGGCGCCTACCATGTCGCCCGTCCAGGCAACCCCATCGACCAGGCCAATCACTTTCTCGACTACGCGACGCCTGATGCGAACGATCTGATGATCCTCGATATCGAGGGGATCGATGCCAACCAGTTCATGTCGCTCGAGGATGCGCAGATATTTGTCGGCCATATCAGGGCGAGAACCGGACGCTATCCGATCCTTTATACCAACCATGACACGGCACGTTATATTGCCGCATATCGCCGGGACTACAGTGTGTTGGCGAGGCTGCCGCTGTGGTATGCGCGATACAAGCCGGACATCCGCAAGGTCTTTCCGCTTGGAAACTGGCAGAACTACTTTCTCTGGCAGTTTTCTTCCGCCAGCAATTGTTCAAAGCGGCGTTGTCCCTATCGTGTGCCGGGCACGCTTACCGACATCGACGTGAACGTCGCAGCGATGTCGAGGGAAGAGCTGAAGCGCGTCTGGCCGCAAGGGGGCCTTTTGCGCCCGACCGAACCTGATCCTCCGCTAATCCTTGCAAAGATCGAATTTGGCTCGGTTCGACTACAGGCGCCAAAACCGGACATGGTCGTAACGTCTTCAATTCAGCCACCCGACCGCTGAAGAACGTCCGCCGAGCCCATCTATCATGAGCTTCAGACGATTATGCTCGCTGCGGATTTCGGCGCTGACGGATCCTGCAATATGCCCGCTGCCTGGCTTTGAACATAGGCGCGCCAACCGCCATAGTTCGAAATGTTCTCTGCCTCCTTGAGCGCCGCTGGTTCAACCAGGAAGCCCTTGGCTGCCAAGCCGTCCTCCAGCGCAATCGTACCGATCGTCAGGGGTGAGGGGATCTGCGCCACAAACGCGCCGAATGCGGCAGGCACCAAGGTCCAAATCTCGACGGAAATCTTTGACCCTTCGCCCGGTTCGACGCGGATAAGACCGGGTTTGGCAGGCGTTTGACCTATCAGAGCGAATAGCTCGTAGTCTGGCGATGTGCGGACTTCTCTTAGAAAGCGGGCACCGAGGGCCCGCAGTTCGCTGTTCAACGGCATTCCACTCAGATGCGCCCCAACGACCACCAACTCAATGCCTTCGACCTTTGCGGTTTCATCAGGACCCCATGGAGGCAGTGGCCATCCGGTCGCGCCGAGCGTTGCTTCGCTTGCGATGTGAAGATCGCGAGCCAGCGAGGTTGTCACATGATCCCGGCCGGAAGGGGCGAGCAGCGTGACGCTCGCCGGAAGTCGATCCGTTCGGGTCCCTGTCGGAACGGCGATGCCGCACATGTCGAGCAGATTCACGAAATTCGTATAGGTACCGAGCCGGGAATTTTCACGCATGGACTCGGCGTCGAGTTCGGCGGTCGTATAATGCCTCGGCGCGGTCGGCACGCAAATCACGTCGACCGACGCGACGATCGGTGCGATTTGATTTTTCAGTCTCTGCAGCGCATAAAAGCCGCCGAAGGCGTCGGCCGCCGACAAGCGCTTCGCATCGCCGTAGATCTTGCGCGTGACAGGGTGCAGCGACGCCTCGTTTCCGTCGAAGAAATCCCTGATCGCGGCATAACGCTCCGCGACCCAGGCCCCCTCGTAAAGCAGCTTGGCAACACGGTCGAAATCCTCGAAGGGGATTTCCACGAGACCGTGGCCGAGACGTCGCAACGTATCGAGCGCTTTTGAATAGGACGCCTCCATCGCCGTGTCGCCAAAGAACTGGCGATCCTTGAGCCGGGGAAACCCCGACGACCAGTTTCGGGAGTTTAGTTAGCCCGGCCGCCCGGATCGGCTTCGAATAGGGATCGGCCGCGTCTTCGCGCGCAGCAACTCGAAACACTTTCCAGGCGTCATCAACCGTCAAGGCGAAGATAGATACGCAATCGAGCGTCCGACAGGCTGGGATGACGCCAGTTGTGGATATCGCGCCCAGGCTGGGCTTCAATCCGACAATATTGTTAAGACCGGCGGGGATACGCCCCGATCCGGCCGTGTCGGTGCCAAGCGCGAAGCTGACGATGCCCTGAGCTGTGGCGACCGCCGACCCGGAACTCGATCCTCCGGGCACAAGCTTGGGATCGATCGCATTCCTTGGTATAGCATAGGGTGTCCGCACGCCGACGAGGCCAGTGGCGAACTGGTCGAGATTTGTTTTCCCGACGATCAGGGCGCCTGCGTTTCTCAGCAGCCGGACGACCGTCGCGTCGCTCTCCGGCAAATATGAATAAGCGGGGCAGGCTGCCGTCGTCGGCATTCCGCCGACGTCGATATTATCCTTCACCGCGAAAGGAATTCCCCAGAGCGGTTTGGCGACCGGATCGAACTCGCCGAGAGCCGCTGCTTCCTGCAGGAGCGCCGATCTGCTGGCGAGGTGCAGGAAGATGCCGGGATCGTTGACTTCGGCATGTCGAGCAAAAACCTGCTCTACGATCTCCATCGGACTGCCACCTGCAGCGTAAAACCCGTGAAGCGACGCGATGTCCAGGGGACGAAAATCTCTCATCTTTAGCCTTCCAGTATTGTTACGGGCCGATCCCACTGGATCAGAACAACGCACCCCGTATCGCTCCAGACAGAATGTTCGGTGCCCGCGGCATTCACGATGTAGGTGCCTTTAGCGTAATCGCCTGCTTCATCCGACTGGGTTCCTTCAAGCACCAGGATGGTTTCCAGTCCCTCGTGGCGGTGGCGCGGAACGGAGGCGCCTGCTGCGTATTTCAAGAGGGCAACACCTGGCGAGTCACCGTCGAAAGGCTTGATCCAGTGAATCGTCACCCCGTCGCGAAAGGCGTTGAAGGGCAAATCCTTCCACCCGCTGGAGGTTAACAGCTCGCGCGTTGTCTCAGGCACCGATCGCCTCCAATATGTCATCAACGTGCGCAGTCCAGCCGACGATCGCGCCTTGCGCACGGATCATGACGATCGCGGCCTCCTTGAACTCCGGGAAATAGCTTTCGGTGGCTTCCTCCGCTAGCAGGCACTCGTAGCCTCTGTCATTCGCCTCTCGCATGGTGGTCTGAACGCAGACCTCCGTCGTCACACCGGCAAACACAAGCTGCCGGATGTCCTTCTCCTTGAGTACTTTCCCGAGATCCGTGGCATAGAAGGCGCCTTTTCCCGGTTTTTCGATGACGACCTCGCCCTTAGTAGGAGCAAGCTCAGGAAGGATCGCGGTTCCCGGCTCGCCAGTGATCAAAATCCGTCCCATCGGCCCTTCGTCACCGATGCGAAGTTTCGGGCTACCGCGGTTGCGTTTCGCATCAGGAAGATCGGAAAGGTCCGGTTTGTGGCATTCCATCGTGTGGATGACAGGAAGCCCGGCGCGCCGGAAGCCTTCGATCAATCGCTTCACATCCGGAATAATCCTGGTGATCCGGCTCACATCATTGCCGAGGCTCGCGCCAAAACCGCCCGGCTCCGCAAAATCGCGCTGCATGTCGATGACGATGAGCGCCAGATGATCTTTTTGCAGCGGGAACGCGAACGGCAACGCGCGGATCTGGTCCATCAGTGGTGCCCCGCCATATGCGCTCCGATCACCTCGATGTTCGCGCCGCGTGCGGGCGTTTCGTAGACGAGACGTCCCTCGGAAATGACCATGATGCGATCCGACAGTTCCAGGAGTTCGTCGAGGTCTTCCGAGAGAAGCAGGACCGCTGCCCCCGCGTTCCGTGCTTTGATGATGCGTGCGCGTATTTCTGAGACCGCGGCAAAATCGAGACCGAAACACGGGTTGGAGACGATCAGAAGGTCGACTTTTCCAGTGAGTTCGCGGGCAAGGACTGCGCGCTGCACATTGCCGCCGGACAGAGCTGCGATCGGCGACGAGGAGGACGCCGTCTTGACTTTGAAGTCGGCGATCAGATCGATGGCTTGCTTCCGCATCCGCCCCTTGTTCAGCCAGATGGCGTCCTTGCCGCCGTCCCTGAGATCGAAGGTGCGGAAGGCAAGGTTTTCGCTGACGGTCATGCGCGGTGCGCAGGCGTTCTGCAGCGGCTCCTCCGGGATAAAGCGGACTCTGTTCCTGCGCGTCTCGGCGCGTGTCGCGCCATAGGCTTCACCGTTGACCTCTATGGTGCCGGCACTCACCAGCCGCTGTCCTGCCAATATCTCCGTCAGTTCCTTTTGACCGTTTCCCGAAATGCCGGCGATGCCGACGATCTCGCCGGATCGGATGCCGAGCATGTCGATTTCGATGGTCTTGAGGCCGGAGCGATCGGAGGCCCTTACCTGCTCGACTTTCAGCACCGGCTTTGCGGTTTCGGCAACGGGGATGCGCATGTCCAGCGAGGCGAGCTTGACGTCGCCGATCATCAACGAGGCCATATCGGCGATGCTCAATTCCCCGACGTTCCCGCCTCCTACGAGCTTGCCGCGCCTAAGAATAGAGATGGCGTCGGCAAATTTCGTCACTTCGTGGAATTTGTGGGAAATCATCAAAACGCTGAGTTCGCCACGCTCGGTCATGCCACGCACAAGGCCCAACATTTCATCGGCCTCTGCCGGCGTCAGCACCGATGTCGGCTCGTCGAGAATGAGGAATCCGCGTCCAAGATAGAGCTGTTTGACGATTTCCAGCTTCTGCTTCTCGCCCGCCGCCAGATGACTGACCGGGCGGTCGAGAGGGATCTTGAACGGCATCTTTTCCATGAATTTTAAGAGATCTGCACGCTCTTTCGCCCAGTTGATGACAGCAGGGACGTTCGGGCGATTGATCACCAGGTTTTCCGCGCCCGTGAGCGACGGCACCAGTGTGAAATGCTGATAGACCATGCCGAGGCCGTATGCCGCTGCATCCTTCGGCGAGGCGACCGCAACCTCTTTGCCACCAACCGACAGCGACCCGGAGGTTTGATGATAAAAACCCATGATGCATTTGACGAGCGTGGATTTGCCGGCCCCGTTTTCGCCTAGGAGCGCGTGAAACGTGCCTGAAGGGATCTTCATGGAGACATTGTCGAGCGCGGTGAAGCCTCCGAAGCGCATGGTCATTCCATGCGTCTCGATCCCAACAGCTTTGCCTGGCTCGGGCAGCGGTGTATCGCGGACAGTGCTCATTCGGGCTTGCTTTCCTGTTTACTGATGAGGACGGCATTTCCAGAAATGTGATCAGGGAAGGGCGGCGACCAGCGACTTGGAATCGGACACGGAACCGAAGACCCCGCCCTGCATTTTCACCATCTTGATCGCGGCGAGGTGATTGCCGTAATCGGTAGCGCCGCAGCAATCCTGCAGAAGCAGGCATTCGAAGCCGCGATCGTTCGCCTCGCGCATCGTCGTATGCACGCAGACGTCGGTGGTGATCCCGGTCAGGATAATGTTCTCGATACGCTTCTGATTGAGGATCAGCTCCAGATCGGTGGCGCAGAAGGAGCCCTTGCCGGGCTTGTCGATGATCGTTTCGCCGTCGATCGGCTTCAACTCGTCGATGATGTCCCAGCCGGGCTCGCCGCGCACGAGGATCCGACCGCAGGGGCCGGGGTCACCGATGCCGGCATTGATGCGCCGCGAACGCCAGCGCTTGTTTGCCGGAAGATCGGCGAGGTCCGGACGATGGCCTTCGCGGGTGTGGATGATGTGGTATCCCTTCGCACGCATGGCAGCGAGGACCTTTCTGATCGGTTCGATGGGCGCGCGGACCAGCGAAAGATCGTAGCCCATATGATCGACATATCCGCCTTCACCGCAGAAATCCGTCTGCATGTCGATGATGATGAGCGCGGTATTGTCCGGCCTCAACTCTCCGTTATAGGGCCAGGGGTATGGGTCCGCCGTGACATATGTGCCTTCTGTCTCCACCATCGCGTCCATTCCACCCAAAGCATTCATCGAATATTCCCTTCCTACTACTTGGTGAGCGACAGGGCGCCTGGTGCTCCGGCAAGCGCGCGTGTCGGAGAGGAGGTCGCGATCAAAATGATGAGGGTCAGCACATAGGGGGTGGCATAAAAGAGATAGTATCCCTGCGACACGCCGACCGACTGCAACGCCGGTCCCAGGGCACCCGCTCCGCCGAAAAGGAGAGCCGCCAGAAAGCAGCCGATGGGGTTCCAGCGGGCGAAGATCACCAGTGCCACGGCCATCAGACCCTGACCCGAAGAGATACCTTCATTCCAAGAGCCGGGATAATAGAGCGAAAGGTACGCGCCGCCGATCGCAGCCAGCGAGCCGCCGACGGCAGTTGCAAGCAGCCGCACTCGATCGGGGTCGATGCCCATGGCACGTGCGGCGTCCGTGCTATCACCGACCACCCGAAGGACGATGCCGATCCGCGTATTGCGAAATGCCCACCACAGGACGGCAGCAAGAACGGCTCCGATGAGAAACAATACGTTGATGTTGAGCGCCGCCTCAATCTGCGGAACCTGCGACCAGGCACCAAATGGGATCGAAGGCAGCCGCGGGGCAGCGGGCTGGATGTAGGGCTTGCCGAGGAAAAACGCCAAGCCTAGCCCGAACTGCATCAGGGCAATGCCGATTGCGATATCGTTGACCTTGGGCCACTTGCAAATCCATCCATGAACGAGGCCGAAGACCGCTCCCGTGCACATTGCGGCCAAAACGCCGAGCCAGGGCGAGCCGCTGATCACTGCCACCGCGTAGGCGGTCATCGCTCCGAAGACGAGTGTTCCTTCCAGGCCCAAATTGATGCGTCCGGAGCGCTCGGTGATGGTTTCGCCCAGGCTGACGAAGATGAAAGGGGTGGAAACGCGAACCGCGCCGGCAAGTATGGCAAGCGGCACGCCCCAAAGACCTACTCCTGTCTCGTCCATCATGCCGTCCTTTTCCAGAGATCGGGGTTAAACACCTTGAAACGCCCGTAAAATGTCTCGCAGAACAATATGACGACGAAGAGCGTGCCCTGCATGACCAGAACCGTCGCGTCGGGAAGTCCCATCCGACGCTGGATCAAGCCGCCCGATGCATCAATCCCTCCCAGCAGGATTGCGACGGGAATGATCGCCAGCGGATCGTGCCGCGCGAGGAAGGCAACGAGGATGCCGGTATAGCCGTAGCCCGCCGCAAGTGAGGCATTGGCGCTGCCCTGGACTGCCGCCACTTCGATCATCCCTGCAAGACCCGCGAATGCTCCGGCGATTGCCGTAAAGCCGACGATCAGCCGCCCGACAGGCAGGCCCTGGATCTGGGCGGCGCGGACATTGCCGCCTGCGATCCGTGCCGCGAAACCGTAACTGGTTGCCTCGATCAATATCCAGGTGCACAAGCAGGCGACGATCCCGATCACCAATCCCAAATGCACGTCCATCCCCGGGATGTTTCCGAGCATATAGTCCGGTGGCAAGGGCCTTGTGGACGGCTTGTTCAAACTAGCCGGATCGCGCAGCAGCCCCTCGACGAACTGGTTCATCAGGGCGATGGCAATATACGCAAGAAGGAGGGAGGAGATGGTTTCGTTGACGCCGCGTTTGTGCCGAAGAAATCCGGCAAGGCCGATCCAGGCACCGCCCACAGTCATCGCGGAGATCCCCATCGCCGCAAAAACGACGAGCGGCGGCAATACACCGGTAATGGGAAGCGCAGCCGCCGCGGCCGCGACACCGCCGAGCACCACAGCCCCTTCGCCACCGATAATGACAAGACCCAGCCTCGCCGGGAGCGCGACGCAGAGCGCTGTCAGGAGCAGCGGAGCGGCCCGGCTCAGGCTGTTTTGTAGCGAGAACCAGCTGCCGAAACCGCCCGTGTACATCAGTTGGAAAAGCATGACCGGCGATTTTCCGACGGCCAGAATGAAGAGGCAGAAAAGCCCGAGGCCGATCACGACGGCCGCAGCGCTGATCACGATCGGTTCGGCACGCCTTGCTGCCCATTCCCGAACCGCGTCGAGCATGGAAAATTTGTCCGGCGTAATGATTGCGGGAATGTTCGCTTCGACCGTCATGGCGCGTCTCCCAAGCCCTAGGCCGTCGAACCCATGACACCTTCGACGAGATAATCCATGCTTTCCAGCTCGATCGCGTCCTCGGCGAAGCTCCTGCCGGCGGTAACGATAACGTTGCCCTTGTTGTCCTTCATCGGTCCTTTGAACACGCTGAATTTGCCGGCCATGATTTCGGCAAGCGTTGCTTCGAACTTTTTCCTCGATTCATCGGAGACCGCCGGGCCTAAGGGACTCATCTTCACAAAGCCGTCCTTCAGCCCGCCACGGACGAAATTGCCAAGCTTTTCACCTGCTTGTGCCTGTTTGATGAAGCTTGTGTAGACGTTCCCCCACGCCCATTCGGCGCCCGTCAGATATTTTTCCGGTGCAAGCGGGCTCTGATTGGCATGGTAACCACATACGAAGGCATTGCGCCCGGCTGCGGTTTCGACGACGACTTTCGGGCTGTCGACATGGCACGTGATGACGTCAGCGCCTTGGTCGACAAGAGCATTGGTCGCTTCCGCTTCCTTGACCGCCAGCGACCATTCGCCGGTGAAAATCACCTGACACGTTATCGAGGGATCGACCGATCGCGCGCCGAGCAGGAAGGAATTGATGTTCTGGACCACTTGCGGAATGGGCTTTGCGGCAACAAAACCGATTTTTTTGCTCTTCGTTGCGTAGCCGGCGGCGACACCGTTGAGATACTGGCCCTGGCCGATATAGCCGAAATACGATCCGGTATTCATCGGGTTCTTGGATTCCTGCCAGAGCCCGCCGCAATGGCGAAACTGGACCTCGGGATATTTTGCCGCCATGGCCAGCATATGGGGGTCGAAGTAGCCGAACGAGGTCGGAAACAGCACCGCCGCGCCGTCGAGGTTGATCATGGACTCCATCGTCTTCTGAACGTCGACGGTTTCGGGAACGTTTTCCTCTTCCACTAGCGTAACGCCAGGCATGGATTTGATAACTGCCGCACCTTCCGCATGCGCCTGGTTGTAGCCGTAGTCATCCTTGGGGCCGACATAGATAAATCCGACGGTCAGTGCGCCTTGAGCGGATGCTTGCGAAGACAGGACGCCAGGCGCCGCGCTCAGCAGAGCGCCCGCTGCCGAGGCTTGGAGGAAATTTCGGCGGTTCATCGAAAGGAGTTTGGTCATTGGAATGCCCCCTGTCGGCCTGTGGCCAGTTAAAATTGCTGCATGAAAGTGTATGCAATACCCGTGCCAGATCTTAAGCGATTGATATCATTGCGCTGCGCCGCGAAGATCAGAGACAGGTGCAAAAAGTGTATGCAGATTCACGCCAATGAGGTTATTAAATAGGCATGCACAATATTTCGCCGTTCCTTCCATCTGCAGCTCTCTGCGGTATGCGTGTTCAAACGGAGAGACGAAGCGAAAAAAGCAGATAAAACCAGAGTGATGCACGCATGATTTGACATCCGTGGAAGCGCGTCGCATCTGTATGCAGATGGAGATGCATGGATTCTTGGATTTGAAGCATAACAGACGCAAGGAAGTCATTCGCCAGGGAACGACCGTCGAGCAGCTTGTTCGCTCTATCGCGGACATGATTGTGACAGGCGAGATGCACCCGGGAGAAAGGCTCGACGAAATCTCCTTGGCCGCGCGCTTCGAGGTTTCTCGAACGCCGGTCCGGGAAGCGCTTCGCGAGCTCGGAGCCATGGGGCTGGTCGGGCGCGAGCCCAATCGGAGCGCCGTCGTCTCCAATGTCAGCGGGGCTTACCTACACGGTATGTTCGAGGCGATGGCGGAACTGGAAGGCATCTGCGCCCGGCTGGCCGCAGAAAGAATGACGGTCGACGAGCGCAGGGAAATGGAGCTCGGGCACCGCAATTCCGCCCGCCTGGTTCATCAGGGCGCTTATGAAGATTATGCCGTCTACAATGTCGAGTTTCATACACGGCTTTATCGCGGCGCGCACAATGATCACATATACGAGTTGGTCACACAGACGAGAGCTCGTCTGGCACCCTTCAGACGAGCGCAGTTCCGGTTGCCGGGCCGCCTTTCAAAATCCTTCAGTGAACACGAGATGATCGTCGCCTCGATCCTGCGCGCCGACGGGGCTGCGGCGGCACGGGCGGCATATTCTCACGTCGCCATCGTCAGCGACGCCAGCAGCGCCTTCATATCCGGCGAACAGAGCGACCATTAGAGCTGCTGGCTAATCAAGCCACGCACGTCCGGTCGTGCCGAGAGCAGTAAACGAGCGGAGGCTAATTTCCGCTCAAGCCTTGCACGCTGCCGTGTGGAGGCAGTCCGCGATAGATTAACGGCTGGTGTTTGCGGCAATACCAGCGCATGGCGCCAGTGCGCTCCTCGAAGCCATAACAGCCCCATTCCGTGCAACGGATGCCAGATGCATCCTCATAGCCGCAGTAATGGTTCTCATGGAAGTTCGCACCTGGCGCTGTCGTATGCCCTTCGATACTCATCCTCGCGGCTCCTTCGGGAGCGGTTGTTGGCGCATTCGGTCCTCAGGTCATACCTCGAAACGCACCTCTAATGCTCCGGTTCCATTGCGCTTCAACCAACACGATGCGCGTGCTCTTCTACCGGAAGCCCCGGATAGGCGCCTTGCGCCACATGCATGCAGGAGCATTCCAAGCGGGGCTGAGCGAAAAATTGTTAGCGGTTTCTCAGTGTCCCGGTTCAGGTCTGGACGCGACATAGACTGCGGCAATTGCCATCGGAACTCCAGCAGCAATCATCGCGACTGCCGGAAGTGTGAAAAACACCAGCAGAATTGCAAAGCTGCACGCCATCGAGACGCAGGCGACAAATTTATGGCGCCGCCGGATCGCTCCTTGGCGGCGCCAGGTTTGCAGCGGCTCACCGAAGCGGGGATGGGCAAGCAGCCAGCCTTCAAAGCGCGGGGAGGAGCGAGAAAATATCGCGGCGGCAACGATCAGGAATGGTGTTGTCGGCAACAGCGGCACGAAGATGCCGACAACGCCGATTGCAACGAAACCCCAACCAAAGGCAGCAAGCAGCAGCCGCACGGAATATCCTTTCGTTAAACGATCGTCCGGGTGGAAGGCCAATTTGGCGCCTAACCATCTGCCGCGCAGATATAAAACCTCTACTCCGGTTAAAGCCGCTCGCCCACAGGTTTCGGCGGTTCAATCGCCCGAAAGCGCCGCTCGTCCTGCCATTTCCCTTATCAGGATACCATAGAAGATGTGCGGAGAATGGGATTGCATCGCCTGAGGCTGCGGCTTGAGCGATCCCATTTCCCACCAATCCGAATGCCTTTGCAGTAGCGACCAGGCATGCAGACGCTCGCTGTGCAGCAGATCGGTATCCGGGAACTCCTCGTACTCTCCCGTCACCACGACGCTTTGCCAGCCGACGTCGCTGAGGTGATCCGTCTGCAGGCAAACCCTACTGTTTGACCGCATCCAATCGATTTTTTGCCCCGGCATGGAAAAGCTGTAGAGGACACCTTTATCGTAGGAGAAGTAGATCGGCACGATGTAGGGTTGGCCATCGCTGCAGCAGGCAAGATGGCCGTAACGCGACTGTTCAAGCAGGGAAACACACTCTCCTTGTGTCATAGTCCGAAGTGTCAGTGCCATGAGAGTACTCCAGCAAAACATGTTCCAGCCGAGAACAGGAGAGCCCCCGTGCCGGAAGCCTTACGGTGCCTGCACGACGATACCATAGCTCGGATCGATCCAGGCAAGCTGATCGCGAACCATCTTGACGCCCGGGACATTCTCGGCCGCAACGATCGCCGCACCGCGCTCGCGCTCATCCAGCACCGATCCGTTGAGCGTCACGACGCCGTTCTTGACGTAGGCGCGGATAAGGCCATTTTTGGCCCAGGATTGGGCAGCCAGCTCTTCGGCAATCGCCGCTGCGATGCCTGCGTCGGGCAGCGGCTGACCCGGTTCTGCCTGAGGTTTGCGTAGCGGCTTCAGAAAATCCGAGCGGGTGACAATGCCGACAAGCCGGCCGTTCGCAACAACCGGCAGCCGCTTCACCTTCGATTTCTCCATCAGATCGACCGCCTCCCCAAGCGTCGTGTAGGGCGATGCCGTCGTCACTGGCGCAGACATGACCTCCTTGACCTTCCCTCCATGTGCCCGCACATACTCCTCCGCAACTTTTCCGGGGCTTGCCAGCAGCGCCAGCCACCACGAACGCTGGCGCTCGGTGTCAAGTTCGCTGCGCCGCAGAAGATCGCTCTCGCTGATGAGGCCGAGAAGCGTGCCTTGTGTATCGACGACCGGCAGACCGCTGATACGGTTGCTCAACATGATATTTGCTGCCTCAGCGACCGTCGCCGTCGATTGGATCGTGATGACCGTCGATGTCATAATGGTGTTGACGCGCATGGCGAACCTCCCACCCATTGTTCGTGTGATGCAAGGCAGCTTACAGAAAAGTCCATCCTGCACTTTGAGATGGATCAAAAGCCCGGCCGTCCAAAATGAATAGGTAGGAAAAGGCCAAGGCCGCATGAACCGCTCCTGGCTGTGGTTAGCAAAAACGAAGGCGTTTGCCTGACATCGTCATCAAGTCGACGCTCACCTCGCCGTAAGGAGCCAGCATGTCCGGGATCTGTTGCGGCGGCACCAGTCGACAGCGCATATGCCGTGGCTGCCTCCTTGGCGAGGACGCTCAAGCGGCGGTAGACCTGCGGGGCGGCTCCGGTGCGCGGGTCAAGAATATGGACCGAAGCGGCCGGATGCGTCGAAATGAAAACCGGCCGCACTCGACGTCGCCACGGCTTGATCGACGATCTCCAGCACAGCATCTGGCTTCAAGCTGTCTTCTAGCGATGCAAGCCCGACGCGCCACGGGCTGCCGTCCGCCTGAGCGCCGACCGCGCGAGCCTCGCCCATGTTGAGGAGGCTGCTGGTGACACCGGCATTGCGCATAAGTCGACGACCCGATCGGTTATGAAGCCCTGTGCAACGCCGTTCAACGACATCGCCATGCCAGGGCGGATGAAGGCGATCCGGTCGCGATTGAACCTGACGGCATCGAAGCCGATGCGGGCCAATGCCGCCTTCAACTGCGCAGCCGGCGGCCCTGACGCATCGGCACTGGGTGCCGAGAAATAGTGAGCATAAAGTGCAAAAAGGGTTGGATTGTCGGATCTAATATCCCCTTGGTCGTCTCCCAATAGCTTCGGCACGCATCAAGCAATGCGATCATTTCTAACGGCGGCGCTGCCAGGAAGCGCCAAACCTTCGTGGACTGAGCGAGCTTCTGCTAGACTGTTATCTCGAACTTGCCGAGAGCTGCAAGAATCAAGCGGCACGTGAGCTGGCGCAGACGTTCGCAGGCGAACTTATTCACTGTCTGTCTGTCGTGCGTCGCCTAGAGACTTGATCATGACGAGGCCGGAAAGAGGATCCAATATGCAGATAACGTGTGACGACAATGGCGATTTTGTTCTGAACCCCGCAGAGCTTTCCTCGCGGTTCGGCCTCTCCGGAGGTGAGTTCAAGCGAAAGCTGCAAATGGGATTGGTTGCAAGTACCGTGGAAATGGGAGAAGGTGAGGACGCAGGTAAGCGGCGGCTGAGCCTCAGGATCGGCAACCGCATTTGGCGCGCGATCCTCGACAGCTCCAATACGGTCATTTCCGAAGAAATGACCTTTGCGCGGGCTGGTACGATGAAAAGGACCAGCCGCCGGACCCTTGCATGAAAGCGGCAGTTCGTCAGCGATTGCCGATCATTGCTCTATCTGGCCGTAGGCTATTTCGTCGGGCGCGGGAGAGACTTTGTCCCCGTCTGCGATCCCCTTCTTGAAGGCCTTGATGCCCTCTGCGACGTCCCCCATCAACGTCGGGATCTTGCCGCGGCCGAAGAGCAGCAGAACGACTGCCATTACAATCAGCCAATGCCATGCCTGAACGAACCCATTACAATACTCCTTACTTCAGGCAATTGCGGCGTTCGCGGCGAGATTGCCTCACTGGCCTCAAGACCTTTGCGTAAATATATGCCGTTCAGGAGGCAGACTTTGACATATCTCAACAACGCGCTCGAATAGCTCGGCGCGCTCATCTTCGGGAGTTTGCTTACGGAGGCCGTGTCAGTAACGGACGGCCTATGAAAACTGTGGTCGAAATCCAGTGCGCATAGGCATCCACGGAATTATCGAGCGCATGCCACAAGATTCAGTGCGCTGCATGCGAGCAACGCGCCTCTTGCGACTTCACCGCCCAAATAGCTCTGAATGCGTACCCAGCCTGACGAATTCTACGAAGTCGTCATCGGCATCATAGACGAGGAGAAAGTCCCCGCCTATATGGGCTTCCCTTGCCCCTTTCCACTCTTTACCCGACAGTTCGTGATCGGCCCACTCTGCTTCAAGTGGCGTCTTCAGGATGATCATCATCATCAATTCGATGACGCGGTTCATATCCATTTTGCCGGCCTTGTCATACCGGTCCCAGTCTTTTTTAAATTGCTTCGTATAATCAGAGGCTCTTGGACGCGGGGCTCGTCTGGCAGCGCTTGTCTTTTTCAACTTGATTTCTCGCACAACTACGATCGAAGTTGATTACTTCTTGCCATCGAGATCAGCGAAAAGCTCATCGGGTGTCGCAAAGCGAGCCTTACGGGCCTTCCTGATCTTACGAGCTTCTGCGAGAGCGGCACGAGTCGTTTCGTTGGGTACCTTGAGTTCAAGAGGAAAACTCTGGCTCGCGACTACACGATGAAGAAACACTCGAATGGCCTCGGAAACCGAAAGCCCAAGCGACTCAAGAACGGAGGAAGCTTCCTCACGGATGTCGTCATCGACCCGAACATGAATCATTTTGGTGTTCGCAGCCATGTCTAAGACCCCTCGCGTCACGGATAACAGTTAATTGCCTACCAACTTCAAGGAAGATTTGGTCAGATGACTTGAATATATGTATCTCAAATGCGATGCAGTCAAGGTTAGCAGAGAAGCCTAAAGGCGATTGTCTCTCTGCTTTGAGCACTCTATGCGATTTTCTCCCCAATTCAGGAATTCCGAGGCTCTCTGGCCGGACAGAACGTGCCTTCCATCAGGTAAAAAGGCTGGCGGCTAAGCTGGCTGAAAACAGCATGAGGACAGCGGAACTGCACCGGCGCACGAGCAGCGACAGCGTTTCCTGCCCTCCAATCACAAGCTTGCCGAGTACAAGCCAAAGCGTCGAGGCTGCAGCGACAGCAAAGGCGATGGCCACGAGGTGCGGGATTTGCGTCGAAACGCCGGCCGCAGGGACCATGGCCAACCCGATGATGATTGCCTTCGGATTGAGCAACGTCGTTATCAGGACATGACGCACCGAGAGGTCGGCGGCCGATAGTGGACCGGCCGCGGACCACAACCGGAAGGCAAGATATAAAACCCAGGTAGCGGAGACCAGCTTGAGGGCGGCGGCGACCTGTGGATGGGAATGCAGCAACCCTCCGGTAAGGACCGTAAGCAAAACCACCACTAACAGGTAAGCAGCAACGACAGTTGTTGCGAGAATTGCAAGTTGCCATACTCCCCGTCGGTAGGCAGCGAGCGCAAGAAGCGTATTGGTCGGATCCGGCATTGCAATAAGCGCAAAGGCACCGGCAGCCATCGAAAATTGGGTCATGCTTCCCCGTCAATCTGATCGGGACTATTTGATCGGAAAGGGGAGGGACCGCTTTGACGAAGGTCAAGAGCTTGCTCTGCTTCTGGAACTTTTTCAGGCGTTTCGCTGTTTCCGTATGAGGCGTTAAGGATTTTTTGCGCCATGCCCCAGCTCGTCCGGTTTATCATCGTCAGAATGGCCATCGGCTTCCTCATCGGGAGCGTAGCGGGTTCAATTCTTTGGACAACAGGATTTTCGGATTCAGCAGCCTCGCTCGGCCCGGTGGAAAGCTACGTGGCCCAGGGCGTCTTCATTTTCGCGTTTGGCGATACGATCGCACTCGGATACCTCGGCACGGCATTGATGATGGAATCGGAATAACCCGCCAACAAACATCGAAACATCTAGCGATTTTGATCTTCCTCAAAGACATCGCTTCGCGTTGCGGCGATATTTGTCCGTGCGGCATATTCTATGCGTCACGAGCGCCCCTGGGGCGCTTGTTCATCGAGCGATGAGGTATGGCGATGTCTTTGAAGTTCGTTACAGCCTTCCTGCGCTCTTCCGGCGAAAATGCCATGATCATCCTTGAGGAGGCCGGATGCAATCAGATTGCCGTTGTCGACAAACAGGCGCTCCTCGACGTCGCCTCTCCGCCGCGTGCTGACGAGACGCGGCTGCAGGAAAATATCGAGCTCTTCTGCGACATCGTGCGCGCGAAGCACTGCGTCAAGGATATTGCGTCTGACGGCCGTATCCATATCTCTGCCGGCGATGTCTCCAAGTGGAAATCAGATCCCGGCCACCGGCACTGACCTTCCCCGTCGGCCGTCCAACCGCTCAGCTTCCTTCCACGGTACAGCTTTTTTCCTCCGGGGACTTGGCTGAGACCAGCCGCAGATGATGTGGCTGCTTGCCAATGTGACGCCCGCTGTTGCGGGTTTCATTCGAGCGAGGGGAAAGCTTCGCTGGAGATGACGGCAGATGCTGGCGCCAGCCCCGCACGTCGTCTGCCGTAATAACGATGTCCTGATTGACAATCGGCGTCTGCATACGATTGACGGCAATCTCGCAAAACGTCCTGACGTGCTCCAGGAAATGCGCCTCGCTCGAGCGCGGCGGGGAGGCGACGTTCAGTATGGCGCGGCGCGTCACCAGGACGGTCCGGCATTGTAGACCGACTTGCAAAATGATGCATCCCGACTTCTCGTCCGCGTCCAACCTGGCTGCTACGATGCCATACTCCATGACCTGCTGCTCCCCTTGTTGCAGTGCGTAACATCCACTGACGACCGCCGGCACGTGCCTTCCTTGAATATCGTCGTGCGGCTTACTCGCTGAGGCACGATTGGCATTTGACGGCGAACGGAACAGCTTCAAGACGCGCTTCCGAAATCGGCGCGCCACATTTTACGCAGATGCCGAAGGTTCCGCTTTCCAGGCGCTGCAGGGCGGCGTGGATGGCGCGCACCTCTTCCTGGCCCGCACGTCCAAAGCCCTCGAGCACGTCGTTGTTTTCGAGCTCGACGGCACGGTCCTCATCGTCGGCATCCTTTCGCCGTCCCAGATCGCTATCAACGAGGTGCAGGCGTCGGTTCAGATCTTGCAATCGACCCCGCAGAATCTTTTCAAATTTCTCTTTTTGCATCCTGGTTCTCCGGGTTCTTCCTCTGCCGATCATATTTAGGGCGATTTCGGGCGGATCATCTTGATCTGCGTCAAAATGTGGACAACACAGGTGTTGAGGCGGCGGCAAAGGCGCAGCACCAGAGACCGATCATGTCGGCGAAAGGCCGATGCCGAGGGAACACTACAGTCTTCAAAAGCATCGATGAAACACATCGCCTCGCCTGACAGCGCCATACCGGACGCGACCATCGCGATCACAGTGTCACGGCGATGTGGCGTAAGGTCGCAGGCCATTATAGAAGTCCTGATCTCATTGCGCGCCCTCAACGCTACAAGCCGAAGCGGGTCGGTCTTTGCTCCGGTGCAGACGTCCCGGATCATCCGGTTGCTCGGGTTTGCGGCCTGGATATCGCTGCTGCGTGCGATCGCCTGCAGGAATTGCGATCCCATCTGCGCCTGCATGGCCAGATCTTCAAACAACAGCGCGGCCTCATCGATGACCCCACCATCGGAGCCGGTCGACACATCACCGAGGTCGCGCAACAATTCTGTGAGCTTTATGATCTTGTCCCTTTGCCCGACGGCAGCTTTCAGCAGTTCCTCGGTGGCGACTGCCGTCTCCCGGCGCTCGGATGTTCAAATGCCTAACGGCAATCTCGCTGCGGCAATTTGACTGTGAGCAAACAATTTCCAGGATTCTCGAAAATGCGCCGTCATCGTCATTGACCTATGATAAGGACGGCCGCGCGCAGCGCCTTCAAAGTCACCAAAACGTCTTATGAAGGAACGCATCATGTCACACCCCCTCGTCGTGAAGTACGGCGAAACGCGGCTGCCGCGCTACACGAGCTATCCGACGGCGCCTGCCTTTTCTTCCGCGATCGGAGCGGGAACCTATGGGGATTGGTTGGCGCAGCTCGATAACGAGGACGCGGTCTCGCTATATCTCCATATCCCTTTTTGCCGGTCGATGTGCTGGTATTGCGGGTGTCACACCACGATCACGAAGCAGGATCGGCCGATCCTTGATTACCTGGATGTTCTCCGTCAGGAGGTCGACCTGGTCGCATCCAGGGCGAAGCAACCGCTGCTCGTCCAAAATGTGCACTTCGGCGGCGGCACGCCGACGATCATGCGGCCGCAGGAGTTCGTGGATTTGATGAAGCATCTGAGGAACGCATTCGGATTGAGGCCGGAGACAGAAATCGCCGTAGAGATCGATCCCCGCACACTCGCCAACGAAATGGTCGACGCACTCGCTGAGGGCGGCGTCTGTCGCACAAGCCTGGGAGTCCAGAGTTTCGATCCGGTGGTCCAGGCGGCCATCAATCGCAACCAGACTTTCGAGCAGACGGAGACCGCTGTCCAGCAATTGCGACAGGCCGGCATCGGCAGCATCAACTTCGACCTGATCTATGGCCTGCCATATCAGACGGTTGCATCCTGCATCGACACCGTGCAGACAGCGGTCCGATTGCGCCCCGATCGCTTCGCGGTCTTCGGCTACGCGCACATCCCGGCCTTCAAGAAGCACCAGCGCCTTATCGATGAGCCGACCTTGCCGAATGCAAAAGAGCGCAACACCCAGGCCGAGGCGATCGCAGAAGCGCTTGTCGATGCCGGCTACGTGCAGATCGGTCTTGATCACTTCGCATTGCCGGCAGATGAACTTTCGATGGCCAGCGCGCGCGGGGACTTGAAGCGGAACTTCCAGGGCTACACGACGGACACGTGCGAGACCCTGATCGGTCTCGGGGCATCCGCCATCGGGAAGCTTCCGGGAGGGTATGTCCAAAATGAGGTCGCCCCCGGGGCCTATGCGCAACGGATTGCCTCGGGCATCCTGGCCACCGTGAAAGGGTACCGCTTGACCGGGCAGGACCGGTTCCGGGCGGCAATCATCGAACGGCTGATGTGCGATTTCGTCGTCGATCTCAATCGGCTTGGAGCGCGTTTCGGCTATGAAGCCGGTCTGGTTCTTGACGGCAACGATCGGCTGCGTGCGCTCGAAAACGATGGCGTCGTGACGGTCCGCGACGGTCTTGTTACCGTGCGCAAGGATCTCAGGTTCATGGTCAGGGCGGTGGCGGTAGCCTTCGATGCCTATATCGGCACCTCCGGCCGTACCCATAGCAAAGCAGCGTGAAAGGGGTGGAGAGACCCGTGGCCGACCCCCCGGTCGGGTCTCTCCTTCGGGGGCTGGCACCCCTCAGTAAACCAGCTCGCGATAGATGGCCGGCAAAGCGGCCGGCAGCTTGGTGATATCGGAAACCAGGGCGAATCCGCCTCTTCCGAAGATGGCAGGAAGGTAGTCCTGCCAGCAACAGCTTCATTGAACTCAAACACGATCGCGCGGGTGGCGTCGCAATCACCGCCCCTTGGGCGGGATCCGACCGAGGGAGGCATGGGCCAATGCAGCGGCCGGCTCGAACAGCGCCATCAGGATAGCAAGAGACGAAGGCCGAAGAAGCGTGAGCAGAAGGATGGAGGAACGGGCCGAGATCCGGTTTCGCGACTCAGCCATGGCGGTTCCTCGATCGCGCTTTCTCAAGAACGTGGCTGGGCGACAATCTCGAAGAAGGGAGCCGGCGTCTCGTAATCGTCCGACGTCTTGCCAGCGGCCGGGATATCGACCCATCGCTCGACGGCGCTGTCCGTGCACTCCTGGATAACCGGGAAATAGACTTTGGAACCAGCAGCAAGCTCGTTGGCAACAACACCGCGGAAGACGAACTCGTCATACTCATCGTCGGCAAGATTGCCGCCGGACCAGACGAGTTCGGTGATGCCTTCGGCGACCGGCTTGCCATAAAGCTCGTAGGCCTTTGCATATTGGCGCTTGGCCTTTTCGATCGTCCAGCCGGATTTCGGCATGGGCTTGACCGAGAGAATGCCTTCCGGGATTGCACGCGCAGCTTGATCGTCGGCTTGTCGTCGCAACCATGTCCGAGACGCAGAACCGCCTTATAGACCTTGCCGGCAGGGGCTTCCACCTTTTCAAGCGAGACATGGGCGCTGGCGGAAGCCGCGCCTGCAATGCAAACACCAAGTGCGATGAGGGGTGTTTTCAGCACCGTCACTCTCCTGGGTTGATTGCCGCTGGTAACCCGCCTGCGGCTGGGCCATCTCAGCCCAGCTGCCGGCATTTAAGCCCTAAGCGGGATTATTGGGTGATCTTGGCGATGTCCGCATCGAGGCGCTTGCGGACCATGTTCGGAAGCTTTGCTATCTTAACGGCTTCAAGATTTGCGGGCGCATCACCAACTTGGATTAGGGCGACCATTCCCATGGCGACGTGCGGCGTGCACTTGATCACATAGGCGCCGGGCGCATCGAACTTGATCTGAACCTGCTCGCTTGCCTTCGATTTGAATGCAGCGGCGCCCTCCGGGATCAGGCCCTTGAAGGACTCGACATTGTGAGATTTGTCAGTCGGGACGAAAGTGATTGTGTCGCCAGGGGCGATCCTGGTGAAGCTCGGCTCAAACACCATGGCGCCGGCAGCACCCTTGTTGAGCATCTGCACCTGGTGGTCGGCTGCCATCAGCGGCATGGTGGTAGCAGCAAGCACGGCCGTCGCGGCAAAAAGACCCGCAAATATCGAGCGCATTTCATATCTCCTAGTTGAACGATGGCCGAACTGGCCGTCGGCTGCTGTGATACGCCTGCTGCACGGGTGCTTCTTTGATGTTGGTCAAATAGAGCCATCAACGCCCACGCAGATGATCACCGCGACCGGCCGAACGCTGAGGGGAACGTGCTTAAAATATTTGAAGGACGGAGCCGACCCGCATGGCCATAGACAGATCGGCGTGCCTGTCTTGGCCCTCGGGTGGGCCGGCGGCCCGACCGTTCGCTCGGATTTTGGAATCGTGAGTGGCTTGTGGATTGCGGGCGCTGACGGTCCGCTTCGCACACCGCTGCGAGCGCGCTTCATTTATCGGCGCGCTGGACAGTCAAAGGATAGTCAGTCCAGCAGCTCGCGAACCCGCACGGCGAGATCCTTTGCCGTATAGGGCTTGCGCAGCCAACTGCCGGGCGTTGCAAATTCGCGACCGCCGAGGCCCGGTTCAGCGTAACCCGATGTAAAGAGGATCTTCAGGTCGGAGCGCATGACGCGCGCCTCCTTGGCAAGTTCGTCGCCTGTCATGCCGCCGGGCATGACAATGTCTGTGAACAGAAGGGCAATCGTGGGATCTTCGGCGAGAATCTCCAACGCCGTCTGAGCATTGTTCGCCTCGACGACCTTGTAGCCCATCGACGACAGGCGCGCGACCGCGACCCGCCGCACGCGTGCATCGTCCTCGACCACCAGCACCGTCTCGGCGCCGCCCGGCAGCACATCGCGCGCTTCTGGTCTCGTTTCGGAGGCCTCAACTTTTGCCGCAGCTGCCTGTACCCAGGGAAGATAGATGCGGATCGTCGTGCCGCGCCCGAGCTCGCTGTAGAGCTGCAGATGACCGCCCGACTGCTTCACGAAGCCGTAGACCATGCTGAGGCCGAGGCCTGAACCGGAACCAACATCCTTGGTGGTGAAGAACGGCTCAAAGGCGTGTTCCTTGACTTCATCCGACATGCCGACGCCTGTATCGGTGACGGAAATGAGAACGAAGTTTCCGGTGCGCACCTGCGGATACATCTTCGCGTAGTCTGCATCGAGATAGACACGCTTGATCTCCGTTGTCAGGCTGCCACCGCGCGGCATCGCGTCGCGTGCATTCAGCGCAATGTTCAAAAGCGCGTTCTGCAGCTGGGAACTGTCGACCAGCACATTGTGATTTGAGCCGACAATGACCGTCTTCAGGTCGATATTTTCGCCAAGCGTCCGCCGCAACAGATCGGAGAAGCTCGATACCAGCTGCCCGAGGTCCGCAAGCGTTGGATTGAGAGGCTGGCGGCGCCCGAACGCCAAAAGTTGCTCCGTCAGCTTTGCGCCATCGCCGGCTGCGTCCTGCGCCTCGCGCAGCAGCACACTGAGCGGCCCCTCCGGAAGCTTCGCTTCGATCATTTCGAGATTACCGCTGATTACCGTCAGAAGATTGTTGAAGTCATGGGCAATCCCCCCAGTTAGTTGCCCGACGGCTTCCATCTTCTGCGCCTGCCTGAGATCTTCCTCGATCTTGTACCGGCCTGTCAGATCGCGGACGAAGCCGGTAAATATCCGCTCGCCGTTTGCGGTGGTCTCACCGACATGAAGCTCCATCGGGAATTTCGAACCATCGGCCCGTTGACCCGTCACCACGCGGCCGTAGCCGATAATGCGGCGCTCGCCCGTCCTGATATAGTGCGAAATATAACCATCGTGGGCATCACGATCGGGGTTCGGCATCAAGTTGCTGATATTCCGGCCGCAGATGGCGTCTGCTTTGATACCGAAGAGCTTTTCTGCGGCAGTGCTGAAAGAGATAACAATTCCGCGCTCGTCGATGACGATCATCGCTTCGGGAACCGTTGCGAGAATGGAGCGGAGGTGGGCCTCGCGCGCGTTGACGTCGCTTTCGGCCCGCTTCAGGTCGCTGATGTCATTATTGGTCTGGATGATGACCGCTTCGCCGTCGGAAAGATTCACCGCCATGCAGCGCGACGTGACATAGACATCATAGCCGTCCTTGTGACGATGGGTGATTTCGCCCTGCCAGTAACCTTGCTGACGCAGCTGCTCGCTGACGCTTTCGCGCGGCTCGGGAACCTGCGAAGCAAGCAGGTCGTCAACCGCTTTGCCGACAGCCTCCTCACGCGTCCAGCCGTACATGTTTTCGCAACCGGCCGACCATTCGGTGATGATGCCGTCAAAGCCGTGCACGATGATGTTGTTGGCGCCGCCCATGATGCGGACGATGGCGTCGAGTTCTTGCTTTGATGCTGTGCGCGGTGAAATGAAGCGATGCGGCATAGTGTTCAACTCGTTTGTCCCGAGCCCGTTAGTGAATACTGCAGCTATGGCAATTTTCCAGAGAGAAATCATCCCCATTGCCGGACAATTGAATGAGACGCTTCAGACTCAGGATCTTCACGTCGTGGCGTCCAACCGGGACGAGAATGTTCCGGCTCGCGAGCTTGCTGATGGTGCGCGATACCGTCTCGATGGTGAGGCCCAGATAATCGGCGATATCGAGCCTGTTCATCGGCAGCGTCACGAGGTCGCCTGCCGCGTTTGTCATGTCACGAGAGATGAGCTGGAGCAGGAAACTGCACAAGCGCTCTTCTGCATTCTTCTTCGACAACAGCACCATCTGATCGTGAGCGGCAGCCATTTCCTGGCACAGCAGCGATATGAAATCGGGACGCAGACAGGCGGAGCGGGAAATTTCATCGTGGAAATTCTTCCGCGCGATGCGGCGGATCTTGCAATCCGTGACGGCTTCGGCGGTGTAGAGATAGCGCTCCTGGAGCGAGGTGCCGACGAGATCGCCCGGATACAGAAAGGCCGTGATGACGCGCCGGCCGTCGCCGATGATGCGGTAAAGCCGCACGACGCCTTCGACGAGTTCAAAAAGGTGGTTGGCAGCATCGCCTTCCCAGAACAGAGCCTTGCCGGTTTGAAGCACTTCTTGCGGAATGGAATGAAAAAGTGATTTCAGGGACATCTGCCCCGAATTGTCAGTCACCGAGCCCTTGACGGCTTCGAACGCGATATTTTTTTGCATCAACATTTTTGAACCCTCTGTCCCGTTTGATGAGGGCAGTAAAAATGGTTCGCGTCACATGCGAATGCTCGCAGCGTGCGCATTGGTGCGAAAGTGTAAAAGTTTGTGACAGCACACCGGTTCGCTTTGGAACCCATAAAAATCAGCGTGCGCCCGCCGCCTACATTGCGATCGTTGACATAGATCAAGGATCGGCCCCGACGCTCGTGTCAGCTCTGCCCGTACAAGATCGGAATGATGATTGCGCTTTTGTGCGATCGTCTGTGCTTGGGGACGGCGACAATGAATTATACGACTGAAACTGCGGTGATCGCCGTTTGCGCGTTTTTTGCCCTGCTCGGGGCGGCTTTCGCGCATGATCACCTTTTTGCGGCGCACATGTGGGTGCTGTTCTTCGTGCTGATGGGAAGCACGCTTGTGCTTCTCCGCCGCGTTAATTTCGCACCGGCTGCCCAGCGGCCGAAGCCAGCTTCGTCCGAATATTTTGACGACGTTGTTCGGTATGGTGTCATCGCCACCGTATTTTGGGGCGTGGTCGGCTTTCTCGTTGGGGTCGTCGTCGCGCTTCAGCTCGCCTATCCCGATCTGAACATCGCTCCGTATTTCAACTTTGGGCGCCTGCGGCCGGTCCACACATCCGCTGTCGTTTTCGCTTTCGGCGGCAACGCGTTGATTGCCACGTCCTTCTATGTCGTCCAGAGAACCTGTCGGGCCCGCCTCTTCGGCGGCAACCTCGGCTGGTTCGTATTTTGGGGCTACCAGCTCTTCATCGTCATGGCCGCGACTGGCTATCTCTTGGGTATCACCGAGGGGCGGGAATACGCGGAGCCTGAATGGTATGTCGACATCTGGCTGACGATCGTCTGGGTCGCTTATCTGCTCGCATTCCTCGGGACGCTTTTGAAGCGCAAGGAACCGCACATCTATGTCGCGAACTGGTTCTACCTCGGTTTCATCGTCACGGTGGCGATGCTGCATGTAGTCAATAACCTCTCGATGCCGGTCTCCTTGCTCGGCTCGAAGAGCTATTCAGCATTCTCCGGCGTTCAGGACGCTTTGACCCAGTGGTGGTACGGCCATAACGCAGTCGGCTTCTTCCTGACCGCTGGCTTCCTGGGCATGATGTATTACTTCGTACCGAAGCAGGCGAACCGGCCGGTCTACTCCTATCGCCTTTCGATCATCCACTTCTGGGCCCTGATCTTCATGTATATCTGGGCCGGTCCGCATCATTTGCACTATACGGCGCTGCCGGATTGGGCGCAGACGCTCGGCATGGTCTTTTCCGTCATGCTCTGGATGCCGTCGTGGGGCGGCATGATCAACGGCCTGATGACGCTTTCGGGCGCCTGGGACAAGATCCGCACAGACCCGATCATCCGCATGATGATCATGGCAATCGCCTTTTACGGAATGTCGACCTTCGAAGGTCCCATGATGTCGGTCAAGGCTGTCAACTCGCTCAGCCACTATACGGAATGGACGATCGGTCACGTCCACTCGGGCGCACTCGGCTGGGTCGGGATGATCACCTTCGGTGCCATCTATTACCTGACGCCGAAGCTTTGGGGACAGGAGCGTCTCTATAGCTTGCGCATGGTCAACTGGCATTTCTGGCTCGCGACGCTTGGCATCGTCATTTACGCCGCCGTGCTTTGGGTTGCCGGCATCCAGCAGGGCCTGATGTGGCGCGAATATAATAGCCAGGGCTTCCTCGTCTATTCCTTCGCCGAGACCGTCGCTGCAATGTTCCCATACTACCTGCTGCGAGCCGTGGGTGGCGCTCTGTACCTCGCGGGCGGTCTGATCATGGCATTCAATGTCTACATGACCATCCGTGGTTACCAACGCAACGAGGCACCGATGCCAGGTGCTCTCGTCGCCCAGCCTGCAGAGTGAGGAACGACCATGTCGATACTTGAGAAACACCAGATCATAGAAAAGAACGCGACGCTCCTGCTGGTGGGATCACTCCTGGTTGTGAGCGTCGGCGGCATCGTTGAAATCGCACCACTGTTCTACCTGCAGAACACGATCGAAAAGGTGGAGGGGATGCGTCCCTATACGCCGCTGGAGCTGGCCGGCCGCAATATCTACGTCCGCGAGGGCTGCTACGTCTGCCACAGCCAAATGATCCGGCCATTCCGCGACGAAGTCGAACGCTACGGACATTATTCGCTCGCCGCCGAATCTATGTACGACCATCCCTTCCAATGGGGTTCAAAGCGTACCGGACCTGACCTTGCACGCGTGGGTGGTCGCTATTCGAATGAATGGCAGGTCCAGCACCTCGCCGATCCGCGCGCGGTCGTGCCGGAATCGATCATGCCGAGCTACGCCTTTCTCAAGACCAACGAGGTCGCGGTCAAGGATGTCGGGATGGATCTCAAGGCAAACGGAATTGTCGGTGTGCCCTACACGCCGGACATGATCGCCAACGCCGAGGCCGATATGAAAATGCAGGCCGATCCGAACGGCGACACCACAGCGCTGCTCGAACGTTATCCGAAGGCCAAGACAGGCGACTTCGACGGCGACCCTTCGAAGCTGACGGAGATGGACGCGTTGGTGGCTTACCTACAGATGCTTGGCACCTTGGTCGACTATTCGACCTATGACGATGCAACCGGATATCGCTGAGGAACGCGCCATGGAAACATACACCGCAATGCGCCACTTCGCCGACAGTTGGGGCCTTCTTGCCATGACCCTGTTCTTCATCGGCGTCGTCCTTTTCACGCTCCGTCCAGGCAGCAGGGAAAGCGCCAATGAAGCCGCAAGCATACCCTTGAAGGATGACTGATATGTCGGACAAACATGTTGATGAACTCAGCGGCGTCGAAACCACCGGGCATGAATGGGACGGTATCCGCGAGCTGAACAATCCCATGCCGCGGTGGTGGGTCTGGACGTTCTATGCGACGATCTTGTGGGCGGTGGGATATGCCATCGCTTATCCTTCCATTCCACTTTTGACCAAGGCCACCGATGGGCTGCTCGGCTTTTCGAGCCGCGCCGATCTTACGCAGGAGGTGGAGACGGCAATGTCAGTCCAGACCATGTATCTGGACCAGATCGCCGCAAAGGCGGTCGGCGAAATCGACGCGGATGCCAATCTGCGGCAATTCGCCATCTCCGGCGGCGCTTCGGCGTTCAAGGTCAACTGCGCGCAGTGCCACGGCAGTGGCGCAGCCGGTGGCCCGGGATTCCCGAATCTGAATGACGACGATTGGCTATGGGGCGGCGATCTTGAATCAATCCGAAAGACCATCGCCCATGGCGTCCGTTTCGACGGTGACAGCGACACCCATGTGTCCGAGATGCCGGCGTTTGCTGATATCCTCGATGCCACGCAGACCCGCAATGTCGCTGCCTATGTCTGGAGCTTGACAAAAACGCCTTCCGATCCGGAGATTGCAAAGGCCGGGAAACAGCCTTATCTCGACAATTGCGCGGCCTGTCACGGGGAAGACGGCAAGGGCAACATCGACATGGGAGCGCCCAATCTGGCTGATGCCATCTGGTTGAAGGGGGAGGGCGAAGAAGCAGTCGCCCGCCAGATCAGCGCGCCGAAACACGGAATGATGCCGGCCTGGTCCGCCCGCCTCGGCGATACGACCGTCAAGGAACTCACCGTCTTCGTCCATTCCTTGGGCGGTGGAAAATAGGGGCTCAATCATGTCGACACACGATAGCAATCCGCTGATCTCACTCTATGGAACACCGCGCTCGGTCGTCCACACGCGCGTCTCCGTCCGGGCCAAAGTGCCTGTCACGGCAGACGAAGAAAAGGAAGAATCCGAAAAACTTGGCCAAGCGATGATCAGTTTGACTTGCCTCAAGGATCATTCGACCACAAGCCGCTAATAAGCAGACGTCCCCTGCAGGGCTCTCCCTCTGCAGTTCCCTCCTGGCCACGCCTTTGGGCGTGGCTTTTTGCATTTGTCGTTCGGCCTGCTTCTTGACCTACGTCAAGGAAGGCGGCGCTGCGGAATGCGACAAGGGCGCATCAATGACGGATGCTGATCATGAACCTCTACACCGCCCCGAACCCGAGCGACAACAAGACCGTCGAACATCTTCACGTAGAGCCGGTCAACGCGGCGCGCAATCGTCAGCCACTTTATGCCGCGCGCAAGAAGGTCTTTCCCAAGAGGGCGGAAGGCCGTTTCCGGCGGTTCAAATGGATCGTGATGCTGATCACGCTCGGGATCTATTATCTCTCACCGTGGCTTCGGTGGGACAGAGGTCCTTACGCGCCCGATCAGGCGGTCCTGGTCGATCTGTCGTCCCGCCGTTTCTTCTTTTTTTTCATCGAGATCTGGCCGCAGGAATTCTCCTACGTGGCCGGCCTGCTTGTCATGGCGGGCTTCGGCTTGTTCCTGGTGACTTCCGCGGTCGGGAGAGCATGGTGTGGCTATGCCTGTCCCCAGACGGTATGGGTCGATCTGTTTCTCGTCATTGAGCGCGCCATCGAGGGCGATCGCAACGCTCGAATCAAGCTCGACAATGCGCCATGGAGCGCCGGCAAGCTGGTGAAGCGCGTCACCAAACACGCGAGTTGGCTTGTCGTCGCTGCTGCAACCGGGGGCGCCTGGATTTTCTACTTTGCCGATGCGCCAACGCTGGCGCTGAGTTTTCTGAAAGGCCAAGCGCCGTCGGTCGCCTATGCAACCGTCGCAACGCTCACTGCAACCACCTATGTGCTTGGCGGGCTGATGCGCGAGCAGGTCTGCACCTACATGTGCCCGTGGCCCCGTATCCAGGGCGCGATGCTCGATGAAAACTCCCTTGTCGTCACCTACAATGACTGGCGCGGCGAGCCACGCTCCCGCCATGCCAAGAAGGCGGCCCTCTCGGGCCAGGCCGTTGGCGACTGCGTCGATTGCAACGCCTGCGTGGCCGTCTGTCCCATGGGCATCGACATCCGCGACGGCCAGCAAATGGAATGCATCACCTGCGCGCTTTGCATCGATGCCTGCGATGGCGTCATGGACAAGCTGAACAAGCCGCGCGGCCTCATCGCCTATGCGACGCTGAGCGAATATGCAGCCAACATGGCGCTTGCTACCGACAACGGGAAAACCGGCGTGCAGCCCCAGCGCGTTCGCGACGACGGCGGAGACTTCGTCGCAGCAGTCCGGCATTTCAATTGGCGCGTCATCTTCAGGCCTCGCGTGATCTTCTATGCAGCCGTCTGGGCAGCGGCAGGGGTCGGTATGCTCGTCCATCTCGCACTGCGCGAGCGGCTTGACCTCAACGTCGCGCACGACAGAAACCCGCAGTTCGTGCTGGAATCAGATGGCTCAGTCCGCAACGGTTACACGCTTCGCATTCTCAACATGCTGCCGCAGCCTCGCACGATTGCGTTGCATCTCGAAGGAATGGACGGCGCGACGATGAGGATTCCGGAACTATCGACAGGGGAAGGCCGGAAATTCATGATCGAAACGAAGCCCGACACGGCAATGGCGCTCAAGGTCTTCGTCACAGCCAAGAATGCCACCAGTGCGGTCAGCGAATTTCTCTTCGTGGCCAACGACCCGGCAGGCACGGATAGCTCGGTCTACAAAGCCGCCTTCAATGCACCAGGAGCCAGGAAATGAGCGACTATCCGATCACCGGCGGCAAAGGCTTTACCGGCCGACATATGCTCCTCATCATGCTTACCTTCTTTGGCATCATTATTGCCGTCAACATGACGATGGCCTGGTACGCCTCATCGAGCTGGAGCGGGCTCGTGGTGAAAAACACCTATGTGGCGAGCCAGGAATTCAACAAGAAGGCGGAGGCAATACGCGCTATGGCCATGAGCGGCGTTTCTGGCAAGTTCGCGCTTCATGACGGGCTGATCGTCTATGAGCTGCACAATCGCGACGGTTCCCCCGCCGCTGCTGACGCGATCACGGCGCATTTCAAGCGGCCGGTCGGGGACCACGAGGACTTCGTCATCGAATTGCCGAAGAGCCATGACGGCCATTTCGAGGCGCGCCATCGCATCCTGTCGGGCGACTGGATTGTTGAAGTCATTTCGAAGAATCAGGGCACGACCGTGATGCACGAGGCCCTGAGGATCAATACCGCGGGGTTCGTCCAATGACATGCTGCACCATGGATGCCGAAGGCGTGCTGTCGCTGAGCAGCAACGCGATAAGCGCCGCGGAGGCGCTGCTCGCCAGCCAGCCGCTGGGCTCCGGTCTCAGGCAATCGGATTTCAGCGTGCCGGGTGTCCACTGCGGTGCCTGCATTTCCACGATCGAAAAGGCGCTGACGCGGCTGCCTTATGTCAAGAGCGCGCGTGTGAATCTCACGGCAAAGCGCGTTAGCTGCGTGTGGTACGAGGAGACGGACGGCAAGTCGGTCAATCCAGCCGGCATCCTGTCTGCGATCACGGCCTGCGGCTATCACGCGCATCTGTTCACGGCTGACTTGAGGGACGACGACCGCGTTCGCAACCAGCTTCTGCTCGCAGTCGGCGTCTCCGGCTTTGCAGCGGCAAACATCATGCTGCTATCCGTATCGATCTGGTCTGGGGCCGAGGCCGCAACGCGCGACATGTTCCATTGGATATCGGCAATGATCGCAGCGCCCACGCTGATCTATGCCGGACGTTTCTTCTATCAGTCCGCATGGAATGCTCTGAAGCACGGCCGCACCAACATGGATGTGCCGATATCGCTTGCCGTGACGCTGTCCTATTCGATGTCGCTCTGGGAAACGATCCACCATGGAGAACACGCCTGGTTCGATGCATCGGTATCTTTGCTGTTTTTCCTGTTGATCGGCCGCACGCTCGATCACGTCATGCGCGACAAGGCACGCGCGGCAATCACCGGCCTGGCGCGGCTTGCCCCGCGCGGCGCGCTGCTGATCAACCCGGACGGCTCGAAGCGTTACGCACCGGTGGACGAAATCAATGTCGGCGATCTGATCGCCGTGCCGGCCGGCGAGCGCATTCCTGTCGATGCCACCGTCGTTGCCGGCCAGAGCGAGGTCGACCTGTCGATTGTCACGGGCGAAAGCACTCCGATGGCGGTGTCGGCGGGTGCCGAACTGAAATCCGGCGCGATGAACCTGATGGGCTCGTTGACGATCAGGGCAGCAGCGACTGCAAAGAACTCGTTGCTGGCCGAGATCATCGGCTTGATGGAAGCCGCAGAGGGCGGGCGGGCCCGCTACCGGCGCATCGCCGATCGTGCTGCGAGCTACTACTCGCCGGCCGTTCATCTTCTGGCGCTGATATCCTTTCTCGGCTGGGGCCTGATCGGCGGCGACTGGAAGCAAGCGATGCTGGTTGCCGTCGCCGTCTTGATCATCACCTGCCCCTGCGCGCTGGGCCTGGCGGTTCCCGTTGTTCAGGTCGTGGCTGCCGGGACCCTGTTCCGACGGGGCATCATGGTCAAGGACGGTTCGGCCATGGAACGCTTGGCCGAGATCGATATGGTCGCGTTCGACAAGACCGGAACCTTGACGATGGGCCGGCCCCGTCTCGCCCACCGCACCGATGCCGGTGCTTACGAATTGGCCATCGCCGCTGGTCTTGCAGCCCATTCCCGGCATCCGTTGTCACAAGCCCTTTTACGCGAAGCTGGGCTACATGCCCTGCCTTTTGATGCGGTCAAGGAGATCCCGGGCGCTGGGCTGGAAGCCGGGACCGGGAATGGAATCTACCGTCTCGGCAACGCGGCCTTCGCTTGCCCTGAAAGGCCACGACGCGCACAACAGAGCGAGGCTTTCTCCGAGGTCGTCCTATCGAAGGACGGGATCGAGCTCGCACGCTTTTACTTCGAGGATACGTTGCGGCCGGGTGCTGATGGCACGATCAAGAGCCTTGCGCGTCAGGGGCTTGCCGTAGTTGTGATGTCGGGCGACCGGGAATGCGTCGTTGAGGCGACGGCGAAGACGCTTGAAATTGATCGCTGGCTGGCGGGATTGACGCCCCGGGGGAAGATGGTGGAATGCGAACGGCTGGGCAAGCTTGGCCATCGCGTCCTGATGGTCGGTGACGGCATCAATGATGCACCGGCACTTTCGGTAGCCCATGTCTCGATCGCGCCGGCGACAGCGGCAGATGTCGGTAGGCAGGCAGCAGACCTCGTCTTCCTGCATGACAGTCTGGAGGCCGTGCCCGAGGCGATTTCCGTGTCGCGCCGCGCGGCTCGGTTCATTCGGCAGAACTTCGCGCTGGCGATCGGCTACAACATCATTGCCGTGCCGATCGCGATTGCGGGCTACGCGACGCCCCTGGTTGCAGCCGTGGCGATGTCGACATCGTCGCTCATCGTGGTCGCAAATGCCCTGCGTCTGAACGACAGAGCGAAGGTAGCCGGCAGGCGACATCCCGCCCGCAATACGAAGCGTTCGACAGTGGAGGTCGTTTCGCCATGAACATGTTGATCTACCTCATTCCGATCGCTCTGTTCATGGGCGGCTTGGGCCTTTTTGGTTTTCTCTGGTCTCTGAAGAACGGCCAATATGACGATCTCGAAGGCGCGTCATGGCGCATCCTCGATGACGAGGATGAAAAGATGCCCCGGCCTTAAGGCTATGACGAATGCCAAGAGTTGGCGGATCGCCGCCGGCGCTATTCTACATCTGGCGCAGAGCGGCGATATCGTCGATCCGCACCGTTCTGCCTCTGACAGTGACGCCTGCTTTCTTGAGCGAGCCGAATGCACGCGAAAGCGCTTCCGGCGCAAGGCCTAGCTTGCCGGCGAGCAAGCTCTTTTGATAGGGGAGGCGAACGGTTTCGCTTGGTTTGCCAGGCGAACATTGGCTTAGAAGATAGTTGGCAACCCGCTGAGGGGCGGTCTGCAAACGGTCGCTGGCCACGCATTCCATCGTCACAAGCAGATGATCGGCCATCAGTTGCATGATGTTCCTGTCCAGAGCGCGATCCTCTTCCGCGAGCCGCCTCACGCCGTCGAGGTTGAAGCGTGCAAGCACAATATTATCTGCCGCTTGAGCATTGTAGGCATATTTGCCACCGCCACCGATCAGACACTCGGCGAAGGTGTCGCGCGGTTCACAGATCCTGATGTCTGCGGCGCGGCCGACCTCATTCGTCTTGAACAAGCGAACATAGCCTTGGATCACGCAAAAGAACGCGTCGGCTCTTTGGCTTTCCCGGACGATGAAATCACGCGGCTCAAACCTGATAATCTCTGCGTGCTTGAGCAGCATGTTGGCAGTGTTGCTGCCTAGCCCGGCAAAGAGTTTTGAACGCGCCAATACGGAGGTCTCGACGGACATTTTCCTACCCTCGGTGAATTCCAAATCTGATTTAACCTGCGTGAGCGAGCTCCTGTTTGATTTTGATCAACCGCATGCGCGAGAAAAGCATGCAAAACTGGACTTTTCGTAGTCCTTGCAAACCGCTTGGCCATTCTTTTGGGAGAAGCGAGACTGTTGCGTTCCCATTTCCCGAGAAATTCGATAATCAGGGAAAGCAACTGGGTTCGCGGCTGTCTTCTCGGAAAAGCTCGAGGGAATATAGAAATGACGGATAAGCAATCCGAGCATATTTTAGTCGTCGATGACGACGCCCGGATTCGGCAGATGCTGATCCGCTATTTTGAAGACGAAGGATATCGGGTCACGGCCGTCGCCGATGGGACCGCCATGCACGCTGAGCTGGCTAAGACAGACTTTACGGCCATTTTCCTCGATCTGGTTTTGCCTGGCGGCCAAAACGGGCTTCAGCTGGTGCGGGAAGTCCGCGCAAATTCGGACGTGCCGATCTTAATGCTCACCGGCCGCGACGATGTGACCGACAAAGTCGTAGGCCTCGAAGTCGGAGCCGATGATTACATCGCCAAGCCATTCCACCTTCGCGAAGTTCTTGCCCGGCTGAGAACCGTGTTGCGCCGCCGCCAGCCTGCCGAACGCCCGGCGGGACCGCAGGCCGGTGACGAGGGTGTCCTGGTGTTCGATGGATGGCAACTCCACATCCATCGGCGCAAGTTAACGGACCCTTCCGGAAAAGACAAAGCGCTGACAACCGGTGAATTCGATATGCTTCTCGTCTTTGCGCGCAACCCCGGCCGGGTTCTCTCTCGCGAAACCTTGATGGACCTCACACGCAGCCGCAACCTCGAAGCATTCGATCGAACGATCGATGCACAAATTGCCAGGCTACGCCGAAAAATCGAACTGGACCCCAAGAACCCGACGATCATCCAGTCCGTCCGCGGCATCGGCTATGTGTTTACCGGTGGCGGCCACTAGTAGCAATCGCAGCGTCAGATTTATTTGACGACGGTCAATGTTGGTCGCGGTCGAAGTCCGTATATCCTTCCAAAAGGGGACAACTCCCTATGGCGAAGAGGGCAGGCAGCTGATTGCGCTGGGACGCGAGCTCGGCGTTGCGGCCGAGGGGGAGACGGAATGACGCGCAAGCAGAAGCGTCTGGCGGTGATCGGCGGCGGCATGGGCTTCATCCTTGCCGCGGTGCTGCTCGTCATGTTCGCCTTCAGCCAGTCGGTCGCCTATTTCTACATGCCGGCCGATCTCGCCAGGACGCCGGTCGCACCCGAGACGCGCATCCGCCTCGGGGGGCTGGTTGGCGAGGGCAGCGTCGTGCGCGGCGCCGGCTCCACGGTGGAATTTGCCGTCACCGACGGCAGCGGCGATGCCGTGAAGGTCAGATACACCGGCATCCTGCCCGACCTGTTCCGCGAGGGGCAGGGCGTGGTGACCGAAGGCAAGTTTGCGGCCGGCAGCCGGGAGTTCATCGCCGACACGGTGCTTGCCAAGCACGACGAGAAATACATGCCCAAGGACGTCGCCGATCGGCTGAAGGCGCAGGGTTTCTGGCAGGAAAGCAAGGGGCAGGAAGGCGAGGGCACGCCATGATCATCGAGAACCGGATGACGGTCTAACTTGATTTATGTCAAAACCACCGTGTCCGGCATGCGCTATGTCCGTCGGCACCTGGTGGATACTGGAGCACATGCATGGATTTCGAAGTTTTTTTTAGGAGCGAGCTGGACGGGCTTCACGCCGAAGGCCGCTACCGCGTTTTTGCCGATCTCGAGCGTCACCGCGGCCACTTTCCGCGCGCCACGCGCCATACGGCGGACGGTGCGAAGGACGTCACCGTCTGGTGCTCCAACGACTATCTCGGCATGAGCCAGAACCCGAAGGTGATCGAGGCGATGAAGAACGCCATCGACCACTGTGGCGCGGGTGCGGGAGGCACCCGGAATATCTCTGGCACCACCCACTACCACGTCCTGCTCGAGCGCGAGCTGGCCGACCTGCACGGCAAGGAAGCGGCACTGATCTTCACCTCCGGCTACGTCTCCAACTGGGCAAGCCTTGGCACGCTCGGCGCCAAAATCCCCGGGCTGATCATCTTCTCCGACGCGCTGAACCATGCCTCGATGATCGAGGGCATCCGCCATGCGAAGTGCGGCAAGGTGATCTGGAAGCACAACGACGTGGCCGATCTCGAAGCCAAGCTGGCGGCCGCCGATCCGAAGGCACCGAAGCTGATCGCGTTTGAATCCGTCTATTCGATGGATGGCGATATCGCGCCGATCAAGGAGATCTGCGACCTGGCCGACAAGTATGGCGCCATGACCTATCTCGACGAAGTCCATGCCGTCGGCATGTACGGCCCGCGCGGCGGCGGCATTGCCGAGCGCGAAGGGCTGATGGACCGGCTGACGGTGATCGAAGGCACGCTCGGCAAGGCCTTCGGCGTCATGGGTGGCTATATCGCCGCCTCGGCGGCACTGTGCGACTTCATCCGCTCGTTTGCCTCCGGCTTCATCTTCACGACGGCGCTGCCGCCGGCGCTGGCGGCCGGTGCGGTGGCCTCGATCCAGCACCTGAAGGTCAGCCAGATCGAGCGCGCCCGCCATCAGGACCGGGTGCGCAAGCTCCGAACGCTGCTCGATCAGCGCGGCATTCCGCATATGCCGAACCCGAGCCATATCGTGCCGGTGGTGGTCGGCGATGCGGCGAAGTGCAAATGGATCTCCGATATCCTGCTCGACAATTTCGGCGTCTATGTCCAGCCGATCAACTATCCGACGGTGCCGAAGAAGACCGAGCGGCTGCGCATCACCCCGACGCCGCTGCATTCCGATGCCGACATCGAACAACTGGTCACGGCACTCCATTCGCTCTGGTCGCGCTGCGCGCTGGCAAGGCAAGTCGCGTAAGATCTGAAAATGTTCGCCGCTCTCATCGCTTTTGTTCGAGAGGCGGCTCCCGATCTACTTGTCAAGTTGCGCGCTTGGTAAGGCTCGGAAGACCACAGACCTCGCCGCCGCCGAACAGCCGCGAGCGGGTGAGGAAACGCTTCTCGCGGCCGTTGTCGAGCGAGAACATACCGCCGCGGCCGGGTACGACATCGATGATCAGCTGCGTGTGTTTCCAGGCCTCGAACTGGCTGGCGCTGATATAAACGGGTACGCCACCAATCTCACCAAGCCTCACGTCCGTCTCCCCGACACGGAATTCGCCCGCCGGATAACACATCGGCGAGGACCCGTCGCAACAGCCGCCGGACTGGTGGAAAAGGATGTCGGGATGATCGCGGCGGATTTCATCGATGAGAGCCAGCGCCGCATCGGTCGCAAGAACGCGCGGTTCGCCATTGACGGTCGCCTCCATGATTTCCTCCTAGCCAAAAGCCTCCTCCCCGGAAGGGGAGAAGGCAGCCATTTGTGATCAATCCGGTTCTCAAAAGAAGCCGAGTGCCTTCGGGCTGTAGCTCACCAGCATGTTCTTGGTCTGCTGGTAGTGGTCGAGCATCATCTTGTGCGTCTCGCGGCCGATGCCGGACTGCTTGTAGCCGCCGAATGCCGCATGCGCCGGATAAGCGTGGTAGCAATTCGTCCAGACGCGGCCGGCCTGGATTTCGCGTCCGAAGCGGTAGGCGCGGTTTCCGTCACGCGTCCAGACTCCTGCACCGAGGCCGTAAAGCGTGTCGTTGGCGATCTCCAGCGCTTCCTCATCGTCCTTGAAGGTCGTGACAGATACCACAGGGCCGAAAATCTCCTCCTGGAAGACGCGCATCTTGTTGTGGCCCTTGAAGATCGTCGGCTTGACATAATAGCCATTGGCCAATTCGCCGCCGAGATCGTTTTGGGTGCCGCCAGTCAACACCTCGGCGCCTTCCTGCTTACCGATATCGAGATAGGCAAGGATCTTTTCGAGTTGCTCCGCCGAGGCCTGTGCACCGATCATCGTTGCACTGTCGAGCGGATTGCCCTGTTTGATCGCTTCGACGCGCTTGAGCGCCTTTTCCATGAAGCGGTCGTAGATCGATTCCTGAATGAGGGCGCGGCTCGGGCAGGTGCAGACCTCGCCCTGGTTCAGGGCGAACATCGCAAAGCCTTCGAGCGCCTTGTCGAGGAAATCGTCATCATCGGCCATGACGTCGGCAAAGAAGATGTTCGGCGACTTGCCGCCGAGTTCGAGCGTGACCGGAATGAGGTTCTGGCTGGCATATTGCATGATCAGCCGGCCGGTCGAGGTCTCGCCGGTGAAGGCGATCTTGGCGATGCGCGGGCTGGTGGCGAGCGGCTTTCCGGCCTCCAGGCCAAAACCATTGACGATGTTGAGCACTCCTGGCGGCAGCAGATCGCCGACGAGTTCTGCCCAGACGAGAAGCGAGGCGGGCGTTTGTTCCGCCGGCTTGATCACGACGCAATTGCCTGCGGCAAGCGCCGGAGCGAGCTTCCAGGCGGCCATCAGGATCGGGAAATTCCACGGGATGATCTGGCCGACGACGCCAAGCGGCTCATGGAAATGATAAGCGATGGTATCGTGATCGACCTCGCCGATCGAGCCTTCCTGCGCGCGGATGCAGGCGGCAAAATAACGGAAGTGATCCACGGCAAGCGGGATGTCGGCAGCCATCGTTTCGCGGATCGGCTTGCCGTTGTCCCACGTTTCGGCCTGGGCAAGCAACTCGAGCTTGTCCTCCATGCGCTGCGCGATCTTCATCAGAATGTTTGAGCGTTCGGTAGCCGAAGTTCTAGCCCATTGATCCTTAGCAGCGTGGGCGGCATCAAGCGCCGCATTGATATCCTTTTCGTCGGAGCGCGGGATTTCGCAGAGCTTGCCGCCCGTGACCGGCGTGACGTTGTCGAAATACCTGCCGCCGATGGGCTCGCGCCATTCGCCGCCAATATAGTTGCCGTATTTCAGCTTGAATGGTGATTCAACGATCTTTTGATGCAGCATGTCATCCTCCCAAGATGAGCCAGGTTCAGGAGCGAACCGATGGAAGGAGTCTGCGCGTGTTTTATCGATTGCAACAGGCTCCCGGCGCATTGCTGCAGTGCACAGTGTCGCAACGCTGCGACAGGATTACTCTTTAGAGGGAAGGGGGCGCTCAGTGAAGGTTGAGCCTCTTCATCTTCCGATGAAGTGTGGCGCGGCTCATGCCAAGATTGATCGCGGCCTGCGAAACATTGCCGTTGGTCCGGGTCAGCGCACGCAACAGGGCTGCACGTTCTGCTTCCAAGAGAACGTCGCCGGTAGCCGCACCGCTTTCATGAAGCGCATCGGCCGCTGGAACACCTGCGGCGATCCGCCGGTCATCCAGCTTGAGTGCCAGCCGGGCCGCGCGCGTCGCGCCGAGCACAAGATCATGCTTGTCGACCGCAAGCAATGCCGCTGCAGAATTCGCGCCCGATGGCACCATCAGGAAGCGTGCGCCGGCAAAGGCACTGCGGAAGATATTGAGTTCGATGCGGATGGCAGCGTCGCGGACCGCCTGTGACAGGATCGACAGCGTCATTTCATTGACGTCGTCACGGCAAGTGGAAATATCGAGCGCGGCGGCCAGTTGACCGCGATGGTCGCGGATCGGCGCAGTCGTGCAACTGAGACGGATATTGGAGCAGAAGAAATGCTGGTCGCGGAAAATTGCGACGGCACGCTCGTCTGCAAGCGCCGTGCCGATACCGTTTGTGCCAATGCTTGCTTCAGTCCAGACAGACCCGGTCCAGAGGCCGAGATCGCCAAACTCCTTGTCGTCACCGGCAGAGCCGCGCCGCTCCAGCGCGATGCCATTGCGATCCGTCAGCAGCAAGCAGCAACCGGCCCTCCCGACGGTCGCGAAAAGCCGGTCGAGTTCGTCCGTCGCGTCCTTGATCAATTGATCCGATTGCTCGCGTGCAAGCTGGAATTCAAAATCAGTCAGCCGCACAGGCGTGCGTTTGTCTTCCGGGGCAAGCTGATGCATGGTCATGCAGCGCCGCCAGGAAGCCACGATTGGAGAATTTGCTGCAGCGGAATTCTGCTGCGCGCACGTATAGACGTGATCCGCATGCGCGGAATATTCGTGCATCGGCTCCTCCCACGGAACACGAGAGTAAACTGACCTAAATGCGCGTCTTTTGCAATTCTGCTAAATTGCGATGACTTCCGAATGGCCAATCCAAACTGTCGCAAGATTGCGACAGTCTGGAGATGCCGCCGAAGCCACAGCGTCCTCGCAAATCGATGTTTCCGGGAAGCAGTGAACAAGACGCGAGATCGATCAACTTTGATTCCGGTCAAAGTCGATCGGATTTACTGTGAATATGTGTCGGAGTGTACACTCGTTCCCGATTAAGCCGCCAAGCCATGGTGACGCTTTATAAGAGGGCTCGGTGGAAACCTCTGCCACCATTGAAGCGCCGAGGTCCAGGAGGATATATCCATGAAAGCGATGACGCTCCAGGCCATCGGAAAGCCTCTGGCTCTCGTCGAACGGCCGGATCCATTGCCGGGTCGGGGCGAACTCAGGCTGAAGGTGGAGGCCTGCGCCGTTTGCCGCACGGACTTGCATGTGATCGACGGCGACCTCGCCAATCCGAAGCTGCCACTCGTGCCGGGCCATGAGATCGTCGGGATCGTCGAAGCCGTCGGTGACGGCGTGGCGGCCACGAGAATAGGAAGCCGTGTCGGCGTGCCGTGGCTGGGTCACAGCTGCGGGACATGCCCCTATTGCCGGTCGAAGGCTGAAAACCTCTGCGAACGGCCGGAGTTTACCGGCTATACGCGCGATGGCGGCTTTGCCACCGATGTCGTGGCCGACGCGTCCTACGCCTTTGACCTTGATCCAGAAGATGATCCGGTTTCGCTTGCACCTTTGCTCTGCGCCGGGCTCATCGGCTGGCGCTGCCTGAAGAAGGCCGGTCACGGCAGGAGGATCGGGCTCTACGGCTTTGGAGCGGCAGCCCATATCATTGCCCAAGTATGCGTGTGGCAAGGCCGTGAAGTTTATGCCTTTACGCGCCGCGGGGACGATGAAGCGCAACGTTTCGCCATAAGTCTCGGAGCCGCATGGGCGGGAAGCTCGGACGACAGCCCGCCGGTGCTGCTGGATGCGGCGATCATCTTTGCGCCGGTCGGCGGGCTCGTCCCGGCCGCTCTCAAGGCGGTCCGCAAGGGTGGCCGCGTCGTTTGCGGCGGCATTCATATGAGCGACATCCCGGCCATGCCTTATACCCTGCTGTGGGGTGAGCGGGAGCTTGTTTCCGTTGCAAATCTTACCCGTGAAGACGCCACGCAGTTCTTTCCGATCGCCCGCGAGGCGACTGTGCGCACGCACACGGTCACCTATCGACTCGAACGGGCAAACGAGGCTCTTGCGGACCTTCGCGCAGGTCGGTTTAGCGGCGCGGCCGTCATTGTTCCGTGACGGCGAAACCATGCTCGTGAGTCTTGTTGAACCTTAAGCTCTTCATAAACCAACCGCCAGATGGCACATTGATCAGCATTAATCGCGCCGCATGCCTTTCCAAATTTCGCGCCTGGCAACAGGATCCGCTTGGTGGGCGGAGCAATCTTGATCGTTGGCAACCCCATTTGCGCAAGATCAACGCAGGCATGAACCATTCGGACGAGCATTCCACCTTGCAGCCGAGATGAGGAGATACGCTATGAACGCACAGTTCCATCTGCCTTTGCTTACCTATCCAGATCCCAGCTCTTTTGCTCTGATCCAGAATGCCATCGATTTTGCACGGCACCAGGAAGCGAAGCTTCGTGTCAGCGTATTCCAGGTCAAGATACCGAGGGTGTCCCCGCCATTTCCGTCGATCATCGATGTCGATGTCGATAAAATGAGCGCTGACGCAGAGCGCTCCAGCCGGGATTGCGCGGCGACGCTGATCGAAACCGTGCGCGACTACGCCGATAAGGCCGACCTGGCGGTGACGATCTCATCGTTTGAAGCTACGGAACCGCTCGTTGGCGACAGAATTGCTGAGATCTCGCGTATCTACGACCTCTCGATCATGGAAACCTCGCCAATAGCCAGTTCCGTGGTCGAGCGCATTCTATTCGAGAGCGGGAGACCGCTGCTGTTATTCCCGGCGGACAATTGTTGCGGCCGAATCGACACAGTCGCAATTGCATGGGATGGCAGCCCGACTTTGGCGCGGGCGCTGACCGGAGCCCGCGCGTTTTTGGACAAGGCTTCCAAAGTGGTACTCATCTCGGTCACAGACGACAAGGCGATAGACGCCGATCTTCGCGATCGCTTCGCGGCGCTCATTCGCGATGCCGGTCTTGCTGTCGAGATTGTCAATGCGCAATCACAGGGAGCTCCCGTAGCCGGCACAATTCAAACCGCTGCCGCTGAAGCGCGAGCAGACTTGCTGATCACTGGAGGCTTTGGACACTCGAGACTGCGCGAGCTCATTTTGGGGGGCGTTACGCGATCGTTGCTTAACGGCCTCGAGGTACCGGTCCTCCTATGCCATTAGACCTTAGGTCTGCGCTATGAAATATTGGCAGTCAAAACAGAACCAGGATGGCCGATAGGAGAGGCCCCCGAGTTGCTCAGTCTGCTGACAGCCGCTGAGAATTCCTAAAGGAGATCTTTGCCGCCGAGCCCCACGAACTCAATGCGAAAACCCTGAGCCCGTGCACTTTTGATAAGTCGATCCGCGCTCAAAACGTCGACGATGATGCTTCCGCCGAGACAATGACCCAACGGTTCGCAGAGTTCCTTACGAACCCAGGCGTCGGCGCGGGGCGAGCGGATTGAAATTTCCCATTGATCGACTGTTATCCTGTCGAGCGCGAGGTCGCAGTCGTAGTGATGCGGGACGGGACATCCTGCTCCGGCAAGCAATGCCTCGCCAGTCCGCGAGCAACCTGGATCAATGGTCATTGATGCGCTCCTTTGCTTAGTTGTCATGGTGCCCTGAGCCTGTAGTGCAGGTTTCTCCTTATTTCATCTTGAAGAATCGCGGATGGCATCGAGATCGTCGGCCTGCTCCTGCGCGCTTTTCAGTAATTCCTCCGCATATTTCTCGGCCGATGAGATATCGGGGCTGCACAGTTTGGCATCACGGCATTTGCGGTCGACGACATGCCGTATCGCTTCCATCAGGGCCAATCGTTCTTGGGCATCATGAAGGCGAAGAAGACGCGTGAGCGCCGTTACGGCGACGAGTTCGAGAATCATCATCCGCCCTTCGATTTCGCCGAGAGAAGGAATTGCCTTGCCTGGCTCGCCTCCCAGGCCGTCGCGTTTGGCTCTGAGCATCGTCTGATCCCTTGTGAAGTCACTCGCCCACTCTGCAGAATTCTACTCGGCCGACATTGATCCGGATCAACCAGACATGAGTCATGCGCGGGCAAAGACACTCCGGTAGTCATGCCACCTCGTCCGGCTTCCATTCGTCACTAATGGCCTATCTTGCCGTAAGTTCCTGCACGATCACGCGCATCCACTCAACCTTCTGGCGGAGAGTGAGAACCCGCAAAACCAGTTTTTTGGTGAAGGCATAATATATCGGGACTACATATGCCCAGTCGTCCTTCGCGCATACCACCCTGCCAAGCCTGTGGCCGGACTGGAAATCTACGCATTCCCGCCATTTCATTTCAGTGATGATCATTGCACGCCCTTTTTCAGGCGGGCAGGGTCACGGCCGTATCCAGCTTTCGATCCTGAAGGCCGTAGCGCTCGCAAGGCGTTGAGGATCACAGCGACATCGAGTGCTTCCTCAGCAACGCACCCTGCAGAGGCAGAAGAACTCCCCAGGCGGCGGCAATCATCCCAGCGATTGAAAACCCCAAGCCCCACGATAACGCTCTGGCGCGCAATAACGACCGTCCTCCGGGCGACGGTCAGCGCGTCAGCCAGAGGTTCGAGACGGTCCACGAGCAAAACAACACCGAGGAGATGCAGACGTTCATGCGGCCATAGCGGTAGGCGCTTCCTCGGCGGTGACTATCACGGGGTCCCCGCGAGGATGAACGGAAAGCAAGAAACGGAACGTGCCTATAAAAGACAATGGATTCGTCTTGGATGATCTAGGCATGTCCCTCGTTATTCCAACCCGACATCGCTCCGAGCGTGATCTACATAACCTCGCAATTTTGATTTGAAACATCAATAGAGAGGTCATAGACTTTGAATATTAGAGCCTTGGTGAGATTAGCGATGGTTCAATCGTGATTACTGCCGCTCAGCTGCGGGCCGCCAGAGCCCTGCTCGGTATCGACCAGCGTCAGTTGGCCGAACTCGCTGGAATTTCGGTTCCAACCGTTCAACGCATGGAAGCAAGCAGCCAGGTTGTGCGCGGCAACGTGGATTCGCTGATGCGGCTACTCGCGGCGCTGGACACCGCCGGCATCGAGGTCATTAACGAAGGAGCGGTCAGCAAAGATGGCGGGCGCGGAGTGCGGCTGAAGGTAGCCGCCAGTGTCGAGCCGCTCCGGCGGAAACCCAAACTCGCGCCCGCACGTGGAACGAGGACGCGGCCATGACGCCTGCAGTCGCCTTGCTTATGTGTACGGCGGCCTTCTTGGGAACGGCGATCTTGGCCGTCGCTATCGCCAGATCGAACTGGGCGACACGGGTAATTTACAGTGCCAGCCTTGGGGCTTCGGGTGCCGCCTTTGCGATTGCGCTCGTTCAACTTTCCTCTGCTGGCGTAGCGCCCCTAGCATCAACGACCATCCTTCCCCTCGGCTTGCCGTGGCTCGGTGCGCATTTCCGGCTCGACGCGCTTGCGGCCTTTTTCCTCGTGGTCGTCGATCTCGCCGGGCTGCTCGCCAGTCTCTACGCTCTCGGCTATGGCCGTCACGAGCATGCTGTGCATCGGGTGCTGCCGTTCTTCCCGGCCTTCCTCGCCGGCATGAACTTGGTGATTCTGGCGGACGATGCCTTCACCTTTCTCATCTCCTGGGAGTTTATGTCGCTTGCATCCTGGGCGCTGGTGATGGCGCACCACCGTGACGCCGACAATCGAAGGGCCGGCTACCTCTACATCGTCATGGCAAGCTTCGGCACGCTCGCGCTGTTGCTTGCCTTCGGTCTCCTTGCAGGGGCGAACGGCAATTATGGCTTTACCGCGATGCGCGGGGTTGCCTATACCCCCTCGACAGCCGGCCTCGTGCTCATCCTGCTGTTGTTCGGCGCCGGTTCGAAGGCTGGTCTCGTGCCACTGCATGTCTGGCTGCCACTGGCACATCCTGCAGCACCCAGCCACGTCTCCGCGCTGATGAGCGGCGTCATGACAAAGGTTGCCGTCTATGGCTTTATCCGGGTGGTCTTCGATCTAATCGCCGCGCCGGCATGGTGGTCGGGCATCATCGTCCTCATGCTCGGCGCTGGCACAGCGGTGCTTGGTATCCTCCAGGCGATGCTGGAGACGGACCTCAAGCGGTTGCTCGCCTACAGCACGATCGAGAATATCGGCGTGATCTTCGCCAGCCTCGGCCTGGCGCTTGCCTTCAAGACGAATGGCATGGAACTGGCCGCCGCGTTGGCGCTGACCGCCGCTCTGTTCCATGTTCTCAACCATTCCTTCTTCAAGAGCCTTCTTTTCTTCGGCGCCGGCGCGGTGCTAACGGCGACGGGCGAGCGCAACATGGACAAGCTCGGTGGCCTAATCCATCGCATGCCCGTCACCAGCATCGCATTTCTCGTCGGCTGCGTCGCGATCTCGGCGCTGCCGCCGTTCAACGGTTTCGCTTCAGAGTGGTTGACGTTCCAGGCGATCCTCGAAAGCCCGGCTCTCCCGCAATGGGGTTTGAAGATTTTGGTGCCGGCGGTTGGAGGCTTGCTTGCGCTATCGGCAGCGCTCGCCGCGGCCTGTTTTGTCAAAGTGTTCGGCGTTACGTTTCTCGGTCGTCCTCGCAGCACCGTCGCCGAACAGGCGCTGGAGGTCGACCGCTTTTCGCTTACGGCGATGTCGGTGTTGGCGGCGTTGTGCCTTCTTGCCGGTATCCTTCCGGGGATCGTCATCGACGGCCTCGCACCCGTGACGCTGTCGCTGATCGGCGACCGGATGCCTGTGCAGGCGGATATTCCATGGCTGTCGATCGTGCCGATTGCTGAGAGCCGCAGCTCCTACAACGGCCTTCTGGTCTTCCTGTTCACTCTGTTCTCGGCCTCGCTGACGGCCTATCTGATCCACCGTTTTGCGTCGCGGCGGCTCCGCCGGGCACCCGCCTGGGATTGCGGCTTTCCAGAGATCAACCCGGTGAGCCAATATGGCGCCGGCAGTTTTGCCCAGCCCGTTCGCCGTGTCTTCGGGACCTTGATTTTCCGCGTCCGCGAGCGAGTCGACATGCCGTTGCCCGGCGATCTCCGGCCGGCGCGTCTTACTGTCGAGACGCGTGACCTGATCTGGGAAGGGCTTTACCTGCCGATCGTTGGCGCCGTCGGCTTCGCTGCTGAAAAGCTCAACCACCTGCAGTTCCTTACCATTCGCCGCTACCTGAGCCTGGTCTTCCTCGCGCTCGTCTTTCTACTCCTGGTGCTGGCGCTATGGTCGTGATGTCCGCTCTCCTCGCCCAGGCTTTCCAAATGGCGCTCGTGGTGCTGTTGGCACCGCTCCTCAGCGGTTTCATCCGCAAGCTCAAGGCGCGATTACTGCGCAGGCAAGGCGCCTCCCTGATCCAGCCCTACCGCGATCTCCTGCGGCTCCTGCGCAAAGACGTGGTGCTGGCCGAGAACGCCTCCTGGCTGTTTAGAGTGGCGCCCTATCTGATCTTTGCCGTGACCTGGGTCGCGGCCGCGATCATCCCCACTTTCGCCACAGGCCTCATCTTCAGCTGGACAGCAGACCTGATTGCCATCATTGCATTGCTTGGCAGCGCGCGCTTCTTTCTGGCGCTCGCCGGCATGGATACCGGCACCAGCTTCGGCGGCCTCGGATCAAGCCGGGAGGTGATGATCGCGACGCTGGCCGAGCCCTCGATGATGCTCGTCATCTTCACGCTCGCCCTCGTCGCCGGCTCGACCCAGCTTTCGACCATTGCCGCCTTTATGACGTTTCCCGAGGTCGGATTGCGCGTTTCGCTGGGGATCGCACTCATCGCGCTCATCATGGTGGCGATCGCCGAGAATGCCCGCATCCCGGTCGACAACCCGGCGACCCATCTCGAACTCACCATGGTGCACGAAGCGATGGTGCTGGAATATTCGGGGCGCCATCTCGCGATGATCGAACTGGCGGCATCGCTAAAACTGCTGCTCTACATCTCGCTGATTGCCTGCATCTTCGTGCCGTGGAAGCTGGCGGCCCTGGCAGCCGGTCCGGCCGCCTATGCGGTCGGGATGTTCGCCTATCTGGCAAAGCTCGCGGTCGGCGGCGCGCTCCTTGCCCTGTTCGAAACCGCGACCGCCAAGATGAGGATTTTCCGCGTACCCGAATTCCTGGGGGCAGCACTCATGCTTGGCCTGCTCGCGACCCTCCTGCTATTCGTCTCGAGGAGCCTGTGATGAACGGTCTTACCTTCGACATTGCCCACATGCTCGCCGGCGGTCTGGTGCTGGTCAGCATGATGATGCTCTATCAGGACCGTCTCTACGCGCTGCTCAACGTCTTTGCGCTGCACTCGCTGGTGCTGACGCTGTCGGTCGCCTGGCAGGCCTTCGTTCAGGATGCGCCGCATCTCTATATGACGGCGGCGATCGCCCTCGTCTTCAAGGCCATCATCATCCCCGTGGCGCTCCACCGCATGATCCGTCAACTCGGCATCCATCGCGAGATCGAGACGGTGGTTGGCATCGGCCCTACAATGCTCGCCGGCATAGGATTGATCGCGCTGGCGATGGCGGTCATGCTGCGCGTGACGACGGAAGCCGATCCGCTGGCACGCGAAGATCTGGCCTTCGCATTGTCGGTCCTGCTGCTCGGGCTGCTCATCATGGTGACGCGCCGCAATGCCGTCAGCCAGGTCGTCGGGTTCATGTCGCTCGAAAACGGACTGGTTCTTGCAGCAACCGGCGCCAAGGGTATGCCGCTGGTCGTCGAGATCAGCGTCGCCTTCTCGATCCTGATCGCCTTCATCGTGATCGGCGTTTTCCTGTTCCGCATCCGCGAACGGTTCGACACGGTGGATGTCCGCGCGCTCGATGATTTCAAGGGGAGACGGCGGAAATGAGCGTTTTTTCCTCCGTCCCGGTTTTCGACGCGGTGACGGCCGTCCTCCTGATACCGATCGCGTCGGCAGTTCTTCTGGCGCTTCTGCCCGGTTATAGAACGACGGCGCGGCTGAACGTGTTCGCGAGCCTGCTCACCTTGCTTGCCGCTCTTTCCATGCTGGTGGCCGAACGGCCTGCGCCGGGGCAATATCTCCTCGTCGACGATCTCAACATCGTCTTCATCGTGCTCAATACCTTCGTGGGTTTTACCACCAGTGTGTTCAGCGCCAGCTACATCGCGCACGAATTGGAAACCGGCCGGTTGACACCCGTGAACCTCCGTTTCTACCACGCCATGTATCAGATCATGATGTTCGGCATGAATCTCGCATTCGTCTCGAACAATATCGGCCTGATGTGGGTCGCCGTCGAACTTGCGACGCTCACCACCGTGCTGATGGTCGGTATCTACCGCACGCATGAAGCGCTCGAGGCCGCCTGGAAATATTTTATTCTGGGAAGCGTCGGCATTGCGTTTGCGCTCTTCGGAACCATCCTTGTCTATCTCGTGGCCCAGCCGGTCGTCGGTGAAGGTTACGATGCGATGGTCTGGACCATCCTGATCACGCACGCCGCCACGTTCGACCCAGCACTTCTCAACGTCGCCTTCATATTTCTGCTGCTCGGCTACGGCACCAAGGTCGGTCTCGCACCTTTGCATGCCTGGCTGCCGGACGCGCATGCCGAGGGGCCGACGCCGATCTCGGCTGTGCTCTCCGGCCTTCTCCTGAATGTCGCGCTCTACGCGGTGCTGCGCTTCAAGATACTGCTCGCAGCCAACCCCGAGGCGATCGCTCCCGGACCGCTGATGATGACGATGGGGCTCACGTCGCTCATCTTCGCAGCGTTCATGCTCTATCGCCGTCGAGACATCAAACGCATGTTCGCCTACTCTTCGATCGAGCATATGGGCATCATTGTCTTCGCCTTCGGTCTGGGCGGGCCGCTCGCCAATTTCGGCGGGCTGTTGCATATGGTCATGCACTCCCTGACAAAATCCGCGATCTTCTTTGCCGTCGGCCACATCGCCCAGATCAAAGGCACACAGAGGCTTTCCAGCATCCGCGGCCTCACCGAAACCCATCCGGCCCTTGGCTGGGGACTGGTGATCGGAGTGGTCGCCATTGCCGGCCTGCCGCCGCTCGGAATTTTCATGAGCGAATTCCTGGTCGTGAGTTCCACCTTTGCAAAGGAGCCATTGCTCGCCATCCCGCTCGTCTTCGGACTTCTGGTCGCCTTTGGCGCATTGCTGCTGCGGCTCACCGGCGTCGCTTTCGGCCAGCCACGCGGAAGCATCGCGCCGGCCGAGGCTTCCTACATACCGATGTATTCCCACCTCGCACTGGTGCTGGGCGCGGGCATCTACCTTCCACCACCGCTGGTCGCCTGGTTCCAGCACATAGCCATCCTTCTTCGATGATGGGAGCGGTTCAATGCAAGCACTGACCGATCTCATCCGCGAGGGCCGTGCAGTTCAACACCACCGCCCGTGGCGGCGTGCGATCGTCGGCACAGCCGTCTGGACATCAGCATCTGCGGCGCTCGCGGAAGGATACTGGACCCTGCTCGGCCTCTGGGGAGAGGCGAACGCCGTTCACATGGCTCTACTCGACGAATCTGCAGGTATAATCGGTGTAATCGGACTGGACGGACTGGACGGCAGCTATCCTTCGGTCGGACAATACCATTCTCCGGCCCTCCGGCTGGAACGCACGATCCATGATCTTACCGGACTCGCACCACAGGATCTGCCGGATCCGCGTCCGTGGCTCGATCACGGCCGCTGGGGCCTGCGATTTCCCTTGGCTAGGAGCCCGGAAGCTTCGCCTGGAGCCGCTCCTTACACGTTCTTGCGCGCGGAAGGCGAAAGCCTACACCAGATCCCGGTCGGCCCGGTGCACGCCGGCATCATCGAGCCGGGGCATTTCCGGTTCACCGCCAACGGCGAGACGATCGTCCGCCTCGAAGAGCGCCTCGGATATGTCCACAAGGGAATCGAGGCGCTCATGACGGGGGCAAGCCTCGAGCGGGCTGCACAACTCGCCGGCCGAACCTCCGGCGATAGTACGGTCGCCTATGCCTATGCTTTTTCGCGGGCGGTCGAGGCCGCCGCACAGCTCGAAGTCCCGCCGCGCGCCGTCTGGCTGCGCGCGCTCATGGCCGAGCTCGAACGGCTCGCTAACCATCTCGGCGACGTCGGCGCCATCTGCAACGATGCCGCGTTCTCCCTCATGCACGCCCACTGCGGCGTGCTGCGCGAGCGTGTGCTGCGTGCGGCCGACGCCGCCTTCGGCCATCGCCTGATGCGCGACCGCATCACGCCCGGCGGTGTCACTGCCGATCTGGACGATGAAGGCATCACGGCTCTGCGAGCCGTCGCCACGGAGATCGGGCAGAAGTTCCCGGCATTAGTCGAGCTCTACGACAACACAGCGTCGCTTCAGGATCGCACCGTCGGCGCCGGCACGCTGAAACCGGAACTCGCCCGCCGTTATGGCGCCGGCGGCTATGTCGGGCGCGCCTCGGGGCGCGGCTTCGACGCCCGGGATACCCTGCGTTATCCGCCCTATGATCAGCTCGCCTTCGAAGTTCCGGTGTTGAACGAGGGCGATGTAAACGCCCGCGTCTGGATCCGCATTCGCGAAGTCGAGCAGAGCCTGTCACTGCTGGGCCAGATCCTCGACCGGTTGCCGGACGGTCCGACCCTGACCGATATTCCCGTCATCAATGAGAACCGGGAGGGCATGGCGCTTGTCGAAGGCTTTCGCGGCGACGTGTTGGTCTGGCTTCGTCTTGCCGAAAGCGGCAGGATCGACCGCTGCCATTTGCGCGATCCATCCTGGTTTCAATGGCCGCTGCTGGAGGCGGCGATCGAAGGCAATATCGTTGCGGACTTCCCCCTCTGCAACAAGTCTTTCAACTGTTCATATTCCGGTCATGATCTCTGAAGGCAGCCAATCATGCGCAAGCTCCTCTTCGAAAGTCTCATCCGGCCGCCACTGACGGAACCGGCACCGCCGGTTTCCGCGGCTGCGATGACAGAGCTCGCCGCTGCCATCGAAAGGAGCGCGCGACGCCGGCTTGGGCGCAGCCTGTCGATCCGCGCCGTCGACGCCGGGTCGTGCAACGGCTGCGAGCTGGAAATGCATGCCCTTAGCAATGCTTTTTACGATATCGAGCGCTTCGGTCTCCGTTTTGTCGCCTCGCCGCGGCATGCCGATGTTCTGCTGGTTACCGGCCCGGTGACCCGGAACATGGCGCAGGCCCTCGAACGGACATACAACGCCACCCCCGATCCCAAATGGGTGGTTGCCCTCGGCGGCTGCGCGCGCGATGGAGGCTGCTTCGCTGGCAGTTATGCTGTGATCGGCGGGGTTTCCAAGGTCGTGCCCGTCGATCTGCATATTCCAGGATGTCCTCCATCGCCGATGAATATCCTGAGCGGTCTGCTCGGGTTGTTTGAAGATGTGAGCGGGGAGGGCAGCGTTTCGTGACAGGCAGTTTCGATGGTTCGACTTCTGCAGGCTGGAATCATTGCAACATCACCGTGGCCGTGGCGGCGCTGACGCATCTTGCGGCCTTTCGACACCGGATCGTGCCACCGATACCACCGCCGCGCCAACGGCGTAACATCGAGGCCGGCCATCTCATCACAAAGGTGATCGAAGAGTTGAGGCTGGAGCGACGGCGATGAATTTACGACGTCTTGAAATTCGCGACGGCCGAACTGGCGGAAGCGCGTTAGCGTCACGGCTTCTGCGCTGTAAAGGTAACCCGCTTTTCGAAGCTGCCCGCAGCCAGAAGAGTGGAGACTTAAGGGGCCATCGGGGTGCCGACGAACGCGAAATAGAACCAAGCTGCTGCAAACAAAGCAAGCACGCCTAGCACAATGAGGATCTTGCGAAGACGGGGATCTGGCAGGCGAGGCGGCTTGGGCTTGCGAAACTTGATGACATTATCGTCCATCGCGTAGCCTTACCGCGATTGCCGGGCGGAGCGCAAGCCGATCGAATTTCCGCCGCCTCTGCCTAAAGCTGCCTCAAAATCCGGCGGCTTCTCTATGCCTGGACCGCGGCCGATTTCGAAGCTTCGGAAACTCTAATGAGAGCATAGTCGCCGTGGCGCGGCGCGAGCCGCCGCATGCCGCGTTTCTGCTGAAAACGGTGTTTTGCGCGCAGGAGCTATCCCGTGCGCAATTGGCGGCTCAGTAGTCGACGAATGGCCGCTTTCCGATCTGATGGGCGAGGCCCATTCCTGCCTCTGTGAGGCCAAGCGGTGGAGCCGGAATTGGGCTATCCTCGACATCGCCAAGGCCGCATAACGCCTGCAAGCCCGTTCAATATTTACCGCCATCAGTTCTTCATAAATCTTCCGAAGCTCGATATCGCCCTTGGCGAAACGCTCAGTCATCCTTGCGGAGAACGAGCCCGCGCGTCGCGTTCTCACGGTAGCTCTCGGTCATCGGTCATAAGGGTGCGGAGGTACGCGCAATGACGTAAGAGACGGCTTGGTCCAGCGACACTGCGGAGGTGTCAAGGATATCGCAGCCACTCGCTTTCGCCTCTCGTCTCAAATAATTCGCCCAGCTCATCATCTCGGAATTAGCGAGTTCGGGCTGCTGACGGTCGATGATCAGCCGCCTCGCTCTCGTCTCATCATCGCAATCAACGAGGATTGGGATGTAATCGGACCAACCTGCAGCCGCTGCCCCTTCAGCCACGAATGCAAGGCGAGTTTGACCTTCGAAGACTACCTTCCGTCCAGTCTCGGCAATCTTGGCCAGCGTGCTCATCCATTCAATGGTCTTGGCCCGCTGCCACGCCTCACTCGACCCGTATTCTCTCACCATGTCCTCGAAGGCAGGCACGCTTATCCAGTCAAAGAAGAGAACTTCGACATTGTCTCGAAAGCGTTCCGAGATGGCCCGAGCAATCGTGGTCTTGCCCGACCCAGAAGCTCCGATCAAAATAGCGACAGGCATGGTGCGTCCTTCTCCTTCCTAATGCGATGCTCGAGTCACGTCCTAAAGGTACAGCCCCAGATGATTGATTTCAGGCCACTGACCGAAGCAGATTTTCCGATATTGTGTGAATGGCTAAATAGCCCTCATATGCGGGCTCACTATCAGAAGACGCCGATAACGATCGAGGAAGTTCAGGGGAAGTATTCTGAGCGCCTGAGCCCAAGCCATCCCACCCATTGCCATATAGCTTGTTATACTGGTAAGCCCTTTGGAATGTTGCAGTGCTATTTGCTTCGCAACTATCCCGATTTCGCGTCTGAGATAGGCGAGCACGACGGCGTAGCGGTCGACCTATTTATCGGTGAGGAGCGTTTCATAGGGAGGGGCTTGGGGAAGGCTATGCTTCGCTCCTATGTGCTGAACGTGGTTCCTTCCATTTTTCCCCAAGACTGCAAATGCTTCATCTGTCACGCTAAAGAGAACAAAATAGCTATTCGTGGTTCGCTGTCCGCAGGGTTTCTGCCGTATCGAGACGTCATCGAGGGCGGGGTGGAAAGTCTGCTACTTTCATTCGACCGTCCGATTTAGAGGGATTGGGACTTAAAGCCGAACTGGGCCGTCATGCCCTCGACCATCCCGGTCATCTCGCTGGTAGTGCTGCATCTCTTATATTGATGATCGGCATGGTGACTCGCGTTTTTTGGTGAATGCAACCATTCCATCGGCGTGTATCAACGCAACAGGGCAAACCGCACTATATGCAGTTTTCCACAACGCGGTTTCAGGCCGAAACGCCACAGCAGGCAAACCGCCCAGAAGTTCCAAAGAGTGCGGTTTCGGCATTGAAGCTGTGTGAGTGAGTGATGTCTTTGGCCTACACGGCAAGCTTACTCAGGCGATTCTCGGTGTAACGGCTGTTGCACACCCAAGAATGCGGTGTTTGTTGCTTTCTGTTCAGCGTCGATCCGCAACACGATCTGGCTGTGTTGCGGATCGACCGAAGGCCATTGTTGCTTTATCGAAGCGGTGCAAACGAACGGTTCATCGCCACGCGGTCCTCGTGGGTCGCGTCCGGCCCCAGCGTTGCCATCTTGCTCTTGAACACCGGCCATCTCGTGGGTGCCTCACCCTCAACTGCAGCGTCGAGCGCCTTGCGCATGGTGGGGGCGTCGAAGTCGCAGCAATATCCGGGTGTCAGCGGCTGCTGCCTCCAGGATTCGGCGAGCGATCCACCGTCGACCGGATCGAACCCTACCTCGTCCACGATTGCCATGGCGATCTTCTTCGCGACGGCGTCGTCTCCTGCGACCGCCACGGCCAGACGACCGGGCATACCGTCGGGCTGGCCCAGTTCCGCCAGGGAATACGCGAGGATGTTGTTGAAGGCCTTGATGATGGGGCGACCGACCTGTCTTGAGACCCAGACGCTCTCGACCTCGCCTGCGTCGAGGTCGGCGATCTGCGGGTCACGTAGGCCCGGATAGTAGTTGCTGGTATCGATGACCGGGACGTTGGCGGGTAGGTCCTTGAAGAGGTCCTTCGGCAGGTTTTCGATGGCGAGAAGCGGAATTGAAAGGATGACCGCGTCCGCGCCGGAGATCGCCCCCTTCGTGTCCGTCGCAGTGGCTCCGATCTCGTCGGCGAACGGCCTGACGGCGTCGGCTCCCTTCGAGTTCGCCACCCAGACCTCATGTCCTGCCGATGCGAGCTTGCGGGCGAGAGTGCCACCGATGTGGCCAATACCGATGATGCCGATTTTCATGCTGGTGCTCCTGTTGTGCTGCCTACCAAGATAATGGATACTGCGACTTCAACAAGAACCGACAGATAAGTGGGTTACCCACTAAAAGGTAAGTATGGCGCAGGACCGAGAGTGGAGATGCGGAGACCCGCAGCAGCAGCGCAAGTGGGCGGACGCGACGACGGACGCCCTGCGGGTCCTCGAAGGCAAATGGAAGATCGTCATCATCTGCCAACTATTCGGAGCCAAGGAGGCCCTTCGTTTCTCGGAACTCGAACGACGGTGCGAAGGCGTGAACCAGAAGATGCTCATCCAGCAACTCAAGGAGCTGGAGAAGGACGGGATCGTGACACGTACCGTCTATCCCCAGGTGCCGCCAAAGGTGGAGTACGCGCTGACGGAGATGGGCAAGGCCCTGGGGCCGTCCATGGCCGAACTCATTGACTGGGCCTTCATGCGAAGGGAGTGGATGGCGGGCGAACTCACACCGTGAGCCATCGCTAGTTCTCGTCGAACCGGAGCGCCGTGGTTCGCTGCAAGCTCGCCGGAGCCGCCAAGACAATCTCGTTGATGAGAGCGATGTCGCCGACGAGAACGACGGTCTCTATGCCGCGAGTTATAGCGGTGTAGAGCATGGTGCGGTCCAGCAGCTTCGACCGAACGACGGGGATGATGACCCGTTTGAATGCCGACCCTTGCGCCTTGTGGACGCTGATCGCCCAGCCGTGCGTGAGCTTCTCAAGGTCGGCCGTGGTGATCGCGTCTTCAGCACCGTCGTCGAACCGAACCCATGCACCTTTGGGATGGGGTTTTGCAACGACGCCCAGCGAGCCGTTCATGAACCCGGCACAGATCGGCTCGCCGGTCACCTTGTCGACGACAGGCTTCCCTTCGGCGTCGAGTTGAGGGGCCTTCGAGTAATCGTTCTTCAGCCACATGATCTTCGAGCCGACGCTCAAGCCCCAGTCCTCGACGTTGGGTTGCTTGCACATGTATTCAGCCTCGATGGCGCGGTTCAGCTCCTTCGATCCAGCGGGGCCGTTCTTCACCTGCGTGAGTATCTGGACGTCCATCTCATGGAGTGCGGCCGTCTTTCCAGACGCCGGAACCCGGCCGCACATTGCGCGGAAGGCCGCTATGGTTTTTCCAGCCACATCGTCTTTCGACGCCGGGAAGAGATAGACGCCAGGTGTCAGTGCAACGTTCGGATCGAAGCGACGCAGACCGACCGCCTTTCCGGTGCGCACGGCGGATGCGACGGCAGGGATGCCGGTGGCGTCATCCTGCCTGTGAACGACGTCGAGGGTGACCGATGGAATGCTCACCGCCTTCACCATGGTGTGGAAGGGCAGGCCGGGGCCGATGGGCGGAAGCTGGCCGGGATCGCCGATGAAGATCAGGTTGACCTCAATGGGCAACTGGGCGAGCACCCGATAGATCGACGGGGTATCGAGCATGGAGGATTCGTCGAAGATGACCGTCCCCGCCTCGATACGACGGCCTGCATCCTCGATGTCGTGCACCAGTCGCGAGAGCGTGCTTGCCGGACGACCTGTCGCCTCGCTGATCCGCCTGACGGCGCGGCCCGCGAGAGCCACTTGCAGGTGTTCTACACCATGGCGCTCCGATACTGGCAGATGGTCGCGGATGGCCTCCAAGGCAGCGAGAATAGCCCGGACGACTGTCGTCTTGCCCGTGCCAGCGCCGCCGCTGATCACGCAGACGCCGCAGGTCGTCGCCATGAAGACTGCCTCCCGCTGCGCGTCAGTGAGGGTGTAGCCGATCTCCGCCTCGACCTTGGCCATGGCGTCGACCACGAGTTTGCCATCGAATCCTGGAATCTCACGGCCGATGCGCTCGTCGATCTGTCGGGCGACCTCCTCCTCCATGAACCGGCAGGCTCGCGACTGGAGAAGATCGGGTGACGGTGAGACCACGCGACCGTTGGCCAAGGCCAGATCGATGGCAGTCGCCGGATCGCCGGACCAAGGTGCCAGCAGGCGTTTCACCAGAGGCTTCAGAACCAGGGAAGGGGAGGCCATGTTCCCTGCCCGGAAGCGGATCGCCAACGCCTCTTCGGCGGCGGCCGTCAGCCGTCTTGGATCGTCGAGGGCGACGCCAAGCCGGAGCGCTCTCGCATCGACGTCCTTCCAAGGCTCCAGCAATGTCATCGTGAACGGGTCGGCCTTGATACGGTCGATGGCTCCAAGACCCCAAACACGGGCGGCAGCACCAGCCACACGAGGCGAGACGCCGTACCGATCCAGCCACCGAAAGATTTCGACCTCCTCGGCAAGCATGCCGAAGCCGTCGACTATGGCGATGGCCCGATCCGCCCCGACGACCTCCGCTAGCGCCTTCAGGTCGCGATCCCGGATGATGTCGTAGATGGTCTCGCCGAAGCGCTCCCAAACCCTCTCCGCCGTCGCCCAGCCAATACCGACGAACCGCTTGTCGCTGGCAAGGTGACGGATGATCGCCCGCCCCTTGGTGACGAGGGGCATGGCCACCTCGGCATGGAGCTGCGGACCATACTCGGGATGGAGTTGGATCGAGCCTGTGACCCGCCACGTCTCGCCGACGGCCGGATCACGCGGCGACCTTTTGGAAAGAACGAGGGCACGGCGGAGTTGCTCGGCCTCGTCGCGACCGATGATGACATGGTCGCCGAACCGGCTGGCATGGACTGACGTGATGGACAGCTCCCAGGAAGACTGCTCAGAACGCTCACCAAGGACCAGGAACGTCTGCCCCTCTGCGCCACCCCGTCGTTGATTGGCCCCTGCCATGGGCTCTGGCTCTCCGTTCACTGCGGCCACCCACGACGTGCCGTCGCGGGTCCCTGTGCCTCATTCACTGCGATCCAGCTCCCATGGCCTGTCGGGGCCACGACGGCGCGGCTCCGAGGACCAGACTTCAAACACCCAATCATGGAAGTCTCCCAGTCTCGGCGATCACCGCGCTCAACCGCTTCATGCGGTCCAGGTCTCGACGCAACGAGGCATTCTCCGCCTTCAGCCGAAGGTTCTCCTCTTCCAAGGCCATCTGATTGCCATCGACCTTGGCCTTCTGCTCGCGGTCCGCTTCCGCCTGTTCGAGGCGCGTCAGGTTGGCCTTGCGATCACGGTCATCAGCATTGCCGAGGATTTCGGCGCAGCGAGGATTGGTGCGGAACACCTGACGGTCGAAGCCGCAGGCCTTTGCGATGGCACTCTTGTTAAGCTCAATGCCACCGTAGCGGGGCAAAGGCTGTTCGCCGAGGTTCTCCAGATAGGACTCCAAAGCGTCGACATGTTCTTGGGCGACTTCGACGCCGCTCTTGCCCGTTCCTCGCGCCATCAGGATTTCCTCGGAGGGAGGGCGACGACTTCGCCGGAAGGAATGGCATCCATGCTGTCGAGCTTGTCGACGGTCGCCTGGTAGCCCTCGAAGAAGCGCTTCCATTTCGAGAAGCCACCCATTTCGGCGACAGCAAGGATCATCAAACGATGAGAGGCGATAACGAGCTGCCTGTCGCCCTGAAGCTCGTCGATCTCGGCGTTCTTTTCCTTGACCAGCCGCTCCAGCTCCGTGCGAGACTTGCCGCTGCTGCGACCAATCGCGATCCTTATAGTCTCCTGCTTTCGCTGGGCGTCCTCGAACTTGGTACGCCGGTCCACATTCCGAGTGATGTCAGTAGCGTTCTTGAACACGTCACCGCTGCGCCGGACGATGGCTCTGGCGGTGATGGTTTCGTCCTCGGCGATCATCGCCTCCAGAAGTTCCTCAAGATGGGCGTTCTTATCAATCATCGAGGTCTCTCAGGCGGTTCATGGTGTCGATGATGGTGTTACCGAACTTCTGCTCTGGCGTCACCGACAGGTCCTTGCCATCGGGGAAAGGGCGCTCACCGGGCTCTGTCGTGAGCGCCTTGCCGATGTTCTCGTAGCGGATGCGGGCATGAGCAATCTGGTTCGCCCAGCCAGCATATCGACGGCCTTCGGGCACGGATTCCAACTGGATGATGATCTTGGCGAAGCGGTCACGCAGCTTTTCGAGATGGTCGTGCTCCTCTACGTCGGTCCGGGCCAGATGAAGGCAGCCGTTGAAGCATTCGAGATGTTTCGGGCAGGGATCGCTGGTGAAGCTGTTCACGCATAGCCCGTAGGGCGTGACGTGGAGACCGTCGGCCTCGGCATTCAGGTAGTCGAAGGCTGCGTCGTCGCCATACTCGCGTTGAACACGCCGGAACTCGTCGACGATAGGTCCACGCACCTTGTTGGCGGCGATCATCTTGTAGACCTGAAGCGCCTTGTCGCCGAGAGAATCTTCGGCTTCCGGAGGAACGTCGATATGCTCGATATCCTCATGAAGGCTTCGGTGATCGTACTCGTAGCTCTGCTGAACGCTACGGCGGCCGAACTTCTTGGTGATCATCGTGTCAGCGACGCCGAGACGGAACAGCTCGGTGTTCTGCAGGTGCCGCAGGGAATGAGAGGTCAGCGTCAACGCGCGGTCCTCGTCCGTCTGGCCGTATCGCTGGAAGAGGGTCTCCCCGCTTGCCTTGCCGCTCAAGGAGCCGTTCAGCGGGCCTTTGTCCAAAATGCCGATGGCAGAGTACAAGGTCGTGTCGAGAAGGCCGTTGTTGCGCCCCTCGATGAGGTTTCTGATCGGCATCAAGAACAGGAGGTCGTGGGGATAAAACACCGTACCGTCGGTCGTCGTGGTCGGCTTGGTAGCGGATAGCTTCGTCGCGCGGTTCTCCCGGATGTGTTCCTCGACATCGCCAACGCGGACGAATGCAAATCGCCAGTTAATCCTGCCGTTTTCGATCACGCCCGCCGATGTCCGGATCGGAATGTTGCGTTGAGCCGGATTGGTCCAGAACTGCGACAAACCAGCGGGTCCGCCGCCTAATTGAAGATCGCGGATGGTGTCGAGGTACTGCGGGTCGTAGCTCTCGCGATATTGCTGGATCAGTTGCGGCGGAACCTCTGCGTCCGAGAACACCGCATTTCCTGTGATGCGGACGTACATCTCCCAGGCAGGAACGAGCGCGTCCTCAGCATATTCGGGAAAGATGCGACCTGTTTCAGCCTGCCGTTTCAATCGCTCCCGCAGCGGGGCGGTAATGGTGGCTATGTGGTCGAGCGTCTCTACCAAAATCTCCTCGAACATCGGCGGGACGTGCTGGATGTTCTCGTACAGGGCCAAGCCCTCGGCAAGGTCGTCCTCTTCCTGCTTTTCAGCGAAGTACCTGATTATCAGCGAACGGGAGAACCCACCATGCTCTCCGGCCAGTCGGCCGTCGGCGTCCAGATATTCGCGCCAACGCTTCCAATCCAATGGAAGAAGGGCGGCCTCTCCGATCCGGAAGCCCATGATGATCTGGACCTTAAATGCCGCAAACCGGATCGCATCCGAGAAGGACAGGGGCGTCTCGGTGAAGACAATCCGAACCAGTTCCCAGAAGGCCTTCTCATCCGGAAGCTTCGACGCCGACTTCCGTTCAGCCAGGCTGCGCCGCAGGCTCTTGCGGCCACCATGTGCGTTTTGGCGGTCTTTGACCGCATCGGCCCGCTGCTGCGCTGCCAACGCTTCCTTGCTGGAATAGGGTTGGCAGAAACGAGCCAGAGCAGGGATGTCGGCGAGCTTTTGTCTGTCGATGACGTTCCTGACCATGGTCACGAAGTCGAGCGCTTGCTTGCCGGATTCCGATGACCGAAGAACGGCGTTGTAGGCCTGCTGGATTTGATCGGGGGTTACCGCCCAGGGCGGTGTATCCTCTGCTGCAGGTGCCAGCCGTCGGATGCCAGCGCCCACTTGAACGGCGCTTCCGGGCTTCGTCTGACCAAGGAGAAGCTGGTGGATCAATACAGCCTGGAAGAAGTCCAGCCAGTGGGGAGACAGGGGCATGGCGACCAAGAGACCTTGTCCCATTTCCACTCTGATCTCGTTCAGTTTTTTGAATGGCGCGGCGTCCACGCCAACCTGACCAAGCCATGAGACCGGTTTGGAAAGGCCACCCCTCAGTTCCGTCAGGTTCCACATCGTCTCCTTGGTGACCTTGCCCTCACCGTCGAAGACTAGCTTCCAGCTCAGGCCGCGTTCTTCGGCCAGCCTCTTGGCCGTGGCAATGTATTCGGCATAGAACGGGTTCATGGCTCGTCCCCGCCATCGGATTTCAGTTCCTCGGCAACACGTCTTGCGGCGTCGAGCGTGCTCTTCAACTGAGCGTAGGCAGGGGATTGCTGGTTGTTGCGGGACGCGGCGGCGAACTCAGTGACGACCGGACGAAGGCTCTCCACGACGTCCTGGTGGATTTCAGGATCATTGAGCGGCATGAACTGCGAGCAGGTATAGCAAGCCACCACCGGATTCTTCATGCAGAGGTTCTGACCCAAGTTGCAACCACCTATTCCTGCGATAGGAATCCCGTGAGGCACACCTCCGATCTGCTTCTCGGCCGGAAGGCCTAGAAGCATCTCCTTATCGATGGTTCTCGTCGTCGCGATCTTGGCTACGTTCTTGTAGATGGGCGAGATTGCAAGGGCATCATTGATACGCTTGGCCTGTGGTGGCGATGCGTCGAAGTAGACATTGGCTACCCGGTCGCTGGAGTGTCCCATAAACTCCGACAGACCAGCGTGCGAGATGCCGCCGTCCGCGAGGCGTTGGGCCGCCGTGTGTCTCAGGTCCGTCGGCGACCAAGCCTCGCCCGTCAACTCCGCTGTAAGCTCAAGTATGACCCGGCTTACGCCAGATGGTGTGAGCCCGAAGAGGAGGTGAGGGGGCACGCCCTCCTCCAGCATGACGCTTCCTGCATCCCGCCGCTTCACGAACTCGTTGAAGAGCGGACCCCACTCTCGCTTGATCCGCCGGGTTTCTCGAATGCGCTTGCGGTTGTCCTTCTGCTTGATCCGGGTGACCGCCACATGCACCGCGCCAGTCGAGTACAGACGTACGTCGGCCGTTTCGATCCGCGCGATCTGGCCTGGACGGAAGGCATACTGGTATGACGTGACTAGAATGCACACGTCCCGCAGCGCCTCGGTGTCTATCGACTGCGGACCATTCGAAAGCGCCGCGCACATCGCGTCGATGTGGTCGACGATAAGGCTTTGTTGATCCAGCGGCAGGAAGCAGTCGCCGATGCGGACGACGCGATATCTGTCGACTTTCGGACTTGGCAGTGCACGAACAACGGATAATGCTGAAGGCTCCCAATGCCCGATATTCAATCGACACAAAGATCGTAACATCGCCCTTAACGCGGAGGCTTCGTCCACCTGCACCTGGGCTAGAACGAACGAGGTCCAATGGGCACGGGCATCGAATGGGTGCGAGGCGATAAGGTGTGTGAAGGAATCCAGTCCTCGGCGACCAATGTAACTACAGAGCCTGTCGAACCATAGCTTGATCGAATGCGGATCATATTGGTGAAGCCAGTCGACCAAAACACGCTTCACTACGCCGGAAGTGGCTCCGAATCGCGCAAATTTCAAAGGATATTGAACGCCGTCCACTCGAAGAACGACATCGTCATGATCACCAAGGTCGCGAATGGCCATCATCTCATCCGCGAAGTCGTCGTAGTATCTGACAATCGGGGGGAGTTGTGGCAGCCCCGCAGAGACTTCCGCCAATTTTTCAAGTAGTTCCGGCTTCACACTGTGTGCGATGACACTCATCGTCCGGCCTCCGGAACAGTACGCCTAAGGGCATCCACGAAGTGATCGAACTTTTCGCCCCAGACTTCGTCCAGGCTGGTTTCGAAGTAGGCCTTGGCATAGAGGCGCGGCATATCCGACTTCTTCGACCACCCAAAGAACGTCCTTAACTTCTCCTGCGCCTTGTCCAGGTCATTGCCCGTATCTTGATACCGACGCATCCTGACGACAGCAGATGTATGGCGGAGATCATGACATGATACGCCGTTAAGTCTCTGTTTTTTCAGAGATTGCACGGCTTCATCGGACAGAGCCTTAGTGGCCACCTCGAAGATTTCACTGATGGATCGCAGCGAAAGCGGTGAGCCTTTCTGCGAGATCAGAAGATGTGGGTGGTTTGCCCGTCCGCGATAGTTGCGGATGTAGAACCTGACGAGTTCAACGATCTCTTCCTGTAGCGGAAGCTGGCGTCGTGAGGCCTCCGTCTTCAGGCCGGGCTGCTCGTATCGAGGGTCCGGATCATCGACTTCCTCGACATCCAACCAATGGACGGTCTTGCCAGCGACAGGGTCGAAGTCCTCCTTGAACGAAGAAGCGTACAGTAATGCGCCTTCGCCACGCCGAAGCCCGAGGCGCAATAGCAACATGAAGACCAGGAGGTTGCGCCACCGCAATGTCTCAGTCCTGAACGGGTTTCGTGGTGAATCCGGCCTGAAGATTTCGTAAAGGTCCTCGATGACTAGCGGAGGAAGTGCCCGGACTGGAGGCGGCGGCCGTGGCGAATTAGGCACCAGTTGGCCATAGTAAGTTTCGAGCCGTAATATCTTCGCCGCGATTTCATTTGTGCGAGGCCCAGCTCCTTTCTGGGCTTGCTGCAGCATCTCTTTTATGAACTCAACCGCAGTTGCCCACGTCGGGGTATTGTCCGACCCCTTGATGGCAGCTTCGTTGCGGAGCTGCGCCAAGAAGCCGACGAGACAATCCTCCAAAGCATCGCAGTCCGCATTTGCGATCAAACGGTCGAGACAATCGACGCCGCTCTGTTCCTCGACCGCTCGATAGAGTCTGTCCAGTGCGGCCAGGTGCCGCCGACGGGTCGATGGTTCCCATGAATTGAGAGCGTCAGACCAAATCGTTGCGAAGAAGCGCGGCAGCCCGAGTGAATTCACGCTGACGACGCCACGGAGCGATGGCGGCAATGTTGGGTGTGATAGATTGACCGGCATGCTGCCTCGCGATTTTATTGCGCGGCAAAGGTCTCATATCGAAACGGGAAAGCAACAGGTGAAACCGCAGTTATGCACATGTTTTCACAGCCGCCTAAGCTGCGGTTTCGGTGGGAAAAGCAACACTTCCGAAACCGCAGCTTAGTTCCATAATAAGTCTTATGTGACATATTTTTGTAGCGGCATTTTAGAGATGCGACACATAGGCCAGTTAGAGATGCGACAGTCGTCGCCTCTTGCGATGCTGGTCGAACGTCAGCATTGGGGAGCAAGATCAGCGACTTGCATCGTGGCCGAGGCCATTTGTGTTGGGAGTCGTCATGTCTTGTATGATTGTCATGTCGCAGAAGGAATTGCATCGTCTAGAACATATTCGGCAGGTTCGCCAAGGCAGTCTGAGGGTCACACGGGCGGCTGAGCTGCTTGGGCTCAGTCGCAGCCAAGTCCATAGGCTGTTGCAGGCCTATGACCTGAACGGGATCGACGGTCTCGTTTCGAAGAAGCGCGGCCGACCAAGCAACCGGCGGTACAGTGAGGATTTCCGCAATCTTGCTCTGGACCTGGTGCGTGAGCATTATGTCGATTTCGGCCCGACCTTGGCGGCCGAGAAGCTGGTTGAGCGTCATCAGATTTCGGTCAGCAAGGAGACGCTGCCCCAATGGATGATGGAAGCCGGCATCTGGGTGTCACGCCGCGAGCGCAAGAAGCGGGTCTTTCAGCCGCGCGGCCGGCGTGATTGTTTCGGTGAACTCGTGCAGATCGATGGGTCGCATCACTGGTGGTTCGAGAACCGCGGCCGCAAATGCGCCCTGCTCGTCTACATCGACGATGCGACGGGCAAGCTCTTGCATTTGCGCTTTGCCGCCTCTGAGAACACCTTTGACTATCTGCACGCGACGAAGGCCTATTTGCAGCAATGGGGCAAGCCGATTGCGTTTTACAGTGACAAGCACGGTGTTTTCCGCAGCACGCATCCGTCGGCGAAAGACCGCACGAGCGGTCTGACGCAGTTCGGCCGGGCGCTTTATGAGCTGAACATCGACATCATCTGCGCCAACACTCCGCAGGCCAAGGGCCGTGTGGAGCGGGCCAATCAGACACTGCAGGATCGGCTGGTGAAGGAATTGCGGCTGCGCGGTATCGACACGATCGAAGCGGCCAACGCCTATGCGCCAGAGTTCATGGCGGATTTCAACGTTCGGTTTGGCAAGCCACCACGCAATCCGAAGGACATGCATCGGCCGCTGGCGGATCACGAGAACCTCGATAGTGCCATGTGCCGCAAGGAGGTTCGTAAGCTGTCGCATTCCTTGACGCTGCGCTATGACAAGGTGATGTTCATTCTCGATCCGACAGAGCGCGCAACGGCGCTGGCGGGCAAGAAGGTGGTCGTTTGCGACTATCCGGACGGGCGCCTGGAGATCACAGACGGGGAAGCCTCCCTGCCCTACAGAACGTTCGACACGTTACGGTCGGTGCACCGGGCGGACGTGATCGAGAACAAACGCCTAGACGACATGCTTTCGATCGTGGCCGAGCTGCAGGCCGGGCGCCAACAGCAACGCAGCAAGGCCGGACCGCGCCGCACCGGCCAGACGGACCATATGTTCGGCATTCGCGATGGCAGCCAGAGCAATGGCTATCAGCAGCGCGGCACCAAGCCAGGACGGAAGACGGATTTTACGAAGGATCCAGTCGTTATCGCCCGACGGCAGCAGGTCTTGGCGAGCCAGCTTAACACCGAGTGATGTAAGCGATCCGGATTGAGAAAGCTAAAGTATATTGTTGCGCTTGAGCCATGCGCCGCAAAGTTAAAGTGTCCTGATTCTGCAAAGTTGGAATGTCACTCTCCCCGCGTTTTGAGGACGTGGGAGATTGCCGATGGGACTGATTGCGATGAGCGAGCGTGATCTGCAGCGGATCGAGGTTTTGTCGAAGGTCATCGATGGGCGGATGACGCTGGTGTCGGCGGCGCATGTTTTGGCGCTGAGCCCGCGTCAGGTGCGCCGGTTGTTGGAGCGGATCAGAACGGGTGGCGCGGCGTCGATCCGGCACAAGGCGATCGGCCGGCCGTCGAACAACCGGATCAACGATGGGCTTCGCGATTATGCTTTGGCTCTCATTCGCGAGCGCTATTGGGATTTCGGGCCGACGCTGGCGGCCGAGAAGCTTGCCGAGCGCGATGGGCTGACGGTGTCGCGCGAGACGCTGCGGCAATGGATGACGGCAGCCGGTATCTGGCGATCGCGCCAGCAGCGTCGCAGCTTCCATCAGCCACGCTTGCGACGCGAGGCCTATGGCGAGCTGGTGCAGATCGACGGCTCCGAGCATCGCTGGTTCGAAGATCGTGGGCCACCGTGTACGCTTTTGGTGTTCATCGACGATGCGACGGGCAAGCTGATGCAGTTGCGCTTTGTGCGCTCGGAAAGTGCCTTCAGCTATTTCGCGGCGCTGGAACTCTATCTGCAGGATCACGGGGCGCCGGTGGCCTTTTATTCCGACAAGCATTCGGTGTTCCGGGTGGCCAAGACGGACGCCAAGGGCGGTCAGGGCATGACCCAGTTCGGCCGGGCGCTTTGCGAGCTAAACATCGAGATTCTTTGCGCAAATTCAAGCCAGGCGAAGGGCCGCGTCGAGCGCATGAACCAGACATTGCAGGACCGATTGATCAAGGATATGCGATTGGCAGGAATCTGCGAGATGCAGGCGGGCAATGCGTTTATGCCCAGGTTCATGGAAGGCTACAACGCGCGGTTTGCAGTTGCCCCTGCCCGATCTGACGATCGGCATCGACCGGTGAACCTGGCGTTGGACCGTCTCAAGGACATTCTGTGCAAGCGTGAGCAGCGGTATGTCGGGGCGCAATTGACGTTCTCGTTCGAGCGTCAGCGGATCATGCTCGAAGAGACCGATATCACGCGTCGGCTGGTCGGCCGTTATGTCGAGACCTATGCCTTTGCCGATGGCCGGTTGGACGTGCGCTGGAAAGGCCATTCGCTGCCGTATCGGGTGTTCGACAAGGACCAGCGGGTGACGCATGCGGCGATCACCGAGAACAAGCGGCTTTCCGACGTGCTGGCCTACATCAAGGAACAGCAGGATCAGCGATTGCCGCCGAAGGTGAAGACCAACAGCGAGAAGAACGGTTACACGCCACGGGCCGCAAGCTGGGACGTAACAGGGATTTCATGAACGATCCCGCCCGACGCGCTGCATCTGCTGCAGGCATCACTCGTCTATGTGAACACGCGGATGCTGCAATCTGTTCTGATCGAGCCGAAATGGTCTGAGCAGCTGACGCCGGACGATTATCGCGGTCTGACGCCACTGATCTATTCACACGTCAATCCGTATGGAAAGTTTGAGCTCGATCTGATCAGCCGGATTGAGTACGAACAAAAGGTCGCTTAGTTTTTTGGAAACAATAGAATGGCTATTAAGCTTCTCAATTCCTGTCTGGATATCTTGCATACTCAAGGCCTCGCATCGCAGGTTTTTCACTCGTATTTTGCGAGCGTCAAACGGGATTTGCTGGATGATGATACCGTGGTGGCGGCCCTGGTTGTGGCTGCTGGCCAATTTGATGTGCGTTCGATGAGGGGCGAGGGGCGGCCGAGAAGCAACAATTTGCGTAAAATATTCAGGATAGTTCAGCCGGAACCTTAAATCCTGATCACTAGAACGCTCTCCAGAACAACAATATTGGAGGCTACTACATGAAGTTTTCCCTCGCGCATCGGAACAGTCTGAAATGGATAACGACGGCGGCAATCGGACTCGCAGTTTCCGCGGTTCTCAGCACAAGCGCACAAGCCGGAGAAAGCCGCAAACCAAAAGAAGGGATACGATCCGTCTACCTCGTCAAATATCGGGTCAATAACGAAATTCGTTATACCAAGAAGTCTGCTGGCAAGGTCGTGAAGGTGTCGGCCTCGCAATATATGAACAGCAATCCTTATGTCTGCACGCCTAGCGGCTTTGGGCAAAAAGCGCGTTGCTATACTCCAAACATTTTTAAGCGGCCAAACGTTTAGAGAGCAATTTCGTAGTGAAGGAGCTGCCGCGCCCGATCCGCTCGGCAGCTCTTCGCCGTGTTTATCGACGAATGTCTTTGAGACGAGACACTTCCTTGCTCACCCGATCGCCTTTAACCAGCTTGAGCGCTTCATCACCCTCCCGAACGGGATTATGCCGGAAGACGTACCATTTGCCACCCAAGCTTGGCTTTTGATAAATGACGCCGTCCTTTTCGCGATGCAGGAAACATGTGACTGCGCCGTCTCTTTCCATCTTGCTGGACCAGTCCATCTTGCTGGACCAGCGAGCCCGCAAGCAGAGCTTTCCGCCATTGATCGCATACCAACGGCCCTCGGCGTAGGACCAAGCCGCCCCCTTGCGTGACCACGCGGTAAACTGTTTCCGGTCGGCCGAAAAGAACCCGCCCCCATCTTTCCATTTCCACGTGCGGTCGACATAGAGCTTTTCCAGTGCCACGGCCTTCATCGGCGACGCGGCGGCGGCAAGCTTCGCTGTCGCGTCGTCCACTTGTGCCTTGGATGCGGCGCTGGCATTGCCAGCCAGCAAGAGTGCGGACAGCGCCGTACTTACGATAATTGAATGGATCGGATACATTTTTTACTCCTGACTAATAAAGCAGTTCCATCGACAATGCGTTAGGGTACTTGCGTTTGGAATCGCATAGAACAAAGGGATGGAGCGGTTCGCGAACTGGTGCAAAAGTCGAACCGCTCAGTTAAAAGCCGAGGATCAGTCCAGCAGCGGATGGTTGGCGACGCGCCAATCAGGTCGGCCAACGTCCCTCGGCCACGGATAAACTTCACGATCGTTGAAGTAGACAACCGCGGTCATGGCAGGGAACTCGGTATGTGGCTTGTTTGCTTCTGCAGCCCAGTCGCGAACGTAATCGTCGTTGCCTTCATAGCCAAGCTCCGCAATAGCGATTGGTTTGCCAAAGCGTGCCACACGATCGTATCCGGGTTTTGTCCGCTCAACAAACGTCGTGTCGTGACCGACCTCCAGTTTGTCATAGGGCTGATAGCCAAAGACGGACAGACCGATAATGTCGACATATTCATCCCCCGGATAGTAGGCTTCCAGGCCCTCCTCTCCTTTCGGCGACCACATATATTGGGCCGACGGAAGTTGCTTGCGGCATACGTCGTTTACATGTCTATAGGCCTTCACATAACCTTCCGGCTTCCAGAAGGCCCAGGTGAACTGCCCGTCATTATCTTCCATTTCCTGCGCCCAGCGGATGGTGACAGGGCTTTTCAGCTTTGCTGCCGCAGAGCAGACCGCCGCCATGTTGGAATCGTACCGTCCCGCTAGAATCCCGCTGAGCAGATCATCCGGGCTGATGCGCCAGTCACGCGCCCATGACCACGGTTCGACGGTGATCAAGAGGGACCGTCCACGCTCGCGCGCATATGAGTCCGCGGCACTGAGGGTTGTCAGATCCACGTTCTCCCAAGGCAGGAACAGGTGTTCTATCTTGGAATTGGAATCGTTGGTATAATCCCCGTGCGGATCATAGGCACCGGGCGTCACGGCCTCAGCCGTGATGATGGGCCGCTTGTCCTGAAACTTGTTGCGGCTGTCGACACTCGCTCCTGACACACCGCTGGCAGCATATACACCACCGGAAACGAATGCGCCGCAAAGCAAAGCTGCGGTTAGTTTAAAGAGACTTTTCATCGCCCCCTCCTTTTCTTATTGTTTAGGCAACTGGGCCGCGCCAAGCGCGGTTTTAATGCTGTCGCGTTGTTGGGAAACCAGATCGGTGGAAACCAGCTTGTGGGCCTCGTCGTCTTCGCGGGCTTCGGCGTGGCGGAATACATACCACTCACCATCGGGCTCGCGCTTTTGATAGATCGCTCCATTGCCGATACGATGCGAAAAACAGGTCTTGGCCGGAAATGCGCCCTGTCCGGAATGCCATGTCGCATTGAGACACAACCCTCCTGTCTCGGTGATGACCCAGCGACCTTCTGCCCAGGATTTGCCCTTATCACCGTCGGCCCATGCACTGAATTGCCGGCCGGCATCCGTCATATATCCGGCTCCGTTGTCCCACTGCCAGCTCTTGTTCTTATAGAGTGCGTAGATTTCGAAAGGCGTCATGGCGCGAGTTCCTGTCGGCTGTCCAGGCGCCTTCGACGACGCGGCAATAGCCGGTGCGGCAATACAAGATGCCGCCCAAGCGACTGTCGTTGTCATCCGGAAACCCCGCAGGAATCGAGCCCTTCCAGATTTAGAGATTGTCATTGGAACCTCCCGCTATCTCGAAATGAGCGCCCTCCCCTTTTCGTCCTGGATGGACTTGTTCCGACGTATGAGGCAGCGCGCCGGTGGTACTCCCATCATACCGAGCCGTCGTTGATCGGCCGATGGCCGATACACGAAAGCCGATTTCTTCCGCAACGCCGTGTTCAAAGGCATTTCTGAGGTCGATCAATACCGCCTGGCGCATGGTCTTCTTCAGGCGCGCAAGGTCGAGTTTGCGAATGCTCTCCCATTCCGTGATGACGACAACAGCATCGGCGTTGCGCGCGCATTCATAGGCATCGTCAAAAAACTCAACATCCGAGAGGATGCGGCTGGCATTCTCCATACCCACGGGGTCATGGGCGCGGATAGTGGCGCCGAAACGCTGCAGGGTTTCGATGAGTGGAACGGAGGGCGCATCGCGCATGTCGTCCGTATCGGGTTTGAAAGTGAGACCCAGAACGGCGATCGTCCGGCCTTCCACATCACCGTCCAGAGCGTCCACGACTTTCAAAGCCATGCGGCGCTTGCGCGCTTCATTGGCGGTCACGGTTTCTTCTACGATGCGCACCGCCACGCCATAGTCCTGGGCTGTGCGCAAAAGCGCCATCGTATCTTTCGGGAAGCACGAGCCGCCGTAACCTGGACCGGCATTGAGGAAACTTGTCCCGATGCGCTTGTCGAGACCCATGCCCAGCGCCAGTTCACTGACATTGCTGCCGACCTGCTCGCAAAGATCGGCCAGTTCATTGATGAAGGTGATCTTGGTCGCCAGAAACGCGTTGGCGGCATATTTGGTCAGTTCGGAAGTCCGGCGCTGGGTGACCACGATGGGTGTCCTGCGCGCTTCGAGAGGCGCACCGTAGAGTTCCATAAGAACCTTGCGCGCGCGCTCATCCTCGACGCCGATCACGACGCGATCGGGCTCCAGAAAATCGCGGATAGCGACGCCTTCCCGCAGGAATTCAGGATTGGACGCAACCGAGAAAGTGCCGGTTTTGCGCACGGATCCAATGATCTTCTGCACGATGTCGCCTGTGCCCACCGGAACGGTGGACTTCACGACCACAACGGCGTCGTCGTCAATCAGCGGCGCCAGTTCCCGTGCGGCCATGTAAACGAACGACAGATCAGCATCCCCCTGACCGGCACGCGGCGGAGTGCCGACCGCTATGAATACGACCGATGCTCCCTTCAGTCCCTCGGCCAGATTGCATGTAAAGCCCAAGCGGCCCGCCGCTGAATTGCGTTCCACCAGTTCATCCAGACCGGGCTCGTAAATCGGCACGACGCCGCGCTCAAGGCCGTCTATTTTCTGAGCGTTCTTGTCGACGCATACAACCTCATGGCCCCATGAGGCGAAACAAGTCCCGCTGACCAATCCGACGTAGCCGGTTCCTATGACTGCGATCTTCATGTGTTTGATTGCCTTTTATTGCTGATTTGAATTGTTGGGAGCGTTGGTGCGCCAGCGCGGATTGAAGATGGTTTTGTGAACATCGCGACCACCGACACCTGCGCCGGCAACTGAAAAGCGGTCCTCGAACAGGGAAAAGCTTTGGGTTCCCCATGCGAGCGCCTCGATGCCGTCACGGCCCCGTTCGGCGGTTGCAAAGCTCGGCAGAGCCACAAGAGCAAGCAAGCTGGCGGCAAGCGCTGGGCGATAGAGCCACGTGCGGTAGCGAACCGTGTTCTCGCGTGCATGCTGGAGAACGATAACGAACAGGAGCAGCGCATAGATCACGGCGTTGACGATGGCGAAGACATAGAAGCCGCGGCTGTTGTCGCTCGCATGCGGGATGAGCAGCACCGGCAGGATCGAGAAAACCGCCAAGAAACCGTAGGGTGCGAGCACACGGAACGGCAGGGGATCCACTTCGGACGCCCCCTTCGGCGTGACGCGGAAATCCACGAATGAACCCGTTGACCAATCGCGCAGCGCAGCCAACGTTCCAGCCATCGCCCATGGCCAGCGCGCGAACACAAACAGGGTCATTTCGACGCTCAGTATTTTCGCATCATACGAGCGGAATGTGCCGGAAGCGCGCCAGCGATAGGCCAGCACGATCAACATGATCGCCTGGGGCAGAAAATGGCTCAGGAAATCGGGATAGGTGACGGCAACGAAGCTATCCCCTACCACCAGCGCAATGATCGGCAAGACGAACATCAGCGCCATGAAAAGAGAAAACAGAGGATACCAGAATTGCGAGAACAGAAACTGGAATTTCAGTCGCGGCGGCAAATTACCAACAAGCCTGGGCGAATACTGCAGCAGGATCATCATCAGACTGCGCGACCATTGAAACTCCTGCGTGATGAGATCGGCAAAGGTGCGCGGTCCGTCGCCATGTGCGATGGCGTCGAGTGCGTGCACGCCGCGCCAGCCATGGGCATTCATCATCAAAGTGGTGGAATGATCTTCCGCCAGTTCCGGTCCCAGGCCGCCAATTTCTTTCAATGCCGCGGTGCGAACCGCATAATGCGACCCGATGCAAAGCGGGGCTAGACCGTTGTTGTAACCGGCCTGCAACGATCCGTGCATACTGGCTTCTGCATAGAGACGCCCGCGAGCGGACCAGCTTTCATGGGCATTGCGATCGCAAATGCTGGGTGCGGAGACATAACCCACAGCCGGATCAGCGAAGGGACGCAGCATCTGAAACAGATAGTTCAAATCCGGCACATGGTCCGCATCGAGCTGCACCACAAAATCGTAAGCGTCGTAGCCGTAATGGTCGTAGAAAAAGGCGAGATTACCTTCTTTGCAGCGCGTGCGACGCGGCCACGTCTTGCGGTGATAGTCCGCGCGTCCCTTGCGCGTGGAAACGAAGACACTATGTTTCTCGCACCAGGCGAGCGTTGCCGGAGAAGGGTCTTCATCGGCAAGCCATGTGTCGTGCGGCACATCCTGGGCCAGCATGGCGCGCAACGTCTCGGCCACCACCTCGAAAGGTTCTGATGGCGCCTTTGTTACCACCATGGCGATGCGGCTTCCTGCCGGAAGACTCAACGGGCCGCTTGGACGACGCGCACGGAAAAACAGGACGATGAAATATGCAGGCAGCAACGTCACCCAGGCCAGGATGGCCGTAACCAGAACGGAGCCCGCAAGGCTCACATGGTTGGCCGGTTCAAGCCACCAGCGCCAAAAGTAGAAGAGCGCCGCGGCCCACAACGCTGCACCGAGCAGATATTCTACGCGCCGCCAGCCGGTAAAAACCGGAACCATCAAAGGTTCATCTGGGGTAGCCTCCCATATTGCCCGGCGTGTTTTCATGTCCGCACCTCCAGCCCAAAGAAGGGAGCAGCCGTGCGAATGATCGTATCGAGATCGGAATAAAGCGCCTGAAAGCCAAGTTTTTCCGCTGCAAGCGCCGGATCGGCATAAAGCACCGGGGGATCGCCGGCCCGGCGAGCGCGCATTTCGACTGGCACGTTATGGCCTGTCAGGCGCCTGATCGCATCCAGAATCTCCTTGATAGACGTGCCGTGTCCTGTGCCTAGATTGACGGCCAGATTGTTGCCGCCATTGACGAGATGTTCGACTGCCAGCACATGCGCGCGTGCCAGATCTGCGACATGGATGTAATCACGGATGCAGGTGCCGTCCGGCGTATCGTAATCGTTGCCATAAATTTCCAGAAAGTCGATGCTGCCCGCGGCAGCCATCAGGGCCCGCGGAATGAGATGCGTTTCGGGATCATGGGTTTCGCCGATTTCTCCGTCGATATCCGCTCCGGATGCATTGAAATAACGCAGCGCCACATAGCGCAGATCATAAGCAACCGAATAATCGGCAAGCATCTGCTCCGCGATCAGCTTGGTGCGACCGTATGGGTTTATCGGGCGCTGCGCCTCGCCTTCGCGGATCGGCAGTTGATCCGGAACGCCATAGGTTGCGCAGCTCGACGAAAAGATGACATTGCGCGCGCCGGCGAGACGGCAAGCTTCCAGCAGCGACTGCGTCCCGCCAACATTGTTGCGGTAATACTTAGCCGGGTGCTCCACAGATTCTCCGACATAGGCCGAGGCGGCGAAATGGATCACCGCGATCGGATCGTGATCCTCGACCACCTCGATGAGCCGCTGCGTGTCGAGAATGTCGCCTTCGACGAAAGTTCCCCAACGCACGGATGCGAGATGCCCCGTCGAGAGATTGTCATAGACGACAGGCTCGTAACCCTGCTTGGACAAGAGCTTGGCGGTATGACTTCCAATAAAGCCCGCGCCGCCGACAACGAGTACGTTCTGCCCACTCATCATGCCACCTCTGCGAGTTCCCCATTGGGCCTCACCAGCTGGCGTTCGAAATAGGCTATCGTCGACTTCAGGCCGTCCGTCAGCGCAATGCTCGGTGCCCAACCAAGCTCCTGCTCTGCCAGAGCAATATCGGGCCGGCGTTGGCGCGGATCATCTGCAGGCAGAGGGTGATAGACGATTTTCGATGGCGAGCCTGTCATGGCAACGATCTGCTCGGCCAGTTCACGCACGGTGAATTCACCGGGATTGCCGATGTTGACCGGTGTGTGAATGGCCCGAGGGCTGTACATGAGCCGGTGAAAGCCTTCGATCAGGTCATCCACATAACAGAAGGAGCGGGTCTGCGATCCGTCGCCGTAAACGGTGATATCTTCGCCCTTGAGCGCCTGCACGATGAAGTTGGAGACGACCCGGCCGTCGTCTGGACGCATGCGCGGACCATAGGTATTAAAAATGCGCACGATACGAATGTCGACGCCGTATTGCTTATGGAAGTCATAGAAAAGTGTTTCGGCGGAACGCTTGCCTTCGTCATAGCAGGAGCGCGGACCGAAAGAATTGACATTGCCCCAGTAGTTCTCGGGCTGAGGATGCACGTGAGGATCGCCATAGACCTCCGAGGTGGAGGCCTGGAAAATCCGCGCCTGATAATGTGCGGCCAGCTCGAGAAGATTGAGTGAACCGATCACGTTGGTCTTCATCGTATGGATCGGGTCGGCCTGATAGTGCGGCGGCGACGCCGGGCAGGCGAGATTGTAGATCTCGTCCACTGGCAGATCGATCGGATCAACGATGTCGTGACGTACATAGCTGAACGTGTCAAAGCGCAAGAGGTGGCGCATATTTTCCATTCGTCCCGTGGAAAAATTGTCCACACAGACTACGGTCCGACCTTCACGCAAAAGAAGTTCACAAAGATGAGATCCTAGAAACCCCGCGCCGCCCGCAACAAGAACCCGCGGTTTTGAGGCGCGATCAGAACGAAAGTTTGACGAATTGAAGACGATTCCCACAAAACTCTCCCAAGAACAAGAATAATACATGCATCAATGCTTCAGAAAGAACGATGACATGTGAAAACTACTAACAGAGCTTTTTCGATTTTCGTCCTGAAGCAAATTTGGTAGTTTCTAATACCGACCCGGTTCCTGCGTTGCGATATCCGGTCGTCCGGAAACTATTCAATTCGTCCATTTCTTACAGATATCGGCAGCCATTCGTTTGGAGGCGTCGGGCACAACAGGAGGATCGCACGCCTGGGCGCAGATCGAGACCCAGGGCGGCCCTCAAATTTTACCGCCCTACAACACTCGAAGCTCTTGTAAGAAAGCTCTGAAGCCCCCCGCAAGCAGCTTTTCGGGGCGTGCGCCGGCACTCAAGCAATCCCGTCGCCGAAGTCAAAACCAATGCAACTGTACGCCTTTACCACTGAACCGGAATGCCCGTTCATGGGTGGGTGGTTCAGAATAGGGCGGGTAATGAGAGAGCACGCCTTGATTTGGTGCGACAGAATGCACAGTTGCACATGATGGCGAAAATTTTCGGTGCCTAACGCCTCAATCGGGGCCTGAAAGCAAAAGAGCAGTTCAAAGCAAAACGGCGGTGGGCATGCTTCAATTAGATTTCCTGAATCTTTACATCGTAATATTTCTGAATTCCTTGACTATCTGCGTGATACGCGCGGAGGTTGTCGGGACTCATTGGGATTTCATACCTTCGCAGATTTCGCAGGCGGGCAAGGACGGCTATGCGATGCTGACTACCACGGTTATAGGGCGCGACGTTTCGGCATTTCGGGTCTTGGCTGGGGGCAATGATGTCGGATAATGACGATGACCCCCATTCAGAGCCGGATTTCGTAGAACGACGTCGCTGGCCGCGCGTGTCGCAAGATCCCCCCGGGGAGCATGATGTGAAAAAAACCGTCTTGGTTCCGCTGGTTTTTGAGACGGAGAGCCTTCCACCATACCAGCAGTTTCCGGCCTGGCAGGAGCACATGGCGGTATTGTCGGATACGCGTCTGCCAGACAATGTTCATCCCGACGATGGATTTGTCGCCCGGCAAGCTGTGTGGAATCTGGGCGGTATGCTGTTGCTGCAACAAACCATTCCGGCTTTCAGTTATGAACGCTCGCCAGACACGGTGCGTTTCAGTCCGATAGACCATTGGCAGATCACCTTTCTCCGTGCCGGTCGCACGTGGACCGGCAATGCTGGACGTGTTGCGCAAAATGAACCGGGCATGATTGAAGTTCGCTCACTCGGTCATCCGTTTAGCGGGCGAGCATTAGCAACGGATTCGGTCAGTTTGATCGTTCCGGTCGACCTGTTTGCTGATCGAGGTGGCCTGACAACGGCAAGCAATAACGTCGTTTTGGGTGGACACAGAGCCAAATTGCTAATCGATCATCTGTCGAGCGTTGAAACCAATCTCGATCGCTTCACGCATGACGACCTTCAGGGCGTTAAGGACCGCTTGAGGGAAATGGTTTTCGACACGATTACACCTTTGGTGGACCGTGATGGCGGCAACGATCAGATTTCGCAAATAGGATTGATGACGCGGGCGAGACGCTTCATTCTGAGCAATCTTGCCTCGCCCCACCTGACACCGGATGCTCTCGGCCGGGAACTGGCGATCTCGAGGACGCGGCTCTATGAACTTTTCGAAACGTCCGGTGGCGTTGCGAACTATATTCGCCGACGGCGCCTGTCCGCAGCTCATGCAATGTTGGCGGATCCTTCAGACACCCGAAAGATCGCCGAAGTTGGTTTAGCAATCGGTTTCGATTCAGCAGCGAACTTTAGTCGCGCTTTCACGCAGCAGTTCGGGTACAGCCCGAGCAACATACACAAGCGGACGTCCGGGGACCACACGCGCCCGGATTGGCAAACGGATAAAAAGCCAAAGGTCACATTCGAAAGCTTGCTGCGAACTCTCGGACTCTTTTGAGGCGCGCATTCCAGAGGCCTCAACACACCTTCTGCTTGAGCACCCGCAGGACGTGTCTCGCGTATCGTTGAACCATCCCAACACAAATCCTGCCGGTTGTGCCGGCAGAGTTGCCGATGCCGTAAACTGGCAACGTAAGCCGACGTTTTTATTGCGTCAGATGGACCTCGGTTGTCGGCTGGACGGCCTACTGTTTCCTCGACTCCCGGGGCGCTATCAGCATTGATGTCTGGATCGATGCGCGCAAGAGCGGGCACCATCACCGGCACTCCAAGGCGCCATGAAAGCGAGCGCGATCCCACTCACCCCGGACATGACGACACCTATGACGATCGCCACAGGTTGGCGATCTACCGGCCCGACCTCTTTTTGCGGGCGGCGAAGGCCTTCTCGCTGAAGCGGCTTTCGAGCTTCTTGCATTGACGGCTAATGCCCTCGGACTTCTGGCGCGCCTTGTTCACCGACGGCTTCTCATAGGCTTGCCGCAATCGCATCGAGGACGCCCGTCGTTGGGAAGCGCCGCGTCAGCGCTTCCCTTGATGCTGCCGCAACCAGGCAACAATGTGCACTGAAGTCTGCTCTGGCAGGTTCAAGAGCATTAAGCTCGTTTCAGCAGCCTAATCGCCAGCAAGAGAACAATCGCGCCGATCATCGCGTGAATAATGGCGCCGATGTAACCGGCGCCAATGTTGACACCGACGCGAGGCAGTAGCCATCCGGCGATGAAAGCTCCGATGACACCGACAACAATGTTCCCCAGCAATCCGAAGCCGAAGCCCTTGACGATCAACCCGGCCAACCAACCGGCAACAGCGCCTATCAGCAGAAATATGATTAAGCTCTCAAGTCCCATTTGCGCTCCGGATCGTGGCGCTGGATTTACCGACATCGCATATGATGATGACCGGGAACGATGATGAATTCACCGCCCGTATGTTTAATGCGATTAACAGTATGATGCTCGATATGCTGGCGGCAATTGCGCGCAAAGATTATGACGACCGACGTAAACGGCAGGCACAAGGTATCGCCAAGGCGAAAGAGCGAGGCCTCTATCGAGGACGCCCGGAAGATAAGAGCCGAAACCAGGCAATTGAGCAAATGCTGACGAATGGACAAAGCTGGAACAGTATCGTCAATGCGACTGGATGTTCACGATCTACATTGAGCCGCCTTGCGAAGCGCTTGGTCACTGATGAAACGTAACGTTTACCGTTTGTTCTTTGAGTTGGCCAAATATGCAGCTTCGAGCCGACAGGGCCCACCCAGCAACAGCTCGTCGACCTCGCCCATCACCTGAATGCGCAGCCACGCAAATGCCTCGGCTACAAAACACCGGCCGAAGTGTTCATCGCCCATTTTTGTGTCAAAGCGGCTGATCCCCTACCCTGCAGTCCGGCATGTTGCACTTGGCGTAGATTCTCCAAAACCAAGTCGGACCTCGTACGCCTGCCGGCGCCCGAAACCCTTCACGAGAGCAGTCGGACTGCCCTATGCGACCGGAATGCAGAAGCGGACATTCACCTAGTTTCGATAGATGTCGCAGTTTGGCCCACCGGGCCCTCGCAGGCCCCATTGCATGGCCTCCAGGATCAGGCTGGGACCAAGCCACGCACCACACGGAACATCATGGGAAATGATCGGGGTCCATCGGGCAAGCCAACTAGATACCCGGCACGAACATGCTGCTCAATCGAACCGCGGGCGTCATCCGAAAGTGCCATCAACATGCCTGTGACGCTGCCCGGGCCGTCGGTGAACGTAGCCCAATAGTCCGCGAAGGACTGATACTCGCAATCTACGACAACGGGAACCTCCGTCACCTCGGCGAGGCCGATCTTCCGCCACAACGCCGCCTGACCGTTAGGCCAGAAGTGCGTGCGCCCCGCCCGCATGGATCTCATCCTGGCGACGTCGGTATCAAGCACAGCACCGGTATTATAGACGAGGTCGAAGGCGGGCATGCCACCAAAGAACTGAGTTACAGCGGACGCGACCACGCCGCCCGGACGGGTCACGCGCTTCATCTCGGCAACTACCTGTTCAATTTCCGGGATAACGTCCAGGGCCAGCGAGGATACGGCCGCATCGAATACGTCATCGTCGAACCGCAGGTGCCGGACATCGCCGTGTTCATATGCGATATTGGGGTGGGATCGACGAAGGCGGGCTCCTTCCAGGTATCCCTCCGATGCATCAACACCGATCACATGCGCGCCCGCCTCGGCCAGTGCTTTCGTCAACACACCTGTCCCACAGGCTACATCGAGTACGCGACCGCCCGGAGCGACATTGACACGGGCGAGAAATGGGCTTGCCAGATGTTCGCTCCAGCGTCCCATGAAAGCCTCGTAGACGTCGGAATCAGTCCAATTATATCGTAGTTGTGCGGTTTCCATGACTTGCCATCCTCCCTCAATCAAGAATGGACCTTAACACGGTCATGCGGGCTGCGCGCATCGCCGTCACACCGGGCAATCCAGCGGAACCTTGTTTGCGCTTCCCAAGAAACATGACGCAGTGGCAACCCCTGAAACCACACTGGCCTTTCCGCCGGGGGTGCTCCGAAGTCCCGCTTTGGTCGGTTTGACCAGTTCGATCCGCGTAGGTCGAACGGCGGGTATGCGCGCAACACGGCCGAACCTTCGCCCTCGCGGCAACGGCCGCCTCCCACCCCAACCAGTCCTTCGACGCTCATTTCGGCCGTTCTGCGGCTCAGGTGCCTGAACCAGCGGGACGCGCCATAAGGCGACCTTCATGGCGCTCCCTAAAAGCTGCCCTTCGCGCAACGGCTCGAGTCGGACCTATCGCTGACCTTTGGCGAGCGGTTTGGAGACGTTGTCATTGCCAGCCGCCTACGCCTCGTCCGCGATCCATTCGAGCGAGGCGCCATGCGGGTCGGTCCAAGCGACAGGGGAGCCGTTCACAGATAGGAGGAAGCGGCCTGGCGGCCGGCTTTTTCCGGCGCATGTGGCGATGCACGGGAATACGCGAGGGAACTCGTTCGATACCCAATACGGAGAGAGACGCATCACCTGCTCAGCGAAAGCCTCTCTGTCTGCGGGGTCGGAAACATAGTCGAGGACGGCTGTGTGAAAGACGACGAGGGTAGCATCCTTTGGAGCTTCGCTGCAGAGCCGCACTAAGTCGCTCCCGCGCAGGTCGCCCTTCAGCACTCGGGGCTTGACCGTGGCAGCGATCTTTACGGCCGACCGCAGATTGGCGAGCCGCGCCGTCTGCTCTGGCCAGACCAGCGTCTCAAGCCATGCGACTTGCGAGGGGTCCGAAGCATCGATCGGGCTCAGGTCCAGTCCTGCCCGCCAGACGACCTGCGGTGCGGCCGCAGGCATCGGCGTTGTCTCACTGGCGGAACATCGGAAGACAGGCGGCTCCGCGGCCATCGCGGGTGCGCGGATCGCCTTGCGCCCGTAATCGTAGCTGTAGAGGTCGGGCATGAGGCAGAGGCCTGCGGAAGTCCCGACCTCCAGGAGGGCCAGCGGCTGCGGCAAGCGCGCCAGTACGGGGAGTAATGTGGCGCACCTTCCCGGCTCGTTGGTTTGCGTCGAGCGCTCGAGCATTAGTGAGCGGATAGCGTCGGGATTAGCCTGAAGCGCCTGGCGAAACTCGTTCCATCCTGTCGGCGTGCCGAACAGGTGACGCACCGCGGCGAGCAGAAGGTTCGGTTGCCGCTTCACGTCCGGGAGGGTCGACAGGAAGCCGAGTGTTTCCCGGTCCCCAGCGACCGCACGAGCCAACTCCTCGTATAGCGGCGACCGACCGTGAGCCTCCGTATCGGCGAAACGAATATATCGGCCTGATATTTCGGCCAAGCCCTCCTCGCCCATATCCGCTGATCCCCGATCCCGACGTCTCGTCACAGTACACGATCCACGGATCAGATTGGAGCCAGGCGCGGCGTTTTTACACAAGTTCGACCCATTCCGGTCGTCAAGACAGCGGGGTGTTACGCTTTTGCGGTAGCCCAATGCCTCGTCACTTCCGGCTGCCCCTCGAAAGAAGCCTCGAAGGTTGGCGCGGCCAGTATGGCCTGCATGTGCAATGTCGCGCTTCCGGTATTACGAAAGCCATGCCAGCTGCCGGCCGGCACGATGACTGATTGTCCCGTCGATACTGTTTCTCGTTCATCATCCAACCACAGCTCGGCTTGGCCTTCCAGAACGGTCAAGACTTCCTCGACGGGATGGGTGTGAGTACGTGTGCCACTTCCTGGTGCGACCCACTGTTCGAATATGCAGAGCGTGGCTGCCTCGGTGACCGCAGAAACGCGCATTCTGGTCAACACGCCGGGACGCCACTCTTCTGTCGGCTGAAGGTTATGATCGATAATCTGCATGATCCCCTCTGTTGGCAGAGTAGCACGCCGCGTCCGCATGAAGCCGGCAACCGGTGGTTCATCAAGTTAGTAGAGCCGGTCGCGATTACCCGTGTCGATGATCGTTTGCATCTCCTCAACCGTCTCCGCGAGTTTGCCGTGGGCGACCAACATCTCCGCAAACGAGGGAACGTTGCTGGTATCAGGCCACGCTTCCGGCTGCCAAAAGCCCGAGCGGACCATGCATTTCGGGCAATGAGAAAGTACGTGCGAGATCTCGATGACGAGTATGTGCTCAGGGAGCTTGCGGTTCACAGCCATGGCCTCACGCAGCTCAGCATCACGGACGATGAGCGCCTTGCCGGCCACGCGAAGGGTGTAGGTCACACCGGGGATTACGAAAATCAGGCCGACATTCGGGTTGCTCAGGACGTTACGGAAAGTATCGAGTCGACGATTGCCGGGGCGGTCTGGAATGGCGAGAGTTCTTTCGTCCAGCACCTTGACGAAGCCGGCGGGATCGCCCTTTGGCGAGACGTCGAGCATGCCATCGGCGCCGGCGGACGCTATGAACACAAAAGGCGCGTGAGCAATGAAGCGGCGAGCATGTTCGTCAATTAATCGAACGACCTTGGCAACCGCTCGGTCTGTGGGCGCCCCCAAAACCGCTCGCAATTGCTCTTCGCTCGTGATGACATCGCGGAAACGGCGCCGAAGACTGCTCTCGTGATCTTGCATGATGCCGGTCCCTCTCCGCGTACCTACGTTACGCAATATGACGCAAAGGATCGCGCGACCGCAACTCCGTCGACGAGCCATTCCCTGCCGGCGTCGCGTTCTGGCGCACATTTGAGCCGTTCAGCCGTGCGACTGAAAGTCGGCTCACCACCCCAGCCAGTCTTTCGGTGCTCGATTCTGGCGTTCCGCGAGTCAGGTACCCCAATGCGCGGAGATGTCGTACATCGTTTTCATCCCGACTACGTCGACCATGCCGAGCGGCCCGCGCGGTGCGCCGCGATTGGCGATCATGAAGGTTCGGTCCACGTCCTCAGCGGTCGCGATACCGTTTGCGACCAGCGCCACGCCGACGGTCAGCATCGGCACCACCCAGCTATTGAGCACGTAGCCGTTCCGCTCCTTACCGACCGGGATCGGCACCATGCCTATCTCGACGCCGAAATGCATCACCGCGGTCAGTGTCGCCACCCAACTCCGTCCTTTGACGTCAATCTCGACTCCCCGAGCTGTCAACGTAAGGGCCGAAAGCACCCATTGCACATTCCGGTAGCATTGATCGTATTTGCCTTAGGCTGGAGACGCCTCAAGGATGGAAATGGGTCCTTGGGTCTGAATCACTCGTTCAAGCCGTAGCCCTGCGGCGTCGAACAGGCTTGCATACTGTGCCTCCGTCCTCTCCAGGCCGCCGGTGACGGCGAGCATGACCACGTCGATTTCTTTAATCAGGTCCGGTTCGTCACCCGGCGGCACCAGCGTCTCGGCCACGAGCACTCTCCCGTTCGGCAGCATAGCCTTACGGCAATTTCGCAGGATCGTTGCAGCACCCCCATCATCCCAATCGTGAACGACCTTCTTGATGAGGTAGACGTCACCACTGGGGACGCTCTCAAAGAAGTCACCGGCGATAAATTCGGTGCGCGGCAGGGCGCCTCCGGTACCCTGCTGTGCTGCCGCGACGCCCGAAGGCAGATCGAAAAGCACGCCGCTCAAATGGGGGTTGCGGGCCAGGATCGCCGAGAGAAGCTGACCATGTCCGCCGCCAACGTCGATGATCCGCATGAACGGCCCGAAGTCATAGGCTTCGGCAACGGCCTCGTTGCTGCCTTGGCTCACGGCGACCATGGCACGCTGAAACAAGGCAGCCTGCTCGGGGTGTTCCGACAGCCAGTCAAACCTTGGGCTCCCGAACACCTTGTCGAAGGCTGGCATTCCTGTGCGGACAGAATACCGAAGCTGCTCGAAGGCAAGATAAGCCTCGCTGTTGATCATACGGACGAAGTCACGGGGACCCGGCCGATCGGAGCGCAGCACTGCGCCAACCTCGGTCAACTCGAAATGCCGGGGCAATACTTCCCTGAAGACCCCTTCAGCCGCGAGAAGTCGCATGACACGATAAAGCGCGTCAGCATCTGACCGAGTGGAAGCCGCTAGTTCATCCACCGACTGCTCGCCGGCGGCCAGGAGATCGGGGACACCAAGTTCGATCACGACGCGCAGCGCCTGTGACACGGCGAACCCGAATCCTAGCCTCATGATCTGTTGCGACGGGCTGGGCATGGCCTTTTCCTTGAGTGTCAGCGCACGTTAGCAGAATGGAGCGAGCGTAGCACTTCCCCAAATTGGAGGACCACCGAGGTGGCTGTCGAAAACTCGGTTCGCTCAGACGCTGTCACGGAAGGTCCGGAAGGTAGGCAGTCCGGTCGCTGGTCAGAACTTCGGCGACGACAACCTTCGTCCCACCCACATCGGGCAATCTGAAGGCTGAACGCACCAACCGACCACGTGCGCCATATCGAGACCTTTGCGGTCAACGTCACAGAGGTCGCGTCTCGATCCCCTTTCGGACCTTTTGCTCAGGGCGCCAGAGCGCTGTTGAACAAGTCAGGTATGCCGACGGACGTAGCCCGAAAATCGCGCGTGTGTAAGAGTTTGCCGACGCAGCCCGTTCGGTGACTGTTCCTTGATGGTGCGGAGCAGGAACGATCCAATTTCTCTGGTTGTCAGCTTTCGTAACTTCGAAAATGGTCTGGCTGAATCTGGTTCGCTCGTTCCGCAGTAGCCCCAGACGTAGTCTGCAACAGCGCTCGACGTTAGCCGCCGCCGGATTGGAGGAATGCTGAGAACGCACCCGATATTTCAGTCGCCTTGGTCATCGTCATCGTGATCGTCATCGTCGTCGGCGAATCTTGAAGGATCGACGACTGGGACAAGGAAGACGTGCCTGTGTTTGTAATTACCAGAACCGCCCGACTGCCCAGCCATCGTGTGGCTGGCTTGCCAGGTTTCGGCCTCCTTTGGGAGCGCACCCCGCAAGTGGATTTCGGAGACACCGTCCCAGAGGGCGCGACCTTCGTGTTGGAACACATACAGGTCCCGCTGAAGTGCTTTGTCCGCCAACCGCACTCTTGCCTCATCATCACTTGCGGCGTCAAAAGCGACGATCCCTCGTCCTGATATCTCGGCCACGTATACGGCCATCTTCGATCCTTTCCCGGAGCTGCTTTAAACGGCTTCTCGAAAGCTGAGTTCGTGTCTCGCCAAGCGATATGCTCATACGCTCGGATTTCGAACCGACCAGAGGTCCTGAGGCGCTGCGCGGTTCATTTCGTTCGACTATACCTCCCACTGCTTGTCGCACGCCACGCTTCAAACTACGCTCCGATTGCCGCCTGCTCCGCAGCCTGGTTCATCTTCGTCACTTGCTGATGAGCCGCCGCCGCATTCTCCGAGCCGCCCTCCACATGGACGGTAGGCACGGCGATCTTTATGCCGTTTTCATCGAACGCCGTCTTGATCATCATCAAAGCCTTCCGCTTGATGGGGAATTGCATGCCCGGCTTGGTCATCAGCTTCATCCTGAGCACGATCCCGGAATCGCCAAAGCTGTCGACGCCCTGCATCTTCAGCGGCTCGAGCGTATCGGCAGCGTACTCCGGATCGGCGGCCAGCTCCTGACCGATCTTCTTGATGAGCTTGCGCGCAAGCTCCACGTTCGAGTCGTAGGTGACGCTGATCGTCATCTTGTCGAGCACCCAATCCCGGCTCATGTTCTGGATGGCGCCGAGTTCGCCGAACGGCACGGTAAAGATCGGGCCGCGGTGATGCCGCAGCCGCACCGACCGCAAGCTGAAGGATTCGACGGTCCCCTTATAGCTGCCGCTCTGGATGTATTCGCCGACACGGAAGGCATCATCCAACATGTAGAAGACACCGCTCAAGACGTCCTTGACCAGCGTTTGCGAACCGAAACCGATGGCGACGCCGAAAATGCCCGCGCCCGCTATCAGCGGTGCGATCTGCACACCCAGCCCGGACAGGATCGTCAGCACCGTGACGGCGCCGATGAAGACGGCCAATGCGTTGCGGAATATCGGCAGCAGCGTGCGAAGTCGGCCGCTGCGGGCCAATTCATCTGCGCTGGCGCCTTGGGCTGGCGCAAGGTCGATGCGGTAAGCAATCAACGCTTTTGACAATTGCCAGAGCAGGTCCGCGACCAGAAGCACGATGACGCCGTTGAGCAGCCCGGATACCACGAGCGCGCCGGTCTCGCTGCTGGCAAAGGCGGCCGCCCTGATGCGCCAGATATAGGCAAGCCAGGCGACCGCGGTCGCGATGACGACCGCCCTGGCGCCTCTGACAATGAACACGTTCAGCATGACGCCGAGGGCGCCGCTGCGCTGCGCCCTGCCTACGAATGCTTGCGCGACGTTGCCGACGCCACGCACCGCCGCCGGCAGAAGCAGAGCATAGAGGCCGAGCCACAGCACGCCGAGCAGCCCGGCCACCCAGGCCACCCAAAGCGCCATCAAGGAGAGCGAGAGTAGCGACTGGCTGAGGGCAGACGTCGTTCGGCCGGGCCGCCGCCAGACGATCTCGATGGCGACTGCCAGCATGCCCAGCCCGCACAGAAGGGCCACCAGCCGCGCCACGTCGATGGAGAAACCGAGGCTGGGCATGAGACTGGCGACCGCCCAGCCGAACAGCAGGAAGCCGGCGATGAGGCTCACGCGTCGAGGCCAGAAGCGGCGCAGGGTGTCGTTTTCGACTGTAGAGGCTATCGTCGTCTGGTCCGATGGGCTCGCGCCACCGAATGAAAACAGCAGCCTGACAGCGGTGCGCACAACGCGGACGGCGATGAAGGCGAGCAGCAACGTCAGCACGATCCGGCGCAGCAAGGGCGGCCATTCGAATGCCAGGAACGAGCCGATGCTCGCGAAGGCAAACGTCAACAGTGCGGCAGTTTCCGAAAGGACCGCCTGTCCAGGATCTGCAGCCGAGTTTGGCCGTCGGGCTCGCGCCAAGACGCGACGGATGAGCCATTCGGCGCCGAAGCCGACGACGATCAGGATTGCCAGGATCCCGATCACCAGGCCGGGCCTGCCAGAGTTCACGTCGCGCGAGACGACGCCGGCCGCATTCGACAGCTCCTGCGGGATGCGGGGGATGGCGTCGGCGAGCGCAGCGAGGCGAACGCGAACAGCCGCCTCCCAATTCGTGATCGCGTCGGCCAGCGGCGCGGCAGGCGGCTCCTCGGCGGCCGCAGGGATTTTTCCCTCGAGCCACGCCTTCACCTCCGGGTCAGACAGGAGATCTAGGAATTGCCGGGCCTTCTCTGGCGGCAGCTCGGCGGGAGCTGTCTGCGCGAAAGATGATCCGCCCAGAGCCCAAAAGACGAGCAGTGTAACGAACGAAAGCAAAACAATTCGAACAGGCTGCACGATATTCATTGGTTGCTCCGGACTACAACTGAGAGGCACAGCGTGCGCAGTTTAGCACGCTTTTGAAAATCTACTTGAACTCAGACTTTGGCATATACGACGCTAGCGCCTGCTGACATCGCCAGTGCGCTCGCCAGAAGATATCCCCTCATCTTGTCCTTCCCGTCCGCAAAAGTGTGTTTTCCGTCATAAGCGCGACAGCACCGGATTGGTCACTCGGACCGGCTGGTCGGGCCACCAGCGGGCGAACTCAGGCAGTCAAATACCGATCGATTTCACGAGCTCCGCGGTAACCACTTTCGATCGCACCGTCGATGAAGCTACGCCATGCGATCGCCGAATCCGCGCTCGCGAGGAACAGACGATCCTCGGTGCGGCGAGGTTCGGGCAGCAGCCGCGTCAACTGACCGGTCTTAAGAATGCACCAGGTGCCGAGAGCGTACGGATCGGAGGTCCACAGCCGTAAGTGCTTTCAACCTCAACGCCGGGAAGCAGGCGGCGGAGTGCTACCTGCATGCCTTCGACGTCGTCGATCGGCAGCCGCCGGATTTGTGCCGAACACCAGCACCCATGAACCGTTTGGGCCATGGTCATAGGTCACCGCCCAGTTGATCACTTCGGATTCGGGCGCGAAGACGCTGACGTTGCCGACAATGCCACCTTATAGCTCCTTCGCCATTGCCTTCGCCGTCGCTATGTCGCGTTTGTGGCGGGATTGTCATTTCAACGTCAGCCTTCCCGCGATCTGCTTGGCCAAACGATGACTCGCGACGTCGACAGACAGACGACTGTTGCCGTCGTTCACTCGCTACGTTGCGCCGGGGTATGGCGCTGAGCCCGCGCCAATTCGACGAAGCGGCGCTTAACCTCGTCAAACAGTGCCGGTGGCAATGGCCCATAATAGCCTGTCTCGCTATCGACCGCTCGAATGTCCGGACCGGGCCAGACAAAGCAGTTGCTCTCGGTCAAAATGATCCACGACCGCTCGTCGTCGAGACCAAGACGCCTCTTGGTGGCCGGTGGCAACTCGATGGCCTCAGCGGCGTCGGAGGGCGGCGTGTGCGTGATCGGCAGTACGCGAACCACCCGCGTTCCGTCCTCGAGCATCGACACCAGCGCCAACACCAAGCAAGGGCGGTCCTTGTCGCCCTCTTCGCGGCCTTGAAGGTATTGCCAGTGCCAGAGATAGGAATAACGAAAGACCCAGCCGATCTTGGGTTCAATCGGCAGCATTCTTACCCGTCAGCAGCTCGGCATTGAGATCATCGAGGTCGCCATCCATCTCGGCTGCCTCAACCGCTGCAAGATCGTCTTCGGTCAGAGCCGCGGAGGCCTCGACGCGACGATCACGGCGCGCCAGACGGAGATAGTCTTCATAGGCTAGCAGCACCGTGCGCGGCCGGCCGTTCTTAGTGATGATTACCGGTTCACGCACGGCCGCGTCCTGAAAAGCACCGAAATTCTTGGATACCGCTGCGGCCGTAACTGTCGATGTCATCTTGAAAACTCCTTTTTCCGGAATATACGGGATTTCCGTAATTTTTCAAGGATACGAACTGCCGAAATGGCAAGGCGCCCCCAGCGGGGGCATTTAGAAGATATACCTCCTGTCAACGGCTCTTCACAATCGATCAGTAGTGAAAGGAAGCGTGACGTAGGAGCTCATGGACAAACCCTGGACCGCCAGCCACGGACCGATCGCTGCAACATTTGCTGAAGTTCGTTCGCCCTTGCCGAATTGACGCCATTCACCAAAGCAGCCGCTTTCTCTCCCCTGCCGCATGTCCGCTTCCAAGGGGAAAGCGGTGCCTTCCATCACGCCGGCGTCACTCCGGAAGACCGGCCTTGCGATAGCCATCAACGAAATGCTCAAGCATCGCAGTGTCGCGGAACGGCTCCGTCGCGGCCCAGTGGCGGATTGTGAAATGCGGATTGCCGACGAGGAACAGTTCAGCCTCTGCGCGCGCCTCATCGAGCCGGCCGAGTTGCGCAAGGCTTGCTGCCAGGAAACGGCGTGAGCTCGTACGATAAGTCTCGTCGCCGCGCAGTGTCTCGACCGCGGCCTCGTAGTCGCCGGCGGCATATTGCGCCTGGCCAAGCGTCAGATAATACCAGCTTGCCGGAAACGGATTCAGCCGGAACGCCTTGCGAATGTGCTCAAGGCCCTCATTGACCCGCCCGGCCAGGACCGCGATGTCGGATAATGCCGCCCAGGCGTCGGCCTCGTTCGGGTCGAGCGCTATCGCCTTGGTGAATTCCGTATCCGCCTCGGTGAAGCGACGCTCATAGGCAAGCAGATACGCCAACACCCAGCGGCAGCCGCCATCGTTTGGATCGAGCGCAACGGCCGTGCGCGCCAGTTCCAAGGCAACGCTACGGGTCGCTTCGGTTGGTCCGCCGGAATGTATCCATCCCATCCAGTGGTTCATGGCGAGCCAGCGATATGCCTCGGCGTAATCAGGATCGAGCGAAACCGCGCGCGTGAGCATCAGATGCGCTTCCCGCGCCGTCTGCGGCGAGTCATCCATCAGCTTGCGCGCGCGCACGCAGAGATCGTAAGCCTCGAGATTTTTGGGCCGGTTGCGCGGCGGCGCTACACGCAGCCGGCCGAGCAGCGCCGCCACGATCTTGGCCGTCACTTCGTCCTGAACGGCAAAGATATCGTCGAGGCCGCGATCGAAGCGTTCCGCCCATAGATGATCGCCACTCAACGCGTCGACCAACTGCGCGTTGATGCGTACGCGCCCAGCGGCGCGTCGGGCACTTCCCTCCAGCAGGTAGCGCACGCCAAGGTCCTCGGCGATCCCGCGCACGTCCATCGCCTTACCTTTGTAGGCAAAGGCCGAGTTGCGTGCGATGACGAACAGGCCGGATATCCTGGACAAGTCGGTGATCAGGTCTTCGGTCAACCCATCCGCGAAGGATTCCTGCTCGGGATCGTTGCTGATATTCACGAAAGGCAGCACGGCTATCGATGGTTTGCTCGGCAGCGGCAAAGGTTTTCGCTTCGCGCCACCGAGCTGTTCGACGGTGCCTAAGAAGCGGTAGCCGACGCGCGGAACTGTGGCGATCCATTCACCGCCCCCATTTCCGGCATCGTCGGCCGGACCAAGCAGCTTCCGGAGTTGCGCGATCTGGACAGTGAGGTTGCCTTCCTCGACCGCCCTGCCCGGCCACGCCGCGTCCATCAACTCGGCCTTGCCCAGGATTTCGCCGGGTCGTCCGACGAGCGCTGCAAGCAGCCTCAGCCCGCGGTAGCCAACGGCAACGGGGACATCGTTCCGAAGGAGCGTTCCCGCACCGGAATCAAGCACGAACGGACCAAAGGCAAAGCGCGATCCCTGCATACGGCGCATCCATAGCCCGTTTGGAAATTTTTGAGAACTATTTGGGAGAGCTTAATTACGACGCTGTTCAGATCCTGCAGAATTCATCCTCTTTCAGGTCGAGGCCCGGCCCCCTTTACCCCTGTATGGAGGTTTGCCATGAACGATACCCCCACCCTTGCATCGGCCTGGTCTCAGACGGCGCAACCGGGAACGCCTGTGGGGATCCCATGGGCCGCGATGGCGGGCATCATCGCGACCGTCACGGTGTTCGCCGTGGCACAGGGGCTCACCTATCCGCTGCTCAGCTTCATCCTGGAGCGGCAGGGGACGACGTCCGGCCTGATCGGCTTGTCGGCGGCGATGACGCCGCTGGGTTTCATTGTATCCGCGTCCTTCATTCCGGCGCTGGCGCGGCGCGTGGGCGGGGCGCGGCTGGCGATCTTGTGTTCGGCCCTGGCCGCGCTCACCCTGATCGCGATTGCCTGGACGCAGGAAATCTGGACCTGGATGCCGCTGCGCTTCCTGCTCGGCTTCTTCGCCAATCCGCTTTACGTGATCAGCGAAACCTGGCTGATCTCGATCACGCCCGCGCCACGCCGGGGCCGCATCATGGGCCTCTATTCATCGATCGTTTCGGGTGGCTTCGCCATCGGCCCGCTGTCGCTCGGGCTGGTCGGCACACAGGGTTGGCCGCCCTTCACCGTCGGCATCGTGGCCTTCCTTCTCTGCGGCCTGATCGTGCTTGCGGTCGTGCCGCGCCTGCCGAAAACTCCGCATGAAGGCACGGCGACATCGGTCGGCGGCTTCCTTGCACTGGCGCCGCTTCTATTGTTCGCGGTTTTCACCGCTGCCGCCTTCGAGCAGATCCTGCTTTCCTTGTTCGCGGTCTATGGCGCCGCGCTCGGCAGCGCCGAGGAGCGCATCGCTTCGCTCATCACCTGTTTCATAACAGGCAATGCAGTGCTTCAGATTTTGCTCGGACGCGTGGCCGAACGGTTTGGCTCGACGCACTCCATGTTATTCTGTGCCCTGGCTTCGCTGGCCGGCTGCCTGCTGCTGCCGCCGCTCTTCAACTCGTGGCTCATCTGGCCGCTCGTTTTCGTCTTAGGCGGGGTCTCGTTCGGGATCTACACCATGTCGCTGATTCAACTCGGCGAGCGTTTCACCGGTCAAGTCTTGATCGCTGGCAACGCGGCCTTCGCGTTCGCATGGGGCGTCGGCGGCATCGTGGGCTCGCCCGCGACAGGCTTGGCGATGCAACTGATCGGACATCAGGGGCTGCCCTCGTCCCTGGGCCTGCTGTGCTGTGTACTCGCGGCGCTTCTGATGGCGCAGAGACGGCGGGTCTGATCGAGCCGCTTGCCTCGTGGCGCGTCGATGGTATGCCGGGCTTCCACCACTACGGAGCCACCATCGGGAGCGCGGTTGCTGGCGGCACTCCAACGCGCCGCTGCTCCAGCGCGGTGCGATGGAAAGCCTTCAACAATTACCTGGGCCCATTGATCGATGCTATAGTCGGCTGAGCAACTCCGACTTCTTGGTCTCGAATTCCTGATCCGTGAGAATGCCTTTTGCATGAAGTGCCGCGAGGCGTTCAATCTTGTCGAAGATGTCCTCATCCGGCCGAGGCGCCTCCGGTGCTGGACGCGCCGCTTTTTGTGGCTCGGCGGCTTCCGGCGCAGGCGATTCGAACATCGCCGGCGCAGCCGAGGGAGCGGATGTTCCGCTAGCCGGCGTGTCCGCCGGTTCCGTGCCGTCCTGACGGACCACATCCAGTTCCGAAATTTTCACCAGCCCATGCTGAGAGGTAAAGCTCAGCGACTGGTCGCCACTTTGCTGTTGCGAAAACCCGCCAATGCGATGGTCCTTCGTGTCATAGACCGTAACCTGGCCGCCGACATCGATCGCCAGCCGCCGGATTGCCGGGAAAAAGGCGTAGCGCAGGTCATTCTGCGCCCCGGTCGAGGCAGGATGCCCGAATTCCTCGGGCCACCAGTTCCCGGCCGACAGCGCCCCGGGCACGAACAGGCTGACGCCGCCACCCTGACCTTGATATTGGGACTGGTGCGACGTCTGCGGGCCAAGCAAATCCATGCCGCGCACCAAGGCTGCAAGCTCGGAACATAGCCCGGCCACGTTTGCCTTCAGCGCATTGTTGAACATGTCGCCGACCATGATCATGCCGCCCTGCGACCATTGCCCCATCCCACCCAGATCAGGATGGTTGAACTGGGCCTGGGTCGCCTGCCCGGCGATAATCGCCATCAAAAGGTGCTCGACCGCGCCGAGGCTGACCCCGTACCGCGCTGCAATCCCTTCCAGGGTCCGTCGGCCCTCTTCACTGAGTTGTCTCATCGTGATCGCCCTTGCGTGATGAAGATTGCGGCCACGCCGCACCGTGCCGGCGCATCCCGTTGCAAGTGATCTAGCACGCGCCGCTCCGGGTTGACAGGGCCCCGCACCGGCCCGCTTGCCGAGAACCTGGACGATGCGACGTGGGCTGCCATCGTCTCTTGACCGCCTGTGCTGTATTGGCGGTGCTTCCGATGGCGGAAAGACGGCGGTGCTGGGCAATGGGGGGCAGGACAGGCTATCGACCAGAATATTGCGTGCCGCCGAAGGCGATCGACGTATGCCCGTCAGGCCGCGCAGCGATGGCAGGGTGCCGGCCTGTTCTACCGCGGCCAGCGCCGCGTCCAATGGTGCGTCAAGACTGGAGAGCCCCACGAAATCGAGCATGGCGCGGATGTGATTGTCACTGGGGATGCCCGTCTGGACCCTCGCTCAGCTGGTGCTGACGGGCCAGGAACAACAGAACAGGTTTTGCACGAAGAACACCGAAAAGGCCGTCATGCCGACGTCGCTCATCGACAGACGCGTGTTCATCCCACGCCGCTTGTCCGCCAAGCCGCGCCAGGTCTGTCGAACCAATCCAAGCATATCAGTCAGAACCCTCAAGATCAGCACTGCCGCCAAATGAGAATTGCTGACGCCCTTCAACGAGGGATACGTACGAACAAACGCGGCTAACGAAGGCTGGAGGCGAATATCCATATCATCCGGCGTCAATCAGTTTTCATGCGCACACTTGATCGTTAGGTCAGCCGCAGATCCACACCCGGATGCAACTTCTTGAGATTGGGCAACGATTTCATCTGCCATGGAACCTGGGACGAACCGCGTACGATCAAATGAATGTTCGGCTGTTTGCGCGCTTCTATCGTCAATTTGGCGAGCAGGTTTATGCCGGAGGAGTTTAAGAATTGAAGGCCGGTTACGTCGAAAATGGTCTTACCGTCCCCATCTTTGAGCGCATTCATGGCCAAAGCATGAATGGGTGCGTACGCATCGGGACCTGCCAGTCGCATAGTTCCGTCAAAGTAAACGGTACCACCCTCGGACCAGACGCGGAACGCTTCTTCTCTGATTTCCATAGCACATTTCTCGCAGTTTCATGACGGTGAAATTGGCATTGCGGCATATGTTTCGAGTTTTGCCCGGTTGCGGGGACTGTCCTCCTCGAAGAGCCAAGCCAGATCTGCCTGGTAGTCGCTCATCAAAGTCAGCAATCCCAATCCGGAACCGCTACCGATCGTTGCAGCGCTTGCCTCGATCTGCTGGATGAGAAGATCGCTCGGATCGCCTTGCGTTATGTTCGACAGCAACTGCTGGAACTTGGTCGCGGTTTCCCTGTCGACGAAATTTGATACCCTCATTTTAAAGTTATCACCTTCGGCTACGGCCTCGATGGCGATTTCGCCGGGAGCGCGAAACTTGATGGCGTTCTCGATCAGTTCGTTCGTCAGATAGCTGATGTCATGTCGAACCTGATTATAGCGGCGCTTCGAAGGTCGAAATCTAAGCGCAATCATCTCGGCGATGAAATCCGATGTCATGCTGGAGTGCTTCCAGGCAAGATCAAGTGGGCCGTCGAGTAGCCGCAATTGAACGGCGCGTGTTGTGTCAAAGGAGGCGAGATGCTCTTGTCCATAGAGAACCTTTGTCATGCCATCACCTATGCCGTATCACAACGAGCGTGATATCATCATATATCTTTTGCGTTCCGATATAAGCCATGAGGCTCTCGAGGATGCCATTCATCACCTGCTCTGCTGTCCGACCGTGCAGGCGGCGTGCATTTTCGCAAAGCCGCTCGATCCCGAATAGCTCGCCATGGGGATTTTCCGCCTCCGTGACGCCATCGGTATGGAGGACAATCAAATCGCCTTTCTGAAAAGGTATTTCGCGGGTATCAATGAAAAGCGATATGTCAGATTCAAGTCCCACCGGCAGGCCGAGATCGCCAGTGTCGATCCGTTCGACTTCGCCCGTATGGCGAACGACAATTAAATCTTCATGCTGGCCCGAAATGGTCAAGCGCTCGCCATCATAGTCCAGAAATGACAGCGAGAGGTGTTTGTCGGTTTTTGTCCGCTCGATGTTCTTGTAGATCGAGCGGTTCAGATAAGTGAGGAATCTTGCGGGGTTCGTTTCACCAGCTTCCTGTAGCGCGCGGGCGACGGACTGCACCATAAGCATCAGCACGCCGCTTTCGAGGCCGTGGCCCGTGACGTCCCCAATGCCGATCTTCAGGTGATCTCCGTTTTGCAGGATGTCGTAGTAGTCCCCACCAACTTCGTCGGCGGGCCGCATATAGGCGGCAATCTCCAGCTGCTCGATTGCAGCAAGCTCTTTCTCGCGTGGCAACACCATAAGCTGAATCTGCCGAGCCACATCCAACTCGGCACCAAGGCGCAAGTTTTCGCTCTTCAATTGGCCGTTCAGGATCGAGATTTCTTCCTTGGCAGCTTCAATTTCCTTTGTGCGTTCCGCCACCAGGTTCTCAAGATTTTCGGTATGGAAGCTGATCTCCTCGGCCATGCGGTTGAACGCGAGACCAGCCTCGCCGACTTCGTCCTTGGCGGGTATGTCGACCCTTACGGAATAATCCTTTGCCTGGATGCGCTTGGCAGCACCCGCCAGCGCGCTGATCCCGCTGGTAATTCGCTTAGATGCCGCAAAGACCGCAGCAGTAACGACGAGCATCGAAACAAGAACCGCCAGGATCTGATAAATCAGGATGCGGTTGGTTGCCCGGGATATTTGGTCTCTGGCGGCAATGAGGGACGCGTAGATCTCGCGCTCGGGGACAACGATGCCGAGCGACATGACCTCGCGTTGAATCGGACCGCTTATCCAAAGATTGGTCGCGTTTAGCTGTTTTGTAACGACAAGATAAGGAACGTCTTCGCCATTCTCGTTTAGCGAAATGTGCTTTATGACGCCATCTGCATCAAGCGGGAGTGAGGCGACTGCCTTTTGCGAGCTGTTGCGTAAAGAGCGGTCAAGACCCGTCACGCCCTTGTTCGTCGCGTCGCTCGCCGAACGTAGACCGATGATCTTTTCCCCGGCAGGGTTGATTGCAACGACGTTGCCGTCCGACATGGTCAGAAAACCGAAGCCGCTTTCGGCGACCTTCACGCGCTCGACAATTTCGGCGAGCTGATCAAGGGTGATATCTGCTCCGGCAGTTCCCGCCACGCTGCGCCGATCGGCAGTCCAAAGCGGATGGAAGAAGCTGACGATCAGTTTGCCGGTGATTGCGTCCGTATAGGGAGCAGTCTGCGTGATACTGTCAGGGACCGGCCGGGAAGCGAGGTCTATTGCCCATTTTTGCCAAGACTCGTAAAGGGCCGGGAAGAAGAAATCCCAGAAGTCTGCGCTATTGTGGCCGGGATAGAGCCGATCGAATGTTTGCGCTTGATCTGTATAAGGTGCCGTCCTGAAGATCGGACGCTCCTTCGGCCCAATATAGTACATCTGCAGCTTCGATGCGCCATTCTGCAAAAGGTCCGGGGCCACAAGATCAAGGACGGCACTCGTCTCGATATCGGTCTGCACCTGCGGCAGCGGATGGTGTTCCTTGTCGAGGAGATAGCCCCACACGCTGACAACGGACGGCGACCCTGGACGGTTCTGGGCCCACTGGCCTTTGCTGTCGAACGTTACGGTCACCGCAGCTGGAGCCGCCCTTGCCATGGCGGCTCCAATCTCGCTGTTTCTCGTCGGCTGATCGATCTGGCCTTGAAGCACGCCAGCCAGCGCCTTGACGTCGGAATGGACCTGGTGAAGAAGCAAGCCAACCTGTGCCGCCGTCGAGTCCGTGTAAGAGCGGATATAGTCCTGGCTCGCCTTTTCAAGGCCTTGCCCTACTTCTGCTGTCGCGTCGCGAGAAAGACGCTGCACGTTCCAGAGCGCGAGGCCGCCGCTGACAAGCAGGTCGAAAAGGACTGCCCCGCCAACAACAATCATGAATTTCGCCCGAAATGAGCGCAAGCGGAGGTTTGGCTTCCTGATCAGATCGACCATCATAACGGCTTCTGCCCGGACGCTGCCCAGATGGGCCAGCCGGCGTAGCCCCTTGGATGAAGCGCCGCGAAGATATGGTCAGCGAACCCTTGTTTGAAGCGTTCGATGAACTCCGCAGAATCGCCCCTGCGGACAGACATTTCGCCTGCGTAGACGTCCTGCCATGCTGCGATGACATCTGCGAACTCTTGGGGATTGCCGTCCAGATTGGTGACCATGAAGCTTTCCATTCTCACCGCCTCGAAGCCGGCGTCCAACAAAAGGCGCAGGCCCTTTGGCCCCATTTCGACATCCATTTCGAAGTGACTGAAGAGCTTGGCGACCTCAATATAGGTCCATTGGATGCTGTCGGCTCGCGGCTCCCCGAGGCAATGAGAGTTTTTCTCGTTGGTGATATAAACCCGGCCACCCGGCTTGCAGATCCGATAGAGTTCCCTGAGCAGCAGTTCGGGGCGATCGAAGATCTGCAGCGAGTGCCGGCAGGTCACAAAATCGAACTGATCGCTTTCGAACAGCATCTGCGATGCATCGCCATAGGTATATTCAATGTCGCGGACACCGAATTTTTCCGCAACGTCGCGTGCATAGTCGAGGCTTGCCACAGAATGGTCTAGCGCAACGATCCTCGCTGGACCAAATTCCTTCCTGACAAGCATCGCGAAATCGCCGATACCGCAACAAATGTCGGCAATCACCATGCCGCTGTGAAGCCCATGGCGTGGCAAGATTTCTCGCTCGTGTCGCCAGGTCATCTTGGTCTGCGTCCTAAGGATGGGAATGAAGCTTTGGTCTTCAACGAACGTCTGGCCGGGATAGAAAGCAGAATCGTAGATCTCGACGGCAATGTTCGGTGAAAAATCGCTCAAATGCCGGAACATCCGTGCCGCCCAAGCGACTACGCTTGATATGACAACCACAAACTTGAGCTCAGGCCTTGAACGCGAAGCATCGACCAGAACCCGCGTCAGGGCTCGAAATGCCGTGCTGTTCATGTGTGTAACGCGCTTCAGATTGACGTATAAAACGCCGTTGACGATCTCAATCCCATTTCGCAGCAGCAAGAGCTCGTCGGCAATTTCAGCCGTGGAATGAGGGCGAAGCACGCCAGCGAAGGAAAACTCCTGATCGTTGAGATCGAATTGCGCTGTGAAGACAGGAGAAGGGCTTTGCGCGGTCAATTCTGTAGCCTTTCGAGCGGCAGGTCGACGACAAATGTGAGTGTGCCGGTGTCCGAATCGCGGATCTGGATTTCAGCATCATAGTTCACAACCAGTCCCAGCAGGATTGCCTGAGCGTCAGATGCGGCATCGCTCGTGATAACGTTGAGATAGCTCGCAAGCGCTCGGCCGGCTTTTAGCCCCAGGAGGCTTTTTTTGTAGAATTGCCGCTGTTCTGGCGGGCAAGGAAAGGTCAGTTCAACGCGCTCGATCTGCTGCCGGCGGTAAAAACTGCATACGAATTCACCATCATCCGCCTCCGAGCGAAACGACATCTCCAGGAGCTCGTTAAGAGCTGAGGAAAGCAGATTAGAGTGGCGCACAGGGTCGCGGCGATCATGGCTGACCATTCGAGCAACGTAGTTAGACAGCTGATCGCAATGCAACCATTCGGCGGTAAAGGTCGCCATGTCCATCTTCAGACTGAGCAGCTGGTCAAATGGAACGCTTATTACAGCTTCTTGACTTTTCAACCGGCACCTCCTCGGCGAATTGCCGCTTAATACTCAGGATTTGGCCTGATCATTGGCGGTTCCTATGTCAGCAGGCTCCTATGAATAAATTCATCAATCAGTTCGGCCCTGAGAGGGGGGCTTACGAAATATCCCTGCAGCCGGTCACATCCCTCCGCCTGCAACCAGGCAGCCTGTTCGGCCGTCTCAACGCCTTCGGCAGTCACCCGCATGCCAAGCCCATGCGCCATTGCTATGACGAAGCGGACTATGGTCTGACTCTTCTGATCATCGGGGAGATCGTTGATAAAGTACTTGTCGACCTTGATGTTATCGAATGGAAAATTCTTGAGATAACTCAAAGAGGAGTACTCGGTTCCAAAATCATCAAGGGAAATCTGGATGCCAAGCACGTTGAGGGTGTTCAGCGCGTCAAGATTGTTGATCGTGCGTTCCAGTAGCACGGTTTCGGTGATTTCGAGCTCCAAGCGTTCTGCGGGCAGTCCGACCGTATCGAGCGTCTGGGACACTCGGTCGGTCAAGCCTGGCGTTAGAAATTCGGCCGGCGACAGATTGACCGCTACGGTATAGTGGGCGGGCCAAGTCAGAGCCTGCCGACAGGCTTCTTCAAGCACCCATTGACCGATTTCGCTCATAAGACCATCTGCTTCGGCCATAGGGATAAAGGCGACCGGCGATATTACTCCGAGGATTGGATGTCGCCAGCGCAGAAGTGCTTCGAAGCCGGTGATCGCCAGCGACCGATCGACTAGCGGCTGATATTCGATAAAGAACTCGCCGTGTTGCAGCGCCACTCGCAGGCTTCGTCTCAATACCTCCCGCTGTTCCAGCACTTGCAGCATGCTTGGATCAAAGGTCCGCGCGCGCCGGCGTCCGTCCTTCTTGGCGGCATAAAGGGCAACGTCGGCAGCCTTCATCAGCTGCTCGCTCTCATTGCCGTCACGAGGCGCAATCGCTACGCCGATACTGGCACCGACAAACACGGTAATGCCGTCTACCGTGAACGGTTTCTTAAATTCGCTGACCAGCGAATCCGCTAATCTTTCGGCTTCAGCCGGTTGCTCTCGAGCGATCTGTATGACGGCGAATTCGTCACCTGCGAGACGGAAGGCGGTCTCGTCTTCGCCTACCGTTTTTCGAATTCTCTCTGCGGCAAGCTTGAGGACGATATCCCCGGCTCCGTGGCCCAGCGTATCATTGACGGGCTTGAAATCATCCAGATCGATCTGCATCAGTGCAAGGCCGGTTTTTCCGCGAACTGGAAGAGCTTTGCCCAATTTGTCGCTGAATTGCCGGCGATTGGGCAGTCCGGTCAAAACGTCATGGGTTGCTTGGTGAAGGAGCAATGCCCGTTCCTGCTCCTCCGCCTTTGCTGCCTCATCAACATCAGCGCCGGCGAGTTCGACGACCGCAAGGCCGGCCTTAGCGTGGAACAAGAGCAGATTGCGCCGCTCGGACTCAGGGGCGCCGAGATGAATGGTTCGCGGCTTGCCGGTGTCAACGACGAGCTGAACGAGGGCAGCCAACTCGGGATTTGCCAAGGCGGGATAAACGTCCCGCAATGTAACGGCTGCCTCGTCAGCAAAGTCCAGGCGTTCCTTGAGCGTTTCAGACCAATCGATAAGTCGGAGATCGGGATCCCAAAGCGAAAATAGCTCCTCGGCGCGGCTGCCGAATCCGAACGCTTGCGTGACCAGCTGAGGCCAATTCGCACGATTTTTCGGCATGGAGTCACCCCCTCAACCCGTCGCGTGATCTCGGCGCATCCTGCCAAGCCCCAATGCCCGTTCGAAATCAGAGCTTAGAGCAAGCCTCGTTGCAGTCAACGCAGAACTCTACCAAAACGCGCTATCTTTCATGCGTGTAGCGGCCGGATTCTCGACCATACATTAAAGACTTCTTATTTAACGAATCGCAAACAAACCGGGCCAGAGCTGCGGGCGGAGGGCGAATGCTACGCGTCCAGAGCTCAGTATCCCGGAAAACCATCAAGCTGGTCGGCGCGCCATGGCCTCGTCGAGTAGAGGTCCAGCGGCGTTGGGCCGGTCGCTCGCAGCGTATCGCCACACTTGGCGATACGTCGCTATCGGTGCCTTCCGCCGAGGCACGGCTTCCAGCATCCGGTCAACTTTCAGAAAGTGTTGCGCCTACGGCTGAGCCGGCTCAACGGCCGGCCACCGAAGGCGGCGCGGCGTTGCCTTCACGTCCGGCTATGCGGCCCGAAGGATCGGCAATGGAGACGGTGACTGTCCAGCGCAGCGCCCGCCCGCCACGCGGCTGCTCGACTACGACGGATGCTACGATCCTCCGTCCCGATGACGCTCTCAGCCGCGGCTGGTGCCTGATGGACCTCAATCGTCCGATGGAAGCAGTTGCTGCTTTCGAAAGAGCGTTGCAAGGATCCCAGCGCCGGACACGCGAAGATGCCGCTTATGGGCAGAGTCTCGCCTATCTTCGCGTTGGCCTATCCAACAATGCTGCGGTTGCGGCAACCCACGCGCCTCAAAGCCGCGAGCGCGCCGCGAAACTCCAGGTCGCGATCCTCGCCGACCGCGCACTCGCCGCTTATGGCGCCAAGCGTTATCGCGAGACGCTGATCTATCTCGATCAGCGAGCACAGATCAAACGGGAAACGGTCGACCTCATGGTATTGCGGGGCTACTGCTATCTGAATCTCAAAATGTATGGCGATGCCGGACGGATATTCACCGCGGCGGCTGCCACCGGCAGCAAGGGCGCCAACAGGGGGCTTGCCGACCTCAGGCAAGCAACGCGCCCAGAGACGCCAGGCTGATCTCCGCTCTCAGATGCGGCGCCGCTATGGCCCCAGAGGAAAACCGTTCTCAGGCAGCGTTTGCCAATTCGACGCGGTTGCGGCCGGCGGTCTTGGCGCGATAGAGAGCCTTGTCGGCGGCCTCAATCGTCGCACGAATATTGGTGTTGTCGGAATCGACAGCCGAGACGCCGATGCTGACGGTAACCTTGATTGCGGTGTCGCCGACAATCAGGTCTTCCGACTCGATTGCATGGCGGATCTTCTCCGCCACCGTTGATGCGTCGCGCCCTTCGGTATCCGGAAGCAGAATGACGATTTCTTCGCCCCCGTAGCGGGCTGCGATATCGGCCTTGCGAACGGTCTGGCGAATGAGGTCGGCAACCTTGGAGAGCACGGTGTCGCCTACACTGTGGCCCCAGGTATCGTTGATCTTCTTGAAGTGGTCGACATCGAGCATGATGATCGAGAAGGGCCGCCCGCGATTGCTCGCCTCTTTGGCGCAGCGGTCGGCCGCCCGCTGAAAGACGCGGCGATTCGGCAGCTTCGTCAACGGGTCGACGCTCGCCTCATTTTCGAGCGCACGTACCATACGGACTCGCTGCTTTTCGCGCTCAAGCAGATCGGCAAGAAGGAGCACGCCGAGAATATTGGCAAGCATGACGGGAGCCGCAGCGCTTAGAAGGAGGTCGCTGGCAACATCCGGAGGCAGAAAGACAAGAACGATGAAGGAAGAGATAGTTGTAAGGCCGAGTAGCAGCGATCTCACCCAGCCGGTGCCGACGCGGTGACGGGGTATGAACGTGCTGGCGTAACCGCAGAGCGCCACAAGGACCACGCTCACCGCACCGCCCGTCGCGCCGACGCCGCCGAGAACGAAACGGTGCGCGCCCATCATTGCTGCCGCAATGACCGTGCCGATCGGTCCTGCGTAGATGGGGGACAGGATCAGGAGGATGGACCGGGCGTCATAAATAAGCCCCGGTCTCATCACGATCGGATCATTCATGGAAAGAATGCCGCCGAGGCCAAACAAAAGGCCTGCCGCAACGCCCCTCGTTAATCTCTGCCCGACGGTGCGAATGACCCAAGCATAAGCATAGACGACTAAGACAGCCAAAGCCAAGACACGTATGTAAGCGGCGACGATTTCGCTGATTTCCATGCTTCTCTGTCAAATGTCCGATGACACCGATACGTGATTCCAAATGATCATCGATAGATGGCAGCCGCCTCGCACAAGACAAGGGCGGCTAGCTGTCGAATTTGCCGCGGAGACGCCTCTAGGTTTGCGTTGGCCCATCGGCGATGGGCGAGGCCCGGACCTGATCGTGACATGAGAGAATCGAGATCAAATTATCGGGCTGAAGCGGTCAGCCAGCCTTTGCAAGGAGATCCAAAATCTCTGGAACAGGAGCGGCCGGCTCAAACGTTTGTCGCAAGATGACACGGACTCGCCCGCAAGGCTTGGTTGAACGACGAACTCAGGCAAAGTGGAGTGATCCTGGAATTCGAGATCAATCGTCGTTGCTGACCGACACCGAGGCTTCGAAGCAGGCGATCTCGGTGCCGGCTTGCAGATAGGCGCCGGGCTCGGCGGTAATCCGGATCTTGCCGGCCCGCTGTGCCGTGACCTGGGTCTCCATCTTCATCGCTTCCATCACAGCGATAAGGTCGCCCGCCGACACCTCTGCACCATCCTCGACTTTGAAGGCTTGCAGCGTGCCGGAGATCGGCGTGGTCACGCTCGACGCGTCTTCTGCCCTGGCCGCCTTAACGGGAGCACTGATGCCTTGGCCTGCAAGCCCGCCGAGACCAGCCAGCAGTGCGGCCGGAATGCCGATTTCATAGCGCTTGCCATCGATTTCCGCATGGGTGCGGATCAGTGCCGGATCGGCAACCTGCTCGGGCCGGGCTTCCGCTTCAAGACGCCCGGCGAAATCGGTTTCGATCCAGCGTGTATGCACCTTGAAGCCCCTCTCGCCCGTAAAGTCCTCTGCCTCGATTGCGGCACGATGAAAGGGGAGAACCGTTGCGATGCCGTCGATCTTGAATTCCCTGAGCGCGCGCCGGGCGCGTTTCAGCGCTTCTTCGCGCGTGGCGCCGGTCACGATTAGCTTCGCTATTAGGGAGTCGAAGGTGCCGGCCACCGTCGAGCCGGAGGCCACGCCACTGTCAAGTCGGATACCCGGACCGGAGGGTGCGTCGAAGACGGTGATTGTACCTGGCGTCGGCAGGAACCCGCGGCCGGGATCCTCGGCGTTGATACGGAATTCGATCGAATGGCCGCGCGGGGCAGGCGTTTCGGTGACCCGCAGAGGCAGGCCGTCGGCGATACGGAACTGTTCGATGACGAGGTCGATGCCGGTTGTCTCCTCGGTTACCGGATGCTCGACCTGCAGGCGGGTATTCACTTCGAGGAAGGAGATCGTGCCGTCGACGCCGAGCAGGAATTCGACGGTGCCCGCGCCCGAATAGCCGGCGGCGGCGCAGATCTTCTTCGCGGCATCATGGATCGACTGGCGTTGTACGTCGCTGAGGAAGGGGGCGGGCGCCTCCTCCACGAGCTTCTGATTGCGTCGCTGCAGCGAGCAATCACGGGTGCCAAGGACCAGCACATTACCGTGCTTGTCGGCAAGCACCTGCGCCTCGATATGGCGCGGACGGTCGAGAAAACGCTCGAGGAAACACTCGCCGCGTCCAAAGGCGGCCTTTGCCTCGCGGACTGCCGACTGATAAAGCTCTGCAACCTCCTCTATCTTCCACGCGACTTTTAGGCCTCGGCCGCCGCCACCATGGGCGGCCTTGATGGCAACGGGCAACCCATGCGCTTCGGCAAAGGCGATGACTTCGGCCGCCGTCTTTACCGGGCCATCGCTTCCCGAAACCAGCGGCGCGCCGACGCTGGTTGCGATCCGCCGCGCCTCGACCTTGTCGCCCAACGCCTCAATGACATGCGGATCGGGGCCGATCCAGGTGAGGCCTGCATCGATCACCGCGCGGGCGAATTCAGCCCGCTCGGATAAAAAGCCATAGCCCGGATGCACCGAGTCCGCACCGGAGCGCTTGGCAATGTCGATCAGTTTGTCGATGTCGAGGTAGGTCTCGGCCGGACGTGCGCCCGAGAGCCCATAGGCTTCGTCAGCCAGCTTGACGAAGAGTTCGTCCATGTCCGGATCGGCATAGACGGCGACTGATTGCAGGCCGTGATCGCGACAAGCCCGGATGATGCGCACTGCGATCTCGCCGCGATTGGCGATCAGGACCTTCTTCATGGATGTTTCCTCACTGTTTTTGTCGGCCGGCGTCCGCGATCTCGGGCCTTGGCAGGCTGAATATCGGCGAAAGCCGTCACGGGCCGGAAGTGTATCTGGGCGTTGACCGGGATCTGCGCGGCGAGATCGAGATGGTATTCGGCGACCGTGCCGATGACCGGATAGCCGCCGGTCAGCGGATGGTCGGCAAGAAAAAGGACCGGCTGGCCGTTGTGTGGCACCTGGATTGCACCTGTCGCCGTGCCTTCGCTTGGCAGTTCACTATTGTCCCTACGTTTCAGCGACACATTGCCGGCGAGGCGAATGCCCACCCGGTTCGACTGCGGCGTTACCTGCCAAAGCTGGTCGGATAAAGTGGCGATTCCTTTGTCGGTGAACCAGTCACTGCGCGGGCCTAGGATCACGTCAAGCGTGACGACCTCGCCGGAGGCAGGATGGTCGAAGGCCGGCGATTCATGGAGCGAAACGCTGGTTAGAGCCAAACCGTCATTGTTAACGGTTAGAACGCTACCTGCTGTGACGGGGTCGGGGCCGACAACAGCCAGCGTATCGGTCGAAGCACTGCCGAGTACGGGCTTTACTGCAAAAGCGCCGCGCATCGCGAGGTAGCTGCGCATGCCCCTGGTTGGATGGCCGAGTGTTACAATATCGCCGGCTTCAAGCGAGATTGGCTGATAAGTCCCAGCGCTGATCGTGCGGCCAGCTGCGTCGCGGATGCCGATGGGGCAGGCCGCGCCGGTGAGCGCCATGACGGCGCGGCCGGAGATCTCGAAGGAAAAACCGCCAAGCGTGATTTCGAGGCAGGGCATGCCGGCCGGATTGCCGACCACGCGATTGGCAGCCCTCAGCGCGCTTTTGTCAAGCGCGCCAGAGGATGAAACCCCCTGGCCGGTCTGGCCGAAGCGGCCAAGATCCTGGAACAGCGCCGGCATGGGGGCAGCGAGAACCTTGAGCGTAAGGGCGCCGGACGCGACTTCTGGCGGTTGAGTGACCGGCGTCTTAGTCGTGATCCTGGACGTTGGGGCGGTCTTCTTTTTGAGATCGAAGAACCGCACACGGTAACCGGGCTGGAGAATCGCCGGTGGATCGCGCGACAGATCCCACATCTTTTCAGGTGTCGTTCCGATGATCTGCCAGCCTCCTGGGCTTGCCTGCGGATAGACACCGCTGAAGGCGCCGGCCAAGGCAACCGAGCCGGCCGGAATCCTCGTACGCGGGGTCTGGCGGCGCGGCACCTGCAGCGTCGGGTCGCCGCCGACGAGATAACCGAAGCCGGGCGCGAAACCGCAGAAGGCGACAGTGAATTCGCTCTCGGTATGGCGGCGAACGACATCCTCGACCGACAGGCCGGTGAGGTCGGCGACGTCGCGAAGATCCTCGCCGTCATAGCGGACGGGGATCTCGACGAGCTCACCGGAGGGTGCGATGCGCATCGACAGATCGCGTGTCGCGATCTCGCCGGCCAGCTCTTCCAGCGTGAGCTTTTCCGGTCGGAAGCGGATCATAAGCGTACGGGCGGCAGGCACCATGTCCTCGACACCTTGCACCGGATCAGCTCTGAGCGAAGCAAATAGCGCCAGCGTCTCATCGAGATCCGCGAGTTCGACAAGCATGGTCGTCAGGCTGACGGGCAGGAAACGCATGGGACCTCAGGCGTGATAGGCGGAATCTGGAACGTCGGTGACGAACATATGCCCTGGCGCATGGGTGATCGCAAAGGGTACGCGGGAAGCCATCACTGCCGCCTGCGGGGTGACGCCGCAGGCCCAAAAGACAGGAATTTCGCCCGGCTCGACGCGCACCGGATCGCCGAATTCCGGCTTGGCGAGATCCTGGATGCCGATCTCTTCCGGAGCGCCGATATGCACGGGTGCACCATGCACCGCGGGGAAGCGGCCCGAGATCGTTGCCGCGTCCGCCACGCGGGACGCCTGAATCGGCCGCATGGAAACGACCATGTTGCCATGCAGGCGGCCGGCCGACCGGCAGGGCTTGTTGGTCAGATACATCGGCACATTGGACTTTTCGGTGATGTGACGGATCGCGATCCCGGCCTCCACCATCGGCGTCTCGAAGGTGAAGCTGCAGCCGATCAGGAAGCCGACGAGATCGGGATATTCCGCCCAAGCCCCAGTCGCATCCGCGGTCTCTTCGGCGAGTTTTCCATCACGCCAGATACGATAGAGCGGCAGATCAGTGCGTAGGTCAGCACCTGGTGCGAGCATGGTCGCATGCGAGCCCGGATCGGATACATCGAGCACCGGGCAGGCCTTTGGATTGCGCTGCGCATAAAGCAGGAAGTCGAAGGCCCAGTCGCGCGGAAGCACGATCATATTGGCTTGAGTGAAGCCCGGCGCGACGCCCGAGGTCGGCTCGATACTACCTGCCCGATAGCGTTCGCGAGCCTTTCGAGCGGGCTCGGTGTTGATGTGGCGAAGATGTTCCATCGCGATCATTGCGTGTCTCCCTCAGCTTCGATCAGGCGGACAGAAAGGAGCGGACGGTAATTCCGTCAACTTCGAAGACGCGGCGGATTTCCTGGGCAATGGCTACAGCGCCGGGGCTGTCGCCATGCACGCAGATCGACCGGGCGTTGATCTTGACGGTCGAGCCGTCAATTGTTTCGAGCGTGCCCTCATGGGCAAGCTGCAGCATGCGGCGAGCAATCAGCTGGGGATCATGCAGTACGGCACCCGGTTCACGGCGTGAGACGAGCTCGCCATCCGGCGTATAGGACCGATCGGCAAAGGCTTCCGCAACGGTCTTCAGGCCGGAGTCCTGGGCGAGCTTGAGGATCGGTGCGTTGGCAAGGCCCATCAACACCAGCGCGGGGTCCACCGCTTTGATGCCGTCAATTACCGCCTGGCCTTGCTTCGGGTCGTGGGCAATGCGGTTGTAAAGCGCACCATGCGGCTTGACGTACCCGACGGTGACGCCAGCTGCAGAGGCCATGCCCTTCAGTGCGCCGATCTGATAGATGACGTCCGCGGTCAGCTCGTCGCTTGTGACATCCATGTCACGCCGGCCGAAGCCGACGCGATCAGGATAGGAGACATGCGCCCCGATCGACACACCCTTTTCGGCTGCGGCCCTGACGGTTGTCAGGATGCCGAGTGGATCGCCGGCATGAAAACCGCAGGCGACATTGGCGCTGGAGACGATGGCAAGCATCGCCTTGTCATCGCCCATGCCCCAGGCGCCATAGCTTTCACCGAGGTCGCTATTCAGATCGATGGCAGTCATAACAAGGTCTCCCTAGGCCGACAGAAGCGCGAAAATCGGGCCGATCGACTTGTAGCCCATGTACCAGGTAAGGGCGCAAGCCAGCACGCCAAGCACCAGCAGCCAGCGCGGATAGCGATAGCCACCCATCAGGTCGGAACGGGCCCAGGCCGCATAGATGAAGATCGACAGACCGATCGGCAGGATGAGACCATTCAGGCCGCCGACGAAGACCAGCATCTGGGCCGGCGGGGTTGTCATAATCACATAGAAGAACAGCGATACCGCGATGAAGATCACGGTCGCGATGTTGCGAGCTCGCTCGCTTATATCCTGCTTGAAGATCGTGAGGAAGGAAACCGAGGTATAGGCGGCGCCGATAACCGACGTGATGGCGGCGGCCCACAGGATAATGCCGAAGATGCGCATGCCGACATCGCCGGCGGCTGCCTGGAAGGCTTGGGCGGCCGGGTTGGCCCCTTTGCCCGAGACATCTATCACGGCACCGCTGGCGACTACACCGAGCACGGCGAGAAAGAGGACGTAGCGCATGACGCCGGTGACAGCGATGCCGGTGAGCGCTGCGCGGTTGACGGCGCTGAGGTTCTCGATGCCGACCGTGCCCTTGTCGAGCAGGCGATGGGCGCCGGAATAGGTGATATAGCCACCGACCGTGCCGCCGACGATCGTTGTGATCGTGGCGAAGTCGATCGTTGCCGGCAAAAACGTCTGGAACAGCGCTTCGCCGACCGGCGGGCCTGACGCGATGGCCACATAGAGCGTCAATGCGATCATCAGGATGCCGGCAAAGATGATGAAGCGGTCGATGGCCATACCGGCGCGCTTCGACAAGAAGATGCCGATCGAAAGGACCGCGCTGATTGCGCCGCCGATTTTCGGATCCAGCCCGACCATCGCGTTGATTCCAAGACCCGTGCCGCCGATGTTGCCGATATTGAAGAACAGCCCGCCGACGATAACGAGAACGGCGAGCAGATAGCCGGCGCCCGGGATTGCCGCATTGGCGAGATCTGAGGCGCGCATGCGCGTCAGCGTCACGATCCGCCAGATATTGAGCTGCACGACGAAATCAATGACGATCGAGGAAAGGATCGCAAAGGCGAAGGCCGCGCCGAGCTTCGTTGTGAACGTTGCCGTTTGGGTGATGAAGCCCGGGCCGATGGCCGAAGTGGCCATCAGGAAGATCGCGGCCGTGAGCGCCGCGCGGCGCGACTTGACCGACATGCCAGACGACGTGGCCGATGCGCCGTCACTGGATGAAATAGATAGCTGTTCCATTAAACCCTCTCCTTATATGCGGACCGCCCTCAATCCCACGGATGGGCCGCGTGGAAATTATTGACGGAGCCAGCGTCGCCGCGTTTCACAATTCTGTCAATATTGTTCAACGATTTTATTTTATCGTTCTACTATAATGCGCAAATGTTGAGCGATATGAACTTTCCTTGGGCACAAAATGCCCTTCACGGAGTAAATTTAGCCATGTCCGGGACCGCTCTTGCCTCCTTTCGTGCCATCAACGATAAGGACGCCGATGCGGGGCGTTCATTTTTTCATGGTTGCCTGACTGATCGTGAATCATGTCTGACGTCGCCATGATCCGCTTGGCGAGATCGTTCCTCTCATGGTTCCCCGTGAAAGCGCTAACCGCTATATCGATCCACGAGGGGGACGGATGTTTCATCCTTGTTCATGCATAAGGGGCTTTGATGGCTGAGCAGGAGACCATATCGGCGCTTGCGCCGCGGCTGGCGGAGAAGATCCGCGACAAGCTGATCGCAGGCGAATTGAAGCCCGGCCAGCGTTTATCCGAGGCGGCGCTCAGCGCCGGGCTGGATGTGTCGCGCAATTCACTGCGCGAAGCCTTCCGGCTTTTGACTATGGAAAACCTGTTGCGCCACGAGCCCAATCGCGGCGTCTTTGTCGCAACGCCGAGCATGGCCTCGATCATCGACATCTACCGGGTGCGCCGGATGATTGAATGCCAGGCGCTCGCCAAGGCCTACCCCAAGCATCCGGCAGTGGCGCGCATGCGCTCGGCTGTCGAGCGTGCCACGGTCGCGCGCGATGCCAAGGACTGGGGCACGGTCGGCAGCGAAAACATGGTCTTTCACGCTGCGATCGTGGATCTTGCCGACAGTCAGCGCTTGAATGCCTTCTATGCTCAGATCGCCGCAGAGCTGCGGCTCAGCTTCGGTCTGCTTGCCGATCCCGAGTTGTTGCACGCGCCCTATGTCGACCTGAACGCGTCGATCGTCGAAAAGCTCGAGGCGGGGTCAACGGCCGAAGCCTCCGCAGCACTCGAGGCATACCTAATACAGTCTGAGCGCACGGTTCTCGCCGCTTTCTCGCGGATTGATAAGGGCAAGTGATACCTTGAAGTGACCCGCAGCTAAAATCTCAATCTCACGCTCCTCAGGCCGCCGGCGCGCCGCTTCGTTGCGAAGCAGCGGCCAGCGGGTTGCCGAAGACCCCGATATCGAAAAGGTTCTGGAGTTCCTCGCGCACGAAATGGCAGGACGATCGGAAAATTCCGTCGTCGGATTGCGGACTGCGCTTCATAACCGCATCGCCGCGTTGTCTCGGCAATATTATTATTTTCTCAATTACATATGCGATTTTTCTGGCGGAAGAGAGTGGGAGTCGAACCCACGAAAGACCGTCTCTCGGCCCCTCCCGGATTTGAAGTCCGGACGCCCCACCGGGGACGTATCTCCTCCAGAAATGATATCGCCGCCGGCGATACTATTCGTCATATTGCCGAAGAGGTCCAGACGGATGGGATCGACGCGACGGAGATCGCCGCGACGCAGCGTGACCCGATGGCGATCGAAAAAATCGAGAATCTGGATCGCGACCTTGCGGCCATTTTCGACACGGTCGCGAAACTGCATCGCGGTGAACCAGCCCTTATCGGCGCCGGAGCTGATCTCCGCGATGATCGCCACCATTTCCGCAACCGTCTCACGCAGGAAGAAGTGATCGTGTGCCACTTCATGCACCTTGCCCATGCGGCCGCCGAGTTTCAACAACCGGCGCGTCTGCGGCTCGGGGATCGCCAGGAATGCGGCAATTTCGCGAACCCGCGGCGGACGAAACCGTTCAGCCCCGCCCAATAGCGGCTCGATCCCTCCCCAGAGCCGCTCGTCGGCCAATGTCATCGTTGCTTGATGTCCGGCAAGCCGGACCCACGCTCCGTCCAGCACGATCCCTCCCCCACCGATGAGGTTCTGCAGAGCGGCGCGAAACGCGGGGATCGGCAAGCGCAGGTCGAGTCCTGCCCGCAACAGCTCGATGCCCATGCCCGGCAGATCCTGGTTCTCCGCATGGAACGTCTCAAGCCGGCTCAGAAGGTTGGCGCGGAATTTCTCCCAGCGATCTGGCGATATGGCAAAGGTCGTTTCATCCACAGGCAATTGCACCGTTCCCATCGATGCGACCAGCGCGCCGGCATCTGCCTCGGCAACTGCCCTGTCGCGGGCGAAAGCGGCAACGTCGACATAAAACGGGGGCACCGCGAGCAGGGCCTCGAATGCCCGTTCGGCCGCAACCGAGGTCAGAGCTTTGAGCTGAGCGGTCCGCTCCGGCGTCCGGCGCTTGCGCGCCGGCGCGCGTAAATCCAGGAATCGGCCGCCGCCAACCGTGCGCTGGGCCGAAGTGTCGCGGATGACGTAGCGGTCGCCGACCGCAGCTGCGATCGGACTGTCTAGCACAAGCTGCACAAGGGTATCTGTTCCCGGCATTACCGATTCCCCGGCAAGTAGGACGATACGGGCACCGACCTCTGCCGATGTGTGATGAAGCCTGACGGGGAACCAGTGACCGATGGGCTTCACCTCAGAGCGAAGCACACGCAACGTTGCGTCGATACGGCTCGCCGGGGCATGCAGGCTTGGCTCGCACACCATGTCACCGCGATTGATGGCCGTTTTCGTGATGCCTTGGCCAACGAGGTTGAGGGCGCAACGATCCCCAGCGCAACCATTTTTGCTTGGTCTGTTCTGCGTATGGATCGAGCGTACCCGGGCGGTAAGGCCGGAAGGGCTGACCGTGACATGATCCTCGATCGATACCATGCCTGAAAGGACTGTCCCGGTAACGACCGTGCCTGCCCCCTGGATTGTGAAGGAACGATCGACGGCCAGACGAAAGCGCCCTGTCGCCCGCCGCCGCATGAATTTCCGGGCTGCATCGGCGATTTCATCCCGCAGAGCTTCAATACCCCTGCCTGAAACCGTCGAGACGGCGATGGCGGGAACAGCGCCGAGCGGCGAGCGGGCAAGCTCGTTGCGCACAGCGGCTTCGACCTCGACGAGGCGGTCTTCCTGCACGAGATCGGCCTTGGTGAGGGCGACAATGCCATGCTCGATGCCGAGAAGATCGATAATGGCGAGATGTTCGCGCGTCTGCGGCATGATGCCGTCATCGGCTGCGACGACCAGGAGGACGAAGTCGATACCGCAGGCGCCGGCAAGCATCGTGTGGACGAATTTCTCGTGTCCCGGCACATCGACGAAACCGAGTGTCTCCGCGCCGTCCACGGGCATATAGGCAAAACCCAGATCGATCGAGATGCCGCGGGTCTTTTCCTCTTTCAGCCGGTCAGTGTCGATGCCGGTCAGCGCCCGGATGAGAGATGTCTTGCCGTGATCGATATGCCCCGCCGTGCCGACGATCATGATCCATTCCCCTTTTCGGCACCGGCAGAAAGGGTGAAGGCTTCGCTCTCGAAACCTTCTTCAACCGGCAGGGCGATGCGGCCAATGCCAGCAGCGAAGCTCTCTTCATCTTCGAGGCAGCGCAGGTCCAACAGCAGCGAACCTCGTTCGATGCGGCCGATGACCGGGATAGGAAGACGCCGCAATGCCGCCGCCAGTCCGGCGAGCATCCGCCCGCTGCCTTCGACCGGCGTCAAGGCCAGCCCCGCGCTCGGCACGGTCGTAAGCGGCAGCGCGCCGGAGCCGATCTGGCTTTCGCAACGGATGACCGAGACGCGGAAGGCGTCATTCAGCACGTGTTGCATGACAGGCGCCAGCCGCTCCGCCTGCGCGTTGATTTCGGGCTGAGAACGGGAAAGCAGCCGCATCACGGGGAGGCGCTCGCCCAGGCGCTCCGGATCGCGGTAAAGCTTCAATGTCGCTTCGAGAGCGGCCAACCTGATCTTATCGACCCGTAGCGCGCGCTTCATCGGGTTCTTGTTGATCGTCTCGATAAGTGTCCGGCGCCCGACAATGAACCCGGCCTGCGGCCCGCCGAGAAGCTTGTCGCCGGAAAAGGTGACGACATCGGCACCCTCGCCGATCGCCTCGCGGACGGTGGGTTCGTGTGCAAGCCCGAAACGGACCAGATCGATAAGGGTGCCGGAACCGAGATCGTTGATCAGCGGCACGCCCTTGTCGCGGGCGATGCCTGAAAGTTCGCGTGCGCCGACTTCCTTGGTAAAACCTTCTATTCGATAGTTCGACGTGTGGACCTTCAGTATCACGCCTGTGCCAGGACCGACGGCATCCCTGTAGTCCCGGGCATGGGTGCGGTTCGTGGTGCCGACCTCGACGAGACGGACGCCCGAGCGTTCCATGATGTCCGGCATGCGGAAAGCCCCGCCGATTTCGATGAGTTCGCCCCGGGAGACGATGGCTTCCCGGCCGGCGGCCAGGCTGTTCAGCACCAGAAGGACGGCCGCAGCATTGTTGTTGACGACGGTTGCATCTTCAGCGCCCGTCAATTCGCAGATCAGCGCACGCAGATGATCATCCCGTTCGCCGCGCTTGCCATTCTTAAGATCGAATTCGAGCGCGACAGCCTCGCGCATGGCCGCTGCCGCTGCATCGATCGCGGCTTCCGCAAGGATGGCCCTGCCGAGATTGGTATGGAGCACCGTGCCCGTCAGGTTGAAGACGGAGCGAAGCATCGGGCGGTCATTCGCGTCAAGCCTAGAAAACGCAAGAGCCGCGATGTCCTCGCGTGACGGGACTTCCTGCCCCTGGCGCACCTTGTCCCTCGTTTCAGAAAGGATGGCGCGGATTGCCTCCGTCGCCGCGATCCGCCCGAAACATTCGATCGCGGCGGCGGCCGGAGCTGTCTTCAAGATCTGGTCGACGGATGAAATATCCCGCAGGTTGGCGCTGGCGTCCATCTCTCCCACCTCAAAAGCCGGCCAGGAGCGGTGCAAATCCACCCCGGCGATACGGACCTTCGCGCATCAGAAGGTCCAGGCTCAGACTTGCCACATCGTCGGCGACCGCATCGGCCCCCGGCTCCCTATCCTGATAGAATATCTTCGACCAGCCGTGGCATTCGTCACAGGTTTCGGCTTTGACGACGCCGCCCTGCCCTTCTATCTCCTGGTAGCCGATGCCTTTGGTGGAGCCGCAAAGTGTGCATTTGACCCGGACATAGTGCCAGAAAGTGCCGCAAAGCGAACATGAGCAGAAGCGTGCGCCATGCGAGCCCGGCCAGCCGACGACCATGGACGATACCGGCCTGCTGCCACATGCAGGGCAAAGACCATCAGCCACCGGCACCAGCATTGCTGCGTCGAGAACAGAGGCAAGCCGAGCGAACTGCACCTGAAGCGCTGCCCAGACGAACACGTGCTCGGCAATCGCATCCGCAGGCAAGACACTGGAGAACACGTTCTGCACCATTGCCAAGCGGTTTCTGACGTCGGCCTTGGTGACGCGCGCAAGCGCTTCGGCAGCCGCAGCCGGCTTTTCGATAGTGTCGGCGGCTGCAAAGAGGCGATCGAAGATGTCGCTGATCGTTCCGCCACCGTCTATCTCTCGGTCGAGCGGCGGCATTTCAAACTCCCGGGCACGCTTGATTCTGTCGGGATCCGGACGTTCCGGAAGTGGCAGAGCCGCCTGGATGTCGTGTTGAGCTTCGGAGAGCTGTGCGAGGAAAATAAGGTAAGGCGAAAGGCTGCTGGTTTCAGCGAGTTGACGCAGTCGTTTCGACCTGGCCGAAAAGAGCAAGGCGGAATCCGGAAGACGTGCAAACGGTGGCGATGATACATCCCCAATTGCCGTTGGATCCGGCAAGACCGCGCTTTTGCCTTTCATGACACTCCCTCACGAACCGCACGGGCCACGTGATGCAGACCCTGACGCCCGGTTTATTCGGCGGGCGTTCCTCCCGATTTTCTCCCTGATGACCTTGTGACCAGTTCACGCAGCCATTTACGATGATGCCGCCACGCCCAGCCGCCTGTCACCGAGCCGCGCGTCATTGCCCGTATCGTACCGCGTACCCAGAAGGCTGAATAGACATGAATGATCCAGACATTGATGATGACGACGGCTGCGATTGAATGCGACAACACCGCCCATCGCTTCTGCTCGATCGTGGTATAGGCCGAAAAATACTGATCCCAGATGATCAAGCCTGTCGCGATCAGGATAGTGATCAAGATCGACATCGACCAGAACACGACCTTCTGACCAGCATTGTATTTGCCGACCTCGGGCGCACGCTCCTCGTGACCAGCCAGGACGTCGCGGCCGTGTGCGAGCCAGTCGCTGTCCTCCCTCCTCCAGAGGTTTGCCTTCCAGAAACGCAGGAAAAGGCCGAGAAAGCTGAAAAAGAGCAGAACGCCGATCCACGGATGAATGATGCGGGTCAAAGGGCCGCCGCCAAAGAGCGCGGTCAGGAAAAAGAGGCTTGGATGGAACAGGGCCAGCCCGGAAAGCCCCAGAAGCACGAGACTTGTCGCCGTGATCCAGTGATTGATCCTGGCTCCTCCAGTATAGCGATCAACTGTAACCGGCTTGCCTGGGTGAACACTCTCGCCTTTTGCTGCATCATCTTTTTTGGTGTCCGCGCTCATGAGGAACCGTCTCCCGTCAATCTCGCCGCCGCCTCTTCGTCCTCCTCGGAAACCCGATTGGGTCCGTTGACAAGATAGTGAAAGAGGCCGGTGACAGCCGCCACACCCATGACCGCGAGCCCGGCATATTTCGTAACACCCTTCCAGGCCTCGATGACCGGGCTGATCCTCGGATTGCTCGGCAGATCGGCGTAAATCTCTGGCTTGTCGGCGTGGTGGAGCACGTACATGACATGTGTGCCGCCGACGCCCGGCGGATCATAAAGGCCGGCATTTGCAAATCCGCGGGACTTCAGATCGGTGATCCGCCCTTCGGCGTGCTGCTTCATTTCCTCTTTCGTGCCGAAGACAATTGCCTGCGTCGGACAGGCCTTGGCGCAGGCAGGTCCCTGGCCGACAGCGATACGGTCGGAGCAGAGCGTGCATTTGTAAGCCGTGTGGTCGACCGCAGAAATACGCGGAATATCGAACGGGCATCCTTTGATGCAATAGCCACAACCAATGCAGTTCTCGTGGACGAAATCGACGATGCCGTTCGAATATTGCACGATTGCACCCGGCGCCGGACAGGCCTTGAGGCAGCCGGGATCTTCGCAATGCATGCAGCCGTCCTTGCGGATCAGCCATTCGAGATTGTTCGTTTCCGGGTTTTCCCACTCGGTGAAGCGCATCAACGTGAACATGTCCGGCGTCAGATCATGCGGGTTCTCGTAAATGCCCACATTCTCCTCGATGGCGGGGTGCGTGTCGTTCCACTCGATGCAGGCCGACTGGCAGGCCTTGCAGCCGATGCATTTGGAGACGTCGATAAGCTTCGCCACCTCGGTCTGGCGCTCTGCCGGCGGGGTCACGCGTGACGCCGAACGGCGGATGAGATCCCGTTCGCCGAATCTTGGGCTTTCAGGCGTGACGGTCGGATTTGGAACAGGAGGGAACATGGCTACCGTCTCCTATGCCACCGGCCCGGCGATGGGCTCTATGTTGACCAGGAACGCCTTGTATTCGGGCGTCTCTATGTTTGCGTCGCCGACGAAAGGCGTCAGCGAATTCGGGCCGAAACCCTTCTTGGCAGCTCCGGTAAACCCCCAATGCAGTGGGATGCCCACGACATGGACGGCCTTGCCGTCGCACATCAGCGGCTTGATCCGCTTGGTAACAACCGCCTTGGCCCTGATGGAGCCGCGCTTGGACCAAACACGTACCCAACCGCCTTTGGCGATGCCTTTTTCCGATGCGAGTTCCTCCGAAATCTCGACGAAGAATTCCGGCTGCAGCACGGCATTCACCCAGACATGCTTCGTCCAGTAGTGGAAGTGTTCGGTGAGGCGGTAGGACGTCGCCGCGTAGGGAAACTCCTTAGAGGCCGGTTCGGCAAATTGCTTGAAATCGTCCTCGAATACCCGTGCGGCCGGATTGCCGCGCACTGCGGGGGCAACAAGATTGGCAACCGGCGATTCGAATGGCTCGTAGTGAGCCGGGAACGGCCCGTCGCGCATCATCGCCCTTGTGAAAAGGCGAGAGACGCCTTCCGGATTCATAATGAACGGCCCGACATCGGCAGGCTTGGCCGTCGGCGCGATATCCGGCACGTCATAGCCCGACCATTTTGCGCCGTCCCATTCGATCAGCTTGCGGCTTGGATCCCATGGCTTGCCGGAAACGTCTGCCGATGCGCGGTTATAGAGGATACGACGGTTGACAGGCCACGAGAAAGTCCATTTCAGATAGGCGCCGGTCTCGTCCGGATCCGACGTGTCACGCCGGGCCATGTTGTTGCCGTTCTCGTTGAAGCAACCGGAATAGATCCAGCACGCCGAGGAGGTCGAGCCGTCGTCGCGAAGGGCCGCGAAGCTCGGCACCAGCTTGCCTGCCTCGGCCACTACCTTGGTAGGATCAGCCGTATCGAAAACGGTGGCAAACGCCCGTCCGTTGATCTCCTTGGCAAGTTCCTCCGCCGTCGGCTCGCCTGAATCGGCGTACGCCCAATCGAGATTGACGATCGGTTCGGGGAAGGTTCCGCCTTCCTTGCGATAGAGCTCCTTCAGACGCACGTGGATCTGCGCCATGATCCAGTTGTCGGTCTTGGCTTCGCCGGGAGGGGTGCCGCCCGGCCAATGCCATTGAAGCCAACGGCTGGAATTCGTCAGCGACCCCTCATCTTCGGCAAAGCATGTGGACGGCAGCTGGATGACCTCCGTCTGAATTTGCGAAGAATCGACGTCGTTGAAGTCGCCGTGGTTCTCCCAGAACCGTGAGGTTTCGGTATCCAGCGGATCCATGGTGACGAGAAATTTGAGCTTCGACAGTGAAGCGGTCGCCTTCGCGCGGTTTGGAACGGCCAGAAGCGGATTGAACCCTTGGCAAAGGTAGCCGGTCATCTTGCCCTGGTTCATGAGTTCGAAAGCGCGCAGGACGTCATAGCCCGGCACGTCGAGCTTCGGCAGCCAGTCATAGGCGAACTTGTTTTCCGGCGTTGCCGCCGAACCCCACATCGCCTTCAGGAAGCTCACGAAGAATTTCCTGTAGTTCTGCCAATAGCTCATCTGATTCGGGCGGAGCGGCTTGAAGCCGCGTGTCGACATGTAGCTGTCGAAATCCGCTTCCTTCTCGTTCGGCAGCGTCAGATAGCCAGGCAACAGGTTCGACATCAGTCCCACGTCGGTGAGGCCCTGGATGTTGGAGTGACCGCGCAGCGCATTCATGCCGCCGCCACGCATCCCGATATTGCCGAGGATCAGCTGCAGCATCGCCATGGCGCGGATGTTCTGCGAGCCCTTGGAATGCTGCGTCCAACCGAGCGCATACATCGAGGTCATCACCTTGGTCGGTGACGAGCATTCCGCAATCATCTCGGCCACCTTCAGGAACTTGTCCCTCGGCGTGCCGCAGATGCGATCCACCATCTCTGGCGTATAGATGGCGACATGCTCCTTCAGGAGGCTCCACACGCAGCGCGGATTATTCAGCGTATCGTCAACCACGGCATAGCCGTCCTCGCCGATCACGTAGTCCCAGCTCGACATGTCGTAGCCGCGCTTGGCCTCGTCATAGCCAGTGAAGAGCCCGTCTTTGTAGGCGAAGTCGTCCTTGACGATGTAAGCCGCATTTGTGAAGGCCTTGACATAGTCCCACTGCACCTTGTCATTGCCGATGCAGTAGTTGATGACGCCGAGCAGGAAAGCGATATCCGTGCCTTGGCGGATCGGTGCGTAAACGTCGGCGACCGAAGCCGAACGTGTAAACCGCGGATCGACGACGATCAGCCTTGCGCCGCGATTGGCTTTCGCCTCCGTAACCCACTTGAAACCGCAAGGGTGTGCTTCGGCGGCGTTACCGCCCATGATGACAACAAGATCGGTGTTCTTGATGTCGGTCCAGGAGTTGGTCATTGCGCCGCGGCCAAATGTTGGAGCCAAACTGGCTACCGTAGGGCCGTGTCAGACACGCGCCTGATTGTCGAAGACCAGCATTCCGGCGCTGCGCACGACCTTGTAGGTCTCCCACGCCGTCTCGTTCGTTGTCGCTGAGGCGGCAAGGAAGCCCGTCGTCGTCCACCGGTTCACTGCAAGGCCGGCGGCGTTCCGTTCGACGAAATTGGCGTCGCGGTCGTCCTTCATCAGCCGGGCGATGCGGTTAAGCGCATCATCCCAGGAAATGCGCTCGAACTTGTCCGACCCGGGCTTGCGGATCATCGGATATTTCAGCCGCGTCTCGGCCTTGACGAAATCCAGCAACGCTGCGCCCTTCGGACAGAGCGTACCGCGATTTGTGGGATGGTCGGTATCGCCCTCGATATGGATGATCTCGGCCTTCTCGCCTTTTTTCAGGTCACCCTTCGAATACATGATGATGCCACATGCCACAGAGCAATACGGACAGGTGTTCCGTGTTTCGGTGGTGTTCACGAGCTTGAAAGCGCGGATCGCTTCGGCATGGACCGCTTCGACGTCCCCGAAGCCAAAGGCCCCTAGCGCCGTAACCGCAACACCTGCGCCGGCCGCCGCTAGAAACTGGCGCCGTGAGAGCTCCATGTTCATGGCTTGATACCTCCCCTGAAGCCGGCTTCGCCAATACGGCAAGCCGGAGAATTGGAGACACTCTCTGCAATTCGAGACGTAGCTCGATTTTTAGAAACTAGGTCAGCACATTTTATTGTCAAATCAATAAGAAGCTCAAAATTGTGAATGTAACTGGCTGGAATCCGGAAAGCTGTGCGATCAGTCGTGAATATCTTCATCCAACCGTCGAAACGCTTCGAAGTTGATGGATATGAAAGCGCGTCGCCGCCATGACAAAAATTGACGTCCAGCTTTAAAGCGATGATAATAATTGAATGGGTTTGCTTGCCGCTCCCGAGTTTCGGGGCTTTGCGCATTGCGCTACCGCATCAGGACCCGCCGGAAATGGCGGAGCCCCGGGGTCGTGCCCCCACCCGTTTTCCGTAACATTGGAATTTTTCGGCAATACAGAACTGCGAATCGCTGTGCGGATTCGGCAGTATCCGATTGCGACCTTTATGGGAGGCCATCATGGATAATCCGGCTGCAACATCGCCCTTCCGCCTGACGGCGCTCGCTCATGGCGGCGGCTGCGGCTGCAAGCTGGCGCCGTCTGTTCTACAGCAATTGCTTGCGGGCCAAGCCGCGGCCGCGCCCTTCGCCCGGTTGCTCGTCGGAACGGAAACAGGCGACGATGCCGCCGTCTGGCAGCTTGACGATGAAACCTGCCTGATCGCGACCACCGATTTCTTCATGCCGATGGTCGATAACCCCTTCGATTTCGGCCGCATTGCCGCCACCAACGCGATCTCCGACGTCTATGCCATGGGCGGCAGGCCGCTGATGGCACTCGCCATTCTCGGCATGCCGATCGACAAAATGCCCGCCGAAACGGTACGGGAGATATTGAGTGGCGGCAGCGCCATCTGTGCAGAGGCCGGCATTCCCGTCGCAGGCGGTCATTCGATCGATTCGCCGGAGCCGATTTACGGCCTAGCGGTCGTCGGCACTTGCCCGGTTTCCGGCCTGCGCCGCAACAGTGACGCAAGAGCTGGCGATGCGCTGATCCTGACGAAGGCACTCGGCGTGGGTATCTATTCGGCAGCCTTCAAGAAAGGCGCCCTGCCACCGGACGCCTATGGCGAGCTCATCGCGTCAACGACGCTCCTCAATAGCGTCGGAGCAGAACTCGCCCTGGATGCCGACGTCCACGCCATGACAGACATCACCGGCTTCGGCATTCTTGGTCACGCCCTTGAGATGGCTCAGGGATCGAACAAGCGGATATCGCTTAGGGTCAGGGACATGGCTCTTCTTGCCGGCGCCGCCGAGCTCGCCGAGCAGGGTTTCGTGACCGGCGCATCGCAGCGGAACTGGGCAAGCTACGGTATGAACGTTTCGCTGCCCGACAACCTCCCAATATGGCAGCGCCAGATACTCACCGACCCCCAGACCTCCGGGGGTCTGCTTGTTTCATGCAGCATGGCTCAAGCGGAAGAATTGCTCGGAAAGATCATTGCGGCAGGCTATCCCGCAGCGCGGATCATCGGTGTGGTCGAGGATGGCGGGCCTGGGCTGCGCGTCGCTGCCTGAGCGAGTTCCGCGCCGCGCCTGGCCGCCCTCGGCGCCGGACAAGAACGCCTCGACTTGAGCTGCGCCGACGTCGGCAAAGGTCTTCCGGCAGCTGCGCGTTCCGGAGTGCCTCGCCGGCCTCAATCACCGCCGGCAACGCCAGATGGCTTGCAATAATGCTTCCCTGGATGATGCGCGCTCCCAAATAGATGCGCCTTAGTTCCTTGAGCGACAGGCCAGTGTCGGCGCTGTAATCACGGACCTTGGCCAATCTGAGTTGCGCCAAATGGTGCGCAACCCACCTCAACTCCTCGCCGTCGACGCTGCCGCCGTTGGCTAGGTGAGAGGTTAATTCGTCTGGACCTCTACGAATTTGCATCCGAATTCTCCTCCATTTTCCCGAGAACGGCGGTGAGCTTCGCGGCTCGGCGATCGATCCCGACGATGAGGAGAACCCTGCCGAGAAAACCCCAGTTCTCCGCAAGCTGAAGAAGAAGGCGGAATCGTCCGCGTTGGCAGCCCTTCAGGCGCATCCGACGTGATTGGGAAGCGGTTATACCGAGGCGGCACCCGGAAAAGGCCCAAAATGAAAAAAGGCCGGGGTTAACCCGACCAGGCCATCAAGGCCATCTTCAGGATCCGCGCCCTGGCGTCGGGAAAGCAGCGAGAACTTTCCCGCGACTGGGAGGCAGACAGATGATAATGTCGGGGTCGGGCGGCGTATTTGACCGAGGGGCAGGCGCCGGCCGCAGGGGGTGCGCCATGCCGATCGCCGCCGTGTCCAGCCGGATGCTCGCAGTAGCCGAGGAAATGCGCGCGGTCATGGACTTCGCGCAACGTGTGCTCGAAGGAGATGGCCTCGGTCCGGATGCTTGCGATTTCATGTTCGGAAATCCGCAGGAGCCACCGTTGCGCGGCCTCGTCGATGCGCTGGTCCGCCACGCCGAACCGCAAGACGTTCACTGGTTCGGCTACCAGAAATACGATGCTGTGGCGCGCGAGACGGTCGCTCGCAAGCTGAGCGAAACGCGCGGCCGCTCCTACGAACCGGCCGACATCGCCATCACCGCCGGAGGGTTCGGCGCGATAGCGGCGGCGCTGCTCGCCGTGCTCGAGGTGGGCGACGAGGTCATCTATCCGCGGCCCGGCTGGTTCGCCTATGGCGCTCAGATTCGCGGGGCCGCCGGCACGCCCGTTGCCGTGGACCTGTCGCCCGTCAATTTCGATCTCGATATTGAGAAGATCGCGGCCTCGATCACGCCGCGCACGCGCGTCGTCGTCGTGAATACCCCACACAACCCAACAGGTCGAATATTCCCGCGCGCTCAACTCGATGCGCTCGCCGATATGCTTGCCGCGGCATCCGAACGACACGGCAAGGTGATCTACTTGCTTGCCGATGAGCCCTATGCGCGGCTAGTGTTTGGCGCTAACGCCCATATCAGCCCGGCCGAAAGCTATCCGCACACGCTGATCGCCTACTCCTACGGCAAGACTCTGCTTGCACCCGGCGAGCGCCTCGGCTGGCTCGCCCTCGGGGCGGACATGCCAGAGGCCGATCGCATGAGGCTGCGCGAAGCGGTCGACATAGCTCAGGTATCGCATGGCTGGGCCTTCGCCGGTCGAACCCTGCAGCGGGCCCTGCCCGATCTTGAGAAGCTCTGCATCGATGTTACCGCCCTCGAGCGGCGGCGCGATCGTATGGTCGAAGGTCTTAGGGCAGCAGGCTACGATCTACCGGTGCCCGAAGGCACCTTCTATCTGATTCCGCGGTCTCCTATTCCGGACGACATCGCCTTCGCTGCGCGCCTTGCGGCCGACGGCGTCTGGGTTCTGCCGGGGAGCGTCGCGCAGTTGCCCGGCCGCCTGCGGATCAGCCTCACCGCGAACGATGTGATGGTCGAGCGCTCGTTGCCCGTCTTTGCGCAAGCGATTAGGGAAGTCGCAGCGTAGCGAAGTGGACAACGAGACTCAACACCGGCCCAGCCGCTTGTTAGGTCAACTCGAGATCGGGCTGCGGAACATTGGCCGCGATGCTGAATGCCGGAGAGGACGATGTCCGTTCGACCGAATGAACGCCTAGTTAGGTCATCTTCGCCAATGCGTAGACGAATGCTTTAACGTGCTGGCCTCCAACCGTGACCGTGGCGATGACGCGCTGATAGCTGTCGCCCTCGAACTCGTCGAGACGCTTCCAGTGTTCCGGAAAGTCCGGGGATTCGAATACTGAAACAGGGACTTCGAAGGCTTCGTCATCGAGCACGAGACCGGGAAAGCCTATCCCCGCTCCCCATCCGGCCTCGAGAAGTCGTCCACGAACAGTGCCTTTTCGCCATGTGCCGCGAAGGCCGTCGAGCTGTCCGTGATTGACCTCGCCGGGCGCGAGGCTTCCATACGTCGCGAGACGATGTTCGGCGTCCATGATGCTTTGGTGCGCTCCTAAAGATCCAGAGCCGGCAACCCGGCCGGGCGTTGCTACAAGTTTGGCACGTTTGTAGCAAGATGACGTGTGGTCACAGAGCGGGAGCGCGTCTCAGCCTCCCTCGCCTCGCCCTGACGGGCTTGGTGTCTATCGCAGGCGTTGAAGGAGCGTCCGCAGCCCCGGCTGGGCGACGTCTCGAATGGCAATCTTGAGCGGGAACCACTTCTGCTTCCGCATTGCCTTTTCAGGGAACTCCGTCGTCATGCGGGAGACCTCGAGCAGATGGACGGAAACACTGTATCGATGCGGGGTGCTGTCCTTCCGGTACGAGAACGAACCGAAGACGTCCGGATCGACCGAGCCTTCGACGCCGGCTTCCTCGAATGCTTCGCGTAGCGCTGCTGCCGCGGTTGTTTCGCCAGGATCGAGGTGTCCCTTGGGAACGCCCCACCGTCCGTTCCGGCGGCTTCCGACCAATAGGATCCTGAGGTCGCCGTTCTTGTTTCGACGATAACAGATCGCACCTGCCTGTCGGACGTCGCGCGCGAGGGGACTGGCACCTGCAGCAGTTCGGTGTTCTTCCTCAAGCATCGCCTTCATCATGCTGCTAGAAACATAGGACCCGTTGATAAATCGGTGTAACATCAGCCTGTGACAACAGCCTCAACGTTGACGACCGTCCCCCTTAACAGTCGGAGTCCACCTTGTCGTCCGAAATCGAAATCAAGCTTGAACTGTCAACCGAAGCCTTGGAGTCTCTTCTTGGTTCCGACCTTCTCGGCGAACCGGAGACGATTCTGGAGCAGTCGTCGACCTACTTCGACACCGTCGAGCGCAGGCTCTTCCAGGAAGGCTTCTCACTCCGCATCCGGCGAAGCGGGGCCGCCCGCATGCAGACGGTGAAAGCCACCGGACCCAGCAAGTCCCTCTTTGCGCGGTCGGAATGGGAAACTCCCATCGACGGGGAGGAACCCGTTCTCGACCATTCGAGCCCGCTGTTGAGCGAGTTCGGGAGCGACCTCGCCGTAGAGCCGGTATTCGACGTCGATGTGGAACGACGCATCTGGAACGTGAAGGAGAACGGGTCGCTAATCGAGGTCGTGGTCGATCAGGGCGAGGCCGTGTCCGGCGACAGACAATCGGCCATCCGTGAAGTCGAACTCGAACTGAAAGATGGCGACCGAAAAGACTTGTTCATCCTCGCGCGTAAGGTCGACGGAATCGTCCCGTCCCGGTTCGGTGTCCGCTCCAAGTCGGAAAAGGGATTCGCGCTCGTTGATCAGCAGAGGTCCGTCTTCAAGGCGGAGGGTCTCGATCTCGACCGCAACATGCCGGCCGTGGCGGCCTTCCAGACGATCGCCTCGTCCTGCTTCCGGCAGTTCCGCCTCAATGAGGACGTCCTCTTGCATCGACGCAATCCGGAAGCCCTGCACCAGGCTCGCGTGGCGCTCCGGCGTTTGCGTTCGGCGTTTTCGCTATTCAAGCCGATCCTGTCGCGCGAGGAGCCAGGGCGACTGAACGCCGAGATGCGATGGCTGGCCGGCGTACTAGGCGAAGCCCGCAACATCGACGTCCTGCTCGCGAAGGCTAAGGACGCCGATCTGGTGAGCAAGCTGACAGACGCTCGCAGAGACGCGTACGGCGATGCGATCGGGGCGCTGAACTCGTCGCGCGCTCGGGCACTCGCGCTCGATTTCAATGACTGGCTTCAGTGCGGCGAATACCTCGAGAGGAAGGACGCGGCTGATCAGGATCCCTCGGCGTCGGAGTTTGCCGTCGAGGCACTCGACAGATTGAGAAAGAAGCTGAAGAAGCACGGCAGAGCGCTGGCCTCCGTCGACGACGAGCATCGTCATGAGGTTCGAAAGGACGCAAAGAAGCTTCGCTACGCGGCGGAATTCTTCGGTTCTCTGTTTGACAGCAAGCGTGGGGCACGGCGGTACAAGAAGTTCATCGCCGCCATGGCGGATCTCCAGGATGATTTGGGCGCGCTCAACGACCTTGCGACGGGGCCGGATGTCCTCAAGAAGTACTCTCTGGCCGACCATCCAGCTCGCGACAGCGTCCTATCTCACGCCGACAAAGATGTTCTTATCGGTAAGGCGCAAGATTCGGTGGACGACATTCTCGACGCCAAGCAGTTTTGGCGATAGCGAGCCACTCGCCTCTCCACTGGGTTCTGTCTGCCTGTGACCAATTTCGAGCCGCATCAACAGCTCATCGTAGTATTTCGCTCCACTTTCAAAGCATCGACCTCGAGACGGCCCATCCCTCGAAGCCCGTCAGGACTGGTCGTGTCCTGGATGCGGATGATACAAGACGGAGATTTTCCGAAAGTCCGCCAATGGTTTCCTTCTTGCGAAGCTCGAACTCCATCACGACCATCTCTGGGAAGAGGCCAAGCGCACAATTTATGTTCCGTTAAGCATAAGCCTCTATCTGAGTGGGGCGGAACCACGACTGGAGACGAGCATGCGCCCCACAAAGTCCTCAAGCCTGATGCTGATCGGGCTTATTCTGGGAGGCTGCCAAAGCGATCTTGCCATGGTCGCGGACGCCACGTTTCGTGAACCGACCCGCTATCCGACCAACCACCAAGTCGACACCGGCCAGCCCATCGATCCATCAACCGAACCGACAATTCCGACGACACCGCCTGCGCAGAATGCAAACCAGGCACCGGCCTGCGGCGCCGACGTTCACACCAGGCTGAAAACCCCAGGTGCAAACCCCGTCACGATTAATTGCAGCGTACAGCTGTCGGCGGCGGATATCGTCAATCACCCCCTTGTGTTCGAAGGAGGGGCTGCGTCCGGATCGCTGCTGGATTGCGGAGGAGGAACCATCGATGTCAGCTCCGGCGGATCGCGGCAGCAAAAGACGGCGATCATCGTTCGTTCGAAGAAGACCGCCTCTGGGCCATGGGACGCGCCGACCAGCGTCACCATCCGCAACTGCAAGATAAACGGATTTGTCCGCGTTTATGGTCTCGGCGAGAACGGCAACGGCGAGGTCATGAAAGCATCATCGCTGTCGGCCAGTCACATGGCATTCGCTCAAGCATCCGCCCCAAAAAACGTGCGGTTGGAGAATGTGGCTTTCAATGCTCCCGGCGGCATTCCTCTCTATATCGGGCCTGGCGTGACGGATGCTGCTCTCGTCAACTCGAGGGTTGGCGGCAAATCGACGTCTGTCGCGATCTACCTTGATGCAGAGTCCGCCAACAACACGATCAGCAACAACGTTTTCAGTATCGTCACCGAAAAGCGGGAACTGATTGCCATAGACGGCTCGGCCAGCAATAAGATCACCGGCAATACATTCGAACACCCCGAAAACGGCGGCATATTCGTGTACCGGAACTGCGGAGAAGGTGGCGTCATCCGCCACCAGAAGCCGCAGTTCAATCAAATCACGGGAAACACGTTCCGCTACGGGCCATCGTTCGGCGCAAAGCCCGCAGTCTGGCTGAACTCGCGCAACGGCAACAGCAGCTATTGCTTTAAAGACCCGGCACATCCCTACGGGAGCAGCGTCAGCAGCCTTGATTTCGCGCAGCACAACGTGATCCGTAACAATAACCTTCAAGGCGGCTCGGAAGGCCTTATCCGCAACGATGATCCGTCCAATGACGTCGGAGCGAATACGGCCGCCGGCAGCTGGTAATATCCGAAGTTCATCCTCGCGAATACCAAGGCTGCGACAGACGAAACGCCCCGTGGTCCAGCGACGCCCGCTTTGGCGATCATGCGATACAAAATTGATCAAATCACCTTGCCTAAGCTGCCAATCTCTTGGAAGCTGCAGCTCGAGGAGATGCCGACGCGCGAAAGCTGCCCGGCGATTGAGATTCGAAAGATTGTCGTGTGATTGTTTCATCCCCCCGCAGCTTTTTGACGTCGCTGTTTCACGCCGCCGTTCGTGCCGCCGACCCCCTGACAGGCATCAAGGCGCACCTGCCCGCAAGGCCGAGAGGCCGCACAGTGGTGGTCGGCGCCGGCAAAGGCGCAGCGCAGATGGCGCGCGCGCTTGAAAGCGTCTGGGACGGGCCGCTCGATGGCGTGGTCGTGACGCGCTACGGCTATGGCTGCGAAACGCAGAAGATCGAGATCATCGAAGCGGCCCATCCAGTGCCGGATGCCGCGGGACTTGCTGCATCGAGGCGGCTGACCGATGCCGTGAAGAACCTTACGCGGAACGACCTGGTCATCGCACTGATCTGCGGCGGCGGCTCAGCGCTTCTGCCGGCACCGCCAGAAGGCCTGACGCTCGGTAATGAGATCGCGCTCAACGAAATGCTGCTCGCCTCCGGCGCGCCGATCTCGGCGATGAACGTCGTGCGCAAACATCTTTCCACCATCAAGGGCGGGCGGCTCGCGGCAGCAACGAAGGCACGCGTTGTCAGTCTGATAGTCTCGGATATCCCCGGCGACAATCCCGCCTATGTCGCCTCGGGTCCTACCGTTGCCGATGGCTCAACAAGGTATGACGCGATCGAGATCGTCCGGCAGTATGGCCTGAAGTTACCCCAGGCAGCCCTTGCCCATCTCGCCTCGCCGAAAGCTGATGCCCCCGACCCGGATGATCCGGTCTTTGCCACGCACACGCACCACATCATTGCCTCTGCCGGCGTGTCGCTCGAGGCGGCAGCTCAACTGGCGAAGTCCAATGGAATCAGCCCCGTGATCCTGTCGGATTCGATCGAGGGCGAATCCCGCGATGTCGCGCTGGTCCATGCGGCGATCGCCCGCGAGGTGCTTGGCCGCAACCGGCCGTTCGAAAAGCCGGTGGTCATCCTTTCCGGCGGCGAGACGACGGTTACGCTGCGCGCCAAAGGCGGCAAAGGCGGGCGCAACGGAGAATTCGCGCTTGCCGCAGCACTCGCGATCGACGGCCACGGCATCCATCTCCTGGCAGCCGACACCGACGGTATCGATGGCTCGCAGGATAATGCCGGCGCCTTTGCCGATGGTACAACCGTCAGGCGCCTGCGCGAAAGCGGCCTCGATCCCCGTCGCCTGCTTGACGGCAACGACAGCTATTCGGCCTTCCGGGCTATCGGCGATCTCTTTGAGACTGGCCCCACGGGCACCAATGTCAACGATTTCAGGGCGATCTTGATTGGCTGATAGCGACGATCCGGCGCCGGCGGCTACGTGGTCGGTACCGCCTGCCCGCTCTCCCGGCGAAAGGCGTCCGGGCTCTTCGACATCCATTTGCGGAACGCCCGGAAGAAGGCGCTGGGCTCGGAATAGCCGAGCTGCGCGGCGACATCGCCGATCGTCTTCGGCGTGTTGAGCAAAAGGTCGATGGCCATGTCGCGGCGGATGTCATCCTTGATGCCGGCATAACTCTGTCCTTCGTCACTCAGCCGGTGGCGCAGGGTGGAAGGCGGCATGCGCATCTTCGCTGCAAGCTCCACGAAACTCGGCCAGGCCGGCGGCGGCAGCCTCCCCAGCCTGAGGCGAACGCTCGAAGCGAGCCCGGCATCGTAGCGATAGCGCACGAGGATATTTGCAGGTGCGCCACGCAGGAACTGTTTCAGCGCATGTACGGTCCGTGAAACCGGCAGCTGCAGCATGGCGCTGTCGAAGCCGAGCCGGCTGACGGGTTGAGAAAACCGGACAGGGGCACCGAAGAAGAGCCGGTAGTCGGCTCCCTGCTTCGGCTCGGCGCACCGGAAATCGACGAGCCGAATCGGGATACGGCGCCCCACCAGCCAGCAGGTAATTCCATGCAGAATGATCCAGTACGTACGATAGGCGAATGCCGAGCGAGCCTCGCCGGCATCCTGAAGCATGATCTGCGCCAAGCCGTCGCGGACGACGAGTTCGCCCCGCGGATCCTCAAGGACGACATTGAGGAAGCGCAGCGCCCGGCGCAACGCCTGGCCGAGGGTCGGAGCATGCAGCACGCAGTGGCAGAGCAGCGTAAAGCTTCCGCTACGCATCGGCCTTCCGCCCATTCCAAAGAATTCATCATCGAGCTCGGCAGCAATCGCAAGCCACAATGCCCCGTAACGCTCGGCCGATATCGGCTGATCGACACGCGGCGGCAGTCCGAGCGCTGAAAGGAGCGGCGCCGTCGGTTTCCCCATCCTACGCAGACTTTCGAGTGCCTCTTCGACGAATCCCGGTGCAATCATGCGCCTTTCGAGTTCGGCCATCGTCGTCTTCCTCTCCCTGTGGTAAATTTGTCCGAAAATATGAAGCAGTTTTGTCATCGCTTGCAATAGTGGGACGACATACAGTCCGTGTTATTCTGGCTGGGCACTACATGAGAGGAGCATCGTAGGGCTGTGGGAGATGATCCATGCTGATTCCTGGAGCAACCTTCATCGTCACCGGCGGCGGATCCGGTCTCGGCGCGGCAACCGTAAGGATGTTGGTCGCGTGCGGCGCGCGCGTCGTCATTGCCGATCTCAATGAAGAGGCGGGTGAGACGATCGCCGCAGAACTCGGCGCCGAGGTCTCGTACGTGCGTGCCGACGTGAGGAGCGAGGAAGACGGCGCGCGTGTTGTCGCGACGGCGACCGACGCCTTCGGCGGCCTGCGTGGGCTCGTGAACTGCGCCGGTGTCGCCCCGGCCGAAAAAGTCGTCGGGCGCGATGGGCCGCATCGGCTCGAGAGCTTTTCGCAGGCGATCGGCATCAATCTGATCGGCACCTTCAACATGATCCGCCTTGCCGCGTCCGCCATCCAGCAACAGGAGCCGGATGGCGAAGGTGAGCGCGGCGTGATCATCAACACCGCTTCTGCCGCCGCCTTCGACGGTCAGATCGGCCAGGCGGCCTATTCCGCCTCCAAGGGCGGTGTGGCCGCCATGACATTGCCGATCGCCCGCGAGCTTGCCCGCTGCGGTATTCGCGTCGTGTCGATCGCTCCCGGCATCTTCGAAACACCAATGATGGCCGGCATGCCTTCTGAGGTTCGCGAATCGCTCGGCAGGAGCGTGCCCTTCCCGCCGCGGCTCGGCCGTCCTGCTGAATTCGCCGCCCTGGTGCGCCATATATGTGAGAACGTCATGCTGAACGGCGAGGTCATCCGCCTCGACGGTGCATTGAGGATGGGTGCGCAGTAAGCGCCGCCCAGGAGGTATAAAATGCCATTGCAGGATCCTGTCGTGATTGTCGGCTCGGTACGCACGCCGATCGGCGGATTTCAGGGCGAGCTTAAGGACGCTGCGGCGCCCGAACTTGGAGCCGCCGCAATACGGGCCGCACTGGCACGCAGCCGCATCGAGGCCGAAGCCGTCGATGAGGTGGTCTTCGGCTGCGTTCTGACCGCCGGCCAGGGTCAGGCGCCGGCAAGACAGGCGGCGATCGGAGCCGGCCTTCCCTTTTCGACCGGCGCCAGTACCGTCAACAAGATGTGCGGCTCTGGCATGAAGGCCACGATGATCGCTCATGATCTGATTGCCGCAGGAAACGCCTCGGTGGCGATCGCCGGCGGCATGGAAAGCATGACGAATGCGCCCTATGTTCTTGATCGGGCACGTGGCGGCTACCGGCTCGGCCACGGGCGCGTTGTCGATCATATGTTCCTCGACGGGCTGGAGGATGCTTATGACAAGGGACGTCTGATGGGCACCTTCGCGGAAGACTGCGCCGAGGCCTATCAATTCACGCGCGCCGCTCAGGACAGCTATGCGATCGCCTCTCTGACGCGGGCCCAGAAAGCGATCGAGGCCGGCTATTTCGACGAAGAGATCACGCCAGTGGTCGTCAAGGTAGGCAAAGGCGATCAGGCAGTCCACCGCGACGAGCAGCCGGGCAAGGCGAAGCTCGACAAGATCCCTACCCTGAAGCCTGCCTTCCGCGAAGGCGGGACCGTGACCGCGGCCAATTCAAGCTCGATTTCCGACGGTGCGGCGGCCCTCGTCCTGATGCGCCGCTCGGAAGCCGAACGCCGCGGATTGCAGCCGCTTGCCACGATCACCGGCCAGGCCACCCATTCGCAGGCACCCAATCTCTTTGCAACCGCTCCGGTCGGCGCGCTTCAGAAGCTTGCCGATCGCACCGGCTGGTCGCTTGAGAGCGTCGATCTTTTCGAAATCAACGAGGCTTTCGCCGTCGTTGCCATGGCGGCGATGCGCGATCTCCATCTGCCGCACGACAAGGTCAACGTGCATGGTGGCGCCTGCGCCCTTGGCCATCCGATCGGCGCATCGGGAGCACGCATTATCGTCACACTGCTTGCGGCCCTTGAGCGATACGGCCTGAAGCGCGGCATGGCCGCACTCTGCATCGGCGGCGGTGAGGCAACCGCACTCGCCGTCGAGCGGCACTAACGGACACCGGGGAGGAAAGCACATGATTCTTTCCGATGTGCAGCAGCAAATACGCGATCTCGCCCGCGATTTTGCCCGCGAGCGCTTAGCGCCGGGCGCGGCTGCCCGCGACCGCGAGCACACCTATCCCCGCGACGAACTCAAGGAGATGGGCGAGCTCGGAATGCTCGGAATGCTGGTTCCGGAAGCCTATGGCGGCTCCGACACCGGCACCGTCGCCTATGCCGCGGCCATTGAGGAGATCGCGGCCGGCGACGGGCCGTGCTCGACCATCATGAGCGTCCACAGTTCGGTTGGCTGCGTACCGATCCTAAAATTCGGCAGCGAGGAGCAAAAGCAGCGCTTCTTGCCGAGGCTTGCGAGCGGCGAATGGATCGGCGGCTTCGCGCTCACCGAACCGCAGGCGGGCTCGGATGCCTCCAACCTGCGCAGCCGCGCCCGCCGCGACGGCGATCATTATGTGCTCGACGGCGCCAAGCAGTTCATCACCTCGGGCAAGAATGGCCAGATCATCATCGTCTTTGCCGTCACCGATCCAAAGGCCGGCAAGAAGGGCATAACCGCCTTCATCGTACCGACTGACACACCCGGCTACGAAGTCGTCCGCGTCGAAGAAAAGCTTGGTCTGCATTCGACCGATACCTGCCAGATCGCCTTCAACAGCATGCGCATCCCGGCAGAATTCAGGCTGGGCGAGGAAGGCGAAGGATACCGGATCGCACTAGCCAATCTCGAAGGCGGGCGGATCGGTATTGGCGCGCAGGCGGTCGGCATGGCGCGGGCAGCCTTCGAGGCGGCGCGCGACTATGCCCGCGAGCGGATCGCCTTCGGCAAGCCGATCGTCGAACACCAGGCCGTCGCCTTCCGCCTTGCCGACATGGCGACGCAGATCGAGGCGGCGCGCCAGCTTGTCTTCCATGCAGCGGCATTGCGCGAAAACGGCCTGCCCTGTCTTTCGGAAGCGTCGATGGCGAAACTGTTTGCCTCCGAGATGGCCGAGCGTGTCTGCTCCGACGCGATCCAGATTCACGGCGGCTACGGCTATATGGCGGACTATCCCGTCGAGCGCATCTATCGCGATGTCCGCATCTGCCAGATCTATGAGGGAACGAGCGACGTGCAGCGCATGGTGATTGCGCGCAATCTGTAGCACAAACATGTGCCGTCCCGTTCCTGGAGGAGAGGAGCAAGCGGCAAAGGGAGGAATGAGACCATATGACGGAATTCGCTCAGCTGAGCCTGCATGTCCCCGAACCCGCCGTCCGTCCAGGCGGCCAGCCTGATTTTTCCAACGTCAAGATCGCCAAGGCAGGCGCGGTACCGCGCCCTGAGGTGGATGTTGCACCCGAAGACGTCCGCGATCTCGCCTATTCGATCATCCGCGTCCTCAATCGCGACGGCGAGGCGGTAGGTCCGTGGTCCGGCATGCTCTCCGACGAGGAGTTGCGCACCGGTCTTCGTCACATGATGAAGCTGCGCGCCTTCGACGCCCGCATGCTGATGGCGCAGCGCCAAGGCAAGACCTCCTTCTACATGCAGCATCTTGGCGAGGAGGCCGTCAGCTGTGCCTTCCGAAAAGCGCTTCGCGCAGGCGACATGAACTTTCCGACCTATCGCCAGGCAGGCCTTTTGATCGCCGACGATTACCCGATGGTCGAGATGATGAACCAGATCTTCTCGAACGAGCGCGATCCGCTGCACGGCCGCCAGCTGCCGATCATGTATTCCTCGAAGGAGCATGGTTTCTTCACGGTCTCCGGCAACCTCGCCACACAATATGTACAGGCGGTCGGCTGGGCGATGGCATCAGCCATCAAGAACGACGACAAGATCGCTGCCGGCTGGATCGGCGACGGCTCGACGGCCGAATCCGATTTTCATTCCGCCCTGGTCTTTGCCTCGACCTACAAGGCACCGGTGATCCTCAATATCGTCAACAATCAGTGGGCAATCTCGACTTTCCAGGGCATCGCCCGCGGCGGTTCGGGCACCTTCGCTGCCCGCGGTCTCGGCTTCGGCATCCCGGCGCTGCGCGTCGACGGCAACGACTACCTCGCCGTCTATGCCGTCGCCTGCTGGGCGGCCGAGCGCGCCAGGCGGAATCTCGGCCCGACGCTAATCGAATACGTCACCTACCGCGTCGGCGCCCATTCGACGTCGGACGATCCGAGTGCCTATCGCCCGAAGACGGAGTCCGAGGCCTGGCCGCTCGGCGATCCGGTGCTTCGCCTGAAAAAACACCTGATCGTCAAGGGCGTGTGGTCCGAAGAACGCCATACACAGGCTGAAGCCGAGATCATGGACGAGGTGATCGAGGCGCAGAAAGAGGCAGAGCACCACGGCACGCTACATGCCGGCGGCAGACCTTCGGTGCGCGACATCTTCGAGGGTGTCTATGCGGAGATGCCGCCACATCTCCGCCGCCAGCGGCAGAAGGCGGGATACTGACATGGCCAGGATGACGATGATCGAGGCCGTGCGCAGCGCCATGGACGTGTCGATGGCGCGCGATGACGACGTGGTGGTCTTCGGTGAGGACGTTGGCTATTTCGGAGGTGTTTTCCGCTGCACGCAAGGACTTCAGGCGAAATACGGCAAAACGCGCTGCTTCGATACGCCGATCAGCGAATCCGGCATCGTCGGCGCGGCGATCGGCATGGCGGCCTACGGACTGAAACCCTGCGTCGAGATCCAGTTCGCCGATTACATGTATCCGGCCTACGACCAGATCACGCAGGAGGCCGCCCGCATCCGCTACCGCTCGAATGGCGATTTTACCTGCCCGATCGTGCTGCGCATGCCGACCGGCGGCGGTATCTTCGGCGGCCAGACGCACAGCCAGAGCCCGGAGGCGCTTTTTACCCATGTCTGCGGCCTGAAGGTCGTCGTGCCTTCTAACCCTTTTGATGCCAAGGGTCTGCTCATCTCTTCCATCGAGGATCCGGACCCGGTGATGTTCCTGGAGCCGAAGCGGCTCTACAATGGTCCCTTCGACGGTCATCACGAACGCCCTGTCACCCCCTGGTCGAAGCATGAGCTCGGCGAAGTGCCGGAAGGCCATTACACGATCCCGATCGGCAAGGCAGAGATCCGGCGCGCCGGATCGGCGGTGACGGTGGTGGCCTATGGCACGATGGTGCATGTGGCGCTTGCCGCCGCCGAAGATGCCGGCATCGATGCCGAGGTGATCGACTTGCGCAGTCTCTTGCCACTCGACCTCGACACCATCGTCCAGTCGGTCTCAAAGACCGGCCGCTGCGTCGTCGTCCATGAGGCAACCCTTACGTCCGGTTTCGGCGCGGAAGTCGTGTCGCTGCTGCAGGAGCATTGCTTTTATCATCTGGAAGCGCCGGTCGTGCGCGTTGCCGGCTGGGACACGCCTTATCCGCACGCACAGGAATGGGACTATTTCCCGGGGCCGGCGCGTGTCGGGCGGGGCGCTTGCCGAAGTCATGGAGGCCTGAGTCATGGGCGAATTTGTTATAAAGATGCCCGATGTCGGCGAAGGTGTTGCCGAGGCCGAGCTCGTCGAATGGCACGTGAAGGCCGGCGACCCGGTTCGTGAAGACATGGTGATCGCCGCCGTCATGACGGACAAGGCAACGGTCGAAATACCCTCTCCCGTTACCGGAACCGTCGTCTGGCTCGGCGCCGAGATCGGCGACCGCATCGCCGTCAAGGCGCCGCTGGTGCGCATCGAGACGGCCGGAGAAGGCGGCAAGGTGCAGGCGGAAATCCCTGCGGCCATAACGTCCACAAGGGCCGCTGAGCCATTGCCGCCTGCGGTGGAACCCGTAAAGGTAACGGAACCGAAACCCGAGATCATGACTCGTACAGCCGCAGCGATGCCTGCCGAAAAGCCGCTCGCCTCGCCGGCCGTCCGGCTCTTTGCCCTGGAGCATGGGGTCGATCTCAGGCAGGTGACGGGAACCGGTCCCGCCGGCCGTATCCTGCGCGAGGATATCGACCTGTTTCTCGCGCGCGGCGCAGTGCCCTTACCGGCGCAAGCTCCGGCAAGGAAGACTGCGACCGAGGAGATCAAGCTTACCGGCCTGCGGCGCCGCATCGCCGAGAAGATGTCGTTGTCTGCCTCCCGCATTCCGCACATCACCTATGTCGAGGAAATCGACATGACGGCGTTGGAGGAACTGAGGGCTACCATGAACCGCGACCGCAAGAAGGAGCAGCCGAAGCTTACCGTCCTACCCTTCCTGATGCGCGCGATCGTCAAGGCGGTTGGCGAACAGCCGAACCTCAACGCCACCTTCGACGATCACGCAGGCATGCTCACCCGTCATGCGGGCGTCCACATCGGCATTGCAGCACAAACGCCCGCTGGGCTGATGGTGCCTGTCGTGCGGCACGCCGAGGCACGCAGTATCTGGGATTGCGCCGGCGAGATGAACAGACTGGCGGAGGCAGCACGCACCGGTTCGGCGACACGCGACGAACTCGGCGGCTCGACGATCACCATCAGTTCCCTCGGCGCGCTCGGCGGCATCGTCTCGACGCCGGTGATCAATCATCCCGAAGTCGCCATCATCGGTGTCAACAAGATCGCCGTCCGCCCGGTGTGGGACGGCACGCAATTCGTGCCGCGAAAGATGATGAACCTCTCCTCCAGCTTCGACCATCGCATCGTCGACGGATGGGACGCGGCCACCTTCGTCCAGCGCATCCGGTTTCTTCTCGAAACGCCGGCACTCATTTTCATCGAAAGCTGAGATCCATGAAAGAGATCCTCTGCAAGCTCCTCGTCATCGGCGCCGGTCCCGGCGGTTATGTCTGCGCCATCCGGGCGGGACAACTCGGCATCGACACCGTCATCGTCGAGACCGGCAAGCCGGGCGGGACCTGTCTCAATGTCGGCTGCATCCCCTCCAAGGCACTCATCCATGCGGCAGAGGAGTTCGCCGCCGTCCGCCGCATGGCCGCCGGCAGGAGCCCGATCGGCATCCGGGTCGGCGACACTGCCATCGACCTTGCAAAGACCATCGGCTGGAAGGACGGCATCGTCGGCCGGCTCACCAGCGGCGTATCGACGCTGCTCCACAAGGCGAATGTCAAGATCGTCCACGGGCACGCGGCCTTTCGCGACGGCAAGACCGTGGAGGTTGAGACCGAGACCGGCGCCCAGATCATCCGCGCCGACACCGTGGTCATCGCCACCGGCTCGGAGCCGGTCGAACTCGCAGCCCTTCCGTTTGGCGGCCGCGTGATATCTTCGACCGAGGCCCTGTCGCTCAGGGATCTGCCGGAGAAGCTCGTGGTCGTCGGCGCCGGCTATATCGGCCTCGAACTCGGCACCGCCTTTGCCAAGATGGGTTCCGAGGTGACCGTCGTCGAGGCGATGCCGCAGATCCTGCCGCAATATGATGCCGATCTCGTGCGCCCTGTGCTACGCAAGCTCGGCGAACTTGGCATCCGCGTGCTGACGGGCGCAAAGGCGAAAGGCCCTTCCCGCAACGGCGACACGCTCCTTGTCGAGACGGCGGACGGGCACGAACAGCAGCTGCCGGCTGACCGCATGCTCGTTACCGTCGGACGCAAACCGAAAACCGCAGGATCGGGCCTCGAAGAACTCGATCTCGACCGTTCAGGGCCTTACCTGCGGATCGACGAGCGCTGCCGTACCTCAATGCGCGGCATCTATGCGATCGGCGACGTCACGGGCGAGCCGATGCTTGCCCATCGCGCCATGGCACAGGCCGAAATGGTGGCCGAGATCGTTGCCGGCCGGAAACGGGCCTGGGACAAGCGTTGCATTCCAGCGGTCTGCTTCACCGATCCGGAGATCGTCACAGCGGGTCTTTCACCCGGCGAGGCCCGTGCCCAGGGCTATGACATCCGCGTCGGCCAGTTTCCCTTCAGCGCCAACGGGCGCGCCATGACGATGTATTCGGAAGAAGGATTCGTGCGCGTGGTTGCGCGCACCGATACCAATCTCGTGCTAGGCCTGCAGGCCGTCGGCGCCAGCGTTTCAGAGCTTTCTGCGACCTTCGCGCATGCGATGGAAATGGGCGCGCGCCTTGAGGATATCGCCGGCACGATCCATGCCCACCCAACACGCAGCGAAGCGATCCAGGAAGCAGCCCTCAAAGCACTCGGCCACGCATTGCATATATAGGCGTTTCACTCGACGGCTGGTCGATAAGATTGGAGCTGCAAAGCGCGAGAAGGACTCGAGGCAAGCCGTCTTGATCTTCGAAGCGCTCGGCGCTGCAAACCGTCTCGACGATCTTGCCGGCGTGGCGATATGCCATTCAGACCGGGATGGGCTATATGCCGCGAAAGGACAAAGCAGCAACCGCCACCCTATTCCGTGGTCTCGGTATCGATCACGAGGTCCGGTGAGCCTCACTTGCCATAGAACCTCAAGGGGAGTGATCTTCCAAATCTTGCCTGCGGCTGGCACCTTTTTTCCGTAAGCCCAACCGGGACTCACGTCCGGCACATACATCGCGTTTCTCGTGCCCAAGACATCATCTGGATCGAATTCTACATCCCCTGCGCTGATGCCGAGCTCGCCCTGGCCCCCGCGGGTCTTGTTGCGGGAAGAACTTGGAAGAGTATGCTTTCGAACCATATTCCGGTCGCCCGTAGCCGTTTCGCAATCACTAAGCTCCACGGGCAGGCGGATACAAAGCGGTATTGTGCCCATCGATGCAACCCAATTCATCGTGAAATTTTACGATACTCGCCATTATCTCGCTCTGCTAATAAGCAAGTGTCGATGGCGGGAGGACGCGATGAACGACACAGTTTTCGGTTTTCTGGTTGCGGCTGAGATGGCCGCGCTGTTCTGGGCGGGACTTCTGATCGCGGCCGCAAGAATCTAGTCGCCGCAACTCTTCTTCTCCCGGAGTTTATTGACGCCGGATCATAAATGACGTTGCACTCATCTTGAGTGCCGCCGCATCTGCCGACATCACATCGACAGTTGCGAGCGCCTGCCTCCGGCATCCTCCCAAGGGTCGTTTTGCGCCGGTGTGGGAGCTGTAATATTGCCACTCCCCGAATTCCCGGTGCTCGAATTCTCCGATGGCGAAGGGTCGATAGGCGTCTCACCCGCCACGCGCCAAGAGCTGGTGACGCTTACTATTCCGCCCAATGAGCGAATGAAAGCCGGTCAGGAAGCGCCAAGCGGCTCGAAACGACGCTCATTGGCTGTCAGAACAGTAAGGCCCGTGCGCGGAGGCGGTGGCCGCAATAGCAATATCCTAGAAGCGGGGATCGTGGGCTCGCGCCTGATCGAGGATCAAGCCGGCATGGCGGGCCTCCTTTATGCCGAACGGCAGGACGCGCCCGGCATAGAAATGTTCGACCGCCGACAACCAGCGGCGCAGGTTCTCCGCCTTCGTTGTCGCGGCGGTCCTGACGGCACGGGCAATGCCCGCCTCGATCTCGGCGATGGTGATCGTCGAAAGTTAGAATCGGTCGCCATGGGCGCGCACCCAGGCCGCGAAAGCCTCCACGCCGACCTCCCGCGATCAGACGCCCGGTTGACCTGCTCCCTGGACGTCCTCGTTTATAAGTTGGCTCTCTTCACGTGCGAGATGCGATCATGAAGACCATCAGCGTCTCCATCTCGCAGTGGCTTCCAGCCACTGCCTGGTTCTCCCCTCCGGATCGCTGTTCAGCGTGATGTCGGTCACCACGGCAGCGCTGTCTGCGCCATGGGCAAAGAGACCGTCGATGCGGTCGACATTGAGCCCGCCGATGGCGACAAGCGGCAGATTGCCTATCCGCGCCTTCCATTCACTGAGCCGTCCCAGCCCTTGCGGCGCCCATTTCATCTGCTTCAAGATCGTCGGATAGACAGGACCAAGCGCGATGTAGTCCGGTTCTGCTGCGAGCGCTGTCTCCAGCTCGACATCATCGTGGGTCGAGAGCCCCAGCTTCAAACCGGCCGCGCGGATCGCACGAAGGTCGGCACCAGCCAGATCCTCCTGGCCGAGATGGAGGAAATCGCATCCCTCCTCGATCGCCAGCTGCCAGTAGTCGTTGACGATCAGCTGGCATCCATGCGCGCAGCTGACTGTCTTTGCTTTGCGGATATCGCCACGGATCTCGGCCTCAGTCCCGTCCTTGATGCGGAGCTGCACGAGCTTGACGCCGAGCGGCACCAGTCGGGCGATCCATTCGGCGCTATCGACGATCAGATAGAAAGGATCGAGCCTCATGCGAAGACCGCCTTTCCGATAACCGGTGTCGAAGGCACCGCCAAGTCGCGCGGTTCCAGCACGCCGGCGCCAAATGCCTGCCTGCCCGCCTCGATCGCCTTGGCGAATGCATCGGCCATGGCGACGGGGTCACCGGCGCTGGCAACAGCCGTGTTGAGGAGCACGGCGTCGAAGCCGAGTTCCATGACCGTTGCCGCATGCGATGGCCTTCCGATGCCTGCATCGACGATCAGCGGCACATCAGGGAAATGCGCGCGCATCGCCCGAAGGGCCGAGAGATTGAGAGGTCCTGCGGCACTTCCGATGGGCGCGCACCAGGGCATGAGCACCTTGCAGCCCGCGTCTATCAACCGTTCCGCCACCACAAGATCGTCGGTGGTATAAGGGAAGACTTCGAAACCCTCACCGGCGAGAACATGCGCGGCTTCGAGCAGTCCGAAGACGTCGGGTTGCAGCGTATCGTGATTGCCGATCACCTCCAGCTTGATCCAGTTGGTCTGAAACACCTCGCGCGCCATCTTGGCGGTCAGCACCGCTTCGGAAACGCCGTGGCAGCCGGCGGTATTGGGCAGCACGCGCACACCGAGCGCTCGGATAATCTCGAAAAACGCGCCGCCGTTCCGGCCGCCGGCGGTCTCGCGGCGCAGAGAGACCGTCACGATCTCGGTTCCAGATCGCTTGACGGCCTCAGTCAGTATCGCCGGTGAAGGATAGCGGGCCGTGCCGAGCAGTAGACGGGACGCGATTTCAGTTCCATAGAGGTTCAGCATAGGTCAACCTCCCTGCATCGGGGTCAGGACTTCTATCCGGTCGTTCTCATTAAGAGCATGGCCGGCACGATTCTCCCGGTGGACGAGTTCACCATTGACGGCGGTCGCGAGCCACTCACCCTCGTATTCCATCAGCGTCAGCAGCTCGGAGAGCGTCTTGGCGGTGATATCCTGAGGTTCGCCATTGACGATCAGTCTCATGGGTACATTCCTTCTTGTTCGGGTCTGCTGAAGACAAGGTCGGCGGCCTCGGCCGCCATCGCCGGCGCCAGCAAAAAACCGTGGCGATAGAAACCATTGAGGAAAACCGTGTTTCCGTGACGGAACGCGCGGGGAAAATTGTCGGGAAAAGCTGGGCGGATTCCGGCTCCCGTTTCAACGACGGTTGCGTCCGCAAAGGCCGGATGGAGCGCGTAAGCGGCATTCAGCAGTTCCATCAACGAGCGCGCCGAAACCGGCCCATCGAAGTCACTCTCGATCATCGTAGCGCCGACCATGAAAAGTCCGTCGCCGCGCGGAACGGCGTAGACGGGGATGCGGGGATGCAGCAGGCGAACCGGGCGGGCAAGGTCCACCTCGTGGGTCTTCAAATAGAGCATCTCGCCACGAACGCCGCGCAGGCCGTCGGCCTTGCCGATCTGCGCCGCACCCGTACAATCAACACAATCATCGAAGTCGCGCTTGCCGGGGTCACGAATGAACGAAACTCCCTGCGTCGCAAGCCTCTCCCGCAGCCTGGTGAGCGCCCCGCGCGGATCGAGATGGACTTCGCGGGAGAAGAACAGGCCTTGCCTGAAGCGACCGGCAAGGGCCGGTTCCAGCCCGGCAATAGCCTCTTCATCCAGCCATTCATAACCTGTCGTGCGGCCGGAAAAGCGCTGCAGTTCACCAAGATCGCGGACTGGCGCGACCACGAGTGTACCGTTCCGTCGCACCTCTCCCGGCACCATCACATCCCATCGGTCGGCGGCATCGAGGCCGCGCAGTAGCACAGCCTCGCCAGCACTTTCCCGCTCGCACCAGGGCGCCAGCATCCCGCCGGCGAGCCAGGATGCGGCGCGATCTAGACCTTCATTCGGATCCACGACTGTAACGTGGGCGCCGCGGCTACAAAGCTCATGCGCAACGGTGAGGCCGGCGACGCCGGCCCCTTTGACAAGCACGCGCATCTCAGTCGTCCGAATGCTGAAGGGCTTCGACCGGCATGTAAAGATCGCCGCCCTCGCGGTATTTTGCCGCCATCGCGTCCAGCCCCTCCTTCTGCGCTTCAGCGCGGATGTCATGCGAAATTCGCATGGAGCAGAATTTCGGGCCGCACATCGAGCAGAAATGCGCGACCTTGTGGGCCTCCTTCGGCAGGGTCTCGTCGTGGAAGGAACGCGCAGTTTCGGGGTCCAGCGACAAATTGAACTGATCCTCCCAGCGAAACTCGAAGCGGGCGCGCGACAGCGCATCGTCCCGCAGACGGGCGGCCGGGTGTCCCTTGGCGAGATCAGCGGCGTGGGCTGCGATCTTGTAGGTGATGACGCCGGTCTTCACGTCGTTACGATCGGGAAGACCCAGATGCTCCTTCGGCGTGACATAGCAAAGCATCGCCGTTCCGAACCAGCCGATCATCGCAGCCCCAATACCTGAGGTGATGTGATCGTAGCCAGGTGCGATATCGGTCGTCAGCGGCCCGAGCGTATAGAAGGGCGCCTCGCCGCAGACGGCAAGCTGCTTGTCCATGTTTTCCTTGATCTTGTGCATCGGGACGTGCCCAGGCCCTTCGATCATCACTTGGCAGTCCTTCGACCAGGCGATCTTCGTCAATTCGCCAAGGGTTTCGAGTTCGGCGAATTGCGCTGCATCGTTGGCGTCGGCAATCGAACCGGGGCGCAGGCCGTCGCCGAGCGAGAAGGAGACGTCATAGGCTCGGCAGATGTCGCAGATCTCTTCGAAGTGCTCGTAGAGGAAACTCTCGCGGTGGTGATGCAAACACCACTTCGCCATGATCGACCCACCGCGCGAGACGATGCCGGTCACACGGTTGACCGTCAGCGGAATGTAATGGAGGCGTACGCCGGCATGGATCGTAAAATAGTCGACTCCCTGCTCGGCCTGCTCGATCAGCGTGTCGCGATAGACCTCCCAGGTGAGGTTCTCGGCAATGCCTTCGACCTTCTCCAGCGCCTGGTAGAGCGGCACCGTGCCGATCGGCAGCGGTGAGTTGCGGATGATCCATTCGCGGATGTTGTGGATGTTGCGCCCCGTCGAAAGATCCATGACGGTATCGGCGCCCCAGCGCGCCGCCCAGACCATCTTTTCGACCTCTTCGGCCATCGACGAAGTGACGGCGGAATTGCCGATATTGGCGTTGATCTTAACCAGGAAGTTCCGGCCGATGATCATCGGTTCGGCTTCCGGATGATTGATGTTGGCAGGGATGATCGCCCTGCCCGCTGCCACTTCCTGCCGGACGAATTCCGGTGTGACGTGGTCGGGGATATGGGCGCCGAAGCTTTCGCCGTCGCGGACCGTGGGCTCGCCCTGCGCTTTACGGCCGAGGTTTTCGCGGATGGCGATAAATTCCATCTCCGGCGTGATGATGCCGGCGCGCGCGTAGGCAAGCTGGGTGACAGCCTTGCCGCCTTTGGCCCGCAGCGGCTGACGCTGGCCTGGAAATTCGGGCGTCAGCCGCTCTCCACTGGCAAAGCCGTTGTCTTCCGGCCGCACATGGCGGCCGTCATAAGCCTCGACATCGCCGCGGGCGAGCACCCAGTCGCGCCGAAGCTGAGGCAAGCCTTCCTCGATACGGATGTCAGCGCCCTCGATCGTATAGGGGCCGGAGGAATCGTAGACGATGACCGGCGGTTCGCCCGAAGTCGGATGGACGCTGATTTCGCGCATCGGCACGCGGACGTCAGGATGAATCTCTCCTGGAATGCAGATCTTCCGGGATGCCGGCAGAGGGCCGGTGGTAACGGTCGGGGTGAGGTTCTTTGCGGCAATGTTCATGGTTTGAGGCTCCAAGTTGCGATTGGAGACCCAGTCCTCAGCCGGAATGATGGAAAGACGCCGGCCCGGATTACACGCGTGAATCCAAAGCCTTTTAAGCGCTCGCACCGTCCCTACGCCAGTATGAACTGGATCAGGTTCAACGGGTCACTGCGCACGTCAGCAGTATCTCAGCCCCTTGCCGGGACCCCCCTGGTGAATGAGGAAAGGTTAGAGTCGGGTGTTGCTGGTGTCAAGACGAAGGGATGGCTGCTCGGCCTTCGCCTTGATCGGCGGCCATCTCCAGACCGGTTCAAGCCCCAATGTCAATGACTTCAATGTGGTCCTGATGGAATGGGAGCCCCTCTCAACAAAAGCAGAGCCTGCATGTCTGGCGCCCTTGACAAGCCGAACTGCCTGTATTTTATTCACGCCTGCGGATTAGGCAAATTGCTGCCGCGATCACATGACTTCGATAGTCGCCGGGCAGTTTTGCCCCATGACGCCCCATCGCCGATGGGACCGCGTCGTGGGGCTTTTGGTTTTTGGGGTTCCGCATGAATGAAGCGCTGAAGGTCGGCATTCTCTTTTCGACGACCGGACCCTACGGATCGATGGGCCGCGACGCGCGCGCCGGCGCAGAGTTTGCGATGGAGGAGTTTGCAGAAGCAGCCGGGCGGACGATCGAGCCGGTCTTTTTTGATCCGCATGCCGATCTTGCCGCCTACCTCGCAGGCGCCCGCCACCTGCTGCGCACCGGATGCCGCCATATCGTCGGGACGATCACGTCCGCCGCGCGCAAGGAAGTCATTCCGCTTGTGGAAAAACATGACGGACTTCTCTGGTACATGTGCCCCTATGAGGGTTTCGAGGCAAACGAGAACGTCATCTATCTCGGCGGCTGCCCAAACCAGCACCTGATCCCGCTCTTCGAACACCTGATCCCGCGTTTCGGCGCCCGCCCCTATCTCGTCGGCGCAAACTACGTCTGGGGCTGGGAGATGAACCGGCTCGCCCGCGAGCTTATCACCAATGCCGGCGGCGAAACTCTCGGCGAACGCTATCTGCCACTCGAAGAAACCGCGGTCGACCGTATCGTCGCCGATATCGAGCAGCGCCGTCCGAGCTTCATCCTCAACAATCTGATCGGCCCTTCGAGCTATGCATTCCTCGAGGCAATCAAGAAGCTCGGCGACCGCGATCCGGCCTTTGGTGCCGAAAACTGCCCGGTCGTCAGCTGCGACCTGATGGAATGCGAGCTGGATGACATCGCGGCGGGGGCCGCCATAGGCCAGCTTTGCGCCGCATCCTATTTCGACAATCTCGGCACGCCGGAAAACGCCGCATTCAAGGTTCGCGTTGCTGCGCAACATGGCGCGGCGCGCCGCGTTTCCGGCGTCTTTGCCAGCGCCTATACGGCCGTCAGGCTCTGCACCGACTCCATCCTCGCTGCAGGCGGCGACGAGCCGGCAGCTGTCCGCCGCGAGCTCTATGGCAATGTGTGGCCGACGGTCTTTGGCGCACTTTCGATCGATCCAGAGACAAACCATGCAGCGCTGCCGTTTCACCTCGGCCGCATCAATTCGGAAAACGGCTTCGATATCGTCACCTCCCGTCCCCCGCTCGCCGCCGACCCCTATCTTACTGGACGTAGCAGGCAGGCAGCGCCGAGACTGCGGGTGGTGTCATGAGAGACACGCCTAATTTCACAGGCTGGCATGTTGCGGTCATCCACCGCGAGGATGGCAACACCGAAAGGCTGATGCGCCAACTGCGCCTGCTCGGTATTCGCCCGACACAGCAATGGGCGCCGCTTTCGGCCGCCGAATTGCCTGATCTGGTGATCGTCGATGCGGATCAGGGCTGGGACGATCTCTTGCCGTGGAACGGCGCGGTGCCCTGCCCCGTGGTCGCGCTGCTCGGTTCTGAAGCGCCGGGTCGCATCGCCTGGGCACTGCAACAGGGTGCGGGCGCGATCATCGCCAAGCCGATCGCCACCTCCGCCGTCTATCCCGCTCTGGTCATGGCCGTCTCGATCCACGAGGAGCGCAAGCAAGCTGCCGCGCAGATGCTATATCTGGAAGAACGTGTGCGGCTGCGCCCACTCGTTCATGCCGCCGTCGAAAAGCTGATGAGCGTTCGCGCCATTGACGAAGAACGCGCCTACGCGATCCTTCGCGATTGTGCGATGCGCCGCCGCCTGCCGATGGAACAGATCGCCGCCTTCATTCTCGGTGGTGCCGAGCCCTTGCCGGAAGCCGGCTGATGCGTGTTCTCAAAGCCATCGTGCGTCAGCCATCGGCACTCTTCGGCCTCGTCGTCGTTGTTTTCGTCATCATCCTTGCACTCGGTGCGCCCTGGTTTGCTCCTTTTAACCCCGGCGACCAAATGTTCGACGGCCTGTCGCTCGACGGAGCGCCGCTGCCACCGGGGGGCCAATTCCTGCTCGGAACGGACACGCTCGGCCGCGATCTTTTCTCGCGCCTGCTCTTCGGCGCCCGCACCTCTCTGGTCATCGGTCTGGTGGCAAACGGGATCGCAGTGGCAATCGGTCTCTTCATCGGCATTGTCGCCGGCTATCTTCGAGGCTTCGCCAGCAACGTGCTGATGCGCTTCACCGATCTGATGACGGCCTTTCCGGCGCTGCTTCTCGCCATCATGCTCGCGGCTCTCCTGAGGCCAAGCCTCTGGATCGTTGCGATGGTGATCGCGCTCGTCAACTGGGTGCAGGTGGCGCGCATCGTCTACACGGAAACCCGTAGCCTTGCCGAGCGCGACTTCATCATGGCCGAACGCTCGCTCGGTGCCGGGCATCTACGCGTTCTCTTCATGCATATCCTGCCGCACCTGATCCCGACGGCCATCGTCTGGGGAACGCTCGGCATCGCCACGACCGTGCTTCTCGAAGCCACACTTTCCTTTCTCGGCATCGGCGTTCAGCCGCCGCAGCCCTCCTGGGGCAATATCATCTTCGAAAGCCAGAGCTATTTCCAGGCGGCTCCCTGGCTCGTCTTCTTTCCCGGCGCGATCATTCTCTTGACGGCCCTTTCCTTCAATCTCGTCGGCGATGCGCTCCGCGATATCCTCGATCCGACGCAGCGGGGGAGAGGCTGATGGCTTTTCTCGTTCTTCGCCGTCTCATGCAGGCCGCTTTGATCCTCCTCGGCGTTGCCGCCATCACTTTCTTGCTGCTCTATGCATTGCCGGCCGATCCGGCCCGCATGATCGCCGGCCGAAGTGCCACGGCACAGACTGTTGCCAATATCCGCGCCCAGCTCGGCCTCGACCAGCCGCTGCTCCTGCAGTTCTGGACCTATCTCGCCAATCTGCTTTCCGGCAACCTCGGCCGCTCCTATGCGCAGAAGACCGAGGTCTTAACGCTGATTGCCGCACGCCTGCCCGCTACGCTGACCTTGATGCTCGCAGGTATCCTGGTCGAAGTGACGCTCGGTCTGATCCTCGGCACGATCGCAGCCGTGCGCCGCGGCGGCTTCGTCGACCGGCTGGTGATGATGGCCTCCTTCGTCGGTGTCTCAGCGCCGCAATTCGTCGTGGCACTTCTCCTGCTCTACGTTTTTGGCGTGATGCTTGGCTGGTTTCCGATGAGCGGCTACGGCACGCTCGCCCATGTGGTGCTGCCAGCCTCTACCCTCGGCATTCTCGGCGCCGGCTGGTATGCGCGCATGGTGCGCTCGGCAATGATCGACGTGCTCAACCAGGATTATGTTCGCACCGCACGTGCCAAGGGGCTCTCGTCCCGCCGCATCATCTTCCGCCATGCACTTCCCAACGCCGTCCTCCCAATCATCGCCATGATCGGCATCGACATCGGCCAGTTCATGGGCGGCGTGGTTGTCGTCGAAGCCGTCTACGGCTGGCCGGGCATCGGCCAGCTCGCATGGCAGGCGATCCAGCAGGTGGACATCCCGATCATCATGGGCGTCACGCTGGTTTCGGCGCTCGCCATCGTCATCGGCAATTTGTTTGCCGACCTCATCGCGCCGGTCATCGATCCGCGCATCCGCACACGTTGACAGCAACCAAAGAAGGGGAACCACGATGTTCAAACACTGGCTTCAACACACAACCACGGCAACGATGATGGCGCTCGCTCCGCTCTCGGTCATGGCGCAGGAAACGCCCAAGCAGGGCGGCGATATCATCGTCACCTATAAGGACGACATCACCACGCTTGACCCGGCAATCGGCTATGACTGGGTCAACTGGTCGATGATCAAGAGCCTTTATTCCCGGCTGATGGATTATGAGCCCGGCACGCCGAACCTGGTGCCCTCGCTCGCCGAAACCATTAGCGTTTCGCCGGATGGCCTCACCTATACCTTCAAGCTCCGCAAGGGCGTGAAATTCTCGAACGGCCGCGAAGTCGTCGCCTCCGACGTCAAATATTCCATCGAACGGGCCGTCGATCCGAAGACGCAGGGGCCTGGCGCCGGCTTCTTTGGCGCCATCACGGGCTTTGAAGATGTGACGGGCGGCAAGGCGGCCACACTTTCCGGCATCGAGGCACCCGACGACGGCACGGTCGTCTTCAATCTCTCCCGCCCCGACGCCACATTCCTGCATGTTCTCGCAATCAACTTCGCCTCGGTCGTGCCGAAGGAGGCGGTCGAGGCAGCAGCCGGTGATTTCGGCAAGAAGCCGGTCGGCTCCGGCACCTTCGTCCTGAAGGATTGGACGATCGGTCAGAAGCTCATCTTCGAGCGCAACAAGGATTATTACGTCAAGGACACGCCGCATATCGACAGCTTCACCGTCGAAGTGGGCCAGGAGCCGCTGGTGGCACTGCTTCGCCTTCAGAAGGGCGAGGTCGATATCGCCGGCGACGGCATTCCGCCGGCAAAGTTCCTTGAAATCAAGAATTCGGCCGAGGGCCCGCAGATGATCGTCGACGGCGAACAGCTGCATACCGGCTATGTGACGCTGAACACCAAAGTGAAACCCCTCGACAACGTCAAGGTTCGCCAGGCCGTCAACTTGGCGATCAACAAGGAGCGTATCACGCGCATCCTCAACGGCCGCGCCACACCCGCCACCCAGCCGCTGCCGCCGCTGATGCCGGGCTATGACAAGTCGTTTGCCGGTTACTCCTACGATGTTGCGAAGGCAAAGGCGCTACTGTCCGAAGCAGGCTTCCCGGACGGCTTTGAAACCACGCTCTACTCGACCAACACAGACCCGCAGCCACGTATCGCGCAAGCGCTGCAACAGGATCTGGCAGCCGTCGGCATTAAGGCCGAAATCCGCGCGCTTGCGCAGGCGAACGTCATTTCGGCCGGCGGCACGGAAGGCGAAGCGCCGATGATCTGGTCGGGCGGCATGGCCTGGATCGCCGACTTCCCGGATCCGTCGAACTTCTACGGCCCGATCCTCGGCTGCGCCGGCGCGGTTCCGGGCGGCTGGAACTGGTCCTGGTATTGCAACGCCGATCTCGACAAGCGGGCGGTTGCGGCCGACTCCATGTCCGACCCGGCAAAGGTCGCAGAGCGCACCGCTGCCTGGGGCAAGATCTTCACCGACATCATGGCTGATGCGCCGTGGGTCCCGGTGATCAACGAGCGGCGCGTCGTTGCAAAGTCGCTGCGCATGGGCGGCGCCGACAACATCTACATCGATCCGACGCGCGTCATCAACTACGACGCGATCTACGTCAATCAGTAGACCCTGAACGGATCGAACGCCTTCCCGCCCACGGGAGGGCGACAATAAAGCGAGGGAGACACCCCATGTGCATCGCCTGCACTCACACCATTCACCGCGCCCAGCACAATTTCGGCTGGAACAAGAACTTCGCACCGGCCGTGATCGCCAAGCCCGGCGAGACGATCCATTTCGAATGCCTGGATTCCTCCGGGGGCCAGCTTGGCCACGATGCGACGCTCGAGACCCTGAATAATCTCGATTTCGGCAAGATCAACCCGGTTTCCGGTCCGGTTTACGTCGAAAGCGCCAAGCCCGGCGATGCGCTGAAGGTGACGCTCCGCAAATTCGTCCCGTCGGGCGTCGGCTGGACCGCCAATATTCCGGGTTTTGGTCTGCTTGCCGATCAGTTCAAGGACCCGGCGTTGCATGTTTGGTCCTATGACGCCAACAGCATGGTGCCGGCACTTTATGGCCCCGGCGGCCGTGTACCGCTGAAGCCGTTCGCCGGCACGATCGGCCTTGCTCCGGCCGAGGCCGGCACGCATTCGGTGGTGCCGCCTCGCCGAGTCGGCGGCAACATGGATATTCGCGATCTGACGGCCGGCGTGACGCTCTACCTTCCGGTCGAGGTCGAAGGCGCACTCTTTTCGATCGGCGACACCCATGCCGCGCAGGGCGACGGCGAAGTCTGCGGCACGGCGATCGAAAGCCAGATGAATGTCGAGGCGACGATCGAACTCGTCAAGGACGCGAGGCTCCAGACGCCGCGTTTTACGACAACCGAGCCGGTTACCCGGCATCTCGATGGGGCAGGCTATGAAGTCACGACCGGCATCGGTCCTGACCTGATGACGGGCGCACGCGAAAGCGTCATGCGCATGGTCGACCTGCTCGGCGCCGAACATGGGATGAACGCCATCGATGCCTACCTGCTCTGCTCGGTCTGCGGGGATCTTCGCATCAGCGAAATCGTCGATCAGCCGAACTGGGTGGTTTCCTTCTACTTCCCGAGGATCGTATTCGCGTGATCTTGTCTTCGATTGGGGCGCCTGTTCTTTCCGTTCGAAACCTCAGCGTCGATGCCCTGACGCCCGAAGGCCTGAAGCCGGTGCTTAGGGACGTCGGCTTTGATCTTACAAGCGGTGAGACGCTTTGCATCGCAGGGGAATCCGGCTCCGGAAAATCGGTGGCGTCACTTGCCGTCATGGGGCTTTTGCCGAAGACCTCGCTGCGCGTCACCTCCGGTAGCATCCTGCTTGGAAAGCGGGACCTTCTGACTCTCTCCAACCGCGCGATGCGCAGTGTGCGCGGCGGCGATATCGCCATGGTGTTTCAGGAGCCGATGACGTCACTGAATCCAGTCATGTCGATTGGCGCGCAGCTGACAGAGGCGATCCGGGAGCATCAGGGCGGCGAAAATGCCGAAGCCGTGGTGCTGAGGATGCTCGACGCCGTGCAGATCACCGAACCGGCAAGACGCATCAAGCAGTTTCCGCACGAACTTTCCGGCGGCATGCGTCAGCGCGTGATGATCGCCATGGCGCTTTCCTGCCAGCCCAAGGTGCTGATCGCTGATGAGCCTACCACTGCGTTGGACGTAACAGTCCAGGCGCAGATTCTGAAGCTGATGCGGGAACTCAAGGCAGAATTCGGCACCTCGATCATCCTGATCACACACGACATGGGCGTGGTCGCGCAAATGGCGGATCGCGTTGCCATTATGCAGAACGGCCGCATCGTCGAGGAGGGTCCGTCGCTTGCGATTTTCAGTCGGCCGAAGGAAGCCTATACGAGACAATTGCTCGCCGCAGTGCCGCGCCTCGGCGCGCTTGCCGGATCCGACGGCCCGCCGCGGGTGACCCCAATCACGATCGAACCGGAGCGCAGCGACCGCTCGCCGGTTATGAATGTGCGCGGGCTGAACGTGAGTTACGGCAGCCCCGTCGGCCGGATTTTCAAGGGCAAGGCGCCTGTTCAGGTCGTCAACGACATATCCTTCGATATTCTGCCGGGAAAAACGCTTGGCCTTGTCGGCGAAAGCGGTTCCGGCAAGTCGACGACCGGCAAGGCAGTCCTCGGCCTTATCCCTTTCACCGGCAACGTACTGATTGACGGCCAAAACATCGCGAGTCTCGACCAGCGATCGTTGCGGCCGGTGCGGCGGTCGGCGCAGATGATCTTCCAGGACCCCTATGCATCGCTCGACAGCCGCATGGCGGTGGGTGCAGCGATCGCCGAGCCGATGGTTATCCACGGCATCGGCAGCAAGAGTGAGCGGCGGGATCGTGTCGCCGATCTGCTGCGGCGCGTCGGCCTGACGCCGGATGCCGCTACGCGCTACCCGCACGAATTTTCCGGCGGTCAGCGCCAGCGTATCTGCATCGCCCGTGCGCTCGCTGTCGGGCCAAGGCTAATCGTCGCCGACGAGAGCGTTGCCGCACTCGATGTATCGGTGCGGACCCGCGTACTCGATCTGATGCTCGAACTGCAGGAGACGATCGGTCTTGCCTATCTCTTCATCTCGCACGACATGGCGGTCATCGAGCGTATGTCGCACCACGTCGCCGTGATGCGTGGCGGCCGGATCGTCGAAACGGGAACGCGGCGGGAGATTTTCGAGAGTCCAAAGGACGACTACACGCAAGCGCTCATCGCCGCCGTGCCGATCCCGGACCCCGGGGTCTATCGGAAGAGGGCGCAGGGCCTCGTCTGAGGAATCGCCGAGGCTTCGCTTGACCAAGGGCCTGCGCCTGGACGGTGCGAATCGTTCAGCGCGCCAGCCACCCGCCATCGACGGGCAGGATGGTGCCGTGGACGTAGTCGGATGCCGACGACGCCAGAAACACGGCAGCACCCCCAAGCTCGGCAGGCGCTCCCCAGCGCGCCGCAGGAATACGCGCCAGGATGGCGGCATTGCGATCCGGATCTTCCCGCAGCGCCGTCGTGTTGTTGGTGACGAAGTAGCCAGGCGCGATCGCGTTAACGTTGACGCCTTTGCCCGCCCATTCGCAGGCAAGCAGCCTTGTGATGCCCGCAAGGCCGCTTTTTGAGGCCGTATAGGACGGGATACGGATGCCGCCCTGGAAGGAGAGCAGCGAGGCGATGTTGATGATCTTGCCCCTGCCCTTCTCGATCATGTGGCGACCAGCCGCCTGAGACAGGAAGAAGGCGGTCTTCAGGTTGACGTCGATGACAGCGTCCCAGTCCTCCTCGGTGAAGTCGATCGCATCCGCACGGCGAATGATGCCGGCATTGTTGACGAGGATGTCGAGGGCACCGAAGGTCGAGAGCGTTTCAGAGACGATGCGCTTTACCGGCTCGATCGTGCCGAGATCGGCCTTGATGACCTGAAAGCGCGCGCCGGCCTTCGTGACCATCGCCCCGGTTTCATCCATGGACGAACGGCCGACGGCAGCAATCGAGGCGCCCGCCTCCGCGAGCGCCAAGGCAATGCCTTGGCCGATCCCGGTATTGGCGCCGGTGACGATGGCAACGCGGCCGGAAAGATCGAAAGGGTTTGCCATTGGACTTACCTCAGATCCGCGATCGCGATGTGGTCCATGTCGGTGAAGCTCTTGTTGTCTCCGGCCATTGCCCAGATGAAGCTGTAGTTCTTGGTGCCTGCCCCTGAATGGATCGACCAGGGCGGCGAGATGATCGCCTGCTCGTTTGCGAGCAGCATGTGCCGGGTTTCCTGCGGCTCGCCCATGAAGTGGAAGACGCGCTGGTCGGCATCGAGGTCGAAGTAGAGGTAGGCTTCCATGCGCCGGTCATGGATGTGGCTCGGCATGGTATTCCAGATGCTGCCCGGCTCCAGAATGGTGAGGCCCATGGTGAGCTGGCAGGACTGGCAGACCTCGGGATGGATGAACTGGTAGATCGATCGCTTGTTGGCAGTCGTTGCCTCGCCGAACGTCAGATGCCGTGCCTGTTCGCGCGTCAGAAGCACCGTTGGATGCGATTGATGTGCCGGCGTCGAAACGAGGTAGAACTTCGCCGGATTATTGACGTCGTTGCTCTCGAAGAAGATATCGATCGTACCCTTGCCGACATAGAGGCAATCGTATTTCGCAAGATCATAGGCCTTGCCGCCGACCACCATGCGGCCGGCTCCGCCGATATTCAGCGCGGCGAGTTCGCGTTCGGCAAGAAAGGTGTCCTGGCCGATTGCCTTTGGCGCCGTCAATTCCAGCGCCGAGCCGAGCGGCATTGCGCCGCCGATCACCATGCGGTCGTAATGCGAATAGGTAAGCCTGATTTCGCCGCCTTCGAAGACGCTCTCGACAAGGAAGTGGCGGCGGAGCGTGTCGGTGTCGTAGCCGCGAACGGCCTCGGGGTGCGAAGCGTGTCTTACGTCGACTTTCATTGAAAATGTCCTTTCTTTTCAGCGGATACGAAGGGGTTTTTCGCATCCTCGATAAAGTAATTCTGATCCCAGATTTCGGCCCTTTCGACCTCATATAGAAGCCTGCCGAGATGGAGCTCCATGGCTTCTACGGCACCCTTCTTGTCGCCGTTGCGCATGCAGCCGATGACCGCCGAATGCTCTTCGATGACGCGCGCAAGGCGGCCTTCCCGTGGCAGCGTCAGGAGGCGGTAACGGTCGCTGTGCACCTTGACCTGCTCGATGATTTCCCAGATGCCGGGGAAACCGGCGATATCGCTGATCAGCTTGTGGAAGTCCTTGTCAAACAGGTGGAATGCGGTCACGTCGCCATCGCGAAGGCAGGCGCCAAGATCATCGACATTGCGATCGAGCAGACGGATGCCGGCGGGCGTCATCTTCTCGACGGCAAGGCCGACAGTAGTCGTCTCGAGGGCTTTGCGCACGAGGATCGCCTCATAGAGCGCATGGCGCGGAATGCGTGAAACAAACGTGCCGGATTGCGGAAAGATATCGACGAGGCCATCGTCGGATAGACGCAGGATCGCCTCGCGGATCGGCGTCCGGCTGACGCCGAACTGTGCCTCGAGCGCTTTCTCGCTGAGCAGATCCATCGGCTTGCGACGCAGCGAAAGGATGTCGTTGCGCAAAGCATTGTAGACGAGGGTCGCGGCCCGGGGTGCCGTGGCACGTTGATGGGAGAAGTGCGTAACACCTGCTAAGGAGCGCTTTTTACGCGTTTCGCTCATCAAATCGCTCCGTCAAAACACAGCAGGAAACAGCAATAGATTGCCGTCCCCATGGGATTTGCAAGGAGTAATATATTAGTATCCGGAATGGCACAACGGATAAGAAGGTCCGATCCATGCGGTCGTCCAGTCCGCTTCCTTACAACTTCGCTAGACCTAAACCCGCAAAAGCCAGCGCGATACCTGAGGCGGCAGTTCTCGCCTGATTCCAGAACTGCCATCTGTGTGAGTAATCACGCCATATCTTGCGCGCAGTCTCGACGTCATCGGGCACGGCGATCTCAGACAACGCTTTGTTCATGGGTACGTTCACTGTGAGCGTGAGAAAGAGGCCGAATATCAGATAGACGCCCGTCGCCGATGCAAACCAGCACGCAGACACCTTATGACCCTTGAAATTCGTTAGGATGGCGGTCAGCCCCAGAACAACTGGCGTCAGAAAAAACGCCGGAAAGAAAAGCATGTTGCGAACCGACGCGTTCATCGCTTGCATGGCCGCAATCGCCACGCGTGGGTCGGCTTGATCGAGGCCCCACATTGTGGAGCAAACCCAAGCATAAAAGAATCCGAAGATCGCCCCGCAGAAGACGATCGACGTGACCGCAAATCCGGTAACCACCCTGGGCATTTGCCCTCCTCCTATCCGTACATACCTGTACACCTTTACGCATGCGTATAGATGTGTACGGTTCCAGTCAAGGGATTTCAGAGGTTGGAATGCAGGAAGAGATTAAAGCCAAGCGTCGCGCCGCAATTGAGAAGGCGGCCTATAAGCTTCTGCGAGAGAGAGGCTATGGCGGCACTTCCATGCTCGCCATTGCTAAGGAGGCGAAAGCATCAAACGAAACGCTCTATCGCTGGTACGCAGACAAGAATGCCTTGTTCAAGACAATGGTCGAAAGCAATGCCAAGGCAACGAAGGCGGCGCTTGATGCGGCGGTTATGGATAGAGCCGATCCTTTGACGGCCCTTGAGGCGGTCGCTCCGATCTTGCTTTCGATGCTTCTTGGGGAGAAAGCGATTTCCCTGAACAGAGCTGCCGCTGCCGACGATGGTGGCGAACTTGGTGCGACGATAGCCGCCGCGGGCCGCGATTCCGTCTTTCCGCTGATCGAGAAATTAATCGAGCGCGGCCTAGAGACTGGCGCGATGGCTGCGCCGTCGGCAAGCCTGGCGGCCGAGTGGTTTATAAGCCTGCTGATCGGCGATCTGCAGATCAGGCGGGTCATCGGCACCCTCCCCGTTCCTTCTGACGGGGACGTCAGCGCAAGAGCAACGGCCGCGACTAACGCATTCAGAAAGCTTTGCTGCACATAACAGCGATCCTTCGGCTGCTGCCAATGTAATTTCTCACGACATTGGTATCCCGGCGGCTACTGTATTTCTGTGACCTAAAATATGCCCTGGCGCACCTATGTGACCGTGATCCGGTAGCGCGCCGAAAAATCGCCCTCCCACCACATGGGGAAATTCGTCCCCCATTTGTTATTGTGCAGGTTGAAGCGCACACCGTCTGCGAAATCAGGACGTTCCTTGCAGAAAGTCATGAAATCCCAACTTTGCGGCGCGACAAGCGGCGTATCGAGCGGCTCGATCGACAGCAAGGCCCCATCCATATTGGCGCGAACGCCGGTGACGGCCTGGAGTTGAGCGCCGCCGCTTCGAGCAATGTTCCCCGACTTGTGCCAGAGCCCCATCTTGCGCAGGCTCCATTCGGCCTCCGCCTCCGGCGTGAAGGAAAGAAAGCTTGCCTCCGGCATGCGGTTTGCCGCTTTTGAATACATTGTCAGCCGAAGCTCGAGCGCATCGCCACGCGATAAAAATTGCAGCGTGACACGTGCCGGCGCACCGCATCGGCTGACCGCTTCTTCAGGCATCGCAAGCAGCACGCCTGCCGGACAGGCCGTCTCCAATGTCGGCATATGGGCCCTCGATAAGGCTGCACCGGAGCGGGCAAGGCCCGGCTTGTCGTGATCGAGGATCGCCCATTCCTGACGGTGCGTGAGGTATGTATCCATATGCCGGGCGACATCGCCGGCATCATAGCTCTCGTATCGATAGGCGACCAGCGATCCGCCCCGGCCGGCAATCTTCCTGCCGGCGGGCGCCGCAAGAGCGGAAATGTCGCCCGTTACAGGATCGAGATCGATGGTCCAGCCGTCGACGGTCAGGCGGGTCGTCTGCTCCCTGCCCGAGATCCCCGAGATCAATGCAGGTGTAGAAAGCTCGGCAAGGACGGCCTGCGCGGCCTTTGCATCCGCGCCATCCAACTGCCGGACGGCGTCATCGAGATAGGCGCGCTGTTCTTCCCAGGACGCCTCGGCGTAGGCAAAGCGGTAATCGCTCTTTCGGGCCGTTTCGAAATCCTTGCGGGACCAGGCCTGATCGTCGCGGAGATAGGATTTGATGTCGACGCCACAGGTATGTTCTGCAACCATCGTCAGCTTTCGGCCGAATGCGAGGCGGCTGGAATTCAGGCCCTCTGCTGCGAAGCGGTCGTAGATCCTCTGCAAGGCGAGAAACTGCGCGGTTTTCTGCGGATCGCTTCCACTGCCGTGGATCCAACTGTCGCCGAGTTCGAATTCGATGATGGGGAAGCGTTCGCGCGCTTCCCAAAGAAGCGCGCCGTAATCGTCAAGTGTCGCGGCACGGATGGTGGCATCCGGGTCACGCTGGTGCATGTGCCGATAGACGTCGGCTGTCTGCGGCACGCTTTGCGGGCCTATATTGTCACTTGTGTGCGCAAAGCCGAGACCATCCGCAAACTCGTCCGGGAAGTATGTTTCGCCGTAGGAGCGCTGATACATGACGACGATTTCTTCGCCGCCGGGCGCGCGCCAGCGAAAGATATCGGGCACCTCCGGCGGCGGCGAGGCGGTGTTGACGCCGAGATGCAGGAAACGGAGCCCGGCCTCGGCCAGCAGCGGCACCATGCCGAGCGTATGCCCTGGCACATCCGTCATCTTGGCAGCAATCGTCTTCTTGCCGAAGCGGCGATCCAATTCCTGCGAATAAGAAAGCCCGGCCCGGAAAAGATCCGGCGACATGAGCTCCGTATGGGTCGTGAACGGAAGGCCGTGCCAGCGGATCAGGCCGCGCTCGATCGCCTGCTCCAGTTTTGCCACCTCTTCCGGCGCGCACGAATTCAGATGGTCCCAGATCAGCCACGCGCCGGTGGTCCAGATGAATTTCGGGGCATCGGGATTTTCTGCGTAGAAATGCGCGCCGGTTTCGATCGCTTGCGGAATGAAGCGCTCATGATACTGGCGGCGGACCTTTTCGGCGTGGTCGGTGAAGCCGATGTCGAGATGGGTCTTGAAGACCAGATGCACGCGCTTTTCTGTCATTCGCATTCCATTCAGCCCACCGTGCCGCGCACGACAAGGCGTGTGCTCAGCGTCTCGACCAGGGGGTCGGCGCCGGGTGTCTTTAGCCGCCTGAGGATCAGCCGGACGAGCGCCCGGACCCGATCTGCAAGATCGATCCGGACGGTGGTGAGGTTGTAGCTTTTCCAATGCGACTGCGGGATGTCGTCAAAGCCGACAACCTTGACGTCGCCCGGCACCGACAGGGAAAGTTCGTGGCGCAACGCATCGATTGCACCGAACGCACCGACGTCGTTGGAGGCGAAAATTGCGTCGGCTCCATCACCGACACGAAAGAGGTCGAGCGTCGCACGGTAGGCGGTGTCGTATGTGTAATCGCCAGGTACGACGACCGGCGGCGCCATTCCGCGCTCGGCCAGAACCTGCGTGACAATGCGCTCGCGCTCGGTATTGGCGAGCGACTGCCGCTTGCCGCCAAGATAGGCAACGCGGCGGGCGCCATAACCTTGCAGCAATGCAACGGCCTGCTCGATGCCCTCCTTCTGCCGCACGACCAGCCGGTCGTAGAGACTGGTAGATCGCTTCGCGGCAAACTCTTCCGCATCGTCATAAATGATGTAGACCGGCACGGCGCGATCGAGAAATCCACTAAGGACGGCCGGTTCCACATTCTCAGTGAAGGCAATCACCGAATCCGGATTGAATCCGCGCATATAGGTGAGCAGGGTCTGGTCCATGCTGAAGTCGGCCTTGACCTTGAACAGCAATGTCGCAAAACCCTCCGCTTGCAAGGCAGTCGTCAGCGCGTCGATTTCCTGGCTTTCCCACGGGCTGCAGACGTCAGGCACGATCATGCCGACAAGATGCGAACGTCTTGTCACCAGGGAACGCGCCGCCATGTCCGGCGTATAGTTCAACTCCCGGGCAATCTGCAGAATGCGATCGCGCTTTTCAGGCTTCAAAGATGCATTGGGGTTGAACGCGCGCGAAACGGCAATCCGCGAAACATTGGCTTCACGCGCCACAAGATCGGCGGTCGCTCGGGTCACTTTTCTGTCGTTTCGTTCGCTCATTGAAATGTTCAGGCCGGAATGAAAACGTGTTCATTCAATCGTGGACTTGCGAACGGTATGGCGTCAAGTATTTGGCAGCATTTTTCAGAGAAATGCGCGATTTTGATCATATCGGCGTCTCCGCTCGTCGAATATTCCGGTCCTCGTCGTCCGTAGTGTTGACAAAAATGAAAGCGTGTTCATTCTTGAGGGCGGATGAGGCGGGTATGGCTTGAAGGAGGTTCCAGCCAGTCCCGAGGTATCGAAACCGAAAAGGCGTCCGGCCGAATCCGGGCCAATTCTTGGGAGGAATTGCAATGCGCAAGAGCATTCAGTCTTTATTGCTGGGGGCTTCGGCGGTGATCGCGCTGTCGGGTCCGGTCATGGCCACCGATCTCGCCATCACCTGCCGTTGCGTCGTCGGCGGCGTGAACAGCGGCACGGCGGAATGGATCCAAAACAAGATCATCCCGGCCTTCACCGAAAAGATGAAGGCTGAGGGCAAGGACGTCACCGTCAAACTCACCCAGTTCGGCGGCGAAGACGAACAGTTGACGCAGCAACTGGCGCTCGATTTCTCGACCGCCGGTCCGGATATCTCGGCTTTCGATGGCTTCCTCATACCGAGCTTCGTTCAAGGCGGGCTTCTGAAACCGCTTGAAGACATTGCGGGGTCGGAGGTGAACAACTGGGAAGGCTGGAGCCATATCGGCGACGGCATCAAGGCGCTGATGAGCTATCAGGGCAAGCCCTACGGCATCGCGCTCGGCACCGACGCCCGCATGATCTTTGTGCGCAAGGACCTCTTCCAGAAGGCCGGCCTCGATGCGGATAGCTGGCAGCCGAAATCCTGGGACGAGCTGCTTGAGGCTGCGCGCAAGATCAAGGCTGCCAATCCGGATTCCTTCCCGCTGCAACTGAATGCCGGCGTTTCCATGGGCGAAGCGACGACCATGCAAGGCTACTGGATGGCGCTTCTCGGCACCGGCGAGCAGGTCACCGACGAAAACGGCAAGTATATCGTCGCGAGCCAAGGCATTCTCGATACGCTGAAGCTTTACAAGACCATCTATGTCGACGACAAGCTCGGCGACCAGCGCGCCCAGCTTCTGGCTGATGGCCGCAACCGCACCTTCGCGAACTTCCGCGACGGCAAGACGGCCATGCTTGTGGAAGGCGACTGGTTCTACCGTTCTGTGACGGCGCCGGGAGCCGAATTTGCCGTCGCCGACCGCGACAAGGTCATGACGTGGAAGAAGATGCCGGCAGCTCAGCCCGGCAAGGGCCTGCGCGGTCAGGACTTCGTCACCGTCTCCGGCGGCACAGGTTTCGTCATCAATCCGCATACGGATGCGCCGAAGGAGTCCTGGGAACTGCTCTCCTTCATGAACAGTAAGGAGCAACTGACGGCGTTCCAGGAAATCCAGCCGGCAATCCGCATCCGTGACGACGTAGCAATCCCGAACTCGCCGTTCCTGACTGAGACGGCAAAATCGCTGCTGCCGATCACGACGGCACGTCCTAACGATGCCAATTACAACAAGGTCTCCACCGAGATACAGCGCATGACAGAAAGCGTCGTCTCCGGCGAAATGTCGCCGGAAGATGCGATGGCCCAGTACAGGGCCGCCGTTATTGCCATCGTCGGCGAAGAAAATACGGTCAGCCGTCTTTGAACGATCGAAAGCTGCACCCGGCCGGTTTACCGGCCGGGCCGCAATTGAGCGGACGCCGCAAACCGCCATCGGGTTTTCAAGCATGAAGAAGTTCTCCCTGCTTTCCACGCGCGGGGGCGCGGTTTTTCTGGCGCCCGCCGCAGTACTGGTCGGCGTATTCGTCATCATCCCCTTCTTCTGGGTGATCTTCGTTTCCTTCACGAACCGGACTCTCCTTGGCCGCACGGCGCTCGATCCGGATTTCGTCGGTCTGCAGAATTATCTCGCGCTCTTCAATCCCGCGACCTTCTTCACCCGCGGCCAATTCGGCTTTTCATTGATCCTGACGATCCAGTTCGTGCTGCTGTCAGCGCTCGTCGGCCAGGCACTGCTCGGCCTTATCCTTGCCTGGCTCAGCCAGTCGGCTTCGCCAACCGCCAAATCCTTCCTCCAGACGGCCGTGATTGCAGCCTGGATCCTGCCGGAGGTGGTGATTGGTTTTGCCTGGTTCGCCTTCCTCGATTATGACAACGGCACCTTGAACATGATCATGCGCGGCCTAGGGCTGCCGCCGGGAGACTGGCTGCTGCAGCAGCCCTTCTGGGTCATCATCTTCTTCAACACCTGGCGCGGCGCCGCCTTCTCGATGATGCTTTTCAACTCGGCTTTCCAGTCGATCCCGCCGAGCTATTTCCAGGCTGCCGATGTGGCCGGCGCAACCTCCTGGCAGAAGCTGCGCGATATCGCCCTGCCGCTTATCCGCGGACATGTGGTGACGGACCTGATCCTGATTACCATGTGGACCTTCAACGTCTTCACACCCTTCCTGCTGACAAACGGCGGCCCGTCCTACCGCACGGAGATCCTCTCCATCTATACCTACCGGATCGCCTTCAAGGATTTCGAATTCGGCAAGGGTGCTGCCGTCGGCGTGGTCATCATGCTCATCAATCTCGTATTCGCACTCGCTTATCTGCGCATCGCCCGCAAGAAGACGGGGGAGGCCGAGTGATGCAGATATCGCGCACAATCTATATGCGGCGCATCGGCTTTTCGGTTGCTGCCGCGCTGCTCGGAGCCATATTCGCGTTACCGCTTATCTGGTTTGTCTTTGCGCCGTTCAACGCGCGCGCCGAACTTGGTCTTGCCATTCCCGCGCCATTCACGCTCTCGAACTTCGCGGCCGTCTTCAAAAACAGCTTCGCCATGCAGGCGCTGTTCAACAGCCTGATCCAGGCTTTCGGCGGCGTCATTCTCGTCGGCGCTGCCGCAACGCTTGCCGCCTATGCGCTATCCCGGTCCGCAATCCCAGGCAAGGGAGCGGTCACGTACGTCCTGCTGCTCTTTTCGTCCGTGGTCTCCGGCTCGGCGGCGATGGTGCCGATCTTCCTGATCGTGTCGGCCGCAGGCCTCATCGATACGCATCTTGCCGTCATCCTGGTCTTTGCCGGGGGCCTGCTGCCGACAGCGATGTTCATCCTTCGCGATTTCATCGATGGGATCCCGCGCTCCTATGAAGAAAGCGCCATGGTTGCCGGCGCCTCGCCGCTTCAAGCCTTCTTCGATGTCGCCTTGCCCGTCATCCGGCCCGGCATCGTCGTGGTCGTCGTCTGGGCCTTCGTGAATATCTGGGGCAGCTTTCTCATCCCCTTCATCCTGTTGCGAAGCGACAATCTGATGCCCGCCTCCGTTGCGATCTATTCCTTCTATTCCGAAGCCGGCACGCCGATCGTCACGTTGCTCGCCGCCTATTCGCTTCTTTATTCGCTGCCGGTCATCGTGCTCTACCTCTTCGTGAACTGGAAGTTCGGTTTCCGGTTCTTCGGTGGCATCAAGTCCTAATCGGAAAATCAGTCTCATGGCCTCTGTCGAATTCCAGAACGTCTCCAAGAGCTTCGGCGCCTTCAACGCCGTGCCGGATATCAGCTTTTCGATCGCCGACGGCGAATTCGTCTGCCTGCTCGGACCTTCGGGCTGCGGCAAGACCACGAGCCTGCGCATGATCGCCGGCCTGGAAACCCCGACCTCCGGCAAAGTGCTGATCGGCGGCAAAGACGTCACCTATCTGCATCCGAAGGACCGCAAGATTTCGATGGTCTTCCAGGACTATGCGCTCTACCCGCATATGAACCTTGCCGACAACATCGCCTATCCCTTGAAAGTGCGCGGCGAGGCCGAGGACAAGCGCCATGCCCGCGCCAAGGAAGTGGCCGACGTGCTCAAGATCGGCGATCTCCTCAAGCGCCTGCCGAGCCAGATTTCAGGCGGGCAGCAGCAGCGCACCTCGCTTGCCCGTGCTCTCGTCTATCCAAGCCAGGTCTATCTCTTCGACGAGCCGCTCTCAAACCTCGATGCGAAGCTTCGCCTGGAGGCCCGCGGCTTCCTCAACCATCTGCAGCGCGACATGGGCATGACGGCCGTCTACGTCACTCACGACCAGGCGGAGGCGATGGCGCTTGCGACCCGGATCGCGGTGATGGACAAGGGGCGCATCGTGCAATTTGCCCCGCCGATCGAAATCTACCGCCGACCGTCGACTACGTTTGTCGCGAATTTCGTCGGCAACCCACCGATGAACCTCGTACCGGTCGAGTCCGCGGTCGCCGAAAACAGGCTGCAACTTCACGCCGAAGGGCTGACGCTTCCGGGGCTTGCGGTATCGGAGGCCATCGCAACTGCGGCAGCCGCAAAAACGATGACGCTCGGCATCCGCCCGGAACATCTGCGCATGGCGCGGCCGGGTGATACGAATGTCATTTCCGGCATGCTCTTTGCCAATGAAAACATGGGGCCGGAAAGCCTGGTGACGATGGAGCGCCAGGATGCGGGCCGCGTGACGGCCCGCATCTTCACGGACGACGAAATCAAGGCCGACACCATCGTGCAGTTATCCTTCGATACAGCGCATGTGACGCTCTTCGACAGCACTGGCGCACGCATTCCGGCGATTGGCGAGTAGGTCAGGCGTCGGAAATGAGCGAAATCACCATCCATGTCACCCGTGCCCACCAGGTTGACAACCCTTATTTCTACATAGCCTTCGACGTTCCCGAGGCGACGACGCGCATCGACGTGACGATGCGCTATGCCAAGGCAGAGGATTGCATCATCGATCTCGGCCTGCTTGATCCCCGCGCGACCGGCTATCCGTCCACTGCCGGTTTCAGGGGCTGGAGCGGCGGGGCGCGTGATCGCTTCTTCGTTGCGACAGACGACGCGACGCCCGGCTACATCCATGGCGATATGCCGGCCGGCCGCTGGCAGGTGATGCTCGGGCTTTATAAAGTGCCGGCAGACGGCGCCGATGTCTTCTTCACGATCGATTTCGACAAGGCGAAGCGCAAATTGGAACCGCCTCCCGCCCGCACATATCCGGTGCGCAAGGGCGCCGGCTGGTATCGCGGCGACCTTCATTGCCACACCTACCATTCGGATGCCGCAGGCTCCCCGGAACTGCTGCACGAAGCAGCGAGGCAGGCAGGCCTCGACTTTCTGGCGGTCGCCGACCACAACACGATCACGCAGCGCCGCTATTTCCATCCGCATTCGTCAGCCGACCTCGTCTTCGTTCGCGCCATGGAAGTGACGACCGCCGCCGGCCACGCCAATGTCTTCGGCGTCGACGACTGGATCGATTTCCGCATGACGAAACCGGAAGATGCCCATACGCTCGCCCGCTTGGTGCATGAGCGCGGCGGACTTCTGTCCATCAACCATGACAAGCCGGCGATCTCCTGGAATTACGAGCTTCCGCAGATCGATTGCATGGAGGTCTGGCAGTCGAGCTGGATGGCCTGGAACTGGATATCGCTTGACCGTTATCAAACGCGCCTCGCCTCCGGTCTGAAGATCGCCGCCATCGGCGGCAGCGATTTCCACCAGCCCGCACGCCTGATGCCGGAAGGTCCGCTGGTGCTTGCCCGCCCGACCACCGTCCTGTGGCTCGAAGAATTCTCGGAAGACGCAATCCTTGCCGCCATGAAGGCTGGCCGCGGCTACATTACCGAAAGCCCGTCCGGTCCTCATCTGGCCCTTACTGTCAACGGGCATCCGATGGGCGAAACAGTTTCCGGTCCGGTTTCCGCCGAGGCCAATGTCCGGGGTGCGAAAGGCGATCGCCTTGTCCTTTTGGATGCCACGGGCGTGCTGATCGACGAGCCGATCGAGAGCGATGAGTGGATCGGCCGCTTTTCAGGCAAGCCGAAGACCTTTCTGCGCGCCGAAGTCATCGCCAAGGCAAGCCGTGACCGGCTTCTATCGGAATTCACCGCAGCACTGTCCGGCCGCAGCCTGCCCTGGCAGCTTCGCGTCGCCGACATCGACGGCCAGCCGATCTGCCGGGCGCTCAGCAATCCCGTCTATATCGAAGGCTGATAGCTCCGGCTCTTGCCGAAGGGCACGGCCTGCAAAACTGTTCAGATAAATCATCAGCGGGTGATCGTACTCCCATTGTCCCTCAATATTTCTCCGCAGGTCCGGATCGTAGTGCCCGTTGCTCCCCTGAGTAGCTCAAATTTTGTGCATCGCAAAACTTGCACAAAAATTCGCTTGACGGAGGAACTGATTTGGTTTGCACTGAACCAATAGTCAATTGGTACGGACCATTTGCCAATGGAAGAAGCCGGCAACTCGAACTTTGCGCTGGACAAGCTGCGGACGCTGTTGCGCTCCGGCAATCTGGATGCCGACGGCAAACTGCCGACCGAACGTGCGCTTTCGGAAACTCTGGGTGTCAGCCGCCGTGCCGTGCGCCGGGCACTGGAGGTTCTGGAAGCCGAGGGACTCATTTGGCGACGTCAAGGGTCTGGCACCTTCGCCGGCAGGCGCCCCGATGGCTGGAGCGAGCATGTCGGCTCGATCGTCGCCGGTACCGACCTGATGGAAGTCATGGAAGTGCGTTTGCGCATCGAGCCGCAGCTCGCCCAGCTTGCCGCCATGCGCGCCAAGGCCGCCGATGTCGCCCGCATGTATGAGCTCGTCAAGAAGATCTACGAAAGCACCGATGCCGACGGCCGTGAACTCTGGGACGGCGCCCTGCACCGGCAGATTGCCCAATGCGCCGGCAACCAGTTCTTCCTGGCGATCTTCGACGTCATCAACCAAGTGCGTCAAGACGAGGCCTGGCAGGCTATCCGCGAGCGCGCCCGCAACGCCAGCAAGACACGCACGGTGACTTACGGCCAGCATACGGCAATCGTCGATGCGATTGCTGCCCGAGACCCCGCCACGGCGGGCGAAGCCATGCGCCGGCACCTGCTGACGCTGCAGGAAAGCCTGATCCGGATTACCTCACTCGACCACCACGAACGGCAGAGCAAACAAGAACTCGCCTAAGCGAGCCAGACGCAGAGAGGCGGATACCGTCGCTCATGAAGCAAAGACAAACAGAGGAGAATGGAATGAAGACCGCCAACTTCGCGACGAGCCTTCTTGCAAGTGCCTTAATCGCCCTGCCCGCATTCGCCGCCGAACTGAAAATCGGCTTGCAGGACGACGCCGACGTGCTTGACCCCGCACAGTCGCGCACCTTCGTCGGCCGCATCGTCTACACGGCGATGTGCGACAAACTGGTCGACGTTACCCCCGACCTGAAGATCGTGCCGCAGCTTGCGACCGGGTGGAACTGGTCGGGCGACGGCAAGGTGCTGACCATGAAGCTGCGCGAAGGCGTGAAATTCCATGACGAAACGCCGCTCAACGCCGAAGCCGTCGTGGCCACGATCGAACGCAACATGACGCTGCCGGAATCGCGCCGCAAGAGCGAGCTCGCCTCCGTTGAAAAAGTCGAAGCGGCTGCTCCCTACGAAGTGAAGTTCACGCTGAAGAGCCCGGACGTCACGCTGCTTGCCCAGCTCTCCGACCGAGCCGGCATGATCGTCTCGCCGAAGGCTGCAAAGGAGCTCGGCGCCAATTTCGGCAGCCACCCGGTTTGCGCCGGTCCCTTCAAGTTCGTCGAACGCGTTCAGCAGGACCGCATCGTGCTCGAGAAATTTGGGGATTACTGGAACAAGGACCATATCTTCATCGACAAGGTTACCTATTTGCCGATCCCGGATACGACGGTGCGCCTCGCCAACCTGCGTTCCGGCGACCTTGACATGATCGAGCGGCTGGCCGCGACCGACGCCGCTTCGGTCAAGGAGGATGCGAGTCTCACCTACGCGGATGTGGTCAATATCGGCTACATGGCGCTCTATGCGAACATCGCCAACGGCCCGCGCGCCGACAATCCGTTCGGCAAGGACAAGCATTTGCGTCAGGCCTTTTCGTTGGCGATCGACCGCGACGCGCTGAACCAGATCGTCTACGAAGGCACTGCGGTCGGCGGCAACCAGCCCTTCCCGCCGAACAGCCCGTGGTTTAGCAAGGACATCCCGGTGCCTGCCCGCGATCTCGACAAGGCGAAGGCTCTCGTGAAGGAAGCAGGTTTCGATCGCGTGCCCGTGGAGATGCAGATTCCGAACAACCCGGTCGCAGCGCAGATGATGCAGATCGTCCAGTCGATGGTGGCCGAAGCCGGCTTCGACGTCAGCCTGAAATCGACGGAGTTCGCAACGTTGCTTTCCGAACAGACCGCCGGCAACTATCAGCTGAGCCGCTCCGACTGGTCCGGCCGCGTCGATCCCGACGGCAATATCCACCAGTTCATCACCTGCAAGGGCGGCATCAACGACACCAAGTACTGCAACCCTGAGGTCGACAAGCTGCTGAATGAGGCCCGCGCCTCGACCGACGATGCTGTCCGCAAGCAGAAATATGATGCGGCTGCGGTGATCCTGAACGACGACATGCCGATCATCTATCTCGGCCATCAGTCGTGGATCTGGGCGCTCCACAAGAACATCACCGGCTTCATTCCCTCGCCGGACGGCATGATCCGCCTTGCAGGCGTGAAGAAGGCCGGCTGATCCGAGCAGATCGCGGCGGCAGACCAACCTGCCGCCGCTGCCTCTTGCCCTGTCAGGACGCTCATGTACACCTATATCGCCAAGCGGCTTCTGGTCGCCATTCCGACCCTGCTGATCATCTCGGTCTTCGTCTTCTCGCTGCAGAAGCTGTTGCCGGGCGATCCCATCCTCGCCATGGCAGGCGAGGAGCGCGATCCTGAGGTGATCGGATACTTGCGCGAAAAATACCGGCTGAACGACCCGGTGCCGTATCAGTATGTGTCCTGGCTCGGCTCGGTTCTGAAGGGTGATCTCGGCATATCGCTGCGCACCAACCAGCCGGTTCTGGAACTCGTGGCGGAAAAGCTGCCGGTCACCATCCAGCTTGCGATCATGTCGATGATCTTCGCCTTCGTCATCGGTGTGCCGATGGGAATTTTAGCCGCGGTCAAGAAGAACACTGTCTTCGATTATCTTGCCAACCTGATCGCGCTTTCCGGCCTTTCGATTCCGAATTTCTGGCTCGGCATCATGCTGATCTTATTGGTTTCGGTGAAGCTCGGCTGGCTGCCCGCTTCCGGTTACGAACCCTTTTTCAGCAATCCGCTGCGCTCGATCGAAACGATGCTGATGCCCTCCTTCGTACTCGGCAATGCCCTCGCCGCCACGCTGATGCGCCACACCCGCTCCGCGATGCTCAGTGTGCTCAGCGCCGACTATATCCGCACAGCGCGCGCGAAGGGCCTTTCCGAGCGCTCCGTCGTGCTCGAGCACAGCTTCCGAAACGCCGTGCTGCCGATCGTGACCTTGAGCGCGCTGCTCTTCGGCGAACTGCTGGCAGGTGCGGTCTTGACCGAACAGATCTTCACTATCCCCGGCTTCGGCAAACTCATCGTCGATGCCGTCTTCAACCGGGACTATGCTGTCGTCCAGGGCGTCGTGCTTTGCACGGCGATCGGCTTCATCCTGATGAACCTTTTGGCCGACATCGTTTATGTCCTCCTCAACCCGCGCATAAGGGCTGCCCTGTGACTGCTCTCGACCAGATCACCATTGCAACCGAACAGCGCCCGCCGAGCCGGGCGTGGCGAAAGCTGAAAGCGAACAAGGGTGCGCTCGTAGGCCTTGGCATCATCGCCTTCTTCACCATTCTCGCGATCGCAGCCCCACTGCTGCCGATCCCGGATCCTAACACGACGAGCTGGTCGGCGATCCGCAAGGCGCCGTCGGCCGCCCACTGGCTCGGCACCGATGATATCGGCCGCGACATTCTCTCCCGGATGATCTGGGGGGCACAGGCCTCGCTGATGGCGGGGGTCTTCTCGGTGGCGATCGCGCTTGTTATCGGCGTGCCCTTCGGCCTCATCTCCGGCTATTTCGGCGGATGGACGGACCAGATCATCTCGCGCATCACCGAAGCCTTTCTTGCCATGCCGTTCCTGATCACTGCGATCGCGCTTGCCGCCTTCCTCGGCCCGAGCCTGACGAATGCGATGATTGCGATCGGTCTTTCGGCCATGCCGGTCTTTGTCCGGCTGACGCGCGGCCAGGTGCTTGCCGTCAAGACGGAGGAATATGTCGAAGGGGCGCGCTCGATCGGGCTCCGGCACCTCAGCATCATCACCCGTTACATCCTGCCGAACGTCTTTGCGCCGATCCTGGTGCAGGCGACGCTGACGATCGCCACCGCAATCATAGCCGAAGCCAGCCTATCCTTCCTCGGCCTCGGCCAGCAGCCGCCTGCTCCAAGCTGGGGTTCGATGCTGAACGTTGCCAAGAACTTCCTGTCTCAGGCGCCATGGATGGCGATGTGGCCGGGTGCGGCGATCTTCCTCGTGGTGATCGGTTTTAACCTTCTCGGCGACGGCCTGCGCGATGCGCTCGACCCGCGCGAAGCATGATTTATCGAAAGGACTTTTGAAATGACCGCATTCACGACCCGTCCGGAGATCTTGGGCACCTTCGGCGTCGTCACATCGACCCACTGGATCGCGTCCGCCGTCGGCATGAGCATCCTCGAAAAAGGCGGCAATGCCTTCGATGCGGCAGTCGCCACCGGTTTCGTGCTGCAGATCGTCGAGCCGCATCTTTGCGGGCCGGGCGGCGATATGCCGGCGATCCTCTATTCGAAGACGAAGGACAAGGTCGAAGTCATTTGTGCCCAGGGTTCCGCACCGGCCGGGGCGACGATCGAGCACTATACGTCCGAAGGTCTCAAGCTAATTCCCGGCGACGGCCTGCTTGCGACCGTCATTCCCGGCTCTTTCGACGGCTGGATGCTGATGCTGCGGGACTATGGAAGGCTGACGGTCCGTGACATCCTTGAACCGGCAATCCATTATGCCGAGCATGGCCATCCGGTTCTACCACGCGTTTCGGCGACGATCTCCGGCCTTGCCGCTTTCTTCGAAAAAGAATGGCCGACGTCACACAAGACCTGGCTGCCCGGCGGTTCGGCTCCAGCGCCGCATTCGAACTTCAAGAATCCGGTCCTTGCCGAAACCTGGAAGCGGATCCTCATTGAGGCCGAAGCAAAGAGTGGGCGCGAGGCGCAGGTCGAGGCCGCCCGCGATGCGTTCTATCGCGGCTTCGTTGCCGAGGCGATCGACAGATACGCCGGCTCGACCGAGGTGATGGATGCGAGCGGCACCCGGCACCTGGGCGTTATCAATGCAGATGACATGGCGAACTGGTCGGCGACGATCGAAGAGCCGCTGACCTATGATTACCACGGCTGGACGATTGCGAAGACCGGCCCATGGGGCCAGGGTCCGGTCTTCCTGCAGACGCTTTCACTTCTGAAGGAAATCGACATCGCCGGAATGGACCCGGCTGGCACCGATTTCGTCCACACCGTCACCGAAGCCATGAAACTCGCCTTCGCCGACCGTGAAATCTACTATGGCGATCCGGAATTCGCGAAAGTCCCGGTCGAGCATTTGCTCTCTGATGCTTATGCGGCCCCGCGCCGGAAATTGATAACCTCCGATGCCTCACTCGAGCTGCGTCCGGGGCTCGTCCCCGGCTTCGAAGCCCAATATGACCTGACCATGGAAATGCTCGCCGCCACCTCGAAAACTGGCGCCGTCTACGAGCCGACCATGGCGCATCTTTCTGAAAAGCGCGGCGACACCGTCCACATCGACGTGATCGACCGCGAGGGCAACATGGTTTCCGTTACGCCGTCAGGCGGCTGGCTGCAGTCCTCGCCGGTCGTGCCGGGCCTCGGCTTCTGCCTGAATTCGCGCGCGCAGATGTTCTGGTTGAAGCCCGGCCTGCCAACGTCGCTTGCGCCCGGCAAACGTCCGCGCACGACGCTGACGCCCACACTCGCCCTTCACGAAGGCCGGCCCACACTCGCTTTCGGCACACCTGGCGGCGACCAGCAGGAGCAATGGCAGCTCTCCTTCTTCCTGCGCTATGTCCATCACAAGATGAACCTGCAGGCGGCAATTGATCAGCCACTCTTCCACACATCGCATTTTCCCGGCTCCTTTTATCCGCGCACCCGCGAGCCCGGCAGCCTGATGGCAGAGGCGAATTTCGGCGCCGAAGTGCTTGATGCGCTGCGCAGAAAGGGCCACAACCTGACCGTCGCCGACCCGTGGACGGTTGGCCGTCTGACCGCTGCACGCCGCGACGCCGATGGCTTGATGCGGGCTGCCGCAACGCCGCGCCTGATGCAGGCTTATGCAGTCGGGAGGTAGGCCGTGACGCAAGGAAAGGCTATGGCGGGTGTTAAAACCCCGGTGCTCTCGGTCAAGGAGCTGACGACGTCGTTCCTCGTCGATGGTGAATGGAAGCCGGTGGTCCGCAACGTCTCCTTCGATGTGATGTCGGGTGAAACGGTCGCGCTTGTCGGCGAAAGCGGCTCCGGCAAGAGCGTCACCTCGCTCTCGATCATGCGTCTGCTTGCCAACAACCAGAGCCGCATCGAGGGCAAGATCAGCCTGAACGGCAAGGACGTCCTTTCGCTTTCCGGCAAGGAGATGCGCCAGGTGCGCGGCCATGACGCCGCAATGATCTTCCAGGAGCCGATGACGAGCCTCAACCCGATCTTTTCGATCGGCCGGCAGATCTCCGAAGCGCTGACCTGCCATGGGGACATGCCCAAGCCGGACGCGCGCAAGGAGACGATCCGACTGCTCGAGAAGGTGCGCATTCCGAATGCCGCCTCACGTTTCGAAGAATTTCCACATCAGTTCTCCGGCGGCATGCGGCAGCGTGTGATGATCGCCATGGCGCTCGCCTCAAAGCCGAAGCTTCTGATTGCCGACGAGCCGACGACAGCACTCGACGTCACGATCCAGGGCCAGATTCTCGACCTCATCAAATTGCTGCAGGAAGAGGAAGGCATGTCGGTTCTCTTTATCACCCATGACATGGGCGTCGTCGCTGAAGTTTCCGATCGCACAATCGTCATGTATCGTGGCGAAGCGGTCGAGGACGGAACGACCGGCGACATCTTTCATCACGGCAAGCACCCATACACCCGCGCGTTGCTTGCCGCAGTGCCGCGTCTGGGTTCGATGGCCGGACAAAAATGGCCGCTGCGCTTCCCCGTCGTCGATACCGCCACCGGCACCCGCAGCGAGCCCGTGGCAGTGGCCGATACTGTCGATCGCCGCAAGACGCCGATCCTCGAAGTGAAGAACCTCACCACGCGTTTTCCTGTCCGAGGCGGACTTTTCGGCGCCAAGACCGGCGCCATCCATGCAGTCGAGAATATCTCCTTCGATCTCTTTCAAGGAGAGACGCTGTCCCTCGTCGGCGAATCCGGTTGCGGCAAATCGACGACCGGCCGCTCCATCACCCGGCTTATCGAGCCGGACGCCGGCAAGGTCAGCCTCGACGGCTATGACGTGACGGCATTGGATTCATCGAGCCTTCGCCGCATGCGCCGCAGCATCCAGATGGTCTTTCAGGATCCGTTTGCAAGCCTCAATCCGCGGATGACGGTGGGGGCTGCGGTTGCCGAGCCGATTGTCGAGCACCACCTCGGCACACGCGCCGACGCGCGCGACAAGGCCGCCCACCTGTTGGAACGCGTCGGCTTGAAAGCGGATATGATGACGCGTTACCCGCACGAGTTCTCCGGTGGCCAGCGTCAGCGCATCTGCATTGCGAGGGCGCTGGCGCTTGATCCGAAAGTGATCGTCGCCGATGAAAGCGTCTCCGCCCTCGACGTTTCGATCAAAGCACAGGTCTGCAATCTGCTGATGGATCTGCAGCAGAGCCTGAACCTTGCCTTCCTTTTCATTTCTCACGATATGGCCGTGGTTGAACGCGTCAGCCACCGGGTCGCCGTCATGTATCTCGGCGAGATCGTCGAGATTGGTCCCCGCGACGCCGTCTTCGGCAATCCGCAGCATCCCTATACGAAGAAGCTGCTGGCGGCGGTTCCGGTACCCGATCCGGATCGTCGCGGCATCAAGCGCGAGCTATCGGCGGACGAGCTAAAAAGTCCTGTCCGGCCGCTGGATTATGTCGTGCCGAAGCGCAGTTACCGCGAGATCGGCGCCGGCCATCTCGTTCAGTTGGAGCCGGCGGCATGAGCAGCGTTTCTCAGCTCAAATGGAAATGAGCTTCGACCGCAGCCGCAATGAAGGCTTGCCGAGCTTTGTTGGCGTCACAGTCTCCCTGCAAGGCATCGTCGCAAACCCGCTCAGCCCGCCGGTATTGGCTGCCATGGTATGCAGGCCAGAAACGGCCAAGCATAGTTTTGGCCTGTCGCACGGTCTTGACCGTTCGCACCGTTCCCGTCGCCGGATCTTCAACAGTGATTGGAGTGTCCCAAATGGCCCGTTTCATGATGCAGCACCTCCCGCAGCATAAACGGTCTGCGAGTCGTAACGGTTCCGGGCCCACGCTTCATTTCAAGCGCCGTTGGTTAACGGAGCGTTTCCCGCCTATGCACCGGCCTGATGAGAGATCCAGGTGAGGTCATACCAACGAGCGATGATCATGACCAGTGAGCCCGTTCGGGGAACCCGATGGACATGACCTTCTACGGCCGGTCGACGAGCATGTTCCGTGCGGCGCAGCAATGGGTGACGACGTCGTCGCAGCCCATGACGATACGGTTGGGGAGCCAGTTGTCGCCCATGAACTGCCAAACGTTTTGCGTTCAGTTCAGTTCGGGTGAGCGCGGCGGCAGGAACATCAAGATGACGCTGTCCGACACCTTCAGTCTCGGCGTTTCCGGCCGAAGTTATTTCTTCCGAACGAGTAAGTCTTAAGAGTTGACATTACGCAATTGCGAAAGGTAGCATATATATGAAGGAATATGTTCGCGAGGATATCGCTTTATCGATATGAGCAAGTATCTCTGTTGATGAGTGTACGTATTTTAGCCAACATTCCCGTTTTAATGCCTTTTCTTAGTGCAAAAGGAACGGTTCGACATTCTCTTAACGGAGCCCGTTGCAGCGGCGTTGCTATTTTGTATAAGGCATGCGCTTAGTTGGTTTTTTGGAGCTTTGACATTCATCGTTCAGGTAACACTAAATTCGGGTCGTAGTGTGAAGGGCATATGATTAAAATTAATCTTTTCGAGGCCTTTGAAGGCGCTCAAAGAGACATTGTTCTACGTTCAGGGCTGCGTCGCAGCTGACTGCCAAATAGAGGATGCGAGCCGAGCAGCATGAAGTTTCACAAAACGCCCTTGGATGGTGCATACGTCATCGAGCCGGAGCCGCGCGGGGACGAACGTGGATGGTTTCAGCGCGTCTTCTGCGAGCGGGAAATGGCCGACGCCGGCGTGGAAGGCCGTTTCGTTCAAGTCAATAATTCGTTCAACGCCGAAGCAGGCACCCTGCGTGGGCTGCACTATCAACTTCCGCCCTCGCCAGAAGTTAAGATCGTCCGGTGCCTCTCCGGCGCGCTGTGGGACTGCATCATCGATCTGCGACCCGATTCCCCGACGTACCTCGGTTGGCACGCGGTTGAGTTAACGGGTGAGAACCGTCTGGCCTTTTATGTGCCCCGCGGCTTTGCCCACGGGTTTGTGACACTGAGGCCCAACACTGAGACGTTGTATCTTTCCAGCGAATTCTACGATCCAAAGTCGGAGTGCGGTGTGCGTTGGAATGATCCGAAGTTTGGCATCGCCTGGCCGGTTGAAGGGGCTGTGATTTCGGAGAAAGACGCGAAATGGCCCGACTTCGATGAGGATTTTCATGGCGTGGAACGCCTACGCGGCATCTAACAGGAGGTTTTGATGGTGATTGATACGCTCCTGAAGAAGCGGGAAGAGGATGGCCGTCCCATTAGGGTCGGGATGTACGGCGCGGGCTTCATGGCGAAGGGCATCGTCAACCAGATCTCAAATTCCGTACCGGGAATGATCCTTTGCGTGATCTGCAACCGAAACGTGGAGAAGGCTATATTAGCCTACCGCGCTGCTGGCCTTGAGGCCTCCTACGCCAGCGATGGCAGCAGTCTCTCCCGCCTGATCGCCGAAGGCACGGCGGCTGTCACCGACGATCCAGCATTGCTGTATGAGTCGGGTGATCTGGATTGCTTGATTGATGCGACGGGTGCGATCGAATATGGCGCCAACGTCAGCTTAGGCGCAATCGCGCACGGTCGCGACATGGTGACCATGAATGCCGAACTGGACGGTACGGTTGGTCCGCTTCTCAAGAAAAAAGCCGATGCGGCGGGGGTTATCTTCACGGCCTGCGATGGAGACCAGCCTGGCGTACAGATGAACTTGTGGCGCTTCGTCAAATCGATCGGCCTTACTCCGCTCATGTGCGGCAATATCAAAGGCCTGCAGGATCCCTATCGCACACCGACAACGCAGGCCGAATTCGCTGCGAAATGGGGGCAGGACCCGCATATGGTCACCAGCTTCGCTGACGGCACGAAGATTAGCTTTGAGCAAGCTATTGTCGCGAACGGCACTGGCATGTCCATTTTGAAGCGCGGCATGACAGGTGTCGAGCATCGTGGCCATGTCGATGAACTCGTCAACGCGTATGACATTGAGGCGCTGAAAGCCGTCGGTGGAGCCGTCGACTATGTCGTGGGAGCAACCCCAGGTCCGGGCGTCTTTATTCTCGCATACCACGACGATCCGAAGCAGCAGCATTACCTGAACCTTTACAAGCTCGGAACCGGCCCGCTTTATAGCTTTTACACACCTTACCATCTTTGCCATTTCGAAGTCCCCCTCTCCGTGGCTCGCGTTGCACTCTTGCGCGATCCCGTGCTTCAACCACTGGACGGGCCTAGGGTGGAGGTCGTTGCGACTGCAAAGCGCGGCCTTAATGCCGGCGAAACGATCGACGGTCTGGGCGGCTACATGAGCTATGGTCAGTGCGAGCGCGTCGATGTCGTCGGCGTTCAGGACTTGCTGCCCATGGGTGTTGCAGAGGGATGCATCTTGAAACATGCCGTGGCGAAGGATCAAGTCCTTACCTATGCAGATGTGGTGCTGCCGGCCGGCCGCATCATCGATCTCCTGCGCCGCGAACAGGCGGCAATGTTTGCTGCGTAGTGCCGGAGACGGGACTTGTGGCCGATAATCTTAAACTAACGCCCCACTGGCAGATCGACGCAGCCCAAGGCGAAACATATGGAATGCGGTATTCAAATGCGCGCAGCAGAGTCTGCTCAACCGTCATTTTCAAAACTCTGTCTCCAGCCGTACGCCGCCTCAAATAAACCGGATCCCCTATGCCTGTAGGAGAACGCCGAAAGCTGCGAAGACTGCTTACAATGAATATCAAAGCTCATAGGCGACAACTGGCTCTCCAATCGTATCTTCAGGGACTGCAACGACATCGTCACCCATTGCTGCGCCACATGGAACAGGCTCGTCGACCAGCCGTGGAAGATCATGTCCATCGGGCCTCGCGAATGGGCGTACCGGTCATGATCGACGCCCGATCGCATCAGACCTACCGAAGCAGTCTTCGTTAACGACTTTTCGACGCCTCTCCCGCAGACAACTCTCTCTTCGTGCCGCTTCAGCCGCCCGGCATGGATTTTGCTACAGCTATAGCTACTTGGAGAAACAGAGAGCAAGGTGTCATGAAAGGGAACAGTTTGGCCTTTCGGCCCGTCGGTCTGGCAATGCATTGCATCGGAGAGTACCGAGTCGTTAACTCTGTCAGGCGCGCCGCAGAAACGCTTCTGCAGCGATGGCCGATCGATGACGGCGAGGATTTTTCCGAGGCAGTGATGGCGTGCCTGGAGGGCCTGCACAACCGCGTGCCTCCCGAGGATGTTCGAGCAGCATTCATCAAAGCCGCTCATGAAGCGAATGTCATGGTGATCGAATTGGTGAAGCCTGCTTGTGAGTGCAATTGACACTGATTACCTCGACGCGGCAGTCGGAGCGAACCTTGACCCGCGCCACGGTCCATCGCCGGAGCTGCGAGAATTTCGCTATCAAGACGGAAGACACTATTCTCCTTAGCGGCATTCAAGTAGTAAAATACTTATATTTTCCGTCAGCCAATGTCAGAATAGCGTTTACCCGCGATTTTTACTGCATTGACCAGGCGTCATTACAATGAATATTCTGGTTTGCATTCTGCGCTTTCTTGCACATGTGAGGCGTGCCGTGCAGCAGATCTATACTGTTCAGTATCTGCGAGGGATCGCAGCAGTCGCAGTTCTCTTTTTCCATGTCAGCGAACGACATGATCTCGGCTTTTCAGTCGCAATCGGCTCACTCTGCATCATCTGCCTTTCGTCGCTCCTGTTGGATTGGCCTTACCTGCGGGCTTTGACGAGCCCCGTCATCCTGGAATTCGCCGCGGGCCTCTTGATTGGCCGTGTCTTCGTCCGTGGACCGAATTGCCCCACTTGGCTTGCATAGGACTTGCTGCCGTCGCGCTGATCTGCCTGGCAGCGGCCTCGGCCTTTGATGCAGACCTGCCGCGCGCCGTAAAATGGGGTGTTCCTTCGGCGCTTTTTGTCTTTGCCGCCGTGATGTGGGAGCGGCGAAGGAATGTCCAGCCATCCAACGTGCTGCTCTTCCTCGGGAACGCGTCGTACTCGATCTATCTTTGGCATGCGTTATTCGGCGTGGCGATCGTCGCGCTTCTCCTGCGAAGCGGGATCCCGCATTGGGCCTTCCCTCCGATCGAAGCCGGGGCGGCGCTCGGCCTGTTGCTGATTGCCTATGTTTCAATCGAGAAACCGTTGGGCAGGCTGATCAATCGGCGATTTCAGTCCAGTCGTCGCGCCCCCTGGCGACATCAAATGCCTGACGAAAATGCCCGAGGCTTGGCCGAAGGAGACCGCGCCGCGCATCTGAAAAAAAGGCGGAGCTGGCAAGGGCTTTTGCGGGGGGCACGACCGCAAAATGACCAGCGCAGACTTCAATTGACGCGAGATACGAGCGGGAAATAGCGTTCGACAACGCGGGCGCTGCCAAAATTCGACAGGTGACCGGAATCGAAATAAAGCATCCTTCCGTCGTCAATGTAAGGGCACTCGCCGGCTGCGCAATCCATCGCAATCGGATCAACGAAATCGGCACCGCCCGCAGCAGCTCGCAGCCGCTGGTTAAATTCGCTGTCGATCACGGTTGACCAGGAAGCTACCTTTTGGCCAGCGGCGGCTTTCTTAAAAGCAATGACGTCGACATTGGTTACAAACATCGGCGATTGTCCGATCACGATGACCCGGACGCCCTCCTCCTGGAGTTGTCTGACAGTGTCCTCGAGCATGTCCAGGCCCCGGCGTTGCAAATCAACCCATCGGCCTGAAAGCACGGCAGTCTTAACGTCAAGCGACCGGATGATGTCCAGCGCCTTCTGATTGAATGCCTGGCAGTTCGGTCTGGCGTAGGAGTAGTAGGCAAGGACCGGAGGGCATCCGGCAAATGTATACTCATAGACGCGGCCATGAATGGACGCGGCATTCGCGACGATCCCGGGGGCATAGTGGGCGGCGTAGGAATCTCCCCACAGAAGCGCAACATCACCGGTGTTTGTCGTCAAAGCGCAATCTTCGGGGCGCCATTTTTTAAAGCCGTCGTCGTCTTCGAAAAAGCAGATGCCGTTCCGCCAAGTCTGGCCGGCGCGCACTGTCGTATCCGCGCTCGCTACAACTGCAGAGACATCAACCATGCGCGCTTCGACCTCGGTTGCATAGCCGGGAAAACGTTGAGGGAAGCCATGAGCGGCGATGCCCGCGTAACCGAACAGCGAGACGATCGACATGCTGGCAAGGGCCGAGCCGATGAGGGCGCGCCGAGGCCAGCGCACGGTCTGCAGACGGAATGGCGTTTCGACAAAGCGCCAGGAGCAAATGGCAAGCAAAACGCTGGCGGCGATAATGCCCATGGCATGGAGCCCGTTGGGCTCCTCAAGGGTCACGTATCGGACGAAGACGGTAATTGGCCAATGCGCCAGATAGAGCGAATAGGAAATCTTGCCGATGAATACGAACGGCGCGCTCGCAAGGATTTTACCAACCACCGAACGGGTCGGTCCGCCTGTATAGATGACGAGAGCTGCACCTGCGCATGGCAAAACGGCGGCGAGCCCAGGGAATGGTGTCGCATCCGTATAGGCAAATACAGAAAAGAGGATCAAAATCGCGGCACCGATCGCAACGGCACTGTTTGCCCGGTAAGACAGCGTGCTTTGACCGCCCCAAAGCGCCAGCAAGCTTCCAATCAAGAGCTCCCAGCTTCGTGTCGGCAAGAGGAAGAAGTTTGCTGTCGGAGCGACGTCGATTGCATAGATGCTAAGTGCCAGGGACAGGATCAAGGCGAGTGCGAATGCCGCCAACCGCACGCGGAACGTCACTTTATAGAGCAGCCACATGGCGATCGGCATGAAGATGTAGAACTGCTCTTCGACCGCAAGCGACCAGGTATGCAAGAGCGGGCGTAGAAGCGCGCTGTTTTCGAAATAACCTGAGAACCTCCAGAAATAGACATTTGAGGTGAATGTCCCGACTGCCAGCAGGCTTCGGGCGAAGTCTTCGAAGAACGGTGGCAGGAAAAGCACGTAGGCGGCGATCGCCGTCAGTAAAACATAGAAAACCAGTGCCGGAATGATCCTGCGAAAACGCCGCTCGTAGAAAGTCAGTATGGAAAAGCGGCCATTCCTTAGATCATCATCCAGAATTCTTGTTATGAGAAAGCCTGAAATAACAAAAAAAATGTCGACGCCAACGAAACCGCCAGAAAATCCAGTGACACCGGCATGGAAAAACAGCACCGGCAATACTGCAATCGTCCGTAATCCGTCAATCTCCGGCCGATATTTCATGAAGATCCTAGTTTGTTGAAGGATTTTCAGGTGTGTTAATCACGCGTAACCAGCTTCGAGGCCTAAGTCAATAGAACGGTGAAACTGGAGAAACTTTCTAGTCTGTACTGTGTAACATGTATTCTTTTTTGATCGTCGGATTTCTGGATAACTATCTTCGCTTACGTCGATTGCTTACTTCACCAGCCGAAGCGGTCGGTGCCTCAGCCGGAGAGCAGGGTTGATTTACTTAGAGCCATACCCCGCAGCCTCGAGCTGGTTTCGGCATTCGCATGAGTAGCAGGCGCAAGGGTAACGCAGGGATCGCTGCGTTTTGACGGCAATGCGGCGACGGCATCTGCCTTAATGTCCGCTGCGGAAATCGGGACTGTAGTGCAGCGGCCGTCGCGCTTGCCAGTAAGCTCGAAGGCCGGGCTTGTGTCAGATGAAATTGAAGCTTGCCTCGGCGATCTTCAGCACCGTCAGGTGGCCAGTGGCCGTTGCCGCCGTGTCGATTGCAACCCGCTGCGGTCCGAAGGTCGGCTGCAGGACAGGTGTATGCCCGTGGATCACGAAGAGCGGCTGACGCGGGCCTTCGCTTAAAAATGGCTCGCGGATCCACATGAGATCCATATCCGTTTGTTTTGACATGTCGACGCCAGGCTTTACGCCGGCGTGTACGAACAGCAATTTGCCGATCTGAAGCGAGACCGGCATCGCTTCGATCATGGCGATGTGCTCTTCTGGCACGAGTTCCGCGACAAGAACTTGGAGACCGCGAACCCCCTTCGTCTTGATGACATGCGCAACGTCGATACCGTAGGAAGCAAGCGTCTCGGTCCCGGCGAAGTCGAGCCAATCGGCAATGATGGAAGGTTTGCGGAACATGCGGGCAAATTCATCGTCGTGATTGCCCGCAAGCGCGACCTGCACGAAGCTCTCACGCGGCTCCGCCGCAAGCATGTCGAGCACCTTGCTGCTGGCGGGACCGCGATCAACATAGTCGCCGAGAAAAACGATGAGCTTGGGGCCTAGATGGGCCCTGGCGTCATCGGCTATGCGCCGTTGGGCTTCTGCCAGTTCATCCGCACAACCGTGCACATCGCTAATGGCATAGATCGCGTCGAAGTCGATATCGGGCCACAAGAGCCTTTGCCTGCCGGTCGACTGCGGGATCATTTTGCGGCGCCAACGCATCGGGACGTGAAACATTGATCCACCAAAATGACAAGGACCCAAATCTTCTACAGGAAAAATCTTAACTGAAGTTCAAAGAGGAAGGCTCTCGAATCCCGTTATGGTTCATCTCGAAGGAATCTGGCCGCGACTGCGTGCTCGTCTGGCGCAATGCACCGGATCACCAAGTAGCAAATGCACAAAATACACCAGATTAAATCTTATATTAACACCTCATTAATTCTTATTTACATGATGTTTCTTTAATGATAACTCTAGTAACAGTAGCAGTGGAGTATAGTGTACTTGCGTGTATCCTGTGCGTACCCGACAAACTTGAAATCCAGCAATCGCTGCACGATTTCGATTTTGCGCCCGTTGCAATATATGCGGCTGGCTCAACAGTTTTTCAGAGAAGACTTCAGCGACTTTGATCTCTCAAGGTTTTGTCTTCCCGCGCTTGGGACATCCCCCGGTCACCCCTCCCGCTCAGCCATTTCAAAGCGTCGTTAAACACGTCCGCCCCTTGCAACGGCATACGACGTGTTTTCGGAGGGGGAAAGAACAGTGACCAGCCTCATTAGCAACTTCGAGAACTCGAAAGAGTTGCGTCAGCGAGCCAGAAGGTTGATTCCAGGAGGCGCCCATACTTACGCAAAGGGCGACGATCAGTATCCGGTCTTATCGCCGGGCTTCATCGCCCGGGGGCACGGCGCTTATGTCTTTGACGTTGACGGCAACAAATACATCGAGTTTGGCATGGGAAACCGCGCAGTCTCCCTTGGCCATGCCTACCCGAAGGTCTTGCGCGCTGTCGAGCGGGAGTTGAAGAATGGTGCGAACTTCACCCGGCCGGCAGTCATCGAGGTAGATTGCGCATCGAGCTTCCTTGAGACGATCCAAGGCGCCGAAATGGTCAAATTCTGTAAGGATGGCTCACATGCAACCTCTGGCGCCATCCGGCTGGCGAGAGCCATCACCGGCCGTGACCTTGTTGCCCGATGCGCCGATCACCCATTTTTTTCGACCGACGACTGGTTCATCGGCACAACGCCCATGAACGCCGGCATCCCGAAAGCTGTACGGGATATGACGCTATCGTTTAACTACAATGAAATTGACAGTGCCAAAGCACTGTTTGAGCAACATCCCGGAAAGATCGCGGCTGTCATCCTTGAGCCATCGAAAGGCGAGTCGCCAAGGGATAATTTCCTGCACCGTCTTCGTGATCTTTGTCATGCCAATGGAGCACTTTTCATCCTTGACGAGATGATAACCGGTTTCCGGTGGCACCGGAACGGAGCCCAGGCTCTTTACGATATCCAACCAGATCTATCCTGCTTCGGCAAAGCGATGGGCAATGGCTTTGCGATCTCCGCGCTTGCGGGAAAGCGCGAATTCATGGAGCTTGGAGGTATCGATCAGCGCGAGAAGCCACGCGTTTTCCTGCTGTCGACCACCCATGGAGCTGAAACGCACGCCATGGCGGCGGCAATTGCAACGATGAAGATTTATCGTGAAGAGCCGGTGATCGAGCATCTTTTTGAAAAGGGCGAGGCGCTTCGAGAAGGTATTACGCAGATCGCCGGCAGCCATGGGATTGGCAATCATTTCAGTGTCTTCGGGCTGGCAAGCAACCTCGTTTACGCAGCGCTTGATGAGGACGGCCGTCCCTCCCAAGCCTTCCGGACGCTGTTCCTGCAGGAATTGATCAAGCGCGGCGTTCTCGCTCCATCCTTCGTTGTCAGTTACACGCACGACGACCCCGAGATTGCAAAGACGCTCGATGCTGTTGACGGTGCGCTTTGCATTTATCGCAAGGCCCTTGAGGACGGTGTGTCCAATTATCTGGTCGGCCGACCATCGGACGTGGTGTTCCGCGCCACGAACCGCCTGACAACCCTGCCTGACGGTGCTCCCGCTCTGGTGCCTGAATTAAATCGTCGCGTCAAACGGCGCGAGACGAGCTTTGCCACTGCCGGCCGGTAGGGAGGTTTATCGGTGCTTCACCACTTATCGAGGAGTCTCGAAGTCGCGGTCATGTTTGGTGCTCGTTGTTGTGCTGCGAACAGATCTGCAAACGTCAACCACATGTTTCAGACCACGTACTCTTCACCACATCGTTTCGTCTAGGGGGCGAAGATCATGACTTCCTTCAACTGCCGGTTCTGCAACACCACACTCACTCAGACAGTCGTCGACCTTGGCGCGTCACCGCTTGCAAACTCCTATATCGCCATCGACAAAACGCAGGATCCCGAACCGTTCTTTTCACTCCATGCTTTCGTCTGCGACGAATGCTTCTTGGTCCAGGTGCCTCCCATGGCGCCGCGGGAAGACATTTTCGACAGCGAATATGCCTATTTCTCCTCCTACTCGGCCTCGGTACTGAGCCATGCCCGCGAATATGTTGACCAGATGGTCGAGCGGTTTCATTTCGACACCGGCCATCAGGTGATCGAAATTGCCAGCAACGACGGCTACCTTTTAAAGAACTTCAAGGAACGCGGCGTTCCGGTGCTCGGCATCGAGCCCTGTCCCAATGTCGCGGCCGTCGCGTTAGAGGCCGGCATCCCGAGCAGGGTGCAGTTTTTCGGTGTCGAGACGGCACGGCAGCTGGTTGGCGACGGCCTCACGGCTGACCTTCTGATTGGCAACAACGTGCTGGCGCATGTCCCCAACATCAACGATTTCGTTGCCGGCATCAAAATCGTGTTATCGGCAACCGGCATCGTAACAATCGAATTTCCGCATCTCATGAAGATGCTGGAGCTCAATTACTACGATACGATCTATCATGAGCACTATTCGTACCTGTCGCTCTACAGTGTCGAGAAAATCTTTGCCCATCACGGCTTGACGATCTTCGATGTCGATGAGATCCGTCCACAAGGGGGATCGTTGCGCATTTATGCCCGTCACGCCGAAGATCAAAGCCAGCCAGTGTCGGTCCGTGTCGGTGAACTGCGCGCGCGCGAAATTGAAGGCGGCGTCAATTCTATCCAACGCTACGCCAAATTTTCCGAGCAGGTTCACCGCACCAAGCGCGATCTGTTGCGCTTTCTGATCGATGCGAAAGAGAGCAAAAAGACCGTTGTCGCCTATGGCGCTCCGGCAAAGGGCAACACGCTTTTGAATTTCTGCGGCGTTGGCACGGATCTCATCGAATATACTGTCGATGTCAGCCCTCATAAGCAAAACCACTTGCTTCCGGGGACCCGCATCCCGATCCACGCACCACAAAAGATTGAGGAAACCAAGCCCGATTACGTCCTGATCCTTCCCTGGAACATCAAGGATGAGATCATCAGCCAGATGTCGGCGGTCAAAGACTTGCGCAGCCGGTTTGTCGTTCCGCTTCCTAATGTCGAGGTCGTTGCTTGAGCGCCGTCAGCGCGCCCGTCAAGGAGCCTGCCGGCGCGCGGATGTATGCCCTCATTGAGCGGCTTTATCCGATCTGTCGCAGCATCACCGGTCCGGGCATCGTCGAGACACTGGAGATTATCAGGCAGGAAATTCCGGTTAAGATTCATCGTATCGCAAGCGGCACAGAGATCTTCGACTGGACGGTCCCGCAGGAATGGAGCATCCGCGATGCCTATGTGAAGGACGAGAAGGGCAATCGCGTCATCGACTTCAAGGCAAGCAATCTGCACGTCGTCAACTATTCACGACCGATCCGCGCGACATTGCCGCTTAAGGCGCTGAAGCCTCATCTGCACACCGACCCTGGCCATCCCGCTTGGATACCTTACCGGACGAGCTACTACAAGGAGGACTGGGGCTTCTGCCTGTCCCAGAACGCCCTCGAGGCGATGAGCGAAGGATCCTACGAGGTCCTGATAGACTCAACACTTTCAGACGGCGAACTCCTGTGGGGCGAGTGCTTCATCCCCGGCTTCACAACCGACGAAATCATTATCTCGACGCACATCTGCCATCCGTCGCTTGCCAACGACAATCTGTCCGGCATCGCCGTGTGTGTCGAGCTTGCTAAGCTTTTGATGGCGTCACAGCGGCGCTATTCCGTGCGGTTGCTCTTCATTCCGGGCACGATCGGTTCAATCGCCTGGCTTTCGATGAACCGCGAGCGGCTGTCGCGCATCAAACATGGTCTCGTCGCCGTCAACCTCGGTGACCCTGGCATGCTGCATTATAAGAAAAGTCGCCACGAGACGGCCGAGATCGATCGGGTGGTGGAGCATGTGCTGACGGCAGCGGGGCAAGCCCATTCGATTATGGCTTTTTCTCCCTATGGCTATGACGAACGGCAGTTCAGTTCGCCTGGCATCAACCTTCCCTTCGGCTGTCTGTCGCGCACACCCTACGGACAGTTTGCCGAATACCATACATCGGCCGACAATCTTGATTTCATCAAGCCGGAAGCGCTTGCCCACTCGTTCGAGACCTACGCCTGCGTGCTCGGCACACTGGACCGCAACCGAGCTTTCCTGAACCTTTCGCCGATGTGCGAACCCCAGCTTGGAAAGCGGGGGCTCTACGATGCCGTTGGCGGCAAGTCGGACACGAAGACGCGTCAGATGGCCCTACTCTGGGTTCTAAACTACTCGGACGGCAAACATGATCTCCTCGACATCGCCAGAAAATCGGGTCTAGCATTTGATTTGATCGCCGATGCCGCGGATCTTCTGCTCGGCCATGATCTGCTTGCACCGGTGGAGAGGGACTAAGATCATGGAAAAACCTCTTCAGGGGCGTGTGGCAGTGGTGACCGGGGCAGCGAGCGGTATCGGGCAAGCGATCGTTTCAGCATTTGGTGCAGCCGGCGTGACAGTTCATGCTCTAACCCGCGGCGGCGTCCCGCAGTCGTCGCTCAGCAATGGAGCATCAATCAGTTGGCATCATGTCGATCTTGCTGATGACAGGGCGATCGCCGAATTCGTCGCCCGTTTGCGGGTGACTGATCGCGGCATTGATTACCTGGTGCACAGTGCTGGCGTCTTTCGTTCGGGCCCGGTTGCGCAAAGCCCAGCGGAAGAACTCGATGACGTCTGGCGCGTCAATCTGCGTGCGCCATATGTTCTGACGCAGCTTCTGCTCCCGGCGCTGACCAGACAGAAGGGTTATATCGCATTTATCAACTCGAGCGTGTGGCTGAATCCGAGAATGGAGCTCGCTGCTTACACGATGAGCAAATATGCCCTGAAGGCCTTTGCCGACGTGCTGAGAGCCGAGATCAATGGCCAGGATGTGCGCGTCCTCAGCATCTTTCCCGGGAAGACAGCAACGGCGATGCAGGAAACCATCCATGATGCGAGAGCGCTTTCGTACCAAGCGGACGAGCTACTGCAGCCGGAATCGGTGGCAGCGAACCTGATCACAGCCTTGTCGATGCCATCCTCCTGCGAAGTCACGGAGATTTTCATGCGGCCAGCACGACCGGCACCACCGACTTTCAACGGCTAGATATTGGTTGCCGCCACCTGCGGAGCCAGCGCGATAGAGCACGTGTGCTCCTGACGGACAGACGTGCCTGCCCTCTCCAGCGTTCGGAATGCCCATCTGTATCATTATGAAACGACAGAAGCTGAAATTTGTCCCAGCGTTAATCTGCGGCGTTAAATCAAGCTTTTAGCGACTAGATTCGTTAATTTTTGGTTGCCTCTTTACCAATTCTGAAATAACGTCCCTACAAATACTGCTACGCCGTTCTAGGGATGCCTGTATATACGACCGCTACCAGTTAAACGCGGTCGAGATACGCAACATCGGCGTTGCACTTCAGGCAGGATAACTCTGCGATGAGGGCACCGCGCGTTTATTCTGTCTGTAAAGGAAAATCAAAAAGTATAGCCTGACATCTTTAGTGCCAACGTCGCCGTGTCATTTGTTTCTCGTACTCGCTTCGGGCTGCTATTATGAATTTCGATCAACCTTCACATGTTAACCGTGCGGTTAGCGGTCAGGATTTCAGTTGCATTTGCCGGCGGGTCTTTTCGCTGATCTTGCTGACGTGCTGGCTTGCCCCTAACGTCCAGGCTGCGGACGGGCGCCCTGGAGCATCCTTCTTCGAGAGCTTTGATCGGCTCGATTCCAACTTCTGGTATATTTCAGACGGCTGGACGAACGGTGATCATCAAAACTGCATCTGGTCGGCGCGAATGATCAAGATTGCCGACGGCTTTGCGTCGCTGATGCTCGCAAAGGACGCGGCCGATCAGAAGACCCTCCTTTGCGCAGAACTCCAGACGAAGCAGCGCTACGGCTTTGGCACCTATGAGGCACGGATAAAGTCGGCGACCGGGTCGGGCCTTAACTCGGCATTTTTCTCCTATATCGGCCCTGCCGACCATGAGGAGCACGACGAGATCGATTTCGAGGTGCTGGGTAAGGACAGTGCTACTGTCCAAGTCAACCAGTATGTGAAAGCGAAGGGCGGCAACGAAAGGCTGGTTTCGCTAGCTGGCCCGGCCGACGAGGCGTTCAACCACTTCGCCTTCATCTGGGAGCCCTCGAGACTCCGGTTCTTCGTCAACGGCGTCCTCGTCAACGAGGTCACCGATAAGCTCCGTATTCCGACGGAACGGCAGAAGATCTTCTTTAGCCTATGGGGAACCGATACGCTTACAGGCTGGATGGGCCCCTTTGCCTACAAAGGACCGACTATCATGCAGGTCGACTGGGTGAGCTTTACTGCTGCAGGCGAAAGATGCCTGTTTGCAGGCTCACTGACCTGCGATCGGACCATCACCGTCAGCGCCCCTGCCAAGACGCAGGAGAACCTTTGATGCCGCGCGTGCTTTACCTCGTCCATGACCTGTCGGATCCGGCAGTTCGCCGGCGCCTGATCATGCTGACACGCGGCGGCGCGACGGTTGACCTTGCAGGCTTTGCGCGGACGAAGATCCCAGGCGATATCGAAGGCATCAATCCGGTCAATCTCGGCAAGACGGCCGACGGCCGCTTTGTCCAGCGCTCCTGGGCTGTTCTCAAAGCGATGGCAAGGCTGCGTTCTGTTCTTGCAGGCGCCAGCAAACCGGACGTGATCGTCGCCCGCAATCTCGAAACGCTGGCACTGGCAAACCGCGCCAACCGTTATTTCGGCGGGTCCGTGCCAATCGTTTACGAGTGCCTCGATATTCACAGGCTTCTCATCGGAATGGGTCCTGTCGGGCGCTCGATGCGATTAGCCGAACGTTGGTTTGGCCGAAGCGTCACCGCGATCGTCACCAGTTCGCCAGCCTTCAAGAGCAACTATTTCGATGTGCAGTCTTTTCTGAAGGTCCCGGTCGTGATCGTCGAGAACAAGGTCGTCCCGCCTCCAAGGGAGGGCCTTCTTCCCGTTCCGCAAAAGCTCGAAGGCCGGCCATGGCGCATAGGCTGGTTTGGCGCGCTGCGTTGCAGAAAATCGTTGAAGCTGCTTGCGCGCTTCTCAAGGATGGCGAACGGCAGGTTCGAGATCGTTCTGCGCGGCCGGCCGGCTTACAGGGAATTTAGCGACTTCGACGCCTTCGTGGAGAACGAACCCTTCATGCGTTTTTGTGGTCCCTACCGAAACCCGGAGGACCTCGGTGCAATTTACGGCGAGGTCGACTTTGCCTGGGCGGCCGATTTTTTCGAGGAGGGTCTCAATTCCAAGTGGCTGTTACCGAACCGGCTTTACGAAGGATGCCTGTACGGGGCAGTACCGATTGCCGTTCAAGGCACCGAGACGGCTGAGGCACTTCGGCGCAACAATATCGGCCTGATCTTGTCCGATGCCACGCCCTTTGCGCTTAGCATGGCGATGGAGGGCCTGGACGTTCAGCGCTTTAAGCGCCTGAAATCCGCGATTGCCGCATGCGATCGGCGCAACTGGGCGATCGATGAGGCGGACTGCAAGGACTTGGTCGCCTGGCTCGCCGGCTTGGCGCCAGCCGAGCCTCGCAAAACTTCAGATCGCCTTCCGATCAATTCGTCATTTGCCATATAGGGTTGAACGCGATGAATAAGCACGTATGTCCAGAAGATTGCTGCTTGATCGTCATTCCATGCCTTGACGAGCGAAACTATATTGGTGCGCTTCTGAGCGCCCTGAGCATGGAGCTCCAGGCTCCGGACTGGAGCATCGTGGTGGCCGATGGCGGCAGCAAGGACGGTTCACAGGATATCATCAAGGCCGCCTCCGCCATCGATCCGCGCATCATCTTCCTTGACAATCCGAAGCGCCTGCAAAGTGCGGCGATCAATCTTGCAGTGGCACGCTACGGCCGTGATTTTGAATATTTTGTGCGCATGGACGCGCATGGTGAATATCCGAAGGGTTATTGCCAACGACTAATTGCCGATGCCGAGATGACCGGCGCCGCCTCCGTCGTCGTCGCCTTGGAAACGACCGGTTTCAACGCGATCCAGAAAGCAGCCGCGATCGCCCAGAACTCCAAGATCGGTAACGGCGGTTCTGCGCATCGCAACCTGTCGACGGGCGGCTACGTCGACCATGGCCACCACGCATTGATGCACGTCGGGACCTTTCTCGCCGTCGGCGGATATGACGAGACCTTTTCCCACAATGAGGATGCCGAGCTCGACTTCCGCTTGAGGAAGGCTGGCTACAAGATCTGGATCAGCGGCACGACATGCATGGTCTATCATCCGCGCGCAAGCGTTGCCGCACTGTTTCGTCAATATCTCAATTACGGCCGCGGGCGGGCGCGCAATATCCGCAAACACAAGACCATGCCGGCTTTACGCCAAATGCTGCCGCTAACAGTCGCGCCCGCCGTTGCTGGCACGGTGCTCGCGCTGTTTTACTGGGCTGCGATCGTTCCAGCTTTCGTCTGGGCGTTCACCTGTGTCGGCTATGGCTTTTATCTTCGCGTACGTCAGCAGATGCCACACGGACCATTGGCCGGATTGATTGCAATGGTCATGCATATGGCGTGGTCAACCGGCTTCTGGCTTGAGATGCTGTCGCTTCGGCCAAAAAGGAGCGTCTCATGAGCCAGCCGCTTCTCGTCGAAATTGCCGTCTGCACATACCGGCGGAGCTCGCTCAGCCACACGCTGGCCTCGATTGCGGCGATTGCCGTGCCTGAGCAGGCCGTCCTTCGCATCATCGTCGCCGACAACGATGTTGAAGAAAGCGCCAGAGATGCAGTCGAGGCCATCAGGGCCAAGATTGTGCATCAGGTGATTTACCTTCATTGCCCTGCCGGCAACATATCGATTGCCCGCAATGCCTGCCTCGATCGGGCGACAGGCGACTATTTGGCCTTTGTCGACGACGACGAGCTAGTCACGCCAGGCTGGCTCACGGCACTGCTGGCTACCGCCAAACAGACCAATGCAGCAGCCGTGCTCGGTCCTGTGTCGGCGCGCTACGGCAAGGATGCTCCTGCGTTCATGGTCGAAGGCGATTTCCACTCGACGAAACCGGTTTTCGTCAATGGCGAGATCAAGACGGGATACACCTGCAATCTGCTGCTCGACAGGAACGCCGAAGCCTTCCGCGACCGGCGCTTTGACCTGGCGCTTGGTCGCTGCGGCGGCGAGGACACGGCATTCCTTGCCGACCTCCACGCGACCGGCGGCAAGATCGCATTTGCGGATAAGGCACTGGTCATCGAACCGGTTGCCGAGGAACGCGCCTCAATCGGATGGCTCGCCGGGCGCCGGTTCCGCTCCGGGCAGAGCCATGCACGCGTCCTGCGCACGACGGCAGCCGCACCTGGTTTGGCACTGCAGATCGTGCTTGCCGCACTGAAGGCGCTGGTCTGCTTTGCCGTAAGCCTTTTCTTATGGTTCCTGCCTGTCGACCGTTGGCGCTATGTCTTGAGAGGAATTCTGCATCTCGGCGTCGTTGCCGGTCTGCTTGGCGTCCGTGAAGCGATGCATTACGGCGGGCCGGTTCCAGCCGCAAGGAGCAACCCCCATGTTGCCTGACGTCCCGGACATCTCCTACATCGTTGCTGCCTACAACGCCGCAGGCACGGTCGCACGCGCCATTGAAAGCGTGCTTGCCCAGGAGGGTGTCGATGTCGAGGTGATTGTTGCCGACGACTGCTCGGTCGATGAGACGGCTCACATCGTGCGCTCCTACGGCAGCGAAAAGGTGCGGCTCGTCAGCCTGCCGGATAATCGCGGACCTGGCGGCGCCCGCAATGCGGCGATCGCAGATGCGAGAGGCAGATGGATCGGGATTGTCGATGCCGACGACGAGATCCTGCCTCAAAGGACGAAACGGCTCCTCAGGTGCGCCGATGTCCCGGCCGTCGACGCCGTCGTCGATAACCTCGTCATCAAGTCGGAGGGCAAGGAGCGGCTCCTGCACCGCACGGCCGATCTAGCACGGCTCGGGAACTTGAGCCTTGCTCATTTCATCGACCACAACATGCTCTTTGCCGGGCGCTTCAATCTTGGCTACCTGAAGCCACTCATTCGCCGCGACTTTATTCGGGCAAACGGCATTGCTTATGACGATCAGCTGCGCATCGGCGAGGACTATCTGTTCCTCGCAAGGACGCTGTCGCGCGGCGCATATTGCATCGTTGAGCCGGAGGCAGGATACCTCTACCATTCCGCCAAAGGCTCGATCTCGCACGTCATGAACCTGAACGACGTCGAAGCCATGATTCGGGCGGATCGTGATTTTCTGGCTACCTTCCCGGTGGATGCCGCAGCCCGCGCAGCACAACTCAGAAGAATTAAGAATCTTGAGGAGGCGGCTGCTTTTCTGACCCTCGTTGATCATATCAAACAGCGTTCTGTTGCGGATGCTGTGAAGGACGTCCTGCGCAATCCGGCAGCAGCCCGTCATCTCAAGATGCCGATCACGGCACGTCTCAAGCGAGCGATGGTGGCGCTGCAGACACCGAGTTCGGCCTTTAGACGGGTGTCGCAATGAACGAGTTCATGGGCAAGGCAAAGATGATGCAGGAGGCAGTACGCCCCTATCTCGGTCAGCCGGGCACGGCCAAGCACGCTGAGGTCGGCGGGGAGAAGTTCATCGACGTCGAACACCTGATGCAGATCGCCAGGCGCCAGGCAAAGCTCGTGGCCCTTTTCGCGGCCATTGGACTACTGCTCGGTGTCACCCGGCTGGTGTTTGCAACCTATTATTATACGGCAGGCACCAGCGTCCTGATCGATGACAATCTGAGCCGGTTTGCTGGCGACGTTTCGCCGGCGCCTGCAAACATGGAATCTGACAAGAAGATCATGAGCCAGGTGGCGATCTTGAGGTCAAGCTCGCTTGCGGCAAAGGTGGTCGACAAACAGCAGCTTTACGAAAAGCACGAATTCATCAATCCTCCGGTCTCGGTCACCCAGGAGATCAAGGGCCTTGCCAAAATGACGATGGACCTGTTTGCCGGCAAGGGCATGGAGATGGCAAATGCCGATAGCCTCGACGCGCGCAGAGGCACTGCCGTGGCAGTTCTCATGGAAAATCTGAGGGTCGAACAGCAGCCGCAGAGCTTCGTGATCGACCTCTATTATACATCGACCGACCCGGCCTTGTCGGCGCAGATCGCTAACGCCTATGCCGATGCCTACCTGTCAGACAAGCTCGATGCTAATTTCGACGCTTCGCAAAGGGCAACGGTCTGGTTGCGCGCTCGGCTGACTGATCTGAAGGAGCAGTCGCAGGAAGCGGCCCTGAAGGTCGAGCGCTACCGCGCCGAAAACGGCCTTACCTCAGCAAAAGGTGCGCTCTTGTCGGAAGAACAGCTGTCCGACATCAGTGGTCAATACATCCTGGCCCAGGCGGACAGCGCCAAGGCGCTTGCGCTCTACAACCAGTATAAGGCAATCGTCGCCGCCGGCCAGCAGACTGCAGTCGACAATGCCGCAACCGTCTCCGAGCAGGAAGGCTCGACGGTCATTTCGACACTCAGAACGCACTATCTGAACGTCATCAAGCGGACCCAGGATATCGAGCGCCGTTTCGGTCCCGAACATCCGCAAGCAATCCTGCTGCGTAAGGAGCAGGACGACGTAGGGCGGCAGATATTCCTTGAGCTCAAGCAGATGACGGAAAGCTACCGCAATCAATATGAGGTCGCGGTCTCGCGGGAGGCATCGCTGAAGGAGGGTCTGTCGAAGATCACCGGACAAACCTCGGCCGCGAACGAATCGCTCGTGCAATTGAAGGATCTGGAACGCAACGCCGAAGCCATCAGCGACCTCTACAAGACCTATCTGACGAAATATCAGGAAACGGCCCAGAACCAGTCGTTCCCGATATCAGAAGCGCGCGTCATCTCGCCTGCCTCGCCGCCGGTCGATGCATCCAGTCCGAAGCGCACGTTGACGCTTGGCGGCTCGCTGATACTCGGTGCGATCTTCGGTATCGGTCTTGGCCTGTGGCGCGAGGTTAGGGAGGGTACATTCCGCCTTGGCGAGCAATTGACGACGCTCGGCCTGAAGTTCTTGGGTTACCTGCCGCCGATCCCAGGGGCCACGCGTCCCTCTCCCGATGACGAAAGGAGGCTGATCGCCAATCCCGATGTCGAAACGATGCGGTTCGCGGTCAAATCGGGCGGCTCCAAATTTACCGAGACCATACGGCATGCAAAGATCGTGACCGACACGATGCTTGGCAGCCAGAACTGCAAAGTGATCGGCGTCGTCTCGGTGTTGCCAGGCGAAGGCAAGACGACGGTCGCGGCAAATTTCGCGACACTCGTGGCATCCAGCCCAGCGAAGGTGCTGATGATCGATGCCGATCTCAGACGCGGTTCGCTGACGCAGGGTCTTGGCATCCCGTTTGAAACCGGCTGGACAGAGGCACTGGCTGGGACAATCAGATGGCAAGACACTCTGGTTGTCGATCCGCAGACGGGCACAAGCCTTCTCGCGACACCGCGCCAGGCGAAGGTCTTCAACACGAGCGAGCTGATCTCGGGGCCCTCCATGGCAACTGTGTTGGAAGAAGCCCGGTCCATGTTCGACTATATAATCGTCGATCTTCCACCGATCGGGCCGGTCTTTGATGCCAAGGCTTTTGAGCCCTTGGCCGATGGATTCCTGCTCGTGTCGGAATGGGGGGGCACGCCGCGGGCCCTTTTGAAGTCAACACTTGAACAGGAACCAGCGATCGCCGCGAAAGTGCTGGGCGTTGTGCTCAACAAGGCCGATCAGGAGAAACTTTCAACCTACGGCGGGCTTGGCAGTTCCGAAAAGCTCTTTTCCCGATATGCGAGTTACTACCTCGAGCATGGCGAGCCGATCATGAAGGCGAGAGGTCGCCGACAGCGAAAGGCGCGCGCGCAGCTATCGAAGGAGCTCTAACTAGACACGCAAGAAGCACTGATCCGATGCAACGTTGGTCGTGAAGCAACACCCCCTAGTTTGCACCATGTCCATTTTCAATGACAGTCACCAGTTCCGGAGCGTTTGAAATGAAGATCTTAATCACAGGAAACATGGGCTATGTCGGGCCCGCTGTCGTCTCTCACCTGCGCCGTGAGATGCCTGATTGCATGCTTGTTGGCGTCGATACTGGCCTTTTCGCGCATTGCCTGACCCAAGCAAGCCTGCCCGAGCGTTTGCTTAACAGTCAGGTCTTTGCCGATGTCCGCGACCTGCCTGCCGAGCTATTCGAGGGCGTCGATGCAGTGGTGCATCTGGCGGCCGTTTCCAATGACCCGATGGGCGGCCGCTTTGAGGCGGTGACGGACGAGATTAACCATCGTGCCACGCTGAGAACGGCCGAACTCGCCGCCGGGATGGGCGTAAAGAGCTTTGTCTTTGCCTCCAGCTGCTCCATGTACGGATTTGCCGAGGGCGGCGCGCGCACCGAGTCAGATGAGCTCAATCCTCTAACCGCCTATTCGCGCTCGAAGGTCGCCGCCGAGACCGGGCTTGGCGAGATCGCCCGCCACAGCCAGATGACGGTCAGCGCTCTGCGCTTTTCGACCGCCTGTGGCTTTTCCGGGCGCACGCGGCTCGATCTCGTGCTCAACGATTTTGTGGCCTCGGCGCTGAAGACCGGGCGGGTTTCGGTCCTCTCTGACGGCACGCCCTGGCGGCCGCTCATTCATGTCAACGACATGGCAAGGGCGATCGAATGGGCGCTGCTCAGGCAGGATGGCGGGAATTTTCTGGCCGTCAATGTCGGTTCCGAGGACTGGAACTATCAGGTCCGCGAACTCGCGGAGGCCGTCGCCGCCTCGATTCCGGGGACTGTGGTCGAAATCAACAAGGACGCTCCACCGGACCGGCGTTCCTATCGGGTTAATTTCGATCTCTACCGGAGCCTGGCACCGGCTCATCAGCCGGAAGTAACACTTGCAGGCGCTATTGACGATCTGAAGACCGGGCTTGATGCGGCGGGTTTGAAGGATCCCGATTACCGCTCTTCGCAACTCGTGCGGCTGAACGTGCTTACGCGGGCGATCGACGGCGGTAGTCTTGGTGCCGACCTGCGTTACACGGCCAATCCGGCCGCCGGTACTTTCAGTCCCGGCTTCAAGGACCTCGCGCTTCGGACGCGCGAAGCCATGCCTGGCTGAACCGGATCATGTGACACAGCTACTTTAGCGCCGCATAGCGCGGGCAACCATTCAAAATGACGAGGGACGCAATGAAAGTTGTCATATTTGCAGGAGGCTACGGGAGCCGCCTTTCGGAGGAAACGACGCTTCGGCCAAAGCCTATGGTCGAGATTGGCGGACGTCCGATCATCTGGCATATCATGAAAATCTATTCGCATTACGGCTTCAACGACTTCGTTGTGCTTGCCGGTTACAAGGCGGATTACATCAAGGACTACTTCATCAACTATGCGATGATAAACAGCGACTTCACGGTCGACCTAGCGACAGGCGAATTCAAGTGGCTGCGCCGCGCGTTGGAGCCGTGGAAGGTCACCGTGCTCGATACCGGACTAAACACGATGACGGGCGGACGGTTGAGGCGCGCGCGCGACGTCATTGGCGATAGGCGCTTCCTTCTGACCTACGGCGACGGTGTCTCCGATACCGATATCGCCGCGACCATTGAGCTTCATGAGACGAACGGAAACTGGATCACGCTGACCGCCGTCAGCCAGCCGGGCCGCTATGGCGCGCTTGGCCTGTCGGACGACGGTCAGCGTGTCCATGCCTTCCGCGAAAAGCGCATTGGCGATGGCGGTCTGATCAACGGCGGCTTCTTTGTCTGCGAGCCTGACGTCTTCGACCTCATCGACGGTGATGACACCGTCTGGGAAGAGGGCCCGATGGACAGAGCGCTTCACATGGGCAAGGTTGGCTCGCACTGGCACCAGGGCTTCTGGCAAAGCATGGATTCGCTGCGCGACAAGATGGTCCTCGAAAAGGCCTGGGAGAGCGGCAAGGCGCCGTGGAAACTCTGGACCTGACACCGGGGTAAACCGAACCGCTGAGTAGCGGCATAGCGCCTATGTGATTTGGCGCACCCAAACCAGACTTGAATAATATCCTCTATGCGATTCGGGGAATATCGCCTGGGAACTGCGCGAGCGACAGGTACAATCTGTATCATAATGATACATCAAGTATATTTCGACTACCACTTGCGCTTTTCTATTGATTTTTTAAAGGTTTTTGTTACTAGTTTCTTAACGATATGCTTTCGGAGAGCTTCATGATGAAGCATGATGTCGACTTGACCGATGCCTCTATTTTCCCGCACTACGCCCAGCGGCGACCCGCGAGGCCAATAGGCGGGCTGCGAAAAAGGGTGTTTGACGTTGTCGGCTCCCTCGTTCTGCTTGTCCTGTTTTCCCCACTCTTCTTGCTGATCGCGATCGCCGTAAAGCTTGATGACCGCGGACCCGTTCTTTTCGGCCATCAGCGCATTGGCCATAACGGAAGGTCATTCCGTTGCCTGAAATTCCGAACCATGGTCACCGACAGCAATGCGCGGCTTGCTGCCTATCTGGCCGAAAATCCCGCCGCCCTTGCCGAATGGGCAACGACCCGCAAGCTGCGTCACGACATCAGGGTAACCACCACCGGGAAGGTGCTGCGGAAACTCAGTCTCGACGAGTTACCACAACTGCTCAATGTCCTGCGCGGCGATATGAGTCTGGTTGGCCCGCGTCCAATCATGGGCGAAGAAATGGCTCTTTACGGTGATCGCGGCAGTCACTACCTCCGCTCGCGTCCGGGTCTCACCGGCAAGTGGCAGGTGAGCGGGAGAAGCGACACGACCTACGAGGAACGCATCCAACTCGACAGCCAGTATGTTGAGCACTGGTCCTTCGTCGGCGATATCTGGATCATTCTGAGGACCGTGCCTGTTGTCCTGCTCGCGCGGGGTGCCTGCTAGCACGCCGACGCCTTTGCCAGGCGAGGATAAGGAAAGAACCATGAGGTCAATTCGTCAGCTCTCTCCTGCCGCGCGTAACGCCATTTGCGCGCTGCCACGGCTGTGCCTTGCAACACTTGCCGCAGTCGTCTTTCTTGTTCATCTGGCGTTTCTGTCGCCTGCGCACGCTGATCCCTATAAGCTTGGAATCATGGACAAGCTGTCCATCCGAGTGGTCGAGTGGCAGACTGCCGAGGGGCAGTTTCGCGAGTGGCCGAGTATTACCGGCGAATACATCGTGGGTCCGAACGGCGATCTTGCTCTGCCTTTTACGGGCGAGTTGAAAGCAGCCGGCCGGTCGACCTCGGAGGTGGCGCGCGAGATCGCCCACAGCCTTCAGGAACGTTTCGGGCTTCCCGATCCGCCGGAAGCTTCGGTTGAGATTCTCGAATTCCGGCCGATTTTCGTAGCTGGAGAAGTCCACACGCCCGGCAAATATCCCTACGATCCCGAAATGACGGTCCTGAAGGCAATCAGTCTTGCCGGCGGCATGCGTCGCGGGCTGGACGAAGGTCAGCGTTTCGAACGCGACTTCATCAACGCCAAGGGCAGCTACGAGGTACTTGTTGCCGAGCGCGCCCGTCTGATGGCGAAGAAGGCGCGACTTGCCTCCGAGGAGGCCGGTGAGGAGAAGATTGCGATCCCAGAGGACCTTGCCGCCATCCCGCAATCGCGAACGCTGGTCGAGGATGAAATGGCAATCATGGAAACGAACCGCAATGCGTTCGACCTTCGCCTCAAAGGGCTCGATGAGCTGCAAACCCTTTATGGCAACGAAATCACCTCGCTCAGCAAGAAAGTCGACAACCAGGCCCGGCAGGTGGACCTTTACAAGAAGGAGCTCGAAAGGACCGCCAAGCTCGTTAATCAGGGTCTGGCCGTCAGCTCCCGGGCGCTGGGGCTCGAGACGACGCTTGCCGATACCCAGAGCAACCTGCTCGACCTCGACGCTGCCACACTGCGCGCCAAGCAGGAAATGAACAAGGCCGCACTCGACACGATCGACTTGAAGAACGAGCGCAAATCGAAGATTGCGCTCGATATGCAGGAAACCAAGTCGCAGCTGGACGAAAATGCGCTGCAGCTTCAGATGTACCGGCAACTGATGGCCGAGTCGCTGGTGAATGCGCCAACGGCCTCGCAACTGACCGGAAGTGACGCTGTCAAGCTCGTCAGCTATTCGATCGTTCGAACAGTCGCAAACAAGATCCAGGAGATTCCAGCAACTGAGACGACGCCAGTGCAGCCGGGAGACTTGGTCAAGGTCAGCGTCATCAACGAAAAATCATAGGACTAGGGCTCGGCAGGTTGGCATGCGTATCAGTATCAACGCTTTCTTATCGCCTGAACGGAACACGCCCTTTGCGATCTTTGCGATGGTCGCGACGATGTTTTTTATCGCCTATGCGCAGGTGTTTGGCTCCGTCTTCATTCTGTTGTTCTATCTGGTGTGGCTGCCTCTTCTTGCCATGGATCCGCGCGCAGTCATCGGCGATCCACGGCCTCTCTACTGGATTGTTGCCTTTTCCATCTTTGCCTGCCTATCCTTTTTCTGGTCTGCGGTTCCGGGGCTCAGCCTGCGCGGCGGGCTACAATACTTTTCAACGATTGTCTGCGCGTTGGTTGCCGCACGGGTCGTGCCCGTCAAGGCGATGATTTTGGGCATGAGCCTCGGCGCGTCGCTGGTGCTGCTCTACTCGCTGTTGTTTGGGCACTTCAGCTACGATCCTCTTGATGGTGTCTACAGCTTCATCGGCGCGTTCGCATCGAAGAACCAACTCGGCATGTTTGCCGCGCTCGGCGTCTTTGCCTCCTTCTCGCTGGTCTTCATTCTGCAGGTGCAGACGATGTGGCGCATCCTGGCCCTGATGTCGGGCGCCTTCGGCGCCTTTTCGCTCCACGCGGCCCAGTCTGCGACCTCCACGATCACGATCGCCGCAACGATTGCCGCAACAGTCGCTGCGGTCTTCTTGAAGCAGTTCTCACCGCGGCATCGGATGGTCCTCTTCCTGTCGATCGTTCCGACAGCAGCCGTCGCCCTGTTGATTGCACTGAGTGCCGGGCTGTTCGGAGCGATCCTCGGCATCTTCGGCAAGGATGCGACATTGACAGGGCGGACGTATCTTTGGCAGCGCGGCCTCGAGATCGCCCATGAACAACCTGTCTTCGGCATCGGTTTCCAGGGTTTCTGGGTCCAGGGTTTTTCTCAACCGGAGGTCTTGTGGCAGCAGTTCTATATTGCCTCGCGTACGGGCTTTCACTTTCATAATACCTACATCGAGACCATGGTCGAACTTGGCTATATCGGACTTGTCCTGCTCGGCACCGTCATCCTTGGCCTCCTCGCTGGTTATATCAGACGCCTCCTGTCGTCAGGCGCGCGAAACGAGGATGTCGTGCTCTTCGGTCTCATCATACTGTTCGTCAGTCGCTCCTTCTTCGAAGTCGATTTTCTTAATCAATACACGATCGGATCCTTCCTCATCTACTACTGCGCCGGTGCACTCGCGAAACCGGTCGCGGGAACGGCAGGCAATGCCTTGGTGGAGTATTATCCTCAATTCGCCGGCAGCAAAGGTTTTCATGTGCCTCGCCGCGGCGGTCTCGGGTGACCGATGATGATGATGACCTGTCCAAGGTCAGCCACGGCTGATGCCGAACCCTCGTCAGATAAGCTCAAATAGCCTTTGCAAAGGAATGATGCCAAGGTCTTTGATAGTCAGCTATACAGAGAATCGACAGTATCGCAATAATAAATCAGATTCTTTGCCAGACCATTATTGACTCGCATCGCCTGAACTATAACATAGCCTTAGTGCTTAGTTGGGTTTCCTTCACGTGGGGGAATGTAGAATGTCCTTGCCACTTGTCGCTGTTGTGACCCCGACGTATAATGGCGGCCGGTTCTTGGCTGAAACGATGGAATCCGTCCAGCAGCAAGATTGGCCAAATCTTGTTCACATCGTTCTCGACAACAATAGCAGCGACAATACCGAGGAAATCGTCTCCGCCTATTTGAACAAGCGCATCCCTGTCCTTTGCTTCCGCAATGAAAAGACGCTGGATCAGCGTGAAAACTGGACGAAAGCTTATCGCCTGGTGCCTCGGGACGCTGTCTATGTGCGCTATCTGTGCGACGATGACACGATCAGCCCGACGTCGATCTCGAAGATGGCGGCGCTCGGCGAAACCTTTCCGAATGTCGGGGTAATCGGCAGCCTGCATGAGTGTGCGGGTGCCGTTCAGGATTTCTTCTGGCCGCCCGGCAAGCCGGTTTTTCCCGGGAAGGACGCCATGCGTATGGCGCTGCTGCGCCAGGGCATTTTGATGCCGGTCCAAATGATGTGGCGCCGGCGCGTGACTGACGCGCTCGAACCGCTTTTTGCCAGCGCCATGGACGGCAGTTGGGACCTCGATACGGTCTTCCGGATGCTGGCGATCAGCGATTTCGGTTTCGTGCACGAGGCGCTTGGCTTTACCCGTGTACACGAGAATACGGTAACCGCCTTACATTATGCCGGCAAAACCCGCGCCTGGACGCGCGATGGCCTTGATCTCATCATGCGCCACGGCCCGGTCGCCTTCGGGACCGACTACCGCCGCCAGCTTCTTGCGTTTCGCCGCTATTATGTACGCCGCATTCTGACCTGGTGGCGCGAAGATCGCGGCCGCGACCATCTGCAACCCCATTTTGATGCACTGGCAAGGGCCGGCTTTGGTGTCAACGGCATGCTTGTCGTCGATGCCGTGCTGGACTGGATTTACGTCAAGCTTGGCATGCGCCGCGCATGGAGCGGATATCCGGGCTGGCAATAGGCAGCACACGTTTCGATGAAATGAGACCGGAGCATGAGGCTCCGGCTTGGAGGGGTAATGAGTGATCCCGCATTTGAAGGCAATCTGGCATCTCGTGCCATAGGCGCCTTGCCGATGAAGACCGCCAATTTCCGGTCAATCGCCGAAGGCTTGAACGGCCGTGCCCTTGCCGAGCCTCTGCTTGAGGCAGCGATGCAGCGATACAGCCGCCCGCGCCCGCCCGCCCCGGAGGTGATAATCGCCTTTGGACTCGATACCGCTTACCTGCCGCATGCAGGTGTTGTGCTGGCATCGCTTCTCGCTAACGCGCCGGGCGCAAAATTCCGCTTTCTGGTCGTCCATGATGGAATTTCACCCCAAGCCCGTTCGACCTTCGAACGCTGTGCTGAAGGACACAAGTTCGATTGGCTCGAGATCAAAAGCTCGAGCGTCCTTGCAATGCCCGGCCAACGCCATATCAGCCGCGCCGGCTACTATCGCCTGATGCTTTCCGAGCTTGCCCCGCCGGATATCGATCGAGTCCTTTATCTCGATGCCGACCTCGTCGTCATGGGTGATATTAGGGAACTCTACGCCACCGATCTGGGCGAGCATGCAATCGGTGCGGTCTGCGACGTCGGCATGGACGGCGAGGCGTTCGCCGGGCGTTTTCAGCTGCAGCCCAGGCGCCTTGGCTACTTCAATTCCGGCGTGCTGTTGATGGATCTCACTAAGCTGCGCGCCAGTGACGATCTTTCCAAAGTCATCACTGCCTTGGAAACGCGCATCGGCGATATGGAGTATGGCGATCAGTGCGCGCTCAACGTTGTCTTCTGGAGCCGATGGAAGCGGCTTGATATTTTGTGGAACGTCCAACGCCGAATGCTGATGCCGCAGGAAGGCAAGCCCTGCTATGCAACCGCAGCCGAAATGAGAAAAGGGCGCAGGCCAAAGATCATCCACTTCACGGAGCACAACAAACCGTGGTCGACGGACGGATGGCATCCGTTGATCTGGACCTATTACCGCTATCTGAAAAAGACCCCGTATCGGGCGCAGGTCCTCAAGCTTGGCGAGGTCCATTTTATCAAGGACCTGCGTCGGCGCGTCAAGACCATCTTCAACTGGTACCGGTTGCAGGCGTGAGGGGCGCCTGCTTTTCCAGCCGCCCATGCTTGACTATGATCCGTGGCGGTGCGACTGCGTCGGTTGCGCATTGCACAGATGGGATGGTCCATGTCTGAAACGTCGCTGGCAACGGCACTTCGAAATGGCATTGCCTGGAATACCATCAACGCGATCTTTTCGCAGAGCGCCGGGTTTATCATCTTTCTGATCCTTGCGCGCATGCTGGAACCTGCCGTCTTCGGGGCAGTCGCGCTCTCTGCTGTTGTGGCCGACTTCATCGCCAATGACGGCCGCTATGCCGGCATGGACGCGATCCTGCAGCGTGGTAATTTCGACAAGAAGAGCTTGAACGCAGCGTTCATTTCCCTGTCTTTGGTGGCCACACCCTTTGCACTCCTTCTGTTCATGGCTGGGCCGTTGTTCGCTGACTTTGAGAACGCGCCGTTGGTTGCTTACTACATGCCGATTTTTGGCCTTCTTTTGTTCTTTACGCCTTGGCTGTCGGTGATGGATGCCCTGATAATGCGTGAGCTGGGCTTCAAGACGTTTGCTCAGCGCAATATGATTTCGACCCTTGCGGGCGGAATCACCGGTATCACATTGGCGTTCTCACCGCTGGCGATTTGGGCGCTGCCTGCTCAGCGCATTGTTTCGACAATGGCGGTTGTTCTCTTTGAGTTTCGTCATACCGGTTGGTTTCCCGGGCGCCATACCGAAAAAGGCGCGTGCCGTGAAATTCTTCGCCGCTTCCTGCCTCTGTGGATGGTCGCTGCCATTAACATCTCCATGCAGCGCGCTGCCATGCTGGTGTTCGGCATCCGCTTCGATGGCGCGACCGTGGGCTTGTTCCGGGCTGCCGACAGGATCAGCGAGTCGCTGCAAAATCCCCTGGTCAGCCCGCTCTTTGCGCTGTGGTTTCCGTTGATGAGCAAGGTGCGCGGCAACCTTGCGGCGGAAGGCGAAGTGTTTACCGCCATCATCCGAACCGCTGCCTTCGTGGCGCTGCCGGCCTTTACCGGACTGATCGTCGTCGCCGATGATGCGGTGGCGTTGCTGTTGCCTTCGTCCTATGCCGGGGTTGCGCCCATTCTTCGCGCCGTGTCGATCACCTCGCTGATGATCCCGCTTGTCTGGTTCAACCCCATTGCAATGAACGCACTTGGCCTGAACCGCATGTCGCTGCAATATTCTATCGCCGTTGCCTTGACTTGTATCGGTGCGCTCGTCGTCATACCGACAAGCACGGCAGGCGCTGCGATTTTGGTGATGTCGTCGCCGGCGCTCGTCTATGGCGTGATCGGTAATGTCTTGTTACTGCGTCGGCTGAACCTGAAGGCAAAGGCGCATTACATGGGGCTCGCGCCGGCCGCGGCGGCGGCCCTCGCCATGGGCGTCGTCACATACTACGTGCAAGCAACAGCATTGGCTGGGATGCACCCTCCCTTCCGCCTCGCAATCTCCGCGAGTCTCGGCATGGTCATCTATTTCGGCTGGCTCACCTGTTTCAGCAGGAGATGGATGATCGAACGTATCCAGCTCCTGCTCGGGCGGGGCAGATGACACGTCTCGTCGCAGACAGGCGATAACCCGACGCAAGCTTCACCGCCTATCCTTCTTCTCATTCGAAAGCGGGAGAGCGGCATGAAGAAAGCAACGTTGCTGAACGCCACCGGGGTGTCGATGCTCCTCTGGCTTCTTATCCTGCTCGCGGTCATCTGTCTGCTTCGCTAGTACAAATAGGCAGGATCGGGGCCAAAAGCTGCTCCCGACTCGCTTTCAATCGCGGGATAGAGATCGGCAGATCAACTGCGAGATTAATCTTGAGGCATTTATGTCTCATTATCCAAAGAGCGTAACATCCCGAGCCTACAATCGAAGTTTTTATCTGGATTTTAGTTGGATATATCTCGATACTGTTGGCGCCTCCAATGGTGTTATAGTGATGTTACTCAATGATGCAATATTTCCCGCCGTTCAGGCAGCATCGGTTCGCATTCTCGACAGGATTTTGGTCTGCGAGAGCGCTGAGCTGTCATTTTTGTACTTTCACCATAAGACGCGCTTCGTCCTTATCATTTGCACACCGGGCGCACCGGCAAGGTGCGAAATCATTGAAGACTTTGAGGAAAAAACCGGGGCGACCGCCGACAATTACTTCCGCGATTTTGCCGGGGCTGTGCTCGAAGTCAGATCCAGCGAACTCGGCCTTTATCAGACATCCGCAATTTCTCCGGCAGAGGGCTTGGCAAATGGTGCGGTCGGGATCGCAAGGCGTTCTGCTCGACGCAGCGACGCGCTTATCGTGGAAAGGCTGACCGCCGCAAGCTTCCTGATCGGCCAGTTGCTCAAAACGTTCACCGAGATCGCAAGCAATGTACCGCAACACGACGCACTGCCCGGGCTTGTCTTACATCGAGCCCTTGACGCGCTGACCATCCTTTTTGATCTGCGGGTATCTTCATTGCGCAGTTTCGACGGCATTGAAGGCCATCGAGAGCGACTGCTGATCCTGATCATCGCGCTGTCAACTATGGCAGCGAGCGCAAAAGAGTCCGAGGCCGTCAGCGTCGAGATCGCAGACGGGGCAGCAGACACCTCGGTGACTTTCATCCAGAAAAGCGCCGCACTGCTGTCGCCATTCATGAGCGGCCGTGACGCGGCCATCCTGAGGCTCGCCGTCAATGGCCTTGGCGCGCGGCTTTCGCTTCAGCGTGATAGCCAGACCAATACTACGCGCGTACAGCTCGTCATTCGCCAGTGAGGGCTCAACACAAAGCAGGTCACTCGCTTACGCGCAAGCACGGTGTTGAACCGTGCCGCCATGAGCGATCTCCTCAATGATTGAGCTGAAATCTTTCGGCCTGGAACAGACCGCTAATTGCGCGAACCAGAATCTTCAGATCACCCACAAAACTCCACTGGGCCGCATAGGAAGCAGCCGCCGCTTCCCAGTTCCTGGCGCCGTCAGCACTGGTGCGGCAATCGCTGATCATGCCCGGTCTGCAAAACTGTGCCGACACGTTGCCCCTTTTGACGTCGCTGCGATCAACGGGCAGCGATGGCGGACCAACAAAGCTCATGTCACCGAGAAGCACATTGAGAAGTTGCGGCAGATCATCAAGCCCCGTTCGATCAAGAATCCGTCCAACCGGCGTCAGCAAAACATCGTCCTTCAACGTTGCCGTCATGATCCAGCTTGCAAGCTCGTCTGGATGGCGCGACAGATGCTGGCCAAGCCGGAGGCGCCAGTCGACCGGCAATTTCCGGAAGCTGTAGCATTCAAAGCCCTCTCCCCCAACTGATCGCCGTTTTTCCGCGGAAAGCACTGGACCGCCATCGGTCAAGCGAACAAGTAAAGCGATTGCAATCATCAGTGGCAAAAGGCAAAGGATAGCAACACACGCCAGAACGGCGTCAAAAATCCGTTTCTGTGCACCGCCCGCAGGCTGCGGGACGTGTCGATCCCTGTGATTACGCGAAGCATCGGCAAATTCGGCATCGTACTTCATTCTGAGGCCCCCACAGTACTGGCCATTTAAATCGCACTGATCAGTATTTTTCAAGAACAATCTGATGTATACCCCCGAAAGGATGAACTACGTCCGCGGATGCATACGTTACCATACGTAGCGTTTCGTCAACCTTGATTTGCACGGTCACATTTATCGCGCGCATAGACTTCTACTCTTCGCGAAGATTCATTCGCCTATCATTTGTAAACTTTATTCTTTCGGATTACTGACAAGTTTTCGACATTTTCGGCATAAGACACCACGAAATATCGCGTTTAACGACTTTTTAACGACGACATCTTTTTGACATCTTGTCTGTTGAAGTTCCAAGGGGCGCATTAAGCATGACAACACTGCATCGAGGAACCAAGTTATCTCCGACCGTGCGCAGTATTGCGCGACGATAGAAGACGGCCAGGGTTCAAAATGCGCATCGTGAGGCGGGATGGGGGAGTTCATGTACGCACCCAAGGTGTTTGTTTCGATGGCCGCCGTGCTCATCGCCTTCTTTTGCGCGATGTTATGGACGCAAGACTCCGTCCTCAGCGCGTTTGCCGATAGCCTTTTATGCGCTGTCCTGATCCAGATGGGCTATTTTCTCGGTGTCCTGTTTCTGGTCTGGCACGAGGACATGTCCAGGCCTGCTCGCGCCCTCGATATTCCGGGCAAAGCGGTCGGCCCCCGATCCTGATGCGGGACCCTCATTGTCTCCGAGCAGCTCAAGGTGTGTGATTGTCCAGATCGGTCGAGGGGTGATGTGTTATCCGCTTTACCGTGACGAAAATCTGCTGCGCTTTGCACGCTGCACAATTGACTCCGTTGCTCACCGGTAAGATGAAGGAGGATGGTTCATGCGTGGTGGCGGGCAAGGCCCAGCGTACACGGTTGGCGTGAGATGAAAGCCGGATGAGCAGATTTTTTGTCGACGCCATTGTCGTAGGCGCAGGCGTCATCGGCCTGGCGGTTGCCCGCAAGCTCGCGCTTTGCGGCCTTGAAACCATCATTCTCGAGCGCTCGAACGCAATCGGCACAGAAACCTCGTCCAGGAACTCCGAAGTTATCCACGCTGGTCTTTATTACCCGCAGGGTTCGCTTAAGGCGACGGTCTGCGTCGAGGGCCGGGCGGCGCTTTACGACTACTGTGCCCGTCGCGGCGTGGAAGCGCGACGCGTAGGCAAGATCCTGCTTGCAGCAAGCCCCGAGGAATTGCCCAAGCTTGAAGCGATCGCCGCTGCGGCCAAACGCAATGGCGTTTTGGATCTCGTTCCACTCTCACCGAGCGACGTCGCCAACCTTGAACCGGAGCTGCATTGCGCTGGCGCGCTGTTTTCGCCATCGACGGGCATCATCGACAGTCACGGTTACATGCAGGCGCTGCGCGACGATTTCGAAACCGCCGGCGGCATGCTCGCCTTCAACACGCCGGCTGCGGCAATCAGGTGCGGTGGTGCGAAGATCGGCCTGACCACGGGCGGAGCAGAGCCGGCCGAAATTGAGGCGAGCTTCGTGGTCAATGCCGCCGGCCACGGCGCCCCCGGCCTTGCAGCGAGGACGGCAGGGCTTTCCCGCAAGATGGTGCCGTCACAATGGTACGCCAAGGGCAACTACTTTTCGCTTTCCGGGCATCAGCCCTTTTCGCACCTCGTCTACCCAATGCCCGACCATGCCGGCCTTGGGGTCCACGCAACGGTCGACCTCAACGGGCGCTGCCGTTTCGGACCCGATGTCGAATGGGTCGATGAGAACCATTCGCTCGATGTTTCTGCCTCCCGCGCGGAACAGTTTTACGGTGCGATCCGCCGCTATTGGCCAGGTTTGCGCGACGGCGCCCTGCAGCCGGATTATGCCGGGATAAGGCCGAAGCTTCACAACGCAACCATGCCGATGCCGGACTTCCGCATTGACGTGCCGCACCTGCATGGTGTCAAAGGCTTGGTCAACCTGTTCGGGATCGAAAGCCCCGGCCTGACGGGATCGCTTGCGATCGCGGATATGGTTGCGGTCGCGCTTGGAGTTGCAAGCAACAAAGAAGCGCCGACCCCTTCGCAACTTTGATCGCTAAGCGGTTCTCGTGCTCCATTTGCCTGAAAGAAGTTTACACGCGGCCGTGTTTAGCGCGCGGAGGGAGCGGTATCTCTTCCACCCGAAGACCCACTGTAGGGGCCTTGGCGATAAATGCCGGAAATGATCATTATCGGAATTCCGATCCTTCCGAGGCGTCATATCGAAAATTTCCGAGTACACCGTCGCAAGTATTATTAACTTCATACTAGTAGTGTAACTATCTTTACACGCAATGATCGTAGCCAATATTGATTAAATTCCCCATTTCAAACATACTCAAATGGTGCATTTTTACATATACATAACGTGATTGAACACTATTTCAAACTTATGATAGTAAATAAATACCGCAAGAACTTCAAAACCAAGCTACTGCATCTTTCGTGAGAGTCATTGGGATTTTTAATCCGAAATCTTCGTGACTCCACACCAGCATGCTCTTTTGCATTAAATGCATTGCAACATATCGCACCATAGCTAACATTGTGACGGGGCCGCAATGATTTCAGGACGTATTGATGACATGCCAGGTGACATCGATGTCCTCATCGTCGGATCCGGACCCGTCGGCCTCACCCTTGCCAAAGAGCTTCGGCAGGCCGACAAGCGCGTGCTCGTTGTTGAGTCGGGCGGGTTAGACCCATCTGCGGCTTCGAATGAACTCGCCGGCGCTTTAATCCTGGAGCCCGCCACCCACGACGACGTCCGCATCTGCGTCTCGCGCCAATTCGGCGGAACAAGCAACCTTTGGACCGGGCGATGCCTTCCCTTTGATCCGATCGACTTTGAAGATCGATTTCCCGATGGGCGGTGGCCCATTTCCTATGATGAGATACGACCGTTCTACGACCGTGCCGTTGAATACGCCAACTGCGGCCAGGGGTTCGTCGATAAAGCGCCACTTGCGTCGGCAGACGCCCGTTTCGAACTAACGCACCTTGAACGTTACAGTCGTGATCCGAAACTGTTTCGCGCGAGCCTTCAGCAATTCAGCAAGGATAGGGGACTGACAATCCTCCTGAACACCACTGTCGTGGATCTGGTCCTGACGGAAAACAGCAGCGTCAGCCATGTCGTGGCCCGTCACAAAAACGGTCTTGCCTATCGCATTTCATGCAAACTCGTGGTTCTTGCCTCAGGTGGGCTGGAAGCGGCGAGACTTCTGCTCAACATCCAGCGGCGTCACCCGCTGATGTTTGGGGGGCCTCATGGAGCGCTCGGCCGTTACTACATGGGCCATCTTTTCGGGCATATTGCTGCGCTCAGATTTTCGAACAGAGCGGCCGAGGCACTTTTCGACTTCCACCGGGACGAAGCAGGCGCATATGTGCGCAGACGCATCGTGCCGAGCGATACGCTCATCAACCAGCATCATTTACCGAATGTGGCGTTCTGGCCCGACGTGCCGACCCTTTCAGATCCGCAGCATGAAAGTGCCTTTTTGTCCGCCGCTTACCTTGCCTTGAGCTTTCGTCCACTCGGACGGTTCCTCACACCTGAAGTCATCCGCCGGCATCATGCAAGCCGTCTTGATGCAATCGCCGGCCATCTCAAGAACCTCGCCGCTAACCCGACCGAGATTGTCAGGCAGCTACCAGGCTATCTGCGCAATCGCTACGGGCGAAGCGCCAGGAAGCCTGGCTTCTTCATCAATAACAGCCGTCGGACGTACAGGCTCGCTTTCCATGCCGAACATTTCCCAGACAGGCAAAGCCACGTGCGCTTGTCTGACAGTGTCGATGCTTTCTTCGTGCCGCGGCTGACGATCGACATGCGCGTACCTGACGAGAATATCCGTGCACTCGTTCGCACCCATCGAGTCCTGAATGACTGGCTCGAAAAAAATGACCTGGGTCAACTCGATCTGAATCGTAGTGACGATACGCTTGCAAGTGCCATCGCTACGCGCATCCGCCACGGCACGCATCAGATTGGGCTGACGCGCATGGGAACGAACCGCAACGACGCCGTCGTCGACGCGAACTTGAAGATCTTCGATCTTGCTAACGCATATATTGCGAGTTCTTCTGTCTTTCCGACGTCGAGCCAGGCCAACCCAACATTGACAGCAATCGCCCTTGCAATTCGCCTCGCGCAGCACATCATCCAGCCGGCGCCCTAGGTTTCCCTTCTGGTGCATACCTCCGAAGCCTAAAGGGGTTTCATTTGCGAACTTCGACTTTGTTCGGTGGGGCAGCTTAAGGTTCCGATTGATCTCCATAAATCTTATAGATTAATTTACTGCGACGGCGCCAAAATATCGGCTAGGCCGAGCCACAAAGATGCGTCAAGCTCCTCCCAAATCTCGAACCCAGTTGGATCAGCAGCAGTGACGAACAACGAAACGGATAGCGTCAAAAGACCGGCCGTTGCCATTGTCGGCGGCGGCTTTTCCGGTGCGGGTGTCGCCTATCACCTGGTAAAAGCCATGCCGGACAAGTTGCCGCGGATCATCGTCTTCGAACCACGCCGGGAAATCGGCCGCGGACTTGCCTATGATACGGAAGATCCGGCCCACCGCATCAACGTCCCTGCTGCGCGCATGAGCCTGCTGCCCGATCTGCCGGAAGATTTTCTCGATTGGGTGGTGGAAAATGACGCCGTTGCCGACGACCGGGAAGCGTTGTGGCTGAATGGCAATCTCTTCCCGCAGCGGCACCTCTTCGGCGCATATGTCGCCGCGCGGCTGCGCCCAATTGTCTTAAGCGGTGCGGTGGAGCACAAAAAAGCGATCGTAACAAAGGTCTCGTCCGGTTCGGACGGCTGGTTGATAACGGATAGCAATGACGAGGACACGCGCGCCGATTTTCTTGTGATCGCGACAAGCCATCCCGCGCCCTCAGCACCGCGCCGCCTTTCCGCCGCATTGGCCGGTCACCCGCGCTTTGTTGCCGATTCGACGCGACCCGGCGCACTCGATATCATTCGCCCGGACGATCGGGTCCTCATCGTCGGCAACGGGCTGACATCTGCCGATATCACCGCATCGCTGACGCGCAGCGGGCATCATGGACCGATTACCTCGATTTCCCGCCGCGGCCTTCGTTCGCGCGGCCACCCACCCTGCCCGCAGGAACCGTTCGGCGATTTCCTTTCCGCTCCGGCCGCAAGTGCTGCTGCACTCCTCCGGAACGTTCGTAAAGCGATCGATCAGGCAGCCGAAATCGGCGAAAGCTGGCACGCGGTCATCGATCAGGTGCGCAGCGACGGCCATGAGATCTGGCGCAATCTGCCGGTCGCCGAACGGTGCCGCATCGTCCACCACTTGCGGCCTTACTGGGATGTCCATCGCTTCCGCGTTGCGCCGCAGGTTGAGGCCGTTCTTGAAAGCGCCATTGCCGAAGGGCGGCTCGAGGTTCTTGCCGCTTCCGTTGCAAGCGTCAAAGTCGACGGCGAGGCGATCGATGTGTTGCTTCGCCGGCGAACCGGCGAGCATGTCGAAAAACGCTTCGACGCTGTGGTCGTGACCACAGGTCCCAGTCATGGCGGTATTCTCGAAAGCCAGCCATGGCTGCATACGCTCAATCAGAGCGGTTGTGTTCAGCTCGATCCGACCGGCCTTGGCATCGCCTGCAATGAGAGTTCGGAAGCAGTCGGCAAGGACGGTCTATCGAACGCGTCCCTATTGATTTCGGGTCCGCTTGCGCGCGGCACGTTCGGTGAACTGATGGGTCTACCGCAGGTGACGGACCATGCAGTCTTCGTTGCTGCCGAACTTGTAAGAAAACTTAACATGTTCAGGTAGCTCACTTTTGCTGGGAATTCGATGATTGACTAGGACCAAAGTCTGGCCGCTCCTCAGGCTTCAGTCCGATTTCCTCTCCGGAAAATATGATGCATGTTCCGCGTGACCTGAAGCGCACTGTTCGGTATGCCGCGCGACAGGTTAAGGGCTTTCCTAGTCCGCCGACTAGGGAGGCCCCTTTATATGCCATGCTCGCCGCCTGGGCCGTCTGGCGTGTTCATGGAGCGGAATCACGCTTATCATAGAAGAGCTTTCAAAGCGTTGTCTTCAACACCGGCGAGCGCCTGGTTATGCAACTGCCGCCAGATGGCTGATCGTTCCGATCAGAGCTGTGGCTTCACCTCGCCATCATATGTCCCTTCATCACGTCTTCATGATCGATGTCCCACAATTCGGCCGGCGCAAATGCATCCGTCTGCCGCGTCTGTCCGATTGCCGCGATTTCGATGATCGCCATCCCGCTCGGGGATTGTGAGAATCAAAGGTGGCATGCTCACCTTCCGTGTTCCTTCCAAATATGCCTTTCCTGGGTCGTCCGCGGAAACGACGAGAGAAGGGCTTTCTGTCTTTCAAGTCGGTCGATAAGGCGTCCGCCCGCTGGAACTGGCCTCTGCCGGCTCTGCAACTTTCGTCAGAAAGCAGCGTTCGGCGCTTTCGGAGAGGCGAACGGGCGGCATCAGCCGACCCGGCGATGCCGAAGTTCGGCGGCTCAAAGATCATTTGGGCCTTGTCAAGCACGTCGTACCGGATCGACATCTTCACCATGGTCAAGCCATTGGGATACGACGTAACCCATTGAAGCATGACGTCAAAGACGAACTGGTGGCAATTGCTGCCGAATTGCGCAAGTCTTTGCCGCAGCGACGTATGTTTCTCGGACGTTAGGCTCGATTGCAAAGTAGCAGTCACCTCGAATACTCATGTTGCGCTTGCACTTGCGACATTAAATCTCTGTAATTATTACATTTTTTAAACGAAACTGTAAGGAACATTTAATTTGTAAACACGGCCCGGTCGGAGCATATCTCTCCAAGACGCCAATTCTTGAGGCCGGCGATATGCACCGGATGTCTTGATGGTTTACCTAAGAAGACGAAAGAACTGGCGCCATGTTTCGCCCGACGCCCGCGTTCCCCCGCATGGAACTAAGACGCCGCCATGCAGCATTTCCGCAAGGGACTTTTCGCCATGTCAACGATCCTCTCCAAGCATCGCACCGCAGCGCTGATCGGCGCAGCTTTTATCGCAGTCACAGTCGCCCTGCCGTTTGCCATCAACGCATCCAACGCCGTCGCCGCTCCGGCCGGAATCAATGGGGCGCTTGCCTCCAGCGGCTCTTTCGCCTCAGTCGTCGATGCCGACAAGCCTGCTGTCGTTACCATCACCACGACGATGAAAGCCGACGCCAGCGCCGGCGACGACCAATCTCCGATGGACGAGCAATTCCGGCAGTTCTTCGAGCAGCAAGGCATACCGTTTCCGAAGCAGGTGCCACAGCACCAGCAGGGCGAGCGCGCCATGGCGCTTGGCTCCGGCTTCATCATCAGTCCAGATGGCGTCATCGTTACCAACAATCACGTGATCGACAATGCTTTGGACATAAAGGTGACACTGGATGACGGCACGGAGCTTCCGGCCAAGCTGGTCGGTACCGATGCGAAGTCCGATGTCGCCGTTTTGAAGATCGAGGCTCCGAAACCGCTTGCAACGATCGCCTGGGGCGATTCCGACCAGTTGAAGCTCGGCGACCAAATCCTGGCTATCGGCAATCCCTTCGGCATCGGCACGACGGTGACGGCCGGTATCGTATCGGCGCGCGGCCGCGATCTGCACAGCGGTCCTTATGACGATTTCATCCAGATCGACGCGCCGATCAACCGCGGCAATTCCGGCGGTCCGTTGGTTGATCGCGATGGCAACGTCGTCGGCATGAATACGGCCATCTATTCGCCGAATGGCGGCAGCGTGGGCGTCGGTTTTGCGATCCCGTCCGACGAAGCCAGGGCGATCGTCGCAAAGCTTCAGAAGGACGGTTCGATCGCGCATGGCTATCTCGGCGTGCAGATCCAGGCAGTCACCAAGGATGTTGCCGATGCCGTTGGGCTCAGCGCCGCGCAGGGTGCCCTCGTCACAGCCGTAAGCGGCGCAACTCCGGCCGCACGCGCCGCTGTCAAGACGGGCGATATCATCACCGCTGTCGGACGCGAAACCGTGAAAACGCCGAAGGATCTCTCGCGTCTTGTCGCCGACATGTCGCCAGGCGCCAGAGAGACGCTCACCGTCTGGCGCGACGGCCAGAGCACCGAGCTCACCGTCACGATCGGCGGCAACGACACAGGCGAGAAGGAGGCAACCACTGGGGGAAGCAGCGGCAGAACACAAGCCGGTCCGGGCATCGGGATTGCTCTTGCCGATCTGACGCCACATACCCGCGAGGAATTGAACCTGCCGAGAAGCGTCACGGGCGCGGTTGTCGCCAGCGTCAACCCAGGCAAACCGGCAGCCGAAGCAGGCATTCAAACAGGCGATGTCATCGTTTCGGTCAACGACAAGACCGTGCAAAATGCAGGCGATGTGAAGAACGCCGTTACCAACGCTGCAAGATCCGGCCGCAAGTCGGTGCTTCTGCTTGTCGAACGCGGCGGCAACAAGATCTTCGTTGCCGTGCCATTCGCGGCTGCCTGACGCGGGACGCCCGGGCCACTATCGCCCCCGCTTCCACCGGATGCGGGGGCGTTGCCGCTTGGTGGTGTGCGCTTCTATCGATCCTCACGCGGATGCCAAAACCGCAAAACATAGATGACCGGCAGTTGGATTTCATAGCGGAGCTCGTAGTGGCCAACGAGAATGCGGCGGCCCCCCGCGGATCGAACGCCTCGAGCCGCCCACCAAGGCGCGGCTGTTCGAGCAGGCGTCTCGGTGTAGCGGTTGGTGATTGCACGGTCCGGGCCGCCGCTTGTCGATTGACCGGGGCGAGAAAGTCCTAGAGGCGGGCGAGATCTGAGACCGCTTTGCTCGTCCACTTGAGCTCCATTCACCGAGGCAACGAAATCGGCTCGTCGCTGTCGAGGCTATCAGCCCAGGCCTGGACGGACTGATGGTCGATGGCGTTGCCGTTGTCGACGTCGGTCAGCGCCTCTAGCGTCAAACGCCGACGCTCCTCATCCTGGTCAATCCATGCGGTCAGGGCTTGCTAGACGATCAAGCCACGCGAACGTTCAAGCCGCGCCGCGAGTTGATCAACCTTTTGCGCAAGCGGAAGCGGCACATGCGCGGTCAGCACTTTAGTTTTCCATCGAAAACTCCTCGTCAAGCGCCGGTCGAGGCGCAGCACTTATCGACATACACGATCAGAAACGATGAACTTCAATGGTTTCTCAAGATTTTGCGCCCAGATCAGCCGCGGCACTTAGGAATCTCCGCATCCTCACCCGCCTCTAGCTTCGCCAGCCAGGCATCTGCGTCCTCGAACGACAGAAGCAGATGTGCTCGCCTCCCAAGTACGCATGGCGTCTTGCTTGAATGCATCTCGCTTTTCCTCGCGCTCGACGCACTGCGCGATGGCTTCGCGCATGACCCAACGCGAACTACGCGCGTTAATCTCATGGAATTCCTGCCGAGCGGCTAATGCATTGAGTTCCATGCGTAATTACGTCTCGATCCTCCAACGCGTCCGCAGGCTACAGCCAGGAGGCCGATGATTTTGGCAGTCTGCCCTCTGGATCGATTGCGCGAAGTTCTGGTGCTCCGGGCATATTCCATCCCCACAGCGCGACGCATGTGCCGCCATGCGACATGAAGGACGGATAGATCACGCCGTGATATCCCGATTCAAGCAGGCGTTCGCGCAACCGGTGGGTCTCCGGCACCTTGCTCTGATCCATCAGCATCCGCCATTCACAACGATGGATGTCCGCCGGAACCTCAAATTCGCGAAGAAGCCCTGGGTCTGTCGTGTCCGCAAGGCACGCGCCTCTAAGCTCCAACTGCACGATCATCGCCGGATGCTGGACGAAGCCCTGGTTGTACTCGGCCCAGGCCGTCGACAACTCGCAGGCCGCATAGACCGTCGGGGCGCCGACCGGATTCCACCGGCCACCGAAACGGCTGGCGCCCTCGCCGGAAAGCGGCGCGTAGGCCCATCTGGGAACAAAGGCGCGCCAGAGATGCACGATGGCGCCCGATTGCACCTCAGGCATAGACGCCGGAGCGGACTGCTTCGAGATAGGCGAGAACGCGGTCAGGCTTGCCTTCACCGACAAGATCAAACGCCGTCTTGCCGCCCCAACCGGGAATTGGTTGATGCTTGAACCAGATGACCGCGCGGCTTTCATCGCCGGTCATTTCGCTTGCCATCGCAAGAATGCGAACGACGTTGCTCAGCGCGCCATCCACCTTGCGGGCGCTCGACTTCGCCGTCAGCGTATTGCGCGCCACCCCGATCAGCCGAGCGAGCTCGGAAAGCGTCACGCCAAGTTGCTCGGCGACCCGTCGGGCGGACAGAAACGACGAATGTCCATCGCCGAACCGGGCAGCGACATTACTGAAACTCGTGGCTGCCATGATAAGTATCCTCACATAGTTTGACCTCGCCTAAATCAAAATAGGCGCAAAATACGCTCAATTCAAGCATCGCAACGCCAGGATGGATTCCGGCGTTCGAAGAAGGCGGCGATGCCTTCGCGCGCCTCTTCCGTTTCCCAGGTGTCCGCCAATTGCTTAATAACGCTTTCGACGACCGTGTCCGTGATCGGCATTCCAAGCGAACGTCCAAGCATTTTGGCTCTTGCCACTGCTTCGGGCGATGCTTTCAGGAAATGCGCGACTTCGGCTTCGACTGCCGCATCGAGATCCTCGGCGTGTACAACATGCTCAACCAGCCCGGCAGCCTTCGCCTCCGATGCGCTGATCAGTTTACCGGACATGAAGAGCGGCCGGGCGGCACCTTCACCGATCCGGGCGATGACGAAGGGGCTGATCGTCGCCGGGATGATACCCAAACGAACCTCGGTCAGGCCGAAACGCGCGCTTTCGGCGGCGATCACCAGATCGCAGATGCTGAGAAGGCCGACACCGCCGCCAAAGGCGTTGCCCTGGGCACGGGCGATCATCGGCTTCGGAAGATCGTTCAGCGCTCGGAACATCGTGGCAAGCCGCCTTGCTTCGGAAATCCGCTCGGCGCGTCCGGCATTAAATTGCGCACGCATCCAGCCAAGATCACCACCCGCGCAGAAACTTGCGCCCTCGCCGGCAAGCACGATAACCCGAACGCCACGGTCGGTACCCAGCGCCGTTGCTGCCGCGATCAGTTCATCCATCATCTCGGCCGAGATCGCGTTATGCTTTTCGGGCCGCGCAAGCGTCAGCCGTGCGACGCCGCGGGCGTCGATGTCGATGCGAAGCGTTTTTGGCATCACGGCTCACTCCTTAACGCGCGGGCAAAGGCCGCTGCCTGCCGCAGCTTATCTTCCACGAGCCCTGTCGAAAAACCCCTTGCCGCCAGATGCCGTGCAACGGCCATCGTGTCGACATTGCCCTTTGCGCCCGGCGCATAAGGACAGCCCCCGAGCCCGCCGATCGAGGCATCGACGACGCGAAGCCCAAGGTCGAGCGCAACGTCGATATTTTCGAGCGCGCGGCCTGAGGTATCGTGAAAATGGCCGGCGAGCATCGCAGCCGGCGCCTCATCAAGCACGGCTGCGAGCATCCTCGCTACGGCTTCCGGTGTTCCGCGGCCGATCGTATCGCCAAGGCTGATCTCATAGCACCCCAGTTCCCTCAGCCATGCCGTGGCCTTCGCGGCATTGGCGGGCGGTACGGTACCCTCATAAGGGCATTCGACGACGCAGCTGACATAGCCGCGCATCGGAATGCCGTGCTCGCGGCTTGCCTGCGCGACGGGGCGGAAACGGTCGATGCTTTCGGCGATCGAGCAATTGATATTATGCTGGGAAAAGCTTTCGGAAGCTGCGGCAAAGATCGCGATCTCATCCGCCTTCGCCGAAAGCGCCGCCTCAAAACCCTTCATGTTGGGGGTGAGCACGGCATAGCGCACGCCGGGTTTGCGGCGAATACCGGCCATCACGTCAGCAGCGTCTGCAAGCTGTGGCACCCATTTTTCGCTCACGAAACTCGTCACCTCGATGCGCTCGTAACCGCAATCGGACAGCATGTCGACAAGCGCAATCTTGTCCGCTGTCGCAATGAACTGCTTCTCGTTTTGCAGACCATCACGCGGCGCCATCTCGACGATCGAGACATGTTCCTGATGGGAAGCAGTCATCATGCCTCCCCGGCCTTCAGTGTCACAAGGACGGCGCCCTCGGACACCTGGTGGCCCTCGCTCGCCTGAACGCTTTCCACGATGCCGTCCCGCACGGCCGTCAGCGTCAGCTCCATTTTCATGGCCTCCATGACGATCAGCGGTTCGCCCTTCGAGACGACGGCACCTTCGCTTGTCCGCACGATCTTGATGAAGCCCGGCATCGGAGCAATGAGACGATCGCCGGCCTCCGCTTCCAAGGCAGTACCGTCCAGCGGATCGGCAAGCGCAAAGAGATGCGAGTTGCCGTCAAGCCTCAAACACAGCCGATGCGGACCGCGCTCGATCCCGACCGACACCTGCCTGCCATCGGCTTCCACCTGCAATCGGTCGGCATGGCGGCTGACGATCCTGATGGGGATCACGCGATGGCCGTCATGAACGGCGAACATGTCAAAGCCCCGCGCAACGACCCGCAGATTTGCAAGACCGCCTGCATGGTCCAACGTCACAACGCGCTGCATCTCGCTCCAAAGCTGCCAATGGCCGAGCGTATCCCACGGATCAAAGCCTGGCCTTTTTCCTTCCAACGACAGCACCGCCGCAAGCGCAATCACGGTGTCTTCAGCAGTCGGAATTGCCGTCAGCGTTTCAAGATTGCGCTCGATCAAATCAGTGTCTGGATGGCCAGCGACGAAATCCTGCTGACGGCTCAGATTGGCGAGAAAGCCGATATTGCTCACCGTCCCGCCGATGTGCGAGGCCTGCAGTGCCCGGGTCAACGCCGCCAGTGCCGCGCGGCGGTTCGCACCATGCACGATCATCTTTGCGATCAGCGGATCGTAATGGGCAGAAATCCGGTCACCTACCCTGACGCCCGCATCGATCCGCACGCCGTCCTCCGGAAAACGCATCTCATCGATTACGCCTGTCGCAGGCAAAAAGCCCCTTTCCGCATCCTCTGCGTAAATACGCGCCTCGAACGCCCAGCCGTCGATCTTCAGCTCGGATTGCTTCTTCGGAAGCGGCTCACCCGCTGCCACGCGCAATTGCCATTCGACGAGATCAACGCCCGTAATCGCCTCCGTTACGGGGTGCTCGACCTGCAGGCGCGTGTTCATCTCCATGAAGAAGAAGCGGTCCGGCCACAGCCCGTTCGAGACATCGGCGATAAACTCCACTGTACCGGCGCCGCGATAATCGATCGCCCGGGCCGCGCGGACAGCCGCCTCGCCCATGGCGCGGCGCATCTCGGCGGTCATACCCGGGGCTGGCGCTTCCTCGATGACCTTCTGGTGGCGGCGCTGCAGTGAACAATCGCGCTCGAAAAGATGCACGACATTGCCGTGCCGGTCGCCGAAAACCTGGACCTCGATATGGCGCGGCTGAAGCAGGTACTTCTCGATAAGAACGGCATCATCGCCGAAGGCCCCCTTCGCCTCGCGCTTGGCTGCATCAAGTGCTGCTGAAAAGTCTTCCGCCCGGTCGACGCGGCGCATGCCCTTGCCGCCGCCGCCGGCCCGCGCCTTGATGAGGACGGGGAAGCCGATCCCGGCTGCCTCGCCCGCCAAAAGGTCGGGCTCCTGACTGTCGCCGTGATAGCCGGGCACGATCGGAACGCCGGCGCTTTCCATCAGGGCCTTGGCGGCATCCTTGCGGCCCATTGCCCGGATCGCCAATGGCTGCGGGCCGATGAAGACTATTCCTGCCGCCTCGACAGCCTCAGCGAACTCGGCATTTTCCGAAAGGAAGCCATAGCCCGGATGGATCGCCTGGGCTCCTGCCCTTTTCGCCGCCGCGACAACGCGCTCGATCGAGAGATAGCTTTCATGGGCCGCCGCACCACCGATGCGGATCGCTTCGTCGGCGAGCCCAGCGTGCTGCGCCCCGCTATCGGCATCAGAATAAACGGCGACGGTGCGGATTCCCATTCGGCGGGCGGTGCGGATGATCCGGCAGGCGATTTCACCACGGTTCGCGATCAGGATCTTTTCAAACATTGCCGCCTCACATCCTGAACAGGCCGAAGCGCGTGTCTTCGATCGGCCCATTCAGCGCAGCTGACAGCGACAGCCCGAGCACATCGCGGCTCTTTGCCGGATCGATGACGCCGTCGTCCCAAAGGCGGGCAGAGGCGTAGAGCGGATGGCTCTGGCCTTCGAAGAGATCGAGAACGGGCTTCTTGAAAGCCGCCTCGTCGTCTGCATTCCATGGCGTTCCGGCGCGGATCAGCGCTTCGCTACGAACGGTCGCAAGAACGCCTGCCGCCTGCTCGCCGCCCATCACGGAAATCCTGCTGTTCGGCCAGGTCCAGAGAAACCGCGGCGAGAAGGCGCGCCCCGCCATGCCGTAATTTCCGGCGCCGAAGGAGCCGCCGATCAGCATGGTGATCTTCGGCACCCTGGTGGTTGCCACAGCCGTGACCAGTTTGGCGCCGTGCTTGGCAATGCCTTCCGTCTCATATTTCCGCCCGACCATGAAGCCGGTGATGTTCTGCAGGAAGACCAGCGGGATTTTCCGCTGCGAGCAAAGCTCGACAAAATGCGTGCCTTTGACCGCGGATTCGGAAAAGAGGACGCCGTTATTGGCAATGATCCCGACAGGGATGCCGTGGACATGTGCAAAGCCGCAGACGAGCGTGGTGCCGTAGCGCGCCTTGAATTCGTCGAAGCGCGAACCGTCGACGATGCGAGCGATCACCTCGCGGACCTCATAGGGCGTGCGAAGGTCGGTCGGCACGATACCGGCGATCTCTGCCGGATCGTAGAGTGGCGGCTCGGCTTCGCGAAGCTCGATCGTGTGCGCTTTCGTCCGGTTCAACGAGGCGACGGCGCGGCGCGTCAGCGCCAGGGCATGGGCATCGTCGCGCGCCAGATAGTCGGCAACGCCGGAAAGACGCGTGTGCACGTCGCCGCCGCCGAGTTCTTCTGCCGAAACGACCTCGCCGGTTGCTGCTTTGACGAGCGGCGGTCCGGCGAGGAAGATCGTACCCTGCCCTTCGACGATGATGGCTTCGTCCGACATGGCAGGGACATAGGCACCGCCCGCCGTGCAGGATCCCATCACCACGGCAATCTGCGGGATCCCGGCCGCCGACATGTTGGCCTGGTTGTAGAAGATACGGCCGAAATGATCGCGATCCGGAAAGACCTCGTCCTGGTTCGGCAGATTGGCGCCGCCGGAATCGACGAGATAGATGCAAGGAAGGTTGTTGGCCGCTGCGATCTCCTGCGCTCTTAGATGCTTCTTCACCGTCATCGGATAGTAGGTGCCGCCTTTGACCGTCGCGTCGTTGCAGACGATCATGCATTCGCGCCCGGCGACACGGCCGATTCCCGTGATCAGCCCTGCTGCCGGCGCCTCGCCGCCGTACATGCCATAAGCGGCGGTCGCGGCGATTTCCAGAAACGGCGTCGCCGGATCGATCAGTCCCATGACCCGATCGCGCGGCAGCATCTTGCCTCGGCCCACATGCCGCTCGCGCGCCGACGTCCCGCCGCCATTCGCAGCCGTTCGTACCGCCTCCTCGATAAGCTTGATAGCTTCCTCCATCGCCGCCTGATTGGCCCTGAAGGTTTCCGAATTGGTCGATATCTGGGATTTGAGTACGGTCATGCCGTCTCCGCGAACAGCTCACGTCCGATCAGCATGCGCCGGATTTCGGAGGTTCCAGCGCCGATCTCATAGAGCTTGGCGTCCCTCAAGAGCCGCCCTGCGGCATAATCATTGGTGTAGCCATTGCCGCCGAGCGCCTGGATCGCTTCGAGCGCCATGGCTGTCGCCTTTTCCGCGGCATAAAGAATGCAGCCGGCTGCATCCTTACGGGTCGTCTCGCCGCGGTCGCAGGCAGCCGCCACCGCATAGACATAGGCACGCGCCGTATTCAGCGTCACATACATGTCGGCAAGCTTGCCCTGCATCAACTGGAATTCGCCGATCGCGCGGCCGAACTGCTTGCGTTCATGCAGATAAGGCAGAACGATATCCACGCAAGCCGCCATGATGCCGAGGGGACCGGCGGAAAGCACCACGCGTTCATAGTCGAGCCCCGACATCAGTATCTTCACGCCGCCGCCGACGGCGCCCAGCACGTTCTCCCCGGGCACTTCGCAATCTGCAAAGATCAGCTCGCAGGTATTTGAACCGCGCATGCCGAGCTTGTCGAGTTTCTGGCCGGTGGAAAAACCCTTGAAGGTCTTCTCGACGAGGAACGCGGTGATACCGCGCGGTCCGGCCTCAGGGTCGGTCTTGGCATAGACCACCAGTACCTCGGCGTCCGGACCGTTGGTGATCCACATCTTGTTGCCGTTCAGCACGTATCGGTCGCCACGCTTTTCAGCTTTGAGCTTCATCGAGACGACGTCGGAACCGGCACCCGGTTCGGACATGGCGAGCGCGCCAACATGTTCGCCGGAAATCAGCTTGGGCAAATAGCGGCTCTTTTGCGCGTCGTTGCCGTTGCGGTTGATCTGGTTGACGCAGAGATTGGAATGCGCCCCATAGCTCAAGCCGACCGAGGCCGAGGCGCGGCTGATCTCCTCCATGGCGACGCAATGGGCGAGATAACCGAGACCTGCGCCGCCATAGGCGTCATCCGCGGTAATGCCGAGCAGGCCCATATCTCCCATCTCGCGCCAGAGCGGCGCTGGAAAATTGTTGCTGCGATCGGTTTCCGCTGCCAGCGGCCCGATGCGCTCGCTTGCAAACCGCCTCACACTTTCGCGCAGAGCGTCGATCTCGTCGCCGAGCGCGAAATTCAAACCACCTGAATACATCCGGCCTCTCCCCTTAGCCGTCGATCCCGCCGTATCGCCGCCAGCATCTGCTCTCCTCCCGAGATCGCAGTGTTGATCCGTGACACCGGAAGCATTGCTCTTCCGCTTCATCGGTCCATGTCAGGACGATAGCACCCGATCTGCAGAATTTCCCCACCAAAAATGCTGCCGCGGCGCATCAATCTTAAAGCAACAGCCTATGATCGCGACATTTTCGTAACGCGTGACGGCGCTCGTAGCACGCGGCCACGACACATATTTTGATCAGTTGATCTTCACGCCCTTCGAGCGCATGCGCGATACGGTCTCGCGCTCGGCCCGTTTGCACCGCATCGGCGGCAAGCCGCGGTCCATCAAATCCATGTCCTCCAGCACCATGCCGCCCATCTTCTTGAAGGCGCTCTCCAGTGCGCCGGCCCGATGCGCGGAACGGATAAAGCCTTTCAGGTTCCGCACCGGATGATCAAGCGGTAGCGGCTCTTGCGGATAGACATCGCTTGCCGCGACGATATGGCCGGATGCGACAGCCGATATCAATGCATCGAAATCGACGACATCTGCCCGGCTGAGCAGGATGAAAGCCGCGCCCGGCCGCATGCTGGCAAACGCCTCGGCACCGAGGAACCCCTTGTTCTCGCTGGTGACCGCCGCAACGACAAAAACGAAATCGCTTCTCGTCACTACCTCTTCGAGGCTCGCCGCTTCAACGCCGTTCTCCTCCAGGATGGAGCGCGGCAGCCAGGGATCGAAGACCCGGACCTTCGCCCGGAACGCGGAAAACACGCGCCGCAGCGCTTTGCCGAGGTCGCCGAAGCCGATGATGCCGATTTCGGAGCCTCCGATCAGCCGGGCGCTTGCATTGCCCTCTCCACCCCACAGCTCCTTGCCCTCACGAAAGGCGATATCCGCGTCGACGATGCCTCGCGCGAGCGAAACCGCAAAACCCAGACCGATTTCCGCCACCGGTTCGGCAAAGACCTGCCCCGTCGTCACGACATGGATGCCGCGCTGAAAGAGGATTTCATAGGGCATGTTGTTGATAAGGTTGCTTTCGACGTTCAGCACGCAACGCAGCGCGGGCATCCGGGCCAGCGTTTCGGCCGACAGCGGCGGCTGACCGATGATGTAGCGCGCCTTGCCCAGAACGTCATCGCCGAGCCCTGCGATATTTTCCGGATCGGCCTCGACGATCTGATATCTGGCGTGCAACTGCTTTCTCGCCTCGTCCGTAAAGATCAGGTCGAGCGTGCGCGGCTCCGGCGCGCTGATCGCCAGCGGCCGCTCGTCATGTATCATCTCTCCTCCTCCCGCAGCTTGCCGCTCGGCTGGCACGCAGTTTCAGAGCGACGCGGTTTCGATGATGATGGTCATATCGCATATCGGGCGCGGGCAATACTGTCTTCTGCCGATCGCAGACGCCCCTCAGTGATCGAGATCAAGCTTGAGCTTGAGCTGCTCGCCGCCCCGCGTCTTAACGAGATAGGGGTTCGGTGGTCTCATCAGCTGAATCCGTTCGAGCAGCTTCTCGCGCCGTTTCCGGTCGCGCTCGCGAGCCGAGCGGGATGCTGCAACAAAAGCCAAGGCATTCTGTATAACGAGCTCTGCGTGCGTCATTGAGAATCTCCGTTACCTTTGTTCCCTTTATGTTCTCATTTCGCGGTAAAGTCAATCATGCACCGGCGCAGCGCGGTATGCAGCGGTCTCTCGATATCGGGCGTTGTCCAGTAATGGCCAAAAATAAGCCGAGGGATTAACCCTTATTTAAGCATGCTCTTGCTTACATTAGAGTTTGTCGCCATGGTATGGCCCTTAAGGTTGAGGGGTTAAAGCATGGATACTTACAGCGTAAATGCCAAACCTGCGCAGTATGCCGAGCGACTTCGTGATTGCCGGGCATCCTTCGAGCCGATGTTTCTGGAGATCATCAAGGAAGGCCAGAAGAGGGGCTTCAAGCCGGCGGAAGTTGCCATGGCGATCGCCGATGCTGCCGACGACATGATCCTGGAACTCGCCGCAAAGCTCGACACCGCGCACTAGCCGTCGATCGCTGCGATCCAAGGTCGTTGCGAACGAACAGGATCGCTTCTCGCGATCCCATTCGATTTCTCGGCCACGGTTGGAGTACCGTTCGGCGGCCGCTAGCCGTTGATCGTGATGCGCTTGGCACGCGATTGCGCCGTTTCGGAGCGTGGCAGGGTGATCGTCAGGACGCCGTTCTTGAAGGACGCGTCGATCTTGTCTTCCTGCACCTCGCTGTTGAGTGAAAGGCGGCGCTCGAAGCGGCCATAGAACCGCTCGGAGAACTGCCGGTCCTTATCCTCGTCGTCGGCTCGCTTTTCGCCGCGGATCGTCAGGATGCCGTTGTCGATCAGAAGTTCGATATCCTTCTCGTCCAATCCCGGGATTTCGGCGAGGATCCGGATGTCCTTATCCGTCTCCGCGACTTCGATCTTCGGCCAGGCGGTTTCGAACATGAAACCGGATCCGACTGTCGGAAAACGGCCCTCGAAGCCGCGGAAGACGTCGTCGAACAGCCTGTTCATCTCGCGGTGAAGCGCAAGGAACGGATGCTGGTCTCTGCCTGCATAACCTGTCGGGACCGGACTGTTGCTGCGGCCCCACGGAATAAGATCACGAACACTCATCTCAACCTCCATGCTTGCAAGGCGTCGAAGGATGACCTCATGCGCTCGCCTTTACCTTTGTCGATGGGGCGACATATGAGTCACCTTCGTCTGGAACACGCTTGATGCTGCGTGGAATTTCTCGCGCATCAGCATAGAGTAAACGCCAATGTCGACGTTTCCGTTCCGGAACGGCGCGTTAGCACTCTCCCCGCAAGAGTGCTAATTTTTTGCTGCAGCCCTCTTGAAATTCGAAAAAATCGGTAGCAGATTTTTTCAGCCGGGCGAGCAAAGGGCCTGGCAGCCGCCGGATCGATCACTCGCTCCGGCAGTGAAACATGGATCATCATTTGTTCATGGAGGAAAACATGACGTTCCGACCGCTTCATGATCGCATTCTCGTCCGCCGTGTGGAGTCCGAAGAGAAGACCAAGGGCGGCATCATCATTCCCGACACTGCCAAGGAAAAGCCGCAGGAGGGAGAAGTCATCGCCGTCGGTCCGGGCGCGCGCAATGATGCCGGCCAGATCCAGCCGCTCGACGTCAAGGCCGGCGATCGCATCCTGTTCGGCAAGTGGTCTGGCACCGAGATCAAGATCAACGGCGAGGACCTGCTGATCATGAAGGAAAGCGACGTCATGGGCATCATAGAGGCCCCGGCGGTCGACAAGAAGGCCGCCTAATCGGCCTTGGGCTAACCCCATTCCAACGCTGGCTGCCTATGGAGGAGTGAAGAACATGGCTGCTAAAGAAGTCAAATTCCACGCCGATGCCCGTGATCGCATGCTGCGCGGCGTCGACATTCTCGCCAATGCCGTCAAGGTGACGCTCGGTCCGAAGGGCCGCAACGTCGTGATCGACAAGTCCTTCGGCGCACCGCGCATCACCAAGGACGGTGTTTCGGTCGCCAAGGAAATCGAACTTGAGGACAAGTTCGAGAACATGGGCGCCCAGATGCTGCGCGAGGTCGCGTCGAAGACCAGCGACGTCGCCGGCGACGGCACGACGACGGCAACCGTTCTTGCCCAGGCGATCGTTCGCGAAGGCGCAAAGGCCGTTGCCGCCGGCATGAACCCGATGGACCTGAAGCGCGGTATCGACCTTGCCGTCGATGCCGTCGTCAAGGAACTGAAAAACAACGCCCGCAAAATCTCCAATAATGCCGAAATCGCCCAGGTCGGCTCCATCTCGGCCAATGGCGATCCCGAAATCGGCAACTTCCTTGCCGAAGCCATGCAGAAAGTCGGCAACGAAGGCGTGATCACCGTCGAAGAAGCCAAGACTGCCGAAACCGAACTCGAAGTCGTCGAAGGCATGCAGTTCGACCGCGGCTACCTGTCGCCCTACTTCATCACCAATCAGGACAAGATGCGGGTCGAGCTTGAGGATCCCTATATCCTGATCCATGAGAAGAAGCTCTCGAACCTGCAGTCGATGCTCCCGGTTCTCGAAGCTGTCGTCCAGTCCGGCAAGCCACTGCTCATCATCGCTGAAGACGTCGAAGGCGAAGCGCTTGCAACACTCGTCGTCAACAAGCTGCGCGGCGGCCTGAAGATCGCTGCCGTCAAGGCTCCGGGCTTCGGCGACCGCCGCAAGGCCATGCTCGAGGACATCGCCATCCTGACGGGCGGCACGGTGATCTCTGAAGACCTCGGCATCAAGCTCGAATCCGTTACCCTCGACATGCTTGGCCGCGCGAAGAAGATCGTCGTCGAGAAAGAAAACACCACGATCATCGACGGCGCCGGCGCCAAGTCGGACATCGGGGGCCGCGTTGCCCAGATCAAGGCGCAGATCGAAGAAACCACCTCCGACTACGACCGCGAAAAGCTGCAGGAACGTCTTGCCAAGCTCGCCGGTGGTGTTGCCGTCATCCGCGTCGGCGGCTCGACGGAAGTCGAAGTGAAGGAAAAGAAGGACCGCGTCGACGATGCGCTGCATGCAACGCGTGCGGCAGTCGAAGAAGGCATCCTGCCGGGTGGCGGAGTGGCGCTGCTGCGCGCCGTCAAGGCGCTCGACAACGTCGCCGTGGCCAATTCGGATCAGCGTGTCGGCGTCGAGATCGTCCGGCGCGCTATCGAATCCCCGGTGCGCCAGATCGCCGAGAATGCCGGCGCGGAAGGTTCGATCGTCGTCGGCAAGCTGCGCGAGAAGACCGAGCTTTCCTATGGCTGGAATGCCCAGACCAACGAATACGGCGATCTCTTCACAATGGGCGTGATCGACCCGGCCAAGGTCGTGCGCACCGCGCTTCAGGATGCTGCCTCTATCGCCGGCCTGCTGGTGACGACGGAGGCCATGATCGCGGAAAAGCCGAAGAAGGAGGGCGCCGCCCCCGCAATGCCCCCCGGAGCCGGCATGGACTTCTAGGTTGACATTCGGCCCGCCTGGCGACCGGCGGGCCGCACGGGATGGAGGTTAGGGATGGTTCAGACGATCATCAACCGATCGGACGTGCCGCTTGATGCCCGCGACCTTGAGATGTGCCAATGCGTATTCGACGAGGTTCGGTCGGCAGCCAAAGTCGCCAAGGATTCCGAGGAAGCAGAGCGTATTGCTGCGATCACGATCGAACTTTATCGCCAGGGCGTTCGCAACCCGGACCATCTGAAGGTCATGGTGGGAGCGGCGCGCGGTCTTATCGCGCCGCGCGAAGAGTAGAACCAAACAGAGGACCAGGAACTGGTGATGACCGTCTAGACACCAGGAGTGCGGCGAGAATGGCTGGTGTGTTCGCCGATCGCCAATGATCCGGACTCCTCGCTTCTTTTTTAAGGCGGCTCGATGAATCTGTGCTAAGTCGCGGCAAAGAACACCAGATAGGACTTACCGGACCCATGATTGAACTTACGCCATCGCAGATCGCAGCACTGAAACTCGCCAGGGATGGAGATCTTTATCTTCAGCCGACGAAGAAGTGGACGCACCAAAACGCAACGGTGACTTACGCAAGAACCGACCGTTGGAAAGAACGACCGCAGAAAGTGAAATCCGTAACCAGCAAGACCCTGGAAGAATTGAAGGCGCCAGGCTTTCTGGAACGACGCCATCTCGATCATGATGCGTCAAAGGACGTCTACGGGATCACGATGGCCGGCAAGATGTGGCTGCTGAAGAACAAGTAAGCCTGCTCAGATCAAGTCTTCGACCCCGATCAGTCTATCGCTCGGCATAGTCTCGCCTGAGACCGCCGTTTGCGCGCCTCGAAAGCTCGGGCTGCGAAAACGTTTTCGCAGTTGACATCTTTGTTGCGAAAAGGTTTTCTCTTATCGAACTGATGGGAGAACGAGACTGAACGACACAGGGGGAAGACAGAGCCGGATAACGATCCATGATCTAGCGGCCGCAGCCGGCGTCAGCATCTCGACGGCGTCGAAGGCGTTGAACGATGCGGGCCGCGTGGGCGAGGAAACGCGCGAGCGGGTCAAGCGCATCGCGCGGGAAATCGGCTTCAGGCCGAACGCGCTAGCGCGTGGCCTCTTGAGCAAGCGCAGCTTCACTATCGGGCTCTTGACCAACGACACTTATGGCCGCTTCACGCTCCCGGTGATGGCAGGTATTTCGGAGGCGTTGGTCGACCACGGGGTTTCGGTTTTCCTGTGCGCGATCGAGGATGATCCGGCTCTTGGGCAGATTCATGTGGATGCGATGCTGGACAAGCAGGTCGATGGCATCATCGCATCGGGTAAGCGGCTCGACCGGCGGCTGCCGGTCGATCTATCAAGCCTTCCGGTCCCAGTGGTCTACGCCTTTACGGAAGGCACGCCGGGCAGCGTCAGCTTCCGCTCGGATGACGCACAGGGTGCAAGGCTCGCGATGGAGTGGCTGATCGAACTCGGGCGTTCCCGCATCGCCCATATTACCGGCCCTGAAAGCTTTTTTTCGGTTTGCGAGCGCGCCTCGGCCTACCGCGAGATCGCAGGTGACAGTGAGCCGGTCCTCTACGGCGCGTGGGCAGAGGCCTGGGGTCATGAGGCAGTCGGCCGCATATGGAGCCGCGCCGGAGAAAAACCCGATGGCATCTTCTGCGGTAACGACCAGATCGCCCGCGGTGTCGTCGATGCGCTTCGCGAGCGGAGCGTCAAAGTGCCGGAGGACGTCTCGGTCGTCGGATTCGACAATTGGGAGATCGTCGCCGCGCAGACGCGGCCGCCGCTGACGACGGTCGACATGGAATTGAAGGAACTCGGGCGTCAGGCAGGGTTGACCGTGCTTGCGCTCGCCGAGGGCAGGCCCGTCGAGCCCGGAGTGAGGAAATTGCCGTGCCGTTTGGTCGTGCGGCAGTCATGCGGGGGTGCCCGCAAGGTATGAGAAACGGCGCGAGGAGACGCGCCATATTGGGAGGAACGTCATGATCAAGCGTCTATTGGCAGCGACCAGCATCGCTACCTTATGCCTGGTATCGGGAGCATCGGCCGCCGAAAAAGTTGAAATGTGGGTCCGCTCGGGGATCGGCGACGCCTTCAAGAAGGTCGTTGAAGCCTATAATTCCAGCCACGAAAACCAGGTCAACGCAACCGAAGTGCCGTTTTCCGAACTGGTGCAGAAATATGCAACGGCGATCGCCGGCGGACAAGCGCCCGACGCCCTTTCGATGGACCTCATCTACAACCCCGCCTTTGCTGCGGCCGGCCAGTTGGAAGACCTGACGGACTGGGCAAAATCCCTGCCCTATTTCAACGCGCTGTCGCCGTCGCATGTTCGCCTCGGCACCTATCAGGACCGCATTTACGGCCTACCGCTCTCAGTCGAGACCTCGGTCTTTGCCTGGAACAAGGACCTCTACAAGAAGGCCGGCCTAGACCCGGAAAAGGCGCCGGCGACCTGGGACGAGATTACCGCCAACGCGGAAAAGATCCGCGCGCTCGGTGACGACACCTATGGCTTCTATTTCTCAGGTGGCGGCTGCGGCGGCTGCATGATCTTCACCTTCACCCCGCTCGTCTGGGGTGCCGGCGCCGATATCCTCTCGGCCGACAGCAAGACGGCGACGCTCGATACGCCGCAAATGCGCAAGGCGGTCGATATCTATCGCAACATGGTCAAGAAGGACCTCGTGCCGGCAGGTGCGGCAAGCGACAACGGTACGAACTTCCTGACCTTTACGAACGGCAAGATCGGCCAGCAAAGCCTCGGCGCCTTTGCCATCGGCACGCTTGTGACCGAGCATCCGGACATCAACTTCGGCGTGACCCTCATTCCAAGCGTCGATGGAAAGCCCTCCTCCTTCGCAGGCGGCGATAATTTCGTCATCACCAAGGGCACGAAAAAGATCGATGCAGTGAAGGAATTCCTCGAATACATCTATTCGATGGACGGCCAGAAGGTCATGGCACAGTACGGCAGCCTGCCGACGCGCGGCGACATCGCCCAAAAGGTGCTGGAGGGTCTCGATCCGCGTATGCAGGTCGGACTTGAGGCGATCAGCGTTGCCAAGACGCCCTATACGCTGCAGTTCAACGATCTGATCAACAGCGCCAACGGCCCGTGGGCTACCTTCACCAATGCCGCGATTTTCGGCGACGATGTCGACGGCGCCTTTTCAAACGCCCAATCGGAAATGCAGTCGATCATAGACAGCGGCCAATAACGTCTCTCCCGGCCGTGGGCCGGGGAGCGGTGGCAGCTTCCCGGCCAATCTTAATGACAGATGCGGAGCGTTTTTCGATGATAGGTTCAGGCTTGCAGCGCCAATCGTCCGCGCCCAGGCGGCGAAGATCACAATGGCGTGGCCTTGCCTATATCGCACCCGCCATGGCGCTCGTCATCGTCTTCTTCATCATGCCGGTTATCTTCACCGGATGGATGAGCCTTCATAATTGGCCGCTGATGGGGGCCTCGCGCTGGATCGGGTTCAACAACTATTTCCGCATGTATAACGACGGCCGCTTCATGACGGCGCTGAATTTCACGGCCTATTATACCGTGATCGTCACTGTCGCGATCTTCGTGGTCGCCTTTCCGCTGGCGATCTTCGTCGAGAAGGAACGGCAGTTCGTCAGCGCCTACCGCACGATCATCTTTCTGCCTGTCGTCGTCGGCCTTGCAACCGCCTCCCTGCTTTGGGTGTGGCTTGCCAATGTCGACAGCGGGTTCGTCGGTCCTGCCTTGAAAGGCCTCGGCCTCGTCGAGAAGAGCCCAAACCTGCTTGCGACCTTCGACACGGCGTTCCTGACCGTTGTCGTAATGGTCGTCTGGAAGATCGCGGGCTTTACCATGATCATCCTTTTGACCGGGCTTCAGGCTATTCCTGCAGAACTGACGGAGGCGGCCCGCATCGATGGCGCCGGCCGTTGGCAGCGGTTCGTGCATCTGACGCTGCCCTTGATGCGCAAGACGATCGCGCTGGCGCTGATCGTCTCCGTCACTGGTTCGATCCTTGCCTTTGACCAGTTCTACATCATGACGGCCGGCGGGCCGCAGAACAAGATGATCTCGGTCGTCTATTACATCTTCAATCAGTCCTTCGTGTCTTTCAACCTCGGCTATGGCGCAGCGCTGTCGATCGTGCTTCTCGCGATCCTGGTGGCGATCAGCATCATACAGCTCTGGCTGCTTCGTGTCGGGGAGGATCGCCCATGATCTCCGCGAAGGAACGCCGCGCGCGCAAGCGCCTCCGCTCGAAGTCGGTCTACCACCTGACCGGGATCGCCATCGCGATCTTCTTTCTGGCGCCATTCGCAGTCACGCTGCTTGCCTCGTTCCGGCACGGAACCGAAGCGAGCCTGCCGCCTCTGCCGCCATGGCCGACGGCGGGTGTGAGCTTCGATTCCTACAGATTGCTGGATACGTTCGGCGCCGGCATCTGGCGGCACATGGTCAATTCGCTGCTCGTCTCGCTTGCCACCGTTGTCCTGACAGTCGTGGTCAGCCTGCTCGCGGGATACGGATTTTCGCGCTATCGCTTTCCGCTGAAGAACGTGCTCTTCGTGCTGATCATCATGACGCTGATGATCCCCTTCCAGTCGATCCTGACGCCGCTCTTCATCATCCTTGCAAAGCTCGGGCTCAACAATTCGCTGCTCGGGCTGACGCTCGTCTATGTGACGCTGCAGCTTCCCTTTTCCGTCTTCATGATGCGCAATGCTTTCGATGCCGTCCCGAAAGAGATCGAGGAGGCTGCGCGTATCGACGGCGCGCGCGATTTGAAGCTCCTTGTGCGCGTGCTGTTGCCGCTTGTCCTGCCCGGTGTCGCGACCGTCGCGATCTTTGCGTTCCTCAATGCCTGGAACGAGTTCCTTGCGGCCCTCGTGCTGCTTTCCAGTAATGAGAAATACACCCTGCCCGTCCTCATGACGGCGGTGCGCGCCGGCCGCCTCGGCGCGATCAACTGGGGCGCGGTGCAGGCCGGCGTCGTCGTCATGACGATCCCCTGCCTCATCGTCTTCCTGCTTCTGCAACGCTACTACATGCGCGGGCTCATGGCCGGCGCGGTAAAGTGATCTCAAGACAAAATGGATGAAGCCATGAACAAGCTGAAAAGAGACCGCCAGTTCCGCCCCCTTCCCGTTCCGAGCGTCGAATTGCACGGGCTCTTCGGCGATCGTCAGGACGCGATCTGCGCGTCCACGGCCGAGACGCTTCTCGACCGGTGCGTGGAGGCCGGCATGCTGCGCGCGATCGATACGAGCCAGCCAGGCCCCGGCGTCGTGATCCCGATCCAGCCCTGGGGCGGCACGACGCAGATGTTCTGGGACAGCGACCTTGGCAAATCAATCGAGACGGTCGCCTATTCGCTCTACCGGCGCCCCAATCCGCAGTTGGAAGCCCGCGTCGACGACATTATCGGCATGTATGAGAAACTGCAGGACAAGGATGGCTATCTCAACGCCTGGTTCCAGCGCGTCCAGCCAGGCCGTCGCTGGACCAATCTGCGCGACCACCACGAGCTTTATTGCGCCGGCCATCTGATCGAAGGTGCGGTTGCCTATTTTCAGGCGACGGGCAAGCGCAAGCTGCTCGATATCATGTGCCGGTATGCCGACTACGTGATCAAGGTCTTCGGCCACGGCGAAGGCCAGATACCGGGCTATTGCGGCCATGAAGAGATCGAGTTGGCGCTGGTCAGGCTCGCCCGCGTGACCGGCGAGAAGAAGTATCTGGATCTCGCCAAGTATTTCATCGACGAGCGCGGCGCCGAGCCGCATTTCTTTACCGAAGAGGCGATCCGCGACGGGCGCGATCCGGCAAATTTCATCCAGAGTACCTACGAATACAACCAGGCTCACGAGCCGGTGCGGCAGCAAAAGAAGGTGGTCGGCCATGCGGTGCGTGCCATGTATCTTTATTCCGGCATGGCAGACATCGCGACGGAATATAACGACGATACCCTGACCGCTGCACTCGAAACACTCTGGGACGACCTCACGACCAAGCAGATGTACATCACCGGCGGCATCGGCCCAGCCGCGTCCAATGAAGGGTTCACCGACTACTACGACCTGCCGAACGAGAGCGCCTACGCCGAAACCTGCGCCTCGGTCGGCCTGGTGTTCTGGGCCAGCCGCATGCTGGGCCGCGGTCCCGATCGCCGCTATGCCGACATCATGGAGCAGGCGCTTTACAATGGCGCAATGGCCGGCATTTCGCTCGATGGCAGGACGTTCTTCTATGAAAATCCGCTTGAGAGCGCCGGCAAGCACCATCGCTGGATCTGGCATCACTGCCCCTGCTGCCCGCCGAACATTGCGCGCCTGCTGTCCTCCATCGGATCTTATATGTATGCCGTTGCCGACGACGAGATTGCCGTCCATCTCTATGGAGAAAGCAGGGCGCGCTTTGAAATCGCGGGCTCGAAGATCACGCTCGCGCAGGAGACGCGCTATCCTTGGGATGGCGCCATCCATTTTAACATCGAGATGGAAAAACCGGCGCATTTCGCCGTGTCGCTCCGCATCCCCGAATGGGCCGACGACGCCGCAATCAAGGTGAATGGCGAGGCGCTCGATCTTTCATCCGTGATGCTCGACGGCTATGCCCGCATCGAACGGGAATGGAAAAGCGGCGATCATGTCGATCTCGACATTCCCCTTGCGGCGCGCTCGCTCTTTGCCAATCCGCTGGTGCGCCAGGATGCCGGCCGCGCGGCTTTGATGCGCGGGCCGCTTGTCTATTGCGTCGAAGCGACGGACAACGGTTCCGGCTTGAACGGTATCCGGCTCAGCGCCGATGCGTCAAAAGCCACAACTGCCGAGATCGCCGAGCTTCGCGGCGCCGTCGCTTTGGATCTGCCGGTGACACGCGATGAAACCGATTGGGGCAACACGCTTTACAGGACGTCGCCGCCGCAGGCACGCGAAGCGACCGCGCGCTTTGTGCCCTACCCGTTCTGGGATAACCGGGCTCCGGGTGAGATGCTTGTCTGGGTCAGAGCAGGTGGCTCGAGCGGTGAGTAAAGTGAGTAAGATGACAGACACTGGCGTCGTGCTGTCCGGCGTCCGAAAGAGCTTCGCCAGCTTCGATGTCATCCATGGCATCGACCTTGAAATCGCCGAGGGCTCCTTTGTCGTCTTCGTCGGCCCCTCCGGCTGCGGAAAGTCGACGCTGCTTCGCATGATCGCCGGCCTCGAAGAGGTCACGGACGGCGAGATCGAGATCAAGGGACGCAACGTCACCGATCTCGATCCGTCGGACCGGGGCATCGCCATGGTGTTTCAGTCCTACGCTCTTTATCCGCACATGAGCGTGCGCGAAAACCTCGCCTTCGGGCTGAAGATGGCGAAAACGGCGACAGCCGAGATCGAGACACGCGTGAAGGCGACGTCCGGGATTCTGAAGATCGAGCATCTGCTCGACCGCAGGCCCGGCCAGCTCTCAGGCGGCCAGCGCCAGCGCGTCGCGATCGGCCGGGCAATCGTGCGCAAGCCAGACGTCTTCCTGTTCGACGAACCGCTGTCCAACCTGGATGCGGAGTTACGGGTCTCGATGCGCATCGAAATCGCCCGGCTGCATCGCGAGCTCGGCAACACGATGATCTATGTGACGCATGACCAGACTGAGGCGATGACGCTTGCCGACAAGATCGTCGTTCTGCGCGATGGACGCATCGAACAAATGGGAACGCCGCGCGAAGTCTACGAGAATCCGGCCAATGTCTTCGTCGCGGGCTTTATCGGCTCACCGCGAATGAACCTTCTGGAAGCCGCATGGACGGGTGACGGCACGATCAGAATCGCCGGCACCGTCATCCCGGCACCGATTGCAGCCGGCAAGCTTTCAGCCGGCGACAGGCTGACATTCGGCGTTCGCCCGGAGCATTTCGTTGTCGCTGAGGCTGGGGCGGAGACCCTAAAAGCCAAGGTCGATTTTTCCGAGTATTTGGGTGGAACCCAGTATCTGTACTGTCAGCTCGAAGATGGCCAGACCGTCACCGCAGAACACAGGTCACCGCTGGCAATCGAGGCCGGCGACACTGTCCGTCTTGCAAGCGAGACGACCGAGCGCCGTTTCTTCAATGCAAATGGGCAGCGCCTGGCAGGTTAGAAATCGGTTGTCGATAAGACTGATGGGAATCTCGCCGCGTATGGCTGCGGATCGAACGGCTCGACAATCCAAGGATGGCTGGCCATTCTCATAAACGGATTCTCAAGCCGGGACATATGATCGCAACCGACCCTTTGCAGATCCTCAGCGACGTCCTAAAATCCCTACAAAGCCCGAGGTAATCGAGATCGGCCGTCGCCCCTCGTCGGACAGGCCTAATTGCCGTCGGAATCACGGAGACGTATGCAGACGACACGTCGAATGCTGGTGCGGGCCTCCTTAGCTATGATGGCCGCGACGATTTTCCCGCCAGTCTTGGCACACCCCCAGGACGGGCGGCCTGTCATGCGCCGCATCCCGTCGACCGGCGAGGAAGTTCCGGCCGTCGGGCTTGGGACGTGGATCACCTTCAATGTCGGCGACGATCGGGCGCTCATGGACGAATGCGCGGGCGTCATGGCAGCCTTCTTCGAGGCTGGCGGATGCATGATCGACTCTTCGCCCATGTACGGCTCATCGCAACCGGTCATCGGCCATGGCCTGCGGAAGCTCGGGCGGCCCGCGGCGCTGTTTTCGGCGGAGAAAGTCTGGACGTCGTCGGGCGCTGACGGCCCAAGGCAGATCGAGCAATCCCGCCTTTTCTGGGATGTACCGCGGTTCGACCTCATCCAGGTCCACAATCTCCTTGCCTGGGAGGCGCATCTGCAGACCCTGTTCGAGATGAAGGCGGCCGGCGCAGTGCGCTATGTCGGAATCACGACCTCAGAAGGGCGCCGCCATGATCTTCTTGAACAGATCATGCGGCACGAACCCATCGATTTTGTACAGCTCTCCTACAATATCCTCGATCGCGAGGCGGAAGAGCGGATCCTGCCGTTGGCGGAAGAGCGCGGTATTGCCGTGATCATCAATCGGCCCTTCCGGCAAGGCGCGCTGACTCGCCGGCTCGAGGGCGAACCTATGCCCGAATGGGCGGCCGAACTCGGTGCATCGAGCTGGGCTCAGTTCCTCCTGAAGTTCATTCTCGCCCACCCGGCCGTCACCGTCGCGATCCCAGCAACCACCCGCGTCGACCATGTGCGCGAAAACGTCGCGGCGGCGACAGGCTCCTTGCCAGACGCCGCCACGCGCGAGCGCATGGTGGCCCACGTGCAGGATCTTTGATGCCGGAATGGTGGACCTACAGCCTTGAGGATTTTCTGCTCTTTTCGCCACGCGTCTACTGGCGGATGTTCGAGTTGCAGAATGCGGCCCTCTGGCCGCTACAGGCGCTCGCGGTTGGCCTCGCCTTTGCCGCGATTGCGCTTGCCGTACGGCAGCCGTACGCCTCAGGGCGCTTCGTCGCGCTCGTTCTCGCGATCCTTTGGGCCTTCGTCGGATGGTCTTTCCTTTGGAACCGCTACACGACCATAAACTGGGCGGCCGCCTATGTCGCACCAGTCTTCGCCGTTGAGGCCGTGCTGCTCCTCGCCGTCGGTACGCTGCTCAATGGCCTCGTCTTCGACCGGCGTGGGCCCGCCGGCTGGATGGGATATGTGCTTCTTGCCTTCGCTCTTGCCGGGCAGCCGCTGCTTGCGCCGCTGCAAGGACGGGTTTGGGCCTCGTCGGAGATTTTCGGCATTGCCCCCGATCCGACAGCGATCGGAACGTTAGGTTTTCTGCTTCTCGCCCGCGGCAAGACGTTATCGTTGCTCCTTCCCATCCCCCTTCTGTGGTGTTTTTTAAGCGGCATAACCCTTTGGAGCATGGGAGCGCCGGAGGCGTGGGCAGCTTTTGCGGCCGTGATGCTCGCGCTCGCAGCCTGCATCGGAATGATCATCGCTCAGCACGGGAGGCCAAGATGACGACTGCACTTTTCGTCTTTTTCTTCAAGGAGGGCCCTGCACCACGTGGTGGAGTTTGGCTTGGGTAACGAGGGAAGCTGACGTGCATCCGTCTTCCCCCTTGGACACTATCCGACGCTCGAAGCCCCGCATGGCTGTGGCCGGCGGCGTCTGTTGCGGCAAATAGGCTCCCTTGCGGGCAGAAGCGCGGTCGCTCCAGTCGTCAAGTGTCCTGCTTTCAAACCGGATGGTCCCGGAACTCGGCGTCTGCTAGCGGGTGTCGGTCAAGAGGAAAAGGAAATACGTCGACAGCTACAGCGGTGGCGCGAACATAGAATGAAGACGCGCTAGATCCCATCGCGCAACAGCGTCTGGAGCCGATCTTTAATTCAATGGTCGTCCAGCGAGCCTTGCGCATAGAAATGCTTGCGTATCGTTCTTGTATAAGTGGCAAATGCGGGCGACGCCATGACATCCAGGCCTCTCGGTCGAGGAAGATCGATGTCGTAAACCTCCGAGATCGCACCGGGACGTTCGCTCATGACGACCACCCGATCTGAAAGGAAGACGGCTTCCGGAATACTGTGGGTGATCAGGAGAATGGTCTTTTTCGATCCAAGCCAAATACGTTGAAGTTCGAGATTCATCTTCTCTCGGGTCATTGCGTCGAGTGCGCCGAACGGCTCGTCCATAAGCAAGACCCTCGGATCGTGCAGGAGCGCCCTGCAGATAGAGGCACGCTGTTGCATGCCGCCGGACAGTTGCCACGGGTACTTGTTTTCGAACCCCTTTAGGCCGGCCATCTCGATCAAGGTCTCGGCCCGTCTGCGGGCCTCGACCATGTCCATATTCCGCATCTCCGCCTGCAGCAGTATGTTATCGATGACGACGCGCCATGCGAGCAGTACCGCACTCTGAAAGACAATACCGACATCGATTTGAGGCCCGCTGATTTCCCTTCCCGCCAAACGGACCGCTCCGTCCGTCACGGGAGCCAAGCCCGCAACCAGTCTCAGCAGCGTGCTCTTTCCGCAGCCCGATGGCCCCACAACCGAGACGAACTCCCCGTCACTGATCGACAGATTGATCGGACGCAGCGCTTCGAAGGCTCCGAAACGCTTTGTCACGTTGTCGAGTTCAATGAGCGGGATCCCCGGCCTAGACTGCGGCTCTTTGGCTTCCATTTTTTCCTCAAAAAGGTGGACCGGTTCCGTCATCGCCGATCCCTTACGGAAGGAAGGCATCGGTATAGTACTTCGAAACGTCGTCATCCGAGGTTTTCAGCGTCCCGACCGCAATCATGGTCTTGATGGTTTCCTGGATTTGTGCAGACGTCACGCGCAGCGGCCTCAGGTCGGCCGAGCCCGGGCTCTTGAGCAGAGGAATCGCCGTGTTCAGACCAGACAGCAGACTCTCTGCCGATCCTGCATTCGGATAGCTGGCACGCACGGCGTCGACAGCCTCCTGGGGGTGCTGGACGGTATATTCGAAGGAGCGGGTGGCCGCCCGCATGACCTTTTTGATGAGCTCCGGGTTTTCTTCCACTGTTTCGAGGTTGACGATGAACGAGGACCCGATGCTGTTCACTCCATAGTCGGCGAAGAGCATGTTGGTCACTGGCTTGCCGGTCACCGATTCGATCTGGCTGCCCTGATCGGTGGCGAAGCCAAGAAGTGCATCGGCCTGGCCCGTGATCACGGCGTTGACCTTGGTCTTCGCGTCACCGCTGACGGTCTTGAAATCGGATGCCTGAAGTCCGTTCTTTTCCATGAAGAGCGGCCAGGACTGTGACGGAGAATCGCCCGGTGTCATCGCGATAGTCCGGCCCTGGATGTCAGAAGGCTTTTCAATCCCCTTTTCCTTCAGGCTGACGACGGCGAACGGACTCGTCTGCAATGCCGAGCCGACCGAAATCACCGGCGCGCCCTTGGCTACGAGCGCCATCATCGACGTCAGATCGGCAAAGCCGAACATCACGTTCTCAGCCGCAACGGCCTGCACGGTGGGGCCAGATCCACGGCCCTCCAGGATTTCAAGGTCGATACCCTCCTCCTTGAAGTAGCCCTTCTGCTTTCCCAGAATCAAAGGTGAATGAAGGCCGGTAACGTACCAGTTGAGCATCAGCGTCGCCTTTTCGAGGCTTTGCGCTGGCGCGCTTGTCACGCATGCCGCCGAAATCGCAGCTAAAACCGCACAGGCTTTGATTATCTTGGGAATCTGCATCACTTTTCCTCCGTTAGTGATCCAAGTCATGAACGTCTCAGGTCGGTGCGAGCGCGTCGCCGCGATTGGAGATGTGCCATGGCAATACGAGCTTTTCGGCGAGATCGATCAGCACGAAAAGGAAAACACCCATCATCGAAAGAACGATGAGGGCGGAAAACATCAGCGGCAAATCGAAATTTCCGTTCGCGCGCTGCAACACGTAGCCAATGCCGGAGTTTGATCCGACGAATTCGCCGACGACGGCACCCACCACCGCAAGCGTGATGGAGACTTTCATGGCGGAGAAGATTGCCGGCAGAGCGTTGGGCAGGCTGATTTTATAGAACATCTTAAGGCGTGTGCTGCCCATCGACCTTGCAAGGTCGATCAGGTCGGCTTCAAGGGATTTAAAGCCCATCACCGTCGATACGACGATCGGAAAAAAGCCGAGCAAAAAGGCAACGATGATCTTGGGAAGAATACCAAACCCGAACCAGACCACGAACAAAGGCGCGATAGCAACCTTCGGAATGCTTTGGGAAAACACCAGCAGCGGGTAGAGATAGCTCTCAATCGTCCGGGAATACGCTATCAGCATGGCAAGCGGGACCCCGATGACAACAGAGAGTACAAATCCGCCGACAGTCGCCTGAAGCGTTGGAAGCGTTTCCGCAGCAAGCATGGGCCACTGCGTGTAGAGCTGGTTTCCGACGTCGAGAGGGGTCGGGATCAGGTATGCGGGAATGCCGAAGATCCGGATGGATAGGTCCCACACCAGAATCAGGGCAGCGACCAAAATGACCGGCCGAACCCACGGCGAATTGATTATTGCGTACATCATCTTAAGCCTCCCGCTTAATGACTCCATACGATGCGCTTTGCATCATCTGTCGCTCCTCCCGCATAAACCTGAACCTGCCCGCTGTTTCTGCTCCCAGCCAGCAGGCCTTTCGATCCTTGCCTCAAAAGGATCGATCCTCCCGGAAAGAACATGTTATTCACCAGATAGGGAATTAACATCAGGTTCCCCGGTGAAGTCAATCCTTAGGTGGGCCGCGTCGACCTATGCCTCTTGCGTGTGCGGCGCAAAGCAGGGCATGGGTTCGAATTGACAATTCATCGTCTGGTGAATAATTTTCTTGACGGGGAGCGTGGTTCGGTCGCCGCTCGATGGATGGCATTTGCTTGTCACGATGTGCCTATCGGCTGGGCGTTTTCGGACCCGGAGAAATTCAACAATGCGCAAACGCCAGATCAATCCGCACATATCGATCGACGCCTGGACGCACATTTTCCCGCCGAGCTATTTCAGACAAATCCAGAAGGTCGCAAGCGCCTCCGGGCCGTTGAAGCGGTGGCTCACGCTCAAATCGCTTTATGATCTCGACGAGCGGTTTCGCATCATGGATCAGTTTGAGAATTATGCACAGGTTCTCACGCCCTCGATGCCCGCTTTCGACGAAATCGCAGACGTAGAGGAAGCCGCGTCCCTTTCGACGTTGATGAATGACGGCTTGGCTGATCTCGTGCGTCAATACCCAAGGCGTTTTCCTTACTTCGTCGCCGGAATCAGCATGGGCAACGAGACTGCCGCCCATCAGGAGATCGACCGGGCGATCAGTCTCGGCGCAATTGGCTTTCAATTGCCCAGCAACGTTCAAGGCATGGCATTGGACCATCCCAGATTCCAGGCCATCTGGGACGCTATTGCAGCGACCGGCCGCGCTGTCTGGCTCCATCCAATCAGGGGACCTGTGCCCGACTATCCAACGGAAGCGAAGTCGAAGTTCGAAATTTGGTGGTGTTTTGGCTGGCCCTATGAATCGTCCGTTGCCATGGCTCGACTGGCGCTGTCAGGTCTGTTCGACCGTCATCCGCACTTGAGGATCCTCACGCATCACATGGGCGGAATGATACCCTTTTTTGCGGGACGCATCGAGCAGGGCTGGGGTCTCGAAATGGGTTCGAGAACCCCGCCATCTGATGTTGACCTGCTGCCGCGCCCGCTGAGAAAGCCCGTCGTGGAGTATTTCAAGAACTTCTATGGGGATACGTCACTCTCGGGCTCAGCGGGCGCCCTTCGGTGTGGCCTGGATTTTTTCGGAACCGATCAGGTCGTCTTCGCGACGGATTTTCCGTTCGATGCTGAAGGCGGTTCTTATCTCGTCAGGGAAACGCTACGGTCGTTGGATGACTTGGTACTTCCGGATGATGACGTTTTAGCTATCGGCCAAAAGAACCTCGCGGGTCTCATCGTTCCTAACTTCACGCCACGGCTGTGAGTTGCTAGGTGTCAATGCAAATGGCCGTTCAGATCGATGCTCATGGGAAAACAATGGAAAGTGCACGGGAAACCAAAAGGGTTTCAGACGAGGCGTCGAGCGAGGCAATAGCGCGTTCCCGGGATGCGGACAGGTCGAGAAAACTGCTGTTGGACGTGGCCCGCGCGGAATTCGCGGAATTTGGCCTCGGCGGCGCGCGTATCGCCCGAATCGCGGAGCGGGCAAACGTCGACAAGAAGCTCATATTCTATTACTTCCGCAACAAGGAGAACCTTTACACCGCGGTTCTTCTTGAAGCCTACGCCAAGATTCGCGATGCCGAATCCAACCTCCACCTGACGGAGATGGACCCGCGGGACTCGATCCGCAAGCTGACCGAATTCACCTGGAAGTACTACATCGACAATCCGGAATTCATAACATTACTGAACAGCGAGAACCTGCACCGGGCACGGCATATTTCAGCGCTGCCCAACATCAAGGACCTGAACTCGCCATTGGTGGCCATGCTCGCCGAGGTCTTGAAGCGTGGGGTGGAGAGCGGCGAGTTCCGCAAGGATATCGACCCGGTCCAACTTTACATATCAATAGCGGCGCTCTCGTATTTTTATCTCTCTAACAATCACACGCTTTCCGCAATCTTCGGCAGAGATCTCTTATCACCAGCCGCCTTGGAAGAAAGACTGGACCATATCCAGGGGCTCGTCCTTGGTTATGTGACCGCTATGTGAGATTGTTGCTGATACCGAAATCGGTCATTATTTAATCGACCGACGTCTTATAGCAGGTGTGCCGTGTCCAGAGTCCTCATCATCATCGGGCTTGCTTTCGTGGTGATCGGTATTCTCTGGCCGTGGCTTGCGCGTCTCGGCCTAGGCAGACTGCCGGGCGACATCCTCATCGAGCGCGGGAATTTCTCCATTTATATCCCAATTACCACCGGCCTGCTTTTCAGCATCGTGCTGTCGGTGATGTTCTGGCTCTTCAGTCGTTGAAAAACGTCACGCATATTGCTGGACGGCGTAGAAAACATCGTTGAAGGCGCCGCGGGCAGGATCGACAGGACATCAAGCAAGGGCAAGCAGAGCTTTGCCTACGGAGGCCAGCGGCATCGAACCACTCTTTAATGGGAAAGAATCTCTCCCGTAGACGACGATGCGCCGCGCGGGATCTAGATCCTCGCAAGCGAGATAGAACCCTTCCTCGGGTTTTGGCGCCAAGCTGCGTTTGATTTCGATGGCCCAAGGCTGGCCGCCTGGCGGCGTGAGGAGGTCTGCGTCGGATTCAAGATCAAGATCGATCGACGAGCGATGGTTGGCTATGGCGAGCGCAAGAGTCGTCTTTCCGACTTGGCTCTTATGATGGCGCCGCGTGAAAAAGATTTGCATATTCTATTGTGATTTCATAAATAATCGATAATCTTTTTCGCCATAGCAACAACGAACGACGGAGGCGGATCGTGGATGCCGGGTGCGAGGTTCGACAGGTGCAGGTCCAATCTCGGATTGGCCGGCGCAGGCTGCTGGTGGGAGTCGGGGCACTTGCGGCTGCCGCCGTGCTTCCTGGTCGCCGCGCAAAGGCCGAAGGCGGCGTCTTGCAGGTCTGGGGAGGCGTGCCGGCGGCCTCGGGGCCGGCAGAAGTGATCAAGGGCTTTGAACGGGAGAACCCGGGCTCGAAGGTCAACTACACCCGCTTCGTCAACGACGACTGGGGCAACCTCAAACTCGACACCGCGCTCCAGGGCGGGGTCGAGATCGACGTCTACTTTTCCTATCCGCTGGCATCGCTTGCGCTTCGCACCGATTCCGGTCTCGCCACCGATCTCACCGGCCGAGTGGCGGCTGATCCGCAGCTTACGCCATTCCTGGACCGGCAGCAGTCCCGCGCCTATTGGTCGGACGGCCGGATCCTGGCGCTCGCGACCGCGCGCGAGCCGAATTTCGTCCTCGTCAATGAGCGGCGGCGGCAAGAGGCTCATGTTGAACTGCCGGGAGCCTGGACCATTGACGATTTCCGCGCCTTCGCGCGGCGCCTCGCCACGCCCGGTTCGCCTGGGGCTTACGCCGCACCGGACACCGCCAGGATCGCGATCGGCCCCAACTATTGGTACACGGCCGACGGCCGGTCGAACTTCGCCGATCCGCGCTTCCTCGAATGGCTGAGGCTCGGGCAGGACATGATCCGGGAGGGCGGCGCCTATCCCTGGACCGAGGTGCTCGCCCGCAGGTTGGAGGTCTACCAGCAGAACGGGTTCCTCACCGGCGAATTCGCCGTCTGGCCAACCGCACCGTTCAACCTGCGCTATCTCAAGGATCTGAAGAACTATCCTCATGACTTTGTCGTGAGCTGCGCACCCGTACCAAGAGTTCCGGGTGGCGGCGACTGGAACACCGGGACCTTCAACAACTTCATCATGATCAACCCGAATTCGCCGCGGCAGGAGCTCGCCTGGCAGTTCGTCAAATACTGGGTGACGAAGGGCGGCAGGCCGATGATGAAGGGCGGCAAGATCCCGGCGCTCGACCAGCTCGACGGCGACGCGATCCTCGCCGGGCTCCTCGGCAGCGAGCCCGAGCGCTTCTTCGACGTCGCCTCGTTCCGCCGGGTGCTCCTCGACGAGGGCATCAAGCTCAGCGGCGACACGAACCTCACCGCCTATCCAGAGATCCACCTCGCCTGTACCCAGCAGCGGAACCTATGCTGGATCGACGAGAAGTCGCCCGAAGATGCCGTCCGGGCGATCGACGCGCGCGCCGAGGCCGCGATCGAGCGCTATCGGGGGAGGAGTTGAGCCATGGTTTCGACCCATGTGAGCGACAGGCTCACCGCTATCGCTGCGCCTGAGGCGGAAGGCCGACTCCGCCGGAGCCGATTGCAGCCCGGCGGCTGGACCGGCCTCGCGTTCCTCGCGCCAAACCTCATCGGCGTCATCGCCTTCACCGTCATCCCCCTCGTCTCAGTGGTGGTTCTCGCCTTCACCGACTGGAACCTCGTTTCAGGCGTCGAGGGAGTCCGGTTCATAGGGCTCGAAAACTTCGTCAATCTCGCGCGCGACCCGGGCTTCTGGAACGCGCTGATCCTGACCTTCGTCTATGCCGGCGTGAGCGTGCCGCTGACTGTCGCATTCGGGCTCGCGCTTGCTCTTGCGCTAAACCGCGACCTTCCAGGCCGTTCCGCGCTCCGCGCGATCTTTTTCCTTCCCTACATCGTCAACGTGGTGGCGATCGGGACGACCTGGCTCATGTTGATGAATCCGAGGGCTGGCCTGGTGAACCAAGCTCTCACCGTCTTGGGTCTGGAACAGCTTCCCGCCTGGTTCGCCTCATCCTACTGGGCGCTGCCGGCCCTCATCCTGATGGCGGTCTGGAGCAGCGTCGGCTATGCGGCACTCATCTTCCTTTCGGCGCTCCAGGATGCGCCGACCCATCTCTACGAAGCGGCAGAGATGGACGGAGCCGGGGCGTGGGCGAAGTTCCGCGTCATCACCTGGCCGGCGCTCATGTCGACGACCGTGTTCCTTCTTGTCACACTCTTCATCGGCGCGTCACAGGGCTTTGGCCTCATCGCGCTCATCACCCAAGGCGGACCGGGCGACTCCACGACCACGCTCTCCTATTACATGTACCAGAACGGCTTCCAGTTTTACCGCTTCGGCTATGCCTCGGCGATCGGGCTTGCAACCTTCGCCGGCGTGCTCGTGCTGACGCTCATCACGTGGCGGGCGCAGAAAGGACAGGCGCTCTATGAGTGAGGTCACGCATTCTACGCCAGCGCGGTCCCGGCTAGGCGTCTTGCGCAGTGCGCGCGAGCGCCGCCGACTTCTGAACCGATGGCTCTGGGGGATCGGGCTTTGGGCGCTGGCGCTTCTCTTCCTCGCGCCCTTCGCCTGGATGATCTCGACCTCGCTCAAGCAGAGCGTCGACGCCTACCGCGTTCCGATGGAGTGGATTCCCGATCCGGTCCAGTGGCGGAACTACGTGGAGGTGCTGGCGGGCGAGCACTCGGTCGTCCTGGCTTTCCTCAACTCGCTTTTCGTCGCAGCGCTCCGGGTCACGGGCGAACTCGTCACCGCCTCCATGGCGGGCTACGCGTTCGCAATGATCCGCTTTCGCGCACGTGAGTTCATCTTTCTCCTCTATCTCGCAACCGCGACCATTCCCGCCCAGCTCCTCCTGGTGCCAAGGTTCATCTATTTTCAGAAGCTAGGGCTCTACGACACGCTCTGGTCCCTGATCCTGCCCGGCATGTTCACGGTCTTCGGCACGTTCCTCATGCGACAGTTCTTCGTGAGCCAGCCGCGCGACTTCGCCGAGGCGGCGCGGATCGACGGAGCGAGCGAGTGGCAAATCTTCAGGCGGATCTACCTGCCGATGGCGGCACCTGTCCTCAGTGCGCTTGGCATCCTCGCTTTCGTCTGGTCGTGGAACGACTATGAGGCGCCGCTGGTCCTCATCTCCAATCCGGACGTCTATACGCTACCCTTGAGCCTCACCAACTTCACCGACGAGCAGGGCCAGATCGATCCCGGGCTTTCCATGGCCGCCTCCGTCGTTTCGATCCTTCCGATCCTCATCGTCTTCATCTTCCTGCAACGCCGCTTCGTCGCCGCGATGACCCATAGCGGCCTGAAATAGAGTGAATTCCCATGGACCACCCATCAACCGCCGCAAGCCGTGCCGGAAAGGCCAATCCGCTCCAGCAGATCGTCGATGCAATGCCCGAGTGCCGGGGCGCTGCGCGGCGCGTCGCCGAGATCATCCTCGCCTCGCCGGAAAAGGTCGCGGGCTCCTCGATCACCTGGCTCGCGGAAGCCGCAAAGACGTCGCCCGCGACGGTCACACGGCTTGCCGAACAGCTCGGCTTCGACGGTTATCCGGCACTCCGGACGGCCATCGCCATGGAGCATGGGCGCGCCGCGCAATCCTCCTGGGAGAGCGATATCGGCTCGGCAATCCGGCCTAACGACAGGCCTGACCAAGTGCTCCGCGTACTTGCCGGCGCGGCGGCGAACGCTCTCAGGAACGCGCTCGCCGAGATCGATCTCGAAGCGATCACCAAGGTCGCCGAGGCGATCGCGGCCGCACACCGGGTGCACATCTACGGCGAGTGGGGCGACGCCATCCCCGCGCAGGAGCTCTCGATCCGGCTCCTCAGAATCGGCATTCCCGTCTGGTTCCACGACGGCAACCAGGCCTCGCGCATCGGCGCCGGGCTGCTGGCACCGGGCGATGTCGCGGTTGCTGTGTCGCGAGCTGGGCAGGAGCCGACCGGGATCGACTTCCTGCGCCTTTCGGGCGAGCGGGGCGCACTCACCGTTGCAATCACCGGCGAGCCGCAGTCGAAGATCGCCAAGACCGCGGCGATCGCGCTCTATACCGGCACTCGCAATGGTGAGAACTGGACCGAGTTCTTCGCCGGGCGGGCGAGCGACACGCTAACGGCCGGCCTGCTCTTTGTGCTGGTCGCGCAGCGTGTGCCGAAGCACATGACCGCCTTCAATCCCTATGGGCCGGTGCATCCGGTCGGAGGCGAGCCTTCGGCCAGCGGCAGCACCGACGGCGAGAAACGGCGATGAAGACACGATCGGTCAAGAGCAACGTCACGGTGATCGGTGGCGGGCTCGCGGGCGTCTGCGCCGCGATCGGCGCGGCGCGGCAAGGCGCCGAAGTCGCCCTCGTCCAGAATCGGCCGGTACTCGGCGGCAATTCTTCGAGCGAAGTGCGGGTCTGGGTATGCGGAGCAACAGCACACGGCAGCCAGCATTTCGCCCGCGAGACCGGGATCATGGGCGAGCTCTTCGTCGAAAACCAGTTCCGCAATCCCGACGGCAATCCCTACTACTGGGATCTCGTCGTGCTGGAGGCGGTCCGCGCGGAGCCGAACATCAAGCTCTTCCTCAACACGGACATGCGTGAGGTCGAGGTGGCGGGGCCGGACGAGGCGAAGATGATCCGCTCCGCCACCGGCTGGCAGATGGGCTCGGAGACGGTGATCACCTTCACCGGCGACCAATTCATCGATTGCAGCGGCGACGGCCTTGTTGGCGCGCTCGCCGGCGCCCGCTTCCGCATGGGGCGGGAGGCGCGGTCGGAATTTCAGGAATCCTGGGCGCCCGAAGTGCCCGATGACAACACGCTCGGGAGCACGATCCTCTTCTATTCCAAGGACGCCGGCCACCCGACCAAGTTCGTGCCACCCTCCTTCGCCCGCGACATCGTCGCGGCCGGGATCCCCGAGCACCGGGTGATCCGCGCTGACATGAACGGCTGCGCCTTCTGGTGGATCGAATGGGGCGGCGAGTTCGACGTCGTCCACGACAACGAAAGGATCCGCGACGAACTCCAGGCCGTTGTCTACGGAATCTGGGACTACATCAAGAATTCCGGCCGCTTCGACGCCGAGGATCTGACGCTCGAATGGATCGGCTCGGTTCCGGGCAAGCGTGAATATCGCCGCTTCGTAGGTGACTACACGCTGACCCAGCACGACGTGCTCGGCCAGGTCCTCTTCGAGGACAGGATCGGATTCGGCGGCTGGTCGATCGACCTCCACCCGCCGGGCGGGGTCTACACGACCGAGCGCGGATCGCGGCACTGGCATCCGAACGGCAACTACCATATTCCGCTCCGCTGCCTCTATTCGATCAACGTCGGCAATCTCTGGATGGCAGGGCGCAACATCAGCGCGAGCCACGTTGCCTTCGGCTCGACGCGCGTCATGGCAACCTGTGCCATCGAGGGCGAGGCGGCGGGGGTCGCCGCTGCGATCGGGGCCCGCACAGGGCTCATGCCGCGCGATCTCGGCCATGCCGCCTTCCCACGGGTCAGGAACGCGCTCATCCGGGCGGACGCCTCGCTTCTCGGCACGGAGAACACCGATCCGGACGATCTCGCACGTGTGGCTGCGGTCACGGCCTCCTCGACGCTCCGCCGGATCGCCGTCGAGGAGCCGGCAGGCCGCTGCCGGCTCGACGCCGCACTTGGCATGGTCGTTCCGGTCAGGCCGAGCCTCGCAGCGATCGAGGTGCTGGTCGACGCAGCGGAGGCGACAGCACTCGTGGTCGAGGTCCACGACCCTGATCTGCCGCAGAACTATCTGCCGCTCAAGCTGGTCGACCGTCGGACGGTCATGATCGAAGCGGGCGAGCGACAGTGGGTCACCTTGGCCATCGACTGGCGGCCGGCAGGACCGCAGAACGCCTTCCTCGTCTTCGGCGCGAACCAGGCTCTCACGCTCCATACGGCGGAGCGGGCCGTCACGGGCGTAATCTATTTCCGCCACCGCGCGCCGGAGCCCGACGAGGCATTCGCCGAGCAGTTCCGGCCATGGAAGCAGGTGCTTCACCGGCAAGGCCTCTGCTTCCGCCTTCCAGAGTTGACTGATATCTACGAGGCTGGCCAAGTGATCGGCGGCTATGCGCGGCCTTATGGCGGGCCGAACATGTGGCTTTCCGAGCCGCTTTCCAGCGATCCCACGCCCTGGCTCAGGCTCGACTGGGCCGAGCCGCGGCGGGTGGGCGAGATCTCCCTTATCTTCGACGATGAAGTCGAGGAGGACCTTATCAACCTGCATCACCACAGTACGCCCTTCGATGTACTGCCGAGCCTCGTCCGCAACTATCGGGTCGAGATCCTCTCGGGTGGAGGCTGGCGGACGGTGGCAGAAGTGACGGGGAACCGGCGGCGGCATCGGACGCATCGGCTCGACGAGCCGGCAAACGCGTCGGCGCTCCGCCTGACGGTCACCGCGACAAACGGCGCGGCCGAGGCGCATGTGGTCGCGGTGCGTGCTTACGGGGCGTGAGGCGGCACAGGCTGGTTGGCCAACCTGGGAGGCCCGCCGCGAAGAGACGACCTATCGCGTGACGCTACGGTCGTAGTCAGCGCCTCCATCGAAATGCCGCCACACTTGTTACTCCCACTGTTCGCTTTCCGGTGCCACACTATCTCACAGACAACAACGAGCGATGAGCAGCGGATGGAATCGCGCCTCAGCCACGAGGCGCGGGAATTCACCCAAACCAGGAGGTTTCAGCAGCCATGACGACATCAGCAAAGAACGGACAGTCTATCATGCACACACCGCCGGTCGTGTCGCCGCAGGCGTGGGAGGCGGCCCGCCAGCAGCTGCTCGTGAAGGAAAAGGCCCAGACCCGCGCCCGTGACGCCCTGGCCGCAGAGCGCCGGCGAATGCCATGGATGACCGTGGATAAGGCATATACGTTCGAGGGGCCTGCGGGCAAGGCGAGCCTGCTCGACCTGTTCGACGACCGGCGTCAGCTGATCGTCTACCGCGCCTTCTTTGAGCCGGGGGTGTTCGGCTGGCCAGACCACGCCTGCCGGGGCTGCTCCATGGTGGCCGACCAGGTCGCCCATCTTGCCCACCTCAACGCCCGCGACACCACTCTCGTCTTCGTCTCGCGTGCGCCTCAGGCCGACATCGCGCGGCTGAAGGCGCGGATGGGCTGGGAGATACCGTGGTTCACCATCACGGACAGCTTCGACGCCGACTTCGGCGTGGACGAGTGGCACGGCACGAACGTGTTCTACCGTGATGGCGAGCGCGTATTCCGCACCTACTTCATCAACAACCGCGGCGACGAGCAGATGGGAGGCACCTGGAACTACCTCGACATCACGCCGCTGGGCCGGCAGGAAGTCTGGGAGGACTCGCCCCAGGGCTATCCTCAGACCCCGACCTACAAGTGGTGGAACTGGCACGACAGCTACGTCGCGGACGCAGCGCCCGACAAGACGTGGGTCGAGGTGTCGGACGCTGGAGAGGCGGCGTTCCGGAACCAGCATCCGAACACGAAGCCGTGAGCCGGACCCGTTCCAGTCAATCCGATGGGCGGCGGTTGGTCTGAGGGGCCGTCTCCGTGCAGCGCGAAGATCCGTCGCACCGGTCCGCAACCAATGCAACTTCCTTGGCGGGCCGGGCGCGAAAGCAAATTAGACTACGCGTATGCAAACCGTTTTGAGGCCTTGCCAAGAGGCAAGGAAACACGTCGCGTCCGCTGCCATGGAGCGGGGCCTGGCTGTCGTCGCCGCTGAGCTCGAGCCTGTGACAGGAGCTGCAGGCAACCACCGTCGTGCGACAGCCTGGCGTCGTTGAACAGACCCTCGCCAAACGCGACCTTCGCCATGGTCGGAAGGCCCGGCCGCTGCGACCGGAGCAATCGGCTCCTCGGGCAAGGAGGCAGGCTGTTTCATCAGGACCAGCGCCGGTGCCGCCATTGCCAGGCAAAGCGGAACAGAAAGCCCTGCCCAATCCTTACTAACGTGCCCATGAGTCATCGAGCAAGCCTGTGTGGTACGGGCGTCCGGCTAATAAACCGCCGAAGTGCATGAGTTTCCGGACAGATTCGTTACGCCCGTGGCATGTGAATAAGCACCGAACTTCGACCCTTTCGGCGCACACTTTCGATGCCGATTCACCCTTTCAGACGGTGCCGGTATTTAGGGTATCGCCACCTTTAATTCATTCGATTGACTGAACATCCAGAACCGTGCATAATCGCGCTGATGAAAGAGATCGGTAACTCCAAAGGCGACACATCCCGAAGCGACGCCACCCGCGAAAAACTGCTTGCAGCGGCACTCGACGTGTTTGGCCGCTACGGCTTCGATGGCGCCAGCACGCGCAAGCTTGCCGATGCGGCAGGCGTCAACCTGCAGGCCATCCCTTACTACTTCGGCGGCAAGGAGGGGCTTTACATCGCAACCGCAGAATATCTGGCCGGCGTTGTCGCGGGACATGTCGCCGAGATACGGCACCGCGTCGGCCGTCATCTTGCGGAACTCGATGAAGCGAATATGCCGCTTAATGCCTCGCAGGCGCGCCTCTTTCTGACAGAGATCGTCGAGATGATGGTGGTCCTCTTTGTCAGCCGAGAATCGGAGGCCTGGGCCCGTTTCATCATCCGAGAGCAGCTGGAGCCGACGGCGGCTTTCGAAAGGGTCTATGCCGGCATCATGGGGCCGATGATCAATATGGGACGGCGGCTGATCGGAGCTATCCTGAAAGACGATCCCGCCTCCGAAAACGTGCGCCTGCGCAGCCTGTCCTTCGTCGGCAGTCTTCTGGTTTTCCGGATGGCGAATGCCGCCGTGCTCGCGCAGATGGAATGGGACGCCATCGGCGAAGAGCAGATCGCAAAGCTGCAGGCCCATGCACGCAACCTTGTCGCCGTGCTCGAACCGGCGAAAGGAGAACGAGAATGAACAAGATCATCCCGGTTACGATCCTTCTTGCCGGCGCAGCCGCGGCTGGTTGGTGGTACGATATGCCGTCCAGGCTCGGCTGGGCGCAGCAAAGCGAGAGACAGTTAACGCTCTACGGCAATGTCGATATCCGCCAGGTTTCGCTCGCTTTTCGGGTCAACGGCCGGATCGAGGAAGCGCACGTCGACGAAGGTGATTTCGTAAAGCGCGGCGCCGTTCTGGCGCGGCTGGATAACGAGCCTTACGACTATGCGGTCCGCTCGGCCGAGGCAAATGTTGCTGCGCTGCGTGCCACGCTCGACAAACTCAAGGCCGGTCCGCGGCCGGCAGAGATCGCGCAGGCAAGCGCTTCCTACAACGAAAGCCTTGCTGACCTGGAGAATGCCAACCTTGCCTATGATCGCGCCCGCCAACTGCGGCCACAGGGTACGGTTTCTCAAGCTGGTCTCGATCAGGCGACGGCTGCAAGAGCAATGGCTGCGGCCCGTGCCGAATCCGCAAATCAGGCGCTCGCCTTGCTGAAGGAAGGCAGCCGTACTGAAGACATCGCTGCGGCGGCGGCCCAGTTGAAAGCGGCCGAAGCAACGCTTTCGACGGCGCGTACCTCACTTGGCGATACGGAGCTACGCGCACCGAACGACGGGATTATCCTGTCACGGATCAAGGAGCCCGGTGCGATCGTATCATCCGCCGATGCCGTCTATGTGTTGTCGCTGACGGAACCCGTCTGGATACGCAGTTATGTCGCAGAGACGGAACTCGGCCGGATTCATCCAGGCATGAAAGTCAAGGTCACGTCCGATACCAAACCGGATCAGCCCTATGACGGCACCATCGGCTTCATTTCCCCGGTTGCGGAATTCACGCCGAAATCTGTCGAAACGCCGGAACTTCGCACCGACCTCGTCTATCGCTTGCGCGTCGTCATCGAAAAACCCGGACCGGATCTTCGCCAGGGCATGCCGGTGACGCTGCGCTTTCCATCATTGCAGGCAGCGGAAAAATGAGTGCTCCGGAAAAACCGCGCGATACCGCCGAGCTCGTTCACCTGAAGGGCGTGACGAAGCGTTTCGGCGAGGCGAAACCGGCACTCGATGCGATTTCAGCGTCGATCGACGGCGGCAAGATCACGGGTCTCGTCGGGCCCGATGGTGCGGGCAAGACCACGCTTATCCGCCTGATGACCGGTCTCATGCTTCCGGAAAACGGCACTGTCGAGGTGCTGGGTTTCGAAACGCGCGATCGAGCAGCCGACATTCAGGCCGCCATCGGCTACATGCCCCAGCGCTTCGGGCTTTATGAAGATTTGTCGGTCCAGGAAAACCTCGATCTCTACGCCGATCTGCGCGGACTGCCGAAGAGTGAACGGGCGGCGACCTATGATGAACTTCTGACCTTTACGGACCTGAAGCGCTTTACCGGACGTCTTGCCGGAAACCTTTCGGGTGGCATGAAGCAGAAGCTCGGCCTTGCCTGCGCGCTTTTAAAGAAGCCTCGCCTTCTGCTCCTCGACGAACCCGGGGTGGGCGTCGATCCGATTTCCCGGCGCGATCTCTGGAAGATGGTCGAGAATTTGACGGCGGAAGGCATCGGCGTCGTCTGGTCGACGGCCTATCTCGACGAGGCGGAGGCCTGCGACCGCGTTTTGCTGATGAATGAGGGCAAGCTGCTTTTTTCCGGCGAACCGAAGGATCTGACCGGCCGGGTCAAAGACCGCGTCTTTCGGTTGACCGGTGTTTCGGGACGGCGCCGTCAATTGCTTGCAAAGCTCCTAGACGAAGACGGCGTTGTCGACGGTGTTATCCAAGGTGAGGCAATCAGGCTGGTTACCGCAACAGGCCACGACGGTCGCTTTACGGCAGCTGGCACAGCGAAAATAACCCCCGCCGAGCCGCGTTTCGAAGACGCTTTCGTCGACATGCTGGGCGGAGGGCCGGGCGGCCGGTCGAGGCTTGCCGAAGCGCAGGAGCCGCTGGCGCGCAATGACGACAGGCCTGTTATCGAGGCGAAGGGTCTTACCAAGCGCTTCGGCGACTTCACGGCGGCCGACGACATCACCTTCGACATCCCGCGCGGGCAGATATTCGGACTGCTTGGGCCGAACGGCGCGGGCAAATCAACGACATTCAAGATGCTCTGCGGACTTTTGAAACCGACAAGCGGCGAAGGCCGGGTGGCCGGCTTCGATCTGCGGCGCGATGCGGCCGAGGCACGCAACCGTCTCGGCTACATGGCGCAGAAGTTCTCGCTCTACGGCGACCTCAGCGTGGCGCAGAATCTCGATTTCTTTGCCGGCGTTTATGGCCTGAGAGGCGTGCGCAAGCGCGAGCGGACGCAGTTGATGACGTCGATTTTCGATCTTGGGTCGCGTCTTGCGATGTCCGCAAAGGATCTGCCGCTCGGGCTCAAACAGCGGCTGGCGCTTGCCTGCGCCGTCATGCACGAGCCTGAAGCGCTCTTTCTCGACGAACCCACTTCAGGCGTCGATCCGATTACGCGCCGCGAATTCTGGACACATATCAACGGGCTCGTCGAAAAGGGCGTCACCGTCCTCGTCACCACGCACTTCATGGACGAGGCCGAATATTGCGATCGCATTTCGCTGATCTATCGCGGCCGTTCGATCGCACTCGGTTCTCCGGATAAGCTGAAGGCGCGGTTTGCAAATGCCGACAATCCCGATCCGACGATGGAGGACGCATTTATCGCGCTGGTGCAAGCCTCGCAGGAAAGCGTTGCGGCATGACGGCTCCCCTCCCCGCAACGGATGCGATGTCCCGCTCCAGCCGAACCCGCCGTTTCGCGGCCCTGGTTCGCAAGGAGAGCTTTCAGGTCATACGTGATCCGAGCAGCATTCTGATTGCATTTGTGCTGCCGCTCATCCTGCTCTTTCTCTTCGGTTACGGCGTCTCGCTGGACACGACGCGGACGCGGGTCGGCTTGGCGATCGAGGAAGCAACACCGCTGACGAATGATTTGGCCGCAAGCTTCCAGGCATCCCGCTATTTTTCGGTGACGACCGGCCGCGACAGGCGGCTTTTCGAAGAGGACCTGGTGCTTGCCCGCATCCGCGGCATCATCGTCATCCCGGCGGATTTCACCCGGAATTATGCAGCAGGCAACCGGCCGCAGGTCCAGGTGATCGTCGACGGTTCCGATCCTAACACCGCCAATTTCGTCCAGAACTATGTCCAGGGCGCCGTCGCCAACTGGCAGCTGCAGCAGCAGTCCGAACTGGCCGCAGGCGGGCCGCCGATTTCCGTGGAGCAGCGCTTCTGGTTCAATCCGGAACTAACCAGCCGGTCGTTTCTGGTGCCGGGGTCGATCGCAATTGTCATGACATTGGTCGGAACGCTTTTGACGTCGCTTGTCGTTGCCCGCGAGTGGGAGCGGGGCACGATGGAAGCGATGATGGCAACGCCGGTGACGGCCGCCGAGCTGCTCGCCGGTAAAATCCTCCCCTATTTCGTGCTCGGCCTGACATCGATGACGCTTTGCGTGCTGCTCGCCGTCTTTCTGTTCGGCGTTCCGTTTCGCGGCTCCGTCCTCGCGCTCTATGCCCTGTCTGCAGTTTTCCTCATGCCGGCCCTCGGGCAGGGCCTGCTGATCTCGGCCGTCACCAAGAACCAGTTCCTTGCCTCGCAGCTGGCGCTGATTACGGCCTTCCTTCCCGCTTTCCTGCTGTCGGGTTTTCTCTTCGAGATCAATTCGATGCCGACGGTGATCCAGTGGATCACCTTCATCGTGCCGGCGCGCTATCTGATCCCCAGCCTGCAGACGGTTTTCCTGGCCGGCGATATCTGGCCGATGTTCCTCCATGCGATCCTCGTGATGTTTCTGATCGGATCCGTCCTTTTCCTGCTTGCCGCGCGCAGCACCAGAAAGAGGATTGCCTGATATGTGGTGGACCCGATTGAAAGCACTCATCGTCAAGGAACTGCTGGCGGTTCTCCGCGACCCGAAGAGCCGCCTCATTCTGGTCGGCCCGCCGATCGTGCAGTTGCTGGTCTTTTCCTATGCGGCGACGCTCGAGGTTCGAAATGTCGACGTGATGCTCATCAACCGCGACAGCGGCTACTGGGGGCAGGAACTCGTGCAGCGCATCGAGGGCTCGCCGACATTCCGCCAGGTTGTCATCGCCCGCACGCCAGCCGCCGTGCGGGATGCAATCGATCGCCAGACGGTAACCGCCGCAATCGAAATCGGCGCCGATTTCTCCCGCAAGATCGAAGCCGGCGAACCGGCCGATCTGCAGGTCATCCTCGACGGCCGGCGCTCCAATGCCTCGCAGATCGTCTCGGGATACATCACGCAGATCGTCGCAGCATTGTCCGCCGAGACCCCAGCAGGCATACGTGGAGGTGCCCGCTCCGTCACGACAGTGCCGCGCAACTGGTTCAATCCCAACCTGATCTTCCAATGGTTCATGGTGCCGAACCTGATCGCGAGCATCGCACTGCTCATCGGGCTCATCGTCACCGCACTTTCGATCGCCCGCGAACGCGAGCTTGGAACCTTCGACCAGTTGATGGTCTCGCCGCTTCGCACCCATGAGATCCTGATCGGCAAGCTCATCCCGCCGATGATGATCGGGCTTTTTCACATGACGGTCTATATCCTGGCAGCGATCTTCATCTTCGGCGTGCCGCTGCGCGGCTCGCCGCTGCTCCTTTACGGCAGCTCGCTCTTCTATCTCGCCTCCGTTGCCGGTCTGGGGCTCTTCATCTCCGCCTTGTCGATGACGCAGCAGCAGGCGATCCTCGGCGCCTTCCTGTTCATGGTGCCGGCCATGCTTCTTTCCGGCTTCGCGACACCGATCGAGAATATGCCCGACTGGCTGCAGCCGGTCACGTTGATCAACCCGCTGCGCTACTTCCTGGTGATCGTGAAGGGCATCTTCCTCAAGGACATTCCCCTCATGGAGGTGTGGCACCAGACGTGGCCGCTTTGCGTGATCGCGGTCGGAACCCTAAGTGCTGCCTCATGGCTCTTTCGCAGAAGGCTCGAGTGATCATCTTACCCTCTCAGGCCCCGCACAGCGTGCGCGCATTCAGGAGGCCCCATCCGAAGATTGGGTCCTTGCCGGGTTCGCCGAGATCTTCCGCGCTTCGCGTCAGCGCATCGCGAATGCGCTCGGGGGCAAGATCAGGACTTGCGGCTTTCATCCGCGCGGCTGCCGCAGTGACGAAGGGCGCCGCGAAAGAGGTACCGGTTTTCGTGCGCCCGCCGCTGACGGATGCCGCAGTCCAGACCGCGACACCAGGGGCTGCCAAGTCGATGTGCTGACCACGCCCCGCGCGTCTATAAGGGTTCTTGTTCCGGTCGATTGCGGTAACAGCAACAACCTCCTCATAGGCCGCGGGATAGGTTGGTTCGGACCTAGGGCCGTCATTGCCGACGGCGGCAACGATGATGATGCCGCGTTCGGTCACCCTCCGCACAGCCTCTTCGAGCAGCAAGTTGGCGGGGCCGGCAAGGCTCAGATTGATGACATCGACCTCACGCTCGGCCAGCAAGCCCAACGCACGTGCGAGATTATAGGCCTCCGAGCGATCGTCCTGACGTCGCGCCCGATAAAATGCATCAACGGCGATTAGCGTCGCTCCCGGTACCAGGCCCGGCGTCCGGCTCGTCGCGGCTCCAACAAGAAGCGCTGCGACAGCCGTGCCGTGCTGCTGCCCCGAATCCGGCAGGGTATCGTCGGTGAGCCGGATGGTTTCGATGCTGCTGCCGGCAAAAACGTTGTGATCGGAGTTAACCGCGGTATCGACCAGTCCGATGCGAACCCCACTTGCGCAAATTCCCGATCCTTCCCGCTCCGCTGGCCAGCCTACAACGGTACGCGCGAGGCAATCGGCCTTGCCGCAGCGTGGGTTGGTGCTCTGCTCCGGCCGATAGTAATGATTGAAGTCGATCACGGCTTGCGGCGCCAAGGTGGCGACCAGCTCGCGCGCAGCATTGAGTGCAAGACGGGACGGAATGCGCAGCTTCACCACTTCTGTATTGAAAGCGGAGAGCGCTTGCCGCTCGATGATTTCGAAGCCCGCTGCCGATAGCTGGTCGAGCTGCGGCGCAGTAAAACCCGAACCAACGATTTCGTCGGGGTCCTGGATCGGCAAAGCGGCAACCGACCGCGCGCGCCGCGGGGCACGCGGTGCATTGCCGAACATCCGAAAAAGGCTCCTGCCACCTGAATCGGAGTTCCCTCCAAAGCCTCCTCCGCCACCATCATCGTCATCACCATCATCACCGCCATCATCGTCATCGGCAAAAGCGGATCCTTTGCCTACCAGTTCGGCCGCAGGCCAGCCGTCAGAAAGCGCCAGGCCGCCGGAAAGTAAAAGAGCCAAAAGAAGGCGTCCCTTGGTCCTTGGTTCGAACAGCGGTAACCATTTGCGCATTTTCCATACCTCCTCAATGGATGCGGGGTTGCCTATTGGCCCGAGCCAAATCACTTGGAGTGACTCGGCAATGACGATAGATTGCCAGAAAACGCGCTCTACCGCGCGTTATTCCGATCAAGAAAAGAGCCTGTCGACCATGACCGAGCAGAGGGAGAGCGTTGAAGACCAACTGATCGCCTTTCTGCCGAACATGCGGCGATTTGCAATATCGCTGTGTGGATCGCGCGACGTCGCCGACGACCTCGTGCAGATGGCCTGCGAGCGCGCGCTTGCCAACACAGAACGCTTCGAACCCGGTACGCGCTTCGATGCCTGGATGTTCCGCATTCTCCGCAATCTGTGGATCGACCATGTCCGCAGGCAGAAGACGGCCGGTATCCAGGAGGATATTTCAGAGCGTCAGGACATCGCAGGCTCTTCCGGCGAGCGCGTTGTCGAAGCGACGTTGACGCTCAAAAGCGTCGCTGAAGCGATTGCTGATCTTCCCGACGAACAGCGCGAGGTGCTCATCCTCGTCTGCGTCGAAGAGCTCTCCTACCGCGAGACAGCCGATATGCTCGCCATTCCAATCGGAACGGTCATGAGCCGTCTGGCCCGAGCGCGAAAAAATCTCGCCGACGCTGCTGGAATAACGACGGAGACGACCCGTTCTGAGGAGACGAAAGAGGCCAAGGCATGACCAAGACGGATTTCTCCGATGAGACACTGATGCGCTTCGCCGATGGCGAACTTGATCCTAAGACGGCAGCCGAGATTGAACGTGCCATGGAGACCGATGATGAGCTCGTCCCCCGCGTGGCATTTTTCCTGGAGACACGCGCGGCGGCACGGACGGCGCTGAAGCCGCTTTTGGACGAGCCGGTTCCGGCGGAGCTGACCCAGGCAATCGAAGCGCTGGTCGCAAAAAAGAAAGCCGCCGATCAGCGGGCGGCATCCGTATTGCCATTCCGGCGACGTGCAGCGAACGATCGGGTCGTCGCGCGCCGCTGGTTCACCCCGATCGCCGCGTCGCTTGCCGCCGTTCTCGGTGGATTGGGCGGGTATTGGCTGGCGCAGTCTGAAGAGCCTGCCTCAAACGGTCTCCACGTTGCCGGGGTCAGCGCCTCCACGCTTAACGAAGCTCTGGCAACGGTTGTTTCAGGCCAGGAGCGGCGATTGACCGGTTCCAACCAGCGTTTCCGGGCAATCGCAACCTTCCGCGACAATGCGCAAGTGCTTTGCCGCGAGTTCGAAGTCGATTCGCCCGATCGCTCGACCGTGGTTTCGGTCGCCTGCCGGTCCGGCGCGCAATGGCGCGCGACCTTCGCAGTGGCTGCTGCCGGTGCTAGTGGCGGCTATGCGCCGGCTTCATCCACAGATGCGCTCGAAGCCTACCTTTCAGCCATTGATGCCAACCCGCCGATCGAGGCGTCCGAAGAGGCTAAGGCCCTCGCCGAAATCCGTGACGAGGCGCAAAAGTAAAAGCGCTCGGAAGTCGGGAATAAAACCACGTGCCGCCCGTTACTCTGCCGGACCGGAGCAGCCGGTCCTGTTTTCAAAAGGAGTAACTGGCATGAAAAAGCCCTGGAAACTAAGCACGGCCCTCGTCGCCGGCGTCGCGGCACTGGCAGGCTCTGCTGCCGTACAGGCCAAGGAGTACACGACGATACTGCCCGACGCCGGGAAACAGTCGAGCAGCCACAGCGACGGCGCAATCGTCGTCGCCGGTAACAGCTCGTCAAATTCGAGTTCGAACTCATCGAGCAACTCGAGCTCCAACTCGTCTTCGAACAGTTCATCGAATTCGAACTCGAACTCATCATCGAACCGCTCTTCGAATTCCTCTTCGAACAGTTCTTCCAATTCGAGCTCGGACGGTTCTGATGGCTCGTATTATTCGCGTCGCGATTGGCGTTCCTGGCGTTGATGCAGCGCAGGATGAGGAACGGGGGCCGGACTATCCAGCCCCCGTTCTGTTGTGCGCTTGCTTAAGTTTCAGCGGGCAGCCCGTGCGCGCTTGCGATACCAGCCGTGGCCAGCAATGGTATTCCGGTAGATTGTTTGACGGGTCATTGCCTCTTGCCCGGTTTCGCCGCGAATTTCCGCCTTGATCGCCGCGCCATCACGGCGAAACGGGATCACCTGCACAAGCGGCGTTCCCTTCTCGATAACATAGAGTCCATCGGGCGCCGTCGCAAAAAACGGAAAGTGGATATGAGCCGTGTAGGTGTCGGTATCGACGATGCCTGCCACGCATTCGAAAGGCTGCGCTGGCCGGTTGAGCGGCGGTAGGAAGAGGCAACTCCATCCAGGTGGCGTGCGGATCGACCAGTAATTATGAAACTTGCAGGGCGGGCTCGGCTCCTTCGGATTGCCCGCAACCTGATGGACGCCGTGATTGCTGACCATGGCCCGGTCGAACTCCCAGCCCGCCTCGACGCTTTTACCGTCCTCCTTGATCTCAAGACGTACCGTCGCTGCTAGCGGTAAGATCCAGCCGGTCATCATCGCGTCGAGAAACGGCATGCATCGTTTGATGGTCAGACCGCTATCGGTGGTCGACTGGTGCTTGGCATCGACCACCGGCAACTTGCGATACCACTCCGGCAGAACCGACTTGGCGGGCACGGGTGGCGCAATGACCTCGATATCCTCCGGCTGGCAGAGGAAGCGGATCTTGTTGGGGTCTTTCTGTCGAAAATGAAACATGTTCGTTCTCCGGTCCAATGATCAGGAAGAACGGGACAAGGCCGACTTTATTCCCCGCAAAGTGGCGACGACGCTATCGGATTCCAGCCGTGCCGGCTGAAGCCGCACGCGGCAGCGTCGAAGGCAAGCGAGATCGCCGCAGCGCCCAGACCGACCATGGCAGAGCCAATGCAGGCGATCGTCGGCGCCTTCCGGTTCATGGTGCCCGCCATGCTTCTTTCCGGCTTCGCGGCGCCGATGAGAATATGCCCGACTGGCTGCAACCGGTCACGCTGATCAACCGGCTGCGCTACTTCCTAGCGATCGTGAACGGCATCTTCCTCAAGGATAGTCCCCTTGTCGAGCTATAGCACCAGACGGGACCGCTTTGCGATCGCAGTTGCAACCCTGAGCGCTGCTTCATGGCTGTTTCGCAGAAGGTTCGAGTGACGCAAAGCTGCCTCGCGAAACGCTGGAATAGCGTCTGCGACCTTTCCTCGATTTGCAGAGACGAGATCCCTCGATCCGTCACGTTCAAAGCTACGGGCGCCGCAGCAACATCGTCGCTTGCATTGTTTATAAAAATGCGTTCTACTAAACACATTGCTAAACATGATGATTGAGGAGTTCATGTGAGCATTCTTTAGAAGTGGGTGAACTTGCGACGCCGGTGGGGAGCCGGCCTTTGGTTCTGGGAGGAACTTATGCAGAAGAAATCGAAAGCCCTTCTCGGGCTCGCCTCGGCACTTATGCTGTCGTCGGCATTGCCCAATCTTGCGAAAGCCGATGAACTGACGCTCTGCTGGGCCGCGTGGGACCCGGCCAATGCGCTCGTGGAACTGTCGAAGGACTTCACCGCAAAGACCGGGACGACGATGAAGTTCGAGTTCGTCCCGTGGACGAACTATGCCGACCGCTTTCTCAACGAACTCAACTCTCATGGCAAGCTCTGCGACCTGATCATCGGCGACAGCCAGTGGATCGGCGGTTCGGCGGAAAACGGCCATTATGTCAAGCTGAACGACTTCTTCGACAAGGAAGGCATCAAGATGGATGACTTCGTGCCGGCAACGGTCGTCGGCTATTCCGAATGGCCGAAGAACACCCCGAACTACTGGGCGCTTCCGGCAATGGGTGACGTCGTCGGTTGGACCTATCGAAAGGACTGGTTCGAAAGGCCGGAGCTGAAGACAGAATTCAAGGAGAAATATGGCTGGGATCTCGCCGCGCCGAAGACTTATGATCAGTTGAAGCAGGTCGCCGAATTCTTCCAGAAGCGCGAGATCGACGGAAAGACCGTCTACGGCGCTTCGATCTACACCGAGCGCGGTTCGGAAGGCATTACCATGGGCGTGACCAACGTCCTCTACTCTTGGGGCTTCCAATACGAGGACCCGAAGAAGCCGTACGAGATGGAGGGGATCGTCAACTCGGCCGACGCGATCAAAGGCCTGGAGTTCTACAAGTCGCTTTATGACTGCTGCACGCCGCCCGGCAGCTCCAACGTCTATATGGTCGAATCTGCTGACGCCTTCAAATCCGGTCAGGTCGCGATGCAGATGAACTTCGCCTTCACCTGGCCCGGCCTCTACAAGGACGAGAAGGTCGGCGGCGACAAGATCGGCTTCTTCCCCAATCCGGCCGAGAAGGCGCATTTTGCCCAGCTCGGCGGCCAGGGCATCTCTGTCGTTTCCTATTCCGACAAGAAGGACGCCGCGCTGCAATACATCAAGTGGTTCGCCCAGCCTGACGTGCAGGCCAAGTGGTGGGAACTTGGCGGCTTCTCCTGCTTGAATTCGGTCGTCAAGGCGCCGGGCTTCGCCACAAGCCAACCCTACGCTCAAGCCTTCCTGGACTCCATGGCTATCGTCAAGGACTTCTGGGCCGAACCAAGCTACGCCACCCTTCTCCAGGACATGCAGAAACGCGTTCACAACTACGTCGTTGCCGGCAACGGAACCGCGCAGGAAGCGCTTGACGGATTGGTGGAGGATTGGACCGAGGTCTTCAAGGACGACGGCAAGATCTAGTGTCCATCTGGACACGCGACATCCTTGTCAGAATGGCGGCTCGGATCGGCAAAGGAGCCTGGCCGCCGGATGTCTCACATACACAAAGACCGGGTGACATCTTGAATATTTCCAATTCCATTGTCGAGCAGGCAGCGGATGCAACAGCAAGGTCAACGCCGGTATCTGTTGCCAGACGCGTCCGCGGTCTGTCGGACAGGGCAATCGCTTGGGTGTTTATCGCTCCCGCCATCACGCTGTTGCTTGCCATCAACATTTTCCCGCTCATCTGGGCAATCTATCTTTCCTTTACGAATTATCGTGCCAACCGGCCGAATGCTGCTGTTGAAGGCGTGGGCTTGCGAAATTATGAGCGCGTCCTCACCGATCCGGACATCTGGCAGGCGATGCAGACCACGGCGCATTTCGTCTTCTGGACGATCGTCCTGCAGACGGTAATCGGCTTCACGCTCGCTTATCTGATCGACCGCAAATTTCGCGGCCACGCCTTCTGGACGACCATCATCCTGATCCCGATGATGCTGTCTCCCGCCGTCGTCGGCAATTTCTGGCGTTTTCTCTACGAACCGCAGATCGGTCTCTTCGCTTATGCGGTTTCGTGGCTTAGCGGCATTCCGACATCGGATATCCGGATGCTCGGTGACGTCTCACTGGCGCCCTGGGCGATCATCATCGTCGATACTTGGATGTGGACCCCCTATGTGATGCTGATCTGCCTCGCCGGCCTGCGCTCGATCCCCGACTACATCTACGAAGCGGCCGAAGTTGACCGGGCATCGGCTTGGCGCCAGTTCTGGTCGATCACCGTGCCGATGGCCCTGCCCTTCATCATGCTCGCCGTCCTCTTCCGCGGCATCGAGAACTTCAAGATGTTCGACATGGTGACGCTGCTGACCGGCGGCGGGCCTGGCTCGGTCACCGAGGTCGCCTCGATCACGCTGAAGCGTGCAGCCTTCGAAAGCTGGGCAACCGGCCGGGCTTCCGCCTTCGCGATTATTCTCTTCGTCGCAGTATTCGGCCTCGCCAACATCTACGTCAAAGCCCTCAATAAGGTGAAGCAACGATGAGCTCCGCAAACGCTGCCCATTCTGTCGTCGAGCCTAGCCTCGCCAGTAAGCGGGTCGCCGGCGCGATCGTGATCCTCTATGCGCTGATCACGCTCGTCCCTCTCGTCTGGATTTTCCTGACCAGCATCAAGTCGCCGCCGGACTCCATCAGCTATCCGCCGAAGATCGTCTTTGCGCCGTCGCTCGAAGGTTATTGCAATCTCCTGACTACGAGGACGCGGCAGACGCCGGAATATATTGCCTCCCTGCCCGCACCGACCGGCACCTGTGATGAGGTGACCCGCAAGCGCAACATGGTGATCGCCGGCCCCTCGAATTTCCTGCCGCGTTTCGTCAATTCGCTGGTGATTGCCTTCGGCTCCACATTCCTTGCGGTCTTTCTCGGCACCTTGGCCGCGTACGGCTTCTCCCGCTTCAGGGTACCACTCGCCGACGATCTTTTGTTCTTCATCCTGTCGACGCGCATGATGCCGCCGATCGCCGTCGCGATCCCGATCTACCTGATGTACCGGGAGCTTGGCTTGTCCGACACGGCATTGGGCATGATCCTGCTCTATACCGCGGTCAACGTTTCGCTGGCTGTTTGGCTGCTCAAGGGTTTCATCGACGAAATCCCGCGCGAATACGAGGAAGCTGCGATGATCGACGGCTACACGCGGCTGCAGGCCTTCCGCAAGGTCGTCCTGCCGCAGGCAACGACCGGCATTGCTGCGACCGCGATCTTCTGCCTGATCTTCGCCTGGAACGAATATGCCTTCGCCGCACTTCTGACATCGGGCAGCGCGCAGACCGCGCCGCCATTTATCCCTACGATCATTGGCGAGGGGGGGCAGGACTGGCCGGCCGTCGCTGCGGGGACTACGATTTTCCTGATCCCGATCCTGGTCTTCACCATTCTCCTGCGCAAGCAGCTGCTGCGCGGCATCACCTTCGGAGCGGTCCGCAAATGACGCACCTGATCGAAACGCCCCGCCCTGCCCGTCCGAAACGGCCTTTTTTCCTGCGGCGCGGGCCGATGGAAAACATCGCCACGGTCCTGATCGCAGCGGGCTTCCTGATGCTGTTCCAGCCCTTCCTGTTGGTGCTCTATACCTACTCGCTAGTGACGCTTCTTGCGGGAACGGCGATGTTCATCGTTGTCTCGAAATTCCCGGAGTGAACCATGGCGGAAATCAGAATTGAGCATCTCCGCAAGCAATTCGGCAGCTTCGTCGCAGTCGAGGATTCGAGCTTTGTCGTCCATGACGGCGAGTTCCTAGCGCTTCTTGGGCCGTCCGGCTGCGGCAAGACGACCACGCTTCGCATGATCGCGGGACTGGAATTGCCGACCAGCGGCAAGATTTATCTCGACGGCGAGGACGTCACTTTCAATCGTGCCAGCGCCCGCGATATCGCCTTCGTCTTTCAACTCTTCGCGCTCTATCCGCACATGAACGTGCGCAAGAACATTGGCTTTCCGCTGTTGTCGCAAGGAATGTCGAGGGCGGAAATTCAGGCCCGAGTGGAGGAAACCGCGCGCCTGCTGCAGATCGACCATATTCTCAACAGATCCGTCTCCGGGCTTGCCGGTGGCGACCGCCAGCGTGTAGCGCTCGGTCGCGCCATCGTGCGCCGCCCGAAATGCTTCCTGATGGACGAACCGCTCGGCACGCTCGATGCCGAGTTCCGCGAGGTCATGGTTCATGAGCTTCGCGAATTGCACAATCGCATCCACGCGACGACGGTCTACGTCACCCATGATCAGCACGAGGCGATGGCAATGGCCGACAAGATCGCCGTCATGAACCATGGCGTTATTGAGCAGTTCGGGACGCCGCAGGAGATCTACAACAAGCCCGCGACGATGTACGTCGCGGATTTCATCGGGTCGCCGCCGATGAATTTCATGCGCTTTATCTCCGGCCTTCAGAAGGGCGACCGATTCATCTCTCTCGATGGCGTCGATGTCGCCGTTCCCGAGATTCACCAGGACCTGACCGTAGGCGAGCTGGCACTTGGCGTGCGGCCGGAGCACATTCGCTTCAGCGACGCCTCGACCCTGCGCGGTGCCGTCTATGGCAGCGAGTATCTCGGAACAAATCAGATCGTGGCGATCGAAACCCGCAGCGGACTGATCAAGGCCCGCGTTCCGGCAAACCGCAACTTCCGCATCGGCGAAACGGTCGGTCTCGAATTCAACCCTGCCAATCTAGCGCTCTTCGACTGCCGGTCGGGTCGCGCGGTTGCTTCATCGCGCCATTCGGAGGTCCTGCATGGCTGATGTCGTTCTTAAAGGCCTCAACAAGCGTTTCGGCGACACGCAGGCGCTCAGCGCCCTCGATCTTGCGATCCGCGACGGCGAATTCGTCGTGCTCCTAGGACCGACCGGCGCCGGCAAGACGACGACGCTTCGTCTGATCGCCGGCCTGGAGCGGCCCGATAGCGGCCGTATCGAGATCGGCGGCCGCAACGTCGCCGGCGAAGCCCCAGCCCAGCGCGACGTGGCTTTCGTCTTCCAGCAATATTCGCTTTATCCGCACATGACGGTCTACGAGAACCTTGCCTTCCCTTTGAAGGCGCCGGTGCGGAAGCTCAGCACTGATGAGATCGATCGGCGCGTGCGCGAGATCGCGCGCATGGTCAGGATCGACCACAAGCTGGAAAATCGCTCGACCCGTCTTTCCGGTGGGGAGATGCAGCGGGTCGCGATCGGTCGGGCGCTGGTGCGTGAGCCCGCGATCTACCTCATGGACGAACCGCTTTCGTCTCTCGACGCCAAACTTCGGTCAGAGCTTCGGCTGGAACTCAAGCGCATCCAGAAGGAACTGGGTTCTACCTTACTTTACGTTACCCACGACCAGGTGGAGGCCATGACGATGGCGGACCGCATCGGCATCGTTGCTGAAGGCAGGCTCCTGCAGGTCGGAACGCCTCGGGAAATCTACGGCAATCCCGCCAGCCTTCATGTCGCAGCCCGCCTCGGTCAGCCGCATATCAATCTCCTGCCCGCCAATCTGCTACCGGGCGGCAGCCCTCCTAAGGGTACGAAGACAATTGGCGCACGGACCGAGCACCTCGACATCATCGTCGGCAAGGATGCCAATGCCGAGGTCGACTGGATCGAACACCTGGGCGATCAGAACCATCTGCATATCCGCGTTCGCGATCACAAGCTTGTCACACTTGCGGATCCATATCTCGCAATCAGACCGGGCGACAGGATCAATCTTACGCTCCGCGATCCGCTCTATTTCGACGCGAGCGGACAGCGGCTCGCTTAACCGCAGAAACTGAACCGAAGCAGGCATGCAAAACAGACAGGTCTCAATCAATGAAACATTTCTTCAATCGCCGGGAAAACATCGTCACCGAAGCCCTGGACGGCCTGCTTTTAACAAGCGGTTCGGGCCGCCTCGCCCGTCTCGACACATATCCGGAGATCAAAGTGATCCTGCGCGCGGACTGGGACAAATCGAAAGTGGCCATCATTTCCGGCGGTGGTGCCGGGCATGAACCGTCGCATGCGGGCTTCGTCGGCAAGGGCATGCTGACGGCAGCAGTATCCGGCGAGATATTCGCCTCGCCAAGCGTCGACGCTGTTCTGACGGCGATCCGCGCCGTTACCGGCCCCAAGGGAACTCTGCTGATTGTGAAGAATTACACGGGCGACCGGTTGAATTTCGGTCTCGCAGCGGAAAAGGCCCGCGGCGAGGGTTTCGACGTCGAGATGGTCATCGTCGCCGACGACATCGCGATTGCGGATATCAACCAGCCGCGCGGCGTCGCCGGCACCTTGTTCATCCACAAGATCGCTGGATATTACGCCGAGGCCGGCGAGAACCTGAAGACAGTGGCCGGACACGCCGCCTCGGCGGCAGCCGACATCGTCTCTCTTGGCATGTCGCTTTCGACCTGCAGCGTCCCCGGCCAGTTGCAGGAGGAACGCCTCGGCGCCAACGAAGGCGAGCTTGGCCTTGGCATCCATGGCGAACCAGGCGCCGAGCGCATTGCGCTCCAACCGGTAGCAGACCTCGTGGCCACAATGGCCGAACGGCTTGCCCCGAAGGTTAACCATTCGTCAAGCTATGCTCTGCTCATCAACAATCTCGGCGCCGTACCGCCCCTCGAAATGAGCGTGATCGCCAATGCCGTCCTCTCGTCGTCCCTCTCACGCCGCGTCAAACTGATTATCGGGCCGGCGTCTATGATGACGGCGCTCAACATGAACGGTTTCTCGCTCTCGTTGATCCGGCTGGATGGCGCCCGCGAGGCGGCTTTGACGACACTGGTCGAACCCCATGCCTGGGTGCCGGCAGTCGAGCATCATGAGATCAAGATCGTTGCAGCCCCTCAAACAGGCGCCAAACCGAACGGAACAGCCGCAATCAGCGACGACGGCCAGAGCCGTCGCCTGATAACCGCGCTCTGCGAGCACCTGATCTCGCTCGAAGGCGAGCTTAACCGTTTGGACGGCCGCGTCGGCGACGGCGATACCGGCTCCACGGTTGCGACCGGCGCCCGCAGTGTGCTTGCCCGCATCGACATGCTGCCACTGAAGGAGCCCGCTGCCACGCTGGCTTCGGTCGGCGACATTCTGAGCATCAGCATGGGCGGATCAAGCGGCGTGCTGCTGTCGATCTTCTTTACCGCCGCAGCCAAGGCAATGGCGGAAAAAGCTGATATCGCCGCAGCCCTCCTTGCCGGGCTCGATCGGATGACGTTCTATGGCGGAGCCGAGATCGGCGACAGGACGATGGTCGATGCGCTTGCCCCGGCACTCGCAGCCCTCGCGTCCGGCAATGTCGCGGCGGCAGCGAAGGCGGCAATGGTAGGTGCAGAGTCGACAAAGGCGATGAAGAAGGCAAAGGCCGGGCGCGCGTCCTATGTCGGCGAGAGGGATCTGGAGGGAGTGCCGGATCCTGGTGCCGTCGCGGTGGCAGGTGCATTTGAGGTCGCGGCAGCAATGGTGTGAGAAAGCGCCGCCGTTGGGAGGATATGAGGTGCAGGCAGAACCGGTGCTTGTTGCGGGATTGATCGAAGCTTGCCGCTCGGCCATCGCGGCAAATACCGATCATCTTTGCGCGCTGGATTGCGCGATCGGCGATGGAGACCACGGCATCAATATGCAACGTGGATGGGAGGCGGTAAGCGCAGAAGCGGCGGCGCTTACCGGCCTTCCCTTTCCCGATGCCGTGGAGAGGATTGGCATGACCTTGGTGATGAATGTCGGCGGTGCTGCAGGTCCTCTCTATGGCACGCTGTTGATCGAAATCGGCCGGGAGCTGCGTGCTCGGGACAGGACCGAGGATTTCCCGATCGTATTGAAAAAGGCGATTGACGCGGTTGCAAGACGCGGACGTTCCCATGCGGGCGACAAGACGTTGCTCGACGTGCTCTATCCGGTCCAGGATGCGCTTCAGAAGTGTTCGTCGTTGAACGACATCGCCCAGCAGGCCGAGTTTTCCGCCAACCTGACCGCCGCCATGAAGGCCATGCGCGGCCGCGCGTCGTATCTCGGCGATCGCTCGATCGGCCATGTGGATCCGGGTGCGTCAAGCTGCGCGCTCTTGACCACGGCCATCTGCCGCTATCTCGGGGAGAACCATCCGCAATGAGTGGAAATACCGCAAATGTCGGGATCGTGATCGTTTCCCACTCGCCGCTGATCGCTCGAGGCATTGCCGACATGGTGCGGCAGATGGTGGGCGACTGCGTGCCGCTCGCCTGGTCCGGAGGCAACGTGCGCGGAGAGCTCGGCACCGACGCCGGCGGCATACTGCGGGCAATCGAGGCTGCCTGGTCCGCTGCAGGTGTTGCCGTCTTCGTCGACCTCGGCGGGGCGGAAACGAACAGCGAGATGGCGATCGAGATGCTCGGCCCGCCGCGCTCGGCACGCGTTGCGATCTGCAACGCTCCATTGGTCGAAGGCGCAGTTATCGCTGCGGCGGAAGCCTCCGGCGGAGCATCGCTGGCGAAGGTCGTCGCCACAGCCGAGGAGCTTTCACCCTGATGAGCCGCGAACTGCAAATAGAAACCATAAAGGCCAAGCCATTGCATGTCAGCTGTCAGACGGACGTCGAGGTCAGGCATGGCGTGGGGCTGCACGCGCGCCCGGCCGTGACGTTCACCCGGCTTGCAAAATCGTTCCCGTGTTCGATCGAAGTTGCAGTCAACGGCAGTGATGTCTGGCTGAACGGCAAAAGCATCATCAAGATAATGGGTGCCAGAATCCGGAAAGGATCGGTTCTGCGCATAAAAGCCGACGGAATTCTGGCAGACGAAGCAATCAAGGCATTGAAGGAACTCGTCGAACGCAATTTCGATGAGGACAAGAAATATGGCCGAAACGGATAGGCTGAGAGCAACAAGCGCCTCTCCCGGGGTCGCGCACGGACCGGCCTATCTGGCCGAGCTGCCGGGTGTCGCCCCTTCATCTCAACGGCAGATCACTCCGGGCTACCAGGCGTTGATGGATGCCATCGAGACGTCGATCCGCGAGCTTGAAGGCCTTGCCGGGAAATCCGATGCCGAAAGCCGGGACATCATCGATTTCCAGATCGAAGTCCTCCGAGACCCGACCATAGTGGAGACGACCGAAGCGCGCATGAATGCCGGAGAAAATTCGATCTTTGCATGGGTGGGCACGCTCGACGACTACATCGGCGAATTGGAGACAGCAGACGAGGAGCAGGTGCAGGCCCGCGCTGTCGATATCCTGGACATCAAGAACCGCGTGCTCTGCGCGTTGGCTGGAACGCCGGTTGCTGATTTCCCCGCTGGCTCGATCTTCGTCGGCAGAGACATGGAACCGAGCCGCTTTCTAGCGCATGACTGGTCGGCGGGCGGCGGCATCGCTCTCTTCAATGGCAGCGCCGCCGGCCATGTCGCGCTGCTCGCACGAGCGAAATCGATCCCGATGGTCGTCGGCGCAGGGCGTTTCGCGGTTTCGGAAGGCGACCCTATCCGGGTCGATGCCGATGCCGGCGCAGTCGTCATCCATGCCGGCGATGCCGCACGCGTTTCGCACCGAACGATTTTGACGCCCGCCGGTCAATGCCCTTGCGACAATGGCGAAATATGCACAGCCGATGACACTCGGGTCGTGCTGTCCATCAATATCAACGATGCAGCAGAGCTGGACGCGGTTGACCCGGCAACGGCAGCAGGCATTGGATTGATGCGGTCTGAATTTGCGGTTTCGTCCGTCGCTGACGCGGCAAACGAAGAAAAACAGCTTGCCGTCTATCATCGCGTCCTGAAATGGGCGGAGGACCGGCCGGTGACAATCCGTATGCTGGATATCGGCGGAGACAAGCCGCTTACCGGGCTCGATGATCCACCAGCGGCGACGGATCTGCGGGGTGTCCGCCTCTTGCTCGCTCGCCCGGAAATTGCCCGCGTGCAGGCACGCGCCCTGCTGCGTGCTGCAGTTTACGGCAATCTGCGCGTCATGTTGCCCATGGTGACCTTTCCGTCGGAAGTCGACGAAATGCGCCGATTATTTCATGAAGAGGCCGCGCGCCTCACCAGCCGCGGCATATCTCACCTCGTTCCCCCAATCGGCATGATGGTGGAAGTACCGATAGCCGCACTGATGCTGGACACGTTTGAAACGGCTGATTTTTTCTCCTTTGGAACCAACGACCTCACGCAGTATCTCACCGCTTCCGCCCGTGATCGCGCGGGCTCGCAGATGTACCTCCACCCAGCCGCACCGGCCGTGCTGCGTTTTCTTAAAGGCGCAATGCGGCTTGCAACACAGGTAGGCAAGCCGGTCAGCATCTGCGGAAGTATCGCAAGCGATCCGCAACGGCTTCCGGGACTGCTCGCGATCGGTTTGCGGCATTTTTCCGTGGCGCCCGAACAACTTCGCGCGATAAGATCAGCAATCGTCGGATTGAGAGCCGATGGAACAAAGGCAGTCGGAGACTAAAATGGCGCGCGACGACACCGAAGACGCCATTATCGCTTACAAGTCCATCCTGGCGCAGATCATCGACAACCGGCCTTCCGGAACGCGCCAGCGGCTTGCGACCGAGCTTGGAAAGCACCGCAGCTTCGTCACGCAGATTACAAGCCCGACCTACGCCACACCGCTGCCGGCCCGGCACCTGGCGACGATTTTTCGGGTTTGCCACGTTAGCGCTGCCGAGCAGGAACGTTTTCTGGACGCCTATCAAACGGCGCATCCGGGAAAACTTCCAGAGCTTGGCCATGCTGACAAGTTGCGGCAACTTTCCCTCATGGTTCCGGATTTCGGGGACGAGAGGAAGAACCGCCTCCTGGAGGAGGCCATTTCCGACCTCGTGCAAAAAATTGCCGCGCTTTCCGGAGGCGCGGATTGATCGGAGGTTCACGGGATCAGTTGAGAGCCGCAATCTATATCGCCTTGGGGAGGGCTCGATGAAGAAGTTCATGAACACCGCGGAAACCATGGTTGCCGAAAGCATGGAAGGTTTCGTCCGCGCCCATGAGGCGTTCGTCGTGTTCGGCACTGGGCGGAAATGCATTCGCCGTCGCCACCTCACGCCGGGCAAGGTCGCGCTCATCTCCGGCGGGGGCGCCGGTCACGAGCCGATGCATATCGGCTTCGTCGGCAAGGGAATGCTGGACGCTGCCTGTTTCGGGCACATTTTCACCTCACCGACGCCGGACCAGATCGCGAGCGCCATCGAGGAGGCGGACACGGGCGCCGGATGCCTGCTCATCATCAAGAACTACGACGGCGACGTCATGAATTTCGAGATGGCGATGGAAATGGCCGCTGATCGGCACAGGATCGAGACTGTCGTCGTCAGCGACGATATCGAGACGGCAAGGACCGGCGAAGGCCGTGGACGCCGCGGTGTCGCGGGCACGCTGGTCGTCGAGAAAATCGTCGGTGCAGCCGCAGAACAGGGCCTGGAACTTGGGGAGCTAAAGCGGATCGGTGACCGGTTGAATGGCCGTATCCGGACAATGGGCGTGGCGCTCGGTGGGGTCACGATGCCGCAGAACCAGCGGCCGACATTTTCATTGAACGCCGACGAAATGGAAATGGGCATCGGCATCCACGGGGAACCGGGCCATTCGAGAGAGCGCTTCTCCTCAGCCGAGGCCATAATCCGCCATCTCTGCGAGACAATCTCCGCAGACATCTCCATACAGCCGGATACGAAGGCCCTGCTCTTCGTCAACGGCCTTGGCGCCACGCCGCCGGCCGAACTTTACCTTGCCTACTATGCCGCTCACCGCTTCATGGAAGAGCGGATGGTCCACATCGAACGCGCGCTGGTTGGCACCTATGTCACCTCGCTCGACATGCAAGGCCTGTCGGTCACGCTGGCGTTGCTGACCGACGAGGAGATAGCTTTGTGGGACGCACCGGTGGTAACGGCGGCGCTGCGTTGGTCGCCGTAAAGGAGGCTGCCGGATACGACCTATGCCTGCTGAAGCCGCGCGCGCGGCAGCGGCGGGAAGGCAAGCGCTATCGCCACAGCGCCGAGACCCACGACGGCTGAGCCGATGAAGAGCCAGGAATAGTTGGCGAATGTATCGAAAACCCAGCCGCCTGCGAGCGGGCCGAACGCCATGCCGATGCTTGAGAGCATGGTCACCGCGCCAAACACCGTGCCGATGATGCGCGGTCCGAAATACTCCCGGGCCAGCACCGCATAGAGCGGCATCACGCCGCCATAGGCGCCACCGAAAATGACGGCGAGCGCATAAAACTCGCTAAGCTGGCTGACGACGAGATAGGTCGCGATCGCAAGCGCCTGGACCATCAGCCCGGCGACCAGCACAGGTTTGACGCCAAGTCTGTCGCCGAGCACACCGAAGAGAACGCGGCCGCCCAGCCCAGCCAGGCCTTCGACGCTGTAGATGCTGACGGCAGCCATCGGCGCCACGCCGCACACCATCGCATAGCTCACCATGTGAAAGATCGGTCCCGCATGCGCCGCGCAGCAGGCGAAGAATGTCAGTCCGAGGACAAGGAGCTGCGGCGAGCGGAACGCTTGCTTGATCGACATCCCCTCACCCTCGGCGATCAGACCCGGGCTTGCATCGGCAGGGTTAGCGGGAGCCGGCGAACGGCGGATCAGCAGGGCCGCCGGCACAAGCAGCGCCCAGGCCACAATGCCGATGACGAACATGGCTGTCCGCCAGTCATAGGCCGAGATCAGCCAGCGTGCGAAAGGCGAGATCGTCATCGGCGCCACTCCCATGCCGGCGGAGACCAAGGAAACCGCAAGGCTGCGGTTCGTTTCGAACCAGGCGGTGGTGGTCGCGATCATCGGAGCGAAGAAGGCGCTGGCGGCAAGGCCGACGAGAACACCGTAAGTCAATTGAAATGCAAGCAGCGACTCCGTCTGGCTTGCCAGGACGAGAGCAAACCCCAGGAGCCCTGCGCCGGTCAGCACGACGATGCGCGGGCCGAAACGGTCGGTTGCCGCACCCCATGCAAAGCCTCCGACGCCCATGACGAGAAAATTGAGCGTCATGGCGCTCGATATGCCGGCGCGAGACCAATGGGTCGTCGTCGCCATCGGTTCCAGGAAGATTGCCAGCGAAAACATCGCGCCAATGGCGACACAGGTCATCAATGCGCCAGCACCGACGATGACCCAACGGTAAGAAAAGCTCATGTCCATTATCTCCCATGATCTCACGTGACGCCGCGAATGGCTTCTGGCGCCGCAGCGCCTCACCGACCTAGGACGTTCTGGCAGGCCCAAGATCGACATGGGGTTGAATTTTTTTGGCAAGATCCGGCGTTTTGATTCCGGCGGGTAATCGATCGCCATCGTCCCGGCGCAATACGGCGGGCGCTTGAGCCCGACGCAGAGATGCCCTGGTGCTGAGCACCTATGTCCCGATGGAGGTGCTCGCGCGCGTTGTCATAGTCCCTCTGGTCCTAGCCTCGTTTCTTTCCGGACTCGTCCACGCACTGGGAACGGCATGGGGCCGGTTTCGACATTACCGGGTCCTGGCGAAATTCCTGCCGGCCATCACTGCCATGGTGTTCCTGCTGTTGCAGATGGAGGGAATAGTCTATGTGGCAATGGCGTCGCTTCAGCCGACCATGCCGAACAATGACCTTCTCGATCTTCGGCGCCCGCTCGTCATCCATGCCGCCGGCGGCCTCGTCGTATTGCTCGTGACGACGGCGCTGTCGGTGTAAAAGCCGCGCGGAATGACCCGATACGGGTGGCGCAGACATCACCCACCGCGAGCGGCCGCGCATGAGCCGCCATTCCCCGCCTGGTTCGACGTTCTTCTCTGCCTTGGAACCCCAGTGGCGGCGCATAGAAGCGTCGCACCGTATCTTCGTTGGAAAGCAGGCAGAGGTGATAGGCGCCGTCGGGCGACTCCCTTGTCTGTGGCTGTCGGATAAGGAAAACGTGTCTGCGCGTCGCCCGGGGCGAACGGCGTTGGACGAAATCCTCTGCAATCGCCGCTGTCACCGTCTCCGTTGCAACAGAACGGCTCTCAGGAAGCCCGACGGCGCTTCATGGGCGTGGACGGCCGTGGCAAACGCCATCCCGATCGCCGCAAGTGTCATTCGCATGGCGCGTCCTGGCTTTCACGTGCGTCGTGGAACGCGCCAGCCTCCACGATCCCGACAGGATTCGTCACTTGCTTCCGTCGAACGGATCGGCCAGCGCCGCCACCGGGCGACTTATCGGATACTTGATGACGGAGACCTTCTCCGCGAACTTGACGTCGCCGTTTTCCTTGAGGAGCGTGCGGAAGCTTGAGTGCATGCCGCCATCCTGATAGGCGAGCGGCGTGAAGCTTTTGGCGGCCAGTTCCCGGTATTTCCGATCGTCGGCGGACGATTTGGCCACGACCGCCGGATCGGATGGATCGATGCGCTCCGGGCATGCCGCGAGCGGATCGCCAGGATCGCCGTCCTTGAATTCGGCGTCGAAGACGTACTTCCTGCTACAGGCGGCGACCCTCGGCTCGCGTCGCCGAACTTCGAAGATGTCGTAGCCTTCCTTGAGGTTCTTCCAGAAGGCGAAATTCGGGTCGTCGCGATGTGCTGCCAGGTTCTTCGGCGTCATGCGAAATGGATAGGCCTGGACCTGGAGCGCTTGCTGCCCGCCTTTCAAGGCCTTCTCGACCACGGCGTAAATTTCCCCCACTCCCTGGTCGGTCAGCGCAAAGCAGCCCGACGACGAGCAGGCGCCATGTACCATCAGGGCCTCGCCGGAATAACCGAGTGCGGCTTCCAGACGGTTCGGATAGCCGAGGTTGAAGGAGAGATAGAATTGCGATTTTGGATTAAGACCTCCCATCGAGACGCGGTAGAAACCCTCGGGCGCCTGTCGGTCTCCGGTCTTCGTCTTGGGGCCAAGCTTGCCCGACCAACGGCACATCGGATAGACCTTGAGCAACGCGTATTTGCCGCTGCCGTCGACTTTCCAGACCTCCAGTTCGCTTTCCATCTTGAAGATGCGCACGAGGACTGGACTTTCCGGCTTCATGCCTTTGGCCCGCATGCTGGCCAGCAGCTTCGGCGGTACGTCGTGCGACGGCTCGCCGAGACCGTCGAGCGACTGCATGCAGCCGCTGAGGGCCACCGCGACGACGGCAAGCGCCAACCCGCGAAGGTATCGCCGGCCCCGGTTTATTTGATGCTGAACATTAAAAAACGTATTTAACTCACTGTTGTGGCTTATAAATATCGACATGCTGAGAGTCATGCCCTTCCTTCTTGTCTGGATTCGAGCGAACGGAAATCAGACGGAGGCAATCGGGGGGCGCTGCTCGACAGGTTCGAGAACGCCCGCAAAGGCAATGGCAGCGATAACGCCAAACGCGACGGCGTCCGGCTGCGAATAAAGGAGATCGGGAGCCTGTGCGACGATGCCGTCCTGCTGACAGTGCATTCCCGAAACAGATCGGCCGTCACCGCGATGGTGTCCATCGGAGGTCGAAGGGACACCGACGATGACCTGGTCGGCGCGGGCGCGATCGACTGGCGCGGCGATGCAGGGCGAGGCAAGCGAACCCAGCAGCATCATGGTCGCGACAAAGACGTTGATCAACAGGCGCATCGGCTCGTTCTTGCAGGGGTCATCCCTGATTCAGCGTCGTCATAATGGTGAAGTTTGCCTTTTCGGTCAACGAGAAGGCCCGAGTTTCCCATCGCAGCCTCTCGACGTCCAATGGTGGCAGGACTCAACCTGCCCCAAACAAGGTCCAGGACAACTGCGGTTGTTCATCCCGCCCGTCGACTATCTTTCTGTTGCCTGGTTTCTCCTCTGCGTGCCGAGTACCGCCTGGCCGCGGCATCGCGATCACCTCGCTGCTTGCCAACGCGCCAGCAGTCTTCCAATCTCTGGCCAGCTGCGGTCACAAGCCAGCCATGCACTTTTTTCAGGGTGACAGATCGGCGTTTGTCTGCGAAGAAGATCACAATGAGAGACAGGGGCGTTCGTTGCGAGACGGGCTGAGAAGTACCCTTCGAACCTGAACCGGATAATGCTGGCGGAGGGAGTCGCTCGGAGCCTTCGGTCTTGCTGTGCCTGGCTCCCGGCGTCTCTGCCCCGCCGGAAAGGGGCAAAATGCCGAAACAAAATTCGCCAGGAAGACTGGTCACGGCAATGCGCGCAACGCCGCCGCTCGTTCATTGCATCACCAATTATGTCGCGATGAATATCGCCGCCAATGTCCTGCTTGCCGCAGGCGCCTCGCCCGCCATGGTCCATGCCGAAGAAGAGGCCGGCGAGTTCGCCGCAATCGCCGGCGCGCTGACGATCAATATCGGCACGCTTTCGGCGAGCTGGGTGAAGGGCATGCACGATGCAGCCAGATCGGCGGCAAGAAACGGCAAGCCTTGGGTTCTCGATCCGGTCGCCCATTATGCGAGCGGTTTCCGGCGCGAAACAGTGGCTGGGCTGATCGATCTCAATCCCACAATCATTCGCGGCAACGCATCGGAAATCATCGCGCTTGGCGGAGCCGAAAGCCGCGGCCAGGGCGTCGACAGCCGCGACACCGTCGAGCAGGCGGAAGAGACGGCACGCGACGTCGCTATTCAATATGGCGCTGTGGTCGCCGTCACCGGCGCGGTCGATTTCGTCACCGATGGCGCAAACGCCGTGCGCATTGTGGGCGGATCACCGCTGATGCCCCAGGTGACGGCGCTTGGTTGCGCGCTCACCTGCCTCGTCGGTGCCTTTGCCGCAATAGCGCCTGAGGAGCCTTTCGATGCCACCGTCGCGGCACTGGCGAGCTTTGCCGTCGCAGGTGAAAAGGCAGCTGCGCTCGCAGACGGCCCCGGTTCCTTTTCATGGCGCTTCCTTGACGCACTTGCTGGGCTTGACGGCACGACGCTCGATGCAGCGGCGAGGGTGACGCCGGTATGAAGCGCTTCGATCTTTCCCTCTACCTCGTTCTCGACCCGGACCTGTGTGCAGGAACCGGCATGGTCGCGACGGCCCGCGCCGCCGTTTCAGGCGGAACGACGATCGTGCAACTGCGCAATAAGCAGGCCGGTACGGCAAGCCTGATCGAGACCGGCCGTGCGCTGAAAACCGCGCTTGCCGGAACCGGCGCCCTTCTGATCGTCAACGACGACGTCGAGGCGGCTATAGCGGTCGATGCGGACGGGTTGCATATCGGTCAGGACGATCTGGCCACCCGCACCGCACGCGAACGGATCGGACGGTCGATGATCCTCGGACTTTCGGTGGAGACCGAGGAATTGGCAGCGGCCGTCGATCGGGCGGTGGTCGACTATGCCGGCATCGGACCCGTCTTTGCCACATCGACGAAGCCGGATCACAAGCCTCCGATCGGCATTGATGGATTGTCAAGGCTGGCGAAAGCCTGCCCCGTACCGGCGGTCGCAATCGGCGGTCTCAAGGCAAAGCATGCAGCGGACGTCCTTGCCGCAGGCGCCAAGGGGCTTGCGGTCGTTTCCGCCATCTGCGGCACACCCGATCCGCGGCAAGCTGCCGCCGACATCACTCGCGCAATCCGAAGGGCACGCGCATGATCTACAACGTTCTTTCCATCGCCGGGTCCGACCCTTCGGGCGGCGCGGGCATCCAGGCCGATCTGAAGACCTTCTCGGCACGCGGCACCTACGGCATGGCCGTTGTGACGGCCCTGACGGCCCAGAACACCCAAGGCGTTTCCGGCGTCCATGCCGTGCCGCCTGACTTCGTGGCCGAGCAGATCCGCATGGTGTTCGCCGACATCCGCGTCGATGCGGTAAAGATTGGCATGATCGCCAATGCGCCGATTGCCGAAGCTGTCGCTAACGCGCTTTTGCCGCATCGCCGCATCCCGATCGTGCTCGATCCGGTGATGATTGCCAAGGGAGGTGCCGCGCTCCTCGATGTTGAAGCCATCGACATTCTCAAGACCCGGCTTTTGCCGCTCGCAACGCTTCTGACCCCCAATCTGCCGGAAGCGGCCGCCCTGCTCGGAGAGCCGGCCGCAGCGAACCGCGACGCTATGGAACAGCAGGCGGAAAAACTGCGCGCACTCGGCCCCTCTGCCGTTCTCGTGAAGGGCGGTCATCTTGCCGGAACGCAAAGCCCGGATGTACTTGTAAGCAAAAGCGGGATCACCTGGTTCGAAGCGCCGCGCGTTCCGACCAAGAACACGCATGGCACCGGCTGCACCCTTTCAAGCGCGCTTGCCGCCGAACTGGCAAAGGGCGTGCCGCCTGAAACCGCGGCCGCCATCGCCAAGGATTATTTAGCCCAAGCCGTCGCTGCAGCCGGCACGCTCTGCGTCGGCTCGGGCCACGGGCCGGTCCAGCATTTTCATCAGCTCTGGCGGTGATCCGCGGCGCCCGTCAGGTTTTCACGGCGCCAGCCGTCAGACCGGCGATGATATGCTTCTGCGCGACGAAGAAAACGATGACCGTCGGCAGGATGGTGAGCGTGATGAAGGCGAGCACCAGCTGCCATTCGGTGCCGAACTCCCCGCGATAGACCATGATTCCGAGTGGCCACGGATATTTCGATTCCGAATTCAACATAATCAGCGGCAGGATGTAGCTGTTCCAGCTGCCGACAAAGGAGATGATGCTGACGGTCGCAACGATCGGCCGCGACAGCGGCAGCGAGATATACCAGAAGAAGCGCAGATAGCCGCAGCCGTCGACAAAGGCCGCCTGGAACAATTCTTCCGGGAGGTTGCGAAAATAATTCCTGAAAAGCAGGATGCTCATGCCGAGGCCGAAGGCGACCTGCGGCAGCACCACGCCCCAATAGGTATCGAGCAGGCCGAGATCGCGGATGCGGATGAAGAGCGGCAGGATCGCCGTTGCTGCCGGAAACATCAGGCCAAGCAGGAAATAGTTCAGCAGGAACGAAGAGCCAAAGAAGCGGACATGCGCGAAGGCAAAGGCTGCCATCGATGAGACGATCAGCGTGAGGGAGACCGTCAGCGCGGCAATCACCAGAGAATTGAAGATCTGCAGCCAGTATCGCTCGCCGAAGAGAATATCGGCGTAGTTCGACCATTGCCATGCCGCAGGCAGTCCGAAAGGATTGGTGCGCAGATCGCCTAAAGTCTTGAAGCCGCCGAGCGCCGTCGTCAGCAACGGGATCAGAACCAATGCGGCAATCAGCGTCAAGGACACATAGAGATAGACCCGCGTCTGCAGCGGCATGCGAATGGTGGAGCTCGTATCAATCATTGCGCATGAAGATCCTTTTGTAGCCGAAGGCGAGCGTCATGCAGATGATAAAAAGCACGACGCCGACGGCGCTGCCGAGACCGACCTGCATGCGCATGACGCCGTATGTGTAGAGGAAGGTCACCATCGTCTGCGTCGAGTTCGACGGTCCACCACCCGTCAGCGGCATGATCATGTCGAATAGCTGCAGCGAACCGATGACCGCGAAGAAGATGGAAAGGCGTAGCGTGGATCCAAGCAGCGGCAGCGTCACATAACGGAACTTCTGCCATCCCGTCGCGCCATCGATTTCGGCAGCTTCGAGCACGCTTTTGTCGACCGATTGGAGGCCGGCGATGAAGAGCATCATATGGAAGCCGAAATACTTCCAAACGATAACGGCAAGCACCGCATAGATGGCGAGATCCTTGTCGGCGAGGACGTACGGCGTCGCCAAACCAAAGAAATTCGAGATTGCGGCAAAGAGCCCGTAGTCGCCGTCATAGACGAAGCGCCAGATGAGGCCGGCCGCGACGTCGGCAAGCACGTAAGGCAGAAAAAAGATCAAGCGGAAGGTAACGACGCCCGGAATGCGATGGGCCAGCATCGTTGACAGCCAGATCGCCAGCGGGACCTGGATGGCGATCGATATCAGGATGATGAGGCCGTTGTTGACAAGCGCCTGCGTGAAGGCCCCATTCCGGAACAGGACCTGGAAGTTGCGGAGCGCGATAAATTCCGTTGGTGTCCCGTAGCCATTCCATTTGTAGAGGCTGTACCAGGCCGCCGCCCCCATCGGCATGATGACGAAGAGCGTAAAAAGCAGCAAAGCTGGCGGCAGAAAGAGAAGAAGGACTGCCCAGCGGTCATGCGCAACGGAACTGCGGTTCCGCGCAAGATTTTTGGCCGGTCTTGCCGTCCTAATCCCGGATGAAATGGAAATATTTGCCATCTGTCCTGCCTTCGCATTCGTCGTGTCCGATCCCGGCACCCCTGAGAGGCGCAAGGAAGGAATATAGGAGCGCGCCTACTGCTCCAGTTCGAAAGCGTCCTGGATTTGCTGCGCGCCGTCCTGCGAAGTCATCTGGCCGGACACGATTTCGACGGAGACGTCGTTGACAACGCGACCGACGGCGGCGCCCAGATCCTGGTCAAAGTAGTTCTGGTGCCAGGTCGAACCCGCCAACTGTTTTGCAGATTCGGCGAGCAGCGGGTTCGTGACGCCGTCATCTGCGCCGACGGCAACTGGCAGCAGCATTGCGGCCTTGGCCATGTCGCGCTCGTTATCGGCATTGGTCAGATAGGCGAGGAAGTCGAGCGCCTCCTTGGATGCCTTCTTCGTGACCACCCAGCCGTTAAGGCCGCCCAGCGTGTCGGTGACCTTGCCTGCCCCGCCTTCCACAGCCGGGAAGGCAAAGCGGCCAATGTTTTCCGGTGCCAGGCCCTTGCCATCGCCGGCGTTTTTGCGCTGGTTCGCCTCTGTATTTTCGAAGCCGAGGATCATGGCAGCCTTGCCATCGCCGAAGACGCCGAGCGCCTGCGGCCAGGTGACGCCAAGATAGCCGGGCTGGAAGGGCTCGAGCTTGCCGAGGGCTGCAAGGTCGTCACCAGCTTTGATGATGGCCGGATCCAGGAAGCCTTCGCCCTCGCCTTTCTTGGCTGCATCGAAGACCTTCTGTCCGCCTTCACGCATCACCAGATAGCTCCAGTAAAAGTGGATAGGCCACTTCTCCCCGCCGCCACCGGCAATCGGAACAATGCCGGCATCCTTGAGCTTCTTCACGGCCTCGAGGAAATTGTCCCAGCTCTTGATGTCCTCGGCCTTTACACCCCCCTTGGCGAAGAGCTCCTTGTTATAGAAGAAGCTGACAAGGCCGACTTTGTAAGGCACAGCCCAGGCCTTGCCATCGAAGGTAAGGCCATTGACCGAGGCCGGAGTATATTGGTTGCGCAGCTTGCCGCCATCGGCTTCGAGTGCGGCCGTCACATCCTGGAGCGCGCCGGTCTCGGACTGCTGCTTGAGGACGCCGCCGCCCCAGCTGTAGAAAAAATCCGGAACGTCATCGGACTGAAGAAGCGTCGGCAGCTTGGCCTTGAAGGCTTCGTTTTCCAAAAACTGCATCTGGACATCGACGTCCGCGTGCTGCTCCTCGTATTTCTTGACGATCTCTTCCCACTTCGCCACAAATTTCGGATCGAGCTCCAGATGCAGCCACTTCACCACGGTCTTTGCCGAGGCCGCCCCGGCGCCGAGCATTACGGAGATTCCCGCAGCCGCTGCCACAAATGCGATGCGCTTGCCGCGAAGAGCGATACCCTTTTGCATATATGTCATGATGTTCCTCCCAAGGGGCCAATGTCCTCACCAATTTTTCCCCTATGCGGATTAATTCACCGGAGCTTTGCCCGATGTCAACCCAATGGCTCGAATTTTTGCCAAATCTGCTTGACAGAGACGGTAACCTGTCTGTTATTTATTCGTATCCCGTCAAAAATATTCGGGGCCGTCGGCCCTGAAGCGGCGATTGCCCGGCTAGTTTCCATGAAGACCGCAGATCCAGAATTGATGCGCGCGATCAATCGCTTGAACGTGCTGGACACGATCCGCCGCCACGGACCGATCGCGCGCGTGGAGATCAGCGAACGCACCGAACTTTCGACCACCACTGTATCGGCAATTACCGCCTCGCTGCTCGATGACGGGCTCATTCTGCCGCGTCACGAAGGCGACATACGCAACGAGGCGGCGCGCGGCCGTCCCCGCGTCATGCTCGAGTTAAACCCTGATGCCGCGCGCGTGGTCGGCGCGAAGATTGCCGCCAACCGGCTCGTTTTCGTCGTCACCGATTTCCGCGGTGACGTACTGTCGAAGCTCACGCTGCCGATCCGTATCGACCGGCAGCCGATCACAGTCATCGCCGATCTGGTGGAGGACGGCGTGCGCCGCTGCGTCGTCGATGCCGGCTTGTCGCTGGAAGATGTCGATACCGTCTGCCTCGGCCTTCCAGGCGTCATCGAACATCGCACCGGCCACGTTCGCAGCAGTCCCATCTTTCGCGACACGAATGTCGATTTTGCCTCCGAGATGACAGCGCGGCTTGGCACGCCGACCATCATCGAGAGCGACGCGCATGCAATCACGCTTGCCCATCATTGGTTCGGCAAGGCGCGGGATCTCGAAGATATGGTGCTGATTTCGCTAGAACAGACGCTCGGGCTCGGCGTGCTGCATGGCAATCGGCTCTTCCGCGGTGCTGGCGGCCTCAGCCACAATCTCGGCGACCTTGTGCTCGGCATGGCCCCGCAGGGAACCGTGCGGCTGTCGAGCCAGGCAGGTGAAAGCGCGATCCTTGGCGAACAGCAGGCCGACGGGCGTTTTGCAGAAGCAATCCGTCTCGGCCGCGGCATGAACCACGCCCAGGCGCTGATCAAGGCGGAGGACAATGTTCTGATCGGTGCTGCCGTCCGCGCCGGCGAGGCCGTCGGGCTGACGATCGCCAACATCGTCACCCTCTTTGCCCCGCCGCGCGTCATCCTCGTCGGTTCCAGCCTGGCGCTCGGCGAGCCGTTTTTAAACAGTCTGCGCGATGCCTATGCGCTGGCGATCCCGCCTTCGCTCAAAGGCGTCACCGAACTCGTCTTCGACGACTCCACGGACGACTTCTGGGCGCAGGGTGCGGCGGCCGTTGCCCTTTACGAACTCTACGAGTCGCCATGGAGCACGACAGGGCCGGCACTTTGAACGCTGAAGCTCAAAAATCGATTGGGAGGAATTCATGGAGAAAGTCGGCATCGGCATCATCGGATGCGGCAATATTTCGGGCGCATACCTCAAGGCCATGGCCTCGTTCCCGATCCTCGACATCCGCGGTCTCGCCGATCTCAACCAATCGCTGGCAGAGGCGAAAGCCGCCGAATTCGACCTTCCGGCAAAGAACGTCGACGCGCTCTTTGCCGACCCGGAGGTCGAAATCATCGTCAACCTAACGGTGCCGAAGGCGCATGTGTCGGTCGGCCTGCAAGCGCTCGACGCAGGAAAACACACCTACTCGGAAAAACCCCTCGGAATTAATTTCGCGGAGGGGAAAAAACTGGCAGATGCTGCAAGATCGAAGAATCTTCGCATCGGTGCAGCGCCCGATACCTTCCTCGGCGGCGGGCACCAGACGGCTAGAACCCTGATCGACCAGGGCGTGATCGGCCAGCCTGTTGGCGGCACGGCCACTTTCATGTGCCCCGGCCATGAGCGATGGCACCCGAACCCGGCCTTCTATTACGACGTGGGCGGCGGGCCGATGCTCGATATGGGGCCCTATTACATCACAGACCTTGTCAATCTCTTCGGACCGGTGGCGCAGGTCGCGGGTTTTGCGACTTCGCCGCGCAAGGAGCGCGTCATCACCAGCGAGCCGCGCAACGGCGAGCGCATTCCCGTGCACGTGCCGACCCACGTCGCCGGCATCATGGCCTTTGCCAACGGTGCTGTCGTGCAGATCGGCATGAGTTTCGACGTTGCAGGACACAAGCATGTGCCGCTTGAACTTTATGGCACGGAAGGCACGCTGATCGTTCCCGACCCGAATCATTTCGGCGGCGAGGTCCAGTTCCTGAAAAAGGGCGGCAGCTTTGAGTCGCAGGAACTGACGGCGCCTTACGCGGACGGCAACTACCGCTCGCTCGGGGTTGCCGATCTCGCGCACGCCATCCGTTCAAGCCGGCCGCACCGCGCGAACGGCAGCCTCGCGCTCCACGTTCTTGAAGTCATGGAAGCGTTTCACACCGCCTCCGAAACGGGCCGTACGGTGACAATCACCACCGAGACGGAGCGCCCGGCGCCGCTGTCGGACTCCCTTATCGATGGACGGTTGGGCAAGTAATATTCAGGAGGAAAGAACATGCGTGAAGCACTGATCGTCTGGGGCGGCTGGAGCGGCCACGAACCGCAGGAATGCGCGGCCATCATCAAGGACATGCTCGAAGAGGATGGTTTCAAGGTCTATGTCGAGCACAGCACCGAGGCCTTCGCCGATCCGTCGGTGCATGATCTGAGCCTCGTCGTGCCGATTGTCACCATGTCGAAGATCGAGAAGGAGGAGATCAAGAATCTCGCCGCTGCGATCGAAAATGGGGTCGGCATCGCCGGCTATCACGGCGGTGCGGGCGACAGCTTCCGCGAATGCGTCGAGTATCAGTTCATCATCGGCGGCCAATGGGTCGCCCATCCCGGCAATATCATCGACTACAAGGTGAACATCACGCGGCCGGACGACCCGGTGATGGAGGGGATTGCCGATTTTCCCTACACGTCCGAGCAATATTATATGCATGTCGACCCGTCGAACGAGGTGTTGGCGACGACGACGTTCACCGGCAATCACGCCTACTGGATCGATGGCGTAGTGATGCCTGTCGTCTGGAAGCGGAGATACGGCAAGGGCCGCGTTTTCTATTCCTCGCTCGGCCATCAGGCCAAGGAATTCAGCGTGCCGCAGATGAAGTCGATCTTCCGCCGCGGCGCCAACTGGGCAGCACGCTGAACCCGCTGGATTTCAAGGCGAAGCGCTCCCGATGAAATGATCGAACAGCCCCGGAACAAATGGCCGTCTTCGCCGTTGTTGCCGCGTTGATCAGCTCGAAAGGAATTTGATCATGCGCACGATGATCGCGGTGACTTCGATTGTCTTTCTCGGCATAGCCGGTCCCGTGTTGGCGCAATCCAATATGGGTACAGACTATACCGGACGCATTGACGGTACGCCTCCGCTCGGCACTTCGCCAGAGAGCGCAACGACGAATGCTTTCGTCATTCCGCTTGATCCGGTCGAGACCGGCAGCGTCGATGTCATCATACCGCGCGACGCCGGCACGACCGAGATCAATCGCTGCCCGCCGCCGAAGCGTGGCTCCGCGGCCAAGACAAGCCGCTACGGCCAAGCGTGCCGGCAATAGGAAAACAGCGGCGGCAGCAGAGCCGTCACGTCAATTTATATCTCGCCGGCATGCGTTTCATGTTAGGGGAGACCAAGAATTTCCGTGAGGCTTCGCCGCAGATGCTACCTTGGATACAGCTCGATTCCACGATCATCCCCGGGGAAGGGGGAGAATTGCGCCTGAAGCAGCGCGGCAGCGAATTCTCCATCATGCTCGGGTCGAACGAGCTGATGAACAGCCGCCTCAGCGGATCCGAAGAAGCGCTGGCAACGCTTTCCTACGAGCGGATCAAAGACCACAAACGTCCGAAGGTTCTCATCGGCGGCCTCGGCATGGGCTTCACGCTGCGTGCCGCGCTCGCGGTCCTGCCGGCGGATGCCGAAGTGGTCGTCGCAGAGCTCGTTCCAGCCGTGGTTGCCTGGGCACGCGGCCCCATGGCTGAGGTTTTCAAGGGATGCCTCGACGACCCCCGGGTCTTAATCCATCAAGACGATGTCGGTGAAGCGATCCGCTCCGCCAGAGCAAGCTTCGACGCAATCCTGCTCGACGTCGACAACGGTCCCGAGGGGCTGACCCGGAAATCCAATGACCGGCTCTATGATTTCAACGGCCTGCGCGCGTCCCGCAACGCGCTGCATCCCGGGGGCATTCTCGCGGTCTGGTCCTCAAGCCCCGATCCGAGCTTCACCCGCAGGCTGCGCGACGCCGGCTTTTCCCCGGACGCCGTCAACATACGCGCCAACGGCAAACGCGGCGGCGCGCGGCACGTCATCTGGCTCGCTGTCAAGCAACTTGCCTAACCACTGACAGCAAACGTCCGCGCCGCGGCAATCGCACTAGCAGCGCCGGCACGCAGTTGCGTCGTATCCGCGCTCGCAACAACAAGATCGCAACCGAGCTTCAGCAAACCGCCGGCACGTTTGCCATCACTGCCGAAGGCGCAGACGAACTTCTTGTGCGCACCGCACCGCGCGACAATGTGCGACAGCTCCTTGTCGATGTCATCGGTATCCGGCGCGAGCTTTTCGCCCTTTGAAAGCGCGATCGACAGATCGGAAGGCCCAACGAAAATGCCGTCGATGCCTTCAACACCGAGGATGCCGTCAACCGCATCGAGTGCTGCCCGTGTCTCCACCATGGCGATTGTCAGCGTCAGCCGGTTGGCCGTGCGAAGATAGTCATCGCCCGAAAGCTTCATATGGTTAAGTGCCAGCGTTGGACCCCAGCTGCGCTCACCGAGCGGTGGGTACTTGGTGAACCTGACCAAAGCCTTTGCATCCGCGACCGAATTCACCATTGGCGCGATGATGCCGGTGCAGCCGGCGTCCAGCAGACGTGAAGCCGAAGCGAAATCGCCGACCGGAATGCGCGCAATCGCCGGCTTTCCGGAGGAACGGCATTGGGCAACGGCATTCGACGCCGAAGCCATGTCCCACATGCCGTGCTGCATGTCGAGAACGACGGCATCGAAGTCTTCCTGTGTCAGATGGTGGACGACCATCGGTTCGGGTATGCCGACCCAGGCGGAAACCAGGCCGCCGTGCCCGCCCGTCCTGATCCTGTCCGCAAAGCTGTCGATTGCCGATGTTTCCGTCATGCCATTCTCCGTTCACCGCTCAGGCGAGCGCGTGTTTTGGTCTCTTGAAATTCCTCGATGAAACTCTTCTGCAATAAAATGCCTTCCCACTCATCCCGGAAAAACGGTGAGTCGTAAATCAGCGTGAACGGCCCGGCATAAGCCGCATCGCTGCAGGCTTCCAGGCACCTGCTATAGTCGGCTGCATCCAGACCGGAGGCATTGTAATCCGCTTTCGCATGACAAAGCTCCGCGCGGCGCATGATATCGGCAAGGCCTGCATATTTTTCAGGCGCAGCCCAATTGCCGAGATCGCCGTTGAGCCCGACTTTGCCCTCCAACCCGTCCAGCAGCCAGTTCATCTGCTCAGGCGAAGGCAGAAGATCGAACCAGTTTTCGACAACGATGCGAACGCCGCTGCCCTCCGCTTCGTCGGCCAGCCACCTCAGATGCTTCAGCGCCCGGCTGAGATTTTCCTCGGTGGGCGGCTGCTTGCCGGCAATCACGCGCATGTTCTGCGCGCCGAGCGAAACCGCCCTTTCGATCCAGCCGGCCATCCATGCGGCATCGCGTTCGGCGTTATCTCGATGACTGGGATCGCCGTCTTCCAGCAGGAGCGTCTGACAGAATACGCCCGATGCCTCCATCGCACGGCCGAGGTCAGCGAGATAGCCCCTCTCGAGGCTCGGCAGATGAAAGGAGCAAACCTCGATCCGGTGAATGCCGCGCTCGGCAAGCTGCCTTGGCAGCTCGATCAGACAGGCCGCACCGGGGCCGTAGGGCTCCTTGCGCCCCGAACTTTTTTCCGGATCGGGACTGTAGGGATAAACCGCTCCAAGCAGGCGATGCAGCGACCATGTGGAAACGGCAAAACGGCCATTCGGCAAAACCTGCGCCATCAGTCTCCTCCTCGACTACCATGCATCCTAGGCAACAAAGCCTTGATGCTTCAAACGAAATCTCCGCGAATGAGGGCTTCCGCAGAAAGTGCCGCACCAAGCAGAGCCTCGTCGCGATTGGCCGGGGCCGACAATAAGAATCCGACCGGCATCCCGGCATCACCGGTGCCGCAGGGGATCGAGACGCCACACCAGTCAAGGAAATTGCCGAGTGCCGTATTGCGCAGCGTTTTGGCATTCGTCGCAACGAAAAGATCGTCATCCGTCTCCAGAGGCGCGATCGGCGGCGCCACGTGGGCGACGGACGGGAATGCAAGCAGCCTGTCGCCGATCAGCCGCTCGCTTTCAGCGATGAGCCGCGCGCGAAGGTCAAGGATCGCAATATAATCCGGCATTGCGGTCTTCTCGCCAAGGCGCGTGCGGATGACGACGCGACGATCCATATCCGCAGCCTCCGGTCCAGCCAGGCGTTCGCGATGCAGCGCGAACGCTTCGGCGGTGACCAGCGCTCCGCACCGGGCCATCGAAGCCAATATTTCGTCGAAAGCGGGCATCGCCATGCGGCTGATGATGGCGCCGGCCTTCGCCAGCCGTTCTACCGCCGCATCGAAGGCAGCCGCGACACCGTGCTCCACGCCGTCGAAGACCACATTTTGGGGAATGGCAATCTCAATGCCTTTCAGCGGGCGGGCACACACCTTAGATGCGGTCAGGCCGTGCATGGCAGCATCGATCCAGACGGCATCCTTGACCGTCCGGCAGAGCGGGCCAAGCGAATCCAGGCTCCTTGCAAGGGGAAAGACGCCATCCATGGTATAGCGGCCGCGCGTTGCCTTGTAGCCCGCGATGCCGTTAAGGGCTGCCGGGATACGGACCGACCCTCCGGTATCGGTTCCCATCGCGACCGGCACGAGGCCGGCAGCGACAGCCACGGCCGCCCCTGAAGAGGAGCCACCCGGGATGCGCGGCACATCGATGCCATGGGGGTTCTGCGGCGTGCCGTAATGCGGATTGATGCCGAGACCCGAAAAGGCGAATTCGCTCATATTCGTTCGCCCCACCGAAATCATTCCGGCCCGCTTCAGCGCTGTAACGATCGCCGCATCGCTCGCCGTCGGCGCAGCGCTCGTCAGCACTTTCGATCCGGCCGTCGTTGCAAGGCCTTCGATATCGAAGAGATCCTTCCACGCAATCGGAATTCCGTCGAGCGCGCCGAGCGAGCGGCCGTCGCGAATACGACGTGACGAGGCACGCGCCTCTTCGACGGCGCGCTCCTTCAAAAGCACCGTGAAGATCGCCTTGTCCGGGTGTTTATCTATGCCCTCGAAGATCGACCGCACGATCTCGACCGGATCAGCAGCGCCGCTCTGAATGAGAACCGAGAGTTGCGCGACAGTCATCGCGCCGAATGGCTTGGTCATGGGAGAATCCGCAAAAGCATCGTCTCCCTTGACCTATCGCGGATCGCCGCCGCGGACCAGCCTGTTTAGGCGGCATCCGCGATTGGTCCGATTTTCTGAACAGTGAGTTTGCAGATCGGCTCTTCAACTCTGCCCCTTGGAAGACCACATGCACCCGACGCGCAGGAACCCCACCGGCCATCTTATTTTGATCCGCCCGGTCCTGCTGTGCCGCAGGAGTAATAAAAATGACGCATCACGATATTTTGAACCCGAGCCGCAATGATATGGTGGCGCACCACGCAAAGCATGACGAGGCCGCCGGCGAAGGTGAGCTGGGTTATGTGCAACATCTCAACGCGCAGAAGCTCACTTTGGGTGAACGGATGCTTGTCGTCGGCGCCTTGGTCCTTCTCGGCGTTGCCGGATTGACCGCGCATCTCAGTTCTTCTGTATCGCCTGAGGTGACCGGTGCTATTGCTGCGCCTCAACCTGTTACGTCGCCTCACAACAGCTTGGACCATTGCCGCGAATACACTCCATACGCTGAAAAGAGCTGCTGACCGGATCGACCTTGCTTGCTGGGCGTGGAAATCTGCCACCTTCAATGCGTTAAGGACAGGAAGGAAAAGAAGCCATGGCCGGTGAGATCGATTACAATCTCGAGCGCTTCATCAATGCACAGAACGGCATTTATGATCAGGCGCTGGAAGAACTGAGGTCAGGCCGGAAGCGTTCGCATTGGATGTGGTTCATCTTCCCGCAGATCGCCGGGCTTGGCTCATCGGCGATGGCTGAGAGATATGCAATCCGCTCCGCCGAGGAGGCTGCCGCCTATGTGGCAGATCCCATTCTGGGTGGCCGGCTCATTCGCTGCGTCCAAGCGATCCTCTCGGTCAAAGACCGCACGGCGCACGACATTCTCGGGTCCCCGGACGATCTCAAGCTTCGCTCTTCACTGACGCTTTTTGCAGCCGTCAGCGACCAACGCTCACCGTTTCATGAAGCAATCGATCGTTTCTATGGGGGAGACTTCGACGAGCGGACGATCGAAATCCTCAATGCCGCAGCTTAGCTGCCGGGAGAGCGTTCCAGCGCTGCAATCTCTTCGGAGATTTCATTGAGGCGCTCGCGCAGGTCGGATCGCGTGCCGTCCTCAAGTTCTTCCTCGCCAAAACAATTGCGCGCATCATGGAGCTCGAGCTTGGCTTCCAGCTCAGCGCGCTTGGCATACAGACGATGGAGATAGGTGTAGTTCATATCTTTACCACCTCCGATATTGCCTTCCCCATCAAGTGGGAAAACGAACTCAAAAATGGAAGGTTCCGACACCGCCGTTAGGTTAGCAGAGTGATGCAATTGCCGCTTTGCAGGCTTTTGAAAAGTGGCTGCAGCAACCGTCGCTGCCCATCGCCTGCCGGGTAACGCGGGCGCCTTCCAAAAGAAGTGTCAAAGTATCGGCAAGAAGCTGGGGCTCGCGAGCCCCAGCGGAGGAACAGAGTTTTTCAAGGCGCTGACGCTGCTCGGCCTTGTGGCGTTCGATCACCTCCTGGGCGGGGTGTCCCTCGCCCTTCAGTTCAATTGCCGCATTGGCAAGATCGCAACCGGCCGGCTCGCCATTCAGACACTCGGCCCGCGCCTGAACCCACGCGTCGAGCTGCGCCCGTGGGTTGCCCGGATGCGCCACCTCGAGATCACGCCAGATCGCTTCGGCCTTTTCAGAGGCGCGGCGCAGCGTCTCACAGACGAGCTCGTCCTTCGAGCCGAAATGCCGGTAGAGCGTCATCTTGTTGGTGAGCGCCGCATCGGCAATCGCATCGACGCCGATGCCGCGGATGCCATGCTCGCGGAACAATTCCGAAGCCGTCGAGACGATACGCTCCCTCGGCGGGATTTTCACGTCTGTCAGCACGTGGGAGATTTCATGCGAAGTTTGGGATTTTTTTACGGACGAAGTCCTTGACATCAATGTGACCGATCGGTAACAAATGCATTGTTACTTACCGGTAACACCGCTGATCGTACAAGTCAATGCCGAGAGGGCTGGCGCGGTATCAGCGGAACACGGGCGACTGCCCACGAAAGGAGGACGAACCATGAGAAAGACCAGTGACCTCACGATATCCGAAGCCCTTCGCGACCCGCTGATCGCCATGGTGATGCGCGCCGATGGCGTGAAGCTTGACGATTTCAGGCAACTCCTGGAGACGGCAGCCGGCAAACGTGAGAAGAATACCGCCAAAGTCGGCGGCTTTATCAACGCGATCACCAATCGCGCCGGCGTGAACCCGACGACGGTTTCCTGCTTCTGCTGACTTCCCGGGGACATTTCCCTGCCCCGTGCGAGAGCCGCCGCCTCCCCCAACGGCGGCTTTCGCTGTTTTTGCGCCACCATCGGCGCAGCACAAGCCGCCCGACTTTCCGACCTCATGACACTGGCCGGGGCTCGGGCGACGCGTTGCATATGGCCGTCGCCCTCCATTATGGACTCACCCGCGACAAGGGGCTTGCAAAGGCTGCCGCAGTCATTGGTGCTCAGCATCAATTGATTTAGGGGCCTGACCTACATCGCTACCAGATGCCCGGGCGAGACCTCGTGGTACTCCAGCGGCACGATCTCGTAATCCACCGGCCGGATTGGGCTTTTGATTTCGTCATTGGCAGCCGCCCGCTTCTCACGCCGCCGGTCCGGATCGGGCACTGGGACGGCGAACATCAGCTTCTGCGTATAGGGATGCTGCGGATTGCCGAAAACAGCAGCACGTGGTCCAATCTCAACGATCGCGCCCAGATACATGACGGCAACACGGTGGCTGACGCGTTCAACGACGGCCATGTCATGCGAGATGAACAGGAAGGCAAGGTTGAGACTCTGCTGCAGGTCGAGCATCAGGTTGATGACCTGCGCCTTGATCGAGACGTCGAGGGCCGAGACGCTTTCGTCGGCGACAATGACCTTCGGATCGAGCGCCAGCGCTCGGGCAATGCAGATGCGCTGGCGCTGGCCGCCGGAGAACTCGTGCGGAAAGCGCGACGCCATGTCGGCTGAAAGGCCGACCTTTTCCAAAAGGTCGGCGACTTTTTCCTTTGCCTGCTTTGCCGTTCCCATCTTGTGTTCCAGATAAGGTTCGGCGATTGCTGCGCCGACGCGGATACGCGGATTGAGGCTGGCAAAGGGATCCTGAAAGATCATCTGAACGGTCTTGCGCATCTCGCGCATGCCGTTCTTGTCAAGCGCCAGCACATCCCTGCCGTCCGCCTTCACCGACCCGCTCTGCGGCTCGATCAGCCGCATGATGGCGCGACCGGTCGTCGATTTTCCGCAACCGGATTCGCCGACCAAAGACAGCGTCTCGCCGGCATAGAGATCGAAAGAGACATTTTCGACCGCATGCACCCGCCCCGTCAGGCGGCCGAAGAGACCCGAATGGATGTCGAAGCGCTTGCTGAGGTTCCTCACCTCCAGAATGGGTCTCGATGAAGCAGCAACCGTATCGCCGACTTCCACCGGTATGTCCGATTCGCCCGTCGCCACATTGACGACGGGGAAGCGCAGCGGTCTTTCGTGTCCGCGCATCGAGCCCAGCACCGGAACGGCGGAAAGCAGCGCGCGCGTATAAGGATGCCGGCCGCGATGGAAGATGTCGGCCGTTGGACCGGTTTCCACCTGCTCGCCGCGATACATCACCACGGTTCTGTCGGCGATTTCGGCGACGACGCCCATGTCGTGAGTGATGAAGAGAACGGAGGTTCCTTCCTCATCCTGCAGCATCTTGATGAGATCGAGGATTTGCCCCTGGATGGTGACGTCAAGCGCGGTGGTCGGTTCGTCGGCGATCAGGAGCCTCGGCTTGGAGGCAAGCGCCATGGCGATCATCACGCGCTGGCGCATGCCGCCGGAGAAACGATGCGGATATTCATCGAAACGCGAGGCGGCGGAAGGAATGCGGACCTTTTCCAGAAGCCGGACCGTTTCGGCCCGCGCCTCTGCCCTCGACATCGCCGAATGGCAAAGCAATGCTTCAGAAATCTGGTCGCCGATCGTAAAGAGCGGGTTGAGGCTCGTCATCGGCTCTTGAAAGATCATCGCCACGTCATTGCCGCGCACCTGCCGCATGGCGTTCTCCGGAAGCGCCAGCAGATTGCGGCCACCAAGCATAATCTTGCCTTCGATCCGGCTCGTATCCGGCTGCAGCAGCCGCATGATCGACAACGATGTGACGCTCTTGCCGGAGCCGGATTCGCCGACAATCGCGACCGTTTCGCCCGGCGCTACACTAAAGGAAACATCGCAAACGACAGGCTTCCATCCGCCGTCGACCAGAAACGATGTCGTCAGGTTCTCGACGGAGAGAACGGGTTCTGTGTGCTGGATCGTCTGCGCCTGAAAGCTTGCCATGTTCGGTTCCTTTTAGATGCCAGAAAGCCGAAAAAATCAGTCCGGCCAGCGCAACACACCATCAAAGCGGCGCTTGCTGCGGTTTTCGATAGGCGTTGCAATGATCTCGTTGGAGGCTCGCGCCTTGTCCAGTTCTTCGACCAAGCGGATCGCAACGAGCTTTTCCTGGCCTGGGTGCAGGTTGCAGGGATCGAGATAAAAATACTGATGCTCGACCTCGTGGTCGCGCACGATGATCGGCGGCGTCCCGCGCGCCAGAGCGTCGGCCATATCCCAGGCGGTGATGTGAGCTTCCTCCGGTTTCAGGATGACGCGCATGCGGTCGAGCGGATTGTTGGTCGGATCGGGCTCGATCAGTGCGGTCACGCCGGGACGACCCTCCAGCGTCTGCCTCCAGAGATCGAGGTAGCCTGCCTCGCGCTCGCGGATGCCGGCGTGGTCACGCTTTTCCCACGCCTCCAGGGCCGCCATGACGCCGAAGATGCTTTCCTTGCCGACCTTCATCCCGCGGCCGATGCCCATGTTCTGCAGGAAGGCGTTGCGCACCAGTTCCTTCCTGCCAGCGACGATGCCGGAGGTCGGGCCACCCAGAAACTTGTGACCGGAATAAAGCGCGACATCCGCACCCTGCTCCAGGAAAATCCGCAGGTCGTATTCGGATGCTGCATCGACGATGACCGGCACGCCCTTGGCATGGGCGATCTCGACGAATTCCTTGAGGTTCAGAAGGCCGTAGTCGACGACATGGTGTGAAACGACATAGACGGCTGCGGCGGTTTTTTCGGTGATCGCATTTTCCATGTGGAAACGGTGCGTCGACGTCGCCTGGCCGACCAGCACCACCTTGGCGCCAGCAAGGCGGATCGCCTGGTCGACCGGTGCGCCATAGCTCACCACATGGCCCATCTGCACGAGCACCTCGTTTTTTTCCGGCGCGACATCCGGCAGTTTCTCGATCGCAAGAAGGTTGTTGCCGGTCATAGTGCCCGCAACACCCAGCGAAATGCCAGCCGAGCAGGATGCCGTCACGAAGCCGGCTTCCGCGCCCGTCAACCGGGCGATGACAACGCTTGCCTTGCGCTGCAGATCGTTGATTTCGACAAACTGCGGCAGGATCGACGACATTGCCGCGATTGCCTCGGGAACGACGATCGATGCGCCGAGGCTGGTCATCGTGCCGGAAACGTTGATGACCGGACGAAGGCCGATCGACGTGCGAATGTCATCAGACATGTGTATCTCCAGAATTGGTGGCGAGGTGGCGAGTATTGCAACTTGCACCCACGGCAGCTATGCCATAGTAATGTAATAGACTCATGCCCGCATGCGAGGAACGTGGAATTGGACGGCAAGACATCATCAATAGTTTACTCCGAAAACGAGGCCCCTGTTGAAGAGACGGGTGGCAGAGGCGCGCGCCGCTCGCGGGTAAGCGGCATCGACCGCGCGCTGCAGGTGATTGATTACCTTTACGAAACCGGCTCCCCGACGGGGGTCTATGCAATCGCCAAGGCGGTGAAGGCGCCGCTTTCGACCGTTTACGTCATCGTCGACGATCTGGTCGAAAAGAACATGCTGACGCGCAATGGCGATGGCACGATCTGGCTCGGCTCGCGGCTCTACCACTACGGCCTGGCCTACGCACGATCGTTGGATTTTATGAGTGTCGCGACGCATGAGATGCACGATCTTTGCCGTGAAGCGGGCGAAACCGTTCAGGTTTGCGGCCGCGACGGCGACTATATGCTCGTTCTCGCCATGGCCGACGGTCCGAGTCATTTCCAAGTCGCCTCGCGCGTCGGTACCCGCGTTCCGCTGAACTGGACCGCATCCGGCCGCCTGCTTGTCGGCCATCTGCCGGAAGAGGAGCGCGTCGAACTTTTCAAGCGCTGCGCCAAATCTTCGCCGACCGGCCGCGCCCAGATGGACCCTGGCGTGCTTTCCGCCGCCGCCGGTGCGGCGTTCCAGTCCCGTCTGTCGATCCAGGCTGGTGAGTCCGACTATGCAGTTGCCTGCATCGCCTCGCCGATCTGTGACGGCAATGGTCAGTGCGTCGCGACCATTTCCATTGTCCTTCCCGAACAGAAGGCTTTTTCCGACGAAAACCGCTATACCGCGCATGTGCGCGCATCGGCCGAACGCATCGAAAAGATCATGGGCTGGCGCAACCACTAGGCTTTCCTTCCTCAATCGCGCAAGGCGACGATCGCCTCGATTTCGACCGTGATGTTACCGGGCAGCGAGCCGAATCCGACCGCCGAACGGGCATGACTGCCGGTCTCTTCTCCAAAGACGTCGACGAAGAGATCCGAGCATCCGTTGATGACGCTCGGATGGTCTCCAAACTGGGGCACGGCGTTGACCATGCCAAGCAGTTTCACGACACGTTTCACCCGTGAGAGATCGCCAAGCGCGTCATGCATGACGGCAAGGAGATTGATGCCGGTCAGCCGTGCATGTTTGTAGGCATCATCGATGCTGATTTCGGCGCCGACCTTTCCCGAATACAGGAAGCCGTCGGCCTCGCGCGGCCCCTGGCCGGAGAGGTAGAGAATATTGCCTTCCTGTACATGCGTCACGAAATGGGCGATCGGCGGCGGCGCGGGTGGGAGTTCGATACCGAGCGCGGCGAGCCTTTCATAAGGCGAGCTTGCCGGCTTGGCGGTAGCTGGAGAGGTGTTCACGCAAACTCCTGTCATGCGAATTTCTGTTCTGGCTCTTAGCGGTAGGAATAACCGTGGCTGTGGCGCACGAGCCTGCGGGCCCGCGGAATGTAACGGCTTGCGGCAATCGCCTCGCCGCCGATCACCGCATAGCGGGGCTCGAACAGCGTCTTAAGGACGGAAACGTCGCCGTTGGAATCGGTCGCTTCGATATCGGAATCGACAAGATCGAAGATCGTGAAATCGGCGCGCTGGCCGACGGCAAGCCGATCTTCCATCGAAAGCTTGATGACGGAGGCGGGCGCATGCGTGACGGCTTCCACCACCTTGTCGAAGGGCATGCCGACGGACAACAGCTTCGACATGGTCGTCGCCAGATCCCAGACCGGAAAGTTCATCGAATGGCCATGCAGGTCCGTCGAGATCGAGAAGGGCAAGAGGCCGCGCTTGATTGCTGCTTCCGCGACTTTAAAGGAGAAGGAGGCGCCGCCATGGCCGATGTCGAGGCGGATGCCCTCGCCCGCGCAACGCTCCGCGAGATTGAAAAGGTCCTCGTCTTCCGTGATGCTCGAACCGGCCTTGCCGTTGAAGCAGTGAGTGATGACGTCGCCAGGACCGAGTATCTCCAGCACCTCATCGTAAAGCGCCGGCGGCTCGCCGACATGCACCATCATCGGAACCTTGAGGATCTTGGAGATCTTCTTGCCCAGCTTGACCGGCGTCACACCCCATGAACCGGTGATGACGTGGCTGGCGCGCACCTTGATGCCGACGATATGGTCGCTGTTTTCGGCATAGCATTCAAGGATGCGGTCAAGGTCGATGTCACGGATGTCGCGCAGTTCGGCGACGCGGTTGCAGGCAACGAGACCGATCGAACCGAGGTTCAGGAAGGCCTTGATGCGTTCGCGAGACGGTTCGATGATATATTCCCGGAAGCCGTGGAAATTGGCTTCACCGGCAGAGCCCGCATCGACCAGCGTCGTTACGCCGCGCTCCGCGCCGCATTCGGACGGACGGATCGAGATATCCGTACCGCCATGCCAGATATGAACATGCAGATCTACCCAGCCCGGCGAAATCCAGGCGCCCTGACCATCGACGCGGACCGCGTCCTGGGAGACGGAGAGCTGTGGACCGACCTGTGCGATCTTGCCATCGCCACCGACCAGGATGTCGATGGTGGCACCTGGGCTCACAGCACCGAAGGCCATCGGCTTCACATTGGCGAGGAGGAGCGGTTTGCTCGCTTTATCCCCAGTCATTCAAAGGTCCTTTCGAAGTTTTGGATCGAGCATGTCGCGCAGCCCGTCGCCGACCATCTGCAGCGAGAGCACGGAAAGGATGATGGCGACGCCCGGAAACAGCGTCATCCAGTCGGCCTGGCCGATATATTGGCGGCCGGCGGCGATCATCGTTCCCCAGGTCGGAATTTCCGGGCTGACGCCGAGACCGAGGAAGGAAAGCCCGGCCTCGGCCAGCATGGCGCTGGCAAAGAGGAAGGTCCCCTGCACCAGGATCGGCGAGAGCAGATTGCGCAACACATGCCGGGTCATGATGTGAAAGGTCGAAATTCCAAGCGCCTGCGCCGCCTCAACGTAAGGCAGTTCACGAATGACCAGCGTCGACGCGCGGACGATACGCGCCAGGCGCGGCGAATAAACGATCGACAACGCGACGATGACTGTTGTCAAAGACGGTCCAAGGGCCGCGACCAGCGCGATCGCCAACAGAATGTCCGGAAAGGCCATCATCGCGTCGATCAGCCGGGCGATCGGCGTGTCGAATTGCTTGAAAAAGCCGGCGAGCAGACCGAGGGTCACGCCGATCAATGCCGAGAGTACGACGACGGCAGCACCGACGAGCAGTGACAGGCGCCCCGCAAAGATCGTTCGCGAAAAAACGTCGCGGCCGAATTCGTCCGTTCCAAAGAAGAATATCTCGCTCGGCGGCTTCAGCCGGTTGACGATCGAAAGCTTGGAGGGCGAGTAAGGGGTGAGCCATGGCGCAAAGATCGCCAACAGTACGAAGATCGTAAGAACCAGCACGCCGAATGCGACGGTCTTGCGCTTCAGGAACCGGCGGATGAACTTGCTGCCTTCGCTCTTCGCGGGTCTTGCGGCAATATCGACCATTAGTAACGCACCCTCGGATCGATCAGAAGATAGAGCATGTCGATCGCAAAATTGATCAGCACATAGAGCGCTGCAATGATGAGCAGCGCGCCTTGAATAACCGGATAGTCGCGGCGAAGGACTGCCGAGACGACCAGATTGCCGACACCTGGAAGGCCGAAGACCGTTTCGGTGACAACCGCGCCTGAAATCAGCACCGCCGCCGTCAGCCCGATAACCGTCAGGATCGGTATCAGCGCGTTTTTGAGCGCGTGCTTGAGGATGACGCGGCGCTCGATCAGGCCCTTGGCGCGCGCCGTGCGGATATAGTCGTCGCCGAGCACGTCGAGCATGGAGGCGCGTGTGAAGCGCAAGATCAGCGCCGAGGAAACGATACCGAGCGCAAAGGCCGGCAGTGTCAGATGATACATGCGCACAAAGAAGCCCGCACCCGGCCCGCCATAGCCCGAAACCGGGAAGAAATTGAAGCGCACGGCGAAGAACTGCATCAAGATCAGGCCGAGCCAGAAGCTTGGAATGCTTGCCGCAAACATCGCAGCCGTCGTAGCCGCCTGATCGACGAAGGAGCCCCGGCGATAGGCGGCGTAGATGCCGATCGGCAGCGCGATGATGCAGGCGATGGCAAGCGAAAACAGCGTCAGGAAGAAGGTCGGCTCGGCGCGGTCGAGAAGGGCTGCCGTCACTGGCATGTTCAGGAAGATCGATTGCCCGAGGTCGCCTCTCAGGAGCTGTCCGATGTAATAGACATATTGTACCAGGAGTGGCTGATCGAGCCCGAGCCGGCTGCGAAGCTCGACGACGTCCTGAGGCGTTGCATCAGGGCCTAGCATGACGGCTGCCGGATCGCCTGGCGTCACGCGCACGATGACAAAGACAATCGTGACTACGAGGAACATCACGACGATCATGCCGAAGAGGCGCTGGAGGATGTAGCGTATCATTAAGTCTGTCCCGATGCCCGGCGGGGCACAATGGAAGAGGATACCGGCAACGAATGCCGGCATCCCGCGATCAGGCCTTACTTCTTGATCGAAGCATTCCAGAAGTACGGCCACGGGGCCGGGTCGACGCCTTCAAGTTTGGTCGATTCCGCCGAGACGGCGTTGAAGTCGCCGATCTTCATGAAGGGCGCGTCGTCATAAATCGCTTTCTGGACATTGGCCCAAAGCTCGACGCGCTTGGCAGGATCGACTTCGGAGGTGAAGGCATCCACAGCGGCCTTGCGGGCGGGCGTATCCCACCAGCCCGGCGAGCTGGTCGATAGCGAACCGATCAGCGCCGGCTCCGGCAGAAAGGGACTGTGGGTGATGTAGATATCCCAGAGCTTCGGATCGGCACGGCGCTGCGTCAGCGTCGCCCAATCGACGACCTGCATATCGACGGTAAAACCCGCGAGCTTCAGATATTCCGCCGCAACTTGCGCCATCTTATAATGGAACTCGTATTGGCGGCTGGTGAGGATGCGCAGCGGCTCGCCGTTGTAGCCAGTCTTCTTCAAGGCTTCGGCAGCCTCTTCCGGCTTTGCAACATTGTAATTGCCTTCGACGCCAGCATCCGTGTGCCAGGAATAGGCTTCCGGGTATATAGCGCCATCCAGCGTGTAGAAATCCGCGCTGCCGAAGGCGGCGGCCATCATGTCTTCCATGCTGAGCGCCTGGCGGATCGCTTTGCGGACCTCGATATTCTTCGCAATGCCTTCCTTCGTGTTGAAGACGAAGACCGGATAGCCGAAGGGCTTCAGGATGATTGGCTGCGAGGCCGTCGATGCCTTCAGCTTGTCGAAGGATTCGACCGGAATGGAATCGACATAGTCATACTGGCCGGAGACCGCAGCCTCAACGCGGGTGTTCGGATCCGGCACCGGAACGAAGCGGATTTCATCGAGATACTGATGGCGCGCGCCGCCATAGCCATCGCTCTCGCCGTCGCGCGACTTGTAGCCGTCGAAGCGAACGAGCTGGATATACTGGTCGGCTTTGCGCTCTTTCAGCATGTACGGACCGGTTCCGATGAAGTCCTTCATCGGCTCGTCCTGCTTTTCGGAGGGAATGATGATTGCAGCTGAATTGTTGAAGGCAAGCAGCGAGGTCAGCGGCGCATAAGGCTGCTTCAGCGAGATCTTGATGGTCTCAGGATCGACTGCCGCGACCGCTTCGATGAAGCCTACAGCCTGCTTGCCGCGCGAGGCGAGCTTTGTCCAGCGAGTGAGCGATGCAACGACATCCTCCGAGGTCATGTCACTGTTGTCGTGGAACTTGATGCCGGTGCGCAGCTTGATCGTATAGGTCTTTCCGTCCGCACTGATCTCCGGCAGGCTCTCAGCCAGAAGCGGCGTGACGTTCCATTTCTTGTCGAAGGTATAGAGCGTTTCGAAGATATGCTGCGTGACGATGCCGACGAGGTCGGCAGTCGAGGACATCGGATCGAGTGTCGGCGGCTCGCCGATCGTCGCGACGTTGATGACGCCACCTTTTTCCTGGGCCATCATCGTGGTCGGCAAGACGACGAGTGCCGTGCCAAGAAGGAATGCGACTAGAGTCTTCATTTCATGCTCCCAGTTTGCTGTTCCACAATTATGTTATATCAGTCTTTATAATAGAGTATCGACCGAGGTAATCCTGTCAACCGGGAAAGTGGAGCTATGTGCAGAAATGAGAAGGCGCGCGCAGGACTCTGCGCGCGCCTTCTCACCATTGGCTGGCCAGGCCTATTGGTCGAACAGCCGGTATTGGATCTGCTCGAGATGGCCGGGATCTGCGATCGCCTCGATCCTGGCGATCTTCTCGCCATCGAAGCCGATTTTGACGATGATGCGCAGCTGATCCTCTATGCGGACGATGAAACCGAAGCCGCCGTCCACGAAGGCCGGCAGCGCGCCGCGCGCCCTGCCTTTGAATGTCGTGGCAACCGCCTGCGCGCCGCGCAATTCGCCGGCGTCTCCGAAACGAGCGGCCGCCGCATCAGGCGCGAAGACAACGTCGGGATGAAGAACGGCAAGCAATGCCTGGAAATTTCCGTTGCGCGAAGCGGCAAGGAAAGCCCGGACGACCTCCTTCTTATGCTCGATGCCCGTCTCGGACACATCGGTCTTTCCCTGCACGCGGCGGCGGGCGCGGCTTGCGAGCTGGCGGGTTGCGTCCGACGTGCGGCCGATGATCGGCGCTATCTCATCAAAAGGCAGATCGAACATGTCGTGCAGGACGAAGGCGACGCGCTCTGCCGGGGCCAGCTGTTCCAGCACGACCAGGAGCGCCGCGCCGACGGAATCGGCCAGCACGATCTCCCGCTCAGGGTCGGCAAACGTCGCCGTATCGGCGATCTTCTCATGGACCGGCGGATCGAGCGACTCTTCGCGCCGGGACTTCCTGGAGCGCAGCATATCGAGGCAGATGCGCGCGACAACCGTCGTCAGCCAGCCGCCGAGATTACCGATCTCGCTTACCTCCGAGCGGCCGAGCCTGAGCCACGCCTCCTGCACCGCATCCTCCGCCTCCGCGCGCGAGCCGAGCATGCGGTAGGCGACAGTCTTCAGGTGCGCACGGTTCGCCTCGAATTCGTCCGCTAAAAATTTTTTTTTGTTCATCGGTCACATTCCTCCATCGCGTTCCGTCAACACCATGACGAACGAATTCCGGTCCATGTGACAGACAAGCGGCCGGCGGCGTCATTTTCTGAAACACAGAAAGGGACATATCATGCAATCGAGAATGGGAAACCCGGCCGTCGTCATCCCCGAAGCCATGCAGGCGCTGCTCGCTTTCGGGAATATTCCTCAAAAGACCGGTCTTTCGCCAAAGCTGCTCGAACTCGTCAATCTGCGCGCCAGCCAGATCAACGGCTGCGGCGTCTGCGTCGACGGTCATCCGCGCATTGCCCGCAAGCTCGGCGAGACCGACGAGCGCCTATTTACCGTATCTGCCTGGCGTGAGACGCCGTATTTCAGCGAGGCTGAACGCGCGGCCCTGGCACTGACGGAAGCCGTCACACGCGTCAGCGACCGTGCCGATCCGGTACCGGACGAAATCTGGGACGAGGCTGCACGCCATTACGACGGCAAGAGCCTCGCGGCCCTCGTCATCGCCATCGCCAACATCAATGTCTGGAACCGGCTCAACATCGCCACACGTCAGATCGCCGGCGAATGGAAGCCTTGAGTTTTCCACCGGGCCGCCGCTGTTGAAGCGGCGGCCCGGATGCCTCGGGAGGCCTAGATGATACCGCCGCCGCCGGCCGCAGAGGCTGGGCGTTCGGCGGAAACCTTTTTCCTGTAGCCGCTGGCGCGATAAGCCGCGATCGGGTCAATGGCGCCGCCCGCGCGGCGGCGGGCTTCGGCAAGGATCGGCTCGACATCGGCACGGTAAGCACGCTTCAGCGTTTCCGTCGCCATCAGCGCGTCATTCTCGTCCTGATAGCCCGAAAGCGCCTCGCGGTCGACGATCAGGGCCTGCGCGTAGGCGCGGCGGATTTCGTTGGCGCTATTGATCAGGCTCTCGATCGGGTCCGTCACATTGTGCGACTGATCGATCATGTGCGCCGGATGGAAGCCATTTACTCCCCGTTGCTCGGCATCGACCAGTTCGTTGAAGACGAGGAACAGACGGTAAGGCTCGATCGAACCGGCGTCGAGGTCGTCGTCGCCATATTTCGAATCGTTGAAGTGGAAGCCGCCGAGCTTTCCGAACTGGATCAGGCGGGCAACGATCATCTCGATATTGGTATTCGGTGCATGGTGACCTAGGTCCACGAGGCACTGCGCTTTGGGGCCGAGCGTCTGAGCGATCAGATAGTTGGTGCCCCAGTCCTGCACGATCGTCGAATAGAAGGCCGGCTCGTACATCTTGTGTTCGGAGAACAGCTTCCAGTCCTCCGGCAACGCCTTGTAGATATCCGCCATGGAGGCAAGGTAGCGTTCGAAAGCTTTGGTGAAGCTGCTCTGGCCGGGGAAGTTCGACCCGTCGCCGATCCAGACCGTCAGGGCCTTGGAGCCGATCGCCTTTCCGATCTCGATGCATTCGAGGTTGTGCTCGATGGCTTGCTGGCGCGTCGCCGCGTCCGTATGGCTGAGCGAGCCATATTTATAGGAATATTTCTGGCCCGGCGCATCCGAGAACGTGTTGGAATTCATTGCATCGAAGCTAAGGCCGAGCGCATCACCTTTGGCCTTCAACTCGCCGGCATCAGCCTTGTCCCAGGGAATATGGAGGGAAACGGTCGGCGTTGCCTGCGTCAGTTGATGAATGACGGCGCAATCGTCCAGCTTGTCAAAGATGCCGCGCGGCTCGCCCGTGCCGGGAAAGCGGGCAAAGCGTGTGCCACCCGTTCCCACGCCCCAGGAGGGAACAGCGACGAAGAACGCTGCGACCTTTTTCGTAATGGCGTCGATGTCTATGCCGCGGCGGGCAAGGTTTGCACCGAGCGCGTCGTAATCGGCCTTGAGCGCCGCTGTCCTCTTGTCGTTTTCCTCGACGATCAGATCCTGCGCAATCCTGAACTCAGCCATCAAATCCTCCCTGAAACGCGAACCATGGGGCCCTGTTCTGCGTTCTATTGCTTCATTCCTCACCCACCAAAGAGGCGCTCGTGGACGTCATCCGAATACTTCTCGCGATCATCCTGCCGCCGCTCGGCGTATTCCTGCAGGTCGGGCTCGGCCTGCATTTCTGGCTCAATATATTGCTCACGCTCTGCGGCTACATCCCGGGGATCATCCACGCAATATGGGTGATCCTCCGGAAATAGCCCTTAGCGCGGGAAGCTCTGTGCGTTGCCGGCATCGACGTTGATGATGTTGCCGGTGGATTTTGCCGAAAGGTCCGACGCGAGAAAGTAGATCGCCTCGGCAATATCTTCCGGGAAGACGTTGAGCTTCAGCATCGAACGCTTGCGGTAGTGTTCCTCAAGGTCGTCCACTTCGATCTTCGAGGAAGCCGCGCGCTGTTCGCGCCACTCGCCGTTCCAGATCTTCGAGCCGCGCAGCACCGCATCGGGGTTCACCGTATTGACGCGAATGCCGGCTTCTGCGCCTTCGAGCGCCAGGCAGCGGGCGAGATGAATTTCGGCGGCCTTGGCCGTGCAATAGGCAGCAGCGTTCGGCGATGATGCGAGGCCGTTCTTCGATGCGACGAAGACCACATTGCCGCCGAGGCTCTGCCTGCGGAACAGGCGGAAGGCTTCGCGCGAAACGAGGAAATAGCCGGTCGCCAGGATGTCGATGTTCTTGTTCCACATCGAAAGCTCGGTGCTTTCGATCGGCGCCGACGACGCAATGCCGGCATTCGAAACGAGGATGTCGATGCCACCGAACTCGACGCAGGATTCCCCAAAGGATGAGACCACAGCATCCTCCCTGGTGACGTCGAGCTTTACGGTGCGAACCGCATCCGCACCGTACTTCTTCACGAAGTCGGCTTCGGTCGCCTGCAGTGCCGACTGGTCGATATCGGCAAGCACCACGCAGGCGCCCTCGCCTACCAGACGCGCCGCCGTTGCCCGGCCGATGCCGCCGGCACCGCCGGTGACAAAGGCCACCTTGCCGGCAAGGCTCTTCGGCTTCGGCATGCGCTGCAGCTTGGCTTCTTCCAGCAGCCAGTATTCGATATCGAAGGCTTCCTGTTCCGGCAGGCCCTGATATTCCGACACTGTGGAAGCGCCGCGCATCACGTTGATGGCATTGACGTAGAATTCGCTGGCGATGCGGGCGGTTGCCTTGTCGCGGGCAAAGGAGAACATGCCGACACCGGGAACAAGGAATATGACCGGGTTCGCATCGCGCATGGCGGGCGAATTATCGTGCTTGCAGTCGTTGTAATAACGGGCGTAGTCGGCGCGATAGTCCTCCAGCGCCTTGTCGAGGCCGGCAACGATCGCATCGACATCCGGCCTTGCCGGGTCAAAATCGATGATCAGCGGGCGAATCTTGGTGCGCAGGAAGTGATCCGGGCAGCTGGTGCCGAGTGCACCCAGCGGACGCAGGCTCTTCGAATTTACGAATTCGAGTACGGCATCCTGATCGTCGAAATGGCCGAGCTTGCGCTCTTGCTTTCCGATCCGGCCTCGGATTTCCGGCATCAAGCGGGCCGCAATCGCGCGGCGTTCAGAAAGCGGCAGGCTCTGCGTTGCAGCACCGCGGAAGATCGTCTTGCCCTCGGTCTTTTCTGCGAACCAGGCGATGGCTTTGTTGATGATGTCGAGCGTCAGCTCATAGCAGGCCTTGGCCTCGTTCGCCCAGGTAAAGAGACCGTGGCTTTCGAGCACGACACCCTTGGCATGCGGGTTCGCCTTGACGAAGGCTTCGAGATCGAGGCCGAGCTGGAAGCCCGGGCGGCGCCAGGGCAGCCAGCCGATGTCGCTTCCGAATATCTGCTGCGTCAGTTCCTTGGAATTCTTGGATGCGGCGATTGCGATGATCGCGTCTGGATGCATGTGGTCGACATGTGTGAAGGGCACGAAACCATGCAGCGGCGTATCGATCGAGGCGGCACGGGAATTCAGGTTGAACGTGCAATGCGGCAGGAAGCCGACCATGCGGTCTTCGTCCTCGACGCCCTTATAGATGCCTTTCAGCGAATCGAGCTTGTCCTGATAGAGCGTCGCAAAGCCATCGAGCTTGATGGTGCCGACGTCGCCGCCGGAGCCCTTCACCCAGAGAACCTTGACCTTATCGCCAGTGAGCGGATCCGTTTCCATCACCTTGGCCGAGGTATTGCCGCCACCATAGTTGGTAATGCGCTTGTCGGCGCCAAGCAGGTTCGAGCGGTAGAGCAGCTTGCCGGGTTCATCGAGCCCTGCTGCGTAAGAATTATCCCAACGGTTCTCAAGAAGCCGGACGGTGGCCGCCATGTCATCCTCCCTTGTGTGCCTTATGCGCGGACGAAATCCACGTCCTATTCGGTGACGGTATCGCTCAACAAAACGCACATTGTCAATCGAAAACGATCAAAAACAATTATTGTGCAGCGCAATATGAAGATTCTTGATCGTTTTTGATTGACAGCTTTTACCGGATACGAAATAAATGCGACTGGGAGGAGCCAAATGCACGAACGTGAACGCCATCGCATCATCTTGAGCGCGGTCCAGGAAAAATCGGTCGTCACGATTCAGGATATTTCCGAATTGACCGAGGCTTCCGAGGCTACGATCCGTCGTGACATTGCGGCTCTCCATGTGCAGGGCAAGATCCGGCGTGTGCGCGGCGGCGCCGAGGCCGTCCATCCGCCGCAGCTCGGAAATCTCGCGGGCCGCCCCTTCAGAGTTTCAGAATCTGTCAATATCGATAAAAAGCGCGCAATTGCGCGGGCCGCGGTCGATCTTTGCGACCCGGGCGACGCAATCATCATCAATGGCGGCACGACGACCTTCCAGATGGTGCACTTCATGTCGGCGCACCGCATGCAGGTCATGACGAATTCTTTCGCGATCGCCGAGCATTTGGTAAAACATTCCAAGAATACGGTGACGGTGCCGGGCGGCGTAATCTACCGCGAGCAGAGCCTCATCCTGTCGCCCTTCGACAATGACGCCATCCGCAATTTCTATGCGCGCCGTTTTTTCATCGGAGCTCAGGGCGTCGGCCCGCTCGGCATCATGGAAGCCGACGCGCAGATCATTCAAAGCGAACAGAAGCTGATGCATCAGGCCGACGAACTCGTCGTCATGGTCGATTCCAGCAAGTTCCGCCGCCGGTCGAGCCTCATTCTGTGCCCGCTCGACCGTGTTTCGACGATCATCACCGACGACGGCATCCAAGACGATTCCGCCAAGATGATCGAGGATGCAGGCATCCGACTCGTCGTCGCGAGCGCCGGCCTGCAATCGGTGAAGGAGGATTCCTCGTCGGTCGCCTGAGAAGCGCCGGCCAGGTGTAGTTAGTCTTAATCAACGTGGGAGGATGAAAGCATGAAACTCGCAAAGAAACTCGCGGTGGGCGTCGCACTCGCCGTCGCCATGATGGCAGGCACGGCAAGTGCTGCCGACATGAAGATCGGTCTTGTCGTCAAGTCGCTCGGTAACGGCTTCTTCGATGCGGCCAACAAGGGTGCCCAGGAAGCCGCCAAGGAGCTCGGCGGTGTCGAAGTGATCTATACCGGCCCGACCTCGACGACGGCCGAAGGCCAGATCGAAGTCATCAATTCGCTGATCGCACAGGGCGTCGATGCCATCGCGATTTCGGCGAACGACCCGGACGCTGTCGTTCCGGCTTTGAAGAAGGCTACGCAGCGCGGCATCAAGGTCATTTCCTGGGATTCCGGTGTCGCCGCTGAAGGCCGCATCCTGCAGCTCAACCCATCGTCCAACGAGCTGATAGGCAAGATGTGCCTGACGCTTGCCAAGGATCACCTCGACGGCGGCAAGGGCGATTTCGCGATCCTGTCGGCAACGACCACCTCGACGAACCAGAACATCTGGATCGACCAGATGAAGAAGCAGCTCAAGGACTTCCCGGGCCTGAACCTCGTCACCACCGTTTACGGCGACGATCTTTCGGACAAGTCCTACCGCGAAGCCGAAGGCCTCTTGAAGTCCAACCCGAACGTCAAGGTCATCGTCGCTCCGACGACGGTCGGCGTTCTGGCGGCATCCAAGGTCGTCGAAGACAAGGGTCTCGTCGGCAAGGTCTATGTCACGGGTCTCGGTCTGCCGTCCGAAATGGCCGGTGCGATCAAGTCGGGCGCGACGAAGGAATTCGCCATCTGGAACCCGATCGACCTCGGCTATTCGGCCGCGCAGATTGCCTATCGCCTTGTCAAGGGTGAAACCGACGGCAAGCCGGGCAGCGAGATCGAAGCCGGCCGCATGGGCAAGATCAAGGTTGGCGACAACGGCGAGGCCGCAATGGCAGACCCGTTCGTCTACAACGCCTCGAACATCGACCAGTTCTCCAAGGTCTTCTGATCTCGAACCGTCATACATAAGCCCCGGCGGCTTTAGGGCCGCCGGGATTTCTCATTCGACACCGGTAACGCGCTGATGAACACTGCCCTTCAACAACCCGTCACGGACCGCAAGGCCGCAGATGCGCAGGCCATCCTCGAAATGCGGGGCATCTCGCAGATCTTTCCCGGCGTAAAGGCGCTCGACAATGTCAGCATCGCGCTCTATCCCGGCAGGGTGACGGCGCTGATCGGCGAAAACGGCGCGGGCAAATCCACGCTCGTCAAGATCCTGACCGGCATCTACAGGCCGAACGAAGGCGAAATCATCGTCGACGGCCACCCAGTCACCTTTGCAAGCGCGCAGGCCGCAATCGATGCGGGCGTCACGGCCATCCATCAGGAAACTGTCCTCTTCGACGAGTTGACGGTTGCCGAAAACATCTTCCTCGGCCATGCGCCGCGCACAAAATTCCGCACGATCGACTGGAAGCAAATGAACAGCCGCTCGAAGGAGCTGCTGACCTCACTCGAAAGCAATATCGATCCGACGATCCGGCTGAAGGACCTCTCGATCGCGCAGCGCCATCTGGTGGCGATCGCCCGCGCGCTTTCGATCGAGGCCCGAATCGTCATCATGGACGAGCCGACGGCCGCCCTTTCCCGTAAGGAAATCGACGATCTCTTCCGCATCGTCCAGGGCCTGAAGGAAAAGGGCAAGGCGATCCTTTTCATCAGCCACAAGTTCGACGAACTCTACGAGATCGCCGACAACTTCGTTGTCTTCCGCGACGGCCGCGCCGTCGGAAACGGCAGGCTTAAGGAAACGCCGCAGGACGCGATCGTGAAGCTCATGGTCGGCCGCGATGTCGAGAACGTGTTTCCCAAGTTTCCGGTGCAGATCGGCGGCCCGGTCCTCGACGTCCAGAATTACTGTCACCGCACGGAATTCCGCGATATTTCCTTCACTCTCCGCAAGGGCGAAATTCTCGGCGTCTATGGCCTGATCGGCGCCGGACGCTCGGAACTTTGCCAATCGCTCTTCGGCATCACCAAGCCGCTCTCCGGCAAACTCATACTCGACGGCAAGGAGCTGTCGATCGCCTCTCCTCATGATGCCATACGCGCCGGCATCGTCTATGTGCCGGAAGAGCGCGGCCGCCACGGTCTGGCGCTGCCGATGCCGATCTACCAGAACATGACATTGCCGTCGCTGACGCGCACCTCGCGCAAGGGCTTCCTCAAAGCCGCCAACGAATTTGCGCTCGCCCGCAAATATGCCGAGCGCCTGGACCTTCGCGCCGCCGCCCTCTCCGTCCCTGTCGGCACACTGTCAGGCGGCAACCAGCAGAAAGTCGTCATCGGCAAGTGGCTGGCGACGAAGCCCAAGGTCATCATCCTCGACGAGCCGACCAAGGGCATCGATATCGGTTCCAAGGCTGCCGTCCACGGCTTCATCAGCGAACTCGCCGCGGAAGGCCTTTCGATCATCATGATCTCCTCCGAACTGCCGGAAATCATCGGCATGTCGGACCGGGTGCTGGTGATGAAGGAAGGGTTGTCGGCCGGCCTCTTTGCGCGAGCAGAGCTTTCACCGGAGACACTGGTGCGCGCAGCGACCGGAAATGCATGAGGCAAAACATGGCAAGACTGATCAGAAAACGCGAAACACTGCTTTTCCTCATCATCGTCGTGATGATTGCGGTCTTTTCGACGCGCGCGGCAGATTTTGCGACGCCTTCGAACCTCGCGGGCATCTTCAACGATACGTCGATCCTCATCATTCTGGCGCTGGCGCAGATGACTGTGATCCTGACGAAATCCATCGACCTTTCGGTCGCCGCCAACCTTGCCTTCACCGGCATGGCGATCGCGATGATGAATGCCGCCTATCCCGATTTGCCGCTGGTCGTCCTGATCCTTGCAGCGATTGCGATCGGCGCCTGCCTCGGTGCGATCAATGGCTTTCTTGTCTGGGCGCTTGAAATTCCGCCGATCGTCGTCACGCTCGGAACACTGACGATCTATCGCGGCATGGCCTTCGTGCTCTCCGGCGGCGCCTGGGTGAACGCCCACCAGATGACGCCGACGTTCCTTTCCGTGCCGCGCACGCTGATCCTCGGCCTGCCCGTTCTCGGCTGGGTAGGCATCGTCATCGTGCTGCTGATGTATATGCTGCTGAAATACACCCAGTTCGGCCGCTCGGCCTATGCGACCGGCGGCAATCCGACGGCGGCCGTCTATGCAGGCATCGATACAGGCTGGACGAAGTTCCTCGCCTTCGTGCTGTCCGGTGCGCTCGCCGGCCTTGCGAGCTATCTTTGGGTCTCGCGCTACGCCGTCGCCTATGTCGATATCGCCAGCGGCTTCGAACTCGACAGTGTGGCGGCCTGCGTCATCGGCGGCATTTCGATTGCCGGTGGCGTCGGCTCGGTCATTGGTACCGTTCTCGGAGCTCTCTTCCTCGGCGTCATCAAGAACGCGCTTCCCGTTATCGGCATCTCGCCCTTCACGCAGATGGCGATCTCCGGCACCGTCATCATCCTCGCCGTTCGTCTTCAATGCCCGGCGCGAACGCAGCCGCGGGCGCATCATCCTACGCGACAAGGCAGCCGCAGAAACTCCAGCCGAGGTGACCGCATGAGCACCGTTTCCGCCCCAATCGAAAAACGCGTCATTCCCGATCGTCTCGGCACGCCGCTCCGCCGCATCATGGCCAGCTGGGAAGTGCTGCTCTTCGGCGTTGCCATCGCCATCTTCATCTTCAATTCCATGGCATCGCCCTACTTCCTGAATGCCTGGAACCTCTCGGACGCGACCTTCAACTTCACCGAAAAGGCGATGATCGCCTTCGCCATGGCGTTGCTCGTCATTGCCGGCGAGATCGACCTTTCGGTAGCCGCCATCATCGCGCTTGCCTCGACCGCCATGGGTTGGGCCGCTCAGGCTGGCATCGGCACACCGGGCCTCGTCCTGATCGGTATCGGCACCGGTCTCGTCTGTGGGCTTTTCAACGGCGTCCTCGTCTCTGCGCTGAAACTGCCGTCAATCGTCGTCACCATCGGCACGATGAGCCTCTTCCGCGGCGTTTCCTATATCGTGCTCGGCGACCAGGCCTATGGCAAATACCCCGCCGATTTCGCCTATTTCGGCCAAGGCTATGTCGTCTGGGTGTTCTCCTTCGAGTTCGTTTTGTTCATCGTGCTGGCGATCCTTTTTGCAATCCTGCTGCACGCCACGAACTTCGGCCGTCAGGTCTATACGATCGGCAACAACGATTTCGCCGCCCGCTTTTCCGGCATACCGGTCGAGCGCGTGAAATTCATCCTGTTCATGCTGACAGGCGTCATGAGCGGCGTCGCTGCCGTGTGCCTCACCTCGCGCCTCGGATCCACCCGTCCCTCGATTGCGCAGGGCTGGGAGCTCGAAGTCGTCACCATGGTCGTGCTCGGCGGCGTCTCGATCCTCGGCGGCTCCGGCACGATCGGCGGTGTCGTCATCGCCGCCTTCGTCATGGGTCTCGTTACGTTCGGCCTCGGCCTGCTCAATGTTCCGGGCATCGTCATGTCGATCTTCATCGGCCTGCTGCTCATCATCACGATTGCCATTCCGATCGTCGCCCGCCGTATCAAAGCCATGAGCTCCAAATGACCCTCGAAAAACACGCCTTCAAGATGAAGCTCAACCCGGGCATGGAAGCCGAGTACAAGAAACGGCACAACGAGATCTGGCCGGAACTTATCGAGCTGCTGCATCATTCCGGCGCCAGCGATTATTCGATCCATCTCGACCGCGAGACGAACACGCTGTTCGGCGTGCTGACGCGGCCGAAAGATCACACGATGGCAAGCCTGCCAGAGCATCCCATCATGAAGAAGTGGTGGGCGCATATGGCCGACATCATGGAAACCAACCCGGACAATTCACCGGTTCAGAGCGATCTGGTCACCGTCTTCCACATGCCATGAACAACATGCCCGATTACAGCCGCATCGCCGTTCTCGATATCGGCAAGACGAATGCGAAAGTCGTCGTGCTCGACAGCCAAACCGGCACGGAAATCGCAGCCGCAAAGACGGCGAATACGGTCGTCAGGTCCGGCATCTATCCGCATTATGATATCGACGGCTTATGGGCCTTCGCGCTCGATGCATTGAAGTCTTTCGCGACGGCGCCGGGCTTCGATGCGATTTCGATCACGACACACGGCGCGTCGGCAGCGCTCATCGGCGCCGATGGCAAGCTCGCCATGCCGGTTCTCGATTACGAGCACGAATATCTGCAAGAGATCCGAGAGGCTTATAGCGCGCTGCGCCCACCCTTCGAGGAGACCTATTCGCCGCGCCAGTCGATGGGGCTGAATGTCGGCGCCCAGCTTCACTATCAGAAAACGGCCTTTCCGCGGGAATTCGCGAAGGTGGCAACCATCGTCACCTATCCTCAATATTGGGCGGCACGGCTGACGGGCGTTACGGCGAATGAGCTGACCTCGCTTGGCTGCCACACGGATCTCTGGAATCCGAAGGCAGGTGAATATTCCTCGCTGGTCGATACGCTCGGCGTCCGCGATCTCATGGCGCCCATCCATTCGGCCTTTGAGGCGCTCGGTCCCGTCTTGCCGGAGATCGCTCGCGGCATCGAAATCGCTGCCGATATCCCGGTCTATTGTGGCATCCACGACTCCAATGCCTCGCTGCTTCCGCATCTCGTTGCGCGCCAGGCGCCCTTTGCGGTTGTCTCGACGGGCACGTGGGTTGTCAATTTCGGCGTCGGCGGCGACCTTACCCATCTCGACCCGAAGCGCGATGCGCTTGCCAATGTCGATGCCTATGGCCGCGCTGTGCCGTCCTCCCGCTTCATGGGGGGCCGTGAGTTCGAGATTCTTTCCACAGAAATCGGCAGTGTTCCGCCAGAGGACGTTGCGGCAGCTCTCGGCCCCGTCGTTGCGGGAAACCTGATGTTGCTGCCGAATGTCGCCACCGGCTCCGGCCCCTTCCCCGGCCGCCAAGGACGCTGGCTGAATGCCGATAGGGCAAGCCCTGCGGAACGCTACGCCGCCATGTGCCTCTACCTCGCCTTGATGACCGAGGCCTGCTTCGGCTTGATCGGCGCCAAGGGGCCTGTCATCGTCGAAGGGCCGTTCGCGCTGAACGAGACGTATCTCAAGGTTCTCGCAGCACTGACGGGGCGTGACGTGATTGCCCTGCCGGGATCGACCGGCACCAGTCAAGGCGCCGCACTGCTCACCGGCATCAGACCCACACCCGGTCCGGAAAGGCGTTTCACGCCAGCTGCGATTGCCGGCCTGAAAAACTATCGCCACACCTGGCACGCAGCGATGGAATAGCAGTCTTTTCATCCGCGCCCTTTACCTCGCCCAAGGCCGGCAGCTAATGTTGGATCGTTCAAAATCAGGTGGAGGAAACATCATGATGGATTCAAACGCGGTCTTCGATCCGCGTGCCCTTGCCGCGCGGCTTCGCAGTCTCCACAATGCCGGCAAACTGGCGCCGACTGCCAGTTTCGCGCTTCCCGCCGATCTCCGCCACGCCATGGATGCGCAGAATTTCCTCGCCGCCGAAGAAGGCATCACCAGCAATGCCTGGAAAGTGGCCGCTTCGCCGGATGGCCAGGCCGTGACGGCGCCGCTCCATCCCTATGTGGAAACCGATTCCGGTGCCCAAATCCCCTGGGCGAAGGGCATGAAGTTTGAAGCGGAGATTGCCGTTCGTCTCGGCAAGGATCTTGCGATCCGCGAAAGCAGCTACAGTCGCGCCGAAGTCGCCGATGCGGTTGCGACTGTCCATCTCGGCGCCGAACTCCTGGCTTCCGCCATCGAGGAAAGCGGCAGGCTCTCCTTTTTCCTCTTCCTCGCCGATCGCCTCGGCAACTGCGGCTATGTGCTCGGCCCGGCCATGCCGAAGACGCTGATCGATACGGCAACCGGAACACAGGTGAAAGTTACCTTCAACGGACAACCGATCTACGACGCCCCGGCGCAGCATCCGAAAGGCGACGTGCTCACCTGGCTTGTCGGCTACGCCAATGACAGGTTTCGGCCGGAAAGCTCGCTGAAGGCCGGCGCGTTGATCACCACAGGCACCCTTTGCGGCGCGATCGAACTCGCTTCGCCGGGCGAGATCGATATCCTCCTTGGCGAGGCCAGTAGGCTTCACCTCTCGCTCGTCGCGAAATAATCAGACTTTGCTGCGAAACATCTCGATGATGGCGGAGAAGTCCCTTCCGCCATTGCCCTGCTTTTCGAAGAGCGCATAAAGCTGCGCGGCTTCGGCGCCGAGCGGGGTCGATGCGCCGCTTGAAAGTGCGGCCTCCTGCGACAGCCGCAGATCCTTCAGCATCAGAGCAGCGGCAAATCCTGGCTTGTAACCGTTGTTTGCCGGCGAGGTCGGTACCGGACCCGGCACCGGGCAATAGGTGTTGATCGACCAGCACTGGCCGGACGAGGTCGAGGCAACATCAAAGAGCGCCTGATGCGAAAGGCCGAGTTTTTCCGCCAGCACGAAAGCTTCGCAAACACCGATCATTGAGATACCGAGGATCATATTGTTGCAGATCTTGGCCGCCTGCCCAGCACCCGCTTCGCCGCAGTGGACGATCTTCTTGCCCATGGCTTCGAGGATCGGTTTTGCCTTGGCGAAACTCTCTTTTGAACCGCCCGCCATGAAGGTCAGCGTACCGGCCGCTGCCCCGCCGGTTCCGCCGGAGACGGGAGCGTCGAGCGAGAGGCAGCCTGCGGTTTTGGCCATCGCATGGGCCTTGCGAGCACTTTCGACATCGATCGTCGAGCAGTCGATCACCAGTGTTCCTGCAGGAATGGAAGCGAGAATGTCTGGCCAGGCCGTCAGCACATGTTTGCCCTGCGGCAGCATCGTGACGACGATCTCGGCATTGGCCACCGCCTGGCTGATGTGGCCCGCAGGCTTCACGCCGGTTTCCTCCGCCGCCTTGAGAACTGGCGCAGCAAGATCAAAACCCGTCACCTCATGCCCGGCCTTGACGAGATTTGCCGCCATCGGTCCGCCCATATTGCCGAGCCCGATAAATGCGATCCGTGCCATGCTGGCCTCCTATCTGTTGTCCTCGAGGATCATTGCGGCAGCCTTTTCGGCGATCATGATCGTCGGCGAATTCGTATTGCCTGACGTGATGGACGGCATGATGGAGGCATCTGCGATCCTGAGCTTGCCGAGCGCGCGCAGCTTGAGCCGCGGATCAACAACGCTGTCCTTGTCTGCGCCCATCCGGCAGGTGCCGACCGGATGGAATATCGTCGTGCCGATGTCGCCCGCCGCCCGCTCCAGGTCGGCCTCCGTCTGATAGGAGGGGCCGGGTTTGAATTCCTCCGGCTTGAAGCGCGCGAAGGATGGCTGCAAAACGATCCGCCGCGTCAGCCTTATCGATCGAACAGCGATGTCGCGATCACGCTCCGTCGAGAGGTATTTCGGCGCAATCGTCGGCTGCGCGGCGAAATCCGGGCTCGCAAGATGGACGGAGCCGCGGCTCTCCGGCCTCAGGTTGCAAACGCTTGCAGTGATCGCTGGAAAGGCGTGCACCGGATCGCCGAACTTGTCGAGCGAGACCGGCTGCACGTGATATTGCAGGTCGGGCGTCTCCTTGTCAGGCCCTGAGCGCGTGAAGATGCCAAGCTGGCTCGGCGCCATGGCCATCGGCCCTGAGCGGCGGATGAGATATTCGAGCCCGATTGCTGCCTTGCCGATCAGCTTCGTTGCCTTCTCATTCAGCGTCGGCACACCGGTGACCTTATAGGCGAGGCGAAGCTGCAGATGGTCCTGCAGGTTCTCGCCGACGCCCTTGACCTCGGTAACGACGTCGACGCCGGCATTCTTCAGGACCTCGCCGCGGCCGATGCCGGAAAGCTCCAGGATATGCGGCGAGCCGATGGAGCCAGCCGAAAGCACTGTCTCCCTGGTGGCGTAAGCGCGCTTCGCGATGCCGTCATGCTGGAACTCGACGCCGGAAATGGCTCCCTCCTCCACAAGCAGCCGCCGCACTTGCGCCTTGGTCAAAACCGTTAGATTGGCGCGCTTCATCGCCGGCCGCAGGAAGGCCTTTGCCGTGTTCCATCGAATGCCGGAGCGCTGGTTGACGTCGAAATAGCCGGAGCCCTCGTTGCTGCCGCGGTTGAAATCCTCCGTCATCGGAATACCAGCTTCCCTTGCCGCCTGCTGGAAGGCATCGAGCACGGCCCAGCGTACCCGCGCCTTCTCCACGCGCCATTCGCCGCCGGCACCATGGATTGCGTCTGCACCGCGGTAATGATCCTCCGATTTGCGGAAGAACGGCAGGACGTCATCCCAGTTCCAGCCGGCACACCCCATCTGCCGCCAAAGGTCATAGTCGCGCGCCTGGCCACGCATGTAGATCATGCCGTTGATCGAAGAGCAGCCGCCGAGCACCTTGCCGCGGGGATAACCCAAGGCCCGGCCGTTCAACCCTTCCTCCGGTGCTGTCGTAAAGCACCAGTCGGTGCGCGGATTGTTGATGCAATAGAGATAGCCGACCGGAATATGGATCCAGTAGTAGTTGTCGCTGCCACCGGCTTCCAGCAGCAGCACGCGGCGATTGCGGTCTTCGGACAGGCGGTTGGCCAGCACGCAGCCCGCGCTGCCTGCGCCGATGATGATATAGTCGTAACGATCCATCTGATGTCACCGGCCGTTCAACGGCGATATACGAAGCCCAGTTTCCGGCCGACCCACGAAGCGTAGAACTCGCCGACGATGCCGCGACGGAAGATCAGCACGCAGATCATGAAGACGACGCCGGTGATGATCGTGACCGGGAATTCCGAGGTCGCGAGATAATTCTGCAGTGTCACAACGAGCCCTGCCCCGAAGATCGGGCCAATCAACGTGCCTATGCCGCCAAGAAGCGTCATTAAGATCACCTCGCCCGACATCTGCCAGGCGACGTCCGTCAGCGTCGCGAACTGGAAGACCAGCGATTTCAACGCCCCAGCCAGCCCGGCAAGGGCCGCCGACATCACGAAGGCGCCGAGCTTGTAATGCGCCACCGAATAGCCGAGCGATATCGCCCGGTTCTCGTTCTCGCGGATCGATTTCAGGATCATGCCGAAGGGCGAATGGATGAAACGCCAGATCAGAAGCATGCCGATGATGAAGATTGCCAGCACGAAATAATACATGTTGGTCGAATTGTTCAGGTCGATGAAGCCGAAGAGATGCCCCCGCGGCACGGACTGGATGCCGTCCTCGCCCTCAGTGAATTCCGCCTGCAGGCAAAAGAAGAAGAACATCTGCGAAAGCGCCAGCGTGATCATCGCGAAATAGATGCCCTGACGGCGAATAGCGAGATATCCCATGACGAGACCGAGGAGCGCCGCACCCACGACGCCCGTAAGGATGCCGAGCTCCGGCGGGAAGCCCCAGGATTTCACCGTATAGGCGGTGAAATAGGCCGCCCCGCCGAAGAAGGTGGCATGCCCGAAGGATAGCAGCCCGGTGTAGCCGAGGAGCAGGTTGAAGGCGCAGGCAAAGAGCGCAAAGCACAGGAGCTTCATCAGGAAGATCGGATAGAAGAAGTACGGCGCGAGCAGCAGAAGCAAAAGGCCGATGATCAAGAAGCCTGCCTGTACCGACAGTGCGGTGCGGCTCTTTTCTGCACGAATGGTTTCGGTGATGTCCGTCATCTTACGCATCCCGGCCGAAGAGGCCCGCGGGCCTGACGAGAAGTACGATCGCCATGATCACGAAGATCACGATGTTCGACGCTTCCGGATAGAAAACCTTGGTGAGACCCTCCGCAATGCCCAGCATATAGCCGGTGACGATCGCCCCCATAATCGAGCCCATGCCGCCGACGACCACCACGGCGAAGACGACAATGATGATGTTCGATCCCATCAGCGGCGAGACCTGGTAAATTGGCGCCGCCAGCACGCCGGCAAAAGCTGCAAGACCGGCGCCGAGCGCGTAGGTCAGAGTCAGGAGCAGCGGCACGTTGACGCCGAAAACCTGCACCAGCACGGTATTTTCCGTCGCCGCGCGGAGATAGGCTCCGAGCTTGGTCTTCTCGATGAGAAGCCAGGTGCCGATGCAGACCACCAGTGACATGACGATCACCCAGCCGCGATAGATCGGCAGGAACATGAAACCGAGGTTGGTTCCCCCTGCAAGTGCTGCCGGCGTAGCGTAGGGCTGGCCGGAAGAGCCGTAGAGATAGCGGAAGGTCCCTTCGATCGCCAGCGCCATGCCGAAGGTGAAGAGCAGGCCGTAGAGCGGATCGAGGTCATAGAGCCGCCGCAGGAAGAGCCGTTCCACGACGGCGCCGAACAGGCCAACAGCAACCGGGGCGAGAATAAGCGCCGGCCAGTAGCCGATACCACCATAGGCAAGCATCAGATAAGCGACGAAGGCACCCAGCATGTACTGCGCGCCATGCGCAAAGTTGATGACGCGCAACAGCCCGAAAATGATCGCAAGGCCGAGACTCAAAAGCGCGTAGAAGGAGCCGTTGATGAGGCCGATCAGCAATTGGCCGAGAAGCGCCTGAACGGGAATGCCGAAGATCATCGTCATGGCATCACACTCCCAAGACCCTGTGCAGCGTATCCATCCGCTGCGGCAGTTCGCCAACCGGGAAATCGGCGACCATCTGCCCATGATCCATCAGATAGAAACGGTCGGCAATACGGCTTGCAAACCGGAAGTTCTGCTCGACAAGGAGAATGGTCATGCCGCGCTCCTTCAGCTTCTTCAACACCTCGCCGATACGCTGGACGATGACCGGCGCCAGACCTTCCGTCGGCTCGTCGAGCAGCAGCATCTTGACGCCGGTGCGCAGAACGCGGGCGATCGCCAGCATCTGCTGTTCGCCGCCGGAAAGCTTGGTTCCAGAGCTCGCGCGGCGCTCGTAGAGATTCGGGAAAAGCTCGTAGATCTCGTCGAGGCTCATGCCGCCCTCGGCAACAACCGGCGGCAGAAGCAGGTTTTCCGAGACCGTTAGTGTCGAAAAAATGCCGCGCTCCTCGGGCACGAAGCCGATGCCCTTGTGCGCCGTCTTGTGCAGCGGCACCTGCATCATGTCCGCTCCACCAAAGCTGATCTTGCCTTTGCGGGCCCGGACAATGCCGGTGATCGTGCGCAGTGTGGTCGTCTTGCCGACGCCGTTGCGGCCGAGGATGGTGATCGTCTCACCCTCGCCGACGCGCATGTCGACGCCGTGCAGGACGTGGCTTTCGCCATACCAGGCATTAAGGCCCTGAACGTCCAGAAGGGTAGCCATCAACCTTCCTCCGTGCCCATATAGGCCTCGCGGACGCGCGGGTCCTGGCTGACGGTCGCATAATCGCCCTCGGCGAGGATTTCGCCACGCTGGAGCACGGTCACCTGCTGACAGATATTGGCGACGACGGAGAGATTGTGCTCCACCATCAACACCGCGCGGTCGCGGGCAACCTCGCGGATGATGGCCGAAACGACGCTGACGTCCTCCCGCCCCATGCCTGCCATCGGCTCGTCGAGCAGCAGTACCTTCGGGTCGAGCGCGAGCGTCGTGGCGATCTCCAGCACGCGCTTGCGGCCGTAGGAGAGATCGGCAGCGATTTGGTCCCGCTCCTTGGAAAGCCCGACGCTTGCGAGCAGCTGCTCGGCACGATTGTTCAGGCGATCGAGCGCCGACACCGGCCGCCAGAATTGCGTGGAGAGATTGTTCGGCCGTTGCAGGGCGACACGCACATTGTCGAGCACCGACAGATGCGGGAAGACCGCCGAAATCTGGAACGAGCGCACCAGCCCCATGCGCGCCACCTTGTCGGGCGGCGTCCGGGTGATGTCCGTGCCCATGAGCGTGATCGTGCCGTGCGTCGGCTGCAGGAACTTGGTCAGCAGGTTGAAGACCGTCGTCTTGCCCGCGCCGTTCGGCCCGATGAGTGCATGGACGCTTGCGTCATGCACATCGAGATCGACATTCTTGACGGCCGTGAAGCCGCCGAAATCCTTGCGAAGGCCGCGGGCGGACAGGACCACCCGCGGCGTCGCATTCGTTTGTGTTGCGGAGACCGCCATCAGCTTATTTCACCAGATCGCAGCCGCTCTTGGCGGGATCGATATAGGCGTCCTTGCCGGGGATGGTGGCGAGAACGTTGAAGTAGTCCCAAGGTTCCTTGCTTTCGTCCGGCTTCTTCACCTGCAAAAGGTACATGTCGTGGATCATGCGGCCGTTCGGCCCGACGGTGCCGCCGCGGCCAAAGACGTCGTCCACCGGCATCTCGTGCAATTGCTTGGCAACAGCGTCCGTTTCGTCCGTGCCGGCCTTCTGGATGGCTTTCAGGTACTGAAGCACGGCCGAGTAGGTGCCGGCATGGGTCATGTTCGGCATCCTGCCGGTGCGCTCGAAGTATTTCTTCCCGAAGGCGCGGCTCTCCTCGTCCAGGTTCCAATAATAGCCTTCCGTCAGCGTCAGGCCCTGCGCCGCCTCGAGGCCGAGGCCGTGAACCTCAGCGAGCGTGAAGAGAAGCGCGGCCAATCGCTGGCCACCCTGCGTGATGCCGAATTCAGCCGCCTGCTTGATGGCATTCGCCGTATCGAGGCCTGCATTGGCAAGGCCGACGACCTTGGCGCCGGAGGATTGAGCCTGCAGCAGGAAGGACGAGAAATCCTGGCTGGCGAGCGGATGGCGCACGGCACCGACGACGGTACCGCCATTGGCCTTCACGAAATCGCTCCCCTGTTTCTCCAGCGAATAGCCGAATGCGTAGTCGGCCGTCAGGAAGAACCAGCTGTCGCCGCCCTGCTTGACAAGCGCGCCCCCGGTGCCGACGGCAAGTGCATGCGTGTCATAGGCCCAGTGGAAGCCGTAGGGCGAACAGGCCTTGCCCGTCAGATCCGTCGTCGCGGCACCCGTGACGATATCGATCTTCTTCTTCTCTTTGCCGATTGCCTGGACAGCAAGCGCGACCGACGAGGTCGTCAGTTCCATGATCGCGTCCACCTGTTCGGTATCGTACCATTGGCGGGCGATGTTCGATGCGATGTCCGGCTTGTTCTGATGGTCGGCGTCGACGATCTCGATCGGAGCGTCAAGCACCTTGCCGCCAAAATCTTCAGCCGCCATGTTGGCGGCTTCGACGGACCACTTGCCGCCGAAATCGGCATAAACGCCGGATTGATCGTTCAGGATGCCGATCTTCACCTTTCCGTCGGAAGCACCGTCGGCGAGTACCGCGGTGCTGCTGGCAAGCAGGAATGCCACGGACGCAATGAGATTCTTTCGCATATGTCTCTCCTCCCAGAGATGGCCAGATCGCGAGTCTGTTCAAAATTGGCCAGCGGTTCTCCTCAACCAGCCGACGCTACGCCTACGATCACGGAAATTCCGCGTTGAGGCAACGGGCGGTTTACAATTAATTGCAAACAGTATCTGTTCGTTTTTGAACAGAACTGCGTGAGAACGAAACCTAGGGCGCTTTCCGATCTTGTGCAGCCATCGACGATTGGACCAAAGACGTAGATGGATGCGTGACGCCGCATGAGCAATCCTCCACAATTTACTTGGGACGACCTGCAGTTTTTTCTAGCGGTGGCGCGCACCGGCCAGCTCTCGACGGCTGCAAGGCAACTGCGCAGCAGCCACGCCACCGTCTCACGGCGCATCGACAGGCTGGAATTCGCTCTCAAGGTCAAGCTCTTCGAGCGCAACCCGCGCGGCTACGTGCTGACGGCGATGGGCACGCGTTTCGTGGACACCGCCGAAAAGATGGAGCAGGAGACCGAGCGCCTACGTGCCGATCTTGCCGCAGGCTCGATGACGCAGCGAGGCGTCGTGCGACTCAGCGCGCCGGAAGGCTTTGCGAATTTCTTCTTTGCGAGCGTGCTGCCGAAATTCGCAGCACACCACCCGCATCTGTCGCTCGAATTGGTGACGATCCAGCAGATCATGTCGCTGTCGCGCAAGGAGGCCGACATTACCGTCGTATTGGACGAACCCAAGGGCGGACCGTATTTTTCCGAGAAGCTGACCGACTACCATCTGCAGGTTTACGGTTCGCGGGATTATCTTGCCAAAAACCCGCCGGTTACCTGTCGCGACGACCTGCTCAACCATCCCTTCATCAGCTATATCGAAGAGATGATCTTTGCGCCGGGACTTGATTATCTCGGCGACGTCCATCCGCGCATCAAGCCGCAGTTCCAGAGTTCCAGCATCTTTGCGCAGCTGACGGCGACGCGAAACGGCCTGGGGCTTTGCGTGCTTCCCTATTTCTTCGCAAGCCTTTATCCGGAGCTGGTGCGCGTCCTGCCGGACGAGGTGGACCTCTGCCGGAACTACTGGGTCACTTGTCACCAGGATATGAGACAAGCGCCACGCGTGCGCGCCGTCATCGACTTTCTGCGCGAGGCCGTGAAAGGCGAGGACGCGCGGTTCATTCCGCCATTTGCGGCCGCAATGCATTCCGGCCGAAAGGCCGGATGACTATTTCAGGAATTCGGCGCGGTGCGGCGTGAAGGTGTCGATCAGCCGCCCCTTCTCCAGCGCCGTGACGCCGTGAACGAGGTTCGGCGGCACGATGAAGCTGCCGCCCTGTTTCAGGACTTCGGTCTTGCCGTCGATGGTAACCGCAAAGGTGCCTTCGGCGACGTAGCTTGCCTGGATATGCGGATGGGAATGGGCAGCACCGATCGCGTCCTTTTCGAAGGCGACTTCCACCATCATCATTTCCGGTAGGTAGACCATGATGCGGCGCGTGACGCCCGGCTCAGGGCTGATCCAGTCAGCGCCTTCGGCATGCACGAAAAGAGCGCTCGATGTCATTTTCGCCTCCTCATTCGATTCCTTTGGACGGCAAGTTGGAACATCGAAACCTGTTTGAAAAGAGCCCATCCGCTATATTCCTCCCGATTGACGCCGAACCTACCCGGGGTTATGGCCAGCTTGATCAGGCATGCCTGAAAAATGGTGAGGAGACACCGTCATGCAGCATACCCGCGAAACCTTCGACTGGGCCGATCCCTTCCGGCTTGTGGAGCAGCTGACCGACGAAGAGCGCATGGTGCAGGACACAGCGCACGCTTATGCGCAGGAGAAGCTCACTCCCCGGGTGCTCGAAGCCTTCCGCCATGAAAAGACCGATCCGGCGATCTTCCGCGAAATGGGCGAACTCGGCCTGCTCGGCCCGACGATTGCTCCGGAATACGGCGGAGCGGGTTTGGGTTATGTCGCCTACGGCCTGATCGCCCGCGAAGTAGAGCGCGTCGACAGCGGCTACCGTTCGATGATGAGCGTGCAGTCGTCGCTCGTCATGGTGCCGATCGAGGCCTTCGGCTCGGATGCGCAGAAACAGAAATATCTGCCCAAGCTTGCAGCCGGCGAGCGGATTGGCTGCTTCGGGCTGACCGAACCGAACCACGGCTCCGATCCGGGCTCGATGGCGACGCGCGCCAAAAAGGTCGATGGCGGCTACAGCCTCATGGGCACCAAAACTTGGATCTCCAATTCGCCGATCGCCGACGTCTTCATCGTCTGGGCCAAGACGGAGGACGGCGTGATCCGCGGCTTCATTCTGGAAAAGGGCTGGAAGGGTCTTTCGGCACCGGCCATCCACGGCAAGGTGGGGCTGCGCGCATCGATCACCGGCGAGGTCTTGCTCGACGAGGTCTTCGTGCCGGAGGAAAACCTGCTGCCGAACGTGACGGGCCTGAAGGGTCCGTTCACCTGCCTGAATTCCGCCCGTTTCGGCATTGCCTGGGGCGCGCTCGGTGCGGCAGAGGCCTGCTATGCGACGGCGCGGCAATACACGCTCGACCGCAAGCAGTTCAACCGGCCGCTGGCCGCCAACCAACTGATCCAGAAAAAGCTTGCCGACATGGCAACCGAGATTTCGCTCGGCCTGCAGGGGTGCCTCAGGCTCGGCCGCATGAAGGAGGAAGGCCACCCGCCGGTGGAACTCACCTCGATCCTCAAGCGCAATTCCTGCGGCAAGGCGCTCGACATTGCGCGCGCTGCCCGCGACATGCTCGGCGGCAATGGCATCTCCGACGAGTTCGGTGTCGCCCGCCACCTCGTCAATCTCGAAGTCGTCAATACCTACGAGGGCACGCACGACATCCACGCGCTCATCCTCGGCCGCGCCATCACGGGAATCCAGGCCTTCGCGAACTAGCGTCCCGTCCTCCGGCGCCAGAGCGTGTAGGCGACCGAAGCAAGCACACCAACCACGATGCCGAGCGCAACGTTGCCGTAGACGGCACCGAGCCCCACGCCAAGCGCAATGCCGATCGCGATCGGAAATGCAAGATCCTTGTCCATTCGATGCTCCCTTCGCATTTTGCAGATCGGCCATGGAGCGTGAATTGCAACCACTCGGAGATTGTGCCACGCTGCCGTCGTTGCAACGGCCCGATTGGGGGAAGGGTCTGTCATATGCTTCTGTTTCTTGCTTTCTTGATTGGAATTGTTGCCGGCCTCAGAGCCATGACTGCGCCAGCTGCTGTCGCCTGGGGCGCCGCACTCGGTTGGTTCGACGTCTCTCAGACACCTCTGGCCTTCATGGGCTACCGGTGGACGCCGTGGGGTTTGACCCTGCTTGCCGCCGTCGAATTGATAACCGACCAACTGCCGACGACGCCTAGCCGCAAGGTGCCGATGCAATTCGGTGCGCGCATCATCATGGGTGCACTGGCCGGTGCCATGATCGGCGCACCGGGCGGTTCCCTGATAGCCGGTCTTGTCGCCGGCATCGTCGGCGCAGTCGTTGGCACGCTCGGCGGCGCCGCCATCCGCGCAAAGCTCGCGGCCGCTTTCGGCAAGGATTTGCCGGCAGCACTTATCGAGGATGCCGTCGCCATCGGCGGCGCGCTGCTGATTGTGGGGGCTGTGCCATGAAAAATTATGACGCGATCTTCATCGGGGCCGGTCAGTCTGGACCCTTCCTCGCCGCCCGCATGGCCGGGAAGCGCATGAAGGTGGCGCTGATCGAGCGCAAATATCTCGGCGGCACCTGCGTCAATGCCGGCTGCATGCCGACGAAGACGCTGGTTGCCAGCGCTCGTGCTGCACATGTCGCCCGCCGCGGCGCCGACTACGGCGTAAAGATCACCGGTGGGATCGACGTCGACATGAAGATCGTACGCAAGCGCGCCGAGACCGTCATCATGGATGCCCGCAACGGCCTGATCGGTTGGTTCGACGGTATGGAGACGGCGGACGTCGTCTACGGCCAGGCGCAATTCACCGGCCCGAAGACGGTTTCGGTCAATGGCGAGACGCTGACCGCGCCGCAAGTCTTTCTGAATGTCGGCGCCCGCCCGGTCATTCCGGATTTTCCCGGTCTTAAGGATATCGACTACCTCACCAGCACGTCGATAATCTACCTCGACACGCTGCCACGCCATCTCGCCGTCATCGGCGGCAGCTATATCGGCCTCGAATTCGCGCAGATGTACCGCCGCTTCGGCGCCAAAGTCACCATCGTCGAACGCGGACCGAAACTTGCCTCCCGTGAGGACGAGGATATCTCCGACGCAATCGAGGACATTCTGCGCGCGGAAGGTATCGCAGTTCACACGAATGCGGATGGTATCGCCTTTGCGAAGAGAGGCGATGGCGTTGACGTCAGCACTGGCGCCGGCAGGCCGGCAATCGGGGCCAGCCATGTGCTGATTGCAACCGGCCGCAGGCCGAACACCGACGATCTCGGCCTCGATGCCGCCGGCGTTGCGACGGACAAGCGCGGGTACATCACAGTCGACGACAGGCTGATGACCAATGTCGAGGGCATCTTCGCGCTTGGCGACTGCAACGGCCGTGGGGCTTTCACGCATACTTCCTACAATGATTTCGAGATCGCTGCGGCTAACCTGCTGGATGGCGGCGACCGCAGGGTGAGCAGCCGCATTCCAGCCTATGCGCTCTATATCGATCCGCCGCTCGGCCGTGCAGGCATCACGGAGAAGGAAGCACGCTTTTCCGGCAAAAAGATCATGATTTCGACACGCCCGATGAGCCGCGTCGGCCGCGCCAATGAACGTGGCGAGACGCAAGGTTTCATGAAGATTATCGCGGATGCTGAAACCAAGCAGATCCTCGGCGCCGCGATCCTCGGCATCGAGGGTGACGAGGCGATCCACGGCATCATCGATGCAATGAATGCCGGCACGACCTACCCTGCCCTGCAATGGTCGGTGCCGATCCATCCGACCATCTCGGAACTGATCCCAACGGTGCTGGGAGATTTGAAGACCGTCTGAGCAGTCCACAACGATCTGCAGCGCTGGCTGCCGCGTGAACGCAGCCGAGGTGTGATTGTCCGCTTGTTACCATCAACGACTTCGGCAGCAGGAAAGATGCGCAGCCGGAATTCTTCGGCGATGGCATGTCGTCCCATCAAATGCGGCCTTCTAAAATTTGATGGGAACCGTTGATAGTCGGGGGGATGAATGGGCATCGAATCTGCCAGTAGCGCTCCAGCGGAGCTTTCGTTCGATCTATGCATTGTCGGGGCCGGCGCAAGTGGCCTGACAATAGCATCCAATTTCCTTAAGAGATCCTTGTCGGTTTGCGTGCTTGAAAGCGGCGGCGTCGATGGACAGGGACAGCCGAATTTTTCGGGTGACGGCCATGACGGCGGACTCCCATATGCTTCGTTGGCGACAACCCGCTTGAAGGGTCTTGGCGGGAGCACGCAGCAACTGGGATGGGGAGGTTTCTGCAAGCCGCTGGATCGACAGGATTTTGTCGAAAGGACATGGGTCGGCAATAGCGGCTGGCCATTCGATCTCGAGCACTTGGGTCCGTATTATGAGCGCGCCTGCCAAACGCTCGGTCTCGGGGACGTTAGCCTTCTTGGCGAGCGTCAGCGATTGTTTCCTGCGCAATCGCCGATCATTGCGACTGATTCCGTTGGATTATGTAATAATCGCCGGCTTGGACGTCATTTTCGTGAGCCCGTCAAAAGCTCAACGAGCGTTGATTTATTTTTTGATGCAACGGTTCTTAGTTTGGAGTTTGCGCCGGGGCAATCCACGATAGCAGCGGCCCTCTGCATAGATCGTCACGGAAGGACGTTTCGAGTGAGCGCACGCGCCTTCGTTATCGCAGCGGGCGGGATTGAAAATGCCCGACTCTTGATGATTTCCAATCTTGCCGCACAAAGAGAACCCGGCTTGGTTGGTCGATATTTCATGGATCACCCTCGCTTTACAATCGGGACCCTGTTCCCGTCGAATAAATATGTTCGAAGAGTTTTCGCACGACTCGACCGTGTCCGGGTTACGAGACGCCACCGCATGGCGCGGACATTGGGGTGGCGCGACGCCGGCGGCTATGTGGTTAATGGCCTGACGCTGCCGTTCGAAATTCATGCGAAGGAAGCGCTGCTGAACTATCGCGCATGGGTAGAGCCATGCTTTCTCGGTCAGAGCCAGCGCGCCTATGACGATTATCGGCTATCGCTCCTGAACGCGCGTGATAGGCTCATTCTATCAGGTCGGGGGGGCTTTCCCTCAATATCACCGAAGCATATGACGTGGACCAGCGGAATGCATCTGCTCAGGCCGCCTTCACTTGTTCGCGGCTTTCGACTGCATCATTTCGTCGAACCTGAACCTTGCTTCGAAAGCCGGCTCGCGCTGTCAGACAAGAAAGACCGCTACGGCCTGCCCCTTGTGTCGCTGTCCTGGCATCTATCTGGGTCTACCCTCGACAGCCTGAAACGTACAATTGCCATTTTGCAGAACGAGATGCGCGTCAGCGGTCTCGGAGAACTTCTTGTTACCCAGGAAGAATGGGACGTTTTGCAAAATCCAATGTGGACTTGGCATCATATGGGAACAACCCGAATGCATGACCATCCCGCGCGCGGCGTTGTCGACCGCAATTGCCGCGTGCATGGGGTCTCAAACCTTTTCGTGGCAGGAAGTTCCGTTTTTCCAACCGCGGGGAACGACACCCCGACCCTCACGATCGTGGCTCTCGCCCACCGCCTTTCCGATCATCTGAACGAATTTGCCAGCTGACCGCTCGCCTTCCATTTGGCTATGCCTGCTTCGAGCTGCATTGGATTGAAATCAAAGAGTTTCCGCGCTCTCAATATACTGAGCGGAGCAAAACCTGCGTTCTTTGCAACACCGCGTACTGTGATCAGGGCCGGATCGACGCCCAGCGCCTCAGCAAGGATGATAGCCGCTTCGAGCGAGGAACGCCCGGCACCTGAACCGACGTTGAGCAACCCGTCGAACGGCGCCTCGATCATCTTGAGCGCGAGTTCCACGACGTCGTCGACATGAATGAAATCGGCAGTGTAGCCACCGCCCTGATCGATAATGACAGGAGTATTGCGCACAAGATTGGCGATGAAGGTGGGAAGCATTCCGCGCGGATGCATTCCGGGTCCATAGACGGATCCAAGACGCAGGATGGTCGCAACAACCGTTCCTGCGCGCGCCGCCGCCGCCAAGCAGAGTTCACCAGCGAGCTTGCTCGCCAGATAATAGGTTGCCCTTTCCACCGGATAGGCGGGCGAATCCTCATGTGCCGGCACCTGGGAGCTGACATAAACCTGCCCCGAGCTAAAATGGATGATTTGGCCAATCCCTTGCTGGGCTGCATCCATTGCAAGTTGAAGGGCGGAAATGGTGTTGTTTTGGAAGCAAAGCGGCGCGGCTTCAGGGTCGCTTAGATTGTTGGGGATGACGGCAGCAAGATGAAATATCGCTTGGACATCGCGAAGCTTCGGTAGCGGTTCGCCCAGGTGCCAGGGTAGAACCTCGAGTGATTTGGAACGCGGGACGGAGCATCGTGTCACGTCCCGAATGAGCGCGACCACGCTAATTCCCCTCGAAAGCGCCGTTCGTGCTAACTTGTTTCCAATGAAGCCGGTGGTCCCGGTGATGGCAATCTTCGTCATCGTCGCGGTGCGAGTAAATCGCTGTTCAGCAAAACTGTCTCGGACCAGTGACGAAGCACGGTCACGGGCAGAACCGTTGGCTGGATGATGGGCTCGTCAAAAAGGATGTGCCGAATGCACATCTCGACTTCGTTGAAACCGGCGTGCATGCGTATGCCAGTGGTTCCGGAGAAGCGGCCATTAATTTCAAAGATCCTGACGGCTCCGTGGTCAAGACGGAACTGAAAGTTCGCGGGGCCGAACGCGTTCAATATTGTAGCCGCGCGTTCTACAGCCTCGTTGAGTTCACCGTACGGCTCAGCGAACGCGCGGTATGTGTTACCGTCCCGCAGGTCGCGGCGCATGACAATTGAGGCGGCGCACTTGCCCTCAAACGTCAAGGTTCCGGCCGTGTACTCCGTCTCATCCGTTCCGACGTATTTCTGAATGACACTAAGAGGCTGTTCATCAATTGCGGCCTGCAGTTCGCCATCCGAGTGAATGACGCGTACCCCGATCGAGCGGGCGCCGACGCGTGGCTTGACGATTAGCGGAAATCCGACCGTTGCGATGAGGTCATGTTCGTTGCCCGGAAGGCATGATGGAACAAAACCCAAGCCTTCGCTTTCGAGAAACTGAGCCGTCAGCCACTTATCATCCGCAATCTCGACGACCCGCGGCGAGCTGATGATGACGCGCGTGCCGTAGGTCGCTTCAAGAAATTCCCGGTGCGCCGCAAAAGCGTGAAGCTCGACATCGGTGCCTGGAATAACGACGTCCGGCCGCTCGCGCTCAATGACAATGCAAATCCGTTCAAGGTATGCGGGATCGTTGGCCATCGGAATGAGATATGGCACATCTCCCCAATACAGGCCGACGGCGAGAGGACTGGGATCGGCAACGACGATGGTGGCATTCAAATTTGATCGCTGAAGGCTGCGGATAATGCCTTGTCCAAGGAGTGCCCCAGCGCCAGTAACGAGTACCTTCACCGCTCAACCCCCATAGTTCTCAGAATATCCCGGCACTGCCCGAGCTGATCGATGCGATGGGCGTCGGAGCCGATCGACACGATCGGATCGATCTCCCGGCAAAGCTCGACGAACGTCGCAGTGTCGACCAGATATGAAGAGTTTATTTCGATTGCTATTCCTCGCTCAAGCGATGCTTCCATCATTTGGGCGAAGTACTCGGCGGGGAAAGTCCCGTGGCGGCGCTGATACATGCCCCCTGGATGACCAAGCACGTCGATCGGCGCATGTTTGATCAAGCCCATCGAAAGCCGGAACTCTATGGCCGCTGTCTCGGCCGCAGAGATTTTATTGAAGTCAAGGTAGTCGCCATTCCCGTCGGGAAAACGGTGCACGACGCCCAAGACGATATCTGAGGCCTGCTGCGCCGAGGGCGATATATCAAGCGTTCCAGCTTCGTCCAATGCTTTGGCCTCCGATCCTACAAAGACCTTCATGGCAGGATAGGCACGTGCGATTTCCCTTATCTCTGCTGCGAAGCTGTCAAACCAGTCAGTTGATCGCCGAACATGTTCGGTAAAGGCAATTGCGCCAAGGCCGATGCGAGCGGCCTCCTCCAGGATTGCTGCAGAGCTTGCTTGCCCGTCTGTCCAGTTTGTATGGACCTGATATTCGACGTTGACCGCCGAGGGCGTGAGTTCACTATACCGGCAAAATACTGGTTTTGGCATCTTAAGCATCCGCCGCGGTGAGCTTTGGTGCCTCTGCTGCTGCACGCTTGACGGCAGTTGCGACGATCTCTGCGTTCGCGCACATCGTTCTTGCGTCGATCGTCGGATCGACAAGGAAGGCCAAACTCGTCTCGCCCAACATCTGGGCAGTCGGCAGGCGTTCCTTTGGCGAAAGACCGAGATCAGAAAAACATCTCTCGAGATATATTTCGGAGCAACTGCCGGAAAAGCAGGGAACCCCCTCGGCGTTGATCTCGGCAATCATACGATCCCGGTTGTGGCCGGCGCTGAGTTTGTCGGGCCTGACAAAGGCATAGAAGCGGTAGTAGGCATGCCGCAGCCTAGGTTCCGGTACCGGCACACGCAGCGCATCGATTCCTGAGAGCGCATCTGCCAAGATTGCCGCATTTTTGCTCCGAACGTCGCGCCACGAGGAAAGCCGCTTCAGTTGGTGCAGCCCCAGCACGGCTTGGATCGAGGTCATTCGAAGGTTCGTACCAATTGACTCGTGCAGCCAGCGAAACCCCGTTTGGTCCTTGGTTCTTGTGACCGCATCATAGGATTTCCCGTGATCCTTTCTGCTCCAGGCCCGCGACCAAAGTGCGTCGTCATTCATCGAGATCAGTCCACCTTCTCCTCCCGTCGTTATGATCTTGTCCTGGCAGAACGAAAAGGCCGCGATATCACCAAAGCTGCCAACGGGCTTTCCATCGATTTCAGCCCCATGAGCTTGAGCACAATCCTCGATCACCCACAGTCCATGCCGCCGGGCCAGGCGCATGATTTCGGGCATGTCGCACGGCCAACCGGCAAGGTGGACCACAATCAGCCCCTTGGTGCGCGGGGTTATCTTCGCTTCGATCGAAGCAGCCGTGAGGTTCTGGCTCTCAGGGTCGACGTCGGCAAAAATCGGCACGCCGCCACTGAATGGAACGCACGCGCCGGATGCGACAAAGCTGCGGGGTGTTACGATGACCTCATCGCCCGGTGCCAAGGCGAGCGCGAACAGCGCAAGATCGAGCGCGACGGTTCCATTCGCGAGCGCAATGGCCCGCCGATTTCCGAGGAATTCCGCATAGGCGTGTTCGAAAGCCTCGACGTAGGGTCCTGTCCAAGCGTTGACGCGACCTGATCGCAAGACCTCGGCCACCTCCTCGATTTGCTCTTCGCTGTAAACTGGCCACTTTGGCATGCTTCCCCTCGCTTGCCGGTCATCGGCACTGATCAGAATTCATCTCAACAGACGCATCGAACGAGAACAAAGGCTTCCGCAGCACGTCTCAGCACGGTAGCCCCCCGCAGGGTTGCGAGCGCCTGCAGGCTATCGATCGACCGCTCATGTGGCGCATCGCGAATCTGGGACGCGTAGCACCGCATTGCCTCAAGCTTTCGTTCCAGATGATCTTCGATATCGACAAAGACATTCGGCACAAAAGAGGGTGTGAGATAGGGAGCGTTCCAGTTTGTTTCCGACAACGTCTCGTAGGCAAGGATAAGTGTCGGATACTGCGGTTGATGAGGGCGTGCGCCAACAAGGCAGGAGGCAAAGATGAGCTGGTGGTCCAAGTGCATGTCACCGAGGAACGGGATGATGAGCGTTTGCGGGCGCAACCGCGCGATCAACTCACCCAATGCGGCATTGAGTGCGGAATGCGCTATTTCGGAAAGCGCTGCGGCCGGAAAACCCAGCCAGATGCTCTCCTTAACCCCGAGAATTTCGAGTGAGCGTTTGCATTCTGCCTGCACGTTGGCGACCATGGCTGCAGAGAAGGCTGGCGGCTTTCCTTCGGTGACGATCGCGACAAACACGTCGTTCCCGGCTGCCGAAAGCTTCGAAATCGTGCCGCCAGCACCGAGCACCTCATCATCGGGATGAGGTGCGACCACGAGTGTTGACCCGAAAGCAGCGCTGTTCATCCCGCCTCCCCGAGAACTGCGTGCCGCGCAATTTTGCGTTCGGCCTGTGAGGTCCATTTTGTCACCTCGACACATTCGCCATTGCCGCACCGAACGACGAAACCGCCGGTGGTCAGTGTCTGGATCTGCCCTGGAAGACCGATGTAGCGATGGCTATCCGCGTAAGGACGAGCCGCCCAGATAGACAGGTGCTCGCCATTCATCGTTGTGAACGCGCCGGGATAGGGATCGCCAACCGCCCTGATGAAAGTCAGAACCCCGTCTGCATCCGCATGCCAATCGATCTTCCCATCCCGAGGCCGGCGGCGCGCGCAATAGGTGGCGTCGTCGTGGTTCTGCGGCGTGCGGGTCGCAACGCCTTGGTGAAAATCATTGACTATCTGAGGGATAAGCTCGCGAATGGCGGTCCGTTGCCTGTCGTAAAGACTTCTCGCGGTTTCGTCATTTCTCAATCGAAATCGCTGCTGACGCAATATGTCGCCAGTGTCGACGCCATCGTCGATCCAAAAAAAGCTAGCGCCGGATTCCTGTTGATGGGTCAGGATTGTCCACGGAATTACGGCTCTGCCCCTCAGTTTCGGCAACAAGGAAGGATGGAAACCAATGCAGCCCAAGCGAGCCGCTTCACGAAAGGGTGCTTTGCAGACCTGCGACCAACCGACGACAAAAATGATGTCAGGGTTCAATTGCCGAACCTCCGCTACAATTGGGGCGGAGTTCACATCCTCTGCGTAAATAATTGGGAGGGTAGCGCTTACAGCTTTGGAGATATCGATCGCGTCAGAATGACGGCTCAAGGCCTCTCGGGGTAAAGTCACGACTGCGGCAGGGGTAACCTGTGATTCCAACAGAGCTTCAACGGCAGCAACCGTTGACTCCACTGCGCCGACGAGAACGATACGCATGACTTAGCCTTTCGGATGCAATCGGAGTCGTAAACGGGACAGTATCTTTGGCTGGGCTTCAGCCTTCTGAACATTGCGTTCATTCACCACCTCGCCCAGCACCAGTGTCTTGAGCGTCATCACCACAATCAGTACGTCAAGCGCAAAGTTGTGGTGCTCGACATACCAGATATCCAGAGCGAGCTTCTGCGTGTCGCTCAGGCGTGTATTACCGTTGACTTGGGCCCACCCCGTCAAACCTGGTGGGACCTTGCAACGAAGCTGGCCGATGGCGCCAAGATCACTCAGCGTTTGCATAGGCAAAGGCCGCGGCCCAACAAAAGACATCACCCCTGCCAGAACCAAAAAAAGCTGCGGCAGCTCGTCAAAGCGAAGACGTCTGATGATGGCTGTCAGTCGCGTCTGTCTCAAATGATCTGGAAGCAAGTCGCCTTTCCCGTCGCGCTCATTAGACATCGTGCGAAATTTCAAGATCGAGAACGGCCGCATTGAACGGCCTGCTCTCTGCTGGCGGAACATAACCGGCCAGCCCAGCGCGAGATAAGTCAACGCGCCAACGATCAAAAAGAGGGGCGAGCAGGTGATCAGAACAAGCGACGCGAGCAGGAAGTCAAAGATCCTCTTGCTGGCCGAGCGTTGGCTTAGGGGCTTTCTGCGATCTCGCATGTCTTGCAACTCACCTAGTGCCACCATTTCATCCCCCAGGCGCTATATTCCAGTGATCGCGACAACGACCGCATCGCCGGGCAGAACTTCGGTTTGCGGATCCGCAGCTATTGCTTGTCGGCTCCCCTCCACCTGACGCCTTATCTGATAGGAGAAGGTGATTTTGTTCTTAGCCGCGTTCTCTGTTGCAGTCGCCGCAGCCATCAGGAAGAACTGTTCTTCGGCTGCTTGACGTTCCGCAATCAACTTCTTGATGGCAACATCCCGCTCTTGCTGCTTCAGCAAAATGTCGTTCTGACGGTCCGCCTGAAGCTTCGCCAAGTCTAATCGCAGTCCCCCAAGCTCGCGCCGTGAACGCGACATGTCGGCATAGATCTGCAATAGCCTTGTCTTTTCTCCAGACGCGGCCGTCTTTGCTCGCAGCCATTCGGCTGAGGTGTTCAGCTGCTTCTCTCGCAACTGGTCTGCACGACCAAAAACTGCTTCCGTTGTTGCGACCAACTCCTTCTGCTCCACCTCCAGCTGCTGAAGAATCTCAAGTCCACTTTCTGCCTCCTTGATGCCCTGAGACAGAATTTCGATCTGAGACTTGCTGGTCGCTAAATCCGTTTCTAGAATCTTTTGCTCTATTTCGATCACCGATTTTATTGAGACATCTTGGACAAATTTCTTCGCAATCTCAGGGACATCGTCCAAGTCTAGCTTTTCGCGCCCGTCAAGCTGGGCGACTAATCTTGCGGCGTAGACCGCCTCGTGAACGATTTCGGCGTCCGCACCGTCGATCTCACCACGCAACCGAGCCCGCGCCACAATCCGGTCGGACGGATTGGTGACATCAGTCTGGGTTCCACCTGCAAGTCCGATTGCCTGTTCAACCGTCAGGCCGGGGTAATACGGGAACGATCCAGGACTGTTGACTTCCCCCAGTACAAAGATCGGTCTGAACGTGGTGATGTTCAGCGCGATCCTCGGGTCCTTCAGGATGTCTTTTTCGACATACTGCGCGCGGAGACTGGCTAGCGCCTGAGAGACTGTCAGTCCGGCTATGCGAACATCTCCGATCAGCGGAAACTGGACATCGCCGGCCGAGGTAACGGTCAGCGTGACAGGAAGCTCTGCGTCATCTAGAAAATCAAAGGTCACGGCATCGCCGGCGGAAAGGCGATAGTCGTCTGCGCCGGCATTCACGCAGGCGGCCGACACCGCCACTGTCAAGAAAATATAGCCCAAAAGGGCCAGCCAGCGAGAAAACCCTCGCCAAGTAAAGCTCACATGAAACATGGATCACCCTCGGCCAAGAGACAATGGCGCGCGCGCAGTCGCGTACCCGCTTTGATCCCCCACGTCAAAGCCCAGAATAAACCGAATTTGCGTTTTGTCGAGTATTGATTAAGAATGGGTCGCCTTAAGCCGTTAGATTTGACTACCTCTCCAGACTTGTAACAATGCGTGATACTAGATTTCTACATAGAAGTACTAGGGCGTGACGACTCCCTTTATCGGCTTGGACCTGAACGAGGGGCGGATGTTTATCAAAGGGATGCCGATGTCTGCGTTGTCGCTCATTGCGGAAAAAGCTAGCCGCCTCAGGTCAAGGATTTTGAGAGAGCGTGATTTTGCCCAGCATTTAGAGCAGATACTTCATCTTTTAAGTGGCAGCTTTGCAGCATCGATGGTCGGACTCATCGCTTTTGCTTTGACTGCGCGAGCGCTTGGACCGACGGACTACGGTATACTTGCTCTCTGCTTTGCGTTCAGTCGCGCGATCGAGCGATTGGTCAGCTTCCAATCCTGGCAGCCGTTGATCAAGTTCGGTGCGGAGGCGATGGAGCAGCACCGAACTGACGATCTCCGGCGGCTGTTGAAGTTCGGTTTAGCGCTGGACATGGGGGCTGCGTTCGCTTCTTGGATTATCGCGATTAGCTTGATCCTTTTTGCCTCGCCGCTTGTTGGAATCCGACCCGAAGTTCAAACCTTTGCCTTGATTTATTGCAGCGCCTTGCCATTGCAGATTTCCGGAATGCCCACTGCCGTCTTGCGGCTTTTTGGAAGCTTTACAGCGCTAGCTTACAGCCAAGTCCTCGGTAGCCTCGCAAGGGTGCTTTTATGCTCGATCGGATTGCTGGCCGGATGGGGACTGAGAGAGTTCACGCTCATCTGGATGGGCATGCAGATCATCAGCTCCATGAGCATGATAATGCTTGCATTCTTAGAAACGCGCCGGCGCGGCTTTCGAAATATTTTGAAGGCACCTCTAACGGGCATAACACAAAGTGTGCCGGGCTTGTGGCGCTTCGCGCTTTCGGCAAACATCTCTCTCACGATCCGCTCGAGCGCAAACGAGTTTGACACGCTGCTCGTCGGCTATCTGGCGGATCCAGCCGCAGCCGGACTTTACCACATAGCAAAGCGCATAGGCAGAATGGCGCAACAGACTGGCGTACAAGTCCAAACCGTTGTGTACCCGGAGCTTTCCAGGCTTTGGGCAGCCCAATCAGTTCCGGCATTTCGCCGCATCGTACGGCAGACGCAATACCTTCTACTTGCAGCGGGCATTTGTCTCGTCGCCGCCGTAGGCTTGGCGATTAAGCCGCTTCTGCTTTGGACCGCGGGCGCGCAGTTTATAGCGGCCGCGCCTTTAGTCGTCGTCCAGGCCATCGCCGCTGTTATGGTGCTGAATGGCTCGGTACTGCGTTCCGCACTACTTGCGATGGGACGCGAAAACGCCGTGCTTCGCAGCGTCTTATTTTCTACCTTGGCATTTCATCTCACTGCGTTCGCGCTTATACCCGTCATCGGGCCGATGGGCGCTAACATCGCGCACATCACAATGGCATCCTTGTGGATGCTTGCGATGCTGTTCGCTTATCAAGAACACATCGCGGTTAACACGGGTATCAAAGACTAGTTGATGTCTTCAAGCTCGACCCACGGCAGATGCCAGCGTGTTCCGTGCGGTTGTCCAAGCAACCCTCTTAGCCCGGTGATTAGCGGCACTGTTTATAATTCCGCCGACAATAAACGCCTGGTTTAGGTTTAATCGCTCTACCAAATCAATCAGCGCGGGCTTCCTCGTTTGATGGAGCATGCTGATCACGAATATCGAGTCCACATGCGCCGACAGCCAGATCGCGTCCTGTGCCGTGTCGGTCGCTGGTGTATCGACGATCACGAGATCGTAGTGTTGCCTCAAGGCCGTGAATAGCTCTCTGTAATGCTGCAACGACGGCCGCCCGGTGAGAACGTCCAAGAAGGGATATGAGGGCGAGCGTGTCACCATCTGCTTCAGGTCAGAGCCAGTTGTGAGGAGGCCATTGGCTAGGCCCCGGCTTGATGCCCCACCGCTGGTACTCGCTGCATCCTGACCGGCCGAGAGGTCAACCAAAATAGTGCTTAGCCCTTCACGTTGAGCAGAGGCGGCCATAGCGACAGACAACATGGTCTTACCATCACGCCTCGATGTCGATGTGAACATGACAACCTTGCCTCCCGGCGAGCTGTCGATGGTTTTCCACGCCAAGCAAAGCGCACGCGCCGCGATCGCCAGTCCAGAGTTCTCGTCAGTCAGGAATCTCAGGTATGTCTCCTTCGCGGCGTCATGCTTCAAAGGACAGCCGGGGACGGTAACGATATTCGGGCGACCTAGGATCGCGGAGACGGTCCTGGAAGAATGAATACGGTTATCCAAATTGTCCAGAATGATCATCCCCATCAGGGCGAGAAGGCCAGAACCGACAAGTCCTGCTCCAAGTATAAATAGCGGCTGAGGAAAGGACGGGTGAACGGGCACCTCAGCGAACGAAGACACCATCGCAGTCGCCTTGAACTGTTCCCGGTCAGGATCCAGAGCGCTCAGCCGCAGTTCTACGGCATCATAACGCTTCTGCTCGCTCAGGAGGTCGCGCTCAAGTTCGCGTCTGCGGATTTCCGCTAGATTGCGCGACTGCACCCTGTCTTGCAATACCGACACGGCCTGCTCAAAATTCTTCACCCGAATGCTTGCCACTCTGGCGTTGTTTTCGAGCTCTTGGAGGATTCGGCTCGCCTCGTCGAGGATCATCTTCCGGTTGGAGGCAATCTCAGCATCGGCGTCGATCACAAGGGGATGGTTGTTGCCGAATTTAGACGTCAGTTGTCCTCTCAGTCTCTGAAGACGGGCTCCCTCGGTTCGAAGGCTGGTAAGAAGATCGGACGTGACAACCTTGCCGATGTCTTCCTCGCCGCCTGAGGCGAACCGGGCCTTTGCTTCGTTCACCTTCGCCCATTCTCCCGCCTCATCGACGCGTGCGAGTGTGAATTGCTCATTCAGTTGTTCGGTACGGGCTCGAAGCAAATCATCCTTTGGATCAAACGTAAGATCGCTGGTCGCAGTAAAGGCTGCAATCTCACGTTCGCGTTTCGTAATTGAGGCTGCCAGTTCATTCGACTGCTGACGCAGATATTTAATCGTTTCCGACGTCGCAACTGACTTCAGATTGCTTGTCCATTCGACGTAACGCCGGGCAATCGCATCAGCGACGGCGGCCGCCTGGATCGGACTTGGTTGACGAACGGTGATCGACAACGCCAGGCTGTCGCCCTTTCGATCGACCGTGAAGGTGCCGAGAAGCGTTGTAATGGCGCGATCGCGTTGGGCAGTTTGGGAAATAATACGGGTTGTCGGAGCCCGGCGTCCGTCACCATCCTCGCCATCGAAAAACCAACCAAAGATCCTTCGAACGCCTGAAGAGAAAGCATCTGGCTCCTCGTCCACCGTGAGATAGGAATTGTAAAAGGGATCTGCGACCAGATTCAGCGCGTCGACGACGGTGCCAACAAAGACCCGGGAACGGATAATGTCGAGCTCGGTGTCCATTGACGACTTATCACGCTCTTGTTTTTGCGCTTCCACCACAGCTTCGTATGGACGCGTGTCATTCCGGTCAAAAACAATGGCCGACGTCGCTGCGTATTCCGCAGTCAACGTGAAACTTAGGAGCAAAGAGAGGAGCGCGCCAACCGTTACGACAATCGCTAAGAACTTCTTGTACCGCCGGACGAGCGACCAGGCCTCGTCAGTCCCTCTGGTGCTAGTAGAGCGCTCGTTGAAGAATGGCGCGATTCCGTCGCCGCTTCTGTACGCAAAACTATCCGCCGCACGCTCGGTCGTAAGCATTCCGCCTCCGATGCTCGTTTAAAACTCGACATGCATGTAATCTATTGCCCGGGTTGCAGATGTGTCCTCTGTCTCACTGACCGACAGATTAGAAGATGTGCGCTTTCTTGGCAAGAAAATCTCGTGATCATAACGTCAGTATACGCTATTGTCGAAGTTGTTTTATTGCTGAACAACGGGGCGACGGGAGCCAAGACCAGTATCGGGGCGTATAATTATGTCTACCAAGAAAGTATTACAGGCCCAACGCGGGGATTTGGCACTTCCTTTGGCGGCCCATTCGCGCCTCGGGAAAGGAGGTTTGGTGCAAGCAATTGATCGGATTGAGGATTTGTCTGCACTAGCTGCCGTTTTCTTGTCGCCTATGAATTTTCTCCGGTTCCCTTTTTTCTACTTCACTCTCAGCGACGCATTCGCATGCCTTTGTCTTTTCATCCTTGTGCTGCGTGGTCGTCTGCGGTTCGATCCGATCGGCGCGACCTCGACTGTGATTTGGCTGCTTGGATTATGCATGCTGCTGACCGGACTGCTTGTGAGCAGCATGATCAACGGCGATCCCTTGCGGGGTACCGTATACATTGTTCAGTATTTCTTCGCGTACTTCGTTCTTCTAGCCGTCATCGGCAGCCGCGACGGCCAAAAGCTACTGCTAATGTCCAAGGTTTACGTGGCGTCGATATTGCTGATGTGCGTGCATGGCGCGTACGTCATCAACGTGGTAGGCGAGACGAACACGACGTTCGTCAGTGGCAGCGGCCGCTTGACAGGCTTTGTAGAGCGTGAAAACGAGTGTGCGGCACTGATCGCACTTTCCGTTCCAATGATGCTCACCTTCTGTTTCGGCCGCGGGTCAAGCAAGCTCGGCCTGCTAGCCTTACCCTTCATGGGTTACGGCGTGATGCTGACGGGATCTAACACAGGCCTGGCATCTTTCGTCTTCGGTGTTGGCCTGTTCTGCGCCCTGACCTTGAGCCTCAAGCTTCTAGCGCCGATCGCCGCCTTGAGCGTCGTTTTGGTCACAGTCATCGACCAATGGGGCCGGGATTATCTACCGGCCGCGTTTCAAAGGCGCGTCCTCGGCGCGCTGGAAAGCGGCGACATCGATCAGGCCGGCTCGTTCGAGCATCGCGCACAATTGATCAATGAAGCAATCGGTCGGACAAAGGATACGTTCTTCCTCGGACTTGGCGCGGATCAATACGCGCTGACCAACGCACTAACGCAACCTGTGCACAACCTCTATCTTCTGTTGTGGACGGAGGGCGGATTTCTCAGCATGGTGGGCTTCATCGTTATGATTGGCGCGGGTTTCGGTCCAGCACTGTCGGCCTGGCAATGGCCGGGCGGACGACATTTTTCGGCATCTGCAATCTGCACAGTCTGTCTTTTCCTCTTTTTGGTCAACGCCTTCCCAAGCGTCTATGGCCGCTTTTGGACGACGCCGATCATATTAACCGTAGCATTGGCAAATGCCTGCCGCTATCCGTCTTCAAGGACGAGGAGTTAAGCGAGTCCCATGCGCAAAAGCAGTGTCTTATTGACCTCGTGAACATCAAATTTTTGCTGGGCAACGCGGCGCGATTGGAGACCCATTTCCGCAGCAGCTTCTGGATCCCGGACAAAGCTTAGCATCGCACTCGCCAGCGCTTTGGCGTTTCTGGGAGGAACGAGAAGCCCGTTCACATTTTGGATAACGGTCTCACGGCAACCAGGGAGATCGGTGGTAATAACAGCCCTTCCTGTCGATAGCGCCTCTAAGATGCTGCGCGGAATACCCTCTCGGTAATAAGAGGGCAGCACAAATACGCTGCAATCGGCCAGATAGGGACGAACGTCTCTCGTCTCCCCCAAATATTTGATAACGCCCTCGCTGCTCCAGTCCTCAATTTGCTTTCTTGAAATCGCAGCCGGGTTGGGATCGAATTGGCCAAGTAGCCAGAACTCGACGTCGGGAGCTGTTTTCTTGACTAGCCGAGCAGCATCTACGTAGTCGTGGATGCCTTTGTCGGTCAGGAGTCTCGCGATCAGCAAGAAGACGCACCTGCCGGACGGCGGGGGCTGATAGCCGAAATGAACGAGGTCAATGCCGGAGCCCGGAACACGGCAAATTTTGCTATCATCGATGGTCATCCGATAATGCTTCACATCCTTATCGTCCGCCTCGTTATACGTGAAGATGACTTTAGCGCCACGCAAAGCGATGCGATACAGAAGGACGCTTACCATGCGCATGCATTTGCCCTTCAAAGTGGCGCCGCAACTATCCGAAAACACATGCCCTAAGCCGGTGATGAGAAAGCATCGACTGGGAACTTTGGCGAGCCACGCCGCGATGCCTGCATAGATGATGGGTTTCATGGTGTACGGCACAACAACGTCCGGCCGCAGCTTGCGAAAATGCTTGAGCAAAGCGCTGACGGTTGCTAGGTCCTCAAGGGGGTTGAGCCCGGCCCGCGCCATCGGAATAACGATGAAGGCAACTCCGATTTTTGCCAGATCGCTCTTGACGGCGGCATCGTCCTCCGGCCCAAAAGCAGTCACAGTGTGTCCAGCTTCAACCATCCGCTTCAGAAGTTCATAACGGAAATTGGTCAATGAAGGCGAGTAGCTTGAAATGACCGCGATCTTGCGCGCAGCGGTGCCGGCTGTTCCCGCCTCAGCGTAGACTGGGCCTGGCCCGCTCCTAAGCCCCGATTCGACGCCATGCATTGTTTGATCCACTTCGTCTGCGCTCCTCCAAAGCAGCCTCATAGAGACTGACATGAGCGTCTCGATATTGTCTAAGCGAGAACCTTTGCTCGACCCGCTTTCGTCCCGCCAGGCCAAGCCTCGATCTTGCTTCGGTGGACTGGCTGAAGAGGTTGGATACGACCTGAGCTTGAGCTTCCGGATCACCGGGTCTACTGATGAGATCGTGGTCACCAACGAGCCAGGCACAATCGCCGAGGTCTGTTGCGACAACGGGTACGCCACAAGCCATCGCTTCAGCAACCGAAAGCGGAAAAGCTTCCCCCCAAGCTGACGACAAGACGAAGACGTCGAACCCCGGCAACAAACTGGCAATGTCGCTTCGAGGACCGGGTGTCGTTAGCCGGTCCTCGAGCCCCATGTCGCGTGCGAGCCTGCGTGCGGCGCCATCACCGTGACCTTCGCCAATGATTAAACCGTGCACGTCGAACCCCAAAGCCCGCAGGTGCGCCAATATTCTTACGAAACCCTCATGATTTTTCATCGGGTGGGCTCTCGCAACGTTGCCGATTATCAGCCGCCCAGGAGGGATGTTCAGTTCCGCGCGAATACGATCGCCAGCATTGGGAAGAGGGCGAAACACTTCACAGTCGATTCCGTTTGGAATAATCACCCGTTTTGTTGCATCAAATCCGAGAGCCTCATGCTGCGCGGCTGCGGTGCTGGAACAATATGAGATGGCAGAGGTCATTTTTGAAAGCAGCGCTTGCAGGCGGATGATGAAACGCGTCAGCGGCTTTTCCCTGTTTATCTCATCAAGCGAATGGTGGACGCTCCAGATAACCGGCTGGGCAGCGCCCATCAGCGCAGCTGCGGATGCCGCCAGATTGCCATGGTACATCCATCCGTGCAGCAGATCGCTCCGCGCGGCAGATATCACCGGCCGAAGGCGAGCGAGCGCGCGAACGGACGTCACGGACTTGTGCATGCCCAGTGAATGGATGGTCACGTTGTTGGCTCTCAGCAAAGCCGCAACCGGCCCAGGGCTCATAAGAGACATCACCTCCGGCCGGTAGTCTGTGTCACGCAACTCATTTACAAACCGGGCCAGCATATATTCGGCACCGCCAACGTTCAGGCCGGTGATGCAATTTAAAACCCGAGTGGTCATCACGAACCTCTCAGCGAGGTAGTGGTGTGATGTTTGATGCTACTTTCACGCGGGACCGCTTAGCGTGCTTCCGCAGCTGAGGCGCCGTCCTGGCGATATCTCGCACGGGGGCAGCTTTTGGTGATCTTTCAAACCCTTCGACAATTTCGCCGATAATTTGTAGAACATGCTCCTCCTCCCCCATCTCTCCGTGAACCCGCAGCGCTTCGAACGCTTCCTCCAGCACCTCGAGTGCTACCGGGGACGGAATCGCCCCGAGGACGCCGGGAACAGGCGATGTAACCCGCTCTTCGGTGCTGTCGAAGAGCTCTTCGAACAGCTTTTCTCCTGGTCGTATTCCAATCGTCGTGATCGGAATATCCACTTCAGGCGTAAAGCCGGCCAAAGCGATCATACGCCTGGCAATATCCATGATCTTAATCGGTTCTCCCATATCCAGAACGAAAATCTCTCCCTGGCCGATTTCGCCTTCCAGACCATAGGCCGAAGCCTGCAATGTCAGTTCGACCGCTTCCCGAATTGTCATAAAGAAACGTGTCATATTCGGATCCGTTACCGTCAGCGGACCACCGCGTGCGAGCTGCTTCTTAAATAACGGAATCAACGAGCCGCTCGACCCGAGCACGTTGCCAAATCGCACTGTCATGAAACGCGGTCCACGATGTTCGGCAAAGCCGCGAATATCCAGCGCCTGACAATAGAGTTCTGCAAGGCGTTTTGTCGCTCCCATCACACTCGTCGGATTGACCACCTTGTCGGTTGACACTTGCACCATTGCCAAAGCGCCAGTTCGCGCCGCTGCCCGTGCAACATTCATTGTGCCAACAACATTTGTCAGGACACCTTCGCATGCGTTCATCTCGACCATCGGCACGTGCTTCAGCGCCGCGGCGTGAAACACCAGTTCTGGTCGATGGCCTTCAAAGATGTCATCGACACGCTTCGCACGGCGCACGTTGCATAGATGCGGGAAGCGCGGAACATCCGGAAAGCGCTCACTCAGTTCCATATCGATCTGGTAAAGGTTGAGCTCACAGTTCTCGATCAGCACCATCTCCGCTGGTTGGCAGGCGGCTATCTGCAGCGTCAATTCACTTCCGATAGACCCGCCGGCGCCTGTTACCAAGACACGCCGACCTTTGATCAATTGGTTAATCGCTTCGTGATCGAGGGCAGCCTGTGGCCGCTCCAGCAAATCGGTAAGCTCAATGGATCGCAGTTCAAAACGGTTCTCCCCCCGTGCATTTTTCAGTTCCGTCATCTGAGAAAGGCGAGAAACAGAAATGCCCATTGCCTCAGCCTGACGTATAAGCTCCTCCGAGCGCTTCTCGCCGAAAGCAGAAGGTGCCTCGGTGAAAATGATATGGCGGGGGCACTGCCCTTCACGTTTGAGCTGTTCCACAGCAGATGTGAATTGGTCGACTGTTCCAAGGATTGGAACGCCACGCAGCGTCATTCCTTGATGCACGGAGTCGACATCCAGACAGCCGATAGGCAGATGCTGGCATTTTTTGTCGCGGCCTGCAGCACGCAGATAGAGATCCGCCGCCCCTTGTGCTCCAATCAGCAACGTGGGGATGCGTCGACCGTTTACCGAGGGGGCCTGGGCCACAGCCCTTCCCCATTGGCGTAACTCGTCCCATCTGAAGCTAAGGCGCGATGCGAGCAAGAAGGATGCGAGCAATAATGGCTCCACCACGACCGCGCTGCGCGGAATATCCTGCAGCCTTGTGCCGAAGAAGAGCATGATGACGAAAAGACCAGAGCTAATGGCAACGGCGCGCACGACAGTGCCGAGGTCGGCGACCGAGCCATACCGCCAGTTTCTGCTGTAGAGGCCGCAAAGCGGAAACAGCACTGCGCACATTGCCACGTACTGCCAGCAGGCAATGGCCAGCGTTCGCATTACCTCCGCACGAAGCGCCAACGCATCGAAGCCATATCGAAGCATGAATGCAAAAGCGAGTGCGAGGGCTGCCGCGAACAAATCAGCGAGGAACAAGCCCGGCGACTTGCTCGCATTCAAAATAGCCGCACGCAACCGTCGCCAAACGGCGCCGAAGATCCGCTTTGAGACGACGTGGAGTGCGTGAGCGCGGCGCGCTCTTGGCCCCACCGCGTCAGACTGCGGTTCAGTCCACGCTTGATCATCGCGTCGCATGACGCCCCCCTTACAATTCGCACATGCCGCACACTAAAAACGACTCTTTCAATTCGTCGAGAGTCTCACGAAGAGTACCCGTATGACGCGAATACATCCTGGGATCCAACTAACATTGGAGCAATGATCGGTACATTGGCCGCAGTTCCATCTAGTATCCTTGCACAAACGAGGCGAACTGTAAATAAAATTAGAGGAAATAATACTCTATTAAATCCGTAATCTAAATACCATACTGACATATACTTTCTAAACGACGTTCACCTACCAAATATTGACTAATCAATGTTGTTTTATAACGCTCCAATATCCTTGACCAGGTCATTTAATAGCTCATTCGGGTTAATTCCAAACATCCCACCGCATTAATTAGTCGCTGTCACGAATCCCGTGGGAGCAAGCAGCCGTTTGGCCGAAGCAGACAACTGCCCTCCGCAGATCTCGTCAACGATGCCAAGCATTTCCGGGTCCAGATACTCACCAAAGGCGCCAGCTTGACCCCGCCGCATTCTCAAGCTTTCGCGGTCTGACCGATCATATTCATGAGCCGGGATTCCTTGGGCAATCTCCCGTTCTTGCATCGCTTCAAATCTTCCGGCCTCGACGGCACGCTTTAAAGCCTCCGGCTCCACTGCACAGCCCAAAAAGCGGAGAGCAGCTGCCGTCTCGACTTCTGTTTGACGCGTGAGCGCCTCATAACTGATAATGTGGTGCCGCCTGTGTGTCAGTCCTCTTGCCCAACCGTTGAGATAGCGGCACATGGCCGGCAAGCCCTGCTCGCCATCCGCAATGAATTCGATCAAGCCCCCCGCGAACCGGTGCTTATGGCGGGTAGCGTGGAAATAGGCAGAGACGACGACATCGCGTGGATCGCGGACCATCAAGATGACGGGACGGTTGAAGAAAAGCGTCCGCCTGTAGTGGAGATGGCTCACCCAGATTTTTGGAATTGCAAATCCGATCCCGCGCTCGTTGAAACCTGGTATGCCTCTTTCTGGATCGAGATCAAAGTTCGGCACGACTGAAAACATGCTATGCAAGTCGATAGCTTGGCCAACGCCTGCAACGTCAGCAAAGTAACGCGATAGCAAGTAGCGAAACCATGTCCTGCCGGATTTGGGATAAGACGCAAGGAAGCTATCTGCCTCCAGCGCATAGCGCATCAGCATCCCGCGTTTTCGGATTCGCCGCGCCGCCTTGACCAGAGATGAAGTCATCTGTTTTCACTCGCGCCTTTCGAATTGGATTACATCCCATGCCATCTGGTCCCATGCGCTCAGGACACTTTGCCTAGAAAACTTGGCGGCTGATTTGCTTGCATTGGCGGCCAATCGCGACCGAAGGTCGCTGTCGGACATCGCCCGCTCTAAAGCCTGCGCAAGAGCGCCGACATCCTCAGGCGGAACAAGCAGCCCGTCATCCTCATTCGTTATCATCACTTCGGGACCCCATTTGCATGCGAATGAAACGACCGGTAGTCCGGCGGCCATCGCCTCAAGCAAGACGATACCCCAACCCTCGTAGCGCGACGACAGTACAAAAATGTCAGCTGTCTCGATCCAGTCGCCCGGCCTTTTTGTAATCCCTGGTAAGTCGACGCGACCGACGAGCCCGAGTGCAGCTCGCTGCGCCTCGAGTTCCTGCCGTGCTTCCCCCTCACCCCAGATAACCAATCGCCATGAGGGAAAACGCGCTTCAATACGCGCAAAGGCCTGCAACAGCAGGTCAAATCCCTTCTGACGAGTGAGCCGCCCCACCGCCGTTAAGACATTGTTGCCACGACGGTTGCACCAGCCCGCAGGCAAGTCGACAGCATTTGGAATGACCCATGACCGACGACGCTGCCTGATGGAAAAGTGATCCATCGCGCCTTGTGTCATGGTTACAAGTCCAAAGGCTCGAGGATACAGGTTCCGCTGAAGAAGTCTCCAGAGCGCTCCGAAAGGTTGAGCGTCCGGATTGTTTCGTTCCGACACAATGGTGGGAACTCCCGTTCCAATCGTTGCTATCAACGCGAGAAGATTGGTTCGGGTCAGAAAGCTGAGGAGAAAATCCGGCTTGCATCTTCGGATTTCGGCTCGTATGCGGCGGACGCGTAAAAGGGCAAGCCACGCTGCAACCACAAAAGACGCCCGTCTGGGCGGCACCCCAATCCGTGTAATGCGCACCCGAGGTGAGAAGGCGTAATAAGGCGCGGCATCATGATTCTCAAGCGTCACCAGCGTAACGTCGTAGCCGATCTGCGCCCAATGGTTAGCGAGGATATTGACAACATGTTCCGTGCCTCCTGCTCCAAGCGCTGGCAGGACGATGAGCACCTTTAATGTCCGTCCGGTTGGAAGAATGAGATGGTTATCGTTCATCGGCACCTGTCCAACGACGAGGCAATTCCGAAGATCCCGCAACGCGGACGCCCGTCAAAGTAAGGCACTGCTTCTCAAGGGTACGCGCCGACAATTCGATCCTGCGCGAGCTTTTCCATGAACTGATCAAAATTCGACCATCCATCGCCATCACCATCCTCCCAAGCATCGCTGGCTCCAGGCTTTGCGCCCACGACCAGTTCGGCTCCGTCTGCGATACCGTCATCGTCTACGTCGGCATATGCCCTACCCGACGCTATGGGCGGCAATTCACCGGGCGCCTTGACCATTTGCCCCTGCCCGGGTTGGCCGATTTCCGCGATCTCCTCCATGAGCCTTGCGTCGATCGCGTCCCGTGGAAAGGCGCCTGCACGCTGGCGCACGTCTCGGTACGCTTCGGCGGCGGCTAGAATGTTCCCCACTGACAGCGGACATGGCGGCGTCGTAACGAGAAATCGCTCAGTATCCGGCGCGATCAGGGTGACTTTCTTCGAGCTAGAACTCCAGGCTAGATTGTCACGCTGGTAGATGCGCGGATCAGCGGCACTGTTGGTATCGTTCCAATTAATCGCGTAGGTGATATCTTCGGTACTGGGCCCGGCTTTGAAATAGTTGCCAACGTAGGAGATTGGCGTACCGCCGGGATACTGCGAAAAAACTTCACCCCATTCTGAGCGTGCGTTGAAGAAAACATTGTTTATGATGTCGATGCAGGACCCCCCATAGTGGTTATCGTCGGGATTGCGGTCCCGATTTGACACGCAGGCGTTGCCCCAGAACGTTATCTCCTGAGGCTGGCGAGGATCAGATCCGAGCAACGCGCACTTGCTGTGCTTGTTTAAGCCTTCGCCGAAGATTGAATGAGCGATTGTTACCTTTGTGGAGTCAGCATGGGTATTGATGTTTTCGTCCGTGGCCCACGAACCGGAAACATGATCGACATACACATTGGAGCTGTCTTCAATCGTCAGGGCATCCACATTCTCCACGGTGTTTGGAAAACGCGGTCGAATCCTGATATGGCGAAGTATCACATCATGACTCCCCTTGATAATGAGGGGGGTGTGCTTGTTCTTCTCGGTGGTGTCGCTGATTGTCAGGAGGACTCCTCCGCCTGGAGCCGTCTGACCGAGTATTGAGACGAAACTGTTTTCCTCTCCAATTATGATCGGCCGCGTTAGCTCCAGGATCCCTGCGACCTTAAATAGGCAGTTGCGGGGCCCTTGCGCTTCTGCGCACTCGCGCAGCGTTCCCGCCCCATCGTCATCGAGGCTCGTGACATAGATGATGCGGCCTCCCCGTCCCCCCTGGCTGAACTTGCCGTAGCCGTCAGCGTGCTCAAACGCCAAGCTCTCACCCGCCCGAGCCTGCATGGCACCGACGTTAGCTCCAAGCGTTATTATGAGCAAAATAGTTGACGTCCACCAAGCGGAACAAACTCTCATAAGACGATGGCCTGCTTTGCTAAAAGAACGTGGGCACACATCCTCCCATCACAAAATAGTCTCTCGCGAAAGCTTTGCGACGAACCGAGACATAGCGCAGATATATTTGCGTAAATATATTACGCCTAGTCATGATTGGGAAGAGGCTATTTTGGGTTATATTTGTACGTAAGAGGTACAGCGGAACAACTCTACAACATTGACTATACCGCCAATCTGCCGATAATGATGGTTTGCTAAATAAGGTCGGCATCACGTAAAGTGGCCGAACAACACCGGGCATTACGGATTTGAGTTGGTTATGGTGAGGATGTCGTCACGTGTCCATCAAACCAGTCGTCGTAGCATTTCCCTTTCTTGGAGATGAAGTGGGAGGAAGCCATATTTCCGCGGTTGATTTGATCGCGGGCCTAAATTCCACGTCGATCAGATCTTTGATCATACTGCACGTGACCGATGGCGCACTTGCAAGCTATCTGAGGACGCGTGGCATGGCCTTTATTGCTGCTCCTGAAGGACAGGTCCTGTCGCCCGCGCATCGGCTGCCACATCAAAACAGGTTGAAGGTTGCTGCAGGCTATGCCGCCTACCTTCCCCGTCTCGTTCGCTTCCTGCGCGGCCACTTTGTCGACGTGGTACATACAAATGACGGTCAGATGCATGCGACCTGGGCAGTACCCGCGCGGATTTCGGGTGCCCGATTGCTATGGCACCATCGTGGAGATCCGACCGCGCGCGCTGCGAATATCCTGGCCCCGGTCCTTGCCAATGAGATTGTGACCGTCTCGAATTTCGCACGGCCAAGCCGACCTATTCTTCCGATTAGCCACCGCGTGACCGTCTTGCACAGTCCCTTTAAGCACCCAACGTCGGTGCCTGACAGAGTCAACTGTCATCATCAGCTCTGCGAGGAACTGAACCTGAAGGGGAATATCCGTATTGCCGGATATATTGGCGTTCTCACAGCGCGCAAGCGGCCATTGCACTTCGTGGAGACGATAGCAGCCTTTGGGAAACGCTATCCCGGGATCGCGTTGCACGGTGTTCTACTTGGCTTGCCCGAGCCCGGCGGCGACCGGCTTGATGAGAAAGTCCGCTCCTATGCGGATGAACTCGGGATTGGCGATAGGATACATCTTATGGGGTTTCGTTCGCCTATCTCCCCATTGATGTGCGCGCTTGATGCGCTCCTCGTTCCGGCGATCAACGAGCCCTTTGGGCGCACGCTGATTGAGGCCATGATGCTCGGCACGCCGGTAATCGCGACAAACCACGGCGGCAATCCGGAAGCTATTATCGACGGCGAGAACGGGTATCTCGTTCCGGCCGAATGCCCCGAGGCATTCGTCGAGCCCCTCTATCACCTTTTGACCAATCAGACCCAGTGGGAACGCGTCAGCGAAACTGCTCGCTTGGCCGCTTTGTCGCATTACAGCGCAAGCAGCCATATCGAGGGGATCACGAACATCTATGAACGCATGAGGAGCTAACACAGGCCGCATGCTTGCAATGGCAGCTGCGACGCGAGGGGCAGACATGGACCATTTGGACTTCCTGATCATCGGCGCGACGAAGAGCGCTACGACATGGCTGCAGCAGTCGCTTCAGCGGCACCCGGATGTCTATATGCCAGACCCCGAACTGCACTATTTCAGCCGGGTCTACGGAAACGGGGCTGCATGGTACGCGGATCAGTTTCGGCCGCCGCGCGACGGCCTTGTTATTGGCGAAAAATCGAACTCATATATGGATACGCCGGAGGCTGCCGCACGCGTTCATGGTGACTTTCCAAGCGTGCGGTTAATTGCTCAGCTCAGAAATCCTGTCGAGCGCGCATACTCGGACTATTGCATGCTTTATAGAAGGGGTGAGGTGAGCCGCGAAATAGGCCAATATCTCGACCCGCGAGCCGGCCAGGGCGGTCGATTTTTAAACGGCGGCCTCTATTACGATCAGTTGCAAGGTTTCCTTGACCGTTTCGGTTCGGACAAGCTGCTGGTCCTACTTTATGAAAACATTGCGATCGAACCACGTCGTCAGCTCGATCGTGTAGGAAGCTTTCTCGGGCTTCGGGCAGAGCTTCAGGTGCCGCCCGTCGCAGAAAAAGTCAAGGACAAGAAGCAGCCCCTTATCGGCCCGGGAATGCGACGCTGGTTGGCACCTTTCAAAACGACGGTCAAGCCATTCCGACATACGGTCGCCTTTAAAAAGGCCCGTTCGCTCATCGCTCGAGAAATAAATTACGCAACGCTTTCAGAGGATCTGAAAAAGCGGCTCATCGGCTATTACGAGCCGCAAATCGACAAACTTGGCACGCTGATGGATGTCGATCTGACGCCGTGGATTCAAAATACGCAGATCTCTCAACTCCCGGTGAACGAATGAACAATGGAGAAGCCGTGCTCAACGCGCCGAATAGCTATAAGGCGAGCCACCTTCGTCGGTTGGAAGCTGAAGCCATCCATATCATGCGCGAGGTCGCCGCTGAATTCTCAAAGCCGGTGATGCTTTTCTCGGTCGGCAAAGACTCCTGTGTCATGCTTCATCTTGCGAGGAAAGCCTTTTACCCGGCAAAGCCACCATTTCCGCTCCTGCACGTCGACACGGGATGGAAATTTCGGGAAATGATCGCCTTCCGTGACGCGGTCGTTGCAGAACTTGGACTTCAGCTACTCGTCCACATAAATGAGGACGGTTTGCAGCAAAACGTCAATCCCTTCACACATGGGTCCAACCTCCACACCCATATCATGAAGACGCTTGCACTCCGTCAGGCTCTCGACAAATATGGCTTCGACGCGGCCTTTGGCGGAGCTCGTCGTGACGAAGACAAGTCGCGAGCCAAGGAACGAATATTCTCATTTCGCAGTGCAGAGCACGGCTGGGATCCGAAAGCCCAGCGGCCTGAGATGTGGAAGACGTATAATACGCGTGTCGCCCGCAATGAATCGATACGCGTCTTTCCGCTATCCAACTGGACTGAGCTCGATATCTGGCACTACATCCAGAGAGAAAAAATTCCCGTCGTGCCCCTCTACTTCGCCGCCGAGCGGCCGGTCGTGAGGCGTGATGGTTCCTTCATAGTCATCGATGATGATCGTATGCCCCTCACCGCGTCCGATATTGTGGAACGCCGGCGCGTGCGTTTCCGCACGCTTGGCTGTTACCCGCTCACGGCTGCAATAGAGTCCGATGCGGTCAACGTCGAAGAGATCGTCGAGGAGATGCTCACCTCCCGCGTGTCGGAAAGACATGGACGAATGATCGATAAAGATGAGGCCGGCGCAATGGAGAGGAAGAAGCGCGAGGGGTACTTCTGATGCGATATACGGACGGACCATTAAAGGAAACTGATGCAGCGTCGCTGCCAGGCCCGAAAGACGAAAAAACGCTGCTGCGTTTTCTAACTTGTGGCTCTGTCGATGACGGGAAATCGACACTCATTGGACGCCTCTTATACCAAACAAACTGCATTCTCGAAGACCAGCTCGTCGCGCTGGAGCGCGACAGCAAACTATTCGGAACGACCGGCGATGAAATAGACTTCGCGCTGCTCGTTGACGGCTTGGAGGCCGAGAGACAACAGGGCATAACGATCGACGTCGCTTACCGTTTTTTTTCGACAGATCGGCGCAAGTTCATTGTCGCCGACACGCCTGGGCATGAAGAATATACGCGCAATATGGCAACGGGTGCTTCAACGGCGGATTTAGCGCTCGTGTTGGTCGACGCGCGCCAGGGTGTACAGCAGCAGACACGGCGGCACGCCTTTATTGCGTCACTGCTTGGCATCCGCAGCGTTGTGCTGGCCGTCAATAAAATCGATCTCGCCGCATATGATCAGCGCGTATTCGACGACATCGCCGATGAGTTCATGCATTTCGCGGAGAAATTGGCGTTCGATAACGTCCAGGTGATCCCAATTTCAGCCCTTTCCGGAGACAATGTCAGTGCGCCCTCCATCAAGATGGCGTGGTATGACGGGCCCTCATTGCTCGACTATCTTGAAACTGTCCCCGTCGCCGCCAGGCAAGCAGGCGGACCGTTCCGATTTCCGGTTCAGCTCGTCAACCGTCCGGACTCAAGCTTTCGCGGTTACGCGGGCCAAGTTGCCTCCGGCGAGGCATCGGTCGGAGATCGAGTGACGGTCGCAAAGTCAGGGCAGCAAACCCGAATCAAAGAAATAATCACATACGACGGATCACTGTTGACGGCGCGCGAAGGAGATGCCGTAACCATTCTCCTGGAAGATCAAGTGGAGCTCTCCCGCGGGAACATGCTGGTGGCGCCAGACGATCGGCCAGACATTGCCGACCAGTTTCAAGCGCACGTAATCTGGTTCGATCGCAAGGACATGCTTCCTGGCCGTTCGTATCTTTTGCGAACCGAGACTGAGTGCGTCGGGGCAACTATCACCGACCTCAAGTATAGCATCGACGTTAACAGCTGTGCTCAGTTGGCTGCAAAGTCACTGCGTATGAACGAGATTGGCGTGTGCAATTTTTCCACGCAATCCGCGATCGCCTTCGACGCTTTTGCCAAAAACCGCGTTACGGGCAATTTCATAATCATCGATCGGCTGACCAATGCCACGGTCGGCGCAGGAATGATTGATTTTGCGCTACGCCGGGCCGACAATGTTCATTGGCAGGCCCTCGAGGTTAACAAGGCTGCGCGGGCTCAGAGCCTCGGTCAACGGCCACGCGTGATCTGGTTTACTGGTCTTTCTGGCTCCGGCAAATCCACAATCGCAAACCTGCTTGAAAAGCGGCTCACAGCCAACCGCCTGCACACCTACATCCTCGACGGTGATAATATCCGACACGGACTCAATCGTGATTTAGGCTTTACGGATGCAGATCGCGTGGAGAACATTCGCCGGGTGGCTGAGGTGGCAAAGCTGATGCTGGACGCAGGCCTTATCGTCCTCGTGTCTTTTATTTCCCCCTTCCGTTCGGAACGGCAGATGGCCCGCAATCTTATGCAGGATGATTTCGTTGAAGTTTTCGTTGATACGCCGATCGAGGAATGCGCCAAGAGAGACCCGAAGGGCCTATACAAGAAGGCACAGACAGGCGAACTTAAGAACTTTACGGGGATCACTTCACCCTACGAGACCCCCTTGGAGCCCGAAATCCGCCTCAGCACTGTCGGCGTGGATCCGGGCCAGCTGGCCGCAACAATAGAAGATTATTTAAATAAGAGCGAGACATCCCGCAAACCGGCGGAATACCAGCAGGATTGATTTTCTGGATCAACGCGGCGTCGTTTCTGGCAGTGGCGAACCCAACATGGGAGCTTCTACGGCGCCAAGCCCACTACCCCATCGCGTGCCTAGCAACATGGAGGCGCGCCTGCACGATCTCCATTTGCAAGTCGCGGTCAAGAGCTACGCCACGGAAACGAAGGCGACGCCCGCCCGACCACTTGATGCTCCTCTCCGAAGAGCCATTCTCAACTCGCTCTTCGACGTCTACTAGTATAACCGGTTACCGAGTTCGGTTTTGATTCTATATGAAAGTGCCGGGCGGCAATGGCGGAGCATCTAAAACCAAAGGTTGGCGGCACATATCTCTCCCGAAAAACGGGAAAGAAGATTGTTGTCACAGCCATCGAGAATGGGCGGGTCTACTTCACCGTCGAAGGTTTCCGTCCGATTTCGCCTCTTTTCCTGCCGGTTGAAAAATTTATCCATCTGGTTGGGCTCGATCAGCCGTCCCATTAAGCGTTCGACTAGACATCAATGCCGCGCCGCTTGCGCGCCGCGACAGCGCTCGACGATTTTCTGGCAGGACACCGCATTCTCTGCCATAGAAATAGACACCGCTTCCGTCAACGGCCGACCTCGAGATGCATGCATCATCTGCCTATATCGAACGACTCGTGGCGCCTGGGCGCAATCGTGGACAAGACCTCTCATCCGCTTGCTAATGAAGCCTTACCGTTTTCCGCTCAGGTTCTTTTACGGCAATGAACGTTGCCCGCTGTCCGCTATAATAGCGCTTCTCAAGTCCGCTTGCTTTTGGCTTGAGGCGTTCGATATCGGTGAATCCACAGTATTCCAGTAAGCCCGTGACGGCGGAGGCATTAGGCGAAAACTGACAGAATTTCTCCGGACGCCAACGCGAGGTCGTGATGTTGCTTGCCTCGGGACTGACACTCGACACCGTACGCATATGCCACATCGGCCACCGATCGAGTATGCGATTTATGATCGGCACTTTCATGAGTGTGGTGTCGACTGCAATAACATTCCTTGTGACCGCCGAAATACGTTTTAGGCTTAGAACAGGATTTTCCAGGTGATAAAGGATGCCAAAGCACAAGACGAGATCGAACATGCCGTATTTGGACGGATCGAGTTCTAATAGATCAAGTTGTTGAAACTCTAGGTTTTGTAAAGATACTGCTTCTTTTACCAGCTTTGCCTGTCGGATATAGTGAGGTTCGATGTCAATTCCAAGGACATAATCGGCTCCTGATCTCGCCGCGTGCACAGAAAATCCACCGCAGTTGCAGGCTATGTCAAGTACCCTTTTGCCCATCAATGACCCTCCGCAGGCCGCCAGAATATTTGGCCATGCGTGATCAAGGAGTGTTTGCATTCGTGTCCGTTCTCGATCTTGACGGGAAGCGGTCGCTACGAAGGTACTCAAGCCGTAAGGCAAGTCGATGGCGTGGTGGAACGGCGCAAGGCGCTCAATGGCCGCTTGAAGTTCTTCTTTGCTTTTATTCTCGCTCGGCTTCTGTAAATAGCTCATAATTCGCTCGCTCCCAATTCAGACATGACTGATGCTGCTTTAAGCACCGGCTGCTTTGCTGGTCGTCATCAATGAAATCACCCGCGCCAGCCCCCAATCGCGAGATCGCCGCAGTTCCGTTGCCGTAGGGTGATAGATCGGGGCACACAGGCCCGCCGAATTTGCAATGCTGAGATACCATAAATATGCTTGGCGCAAAATATTAAATTTTTCTAATTTACGAGATTCTTGTTTTAATCTCTTTGGACTCCAAAAAAATGCTTTTTAATCAAGGATGTGTTGGTTCTCAGCGTCCCGTAACTTAGGCTGCGAGCTCACATGGAAATAAAAACCGCCAATCCCATGGGCGCATTTTCCACTTTCATAGGCAACGTCCTGAGCATCGGGCCTCGATCTGGGCGTCCGGGAAGGGCATGAAGGTGGCGCTGATCGAGCGCAAATATCTCGGCGGCACCTGCGTCAATGCCGGCTACATGCCGACGAAGACGCTGGTCGCCAGTGCCCGTGCCGACCATGTCGCCCGCCGCGGCGCCGACTACGGCGTAAAGATCACCGGCGGGATCGACATCGAGATTACGATCGTGCGCAAGCGCGCCGAGACCGCCGCCATGGATGCGCGCAACGGCCTGATCGGCTGGTTCGACGGTATGGCGACGGCGGACCTCATTCGGTCGCACTCATCGCTCGGATGCCAACACCGGCGGGCTATGCCAGATACATCGCCACAACCGGCTCCAACGCTGCGCGAGATGAAAGCTTCGCGTTTCCGCCGGTTGCTCCCACGCGCCACTTGGCGTATTCAAAGCCGCCGGGCCCGGTCGATGCTGGATGAAAATCTGATGGCAACTCACCAAAGCTTCACCCATCGGTGGAACGCTGAGCATTGTCTCGGTTTTAGGCGCGATCGAGGATCACCAACCGGTTAATGCCTCCTTCCGTAAATCTTGCTCGCGCCCAAAAGATGTCGGGAATAGCCATGCTCGACCGCTCCTTTGCGCAACCTTTCGATATCCACCTGCTCGACAATCTCGCCTGCCTCCATGATGGCGACGTGGCTGCACATGTGGGACACGACGGCGAGATCGTGGCTGACGAGCAAATAGGTCAGGCCGCGCTCCTTGCGCAGATCCTGCAGCAGATTGAGGATTTCCGCCTGGACCGACACGTCCAGCGCAGACGTCGGTTCGTCGAGGAGCAGGACGGCCGGATCAAGTACCAGAGCGCGAGCAATGGCCACGCGCTGCCGTTGCCCGCCGGAGAGCTGGTGCGGAAATCGGTAACTGAGCGACGGATCGAGGCCAACCGACCGCAGCACGGCATCCACGTCCACCGAGTTGATCGCGAGCCCCTGGTTCCGGAGCGGCTCTTTGAGCTGCGCGCGGATTGTCTTGCGAGGATGGAGTGATCCGTAGGGGTCCTGAAAGACCATCTGCACGCGGCGGAAGAACGGCCGGTCGCGCCGCCGGTCCAATGTGCTTCCATCCAGCTTGATCCGGCCGTCGTAATTCGGATTGAGGCCGGATATCGCGCGCAGCACTGTGGACTTGCCGCAGCCGGATTCCCCAACCAAGCCGAAAGCCGTGCCCTTCTTGATGGCAAGGCTGACGTTCCTGACGACCGGCCTCTGGCTGGGATCAAAACGGATCGTGAGATTGTCGATTTCGATCACCGTGCCGTCTCCAAACCAATGTCAGTGAGCCAGGCCGGGTCGCGCTTCAATATCGGCAGCCGTACGGGCGGATCGTCGATTGACGGCAGCGATGCGAGCAGGCCTTGCGTATAGGGATGCCTTGCATTTGCGAAGTCAGAGGCCCTGAGGACCTCGACAACGCGGCCGGCATACATGATCAGCACCCGGTCGCAGAAGTTCCGGACGAGGTTCAGGTCGTGGCTGATGAAAATCAGGCCGAGGTTGCGGCGAGCGACGAGTTCATCAAGCAGTGCCAGGATTTCGAGCCGTACTGTGACATCGAGGGCGGATGTCGGCTCGTCAGCGATCAGAACCTCCGGTTCCGCAATCAGCATCATGGCGATCATCACGCGCTGGCCCATGCCGCCCGATATCTCGTGCGGATAGAGGCGAGCCACGCTTTCCGGATCGCGGATCTGGACGGCTTCGAGCATCGCGAGCGTCTGCTGATGAGCCTGCTTTGCGTTCGCCTTCGGATAGTGAAAACGATAGGTTTCGGCGATCTGCTCGCCGATCCGCATGACGGGGTTCAGCGAATATTTCGGGTCTTGCAGGATCAGTCCGATGCGTCGCCCCCGTATTGTCATCATTCTACGCTCGCCGGCTTTGATGAGATCCACATCCCGAAACGTCATCCGGTCCGCGGTGACGACCGCAGTCGGTGGCAGCAGCTTCATGATGGCACGCCCAACCGTCGACTTGCCCGATCCGGATTCGCCGATGATCCCGAGTTTTTCCTGTCCGAGCGAAAAGCTGACGCCGCGCACCGCCCGCACGGCTCCGCCGCCGAAGGCGATCTCGAGATTGCGGATGTCGATGAGGGAAGAACTCATTCCGAACCTCGCGGATCAAGGACGTCCCGAAGTGCGTCGCCGACGAGGTTGAACGCAAGGCTCACCAGCGCAATCGCAATGCCGGGTGCAGCAATGACCCAGGGACTGTCGAGCATGAATTCACGCCCGGTCGCCGCCATCGCTCCCCATTCTGGCCAAGGCGGCTGCGCGCCGAGGCCGAGGAACCCGAGCCCTGCGGCCGTGATGATGATGCCGGCCATGTTGAGGGTCACGCGCACGATCACCGACGGAATGCACATCGGCAGGATGTGGCGGGTGATGATGGCCATTGGCGTCGCCCCCTGCAGACGCACGGCGGCGATGAAATCGGCCTTGCGCAGACTGAGCGTCTCGGCACGCGCAAGCCGGGCGATCGGCGGCCATGCGGTCAACGAAATTGCGATGATCGCGTTGGTAATGCCGGGACCGAGCGCTGCAGCAAAGCCCAATGCCAGCACCAGGCCTGGAAAGGAAAGGAAGATGTCGGTGATCCGCATCAGGATTTCATCGACGATGCCGCCGAAATAACCGGAGCAAGTGCCAATCAGAAGGCCCATCGGCGCAACGATGACCGTAACGAGCATGATGATGTAAAGCGTGGTGCGCGCGCCGTAGATCACACGGGAAAAGACGTCGCGGCCGAAATTGTCGGTGCCAAGCCAATGCTCTGCCGAAGGCGGAGCGAGGCGCCCCGCCATGTCCTGAACGATCGGATCGTAACGCGTCAGCAGTGGCGCGGCGACCGCGACCAGGATCAGCAGTCCGATGATTGCCAGCCCGGCCAAACCGAGCGGATGCAAGCGGAACTTCAGCCACCCCTGATGGAATTGCTGTACCGACGACTGAAACCAGCCCCGCGGTTCGGGCGCGCGCAGCCATTTGCGAAAGCCGCTGTCGTTGGCGCGATCTGTGCGTTCGGCGGAGATTGTCATCGGCATCACCGTGTTCTCGGATCAAGAATGCGATAAAGCACATCCGAAAAGATGTTGATCGTCAGGAAGACAGCCCCAATGGTCAGCACCGCGCCCATCACGACATTCATGTCGTTCATCTGAAGTCCGCGGGTCAGATACTGGCCGAGTCCCGGCCAACCGAAGACGGTCTCGATGAGCACTGCCCCTTCAAGAAGGCCCCCGAAGGTGAGCGCCATGATCGTCAGCAGTTGCACGCGGATATTTCTGAAGGCATGTCGCCAGACGACCTTCCGCAGTCCGAGCCCTTTTGCCCTCGCCGTTATGATATATTCCTGACTGAGCTGTTCCAGCATGAAGCTGCGCGACATGCGGCTGATATAAGCCACGGAATAATAGCCGAGGATCGCGCCCGGCAGGATGATGTGTCCGAGCGCACTTCGGAACACATCCCACTGGCGCTCGATCGCCGAATCGATCAGCAGGAAGCCGGTGACCGGCGTGACGAGCCCCTCGTAGAATACGTCCACCCGGCCGGATGCGCCGACGAGTTTCAGCTTCGCATAGAAGATGAAGAGCGCCATCAGCCCGGTCCAGAAGATCGGGATGGAGTGGCCAGCGAGCGCAACGATGCGCGCGATGTGGTCGATGATCGTGCCGCGCCTGACGGCCGCAGTGATGCCAAGCGGAACGCCGACAAGGGCGCCGACAATCATGGCGATGATGGCAAGCTCAATGGTCGCCGGGAAGATGGTCAGCAGATCGGTGAGTATCGGCTGACCGGTCGTCGCAGATGTGCCGAGGTCGCCCGTCGCAACCTTCCGCACATAGCTCAGGAACTGCACCCAAATCGGCTGTCCCAACCCCAACTCGTTATAGACGCGATCATAGACGTCCTTGCTCACCTCCGCCCCGGTAATGGCGAGCACCGGGTCGGCTGGAAGCAGGCGGCCCATCGAAAAGGTGAGGAACAGCAGGCCGAGGAGCGTTGTCACGACCGCCACGACACGCCCTGCCAGTCGCCGCAGGATGGTCACGAGCCGATGCGGCGGCGCGTGGGCGGCGCCGTCCTCGTCCACACTGCGGTCCGCATCCCGTTTCGATGTCAGATCGGCATTCACCACGGGCAATTACTCCTTCGTCACGTCGTGCCAGCGCGTCGACCAGGTCGTATGCCCATGATAGCCCTTGACATTGGCACGCATGACATACGGGTCAGTGCGCTGGAAGAAGATGACGAGCGGGGCGTCCATGCCGCTGTAGATGCCGTCCATCTTCTGGAAGATCTCCGCGCGCTTGCCCGCATTGCGTTCCTTCATCGACTGATCGACGAGCGTATTGAGCTCGTCGACCTTCATCCCGGCCCGCCAGAGGTAGTAGCTGCCGAGACGCGCCTCGTCGCTGTTGTCGGGATTGTAGGCGTACTGCGTGGCAACGGCGAACGGATCCGGCAGCCGGGCACCCGAGTTGCCGAGCAGGACCTCATACTTGCGCTCGCGGAATGCGGGGGTGAATTCGCCGGGCACGAGATTGAGATCAAGGCCGGCGGCGCGGGCGCTCGCCTGCAGCGCTTCTGCGAAAGGCAACGTTGCCGCACCCGACGGGTTGAGCACCTTCTTCAGGCCGTTCGGATATCCGGCCTCGGCCAGCAATTTCTTGGCCTTGGCGGGATCATAATCGTAGCGCGAGGCCGCATCTTCCGGCGCTCCGATCATTCCGCGAGGGATCATCGACTGCCATGGAAAGCCGGTATAACGCATGATGTTGCCGGAGATCGCCTTCCAGTCGAACGCGTGCTGAAACGCCTCACGGACCTTGGGCTTCTGCAGGTCCGGATCCTTTTGGTTGAGCGCAACATAGTAGAAGCCGAGGCCCGGAACGCTCTCGATCACCATATCCTTGCTGTTCGACAAGGCATCAAGGTCGCCGCTTGCGATGTATTGGCCGACGTCGACGTCACCGGCTTCGAGCTGCAGCCTGAGGTTGCCAGATTCCGGTATGTGGCGGGCGACAACACGTGCCATGGCCGGTGCGCCGCCCCAATAGTCCTTCTGCGCATTGAAGATCGCGACGTCGTTCGGGCGCCATTGCGCCAGCGCGAACGGTCCGCTTCCTGCCGAATTGGCCGACAGCCACGCACCAGCGAGGTCGCCGTTCGCCTCGTGCGATAACGCCGTTTTCTTGTCGATGACGCCGATCGACGAGCCGGCGAGGGAATAAAGCACAAGATCGGTATTGACGGCCAGTGGCAATTCGATCTCCAGCGTGTGCTCGTCTTTGGCCCGGACGAGCTTGTCCACGTTCTCGGGCGTGAAGCCCCAGAGCGCGATATCGGTTGACCCGACCTGCCCCATCTTGATCACACGCTGGATGGACCACGCGGCGTCTTCGGCCGTGACCGGATTACCGCTCTGGAAGACCGCATCGTCGCGCAAGGTCAAGGTGATGATCTTGCCGTCTTCGGAAACGCGCCATTTCGTGGCAAGCATCGGCTTCAGCGTCTTAAGATCATCCGGCGACAGCTGGACGAGGTTGTCATAGATGTTCGAGATCAGTTCGGAAACCGTGCGGGCGTTGTTCTGTGCTGGGTCGAGTGTCCGGATGCCGGTAAGATTGGTACCGATCACCAGCATGTTTGGCGGTGACGCCGCAAAGGATGGTTGCGCCGTGATCAAAGCGCCAGCAAGTGTGATCGTCGTCAGCAAGTTCTTCAGCATCTCAAGACCTCCCAATCTCGCGGCGCAGCAGTTTCGGCGCCTTTTGCCTTCAGTTATGAATTCAAACTCAGCTTGCCGCCCGCGCGGAAACCTATTGGTCCGCAGGCGCAAGGATATCGCCTGCGACCTCCCAGCCCTTGAGCAGGCGAACCAATTCTTCGCGATCCTTTTGATCAAGCAGCGGCAGTCCCGGCACGCGCACGGGTCCGACGTTGAGGCCGGCATGCGCCACAGCCTCCTTTACGACCGTAACATTCGCGCCGTTGCGGAATTTCGTCCGCATGCGCTCAAAGGGCTCGAGCTGATTGATGATGGCGCGTGCAGCTTCGAAATCGCCCTTGGCCAGTGCATCGTGGACCGCAAGCGACAACCGTGGCGCAACGTTGACAAGGCCGGATGTGAAGCCCCGCGCACCAGCGGCCGTGAAGGACAGCGCCCAGCTTTCTGCAAGGCCGCAGACGAACAGCGCTCCCGCCGGATCCGACGCTGCGATGGCCCTGGAGAGAAGCATCAGATCCGGCGTCGCGAACTTGATGCCGGCAATGTTGCCGTGGGCTGCAAGACGGACCATGTCGTCGACATTGAAGCCGTCCGCCCGCACATAGGCAACCAGCGGCAAATGCGAAGCGTCCGCAAGACTGCAGAAATAGTCGATCTGCGCGGACGGCGCGGCAAAGGGATCGACGGGCTGGTGTGACATGACCGCAGTTGCACCGATCGCGGCTGCATCCTTGGCCATCCGGATTGCTTCGCGCAGCGACCTGCCGATTGCGGCCGTCACAGGGGCTCTGCCGTCAACGCCGGAAACCGCAGCTTCGTGCACGCTGCGGATCTCCTCCGGGGTCAAAGCGTAGAATTCGCCGGTGTTTCCTGCAGCGACGATATTGTGAATGCCAGCGATCGCCACCCGCCGATAGACCATCGCCGTGGTCCGGGGTTCGACCTCGCCATTTCCGTCATAGGCCGTCACGGGAACACCCGACACGCCTCTAAGCGCTTGACGCATGGTTGCGATGCTCATCTTCTTTCCCTGTTCCCTTCCATCAATTGCTGAACCGGAAGGGCGGCAGGCCCTCCGCATCCACGTCAAAGGCGATGACGGTACCTGCTTCGAAAAGGCCGCCGCGATCGCTCGATAGGCTAGTAACGAAGAGCGTCCGCATATCCGGCCCCCCGAAGCAGGGCATCGTTGGTGCGGCGACCGGCAGAACATAAATCTCGACGATGTCGCCATCTGGAGAAATCCGGTTGAGCCGGCCCGCAGAAACGCCTGCACTCCAATAGGTGCCGTCCCGGTCGGTTGCGGCGCCGTCCGGCCGGCCCTCCTCCTCCGTGAAGACCCGAAGCCGTCCGGCGTTTCCAGGCTCGCCTGTGGCCGGATCGAAATCAAAAGCCTGCAGGAAGCATTGGCGGCTGTCGGAGTGATACATTCGCCGGCCGTCTGGCGACCAGGCAAGGCCGTTGGAGCTGGTCAATCCTGTTGCGATGGTCCGCGCGCTGCCATCGGAACTCACCCGGTAAAGCGCCGCATCGTTGACCTGCGGCTTGGCTTCGCTCATCGACCCCACCCAGAAATGGCCGTCAGGACCAACCTTGCCATCGTTGAGGCGGCAATTTACGCCTCTCCCCACTGGATCGCATAAAAACTCGAGGCTTCCGGAAGCGGGGTCGAAAAGGTGAATGCCCGATCGAAGGGCAACAACGATACGGCGGTCACGGCAAAGCCCAAGGCTGCCGATCGCCGAAGGCATTCGGAAGCTGTCGATCTTCCCCTGCGCCGAAAGCCGGACGATAGCCGGCGCCTGGATGTCTACGAGCCAAAGACATCCGGTCTTCTCGTCCCATACCGGCGATTCGCCGACGCCCAGCGGTTGCTGCAGCATCGGACGGACTTCCGGATGGATGATCCGCGGCGCCGTCACGGAACCGTCTCCAGGCTCTTGGCCAAACCCTCGGCGTCCCGCATGCGGATGACGCCGTCGTGATTGATCTCACAGAACCCGCCGCCCTGGAACGCAAGAGCAACCGGCCCTTCTGACGGCCCCTCGATGCGCGCATGATCCCGCGGGCGGTCTTGCGGCTGATAGCCCAATTTGGCCGCGACCTCGTTGTCCCACCATGGCTCCTCGGTATCGGAAACGCCGTAGACCACTGTTGCGGCGATAAGCGGGTGGGACAGGCCGATCCTGACCAACTGCGCCAGATCCCGCGCACTGATCCAGATTGCCACCGACCGCTCGCTGTTGGGGTAGGTTCCGGCGTTGCCGATGCGGATGGAAAGAGTGCGAATGCCGCAGGTGTCGTAGTAAAGCCCTCCCACCAGTTCGCCCCAGCATTTGGAAAGCCCATAAGGGCTGTCCGGGCGCATAGGATCCAGCGGAGACACGATCTGGCCGCGCGGGTAAAAGCCCGTGGCGTGATTGCTCGATGCGTAGACGACCCGCCGGACGCTGTTGATCCGTGCGGCCTCGTAAAGATTGTATGTCCCAAGCACGTTCGCCTGCAAAATGGCGTTCATGTCGATGCCGCTTGCAATGCCGGCCAGATGGACGACGCCATCAACATCCTCAAGCGCGGCCGTTGCCTCATCGAGCTTTGTAAGGTCAGCCCTGACGAAGCTTTCATTTTCACCGAGCCGGGCAGGTTCATGGAAATCGATCAGGCGCAGGTGCTCGACATACGGCCGAAGAAGCGGGCGCAGCAACGTCCCTATGCGTCCGGCAGCGCCTGTGAGAGCCAGCCGTTTCATCGTCCCTTCCTCCCCATCATCGCTCAAACGCCCTGGAACATGCGGGCGCGCGCATTCAGTATGTGTCTTTTCATCGCGTCATGGGCCTCGGCTTCGTTGCGCGCGAAGATTGCCTCCACGATCACCGCGTGCTCGTCCTGGACGCTGCGTATCTGTTCGGGCGTCCGCTTGAGGCTCAGGCTTCGCGTCACCGAGTGCCCGATGGCGAAATGCGGCCTGAACCACTCGCGAACCGTGATGTGGAACTGGTTTCCGGTTGCCATGGCAATCGCATCGTGAAGCGCCTGGTCCTCCTCGGCGCCAAGTTTGCCGTCCCGCAGACATTGTTCGATAGCAAAGAGCGCGGCGGTTATCCGCTCCTTGTCGGCCGGCTGCCAGTTGCGTGCGGCAAGCTCCGCGGCCTCGGCCTCGAGGCCGGCGCGGAATTCGAAAAAACGCTGCACGTCGGCAAGGGAGCCGACCGGGACCATTTTCAGCATGGACGAATCCGGTCGTTGCCGCACGTAGGAGCCTGAACCCTTGCGCGAGACGACCAGTCCGTCAGCCCTCAAACGCTCGAGCGCTTCGCGCACGACAGGCCTTGATGCGCCGAACATGACGGCGAGCTTCGATTCCGGCGGCAACCGCTCGTTCACCGGAAAGTTTCCGTCCGCAATCATCCCCACGATCTTCTCGTAGATGATGTCGCTGAAGCGCGTTGCGCCCTTGTTCGAATCGGCAACGGCCGACAGTTTCATCATCGCCCTTCTTTCTGCCGCCAGGCAGCAAATTCCGCGGCTGCCTCCTCGCCGGGAGGGTAAAGGCCGAATATGCCTTGCCCGGCCTGCACCCGCTCCTCGACGAAGTCTTCGAAGACCGTCTGCTCGAAGGCCTCGTTTGCCACCTCCTCGGCCATCGCAGCGGGGATGACGACCACGCCCTCGTTGTCGCCAACCATGATATCGCCCGGGTAGACGGGCACATCGCCGCAGCCGATCGGCTGATTGATGTCGAGCGCATGATGGCGCACCAAGTTCGTCGGCGCCGATGGTGCCGCGTGATAAGCGGCGAACGGCAAAGCGGCGATATCCGGCGAATCCCGGAAACCGCCGTCTGTGACGACGCCGGCCGCACCCCGCTTGAAAAGGCGCGTAATCAGAATACCGCCAGCCGATGCCGCAGAATGATCCTTGCGGCTGTCGATGACCAGCACGCAGCCCGGCGGACACTCCTCGATGGCGCGGCGCTGCGGATGGCTCCGATCGGCAAAGACGCCAAGGTGATCGATGTCCTCGCGGGCGGGAATGTAGCGCAGCGTGAAGGCAGGGCCGACCAGGCGCGGGGCCTGCGGATTGATCTTGTGGACGCCGCAAATGAAGACGTTCCTCAAGCCGCGCTTCAGCAGCACCGTCGTCAGCGTCGCCGTCGAAACAGCTTTCAGTTTTTCGCGCACAGCATCTGACAGTTCCATGTTTTTCAAACTCCCGAGGCGGTCTTTTCCGGCAGCGACAGCCATTTTCTATGCCGCAGGGCTACTAAATCTGTCATTATCTGTCAACTCTTGTAATTATTTGAGAAGGTGTCTATGGTCTGCCCACGGCGTTAAGAAGAGCGCCTTGCGACGGGTAGGGAGCTCGTCGCGCCGGTTGATCACAGTCGTGCCGGCACAAAACGGGAGGGAACTCTATGCGTGATGAAATACTGTCTCGCGGCGTCACTCGGCGCGCCGTGCTCGGAGGCATGGCCGGAGTGGCAGCCTTGTCTATTGCTGGCCGCGTCGCTGCGGCAGGCGGCGAAGCGCCCGCATTGGCGCAGCTTGCCAAGGACGGAAAGCTGCCGCCGCTCGCTGAACGGCTGCCGAAAAAGCCGATGGTCGTGACGCCTCTCGAAAAGGTCGGCACTTATGGCGGAACTCTCCGCCGCGGGCTCCGAGGTTCATCCGACCATAACGGCATCCTGCGCATGGTCGGCAATCAGAGCCTCGTGCGCTGGAATCTGGAATTTACGCAGGTTGTGCCCAACCTCGCCGAACGTTGGGAAATCAACGACGACGCCTCCCAGTTTACCTTTCACCTCATCGAAGGGGTCCGCTGGTCCGATGGCCATCCTTTCACCGCCGATGACATCGTTTTTGCTATTGAGGATTGCGTGAAGAACAGCGAGCTCTACAGCTCGACGCCTGCGCAGCTGTCGGTTGCAGGCAAGGCCGTCAATGTCGAGAAGATCGATGACTTTACGGTGAAATTCACCTTTGCTGCGGCAAACGCGCTCTATCTGGAAAACCTCGCGACGCCGCTCGGCCAGCATCCGACACTCTTTCCGAAGCATTATTGCAGCCAGTTCCTGCCGAAATACAATCCCAATATCGCCGAAGACGTCACGAAAGCAGGCGCCGGCAGCTGGACGGATCTCTTCCGCGCGCGCTGCGGCGATATCGAGATTCCGTCGCGGTGGGGCAACCCGGCCAAGCCGACGCTCGATCCATGGGTCGTGAAGGAGCCTTACAGCGGCGGCGCGACGCGCGTCGTCATGACCCGGAACCCCTATTTCTGGCAGGTCGATACCCAAGGCAACCAGCTTCCCTATGTCGATGAGATCAATTTCAGCATCTCGCAGGACGTCGAGTCGCTGATGCTGAATGTCATCTCCGGGAAGATCGACATCCAGGAGCGCCATATCAGCGTTCTCTCGAACAAGCCGACGCTCTCCCAGAACATGGACAAAGGCGACTACCGCCTGCTGTCGCTGGTGCCGTCCGCCTCGCAGCAGTGCCAGATCTACTTCAACATGACCCACAAGGATCCTGCCCTACGCAAGATGTTTGCCGACAAGGCGTTCAGGCAGGCGCTTTCGCTTGGAATCAACCGGCCAGAATTGATCGACATCGTGTATTTCGGGCAGAGCGAAGGCTACCAGGCCGGACCGCGCCCTGAGCATCCGTGGTATCACGAAAAGCTCGCGCGTCAGTTTACCGAATACGATCCTGACAAAGCGGGCGCGATGCTGGATCAGGCAGGCTACGACAAGAAGGACGGGAACGGGTTCCGCCTCCGGCCCGACGGCCAGAAGGTGTTTTTCACGGTTGACGTCATTCCGACGCTCTATCCCGACCTCGTCGATGCCCTGGAACTGGTCAAGGCGCATTGGGCGCAGATCGGCATCGACATGAAGGTCAATACGATCGAGCGCGCCCTCTATTATACCCGCGGCGACGACAACGCGCATGATGCGGCGGTCTGGCCGGGTCCGGGCGGACTTGATCCGATGCTTGATCCGCGCGACTTCTTCGCCTTCCACCCGCAAGGCTCGCGCTACGCCATTCCGTGGTCGCTTTGGTATACGTCGAACGGCGCACGCGGCGAAGAACCGCCGGAAAGTCAGAAGACACGCATGAAGCTCTTCGACGGCGCCCGCTCGACCGCCGATCTCGACAAGCGCGGTGCGATCATGAAGCAGATCTTCGACATCGCGGCTGACGAATTCGAGACAGTCGGCCTCTGCCTTGCCGTCGGCGGCTTCGGCATCATCCGCAACAACCTGCGCAATGTCCCGGAAAAGCAGCCGGATAGCTGGTCCTGGCCAAATCCGGGACCGGCACTGCCCCAGCAGTTTAGCTTCACGAGCTGATTTGCCGTTCCCGCGCCGCCCTTTGGGGCGGCGCTTCTTTCAAGCACGCTGTCCGGAAACTTCGGAAGCGGTGTTCATTGCAAGAGATGCCTCATGCTTATCTTCATCGCTAAACGCCTTTTGTGGATGATCCCATCCCTTTTCGCTGTCAGCTTCCTGGCCTTTGTACTTATCCAGCTCCCGCCGGGCGATTACGTCACGACCTATATCGCAACGCTTGCTGCGTCGAACGAGGTCATCGATCAGAATACCGCGGCGCAATTGCGTGAGCGCTTCGGCCTCGATGATCCGATGCTCGTGCAATATTTCAAATGGATATGGGGCATCGTTTCCCGCGGCGACTTCGGCATCTCCTTCGAATGGCAGCAACCAGTCTCCGGCCTCATCTGGGAGCGCATTGCGTTGACGCTGGTGCTTGCTCTTTCGACGCTGATCGCCACCTGGGCGATCGCACTTCCGATTGGCGTCTTTTCCGCCGTGCGTAAATATTCGATTGGCGACTATTTTTTTACCGCCTTCACCTTCCTGGGATTGGCTATCCCCTCGTTCCTGCTGGCGCTCGTGCTGATGTATATCGCTGCCGTCGAATTCGGTCAGGACGTCGGCGGTCTCTTTTCGTCCGAGTTCGAGACCGCGCCCTGGAGCTTCGCCAAGATACTCGACCTGTTTTCGCATATATGGCTTCCGGTGATCATCCTGGCCGTATCCTCGACCGCAAGCTTGATCCGCGTCATGCGCGCGAACATGCTTGACGAATTGCCAAAACCTTACGTCACGACGGCACGGGCAAAGGGTCTCTCCGAGTTCAGGCTGCTCGTGAAGTATCCCTTACGGATCGCGCTCAATCCGTTCATCTCGACGATTGCCTGGCTGCTTCCCAACCTTATTTCCGGTTCCGTCGTCGTGGCGATCGTCCTCAATCTGCCGACGGCCGCCCCCCTGTTGCTGCAGGCCCTGATGGCGCAGGACATGTATCTGGCCGGCGCCTTCGTGCTTTTGATCTGCGCGCTCACGCTGATCGGCTCGCTGATCAGCGACATCCTGCTTGCGCTAGTCGATCCCCGCATCCGGTTGGAATAGGAGCTGGTCGTGACCGACATTGCTGTCACAAATCTCTCGCCGGATCGTGCCGCCGTCGCCTCGCAATGGCAGCTCATCTGGTGGGCCTTCCGCCGGCACCGGCTTGCCATGGTTGCCCTCGTCGTCACCATCCTGATGTACATCGTTGCCGTCGTTCCGGGCTTCTTCGCCATCAACGATCCTAACCTGCAGAACGCTCGGGCGACCTTTCATCCGCCGCAGGCGCTGCATTTCGGCGACGCGGACAATGGCCTCTCTATCGATCTGCACTACTATGCGATGAAGCTCACCCGCGACCCGGAAACCCTTGCTGCGATCTACAAGGAGGACAGGACGAAACGGGTCGACGTCCAGCTGTTCGGGCGCGGCTATGAATATTCGGTGCTCGGCTTGTTTAGAACGAACATCCATCTGATCGCTTCGTCCGACAAGGCGAGCCCCCTTCTGCTGTTCGGCGCCGACCGGCTCGGGCGCGACGTCTTTAGCCGGACGGTTCAGGGCTCCCAGATCTCGCTGTCGATCGGCCTTGTCGGTGTCTTCTTTTCGCTGCTGCTCGGCATCGTGCTCGGCGGCATTTCCGGCTATTACGGCGGCCGCATCGATTTCTTCATGCAGCGCGTCATCGATTTCGTGCTGTCGCTGCCGACGATCCCGATCTGGCTTGCGATGGCGGCGGCACTCCCGCAGGGCTGGCCGGCAACGCTTCAGTACATGATGATCACCATCATCCTGTCGCTGACCGGTTGGGCGCAGCTTGCCCGTGTCGTACGGGGCCGCTTTCTGTCCTTGCGCACCGAGGAATTCGTCGCTGCCGCGAGATTGGACGGCGTTCGCGAAAGGCGCATCATCTTCCGGCACATGCTGCCGAGTTTCGCGAGCCACATCATAGCGTCGATCACGCTTGCCGTGCCGGCGATGATCCTTGCGGAGACCTCCCTCTCCTTCCTGGGCCTCGGCCTGCAGCCGCCGACCATCTCCTGGGGTGTGCTTTTGCGCGAGGCTCAAAACATCCGCTCGATCGCCACGGCGCCATGGCTCTTCATGCCGGGCGCGGCCGTCGTCGTCGCGGTTATGGCGCTCAACCTTCTCGGCGACGGCCTGCGCGATGCGGCTGACCCATACAACAAATGAGGCCGGCATGACCGACATCGTTCCGATCACGGCTGGCAGGGTGCTCCTGCAGGTGCAGAACCTGACGGTCGACTTTGCCTTGCGCAACGGCGCCTTTCGCGCAGTCGATGATCTTTCCTTTTCGATCGAGCCGGGAAAGACGCTTTGCGTCGTCGGCGAGAGCGGCTCCGGCAAGTCCGTGACGGCCCGCTCGATCCTGCAGATCTTAGACGCGCCAGGCCGTATCTGCGGCGGATCCATCGTCCTGAATGGCAAAGACGGTCGCTCCGTTAATCTCGTCAGTCTTAACCCGCGCGGGCGCCACATCCGCGCCATACGCGGCCGCGACATTGCCATGATTTTCCAGGAACCGATGTCGTCACTCTCGCCGGTCCACACGGTGGGCGACCAGATCATCGAAGCACTTCGTCTTCACACCAGGATGAGCAAGGCGGAAGCACGCGCCGAAGCGATATCACTCCTGAAGCAGGTGGAGATTCCTTTCCCGGAAAAAGCCGTGGATCGCTATACGTTCCAATATTCGGGCGGCATGCGCCAGCGCGCCATGATCGCGATGGCGCTCGCATGCAAGCCGCAGTTGCTGATCGCCGACGAGCCTACGACGGCTTTGGACGTCACCACGCAAGCCGAAATCCTCGACCTGATTGCCCGACTACAAAAGGCTTACGGCATGGCGGTGCTTTTCATAACGCACGACATGGGCGTCGTGGCGCAAATCGCTGACGACGTGCTCGTCATGCACGACGGCGTCGCCAAGGAATACGCCCCGGTCGAGCAGATTTTTCATGCCCCGAAAGACGATTACACCCGGATGCTGATCGGCTCCGTTTTGAAACTGGAAGCCAAGGCCGAAATCAGGCTGGCGCGGGCGCCGCTCGACAGGACGGCAGCGCCAATTCTCGAGCTCCGCAACGTGTCCATGGATTTCGGCGAGGTCAAAGCGCTTGACGATGTCTCCATTTCTCTCCTACCGCGCGAGACGCTCGGCATCGTCGGCGAAAGCGGGTCCGGAAAGACGACGATGGGACGTTCGATCATGCGCCTCATCGATCCGACCGCGGGCGAGATTCTGTATCGCCGCGCTGATGGCGGCATGATCGATCTGGCAACCGCGAAGGGGCAACCGCTTGCCGCTGCGCGGCGCGAACTGCGCATGGTGTTCCAGGACCCCTTCGGCTCTCTCAATCCCCGTATGACCGTCTCGCAAATCATCGGCGAGCCGCTGCTTGTCAACGGCATCGCACGCGGCCGGGCACTCGATGAACGCATTTGTCACCTGATGGAGCAGGTGGGCCTCGATCCGACGACCCGTGAACGTTACCCGCATGCTTTTTCCGGAGGCCAGCGTCAGCGCATCGGGATTGCCCGCGCCATCACACTCAGCCCACGCATCATCGTTGCCGACGAAGCGACTTCGGCGCTCGACGTATCCGTGCGCTCGCAGGTCCTCGACCTTTTGATGCGCTTGCAGGACGAGCTCGGCCTTGCCTACATCTTCATCAGCCACGACATCGGCGTCATTCGCTACATGTGCGATCGTGTCGGCGTAATGTACAAGGGCCGGCTTGTCGAGGTTGGAGATGCGGACAAGATCTGCAACACGCCGGAGCACGCCTATACCCAAGCGCTCATCTCCGCCATTCCGCGCCCCGATCCACGCGACCGGGATCGCTCGCGGCGTTTCCGCTACATCGAACCAGCCAATCTCAAGAACGGGAGTTCTGTGCGATGAAAATCACCGGAATTAGAACCTTTCTCATGCATGCCGGGCAACCAGACCCCTCGAAATGGGCCTCCGATGAGCGCTCGGGAGACGGCGCATCCAAACAGCTGCCCGGCACACGAAATTGGCTGTTCTTGAAGATCGACACCGACGAAGGCATCACCGGTATCGGTGAATGCTCGGGTTGGCCGCGGGTCATCGAGACGGCGATCCACGATCTGGCGCCGCTTCTCATTGGCGAGGATCCGGCCCATATCGAGCGTCTCTGGCAGAAGATGCACATCGCCATGATGGGCCACGGCATGCTGGGAACGGTCGGCGCCGGCGCCATGACGGGCATCGACATGGCACTTTGGGACATTAAGGGAAAAGCGCTCGGCGTGCCGGTCTGGATGCTGCTCGGCGGCAAGGTTCGCGACAGGATCCCGATCTACTCCCACGCAAACACGCCCGAGCGCGCGCTTGCGGTCAAGGAGCGCGGCATCAAGGCGATTAAATGCGGCGGGGTCGCCGATCCCGTCCGCAAAGTCGCTGCGTTGCGCGAGGCGGTCGGCAACGATATCGACATTGCGATCGATCTGCATGGACCGCCCTGGCTGACGCCTGCGGATGCCTGCCGCCTAGTCAGGGCGTTGGAGCCTTACGAACTCTTCTGGGTCGAAGATCCAATTGCGCCGGAGAATATCGACGGCTACCGGCGCATTCGCGATGCGGCGCACGTGCCACTGGCGGCCGGCGAGCGCTCGGCGACCATCTTCGGCGAACGGGAACTCATCGAGAAAGAACTGGTCGACGTGATCCAGCCGGATACCGGCCGGGCCGGCGGCATCACACAGATGAAAAAGATCGCGGCGATGGCCGAGGCGCACCATATCCAGATGGCTCCGCATTCCGGCTCGCTTGGCCCGGTCGCCGAATATGCGGCCCTGCAAGTGCTTGCGGCGATTCCCAACGCGCTTATCCTCGAGCGCATCGACGACGACTGGGACGGCCGCCGGCAGACGATCGTTCCGCATCCTGAACAGGTCGACGGATCGATTGCGGTTCCTGATGCGCCGGGGCTTGGCTGCGACATCGACGAGGCCTTCGTGGCCCGCTTCCCAAGCGGCGGCAACGTCTCCGTACCCGTGCCGGAGAATGCCGGCTCCTACAATCCCGGAACCTACAACGAGCACCTCTATGTGCAGACGCGCCTCTCGCGCCGGACTTATTTCAATCGGTAGAAGGACAGAAAGATGAAGATCGACCGCATGCGGGTTTTCATGACCCGCGACAAGGACCGTCCCCGCGTCATCGTCGCACTCGATACGGATGACGGCCTGACAGGTTGGGGCGAATGCTACAATCATGGTCCGGATAAGGCGCTACCGCCGATTTTGGATTATCTCTACGCCTTCCTGTCAGGCCAGGATCCGACACGCGTTGACTATCTCGTCAATCTGCTGATCCAGCAAAGCAGGTTCCCGCCGGGCGCACTCGGCCTGGCCGCAATCTCGGCGCTCGATCACTGCCTGTGGGACCTTGCCGCCAAGGCTGCGAACGTTCCGGTCTACAAACTGCTCGGCGGTGAAGTGCGCGATCGCATCAAGGTCTATGCAGGCGTCTACACGGCACCGGATGCGCCGGCGGCTCGCGACGAGTTCGATCGCTTGAATGAGGAATGGGGCTTCACCGCTTTCAAGCTCAGCCCGTGGCGCATCGACATGCACGCCCATCGCTGGGGCAACGTCGTCAAGGCTTCGGCGGACTATTTCCGCTCGCTTCGTGAAACCGTGCGCGACGACTATGAGATCGCGTTTGACGCGCATGCGAAGATCTTCGAGCCGGTCGCAGCCCGCCAGCTCGGCAATGCACTGGCACCCTATGATCCGCTGTTCTACGAGGAACCGCTTCGCCCGGAAAACATCGAGGCCTGGGGCGACCTCAAGCAGGGACTCAACTGCGTCCTCGCAACGGGCGAGTCACTCTACAATCGAAACGAGTTCCTGCGCCTTCTGCAGGTCAAGGGCGCGGACCTGATACAGCCCGACATCTGCGTCGTCGGCGGCATCAGCGAAATGCGGCGGATTGCGACACTCGCCGAAGCCTATTTCGTCGGCGTCGCTCCACACAATCCCATGGGTCCGCTGGCAACTGCAGTTAACGTCCATTTCTCGGCCGCTGCGCAGAACTTCCGGATCCTCGAATACCGGCTGCCGAAGGGCCAGGCCTACGTTTATGGCGGCATCGACATCGAGAAGCGGCAGGGCGAAACGCGGTACGTTGCCGATCCCTATCTGCCGAAGGATGGTTATCTGGAGCTGCGGCCCGACCGGCCCGGCTGGGGCGTCGAGATGGATGAGAAGGCAATGACCGAGGAGGGTTATGTTCATTGGCAACGGCGCGTCCCGAAACGGCCGGACGGCTCCTATGCATTTGCCTGAGGAGTTCTAGACGAAACGAAAGAGTGGAGCGCCGGCTGGCTGCAACGGCGGTCCCCAATGGCCACCATCAACCCGACCTCGATTGTCGGGTATCTTGGGGTCGGCGGCGTGAGCTCAAGCATGGTTGCGTCGGTCACGCTAATTGTGAAGGCCATTCGGCGGCCCGCCGGGAACCTTGCCGAATGTACGCGCTAAGCCGCCGCTGCCGCGATCTCACGGAATGAAACGAGTTTCTGGCGCCGATCATCCCATAACACGAGCCTGACGCACTGCAGGCTTTGCCAGAGTGTAATGCGCCCGATTCCGGCAAGTTGGGGGTGGTCGCGCAGCACTTCCGGCAGCCTGTAATAAGGTATGCGGCTCGAAAGATGATGCACGTGATGAATGCCGATATTGCCAGTCAACCATCGTAACGCCAGCGGCAGATCGTAATGGGATGCGCCGTGGAGAGCGGCTTTTGGAAACTTCCAGTCGTCGCCTGTCGACCAGTGCGTGTCCTCGAACTGATGCTGGACATAGAAGAGCCATATGCCGGCCGCACCCGACAGAAGCACGATCGGCAGGTGGATCATCAGGAATGGCCCGACCCCCACAATCCACATCATCAGGCCTGCAAGTGTGACAACCGCGAGGTTTGTACCCATGGTCGAAACCCAGGGAAGCGCTCCGCAATTCATCATCCCGAATGGTAGGCGCTGTTTGAAGAGGAAGAGCCAGGCAGGGCCGATGCCGAACATCACCAGCGGGTGCCGGTAGAGGCGATAGCCGAGGCGGTTCATGGGCGAAAGCGCGCGGTACTCTGCAACCGTCAGGGTCGTGATATCACCAACGCCCCGCTCATCGAGATTGCCGGCCGACGCATGATGGGCAGCGTGCGCCCGGCGCCAATAGTCGTAAGGTGTCAGTGTAAGCACGCCGATGACACGCCCTGTCCAATCGTCAATGCCGCGACGGGCGAAGAACGAGCCGTGACCGCAATCGTGCTGGATCATAAACAGTCGCAGGAGGAAGGCTGCGGCCGCAATGATTGCGGCCAGCCCGTACCAGAAGCCGTAAACGAGGGAAAAATAGGCGATAGCCCAGAATCCCACGAACGGGACGGCGGTGACGATAAGCTCGAAGGCGGAGCGGCCAATACGAGGCCGGCGATATTTCGCCAGAGTCTTCAACCATGCTCCGACATTGTCTTCAGCAAGCGGGGCTGGTGTATGGACATGTGCATTCATCAAAAGCGGTTCCTATCGCGCGCCTTGCGTCATCTGCGCACGCATGGTTGTCTGCGCCCATAGGCGCAGTGGTTTGGGACCTCAGGCTTGGCGGGCCTTGCGCGCGGCATAACGGCGATCACGCTCGGCCTTGCGTGCGGCTTCGTCCGCCACGCCGCGTGAAACGCGATCTGCGATTTCTGCCTGACGGGCTTCGGCTTCTGCCTTTTCCTCGGCCTGGGCCGCAGCCGCCATCGCCGCCGCAGCGGCAAGAATTCGCTGGTTCTCTGCTGTCTTCAATGCTTCCCGCTCGGCACGGCGGGCCTCGCGGGCGCGGATCACCGCGTCACGCGCAGCAAGCCGCTCCTGCATCCCGGGATCGGCTGATTTCGGGGCGGAGGCGAACTTTGCCAGAAGCTCTCGCTTTGCCTCCGCCGCGGCATTGCGGCGTTCGGCAAAACCGTTGTCGTTGGAACGTCTCAATAGGTATTCCTTTGGATCTCGTAAGGTATGGAGGCTTGTACGATCGCGCTGCCAGGGAAGACCTGCGCTGGTATCGTGCGCTGCGGAAGGTGCCTCGGAACGGAAAGAGGCCAGACATGAGCCTGGCCTCTTGTAACCTCTTGCCGCCGTGTCGGTACATCCGTGGTCATCGGCGGCTAAAGCTTAGGCGGCCTTGAGCTGGCCGGCAGACATCTTGCCCGACTTGCTGTCGCGCTCGAGCTCGAAACCGAGCTTCTGACCTTCGACGATCGAGCTCATCCCTGCGCGTTCGACGGCCGAGATGTGAACGAACACATCGGCGCTGCCGTCGTCAGGCTGAATGAAGCCAAAACCTTTGGTGGAATTGAACCATTTAACTGTGCCAGTGGTCATAACGAACCCTTTCTTAGCAACATTGATCACCGCTGGGCGACGCACAGCGGGTTTTCGACTTTTGAGAGAAGGAAGTTCGTCGCGAAGCGCGAGGCGCAGCAAAAACAACTATCGGCAAACAAAGTATCGATGGGTTTTTGTATAGACACTTTCGACGGTCGCGTCAACTTCTTGTTTTGACGCCTGCGATAATACCACTTAAGATGGCAATCCCCAAAAGAAGTCGCGTCAGCCGGATCGCCGAACTCGGCGCGGTTCGAGTTCCAAAGAATCGCTCTTGTCCCGCCTGGGCAGAGGATATGCGTCGGCTTCGTAAAGCCTCTGCATCTGCTGACCATCATAGCGGGCTTCCTCAACCTCTAGTATGGAACCGCGAAGCATCGAGGCAGGCATGTCCTCAATCGCAAAGCGAAGCGCTTCAGCGGCCGAATCAAACCTTCTGTACCGAAGCCGGCTCGTTCTCTTCACGGTCTTGCAGGGGTATAGTCCTGCACCGGTGCTGTAATCAAATATCGCCATGCGTACGCTCCTTTAGGGCAAACAGGGTCTCGCGATTGGCGCGCCTCATACGATTTTCGAGGCGCTGCTGCATTTCAACGGGCCTGCGTTCTCTCATTCTGAGGATCTGTCTGGTGCGTACGTCCTGCAGCTTGGCGGCATTCGAGCCTTCGGGGGCTGTGCGTCGGAACAGGCTCTCCGCCGCGTGGCGGGTCGTGTCTATCATGAGGGTATCCTAAAACGTGGATGCGCGAGGCAATGGCTTCAGCGCGACTATCTTCCGCCGCAGAGCGGAATTATGGACGTTTTGCAATTCTGAGATTGCCAAGCAGCCGGGCGAACCGGCGAGATCAGGTAGCCAAAAGGCTGAAAACGCAACAATGATGTGGTGACGCGGGCCGCCTCATTCAAGGCGGCCCGCACTTGCGGCCAACAAAGCCAGGCCCTTGGTACCGGCGGCGGCAGAAGCATGCGAAAAGCTGCTTCCAAGATTGGAGCTATTTCTGCTTCTTGCCGAGGCTAAGTCCGCTGTTTGCGAACTTGACCTGAGTGCCTTGCGCCGCGGCGACAGGTATCACCGTCTTTTCCTTTTTGGGTTTTCGAACTTCACGATTGCTTCGCGCTTGGCCCTTGGCCATTTGGTCCTCCTGGGTTTTTCGGTTGATTGTTTGATCGCAGCTTCAATGCTGCGGCAGCGTTGTATTTCTGCGTCCGCTCAGCGGCGACGAAATGTTCCAGAAGCTGGCAGCGGATACTTCGCAACCGTCCCGGGAAGGCTTGGCGGCTGATGCTGCGAAATTGATCCGCTTGAGGGGCAAGACGTCCGATGGCCTGCTCTTGCCAATTTGCTGAACCCGAATGTTTTCGCCGTATCCAAACTCGCTGACGCTGACGAGATTGCGAGCGGTACTGTAAAGATGGAGGCTGGAAGACATTTCGTCCTCCTTTCGTTGGGGCCAGGACATCGAGGCCCCGAAGCAGCAGCGCCCTTGATCCGGCTGCTGAAGGCATTCAACATGCACGCTTTGACGGTCGTACGCAATGGCGCTCATCCGAAGCTCGGCGCTCGCGAGACAATGGTCTGTACAAATAAGACTATGGACGATCGCCGGCTGGCCGCATATGTGCCGTTAGAGATCTAAAGAGTGGGCTGCCGGGAGCCCACTCGCGAATTCTGTCCGGTCCGGATACTGCTCGGGCATTTCGACCCCGACGGGGATTCCCGAAAAAAATGGATCACTCCATCACGATCTGCAGTTTCACATCGGTCGGCCGCGCTTCCACTGCGCGGTCGAACGCCTTGATCGAATCCTCGAATTTGAAGGTCTCCGAGATCAACGGCTTCAGGTCGACGCGGCCGGAGCCGAGCAGTGCGATCGAACGCTCGTACTGGTGCGCGTAGCGGAAGACCGTTTCGATGCGGATTTCCTTGGTCGAGGCGGTCGAAACGTCGAAGCCGATCGGATTGACCGGAAGGCCGACGGCAACGATGACGCCGCCTGGGCGCGCCAGGTCCATAATCGTCTCCCAGGCCTTTGGCGATCCGGAGCACTCGAAGATCACGTCCGCGCCCCAGCCATCCGTCAGCCGTCTCACCTCGTCAGTGAGGTTCTTCTCGCGGATATTGACCGGAATGACGCCCTGGTACTGCGCAGCGATATCGAGCTTCGGCTGGGCGAGATCGGCAACGATGGCCCGGGCGCAGCCTCCGGCAAGGGCAGCAATCGCCACCATCGTTCCGATCGGTCCGGCGCCGACGACGACGGCTGTGTCGCCCGGTGCAATCTTCGCTTTTGCCGCTGCCTGCATGCCGACCGCGAAGGGCTCGACCATGGCGCCTTCGGCAAAGCTCACATTGTCCGGCAACTTGAATGTATAATTGGCGGGATGAACCACTTCCGGCGTCAGCACACCGTGAACCGGCGGCGTCGCCCAGAAGGTGACGGCAGGATCGACGTTGTACATGCCGAGACGACTTGCCTTCGAATTCGGATCGGGAATACCGGGCTCCATGCAGACGCGGTCGCCGGCTTTCAGATGCGTTACGCCTTCGCCGACTTCGACCACCGTGCCTGCAGCTTCATGACCGAGCACCATTGGTTCCTGGACCACAAAGGGTCCGATCCTGCCGTGCGTGTAGTAATGCACGTCCGAACCACAGACGCCGACGGTATGGATCCTGATCTTCACCTTTCCCGGTCCTGTTTCCAGCGGCAGATCGACGTCGCGAAGCGCAAGCTCATGCTGGCGTTCCAGGACCAGCGCACGGACTTTGGCCATATGTCGGTTTCCTTCCCTGATGATTTCGTCCGATTCACAGCAGACACCGTTTGACCGACTATACGACCCCTGGGCCTCGCAATTCAACAGAAATGCGAGGCTTTTGCTCACCGCATGATGAAATGCTCGGCTAAGCTGACGGGATTGAGCGCAAGCAGCGGACATGGGCACTTATAAGATTTTTATATCGGCGGCCTCCGCCCCGTCTCGAACCTTTATGCGCTTCGGCAGCATATTGACGCTCGAGAGATCGGCAAGATCATCTCCGCGCCAGAAAGCCCGAAAGGTGCCGTCTTTCAAAGACGGTGCCCTTTGTCTTGTCTGACTCCAAAGAACAACAACAGGAGTCAAGATCGATGATGGACATCATTCTACCCGGCATTGCGGTCGCATTCTTCGCACTGTGCTTTGCCTATACCAGCGCCTGCGACAGGCTCTGAACCGAGGAACATCATGATACTCGATTATATCTTAAGCGGTGCGGTGACGGTGTTTCTGACCGTTTACCTTACCTACGCTCTTATTCGCCCCGAGCGCTTCTGATCAAGAAGCCCGGGTACTGAAAGTTACCTCCCATGACCCTCAACGGATGGCTTCAGATCCTGCTTTACTGCGGGATCCTCATCGCGCTCGTCAAACCGCTCGGCGGCTACATGACGCGTGTCTTCGACGGCGAGCGCACATTCCTTTCACCGGTCCTCGTTCCAATCGAGCGCGGGCTTTACGCCATTGCCGGCACGAGCGAGCGCGAGGAGCAGCATTGGACCTCCTATGCTTTTTCGATGCTGCTTTTCAATTTCCTGGGCGTGCTCGTCCTTTATGCGCTGATGCGCCTGCAGGCTGTTCTCCCCTATAACCCGGCCGGCATGACCTCCGTGCCGCCGGAGCTGTCGTTCAACACCGCCGTAAGCTTCGTCACCAACACGAATTGGCAGAATTACGGCGGCGAAAGCACGATGTCCTACCTCACGCAGATGGTAGGGCTCACCGTTCAGAACTTCGTGTCGGCTGCAACCGGTATTGCCATTGCCGTCGGCCTAATCCGCGCCTTTGCGCGCGCGTCCGGTAAGGCAATCGGCAATTTCTGGGTCGATATGATCCGCAGCACGCTCTACGTGCTGCTGCCGCTCTGCATCATACTGACGCTGGTCTATGTCTATCTCGGCGTTCCGCAGACGCTCGGCCCTTATGTGGAAGCAACGACGCTTGAAGGCGCCAAGCAGACAATCGCTGTCGGCCCCGTTGCCTCCCAGCTTGCCATCAAGATGCTGGGAACAAACGGCGGAGGCTTCTTCAATGCCAATTCCGCGCATCCCTTCGAGAATCCGGACGCCATTTCTAACCTCGTCCAGATGCTTTCCATCTTCGCGATCGGCGCCGCATTGACCAATGTTTTCGGCCGCATGGTCGGCAACCAGCGCCAGGGCTGGGCGATCCTTGCCACGATGGGCATCCTGTTCGTCATCGGCGTCGGCGTCACTTACTGGGCGGAAGCCTCCGGCAATCCGCTGATGCACGCCTTCGGGCTCAACGGTGGCAATATGGAAGGCAAGGAAGTCCGCTTCGGCGTCGCGCTCTCCTCGCTGTTTGCCGTCATCACGACCGCCGCCTCCTGCGGCGCCGTCAACGCGATGCACGGCAGTTTCACCGCGTTTGGTGGCCTCATCCCGCTGATCAACATGCAGCTCGGCGAAGTCATCGTCGGCGGCGTGGGCGCAGGCTTTTACGGCATCTTGCTGTTCATCATCATCGCGATCTTTGTCGCAGGCCTGATGGTCGGCCGTACGCCGGAATATCTCGGCAAGAAGATCGAAGCCAAGGAAATGAAAATGGCCGTGCTTGCCATTCTCTGCCTGCCGGCCGCAATGCTGATCTTCACGGCAATCGCAACCGTGCTTCCCTCAGCCGTCGCCTCGATCGGCACGGCCGGTCCGCATGGCTTCTCCGAAATCCTTTATGCCTATACCTCGGCTGCGGCCAACAACGGCTCGGCTTTCGGTGGCCTGACCGGCAACACGCCCTGGTACAACATCACGCTCGGCATCGGCATGCTGGCTGGGCGCTTCCTGGTCATCATCCCGGCCCTTGCAATCGCAGGTTCGTTGGTCGCCAAGAAGTCGGTTCCCGCCTCAGCAGGCACATTCCCGACCGATGGTCCGCTCTTCGTCGGGCTTCTGGGCGGCACCATCCTGATCGTCGGCGGCCTGACCTTCTTTCCGGCCCTGGCCCTCGGCCCGGTCGTCGAGCACCTGATGATGATCGCCGGCCAGACCTTCTGAGGTGAAGACATGATCCTTCGTCACAGACCTCGCAGCCCCTTCAAGTCACATCCCGGTTCACCGGGATGTGACAGCGAGCGGATGGCGCGGGCCTCCGACATCATCCTGGTGATGATGGCCGGCCTCCTCGTCATCCTCGCCGCCGTTCGAATCCTACATGGCTGACCGCGCGACGGTCGCATTACTCTTTCAAGCTGGAGTCTCTTATGAGCCAGGCAAAATCCGCGAGCATCATGGATTCTCGCATCCTCATTCCGGCAGTCAGCGCTGCTTTCAAGAAGCTCAACCCGCGGACGCTTGCCCGAAACCCGGTCATGTTCGTCGTGGCCACAGTCTCGGCGCTCACGACCGTTCTCTTCCTCCGCGATCTCATCACCGGCCGCGGAAATCTCGGCTTTTCCTTCCAGATCAATCTCTGGCTCTGGTTCACGGTGCTTTTCGCCAACTTCGCCGAGGCTGTTGCCGAAGGCCGTGGCAAGGCGCAGGCCGACTCACTTCGCAGGGCCCGCACCGAAACCCAAGCCAAGCTGCTGATGGCCAATGACGGCACGGGCTATCGCATGGTGCCCGGCACGAGCCTGAAGGTCGGCGACCTTGTCCTTGTCGAGGCCGGCGACATCATCCCGTCGGACGGCGAAGTCGTCGAAGGTGTCGCCTCGGTCAACGAAGCTGCGATCACCGGTGAATCCGCGCCGGTGATCCGCGAATCGGGCGGTGATCGTTCGGCGGTCACCGGCGGCACGCAGGTGCTCTCCGACTGGATCCGCGTTCGCATCACGGCGGCTGCGGGGTCGACCTTCCTCGACCGCATGATCTCACTCGTCGAAGGTGCGGAACGCCAGAAGACCCCGAACGAGATCGCCCTCAACATCCTGCTCGCCGGCATGACGCTAATCTTCGTTCTCGCGACGGCGACGATCCCGAGCTTTGCGATCTATGCCGGCGGCTCGATCCCCATCATCATGCTCGTTGCGCTCTTCGTGACATTGATCCCGACGACGATCGGCGCCCTGCTCTCGGCGATCGGCATTGCCGGCATGGACCGTCTTGTCCGCTTCAACGTGCTCGCCATGTCCGGCCGCGCCGTCGAAGCCGCCGGAGACGTTGACACGCTGCTGCTCGACAAGACAGGCACCATCACCCTCGGCAACCGCCAGGCAACCGCCTTTCATCCGGTCCGCGGCGTCTCCGAGCAGGAGCTTGCCGACGCAGCCCAGCTCGCTTCGCTTGCCGACGAAACGCCGGAAGGCCGATCGATCGTCGTGCTTGCCAAGGAGAAATACGCCATCCGCGGCCGCGAGATGGCGAGCCTGAAGGCGACTTTCGTGCCCTTCACGGCCCAGACCCGCATGAGCGGGGTCGATGTCGAGGGCTCATCAATACGCAAGGGCGCTGTCGACGCGGTGCTTGCCTATGTCGGCGAAGGCTCAACATCTATGTCGGGCAACGCCGCAGTCGCATTGCGGATCAACAGCGACGTCGTGAAGCAGTTGCAGACAATCGCCGACGAAATCGCCAAGTCCGGCGGCACGCCGCTTGCCGTTGCCCGTGACGGCCGTCTGCTTGGCGTCATCCAGCTCAAGGACATCGTCAAGGGCGGCATCCGCGAGCGTTTCGCCGAACTGCGCCGCATGGGCATCCGTACCGTCATGATCACCGGCGACAATCCGATGACCGCCGCTGCGATCGCCGCCGAAGCCGGCGTCGACGACTTCCTGGCGCAGGCAACGCCCGAGAACAAGCTGACGCTCATCCGCGAGGAACAGGCGAAAGGCAAGCTGGTCGCCATGTGCGGCGACGGCACGAACGACGCACCGGCCCTTGCCCAGGCCGACGTCGGTGTCGCCATGAATACCGGCACCGTCGCCGCCCGCGAGGCGGGCAACATGGTCGACCTCGACAGCGACCCGACGAAGCTCATCGAGATCGTCGAGATCGGCAAGCAGCTCTTGATGACCCGAGGCGCGCTGACGACCTTTTCGATCGCCAACGATATCGCCAAGTATTTCGCCATCATCCCGGCGATGTTCCTCACCTTCTACCCGCAGCTTTCCGCGCTGAACGTCATGGGCTTGTCGTCGCCGCAAAGCGCCATCCTCTCGGCGATCATCTTCAACGCGCTGATCATCATCGCGTTGATCCCCTTGTCCCTCAAAGGCGTGCGCTACCGTCCGATTGGCGCGGGCGCCCTGCTTTCGCGCAACCTTTTGATCTACGGCCTCGGCGGCATTGTCGTTCCGTTCATCGGCATCAAGGCGATCGACATGCTGATCGCCGCTGCCGGCCTCGCCTAAGGAGTACCAGCAATGTTGAAACAACTTCGACCAGCGATCGTCATGTTCGTTGCCACCACGGCCATCACCGGCCTGCTTTACCCGCTTGCCATGACAGGCGTCGCCAAGGCGCTGTTTCCGACGCAGGCAAATGGCAGCCTGATCGAGAAGGATGGCCAGGTGATCGGCTCGACGCTGATCGGCCAGGCCTTCACCAGCGACACGTATTTCCACGGCCGTCCTTCGGCGGCGGGCGACGGCTACAATGCCGCAAGCTCCGGCGGCTCGAACCTCGGCCCGACCAGCCAGAAGCTGATCGACCGTGTGAAGGCCGACTACGAGGCCGCCAAGGCGACAAACCCGAATGCCGAACTGCCGATCGATCTGGTGACCGCCTCCGGCAGCGGGCTTGACCCGCATATCTCGCCGGACGCTGCCTACTTCCAAGTGCCGCGCGTCGCCAAGGCCCGCAACATGGACGAGGCCGCGGTAAAGGCGCTGGTGGATAGCGCCATACAGCACCCTGAACTCGGCATCCTTGGCGAACCGAACGTCAATGTTCTGGCATTGAACCGGGCCCTCGATGCTTCTATGACTCAGTAAAGGTTGTAGGCCCCGGACGGTTCGCGAGCGGTCCAGGGCCTGCTCATCGGAAAGATCATGCGAATGCCGGACGATAACCGCGATCAGGTTGCAAGGCCCTCGCCAGACGCGCTTCTCGAGAAGGCGCGGGCCGAAACGCGCGGCCGGTTGAAGATATTCCTCGGCGCCGCACCTGGCGTCGGCAAGACCTATGAAATGCTGGTTTCCGGACGGGCAAAGCTTGCGGACGGCATCGACGTTGTTGTTGGGGTCGTCGAGACCCACGGCCGCAGGGAAACCCATGCGCTGCTCGACGGCTTTGCGATCATTCCGCGGGTGAATGTCCATTACAAGGGCCACACCCTGGAGGAGATGGACCTCGACGCCATCCTCGCCCGCAAGCCGGGGCTCGTCCTCGTCGATGAACTTGCCCACACCAACGCCGAAGGCAGCCGCCATCCGAAACGCTATCTCGACGTCAAGGAGCTGCTGGATCGCGGCATCGACGTCTATACGACGCTGAACATCCAGCATGTCGAGAGCCTGAACGACGTCGTTTCGCAGATCACCCGCATCCGCGTCCGCGAGACGGTGCCCGACTCCGTGATCGACATGGCTGACGATATCGAGATCATCGACCTGACGCCCGACGACCTGATCAAGCGCCTGCACGATGGCAAGGTCTATGTGCCGAAAACGGCCGAACGCGCGCTGACCAACTATTTCACGCCCGGGAATCTGACGGCACTTCGTGAACTTGCGTTGCGCAAGACTGCACAGCGTGTCGACGACCAGCTTGTAAGCCATATGCAGGCGCATGCGATCTCTGGTCCATGGGCTGCCGGCGAACGCGTGCTCGTCTCGATCGATCACCATCCGCGATCTGCCTCGCTCGTGCGCTATGCCACACGCATGGCTTCGCGGCTGCGCGGGCCATGGTCCGCCGTCTATATCGAAACCAACCGGTCGATCAGCCTGACAGAAGAAGAGCGGGATACGATTGCAGCAACGCTGCGCCTAGCCGAGCGGCTCGGCGGCGAGGCACTCACGCTTCCCGGCAACCGGGTCGCCGAGGAATTGCTTCGCCACGCGAGCGCCAACAACGTCACGCATATCGTTGTCGGTTCGCCCGAGGCGCCCACATGGCGCCAATGGTTTCAGCATTCGCCGGTCGACGATCTGATCCGGCTCGCCGGCGATATCAGCATTCATGTCATCTCCGGCAACGAGAAGGACGACAGCGCGGGCCGAGGCGTCAGACTGGCACCTGCATTGCCGGCCTTCAACATCAAGGCCTATCTGCTCGCAACGGCCTATGTTGCCGCAGCGCTCGGATTCAGCGTGGTGCTCGATCAGGTTCTGGACGTGCGCAACCTTGCCCTGGTTTTCCTGATGGCAGTGCTCACCTCCGCCGTCCTCCACGGTTTGCGGCCCGCGCTCTACAGCTGCCTTCTGGGCGCGCTTGCCTTCAACTTCTTCTTCCTGCCGCCGCGTTTCACCCTGACGATCCGGGATCCGGAAAGCGTGGTCGCCTTTTTCTTCTTTATCGGCGTTGCGCTGATTGCGAGTAACCTGACGGCAGCCGTTCAGCGGCAGGCAGCGGCCGCGCGTCAGCGTGCGCGCACCACCGAGGACCTTTATCTTTTTTCCCGCAAGCTCGCGAGCACCGGCACGCTTGACGACGTGCTCTGGGCAACCGCCTTCCAGATCGCCTCGATGCTCAAGGTCCGTGTCGTCCTGCTTCTGCCCGAAGAAGGTACGATCGCGGTCAAGGCAGGATATCCACCTGACGACACGCTGGACGATGCCGATATTGCCGCGGCACGCTGGGCCTGGGAACACAATCATGCCGCCGGGCGCGGCGCGGACACGCTTCCCGGCGCCAAACGCCTTTATGTGCCGCTGCGAACCGGGCGCACCGCCGTCGGCGTCATCGGTCTCGACAGCGACCGCCGCGACGGGCCGCTCTTTACGCCCGAGCAGCAGCGGCTCCTGGATGCGCTTGCCGACCAGGCAGCGCTTGCCATCGAGCGCATACAGCTCGTCGCCGATGTCGATCGCGCCAAGCTCGCCGCCGAAGCCGACCGGTTGCGTTCCGCCTTGCTGACATCGATCTCGCACGACCTGAAGACGCCGCTGGCCGCGATCCTTGGCGCCGCCGGCACATTGCGCGACTATTTCGGCTCCATGCTGGCAGAAGATCGCGACGATCTTCTGTCGACAGTTATCGACGAATCCGAACGCCTGAACCGGTTCATCGCCAACCTGCTCGACATGACGAAAATCGAATCCGGAGCCATGGAGCCGAATTACGGCCTGCACTATCCAGGCGATATCGCCGGCAGCGCGCTGAGGCGGGCCATCAAGATCCTTGAGCGTCACAAGACCGAGATGATCATGCCTGCCGACCTGCCGATGGTGCGTGTCGATCCGGTGCTTTTCGAACAGGCGCTCTTCAACCTGCTCGACAATGCTGCGAAATATGCGCCTGAAGGTTCGGCGATCCGCATCGAGGGCTGGGCCGATGCCGGACACGTCGTCATTCAGATTGCCGACGGGGGCCCGGGTATTCCACCCAACGATCTCACCCGTGTCTTCGACACCTTCCATCGCGTCCGCAAGGGCGACCAGGTGCGTGCCGGAACAGGTCTCGGCCTTTCCATCTGCCGCGGTTTCATCGAGGCAATGGGAGGAACGATCGTTGCCGGAAACCGCAAGGACCGCTCCGGCGCCGTCTTTACCATCCGCCTGCCGAAACCCAATGACATTCCAAAACTGGATGAGCTCAAATGACCGGTTCAGCCGTGAAAATTCTCGTCGTCGACGACGAGCCGCCGATCCGCAAACTGCTTCGCGTCGGGCTCAGTGCGCAAGGCTACGAGGTGCATGAGGCGCCGAATGCCGCTAGTGCCGATCGGGCCGTGAAAGAAAATGAGCCGGACCTCATCGTTCTGGATCTCGGCCTTCCCGACAAGCCGGGCCACGACCTGCTGCGCGAATGGCGCGAAGATGGCCTTTCCATGCCCGTCGTCATCCTCTCCAGCCGCACCGACGAGGCGGGCATCGTCAAGGCGCTCGAAACCGGCGCTGACGACTATGTGACGAAACCCTTCGGCATCAACGAGCTCGGTGCCCGCATCCGTGTGGCACTCCGCCATCGGCTGCAGCAGCAGGGCGAAAAGGCCATCTTCCAAACCGGTGGTCTTTCCATCGATCTCGTCAAGCGGATCGTCAAGGTGGACGACAGGGAGATCAAGCTGTCTCCGAAGGAATACGATATCCTTCGAGTGCTCGCCCAGCACGCCGGCAAGGTGCTGACGCATCAGTTCCTTCTGAAACAGATTTGGGGACCGGCAGCCGACGTTCAGTATCTGCGCGTCTATGTCCGCCAGCTGCGGCAAAAGGTGGAGCAGATTCCGGACCAGCCGCAATATATCACCACCGAAACCGGCGTCGGCTACCGGCTCAGAGAGCCGGATTGATTTCGGGCGCCTCATCCGGTCAATATGACAACGGGAAAGACATGACCCTCGCAGACATCATCCGGCCGGAGCATGCCTTCATCGGCGTCTCGGGGGCGACGAAGTGGCGTGCGCTGCGGAGCCTCGCGGAAAAGGCCGGCAAAGCATTCGACATCGAGGAGAAGATCATCCTCCAGGCGCTGGAAAGCCGTGAAAACCTCGGCTCGACCGGCATCGGCAACGGCATCGCGGTGCCGCATGCGGCGATCGCCGGCATGACGAGCCCACGCGGCCTTCTTGTGCGTTTCGCGCAGCCACTGGATTTCGAGGCGATCGACGACGTGCCGACGGACATTGCCTTCATGCTACTTTTCGGAGAGAGCAATCGAGGCGCATACCTAAACGTGCTTGCCGCCATCGCACGGCGCCTGCAGTCAGATGGCGTCCTTATGTCGATGCGCAAGGCAAAAAACGTCGATGAATTCTATTCGAGTTTCATAGGAGATTCACGACCATGAGAGAGCGCGGTTTGAGCGCAGCGCCTGATCCCTTGAGACATCATCGCCCGTCCTGTCGCGAATCTGTTATTCAGCAGCCTTCTTGTGGCCGGAATGCCACATTTCTTAGGATGGCTCGCAATGCGGACATATCGCCGGGCAGGATGCTCATTTCAGATTTGCCCATCATATGGGATGACATTCTAAAAGCACCTGGGGAACCGGAAGAACGTTCGTTTCGTTATACGACCAAGTTGATAGAGTTTAGGCAGAACGAAGGAGGTTCCCATGCGATCAATAAGGATGATCCGGCTGCTTGCGGCCGCTGTCTTTGCAGGCAGCGCAGCAATCGGCGCCGCTGCCCCGGCTTTCGCCGATCAGACGCTTCTCAACGTGTCCTACGACCCGACGCGCGAATTGTATAAGGATTTCAATGCCGCCTTTGCCGAAAAGTGGCAGAAGGATACCGGCGAGACGGTCACGATCCAGACGTCGCACGGCGGCTCCGGCGCCCAGGCGCGTTCGGTCATCGATGGCCTTGAGGCCGATGTCGTAACTCTCGCACTCGAAGGCGACATCGATGCGATCGCCAAGAAGACCGGCAAGATCGCGGCCGATTGGAAGTCCAAGTTCCCGAACAATTCGGCGCCCTACACCTCCACCATCGTTTTCCTCGTCCGCAAGGGCAATCCGAAGGGCATCAAGGATTGGGGCGACCTGATCAAGGAAGATGTCCAGGTCATCACGCCGAACCCGAAGACCTCGGGCGGCGCACGCTGGAACTTCCTGGCCGCCTGGGCTTGGGCCAAGCAGGCAAACGGTGGCAATGACACCAAAGCCCAGGAATACGTGACGCAGCTGCTACAGCACGTTCCGGTGCTCGACACCGGCGCTCGCGGCGCAACGACGACCTTCGTCCAGCGCGGTCTGGGCGATGTTCTGCTCGCCTGGGAAAACGAAGCCTATCTTTCGCTGGAGGAACTTGGTCCGGACGAGTTTGAGATCGTCACGCCGACCCTGTCGATCCGCGCCGATCCCCCGGTCGCAATCGTCGACGGCAACGTCGACAAGAAAGGCACGCGCAAGGTCGCCGAAGCCTATCTCAACTACCTCTACTCCGATGAAGGCCAGAAGATCGCTGCCAAGCACTTCTATCGCCCGAGCAAGCCGGAAGTCGCCGACAAGGCGGACATTGCCCGTTTCCAGAACCTGAAGCTCGCGACTATCGACGACTTCGGCGGGTGGAAGGAGGCGCAGCCGAAATTCTTCGGTGATGGCGGCGTGTTTGACCAAATCTACAAGCCGGCCCAATAATACGCCGCATGAAAGCACATAGCCCCACACGGTGGCGGTTCAAACGGCCGAGCGTCATTCCAGGTTTTGGAATAGCGCTCGGCCTTACCTTGACCTGGCTCACCCTTCTGATCCTCATCCCGCTCTCGGGCCTCGCCTGGCGCTCGAGCGAACTCGGCTGGGACAAATTCGTGTCGATCGCGCTCGATCAGCGTACTCTAAGCGCGCTTCGCATTAGCTTCGGGGCCGCGTTCGTCGCGGCCTGCGTCAATGCCGCTTTCGGCGTCATCCTCGCCTGGGTGTTGGTGCGCTACCGTTTCCCCGGCAAGCGCGTCATTGATGCGATGGTCGATCTGCCTTTCGCACTGCCGACCGCCGTTGCCGGCATCGCCTTGACGACGCTCTATGCGCCGAACGGCTGGATCGGCCAGTTCCTGACGCCGCTCGGCATCAGGATCGCCTTCACACCGGTGGGCATCGTCGTCGCTCTCGTTTTTGTCGGTCTACCCTTCGTGGTGCGTACCGTGCAGCCGGTGATGGAAGAGATCGACAAGGAGGTAGAAGAAGCTGCCGCAACGCTCGGTGCCAATCGTTTCCAGACGATCTTCCGCGTCCTGCTTCCAGCACTCGCGCCTGCCGTGCTGACGGGCTTTGCACTGGCGTTCGCTCGCGGCGTCGGCGAATACGGCTCGGTCATCTTCATTGCCGGCAACCTGCCGTTCAAATCGGAGATTGCGCCGCTTTTGATCGTCATCAAATTGGAAGAATACAACTACGCGGCCGCGACAGGTATTGCTGCAGTCATGCTGATCATCTCGTTCATCATGCTGCTGGTCATCAATCTCATCCAGAGTTGGAGCAGGCGGAGGTATGGGAATGGCATTTGACACGATCGCTCGCTCAACCAAGGTCCGCTCGGTCATCACCGAAACCAGGTTCGCCCGCTGGACGCTCATCATCCTGTCGCTGATCTTCCTGCTCCTTATTTTGCTGCTGCCGCTTGCGGCGGTCTTCGTCGAGGCCTTTCGCAAGGGCGGGAGTGCTTTCTTCGAGGCGCTGCAGGATGCGGAAACCTTTTCCGCGATTCGGCTGACCCTTGTCGTCGCCGGAATCAGTGTACCGCTGAACCTGTTTTTCGGCGTTGCGGCGGCTTGGGCGATTGCCAAGTTCGAGTTCAAGGGCAAGGCTTTCCTGACGACCTTGATCGACCTGCCTTTCTCCGTCTCGCCGGTTATTTCCGGCCTCGTCTTCGTGCTGCTTTTCGGCGCCAATACCTATCTCGGAAAATGGTTCGATGCGCACGACATCAAGATTCTTTTCGCCGTGCCGGGACTGATCCTTGCCACCATGTTCGTCACTTTCCCCTTCGTCGCGCGGGAATTGATCCCGCTGATGCAGGAGCAGGGAACGGCGGACGAAGAGGCTGCCTTGTCGCTAGGGGCCAGCGGCTGGCAGACCTTCTGGCACGTCACCTTGCCGAACATTAAATGGGGCCTGCTTTATGGTGTGCTGCTCTGCAACGCCCGCGCCATGGGCGAGTTCGGTGCCGTCTCCGTCGTCTCCGGCCATATCCGCGGCCAGACGAACACCATGCCGCTGCAGGTAGAAATTCTCTACAACGAATATAACTTTACCGGCGCCTTTGCCGTTGCGACCTTGCTTGCCTTGCTTGCCCTTGTGACCCTTGTTTTGAAGACGCTGCTCGAAATGCGATACAGCGAAGAAATCGCCGCCAGCCGGCGGCACTGAAGGAAATAAAATGGAAGTTCGCATTCAGAACCTGCGCAAGGAATTCGAGCGTTTTCCGGCGTTGCACGACGTCTCTCTTGATATCCGCTCCGGCGAACTGATCGCGCTGCTCGGGCCGTCCGGCTCCGGCAAGACGACATTGCTGCGCCTCATTGCCGGCCTCGAGAGCCCGACCGAGGGCCTGATCTACTTCGGTGACGAAGATGCCTCGAAAAAGACCGTGCAAGAGCGCAATATCGGCTTCGTGTTCCAGCACTACGCCCTCTTCCGCTACATGACGGTGCTCGACAACGTCGCCTTCGGGCTCAAGGTGCGCAACACGGCCCGCCGCCCATCAAAAACCGAAATCCGCAGCCGCGCGCTGGAACTGCTCGATCTCGTGCAGCTTTCCGGCCTGGAGAAACGCTATCCGGCCCAGCTCTCGGGCGGCCAGCGCCAGCGCGTCGCCCTCGCCCGCGCGCTCGCAGTTGAGCCGAACGTACTGCTTCTCGATGAGCCCTTCGGCGCGCTCGACGCCCAGGTGCGCAAGGACCTGCGCAAATGGCTGCGTGAAATCCACGACCGCACCGGCCACACCACGGTTTTCGTCACGCATGACCAGGACGAGGCGATGGAACTCGCCGACCGCGTCGTCGTCATGAGCCAGGGCGCGATCGAACAGGTCGGCACGCCGGACCAGGTCTACGACAACCCGAATTCACCTTTCGTCTTCGGCTTCGTCGGTCAGTCAAACTGTCTGGATGTGCGCGTTGCCAGCGGCGAAATCTGGTTCGAAGACCGCCCGCTGGGGCTCACGGCGCAGAACGAGGCGGACGGCCAAGCGCAGCTCTATTTCCGTCCGCACGATATCGAACTGCGCGACGGCTGCGGCGGCTGCATTGCCGGCCTGCTCGTCTCCAGCCGCCGCGTGGCCGGCACGCGCCATATCGAGGTCAATATCGGCAAGGATCACCCATCGATCGAGCTCGAACTGCCGCCTGCACAGGCTGACAGCCTTGACCGCAACCGCATCGCCTTCCGTCCGAAACGCTGGAAGCTGTTCAGGAGCGCTTGATGGTCCTTGCCTCTCCAAAAGGAGTAGAGGAGACACGAAAGTTCAAATGTATTGCCGACGACTTCTCAAATATGTTGCCGGCGGCATCAAAGAAAGCGCCATGCTTTATATTACGCATTGCTTATTTTAGAGAAATGTCCAATAACCATACCTGCGAAACGTTTTGGCAACCATTTGTCAGGTGGAGGAGATCATGTCTCTCGCAATCAACGATGTCGCACCGGATTTCCAGGCAGAAACGACCGAAGGCAAGATCCAGTTTCACGACTGGGTCGGCAATTCCTGGGCTGTCCTGTTCTCACATCCAAAAGATTTCACGCCAGTCTGCACCACGGAACTGGGCTACATGGCCAGGATCAAGCCCGAGTTCGATAGACGCGGAGTGAAGATCATTGGCCTGTCTGTCGATCCGCTCGACCGCCATTCCGGCTGGGCAAGCGACATCAAGGAAACGCAGGGCGCAGCACCGAATTTCCCGATGATTGCCGATACCGACTACAACGTGTCGAAGCTCTATGGCATGCTTCCGGCAGCAGTATCCGGCGATCCGACGACGCGCACGCCGGCCGACAACCAGACGGTGCGCAACGTCTTCGTCATCGGCCCGGACAAAAAGATCAAGCTGATCCTCGTCTATCCGATGACCACCGGCCGCAATTTCGATGAAGTGCTGCGTGTGATCGACTCGCTGCAGCTGACGGCCAAACACAGGGTCGCGACGCCGGTGAACTGGAAGCAAGGCGAAGACGTCATCATCGCCGGCTCAGTGAGCGACGACGAAGCCAGGACGATCTATCCGAAAGGATGGAACGCGCCGAAGCCATACATCCGGATCGTCCCGCAGCCAGAGACGTAACAGCAGCATCCGGTTCGTCCGGGGCAACATTGCGAAAGGGAGGTGCCGATGATCTTCCGTCAGCTCTTCGACAGCGTTTCCGGCACCTACACCTATCTCATCGCCAGCCGGCAAGGGGGTGAGGCGCTCATCATCGATCCCGTGCTCGAGAAGGTCGATCGCTATCTCAAGCTCGTGGAAGAGCTTGACCTCAAGCTGGTCAAGGCCGTGGATACGCATCTGCACGCCGACCACATTACCGGGTTGGGCGCACTGCGCGACCGCACCCATTGCATTACCGTGATGGGCGAACAGACGCTTGCCGACGTCGTCTCGATGCGCGTGACCGAAGGTGACCGTGTCGCGATCGAGGGACTGAGCCTCGACGTGCTCTATACGCCCGGCCATACCGACGATTCCTATTCCTTCCTCATGAACGGCCGCGTGTTCACGGGCGACACGCTGCTCATCCGCGGCACCGGACGCACCGATTTCCAGAACGGCAATCCGCTTCAGCAATATGATTCCATCTTCAACAAGCTCCTCAAATTGCCCGACGAGACGCTGGTCTATCCGGCGCACGACTATAAGGGCGACACGGTTTCGACCATCGGCGAGGAGAAGCTCTTCAATCCGCGCCTCAAGGTTCGATCGGCTGACGAATATGCCGACCTCATGAACAACCTGAAGCTACCCAACCCGAAGATGATGGATGTGGCCGTGCCCGCAAATATCCATGTCGGTCTGCATCAAGATGAGATCGCACGTAAAGGCTGGGCCGTCTCCGCTGCCGACGCCGTGACGCTGCGCGGCCGCCCCGACATTGCAATCGTCGATCTGCGCGAGAAGGCAGAACGCGAGAAGCATGGAACGATCCCCGGCTCTCTGCATTCCCCCTATCTGGATTTACAGGAAAACATCAGCGCGGGCGGCATGCTGCATGAAATGGCGACCGCCGCCGGCAAGCGCGTCCTGTTCTACTGCGCCTTCGGCGAACGTTCGGCGATGGCCGTGCAGGCAGCCCATGATGCCGGACTTGCCAGCGCCTGCCACATCGAAGGTGGCCTCGACGCCTGGAAGAAGGCGAACGGGCCAGTGGTCCGATAGACCGCATCATCGATTTTTTCAGCTGTGCAATGGCATCTATCCATTAATCACGGAGCTTGCTCACATCTGTGATTTCGATTGGCACCAAAAGCACGGCACGAACACGGAAAAATCACCCGCTTGTATGCTTTCCATCATGAAGGAAATTTTTGAGCTGGACAGTATTTTGGACGTCGGGTGCGGCGACGAGATCTGGCTGCAGGTCAGCAAGAGTCTCGGCAATGAGCGCCAGGCCGCCCTGTGGAGCCGTATAGCCGATGGGGCGGAGGAAAAGACCTCAGCCTGCCCTGTTCCCCTCACTATCGAATAGATGCAGATGCTGTGCCGGAAAGGAGACGTTGACTTTCGGCCCGGACGCCAGCGCTTCGCGGTCAAGCGTGAAGACTTTGAACGGCAACCCATGCAGTGAGAGATGCAGGATAATGCCGAAGCCCGTCGGCTCGACTAGTTCGACCTCAGCGCGGATGCCGCTTTGATCCGTCATGACCACATGCTCCGGGCGGACGCCGAGCGTGACTTTCGCGCCGCTCGAAAGCGCAAGCGGCGCCGATAGGGGAACAAGTGTCCCGTCCTTGAGCCTGACCCCGCTCGCCTCGTAAATTGCATCGAGAAAATTCATACCCGGTGAGCCGATGAAGCCTGCGACGAAAAGATTGGCGGGCCTGTCGTAGAGTTCGAGCGGGCTGCCGACCTGCTGGACGACCCCGCCATGCATGGCGACGATCCGGTCCGCCAGCGTCATCGCCTCGATCTGGTCGTGCGTCACATAGATCGAGGTCGCCTTCAGGTCACCATGCAATTTCTTGATCTCCGCCCGCATCTGTTCGCGAAGACGCGCGTCGAGGTTCGAAAGCGGCTCGTCGAAGAGGAAGGCCTTCGGCTGACGCACGATGGCCCGGCCCATGGCGACACGCTGCCGCTGGCCGCCAGAAAGTGCCTTCGGCCGTCGTTCAAGCAGCGGATCGAGGCCAAGTTTGGAGGCCGCATTTGCAACCGCACTCGCAATCTTTTCCTTCGCCGTCTTCCTGAGCTTCAGGCTGTAGCTCATGTTTCCGGCGACGTTCATGTGCGGATAAAGCGCGTAGGACTGGAACACCATGGCGATGTCCCGGTCCTTCGGGTGCAGCTCGTTGACCCGCTTCCCGGCAATGCGGATTTCGCCGCCAGTGACGTCTTCCAGGCCCGCGATCATGCGCAGCAAGGTGGATTTGCCGCAGCCCGACGGGCCGACGAGCACGACGAATTCCCCATCCTTGATGCGCAGATCGATGTCATGCAGCACCTGTACGTGGCCATAGGCTTTCTTGATGTTCTGGATATCGATCGATGCCATGTGACTAACCCTTGACCGCGCCGGCCGTCAGGCCCTGGACGAGATAACGCTGAATGAGTAGGAAGAAGAGGCCGGCTGGAATGAGCGCCATGACGCCCGCCGCCATCATCTGCCCGAAATCCACGGAGAATTTCGAAACGAACGTGAGAAGGCCGACCGGGAAGGTCGCCGCGTCGTTACCGTTGATGAGCATAAGCGCGAAGAGCAGCTCGCTCCACGCCGCCGTGAAGACGAAGCCGAGCGTTGCAGCAATCCCCGGAAGCGTCAGCGGCAGTATGATTTGCCGAAACGCGGTGAACTGTGTGGCGCCATCAATCAGCGCGGCCTCTTCAAGATCCTTCGGGATGCCGTCGAAGAAGGACTGCATCAGGAAGGTCGCGAAGGGCACGTTGAAGGCCGTATAGACGACGACGAGGCCGGTCAGGCTGTTCGTCAGGTGCAACGGCGAGAGGATTTTGAAGATGGGTGCGACGAGCATGACCAGCGGGAACATCTGCGTCAAAAGCATCAGCGCGACGATCCAGTATTTTGCCCGGAAGTTGAAGCGCGACAGCGCATAACCGGAAAGCGAGGCGCAGATCGTCACCGCCACCGCAGTAGACGCCGACACGATCAAGCTGTTCTTGAAGAAGGTCGGAAAGGCACTGTGCTGAAGCACGAAGGAATAGTGAGTCCACGTCGTGCGCGACGGCCACATGCGCACGCCTTCGGTATAAAGAAGATCGTTCGGCGTCACCGAGACCTTCAGCAGCCAGAAAAGTGGGAAGAGCGCGAAACGATATAGCAGAGGATCGCCAACCGATGCGCGATGGTCGGAATGATGGATCGTCTCATCGGCTCAGTCCTTGTTCAGCAAAGTCTGCCTAAGCAGGATGATCAGCATGGAATAGGCAAGCAGCAGCGCGAGCAGCACCAGCGCGATCGCCGAGGCATAGCCGAAATCGAGCCGCCTGAAGGCCTGAGTGAAGATGTAGCTGGCGACGATCTGCGTCCGGTCCGCAGGTCCGCCGCCTGTCATTACGACGATGAGGTCGGCGAAGTTCGACACCCAGACGGTGCGCAACAGCACGGTGATGGCAATCGTTGGCGCAAGGAAGGGAAGCGTGATCGAACGGAAACGCTGGAACCAGCCGGCGCCGTCGATGGACGCAGCTTCATAAAGGTCGCGCGGGATTGCCTGAAGTGCAGCAAGCAGCGTGATCGCGAAGAATGGAATGCCCCACCAGACATTGGCGATGATCGGTCCCCACATCGCATATTGCGGATCAGAGAGGATATTGCTGGGCGCGCCCATCAGCCCAAGACCGAAGAGCCAGTGTGGGATCGGCCCGATCACAGGATTAAATAGCCAGGCCCAGTTGAGACCGGCAAGGAAAGATGGGACCGCCCACGGCAGGAAGACCAGCGCCTGAACGATACCCCTGCCCCAGAACGGCTTGTCGAGGAGCAGCGCCAGGATGAGCCCGAAGATGAACTGCAAGATGACGGAAGCCCCGGTCCACCACAGCGTATTCCGAAGCGCGCCGTAGAAGGCTGCATCCGCAGAAAGGGCGCGGAAATGCTCAAGCCCGATGAAGCCGCCGGAAAATGGGTTCAGAAGCTGGATGTCGCGGAAAGCATAGGAGATGCCCACCACGAGTGGCACCAGCATGACCGCTATGATGAGGATCAGCGACGGCGCGCTGTAGAGATAAGGTTCCGAGGCATCCGCAAGACGCTGAAGCCACGGCCTGCGGTCGGGGCGCATGTCGCGCGTGTCGGCGGTCATAGTCATCGGATTGCGGCTCTCATCATGTTTTACGCGTAGGTCTTGACCGGCGCCCAGCCCCCTCATCCGCCTGCCGGCACCCTCTCTCCGATGGCGGGAAGAGATATGGCGCGACCTCTCGGGTCCCTTCTCCCCAGTGGGGAGAAGGTGGCCCGAAGGGTGGGATGAGAGGCTCCAGCCTCAAAGCCAGCCGTTTTACTTCTTAGCCAGGAACTTCTGCTGTGCCTTGGTCAGGTAATCGGCCCACTGATCGGCCAATTCCTTCGGTGTGATGTCGCCGAGAAGTGCCTGCTGCGAGGTCTTGATCGCCAGCGAATCCTTGAAGAAGGCGAATTCTTCGAGATAGGTCGGCATGACGGTCGGAATCGTGTTTGGGTCGGCCAGTTCTTCGAACCAGCCCTTGAACTGGTCGCCCGCATAGAAGGGATCCTTCTCGGCGGCCGTGTAGGCCGGCAGGGCGCCGATCTTCTTATTCCACTCGATGTTGCCTTCCGGACCTTCGAGCGTTGCAATCAGCTTCCAGGAAAGTTCCTTGTTCTGGCTCGTCGTGAACATCGACCAGCCCGCATAGCCGATCGTCGGGAAGGATTTGCCGTCCGGGCCTTTCGGCAGCGGGATGACGCCGAAGTCCTCCTTCTTCATGCGCTCGGCGATGGCGATCAGGGCATCCGGATCCTGGTCGAGGAAAGCGCAGGTGCCCGAGTAAAAGCCGGCAACGACCTCGTTGAAGCCCCAGTTCACGCTGTCCTTCGGCGCATAGCCCTTCTTGTAGAGGTCGACCATCCACTCGATGCCTTTTGCCCAGCCGGGGCTGTTCATGGTCGAGGTGCCGTCTTCGTTGAAATACTTGTTGTCGCCTGCCATGGAGGCGGCGAAAATCATCCAGCCGTTGAGCCCGCCCGGGCCGCCGCGCATGCAGTAGCCGTATTTGCCGGAGATCTTGGAGACCGCTTCGGAGGCCTTGGTAAATTCGTCCATCGTCTTCGGCGGTTCGGCGACACCTGCATCCTGCAGCAGCTTCTTGTTGTAGAACATGGCGCGCAGATAGAAGCCGTACGGCAGCATATAGGCCGTGTCCTTGACATCGCGGCCGAGTTCGAGCGCGCGCGGCGTCAGTTCCTTGGTGTGCTCCCACTTCTCGAGATAGGGCTCAAGGCTTTCGAGCATGCCATTGTTGCCATAGAGCGAAAGCCAGGTGTCAGGCATTTCCATCACATCGGGCGTATCGCCCGCCGACACCATCGTCGCGAACTTCTGGAAGGCTTCGTTCCACGGCAGAGAGATGATCTCGACCTTGGTGCCTGGGTTTTCGGCTTCGAACTTGCCGACGATCGATTTCAGCGTCTCGGTGCGCTCCGGACTGGTGATGACTTCGACGAGCTTCAGCGTCGTATCGGCAAGGGCCGTGCCTGCGATCATCGTGGCGAAGAGCGTTGCGGTTATCAGTCTTTTCATATTCAGTTCCCCCTTTTTGGTGTTCTCTCAGGTTGAAGATTATGAAGCGGCGGCAATCGCCGCTTCGATATCTCTCCACAGCGCCTCGGTTCCTTCGAGGCCGACATGGAGGCGTACGGACCGCGGATGAATGCCAAAGGCATGCGCGGAATTCGGCTGCGCTTTCTGCTGAAGCACGACCTCGCCTGGTACGATCAGGCTTTCATGTCCACCCCAGCTCACTCCCAGTTTGAAGAGCTTGAGGTGATCGGCGAAGGCGCGGATATCGACGCCATCGCGGAATATGAACGAAAAGAGGCCCGACGTGCCGTTGAGGCCCACAGGCAGGCGGTTGGTAAGGCCAGGATGGCAGACCTGCTCGACCACATCGAGCGCCTGCAGGCGCTGGGCGATCGTCATCGCCGCAGCCTCGTGGGCCTTCATGCGGAGCGGCAGGGTACGGAGACCGCGGATCAGGAGCCAGGCATCGAAGGGCGAAAGCTTGCCGCCGAGATAAGGATAGGCCTCGGCCTTGATATGCGCGATCATTTCCTTGGAGCCTGCAACCACGCCGGCGACGACATCGCTGTGGCCGCCGAGATATTTCGATGCCGAGTGAATGACGAGATCGACACCCAAGGTCAGCGGCTGCTGGAAGAAAGGACTAGCCCAGCTATTGTCTATCATCGTGACGACGCCGTGCGCCCTGGCAAGTGCCGCAAGCGCGCCGACGTCATGGGCTTCCATAATCCAGCTCGTCGGGCTTTCCATGTAAAAGACCTTGGCGCCGGGCAGTGCCTTGGCGACTGCCTCCTCGTCGCGTCCATCGACATAGCTCACTTCAACCTTCATGCGCTTCAGGATCGTGCCGAACAGACGGAAAGCATCGGGATAGACATGCTTGACCGCCACGATCCGGTCGCCAGGCTCGACGAAACTTAAAACTGCAGACGAGATCGCCGACATGCCGCTTGCAAAGCCGACCGCATCTTCCGCGCCTTCGAGCTTTGCCAGCATTTCCTCGAACATACGCACCGTCGGGTTGAGCCCGCGCGTATAGATCGGTCGCACCTTCTCGCCGCGATAGGAGGCAATCATGTCGTCGTAATCGGTGAAGGTGAAAAGCGATGTCTGAAAAATCGGCGGAACGACCGCGTCGGCAAAGTTGCCCTCGTCGTGCGCGGTGATCAGCGAAGCAAGATCGAACGGTTGCAAGCCGCTGCTCATTTGGACATTTCCTTGATGTCTTCCTCGACGACCTCGAGAATTTTCAATGTTTCTTCGCGAGCAGCCTCCGCGTCCTGAGCGCCGATCGCGTTGAAAAGCGTGCGGTGGAACGGAAAGGACCGGCGCGCGAAGTCTTCCCGGTCGAACGGGTGGGTCCAGAAGCGCTCGAAGGCCTCACGCATCTGTTCAAGAAGCTGACCGAACAGCGGATTGTGAGTTGCGTCGTAAACCGCCATGTGAAAGGCGAGGTCTTCGGGACCGGATGTGCCCTTCGCATGGTGCACTCGTTCCATCTCGCCGAGCTTCTCCTCGATGATCACTAGATCTCTGGCTGTTCTGCGCCGCGCGGCCACCATGCCCGCTTCGCATTCGATACCGCGGCGAACCTCCAGCGTCTGCAAAAGCACGTCGCGAAGATGTGCCGTGTCGAGCGACAGCGGCATGTGGATGGTCGCCTTGGAAACAGGCTTCAGCAGATAGGTGCCGCTTCCCTTGCGCGTCTCGATGACTCCAAGTGCCTGAAAGTGCCGGATCGCCTCGCGAATGGTCGAACGGCCGACGGCAAGGGCTGCCATGAGTTCGCGTTCGGCAGGCAGCCTGTCGCCTGTTTTAAGCTTCGCGGCGTCGACGTAGTGAGCCAACGCGTCTGTGACCTGACGCGCGCGATCCATTACCGGAAGCGGCCGGATCAAGGGATTATCGCTGACGTTTGCCTTCATGGTTCCCCGATGTCTTCCCAAGCAGACGCTAAATTGGTCTGACATCTTAGCATTTCTCAAAGAGTCCGACCCGTCAAGATGCCAAGACAACTGTAGAGCGAAGCTCGATTTTCCAAAAAATCGCAATTCAGTTCCGAAAATACCCCATAAGATTTTCTGAACGCTGCGCCGGAAGTGAAGTGTAGGATTGTATTCCTATTTCGGTGCGATCCGGCCATTTTCTTGCCGCGATCAATCAAACGTGGCACATCCAAACCGCTCTACATGCAACAATTCGCAAACGTCGACATCGCGCTCAGTGGTGGTCAAGCCAACCAAAGGATGGGCGCTTCGGCGTTCCTAGTTTATGGCAGAAGCCGATGTGGCAGGCTGGGTGCGAGATTCTCGATACATCGCGTCTAACCCTTGAGGAGGAAATCCCAGAGCTTGAACCGCATTTCCGCCCAACAGGAACTATCGGCTGTTTGCATTTTTCTAATCAGAATTGACATGCGGTGGTCTCACTTCCCGACTGCTGCGAGTGTTTTTATGCATCGGCCCGCTGTGATCCAGCGAGTTTGGCCAGGCATCCGAAAAAACCACTTGGGCCGAACCCTGCGTCAGACCGTAAAGAAGGTTTCCGAAGGAGCTTTCAATGCACGGTCGCGCTCAGGAAGAAATCTTATTGACCGCAAAAGAATGCGCCAGCCGGATTGGCCTGAGCATTCGTGCGCAAACGCTCGCTCTCCAGCGGGAGACGCTAGCGGATGCCAGGAGCCGAGCCGAACAAGGGCTACGCACGATTGAAGCGCTGCAATCAAAGATTCGATCCGGCCAGACTGCCTCGGTCGACGATCTCATGAACTTGGCAAAGGAAACGAATATGGCTGACTCTTTACAGGACTCCGTAGCCTGGCGTCGTTACGAACAGATGCGTCCAAGAACCCAGCTTGCCGTCGAACCCGCTTTATACCAGGAATATGCTGGAGCCTACGAGACGGCCGACGGCACTCTCTCTATCGTGTCACACCGTGATGATCGGCTTTTCTACCGCATTGTCGGACAGTCCGATCTTGAGATTTTTCCCGAGAGTGACACCGCCTTCTTCATGAAGGTCCTGCCCGTTCAAATATTCGAACGGGTCCAGATGGCCAGGTGCGAAACCTGATTCATCATCAAAACGGGTCGGAGGATTACGCCGCCAGGGTGGACTTGGAAGAGGTTCTGCAGATTGAGAATGAGGTACAGCAACGGATCAAGGATCAAAGGGCGGTATCCGAAAGTGAGCGTATCCTGCGTCGCGAGATTGAGGAACATGCTCGCGGCGAACCTAACCTAGACGAAATGTCGCCAGCGTTGGCAGTTCTCGCGGAGGAGCGGAAGGAGTTCATTCACGATGAGGTAAAGCAGGCAGGTGCGTTGAAGACACTGTCGTTCAAAGGGGTTTCGCTATTACCCGTCGAGGAAAGATCAGCCATCTTTATTTGCGTCCAACGCTGTAGGTGGAATTGCCAAGGCTAAGGTCGATAAAAAAGCGGCATTATGGAGCATGTGCCGCAAGCCGCCTGTTAAGTTACCGCCAGTATCGCCCCAGTGTCGTACTGACGCACGAAATCTACCCGTATGCCGTTCCAATGATAGCAGTAGTGCCGCCCTTGGACAGGAATGGTTATAGCGTCCGGCCAGAAGATGCCGATACAACGTTGACCAGGCTTTCGAACGCTGTTCCACAAGAGGCCATCGCTTCCCGCTGCCCGAAGTCCACGTCCCTCAACTTGGGAAGCAGTGTAATCGTGCGGATGCAGGACGTCAGGCACCGCGTTCACGTCGTCTAGTGCCCGGTCAACGCTGCCCACCAAGACACGAAAGTCCGATGTCCACCCTGGAGGCTGGAGCGTTGAACTCATGAACTTCTGATGGTGATGTATTGTTTCGGCGACAGCGACTTCTTCACTATCGCCTGCATAGTAGATACCATAGCTTCCGTCCGTGAAGCGTCCCGGCCGCGCTGTTGAGCAATGGACAAATGGGGCCATTACACAACTAGCGCCGGGTCCCGAAACGCATCGGTCCGCGGGCACCTTGCCAAGATCGCCTATCTCAAATCGAATGCGCGGATTCGTTTTTGCCTCGACAGCGACAAGAGCCTCCCAGTCGCGGGGGTCGGCGATGTCCTCGAACAAATCGATAGGCGGATAGATCGATCTAATGATGCGGTAGGTTTTAGGCCACTGTACGTGGGAACGGACAGCAAGGCCACTTACCATGCGCTCCGCTCCGCATCGAGCCATTCACGCATTACGGAAAGATCAGAAAGCTCGCCCTGAAGCATCACGTCTAGCGCCGACTTGCCGCCAAACGCCGTATTAGGCGCTTTGATCCACTCATATCCCCTTGATGGGTCCTTAAACAGATGTCGCACTCCCTTATGGATACCCATCAGGTGAGCCATCCGCATTTTCAGGTCTCGATCAACACGTCCCACGTTGCCTTCTTTCCAACGTGCCCACGTGCGGGCTGACAAACCACCGAGCAAGGTGCAAGCCTGCGCGTCTGTGAGCTTCCAAGCGTTGAAGAGGTTCACAGTAGTGCGAGCAAGCGCCCCTGCTTCCACATCAGTGATTTCAGCCGATGTTCTGTTGAAGGGAGTCGAAGCAATAGGTTGGAGCTGCATGGCATCCTCTCTTTCTGGCAAAATATTAGCATATTTCTGCCAATTGGCAATTCCCATTCTCTTTCGAACGACCACATCCCATCGACAGCGGACGGGCTTTCGAGACCGACGATCTCGTCGCGCTCCCATTGGATTTGGGAGTTAAACCCGCCACTTTCTTCTAGAATTCCTCGACGACTGCCATGCGCGATACTCCTTGGGTCAGGCCCAGGCGATAGCATCAGAGATTACAGGAATCTTGTGGCACTTGCTCCAGAATGCCGAAAAAAGGGCTGCGGTCTAAATGTGGAAATGGACGACCTCTCCCTCGGAGATCGGTTGTTCTGACGGCAGGGTCCTCTGAACCGCCTTGATGATGAACCAGGCTGCATGCCTTTCCATCACGGTCGCGCATGAACTTTATCTGCACCGGCAAGACCTTCATGAAGAAATCTGTGTCGCTCTCAGGGAAAATCTCAAGATCAGACTGTCCGACGATCCGGTAAAAGAGCCGCCCATCATGCTGTGACACAACTGAAAGCGTTCCATCGACAAATTCATATGCTCCGACGTAGTCGTCGTAGAGCGCGGTATCGATGTTAGTCTCGTTACGCGGTCGCATCTGTTCATAGCGACGCCAGGCAACAGTATCCTTCATTGAATCAGTCATGTTGGTTCCCTTTGCAAGCTTCAGGAGGTCGTCAATCGACGCTGCAGCTCCCGACCGGAGCTGCGACTCCAAGGTTTCAATTAGGCGGAGCCCTCGTTCAGCCCGACTTTTGGTGTCGGCCAATGTGTCACGCTGTAAGGCGAGTATTTGCGCCAGATCGTTGGACTGTCCCCGTAAGAGCTTGGAAATCTCTCGCAGGCTGAGGCCCAATGCCTTGAGCGCAAGTATCTCGTTCAGACGTGCAATCTCCTGAGCACCATAGAGCCGCCATTCTTTGGCCGTTCGGCGTGGAGAGATCAGGCCATGGTGCTCGTACAAGCGTAGGGCGCGAACGCTCAGACCGATACGGCGCGAGCATTCCGCTGCAGTCACCCAAGTTTCTCTTTCTGTCCCGTCATCCATCGAAAGCTCCCGCGCCAACCTTCTTACGGTATGATGTAACGTCCACCTCAAGAGGTATTTTTCGATTGCTTCACGGGCACGGTTGTATTCCCCTTATTTTGCCGCTCCTATTAATCAAAACCAGTGCGTCACGGGAGATCACGATGGACATACGCGGATCAACTGTCCGGCGTATCAACGCCGACGAAGTTGACGCTTTCAAGCGTATTCGCCTCGAAGCGCTTCGAGCGGAACCGGCGTTCTATGCGAGCAGTGTCGACGACTGGGAGCTTCTTTCACAAGAAGAGTGGTGCCAGATAGCTGCCTCAACGATTTGCATCCCCCTCTTGCGCCCGGAACAGATAATCTTGCAAAGCTATGATGACGGCAATTGGCGACCAATCCTGAACGTGGAAGCTCAATGGCCATTTCGCTGCATCCAGCCGAAGACCTAGCGGCCACTGACTACAAAGTGCTGAATCCCGTCTCCACCCATAGCAACTGCTTACCGTCCTTCGACCATGTAGCATCCACGGACATACCGTATGGAATTGATCCAAACGCCCGCCGAACGATGCCGTTGTTGGGAATTTCGGGCCATTCTTTCGGATCGAGTAAGAGGCGGAAACGCGCTGCGTACCATCCTGCTCAAGGTAGGGCTGAGCGCTACTGAAGTTGTCCGGGACCCTGAATCCCTGCGCTTCATACCAATCGGTTGCGTAGGACAAATTCGGATAGGAACCCAGCAGTCTGAACATACAGACATTCGCTTCGTCCGTGTTGTCTATCCGATTCCAATCCATTTCCTTGAGGCGATCAAGTGGCAGACCATCCGTTTCCGACGTCTTCAGACAGGAAGCTGGATCAGGAAAATCCATCAGAGCGACCTTCTGTGAAGCAGTCAGTCCTCGTTTGAACCTCACCTGAAAGGGAGGCGTTCCGGGTTCTGGCTCGGAAACAAAGGTAACCCAGAGCAGCTTACCGCCATGATAGGCGTATGCCGCCAGTTGAATGGCAATATACGCCAGGACGGCGTAGGCGGCATAGTTTACAAATTTGAAGCCGCCGTTGCGCTCCCGCCTCCGCCAGCCTTGTAGCCGATCCCCTGCGGATTTTCCGGCGAGAAGCCAGTAGAGATAGCTAGCTGCAGCGGCTGCGAGCAGCACGGCGGCGATCCTTAGAGGGTTCAAAAGAGACAAGCCAGTCGCCATCAGCCCAGCGATGAACCAGATGGCAAGATACCATCGCCAACTCTTCATCGATCTCCATTCTGTCACCGCCAGAACGATCAGCAACGGAACGGTGCCATAGAAAAGATAGCCCGGCGCACGGAATACTGCTCCCCACCAGAGCGCACCAAGTAACATCATTCCACCACGGTATGCGACACCGCCCTCATGGTGGTCCGGGAGAAAAAGGTATGTCGGGATGGCGTTCAGGAATTCGAATAATGCCGCGAAAATGACGATGCATAGGATAGTGACGAACGCGACCCTTAACAGCCGAGTTAAGATTGCCATTATTGATGTCCATGGAGATTGCTGCGTTTCGCAGAAGCGTGAGGCGAAGACCGCTCAGCGGCCGCATCAGAAAATCGATCATGATTGCTGCCCGCACCACGGCCGTGGGGTTCTTGGACAGCGGTCTCCTCGACAAATGAACGGAACGGCGAGGCCTTCGGCAATCAGGATTTGACCCACGTCTCGCCCGTCGACCTTCAAGACACCGCAACTCCGTCCGTAATTGCATGCATCTGTTCCCTCGGTGCCGGCTGGACAAGCACATGCCACCTTCGTGAGCTGAACGTCCGGCGAACTGACCAGCTCCTTCAGACGCTCATTTGCACGATTGCCGAGGTCCCGTTCATGCCTACACTGAGGACTGAAGGTCTCAGGCGTGTTGAAGCCCACAAGGCGCGTCCCTGCCCGCTCTCCCGCGACGTGGACGGTATCGCCGTCGGTCACCGTAAACGATGACCGCACCTGCTCCGCCACATTCGGCGACTTGCCAGCCGTACCAAGAATAGATTGCTTCGGTCCGGTCTCGAACAGTGAGTAGAGAAGACCGACCATCATGATGGCAGCCAAGATCACCGTGTGTCGGACAAACCTTCTGCCCCACCACCTGGCCTGCCGTCCCAGGAACAAGGTTTCCATTGTCGCGAGCGACGCGGGTATGGGGCCGAACGGAATGTCGCTATCGCTTCTCGGTGCTGCGTTCCGTCGCGCCCGAGAATTTGATTGAGTTTCAGCAGTTGTTTGTCGCTCAGGCGCGTCCTACCACCGTATCTCTCCAGCCTGTGAAGCACATCCGAGAGAAAGCTCCGCTGCCACGGACTGAGCGTCGCTTCCGCCAGTGCAGCGCGAATATTGGCTTTGAGATGTTCCGTCTCGAAGAGCACGACGCCGCTTGGCTCAGAAGCTGGATAGCTCTGCATCTAGCAAGACGGCTCCACGCGCCGGGTGGACTTTTTATAGTGAACCCATATCGCGGTGAAGGAGCCAAGCATGGCGAAGCAATACCCGCCGAACATTAGGCCGAGCACCCATTGTTCCTCGCTATTGCGAAGACCAAACCCGATGGCGATCAGAACAACATGAGCAATAAGAAGTCCAACCGCGATGTAGATCACGAACACAACCCCTGTTAGCAAAATCGTTATACGCAAAACAACCGACGCTTCCAAGATGACGCTGCGCTCAGATAGGAAGCTGGTAAATGCGCGGTTACGAAATGAGCCGAGCAGACAGTTCAGATGTTCGAGGAGCCACGCCGAAGAACGTTGCCTTCGTCAATTTGCCATCCGTGGCAGCCATTCCGACCGCCACGCGCGCAACCGCCGCGACATCGAAGCCGGATGCTAAATCAAGCTGGCCGATCCTTGACAAGCTAGCCCAGCGAGCGTCGGAGGAATCGCGGAAGACCATTTCCATCACCCTACTTCCCGTCAATCATCGCGATTTCGCCTTTTCGCTAGTATTCCGCTTGAAAGTCCATTTCACGACGTAATCGCCGTTGCGCTTCATTTTGGTCTTCGTCTGCACCCGAACCGCCCCGCCTAATGCCCGCTCGGCGGCTTCGAAAGCCTGGCGAGCCTCGGCAAGTGCCTTATGATAGGCGCTGTTGTCTCGCTTCGGGCTTTCGGCCACCGCCTTGAAAAGGGCAGTCAATTCCGGGTCGTCTTCGGCCATCAATTGGTCTTGCTCCGTCTCGGCCCACGCGCAGTCGCTGCTGTAGAAATAGCTTGGCAGCAGCAACCAGCTCGGGCAGTTTTCTCTTTGCGGCTAAGTACGGTCGAAAACCTGTGCCTGCAACTTCCCAGTCTTCAAGAGATGCTGTAGGGCGTACGCAACGGAGAGGGCATCGTCGAGCGCGTCATGCCCCTGCAATGGAGGATGCTCGACGCCATAATAGTCGGCAAGCTTGTCGCTGGGTGTCTTTGCTATGTCCTCGACCGGCATCCCCGCCGCAAGCATGAGCTTGACCGCGTTGTCGAACCGGTACGCCGGGATGCATGGCTGAACGCCCGCGATATATCAGCTGATAGCGATCATGTTCAGCTCGTCCTGTCCCCACGACCCGAAACGCTAGCCCTCGGAGAAGCAATCAATCCCGCAAGGGCATCCTTCAGCGGCATCCCTTCAGTCTCTATGATCCCTTCGGTGATGCCCGTCAGCTTGGTGAAGAACGGGTGGATTGCGTAGATGTTACGAAAACTCCTGCCCCAGGAGGGCGGATCGCCGTTTCGCCAGCGTTTCTTGATAGACTTGCGCTCTGAAGATCAAGGCGGAAGCCGACGACAAGGCGCAGCTTTGTCGCTCTCGATGCCTCCAATACACGCACGATAAACCGGCGGCGCACTGATCATCTCCCCGACGTAAGTCGCTTCTCGCGATGTCGGATCTATCTCTCATTCTGCTTGATGGTCTTGGTATTCGAATATTCGAACAAGGCGGCGCAGAATGTCGGACATGCAGGTTCCGCCTCGTAGTCGAAAGTTCCGTGGTGCGCCCTGGCGAGCAGCGGCAGTAGCATTTTGGCCCGGCCCTAGGATGTTGGTCGGCGCTCGACGCCGCCACCATCGTTTTGTCGAGGGACGAAATCGTTTTCGGAAGCCGCTATCGCTCCCTGCGCAACCGGAACTGCGCTCTTTTGATTGGTGAGATCGCAGTCCTTCCGCTATGTTATCCCGAATGCCGGTCTATGCATCGATCGTCTCGATTGCCAATGCGCGCCTCTTGACTGTGCGCATCAAAGCAGATGCTTCCCTGGAAGAATTGCCCTATGCCGCAACGGTTAGAGCCTTCTCATCCCCAAGCGCACCCGGCGGTGGTCTGGCTGGGCTTTATGGCCATGTGCATCGGAATGTTTATGGCGATCCTCGACGTCCAGGTCGTCGCCACGTCGCTTCCGACCATTCAGGCCGCGCTTGATATCGATCCGGATCAGATGAGCTGGATACAGACCGCATACCTCATTGCCGAGGTTGTGGCCATTCCATTGACCGGCTTCCTGACGCGACTTTTGACGATGCGATGGTTATTTGTCGCTTCCATCGGTCTGTTCGTCATTGCGTCTGCAGGCTGCGCCATCAGCGGCAGCTTTGGAGAACTGGTTACCTGGCGGATCATTCAGGGCTTTTCCGGTGGAACGCTGATTCCGTCGGTGTTTTCGGCCGTCTTCTTGCTGTTTGCGATTGAACGGCAAGCCCTCGCGACGACGATCGCCGGCGCACTTGCCGTTTTTGCACCTACAGTCGGACCAATTGTCGGAGGTTTTCTGACGGCGACATATTCTTGGCACTGGTTGTTTCTGATCAACATCATTCCAGGCATTGTTTCTGCATTTCTCGCATGGCGATCCTTGCAGAAGGAAGCGGGCGACGTGTCGGAACTTAGGCGACTTGACGCGCTTTCGCTACTGATGATGGCCACTGCCCTCATCTGCCTGGAACTAAGCTTGAAGGAAGCACCGACTGGCGGTTGGACATCGCCCTATGTTTTGCTCCTGCTTGCTTTGTGCCTGGGATCGGCAAGCGTGTTCATATGGCGGTCGCTGCACCGGAATGGGCCGGTCGTCGATCTTCGCAATTTCGGTGATCGAAACTTTCTAACGGGATCGTTGCTCAGCTTCGTTCTTGGCATGGGCCTGTTCGGTTCGGTCTATCTGATGCCGGTGTTCCTTGCCTTCATCCGCGGACATGACGCGCTGGAGATTGGTACCACCATGTTGGTGACAGGGATCGCCCAGCTCATCACCGCACCAATCGCCGTTGCGCTGGAAAAGCGGACCGACCCCCGTCTCCTTTCGGCCCTCGGATTTGCAGTCTTTGCGGTCGGGCTTGCAATGAGCGCGTTCCAGGACCCGCGCTCCGACTACGATGCCATGTTCTGGCCTCAGGTCATCCGGGGCGTTGCCATCATGTTTTGCCTTCTGCCGCCCACGCGGCTGGCCCTCGGCAGTCTGGCGCCTGAGCGCATTCCCGACGCAAGTGGCCTCTTTAACCTAATGCGCAATCTTGGCGGGGCAATCGGCATCGCGCTGATCGATACGATCATCTTTATGCGCTCCGGACCGCTCGGACAGAAGCTTTGGGATCGGTTGCAGGCGGGCGATGCCGATGCGGCATCCTTTGTCGGCGTGCCGTTGGCGGCCGTCACCGGTGACACCGGCAGCGCCGATGCGGCCACGATGATGATGCTCGACCCGCTGGTCCAAATGGCCGCGGCCGTCCAGGCAATCAACGAGGCATGGATGACTGTCGCTGCCCTCACGGGCTGCGCGATCATTTGCCTGCCGTTCGCAAGGCGTACTCCCATCTTAGAATGATGCCGAAGTGACGGTTTAAGTACCGGGGTCAGCGCTGATACTTCACTTCACCTTAATGCAGCACAGTCGGCTGCCCGCGAAGGATGCTCGCAACCGTGTTGAGTAGCTCAGCGAACTGGTCGAGGACGATTCCGAAGTTCTCGTCGTCCATCCGCGCGATACTGGGGATCGTGTCGTAAGTGTGCGCAATAAGGTGGTCGAAACCCGCGCTATTGGCAAACAGGCCGTTGGAAAGGTCGTTATTTCGAACCGCGTGGATTTCGTCCACAATCCGGCGAACAAGAAGCTCGCGATCCTTGATTGAAAGGGTCAATAGTACTTTCCGCGCCTCGCGAATTTCGGTGATGACACCGTGGGACATGAGCCCTCCCCATCTGCGCTTGGCCGCAGCCGACCTTACTTCCAGTCCGCACCGTAGCAGGTCTTTCGCAACTTGACGTCGGACCTTGGTCTGATCCCCACCGAGGTGGGTGTAGCCTCGAGGCTGCAGAATGAAAGGAGGTGGCGACCATGATGAACCACATGATGGACAGCGGAATGATGTGGGGCATGGGGCTTGCGGGCATTCTCGGGCTCGTTGTGGTCGCGCTCGTGATCGCGGCGCTCGTCAAATACCTCTTCCGTTGAAGCATGCGTGCAAGCCGGATCAGCTTCGGAGGCGCCGGCGCGAAGGCAATAAAATCAATTGTTTTGCGTTGATAAAAGGCTTGCCGCGACGCGTTCAGCATCGCCGACGTCGTGGGCGCCGTTCCTCGCTAGAGCACCACCTTGCCATTTTCATGCAGGAGCCGAAGATACCTCCTCGCCATGACGGAAGTTCCGCGGCTTGGCGGAAGGTTCATCCCTTCGTCAGCGCCTCTCGAATTGCCTCCCAGCTATGCAGGTCCGGCGCCAGCAACAGCCTCCCCTGCGTCATTGCCGGCCGATAGGGGGCACTGCCTAGCAAAGCTGCATAACCGCCCGCTTCGCGGTGGATCAGCACGCCGGCCGCATGGTCCCAGGGTTTCAGGTCCGCATTCAAGGAAAAGCTCATCGCGCCGGTGGAGATCATCCGGTATTCATAAGCCGAGCAGCGCCATGTGGTCGTGCGGCAAAAGCGCAGCTGGCGCGAAGCGAAAGCCGCCTGCTCCTCAGGCATAAACATGTGCAGCGGCACGAATCCATGCATCTCGCTGATAGGTCCGGATGCGGCGACAGCCAGACGGGTCGGCGCCCCGTCGCGAGCGATATGCCAAGCCCCCTTTCCAGGCCGGGCGACAAGAAAATCGCCGGTCAGCGGGTAGTGGATCAGCCCGGCCACCGTTTCACCGCCGGATACGATGGCGACGATCATGCCGAACAACGGGACGCCATGGGCGAAATTCCAGGTCCCGTCGACAGGGTCGATGATCACGGCGAGATCGGTATCCGCCAGGCGCGCAAGCAACGCCGGATCGGCCGAAACCGCCTCTTCGCCGAGCAGCAGTGCATCCGGAAAGTGCGCCGAAAACGCCTCGGACAATCGGCGTTCCGCACCGATATCGGCATCGGTTACCAGATCGTCCGGCGTAGTTTTCGTGCGGATGCCATCTGCAGTCACGCCGAGAAACCGGGGCAGGATCTCCGCCTCGCCTGCCCGGCGCATATCCTCCATCAGGACGCAGATCAGGGCATCGGAGATCATGGTCATGCGCTGCGAACTTTCAGGTAAGATTTCAGGGCGGCGGGCTGGTCGGTCTGGATAACGCTGATGCCGGCATCGATCAACCGGCCCCAGATAGAATCCGGATCGGCAAGCGCAGCGCTATCGGTCCACTCGCCGCTGCCTGGCTGGTCGAGCGTGTTGACCCAAAGCGCCATGCCTGCTTTGGCAAAGGCTTCGCGATTGCGTGCGATCGTCTCCAGACTGTCGAAGCGGATCTCGCACATGAAGGGCGAAAGTTCGGCAAGCACAGCAAGCGTATCTGTCGTTCCTTCCGCGGTAAACCGCGCCATGCCCATGAACGGCACACCGTCAATATTCTGGGCACGCACCCATGCGACATCGGCGCTGGTATGGACCTTGGTCTTCAGATCGATATCGTTACTGGCGGCCACTGTGCGCGCGCAGGCCGCAACCTCAGCGAAGAGGCCCCTATCCTTGAGGTCGAGGTCGGCGAAGATGCGGCCGCGGATGACCTCCAGAGCCTGCCTCAGCGTGGGAATACGCTGATCGGTGGGCGCACGGGTTTCGCCGCCGTCTCCATCACGCAAAGCAATCGACTGGAGTTCAGCCATCGTGAGACTCTCGGCCACCCGATCGATGCCGGCCATGCGCTCGAGGGTATCGTCATGCATCAGGAAAAGCTCCCCGTCGGCGCTTTTGCGGACATCGAGTTCCACTATGTCGCAGCCGAGCGCGATGGCCTTTTCAATGGCGGCCAGGCTGTTTTCCGGCGCACCATGCCAAGCACCGCGATGGGCAACGACGGCGCAGGAACGTGCTGGATCGGCGATAAAATCTTTGTAAGTCATGAGGTATTCTTTCATTGAGCGCCGAGGGCATCGGCCACGACCCGGCCTGTCTCCGCATCAAAGAGATGCAGCCGGGAAGGAGGGAAATTCAGGGAGAGCTCAGGCTGATCGGCAGTGTCGACGCCGAAGGGCGTCGCAATGCGGATCACCGATCCGGCCAGATCGGCCGCCAGTACAGAATGGGAGCCGAGGTCTTCGCGAAAACGCAGCATTGCCTTGAGGATCCGTCCGGCGCCGTTGCCGTTGGTGACGATGTCTTCAGGACGAATGCCAAGCTGAAAACTGCCGGTCAAAGGGGTGTCGGCCACGACTTGCCCGTCGGCCAGGCACAATGCGGAACCGTCGGCGGTGACCGGCAGGATGTTCATTGGCGGAGCGCCGATGAATCTTGCGACAAAGACCGAGGCCGGATGATGGTAGATAGCCTTCGGCGTATCGAATTGTTCGATGCGGCCCCTGTTGAGGATCAGGATGCGGTCGGCGAGCGTCATCGCTTCCATCTGGTCGTGCGTGACGAAAACGGTGGTAGCCCCAATACGCCGATGCAGCTCGGCAAGTTCGACGCGCATATCGTGTCTGAGCTGCGCATCGAGGTTTGAAAGCGGTTCATCGAAGAGCAGTACGCCGGGCTCGCGTACGATGGCACGGCCGATTGCGACGCGCTGGCGCTGGCCACCGGATAGTTGCCCCGGCTTCCGACTGAGACAGTCGGAAAGGCCGAGCATCTTCGCGACCGCCGCCACCCGCTCGGCACGCTCCACCTTCGCCAGGCCTGCGACTTTCAGGCTATAGGCCATGTTCTCGAACACCGTCATATGCGGATAGAGCGCATAGTTCTGAAAAACCATGGCGCAGCCGCGCTGCTTCGGCTCGAGGTCCTGCACTTCCCGGCCGCCGATGACGATCTTCCCGCCGCTTACCCGTTCAAGCCCGGCGATCATCTGCAGAAGCGTGGATTTGCCGCAGCCGGAAGGGCCGAGCACGACGGTGAATTCACCTGCCTTGAGTTCCACATCCATCGGCGGAATAACGATGGTCTGCGCGTCATAAGCTTTGTTGACGCCTGCGAGCTTGATATCGGCAGCTGCGGCGCGGATGGCCGTATCGATGGCGTTCATCGCTATTTCTCCGAAAGGACGAGGCCCTGAACGAGATAGCGTTGCAACAGCGCGATCATCACCAGGGGAATGATGGAAACGATCACGGCACCGGCCATGACCATCGGAAAGTCGGGCACGGTGCCTTCGGCGTCCGGGACCAGCCGGGCGAGCCCCACCACTGCAGTCTGCATATCAGGTGTCGATGCACCGACGAGCGGCCACAGATATTGCGTCCAGCCGCTGAGGAAGGTCAGCACGAAAAGTGCGGCAAAGCTGGTGCGTGAGAGAGGCAGGATGATATCGAAAAGAAAACGGATCGGGCCTGCGCCGTCCATGCGTGCAGCCTTGAACAGATCCGCAGGCAGCGTGCGGAAGAACTGCCGGAAGAGGAAGGTTCCTGTGCCATGCGCAACGAGTGGCGCAATCAAACCAAAATGTGTGTTGAGCACGCTCCATTCGAGATGAAGGGGAGCTCCGGCGATTTGTGCGATCAGATCGTTGAGACGGGTGACATCAAGCAGTGCGTTGAGCGGAGAAAAGACGTTCGATGCCACCTGATAGGTGGTGATGACACGGATTTCCAGCGGCAGCATGATCGTGGCAAGGATCAGCGCGAAGGCAACACCCGCCCATCGGACGCGAAAATAAACGATCGCGTAGGCAGAGAGAACCGACAGGATGCAGGTCGCCGCAGCATTGCCGAGCGCCACCAGAAAGCTGTTGAGCATCTGGACAGGAATTCGGGTCTCAGTGAAGACGCGCGCAATATTGGCCACAAGCTGATCGCCCGGATACCAGGCAAGTCCGTTACGCAGCATGAATTCGTAGGACTGCGAGGCTGTGGCAAGCGTCAGATAGAGCGGCCCCAAGATATAGGCCATGCCGATCAACAGGATAAGGCCCGTAGCGAAATTGAGGGAACGCGCGTTTTCGACCATGGTTCACCGCTCATAGTTGATGCGCCGGCCGAGGAATAGGAACTGGGCGGCAGTGAGGATAATGACGAAGACCATCAGGATCGCAGTCTGTGTCGAGGCGCCGGAAAGATCGTATCCGCTGAAGCCGTCGACATAGATCTTGTAGACGAGCAGTGTCGTCGCTCCGCCCGGACCGCCATCGGTGATTGTATCGATGAGTGCGAAGGCCGAAGTCACGCTTTCGGTGAATTCCAGAACCAGCGTCAGGAAAAGCTGCGGCATGATGAGAGGCAATTGCACATCGAAGATGCGCCGCCAGGGCCCTGCCCCGTCCATCGCTGCGGCCTGGTGCATGGTGCGCGGGATCGATTGCAATCCCGCCAGGATGATGACGAAATTGAACGGGATGCCGCCCCAGACATGCGCGGCGACAAGCGTAATGAAGGCATCCGTACCATCGATGCCCGGCGCCCAGATGCCGGGAAAGGCATTGTTGAGCGGCGCGAGCACGCCGACGAACGGATTGAATATGAAGGCGAAAACCACGCCGATCGAAGCTCCGGCAACGCCCTTCGGCCAGACCAGCACGTTGCGGGCCGGAAGTGACATGTGGATTTTCCGGTCGGCGGCAACCGCCAGGATCAACGGAACCGCGACGGCCAATGACGAGGCGGTCACCATGAAAACGATGGTACGCCAACCTGCTTCCCAGAATTCCGTATCGGAAAGCACCCGGGCAAAATTCTCCCAGCCAACGAATATCGAGCCGCCGCCAAAAGGCTGTTCCAAGAAAAAGGACCAGTAGAAGGCCTGGAAGACCGGCGCGTAGAAGAATACGGCGATCAGCAGCATGAAAGGCGCCACCAGGAGCACCGGCAGCCAGCGATTGCTGAAAAGATTGGAATCCGAGGACATGGGGAAAGCCTGCAATGATGAGGATAGGCACGGCCGACTGCCGTGGCGGCGATGGCCGGATCAGGGCAGTTTTACGCCCTTGTAAGTCTTCTCAAAGCGGCGCAGCAGTTCATCGCCGCGAGCCTTGGCACGATCAAGTGCGGCCTGCATGGTCTGCTCGCCGGCAAAGGCCTTTTGTGTTTCTTCCATGAAGACCTCGCGGAACTGCACATAAAAGCCAAGGCGGATGCCGCGACTGTCCTCAGTGCGCGGTTGGTTCATCGATTTAATGCCGATCGCGGCGGTCGCATATTTGGGGGAGTTGGCCTCGCCGCTCTTGGCGATGGCATCAAGCACGTCGTTGGTGACAGGCACGTATCCGGTTGCCGCGGTGAGGGCCATCTGCTGCTCGGGCTGGCGAAGGAAGTCGAGGAAGGCCTTGGCGCCATCGACCTCCGATTGGTCACGACCCTTCATGACATAGATCGAAGCGCCGCCGACCAGCGTGTTGTGGCGCTCGTAGCCCTGATACATCGGCGCCATGCCGACAGTGATTTCGTATTTGCCTTCGAAGGCCTTGGCGGAGGCGGCATAGGAGCCGGAGGAGCCTTCCATCATGGCGCATTCGCCGGCGTTGAAGGCTGCCGTATAGTTACCGGCCTTGGTATCGGCGTTGAGCTTGACCAGGCCTTCCTTGCGCCATTCAACCAGATTGGTGAGGTGCCTGGCAACGAAGGTTGTGTTGAGGACATATTCTGCGTCGAGGCCGTCGTAGCCGTTATGCTTCGAAGCGATCGGCAGACCATGGCGGGCGGAGAACTGCTCCAGTACGCGCCAGGTGTCGCCGTCGGTGACGAAAGGGCAAGCATGTCCTGCGGCCTTCAGCTTGCGCGCGGCGTCGATGACCTCTTCCCAGGTGGTCGGGATCTTGGCAATGCCGGCTTTCTCGAGCTCCGTCTTGTTGGTGTAGAAGAGTAACGTCGAGGCATTGTAGGGCTGCGAGAAGAGCTTGCCTCCGGAGGTTTCGTAATAGGCGCGGGCGCCAGCGATATAGCTGTCCCACTTGACGTCTGGAAGAATGTCTTGGACCGGAACGACGGCATCCGACAGCATCAGGTCGAGCGTTCCGGCATCGAAGAACTGGATCAGCACCGGATGGTTATGTGACCGGTAGGCGGCGATCGCTTTCTGCATCGAGACTTCGTAACTACCCTGGCCGACACAGGTGACATGATGCTTGCTCTGAGCGGCATTGAACGCGTCGCACTCGGCCTTGATGGCAGTTTCGACATTGCCCGTGTTGCCGTACCAGAATTCTATGTCGGCTGCCTGCACTGCATGCGCAACCGCCATCAAGGCGGTCGCAGCCGCCAGAGTGGAAATCTTCATAGTCGCCCTCACCTACCTTGGAAAATTCGGCCGAATTCGACCTGGAACCGTGAACACGCCGATTTCTACACTTAAAGTGTAACAATTGAATGACGGTTTGCCAGCTTGCCGTAGCCAAAATTTCCCGGTATTCAGGACAGAAAGCTCAATGCAACGTTGCAAGTGACGATAATTATTACACTTCCACAGTAATTGCCGAACCGGTGTATGAGATGCCCTATTTCCCCGAAGCGCTGATTGCCCCCAAATTTCTAAGGGCTACGACGGAAGGTGTCGTCTCACCCAACGAGCGCAATCTTTTGCGGCTTATCTGGCGCCATCCCGGGCTGTCGCGCTCGGAAGTAACGGCTCATACCGACCTCACCCAGCAATCGGTATACCGCATCATCGACCAGCTGGCGGAACGCGGCATCGTCGGCTTCGGATCTCCGAAACCCGGCGTCGGCCGTGGTCAGCCGAGCCCCACGCTGAGGCTCGAAGGCCGCTATGCCTATTCATGCGGGATATCCCTCAATACCGACGTCATCGGCCTTTGCCTGATGGATTTGGCAGGCAACATCCTGGCCGAGAGCAGCGTGACGTTGCGCGAGCAAACGATGGCGCAGTCGCTCGACCTGATCCGTGAGCGGCTTGCCGAGCAGCAGAAACTCAAGGGGCTGTTGCCGGATGGTTTCTTCGGCATCGGTTTTGCCATTGCCGGCTACGACGTAGGCGGAACCCGCTATAATGCCCCGCTGCCGCTGCACGAATGGTCGCTGATCGAACTTGGGCCGTTGCTTGCCGAATTCTTCGGTAAGCCGGTTTGGGTACACAATGGCGCCAATACCGGTGCCGTCGCCGAATCCATGTTCGGCGTCGGTCGCTACATCAAGCACTTCGCCTATCTGAGCTTCAACTACGGCTTCGGAGGCGGATTGATCAGCGACGGAGAACTGCTGCTGGGTGGAAACGGCAACGCTGGGGAGTTTTCTGGTATATACGATACCGAAGAAAGCCAGCGCCGGCCGGCTCTGCAGTTGCTGATCGAGAGACTCAACCGCAACGGCATCGATGTTCCTTCCATCACTTACATGCGCAAGAATTTCAATCCGCGATGGCCGGGCGTCGTCGAATGGGTGGATGAGATTACGCCAGCCTACAACCGTCTTGTCAACGCAATATGGGCGATCTTCGACCCACAGGCGATCGTCTTCGGCGGACAAGTCCCGTCCGGCTTGGCCCAGATGATGATCGATCGGACCGAGATGTTTGGCCGCCCGCGCTATGGTGTGGATCGTCCACGTCCGAAGCTCATCATCTCCAAGATCAGCAGCGACGCCTCGGCGATGGGAGCCGCGATTGCGCCCTTCCGGTCGACCTTTTACTAGCTGACAGCGATCTGGCGGACGACTGACCGAGGAGGCCAGGTACGGCACACCGTCGTCTGTCTCGATGAAGCTCAAGCTCCTCTTCGGCGCGCTTTCAGATCAGTGTCATTAAACTTGCCTATGGAATTATCCGATGAAATCATTTTGATGAGGTAGGTTATGGCCACGCTGCAACAGGTTGCTTTTCGGGCAGGGTGTTCGCTTGCAACTGCCAGCCGGGTCCTGAGCCGCAACGGGCCGGTCAGCGATGGAATGGTGCGCAAGGTGCGCCGCGCAGCAGCAGAGCTCGGCTATCGGCCGGCGGGACTTGCCGCGGGGAAGCTCGGGCGCAGACCGGTTGTCGGCGTACTTATACCGAGCATTACCAACCCGGTTTTTGCATCATCGCTTTCCGGCATTCAAAATCGCATGTTGGTCGCCGGACACGGTGTTCTGATTGCCCAATCGAATTATGATCCGGCGCGCGAGACCGATGCCGTTGCATCTCTTCTGAATGACCGTCCAACTGGCCTGATCCTCACTGTCTGCGATCCATTGACGAGTGCAGCACTTCTGCCGTCCCTGCCGCCGACGGTTCTCCTCAATAACATGCCGACGCAACGATTTCCCGCCGCCGTCACGGCCGACAACCGCAGCGCCGGCTGTGAGCTCACCGCCTTCCTGATCGCCATGGGGCACCGGCGCATTCTCTTTGTTTCCGGAGATTTCACCGCTTCCGACAGGGCAAGATCTCGCTATGACGGTCACGTTGACGCCATGAACGAAAGCGGGCTGGCGCCGCTACGTGCAGTGCAGATCCCGTTCGTCAGCGGCTATGAGCAGCTTGACCTCAGCCAGGCGATGGCCACGTTTTCGCCGACAGCGATCATCGCCTCCAATGATCTTCTTGCCTTCGGCGTCATCAGCGCGCTTCGGCGCGAGGGCTTCTCGGTACCCCGCGACATTTCCGTCGCCGGTTTCGACGGCATCGCCATCGGGCGGCTGATGGACCCGCCGCTGACGACGATCGAAATGCCGGATGCAAGCATGGGGGCGACGGCCGCCTCGCTGCTCCTCGACATGGCCGAGAACGCCGCCCCTGCCCGCCATCTCGATGTTGCCTACACGTTGCGTAAGGGCGGAACGGTGCGCGATCTAACAAAAGATCCGTCATAGAAAAAGCCGCCGCATTTCGCGATGCGGCGGCTTCGAAGCGTCAAAGGCGGACGCTTAGCTGCGCGGGAGCATGCCTTGAACCTCGTCGGCTGCGTCGTTGATCGCGTCCTTCGGCTCGGCAGAGCCGTCGACGATGCGCGAAAGGTTGTCTACGATCGTCTGTGTGACCTTCACGCCGTTGGTGCCCGGGAAGGCATACCAGGGCACCATCACCGGCATCTGGCTCAAGCCCGCCTGGAAGAGCGGGTTCTGCTTGTAGAAGTCGCCGAGATATTCGGCCGACTTGGCCGCAAGTTCGTTGTTGGGAACATAACCCGTGCCTGGAACGACGACAGAAGCCCCATAGGGGCCGGCGGCGAACTTGGCGAACGTCCAGGCGGCGTCCTGCTTTGCTTCATCTTGCGTTAGGATGACGACGGCGTTGCCGCCCGTCGGTAGGCGCCCGTTGACCGGATCGATCAGCGGGATCTTGGCCGTGCGCAGATCGAACTTGCTACCGACATTCTTGATCGTGTTGCGCAACGCGCCGGTCGTCTGGAATTCAAAACCGACCTTGCCGGCGGCAAAGGCCTGTTCACCGGCAGCCTTGGTGAAGACCGGCATGCCGCCTTCCGTGACCATACGGTGCAGCGTCTCGACGGCTTTCTGGCCTTCTGGACCGTTGAAGGCCACCTTGCTCTCGTCTTCGTTCAGCATCTTGCCGCCGGCGCCGAAAAGCAGAGCCGAGAACATCCAGTCGTCGCCCTGCCAGCGGAAATCGATGCCGTCAACGCCGTTGCCAAGCGCCTCGATCTTGCCACCGAGCGCAATGACTTCGTCCCAGGTCTTCGGCGGATTATCAGGATCGCCGCCAGCTGCCTTCACGAGATCGGCGTTGTAGTACATGATCGGGTTGGAGGTCGCGAAAGCGAGACCGACTTGCTTGCCGTTGACTTGCGCGAGCTTCAGGATCGTGTCGGAGAAGCCCTGCTCAGTCATGTTCCCATCCTTCTGGACGAGCTGGCTCAGGTCGACGCCGACCTTGCGCTCATTCAGCATGCGCAGGCGATTGAGGCCGACGAATGTGACATCTGGCATTTCGCTGGTGCCAGCCTGGCGCAGGATCGTCTGGATGCCTTCTTCATAGGTTGCCGACGGGCTTGCGAACTGGATCTTGATATCCGGATTTTCTTCCATGAACTTCTTCGAGATCGCGTCCATCACGTCCTTGAAGAAGCCGGGCATCGGGTAGTGAACCGTCAGCGTCGTTTCGGCATAGGCCGGAAACGAGATTGCCATGGATATAGCCGCTGCGGCGAGAAGCTGGGTGATAGGTTTCATCGCTCGTTCTCCTGGATTGCAACCGGTCAACCTTTGAGACCGGTCATGGTGATGCCCTCGACGAAACGCTTCTGCGCAAGCAAGAAGACGGCAACGAGGGGAAGGGTAATGGTGAGCGTCGCCGCCATCAGCGCGCCGTAATCGTCGCCTGCCTCGGCCGCGCGGAAATACATGAGGCCAAGCGGCGGCGTCGCGTAGTCCTGCTTGCTGATGACGACCAGCGGCCAAAAGAGATCGTTCCAGTGTGCGACGACCGAGAAGATCGCAAAGGCCGTCACCGCCGGCCAGGCGTTCGGGACGATGACGCGAGCGACGATGCCGAGTTCCGACATGCCGTCGAGCCGGGCAGCATGGATGAGATCATCCGGCATGGCGCGGAAGAACTGCAGAAACATGAAGATCGCGAAAACCGAAATCGTAAAGGGCGCAACAAGCGCGGCATAGCTGTTGAGCAGCGAGACCCGGTCGAAGGCGACATAGATCGGCAACGCGGTCGCATGGATCGGCACCAGAAGGCCGAGCATGACGAGCACCATCATCATCCGTGCGGCGCGGAAGCGGAGTTTCGCCATGGCATAGGCGCAAGGGATCGCGACGAGCACCTGGAAGAAGAAGATTAACCCGCAAACGACGACCCCGTTCCAGAGCAGCATTCCCATCGGCACACGGCTCAGCGCCTTGGTGAAATTCTGCACATAGTTGAAGTGCTCGGGGATCAGCGACAGAGATGAGGTGAAAATATCGCTCTGCGCCTTGCCGGCGGTCGAGATCATGAAGAGGTAGGGCGCCAGGAAGACAATGGCGCCAAGCGAAAGCAGCGTCAGGCGGATAATTCTGCCGAGGGAAAGAGCACTCGTTGTCATGTGTAATGCACCCGGCGATCAAGAAGGCGATACTGCAGGAACATCAGCACGACGAGGATCAGGAGAAAGACGACCGTCATCGCCGAGGCATAGCCGACGCGCAGATAGACGAAGCCTTCCTGGTAGATGGTGAAGAGCAGCACCTCCGAGGCCTTGTTCGGACCGCCCTCGGTCAGTGTCTTGACCGTCTCGAAGACCTTCACTGCATTGGTGATGCTGATCGTGACAACAAAGAGCGTCGTCGGGCCGAGCATCGGCCACGTGACCAGGAAGAAACGGTCGACTGCAGATCTGGCACCGTCCACCTCGGCTGCGGCATAAAGTTCACGCGGGATCGCGGTCAGCCCAGCCAGGAAAAGCACCATATTGAAGCCCGCCGATTGCCAGACGCCGATGATCGACAGGCTGTAAAGCACCGTGCCGGAACTGCCGAGCCAGTTCGGACCGGGAAGCCCGGCAAGTGAAAGCAGCGCGTTGAGCGGCCCGATCGTTGGATGGAACATATATTGCCAGACGGTCGCCATAGCGACGATCAGCGAGGCGACCGGCAGGAAATAGGCAGTACGGAAAAAGCTGCGCGCCGTCGTCTCGCTTTCGATTAGCATGGCAATGGCGAGCCCGAGAAAGATCGAGACCGGCGCGACGATCGCCGCGTAAATCGAGGTGTTCCAAAGCGACTTGCGAAAGGTGCGATCGGTGATCAGGTGCGCGTAATTTTCGAAGCCGACGAAACGGAACTGTCCATAGCCGAGCTCGAAGTTGGTGAAGCCGAGTATGATGACGGCAACGACCGGCAGCAGCACGAAGAAGAAAAGCAGCATGATCGCCGGCAGCGCGAGCATCCAGGCGATGCGGGCTTCGCTGCGCCGATGCGCCACAGCCGGATCGCGTGGCATGGCAATGGAGGCGACGCTAGCCATGCGTCTTCTCCCGCTTGGCATCCGCGGCAGCAACGACACTGCCAAGGCGGGAGCCGTCTTCGGCAAAAACCATGGCTCGTTCGGGCAAGAGCTGAAGTCCGACGGGGGCGCCAGCTGCAAGACCGGCGGCCTCCGCAGGCGACAGCTTGACGATCATCGTCTCGCCGATCGCGTCGAGCCGGCAATAGAGGATGACCTCCGATCCCAGGAATTCGATCCGCTCGATATGTGCGGGAAGCCCGTCATGCCGGCTCTTTGAAAGGTGCACAAACTCCGGGCGGATGGCGACGGTGACACGAGCTTTCGGCTGGGTCATGTTTTTAAGCGTCAGGCGAATGCCGCCAAACGTGACGATGCCGGCTTCGGCGATCGCCGGCAGCAGATTGATGCGCGGCTGTCCGATGAAGCGGGCAACCTCGATATGCGCTGGATCGTCGTAGATTGCCTGCGGGCTCGCGAGCTGCAGGAGATTGCCGCCGATCATCACGGCGACACGGTCCGCCATCGAAAGAGCTTCCGCTTGGTCGTGCGTAACGTAGACCGTCGGCACGCCGGCGCGGCGATGCAGCTCGACGATCTCGCCGCGGGCATGGACGCGCAGGTTGGCGTCGAGGTTGGAAAGCGGCTCGTCCATCAGGAAGACGCTTGGGTGGCGTACCATGGCGCGAGCGAGCGCCACGCGTTGACGCTGGCCGCCGGACATCTGACCCGGCTTGCGATCAAGCAGATGGTCGATCTTCAACGATTTCGCCATTTCCCTGACATCGTGGGCAATGCCTGCGCGGATCGCGCGTTGGCCAGGTGTCATCGATCCCACGAACGGTAGACGCTGCACCCGCGAAAGCTTGCGCATCGCAAGCGGCACGGCGATGTTTTCCGATGCCGTCAGATGCGGATAGAGCGCATAGGATTGAAAAACCATCGCGATATTGCGGTTGGCCGCTGCCACCGCCGACATCTCCCGCCCGCCGATCAAGATCTCGCCCTGATCGGCATGGTCGAGGCCGGCAAGGATGCGCAGCAGCGTGCTCTTGCCGCAGCCGGAGGGACCGACAAGCGCAATGAACTCGCCAGGTCCGGCATCGAGGCTCACGCCCTTGAGGATAAGATTGCCGCCGAAGGTCTTCGTGATGCCGCGAAGCAACAGCGCGCTCATTCGACCGGCTCCTGCGTCTTTGCCGCATGCGGATAGACCTCGTGCACCACCTGGTCGAGCACATGCGCGGTCATGCCGGGAATAGCGACGATGCGGCTTGCGGCATCATCGCCGAGTTCGTGGATAACAGCGCCGATCAGGCGCTCACCTGGCATCTCGCGCTCCATCTTGTCGATGATGAACGCCGCCGAAGGCCCCCACGTCAGCGCTGTCTGTTCGTAGCGGCCCTGCCAGGCCCAATGCAGATGGCCGCTGGCAAAAAGCGCGACGTCATGTGCCGCGATCAGGTCATAAAGCCGGCGGCGCTGGGACGGCTTGACGCTCCAGTAGCCGGTATCGCCCTCATGCGGCTCATCGACGAAAAGCGGTTTGTGCGCGAAAAGCGCGACGCGGCGGCCACCGCGGTCTTCCAACGCCTTCTGGAGCCATTCGAATTGCGCTTCCTCCTCGTCATCCTCGTGGCCGAGCAGCAGCGAATTGAGACCGGCGAAGCGCCAGGAGCCCGCGTCTTCAAGCCATCGGTCCTCGCCGGCCAGCCGCCGCCAGCGCTGAAGCCGTTCGGCATTCACCGGCTGGCGTGAGCCTGGGAGATCGCCGACATCATGATTGCCTGGAACGATGAGCATCGGGACGGAAACCTGACGCATGAGGTCCATCGAAAAGGAGATGTCCTCATCCTTGTCCGCGCCGTCGACGGTAAGATCCCCGGTATGGATGATCAGATCGGCAGCCGTTTCTTCGATCCATGTCAGCAGCGGCGCCCAATTGCCGTTGAAATGCGGCTTGTTCGGGCTGAAATGGGTATCGGTGATCTGAATGATTTTCATGGGGTGCTTCTCCAAGTCGCCGGAGCGCCGAACGCCCTTCAGAACGACCGTCGCTTCTTCGCGACCTCTGTAGAAGGCTCCCATGTCAAACAGGCAGCGGTGGTTTTCAGCTGTTTTTCAGTTTTGTCATCGATCCGTCATCAGGCGTCGTGTCTTCGACGTGCCGGAAGAGGCCCTGACAGTCTGCACAGGTTCCAATGTCCGAGGATCTATTGCTGTGCCGTCTCGGATCGCTCCGCCCTTCGGACGGTGGCGGCAAAGGCAGCAGCAAACAAGATGGAAAGCAACAACACGATGGTTGGCGCCGGTGCGCTGTCGATGAAGAACGACAGATAGATTCCGGCAGCCGAGGCGATCATGGCGATAACCACAGACAGGACCAGCATCATGCCGAAGCTGCGCGTCAGCAGGAAGGCGATGGCGCCGGGTGCAATGAGCATCGCGATGGCGAGGATGATTCCGACCGCCTTCAGCGCGCCGACAACGGTAAGCGAGATCAGGCAGAGCAATCCGTAGTGCAGCAGGTTAACGCGAAGGCCGACCGCCTTTGCCTGCGCCGGATCAAAGGCATGCAACAGGAAATCCTTCCACTTGATGCAGATGATACCGGCGGTCAAAATCGCGATCATCGCCGTTTCGCCGATGTCCCGCCAGCCAACGCCGAGCATGTCCCCGAACAATATGTGATCGAGATGCACCTCGGACTGGATCTTCACGTAAAGCACGAGGCCAAGGCCGAACATGCCGGAAAACACGATACCCATCACCGTGTCCTGCTTGATGCGGCTGTTGTCTTTCAGAAAACCAGTAGCAACGGCGCAGAACATGCCGGCGACGAAGGCGCCGAGCGCAAAAGGGAAGCCGACGATGTAAGCGATGACTACGCCGGGAAAAACCGCATGGGAGATGGCATCGCCGAGCAGCGACCAGCCTTTGATCACAAGAAAACAGGAAAGAAGCGCCGTCGGCACCGCCACAAGCATTGAGATGACCAGCGCATTGATCATGAAGCTGAACTGGAAAGGCATGAGCAGCGTCTCAAGGATATTCATTGACTGGCCTCCTGTGCTTCGGCCGCCCTGCGACGCGCCGCCAGCATTCCATGTTTGGGCGCAAGGAGGAATGCGGCGAGGAAGAGGAGGGTCTGCAACACGACGATGATGCCGCCGGTCGCGCCATCCAGGAAATAACTCGCATAGGCACCGACGAAGCTGGTCACTGCGCCAATGACGACTGCGATTGCGAGCAGCCGGGGAAAGCGATCTGTCAGGAGATAGGCAGTGGCACCCGGCGTCACCACCATACAGATGACGAGAAAGGCACCCACTGTCTGGAGGGCGGCCACCGTCGATGCCGAAAGCAGCATGAAGAACATGATCTTGAGCGCAGTGGGGTTGAGGCCGATCGAACGTGCATGGCTCTCGTCGAAGAAGGTGACCATCAGGTCCTTCCATTTGACGAGAAGGATAGCGAGCGAGACGAAACCGATGATGGCGAGCTGGAGCGTGTCCTCCGGCGTGATGGCGAGAATGTTGCCGAGCACGATGGTCTGGATGTTCACCGAGGTCGGCGACAGGGACACCATGAAGAGGCCGAGACCGAAAAAGGAGGAGAAGATCAGACCGATAATGGCATCCTCCTTCAGCTTGGTGCGTTGGTTGAGGAAGAGCATCGCGGCGGCGGCAAGGCCGCCGGAGAAGAAGGCGCCGATCGAGAAAGGCAAGCCCAGCATGTAGGCGCCGGCAACACCAGGCACGATGGAATGGGAAAGCGCGTCGCCGATGAGTGACCAGCCCTTGAGCATCAGGTAGCAGGATAAAAACGCGCAGACACCGCCCACCAGAGCCGAAACCCACATGGCATTGAGCATATATTCATAGGTAAACGGCTCGGTAAGGAAGACCATTAGCGCCGGCCCCCATTACCCCGTGGCTCGTGCCCGACGGCCCGGCCATCTTGCATCACAAGCGGGCGTTCGTCGTCGGTCATCACATCAATCGGATGTAACCCGCGGTCGTCAGCCTCGGTCAGCATGAAATGGCGCAGCACGCCGCCAAAAGCCTTCTCGAGGTTTGCCGGAGTGAAAGTTTCGGCAGTCGTGCCGTAGGCGAGGACGGTGCCTTTGATGAGAACGGTGCGGTCGCAGAACTCCGGTACCGAGCCGAGATTGTGGGTGGAGACCAGCATGACCCGGCCTTCGTCGCGCAACTCGCGGAGCAGAACGGTAATCTGGTCTTCGGTCTTGACGTCGACGCCGGTGAAGGGCTCATCGAGCAGGATGACGCGGCCGTCCTGCGCCAGCGCGCGAGCCAGGAAAACCCGCTTCTTCTGCCCGCCCGACAACTCGCCGATCTGGCGCGTGCGCAATTCGCTCATGTTGACGCGTGCGAGTGCCGTTGACACGGCAGCGTGATCGGCCGCCTTCGGGATGCGCATCATGCCCATGTGGCCGTAGCGGCCCATCATGACAACGTCCTCGACGAGGACTGGAAAGTTCCAATCCACCTCTTCGCTTTGCGGCACATAGGCGACGAGGTTCTTGCGCAGTGCCTCACCGACCGGCATGCCGAGTATCCTTATGTCGCCCCTGGCAAGGCGCACGAAGCCCATGATCGCCTTGAACAGTGTCGATTTGCCGGAGCCGTTGACCCCGACCAACGCCGTAATCGTGCCCGTCGGGATCTGGAAGCTCGCATCGCGAAGGGCGGTATGGCCGTTGCGATAGGTGACGGTCGCACTGCTCACCGCAATGCCCGATCCTGCATCCGCGGGACGGGCAAGCTTTTTAAGCGGCTCATTCATTGCGACAGGCCTTCGACCAGGCCCTTTTCGACCGTGTCGGAGGTTACGCGGAGCAGATCGATATAGGTCGGCACGGGCCCGTCCTCCTCGCTAAGGGAATCGACATAGAGCACGCCACCGTAATGTACGCCGGTTTCGCGTGCGACCTGCCTGGCCGGCTTGTCGGACACCGTGCTCTCGCTGAAGACGGCAACGATCTCGTTGGCCTCAACGGCATCGATCACCTTGCGGACCTGTTGTGGTGTTCCCTGCTGGTCGGCATTGATAGGCCAGAGATAGAGTTCCTTCAGGCCAAAGTCACGAGCGAGGTAGGAAAAGGCGCCCTCGCTCGACACCAACCAGCGCTTGTCGTCCGGAATCTGCTCAAGCTTTTCGCGGATCGGCGTGATGGTCGCCTCGATCTTCTTTTTATAAGCGGCAGCGTTGGCCTCGTAGGCAGCGGCATTCGCCGGATCGTGCTTCACGAAGGCATCGCGGATGTTGTCGACATAGATCAGAGCATTCTTCGGCGACATCCAGGCATGCGGGTTTGGCTTGCCGGAATAAGGTCCTTCGGCAATGCTCATCGGTTCGATGCCTTCGGAGACGACGACGCCCGGAACGTCATGGAGATTGACGAAAAACTTTTCGAACCAGCGCTCAAGGTTAAGCCCGTTCCAGAGGATGAGGCGAGCGCCCTGCGCCCTTTGTATGTCACCGGGCGTCGGGGAGTAATTGTGAATCTCCGCACCCGGCTTGGTGATCGATTCCACGATTGCCGCATCACCCGCCACGTTCTTGGCCATGTCTGCAATAACGGTAAAGGTTGTCACCGCCTTGAACTTCTCCTCAGCCGCTGCCGGGCCCATCGCCGCGACCGACACGATTGCTGCCGCTATCAATCCGGCCAATAGGCGCCCTGCCCGTTTCAACATCCTCACGCTCCTTGCTGCGAATGACTTGCATTACAGTCTTAAGGAAAGGAATTCATTTTTGCAAGTGCGACTTATTCGCAATTACAAAGTCCGCGGATCAGGTCGCAAGGCAAGCATGCACCGCAGCCGTAGGGCGCCGAAAATCTTGAGCCGGCCATGTCGGATTGAGGAACGGCCTTTCGTCTTATTGTCGGCGTTGATGAAAACGCATGAGACGAAAGGAGACACACCCCATGTTCCACACCGCCCTCATTGCCGCAGTCGGCTTGTTTATCGCAGGATCAGCCTTGGCCGAGCCCAAACCGACAGGCGACCGGGTCGAGGTCAACGGCATGCAGATGTATTATGAAGTGTCTGGAGACGGTGACCCGCTGATCGTGCTGCACGGCGCTTATATGAACATCCCGTCTATGGGCGCGATCATCCCCAAGCTCGCCGAAAGCCACAAGGTCTACGCGCTCGAATTCCAGGGCCACGGCCGCACCACCGACATCGACCGGCCCATTACCTATCAAAACCTGGCAGACGACGTCGCGGCCTTCATGGACGCGGTCGGCCTCAAGAAGGCGGATGTGTTCGGCTACTCCATGGGTGCGGCCGCTGCGCTGCAAGTCGCCGTCCGCCATCCGGAGAAAGTGAACAAACTTGCTGCAGCCTCCGTTGCCTACGATGCCGAGGGCTGGCAGCCGGCGTTCAGGGCCTTCATCCCGCAAATGACGGTGGAAATGTTTGTCGGCATGCCGTTCGCCGAGGACTACCGCAAGCTTGCCGCCAATCCCGACGGTTTCCCTGCCCTGGTCAAGAAACTGATCGCCCTCGAGCACGAGCCGATGGCATGGGAAAAGGACGTGAAGTCGCTGAAGATACCGGTGCTGCTCATCTCCGGCGACGCCGATGTTGCAACCCTCGAACATTCGGTTGCCATGTTCCGGTTGCTCGGCGGCGGCGTCATGGGTGATATGGGCAAGCCCCTTCCTGCCTCTCGTCTTGCCGTCATGCCGGCGACGTCACACACCGCCGTCATCAACCAGTCCGACCTGCTGCATGCCTTCATCGAACCTTTCTTGAAGGGCGAGACGCCGAGGGGGATGTTCGAGTAGGAAACGATTGCCTGGGCACAATCCTCGCTTACGAAAGCCGCCCGGCTCTTGATATCACCGGGCGGCTTCAGGTCTTTACTAGCGCCAGCGAGACGGCTTAGCGGACTGCTTCAAGCTGCCTCTGCAGCTACTTTCAGCGGGATTTCGACGTCGATTTCCAGGATCGAGACGTGCTCGTTGCGATCCATCTTTACCTGCACCTTGTCGGCGTCGAGCTGCACGTGTTTGGCGATGACCTCCAGAATCTCCTCGCGCAGCAGCGACACGAGGTCTGTACCCACCGACGAGCGTTCGTGGGCCAGAAGCACCTGCAGGCGTTCACGGGCCGCGGGTGCGGTTTGCTTTCTGCCGAAAAAACTGAAGATGTTCATGCGGCCCTCCGTCCGAATATCTTGCCGAAGATGCCTCGCTTTTCGCCCGGAATTGTCATTGGCACATCCTCGCCGGCAAGCCGGCGGGCGGCATCGAAATAAGCCATCGCAGGTGCGCTGCGGCTATCGGCGAGTGTCACAGGAGCGCCGATATTGGAGGCGCGCAGAACATCCATGCTTTCGGGAACAATGCCGAGGAGCGGGATGGACAGGATCTCCAAGACGTCGTCGACCTTGAGCATATCGCCCCGTTCCGCCCGGTTGGCGTCGTAACGGGTCAGGAGCAGGTGCTTTTCCATCCGCTCGCCGCGTTCGGCCTTGGCGGTCTTTGCATCCAGCAGGCCGATGATGCGATCTGAATCGCGTACCGACGAGACTTCCGGGTTGGTGACGACGACCGCGACATCGGCGTGGCGCATTGCAAGGGTCGCGCCACGTTCGATGCCCGCCGGACTATCGCAGATGATCCAGTCGAAGTGGCGCTTCAGATCAGCCATGACCCGTTCAACACCTTCCGGGGTCAAGTTGTCCTTGTCCCGCGTTTGCGACGCCGGCAGCAGAAACAGCGTGTCGAGCCTCTTGTCGCGTATCAGCGCCTGCGAGAGCTTGGCGTCACCCTGTATGACGTTGATCAGGTCGTAGACAACCCTTCGCTCCGCGCCCATCACTAGGTCGAGATTCCGCAGCCCGACATCAAAATCGACGACGACCACTTTCTCGTTTCTCTGTGCCAAGGCCCCTCCCAGCGCGGCGGTCGAGGTTGTCTTGCCAACTCCGCCTTTGCCTGAAGTGACGACGATGACTTTCCCCATCTTGCTCTCCTTTGTCCTAGCCGGCTTTCGGCTCAGATAAGTTTCTCTGCCATGATCGTATCGCCTTCGAGCCAGAGCTGGACGGCTTGCCCACGAAGGTGCGAGGCCATGTCTTCGGCGGTCTTGTAAATGCCATCGATCGCAATCAGCTCGGCCTCAAGCTTTCGGCAGAAGATACGCGCGGACGCATTTCCAACCGACCCTGCCATGACTCGACCCCGCAGCGCCCCGTAGATATGGACCGACCCTCCAGCGACGATCTCCGAACCCGAGGCAACCGATCCGATGACTGTGACGTCGCCTTCCGGGAAGATCACCGACTGACCGGAACGCACAGGCTCCCGGATCACGATGGATTGTAGTGCCGAACGAATCTCGGCCGCCGCCGGCTTGTTTTGCAGATCGATAACTGGTTCCGCTTTCGGCAGCTCGAAGTCGGAACCAGGACGACCGCCCTTAAGCGCAGGCGGCATGCCCGGCCCAAGGATTGAAGGGCGCCCGCCCTCGATACCCATGATGCTCACATTGCGTCGCGTCAGTTCCGCGATAAGTTCCTTCAGCTGCGACCTGTCGATCTGCAGGTCCGTGACATCGAGAACGACGGGCCGCCCCAGAAAGAATCCGGCTGAACGGGCTGCGAGATCATCCAGCCTCGCCAGCCAATCATCGAAAGGGAGGTCCGGAGAAAGCATGACCGCGAGGAAGGAGCGGCCCTTGATTCGGATCGAGCGAGCGTCTGTTAGCACTTTGGTCATCTGAGTTAAGAAATCGTTGACCATGTCTATCGCCGACATGGTTAACAAACAGTTAACGCGGCGATCGCGAAGGCCTACATAACTTCGGGTCCCCAACGGGGGATGCCAGCGACGCTGAACCTGAACGAAGGATGCTTTTGGCGGATCGCTACATCTTAATGTCGTGGATCGACTGTAGCTGCGAGATAGCGTGTACTAGATTCGGCGCAACAAAATTCGAGGGTGCATGTGATGGCAGAATTTCCAGACAAGGCGAAAGTCGTAATTATCGGGTTGGGCGGCATTGTCGGCGCGTCGATTGCCCATCACCTGATCGAGCGCGGCTGGGACGATATCGTCGGCATCGACAAGTCGGGCATCCCGACCGATATCGGCTCGACGGCACATGCTTCCGACTTCTGCTATACGACCAGCCACGACTATCTGTCGGTCTGGACGACGCAGTACTCCATCGATTTCTACGAGCAGATGGGACACTACGCCCGCATCGGCGGCCTCGAAGTCGCCCGCACCGGCGACGACACCTGGATGGAGGAGATCAAACGCAAGCTGAGCTCGGCCAAGGCCTTCGGCACACGCGCCCATTACGTCAGCCCCGCCGAGATCAAGGAAAAGTTCCCGCTGATCGAGGAAGAGATGGTCCAGGGCGGCCTGTTCGATCCCGACGCTGGCCTTGTCATCCCGCGCTCGCAGACGGTTGCCGGCAAGCTGGTCGATGCCGGCGAGAAGGCCGGCAAGCTCAAGGCCTTCGCCAATACGCCGGCCAAGTCGCTGATCGTCGAGAACGGCCGCATCAAGGGCGTCGTAACTCATCGCGGCACGATCATGGCCGATCACGTCATCGTCTGCGCCGGCCTGTGGGGCCGTCTGGTCGCAGAGATGGTCGGCGAGGACCTACCGGTCATGCCGGTCGACCATCCGCTCACCTTCTTCGGCCCCTACAACGCGTTCGAAGGCACAGGCAAGGAAATCGGCTTCCCGCTTTTGCGCGACCAGGGCAACTCCGCCTATATGCGCGACACCGGCGACCCGAAGACCACCGAGGGCGGCCAGATCGAATGGGGTTACTACGAGCAGACCAGTCCGCGCATGTGCCATCCCCGCGAGCTGCTCGAAAAGCATGAGGCGCGCCTGTCGCCCTCGCAGCGCGACCTCGAAATGGATGAGATTATCGCGCCGCTCGAGCGCGCCATGGAGCTCACCCCGATCCTCGGCGAACTCGGCTATAACGAAAGCCATTCCTTCAACGGCCTGCTGCAGGTTTCCGCCGCCGGCGGCCCGTCCTGCGGCGAGAGCCAGAAGGTGCGCGGCCTCTGGTACTGCGTCGCCATCTGGGTCAAGGATGGTCCCGGCTATGGCAAGCTGATCGCCGACTGGATGACCGACGGCCGCACCGGGATCGACCACGCCGGCATCGACTATTCACGCTTCTACGCGCACCAGCTGACGGAACAGTTCATCGAGGACCGTTGTTTTGAGGCCGCCCAGAAGATCTATTTCCCGGCCGTTCATACGCGCGAGCCCTATGCCACCAGCCGCGACGTCAAGCGCTCGCCCTTTTACGAGCGCGAAGTCGAGCTCGGCGGCTATTTCATGGAGCTTGGCGGCTGGGAGCGCGCCCATGGCTACAGAGCCAACGAGCACCTGCTTGAGAAGTACGGCGATCGCGTGCCGGTGCGCGAAAACGAATGGGACGGCCGTCACTTCTGGCGCGTCTCCAATGCCGAGCACCTAGCGATGAGCGAGGATTGCGGCATCGTCAACCTAAGCCACTTCTACATGTTCGACGTCGAAGGGCCCGATCATGTCGAGCTGATGGAGTGGGTCTGCGCCGCAAAGATCGGCGGCGACGCCAACATCGGCAAGGGCATCTACACGCACTTCCTCGACGACGAGGGCATGGTGCGCGCCGATCTGACGGTCATCCGTATGGCCGACCGCTGCCGTGTGATCGACGGGGCGGACGCAGGCCCGCGCGATTTCCACTACATCAAGCGGATTGCCGAGGATAAGGGCTTCAACGTTACCGTCACCGACGTCTCCGAAAAATACGTCACCATCGGCATCTGGGGGCCGAACGCCCGCGCCACGCTGAAGAAGGTCGTCGCCGATCCGGCGGCCCTCGATCCGGAAAACTTCGCCTTCGCCGCGATCAAGCCGATCGAGATCGCCGGCAGGCACGTCACGGCCTTCCGCATCTCCTATGTCGGCGAGCAGGGCTGGGAGCTGCACATGAAGTACGAGGATGGCCTTGCCGTCTGGGATGCGCTGCGCGCGACCGGCGTCATGGCCTTCGGCGTCGAGACCTATGCCAACAGCCGTCGCATGGAAAAGAGCCTGCGCCTGCAGAATGCCGACCTCATCACGCAGTACAATCTCATCGAAGCCGGCCTCGCTCGTCCGAAGGTCAAGGAGGCCGATTTCCGCGGCAAGGCCAGGCATCTCGAATATAAGGCCCGCGAGCACCAGCCGGCGATGCTCTGCACGCTGGTGATGACCGATAACATCGACAGCAAAGGCGTTGCCCGCTATCCGGTCGGCACGCTGCCGGTCATGGATCCGGAAACCGGCGAGACCCTTATCGACGAGCTCGGCCGCCGCTCCTACACGACGTCGATCGCCTATGGCCCGACGATCGGCAAGAACATCGCGCTCGCTTATCTGCCCTGGTCCCATGCCCAGGAAGGCCGCAAGCTCGTCATCGAATATTTCGGTGAGACTTATCCGGTCGACGTCGCCGCCGTCGGCTATAGGCCGCTCTACGATCCGGAAAATTTGAAACCCCGGAGCTGATATCAAAAATGAGCAGGTGGATGAGGGATCAGGCGGACGCCGTCAGCTCTTCCACCCTCTTCAGGTTGAGAACCGCCTTGATCGGCAAGTGATCGGAGGCGACGCGCGCAAGTGGCGTATCATGCGCCTCGACGTTCGTCAGCACACCTTTCCGGTTCGACATGATGCGGTCGAGCGCCAAGATCGGCAGGCGAGCCGGGAAGCTTGCGACCGCAAGAGGCTGCGCCTCGAAGGCGGATTGAAGCGTGTTAAGCGACGAACGGTCGCCGAGCCGCCATTCGTTGAGGTCGCCGAGCAGGACCGTCGTCACCTCGCTCCGATCCGCCATCAGATCGACCAGCATCTGCGCCTGCCGCGCACGTGAGTGCCGCAGAAGCCCGAAATGAGCGGCAATGATCCGAAGCTCTCCGCCATTTTCCAGTTCGAGTTCCGCAACCAGCGCGCCGCGCGGTTCAAGGCCCGGCAGTTTGATCTGGTGCACGTCGCGTACCAGGCCTTTCTTGAAGAGCACGACATTGCCGTGCCAGCCATGCGCCTTCGACATGCCCGAGACCGGAACCGGAATAAGTGCCGTCTCGCGCTCCAGCCGCGCCAGATCGAGGATGCCGGTCCGCTCCCCGAAGCGCGTGTCGGCCTCCTGCAAGGCAATCACGTCGGCGCCGATCTCGTGGATCACCCGGCTTGTTCGCTCGGGATCGCAACGCCTGTCGGCACCGACGCATTTATGGACATTGTAGGAGGCGATCAGTGTACCTTCCGCCCGGGGCTTTGCAGCCGCAAGCACGGCATCCAACCGCTTTTTGCGGTTACGGATCGACGCGAGAATGTTGGCGGGCAGGCTGTCTTTCCTGGCAAGCATCGGAGTTTACGCGCGCTCCGTTGGTCGAAATCGGCTCTGATTTGGCAGTATAGGCCCACAGGTAAAACTTGCCATGTCCGATCCGAGAAAATCAAAGATAGGGCGAACCCAGCCACAGAAATTTTTCGACAAGCCGCACCAGGAAGGGCCGCCCCTGGAGGCTCTCCAAGGTCACCGGTGCTGCAGATTTCAGCATCCCGTCGATATGTTCGTCGATCTCCGCCGCAAACCCCTCGTTCAGAACTTCGAGATCCACCTCGAAGTTCAGCCTGAGCGAGCGCGGATCAAGATTGGACGAACCGACATAGGCCCAGACCCCGTCAATCGTCATCAGCTTGGAGTGGCTGAAGCTGCCGGTCGAGCGCCATATGCGGCAGTAGTTCTTGAGGATCTGGTCGAACTGCGCCGTCATCGCCCGGTCAACGAGAACGAGATTGTTGACGGCCGGCACGACGATATCGACCTCGACGCCGCGCCGCGCGGCAGTTGTCAGCGCGCTGATCAGTTCACGATCGGGCAGGAAATAAGGTGACATGATGCGGATCGATTTCCGCGCGACAGAAAAGGCGCCTATCAGCATCTTTATGGTTCGTCTCGACGCTGCGGTCCGGTCCGGAGGCAACCACGCGCATGAAGACCGGATCGCCCGGTTGGCGTTCGGGCGCTTCGATCCGCCACGCGTCCGCGCTCAGAATCTCACCTGTCGTAAAGCGCCAATCCTCGGCCGCGACATCAAAGAGATCGGCAACCACGGAGCCGGTTACGGAGAAATGCGTATCGCGTGCAAAATCATCGCCCGTCATCGCGTGGCTGAAGCCCTGTCGGATATTCATGCCGCCCGTCAGCGCCAGACGCCCGTCGGTGATCAGAATTTTTCGGTGAGTGCGGAGATTCGCATAAGGCAGCCGGAGGCCCATGATGACATTGCCGTTGAAGACCGAAACCGTCACCCCGCCATCAGCGAGGTAGCCGAGAATGCTGGGCACAGAATAGCGCGCCCCGACGGCGTCGATCAGCACGCGCACCTCGATGCCACGTTTTGCCGCCGCAATCAGCGCATCGGCAATCTGGATGCCGATCTTGTCGCGATCGAAAATATAGGTTTCAAGCAGAACACTCCGCCCGGCTCCGTCGATCGCGGCCTTCATCGCCGCGTAGGCATCGTCGCCCGTTTCCAGCATGTCGATCGTATTGCCGGTGGTGAGCGGATAGCGGGCAACGCGATCGCCAAGCGTCTGCAGCGCTGCAAAGCGCCGTCCATAAGCGCTGATGATCTTCTCCGGCTCCGCATCGAAACTTTCGAGTTCGTCAAGGTCGGCTGCCGGCAGCAGGGCATCGCGACGGAGACTCAGGGATTTCCGGCGGATGCGATTGATGCCGGCGATCGCATAAAGTACCGCGCCGACAATCGGCGAGAGGATGATGACGCCGACCCAGCCGATTGCAGCGCGTACCTCCTCCTTCGTCATGGCGGCATGGATCGCCGCGGCGGCTCCCATCGCGAGCGAAATGACGAAAAGGATATGCGCCCAGTAGGTCGATATGAGATAAAACATTGGAAGAAGATATAGCTGCAAAACGGCGGCGTTCAATTCGCCGCCGCTCACCCGAAGCGCGAAATTTTCGCGCTGCTATTTTGCCAGCTTGGGATCGAGCGCAACCACCACCGAATGGGCGGCAAGCTTGCAGTCCCCCGGCTCGCTGCGAGGCAGCAGATCGAAGATGACTGCACCTTCGAACGGGGGTACCGGAAGTCGACGGTCGCTCAGATTGGCTCGAAGTTCCAGCTTGCTGCCGCCGAAGGTCCAGTTGACAGCCAGCACGCCATCGACGCTTTGCAACGCCGCGCTTGTGACCCGGCCGGGTCTCTTCAGCAACGGCACGACATACTTCTGCCGCAGACCGATAAGGTCTCGTACATAGGCCTTCCGTCGTCTTCCTTCATCACTGTCGGAACGCTCCCATCGAAGCTTCGAATGCTCGAAGGTGGAGATCGCGTTTGGATCCGGCAGATCGCCGGCTGTCTTGCCTTCCTTCAAACCGCCAAAGCCTTCCGCCTCTGCCATCCGTCCTTTGCGGACGATCTCGCCGAGTTCGCCGGTGTAGTCGCAGAAGAAGTGGAACGGCTGCGTCTCGCCATAATCCTCGCCCATAAAGAGGAAGGGGATCTGCGGCGATAGAAACAGAACCGCCGTCAGCATCGCTGTCATGTCGGGATGCGCAAGGCTGATCAAGCGCTCGCCGAAAGCGCGATTACCCACCTGATCGTGATTCTGGAGAAAATTGATGAAGGCCTCGGGTGGCAAATAGACCCGTTCATCCTTCGGCAGCTCAGGCGGATCGGCGCGGTCCGGATAGACGAAGCCGTACAGCATCGAAAGCTTCGTCTTTTCCCAGAGCTCGGATGCGAAGGGCTTATAGTGGCCGGCTGTTTCGCCGGTTGCGATGATATGAGCGACATGGTGGAAGTCGTCGTTCCACTCCGCGGTAAAGGTCTTCACTCTCCCGCCGTCGTCGCGCTCCAGCAGGCTTACGAGATTGCGTTGATCCTCGACGACGAGATGCACTTCGCGATCGACAAAGGCGTCGCGTACTTCCGTCGACAACTGCGCGAGGATGTGGTGTTTCGAGATATCGTAAATCTGCTCTACGGCATCGAGCCGCAGGCCGTCGAGCTGGAATTCGCCGATCCAATAAAGCGCATTTTCGATGAAGTAACGCCGCACCGGCTCCTGCCCGAAATCGATCGCGGCACCCCACGGCGTATTGCGACCGGCGTGGAAAAATTCCGGCGCATAGCCGTGCAGGTAGTTTCCATCCGGACCGAAGTGATTGTAGACGACGTCGAGCAGCACCACCAGACCGTGGCCATGCGCGGCGTCGATGAATGCCTTGAAATCGGCCGGCGTACCGTAAGCCGAATGCGTCGCATAATGCAGCACGCCGTCATAACCCCATCCGCGCTTTCCGGAAAATTGCGCGACGGGCATCACCTCGATTGCCGTGAAACCCATCCCAGGCAGGTGACCGAGCTTTTCGGCGGCCGCCTTGAAGGTGCCCTCCCTGGTGAAAGCGCCGATATGGATTTCGCTGATCACCGCCTCTTCCCAGGGCCTGCCCTTCCAGCCGGTATTCATCCAGCGGTAGGAAGGATCGACGATCAGCGACGGGCCGTGCACATCGCCGGCCTGCGCCCGAGAGGCGGGATCGGGCACTGACTTGCCATCCGAAAGGACGAAGGCGTAGGCGTCGCCACCCCTTGCTTCCGCAACGGTCAGCTCGAACCAGCCGCCGTCAGAGCGGTTCATCGGCCGATCCTTGCCGGAGCAGCGAAGCCTCATCTCCTTTTGCCGCGGCGCCCAAATGCGAAAACGGACGCCATCCGCGCCAATCTCGGCACCCCAGCTCTTTCGAATTCCTGCAATAGAGTCGACTTTCGAAACCTGATTCATGCATATCCCCTGACTGGCTTGGACGTCTCGAACACTCCTTCAAATCCATGAATGCTGCGCTTGTTCCCCGCGCCGGAACAAACGCCTTGCCGATCGGTTGAGGCTGAAGACTGGAGAAGGAAGCACTTATGAACATCGCGCCCGAATTTGGCCCGGCCTTCGAACTGGAAACTGCAGACGCCAAAGGCCTCGATGACCTGAAACTTCAGGCCGAAACCTGCACGCGCTGCGACCTCTACAAGAACGCCACGCAGCTCGTTTTCGGCGAAGGCCCGCGCACGGCCGACATTGTGCTGGTCGGCGAACAGCCGGGCGACAGGGAAGACCTGGCGGGCAAACCTTTCGTCGGCCCCGCCGGACGTCTGCTTGATCAGTGTCTCGAAGAGGCGGGCATCGACCGGTCCCGTTGCTACGTCACCAATGCCGTCAAGCACTTCAAATTCGAGCCGCGCGGCAAGCGGCGCATGCATTCCAAGCCGAATGCCGGAGAAATCCAGCGTTGCGCATGGTGGCTCGGCGCCGAGCTTGAGATCCTGCAGCCGAAACTGGTTGTCGCGCTGGGCGCTACAGCACTTTATTCGCTGCTTGGTCCCAAAGTGAAGGTCACCGCCGAGCGCGGCCATGTTCTTCAGCCGCCGGCAAACCATCCGCCCGTCCTGGTGACCATTCACCCGTCTTACCTTCTGCGCATTCGTGACGAGGAAGACGCCAACGTAAGCCGCGCGAATTTCGTCAAGGATTTGACGAATGCCACGGCATTTCAGACCAACTGACGGGCGTTTATGCTGCGGCGCAAATAATATTTTGCACTGTGTCAAAATTCTTCTTGAATATCGCCGGTTCCTCTGGAACCATCCCCCCAGTCTAGCGTTTGGCTGCGGGATGATGTGACTGGAGATCAGCGATGACAGAAACTCGGGAAGAGTGGATTAAAAAACGTGCATACGCCCTTTGGGAAGAAGAGGGGCATCCTACCGGACGCGATTCCATACATTGGGAGCAGGCGAGAAAAGAGCGCGAAAAGCTCGAACGCTCTGCTGCGTCCAAGGACGGCAAGGAAGTCAAGACTAGGACCAAACGCACGGCAGCCGCTGGGACCAAAAGCAACGGCACCGTGAAACCGGCTCCCAAGCGCGCCGTCAGCCGCAAGTCAGTCTGAACGCATTCATACCGAAACTCCTACCTCGTGTGGACGCTGCAAAGGCAGCGCCTTCGGAAAGTGTTGTCATATGTTTGAATTAGTTGCGTTTTATGGTGTTTATTAAGTGCAGATGGCACTGACATGAGGAATAGATCGGGCCGAATGACCACCATAGCGGGGCACCTTCGAAAAAAAGGCTGCAAAATGGCCACGAGTGGCGGAACCAATTTTCGCTTCGGCTGTTAACGGCGAAAGTGGGAGGCTTGTCATGAGCAGAGGTTATTTCGACGCCATTCTCGTTTCCCTTGTCGTAGCAGGCTGCTACATGTTCTTGACGCCGATGTGAGAGCGGAGATGCTGATCTTATCCCTCGCCGCCTTTCTCTATCTGGTTCTGGCCCTCGGCCTCGTCGTCGCGATCGACAACATGGTTGGTTTTGTATTCCCCGAAACCCGTTCCCGTTCCAGCCGCTTCTTTAATTTCAGCAAGGCATTCACCGGCTCTCAATGGCTCCATCGCAAATAGCAAAAGCGAAAGTTTGGATAAGTAACGGCGGCCTCCGGTGCCGTTAAGCTTATTTCCGACCTGCCCTTCCCGAAATCTCCCAAGCCTCTATTTTGCCTTTCGCAGATGGGCTGAATTCCGTGCGATTCACATCGTTTGCGGTCTGATCATGAAAGCGGTTGGAATGACCCGGCTCGAAGACGGCGTTTGGCCGAGGGGTGGCGGCAGCATCGGCGATATATTGCGGAATTCGGGCTTTAGCGGCTGCAGCCTGGGCCCGGTCAAGAGCTGGCCGGCTTCTCTCAGGCATATTGTCGAGCTCGTTCTGAATTCGCGGCAGGCGAATTTTGTCGTCTGGGGGCCGGAGCTTGCCTTCATCTACAATGACGCCTATGTGCCGATTTTCCCTGAACGTCATCCGGGCGCGCTTGGCAAACCCTTCGCCGAAGTCTGGAGCGATATCTGGCCGCAATTCGAGCCGATCGTCCGCGCCGCACTCCAGGGAGAATCCCAGCTCTTCGAGGAATTGCTGATTCCGATGCGCCGGGACGGTCGCATCGAAGACACGTGGTTCACCTTCTCCTACACGCCGCTTCGCGACGAAGCAGGAGCTATTGCAGGCCTGCTTTGTGCAACCATGGAAGTTTCGACGCAAGTCATCGCGAAACGGCGCGAGCGTCACGCGCTCGAGGAATTGCGGTTGAAATCCGAGGCGCTTTCGATCGTCAATGCAGCAGGTGCTGCAATCACGGCCGAACTCAATGTCGACCGTTTAACAAAGATTGCGGTCGATGCCGGCGTCGCGCTGACGGGCGCGGAATTCGGCGCGTTCTTTTACAATGTCGATGACGGCGAAGGCGGGAGCTACATGCTCTATGCACTTTCGGGTGTCGACCGCAAGAACTTCGACAAGTTCCCGATGCCGCGCAATACCAAGGTCTTCGCGCCGACCTTTAGCGGCGAATGTGTCGTGCGTTCCGACGACATTCTGCTCGATCCACGCTACGGACAGAACGCTCCGTATTCCGGTATGCCTATGGGTCATCTTCCGGTTCGAAGCTATCTCGCTGTACCGGTGAAATCCCGAAGCGGTGCAGTGATCGGCGGCCTCTTCTTCGGCCATGCGCAGCCCGGCCGCTTTACGGATGCCGCCCAGGCAAGTCTGATCAGCCTCGCCGGCCAGGCGGCTGTCGCGATCGACAACGCCCGGCTGCTGCGCGCAGCCGAATTGGAGATCGCCCGGCGCAGCAGCATCGAAGATAGGCTCCGCAAGCTCAACGAAACGCTGGAAATGCGTGTTGCAAGCGAGATCGCGGAGCGCCAGCAGGCGGAGGCTGCCCTTCAGCAGTCACAGAAGATGGAATCGATCGGCAAGCTCACGGGCGGGGTGGCCCATGACTTCAACAATCTGCTGCAGGTGATCTCCGGCAATCTCCAGCTCCTCGGGAAGGACATCTCGAACGACGGCCGCGCCAAGGAGCGGATTTCCAATGCGCTTGCCGCTGTAGAACGCGGCTCACGGCTTGCAAGCCATTTGCTCGCCTTCGGCCGCCGTCAGCCGCTGGAGCCGAAGGTCGTCAACATAGGCCGCCTCGTTGCGGGGATGGATGACATGCTTCGCCGCGCGCTTGGCGAGGAGATCGAAGTCGAGACCATGGTCTCCGGCGGCCTTTGGAACACCTTCGCCGATCCGATCCAGATCGAAAATGCTCTTCTCAATCTCGCCATCAATTCGCGGGACGCAATAGAAGGGTCCGGTAAGCTGACGGTCGAAGTCGGCAATGCGTTTCTCGACGATTCCTACAGCCGGACCCATCCGGAGGTGACCGCGGGCCAGTATGTCGTGCTCGCGGTCACCGACACCGGATCCGGAATGACGCCGGAGGCCATGGCGCAAGCCTTCGAACCCTTCTTCTCCACCAAACCCGAGGGCCGGGGCACCGGCCTTGGGCTTTCGATGGTCTACGGCTTTGTCAAGCAATCGGGCGGGCATGTGAAGATTTACAGCGAGGTCGGCGAAGGTACAACGGTCAAGCTTTATCTGCCCCGTTCGTTCCAGACCGAGGACCGCGTCGCCAATAACGAGGCGGCGCCACCGGCCGGCGGTACGGAAACCATCCTCGTTGCAGAGGACGACGAGGGCGTGCGTGCCACCGTCGTCGAGATGCTGACTGACCTCGGCTATCACGTGCTGAAGGCCCGCGATGGGCAGAGTGCGCTCACCGTCCTCGAAAGCGGTGCGCATATCGACTTGCTGTTCACCGACGTCGTCATGCCCGGCCCGCTGAAGACCCCCGAACTCGCGCGCATGGCCCGTGAACGCCTGCCGAACATCGCGGTTCTCTATACGTCCGGCTATACGGAGAACTCGATCGTCCACGGCGGCCGCCTTGATCCCGGCCTCGAACTTGTCTCGAAGCCCTATACGCGCGACGCGCTTTCCCGGAAGATCCGCCATGTGCTTGCCAACAGCGCCTCGCGCCGCCAGGCAACACCCGGACCGGGCAAAGCGCCAGGCACCACGTCGCGCGAAGGCACGCATGACAGAACCAGGTTGTTGCTGGTGGAGGACGATGCATTCATTCGCATGGACATGGCCGAGATACTTCAGGATCTCGGCTACGATGTGATCGACGCCGAAAGCGGCGAGCAGGCCGTCGAGATCCTGACGCATACGGCGGTCGATATCATCGTCGCCGATGTCGGCCTGCCGGGAATGTCGGGGCCTGCTTTCGCCGCGAAGGCGAGAGAGATATTTCCATCCGTGGGATTGGTCTTTGCGACTGGAAACAACCACCTTCCGGATGCAAGCCGCTTCTCAGGCTCGGTTCTGCTTCTGAAGCCGTTCAGCAGTTCGGCCCTCGACCAGGCGGTGAAGACCGCCGTCAGGCAGAGGCCTATCGCTTAGCTTCCACCAAACGCCTGGCTTCTGCTTCAATATCCGAACTCGGTGCCTAAAGGCTGGAACTTTTGAAGTTCCTGGCGGTTCAACCTCTTTTGCAACGAGAGGAGGCAGAGAGATGCCAAGAGGTGACAAATCCGCTTATACGGACAAGCAAAAACGCAAGGCCGAACACATCGAGGAAGGCTACGAGGCACGTGGCGTTTCCGACCAGGAGGCAGAGCGCCGGGCCTGGGCCACCGTCAACAAGGAAAGCGGCGGCGGGAAGAAGTCCGGTTCGGGCCGCGGCAAGAAGGAGACGCACGAAGCCTCCGAAAAAGGCGGCCGCAAGGGTGGTGCAGCATCCGCGTCGCGCTCGGCAGCCCAACGTTCCGCATCCGCCAAGAAAGCGGCCGCGACGCGCAAACGCAAGGAACATCATACCCACCACTGATCGCTAGACGGGCGCGCTTCGAAGGTGCGCCGTCCCGGATCGAGGAGCTTGCCGATGACCAAGGCGAAGAAGAAATGGTCGCAAGAGGTTACCGAGCGCAGTGACGCCATGGACCTTAAGGAGGGCGTCTTCACATCCAGCGATCCGAAGAAGATCGCCCGCTCGATCAAACAATCGGCTGAGGCGAGCCACCGCCGCAAGTCAAGCCCCTATCGCTCGGCCATGTCGATGCTGACTTTCTACATCAATCGCGCCGGTGACCAGTTGACGAAGAAGCAAAAGGACACACTTGAACAGGCGAAGGACGAACTGCGGAAAGATTTCGGCCGCGAAACCCGGCATTGAGGGAATGGATGGCTTACGAGCTTTATTACTGGGATGGCATCCAGGGACGCGGAGAATTTGTCCGACTGTCGCTGGAGGAGGCGGGCGCGGACTATATCGACGTCACACGCGAATCCGGCAGCGGCCGGGGAACCAGCGCAATGATGAGGCTCATGCGAAGCGGCTCGGAGCCGCATATCCCGTTTGCTCCGCCCTTCTTGAAGGACGGCGACCTCATCATCCCGCACGTCGCCAATATCCTGCTCTATCTTGGCCCGAAGCTTCATTTGGCGCCTGAGGATGAAGGCTTGCGGTACGTGCTGAACGGCTTGCAACTCACGATCACCGATTTCGTCGCCGAAGCTCATGACACGCATCATCCGATTGCCACCTCGCTCTACTACGAGGATCAGAAGGAGGAGGCAAAGGCACGCTCGGCCGAATTCATCAAGGAGCGGGTCCCGAAGTTCCTTGGCTATTTCGAGCGTGTGCTGCAGCAGAATCCGAAGGGCTCGCAACATATCCTCGGCGATGCGCTTACCTATGTGGATCTCTCCCTCTTTCAGATCATCGAAGGCCTGAACTACGCGTTTCCGAATGGCATGGCGGGTTATCAAACGACATATCCGGCGCTGTCTGCCCTGCATGTTGCCGTGGCCAGGCGTCCGAACATCGCCGCCTATCTGAAATCGGAGCGGCGCATTCCTTTCAACGAGGATGGCATCTTCCGGCACTATCCCGAACTCGACAAGGCGGCTTAAGGAGATCGCCCATGGCGCGGCAGACATTCTGGAAAGGCTATCTCAAGCTGTCACTCGTCACGGCGTCCGTCTCGCTGACGCCGGCCACGACCGAGAGCAACAAAGTCCGCTTTCATGTTCTCAATCGCAAGACCAGCAACCGGGTCGAAAGCCGCTACGTTGACAGCGTCACCCACAAGGCCGTGCCCGAGAAGGAGCAGGTCAAGGGCTATCCGAAGGGTGAGGACGATTACGTCATACTCGAAGACGAGGAGATCGAGGAGGTCGGGCTTGAAAGCACCCGCACCATCGATATCGACACGTTCGTGCCGCGCGGCTCGATCGACTGGATCTGGTACGACAAGCCGCATTTTCTGGCGCCGGAAGACAAGGTCGGTACCGAGGCCTTCTGCGTCATTCGCGAGGCGATGAGGGCCAATAATGTGGTCGGCATCGCAAGGCTGGTGCTGTATCGCCGCGAACGGGCCGTCCTTCTGGAGCCTCAAGGCAAGGGCATCATTCTCTGGACGCTGCATTACGGCAATGAAGTGCGAGAGCCGGTCTCGCATCTGGATATCGATGCCAAGGTCGATACCAAGCTGCTTGCCATGATGAAGCGCCTTGTCAAGGAAGAGACGAAGGAGTGGAGTGCCTCCATGGTGCAGGATCCAATCCAGAAACGGCTGAGGACAATGATCCGCAACAAAACGAAGAGCCTCAAGCAGGCTCCATCGGCAACGAAGCGGCCCGCCGTCAAATCGACCGGCAACGTCATCAATATCATGGATGCCCTGAAGAAGAGCTTGGCCGCGGAGGACGAAAAGCCGAGGTCGCCGAGATCCCGCTGAGCGTAGCGGCCATTTCCAGCCCCAAACCGTCGTAAACGGAACGGCGCGCCGGCCGTTCTGCACTAATCTGTCCGAAGAGGCCTGCATGGAGAGGAGCCATGCATGGCTGGTCACATTTTCAATGGAGGAGACGAAAATGAGCAAAAACCGAGGCGTTGTCTATCTAAGGCCCGGCAAAGTCGAAGTCCGCGACATCGATGATCCGAAACTGGAAGCGCCGGATGGCCGCCGTATCGAGCACGGCGTCATCCTGAAGGTAATCTCTACGAATATCTGCGGTTCCGACCAGCATATGGTTCGCGGCCGCACGACGGCTATGCCCGGCCTCGTTCTCGGCCACGAAATCACCGGCGAGATCATCGAAAAGGGCGTCGACGTCGAAATGCTGAGCGTCGGCGATATCGTTTCCGTGCCCTTCAACGTCGCCTGCGGCCGCTGCCGCTGCTGCAAATCGCAGGACACCGGCGTCTGCCTGACAGTCAATCCGGCGCGTGCCGGCGGCGCTTATGGCTACGTCGATATGGGTGGCTGGATCGGCGGGCAGGCCCGCTACGTGACGGTACCCTACGCCGACTTCAACCTGCTGAAACTCCCCGACCGAGATCAGGCGATGGCGAAGATCCGCGATCTCACCATGCTTTCCGACATCCTTCCAACCGGCTTCCACGGGGCAGTGCGCGCCGGCGTCGGCGTCGGCTCGACCGTCTATGTCGCAGGCGCCGGTCCGGTCGGAATGGCCGCTGCCGCGTCTGCCCGCATCCTCGGTGCTGCCGTCGTCATGGTCGGCGATTTCAACAAGGATCGTCTGGCACATGCCGCCAAGGTCGGCTTCGAACCGATCGACCTTTCGAAGAGCGACCGTCTCGGCGACATGATCGCTCAGGTCGTCGGCAGCAATGAGGTCGACAGTGCCATTGATGCGGTCGGCTTCGAAGCCCGCGGCCATTCAGGCGGCGAGCAGCCGGCAATCGTGCTCAACCAGATGATGGAGATCACCCGCGCAGCAGGCTCGATCGGCATTCCGGGCCTCTACGTCACCGAAGATCCAGGCGCCGCCGACAACGCCGCCAAGCATGGCAACCTCTCGCTCCGTTTCGGTCTCGGTTGGGCAAAGGCGCAATCCTTTCACACCGGCCAGACACCCGTCTTGAAATACAATCGCCAGCTCATGCAGGCGATCCTCCACGACCGCCTGCCGATCGCCGACATTGTCAACGCGAAGGTGATTTCGCTGGAGGATGCCGCGCAAGGCTATGAGAGCTTCGACCAGGGAGCCGCCACGAAATTCGTGCTCGACCCGCATGGCGAAGTGGCGAAGGCGGCGTGAACGGAGCGGGGTGAGCGACGACGGAACGAGGCGAAGTCGAACTTGCGACCCCCTCATCCGTCTGCCGGACCTTCTCCCCACTGGGGAGAAGGGATTCGCCGCGAGCGGTTGCGCTGTGAGCTACCGTTTCCTCTTCTCAAGCGGCTTTGCGGCCGCGAAGAACCCATCCCACGGGTCCTTCGGCAGCGCGTCGAGCCGCGGTGGCGTGTTGTCGACGGTGAAGTAGGCCGGGCCAATATCGGCGGTGAGTTCGCTCCATTCAAGTGGCATCGAGACTGTCGCTCCTGGTCGGGCACGCGTCGAATAGGCGGCGACTGCGGTGTTGCCGCGGCCATTGCGCAGGTAGTCGATGAAGATCTTGCCGGTGCGCTCGGCTTTCGTCGCCTTGGCGATGTAACGGTCCGGATTTTCTGCAGCCATGCTATCCGCCAGCCGTTTCGCAAAGGCCTTCACCTCCGCCCAGCCTGCTTTCGGCTTCAGCGGCGTGACCACATGCAGTCCTTTGCCGCCGGACGTCTTGACGAAGCCGGCAAGTCCTTCCGCTTCCAGGCGCTCTTTAATCTCCAGGGCGGCAGCGATGACACTCTCCCACGGAACCTCGCCGCCGGGATCGAGATCCATGGTAATCATGTCCGGCTTCTCCCAGCTATCCGTCGTCGTCCCCCAGGGATGGATTTCCAGGACGGCCGATTGCACCAGTGCCACCACGCCATCGAAATCGGTGATGCGCAGGAATTTTTCGCCGCCCCTGTCCTTCGGGTCGGTAATCTGCTCGATATTCTCGTTCATGCCCTTCCAGGCGTGTTTTTGGAAGAAACGCTGATGCCCCTCGATGCCGTCCGGCAGACGCAGCAGAGCTAGAGGACGATTGACGACGTAAGGCTCCATGAAGCGCCAGACCTGCGCGTAATAATTGACAAGCCCCTCCTTGGTCACCCCTTCATCCGGCCAGTAGATGCGATCCGGATGCGTCAGCGTGACAGTCGATTTCGGCAGGTTCTTTGCGGTGGTCTTTTCCATCTCACGCACCACGTCCTTCGCCAGCTTGTCCTCGCGCAAACCGCGGAACGCGGCATGCCGCAGTTTATCATCGGAGGACCAGGCGCGAAATTCCACTTCCGCGACAAGCTCCGGCTTCACGTAAACAAGCCCCCGGCGTTCCTCCGGCGTCAGCCTGTCGTCGAAGGAATTCTCCTCCTGCTCGATTTTCGAAAGCCGCTCATAGAGATCCTGGGCGACCGTCGCCGTATAGCCAGTGCCGACGCGCCCGACATGCTTCAGCTTGCCGTTGTCGTAGAAACCCATCGCCAATGAGCCGATCGCATTCTTCATCGAGGTCGATGGCACATAACCACCGATGACAAGCTCCTGCCGCTGCGAGCACTTGGCCTTGATCCACTCGCCCCTGCGGCCCGAAGTATATGTGCTATCGCGCTGCTTTGAGACAACGCCCTCCAGGCTCAGCCTGCAGACGTGATCCAGAACCAGGCTGCCGTTCTCGTTGAAATGCTCGCTGTAACGCAGCTTGTCGTTCCCGGCAGGCAACATCTTTTCAAGCAGACGCTTGCGCTCGATCAGCGGCACGCCCTTCAGGTCATGGCCGTCGAGATAGATCAGATCAAAGGTGTAGAAGACGAAACGATCGTAGCGCCTCTGGCTCAAGTCCTGCTGAAGCGCTGAGAAATCGGAAGCGCCGCTATCTTGCTCGACGACAAGCTCGCCGTCCATAATCGCCGATTGAATCGGCAATGCCTTGAAAGCATCGGCGATGTCCTTGCCGAACTTTTCCGTCCAATCAAGCCCAGTACGGGTCAGCATCTTCACTTCGCCGTTTTCGATCCGGATCTGCAGCCGATAACCATCGAATTTGATCTCGTGGATCCAGCCGTCGCCGGCCGGCGGCTTGGCCTTCAGCTTGGCAAGCGTCGGCTCCACGAAATCCGGCATCGCCGCCTTCCTGGCGCCTTTGGGCCAATCATGTATTTGCCGCCCGGCCTTCTTGGTCTTCGCCGCTACAGCCTTGCCACCGCCCTTCGGCTTGGAGTTCCAGGTATCGGTCGGGTTCTTAGCAACCTCTTCTATCCGCCGTCCGGTCTTTGCCGATTCCGGCCGTTGTTTCAAAATATCCTTGCCGTCGTGGCGGGCTTCGGTGTCGTCTCCCTTGATCAGCAGCCAGTTCTCATGCTTTTCGCCCGGCTGCCCGTGCATTCGCACCAGATGCCAGCGGCCCTTAAGCTTTTCGCCATCAAGCTCGAATTCGATATGGCCCTTTCGATAGGCCTTCGTCGCATCGCCGAGCGGTGTCCAGGTACCGTGGTCCCAGACGATCACCGTCCCGCCGCCATATTGGCCCTTCGGGATGATGCCTTCGAAATCGCCATAGGAAAGCGGATGGTCCTCGACATGGACCGCAAGGCGCTTGTCCTCCGGGTTGAGGCTCGGTCCCCTGGTCACCGCCCAGCTTTTTAAGACGCCATCCATCTCCAGCCGGAAGTCGTAATGCAGCCGCGTAGCATCGTGCTTTTGGATGACGAAACTGTTTCCCTGACTGCGGCCTTTGGCGCCGCGCGGTTCGGGTGTGGCCCCGAAATTGCGTTTTGCCTGATAGGCTTCGAGCGCCATGGTCAGCTAGCCTTCTTGCGTCGGCTATCAGAGGCGCTACGTTGCGCCGTCCCTTTCGCAGGTGCTTTCTTTCCACTCATCTTGGCGCTCTGGCGCAGCGCCTCCATCAGATCGACGACCTTGCCTTCCGGCTTCGGCTTCCTCTTCGGCAGCACTCTGCCCTCGATCTTGGCCTTCACCAGTTCGGTCAGCGCCGCCTCGTAGCGGTCCTCGTACTCGCCCGGCTCGAATGCAGTCTGCTTCGTGCCTATGATATGGCCGGCAAGCTCAAGCATTTCCTTGTCGAATTTGATATCGGGAATGTCCTTGAAGACGGGACCGGCAGCACGAACCTCGTAGTCGAAGTTCAGCATCGTCGCGACGACGCAGTCGTCGCGCGGGCGGATCAGCAGCGTCCGGTTGCGCCGGAAAAGCACGGCCTCGGCAAGCGCTGCGACGTTGTTCTCGCGCATGCTCCTGGCAATCAGGCGCAGCGCCTCCTCGTCATGCTCATCGACTGGCGCGAGATAGTAAGGACGGTCGAAATAGAGCTTGTCGATTTCATCGAGGGCAATGAAGCCCTGAACGTCCATTACCTTGTCGCTTTCCGGCATGATGCTGGCGATCTCGTCGCCTTCAATGACGATGTACTCGCCATTCTCCATGCGGTAGCCCTTGACCTGATCCTCGCGCTCCACAGGCTTGCCCGTCTCGCTATCCAAGAACTGACGCTCGACGCGATGGCCGGTCTTCCGGTTGATGATATTGAAGGAGAGGCGGTCCGATGACGAGATCGCCGTATAGAGTCCGACGGCGCAGACAAGATCGCCGATCTTCAAATGACCTTTCCAGCTTGCCCGCGCTGCCATGCTCGTCTCCTATGCTACCGGTCAGAGCCTGCTTCCGCTCTTGTCCGTTTCAAGCGGCATGAAGCTCCACCCGCCGTCCGGGGCTGGGAAAGCCAATGTGGCGTCGCCGTTGCCGATCTTCTGGCGGGCCGCTGCGTGTTTGGCGTGATTGATCGCCTCTTCCACGGTCGCATAGGTTTCCGAGAGCGTGCCGCCGAGCTTGTACGCCCAGCCCGCATCATGCGGCACGATCTGATAGGTGATGTCGACCATATTCCAAGTCCTCTCTTTAGTCCTCATCGCGCGGCGCTGCCTTGCGGCGCTCATCCAGCGCGATGATCTTTTCGACGGAAGCGATATCGTCGCTGGTAACGGGCCGCACGGGGTCGGAAGCGATCGCCTCGAGCACTTCGTCTGATAGCGCGCCGTTGCGTATCACCCACTCCAGCGTTTCGCGCGTTTCCCGCTCTGCCTTCAGCTGCGCATAGAGCGCCACGATCAGCCGGTCGCGCGGATCGAACTTCCTGTTCTTTGGATCCATTTTCCGGAGGTTCGGCATGCAGACGCCCTCTCAAGATTTCTCCTGATCCAAGCTTCTTAACTGATCACAGCCTGAAAAGTTCCAGTATTTCAGCGCCGAAGCACTGGATTGTGTTCCGCGCGCGAAGATCGCAGTCGTTTCCGTTGGTGATGAAGCATCACGCATTTCACTACAGATATACCATCTACGGACTGAAAGTGGGATAACAGCGATTTATAGAATTTAGATCATATCGAATGAGTTGGTGAAGGCCTGCGGCTGGGTCTCGTTGCAAGCATATGCGATTTTGGATATTATAATATCCTAGAAAGGATATGCCCATATGCCGCTCTACATCAAGGATCCAGAAGTCGACAGGCTCACCGACGAACTGATCGGCCTCACAAAGACATCCAAGGTTGATGCCGTTAAAACGGCTCTCAAACATGAAATCGCCACTCGCAAGCGCAGCTTGCCGATTCGAGATCGGCTTGCCAAGTCCCTTGCGATGGCCCGCGCAGCGGGACCATTTGCGCCCGGCGACCATAAGCGCGAAACCGATGAAATGTGGGGCGAAGACTGATGCTGTTCATCGACGCATCAGTAATTGTCGCCATACTTGCCCAAGAAGACGATGCGGACGCCCTAATGGAGCGGCTAGAAAAGCATCACGGGCAATTTTTCGTGTCAGCCATTGTGCGCATGGAAGCTTCGCTTTCTTTGACGCGGCGTCTGGCCGGGGCCCAAGGCCGCGATAGGCCGGCGAACCGGGAGATGCTGTCGCAGGCCCGCCTTATGGTCGATCAGTTCATTATCGATCTGGAGGCCCGCGAAACCATGATTTCCGGCGATGTTGGTACGAAAGCTCTCGACGCAGCCCAGCAGTTTGGAAAGGTCGTCAATCATCCTGCCAAGCTCAATATGGGCGACTGCTTCTCCTATGCCTGCGCAAAAGCGTATCGGACGAAGATTGCCTACAAGGGCAACGACTTCACCGAAACGGATCTAGGCTGGTAACGGCCCAGCGATTGCGCGCTCGCCCATCCTTTGTCTTCGAGTGAAAGGAAATGCATGTTGATCGCGCTGGAGCGGGAATGCGATGGCTGCCCCACCGCATCGGCCGGCGTTTCCTACAACAAGGTCCTCGCCAAGATGGCCTCCGACCAGCGCAAGCCCGACGGATTGTCGGTCATCACGCCGAAGCAGGGTCCAGCCTTCGTCGAGGCCCTGCCCGTCAAGAAATTCCACGGTGTCGGACCCGCGACAGCTGAGAAGATGCTGAGGCTCGGGATTGAGGCCGGCGCGGATCGCCGTTCGCGATCGGAACGTCAGCGTACCCCAGACCCTCGACGATCTTTCCGTCCCGGACGCGCACGATCATCGCGGAGGCCGGCGTGGCCAAGGCGACCTTCTACAATCACTTTCCCTCGAAGGATCGCCTCATCGTCGCCTATCTCGAAGAGATAGACCGGCTAGGGCGCGGGGCAGTGGCGGCGCTTCCGAAGCAACAGCGTCGGAAAATGATCTCGGCTATCATGTTGCGTACCAGCGAGGCTGTGACCGCGGGAGGCTGGCGGGGGTGTCCGTTCCTCAACGCGGCGGCCGAATACCCCGATCCAGCCAGCCCTGTGCGCCAGGCGATCAATGCGCGCCGCGTTTGGTATCACAATAGCCTCGAGAACCTTCTCGCGGAGGAGGGCGATCCCGCTCCTTCCGTCACCGCTTCCCTCCTCGTCGCGCTTTCGGACGGCCTGCTGGAAAGTGCCTATCTGGATGATGCCGAAAGCGTCCCCGCCCTTGTCCGCGAGGCGGTGGCGAGACTGCTGGACCACCGATGAGCGCCGCTCGCCGCCCAAGCAGCACTGGTCTGCGCCAATTCCTGGATCTCCAGCTCCAGCACGATTGGATGGAGGGCAAAACGACCCTGCGCGATGCCGACGAGCGCTTGGAGCCCCTCGAACTGCGTTTCAAGTATATCGCGCGATTTGAGAAGCTGCTGCGCCGGCCACAGGCGCCAGAGGTTCCGGAGATTCTCCGGCATTACGGCCGCGACTGCATCCCGATCCCGCGCCGGACCGAGCGATACTATTGGTCCGCTTCCTGTCTGCCCTCGACTCCGGGCAAGGCTCTCGTTCGCATCAATGCGCGCGGATGGAGCTTTTTTCGCTCTATGCGGACGGCGAGGACATCCGCGCGCTTTTTGTGGTGCATCTTTCCGATTTCACCACCGATCGTTCACTCCATCACGGCCGGCTGGACGAAGCTTTTCTTGACCGCTGTGTCGTGACGCCGGAAGACGTCAGCTATTTCTTCCCCCGAGGCAAGGACATGTTCGGCATCAAGGTCCGCGGTTTCTCCTCAATCAGCAAGTTCCTGACGACGCGCCGTGTTTTGCAGCCCATCCGGGCGTTCAACCTCACGCACATGAACCGGGGCCGGAACGCCTATCAGGCGAGCCATTGCTACAGCCTGGCGGATCACATGCTGGGCGATGAGCAACACTGAATAACGGCCCAAGACAGACCCTTGGCTGCGGAGAGGAGCTAGCCATATGAAATAATGTTTTTCACTAGATAGAAGGAGAGAGTGATGAACAATCCGCAGATCACGCGTATACCGATCGCCAAGACCGGAATGCTCGTCCGCAAGCCGGTCGAGCATGTGTTCGAAGCGATCGTGAACCCGGACATCACGACGAAATTCTGGTTCAGCAAAGGCAGCGGAAGGCTGGAGACTGGTAAGGCCGTCAAGTGGGATTGGGAGAGCCACGACGTCTCCATCGAGGTCACGCCAAAGGTCATAGAGCCCAACAAGCGCGTCGTGATCGAATGGCCTGGCTACAGCGGCCCAACGACTGTGGAATGGACGTTCCAATCCATTCCGGATGGCACGACTTTTGTACGCGTGCAGGAGTCCGGATGGACGGGAGATGCCGATAAGCTCACGCGCTACGTTGCTGATTCCACACAAGGCTTCACACTTTTGCTTGCGGGGCTGAAGGCATGGCTCGAGCACGGTATCCAGTTGAACCTGACGCTCGATCGCTATCCGAAAGGTATCGAAGACCAACAGTTTGAATGAGGCCGAGCGGAACTGGTCGTGAAGCGGACGTGGGTACAGAACCTCAGAATTTACCTCCGCGAGCAGCCGCCATCACGAAGGCCAACGTGAAGAGCAGATGGATAACCAGAAAGAGCTTGGCTATGTCCCGCGCTTCACCGCTGGCGACGCCCCAAATGTCGTTGGCCGCGACGACGCCGAAACCGACGATGTTCGCGAGCAGGACGACACGGAGCGTGGAGTGCTCGGCATTTCTCGACAGCCAGTTAAGCACGGCGATGCCGAGAAACGGTCCGCCGAGAAGTCGCAGCAGCGCAAGCAGTTCGGGTACAGCATCCGTCGGCACGGCACCCCTGCCGAACTGCATCGGAAAGAGCATCAGCGCCAGCCCGACAAGGGCCATGTAAAGCGCAGACAGGGTAAGGGTAAGTTTCGTCATGGCGTCTCCCGGCCGGACATCGGGCTCGAGCGTGGTGGTTTTGGCGGGCCTCGGATACGATTGGTAAGATTTTCGTGCCTGCGGTCGCAATATCAGAGTGATCCAGCGCAAACGTAGTTATCTGTTTCATTTAAGCTGGGGCGCCAAATCTGCCATTTTTGCTACAATAACGCCGAAAATTGCACCCGGAGTTTACCCGCCCGCGAAGAGCGGGAAACAGCCAAGGGGCGAGAAAGCGTGGTAACGGCGGTGATCGGCGGTGAAAAAGTTCGAATCGCTAACGGTCGAATGACGTATTTTTGCCCTCGGCAGAGTTCGCATATTCGTAGTTGGGCCGACCGCTTTGCGCCGAGGTCGGCCGTTAAGGTGATCTTTGCCGTCGCCTGATAGCAGACGTTGCCGGAGACGACCTTGGACATCGTTAGTCGCGCCATTTCCAAAACCTCGCGAGAAGCGCCCTGAACGACGCATTGCGGCGGATTCGCAGTCTTTGAGGGATAGAGGCCGGTATAACATACATCGCCGCATTGCACGGGAGGCCATGAACAGTAACTGGTGCGGCTGCCGCTGGCGTCCGACGGCAGTCTATCGCTGCCGGGTCAGTCCTGATGAAGTCGACGTCGTCGTGTTTTCCGCTGCTGCTACGATTGGGAGGACGGCCTTGATCTTTGTCAGCGTCCATGCGTTTTTCGACGATCGGTGCTAACGCGGCCGGTGCGTTCTTCTTCACGGATTTTACCTCTGCTTGAGCTAGTTATGAGCGACAAGCGCCAGCTCGGCTCAAGTCCATCTAGTGGTCATATTGCCGGCGCGCCTCCTCGATCACCTCCCGATTTGAATCTGCCCAGGTCACCAAGGCCATGACTGGGGCGAGAAGCGACCTGCCGACCGCAGTCAGCTCGTAATCCACGCGCGGTGGGATCGTCGGAAAGTGGGTGCGACTGATCAAACCGTCGCGTTCCAATTGACGAAGCGTAATCGTGAGCATCCGCTGCGAGATCCCGTCGATCTGCCGTCGCAATGCATTGAAGCGGACCGGCCCATCCTTTAGGGCCACAAAGATGTAAAGACTCCACTTATCGGCAATGCGATCGAGGATCTCCCGAACGGGACGGCAGTCGGCGTCTTCGCTTGGGGTAGGAAACTCTATGTCACTGAGTGTCATGGATGTGCCTTCTTGCGAACAGTCAAATAGTCACCTTAATAGTGTTGGTCACAATTTGATACTACCCCCAAGGAGCCACCAATGACCAACATCCTCCTCGTTACCTCTAGCCCACGCGGTCCTCAGAGCCTTTCCACCCGATTTGCCCGTGACATCGCTGAAAGCCTCAACGCCCGTTCTGCCGGCATAATTGTCGAACGTGATCTTGGGGCGGCACCTCTGCCGCATATTACAGCAGCCTATATCGACGGCCGCATTGCGCCGCCCGAGACACGTACACCCGAACAGATCGAAGCCGTCAATCTCGCTCAAAGCCTCGTTGATGAGGTTCAGGCTGCCGACGTGATTGTCATTGGCTCGGGCATGATCAACTTCGGCCCGCCGACGCAGCTCAAGGCTTGGTTTGACTACATCACTTGGCCTGGCGTCACCTTTCGCTACGACGCAACCGGTCTGATGGGATTGTTGCCAGCCAGGAAAGTCTATCTCGTGACGGCAACTGGCGGCGTCTTTTCGGAAGGCAGGAATGCCCCGTTCGACTTCCAGACCACCTATCTCGCGCATCTTCTCGGTTTTATCGGACTGAAGGATATCGAAGTGGTCCGCGTGGAAGGAACACTCGTAAGCCCGGACGCAGCCAAGGCTGCGATCGCCTCCACCGAAGCACAGATCCGGGCTGCACTAGAGCGTGCCGCCTGACCCACAAACCCATCAGTCAGCTATCCAAGAAATCGGCGAATGGCCTGATGCGAGCGGGTATGGCGATGGAAAGGATGGCAGGGCTGCCTTGTGGCTGCTGCCCTCCCCGGCTCCCTGTCAAACGACGCGTCAGACGCTGGCCGAACCGACTAGGACCCTGATCTATTCGGCTCAGGAGCGGAGAAAGAAACAGCACGGCGAAAGGTCGTGCTGGTTTGGCGGTCGGCCGGAGAGCCTACTTCTGAATGATGGACAGCATGCCCGACGATGAGTATCTCCCTGGCGAAATCCGCGAAGCTATCGAGCGTAACCGTGACCGCATCACCGATCTGCTTATCAGGCAGCTCGGGCCTGGCCATCACGCGGCGATCATCGCGCTGGCATCCGTGGAGCCGCGACGACCGTCGCACTACAAGGCGCTGCTGGCCGAAATCCATAGGCTCTCGCATGTTACGATCGAAGTGGAGCCGGAAAGAGCAGATTGGGTATCTGCAGGCGGACATTTGAGCGGAGAAATCGTAGGTCCGCACCGGGTCAGCTCGCGACGACGCACGCAGAGTGCCTGAAGGTCCGCTTCTGACTAATTTGAGCCTCCAAACCTTTCTGTCAGCTTACGGCCCATCACTGTTCTCATGACGACCGGCTTGGAACGTGGGCCGAAAGGTCGGCGTCAAGAAGCCACTAAAACAGCGTCAGATTTGGGACCCATAGCCTCTAAACCGCCTGACGCGGTCTATGATGCCTGTGTCCTCTATCCATTTCATCTGCGGAATGTCCTGATCCAGTGCGCCTTTGATGGCCTTGTCGAGGCGCGCTGGACGAGTGGATGTGTAGTCTCGCCGCTAGTACTCCGGGTTTGCCCAGGGAACGCCTGGAGCTTACGCGCGACCGTAGGCGTCCTCCCGGAGGCGGACGTGGTGAATTATCGTTGGTCGAGGATCTTAAACTACCTGACCTTGACGATCGGCATGTACTCGCCGCTGCCATTGCTGGAAAAGCTTCTACCATCGTCACCTGGAACCTCAAGGATTTCCCGAGACGAGACCTGCGTCCCTACGGCGTCATGAGCAAGTCGCCAGATGATTTCCTGGTTGACCTTCATAATACGTTTTCCCGAGGCGCTTCAGCAAAATGGGCTGAAGAAATTTGCAAGGATGCTCCGCCAGAACATCGCCTCGCTGGACCGATCCGGATGATCCGATCGACTTGCCGCAGTCGTCGCCTTCAGCGCTTGAAGCAGTTCTCGCGATGCCACCTGAGGAACCGGGGATGCGGCCGCTTGGAAATTCCGTTTCAACCGATCGTGCTGCTTCACAATGTGATCATGATCGAACGATAGTAACGCCGCTTCCATTCAAGCCTCTGATTCAGATTGGGCAGCAACGCCCGTACTTTCGAAAAGCGCACAGGCGCTGCGAGGTCTGTGAGCCTAGCTATGATAGTGTCTTGAGCACGACGCACTACTTGACTAGTGGACGCGCCTTTGGCCTGGACATGGATGAAGGGGAGAGAATGAGACGTAACGAGCCTCTCATCCATACCTGCCTTCCGCAACCTCAATGATGACCATCAGGCCGCCGCCGCCGTCCGCCTCGACGTTGTTGTTCGTCGTGTGATGCGAGATATGGCAGTGGATCAGCCACTTCCCTGGGTTTCGCGCAGTCCAAAGAACATCATACCGTTGGCCCGGCGCGATGTTGACCGTATCGGCCAGGTACCTTGCGGATGGCGCCAACGTCTCACCGTCGATCGCGACGACTTCGAACGGGCCGCCGTGGATGTGCATCGGGTGTATCGCTGTCGTGTTGGATCCGATGAACCGCACTTTCAGAGTCTGGCCGACCTTCATGCGGACCGTTTCCGTGGCAGGATACGATTTGCCATTGATCGTGAAATAGTTGGGAAGCGCCCCCTCCATCGGCATGGACGGGAAGGTGAGCCAATCCCGCTTGATCCACTCCTGAAGCTGAACCATGTACTCCGCGTCGGCGGCGAGCGCGTCGGCCGGATTCTTCGCGTCGATGATAAGCGCTCCATAGAGGCCGAGCGCCTGCTGGCGATCGACGTGGTCGTGCGTGTGATAGAAATAAGTGCCGCGCTGGCCGACGGTGTATTCGTACGAGAACGTCCTTCCTGGTTCTATCGGCTTCTGCGTGATCGTCGCAGGTCCGTCCATTTCGTTCGGCAGGATCAGACCGTGCCAATGCACCGTCGTGCTCTCGGGCAGCTCGTTCCGGACGTTGATCCGGACGCGGTCGCCCTCGGTGAGGCGGAGCGTTGGACCCGGCACCTGGTCGTTGTAGGCGTAGGCCTCGACCGTCACGCCCGGAAGGATCGTCCAGCGGATGACGGAGGCTGTGAGGTCGAATACCTTCACGCCGCCTTCCATCCGGGGCTCCAGGAGGGAAGCGCCACGGGCGTCGGCAGGCGCCTCAAAGCTGACGCCGCGCGGGTCGACGGCCGCCATGTCCTTCATGGCGTCTGCAGGCGTATCGAAGGTCATGATCATCCCAGGCGCCATGATCGACCTTCCGACGTCGTGGGCACTGAGGCCCATGTTGACCAATGTAAACGGATACGCGTAGCCGCCAACCAGCATGATCAGGGTGAAGCCCGCCATCGTCGCAAGCTGGGTCCGGGTGGGCGCGAGAGCCGAGGGCAGCTTCCTTCCATGCTGATGACTCTCATGAGACGCAGGTGACCGGCGAGACGTGTGCCGAGCGTGGCGGGCTTCCGATCCATGGCCTGTGATCATGCGGTGGGAGAGATGCTCCGAAGGCTCCTGCCCGGCCGCATCTCCGGTCTGGTCGCCGCGTGCCGTCATCAATCCATGCTTCAGCTCCTTGGAAACCAGCCAGACGTTGAAGGGATAGGCGGCCGCGAACCCGATTCCTATCCCGAGGGCCATGACGCCCCAGAAGAGCATCTCTCCCGGCCACATGGCGCGCATGTCGCGACCCATCATCAGGATCGCCATGACCGGCGCCATTCCGGCCATCATGGCGTTCATGCTGATGAATTCGGGCATGAAGGAATCGCGGACGTTCTGCCAATAGCTTCCGCCCATCATATTCTTCATGAAGAGCGCCTGAAACACGAACAGGCCGACGGCGAAACCTGCAATGTATTCGACGATGATGTCCAGCCACATCGGCAGGCCGGCGACGGCGGTGATCACCGCGGCAATGATGATGCCGGTCGCATCGCCGGCGACGCAGTGGATAGTGCTGCCGATCCCCTGCTTCCAGAGCGGTCTTACGAACTCTTCGTGGGTGTAGGGCCGGGGTTCCTTGTCCGTAAGCACGTAGAGCAGAAGCCCGACCGGACCGAGGTAGAGCGTGACGAGGATGAAACCCCACTTCATCACGGCCGGCTCGGGGTTGTTTCGGAACTGGTCCCAAGCGACATAGGCGGTGCTCAGAGCCGCGAGGAGAAACCAGGCAACAAGCAGATAGTCGACGGGCTGGATGAACAAGGACAATTTTCTGCCTCCGGCAGCGAGCAGGCATCCACTATTTGTTCAAACTCTGCGCCATTTGAAGATGGTCCTCCAACGCCGGCAGCATCTTCGCTGCCCAGGCCTTCAGCTCGGCATTGTCGCCTTCCTCGCCGTAAAATTTCTTCATCTTGTTCTCGCCGCTTCACTGGTCGATTAAAATTACAGACCCGTCAAACATCACAGCGCTTCAAATGTTCCCTCAACATCATGAGCCGATTGCGCTCCAGTTGGAAGGAACAGCAGGAGCCGGCCGCAACCGGCACCAGCGTTACGGCTTCGTATTTCCCCGGCTATGAGGTCCAAGCTTCGCCATTCCAGAAAATCGAATATGAGGAGATGCTGGGGGGAGCTTGTCCAAATCCGTCGACTCAATGTTGCCCCTTTCTCCGCCTCGTCGAGGGCACAAAAGGCTCGTTTGCGAGTTCTCTAATCGAGAGGAGGCTGACATGACAGATAAGAAGCTCACTGATGGTCTGAATGACAGACCTAAAAACGCGCCGATCGGCCAGAGTGCCGAAGGTTTTCCCGATGACAGCGCTCAGCCAATCGAGACCGATGAAATGACCGTCGCCGGGAGGAAATTAATGCAAAAGCCATCTGATAAAGACGATGCGGTCGAAGGTCGGCAAAACATGAGACCACCCGAAATGGATCTGGAGCCGATACCGACCGACACGGAGCTTGAGGACCAAGGTAGCAACAGCGGTTTGAACGATTCCTCCGACACCTTGCACGACCCATCCTCGCACGAGCGTTCCCCGGGTTCCAAGAGGTCGGACCGCAAAGGCTCTCGCCAAGGGGCGGAGGAACGAGTCGAGGGACTGCCCGATACCAGCCTCGATGAGCGAAGCATCGTCTCAACACCGCCTGCGTTGGATTAAGTTTGGTTGAGTGCATAGCGGCCGGAGGTGAAGCAATCGGAACAATTGCCCGACTGCCGTGTTCGTTCCGCAACGAAAGGAACATGTTATGGCAATCAAGAAGCCTAGAAATGGTACGCCAGGCATGACGGATCAGTCGCCACGCTGGGAAGGCCCTCCCGCGACAAAGCCCTCCGGATATCTGCCGGCCAAGGATAACCCTGAACGCGACCGCGACGCGCATGGCGAAAATTTGAACGATCCTAAGGTCAGGAACGTGTCTGACGCTTTCAAGACTAAGAAGAATCGGTAGCGGCTGCACCGGAGGACAAAACCGACCCGGAGTTGCCGCCGCTGCCGCCCCACATCAGCTTCGAGCAGATGCGCAACATATCCTCTGCCCTTCTCAAGGGAGATCCTCATGAACGCCGCGTCATTGGCGGCACAGTCCGCCAACTCGTCAGCGCCTTGATGCCGTCGAAAACGTGACGGTCGGTCAATAAACGGCCCCCGAACATTCGGATGCTCGCCGCGCTGTTGACGAACCCTCACTCGACCTATCGTTATTTCGCCACAGGGGTTCCGTCATTTGAAAAAAACGAGTTTGTGACCCTAACTCACTTCGCGGGCCGTCACCTGAGGAGGATGTAACGGACGACCATTGGACTGCCGCCTTTTGCTCTTACAGCGACGGCGGTCTTCCCACCGCAACCCCGGACGAGTGCACCGTCAAGAAACGGCTGTTTATGCGGGTCAGCTAGGTGCGCGGCGGGCGACGAGGGCGAGGCGTAGTCGATCTCCGGGAACCAGACGTAGATCTGAAGCAGCTGAGCCGCGCCGGGATAGCAGGCCAGACCGCAGGCGCGGACACAGCCTTGCGTTAGAAGGCGTGTCCAGATGAAATCCTCAAGACAGTGCAGATAGCAGCTGAGCAAACGCCTTTATGAATTCGCGCTGATTTCTGCCGACGTTGTGAACGTATATCTTTTCAAAGCCGATCGCCGCGTCTTCCTCAATCCATGCCCTGTGCTGTCCGATATCGGAGGCGATCCTCACATACCGGTGCATGTCTTCCGGCCGAACATTTACGCACGCTTCGTCGAACTCTTTAGGCGAACGCAGTGTTTCGGCCATGGCCGCAGTAACCGCATTGCTGCGCCACTGATCGAAGGCATTCAGCAAGGCATTTTCCTCCGTCGGCGCGTAGGAAATATGAGCCTGCAGATAGAGCGGCTTTCCCTCGCCACCGCCGCGGCGGAAGGCATCGATGATTTCGACGATTTTTTCGCGTGGCTGATTGATCGTGATCAAACCGTCGGCCCATCCTCCTGCCCACTCGGCAGTCTCGGTTGAGAGTGCGCCGGCGATGATCAGCGGCGGCCGATCGGGCAGCGCATAAAGCTTCGCTTCGTCGACCTTTACCGGTTCAGTGCTGCTGACTGTCTCGCCAGACCAGAGAGCTCGAATGATCTCTACGCCAGCGATTAGCCGCGCGTTTCTTTCGGCTTTGGAAGGCCAGCGATCGCCTACGACATGTTCGTTCAACGCCTGGCCGCTTCCAACGGCCATCCACGGAAACCGGTTCGGAAAAAGTTGCGCCAGCGTGGCTGCCGCCTGGGCTGTTATCACCGGATGGTATCGCCAGCCTGACGGGACTGTGATCAGACCAAAAGGCAGCTTCGTAAGTTGCATCGCTGCACCAAGCCATGTCCAGACAAACGCGGATTGGCCTTGCCGTTCACTCCACGGCGCAAGGTGGTCGGACGACATGATGCTGTTAAAACCTGCCTGCTCGGCAAGACGGACATAATCGATCAGTTCGCGCGGGGTAAATTGCTCTTGAGATGCATGGTATCCGACGTGAACCATCAGCTCTCTTCCGAACTCAGCCAAAGATACCCGTAAGGGGCCATCTTCAGGCGAAGTTTCATCGAGGCGTCATATTCTGCCCTGCCAATCAGATCAGTAAGCCTCTTGCAACACACTGCGTCGAGTTCTGCTTCAGCTGTGACTTCCCGGCTCGAGAGGTTGTGGGCGACGAGAAGAAGAGAACCGGCATCTTCAAAGCCGTGAATTGATACCGCCGGGTCGCTGGCATTCAGCCTGACGAAACGCCCGCTGCTGAAGATCGGACGTTTGCGCCGCAAAGCGATCAGGCGTTTGATGTGACTGTATAGGGATCGAGGGTTCTTTTGCTGGTCTGCCACATTGACGTGCTCGTAGGAAAACGGGCCGCTGGAAACCGGACGCTGAACGAGATCTCCCACATTCGCCTTTGAAAATCCTGCGTTCTTTTCAGCAGACCACTGCATCGGAACGCGAACTGAATTCCGGCCTGGTTGCGATAAGTCCTCACCAAGTCCTATTTCGTCGCCGTAGACGAAAAGCGGCGGTCCCCGCATAGACATGATGAGGCTGAATGCAAGCTCTATCCGCCGTTGGTCGCCCTTCAGCATAGGTGCGAGCCGCCGGCGGATGCCACGACCAAAGACCTGCATACGCTCCTCAGGCGCGAAGACCTTGAAGACCTGCTCCTTCAATTCTGCCGGCACGCGCGAAAAATCAAAGTCATCAAGGTTTCTGAGGAAGTTCGCCCATCCGCAAAAAGGCGGCGGCTCGGGCAGAAGGCTCAATGCTTCGTGGATCGGACCGGCATCCTCCTTCGCCATGGCTGCGAAGATGTAGCAGGCCAGCATGAAGTTGAACAGCAAGCCGAGCTGTTCGCCCTCCCCGAAAAACCGTCCCATTCCCTCTGGTTCGAGGTTGACTTCACCCAGCAGGACGCCGCCAGGCCGCCGCTTTTGCAGATAGCTTCCGATATCCCGCAGAACACCGTGCGGATCACGCGGATTGGCTCGCTCCAAACCGTTGTCGCCTATGATCAGAGGGGCAGCGTCCAGGCGAAAGCCGCTGACGCCGAAGGCCAGCCAGTAGTCGACCACGCGCTCGATCTCCTGGCGAACCTGGGGGTTTGCGATATTGAGTTCGGGCTGGAAGTGATAGAACTTGTGGAAATAGTAGGCCCTGGCGACTTCGTCGTAGCTCCAGACGCTGGTTTCCTCGCCGGGAAAAATCGAAGTCGCTCCAGCCTCAACCGGCGGTGGATCGCGACTCCAGACATAGTAGTCACGAAAGCGCGTCTTGTCATCGCGCCGCGCCGCTTCGAACCACGGATGCTCGTTTGAAGTGTGATTGACGACGAGATCGATGATCACCCTGATGCCGTGCTCGCCGGCCCCGTGGAGAAAATTGAGGAAGTCGGTCCGCGTGCCGACTTTCGGATTGATGGCGTAAAAATCACTGACGTCGTAGCCGTTGTCCCGATCAGGGCTGCCGTAGAAAGGCAACAGCCAAATGCAGGTCACGCCGAGGTCGTTGAGATATGATAGCCGTTGCGTCAGCCCGATGAAATCGCCGATGCCGTCGCCATTTCCATCCGCAAATTTCTCGACATCGATGCCGTAGATGACCGCGTCGATGTACCATGGAATTTTTAGCTCGGGCATTCAGGTTCCTTTCCGAACTCACAGGCCTCCCTGCCACGCCATGCCGGAGCTCTCATCGCCTTTCCTCGTCACCGCACATGCCTTGCAACAAACGTCATCGGAAAATGTTCCGAGAGTTCTGATTCCGTCAGCCGCGCCTCACTGCATGACAAGTCCGCCGTCGACTGCGTATTGGCTCCCCGTCACATAGGACGAGTCGTCTGAGAGCAGAAAAAGCGCGACAGCCGCTGCCTCCTCCGGCGAACCGATGCGTCGAAGCGGGATATGCCCCACCACATCGGCTTCGAATTGGGCTCGGAAGTCCGCGGGCATGTCGATTCGACCGGGCACGAGGACGTTGACGCGTATATTCCGTTCCGCCAAGGCTGAGGCCCAGCACCGCGCGCTCGAAAGAACGGGGCCTTTGGTCGCAGCGTAGACGCTCGCGAAGCCGGCCCCTTCGAAAGTCGATGTCGACGATGTCACGACCACCGAGGCCCCTGGATTGAGAAGAGGCGACAGGCTAGCGAGCTGAAGCACGGGGCCGCGCACGTTTGCGTTCATCATGCGATCAAAGAAATCGGCATCAATCTCCTCAATGGGCGCGACCGCGGCGAACCCGGCTTTAAGCCACAGCCCATCGAGGGCTCCCACCTTTCCTTTGACATGTTCGGCCAATTCCTGCGCCGGCACCTCGGTCGGCGGCATCGTTGCGAAGAACGAAAGTCTCAGGCGGTAGAGATGCTGCCACCTCTCTCAGACGGTCAGCACGAATGCCGGTAACACCCACCTCACCACCTTCGGCAACGATACGCTTTGCCCCGGCCAGGCCGATGCCGCTCGTTCCAGTCACCGTCGAGCAGCAGACTGAAGTGCGGCAGGTGATAAAGGAAGTGCAGGTTGAACCCGTCCGGGAGACCGACTTCAACGTCTCCGTCGGAACAAGCATTCCACGCACGGTAAGGCTTGAGCCACTGGCGCCTCGGATCGTCGAAATCGTGCCGCAATACAAGGACTACCGTTTCTCCGTGCTTGCGGACAGACGCATCGTCATTGTCGATCCGGACGACTACACGATCGTCTATATCCTGACGGCATAAAGCTTCGGCATTCCGGTCAGCTTGCTCCCGGTAGGTCTTAGCCTGTTTGCAATAGAAGGCGGCATCGCCGATCGGCTATGCCGCCTTCTTCGTCACCTGTGGCCTTTTTCATCGTCAGCCGAAGATGGAACTTAGTAACAGGCTGCGTGTTCCCGGTATCATCAATGACTTTTGGAAGGCGTCCGAATGACTTCCTGCACCCAAGGCGCGCGCCGTGCCGCCTCCTCTCGAATGCAGGCAAAAGCCGTGCCGCAGCTGGCTGATCGTGATGCGGAGGTGTTCATCGCGCAAGCCGTGACAGAGCTTGTCGCATCAGGAATTCCTTTTTTGGTGGCGGGAACCTATGCCGTCAGCGCCTATACCGGCATTTCACGCTCCACCAAGGATCTCGACATTTTTTGCAAGGCCGGCGACTACGCGCGCATTCTGGCGCACTTCAAGGCGCAAGGCTATGCTGTGGAGATTGAGGACGATCGATGGTTAGGAAAGGTCTTCAAAGGCCGGCATTTCTTCGATGTCATTTTCGCATCATCCAATGGGACCATGCCGGTTAGCGATCAGTGGTTCGAAAAGGCACGGCGGATCGAGTTGAACGGGAGCCATGTCTCAATCATCGCACCAACGGAACTGATCTGGTCGAAGTGCTTCGTACAGCAGCGGGATCGCTATGACGGCGCCGACGTCGCACACGTTATCCTCAAAGCGCACGACCAGATCGACTGGCACAAGCTGCTCGGATATTTGGAGGTGCACTGGGAGGTCCTTCTCATACATCTCCTGAACTTTCGCTGGATATACCCTGCCGAGCGGGACAAGGTGCCCTTATGGCTTCTCGACGAACTCCTTGACCGGCTTGCCGCACAGCGCGAACTCCCGCTGCCACGGACAAAGATCTGCCGCGGTCGCATGTACTCGCATAGTGATTTCGAAATCGACGTCAAGGAATGGGGGTTTGCCGACGTTGGTGGTGACGGAGAGGCGCGCAGCGAATGACCGGAGCAGCCCGATGAACAAAACCAATGGAAAACTAACGGTCGCGGCCGTCGCAGACCTCCATGTAAAGGAAGACACAGCCAGCTCCTATCGCGATCTTTTCTCTGAGATTTCAGGTGCGGCCGATGTGCTCGTGATCGCCGGCGATCTGACGGATCTCGGCAAACCAAAGGAAGCGGAGTTATTAGCAGCCGATCTCAGGAGTTGCGCGGTACCTGTTGTCGCAGTCCTCGGCAACCACGACCATGAAAGCGGCTTTGCGGACGATGTGTGTTCCATATTGCTGGAAGCGGGCGTCCACCTTCTCAATGGGCAGGCAACGGAAATCGACGGCGTCGGTTTCGTCGGAGCCAAGGGTTTCGCAGGCGGCTTTGGCAGATATATGCTCAGTTCGTTCGGAGAAGCGGCGATCAAGGCCATGGTTGCCGAGAGTGTCGACGAGGCCATGCGTCTTGAAAACGCGATGCGTCAGGTGCGGGCCCAGCGAGCTCTGGTTGTTCTGCACTATGCGCCGATCGCCGAAACGGTGATCGGTGAGCCTCCGGAAATCTACCCGTTCCTCGGCTCTTCACGCCTTGCAGAAACAATAGATCGCTTTCATGTCGATGCAGTCGTCCATGGCCATGCCCACCGCGGCACCTATGAAGGCCGCACACCTGGCGGAGCGCCGGTTTTCAATGTCGCGGCCGATGTCGAAAAGCCGACGGGTAAGCCTTACGCCCTGCTGCAGGTCTAGGCGACGGACAGTACCCCCTGGCGACGTCCGCGAGCGCCACATCGACAAGTGAAGCCGGCGACATCAGTCTTCCGCCTCGACTGAGCTGGGTTCTCCGACAGGCCGATCCTCCCCCCATGATCACGACGGCTTCGCTTCCGTTATTGGCCGGTGAGGTACCAGGTCGTATCCATACCGCCCAGCGGTTTCCGCGGCTGCACTACGTGGAGACCGATAACGCGATAGCGATCCTGAAGACCTCTCGCAATTGCCTGGGCCGAGTAAACCGCTGGAGCCGGTGATAAGAACAGTCGCGATGTTCCTCTCGTGCATGTCGTCCTTTCGAAGTGACTTCCTGTGCGAACTCCTCCTGCGTCGCCAGGTTCCTGCATACATAGACCTATCGGCGCCCCGGCTCACAAACTGACCACAGAGAGGCATTACGAGGCCAATACCGATCGAACTGCGCCTCGCCGGCAGGATTTCTTCCATTCATGGAAACCATCGCGGCCGATTTCAGTTGTGCTCTTATAGGAACGCAAGGACACAACGGGATAGACACATGGCCGAAATGCCTTTTCCAGAGCGCAACGAGGAGGTGCGGATCGAACCGAAAGGCCTCGACGGTCTTTTGGGCATACCTGACGGGGCAACGGGGATCGTTATATTTGCTCACGGGAGCGGGAGCGGCCGACTCAGCCCGCGCAACAACCACGTTGCTGCGGCGCTTCGAAGGGCCGGACTAGGCACTTTTTTACTTGACTTGTTGACGCAGAACGAAGAACGCGACAGACGCAACGTCTTCGATATCGATCTTCTTGCATCGCGGCTGACATTGGCAACAGGCTGGATCGGAGACAACCCGCGAACTTCCGGTCTCGTGCCCGGCTATTTCGGCGCGAGTACCGGCGCGGCTGCGGCTTTGACGGCCGCCTCACATTTGGGTTCGAGCATTGCGGCAGTCGTCTCGCGCGGCGGCCGGCCCGATCTGGCTATTAATGTCTTGCCAGATGTGCGCGCACCCACTCTGCTTCTGGTCGGCAGTCTCGACGGGCCGGTGATCGAAATGAATCAACTGGCGTATGATGCGCTGAAAACCGAGAAACAGCTTTTTATCATCCCAGGCGCGAGCCATCTTTTTGAAGAACCCGGTACCCTAGATGAAGTGGTCCGGCACGCTACGGATTGGTTCAATGCGCATCTTCGCCCGCCAACGCCGCCGCAACAAGGATGACATTTTTGGATTGGCGCTGAAGAAACCAATGCCCCAGCCGTTGCGCCAAAGGAAACTTAAGACTTTCTTATCGGTGATCCTCGCGTATCTGGAGAGACATTTGCGCCGTTGAGGCGGGCAGCGAGATGACCGCGTGCGCGATTGACACGGCTTTTTATCGTACCGATCTCACAGCCGCAGAGACCGGCTGTTTCCTCGTAACTTAGCCCCCAAGCAACGTAGATAAGAGCCTTTCGGTGTTTCACAGGGAGGTTCTTCAGGGCCGCCCGGACGTCGTTCGCAAACAGCGCCATTTCCTGATTCGAGTGAACGGGCACGTCTAAGCTGGCCAGATCATCGACCGAGCCGATAGGCGAACGCTTCCGAGATTTGCACTGCGTGAGGAAAGTGTTGCGCATGATGGTAAACAGCCACGATTTCATCGCGTCGGGGCCGCGAGGCTCGAATCGGTCTACGTGCGCCAGTGCTTTGGCGACAGCCTCCTGCACGAGATCATCAATGTCACTCCCATTGTGAACAAATTGGCGAGCGAAGGCTCGAAGTGCAGGAACAAGGGAAACAATTTGCTCTTGTGGCGTGGGCCGAATGGGTTCTGAATTCACGGTTTCATTCTCCATTTGGTAATTGGAAAATGATCGATGAAAAAATGTGTTCCGATCGACACGGAGTTTGTGCGAAAGCGCACACTTGCCCTGAAATTCTGATTATTATGCATTCCGTCGCCCGTCTTAGACGCGGCGCAAAACCATCTCCATTTGGCGCTGGATTAAATCACTCAGCTCCAGCGCTCCTCCTCTGCTTTGACAAAAGCAGGCGATACGAGGAACGAAGATTCCGTAGAAACACGGAAAACGCGTCCGTGCGAACGCAAGTGCCTGTTAAGGCGGATTGGACAAGCGCGCAGCCCGATCTCGGCCGGCGAGAAAAAGCAGCACGCACCGCTTTTTTGAGACAGCGTCATGAGTCAAACTCTCACTTCGCTCAATGCGAAAAGGAGCCGGCAGTGCCGCGATTCTACTTTAATCTTGTCACGGGCTCGGGCGTCGTCGTCGATCCTGAGGGCACAGAGCTTGCAACCCTCGACGAAGCGAGGTCGGAGGCGATTTTTGATGCACGCACGCTCATGAGCGAGGCTGTGCTGCGCGGCCGTGACATTTCCGACCAGCAAATTCACATATGCGACGATGCGGGAACGCTGCTGGCTATCGTCGCTTTTGGAGACGCGATCAGGCGGTGCGAATGAAGGGGCCAGCCTTGATTGGAATTCCGATCAAACGTTCGTACTCTGCTTCAGGCAGGCCATAGCACCCGCCAGCGATTTCTTCGAGCTTTTCCCGGCTGAGAACACGGACGTTGCCGCGGGTCGCCGTGATAGCGTGGATACCTTCAAGGATATGCAATTCGTTGGTGACACCCGAACGCCGGACACCAAGCATCAACGCCAAGAACTCGTGGGTGAGCGGCAAATCGGCCCGGCCAAGGCGATCATGCGACATCAACAGCCAGCGGGCAAGTCGCTCCTGTATACTATACCGGCCATTCGCCAAAGCGGAGTGCGCAAGCTGCACCTCGGCCGAATGAACGTAGCGTAAGAGGAGGTCGCGTGTCGGCTTGTCCCTATCGACCACCTGCAGCAAGAGGTCAACAGGAACGGCAATCCCTGATCCAGCAACCTGCATGAAAGTGCGGTGCGGAGTGCTTTCGGCCATGAGCAAAACATGGTAACCGCCCAGGCCTTCACGTCCGACATGGCCGACTTCGACCTTCTCGTCATCCACACTAGTCGCCACGATCGAGGCCAATCCGTCCTCGATGAAGTAGACGTAGCTGCTCGGCTCATTGGCCTCCGTAAGAACATACCTTAGCGGAAGATCGACAGCCTCCATAGCGGGTCGAAGGGCCTCGAAGGACTCAAGTGATAAAACGCGAAGGAGCCTGTTTCTCACCGTCGATTGGTTAAATGGCGACATTGTCTCTCCAATCGGCGGGCAACCTCGGCCCATACCGGAGCGCCACGATCAAGGAATCTGCTCGTTTATGCGTCAAAGCTTTGCGCGATTCCAGAATGCCTGGAGCCTCTGTACGGTTTTGACATTTCTCCGAAATCGGTCGACGTGGCCGAAATAGCCCGGGAGGGTAGCGCCGCGTTCGTCTGTGGTTTTCAGACGCCAGGAAACTGCCGCATCTCTTCCGGCGGCGTCGTCCATAGGCCTGCCACCGCGTTCAAGGCCATCGCGGTTTCCTGGAAGGCCAAGAGGCTGTTGCGCGGGTCTGATTGAAACCATGCGCTCTTTCTTGCGGCTTGGGAAGCTTAATCGCTGTCGGCGGCGGGGCTTGCAGGAGAACGCGAAGACGCTATAGACTTGGATAAAGCCACGTAAGAAGCGCAATCCCGACGGCGATCGACGCCATTACGACGATAAAGACGCGTAGCCATCCGGTCGCAACGGTTTCCGGCGTGGTGCGGTTCGTCCTAGGCTCGCGCATGGACACGTCGTAATCCTCCTGTCCATCGACCGGATCTGCCCGCTGTGTTCGCCGGGCAATCTCGATTTCTTTGGCTGTCATCGGTGTGCCGGCAGCTTCACCATCGGTCTCCATAGGTGCAAGTGCCGGATCGAAGCCAGGCTTTATATCCCCGGTTAATCCTTTCTGAATATCGCCACGGACCTGCGGGGCGGTTGCTTTCTTTTCTTCCCTCATCGCAAACCTCCTCATCGATTGCGCGGCGCCCTGGATGGCAACGAAATCAGGAGAGGCTGGCTTCATGTGCGCCGAGAGCGGATTGACAGAGATCGCGGCCATCCGCCTTGACGCAATCGCAAGGCTCTCGATGTCGCGGCGAAATGCCTTGGCAGTAACGGAGCTCTTCGGCGTCGCGTTCGTTGTCTTCAAACATGAGGAATAAGGAAATGTTCCCGATTTCTGATGTCGGCCCCAAAGCAGGCGGGCCATTCGCCGAAACATGGAAAATGCGACAGGAAACACGCCCAAGGGCGGCAAGAGCGGTTCCTGTCGCATTTCGTGCCACAGGAGGCTTATCCCCTCCAGGGCTCAGGCGGATAACGCGAACCACGAAGAGGGAAGGTCAGCCGCGTATCCGACGGTTGAACACTGAAAAGGATTTTATGTTCCCGTTCGGAAACGTACAGTTTGCGCTGCTTGCACTGCGCCTGCCGTCCACCGCCGATGTGGATGCCTCCCTGGCCGATCAGGTAGCCCGGACCCCGCGGATGAAGAAGCCGCTCTTCGGCAGCGCCGGTATCTGGGCCAGATCGATGCTGAGATCCTGAAGCGGGATCTCATACTGTATTCTGCCGCACAGTAACCTCGCCGCCTCCTTCAGGATTGCAATCGTCAGCCACTCACCGGGAGCCGTAAAGACGATGAACCGATCGATAGCGACCATTGGTCTCAGCACATTCAATAGCTCCACGGCAGCGACAGCGGGACCAAGCTCTTCGCCATCCACGTCTCGATGGTGGGCGATGATAGAAAGCGCGTCGCCGTCGTCCAACGGCAGTTTCCCTTCTCTCGCACGCTCGACAATCGAACGCGCCCAGGCTTCACTTCGATTGCGAAGATGGCGCGCACGCCAATTCGCTGGTCCGAAACTGCCTACGTCGTCGACCATCGCGCCCAGCTCTTCCACGCGATCATCGGTCTCGTCGTCGTCGAGCGGCACGCCTGCCCAAGCAAGCGCCGTCCGCGTCAGTACTTTGCGGATCTCGTCGTGGAAGCGGATCTCGGGGAGAGTGCTCCAGGTATCGATTCCCGCCAGAAACTGATGGCGGAACAGCTCGACTGCTCTTCGTAGCGGAACGTCGCTCATCATCCTCATGAACATCCGCTTTCGGACCCGATGAGGCTCGCCTTCCAGCGCGTGCATGCTGCCTTCGTCCTGAAGGAGATGGAGAACGGACTTCGGCATGGCGTTCTTGCGAGACAGGCGACCACCGCCGTAAAATATCTCTGCTGCCTCCGCAGCGCGCATGCAGATGACCGGCGTCAGCATGATGCGCGTGCTGAAGGCGTCGACCTGTGTGCGTCGCAAATGCGCGAGATGCACGTATAGCCGTCGCGAAGAAAGGAAACGGAGCTCTCTAGGGCAACATGCGGAATGCCGTCCGCCGCTGTTTGGTGTGTCTGCGCTTTCCACCTATTGACGTTCCTTCCTTACCTCTTCGCGCGCCTGACAACACTTGCTGGCCTGAACAGTGCCCGAATTTAGATATGGATCAGCCGAGCACCCTGAGAACGATTTTGCCTCGAACCTGCGGTTCCTTCAGCGCTTGATGTGCCTCCGCTGCCTGATGGAGATCGTAGATCCGATCAATCACGACCTTCACCTTGCCCTGATCAATCAACGTGGCAATCTCTTGCAATTGAGCGCCGTTGGGCTGCGCGGTGTAGCGGCCGGCACGGATGTTCTGCTTTTTGGCCCGTTCGGCGTCAGGCTCCGACAGCGTGGAAATCAGGGCGCCACCGGATTTTACGACGCTGAAGCTGCGCTCCTGTGTTTCGCCACCAACCAGATCGAAGACGACATCGACAGGTTCCACCATGTCCTCGAAGCGCTCGTTTCTGTAATCGACGACCTGATCGGCCCCAAGCTGCTTTGCAAAGTCCTTGTCGGCGGCGGACACAGTCGTTGCCACCCATGCGCCCTTCGCCTTGGCGAATTGTATCGCGAAATGCCCAACGCCGCCTGCGCCGCCATGAATGAGGACGCGCTGGCCCGTGCTGAGATTGCCAAGATCGAAGAGCCCTTGCCAGGCTGTGGTCCCCGCCAATGGCACGGCCCCGCAGTGATAGGATCGAGCGACTTGGGTTTCATGGCAACTTCACTGGACTTTGCGACCGTGAATTCCTCATATCCGCCATGGCCAGGAGACAGGAAGGCAAAGACCTCGTCGCCCATGAGGAAGCTTGACACCTCATCGCCAAGATCGGCGATTTCACCGCAGACGTCCCGGCCAAGGACACAGGGCAGCTCCCTCTCCATTACGGGAGGATATTTGCCTTCCCTCACCTTCACGTCGACGGGATTCACGCTCGTGGCGAGAACTTTGATCACGACTTCGTTGCCCGCCGGAAATGGTTCATCGATGGTTTCGACTTTCATCACCTCCGGCCCGCCGAAGCGGTGAATTCGAACGGCTTGCATGGGAGCGTCCTTTCAAACGGTTTTCAGCATCATCGCCGGCTGCCTCTAACGGCCTTTGGGCATACAAGTCTCTTCGCCCGGCGAACTTTCGGGGAAGCCAAAGGTTCCCTTCAAAGATCCACTCGTCGGGCAGTCCCAAGCGGCGACCTTGACCTGGGGACAGACTGGGCTGCCGGGTCTGCCGTTCACTTCACATCCGCTCATTTCGGAACTTTTAGGCGTTGCAAATGTTCGAGCTGCATCGGACAAAGAGGAAAATCAGATGCCAAGCTACCCTACGTCGTTCCCGCCACAGCAGCAGCCGATGCCAGGCCTAACGCGACCCATGTATCCGGCCCCGGATCATGGCGAACAGTCCTACAGGGGTTCTGGCCGTCTACTCGAAAAAAAAGCGATCATTACGGGCGCGGACAGCGGGATCGGCAGGGCTGTTGCGATCGCCTTTGCGCGCGAAGGCGCAGATGTCCTGATCTCATATCTGAACGAGGACGAGGACGCGCGAGAAACGCAGCGCTGGGTCGAAAAAGCGGGCCGCAAAGCCGTCATCGTTCCCGGCGATATTCAGTCCTCGAAGCACTGCCGCATGATCATCGAGCGCGCTGCCAGCGAATTTGGCGGCATCGACATCTTGGTGAACAATGCGGCGCATCAGGCGACATTCTCCGACATTGCCGAGATTTCCGACGACGAATGGGACCTGACCTTTAAGGTCAATATTCACGCAATGTTTTACCTGACCAAAGCGGCTGTGGCGCACATGAAACCCGGCGGCGCGATTATCAATACCGCGTCAGTCAATGCAGACATGCCTAACCCCTCGCTGCTGCCCTATGCGACGACGAAAGGCGCCATACAGAATTTTACCGCAGGGCTAGCCCAACTGCTGGCGGAAAAAGGCATCCGGGTCAACGCCGTTGCTCCTGGACCGATTTGGACACCTCTTATTCCATCGACGATGTCGCCGGAAGCCGTTGAGACGTTCGGCCAGCAGGTGCCAATGAAACGTGCCGGTCAACCTGCCGAACTCGCGACGACCTATGTAATGCTTGCCGATCCGCTCTCAAGCTACGTCTCGGGGGCCACCGTCGCTGTGACGGGCGGTAAGCCGCTGATCTGAGACGGGCTTCAGGGTTGCTGTGGAAGAAGCGAGATCCCGGCGCGCCACGATGTTTGCGCCTGTGGAACATCCTTCCACGATAGGTTTTGGTTGCAGTGCATGAGGCCCATTGAACGGAGGAAATAATGATCGAGCTCATAATCGCTCCGGACAACGTCGCGGCGTTTCGTGTTGCCGGTACCCTCACGGCGGACGACTACGAAAAAGTCATACCTGCCATCGAGGAGAAGCTGGGTGATCATGAAGACATTGGTGTCCTGGCGGACCTCACGGATTTCGAGGACATGACGGCCGATGCTCTGAAACGCGATTTGCAATACGGCTTAAGCAAGCTCAGCGAATTCCACCGGTTTAAACGCGCTGCCGTGATCTCCGATAAGCAATGGATTAAAGCGGCCACGGGTATGACGGGAATGATTTTCCCGCAGATCGACGCCCGGGTCTTCCCGCAGGAGCAGAAAGCCCAAGCCATGAGTTGGGTGTCTGATATTCAATAATTGTAGCGACCAGCGTTTGTTTACCAAAACTCCGAAGGGTCATGAGCAGCACCCGTGAGGTCGAGAAAACCATGCAGCGACAAGGCAAGTGGCGCGTCGATCACTTGTGATGACCGACGGGCAGAAGCGCCCAATCTGTAGCCTGGGGGCACTACCGCCGGAACTATCCGCCTGAAAGTCGGCAAGAGGTGTCTGGAAAACGAACCCAACGCGGGCATAAGATGAAGGCTATCTCCGTTCCAAATGGCCACGGAGCGTCTCCGGCGAGCGGGTCAAACCTCCCTCAGGAATTTCTCCGTGGTCGTGACATCGAGCTGAACCGAAAACCTGCCGCCGAGGAGTTCAAGCGAAGCATCATGCGTCTCGTCGGCCCCGCTGCAGACGGCATCGCTCAGAAGGATGGCTCGGTATCCGAGATCGATCGCACCAAGCGCGGCCGCCAGGACGCAGACATCCGTCTCGCCTCCAGTCAGCACGACAGTCCCGACCCCCTCTTCCGACAGCATCCTGTGAAGCCGTCCGCAGACCCAGGGCGAGTATGTCATTTTGTCAAAGACGCGCGCGGGAGGAACCAGAGCCTTCAGGGCAGGAACAAGGTCAATCATCTGCGGGTCGAGATGCTCCATCGTCATCATCCGCCACTTTTCATAATAGGTTCGCCACATGCCAGGGAGGTCTTCAGGCCGGTCTGGCGGTATGAAACGTGTAAAGACGGTCCGATCTGGATGGGAACGCGCGAGTTCCACAATTTCTGGCGATACCTCGCGCATCCACGCTACATGCCAGGGCGTATCCTCCGAGAACATCCGCTGCATATCGATGCAAAGATGAATCCATCCGCCTGTCACGTTTATTCCTTTTATTCCTGGATTGCCGCGTGGCGAGCCATATCGTCGTCAGATAGCCTTCAGTTTGGCCCTTTCAAGCACGTTCCTTTGCGGGACATTAGTCAGATCGGGACGGCCTCGACAGAACAGCGTGTTTCGCTGGCGAGCTTGAAGGGTGATGCTTTGAACGTCCCAGATAGGACCGACGTTTCTGGCCAGTTCCAGCATTCATCCTGACTTTTCTTTCAGCAACGGAACTCGCGCTGATGCTAGCCGTTCTCCATTCCAGGTCGACGGCCCGCCTCTGATTGTGGAACCTTTTGGTCCGCCATCGTGTGGCGCCGGCATCACCGGGAAAAAATGTGAAGGCGATGTTGCAGCATCAAGCAATGGCAGGAACCGCGAATGACGGCGGCATCCTGCCGCCGCTGGGGCCAGTTTTGTGGCCGTTGCGGCGCCACTTGGAAAAGACTCAAGCTGACGAACCTCCCGAGGGCCGTCACCGCATCACCATTCGCCGTGTCCAAATGTCACGCCGGTTCGGCAGCAGCAGCACATTAATGAATTCGGCAATCTCGAGGCTTTCCTGCCGGGCGTTCTACGCCGCAGAACCTCGAGCCGAGATTGCGAGGGAGCGATGACGGATCGCCGCGTGAAAATGGCTGTTAGCTCGGAGGCGGACGAAAGCAAGACGCGGCGGCGGGTCCTGCAATTCATGACCACCGAACATTTCGTATTGCAGACTGCCCGGGCTGCCACGATCCAGGAAGCCAACCAACGCGCCAACTTGTTCCTGACATCGGTATCGAGCGCGACAATCGCTCTCGCTTTCGTTGCGCAGGTCACAGACATGGGGCATGCGCGCGGGATCGCACGGATCCGCCACTATTATATTGAGGTCGCGCCTCTGATGGAAAAATATCTGGTCCATTCGACCCATGACGACGATAAGGCTGTACTGAGCGACAGGGCCGTAAAGCAGTCGCGCTGGCAGTCGTTCATGAGCACGGCCGGCGCGGTGAGCGTCATCGCTGGCATCTTTGCTGGCGTGGTCGTGAAGGCGATCGCCGGCTTGACTGTGACCGTTTCCAGTTCTCCTGGGAATGGCAATTTTCGCGCGAAACGTCTTCCTTATGCGGCGTTACCACGTTCGAGCCTGGATAACCGCAGAGCAGAGAATGACGGCACTTTTTCCGAGCACATCCGATCACCGTCAATCACAGCTGTAGACCAATGCACGCGATCGCCTGCATTCGTATCGCTGTAAAGATGGCTGTCCTTCAATGAGTGAAATCTGGGACAAGCGGCGTTGCAGACCAAAGTCTGCGGCCGTTCTGGCGGAACAGACATCGGCTTGGTCGGTTCTTCTGATGCGAAGCCAGGGTGAAAATCCCTGCAAATCTCGCCGGGTACGTCGGACCAGGAAACCTATGGTATAAGTTCAACTCTGACTGAAAGGGACCGATTTGAATACCGCCAATCTGCAGTTAGAGGGGCTCTACATGGCCCTGGTAGCAATGAATAAAATGATGGTCGAAAAGGGCATCATCAGCCACTCAGATGTTTGCGCCGCGCTGACTGAGGCGGAAGCAGGTGTCAGCGCGGGTAACTTGCCTCAGCTGTCCGATTCCAACCGAAAAAGTGTGGTTTTCCCGATCCGGCTTCTGCTTCTGGCCAACGAGGCCGCGGAAAGAGGTGAAAACCCGGAATTTGCAGACTATGCGCGCTTGATCGGTAAGCAAAGCGAGGTTTCGGAATAAGCATGCTTGGGTGGCGAAAACTCGACCGTTACCCTTCCGGCGGAGATGCCCAGCCGGTCGGGGCATTTTCTTGACAACGGGCCGCGACCTCAAACTGTGAACCTGAGCCAACGGCATCAAATCCGATGGTGGCGGTTGTTTTCCTCCGCTCGCGGCCGGCTGCGTGCTTCAAAGTTCTCCAAGTCCTCGTTGCGAAGCTGAGCGATCGCCTCCATGGCTTCGTCAGCCTGCCAACCGGCGCGCAACGCGGCCGCGACTAAACGCACTTCCAACTCCTGCTCGAGCTTCAGATAGAGACCCTCCAACGCCTCCTTGGCGGTGACGATATGTTCGTCGTGTGAAATGACATCAGGAATTCTTGCGGCTCGGTGCATTATCCTTTCTCCTTCGCTCTCATGCTGATGCCCCTGTCTCAGAGAGGGAAACAATAGCGCCGCACGCAGCCCTGCATGCGGATAGTCTCTTAGACGGCTGCCCTTTCCTGGCGGGGCCATCCACCTAGTCCCTTTACGACGTCACTGATTGATCGCATGGCCGTCCGATTGGATGGAGATTCATGTCGGAAGCATCAGCTGGGCGTATACAGATGCGGCAAGCGCCGCCAGGCTGAGAAGAAAGGCGAGGCCTGTCGCATCACGTGCCGCAGCGTAGAGGGGACCGTAATCCTGCGGCACTCGGACGATCGCTCTAGCAGATGGCGGTGTGAACTGGAGTTGGCAGCCCCCGCTACGCGGATCCGATATCTAACACTCCAACCGTTGCGATGGTTCCATTGAAATCTGGCCGCTTGATGTCGTGCACCCGGGAATGTCTTGCGGCAAGTAATTTCCAGCAGGTGGCAGTTCCGCCGAAGGGGCAAACAAGCAGCAAATCCTGTGACCACCTGCGATGGTTCCGCTTACCGATTGCCTTGAGGACCGGACTCCGCTGCGGAAGCGGCCGCACCCGATCAGTGCCTTCGAGCGGGGCTGTGGCCGTTTGTTCTTGACCCGACGAAGAGATATGGCAATTGCCTCAAATTTCTCACACAAGGGCGGCGCTTTTTGTATCTCGACGGGAACATCTTCCATTGCCGTTGTTCGATATGGGTCGCGCGGCCGTTCTCCCATCCTCCACGGGCGACCGCGGTCCCTTTGCTAGTGCTGCCGCACGGACGAGCCAAGGTTGCGGACTTTAAGCGTGAGCGCGTGACATTTGGCGCGTTCCGAGCCAGAACAGGTCCTGTCGTCATAGCACTCCAGATGCCCATTACAACCCAGCCATAATACTGCGCGACGCAGACGTCGAGGCGCGAAAGCACATGTGCCGAGTGCCGAAGCAATGCGATCTGCTCCACCACCGCTCTCCGACAGGACACAGTGCTCGCCCGCGATTTCCCCGCGGCCTCAAAGGAACCAGGTTGCGACAAGCCCGAGGCTTGCGAAAAAGACCCCGCCGGATGCAAATCTGATAAAGCACGACAGCACAGGCCACGAGATGTATAAGTTTGCCTGCGAATTCGAGATGAACGGGCGAATATGGACCGTAGCCTTTTTGGGCGCATTCGCAAAACGATGCCGAACACCGTCGGGGCCATGAAGCGCAGCTTGCGTTGTATCGGCCAGATCTACAGCGAAGGCGAGTTGTAAATGCAAGCGCCCATCGAGCATGATGAGCGTAACCGGTTCACTTTTCGCGCGGTTGGCGAAGATCTTCGTCAGCAGTAACCTTCTTGCCCGTGCGCTTCGCAAGGATGGCTCCAAGCAGGGTCCGCGCTGCGTTGCGCACCTCCTCCTGCATCGCTGTGTCCTTGTCGAGCGCCTCATGGCTCGTGGCGTAGGGTTCCCAATAGCCGATGTAGCGGCTTACTTCTGCCATCGTTCCGGCTGGGATGAGGTCCATGGACTTGAGCCACTCGGAAACGCCGCGTCTGGCATCCTCGGCACCTTCCGTATCGCCATGGGCGACAACAGCGAAAAGGCGGTCTGCGAGATGGCGGGGATAGTTCCAACCTTTCATCTCCAGTTCTTTCGCTTCCTTAGCGTGCTTGCCATGTGTTGTCGTCGGATCGGGATTGCCGCCGTCAGCGCAGACGAGCCGGTCCATCATGAGTTTCAACGGTGACGAGGTATGGTACCAATTCACCGGCGTCACGATCATGATGCCATGTGCCTCAACCCACATCGGGTAGATGTCATTCATCCAGTCATGGATTTGGCCGAGCGAATAGTTCGGGTAGCAGGAGCAGGGCCAGTGACAGAGCGCAGCCGACGTCGAGAAGCAGGCTTTGCACGGATGTATCTGTCGGCCGTATTCGGAGCAGAGGCGGCTGAGATCGAGGAACTTCACGTCGATTTCAGGCCGGCCGGCGAATATCTCCTTGGCAATCTCGACCATCCTGAAGCTCTTCGAAACCTCGCCGGGACAGGTATGCTCGCTGCGTGACGAGCCGTTGATCAGGAGGATGCGCAGCGGCCCATTTTCGTTATCATGCCGAACCCGCGCGGCACGAATGGCGTCTCGGGCATTGAGCCAGTCGACCGACAGATCGTAGTCCGGATCGCTGAACTCCGGTCCTGCTTTCCGCGTATTCGGGCTCTTTCGAGAATTAAGATAGGCGTCCCAGGCCGCGCTCGCGATGCTGTTAAGTTCACGGCCAAGCGGCCCGTAGGCCTTATCCTGGAACTGGTTCAGGAACCGCTTCTTGAATTCGGCTTCCCTGAGGCGCGGACTGGGACTGCCCTTCCGAGGTTCGAGATCGTGCGGGGGGAAGACCGGTTCTGCGGGCATGATATCTCCAAGGATGAAAAACCGCAGGCAAACCTGCTCTCGGTCGTCTCTTCTGAAATGCCAGCTCTACAACTGGCTATGGTTTCTTCTGTCGGCGCCATAATGGTCTGCGGATGTCGTCCATTCGACTTCCCGACGCAAGCCGAACCAGGACAGCAAGGGCCTGCTTGTCGCCCGGCAGCGCATGCTTCAGTGGCGCAGCCGACGTAATGTGGGCGCGCGCTTGGACCGGCATCTCTGGTCGCCCGACGAACAGCCGCCGATCCACTTATTCTTCTCGTTCATGATGCCGCCTTGTCTCAGAAATGATCGTCAACCCTCGATCGTACTTGGATGTGTCGGCGCCGATTTGCTGCGCCTGCGATCGATTGTCCTCAAGGTCGGCCCGCTTTACGCGCCGCGCGATGTCGTTCGAAATCGCGCGGCGGATAAAAGGCTCATCGTCTTCATTCTGTCTTCTAGTAAGGGCATCGACAGCGGAAACCACCGCCGGAGGAAATCCTTCTTCCTTCAGACGGTCAACCGTCCAGCCCGTCCCTTTCTCCGCCACGTCATGAAGGTAAGCGACGATCTTCTCCTCGTCACCGATAACCGCCAAGGCGACGCGACGGCAGTGCTCGAAATATGGCGCGCCAGTCTTGTCTGTCTGGCCAGCGTGCGCCTCGGCTGCAATCTGGGCAGCATGGTCGAGATGAAGTGAGGCCTGCATTTTCGTCGCCGCTCCTTTCGTCCTCCATTGAACGATCACGAAGCGCACTAGTTCCCGCAGCAGACATGCAGCCCGCGTTGGTCAGGGCTGACGGACGTCGCTACTCTTGTGTGTCGACCGAGATTGGAATGGGATCCTGCGCAATGGCGTTGCAAAAAGCCATAGCGTTGATTTCGCCAGGGTTACTCATCGCTCATCAGAGGCCCGGCGCAAGGATGCGCCGGGCCTCTGATGTCGAGCGCTTGGGAGGAAGAGCCGACTGGATGGCAGCGCAAATCGCATCGCGCCATGTCGCTTGAACTTTGCACGCCATTCATTGTTCCATTTTTTGCCGCCGGGGAGCCAGCGATGCTTCGCTTTAAAGTGAAGCTTGCCGAGAGCTTCCCGAAGCCGCGGAAAACATGGGCCGCCGCGTCAACCGGAAAGCGATCTGGGGATGAAGCTCCAGCGTTTGCAATCTTCACTGACAACTGACGCTCCGATGTGCCTGTTAGTCGTCGCATCAGCGGCGGCGGTGATGGCCTAGAAGAAGCCTCCCGCTCCGGCAATCCGCGTGACCCTCGGCCAGCTTCAACTATGCCGGACCTACTGTTGCATCTGTCGCTCTTAAGGGCGGGATTTCGCTTCGAACCGAGCGATGAGCAAAGGTATGATGGCAGCCGCAACCGCACCCAGTGGGAGCCGTCTCAGCACCCGCGCGCCGACCGCGGTCGCGGCCATTGCAGCGGCAAGTTTCGCCCACGGGTACGCGCCAAGCTGGGCATGAGCGCTGGCGTCGGCCCATTCGGCCTTGGATCTGGCGACGGCAACCGTCTGCTGCTTGACGAGCGAGAGCCTTGCACCAAGGATCTCGATCTCATTGCGCACGTGGTCGAGGTCGTCTTTGATCCGCTGCAGAGGTGCTTTCGACAGAGCGTCATCTGCGGGAGGTGTGAGTACTTCCTCGGCCGGGGCTTCGGCCTCGAATTCGGCGAGATGAGCCTGCAGGCCGGCGTCGGTATCGAGGCCCTTCGAATGTTCTATGTCGCGCCGCGTCATGATGTTTTCTCCTTACATTGCGATCACAGCACAACGCGTATTTCTTTAAAAAGATGCATCTGTCCGGTGGTTCGCAACCCCTCAAATGCTTCATCGCTAACACCATGGAAGGTCCGCGCACCCGCTACCAGCAAGGGGCGGTGTGCAGCGTGAGATTGCCTTCAGCTGAGGTTGGGGCTCCCCGCGTCTTTTTTTTGTCGTCGGCCAAGACAGGTCCTTACCGGCACTACCAAACGGCTAGCTACTTCAGCAGCGAAACAATTCCGATGATTATGACAACGATCTGCACGATCTGCCGCATGCGGGCATCGATCGGCAGCCGCTGAACCAAGTACAAGACGAGAATGATTGCGAGAAATGTGATTAGAATTCCAATTGTCACCGAAGCGCCCATTTATCGTCCACTCCTGGTATCGTATTCCTGGTTTTTGTTCGTCATGGCCCTTCCATTTTTTCCCATCTTCTTCGGTCTTGAGTCCGATGAGAATCAAGCTGCGATGCGCCCGATCGACGACTGCCACGGTCAAAATGAGTAGAGTTTATTCCGGCACACCGTGTGCCGGACCTTCGTCCTTAACTTCACGCGGCGTTGGTGTGGGGATTGCGCCATGGTCCAGATTTTTCAGATCCTGCCCCTTCGATCCGCCCACACCTGCTGCTTGCGCATGATTGCGGCTTGCGCGTCTGGTGTCTTGCAGAGTCCTTGCCTCTTCGATGAGGGAGGCCAAGTCTTCATCCGAGAATTCGGAAAGGTCAAAGGTCTTGGTCATATCAATCTCCCACATGGTTCGGTTTCTCCAATGATAACGCGCAACTTGGCAAAACGACCCAATCAGCAACGCCTATGCTCCCCGCCAAGCTCTCGAGCCGGGCTATCAGGCGCCTCGCCTACACCGTCATGAATCGACGGCAGACAGAGAAGCGTGAGGGCATGCCGCAGCGCAGTCGATGAAGTAGAGATGATAGGTGCGGCGACCGTTCCGGTCAGATCTCCATTCGGCTTAGCCGACCTCGAGTGGTCTGCAAGGGGCGTTGGTCGCCGCAACGCTTTTGCCGCGCGCATCCTCTGGATAACCAGCCACCGTCTAAAATCCAGTTCTGAATTGAGCGTGGGAACTTCGCCCCGCGATCGTCGTTCGAAGATCGAAATTGCCGAGCGCCTTAAGCCCTCCCATGACAGATGACGACAACAAGAAAACCGCGCCAGGGGACTACATTGCAGAGATCGATGGAAAGCGCAGAAAAGAAAGCGGTCGTGCGCTTTTGATCATTCTGATTGCTGTGATGATCATCGTCGGCGCACTCTTGCTTGTTGTTTTGATGATCGATGCCGTCCAGCATGTCGAAGGCAATCTTGGCTCTGCCGATGATGAAAACAGCCGCGATTCAGCGGTATTCCATGAAACTCAACGCCTAGGACTGTGCGCCGCAGACGCACGCGCCGCCATCATCGCGACCGAAGTCAATCCGCCGAAATGCACCAATCTGGATTGGGGGTGCGAGCCTAGTTGCCTTTCGTGGCAAAGACGCTAAAGCGGCGAACGCGATGTCCGTGCCCACGGGCTTTTACCACTGTCATCGTCCCGGCCCGCAATTTTCAGAACATTGGGCTAACTTTGTCTCCACGAAGACGATCCTGCGCGCAAAGCCGAGGTCGGTCGGCAGTGGGAAGACCAGCGTCTTCAAGTTCTGTGATGAGATGCAAGCCGAGCGCTTAGTCGATGAGATATGTCCGAAAACGTACAATACCTTTTTGCCATCCGCGCCTTCTGCCATAGTGTTTGCCGGCGTCCGCGAGGTTTCTATCGGGTCGAGCACTTGCTTCACGGGAGGATGTCATGGTTGTTTTTGAACTCCTCTCCTTTACGGACGAAGAGGTCGATCTCATCACCTCCGGCCTCCGCCGGTGGTCGCAGAAAAATCACATCGATGTCCACAGCGAGCGCGGCGAGGATGCGGTGAAGCGCGCCATCGGACTTGTGAGCTGCGGCGTTAAGTGCGTGGATGAATTGGTTGCAAGGCTCGACGAGAATTGCGCGCCGCCTCCCGCTGAGCCTCCTTCTCATCTTACTGGCGAGTAAATGTCCACGCTGACCGGCTACGAAGGCGTTTCATCTGCTTTCGACGAGAACATCGCACCCCCAGCGTTGCTGCGCCGGTGAACTCTCAGCCCGAAAATCTTCCAAAGAGCCCTTCCCGCAATACCCACTGACTATAGGACTTTCAAAAATCGCTTCTTCATTGGCACAAATCGGTCACTTCAATGTTGGATGCGCAATGGAGGCTGACATGAGCAACAAGAGATAGTCCCGCGGCTGACCGACAGGCCGAAGAAGCCACCGACCGGCCAGGCTTCCGGTCGGCTGACCAATGGCAGCGGTCGATCGGTTGAATCTTACGAAGAAACCGCTAGACACGCGCGCCGGAGGCTCTCCGACAGTCCTCGCGAGGAGTTTTTGAAGGAAGTGCGAGCGCCGGAAAGTGCTTCGCGGCGGAGGGCAGCATGACCCAATCCACCGCCAGCCAGTTCGCTTGTGGCTAGCGAGCGGCAACGGAGGACGCAAACGACACTGGTTATGGCCACTCGCCATTGTCATCGCGGTATTGTTTGCTGCGCTCTGGTTCATCACGGCGCCGAACCCCCGTTTTGAGGCCGAAGATCGGACAATGACGGGAGGCGATGCGGGCCGCGGGCGGTTCGTCTTCGCCGCGGCCATTGCGCTTCTTGTCATGCAACTCCAGGCCAGTCCCGATCCGCTCAATTTGGGTGGGGGCCTTGCGTCGGCATCTCCTTTCGGAACATTCCGCGTTCCCAATATCTCACAGGACCCCGTCGACGGAATCGGATCGTGGTCAACCGCTGATCTGGCAAATGCGTTGATCTCCGGTGTCTCGCCGGCTGGCGAGCATTACTATCCCGCCTTCCCCTACCCCAGTTATACTGGCATGCGCATCGAGGACATCAAGGATCTCTATGCGTATTTGGAAACGTTGCCGGCCATTTCCGGACGCCCGCCACCGCACGACCTTGCTCTGCTGTTCCGCATCCGCCGCCTTCTTGGCTTCTGGAAGCTGTTTTTTCAATGAAGGTCGAACCGAGGCGCGCCTGAATGGCGATCCCGTCCATGATCGAGGCGCCTATCTCGTGGAAACGCTTGGAAATTGTGCTGACTGCCATTCGACCCGCGATGTCCTGGGAGCAATCAGAGCATCGACACGCTTCGCTGGAGGTTCTGATCCTGAGGGTACAGGTTTTGCTCCGAACATCACTCCGAGCAAGATCGGCCACTGGTCCAAGCACGCGCTTTCCGTTTTTCTGTTTTTACACAAGCACGGGCTCACGGAATGAACGCCGTCGGGCTGCCGCCGTGTGCTGATGTAAAATCGGCCGGCATGCACGGTATCGGGCGTGCCTTCGAGCTTTGACTGCCATTGCAGTGAGGAAACGCCGAAGGCGGCATGCTCAATTGATCGCCACAGGGCAATAATCGTGCTGCGAGAGGGACGACTTGCCAGCGGCGCGATTGGCCGGCCACTGCTGCTCGATACTGCGGATGAAATCGAGACATGGCTGACAGACTAGGAACATTTGACCTTCTCAAAAGTTCGGAGAAATGGATCGTGCGGCCAGCTCTCCTGTAACCGTGCTCTTCCCCTTGCACGTGGCTGTGCGGTCCGCCTCAATTCTTCGCGCATTGGTACGTTTGCGTACGGAAACCATGATCCATATGACACGTTCATCTTTCGAACGTGTCTCGACGTTCCTCTAGTCAACAACTAGCCCCGATTTCGTCGGGGCTCTTTGTAATGAAGGAGCGGATGTGATTATTCGGACATGCCCGCGGCATTACGAGAATCGAGCATAAAAAGCGTTGTCGCTTGGGCGAAGACGTCGCACCGTGCCTCGCCACACCGGGATGCACAGGCTCTCGTCAATGCTCTCAGGCATTTCGGCCTCGATCAATTCATCGCGCTGTTCAGATCATGCAGCCCGACCATCAGGATCATAGGGTCGGACGGTGAAGGACGGAAGCCGACCGCCTCATAGAAGGCTTGCGCGTCATCGGAAATCGCATGCACCAGCACGCCGCGGATACCGAGGATTTCAGCGGCATTGAGCAAGCGCAGACCTGCGTCGCGCACTAATGCCCTGCCGATACCGCGCCCCTGATAGGTCCGGTCGATGGCGAGGCGGCGAGCACGGCAACCAGAATCGGATGGGGATGTTACGCCGGAAACGGCCAGGAGCTTCCGGCTGCTTCACGGCACCGGAGGCGAGCGCATAATAGGCGATGACGTGGCTGCCCTCGCACACGACGAAGGTACGTGATGCACCACCTGCCTGATTGGCGCGGGCGCGCCGATGCAGCCAGTCATCCAATTCGGGAACGCCGGAATTGAATTCGGCCGGTTCGTGATGATCGGCCAGTGGTGCCGGTGCACTGAGGGTCACGCCTCATCCCACGGCGCTTTTGTCAACATGGTACGTCTCAGACGCTCATTTGGCTGTGCGGGCGCATCGAGCCGGGCAAGGTACTCGGCATAGATTTCGGGCCTGACCGTGAATATCGTGCGGTCGAGAAGCACTTCCTCGGCGCGGCGCTCGGACGCCTCCAGCATGAAATCCGTGCGCGTCTTGCCAAGCAGCTCGGCGACGCGGTCGATCAAGTTGCGGGTCGCCGGCTTGATGCGCATATTCAGCGCCACGCTGGCGTCCGGGCTTTTATTGGTGTGCGACATGGGAACGAGAAAACTCGTATCTCCACCTACCATAACGTAACGACATCATCTTTACAGAGTTTCCGTAATGATACTGTCGTTACGCCGGTACCCTAGGTCGCGCTGGGCTTGCTTCTAGCCAAATAACCCCACTGAGCCTGCGATTGCGCGTGTAGTCGCTCATTTGCCTACCTCTCGATCGTATGTGGGGCGACCACCCGCGCGTGATGCCGCCGCTTGGCACGCTCTCCGCCAAGGCCAGTTGACGCCGCAGATGCTTGCAGTCGAGTAGCAAGGTCGTGATTGCTGCCTTGGCGTCATCGTCATGAGACGCGACCATCGCCTGCACCTCCCAATCCAGATCGGTGCCGTCCGGCTGAGTGGCTTCGGTTACTAATGGGCGCACGTACTTTCTCACCGCGCAGCGCACGGTTCCCCAAATTTTGAGCTTCGTGAAATGCCGTTCGATCGCGGCGCGTATGTTCTCATTCAGAAATGAGTCAAGAGGCCAAAACAATTGGGCATTCAGAGAACAGGCTAACATGCCGCCCGCGATGAGACGCCGCAAACAAGTGGTGAAAACGATCCAGGCAGGCAGATGTCATGGCATTCCCCGATGACACCTGAAGGATCCTCATGTATGGTTGCCGCCGGGTGGATACCGGCATCAGGTGGGACTCGGTCCGATGCTCGGTTTCAATCGCGTGGCATACGAGTGGGCAATGTAGGAGTTCGCGGATGCTGGAGTTGTTGGCCTTGGAGCCCGAATGCTTCTACTGGGCAAGACGTAGGGAAACCGGGGGCGCCTGGGAGGTAGTGCAGATTTCGACGGTATTCGGCGCCTGCCGCGACTATTGGACCATCGCCAGAATCGGATCAGATGTCCACGACATGGTGGACGACTACGAGTTTCTGGTCCGGGTTGCGTTGCCGGAGGCGGGTATTATTCCTCTATCGCAGGCCGCCGAGTAAGCATCGACTGGTGGAAAGGGCGACTGCGGTTAGTAGTCATGGCTCACGCTTCTTCTGCCCGATTTCGTCCACCGCCCCAACATCTACTGCGTGCCGAGCCTACCAAATTGGCCCAGCCGGTGTTTGACGGTGACCAGCGACGGGACCTCACAGAACGTCCGGATGACTGGACGCGTCCGGTCAGGGAGCCAACCCGACCTGATAACGTCCGGCCACCTGCCAAAACCAGTTCGCACCGAGATCGGTGCGGCGCTCCGCCGTAGACACGGCGGTCCTGCCGGTTCAAGCAGGGCAAAGCAGAGCTCGGTATCGTCGTGGCGGCCATGGTAGGCAATGCCGTCCGCCGCCACGGGATGACCTGATAGAGCTTTTGACAAGTTTTGCGGCACGTCATAGGAGAGGCCATCATTACGCAAATGCCAACTTCGACAATTCCGGCAGCCTTCCTGAAGCAACCGAATAGCGTGAAGGGTCCGAGAGCGGACCAATCCAATTCCCTGCGGTCTTGCTCCTCAATACCTCAATTACACTCATGCCTCCGCTGAGGCCTTTCCCGACGAGATAATCGCGCAACAAATTGTTGCCGATTCCTTGGGGCCATAATCTCTGGCTCTTCGAGCCGCTGAAGAGTCCGAGCGAGGCCGCCGCCAAGTCTCGATCAAGATTCTAACGCTCTTTGGAACACCCGAGTCAATCTCTCGGCAAAGGCACGCGGATCTGCGGGCTTGTCGCCATCAAGGATCCGTGCTTGGTCGAGAAGGAGCAATGCTGCGTCTTCCCTTAGTGACGAGCTATCCTCTTGGGCAGCAATTCCCTTCACCAGCGGATGCTCGAAATTGACCTCGAGGATCGGCTTTGCCCCCGATTGCAGCCGCCCGGCGCTCTGCAATATCTTTTCCATCTGGCGGTCGTAGCCCTCTTCCGGTGCGACGAGGCAGACTGCGCTTTCCGTCAGCCGATCGGAGGCGCGGACATCCGAGACCTGGTCTGCAAGCGTGTCGCGGGCAAAGGCGATGAAGCGCTGGACATCGGCCGATGTTTCGCTTTTCATGCCTGCTTCTTCATCAGGCTTGGCAAACTGTGCCAGGTCGGCTGCCCCTTGCGTGATCGATTTGAACGTCTTTCCATCGAATTCGGGCGCGTGCATCACCCAGAAGCTGTCGATGGAATCCGTCAACAGCAGCACCTCGATGCCACGAGCGCGAAATCCTTCCAGCTGCGGCGACGCCTTGAGCTGATCCAGGCTGTTGCCAGCTAAGTAGTAGATTGCGCTTTGATCCGGTTTGGCATCCTTGACGTAATCGGAAAGCGAGCGGTAACCATCATTCGAAACCGTGGTTCTGAAACGCGACAGAGCCATCAGCTGCGAGCGCCGCTCAAAATCCTCATAGATGCCTTCCTTGACGACCGGACCGAAATTCTCCCAAAATTTGATGAACGCGTCCTGATCGCTCTCGGCGAGTTTTTCGATTGCTGTGATGATCCTGGTGGTGATGCCTTTCCTGATCGCCGACAGAACCGGGCTCGCCTGGATCATCTCGCGCGAAACGTTGAGGGGAAGGTCTGGGGTATCGACGAGGCCCCTTACAAAGCGGAGATACCGCGGCATGAGTTCGGTGTCGCCGGTGATGAAGACACGCCGTACATAAAGCTTCATCCGGCCCTTGCGGTCAGGATCGAACATGTCGAATGGCTGTGATCCGGGAACAAAGGCGAGGGCCGTATATTCATGCCGACCTTCGGCCTTGAAATGAACAGTCAGGGCAGGCTCGTCATATTGTCCGGAAATGCCGCGATAGAAATCCGTGTAGTCTTCGGTCGAAATGTCATTTTTCGAACGCGTCCAAAGCGCCGTGCCGTCGGTCAGCTGGATCGGTTCGGCGTCCCGCTTTTCAACCATCGTGATCGGCACGGGAACGTGGCCGGATTGTTCCTTGACGATGCGCTCAACCGACCACCGCGACGTATAGGGCTTGGCGTCCTCCATCAAATGCACAGTGATGCGCGTGCCGCGCGCCGGGGCATCCGCCATATCCGCGGGGCCGACGCTGTAGCTGCCCTTTCCATCCGACGACCACAACCAGACCTCATCGGCGCCCGCACGCCTCGAAGCCACGTCGACGCGTTCGGCGACCATGAAGCAGGAATAGAAGCCGACGCCGAACTGTCCGATCAGTTGTGCGCCGTCGCCGGCCTTGTTGGCCTCAATGCGCTCCATGAAGGCACGGGTTCCCGAGCGGGCAATGGTGCCGAGCCCCTCGATCAATTCGTCACGGCTCATGCCAATCCCGTTGTCCTCGACGACCAACTGGCTCTTTTCCTCGTCGAGCGACAGCGTGATACGGCTGTCCTTGTCGTCTGCAAGCAATGTCGGTGTGGCAATCGCCTCGAACCGCAGTTTTTCGCAGGCATCGGCGGCGTTCGAGATCAGTTCACGCAGAAAAACATCCCTATCCGAATAGACCGAATGCACCATCATATGTAGAAGGCGCGCCACATCGGCCTCGAAGACGTGGTTTTCGGCAGGGTTTTGCGTGGCGGTAGTCGTCATGTGTCATCATCTCCGTCATGATGGGAAAACCATCGCTCAGGTGGCAAGGACTTCGATTGAATTCAAGATGTGAGTCGGTCTTTATAGCAGGCCGTCGGCCCTCATGCAGCGGTCAAGATCTTGACGTCTCCTCCTCTATCGAGCACATCGACCACTACATTTTTAGCACTCTCATACCTGGAGTGCCAATTTTTTGTCTTTGCGCCCTTGAACCTCGAATTTCCGCAACCAAATCAGTTTTGTCAGCCGCCAATACGGGGCTGAGTGTTGGAGACGCGAGTTTCCAAGGCGTCTCCACTCCATGTTGCTTTACGGAGGATATGGCTATGAGAAACGACTTCGACTTCGCTCCCCTTTACCGGTCCAGCATCGGCTTCGACCGCGTCTTCAATCTCCTTAATGCGCAGCGGTTCCAGGCCGTCGATACCTGGCCGCCCTACGATATCGTCAAGGCAGGCGAGGACGACTACCGCATCACCATGGCTGTCGCAGGTTTCGGCGAGGACGATCTGTCGGTCACGCACGAGCGAAACGTACTGGTCATTGCCGGCACGAAGGCCGAGAAGGAGGACGCGCAATATCTGCATCACGGTATCGCCGGCCGATCGTTCGAACGGCGCTTCGAGCTTGCCGACCACGTCAAGGTACTTGGTGCGAGCCTGAAGAACGGCCTTCTGTCGGTCGAACTGAAACGCGAGATCCCCGAAGAGATGAAGCCGCGGCGCATCGCGATCGGTACAGGCGAGAGCCAGCAGGTTGAAGAGCAGATTGCATCACTTCAGATCGAAGGCGAAAAGCAGGTGGCTTGATCAACCCTTGATCAGCCAACGTGATCAAACAAGATGACGGCCGGCGCCGGCCTTACTCCGGCGCGGCCGGTATGGAGGTTGAGATGAGTGTAGTCCGTGATCTTATTCCGTGGGGCCGCAGCAACAGTCCGGTCCCGACAGGCTATGCAGGCAGAGACCAGCATCCGTTCCTTGCGCTTCACCGCGAGATGAACAGGCTGTTCGACGACGTCTTCCGCGGCTTCGAGGGCCGCTTTCCGACAGTCGGATCCGGTTTCATGTTCGAAACCGCCTGGCCGAAGATCGAAGTCGCGGAGACGGATAAGGACATCCGGATCCTCGCCGAAATCCCGGGATTGGACGAGAAGGATATCGAACTTCTGATCGACAACGGCATCCTGACGATCCGCGGCGAAAAGCGCGCCGACAACGAGGATAAGGACCGGCAGTTCTCCGAGCGGTTCTATGGCCGCTTCGAGCGGCGCCTTTCACTCAACAGCGAGGTGCAGGAAGACAAGATCGACGCGTCCTTCAAGAACGGCGTCCTGGCGATCACCCTGCCACGCTCCGAAACGGCGCAATCGCGTGCCAAGCGCATCACGATCACGAGCTAGGGATGAATCGTCGCGCTTGTGCGCAGCAGCAGCGAGTGTATTGCCGCGCTGCCGTCAACTCCATGAAGTTCCAAAAGTGAGAGGTCGTTGATATGACGCTATCTTCAGGAGAAATAAGGGCGATCGTCGGCCCGGTCGATGAGGTCATGCTTGCAGACATCTTGGCGACAGGTGCTTCGGCAAAAGAGCTTGCCGAAGCCTGGGCTTGGGTCAACGCCGACGAAGCGCTGACGAATGAAGGCCGCCCATTGCCGACGGGACGGATTGCGCGGCTCATTGACCTGCTTGATCCCCGCCAAGAGAATGACCTGTGAAGCCCGTCCATCATTTCTGTCCCGTACTGGCCGGCGGCAACGACATGCAACACCCATCGAACGACGTGCGCGGGCTTACTTGGCCAGAGGCATAGGTGGAAGCGAGCTCCGGCAAAGCGCAGTCGGCTTGGCAGCAAGGACGGTAAGGTCTCTCGGCTATCTTTTCCTGACATGCCGTTGCCGCTTCCGAAATAATAGATCTGGTACTCGGGAAAGTCGGTTATTCCGCGTTCGCTGCTCCGTCATGTCGCGCAGTGGCGCAAGGACCTGCAGGTAAATCGCGCCATCTTGGGATGGGTGGCGACGCGAACCGCCAACTGCCAATTCGGCGTCCATGGTTCTTCGCCCTCATGCGGCAACCCTTGCCTTGCCGAGACGTTTGATCGCCTGCTCCAGCGGCCGCTGGCCATTGCAGTAGTCTTCCCAGGCGGAAGACTTCGACAGTAGCGCCGGCACGGTGCGGATGGTGAAGCGCTTCGCGTCGAGGCCGGATTTGACCTGCGTCCATGTCAGCGGCATCGAGACGGTGGCACCCGGCCGGGCACGCGGTGACAAGGGTGCGACCGCCGTCGCCATGCGGTCATTGCGCAAATAATCGAGGAAGATGCGGCCGTCCCTCAGGCTCTTCGTCATCTTGATCAGATAGAGCTCGGGATTGTCGGAGGCCATCTGCTGGCAGACGGCTTGCGCAAACCTTTTCGCCTCCGCCCAGGAGAGCGGCTTGCGCTTGCTGACCGCCAGCGGAGTGACAACGTGCAGTCCCTTGCCGCCAGTGGTCTTGCAGAAACTGATTAGGCCGAATTCCGCAAGCCTGTCCCGCATCTCGCGGGCCGCTGCAACGACTGCGGAGAAGGCTACGTCCGGACCAGGATCGAGGTCGAAGACGAGCCGTCCCGGCACTTCCGGGTGATCCGCTTCGCAGTTCCAGGGATGCAGCTCGACCGCGCCGGCCTGCGCGACGGCTGCGAGGCCCTCGACGCGGTCGATCTGCAGATAGGGCTTCTTATCGCCGAACACCTTCACCAGTTCGAGAAGGTTCGACGTGCCGGGCATCGCGTGGCGCTGGAAGAACTGCTCGCCACCGATCCCGTCGGGTGCGCGGATAATAGAGCAGGGCCGTCCCCTGATATGCTCTATCATCCAGGACCCGACGGCTTCGTAGTAGCGGGCAAGCTTTTCCTTGGTGACGGGTTCCCCGTCATTGGCATCCGGCCAAAGCGGCTTGTCCGGGTTGGAGATCAGCACCCCCATCACGTGCGGTTTAACACCCTTCCGCCGCGCTGTCCTCTCCGCCGTAGTTGTCGGCGCTGGCTCAGGAACGTCTGCCTCCGAGGGCTTCGCCGGCCGTTCGGCCTCGACCTCCCTAGCTGGCTTGTCCGCCCGCAGTCCCTTGAAGGCGGCCTGCCGCACAAGGCCGTCGGCGGTCCAGCCTGCGAATTCGATTTCCGCCACGAGCTCGGGCTTCAGCCACGTGACCTCCGCCTCCTTCTTCGGCGCGCCGATGCCGGCGAAGGGCGATTTCGTCCTCTCGAGCGCCTTCAACCTCGGAAGCAGCGTTTCCACCTTCTTCGCCCCAAACCCGGTGCCGACGCGACCGACATAGACAAAGTGGTCGTCGTGGTAGACACCGACCAACAGGGACCTGAACCTGCCATTGGTCTTGGCATAAGCGCCGATCACCACCTCGTGGCCGACCCGGCATTTGGATTTGGCCCATGTTGCCCTTCGGCCGGATTGGTACGGCGCGTCCACCTGCTTCGAGATGATGCCTTCCAGCGACAGCTTGCAGGCGGATCGAAGGACCGCGTCGCCTCCGGTCTCGAAGTACTCGACGAAACGGATGCGCGGATCGTTGCCGGCATCGGACAAGAGGTTCTGGAGCCGCACCTTGCGATCGACGAGTGGCAGGGATCGCAAATCATTGCCGCCATCGTAAAGAAGATCGAATGCGAAGTAGACGAGATTGCCGGTCTTGCCCTCCGACAGCGCCGCCTGCAGGGCAGCAAAATCGGGCGCACCATTTTCGCCGAGGGCGCAGATCTCACCATCGATAATCGAGTCCGGCAGCGCAGATGCCGCCTCGGCGATTTCGCGATATCTCGCTGTCCAGTCGAGGCCCTTGCGGGTCTTAAGTGTCGCGTCGCCATCCAGCACTCGCATCTGGATCCGATAGCCATCGAACTTTATCTCGTGAATCCAACCAGCGCCTGCCGGAGGACGCTCCAGGGTCTGGCAGAGCTGCGGCACGATGAAGTCAGGCAGGTCGACAGGAGTGACCGACGTCTTGCCGGCTCGCACATCGGATTTTCGCTCTTCGGCGGCCAGCCCTTGATGGCTGTCCCAGACCGCGTCAGCCTGTACATTGCCTCCCACGACGATGAATGGTTTGGGCTTGCGCCCTTTGCCAGCGGCGATCATCTCCATTGTTCGGCCGGAGGCGACCGATGTGTCATTCTCCTCCAGGATCGCCGCGCCGTCCTCCTCGACCGAAAACGCGTCATGGTGCTTGATCAGCAGCCAGTTGTTTCGCTTGCCACGTTCGCGATCATCGCCCATGCGCACCAGCACGAAACCGCCGTTCAGCCGTTTGCCTTCCAGGGTGAACTTGAAATCGCCCTTTGCCAGAGCTTGCTTCGGGTTCTTTTGTCCTTCCGGTTTCCAATAGCCGCGGTCCCATAGCATCACGGTACCGCCGCCATACTGACCCTTCGGGATCGTCCCTTCGAAATCGCCATAATCCAACGGATGGTCCTCCACCTCGACCGCCAACCGCTTGTCATGCGGGTCGAGGGATGGGCCCTTCGTGACAGCCCAGGATTTGAAAACGCCATCGAGCTCGAGCCGCAGATCGTAGTGAAGCCGTGTCGCGTCATGTTTTTGGATGACGAAACGATGGCGATTGCTGTGCGCAATGGGCCTTTCACCGGCCGGCTCAGCCGTTTTTCGGAAATCGCGCTTCGATCGATAGGTCGATAGTTTGTCACTGGCCATGGTCGTTCCCGGAAGTAGCATCCATATCGGAATGCTGGCTGGCAGCTGGAAGTTCCACGATGGCGCTCCTCCACGCGCCCTTCGGAAACAACGAAAGCTCATGCAAGTCTCGCCTCCTTGGAGGCGAGACCGTCGTTGATGCACAGCTAGATGACAGCTACGCGTGCTGGCCGGCGCGGATGGAAGGTGGGCTTTCTCCTGCACGGCGCCATGACGGCAGGCATGCCGGCTTCGAGACAAGCCGCGACGAATGCCTCGCGCGCGATCACGGCGGGAATGGTCCCGCTGAGAGCGCCGCGGCACGTCTTCACTGCTCGTTGATGGCGCTCACCGTGACGCAGCGGCCATTCGTTTTCGAGAAAATCCGGGGCGTCGTAGACACCTGTGAAAGTACGGTCCAATCCGCACTGCAGCCGGATCCTCACCGGCCTTGTCCATGGAACATCGTTCAGCGGCATCTCGTCCTCCTTTCCATGCCGCCAATGATCCTGACGGATGATATTGTGGGCGGTCGCCAACTGTTCAAGATCAGCCACCCAGCGGAAATCGTCGTCGCACCCTTTCGCGCTTCACGCGATCTCGCTGCTCGTCTGGCCAGCCTCAACGCCTCGATCATCGGAAGCCACCATTCGCGGCCTTCCGCCTTAGCCTCTTTCATCGGCCAGGCGCGAACCAGTTCCTCCAAGGTTTCTCGATCGACGAGTTGGCCAGTTGTTTCCGTGAAGACGACAATCCCATAGGAGGTACCGACCCGGCGCCCCAGCGGCGACAGGTCATTGTATGTAAGCGGATAGCGGCGGCGCTTCCCTCGGCCGACCGCAGCTTGCTGCGCCTCTCCTCCTCGGTTCCATTGCGCTCCTCGGCGCGGCGGCGCCTCTCCTCCGGCTCGTTCCTGCGAGCGGCGGCTTCAATGTCTGGCCACCGGCGCCGGGGTTCTTCGTATGAGCGGTACGGGACGTGCCATATCCGGAGGTCGCCGTCCCATCGAGCGTAGGGAACCTCTTGAAACTCGTCGACCACGGCCTTCGAATAGGGCGTGTGTATACGGAAAGCGGCCTTGCCGAGCTCGAGGTAAGGGCTGTCGATAGGATCGAAGTCGAAGGCGTCACGGCCCTTGGCATCCGCATGCGCGTCGGCCTCAGCTTCGTTCTCGGCCAGCCACCGCCCAATGCGGCGGGCTGCAGTCCTGCCGGGGACGAACCACGCCTTGCGGGCATCGCTCCAGCGCGCTCGCGGGAACCGCCTGCGGAACTCGTCTACGATCATCCGATCGTAGGGGAAAGGTGATCTCCGCGCCGGGCTTGGCGGCGCATTCTTCGGACGGAGGTCTCGGCTCGTTGCTCGGGTGGTCCTGGTGCTTGCTCATCGATGTAAAACGTGAGGTGGCGGCATCGGTTTCCTAGGCTTCCGGAGACCATCCTGAGGAGAGTGCACAGCCCCATCGCGCGTGCCAAAGTGAACTAGCTGCATTTCAAAAGTGCTGACGTGCTTGCGTACAGAAAGAGCCGCGCCAGGATCGGGCAACGGAAGCGGCGCCCACAGCCCGCATAACGCAGTGCCTCGCCGAGCCACAATGTACTTCCTTGTGAACAACCGGCCAGTTCACGCGTTCCTTTAGAGGGGCGAAGGAGCTCTCGATGTCATACGGATCGCTGAGTACTTTTGCTGAAACCTGGTGCCGGTACAGCCCGGACACCGAGATTCTCGAGGCCGCTCATAATCTGGTGGACCAGTACCTCGCGTTCTCGGAGGAAGAACAAGTAGGTAACGACTTAGTCGACGAAATCGAGCTGCCAGTCCCGAAGCCTGTTCTGATCAAGTCGTTTGTCCTCGTCATTGCCGCCGAGCACCGTCCGCATATCAGGACTCTTCTGATCAAAGCCGGAATGACGCTTGCCCAATATTGCGACAACCTCGGCCCACGGATCAGGCTAAAGCCCACAACGCCACATGGTAGGCCGCCGGCAGCACAATCACGAGAATGCGAGCGCCGTCTCCAAAAGAAGCTTCCGGCGGTCGCTGCAGAACGGATCGACCTTGCCGCATTCTATCGCCGCGCCTTTATCGAGGCCATGCACTGATATCGAGGCCATGCACTGATGCGAATGCCGTAGGTGTCCGGAGAGCGGGACCGCTGTTCCCTCTCGATTGTTTCAGCAGCACTTAAGGATTTGAAATCACCATAGAAATTTCCAGAAGGCGCCCAAAAATCTGGCGCCCAGCAGCCGTCGTGCTGCAGCGGCTGATGAACGTCGATCAGACACGGTTCACGAACAAAAGCCTGCGGACGGTGCAGATGGCGGTGAAAGCCTGGCGTCAGGAGTCGGCCCTTGAGATCCTCAATGGCGACTGGATGGTGATCACGCCGGCTCTTCCACCCGCCAAATCGTTTGGTAACATTCTTCGGTGAGGCAATAGGGGGCAGTTCCTCCCTTCGCTTGACATTACCACCGCATCCGATGAGCGGACGATCCGAAACCCTTCACCGCAGCTGTCATCACCAGCAGCTGACGAACGACCGCCAATTGGGAATCGCCAGAGCCGCGCGTGCCACCCGACTGATTGTGGCCGCAAAGCAGACCCGCCTATGTGCACGCTTTTCTACGCCAGGACCCACTCGCATTTGAAACGGCTTTACATTGTCCACCGATTGGGACGCAGATCGAATCTGCAAGTTTGGATATGGAGGGCGCGCGGCCAGACGGGAGTGAAAGATAATCGGGAATGGCAGTAAAACGGCAACGAAAATCCCCGCGGAAACGACGCTATTGCGGCCGCCGTTCCCCCTACTCCCCTCATGCCATAGCAGCCCCATTCCGCGCGGCGGAGGAACCGTATCCCAGCCGGCAGCGTTTACCAGACACCGAAATTCCTGGAGGATAACATGAAAAAACTGGTCATCTCCGCCGTGTCGCTGTTCCTGTCGGTCGGCGGAGCGGCCGTCGCGCAGACAGCAACGGTCATCGTTCCCGGCGAGGTCAGAACCTATGTTCTTGAGCAGCAGCAATCACCATCGGTCACGTTTGAAGGTGATGTTGCGGTCGGCACGGTGCTTCCTGACACGGTCGAGATCCAAACGATCCCCGATCAGCCCGATTACGGCTACGTCGTCGTCAACAAAAAGCGCGTGCTCGTCAATCCGCAGACCCGCGCGGTGATCGAGGTCGTCCAATAACTTGAAAGCACCGCGGGCCTGCAATGCAGGCCCGCAATTCCTCGCCTATCACTTCACCTTCGCGCAAGGTCACAGACCACGTCCTGCCGCTGTTGAAAGGCGTCTCGCGGGCTGACTCTTTTCCAGGGTCTCGATCGTCTTTGCTATATCGTCGTGAAGGAGCAAAACGAATGAGCCTCAAGGATAAGAATATCGTCGTTACTGGTGGAAGTCGTGGCCTCGGCCTCGGCCTCGTCGAGGCGCTTGTGGATCAGGAGGCCAGAGTCACGGTGGTGGCGCGGCAATCCCATGTGCTCGAGACCGTCCGAAGGCGGCTGGGCGTTTCGACAATCGCCGCAGATGTGAGGGACGAGACGGCCGCTCACCGCATTCTGCATCGCAGAGACTTGCCGACCATCATCGCCGGCGACTTCAACGCTGCGCCGGATGCCGCGAGCATACGCTATCTGACGGGCCGGCATTCGCTGGGCGGTCGTAGCGTCGTTTACCACGATGCCTGGGCCGTGGCTGGCGAAGGTTCGGGCGACACTTGGACGGTCGACAACCCAAATGCGCTTGCCGGCGCTGAGCAGATCATCAGGCAGCCTGGTTACCGGCGCCGCATTGACTACGTTTTCGTAGGCTCTTGGGATGCTCATCCTAAAGCACATGCCGTCATTCAATCCGCAGCGCTTGCGTTCAACAAGCCGATTGACGGCGTCTGGGCCAGCGATCACTTCGTGGTCGATGTCGAAGTTGGGCTCGATGCCTGAGCATCTGATATCAAAAAGGTTGCTGAGGCTACTGTTCCTTGGGAGCCCGTCACCAGAACGATCCTGACGCCAGACACTTGATACTTCAACGTCAGCCGCTGACTTCGATGTCGTTATCCTCGCACCAGGTCCTTAAAGCGTCTTCCGTGGCTTCTTGCTCGAAGGCGTACCACCGATCGATGGCGTGCCTGTGCTCCAACAGGTCCTTGAAGCGGGCATAGGCACCCGCCCGGCTGAAGATCTCCCGAACCTTATCGTAATCGTCGGGCAAGTGGTGCCGCGCGAACTTCAGCACCAGCCGCTTGCCGAGATCGAGTTCTCTCTTCTCCGGAATGGGGACGTACTTCTCGCCGTCCTCGACGTCAGGCAGTTCTTCGACATCGTCCGCCCAGTCCGAATGCAAGTAGATCTTGCCCGTCTCCTTGCACAGATAAGCCGTGTTTTCGCCGGCTCCCATGGAGCTCACGAATTCGAATGCATTCAGAAGCTCGCTGAAGTCCACCGCCATTCCCGTCCTCCCGCTCACGAGCCTGTCGTCGCGGTATTTAACTCGATCCCAAATCGGGCGCAAATGTGGGAGCCTCCTGCACTTACAAAGGAGACTGCTTGCGCCGTTAGGTCGAAAACGAGCGACGCAATTTCAGGTTAGAGCTTCAATTGAAATCGGGAGGTAAGCTGACATAGAGCAGGCCGTTATAATGTTTCTGCCGGAACATTATAATTGGCGATCGATTGACCGAAGGGCAGGAGAGTTATAATGTTTTTGTCAGAACATTATAACGGATGGATGCCCTCGAGCAAAAAACGATTTCTTCGAAAGAAGGCAGTCTAGATTCGATAAGGCAATGGCCGATCTCAAGGCCGAGCAAGAGGCCGCGGCAGCTGCGAGGGAACAACAAGGCATGAAGCAGATCGACATCACATACCGCACGATGTTCGCAGAGCTGGCGCAGCGCTCGCTCGATGCGCAGTTTCAGGCGGACTTCCCCCTTGAAGGCCGTTTCGTCACGGTTCCGGTTAAGGGCAAGAACTACTGGTATTTCGATCTCCCTACTCCCGAAGGCGACAAGCGGCGCTATGTCGGCCCGCATAGCGACAGGGAGATCACGGCGCGGGTGAACGCCCACAAGGAGATCAAGGACGACCTCCGCGAGCGACGCCGCCTCGTCGGCGTCCTCAAGCGCAGCGGCGGACTGGATGGACCAGATGCCTTCGCGGGCGATATCACGAAAGCTCTTGCCGAAGCTGGCTTGTTTCGGCTGCGGGCGGTTCTGATCGGATCGGTGGCTTTCAGCTGCTACGCTGGACTGCTCGGTGTTCGTCTGCCATCGACTGCGATGCAGACGGGCGATGCGGATTTCGCACAGGATTTCGCGATCAGCTCGGAGGTCGGAGACAGCCTGCCTCCGGTGCTGGACGTCCTCCAGTCGGTCGATCCGTCATTCCGTGCGGTCCCACACCAGGCGGACAAGGCGAAGGTCGCCGCATTCGTGAATGGCAAGGGATACCGAGTGGAATTCCTGACGGGCAACCGGGGATCGGACGAACATACGGGCAAACCGTCGCCAATGCCCGCCCTCGGCGGTGCGTCGGCGGAAAACCTGCGGTTCCTCGATTACCTGATCTACGAGCCTGTGAGGACAGTCCTGTTGCATCGGGAAGGCGTGAGCGTAACTATCCCGGCTCCCGAACGGTATGCCGTCCATAAGCTCATCGTGGCTTCAAGACGGCTCACAGACGCGCTCGGGCGGGCAAAGCGGGACAAGGACCTCCTGCAAGCGTCGCTGCTCTCGCAGGCGCTCGTGGAGACGCGACAGAGCGATCTTCTTGCCGATGCCTATGTGGAGGCATGGGATCGTGGGAAATCGTGGCAGGAGGGCGTTATCGCGGGGCTGGCAGCCATGCCTGACAAAGGCAAGGCGGCACTGGCGGCAGCCATGGGCATTCCGGCCGAAGAATTGGGGCAGGGAAAGGCGACATGACGACGGTAATCGTGCCGATGGACTTCCCCGCTCGCGAGCCTCTGATTGACTAGGATTCCCGTGCAGTCGTGAAACGGGCAATCAAAAGGCCCCGAAAGGCATGTCTTGATTGTGTGTGCTAAGCTGCCCTCTCCCGTCTCGACAATCAATCGCGCGCGCTCGTAAAGGTCATCAAAGGTGACGATCTCCCGGTCGGAGCAAGTTTCCTTCGAAAACGTTCCAAACATCCGAATTTGCGCTCATTCCCGCCGTGTTCGGTCTCGAACTCGTTAAGGCGGCCGCAAATAACGAAGGATCGGGGTTCGGTCGTGTAGATAGTTTCTCCTGTCGGTTCGCCGTCCTGGGCCACTCAGGTCATGACCACGAGCCGTCTGTTCCAGCTTTCCGTCACCAAGCGGCCCGAAGTCTACGAGGCTGAGGGAGTAAACCAGAATCCATCGGTTCCGCACGATGAAGCGCTGCCACAGCCCTTCCGGGACCTTTCCCGTGCTGGGTGACGCATAGCTTTAGCACAGATCCTATTTGCAATTTATATGCATCACCCTCGGTCTTTTAATCACAGTCTCGGCGGCCGACCTGAAAAGTTCCAGTATTTCAGCGCCAAAGTGCAATAAGTCCGCCATTTCCGCCGGTAACCGGATCGGTTCGTGGCGCGGAGAGGTCTCGGATACGCCTCAATTGTTCCGGCGTTGCCGCTTCACGACAGAGATCGTAGTCGCTCCCGGGCGGATAGGCGCCGATCACCAGGAAATCGCTGCTTGCGGAAAGGCGACAATGGCCGGTTCCCGCGGGCAATATCGCAGCATCGCCAGCATGAACTTCGATCTCAAGGCCTGTCGGTCCACCAAGCATCAACGTCGCGCTGCCAGCGGCAAAACCCAGGGCCTCATGGGTTTTCGAATGATAGTGATGAAACGGATAGACGCCGTTCCGCCACATATTGCCCCAGCCGTTTCGTCTGAACAGGCCTTCAAAACCCTCCGCGAGATTCCCATCCTTCAGCACGCCTCGATAAAACAACAGCGGAAACGCCGGATTGTTCGGAACGAATTCGCTAGGCTCAAGCCGGATTGCTTCGGGTTCCATCTGTTCGCCTCCTCATCCGCTACAACGATAACCGCTTCGGCCTTTAGCGGTTCCGCTTGCTATCTCGGAACCACGGCGCTTGGCGTAGTTCTGCCTAGGGATCCCGAGTTCAACAGAAGAAGGAAAGGACATGTCCATGCCTTCCATCAACTCTGCGAAAATTCTTATCCTAGCGACCGACGGCTACGAGCGCTCTGAGCTGCGGGTACCGCACGAGGAGCTAAAAAAGCGCGGGGCCACGGTCAAGATTGCCTCCATCAAGGAGGGAAGCATTAAGAGCTGGCACAAGGGCGATTGGGGCGACAGCATCGGCGTCGACCTGCAGGCGAAGGACGTGAAGGTCGACGATTTCGATGCCATCGTCCTGCCCGGCGGCCAGATCAATCCTGACAAGCTGCGCGCCGACGAGAACGCCATGCGCGTCGTTCGCGAGTTCGTGAAATCCGGCAAGGTTGTGGCCGCCATATGCCATGCACCATGGCTGCTTATCGAAGCCGATGCGTTGCGCGGCCGACAGGCAACCTCGTACCACTCAATCAAGACTGACGTAAAGAACGCCGGCGCCACCTGGAAAGATGAAAAGGTAGTAACCGACCAGGGCATCATTACCTCCCGTTCGCCGGACGATCTGGACGCATTCGTCACGAAGGTCGTCGAAGAGATCGAGGAAGGCCGCCACGAGAAGCGAGCCGCTTGATAGGACCTCCTGTTATCTTGAGCCCGCGCGCCCCCTGTGCGGGCGTTTTTTATGAGGCTTTACGTACAGCCGCCTCTGCTGCCCGCCGATCGCGGGAAAGGAAATCAAGCAGCCGGTTTTCTTCCGCCCGCAACCCCCACAGCGGCACAACCAGCGGGAACGTGCCCTCGCCTTCCGGACAGACACGGTCCTTGTCGGCAAGAGCAATGATCGAGGGGTGAATATAGCTTGAGCGCGAGATGGCGGGCGTGTTATGCAACACTGCGGCTGACGCCTCCGCCATATCCTTCACGGTCGGGCGCTTTCCGCCTTCGAATGCGCTCCGCGCAACGGCGAAGGCCGCGAGCGAACCGGCCCACGTCCGAAAGGTTTTCGCGGTGATCGCAGTACCGGAAATTTCCGCCAGATAACTGTTCAATCGTCCGGATTCGATCAGCTTCAACGTACCGGTCTCATCCTTCCAAACGAAAAGCTGGCGGCCGGGGAGGTCGGCGATCTCTTCCAGCATCTTTTGCAGCCGGGGATGCCGGAGGCAGCGCCGAACACGCTTTCCGCCCTTGGAACGAAACTTCAGCTCGATCCGGCCCTCCGTTAGCGTGATGTGCCGCTTCAAAAGCGTCGTTGCGCCATAAGTGCCATTTTCCTTAAGATAGGCTTGGTTACCGACGCGAAGATGTGCTTGGTCGAGCAATGTCGTCAGAGCCGCAAGAACGCCACGGACATCTTCCGTGCCGGTCTCAAGATCGCGCTGCACCTGCCGCCGTATCCTAGGCAAAGCCTGGGCGAAACCGATCAGCTGATCGAATTTTGCGATGCTGCGAAAGGACTGCCAATCATTGTGATAGCGATATTGCTTTCGTCCGCGCGCGTCAAAACCTGTCGCCTGCAGGTGGCCGTTTTCGTTCAGACATATCCAGACGTTTTCGTATGCGGGAGGCAATCCAAGTGCGGCGATACGGTGCTTCTGCTGCGGCTCCCTGACCAGCGAACCGTCTGGCAGCCGGTAACAGAAGCCCCTGCCCTTTTTCTGCCTGCGGATACCGGGTTCGGTATCGCTTACATAGACCAGGCCAACTTCACGTAGGTCTTCCGCATTCATCGCTTTGTTTCGATTGTTATCTGTTCTTGCGACCGAAGTGGAACCATCGCGGACCTTCGGTCTTCGTGGCCTTCTTTGGCGGTTCTGTGGCACCTTTCGGCGCAAAAACGGCAATACTTTCGCGGTAGACCATCACAGGGTTTTCCGGATCGAATGCCGTAAAGGGATCGTCGGCTCCAGTCTCGACGACCCGTTGCCAGGACTTGATGCCGTTCACCCCCGGAAGCGTCACCTCACAATCCCCACCAGCATTGAACACCATGAAGAGGCCGTCCATCTTTTCCGCGTCCGATGTGTGAACACTCCGGGACACGTAAACACTGAGCACCCGCAATTCGTTGTCATTCCACGCGCCGTCGTCCATGAAATGGCCATCCGGCTTGTACCAGGCGACTTCAATCCGTCCGTCCTCTGCGGTTTCGCCTGTCAGGAAGCGCTCCTGCCGAAGCTCCGGCTGCGCCTTGCGGAAAGCGATCATCGTCTGGCAGAAGGTTAGAAACGGATCGTCGAGCCCGTTCCAGTCGATCCAGCCAATCTCGTTGTCCTGGCAATAGGCATTGTTGTTGCCGCCCTGGCTGTTGCCCACCTCGTCGCCTGCAAGGATCATAGGCACGCCCTGGCTGAGCAGCAGCGTGGCCATCATGTTGCGCCGCCGTCTACGGCGCGCGTCATTGATACCGGCGTCGTCGGTTGCGCCCTCCGCACCCATATTGTCCGAGTGATTGTCGGAGTGGCCGTCCCGATTGTCCTCGCCGTTCGCTTCATTGTGCTTGCCGTCAAAGGAGACCGTGTCCATCAATGTGAAGCCGTCATGAGCCGCAAGAAGATTAATGGATGATGTCGAGCCGCGGTCAGAATGGTTGAACTGCCGCGCCGAGCCGGTGACGCGCTCCGCCATCTCCGACACCAGTCCGCCATCGCCTTTCCAAAAGCGGCGAACATCGTCACGGAACTTGTCGTTCCATTCACGAAAGGGGTGCGGAAATCCGCCGACTTGATAACCGCCTTCGCCGACATCCCACGGCTCGGCGATCAGTTTCACACCAGCAAGCATCGGATCCTGCCGGATCGCGCTGAAAAAGATACCCTGGCGGTCGAATTCCATATCCTGACGGCCGAGCGTGCTCGCGAGATCGAAGCGGAAGCCGTCGATATGCATCGCGCCGACCCAGTAGCGCAGGCTGTCCAGCACCATACGCATGACCATTGGATTGGCGACATTCAGCGTGTTGCCGGTACCTGTCGTGTCGAAGGTGTGACGAGGATCGTCCGGCGAGAGGATGTAGTAGCTCGCATTGTCGAGGCCACGAAAGGAAAGCGTCGGACCCTTTTCGCTGCCTTCAGCCGTGTGGTTATAGACCACATCCATGATCACCTCGATGCCGGAGGCATGGAACTTCTTCACCATGGTCTTGAATTCGGTGATCTTGTCGGTCGACATATAGCGCGATTGCGGTGCGAAGAAGCCGAGCGTCTGGTAGCCCCAGTAATTGGTGAGGCGCTTTTCCTCCAGATACCGGTCGTTCGGAAAATACTGGATCGGCAGCAATTCGACGGCCGAAATGCCAAGCTTCGTCAGATGGTCGATAATCGGATCGCTGCACATGCCGAGAAACGTGCCGCGTAATTTATTTGGCACCTTCGGATGCGTCATCGTCATGCCGCGCACATGCGTCTCATAGATGACCGTTTCCGTCCACGGGCGGCGGATCGCCTCATCGCCGTCCCAGTCGAAATCCGGATCCTGCACCATGCCTTTCACCATGAAAGGCGCGCTGTCACGCTCGTCGAAGGAGAGATCGTCCTTGCCAATCGTGTAGCCGTAGAGCGCATCGTTCCATTTGAGATCGCCAACAACCTGCTTGGCATAGGGATCGAGTAGAAGCTTGTTGGGATTGAAACGATGCCCGTTTTTTGGATCATAGGGCCCGCTTGCGCGATAGCCGTAGACGGCGCCCGGCTTCAGCCCGCCAATATAGCCTGACCAGATATCGCCCTCGCGCTTAGGCAACGGCATGCGTGCCATTTCCGTCCTGCCGTCGTCGGAAAAGAGACATAGGTCGACCTGCTCGGCGTGAGCGGAATAGACAGCGAAATGCGTACCAGTCCCGGTATATTCAGCGCCGAGTTCCGGCTTCATGAAATCGAGTTCGGAAAAGGAAAAACTCATAGTGTCTCCGCTTGGTGGATGGCCAAGCGGGAAACGTTACCGCAGTGCGAAAGTTCCCTGGATCGGCTCTAAGGGTGCTACGGCATCAACTGGCCGCCGTTCACCTCGATGATCTGGCCGGTGATGTAGCCTGAAAGCGTCGGCGAAGCGAGGAACAGATAGGCCCCGACGCAGTCTTCCGGTGTGCCGACGAAACCCATCGGAATGGTCCTGCGCTGCATCTCCATCTGTTCGTCATTGGTGTAGCGCTCGTGAAACGGCGTCGCGATGACGCCCGGCGCCACGGCATTGACGCGGATACGGTCGGCCACGAACTCCTTGGCATGGCCCCGCGTGATAGTCGAGACGAAGCCCTTGGAGGCGGCATAAAGGATCGCACCGTTGCCGCCGCCGTTTCGCGCGGCGATCGAGGTCGTATTGATGATGAAGCCGCCCTGCTTCTTCAGCCACGGATGCGCGGCACGTGTTGCAGCGAGGACTGAGCGCGCGTTCAGGTCCATAACCTTGGCATAATGCTCGTCAGTATATTCAGCGGTCGGTCTGCGGCCAAGCATGCCGCCGGCATTGTTGATCAGGCCGTCGAGATGGCCGAAGGTCTTAGCGGTTTCCTCGACAACGCGTTCAGTCTCGCCTTCCCGTGAGACATCGCCCTGCACCAGATGCACGGTGGCACCGGTCGCCTTGATCTCATCGGCGAGCAATTCGGCCGGCTCGCGGCTCGCATTATAGTGGACGCCAACTTTCATGCCCTGCGCTGCGAATGCACGCGCCAGAGCCGCACCGATGCCGGTCGATGCGCCGGTAATCAGCACCGCCTTGCCGTTCAGGTCAGGTATTTTGATGGACGCGAGTGATTGAGCAAGATCCGTCATGGCGAAAACAGCCTCCGAAAACCAATGAAATAGATAGTGAAATGGATTTGACGAGAGTCTTATCAGGCGGAATCTAGAATGGACAATGCACGAAAGAGAGAGCCGGCGGGTGCCTGGCGCCGTCAGACTCTTGCGAGGGCTATTGCAACCCCCTGGCCGACGCCGATGCACATCATCGAGAGCGAATAGCGCCCGCCCGTTTCGATAAGTTCCAGCGCAGCCGTTCCGGTAATGCGCGCGCCCGACATGCCAAGCGGATGGCCAAGCGCGATGGCGCCGCCATTGCGGTTGACGCGCGGATCGTCATCAGCAATCGCGAGTTCCCGCAGCACTGCCAGCCCCTGCGAAGCGAAAGCTTCGTTCAGTTCGATGACATCGAATTGATCCTTGGTCATGCCGAGCCGTGCCATCAGCTTGCGCGACGCCGGAACTGGTCCGATACCCATGACGCGCGGCGGCACGCCGGCGGCCGCACCGCCCAGGATACGGGCGATCGGCCTCAGACTATATTTCCTCGCCGCCGCCTCCGAAGCAATGATCAGTGCCGCAGCGCCATCGTTGACGCCTGAGGCATTGCCGGCTGTGACCGTACCGCCTTCCTTCTTGAAGGGCGTTCCGAGCTTCGCCAGCGCTTCCATCGTCGTTGCGCGCGGATGCTCGTCCTTCTCGACCACCACGGGATCGCCCTTGCGCTGCGGGATCACGACTGGGATAATTTCCTTTGCCAGCCGGCCGTTTGCCTGAGCGGCAGCGGCCCTCACCTGCGAGCGCAGCGCGAAGGCATCCTGGTCCTCGCGGTTGACCGTGTAATCTTCCGCAACGTTCTCGCCGGTCTCCGGCATGGAGTCGACGCCGTATTGCTTCTTCATCACGGGATTGATGAAGCGCCACCCGATCGTCGTATCGTAGATTTCGGCATTGCGCGAAAAGGCTGTGTCCGCCTTCGGCATCACGAAGGGCGCACGCGACATGCTCTCCACGCCGCCGGCGATCATCAGTTCCGCCTCGCCGGCGCGAATGGCGCGCGCGGCGGTGATCACCGCATCCATGCCTGAGCCGCAAAGCCGGTTGATCGTCGTACCCGGGACTGACACCGGCAGACCGGCAAGCAGTAGCGACATGCGTGCCACATTGCGGTTGTCCTCGCCCGCCTGGTTGGCACAGCCGAAGATGACGTCGTCGACGGCTTCCCAATCGACCGAAGCGTTGCGCTCCATCAGTGCTTTCAGAGGTACCGTTCCGAGATCGTCCACGCGCACCGACGACAACGAGCCGCCGAAGCGCCCGATCGGTGTGCGGATGTAGTCGCAGATATAGGCTTCGGTCATGGTCTCTTCCTCAAAGCTCCGGCACGAGAAGGTCGGCAACAGGGCCGTCCGTATCGAGCGGCGCGCCGGTCATGGCCTGCAGTTCCGCCATTGAGATAGCCGTCAGCTTCTCGCGCAGCACGAAACGGCTCTTCACAATGTCAACGACGGCATGGCTCGTATAGACGCGCGTGATGCAACCGACGCCGGTCAGCGGGAAAGTGCATCTTTCGACCAGTTTCGGCTCACCGTTCTTGGTGACGTGTTCGGTAATGACAAAGACCTGCTTGGCGCCGTGTACGAGATCCATGGCGCCGCCGACCGCCGGCACACCCTTGCTGCCCACGCGCCAGTTGGCCAGATCGCCGTTCTGCGCAACCTGGTAAGCGCCGAGGATGGCGACGTCGAGATGGCCGCCGCGCACCATGGCAAAACTGTCGGCGTGGTGGAAGAAGGAAGCGCCGGGCTTCAGCGTCACAGGCCTCTTGCCGGCGTTGATCAGGTCCCAGTCCTCTTCGCCGGCCGGCGGCGCCTCGCCGAAGTTCAGGATGCCGTTTTCCGTATGGAAGATCGCCTGCCGGCCCGGCGGCTGGTAGCGGGCGACCATTTCGGGAAAGCCGATGCCGAGGTTCACATAGGCGCCGTCGGCGATGTCCTGAGCCGCGCGCCAGGCGATCTGGGCATTGGAAAGCTTAACATCTTCGCGCGTGTCGAGGGGGCGGGTATCGATGGTCATGCGTAGGCCACTCCGGCTCGAACGAGCTCTTCTTCCTGCTGCGGATTGGATATTTCGACGACGCGGTCGATGAAGATGCCAGGCGTAACGACATGTTCGGGATCGATGCCGCCCGCCGGCACGATCTTCGAGACCTGCACGATCGTCTTTGCAGCCGCCATGCACATCAGCGGGTTAAAGTTGCGGCCGGCCTTGTTATAGGTGAGGTTGCCGTGCGCGTCGCCGACATGCGCCTTCACGATCGCGAAATCGGCCTTCAGCCAGCGCTCCTGAACATAGTGCCTGCCATCGAACTCGGCGATCACCTTGCCTTCGCCAAGCTCGGTGCCATAGCCCGTCGGCGTGTAGAAAGCAGGAATACCGGCGCCGCCAGCGCGGATGCGTTCGGCAAGTGTTCCCTGCGGCACGAGTTCCAGCTCGATCTCCCCGGCAAGATATCTTTCCGTGAAGGCGCGCGGATCCGAGGAACGCGGAAAAGAGCAGATCATCTTCCGCACCATGCCGGCGTCGATCATCGCAGCGATGCCGATCCGGCCGTTGCCGGCGTTATTGTTGATGACGGTAAGGTCCTTCGGCCCCTTGTCGATCAAGGCGTGGATAAGCTCGATCGGCGCACCTGATCCGCCGAAACCGCCGATCATGACGGTGGCGCCGTGACTGATTTCGGAGACAGCTTCCGCCGCGTTCCTGATTGCCTTGTCCATGCGGGATCTCTCCTTGCCGGATGTGGTGGGGTACGTTCCTCCACGCCTCCATGAACACGAATAGGGCGAGACAAAATCGGCGGCAAGGCATTTTGTGCGATATTTGACATTTGTTCGTATAGCGCACAGTGTGGCACTTTGATTGGAGGTCAGAATGCGGGAAACGGATTTCGTCAGCGGCTTTGCCCGCGGCTTGAAAGTCATCGAGGTCTTCGGCGAGATGCACCAGCGCCTGTCGATCGCAGAGGTTTCAAAGCTCGCCGGTCTTGACCGCGCCACTGTCCGCCGCTCGCTGCTGACGCTCGCAGAACTCGGCTATGCGGATTACGACGGCAAGTTCTTCACATTGACGCCGAAGATCCTGCGCCTCGGCCATGCCTATCTCTCGGCAACACCGCTGCCCGTGCAGATCCAGCCGCATCTCGACCAATTGTCCGACAAGGCCGGGCAGAGCGCCTCTGCCTCGGTTCTCGACGGCACCGAGATCGTCTATATCGCCCGCGCCTCGCAGCGCCGCGTCATGTCGATCAATCTGATGCCCGGCAGCCGCCTGCCCGCCTATTGCGCCTCGATGGGCCGCGTGCTGCTCGCGGCGCTACCGGAAAGCGAAGCCCGTGCTATCCTTGGCCGGACGGCGTTGAGGCAGAACACGCCGAACACCAAGACGGAACCGGAAGAACTGATTGCGGAATTCCGCCGCGTCCGCTCGCAAGGCTATGCCATTATCGATCAGGAGCTTGAAATCGGCCTTTGCTCCATCGCCGTTCCGGTCGAAAACGATCGAGGCCAGACGGTTGCAGCCATCAACATCGGGGCGCCGGCAGCCCACGCCCCTGCATCGGAAATGGCCGAGTGCTATCTGCCGCTTTTGCGGGAGACGCAAAGGGCCTTGCGGCTGGTTTTGCGATAGCGGTGCGGCGATCCCTCCCCCGCAAGCACAAGCGGAATCATACGCCGAGCCTTGTTCGCTCGGCCATGCGCCATGCGCGCGGCGTCTCGCCCGTTTGCTTCAGAAAAAAGCGCGAGAAGTAGGCTGGGTCGCCAAAACCCAACCGGTAGCCGATCTCCTGTACGCTGCCGCACGTGAAGACCAGTTCGCGCTTTGCCTCGTCCGTCAGCTTGCGGGCGATGAGTTCGTGCATGCTATGTCCCGTTGAAGCCTTGACGATGCGGTTCAGATGCGTCGGCGAGATGCCGAGCTCGCGAGCGTAGAAGGCGGCCGGCCTATGTCCCCTTAGGTGCTGCTGAATCAGGCCCCTTAGGACCTCCATGCGCCGGCTATTCTCATCGGCCGCTTCACTTTCGGCACCTTCTGAAATCCGAGCCGTCAGTTGCAGTGCCGAAGTCACATAGGCATCCAGCAGATCGTTCCGGCCGCTTCGCCGGCATGAAAATTCTTCTCCCAACCGCGTCAGCGTCTGCGCCACGTAAGCGGCATCCTCGTTTTGCATATCGAGCTCAGTCAGGTGCGGTTCGGCCAGCCATTCCCCGAGACGACTGCGATCGCCAGGTGTGGCTTTCAGATGAGAGGCGAGCACCGTGATAACAAAGCCGTCGATATCTTTCGAAAAGCGGAAGCCGTGCTTCAGGCCCGGCGGTACGGTGATCACGGTGCGCGGATGGATTGCATGCTGCTCCTGGCCGAAGATCGCATCTCCCGATCCGGCATCGATGTACAAGATCTGAAGGAAGTTTTCATGCCGATGTAGCCGGATTTCCCAGTGATGGAGGCTACTGCGCGATGGAATTGTCTCGCAATGCAGCCAGAAATCCGGCTTTTTGCCGGTACTCTCGCCATAAAGCTCATAGGTTGGAACGAATTTCGTCATCGCGCGCAAATCCCTCTATGTTCGATTTGTTCAATTTCTCGCGTGAAATGTCCATTGCCGCGGCCGCGCGCGAAGAGGAGAATTTGGCGAAAGACAGTGCGGGGAGGAAACATGCGCACGCAGGTCGCGATCGTCGGTTCCGGGCCAGCCGGGCTCCTGCTCGGCCAGCTTTTGACAGAGGCCGGCGTTGAAAACGTCATCTTGGATCGTGTCGGGAAGGAGTACATTCTTGGACGCGTCCGGGCCGGCGTCTTAGAGGAAGGCACGGTTGGCCTTATGGACCAGGCGAAATCCGGCGCTCGAATGCATGCCGAGGGGTTGCCGCATGACGGCTTCTCGCTTGCTTTCGACGGCCGCGATCACCGCATCGATCTCTTTGGGCTTACCGGAGGCAAGCGTGTCATGGTCTACGGCCAGACGGAACTCACGCATGACCTGATGGATCATCGCGAAAAAAGCGGCGCCTTGACGATCTACGATGCGGCCGACGTCCAGCCGCATGAATTCGACGGCCAGTTGCCTTACGTCACCTATGACAAGGGCGGCATCACGCATCGCATCGATTGCGATTTCATCGCCGGCTGTGACGGCTTCCACGGTGCATGCCGCAAGGCGGTGCCGGAAAGATCAATCCGCACTTTCGAGAAGGTTTATCCCTTCGGTTGGCTCGGCATCCTTGCCGATGTTGCACCCGTCAGCCATGAGCTGATCTATGCCAACCATCCGCGCGGCTTCGCGCTCTGTTCGATGCGCTCGCAGACCCGCAGCCGCTATTACATCCAGTGTCCCTTTGACGAGAAGATCGAGGACTGGAGCGATGACCGTTTCTGGGACGAGCTGCGCCGCCGCCTCCCAGCTCATCATGCCGAAAAGATGATCACCGCGCCGTCTTTCGAGAAATCGATCGCGCCTCTCCGCTCCTTCGTTGCCGAGCCTATGCGTTTCGGCCGTCTCTTCCTCGTCGGCGACGCCGCCCATATCGTGCCCCCGACGGGCGCCAAGGGCCTCAACCTCGCCGCCAGCGACGTGCACTACCTTTTCAGCGGCCTTATCGAGCACTATCAGGATCGCTCGAACAATGGCATCGATGCCTATTCCGACCGCGCGCTCTCACGAGTCTGGAAAGCCGTCCGCTTCTCCTGGTGGATGACGATGATGATGCACCGGTTCCCCGATACCAGCGATTTCGACCAGAAGATCCAGGAGGCTGAACTCGACTATCTGACGCATTCCCGGGCAGCTGCGACTGGGCTTGCGGAGAACTATGTGGGGCTTCCCTACTAGCCAAACCGTTTCGCTTTCAATCGAATGGCCGTTGTGCGAGCATCGCGCCCATGGAACCTGTCGATATTCCGATCCTCGAGATCATCACCGATCATCCCAGCAGTGAACATTGCGCCGCCATCACCAGGACGCTGCGTGAATACAATGATGCCAACGTCGGGGACATCCAGGACAAGCCCGATTTTGCGATTCTCGATCGCGATCCGCACACCCGGGATGTTCTCGGCGGGCTCTATGCGGTCGACGGCTACGGCTGGGCTTTCATTAAGTATCTCGCGATTCCTGCAGCCTACCGCGGCACAGGCATCGGCACACGCTTGATGGTCGAGGCGGAAACCATCGCCCGGGAGCGCGGATGTATCGGCGTCTGGCTCGATACATTCGAATTTCAGGCAAGGCCGTTCTACGAGAAACTCGGTTACGAAGTCTTCGGGCAACTGGAAAGCGGGCCGGGAGCGATTGCGCGCTACTTCCTGAAGAAGCGCTTCGCTTGAATTGACCCGAGCGGTGTTTGGGTGTCCTGATCATCTTCGTGCAGACAGGAGCACGCGCGCCGCAAGGCAGCCAGGCTAATTGTCAGCGGCAAAGGACCGGTCGCGCACCAGTCACCCCTTCACCTGGGCTGGACGGCTGGCAGTCCTGGAGCCGTTTGCGGCCTACATGACGCGGCTGGATCCGGCGATAGAGTCTCCGGAAACGCCGATATTCGGCAAGTCGCGGCGGAGATAGACGCGCCATATCCGATAACGATCTGTTCATCCTTTCGCATCGACTGCGTGATCTCGTGCGGCATGATCAGCGGCCTTCGCTGAAAATTCACGCTCTCCGATTGGCGCGACCCCATGGCAGAACGGCTCCAGCCGACATTGCGCGACCTGCCCTTTACCTCGACGGTCATTTCCCCGCATTGGGCCGAGACACTGCGAGCCGTGTCGAGTGCCTTGACTGCGGCATAGGAGGCAAAGGCGCGGCCGTCGATCCATGAGGTCGCTCCGTCCTTGCCGAAATGCCGTTCCAACTGTCCGACCGACTGGCACATGAGCATCAGCGTGATCCCGTGTTTGCGGCCGCGGCCGCGCGCCTCTTCCAGCATGCGCATGCAGCCGAGCAGCTCGACCTCATCGAGCATGAACGGCGTCGATCCCCTCGACTGGCTCTCCCAAACATTGACCCCGCATTGGTCAAGGCTGGCCGTAAGCGACAAGCTGGGGCCGTTCAGGCCGTGTAGTTCCACGGCATGAGGGCGTCGATTTCGCTGCTGGGCCATCCATTTGCGAGGCGCTCAAGTGCCTGGGTAAGCCAGGCTAGCGGATCGACGGCATTCATCTTTGCCGTTTGCAGGAGCGTTGCGATGGTCGCCCAGGTCTTGCCGCCACCGTCGCTTCCGGCGAATAGGCTATTCTTCCTTGTGATCGCCTGAGGTCTGATCGCCCGCTCGACGATGTTGGAGTCGATCTCGACGCGACCGTCGGTTAGGAAGCGTTCGAAGATGTCGCGACGCGAGATGGCATAGCGGAGGGCTTCCGCGAGTTTGGATTTGCCGGAGACCCGTGGCAGGGTCGCCTGCCAGAAGGTGAAGAGGTCTTTGACGATCGCGGCAGAGACTTCCTGACGTGCTGCAGCACGAGCCTCAGGGTTTTGACCCCGGATGGTTTCCTCAATCTCCCAGAGCTTCGCCATACGTTCGACCGTCTCTGTGGCAACCTTTGAGGTTTTTGCGACATGCAACTCATAGAACTTTCTCCGACTGTGCGACCAGCAGCCAGCCAGGGTGACCCCGTCATTGCCACCATCCTTGCGGACAAGCTTATTGTAAGCACCGTATCCGTCGACTTGCAAAATCCCCCGATAGCCGCTCAGGTGCCGTGCAACGCACTCGGTCGCGCGACTGTCCTCGAAGCGATAGGCCACCATCGGCGGGCCACTGCCTCCGAAGGGGCGGTCATCCCTTGCATATGCCCAGAGCCACGCCGTCTTTGCTGATCCGGAACCAGGCGCAAGTGTCGGCAAGGTCGTTTCATCGGCAAAAATTCGTTCGGCCTTCTTGATCTCGTTCAGGATGTAGTCCGCGAGGATGTTGAGCTCGAACCCCAGCTTGCCCATCCATTGGGCCATCAGCTTGCGGTCAAGTTCGACCTTGTCACGGGCGTAGATGGCTTCCTGGCGATAAAGTGGCAGGCCGTCGGCATATTTGGAGACGGCGATCTGGGCCAGAAGCGCTTCTGTTGGAATGCCGCCTTCGATGATGTGTGCCGGAGCCGCAGCCTGGATGACGCCGTCTTCGTTCTTAAAGGCATATTTCGGCCGGCGGGTGACGATGACCCGGAACTTCGCTGCGACGACGTCCAGCCGTTCGGAGACGTCTTCTCCGATTAGGATCTTCTGCTTACCCGCGTGTTCCGGCAACTCTTCCGGCTCGATCACGACCTCGACGCGCTCAAGATGCGGCGCGAAGCCCTTGCGTGGCCGCGGAGCACGTTTGGCATCCGCATTCCCGCGGCCTTTTGTGATCTGAGCCCTGATTGCCGCAATGCCAGTCTCGATTTCTTCGAAGACAAAGGCATGCTGCTCGTCGTCGACCGTGGATGCTGCAAGCTTTTCCGAACGCCGTCCAAAGCGAGCTCGATCGAATGCTTTCAAGATTTGCGTCAGCCGCTCGATGCGCTCATCGGCGTCAGCGTTCCGGGCCTGGAGGTCATCGACCTGCTTCTCCAAAGCCTCGACGCGGGCTGCCTTTGCGGCCATGGCAAGAACCATGGCTTTCAGTGCCTCTACATCATCCGGAAGCTCAAGATCGGGTGGCGTCATGGGTCTGATCAGAGCATATTTTGCTGCAATCCGCCCGTGGTTTCAGCCACCTGATTTACTTCGCCGCAGCGGTTTACCCAACAATTTCGGGAGGTTTGACTGGCGTGAAGCGAACCCGCTTCCAGTCCATTCCATCGACCAAAGCCAGAAGCTGCGCATGGTTGAGTTGGACCCGGCTGTGGCCGATACGTGGCCAACAGAACTGCGCTTTCTCCAACCGCTTGGCATAGAGGCAAACCCCGGAACCATCCCACCACACGATCTTGATCCGGTCCGCGCGCTTTGCCCGGAAGACATAGAGCGCCCCGTTGAACGGGTCACTGCCGGCATCGCGCACCAGCGACAGCAAACTGTCCGGCCCCTTGCGGAAGTCGATGGGATGGCTCGCAAGAAAGACCTTCACGCCCGACGGGATCATGCCGATCGCACCGCCCGGATCACTCGCCGCAGGTGTGCTTCATCGATATCAGCGCCAGCTCGGACAACGATATCGCCGATGACAAGCTCGATCACTGCTCTCGCGCCAACTGGCCCAGCTTCTATCTGAACAGCCGGATCCTGCGAAAGCGATCGTTGTCCGGCACGAGCATCGCGGCGCCAGCCAAATAGTTGGGACGGATGTATGCCGATGCGATGCGCAATCGCTGACACGCTTGCACCGGGCTCCATCGCCTCAGCCACAGCCCGCTCCTTGAATTCATCGGACCAGCGCCGCCGAAATTGCCGCGGCGCGCCCTCAAGCCGTTCCGGAACGGCCTCGATCATATGGAAGTTTCTAGTTCCAGAGCTAGGCGCAGACATAGAAGCTCACAGTTTGTGAATCGTCTGTCCGCAATACAGGGGCCAACGCTACCAACGCCAGATGGGGTCTGCTTGCCGCTTACGGCTGGCCAGCATCCGAAATCGAAGCGCTCATGCCCTGGAGCTTCAAGCCTGACGTTATCGGCTGACCGCTTACCCTGGAACAGGCCGACGCTATGGGCTGACCGCTCACGAACCAGACTGCTTTTCCGCGACTACTCTCACTTGGGCCCGAATGCGACGGACACGGCGATCAATGAATGGGCCAATTCGCGCCCAAACCCGTGAGGCCATGTGAAATGCTCGCCATCCAAGCAGGGCCTGAATTTTAGGCCATTTGGGCGGCCAAGCATGGGCTATCACTCGTGCTTCAATGACGCGGAATCCAGCAGCACGGGCGAGGTTTCCCAGATTGCTAGCGCTATACGAAAATAAATGGAAATCAGGATCATCTAGTCGGAACCGATATGATGGCTTGTCGCAGGGCACGACAATGACAATCTTCCCGCCAGCCGCCAACACGCGGTGCATCTCGCGCAACGCGTTTAGAGGATCTTCGACGTGCTCCAGTGTGTGATTGCTTACAATAACATCAGCAGACCCGTCAGGAAGATTGCGTAAACTTTGTTCGACGTGCAGGCCGCTAGCGCGAGCGACTGAAATTGCATGTTCATTGATCTCGATACCGCTCCCACCACCTAGAGCGAGCAGCAGAGAGCCATCTCCACAGCCGAAGTCGACAATCCGGCTGCCTGGCTGAATGAAGGGTGCGAACTTGAATCGATTTGCTTCTCCTGCCAGCCGGCCGTTCTTCCCTTGCCATTTGAAGTAGGTCGCATCGTAGTGGCTGGTCGGGTCCTTACCTGTAGCTATAGCGGGCATGCCATCACTCCATTGCTTATCCAACCAGGCCAGCGGTAAACATGATGACACATAGAGCATCCCGGATAGCTCCGGCCCCCGTGATACTATTCCAGCCCCCGTTATACTATATTGTGAATGGTTCACTGGCAATTGATACTCATGGCGTACTTCAAAAGGGGTATGCGAGATAGTAAGTTCGACCGATGATCAGACGCTGAGCGATGGCAAGTGAAACCCAGTCGCCTTTATCGGCTTGAACATCGGTAATTTCCATATCTATACCGACGAAGAGATCGTCGCCCTAATGGCCTCGGCCGGCGCGCTCCAGCCGCAGGGTGAGCTCCGATTGGTCGTGTTCAAGACGTTAATCGGAATGATGCATTTCTGTCGATTCTTCACAACACCGAACAATCAAAGGATATATGACATCACTCAACTGCTTTCCGGGGCAGACACTTAATGTTTGGTTTCTCTTGATGGCGCTTTTGGCTTCCCACGACAACGCCGAGAAGTGCTCCGGTCTTGATCGAAGCATAAGCGTGCCCGAACAGGCTCGTACTGGCCAAGTATATCAACGCGGCGTTCGTGATCAATGGGCGCTCATTCAAAGATGAGACGCCCGCGGATATGTACAATAGAAGGACGTACCCCAATATTCCAGAAACCTCTGCAAAGTAGAGAATTGCGCTGTCATTGGCATGGGTTTGATCGAATCCTCCGAACAGCAGTGTCGTCAAGTCAGCTTCCCTGAGTTCCTCAAAGGTCCAGGACAACCGTCCCGCCAAGTCGGCGATGTGCTGATTACCCGCCGTGGAATAATGCAAAACCGCTCCACCTGCGATCACAACGAATGGCAACGCTAGACCTGCCAATCGCGGCAATCGCGCGAGGAGCGGCGCCCCTATCACAATGACGAAAAGCACTCCCAAGGCGGCTCGAACGTCGGACAATATTATGAGCAAGGAACAGCCAGAGACAGCAAGTATTTTCCTTCCGGCCTGATATCTGTATTCATTCAAATAGAAAATTGCGGCAATACAAGCGAAGTAACCTAGGGACAACGGCTCGAGAAAGAGGCCGCTCGCGCGATGCCTAGCGTCGCCCTCCCCTGCCCGCTGGGCACCGAAATAGAAACCTGAGTCATCGGCCTGGTCATCCATCTTGTCCGCGACCCAGCTTCTTGTGTTCGCATAGTATCTCAGCGGATTGACAATCTTGGCATAGACATCAGGCATGACAGTCTCGAATGCCACCGTAATCAATACTATAATAAATAGCATATGCAAAAACCATCTCGGTACTCGCCTGATGGTCGAACCTAAAACAACGAAAAGCGGAATCACCGACATGTCATACAGAATTTTTACATCGGTCTGACCGTGATATATTGTCGATATTACAACGCACGATACTAGCATAACAAACAATATGACTTGATCGGCCGTTAAACGAGGTCGCCGCAAGACGACCAATGCGGCAGCACAAAGGGTCACAAAGAGCTGCACGGCAACGACGTGAATCTCCTGAATATTTGTGACGAGATTGTTGACGAGTGCTAGCCCGAAATTCATGACTGTACAAAAGGCTATGAGAGCGAGCGGAAGAAAATCGCCATCCCACCGAGCCAAGGTGCCTTTCCGATCAGCAGCCGGCATGCCACTCATTATACAAAGCTCCGTGACAGCCAAAATGGCTCACGCGACAGTTAGTCGTTCTTGTCGGTCTTCCGAATTGCACTGAGTGCCCACCCGCTGAAAAAGTACGAAACAAGCAGAATGGCAGGTGCTCCAATGGATGTGATGATGATGTTGAGACCATAACCGCTGAAAAGCAAGTGCGCTATACCTCCCAGCAGCAAAACCGTAGCGATGTTCACGCAGGACATCGCTGAGAGCCCAAGAACCGCAGCGATAATCCCACCAATGCAGGACGCAATTAGAAGCCAGTACGTTCCCATGACCTGAGCCTTGTCGTGCCGCATGTCGAACGGCGCACGCACTTGATTGCTAAGGTGCATATTTAACGTCCGGGACGATGCATGGATTAGCGCGACGGCGCAATGGTCGTTCTCATCCGGCCGGATGAATACGCCCTTCCCGCCGATTGCAGATGACGAGCTCGAAGGACTGCGTGCGCATGCGCAACGCCTCATGGATCGATCAAGTCGAACGCTGGTTTGCGGAACTGACCCGAAAGCAGCTCCGTCGAGAAGTCCATACCTCGACAATGCAGTTCAAAGCCGACATTCGAACGCCACAACGAAAACCCGAAGCCTTACAGCGAGCCAAAATCCGCGGATGACATTCGGCGCATCCGTCAAACGCTCTTGTCAGCGGTTGATGACAAACGTCGAATTCAGGTGATTAGTTACTCTTAGCGTAGATGTTCAGGAGGCGCCGGGCATTAACTTCCCATGAGAATTCATCGGCGACGAGGGCTCTGCCGCCGGCAAGTGCACTTGCAGGAATCCTGCAGGCGGCAGCAAGTGACGAAACATAACCATCTTCATCGTCCAGCTTGAATATCATCCCGGGAGCACCGCGCTCTACCAGCCAGCCGTTTCCACCTACGTCGGAGGCGACAAAGGGCTTTCCGAAGAACATCGCCTCGAGCAGAACTGTTGGGAGACCCTCCCAGCGCGAACTCAGCACTACCGCAGAGGCGTTCATGTAGGCAGCCATGACCAGGGCCCGATCAGCACGTTCCAGGATATGGACCCGTCCTTCGAGCTGAAGTTGCGAGACGAGTTCTCTGACGGCGGGCAACTCACCGTCGTCCTGACCGATGAGGACCAGATGATGGTCGGGGATCCTACGATGCGCCTTGACTAGAAATGGGATGTTCTTCACGCGGTGAAAACGCCCGACATGCAGGACATACGGCTGTGCAAATGGAGGAAGTATGTCGCGCGATTTGTCCTCGAGTTCAATGAGCTCGCGGACTGATACAGAGTTCGGGATTATCACCGACTTTTCCCTGTGCAATCCATTGCGTATGGAGTCTGCCTGATCCTGCGGGGTCAAGTTCACGACGGTGTCGCAGATCTTCATTGTATGGCGCGTCATGGTGAGATCAATCACCGCTTTCGCGAGCTTCTTGATGGCGGATCCATCGGGATAGAAGGCATGCGGCGTGAACACGGTGCGCATGCCAGCCTTGTGGCCCGCCCGCATGGCCGCGAAAGAGAAGGGATTGCGCGGCAGGTGCGCGTGGACGACATCGGCTCCACGGTTAACGAAGGCGCGCAGTTGGGCCTGCGACGGCACCGTCTTGACTGCGAGCCCCTCGAACTGGACGAGCGCGTCACTGCCGGCCGCGCATACCACGACGTCTACGCCCAGCCTCCCCAGTTCGCCAGCAAGAGACGCGATGTAGCGCTCGACGCCTCCGAGATAACCGAGGAAATATCTATTTGCCATTATGACGCGCATGCCACCCTACCCGGTAATTGACCATTTCGTTTGTGTTTCGAGAGCAAATTCCATCAAAACGGCTTTGATCGCATCCTCGGCCGAGCGCTGCGGCTCTCCGATTAGCCCCCGCATGACGGTGGTGTTTGGCTGAAGCCTAGGCCGATCGACCTTGCGCTTGCGCGCTGCTGTTTCAACGAATTTGATTGGTCTCTGCGCGGCTTTCTGGAACAGGCTCAATATATCCGCGACCGAATACTCCTCACCTGAGCCCAAATTTATCGTGTGGGCGTCGCTTCCTGACAGTCCAAGGCATCGAACGAACAGGTCGGCTGCGTCCATGACATGCAGATAGTTTCTCCTTGGCGTGGTATTCCCAACCTCTATCAGCGCTTCTCCTCTTGCAATTTGCCTGCCGATCTCAGGAAAGAGGTGCGGATTCGTCTCGCCCGGCCCGATCAAGTTGGAAAGACGGCAGCAGACGGCTCGCCATCCCCCTCGAACCGAAGCGCTCCGAACAAGATCTTCGCAGACAAGTTTGCTCCAGCCGTAGATATCCATCGGCACTGTATCGGCATCCTCAGACAGGACCTCTACAGATGGCGCGTAGACTGCGACGCTGGATGCGAAGACCAAAGACTTCAGCGACGAGGACGGTACGAGCGCTTCAACCAGATTCCTTGTTCCGACCACGTTCGCCATGAATGCGGCCCCCGGATCCGCTTCACAGCGAGGAATGAAATGTATGGCTGCAAGGTGGATGACATGGTCGAAAGGCCGCTCGCCGAGGACCGCCCGGATGGTGCCTGGATCGGCGATGTCTCCATTGACGAATTTGATCGACGCGTCCGCCGTGTCTAGCGGGGCGCCGGCGGACAAGTCGTCCAGAATTGTTACATGGCACCCCTGGGCCGCAAGCCTCGATACGACGTGGCGGCCCAAGAAACCGCAACCTCCTGTGACCAAGACATTGTTCTGATCGCTCAATGCAAATCCCCCTCTAAAGAATCGAGTGCGTAGTACGACACAACTCGACAATTGCTTCCTATCGCGATAGCGCACTGTTAAATATTGTCTTCGATGTAAGAAGAAGTATCTTGAAATCCATGGCGACTGATATATTTAGTATATAGTATATATCATATTCTACTTTCGCTTTAACTTCCTCAATTGTCGAAACATATCCTTGCTTGACTTGGGCCAATCCTGTCAAACCTGGAGGTGCGCAGTAGCGCAGTTTATACTCCGGGAAAGCGCATTCGTACCGGCGAGCAAGAGGGACCCACTCTGGCCTGGGGCCGATAAGGCTCATCTGGCCGACGAGGACATTCCAGAGCTGCGGCAGTTCGTCGAGATGCGATTGTCGGAGGAACGCACCCAGAGGTGTAATTCTGTCATCATCCAGACTGGTTGGCCGGGGAGTGCCATCGGATGCGCGCATGCTCCGAAGTTTCAGTGCTCGGAATGTCCGTCCCCTGTAACCAACGCGCTCTTGGGCGAGAAAGACTGGACGACCCATCGTTACCATCACTGCCGCCGCGGCGACACCTACCAGCAGGACGCTAGCCGGCGCACTCGCCAGGACAAACGCGATATCGAACATGCGCCTGACGAAAAGATACCTCGTTGACCGGCCGACTGCTGCATCGATATGGCCGGGATCGGCGAGGTGCAGCGGCAGTCGCTCGCATTTTGGGCTCTCGCGAAAGTGCAGCGACGAGGTGTGACGGTGCGCATACCATATAGACATAACTCCCCCCCAACATTCAAAACGTCACGAAGATATATATTGCGTATATTTCTTCCGCCGCCCCGGCGCAGAGCTATTGCTTTCGCTATATCTATGTATATATGCAAAGTTACTAAATTAAAAGGAATATATTAGTAATGATATTTAGGTATTGTCGGGTTATCTGAATGTTACTGTTCCGTTTTAATATGTTTTATGCTGCGGCTTTGCCGTGTAAATCTATTGCAAGTGCCTACGAGTTGCGCAGCGGCTCATCTGCGAGTCTCGAACTGTTTATCGGAATCGAGATCAATCATAAGGCGGTGGCGTCGGGCAACAACCGAAACGATCACAACCATGGCATGCTTTAGCGTCTCTCCGACACTGGTCCGGGCCAGTGCTCACACTTCTACACACGTGGCGTCTCCAGGCCCGGCTCACAGAGCCAGACATCATTCACCAGGGAGCCGGCCGAGTGTCATACCGATAATCTCACTAGAAGGTCATCAAATAGAGCTATGACGGCTTTGTCGTTCAAAACGTCTGCGCTCGTGCACGGCCGACGCCTGGAGCAGCTTCGTCAGAGCGCCATGGCGGGTCTAGGAAAGGATTGCGACGCTCTCGAGCTTTTCAAAAGGTCCGGGGAAACTCGGTTCGCGTATTCGTTCAGGTTATTCGAGTTCTCGCATAATACTTATGCCTGACTTTTCACCATGAGATTAATGCTATAAAGTTATAAAATCGAGCACGTGAGGTAACCCGATGGCAACGGAGCGTGAAACCAAAGAACAAAATCATGCAAGTCCAACAATGGAACGGCGTGATTTCATCAAGGGGCTTGGGAAATTCGCTGCCTTGACGCCCCCCGCGGTGATTGTGCTGCTTGATGTCTCCATGAACTCGCCCGCTGTAGCTGCATCCGGCGGTCGGCCCGGCTGGGGATACGGCAATAAGAAGCATGGGCACGCTGGTCCTCCTCGACGCCGCCCTCGCAGGTGGTGGGATTGAACCAAACCGCCACCGTGGCAAACAATCTAGCCGATCCACCGTCGAAGATCATGTCCACGGCCTCCGAGACCGTGGCCATCGGTCATCATTAGCGCTCGTTGGTATTGAGTTGTCAGCTGTCATGGAACTGAGTTTCCTGGACCAATGTCATCGCGAACCATTCCGCAGTGCTGTTGGCGTCGTCATGGTCCAATCAGGTTATTCACCCTGCGTCCCCAACCAGTTGCACAAGACGACACGCTCGTCAGCATTCGAAAGACGACCTGAAAGCCGTTCTTGTTGTCAGCTGCAAGGTCCAATGTTGCGGGAGGGGTTGCATGAGATCGGGAGGCTCTGAATCCGGCTTCCAAGTGCTGGCTGCGTTGTTGAACGGGATCACTACCGGACAGGACCAGTGGGACGAAGTCGTGCAGGAGGCCAATCGGCACCTTGTTGGCCCCGCATTATATGCTTGGCTTCGCCATCGGGGGTTACTTATCAGCATCCCTGAGGAAGTCGAAAATTACTTGCGCTTTTTGTATGATTTGAACGAAGAGCGAAATCGACGACTGCGCCGACAGTCCGTCGAGACCCTGCGTGTATTGAACGAAGCGGGGATCGAACCACTGCTTATCAAAGGGTCGGCCCTCCTGATGATTATGCCAGAACATCGTTTGGGCAGCCGGATGATCAGCGACCTCGATCTGGTGATTGACAAGAACAATGTCGAGCGAAGCGTGGGGCGACTTCTTGGCATTGGCTACCAACCCCTCCCAGAAGACCCTGGTCCACACGCATACGGGAAATTCTATCGGCCTACCGATGTTGGTTCCTTGGACTTGCATCTGAGGCCGCCAGGCCCAGCTACTGTATACACAGAGAGCAAAGCGCTCCACAGCACACGCCTCGAAGTGATGGGGGTTCGGGTTAGTATCCCCACGCCAGTGGAGTGGGTGGTCCACCTAATCGTTCACGACATGATATTGGACCGCCGGCTGCGCACGGGCGATGTCGAGCTTCGGCATCTTCTCGACTGCCGCGAGATCTTCGACTTGGGGTACGACATCGACTGGGATGCGGTCCGCGCCAGGTTGCCGTCAGGTCGACTGGCCCTCGCTCGGGATTTGTTTTTCCTGAACCTGCAACGCCTGGCCGGCGTAAAGATCGACGGCAGCCCCGCAGGGTTGCTGCCGAACCTCTTATTTAGCCGTCAAATCGCACGGCAGGATTACGCCGCTTACAAGAATCTGGACGATTTCGGGCTTTCCTTGCTGCGCGCGATCTGGAAGCCGTTTAAAATTGCCGCGGCAAATCAACGATGACCCGGCGCCTGCACCCGGACAACCCGGCGACGACCGGACCAATGGTACTAGGGCCGGACAATCGTGTTGTGCTCTGCGCTCTTGACGATGATTACGCTCTTTTCTCCGAACCCCAGCAGCGCGTCTATCAGTTGAGCCCCATATCAGGGTCGATTTGGCTTGGCGTTGCTGCAGGCGAACCACCGAGCAGGATCGCGCAGCTCCTCGCCAGTGAGACGGGATGTCTGCTGGACGAGGCGAGTGACTACATTTCGTCCTGCCTGGTCGAATGGGAAAAGCTTGCCCTTCCGAAGCAAGGGCTGATCGAACCCGTTCGACCGAAATCTAGAAGCGACGAAAGCCCAGAGTCAATTTCCGCCACCAGAGAAATCTACTGCGTCGCTGGCGCAATGATTGCCATCTCTTTCCCAGACTCCAACGCAAAACGGGCTTGGAATGCCCTTGCCGGTCATCTGCGCCATGACCATACCGGCGTTGCCGAAACCGAAATTACGGTGGGAGCATGCGAAGAAGGCTACTGGATTGCCCACCAGCCTGGAGAACGGGCGAGCTTCTGCGATCCAGCGGCTCTCGCTGTCGGCCTGAAAGAGGCTGTCCTCCATGCCGTGCTTGGGCCTAGGCCCGACTGGATCGCCCTCCACGCAGCGGTCCTTTCCTCCGCGTCGAGCGCAATAGCGTTGGCCGGCTCTTCCGGTCAAGGCAAAACGACACTGGCGGCGCTGCTAAGCGCATCGGGCATGTCTGCCATTGCCGATGATGTTGCTCTTGTCACCGCGCAGCCCCCGGGCCTTCGCGGACTGGCCTTCGCCTTTGCCGCCAAGCCGGGCAGTTGGGAGCTCCTTCGGACTCGGTTTCCGAACTTGGACCGCCTTCCTAAGTATCGGCGTCCGGATGGACGAACTGTGAAATACATCCAGCCTGTTCGATCATCCGAACAGGCGGGCGCCATCACCGCCATCATTTTCCCGCGATATTCAATCGTGACACCGTTGCGGATCACACATGTGCGGAAGCTTAATGCATTGGTGTCCCTGCTCAATGAGGCGATGAACGCCAGCCAATGGCTAACTGCAAAGGGCTTTGTTGCATTGTCTACATTGATCAACGACGCGGTGGTGATCGGCATGGAATACGACAACGCCAATACCGGCGCAGAATGGATCAAGATGAACCTGATGCAGGACGGTTGATGCGGGTCGGCAAAGCAGCGCACCCGCAAGCGGCGCATTAGACGCGGCACTGGCTGCTGTGGCATTCGCCAACTGATCCAACATTTGTTGGAACCGCCGGCGCTGCGTCATGCCATCATCGCAGATGTCGCGAGATTTGCGCGGCAAATCGATATCAACACGCATAAAGTCTGCCATGAAGCAGGCAAGTAGCGGGACAGGTAGCAAATCGATCATCAGCGCGATCAACTCGGGCACGTCGGGCAGAACGACGGCTTCGACGCTTCGACCGGTACGTCTCGTGATCAGCGGCCGGACCCGCGCTTCAGCTCCCGCTCTGCCTTGCCTTCGGCCTCGATGTCGCAGATTTCCTTGAGCTTCAGCGCCAGCACGCGCGCATAGTTCGTACCAAACCCCGGCGAGCTCGCACACCACGATTGCGATCCGCTCCTCAAGCTTTAACGCCCGGCCAGCTCTGCATAGAGTCTCGATAAGCTTCCAGACGAGCCCCTCCCCTCCTCACGTGATTGTGCCGCCGGGGCCAGCAGCGCCAACGGCAAGCGGGCAGGTGAAGGGGCTTCTCGAGGCAACGCCGATCCTCGAGCGCCGTGTACGCCGTCGAACTCGCGCCCCGGCAGCTGACCAAAAAGGACTACGTTGGATGGTTCTTCTTCTTTCCAAATGCAGTGTATGATTTGCTCCACGTATATTCAGAGCGATCTCAGGAGCCGCAAGTGTTCTTCGTTCTTTCGAAGCTTTTGGCAGCATTTCTAGTACTGTCGAATCTGATTGGATTGATGGCATTCGTAGGGATCGTGGCCTTTGCTATGCGTCGGTTCAGAGTAGCGCGCATTCTCCTCATCGTCTCAACCGCACTTTTGCTGATCGTCGGGTGGTTCCCCGTTGGAAGTGCAGGACTTCTCGTACTGGAGGACCGGTTCCCGCGACCCGCCATCCAGGACAATGTGACGGGTATTGTTGTCCTCGGCGGGGAAATTGACACTGATATCTCGACCGAACGCCAGACCATCACCTTGACCGATGCAGGCGAGCGGCTCACCAAGACGGCCGCGCTCAGCCTGCTCTACCCCAATGCGAGAATTCTCCTTTCAGGCGGGACGGCAAATTTACTGTCTGCCGAGGAGAAGTCGGAGGCGGCAGTCGCGCGCGACCTTCTTGTCGAAATCGGTGTTCCGGAAAAACGGATCGAACTTGAAGGGCGCTCACGAAACACCTGCGAGAATGCGGTCGAGAGCAAGGCTGTTGCAAGTCCCAAGCCGGGGGAGTCGTGGCTGCTCGTCACATCTGCCTTTCACATGCCGAGGGCCGTCGCCTGCTTTCGCGCCGCCGATTTTCCGGTCATCCCATACCCCGTAGGCTATCGGGCTCGGCCCTCCGATGTGGGACGCCCGACACGTTCCGTCTCTATGGGTTTGTACCTCGCGGATCTGGCTGCTCATGAATGGATCGGACTGGTGGCTTACCACCTCGCAATGAGAACCGAGCTCTTTCCTTCGCCCGACAGGTAGTTCCATCGGCAAACGCAAGCTTCCTTGCAGCAAGGCGTCAGAATTGCGGTTAAGACCGGGGCGATGAAGCCGCAGGATACGCGCCAAGTGAGGGTGGACACCGCCCTCCAGCAAAAACCGTGACGTTCCCGGTCGAAGCGAAGCTCACCATAGGCCAGGAAGCAGCAAGCGAAGCTTGCGACAAAGACGGGCGTCGCTGCGCCAAACCGTGCACCGCCTCGGCAAGTGGCGCTGATCAGACGTCAGACGCGCAATGCGCATGCCCCTGCGCAGCAGGTATCGGAAATTTATCTGGGCCGTATCATCCACGACTTGAGCTGCCGCATCGCCGGCGAGGAGGAACTGCTATCGGAATCATCGCGATGCCGCTGCCCTTTCCGTGAGCTGGTTGGGATCCGCAGTTGATCGTGAACCGGGTCGTCTGGAGACGCCCAGCGCTCCACATCTGACCGCACGGGCCATGTGATCCCTCCACAGGCTCCGCCATTCGAACAACTCGTGATCGTAAGAACTCTCATATCCAGATCAAATCTTGCACGTTTTCCAAGCAAGTTATTTGTCATGGGACAGACTTATTAGCTAATACCAACGAATTATACCCCTTATGATCTCTTGTTTTATTATAGCCATCGTACATTATTTCTATTGCACTATTTATAGCTGGGCGGTCTTTAGCCAATGAGTTCCTCAGGAACAACGATATTAGCTGTCTTGGGCACCAGGCCAGAAGCAATAAAACTTGCTCCTCTTGTCAAGGCGGCAGCTGCTGATCCGGCATTCGATATTCGGGTCTGCGTAACCGGACAGCACCGCTTCATGTTGGATCAGGTGCTCGATGTATTCGGCATCAAGCCTGACTACGATCTGAACTTGATGAAACCCGCGCAGAGCCTTGCCGAGGTTACGTCACGAATTGTTGTAGAGGTCGCGAATGTAATCCGGGAGGCGCGACCGGAGTGGGTTATCGTCCAAGGCGATACGACAACGGCGTTCGCGTCGAGCTTGGCCGCATTTTACGAAAAGGTCTCAATTGCGCACGTGGAAGCCGGGCTTCGCACATCCGACAAGTATTCTCCTTATCCTGAAGAAGCCAACCGGCGCTTCATCAGCACCATAGCGGACCTCCATTTCGCGCCCACCTCTTGGGCCAGCGGCAACTTGCTGCAGGAAGGCCATCCAGAGAATTCGGTATTCGTGACCGGCAACAGCGTCATCGATGCGTTGGTGTGGGTGATCAATCTTATAAAGTCGAACAGTGTATTGCGAGAACAGCTGGACGATCGATTCTCATTCTTGAAGCCGCACAGACGCCTAGTTTTGGTCACAGGGCATCGCCGCGAAAGCTTTGGCAGCCCTATCCGCAGGACGTGTGAAGCGCTCATCGACTTGGTTGGGGAATTGTCGGATGTCGAGATACTGTATCCAGTTCATCTGAATCCAAACGTGCAGGAGCCTGTCAACGCCATTCTCGGGTGCGCACATCCGGAGTTGCTTGAACGAATACATCTGATAGCGCCCGTCGACTATGTCTCCTTCGTCTATCTGATGGCTAGGGCTCATCTCATCATTACCGACTCGGGCGGCATTCAGGAGGAGGCTCCCTCGCTGGGTGTGCCAGTCCTGATCACCCGGCAGCACACCGAGCGTCCGGAGGGCATCGAAGCAGGGGTTGCCAAGCTGATCGGCACCGACCGGACCCGAATTGTTGAGGAGGCTATCGGCGCACTGAGCACCAGCCGCCTTCCCACGATGACCATTCACAAAAGCCCCTACGGCGATGGCTTGGCCAGCGCTCGAATGCTTGAGAAGCTGCGCGAAAGGGTTGCAGGTACGACGAAGGCGCAGGCGATTATCTGCTGACTTTATGGGCGTCAGACACACCACGGGACGATGGAGAGGCTCCGATGCCAACTATTATAAATTTCGAAACGGGCCTGGAATTCTCACCCGCCGTTCCTGACGCATATGCACGTCTGTTGCCGCTTTGCGCCTCCGGCTTGCGAGCGGCCGCCAATCCTGAGACAGGCCTCTTCGACCTACAGATCAGGGACCGCAAATCCGGTCAGCCCACCCGAGGGACAGAGAATATTACGAGCACGCTCATCTGCCTGATAGGTCTCGACAGAGCCGGCATCGCTCCCAGTCAGATTGGACTACCATCCCAGAAGGCGTTATCTGCGGCCCTCGACCGTATGGGCCGAGAGCGAGCGCTTGGTGCAACCGGCCTTGCCATCTGGGCGAATGCAGTCCTCGACGGCCTTGCCTTGGGAGACCTCCTCGATCGTATCGGCGTGTCATTGAATGACCGGCGGGAATGGGCCGACCGGCTGACCACCATGGAGGTCGCGTGGCTTGCCAGCGGCCTGCTTCATGAACTGGGACGGGTGCGCAACGCCCGCATGTTCGATCTGGCTCGTTCGGCTGTTTCGGTATTGTGGTCACGCTATGACGAGAACGCTCGTTTGGTCAGCCACGCCAGTGCCGCAGCCCCGCTTCGACATCGACTACGTCGACAACTTGCGAACTTCGCCGACCAAATTTACGCCGTCCAGGCCTTGGCCTTTGCCGCGATCGTGCTCTACGACGAGCGAGCCCTTCGGTTGGCGGAACGGATAGCCGGGCGGCTGACCGAGCTACAAGGCAGCCAGGGCCAGTGGTGGTGGCACTACGACGTGTCCTCGGGACGGGTTGCGGAGGGCTATCCCGTCTATTCGGTTCATCAGCATGCAATGGCGCCGATGGCTTTGATGATCCTGCGGGCGGCGGGTGGAGGAGATTACTCGCAAGCAATCGAACGTAGCCAACGCTGGGTCCTCGAAAACGAGCTGGGTGTCAGCCTCATCGACGAGGAGGCGACTGCAATCTGGAGGAATATCGAACGGAGCGAGCCCCCGATCGCATCCTTGGGCAACAAAATGCTCGCGCTGGCCGGACGTCACCGCGGAAGCGAAGCCCCTTCAATGGCACTATGCATCAATCACGAGATACGGCCCTATGAGTGGGGATGGTGCCTCTATGCAGCCAGCCTCGATCAGGCCGGGAACAGGGGGAGGCACATTGTATGAACAGCCTTGACAAAATTCCAGTTGTGGAATTTCTGAATACCCGTTTCCACGCCATACCTGCTGACGATGTTGTAAGTCTCGTCTTGCATTGGCGGGCCGAACCTGTTCGGCAAACGCACATCATAATCACTGCCAATGTTTCTCTTCTTGTGACGATGCGGACCGATTCGACGCTTTCGGCGGCTGTCGGGAAGGCAGATCTCGTCGTGACCGATGGAATGCCCCTGGTGTGGGCCAGTAGGCTGCTCGGCACCCCGGTTCCCGAACGAGTGACCGGAATCGATCTAATGGAAGCGCTATTAGAGAGAGGGTCGACCGAAGGGCTGAGCGTGTATTTGCTCGGGACGACCCAGCAGCGACTGCAACGGTTCATGGAAGTCGTCGCGTCGAGATATCCAGGCATACGAATTGCCGGCGCGCGAAACGGCTTCTTCTCGAAGAACGAGTACGCTGACATCACAACAGAGATCAACAACAGCGGCGCAGATCTGCTGTTGGTGGCAATGCCCGCGCCGTTTAAGGAGATCTGGTGCGAGGAACAGCGCTCCGCCTTGCAGATCCCGGCTGTCTTGGGCGTGGGCGGAGCGTTCGATGTCGCCGCAGGGTTTCTGCCCCGGGCCCCGGTCCTCTTACAGAATGCCGGGCTCGAATGGGCCTGGCGGCTTTGCTTGGAGCCGCGGAAGCTGTGGAAGCGCAATCTTACAACCAATTCCCGTTTCATCGCCATCCTGGCGAGTGACCTCGCTAGGCGGGCAACCCACCATTAGCAGAGGTGTACCATGACGGACGCTCAGAAAGTCCTCTTCAAGAGGGCAGCAAGCAAACAGCCGGATAAGGCGAGTGGGACGATTGCCTTTGTGCAGAACTACTATTCGCCACACCAGCATGCCATCTTTGAGCAAATGGCGCGTTCAGGCACGGACCTGATAGTCTTTTATCTGCAGAGCCCGGAGGACGAGGGGCGAAGATGGGGCGGCGCCTGTCATAAGACCACGTACACAGTCATCAGGTGTCCCAGTTTTACCGTCGGTCCACTTGTTTTCTTCTGGCTTCGACCGGAACCGCAGACCGTCGTCCTATTGGACAACAATCCAACGAACCTGTGCATGCTCTTTTGGGCCTTCGTTCTAAAATTGGAAGGAAAGCGTTTACTGCTTTGGGAAAAACACATTCCAGATCATTTCAAGCCACGCGTCAAACAACTCTATCAGCGAATTTGTTCAAAGATATTGTGTTCAATTTGCGACACAGCGATCGTTTTTTCCGACATGACCAAGGCATACCTGCGCAGTTTGCCGACCAACATCCCCACCAAGCGAATGATCTGTGTTGTGCCCGACGCCAGCGGCCCCTTGGTTCGGCGGAGCGGCCCGATCAGATCGTTCGGCTATATCGGAGCGGGCTCGAATCGAAAGAACGTGACGGCACTCATCGAGGCATTCGCGGCACTGGGAGAAGCCGACGTGTCGCTTCATATGGCCGGAATGGCTCCGATGTCCGTCGGAACGGCAGAACGAATTCGATGGTGGGGCTACGTTGACGGCGAGCTGCGGGAGGAATTCTATCGCTCGATCGACGTGATGGTCCTTCCGTCATTGGCAGACCCGTGGGGACTGGTCGTCAACGAGGCCCTGCAACGCGGATGCCTATGTGCGGTCAGCACAGCGTGCGGCAGCGCAGAATTAGCCCGATCGATCGATCCGCGTCTCGTCTTCGAGCCCCGAGTTCGCGACATAGAAGACTGCCTGAGAACGCTTCTTTCCCTGTCCCAGGCCGAAATAGCATTCCTCCGCGAAAAGGGCGAAGCCAGCATCGCCCCCTATACGATCGACAATGGGGCAAAGATCTTGAGCACGATAGTTTCAGAGGAAATAGCGAACGAAAGAAGTAACAGCCGTCCTCATCTGTATCATGGGTAAGTTTATGCGTTATGAACATCACCAAGCAGCACGTTGGTCGAAGGTCTCGGCGTTGACCTCAGATGATGGTCCGCGCCCGCTCCTCCTTGGTCCTATTCTGTCGTTCTTATCGGCGAACTGGCTTTGGCTCGCACTTTGGGCCGTCATAGGTATGTCACTGACGGGAACCTACGCCATGCGTGCCGAGCCGACGTATCGGGCGCGAGCGGTCATTCTTCTCGACTACCGCTTACCAGTGTCTGACGGGCAAGTCCCCAGCGACTCTGCGGACTCCGCCTATATCGATACACAGATCAAGATTATCGAGTCGAATGACGTGCTGCTGGAGGTCGTCGATGAGCTCGCACTTGATAAAGATCCCGAATTCGTTTCCGCCAAATCCGGCCTCTCCTCCAAGTTGCCTGCTTGGCGGTCGAGCCTTGAACGAATGGTCTTCGCGGCACGGATGCCGACACAGGACGCGCCGTTAAGCGCGGAGGCGAGACCTGATGACGAACTTCGGCAGATCGCCGCCAGACAGCTTTGGTCAGCGATGCGGGCCAGCCGGGCCGCGCGATCGTACGTGGCCGAAATCGAAGTCACAGCAAGCAGCTCTGAGAAGTCAGCGCGTGTCGCGAATGCCATTGCGAGAACCTATGTGGATCATCAGTGGAAATTCAGGATGGAGGCGGCCGAGCGGGAGAGTGCGCCCCTGGCCCGTATCTTGACGCCGGCAAGTCCGCTCGTGGAGCGCACCGGCGTGAAGACGCCGGTCCTGCTGGCGCTCGGCCTCTTTGCCGGATTGGGGTTCGGAATCTGCACCGCCGCCGCCCGTGTCGCGATGAAGCGCACGGTCGGGGGAAGGAGCGATCTTGAGGACGAACTTGCCATCCGATGCTTGGGACTCGTTCCATCGGTGCGCGCGTTGAGGCCCAATCCGTTCTCGCGGCTCTTGCCTCGATGGTTGCGAAGGTCCAACAGGAAGCCCCTATCGTCCTCCGCACTGTCTTATGCGGCGGACTTCCCGACCTCCCTGTTTTGCGAGGCGCTGCGCCTACTCAGGTCCCAGTTGGTGGTTGCAGCCAGCGGCCACCGGGCCATCGTCGTCGGCGTTGTGTCTGCATGTGGATCCGAAGGTCGTTCGACGCTGCTCGCCAATTTCGCTCAGCTTCTCGCTCGCGCGGGCGACAAGGTCCTGCTCATCGATGCCGATTTTCAGACCCGGCAGCTTACCCAGACGCTTGCCCCCCTGACGTACTTGTCGTCGGACGGGTCGGACGCTGACGCCGAGAGCTCCGAAGTCCGGTGCCTTCCCGGCATTGCCCTGAAATTCGCTCCTCTGCTCGGGCCAGCTGTGGACGAGAAGCTCATGAACCGACCGGATTGGGTCGGCCGCATGATCGCAACTCATCGTAAGGATTTCGACTGGATTTGCGTGGACATGCCGGCATTGGCCAGATGCGGAGATGCCCTGGCGATGGTCAGTTTCTTGGATCATCTCGTGATACTGGCGGAGTGGAACAAAACTGACAGGTCTGCTCTCGGCCTAGCATTGAAGATGCTCGAGCCGCAGCGGCTGAAGGTACTCGGAGTCGTGCTGAACAAGGTTGCCCGGCGGAAGATGACGCTGATGGAATGATGGAAAAGAGTGTATTTGTGCGCACGACGTGGCCTGGGCTCTGGTTCAAACGCTGGCAAGCTCAGCATTTTCCAAGAGCTAGCGCGGGCAGGCGGTCCGGCAGAAGCGGTGGAGGGAGTGTGATCATGGCTCGTCTTAACGTGCCAGGCGCGGCGCAAAATGGCGCGCTGGCGCTGGTGCTTCTGTTCTTGGCGGGAGCAACAGCCGGCAAAGCATCGGATGAATATACGCTAGGCTCCCAGGATAAACTCAGGATCAGCGTGACGGAAATCTCTTCGGCGAGCGGCGAGATTCGACCTCGGTTGAATGGCGAATTCACGGTGGATGCGGCAGGCGACGTTGCGATACCGCTGCTTGGCAACATCAAGGCGGCCGGGATGAGCGCTTCCAAATTCGCGACCTCGATCGCATCGCAGTTTCAAGCGAAGGTGCGGCTGGTCAATCCTCCCGTCACGGCCGTCGAAATAGTGCAACATCGTCCATTCTACATCATCGGTGCGGTCGAGAAACCGGGAGAGTACCCCTTCAGGCCAGGCATGAGAGTGATCCATGCGCTCAGTGTGGCAGGTGGCATGGCAAGGGCCCCGGCGTTAGGAGAGAGCCGTTTCGAACGCGATATGGTTCAGGCCAATGGCGAACTGAACGTCTTGAGGGCGCAAAGGAACAGGCTTGAGGCTCGACGCGCCCGGCTGGAAGCGACAGTCGGAGGCAAAGATAAAATCGAATTTCCCGCGAGACTGAGACTGCGCGCAAGCGAGCCGAATGTCCAAGATGTGATTACGCGAGAGCAGCTCGTTTTTGATCAGCGGCGCAAGACACGCGCTCGCGAGTTAGGTAACTATAACGAACAGCTTTCACTGCTCCGCGGGCAGATGAGTACTTTGCAGAACCAGATCGAAACCCAGAACGCGCAGAGCAGCAGCGTAGACCGCGAACTTGTCCAGGTGCGGAAGCTCGAATCCCAGGGCTTGGTTCCTTCGGCACGTGTATATGCGCTTGAGCGGACCGCCTTGGCCGTCGACAGCAAGCGCAAAGAGGTGCAGACCGAAATGCTCAAGGTTAGTGAGCGCGTCGCGAGCACTGAGGCCTCAATAAGGCGACTGCAGGACGCGGACGGCAGTGAGTTACTTGTCGAGCTCAACGGGGTGGACGGCGAACTCGAGAGCGTGACAGGCAAGCTTGGCACCGCCGAGGACTTGATCCAGCAATTGCAGATAGACGGAGCGCCTGCTGCAGGTCACGACGAAGAGATCGAGATTACATATTCGATCCTCAGGGAGCGAGATGGACAGTTGGTCGAGGAGGTAACGGCCGAAACGAGCCCGGTCAGACCGGGAGACGTGATCAAGGTCTCACGCCACACGACAGGCTCGCTTTCGGACCGGACCCTCAGCGGCAACCCGGCGGTAACGGGTTACCAATGAGCCCCAAAAACCGAAACGAGTCCGGCGTCGAAATCCAAAACCTGCAGGCATCAACGGCCACGCAAGAACTTGCAAGCAATAAGATGCGCGCCACCGCTATACGGGGTGCTGCGTGGTCTTTGGTGCAAATCTGCGCTGAGCGGGCCACTCAAGCCAGCGTCTTCTTGATTACGGCGAGACTGCTCGGCCCGACCGACTTGGGCATGGCAGCCATGGCCGTTGCTCCAGCGCTGATTGCGAACCATGCATTGCAGGGGGTCACGCAGACCGTCATACAGCGGGAGGATGCCGGGCCGGGTTATCTGAGCGCGTGTTTTGTCTGCGCGATCGGTAGCAGCCTGCTGATGGCGATGCTCATCGTCGCAGCCGCACCGATCCTATCATCCGCCGTCGGCGATCCCTTGATCGACGATCTGATGCGGGCTTCGGCGCTCGCTCCAGCACTGACCGGGATCGGACTGGTCTCAGAGGGGCTGCTTGCTAGAAAATTTGCCTTTTCGGTGCTGGCGATCCGGCGTCCCTTGGCGATCCTCACGGGAGGTGCGCTGTCGATCGCCCTTGCCTATTTCGGCGGCGGAGCCTGGAGCATCATTGCGCAGACCATTCTCACGGCGGCGACGGGGTCCGTCGTGTGCTTGGCCGCCCTGCCGGCCTTTCCGAGATCCCGCTTTTCCAAGTCGGACTGGCAGAGCGCTTCCTCGAGCGTCGCCAAGCTGATGGGTCGGCTCGTGCTCGATGCGGCAGGCCAACGCCTGCCGGAAGTCACGCTAGGGCTCCTTGCCGGACCGGCTGCTGCGGGCATGTTCCGCTCGGCGAAGGCGCTCCTCGATCTGGTGACGAGCGTGCTGTTCTATCCGATTTCGGCAGGCCTCCTTCCGATATTCGCCCGAATGTCCGGCGACCCCCAAAAGCTCGAGAGCTTTATACTGAATATCTCGCTTGCAAGCCTCGTGCTGTTCTGCGTCCCGGCGTTCGGATTTTCCATTTTCTCAGCCCAGATCGTCGGCATTGCCTTGGGGTCTGCTTGGATCCAGGTGGCCGACATCATGATGATTTTCGCGCTAGCCTTGCCCGTCCTGGCCCTCGTAGCTTCCGTGCCTTCCTTCATGATTGCCACCCAGCAAGCCGGAACGGTGCTCCAGTGTTCTGCGGTCCAGTTGCTGGCGGGCATAGCCTTGGTTGCAATCGGGGCATTGTGGGATGTCGCGCTGGCATCCTTCGGCTTCGTGCTCTCTATATGCCTGGGGGCCGGCATGCTTTGGTCGCGCTCTCTTGCCCGATCCGCTCGCGTCGACGCACAGCTGATCCGCGAGGCGATCGCCCTTGTGGCCATGGTGGAGGTGTCGCTTGCAGTGCTCTTTCTGTTTCGGCGCGCGCTCGTCTCCGACTGGTTCAGCGTGACCTCGTTCGCAACATCGCTTGCACTTTACATCGGGATCGTCGCCGTGTTCTTTCCCGGGCTTGTCGCCAGCACTCTGCAAGCGCTGCCGCCGCGCTGGCGCGGCCTGCCGAAATGGTTGAGAACCTGTTGAGGCGATCGAAGCGCCCCCGAGCGCTTCGCCCGGTCTTCTCAACCGGTCTCACTCCTCGCAAGTGGGGGAACCGCCAGCACCGAGATTGTCCTTCAGCTCAATCGAGAATCGCCTTCCGAGCGGCCTGCAGAAGGCCGCTCGGGTTTGTCGCCGTCGGCATGTATCCCTCACCCAGAGACCAGATGATTGCCCCACCCAGGCCATTCTGCCGGGCGAATTCCCCCTTGGCCGCGATAGAACGCTCGTCCTCGTATGAAACGAACGTACATCCGAACGGGCCGATCTCCTTCGATGGAGACAGATACGGCGCCTGAGCGGTTGTGTCGTACTCGGCGTAGCTAGGGTCGTAATAGTACGTCATGATATTCCTATAGCTCATGTCTTGATCGCCGGCGATCACTTGGGCGGTTCCAGCAGCCTGCCGCGGAGCCGAAACCGGCGCGTTCCAGCAACTCCCGTAGAATGCCACGCCGAGACCAAGCTTCCCGGCGGGGATGCCCACTCCAATATAGGCCTTGATGCTGCTGGCGACCGAAGCAGGAGTGCTGTTGGAGTCACCGTAAAGCGGCGAATTGTGCCACGACAGCCAATCCTCCCAGTTATCAGCCATATCGTACGTCATCACGTTCAGCCGATCGAAGATTGGCTCGATTTGCATCAAGAATCGAGCTTCCTGGTTTTCAACGGAAGAATTCGAATTCTTCCAGCTCAGGTCGATCGTTAATAATTTGTCAGGCATCTGGTCGCGAAGCGCCTTGGCCAGGGCCGCCAGATTTGCCCGGTCCGTTGGCTCTATAGGTTCCCAATCGATGTCGAGACCGTCGTAATTCCACCGCCTCACCAAATCCACGAGATTGGCCACGAAGCGTTGCCTGTTGGCGTCGTTTGAGGCTTGGCGCATTCGGTCGACCAGTCCGCCCCCGCCAACTGCGAGGAGCGCCTTTCGACCCGATGCGTGCGCCCGCATAACGACCTCCTGCGCAATCCGAGGACCAGTCATCGAGTCCATGAAGAAACTCGTATCAAGCGATCCGTCATTTTCCGGAACCACTGAGAACATCACCACGTGAGTGAGGGACGAAAAATCAATGAGTTCTGGTGGATAAAACTCATATTCCCAGCCCGGATAGAAACCAGCCAACCACCGCTCTTGAGCGACGGCGGGATTGCTGAGCGCTTGCAACGCAACAAGCGGAGCAGCGGCGAAGAGACTGGTTAGCCGGCTGAGCATGCAGAAGAACTCCATGTTGAAAGCGGGCAACCAGCTGCAGTGGATGACGTCGACCTCGTGGCGCTGCAGCCCGCATTGCATACGCGGAAAAGTGATTTTGTCGGGACGGACGATGGTCTAGGCAAGCCGCGCGAAAAGAGAAATGCCTGCGATCATCATCGTCACGACCGACATCAGCTTACCCACCGTGCCCGGAAGAACGATTTCGCCGAATCCGGTTATCGCCATGGCCGCGACCTTGAAACAGATGGTACTGATAGTAGTCGATATCGCACCTTCGGTAATGATGCTCCAGCGAACGCCGCACGCCGTCCTGCAGGCTGATCTTTGGCGCAGCGGAAGGATACCCTCGGGACGGCTTGCCCTTCCTCGCACCTTGCACCTGTTCCCGGTTTCATCAAATCGACGCAGACCACATCGAAGCCCTCGGCCAAAAGCCGGCCGCAGAGATGCCGGCCGACAAAGCCGCATCCGTCAGTCACGAGTTCACGGGTCATGATCCCTCCTAAGCAGCGAGAAATGCAGTCTTCCCTGCATAGATCGCGATCATCCGGCGTTCCCATTCTGGGCGGCTGGGCGCAATCTTGTTGGCGAAGGCGCGGGCACCTTCGGCAAGCTTTTGCACAAGCCCGTCGCTTTTGACCTTCAATAGCGCTTCCGCCAGTGAGGCGGCATCGCCGCTTTTGAACACGAGCCCTGCGCCGTTTTCCTCAATTTCCTCAGCAATGAGGGCATTGCTGCTTATGATTACCGGGATTCCGCTCATGATCGCCTCGGCGGCCACCAGCCCATAAGGCTCCGGCATCCGAGACGGCATCACGAATATTCGTGCCTGGTCTGCAAGCTCGGAGACGGTTGCATCATCGAGCCAGCCGGGTACCCAGCAATGGGGAAGCGTCACCTGCATTTCTTCGAGAAGCGGCCCGCGGCCGATCAGGGTTGCCGGCTCGCCGGTCATGCGCAGCGCTTCGCCCAGCGTACGCACGCCCTTTTCCCAGGTCATGCGGCCGAGGAACATGATGCACTCGCGCCGCCAAGGTTCCGTCGGCCGCCACGTAAGAGGCTCGGTGGGTGTGCGCAAGGTCTGGAAGTTCCCGATTGGACCCGGGGTCAGATAGGCCTCCATTTTCTCATGCACGAGGATCACCTCGATGCGCTCCCAGAAGGCGTTGCCCACGCCAATCTGCCCCAGCATACGCCGGAAGCGCCAGAGCTTGTGCAGATAGTTGCGCTTATCGCAGTTGGTTGCCAGGCACTCGAATGACATCGGTTTGACGGGGCAGATTTCGCCGCTCTTGTAGTTGAGCCGGCCGCCATTCGGGCAGTTCAGAAAAAAGTCGTGGGCCGTGATGATCACCCGCGCCCGACTCTCTGCCAGCGCATGGAAGATGGATGGCGAGAGGATCTGATTCCAGCCGTGCACATGGACGACCGTTTCCTCAGACGATTCCCACAGCAGCTTCGACAGCGCCTCATAGGCCCTCTTGTTAAAGTGACGGTCGAAGATATTGGTGATGTCTGGCCCGTCTCGAAGCGGCTTCTCGCCAAGCGCGACAGTGGGGATGTGCAGACCGTACTCCTTCAGGCCGGCCCCGTCATCGCCAACGAAGAAAGTGCAATCGACGACGGCCCGGACACAGGCCTGCAGACACTGGATCGCTACTTTCGTGGCACCACCCCGGACAACGGAAACGTCATTCACAACAATCAGGCGCATGTCTGAAACCGCCACAATGCCGCGCAAGCGGACCGTAAGCAGACCCGCCTTGGCAATGAAGTTCAAGATTCCCCATCTTAATGAGGCGACCGATCGCACCTGATTGCAATTCAGCCTTTTGCATTAGCTCGGGGACACGAATTCGCCAGCGGAACTCCTATTTTAAAACAGCGCGCTGGTTCGACCTCCCTTCGTTTGGCGCTCTTTCTGTCCAGCTAAAACTGGTTGCCGTCCATAAATGTGCGCGTAATGAGTTTATATGCGCAACAACCGACGAGCCGCTACGATGGATACGACTCCCACCGAAGGCTTTGACGCGGCAGTGACCCCGACAGACCATCTCGAACAATCTGCCGACAAGAAGCGCCGAGAGCTTGCCCGTGTTCTGCAGATCCTGTTTTTCGAGGTCGAGCAGTTCCGTGCCACCAGGCTGTCCGGAAAGAAGGCGGCCGGCAAGGCTCTCAGGGTCATCCTTTGCGGCTCCTACAGTGCGCCGTGAAAGCGCAGGAGGTTACATGGTTGAAAGCAACCCTCCCAAACTGGCTGAATCTTGACCGGTGCCTGTAATGTCATCCCCTTACAGAGAGTGGTAGACGGAAGGGTTCGAAAAGCTCTGCCGGTCGTCGCCTTTCAAGCGAGGCGAGGAATTGACCCCTCCGATAGCCTCAATGGACGCTGGGAGTTTTCATCACCGTCGCGAAGTCTTCGGCGACCAGTTCGCTAACGGCGATCAGGATTTCTTCACGCGAGAAGCCTGATTTAAGCGCGCTCTGAATCAGATCCTGCAACTCCGGCTCTATGACGTCACGGCAATCCTCGAGGCGCTCTTCGGAAATCGTTATGCTGTCTAGCTCTTCCATTCGTCCATCCTTTTCGTAGGAATCCGATCGGCCACGCGCGGCGTACCGGCGGCATTCGGGGCTATCGAGCGGGGGCCGTGCGCTTTGGCCCCGCGATCAATCCTTCACGCTGAAGCCGCTTGCGAGCGGCCTTTCGATGGCGGCTGATGGCCTGCGCCTTTTCACGAACGCGGCGTTCGGATGGCTTCTCATAGGCGCGCCGCTCCTTCATTTCCCGAAACAGACCTTCGCGCTGCATTTTCTTCTTCAGAACCCTTAGGGCCTGGTCGACATTATTGTCTCTGACGAGTACCTGCATTCTGTTCTCCTTGTTCTTTTATTGTTGGCGTTGCCGCTCAGCCGAGCTGATTGGCGATCAATTCCTGCAGCTCACGGCGTGTGAGGAGGCAGGGATACGGCTTCCAGCTCTTGTCGGGCCGCACTACGGCCTCACCGCGCTCACGGAGCTTCACCACCACGGGCGCGGCGGCGGTATGTGTATTGTCCAATAGATTTCCTTTGCCGACCCAATGGGTAGGCATCATCAGTTGTTGCGGGGTTGCCCGTCACGGGATACCCGGAGGGCAGGCGGTCGCCAACTCGCGGACGGCTGAAAAAGACGCCAGACGAAACCAAAGCCTTTGGTTGAAATTGGGGAACACTTTGAAAATATGGGTATTCAATAGGGCAATTGCAATTGCAGCACGGCATTGGCGATAGCCGCGAAATTGGAAAGCGCACCTGATCTTTTCGGAGAGCGGCCTTTCAACCCCAATAACAAGGCTCCGTTAATAGGGGTTGTGGACGACAAATGTGGCGCTTGAGGGGCGCTTTCAAGTGGCGAAGGTCAAACCGCTTTGATATGTCACCTGCTTCGAGGCAACCGAGACAGATCACCGGGTGAGAACGAGAGTGCTGGCGACCGGCAACCCGACCAACGAAGACCGGCGGAGGATATATCCCTCGTCCGAACAATGGAGATGAACATGAACCGCCCACCTCGTCGATCCGTCAATCCTCTTGACGCGGCAGAAGCGCTTTTCAAGCCGGCCAAGAAGGTAGCAGCGCCAGCAGTCGAGCGGCCCGCGATCCCGAACACAAAAGAACAGGTTTCGATCAAGATCGATAGTGACGTTCTGGCATATTTCCAGGCAGAGGGTCCGGGTTGGCAGGATCGCATCAACGATACCCTGCGGGACGCAATGAACCAGCCGGATTGATCCGCGCCGCCTAACAATCTGTCGCTGCCATGCATCTTTGCCGGCACGTCCTGGCCAGACGTGAATTGCTCAAAAGCGAATGACCGCACTTTCATGCGGCCCAAGTGAAAGGCAACCGTTCACCTCTTGCCGGTGAGCAAGTCGACGCCGGTCGGCAGCGACGAGACCTCGACTGTGTCTTCCTCCGTATTGAGCACGAACAGGAGTTTCCTGCCGGCAGCTTCGCGGACCGTCACTTCCACATTCGCGGGAAGGTTGGCGACCAGCGGCGCAATACCGGTGTGTGCGAAGAGCTGGTCAGCCAGGCCTTCGACCAGGGATCCCGTAAGATATGTGCCAATGTAGATGGCACTGCCCTTGCCCACTTTGCGGCTGGTAATGGCCGCCCGCCCGCTAGCTCGTCGCGCGCGTGAAGGACCTGCAGCAGCTTGTGGAGACGATCTGCAAAGAGCGTCTCGGCTCACGAACCTATATCTCGCCATATTGGGGTGGTGCCAAGCCGCAGTTCATGCGACGCTGAACGTCCTCGCTGAGCCATAACCGGTGCGCGCGAGGCGATGCTGTTCCCGAACGCCAGCGCCCGCATCGCCTTCGTCGCCGACAGTCCGGGCAACTGGACGGCCCCACTGCCACATGCTTGAGCCTCAGGAGACCAGCATAGTAAGCTATGTGAGGGTCACCTGAGGGAAGCCTGCCGGCAATTCAGCGGGACGAACGAACCTGGCATCGTCACCGAGTAGAGAAGAGACGAGCAGAAGCGCGCCGCCAAGGCGGCTCGGATCGCTGCTGCGTCTTGCACTACTGCAGGCGTCCGTCACCGCCGCGGTCGGCGGTCTTGAAGTCCGCCATCACCCTGTTCAGGAACTCGTTCTGGCTGGCCTTGCCGTCGCCGTTGGCGTCGATGGCGGCGAATTGCTGGGCATTCAGAACTCGGGCAACTTCGTCGGAGTTCAGGCTTCCGTCCTTGTTCTTGTCGAGGCTCACGAAAGCCGTCGTCATGAAGGCCTGATATTCGGATCGGTCGACCGCTCCGTTCCTGTCGCGATCCAGCCGATCCATTTGACCCTGGTTCAGGGCCATCGGCTGATTCTGCGCGGCCGCCGCAATGGCGGTGAAAAAAACGAATCCTGTCAGTAGGACTACTCTTTTCATCATCCCGGCCCTTCGCATCAGTAGCAGGTCAAGGCACTGCCGCCCGCAGCGCCCAGCGTAGCTCCGCCGCCAACAGCCCACAATTGCCCGGTTCCCGAGCCAATGGTCGCGCCGAGCAGACCGCCGACGACCGCGCCGCCGACCGTACCGGCGATGCAGCCGAACTCGCTACTGCGTCCTCCTTGCGATGTTGCAGCAGACTGGCAGCCAGACAACGCAAGGCAGCCTAAGAGAGTAAGACTTATCGTGCACTTGGTCATTTTTTCCTCCAAGTATTTCCGTTCACGTTCAAGATAGACCGGCGGAGGCGCCATTGAGTTGGCGTCGGACGAAAATATGCTTCTGAGTATGTCCCTCAAGCGCGAGATATTCTTCTGCTTGATCAGAAGCAACTCACAGACAAAACATGCAGCCCGCGCTGAAAAAGTTTGGCGCCGCTGGCGAATACTATCACTGCGCATGATTAAAAACAACATTTGGCGCGTCCCCGAGCGCTGATGCCTACGGAAGCGAGATCAGACCGCAGGGTTCAACGCCGGACAGCACCAGCACAAACGGCGGCGCCCTGTTTTTGCGCGCATCCTGCCCCGCACGGAGTGCGGGAGTATCGATCAAGCGTCACTACGCCGCTCTCGAACGGTGTCCGGTGGCCACCATCATTCTCCTGGCGACAATCGACGGCCAATAGCCGGGCTTTCAAGCGTTGTCTTTGGAACCGTGGCGGTGTGCGGATGATGGCCACGCCTAATGCTTCTGTCAGTTGTTGCGTAACGAGGCCTGACTTGGAAACGGACGAACTGATCGGCACCCGGCGAGACGGCACTAACGGTCCGGGCGCTCCCGCGCCCACCGTATCGCCGTCGGCCATTCCCGCGCGCAGAGGCGACCGCCGATGTGATCTGGTTGAGGAACCTGGAAGGAAAGCATTGTGATCGCCTCGAGCGCACTCTACAGTTGCGTGTATCGTCGCCTAGTGCAAAGGTGGAATATGCTCAGTTCCTTCCGTATTCTGGAGAACATGCAGCAGGGCGTCATGCTGCTGGATGCAGACTTGCGCGTTGTGATATTCAACGATCAGATGGGGAAACTCTTGCGGGCCCCCAAAGGCGCTATCGAATTCGGTGTCAGTGCGACAAGGATGGCTGCGCAGATTCCGATCCTTGGTCAGTCGCAGCAATCCGACAACAATCAGGAGAGCTGGCTGACGCACGTCCTCACGCGTTCGACCTTGTTGCGTCAGGAGATCTCAGTCAGTGGCCGGATCGTTTCACTGACCTCCACGCCAGTGGATGACGGGGGATGGTTGATCGGCTGTGATGACATATCCGCGCTCGCCAGCATAAAAAAGGATCTGGCCGATCAGAACCGGCGCTTCGATGCGGCGCTGGCAAACATGCCGCACGGACTGTGCATGTTCGATGCCGAGAAAAAACTTTTACTTTGCAACGCAGCCTATTGCCGCTTGTACGAGCTGCCCGAATCGTTGACGCGGCCTGGGACGCCTCTTTGGCAAATCCTCGACTATCGGCAAACGGCCGGAAACGCGCCTGCTCAGCGGGAGGCATATTTCGATGTCGTCGTCGAAGCCGCGCTAAAGGGTTCCGCCGCCAGCGAAAATGTAGTTCTGATGGATGGCAGGGTGATAAAAATCACGCATAATCCAATGGACAACGGCGGCTACGTCGCGACCCATGAAGACGTTACCGAACCCGTGCGTGCAGAAGAGCAGATAAAACATATGGCTGGTCACGATCCGTTGACTGGTTTGCCCAATCGTACGCTTTTGCGTGACAAGCTTGAAAAGGAACTATCCTTTCGTAGCGGTGGAAAACGCAGCGCGCTGCTATGCCTCGATCTCGACCACTTCAAAGAGGCGAACGATACGTTGGGTCATGCCGTCGGCGACCTTCTGCTGAAGGCAGTGACGGACAGACTGAAGAATTGCCTGGCTGAGGGCGACAGCATCGCACGGCTGGGCGGTGACGAATTCGTCGTCTTCCACGAGGACGCTCGAACGAATGAAACGGCCTCAGCCCTGGCGCAAAGACTTGTCGACGCTATCGGCGAAATGTTCGACATAGAGGGGCAGCCTGTTCACATCGGCGTCAGCATCGGTATTGCGATCGCTCCTGACGACGGCGACACAGCCGATAGTGTTTTGAGGAATGCCGATACCGCTCTCTACAAGGCAAAATCGAACGGCAGAAGCACGTATTGCTTCTTTGAGCCTGCTATGGACGCCGGCATTCAGCAGCGGCGCAAACTCGAAATCGATCTTCGGCAGGCTATCGCACGCAACCAGTTCGAAATCTATTATCAGCCGCAGGTCAACGCAGGAACCGAAGAGATCGTCGGTTTCGAGGCACTCTTGCGTTGGCACCATCCTGAGCGGGGCTTGGTTTCACCCGTCGAGTTCATCCCGCTCGCAGAGGAAACCGGCTTAATCGTGCCGCTCGGCGAATGGGTGTTGCGCCGGGCCTGCAAGGATGCCGCAAACTGGCCGGGGGATGTGAGGGTTGCGGTAAACCTTTCCCCACTCCAGTTCCGAAGCCCGTCGCTTACCCATACGGTTGTTTCTGCCCTTGCCGATTCCGGCCTGTCAGCCTTTCGGCTTGAACTCGAAATCACGGAATCCGTCCTCCTCACCGACAGTGAGACGGCCTTGGCGACCCTGCACCACATAAGGGGACTTGGCGTACGGATCGCGATGGATGACTTCGGCACCGGATATTCTTCCTTGAGTTATCTGAGGCTTTTCCCGTTTGATAAGATCAAGATCGATCAATCGTTCATCCGTGAGCTTGGGGAGTCCAAGGATTGCGCCGCCATCGTGAAGGCGGTGGTCGATCTAGGATCAAGTCTCGGCATTACGACCACGGCAGAAGGTGTCGAAACGACCGACCAGCTCGATCGAGTGAGGGAGCATGGTTGTACTGAAATTCAGGGATATTTCTTCGGAAAACCTCTGCCACTCAGCCACGTTGAGAAGCTCTTGCTTGAACGCTCACCACCCAGTCCCGCTGACCACCGCGATGAACCCGTTCGGCCGTAAGATCCCTGCAAGGCATGCCCCCTGAGCCCGGCCGCCCATATGTCCGCCGCCACGTCAGAGCGCCAGACGGAAGAAATCTACTCCTTCTGCCGCAGGAAGACCGTCGCGAGCGGCGGCAGTAGGAGAGGGATAGAATACCCCTTGCCATTTCTTGGCTGGCGTTCTGCCCAGACCTCGGTCTGGCCGAGATTGGATCCCCCATAGATTGCCGCATCCGTATTGAGTACCACCTCCCAGCGTCCCTCCCTCGGCACGCCGACACGATAGCCGTCCCGCGGAACAGGCGTGAGATTGGCCATAATCAGCATCAGCGACGAGCGGTCGCGCGAACTGCGAAGCATGCCATAGACGGAGTTTTCCGCATCGTCGGCGGCCGCCCATTCGAAGCCAGCGGCATGAAGGTCACCGAACTGCAGCGCCGGCTCTCGCGTATAAAGCCTGTTGAGGTCGCCGATCAACCGCTGAATACCTGCATGAGCGGGGTTGTCGAGCAGGTCCCAATGAACGGAACCATCGTGGCTCCATTCGCTCTCCTGGGCAAGCTCGCAACCCATGAAAAGCAGTTTCTTGCCTGGATGACCCCACATGAACCCGTAATAGGCGCGCAGATTGGCAAGCCGCTGCCACTGATCGCCGCGCATCTTTGCGAGCAGCGAACCCTTGCCGTGCACCACCTCGTCATGGGAAAGCGGCAGCATGAAGCGTTCGGAATAAGCATAGATCATGCCAAACGTCATCGCCGCATGATGGTATTTGCGGTAGACTGAATCCGCCTGCATATAATGCAGCGTGTCGTGCATCCAGCCCATGTTCCACTTGAAATCAAAGCCAAGGCCGCCGTCTTCGGGCCGCTTTGTAACCCCCGGCCAGGCGGTCGACTCTTCGGCGGCCGTAAAGGCATGCGGGCACCGATGATGGATGATGCTGTTCAGATGTTTGAAGAATTCCACCGCCTCGAGGTTCTCCCGCCCGCCGTATTTGTTGGGTATCCATTCGCCCTCGTTGCGGCTGTAGTCGCGGTAAAGCATCGAGGCGACCGCATCGACGCGCAGACCGTCGACGTGATAGTGCTCCAGCCATTCGAGTGCACTGGCGATCAGGAACCCTTTCACCTCGTTGCGCCCGAGATTGTAGATCAGAGTGTTCCAGTCCTTGTGGAATCCCTCCCGTGGGTCCTCATGCTCATAGAGCGCGGTGCCGTCGAAGCGGGCAAGCCCCCAGACATCGGCTGGAAAATGCGCCGGCACCCAATCGAGGATGACGCCAATGCCCGCGGCATGGCAGCGGTCGACAAAATAGGCGAAGTCATCCGGCATGCCGTAGCGACCGGTCGGAGCAAAAAGGCCAAGTGGCTGATAGCCCCAGGAGCCTCCGAACGGATGCTCCATGATCGGCAACAGTTCGATGTGCGTAAAGCCGAGATCTCGGGCATAGGGGACCAGCCTCTGGCTGAGCTCGACCCAGTCGAGCGGCCGGTTTGCCTCCTCCGTGATCTTAAGCCAGGATCCGAGATGCACCTCGTAGACTGAAATTGCACCTTCGAGTGCGCGGTCGGCGCGGCGGGCACGCATCCAGTCTTCATCGCTCCAGCGGAAGGGTTTCGAGGACGCGACGACCGAAGCCGTGGAGGGCGCAGCCTCGCTGGCACGGGCAACCGGGTCGGCTTTTTGCGGCAACAGATTGCCGTTGGCGTCAAGTAGCTCGAACTTGTAGCGTTCCCCCTGCGTCAGGCGCGGGATGAAGATCTCCCATACGCCGGCTGACGGACGCAGTCGCATCGGATGTCGGCGACCATCCCAACTGTTGAAGTCGCCAACCACCGAAACCCGCCGTGCACTAGGTGCCCAAAGGCAAAAACGCACGCCCTGGATGCCATCGATTTCCATCGGAATGGCGCCGAGCGTACGGCCGAGATCATAATGGGTGCCCTGAGAGATCAGATGCAGGTCGAGCTCGCCGAGCAATAACCCGAAGAAATAAGGATCCTCCGTCTCCTGCACGGCATCCGGCCAGTTGATGCGAAAGAGGTAACTCGTCGTGTCGCCGATCGCCCCGGCAAAAAGACCACCCTCATGAATCGTCTCAAGTCGCGTCAGCATGTGGCCGGTGTCAGCCTCGACGAGGTCGACCGATGCCGCTCCGGGTAACAACGCCCTTACGACCGCAAAATCGCCGTACTGGTGACGTCCAAGGATCGAGAATGGATCACCGTGACGGCCTTCGACGAGAGCCTGAAGGCCCTCTTCGACAGTACCGGTCATCAAGTCTGTGCGCTCGTATCTCATGCGACCTTCTCCAGCAGTCTCGACGCGATGGCAGAAAGACCGCCAAGCGGCAACGCCAGCCAGTTGGGTCGGTTCCGCGCTTCGTAGGCGACCTCGTAAGCCGCCTTCTCCAGCAGGAACAGATCGAGGATGCGACCGCGCGAATTGCTCGGAATGTCGAGTTCGCGCGCGTTGTCGATCACTCCGAAATAGGCATGAAGAAACGCCGGCTCGGCCAGGTCGATGAAGCGCCTGACGAGTGCGGTATGCCTTTGGTCTTCCACCTCGCTTACCTGTTCGCGGTCGAGATCGGCGGATGCTGCCAAGTAACTAAGCGACCTGAGGAGGCCTGCGACATCTCGCAGGGGATTGGCCTTGGCGCGGCGCTTGGCGAGATCGCGGGCGGGTTCGCCCTCAAAGTCAATGATGTAGGCATCCCCTTCCGCAACCAGGATTTGGCCGAGATGAAAATCGCCGTGATTTCGGATCATCAGCGTGCCGACTGCAGCCTTGGCGAGATCGTCAACAGTATTCAAGAGAGGTTCGCGCAGTTGGGTGAGCGAGACGATCTGTTTCGCAAGCGCGGGCGCAAGACTGTCGCCACTCGCCTCAAGCATGACGAGGCTGTCGCGAATTTGCTCTCTTACGGCGTTTGCCCAGCTAGCGGCGTCCTCGTCTGTGATGCCGGCAGGCTTGAAGGCTTCGTCTTCGGTCGGCTGCGCCAACGCCACATGCAGTTCGCCGAGCCGCTTGCCAACGGTCGCAGCGAACTCGACCAACGGCTGGAAATGTTCGTCGGCCGCCTTGCCATCGATGCCGGTCACCACGACCTCGTCGATCGAGCGGCGCAGATTGGCCAGCATCCAGTTCCAGGCATCGCCCTGATTGCGGATGGCTTTTTGCACGATAATCAGTGTGTAGCGGCTGCCGTCAGGCGCGATGTGCGCGACTTCACCAAGCAGCTGCGCGGTATTTGCATATCCCACGCTCGTCAGATGGCGGGTCATCTCCACTTCCGGATGGACCCCCGGCAAGATATGGCGGATGAGTTTTACCATCGCCATATCGCCGACGATCAGCGAGCTGTTGGATTGCTCTGCGGAGAGCCAACGCACCTGCATGTCATCATTGACGCTCGTGCAGTCGAGCTGCGCAGTTCCCAGAAACTCGAGCTTACCAGCGCGACCGGCTATGACGGCACGTTCACAGAGTCCGCGTATGATGCCGCGCGCAAGTCCCTCCATCGCAAAACCGTCAGTCAGAAAGCCTACGCGACGTCCCTGACGGAGACGGGCAAGAGCAAGCTGCTGGACAAGGGCGCTGGGCTGGCTGTCATCCCACGACACGGCAAGCGGCAGCAGGTAGGTCTCGTTGCGCGCGTCTAGCTCGGCTTCCAGTTCTCCAAACAGGATGTTGCCGGCGAAGGGAAACGGCATGGCGGAGATCAGGGACGCATGCCTTAACCTCTCGCCCTTAGCGGCGAACCAGCGCCGCTTACCGAGATAGGCCGGCAACACCTCGTTCGAGAGTGTACCTGAAAGCCGGGGCTCATCGAGCAGTTCCTGCAGGTCGCGACGCACGACCATGGTCACCATGTCCTGCATCTGCTCTGGAGGCTCGGCGCGCCAGGCGGGGCCATCAGTGTCCTGGCAGAGCTGGAACCAGAAGAAACCGTAAGGGGGCAGCGTGAGCAGATAGGTGAGCTGACCGATCGGCGGGAAAGGTGACATGCCCGTGAGCTCAATCGGGACGTAACCGGCAAAATTGGCAAGATCCAGCTCGACGGCCTGCGGCAGGCGCGACAGGTTGGCGACGCAAAGGATCGTCTCGCCTTGGTACTCCCTAAGATAGGCAAGGATCTTCCTGTTGCCCGGCTTTAGGAATCGTAAGGAACCCCGCCCAAATGCGGAGTGCTTGTTGCGCAACGCAAGCATGTGTCGCGTCCAGTTGAGCAACGAATGGGCGTCAGCCCCCTGCGCTTCGACATTGACAGCTTCGTAGCCATAAAGCGGATCCATGATGAGAGGCAGAACGAGGCGGGCAGGGTTTGCCTTCGAGAAACCGCCGTTACGGTCCGGAGACCACTGCATCGGCGTTCGCACGCCATCGCGATCTCCGAGATAGATATTGTCGCCCATGCCGATCTCGTCGCCATAGTAGATCACAGGGGTACCAGGCATCGAAAGCAGAAGCGCGTTCATCAGCTCGACGCGGCGGCGGTCGCGCTCCATCAGCGGCGCAAGACGTCGCCTAATTCCGAGGTTGATGCGCGCGCGGCGATCAGCGGCATAGATATTCCAAAGATAGTCTCGTTCGTCGTCGGTGACCATCTCGAGCGTCAGCTCGTCATGGTTTCTCAGGAAGATCGCCCATTGGCAACTCTCCGGAATTTCCGGCGTTTGCCGCATGATATCGGTAATGGGAAAACGATCCTCCTTGGCGATTGCCATATACATGCGTGGCATCAGGGGAAAGTGGAATGCCATGTGACATTCATCGCCATCGCCGAAATAATCACGAGTATCCTCCGGCCACTGATTGGCCTCGGCAAGCAGCATCCTGCCCGGGTGAGTGGACTCGAGGGCTGCGCGGATCTTCTTCAGGATCGCATGTGTCTCGGGCAGGTTCTCGTTGATTGTTCCTTCCCGCTCGACCAGATAAGGGATCGCGTCCAGGCGGAAACCGTCAATCCCGGTCTCCAGCCATAAGCGCATCACGTTCAGAAGCTCCTCCAGCACGAGCGGGTTATCGAAATTGAGGTCGGGCTGGTGGGAATAGAACCGGTGCCAGTAATAGGCGCCGGCGACGGGATCCCAGGTCCAGTTGGATTTTTCAGTGTCAAGAAAGATAATTCGTGTTTCCGGGAACTTCTGATCCGTGTCCGACCAGACATAGAAGTCGCGCTCCGGCGAGCCGGGAGGCGCATGGCGCGCCCGCTGGAACCACAGGTGCTGATCGGAGGTGTGATTGATGACGAGCTCGATCACGACCCGCAGCCCACGTTGATGTGCGGCTTCGACGAAGGCCTCGAACTCCTCCATGGTGCCGTAGTCCGGGCTGACATTGGTGTAGTCGGCGATGTCGTATCCGTCGTCAAGGCGCGGGGAAGGGAAGAACGGTAGGAGCCAGATGACATTGGCGCCGAGCGAAGCGATGTGATCGAGCTTCTCATGCAGTCCCTTAAAGTCGCCGATGCCGTCACCATCAGCGTCAAAGAACGACTTGATGTGAAGCTGGTAAATGACTGCGTCCTTATACCAGAGGGGATCGGAATCTTGCGTGCTTGTATGCGTCTCGGTCTGCATCTGGCTCCGGCTTGTTGCGACGTCCATTTTTGTTTTCCTCCCTTATCTCACGCGCCAGATCGAAAACGGCAGCCCGGCGTGCGGATCGAGCCGAAGGCGCTGAACCTTGCCGGCCCAGGTAAACTTGTGACCATTGATCAGGTCTTCGAGATCGAGTGCGGCATGGTCGGCGAGGTTCCATGACCAGAGCGGAATTTCCACATCTGCCTCGTGGGCATTGTACGGATCGAGATTGACGGCGATCAGCAGAGCGTTCTCGCGCCCGGGGCTTGCCTTCTCGTAGAACATGATGTTGTCGTTCCAGGCTGTGAGAAGCTGCAGGCCGAGATGGGAATGTAGAGCCGGATTTTCCCTGCGGATGCGGTTAAGCATCGCAATTTCGGATTTGATGTTGCCAGGCCGATCGTAGTCCCACGCCCGGATCTCGTACTTTTCAGAGTCGGCATATTCCTTGCGCTTGGCGTCCGGCCGACCCTCGCAAAGCTCAAAGCCGTTATAAACGCCCCAAAGTCCCGACAGCGTCGCTGCGAGCACAGCACGGATAAGATAGGCCGGACGCGGCGCATTCTGCAGGAAGTCAGGGTTTATGTCGTGCGTGTTGACAAAAAAGTGCGGACGGAAGAATTCCTTAGGTTCTTCCGTCGTGATCTCACGCATGTACTGTTCGAGTTCCCACTTGGAGTTGCGCCAGGTGAAATAGGTGTAGGACTGCGAAAAGCCGATCTTGGCGAGCCGGTACATCACCTTGGGTTTCGTGAAGGCTTCCGACAGGAATACGACCTCCGGGTGCTGTGATCGGATATCGGCAATCAGCCACTCCCAGAAGGGAAAGGGCTTGGTATGCGGGTTATCGACGCGAAACAGCTTTACGCCGTTATCGACCCACTTTTGAACAATGTCTCTAAGCGCGATCCACAACGACGGGATTGCTTCACCCGCATAAAAGTCGACGTTGACGATGTCCTCGTACTTCTTGGGGGGATTTTCCGCGTAACGTATCGTTCCATCCGGTCGCCAGTCGAACCAGCCCGGATGCTGCTTTAGCCACGGGTGATCGGGTGACGCTTGAATTGCAAGATCAAGCGCGATCTCCAAGCCCTCGTCCTTGGCAGCTTCGATCAACCGCCGGAAGTCTTCGAAGGTGCCTAGTTCGGGATGAATCGCATCATGGCCACCCGCCTGCGAGCCAATCGCATAAGGACTGCCGGGATCGGTTGGTTCTGGGCGCAGGCTGTTGTTCTTACCCTTGCGATTTGTCGTGCCTATCGGGTGAATCGGCGGAAAGTAGAGCACATCGAAACCCATCGCGCGGATGGCCGGCAACCGTTGGATAACATCATCGAATGTGCCGTGACGGTTCGGGTCGCCGCTCTGGGAGCGCGGGAATACCTGGTACCAGCTTGCGAAGGCGGCGGCCGAACGCTCGGCATCGAGCGGGATGACCTGAGAGCGGAGGCGGTAGGGCCGCCTGTCTGCTGCTGCCATCAGCTCGGCGGTGTCTGCGGCGAGCAGGATTTCGGTGCGCCGAGCATCCTGCGTTTCCGTCAGCGTGTCGAACAGGGTTTTCAGTCGGGTCTTGATCTGGCCGTCGGCGTGGTCGAGCGCGTCGAGCACGAAGTTGATGCCCTCCTGGATCTCGAGCCTAAGGTCGAGACGTGCCTCGTGCTTCTTGACCAATTCATAGCGGTAGATCTGGAAGGGGTTACGCCACGCTTCCACGACGAATTCATGCCGTCCTAGGCGCTTTGCCACGAATTCGGCACGCCAGCGGTCATTTTCGACGAGCTCCATGCGGGCTTCGTTCCACCCGCTCTGATCGGCCGGCCGCCACAGAAGTGCCGCCGAAAGGGGGTCGTGGCCGTCTCCAAAAATATCGGCTTCAACCTTGATCACTTCGCCGACAACGCGTTTGACGACGAAACGACCCTCGTCGACTGCCGGCGTGACCTTTTCGATTGCCAGTCTTGCAGATGCCGCTGCCTCGCTGGCAGCAGGTACTGCAACCGCGTCAATGATTGGAACGGATGACTGTCCTTCGAAGACGCGAAGCTCACCCGGTTTCAGCTTCAGTTGGGCGGCAAGAATCTCATCATCGTCCTGCGGGTTGATCAGCGGTAGGAACGAGGATGCGGCCTCACGCAAAAGATTGAACGGTGCGCTGACGCTGCGTCGCAGGTCGCGGTTGAGGACGACCACGCGCACTTTTTGTGAGCTATGCATATCTTCTTGGTCCGTCTGCATCAGAGCAACGGCCGGGGTTTGGCTGGTGGAGATGAGCTTGAGAGGCCGACGCGCGAAGCCGGCGGCCGTCTTGTTGGTCCAGGCATTGACGGCGCGGATATCGCCGGAAAGGTCGAACGCGCCCTGTTCGCGAAGGCCGCGCAGGCCGGTTCCATCCCCATGCATGGGATCGAGTGGAATCGCGGCACCGTATTCGAACCCCATCGGGATCATCAGGCCGCTGGCAAATGTGGAAGAGAGCCGCAGCGCCCGGACAGCCTTGCGCTGCAAAACCTCCCGGCTGTCGGTGCCGTGGGCCATGCGCTTGCCGAACGGTGCTTCAGGAAACGTGATCTGATAGCCGATCTGCCTCTGGATCTGGTATTCGTCCATGATCCATCGCTCCTCGAGGTCCCACCATGCCAACGAGGAGAAGCTGCCATCAAAACCGATGCCCTCTAGGGCCTTGCGATCCTTTAAGTCGGTGCCAGGCGTCCAAGCCAGAAAGGTTGTTTGCGGCGCCGACTTACGGCTCGACATGATAATGTTGAACCAGGCTTTTGGAGCCAGGCTTGCGATACCAAGGCAGCGAAAGCCTGCAATTCCGAGGTCTGTAAGCAGCCTCATCCGACTGAACCAGTCGTCGATATGGCCTGGTTCACGTGTGAAATCGACGCGCCGGCTGCCGGCTTCGTGCGGGGGTACGCGCGGATCGGCGATGATCGATCCTAAAGCCTTATCAACGGCGACCCGATCAACGACCAGGTCGAGCATAATCTTGAGGTTGTTGTCTGTTGCTGCTTGGACCAAATCTCTGACGGCGTCCGTGACGGAGTCACCCAACCCTAATTCCGGATCGAGGCGATCGAAGCTTTTTGCGACAAAGACACTGGTGTTATGGCCATGTTCGAAAGGCGGAGCCGTCAGGACCGTGTCAAAGCCAAGGTCACTCGCATGCGCAAAGATCTCTCTCCACGCCTCCAACCCCTTCAGCATCAGGGGATGCACGTAGTAAATCTGCGGCGGCAGTTGCGAGGTTCGCGACGCGAATTGGGGGCGGGTGTTCATCGTGGGTCCCTCACGCTTTACGCATTAACTGCAAGGCTACCGTGCTTGTTCCTTTGTGCTGTCGCAATTGGCCATCATTTCGGTACGCGGTGCAGAGTTGACCGAGCTCTGACCGGAATGCAATTCCGCGAATGAGACGTCCGTTCCGGGCAACTATCTTGAAAAGTCCCGATTGGCGCAGTCAGCAGTTCCCGATCACTGTAATTTCGGGTTTTCATCTTAAGGGCGCGATGTGCCAAAGCATCGATAGCGATGGTCTTGCCAGTGCTGGGCTGCCCTTCGGCTGGAAATACGTGGCACGTTTGAGGCAAACTTGCCGAATGCGACCAAAACATGAATCAATCCTAGCACTCTCAACGTAAGACTGCTAAGATTGTCTATCGAGATCGGCCATTCGGCTGCATTCTCGTTGAGGAACCCAGAAATGATTAGTACCATTTTTCGGCCGTTGCACGACCGTGTCGTCGTGCGCCGTATTGAGGCTGACGCCAAGACCAAGGGCGGCATCATCATTCCAGATACTGCCAAGGAAAAGCCGCAGGAGGGAGAAGTTGTCGCTGTTGGGCCTGGTGCGCGCGATGATGCCGGCCAGATCCAGCCGCTCGACGTCAAGGCCGGCGACCGGATCCTGTTCGGCAAATGGTCCGGCACCGAGATCAAGTTCAACGGCGAAGACCTGTTGATCATGAAGGAAGCCGACGTCATGGGCGTTGTCGCCTAACCGTTTCTTCCTTTTTATTTCCCTTCATGAAGACCATTGGGCGATCAGCCCGGGAGTTTTGCCATGTCTGTCAAACAAATCAAATTTGGTCGTGATGCGCGCGAAAAGCTGCTGCGCGGCGTCGATATCCTCGCCGATGCCGTGAAGGTGACGCTCGGTCCGAGGGGCCGCAACGTCGTGATCGACAAGTCCTTCGGCGCGCCGCGCATCACCAAGGACGGCGTTTCGGTGGCCAAGGAAATCGAGCTCGAAGACAAGTTCGAAAACATGGGCGCCCAGATGCTGCGCGAGGTCGCGTCGAAGACCAGCGACATCGCCGGCGACGGCACCACGACGGCAACCGTTCTTGCCCAGGCGATCGTCCGCGAAGGCGCAAAGGCCGTTGCCGCCGGCATGAACCCGATGGACCTGAAGCGCGGTATCGACCTCGCCGTCACCGCCGTTGTCAAGGATCTGCTTGCCAAGGCCCAAAAGATCAATACGTCGGCAGAGATTGCCCAGGTCGGTACCATCTCGGCCAACGGCGAGAAGGAAATCGGTCAGTATATCGCTGATGCGATGCAGAAGGTTGGCAACGAAGGCGTCATCACCGTCGAGGAAGCCAAGACCGCTGAAACCGAACTCGAAGTCGTCGAAGGCATGCAATTCGACCGCGGCTACCTTTCACCTTACTTCGTCACCAATGCCGAAAAGATGGTGGCGGAGTTGGAAGATGTTTATGTGCTATTGCATGAGAAGAAGCTCTCCAACCTGCAGGCCATGCTTCCGATCCTGGAAGCTGTCGTCCAGACCGGCAAGCCTCTGTTGATCATCTCCGAAGACGTCGAAGGCGAAGCGCTTGCAACACTCGTCGTCAACAAGCTGCGCGGCGGCCTGAAGATCGCCGCCGTCAAGGCTCCAGGCTTCGGCGATCGCCGCAAGGCTATGCTCGAAGACCTCGCCATCCTGACGGGCGGCACGGTCATTTCCGAAGACCTCGGCATCAAACTCGAAAATGTCACGCTCGACATGCTTGGCAGTTCCAAGAAGATCTCCATTACCAAGGAAAATACCACGGTCATCGATGGTGCCGGCACCAAGTCCGACATCGAAGGCCGCGTTGCACAGATCAAGGCCCAGATCGAGGAAACCAGCTCGGATTATGACAAGGAAAAGCTGCAGGAGCGTCTTGCTAAGCTTTCCGGTGGCGTTGCGGTGATCCGTGTCGGCGGCTCGACGGAGATCGAAGTCAAGGAAAAGAAGGACCGCATAGACGACGCGTTGAATGCAACCCGCGCCGCAGTCGAAGAAGGAATCGTTCCCGGCGGCGGCACGGCTCTGCTTAGGGCCTCCATTGCCCTTAAGATCATGGGCGAGAACGACGATCAGAATGCCGGCATCAGCATAGTCCGCAAGGCCTTGCAGTCGCTGGTTCGCCAAATCGCCGAAAATGCCGGTGACGAAGGCTCACTGGTCGTTGGCCGTATACTGGAAAGCAATACCGACAATTTCGGCTATAACGCCCAGACCGGCGAGTATGGCGACATGATCGCCATGGGCATCGTCGATCCGGTCAAGGTCGTCCGCACGGCCCTGCAGAACGCGGCTTCGGTTGCCGGCCTGCTGGTGACGACGGAAGCAATGGTTGCCGACCTTCCCAGGAAGGATGCCGCCGGAGGCAGCATGCCTGATATGGGCGGCATGATGTAACGAGGCCCCTTGCGAAACCTCCAAAACAACTCTGCGACCAAGGGCCCCGATCGATAGAGGCCCTTGGTCTCACCAGTAAAAAGCGCGACTTTACTCTGTGTCTGGAGGTGCCTGGCTCCGCCAGTTCCGTGCTTGCCTCAATATTCCCCGAACAAAGAAGAAATCGGCCGATCAGCCTCGCTGTTCGCAGCTCGACACGCTTCTGATAGGATCAACGCGATGACTACCCATCCCGCCCAATGCCTCCGATCATCCGTATCCTGCGGAGCCAACATATGATCGGCTATCTGATCCTGGTTCATCGTTATCCCGATCAATTCAAGCGTCTGTTCAGGGCGATCCACAATAGCGAGAATCACTACGTCGTGCATGTCGACAAGAACTCGGGCGCCGATCTCGAAGCCGAAATCCGGAGGTTTCTATTGCCCTATGCAAACGCTGACATGATCAAAAGCGAGAAGGCTCTTTGGGGCGGCTACAGTCTGGTCGATGCCGAACTGCGCGGCATGGAGCGCCTGCTGCAAATGGGCGAATGGAGCCATTTCATCAATCTAAGTGGCCAGGACTTTCCGCTGAAACCCCAAAAGCAGATCACCGCATTCCTGAATGCCAACCTCAATTGCGAATTCATCAAGGTTCGGGACCAGGATCGGGAGCGCCCCGACACAATGCACCGCGTCAGCGAATACGTGGTCGAGTTGGAGGAGACCATTCAGCGCACTGCACATTCAAGGCCCTTCCTTACCGACGCCGTACCCTATATCGGCAATCAGTGGATGATCGTGACAAGGGCTTTCTGCGACTTCGTCTGCCACGACCCGAGTGTGGCTCGTTACAAGGCGTTCTATGAAAACACCCTGATTGCAGACGAAGGATTCTTCCAAACGGTGATGATGAATTCTGCGATGCAAGGCGAAATCGTCAGCGATGACCTGCGGACGATCGACTGGATTCCCGATGGCACCATAAAGCTGCGTCCCAGAACCTATCAGCGCCAAGACGCCCCTGAACTGATATCAAGCCCCAATCTCTTTGCCCGGAAATTCGATCAGACGGTTGATAGCGAGATTCTCGGGGTCTTGGAACGACATCTCGCCGCCCAGGCTGTTGCAAATGTTGACCGGGTGCAGCTCGTGCCGGCGAATGCAACAAACGTCGCAATTCCGGCATTATCCCGATAGGGATATCGGCTGCCAGGAGGCTTAGAGCCGGTCTTTCCCGATCTGGCCAAGGGGTTGACGCCGGACGTCACCCGCCATCCCGGCTTACTCACGCCCGAAAGAGGCAGACATGACACTTCAATTCCCAAACAGCAGCCGCAGTTTCGACGAAGGGAAGCGGACAGTCCGCTTTCAAGGCTATGATGGCGTGTTTGAAGTGCGCTTCCTCATAGAGGCTGCCGCGCTCATGAAGCAAGCCGATCAGAGCTTCGTGGAAGCGGATTATCTCAATGCCTTCGACAGATTGCGTTCGGCTATCCAGGACGCGGCGATCAAAGTCTACGAGCGCAATCGCCGATCGGCCTACACGCTGACTGCAGCCGATCTGAGGTGACGCCGCTCTTCGCACACGTACCTTTTTTTGAGGACCTTAGGAGAATTCCCGATGATAAAATTCGAAGCCACACAGCCACGTTTGGACGGACCGCGAGCCGCCGTTTACGAATTCGCCAAAAAATACCGATTGAGTGACACGGAAGCTGAGCGGCTTTTTCTCAAGCTCGGTGCTTCAGCGACGCAGGAAGAAATGCTCGCGGAGGCCAAGCTTCCCGCTCCGGAATTCAAAAAATCGACCGACAAGAGCAAGTGATCACCGGCTTGACCTCAGCCTTCACACCAAGCTCCTTGGTACTCGCATTGGAGAGATCGACGTCGAAGCCCGGAAATCACGCCGATTCAATCCTCCGGTGGCAGATTGGCCGGATTCCACACCACTTCCCATAGGTGGCCGTCGGGATCGGTAAAGTATCCAGCGTATCCACCGTAAAAGGTCTCCTCGGCGACCTTTACGAGGTCTGCTCCCGCATGCCGGGCCTGTTCCATGACCTCGTCCACCTCACGTCGATGCAAGACGTTGTGGCCAATCGAAAATGAGGTGCTGCTTGCGGGTACTTTCGCCAGACCGCTGTCGTGGGCCAGGTCGTCCTGAGCCCAGATCGCAAGTTTGACGCCGCTCGATAGGTCAAAGAACGCGACGGCGCCATGCTCGAACTCATGGCCCACGATCCCTTGAGTAGGTAGTTTAAGGCCGTCACGGTAAAAGGCGAGCGACCGCTCAAGATTGGCGACACCCAGCGTCAAGACAGAAATACGCGGCTTCATGGACATTCCTCCATTTCAGTCAGCTCTGGCACATCCGAGATCGAACGGCCCTCGATTCCGTACAGCGCTGTCCAAGGAGCACCGACTGAGAGTTGGGCTTGGGCCTATCACTCGGAGGTGTTTTTTATTGGGCCTTAAGGCATCCCTAATCGCGGACGACATTCTGATCTGCCGCGAAATCTGCGTTGCAAACGGCGTTTAAGTCACAGCGAGAAGCGATCGGCTTTCAACCAGGGGAATGAGGCGAGCCCGCTCCAATGGCTCATGTGATTTCGGAACCGATCGTTGAAACCAGTATTGTCGTCAGCACGCGATTCACCATATCAGCGATCGGACCTGCGCTGAGAAAATTTAAACCTCATTGTCGGATCTTCGCTTGACGATACGTCATGATGGTGCTCGCTTCTGCATTCGATAGCGATACAGTCCCGCATCCATTCAAGGCACCGCTATGACCCTCGATTCCCAAGCAATATCCGGCGTTGAAGATGTCCCCGTCACCGAAGACCAGAGCGCCCGTAACAAGCTCGTCATCGGTCTTCTGCTGGTTTCGGCCTTCGTCGTCATCCTCAACGAAACCATCATGGGTGTCGCACTGCCGCACTTGATGGCGGATCTCAAGATTTCCGCGAGCCTGGCGCAATGGCTGACGGCGGCGTTCATGCTGACCATGGCCGTCGTCATTCCGGTGACCGGCTATCTATTGCAGCGCCTGAATACGCGGCCCGTATTCATTCTGGCGATGTCGCTGTTCAGCGCCGGCACGCTGATTTCCGCACTCTCGCCGGGCTTTAGCATGCTGGTGATCGGACGGATCGTACAGGCATCCGGCACGGCGATCATGATGCCGCTGTTGATGACCACGATCATGCATCTGGTGCCGCCGCACTCGCGCGGAAAGACGATAGGCAATATCTCCATCGTCATCTCCGTGGCGCCCGCCATCGGCCCGACGATTTCCGGCCTTATCCTGGCAGCGCTTCATTGGCGCTGGATGTTCCTGCTCGTCCTGCCGATCGCGCTCATAGCTCTGGCGCTCGGTGCATGGAAAATCAAGAACGTCACCGAGCCGACGAAGGCGCCCATCGATATCCTCTCTGTCCCCATCTCCGCAATCGGTTTCGGCAGCTTCGTCTATGGCCTGAGCGGACTGGGCGAGGCCGCGCTTGAGACGCCAGCCGTCTCGCCTTGGATTCCGCTCGGCGTAGGTGCGGCGGTCATTGCGATCTTCGTCCTGCGGCAGTTGCGGCTTCAGCGCCAGGACAGGGCATTGCTGGACATGCGCACCTTGACGATCAAGGCCTTCACCATTCCGGTCGTGATGATGGCGATCTTGATGATGTCGATGTTCGGCGTGTTCATCCTGCTGCCGATCTATCTTCAGAACGTGCTGGGGCTGACGACACTTCAGACCGGGCTGCTGTTGCTCCCGGGTGGGTTGATCATGGGACTTTGCGCCCCGACGGTCGGCAGCCTGTTCGACCGGTATGGCCCGATGCCGCTCACCATTCCGGGCGCCATTCTGTTCAGCGTTTCGATGTGGGGTCTGACCTTCGTTCAGCAGGACACGCCCTTCTGGATGCTGCTGATCGCCCATATCGTCCTCAGCATTGGCCTTGCGCTCATGTTCACCCCTCTCTTCACTGCGAGCCTCGGAGCACTGCCGCCCAATCTCTATTCGCATGGAAGTGCAATGATCGGCACCAGCCAGCAGGTCGCCGGCGCGGCCGGCACCGCGCTCTTCGTTGCGATCATGACGATGGAAGGTTCGAGCCTCACACTCGCCGGCGCCGATGCCGTGGCGGCCACCACGGGCGGGATCCGCGCGTCGTTCTTCTGTGGGGCGGCCATTTCCATTGCAGCTATTGCGACGGCTTTCTTCATCAAGAAGCCGATAGGCGGCCACGGCGTATCGCATTGAAAAGAGGCAATCCGCCTACTCGAAGGACGACACCCATGAAATCCACCACTGGAAAGCGGCCATGGTTCGGGCTCGCCGGTGGTTGTCTCAGTGATGCAGGCACCCACGCTGATTGCCGAGATCGGATACCCGTCGTGAAGCTGCGGCATTCGTCATACAAGGGGCTGCGCGAGGTGCAGGACAACAACGCGGCGATTTACGAGATCGAGTGAGACAAGCGGGACGAAAAGCATAATCCTTCAGCGATCTTAAGAGCGCGTCAGGTCGACTCCCGCATGCCATTCCGGGCCGACCCAATTGGTTTCGACTGCCCGCAAAAGCAGGAGGCTTGCGGCGGTGTTGACTCTGGAGCTCACTCGGCGGAAAACAGGCAATGGCTAGAGAGGAAATACTGATGGCTGACGAGAACAACATAGGACCGAATGCAGTTGCGGCGACGGACGCCGAGGCAAAAACACCTGCTGTCAAGAAGCAGAGGTCGCCACGGCCGCAAAAGACGGCTGCCGAACCGGCGCGCGCTACATCAAAGGCAGCGGCTGTAAAGTCGCCCGTGGCTAAGCCCAGGACGTATAGCGAGCAGGAAAAAACCGGTAAGCTCAAGCTGATCGGGACGGAAATCACCGAAGGCAAAAGCACCCTCAAGGACGCGATCAAGAAGGCCGGCATATCGGAGCAGACCTACTATAACTGGAAACGGACCGCGACGCCGGTTGTTCAAAGGAACAAGAAGCCGGTTCCGGCCAGCGATGAACTGGGCGATCTGGTCCAGCTCGAAGAGGAGAACCAGAAGCTTCGCAAGCGCCTGGCGGAAAAGTTGCGTGCGGAAAATACGCAACTGCGCAAGAGGCTCGGGCTGGATTGATCCAGGAACGAGGCCGTGCAGGCGGTCATTTTATCGATTGACCGCCCGGTCTTGCGTGACTTCAAAGGTCGGGCTCGCCTCCAATCCCGCCGTCGAGGCGAGCAATCGCGAAGGCGACATTCCCTGCGGTAGCGCCTCAAAGGCTCGTTTACACCGGGCTGTCAGCGCGAAGTATTCGTCACTGTCTCGCGCGCTGACAGTTGAAGCGCGCGGTAAGGCGATATATGGATCCGCTGGCAGGAACGCGTGGCGCTCATCGGCGCTGGCTCTGCCACGCATTGCTCAAGGTTGAAATCATATGAAAATGCCACAACGGAATTTCGTTGTTGAATTCAAGTCGGGTCGACGATCGACGAAGGTGCGGACAAGCTCAATTTGGGGTGACACTGACCTCAAGGCTTTCGTTCGCGAAGCGGAAGATACGGCGCCGCATCCGTTCAATTCAAATGCAGCACCTGGTACGCCGGACGAAGGCGATACAATGCCGCCTGACCCGATGAATTCGGGTTCTGCGAGCGGACACGTGGGCGAGGCCAGCACTGCAGAAGCAGCGGTACCATCGGACAACGGCCCAAAGGTTGCTGAGGTTGAGGTGCCGAAGCAGCATGAGACAGATGTTCTAACCGCAAAAGTTGTCGCGCCCGTGCAAGAGAGCGAGCCTGCGCCGCAGCCCCGGAAATCATCAAAAGGCACCCATCGAAAGCGCGCCAAGCGCAGCGCAGTTCCGATCGCGCGCATTGCAATGGGGAGGAACGAGCCCCGAAGCGCGGAATCCGTGACTGCCCGAGATTGGGTTTCCTTCGACGAACTAGCCGCCCTTGATGCAGAAAATAAGCGGCTCAATAGCCTGCTGGCCGAACAACTCCATGCACAGAACGTGCAGCTCAAGAAGATGCTCGAGCGGTTTGATGTCGCGCGAGCAGACCGCTTCAAAGGAGCCATGTCGGCAAACATCAACGCAGCGCGTTGATGTTCTTTCAAGCGGCGAGATCTGCCCCGTGCCGCAAGCTGCGACACGTCGCAGATTTCGTGTAACGAACTGCCCGCCGCATCGCGCAGTGGCGGACCTTTCGTGGGACTACAGACCTGGAACGCGGTGGGACACAGACGACCCAAACCACAACTACCGGATGGTCGATCCCATCCTGACTCTTGGAGTGGTGTCCTGCCCGATCGCTGGAGTGCCGATTGTGATCGCACCATTAGGCGCAACCCTCCTCTCACGGGCCTGGCCGTCACAGCCACCGTGCAATATCGACGATGTCATCCGCGCGAGGTCGACCGGGACTGAGAAATCTGACGTGAAGGCGGCCGGTACGGGGACGTCGCCGGTCTTCAGCGGAAATGCATCGAAACCATCATTCACGGCTTCCGCGGCCGGCGTCGTTTTGGCAAATGCGGGTGACTTATTTCCTCCTTCTGCCGATCACCTTCTTGCATTCCTATAGCCTCGGTTCCTCCCATCAGTGAGGACTCTGCGGCGTCTTCGGGTTCAGTAGCAACGGAAAGTCCAGACCGTCCTTTCCACTCGCGCCGGGACTGTTCGCGTTCCTTCAGCAGCGCGAGATACCGCTCGCGAATCTGCGGCATCGTTAATTCGCCTTTGACCCAGCATTCGATCAACGTATGAAAGGCGGGATCAGGGTCGATTTCGATGCCCAGCCTGCGCGCGCGTCCAAGTGCCTTTGTGACAGCCGCCCGGCGGCTTCCGATTGTCATGCAGAACCTCGATTCGTGTCGCGCCGACCATGCCACGATCCTTCAAAGTGGGCTATATGTCGATACGGGAATATGACGAAGTTCGGGCTGACCGCTATGGGTCCCCGAGCTTCAGAAACGCCGACCAGAGGCGGTGCGTGCGGTGTCGGCGGCGCTTGAGCGCACCTGTCTCGACGAGCTTATTACCTCGGTGCAGTGTCATGCGGATCCTCAATCTCAGAAGGTCATGACTGGACAGTCGAACGGTTGCGCCGGGCGGTCCACCGGATGGTGCGCGAAAAGCTCGCGGAGCCGGAACTACTTGTTCGATCGCCGCATCGGCCGCCGGGATCGCGATCGCCGATCCTGATCTATCGCTGCGCGACATTGCTGCCCAATTGGACCGGATGCATGGCCAGCCGCCGCGTGGTGGCCGGAAATGGCAACCGTCTTCTGTCAGGGCGGCTGGACGAAGCGTGTCGCTTCCGGCTCGTTCGCTCATGAGAGCCTGTCACGAGGCGGCCGGATCCGGCCGCCTACTTAGCAACGCGTTCGGGTTTGCCTCTTGTTTTGGTCGATGCAAACTCTTCGGGCTGCTTTTCGCTCATGGATTTTTCCGTGCTCTTGGCGGCGCCCTTTACCTTACTCTTGGACGTCTCACCACGCTTTGCTGATAAGGCAGCACCTGCGGCCTTCTGCTGAGCTTTGGATTTTGCTGGCATTTCGGGCACCGTTGCTTTCGAGGCACTAGATTGATGCTCGGGCTCAAGAGTGCGTTTGTCTTTCGATGGCTTTCGGTCAGTGGCGGCGACACCGCTCGCCGGCTTTCTCGCCTCGGCGACCGTCTTGGCTCGCTTGTCAGCTTTGGATCCTGATTGCTTCGCGGGAGATTGGAGCCTGCTTCCAATCTCTTCGAAAGCCTTCAGCCAGTGTTTGAGGTCCTCGCCATGCGGACGGCCCTCCTGCTCCCATATTTCATAGGCTCGTTTTCGGATTTGTTCCTCTCGCGTTGCCTTCACGGTTTGCTCCTCCGAGTTGCAAGGGAACTGAGATAGTGCTGTTGCCTCGAAAGCAAAGAGCTCGTTCGGATGGTTCGCCATCATGGTGGAACATTCTTGGTTTCACAGCCTCAGGGCTGCGCGTACGAGACGAGCCTTGGGCTGTCCGTAGCGATCCTGCACCAGACCCAATTTGGGCATGGAGAATCTCATCGATGAAGAGCCGGTGCGCACCGAGCGGGCCGACAAGAACTCCCTCCCTGTCCGCGTCAAACCGGCAGCCAACCACCGCTCAGAGCAGCCAGTCCGGGAGCGCCTCCGGCCTAAGCAGAAGACTAGGCACCAAACAATCGGCGGTCCCAATAGACCGGCTGATGCAAGCTTGCCCCGATTTGTGGGAATTCCGGATGAGCCGGATTAATCAGGACATTGTGGTCGAGACGCGCCACCACGCTGGGCACCAGCAGGATCGCACTTCGCCTTTCCAAGCACCATTGTTCACCGAACTTCCTACTCACGGTCGCCGGCATCGCATGCCAACCAGGAAGTGCTGGAGGCGAGAAGACTTCATACGTTAATCCGCGTGGAATGGTGATCTCGACATAGTGCTGGCTGGGTGGCAAACGGCCTCCATCCTCCAGGAGGGAGGCATCGATGTCCCGAGCATTGGTCATGACGTCCCACGCCCGCAAGGGCCGGATTCAGCCTGCGGCGGGCCAGACCACCGGCACAGTTCACGCGAACCGGGCCGCTGTTCTCGCGCGCGCTTTTGCGGCTTCTTCTTCGCGGTCGCGCGGCGGTTGCGAAGTCTCGAGTGAAACGAGCAGTTCGCGGGCACATGCCGCGATCGAACCGACCGCGCGGTCGAACGCCGCCTCATTGCGTTTCGCCGGTTTGCTCGTTCCGCTCAGCTTTCGCACAAACTGCAGCGCGGCGTCATGGATTTCGTGGTCGGTCGCAGGCGGATCGAAATTGAACAAAGTTCTTATGTTTCGGCACATGACTTGCTCCCAGTCGTCTTCGTCATCTTCGTCATCGTCGTCTCCTTCCCACCTTGACAGCGGGCGGCGGCTTAGCAGGCCCCAGGGGCTATTGCGAAGTGCTCGTGCGCGTCCTGTCGGGCCGACTGCGTCCTGTGCGCTCTCTGCATGCTTTGCAGCCATCTCCCCTCAACCAGATAGCCTTGATGCCTGCTGCCGTTTGGCGGAAGACACGCTAGATGACCAAAATAACGAAACAGAACTTATAAGTCATCCTCGCGTCCATCGGTCCAGACATAGAGCACAATGCGCCACAGCGTTAGCGGCACCGTTGACGCCGACTTCCAAAGCGCTGCCGGCGCCGGAATCAATCCATTCCTCCATCACGACCACGCAGCTCGTATAAGACCAGTCGCCCGATGGTGATTTGCTCGCCAATGCTGTTGGTGAACTTTCCGGACGTCAATTGCCATCGACGCTTATGCCTGTTCGAAAACGGCTCCGATGGGCCCTTCTGCCCATTTGAGGACGCCGTGTTCAGAACAACTTCGGCATGAGCCTCTCTTGTTCCCATGAGAGGAGGTATTCCAGTTGCCGGTGAAGCCGTTTCTCAGAGGCTGCTTCCCTGCCCCATTCGACAGTTCTGCTTGCATAATTCACCCATCAGCCAGAAATGCCGTACCGGCACAAAAGATGTGCCGCCTCGTATTCGATCGGGTTTAAACACCGGACGGACCGATACCCTTCAAGGAAAGCATGCCATAGCGAATAGCCAATAACCGTCCCGATGAATGGAGGCTGACCAGAGAAAGACGGCAAGATCGTAAGCGAGATAACCTGGACCTCCATCATCGAAATCAAAGAATACCGCCTCTCCTTGAGCCGGCCTTCCGTTGCAATCCGGACATTGCCCCCATGGCAGTCGCCGTGGCATCGGACCCGCGTCAGCCCTTCGGTAGCGGTGACGGCCGATGAAAGGCGGATCGCTAGATCCGACAATGATTTCAGAGAATCTGCGGGCAATGTCCCCAAGGCCGACACCGAGGCCAGCGGACGGTGCAGCAAATGGTTCAGGTCGAGATCGTATCGTCCGGAATTCCATCGCGGATACACGTTTGAAGCCGCGTGGACGCGGGCCATCGTCACACCTTGCGCCTTGGCATCGGCCGTCGAACGGTAACCCGGCTCTTCACCTTCGGCATAACGGAACAGAGCCGCGGATCGCCTTCCTTGCGACGGCGTCCTCGTCCCTTCATTTTGCGGAAATCTCCCGTGCGGCCTCGCGGACCGTCTGCATCAGAATAGATAGCGCCAGCGACGGAAGTGCGTCGGTACGCATCGTCAGTCCCACGGGCCCTTTCGTTTCGCTCGTGTCGATCGGCAACGCCGCCAGGATGCCGTCCTCGATATCGGCGGCCACGACACCGGTCGAGATGATCCAGATTGCATCGCTCGACCGCAGGAAGGCACGGCCGAAAGAATCGGAGACCGTCTCGATCTGGTTCGGCAGGTTCGGCACGCCGTTGGCGATCAGGAAACTCTCGACGAAAGGGCGGATGATCGAGGCCCGCGTCGGCATCAGCACCGTGTAATCACCGAGCGCCCCGAAAGGCGACTGTTTGGCTTTCAGCAGCGGATGGCCTGCTCTCACGGCAAAGACCACCTGCTCGGAATAGAGATGCTCAAAGGAAAAGCCCGCCATCTTTTCCGCCCCGGCGAGGCGCCCGACGACGAGATCGAGATCGCCGACGCGAAGCTGTTCCAGAAGGACCGCATTCTCGCCCGTCACGATCTTGATGCGGCTCCAGGTATTCTCTTTAAGGAATAGTTCCATCGCCCGCGGCATGACGCGCGTCGAGACCGTCGGAAGCGCGCCGATGCGGATCGGCGGAGCGTCGCCCACCCGCTCCTGGGTGACGGAATCGAGCCCATGACGGAGCGCCGCCAGCGCCGCGCCTGCGTGCTTCAGGAATACCTCGCCGTATCGGGTGATCTTTATGCCGCGTCCGTCGCGCTCGAAAACGCCGACGCCAAGCACCTCTTCCAGTTCACGGATCGTCTTTGTCACCGCCGGCTGGCTGACACGCAGGAGTCCCGCTGCCTTCATGACGCTTTTCTGACGCGCAACCTCGACAAAGGTCTGCAGATGGCGAAACTTGATGCGGCTGTCGATCATCTGTCACATAACCCATAAGTTATCGGAAAGCCACGAAATATCATTTTACCTAACCGAATTAAACATTCAATTTCGCCTCAGGAGGAAGCCCTGTGCAATTTGCTCGCGTCAATGATGTCACGATCCACTACCAGATCATTGGCGGCCCGGCCGACAAGCCGGTCATCGTCTTTGCCAATTCGCTCGGCACGGATTTCCGGATCTGGCGCGATGTGATCGTGCGGCTCGCAGGAGACTTTGCGATCGTACTTTACGACAAGCGCGGACACGGCCTCTCGGATGTCGGCCAGGTGCCGTATTCGATCGAGGACCATGCCTCCGACCTGATCGGTCTCCTAGGGATGCTTGAGGTCGAACAGGCCTTCATCTGCGGCCTTTCGGTCGGTGGCCTCATCGCGCAATCTCTCTATCAGCAGCGCCCGGACCTCGTGCGCGGCCTCATCCTTTGCGATACGGCACACAAGATCGGCACCCAGGAAAGCTGGAACACGCGGATTGCTACCGTTGGAAAAGAGGGAATCGGCAGCATCGTCGATCGGGTGATGGAGCTGTGGTTCACACCGGCATTCCGCCGCCCGGAAAACGCCGCTTATCACGGCTACAGCAACATGCTGGCCCGTCAGCCGCTCGAAGGCTACATCGCAACCTGCGAGTCGATCCGTGATGCCGACTACACCGAGGCTGCAAAGAAGATTGCGGTTCCCACCATCTGCATCGCCGGCGATCAGGACGGCTCGACGCCGCCGGACCTGGTGAGGTCGACCGCGCAGCTGATCCCGAATGCCCGTTTTGAAGTGATCCGCGATGCCGGTCACATCCCCTGCGTCGAACAGCCGGAGGCACTCACCGCCATCATCCGTGCCTTCATCGACTTTGCCTTGCATGGAGAACAGAGCCCATGAATGAAGCCCCGACCCCGTCCGAACGCTACAGGCAGGGCATGGCGACCCGCCGCGCGATCCTCGGCGACGATCACGTCGATCGCGCCGAAGTAGGCTCGACGGCTTTCGACAAGCCGTTTCAGGACCTGATCACGGAGGCTGCCTGGGGACATGTCTGGTCACGTCCGGCGTTTACCAAGCGCGAGCGTTCGATCGTGACGATCGCGCTTCTGGCGGCACTGGGCCAGGACGACGAGGTTGCGATGCATGTGCGCGCCACAGCCAATACCGGTGCCAGCCGCGATGATGTTTGTGAAGCGCTTCTGCATGTGGCGATCTATGCAGGCGTTCCGGCCGCCAATCACGCCATCAAGATCGCCAAGCAGGTTTTCGAGCAAATGGACGCCGAAAAGGCAGCCTGAGAGGAAGAGATGTCCGATATCCCGAACCGCAAGCCGGAAACTGGCGCCTTCTTCGCCCGCGACCGCGCCTGGCACCCACCGGCCTATGCGCCCGGTTACAAGACATCGGTGCTGCGCTCTCCACAGCGCGCACTCTTATCGCTCGACGGCACGATTTCCGAGATTACCGGACCGGTCTTCGGCCACTCGATCATCGGCGAACTCGACAATGACCTGATCCACAATTTCGCCCGCCCCGGCGAAAGCGCCATCGGCGAGCGTATTATCGTTCATGGCCGGGTGCTCGACGAACGTCGCCGGCCGGTTGCGGGCGCGCTGGTGGAGTTCTGGCAGGCCAATGCCGGCGGGCGCTATCGCCACAAGAAGGAAACCTATCTTGCTGCCATCGATCCGAATTTCGGCGGCTGCGGGCGCTGCATCACCGACGAGTATGGGCAATATTCCTTCCGCACCATTCGCCCCGGCGCCTATCCGTGGCCGAACGGCGTCAACGACTGGCGCCCGGCGCATATCCATTTTTCGATCTTCGGCCACGGCTTTGCCCAACGGCTGATCACGCAGATGTATTTCGAAGGCGATCCGATGATCTGGAAATGTCCGATCGTCGGCACGATCCCGGACGAGGCAGCGATCGAGCAGCTGATTGCACCGCTCGACTGGGGCAATACCATCCCCATGGATGCGCGCGCCTACAAGTTTGATATCGTGCTGCGCGGTCGCCGCTCGACACTGTTCGAAAATCGGCTGGAGGGCAACTGACCATGCAGGAACTCGGCTATCTCAAGGAAACCCCGTCGCAAACGGCAGGTCCCTATGTCCATATCGGCCTGACGCCGAATTTCTGCGATATCGGCGGCGTTTACGCAGAAGACCTCGGCAGCGCGATGGTCAACGACAAGACGCTCGGCGAACGCATCACCGTCACCGGCCATGTTTATGACGGCACAGGCGCGCTCGTGCGTGACGCAGTGGTCGAAATCTGGCAGGCCGACAGCGCCGGGCTTTACAACAGCCCATCGGAAATGCGCGGTACGGCCGACCCGAATTTCACCGGTTGGGGACGCTGCCCGACCAGCGCCGAAGACGGCGCCTACATCTTCGAGACCGTCAAGCCCGGCCGCGTCCCGTTCAAGGACGGGAGCATGATGGCGCCGCACATCTCGTTCTGGATCGTCGCGCGCGGCATCAATATCGGGCTCCACACCCGCATGTATTTTCCCGAAGAGGCGGACGCCAACAACGCCGATCCGCTGCTTTCCCGTATCGAGCACAGCGAGCGCACTGCAACAATGATCGCGTCCCGCGATGACACAACCTATACGTTTGATATCCGCCTTCAGGGGGAGCAGGAAACCGTATTTCTCGACATTTGACCATGATGTAAAATAAGGGGTTTTGCCCTTATGGTGCAGGCACCTCCTGGCGGAGGGCAATGCCGTTGACAGTCAGGACTACAACCAAAGAGAGCTGCGCGTATGACAAAACGGCGATATGCGGGTTGTTAAAAATGCTGCACCGCAGTAAGACTTGGACGGGCTGAACGGTGATGGTGGAAACATGCAGAAAACATTCGGGCACGTCCTGTCCGCACACAAGGGTCTTGGTCCAGGTTTCGACTTCCTCAGAATTGCTCTGGCTTTTTCAATCGTATTTGCACATTCGCTTTTGCTGACCGGAAATGACGCGTTTTTCCGTTCGAGCCCGCTCTGGTTTGCGGAATACGCACTGGTGCCGATGTTCTTTGCTCTCAGCGGTTTTCTGATCGCCGGCAGCGCTCAGCGGCTCAGCCTCAAGAACTTTCTCCTGAACCGCGGATTGCGCATTGTCCCGGCCCTTGCCGTCGATATCGTCGTCTGCGCGCTCATCATCGGCCCGCTGGTGACGACCGTCGCCTCGCGCGACTATTTTCTTGGTGCCGATTTCTACAAGTATTTCCTCAACATCGTCGGCTGGATCCATTACAGCCTGCCGGGCGTGTTTGAGGAAAACCCGACGCATCGGGTGAACGGGGCTCTCTGGACCGTGCCTTGGGAAATCTTCTGCTACATCATCATGTCTGCGCTGATGATCACCTCGATCATCAAGTCGTGGCAGAAGCTGGCACTTTTGACCGGCGGCTTCATCCTGGCCGGGCTCGTCGTCCAGTTCTTCGGGCATCTGCTGCCCTATCGCGTAAACCTGGTTTTGAGCACGCTGTTCGTTAGCCGCGGCGCCCAACTGGTGTTCGCGTTTCTGCTCGGCATCCTCGCCTATCAATTGCGGGATTTTATTCCGCACAAAAGATCGCTGTTTGTGGCCAGCCTGGCGATTTCCGTCCTGGCGATGCTCCTTTTGAGCAGCCCATCTATCGAGAGCGTGCCGAACAGGCTGCTCGTCCTGCCGGCACTCGTCTATATCACGGTATTTGTCGGCCTGACGCCGGTACCCTTGCCCTCCGTCTTTCACAAGGGCGACTACTCTTATGGCGTCTATCTCTATCACGATCCTTTTCTGCAGATTTTGATCAGCCTGGCACCGGGTTTGTTCCTCATCCCCAAGACGGGAGCGCTCGCGCTCTATGCCGTCGGCATCTGTGCCGCCCTGGGTATCGCCGTCTTTTCCTGGCATATGATCGAAAAGCCCATCCTGGGCATGCGAAAGAAATTCTCGTTCGTTGCAAAGGCGCGTGGCGTCGACGAGAATGCGGATACAAAGATCCTGTCCGTCGAAGAGCCGGTAAAGGTATAGTCGGCAAAGGAGCGGAAAGCCTTTGTCCCTAGTCTTCCGGCATTTCGGTAGCCATGCGGTCCTTCTGCCGCCAAACTGGCGGCAGAAGCAGGCAGAAATCAATGAGACGTCACGTGACCACATCAGCCTTCGACCACCCGTTTCTGTGCGGCCTTCTCGGCGACGATGAGGTTGCGGCGTATCTTTCGGCCGATGCCGATATCCGCGCCATGCTCTTTTTCGAACGAGCGCTTGCGAAGGCCGAAAGCGTCCACGGCCTGATCCCGGAAAAGGCGGCAAGCCGCATTGCCGACGCCTGTAAAGGCTTCACTGCCGATCTGGCCGGCCTCAAGGCCGCGACCGCCAGGGACGGCGTCGTCGTTCCCGAGCTCATCAAGCAACTGCGCAAGTGCGTGGGCGGCGACGCGGCCGAGCATGTCCATTTCGGCGCGACCAGCCAGGACGTCATCGACACCAGCCTGATGATCAGGCTGAAATCGATCGCCTTTCTTTTCTCCGGCCGGCTCGGTGCCGCTATTTTCGCTCTCGACGCGATCGACCGCGAATTCGGCCAGAACACCCTGATGGGTCATACCCGCATGCAGGCCGCAATCCCGATTGCCGTTTCCGATCGTCTGCGGACATGGCGGGCACCGCTTGAACTTTATCGCGGCCGGCTGATGGAACAGTCTTTTCCCGTCCAGTTCGGTGGCGCCGCCGGAACGCTGGACAAGCTTGGCGACAAGGCGGCCGCCATCCGCGCTTCGCTTGCCCAGGAACTCGGGCTCGCCGACGAACCGCAATGGCAAAGCCAGCGTGCCATGATCGCCGATCTTACCAACCTTTTCTCGCTGATCACCGGCAGCCTCGGGAAGATGGGCCAGGACATAGCCCTTCTGGCGCAGGCGGGCGGCGAGATCGAACTTGCTGGCGGCGGCGGTTCGTCTGCCATGGCACATAAGCAAAATCCCGTCGCGGCCGAGACGCTTGTTGCGCTTGCCCGCTTCAACGCCGCCCAGCTTTCCGCCATCCACCAATCGCTCGTTCACGAACAGGAACGTTCAGGTGCCGCCTGGACGCTCGAATGGCTCGTGATACCGCAGACGGTGATGGCGACCGCCGCCGCCCTGCGGCTTGCACGTGAGTTGACCGGCAATATCTTGCGCCTGGGAAGACCATAGACCATGGCGACGTCAGGTAGTACGAAACATAAAGCTCCGGTTATGAATTACGGCATTTATTTCATTTTACATTACTATTCCGCATGACACACTGACGCGAAAATTATTAGCTTCGCGCTAATCCGGCGGTGGAGTACGCCGGACACAAAGGGAGAGGAAAACATGAAACGGTTGGTTCTGGCCGCTGCAGCGGCACTCGTCATGGGCGCCGCCGCCTATGCCGACACGATCAAGGTCGGCGTCGTCGGCCCATTTTCGGGTCCGTTCGCGCTGCAGGGCAAGAACTTCAAGGCTGGTATCGACGCCTATATGGCAACGAACGGCGCCAAGATCGGCGACAACACCATCGAAGTGATCTATCGCGATCTGCCGGCCGCCGATCCGGCGCAGTCCAAGGCGCTTGCCCAGGAACTCGTCGTCAAGGAAAAGGTCCAGTATCTCGCCGGATTTTATTTCACGCCGGATGCAATGGCCGTCACGCCCATCCTGAAGCAGGCAAATACGCCGCTCGTCATCATGAACGCGGCGACCTCGGCGATCGTCACCAAGAGCCCGCTGGTCGTTCGTACATCCTTCACCCTCTGGCAGACCTCCACCCCAATCGCCAAGGTCGCCTTCGACAAGGGTGTGAAGAAAGTCATCTCCGTCGTCAGCGATTATGGTCCCGGCGTCGACGCTGAAAACGCCTTCAAGGCGGGCTTCGAAAAGGCCGGCGGCGAAATCGTCGAGGCGATCCGCATGCCTCTTGCCACCAATGATTTCAGCCCGATCATGCAGCGCATCAAAGACTCCGGCGCACAAGGCGTCTTCGCCTTCTTGCCATCCGGGCCGACGACGCTCGGCTTCGTGAAGGCCTATGACGAAAATGGTCTGAAGGCCGGCGGCATCCAGCTCTTTGCCCCCGGCGACCTGACGCAGGAATCTGACTTGCCGGCACTCGGCGATGCCGCGCTCGGCATGCTGACGACGTTCCATTATGCGGTTTCGCATGATTCGCCGGAAAACAGGGCCTTCGTCGAAGCCACCGGCAAGGCGCTCGGCAACCCGTCCGAACTCACCTTCCCCGCCGTTGGCGCCTATGACGGCATGCACGTCATCTACAAGATGATCGAGGCGACCGGCGGAAAGCAGGACGCCGAAAAGGCTGTCGAAGCCGTGAAAGGTCTCTCCTGGACAAGCCCGCGCGGCCCGGTTTCGATCGATCCGGAAAGCCGCCATCTCACGCAGAATATCTATCTGCGCGAAGTCACCAAGGATGCGGGCGGCAAATACATCAACAAGGAAATCCAGATCTTCGAGAAGCAGGGTGATCCGGGTCTGGCGGCTATGAAGTAAACCGCCTGTCATGAGGGCGCGATCGTGGAGACCGCCCCCTCATCCTGCCCTCTCCCGGCGCCGCAAATCCCCTCTCCCAAGCGGGAGAGGATGCCGGCAGGCGGACGAGGAGGCGGCACGGTACGCCGGACGATGTGGAGCGAGAGCCATCGGCGCGGTTTCATGGACGACAAAAGGAACACACGAACCTCATGCAAACTGTCTTCAGCATAGCCGTCGATGCGCTTGCCTATGGCATGGTGCTGTTCGTGATCTCGATCGGCCTGTCAGTCACCATGGGCCTGATGCGCGTCGTCAACCTCGCCCATGGCGCCTTCGCGATGATCGGCGGCTATATCGCCTCCTACGCAGCGCATGATCTCGGTCTCGGGTACGGAATAGCAGTTATTGTCGCCGTCGTCGGAACCATCGTCATCGCCATTCCTGTCGAACGCTTCCTCTTCCGCCGCATCTATGGCGCGCCGGAACTTACCCAGGTGCTGATGACGATCGGCATCACCTTCTGCATCATCGGCATCGCCAACTACGTCATGGGACCGACGCTGAAGACCATTCCGCTGCCCGACGGTTTGCGAGGCTCCGCCGATCTTGGTTTTCGCACCATTCCGGTGCATCGGCTTTTTGCCATCCTTTGCGGCCTCGCCGTCGCAGCCGCCCTTTGGTACACGATCGAGAAGACGAGTTTCGGCGTGAAGCTGCGCGCGTCCGTCGACAATGCCGCCATGGCCGCAGCGCTTGGGGTGCGCACGGAGATCATCTATGCGCTAAGCTTCGCCGTCGCCGTCGGCCTTTCAGCCTTCGGCGGCGTGGTCGGCGCCGAGCTCTTGCCTGTCGAGCCCTATTATGCGCTGCGCTACATGGTGACCTTCCTCGTTGTCGTCTCGGTCGGCGGCGCGGGCTCCATTCCGGGTGCTCTGATTGCCTGCCTGGTGCTCGGCGGCATCGATACCACGGGCCGCTACCTGATGCCGGAATATGGGGAATTCTTCTTCTATCTCGCCGTCATCGCCATCATCTGCGTTTTCCCGCGCGGCTTTGCCGGAAGGATGAAGTAGGATGACGATCGCCATGAACACACAAATAACGACGGCCGCACCCATCCGGCGCCATCGCTCGCTTGGCCGCGATGCGGCCGGCATTGCCGCAATCCTTGTGCTCGCCGGTTTTGGCTATCTGCTCTTTCCGGATAACCTTGCGCTGCTGACGCGCGTCATCGCGATCGCCTTGCTCGTCCTCTCGCTCGATCTCGTCACCGGCTATTGCGGCGTGGCGACGCTCGGTCAAGCCGCGCTCTTCGGCTCCGGTGCTTATGCGGCGGGCATTGTCTCGGCCCATTACGGCATCACCGACCCGCTCTTGATGACGGCTGCCGGTGTCGCCGGCGGTGCGGCTGCGGGCCTCGTCTGCGGTTTCGTCGTCCTGCGCGCCCATGGCCTGCCGCAGCTTGTCCTTTCGATCGCGCTCATCCACCTCTTCCATGAATTCGCCAATAAGGCGTCGTCCTGGACCGGCGGCAGCGACGGCCTTTCCGGCATCTCGGCCGATCCAGTCTTCGGCACCTTCGAGTTCGATCTTTACGGCCACACTGCCTATGTTTTCGGGGTGATCCTGCTGCTTGCCGTTGTCATTCTTCTCCGCCTTCTGGTGCGTTCGCCCTTCGGCATGCTCTGCCGCGGCATCAAGGAAGACGCCTTGCGCATCCGCGCAATGGGCGCCTCACCGAAAGCAGCGTTGATGAAGATGTATGTCATCTCCGGTGCGGTCGCCGGTGTTGGCGGTGCGCTCAACGCCATCTCGACGCAGGTCGTCGGCCTCGACAGCCTCTCCTTCACGCTTTCGGCTGAAAGCCTCGTCATGCTCGTGCTCGGCGGCACCGGCTCGCTCTTCGGTGCGCTCTCCGGCACCGTCATCTTCATGCTCTTCGAGGATTATGTGTCGGCTGCAAACCCTTTCCATTGGCTGACGATGGTTGGCGCGCTTCTGATCGCCGTCGTACTCTTCGCTCCGAAGGGGCTTTACGGGACCGCAGCTGCCTTCTTCGCCCGCCGCAGGGAGGCCGAATGAGCCCCGTCTTCGAAGTCATCAATCTCAGGAAATCCTTCGGCGGCCTTGCGGTCACCAACGATGTGTCGATCTCGATGGCACCAGGTGATCGCGTCGCGCTCATCGGCCCCAACGGCGCCGGCAAGACCACTTTCGTCAATCTCGTCACCGGCAACCTTCCGCCGGACTCCGGCGACGTGCGCCTCGCTGGTGAGACCGTGACCAGGATCGGTGCGGCAGGCCGCGTCAGGCGCGGCCTCGTCCGTTCCTTCCAGGTCACCCGGCTCTTCCAGGAAATGACGCCGGCCGAACATGTCGCGCTTGCGATCCTGCAGCGCGACGGACGCACGGGCCGGATGTTCGGAAACTTCCTCAAAATGCCGAACGTCATGGCAGAAGTCGCCGATCTGCTCGGCACGCTCGGCCTTAACGATCTCATGCATCGAAAGGTCAGTGAAATTGCTTATGGTCAGCAGCGCCTCCTCGAAATTGCCGTCGCCATGGCACTGAAGCCGAAAGTGCTGTTGCTTGACGAGCCCGCAGCAGGCGTGCCCCAGAGCGACACCGGCCGCATCGAACAGGCGCTCGCCGATCTGCCCGCCGATCTAGCGGTCCTGATGATCGAGCACGACATGGATCTCGTCTTCCGCTTCGCCAGGCGCGTCATCGTGCTTGCGGCAGGCGCCATCATCTTCGACGGCGCGCCGGCCGACGTCACCAAGGATGCCCGCGTGCGCGAGGCCTATCTCGGGAGCTATGCCAATGCCAGCCACGCCGCTTGAGGTCGAAAATCTCTCCGCCGGCTATGGACCGACGCGGGTTCTGGAGGGCGTCTCCTTTTCTATGCCCGCTGGCGCGCGCCTTGCCATCCTCGGCCGCAACGGAATGGGCAAGACAACCTTGCTTGCGACGCTTGCCGGACAGACCAAGCTTTATGATGGCCGCATCCGCCTCGGCTCCTCCGACGTTACGGCAATGGCCAGCGCCGCTCGCGCCCATCAGGGGCTCGGCTATGTGCCGCAGGCGCGCTGCATCTTCCCGACGCTGACGGTCGAGGAAAATCTCTTCGTCGGCCTCAAGGGACGACCGAAGACGGCGCTCGAAGAGGCCTACCAGATGTTCCCGCGCCTGAAGGAACGCCGCCGCAATCTCGGCAGCCAGCTCTCCGGCGGCGAGCAGCAGATGCTTTCGACCGCCCGCACCATTCTCGGCCGCCCCTCGGTGCTGCTGCTCGACGAACCGTTGGAAGGTCTCGCACCCGTCATCTGCGAAGAGCTGATGGCAGCGTTTTCCGAACTCGCTCAAACCGGCGACATGACGATACTGCTCGTCGAACAGCGCATCCAGAGCGCACTCGACTTCGCCGATCAGGTCATCATACTGGAGCGCGGCCGCCTTGCCTGGACCGGCACACCCGATGCGCTATCGACGGATCACGATGCGGTGGAACGCCTGCTCGGCGTCGGCGGCTTGCATTAGGCCCTGTGCGCGGCCTAGTCGTTCGTCACCTCGAAAGCCGCGTCATAGGTGACCATGCCTGCCGGCATTTCGCCGCTGAAACACAATGCCTGGAAATATTCGGGCGGAACGCCTGCAAGCCTGAGGCGCGCATCCGCCCTGAAGCCGAACCGGCCGTAATAATTCGGATCGCCAAGCAGGAGGCATCCATTGGCATCGCGTTTTCGGATGGCTGCGAGCCCTTCGCGCACCAGAGCGCTGCCGATGCCCTCGCGCTGTCTTTCGGGCGCGACGGCGATCGGACCCAGGCCGTACCAACCGAGATCTTCGCCGTCGATCATCACGGGTGAGAACGCGATATGGCCGATGATGCCGCTTTCGTCTTCGGCAACCAACGTCACGGAAAGCGCTCCGTTGCTGCGCAGGGCGTCGACAATTGCCGTTTCCGTCTGGCTGCTGTAAGCCTTGCCGGCGAATGCCGTGCTAACCAGAGCGCGGATCGCCGGGATATCGGCTTCGGTCTCGTTGCGGATGCGCATGATGATCCTCCACTCTAGGGCCGGACATAACAGACCGCAGCGGCCTGCGTCAAAGCCACCGCTTGCATTGACACGGGAACTCTTCTTCAATCAGCCCTAACAATGAGGAGTCGGGTTTGTCTTTTCCCTTGTTCGACCTTACCGGCCGCCGCGCGCTTGTTACCGGCTCCAGCCAGGGCATCGGCTATGCGCTGGCGCTCGGCCTTGCAGAACACGGCGCTTCCCTCGTCATCAACGGCCGCAATGCCCGGAAAGCAGCCGCCGCAGCGGAGACGATCAGGGCAAGAGGATTCCATGCGCTGAGCGCGGCCTTCGACGTGACCGACGCTGCCGCGGCGCGCGATGGCATCGCCTATATCGAAAGCGAGATCGGCCCGGTCGACATCCTCATCAATAATGCCGGAATGCAGTTTCGAACGCCGCTGGAATCTTTCCCGATCGAAAAGTGGGATGAACTGCTGAAGACCAACGTCTCAAGCATCTTTTACGTCAGCCAGCCGGCGGCGCAGGCAATGATTGCTCGCGGAAAGGGCAAGATCATCAACATCGCCTCCGTCCAGGCCGAACTCGCCCGCCCGGGCATTGCCCCTTATACGGCGACCAAGGGTGCGGTCAGAAATCTCACCCGCGGCATGGCGACAGATTGGGCAAAATACGGCCTGCAGGCGAACGCGATCGCACCCGGCTATTTCAAGACGCCACTCAACCAGGCGCTGGTGGACGATCCGAATTTCTCGGCTTGGCTGGAGAACCGGACACCTGCAGGCCGATGGGGCAATGTGGAAGAACTGGTCGGCGCAGCCGTCTTTCTCGCCTCGGACGCTTCCTCCTTCGTCAACGGCCACATGCTGATGGTCGATGGCGGCATCACCGCCAGCCTTTAGATAGGGACGCCGGAAAGCAGAGAATTGTATTTTCGTCCTGGAAGGGCCACCTAATATGGCAGGAACTGTCCGCCGCCTTACAGACTCCGGCATTTCCTTTTACGGAAAGCAAACCATGTCCGGCTGCATTCGGATCCAAATACTGCTGCCTTAGGAAAATCTACTCCTTCTGCTGCTAGCGATTGGGACAATAGGCAGGAAAGAGGCAACCCCGCGGAATTCCGCACTTCGCATCAGGGTTAAACTATGATTACGATAGCGCCACGCGGGAGCCCGATTTTGAAGAACCATGAGTAACGATCAGTTTCAGGTAAAATTTTGGGGCGTTCGCGGCAGCATCCCGGTATCGGGCCCCGAATTCGACCGCTACGGCGGCAACACTTCCTGCATCGAAGTCCGCTGCGGCGACCACCTGATGATCTTCGATGCAGGCTCCGGCCTGCGCGAGGCGGGGTTTGCCATGCTTAATGAAGGCGTCACGCACGTCGATCTGTTCTTTAGCCACTGTCATTACGACCACATCATCGGTCTGCCCTTCTTCAAGGCGATCTACTATCCCTCGATAAACGTCAACATCTGGTCCGGCCATCTGAACGGCAAGATGAGCACCAAGGAGATGGTCGATCAGTTCATCAGCCCGCCATGGTTCCCGGTGAAGACGGATATCTGTCAGGCAACGATGAACTTCCGCGACTTTCGTGCCGGCGACACGCTTTCCCCGCATAGCGGCGTCCGCATAAAGACCTACATGCTCAATCATCCCGGTGGCGCAATCGGCTATCGGATCGAGTGGGAGGGCCGCGCAATCGCCCTCGTTTTCGACGTCGAACACATTCCGGGAACACACGACCCCGTAGCGCTGGAAATGATGAAAGGTGCGGATCTGGCGATCTACGACTGCACCTACAACGAAGACGAGATGCAGCGTTTCAAGGGTTTCGGCCACTCGACCTGGCAGCACGGCACGGAACTTGCCAAAATGGCCGGGACGAAGCGCTTCGCGCTCTTCCACCATGCGCCGTCGCGCACAGACGAGCAGCTCGGCAAAATGGAAAAGGATGCCCAGGCGGCGTTTCCCGGCGCGTTCGCCGCGCGTGATAATCAGGTTGTCGACATCTGATCTTTCACAAGGGCAGTCGCCGGCTTCCATGCGATCGCCGGGTGATCGCCGGTTTCTGCAAAGAACCCCTCGGTAAATTTCCACGCAGTCGCGTCATGTGCGAGATGATGGGTCAGCAAGCCGACCGGTTCGTGGCGGCCTTCGAAACGGTCCTGCAGTTCCGTCACCAGTTCGCTTACAAGTTCGTCATGCGGCTTTCCGACCCGCGGCCCCTTTCGGTCCGCTCCTCGTCCCATGACGTCGATATGGGTGTTGAGGAGCGGGATCGGGGCTTCCTCGGCCGCCCGGCCGAAAGCCGAAATGCATTCGAAACCGAGCGCCGGGAGCTTTGAAACAAGGCTCCCGTCGATGCGGTTCCACGGCGGCACCAGCATGGGAATGAACCGCGCCGGATGCAGTCGCTGCAGTGTCAGGAAGCCGCTATAAAGTTCGCCAAGCACGGCCTCCGCCAGGCGGTGCCCGCCAAGCTCCTGCTTTTTCTCTTGCGGCGGCGCATGGTTCTCATGCGACCAACCATGCACGGCAACGCTGACGCCGCTCGCAGCCGAAAGCCGCTCGGAAAGCGCCGGACCGGTCTTTGCCGGGACGACAGCAACGGTCAACGGCGTCTCATGCGCGTTTGCAAGGCCGAGCAATCTGTCCAGCGCCGCTGTCGGCTCGATCGCATCGTCATCGCGCCACCAGAAGCGGGCCACTTTTCCAGCCTCCTGCCAGCGCGCAAGTTCTTCATGGAGGGGTCTCCAGACCGAATTGCCGCTCATGGTTCAACTCCTGCGTATATTTTCAGTATCCCGTCCAGTTCCCTGGCGGCGATCTCCAACGATCGCTCTTCCAGCACGAAACGCCGCGCCGCTTCCCCCATCTCCTGGCGTCGCGCCGGATCGTGCAGCAGCCGGTCGATCGCGGCCGCAAAGGCGCCGACATTGCCATCCGCCGTTAATATGCCGGTCACGCCATCTTGGATCACCGCGGGCACGCCCGCGGTTCGCTGCGCCACCGCCGGCAAGCCGGCCGCCTGAGCTTCCAGATAGGCAAGTCCGTAGGCTTCGCCACAGCCAGGCCAGACATAAAGGCCTGATGTGCAGAGCAGACAGGCGACGTCGCCAGCACTGCGCTCTCCCAGCCAATCGATACGGCCGGGTGGGAAATCCGAAAACAGCGCCTCGACTTCCGTCCGCATCGGTCCATCGCCAATGATGCCCAGCGTCCAGGTCTTTTCTTCGATCATCCGCAACGCCGCAGCCAGCATCGTGTAGCTGGCCATCTTGTCGCCGGCGCGCATCATGGCGACCGTTACAAGCCGTTTCGAATCCGGCCGCAGATCGATATTCCTGACAGACGCCGTGTCGATGAACGGCTTGATTAAGGCAAGTCGAGCCTCGGGAACAGCCTGCCCGACTCCTGCCCCGTCACGTTCCGTGAGCGCGATGTTAATGGCCGCCTGCCGGATTGCTGCGGCAACCAGCGCCTGCGACGGTGCCCAGCCGGTGGCGTCACGTTTGCGGGAATAGGATGTCTCGGCAGTGACATAAGGAATGCCGAATTCCGCCGCGAGTATCGGTCCGAAGGGATCCGGAGATTTGTAATACGGATGATAACAGAACCAGAGATGCGGTTTTGGCTCGTTGTGCCACGCGCTCCTCAGCCGAAGAAGTTCTGCCTGCCGCTCGTCCTCAAGCGCCGCTGCCGCCTCGGGGGTCGGTGCAAAATTGCGGAACTCGGAGGCGATCTCGACGGAATGGCCGGCGAGTTGCAGCGCGCTGACAAGCAGCCGTGCCATCAGGCGGTCGCCGGAGGGTGTCGGGTGGTTAGGAGACTTTAGCGGCGCGTAAAATGCAATCCGCATCAGAACGCTCCTTTGAGAACGCACTGTTTCCAACCAGCCATCCGGCCTATCGCGAAAATTTCCGCTATTGTCCGCTTCCTTAAAAGTTACTGATAAACATATGGAATGTGATCGCGGCTGGAGAAGACGGCATTCCGCTTTTATCCAAACATCACTAGAGCATGATGCTGACAGCTGTGAAGTGATTTTCGCCGGATCACATTCCAGCCTTTCGGTCGGGCGGCGGATTCAGATTTAGGTCAAGTCGATCTAAAGTTAACCGGCTCCCGGCAAAAGCATTCGAACTTCAAGAACGGGAATGAATGGCAACCGTCGTGCACACAGGGATCTTCTCGGAACGCAACATCCGGCGCGCGCGGCTCGGCTCGGGCCTTGTCATGTTCGCTTTCGTGGTTCTTCACCTGTCGAACCATGCACTCGGCCTCATTTCCGTCGCCGCTGCCGATGATGGCCGCCGGCTGTTTGTCGCCCTTTGGCGAAATCCGCTCGGCACGTTGATCTTCTACAGCGCGATCTTCGTTCACATCGCGCTGGTGTTTCGCTCGTTATACATGCGCCGCAGCCTGGTCATGCCGAACGGCGAAATGGCGCAGATCGTGCTCGGCCTCGCGATCCCGCTGCTTCTGATCGATCATGTGGTCGGAACGCGTATCGTTCACGAACTTTACAGATATGCCGACAGCTACGAAACGGTCGTTCGCCAGCTATGGATCCTCTCTTTCGGCAACGGCATCCGGCAGGCAGTCGCGCTCGTCGTCGTCTGGATCCACGGCTGCATCGGCCTGCATTTCTGGCTGCGCTACCGGCCTTGGTATGACGGTCTTGCGCCGCTGCTTTTGGCGCTTGCCATCCTGCTGCCGGTGCTTTCGCTGCTCGGCTTTATCGAAATGGGCCGTACGATCGCCGAACCGGATTACGAAGGTCTTGTCGACACCGGGCGCTATCAGGAGAACCTGAACACCCGTTATTTTTCCGATCCGGACGCCCAGCGGCAGATCGCGATGATCCGCGCCGGGCTCTACGGCTCCTTTTCGCTGACGCTTTTGTCCGTCATCGCTGCGCGCACCCGCCGCAAATGGAAGGAGTGTACCGACCAGATTGCCGTGCATTATCCGGGAGGCGAAACGATCAAGGTGCCGCGCGGTTTCACGGTGCTTGAGGCAAGCCGTCTCGGTGGACTGCCGCATTACTCGGTCTGCGGCGGCAAAGGGCAGTGCTCCACCTGCCGCGTTCAGATTCTCGGCGATTACGAGCGTCTGCCGCAGCCTGACCAACTGGAGCAGAAGACGCTCGACCGCATCAATGCGGGCCTGGACGTGCGTCTCGCCTGTCAGCTCCGCCCGGACCACGACATTACCGTCGTACCGCTCCTGATCCCAGCAACGGAAACCTCCCTGCCCGCCAATACGCAGGAAACAAACCCCGGCCGGGAGCGGGACATCGCGGTTCTTTTCTGCGACATCCGCAACTTCACGAGCCTGACGGAAACCCGGCTGCCCTTCGACATCGTTTTCCTGCTCAATCGTTACTTTGCGCTTGTCGGCAAGGCAGTGGAACAGGCAGGCGGACGGATAGACAAGTTCATCGGCGACGGCGCCATGGCTCTGTTCGGCATCGGCACTTCGCCCGAGGACGCTTGCCGACAGGCGCTCAAGGCAGCCGAAACGATCGCCTCCGAAATCGAAAAACTGGGTGCCGAACTCGCCGATGAACTGACGATCCCCCTGCAGATCGCGATCGGAATCCATTTCGGGCCGGCCGTCGTCGGAACAATGGGGTATGGCAGGGTGCGAAATCTGACCGCCGTCGGCGACACGGTGAACGTCGCAAGCCGCCTTGAGAGCGCCGCCAAGGAGTTCGGTGCGGCGCTTGTTATTTCCGAGCCGGTGGCCGATCTTTCGGGCGCGGACATGCGCGGCATCGAAAGCCGCAACATCAGCGTGCGCGGCCGTGCTCTGCCTTTGAAAGTCTATGTGATCGACAAAGAACAAGCGGCTAGGCCGCTCAACGGGAAAGCCTGATGGCCGTTAACACGTGGCGTTCAAAAAAATACTGGCGAAAGCGGCTGCGCAAGGTGCGAAACACCCTGGCGGGCCGCTTCTTTGACACGCGCTTCGGCCGCCGACTGCTCATCGAGAATATCGGTCCGCGCGTAGTTTCCATGACCGTTGATGGCGGCGATCATCTGATGACCTTTTCGCCGTCCGACTATATCGGCCGCAAGGTCTTCCGGAAGGGGCATTTCGAACGCGAGAACGTCGACCGGCTGCTGGCGTCGCTGCGTGAACGCGGCCTGTTGCGAAAGGAGGGCGTCCTGCTTGAACTCGGCGGCAATATCGGGACGCAGACCGTCTATTTCGCGCTGAGCAACGCCTATTCGCACATCGTCAGCGTGGAGCCTGACCCCCGCAATTTTCGGCTGCTGGAAACCAACATTCGCAAGAACGGGCTGGAGGAGAAGGTCACGCTCGTCAACTGCGCCGCAGGGGAGACTTCGGGAGAGATCGATTTCTTTCTCAACGCAAACAACCACGGAAAGAGCAGCGCCATTCGCCAAAGTTCGTCGGATATCAAGGTGAGCGTTCCGGTAAAGCCGGTGGGCGATATCATCGGTCACGCAGGTTTCAATGAGAGCGACATCGGCCTCGTCTGGATGGACATCGAAGGCTATGAACCTGTCGCCTGCCGTTCCATGGCACCGCTGATGTCGCGGCGCGTGCCGCTCTACATGGAATTCACGCCGATCTTCTACGGGCCAGGACAGACCGGCGATTTCGTAGCAGCGCTTTCCACCTTCTACGAGGATTGCATCGTCTTCTTCGAGGTGGGCGAGCAGGACATGAAGGTCCGCGACCTGCCGGGCGGCATCGACCAATATGACGTGCTCTTTCTGCCCTGACTATTTGCGCCGGTAGAGAAAATACCGTCCATCCTTGATGCCGTCAGGCAGCGGCAGCGGCTCCAGCTCTGGCCAATCGAGCGGCAGGCCGCTGACGGCGATACCGCCCCTTTTAAGAACGCCGGCCACCAGCTGCGGCAGCCAGGTCAGCGTTACCGCGTCGATCTCGTCGTGGCCGGTCCCGATGTCGGCATGGGCGAGTGCCGCACCGATGCCTACGAAGGCCCGGCCGCTCTTGCGGATATCGCCCGTCACCATGTCCTCCGGGGGCGGTGTCGAGGCGGAATAGGAGTGCACCTCGCGATCGAAGGCAATGATGCGGCGGTTCGGGAGAAGTTCACGCAAATGATCATAGGTCCGGCCGTTTCCGAGGCCGAATTCCAGAACCGGACCGTCCGTATCCTGGACCAGAGCGCCGATGGAATTGAGGATATCGCGCTGAGCCGTCAAACGGCGGATGAAGCTGTCGAGGCGGCTCATCTATGTCCTTGTCCGTCATTCTTTTTTTTCAATCCGGTGCTATCACATGAAACCGCGCAAAGTCGATCACCGTAAATCAAAATGCCGTTGCCGCAGCGATACGGGTCTGTGATAAGGTCGGATTATGAATGCCGTTTCGGATCAGAAATTCTTCGCGACAGTGCCGGTCTTCACCGATTTCGAGGGTGTGACCGATGCTGGAAACTACCGGCCACTGCCGGACGGCTGGATTTTGGCGCTTGCCGATATCGTCGGATCGACGCAGGCGATCGAAGGCGGCCGCTACAAGGACGTCAACATGGCCGGCGCCTCCGTTATCTCCGCCGTGCTGAATGCCGTCGGCAAGGGCGACTATCCCTTCGTCTTCGGCGGCGATGGGGCGCTCATAGCTTTGCCGGGATCCCTCGAACAGATTGCGCGCGATGCGCTCGCGGCCGTGCAGATCTGGGTCGAGGAGGATCTCGGTTTCACGCTGCGCGCCGCCGTCGTGCCGCTTGCCGATATCCGCCGCGAGGGTCTCGACGTGATGATCGCCCGCTATTCCGCGAGCCCCTACGTTACCTACGCGATGTTTTCGGGGGGCGGCAACAGCTGGGCCGAACGGCAGATGAAGGACGGCAATTACGCCGTTGCACGCGCAGCACCAGGTAGCCGGCCGAATCTCGCAGGGCTCTCCTGCCGCTGGAACCCGATCTCATCGAACTATGGAGAAATCGTCTCCATCATTGCCGTGCCTGGCGCAATGGGAGTAGGAGCGGAGTTTCAGCAATTGGTCACGACAATCGTCGCGATTGCCGCCGAGCAGGGTCGTGGCGGCCATCCGATACCTCCGGAAGGTCCGAAGCTCTCCTTCTCGATGAAAGGCATTGATCGCGAAGTAAAGGTGGCCGCGCCAAAGGGAAAGCGTTTTCTTACGAAGCTCTTCATCATGCTGCAGCTCGCCCTCTTGGCCGCGCTCTACAAAATCGGTATGCCGCTCGGCAAATTCGACGCCCGGCGCTACAAGGAGGATGTTGCCGGAAACTCGGATTTCCGCAAATTCGACGACGGCCTGAAGATGACGATCGATGTGGATGCCGCACGGCTGAAGCGGATCGAAAAGCTGCTCGATGAAGCGCGGGCCAAGGAGATCGCCCGTTATGGACTGCATCGGCAAGAATCGGCGCTGATGACCTGTTTCGTGCCGACACCGCTTTCGCGCGATCACATGCACTTCATCGACGGCGCAAGCGGCGGCTATGCCGTCGCCGCCAGCAAAATCACCGGCAAGACGCTGTCTGCGATAAACGTCACGCCTTGATGACGTGCTCTGCCGAAAGGCCGAGCCGCGTAAAGACGTTGCGCGTGTCGACGATCAGCGGTGCATTTTTGACAAGCGCGGCGTAATCGACCTGATCGTGATCGGTTGCAACCAGAACCGCGTCGTAACCCGCCAAGGCTTCCTGCGTCAGCGTCACGGACTTCCGGCCCTTCAGCTCCTGATATTCGCGGGTCGACGGAATTTCGGCAACGAAAGGATCATGATAATCCGCCCTGCCGCCGCGCTCCTCGATGATTTCGATCAGGCGCAGCGACGGGCTCTCGCGGATGTCCGCGACATTCTTCTTGTAGGCAAGACCAAGGACCAAAACCTTGCTGCGGCTGAGCGCTTTGCCGGCGCGGATATCGAGTGCTTCTGCAAGCTTGCCGACGACATAGCGCGGCATTGCCGAATTGATCTCGCCTGCAAGTTCGATGAAGCGCGTCGGCAGTTCGTATTCGCGGGATTTCCACGTCAGATAAAACGGATCGATCGGAATGCAGTGGCCGCCGAGCCCCGGCCCCGGATAGAACGGCATATAGCCGAACGGCTTGGTCTTGGCCGCGTCGATCACTTCCCAGACGTCAATACCCATCGCCGCATAGACGGTCTTCAGCTCGTTGACGAGCGCGATATTGACCGAACGAAAGATGTTCTCCGTAAGCTTTACCGCTTCGGCCGTCGCGTTAGAGGACACCGGAACGACGGTTGTTACCGCCGCACCATAGAAGGCTTTCATCAGTTCCAGGGCTTCCGGCCCATCGCCGGCGACAACCTTCGGAATGGTTGCGGTATGATAGTGCTGGTTGCCGGGGTCCTCGCGCTCTGGTGAGAAGCCGATGAAGAAATCCACGCCGGATCTCAGTCCCGTCTTTTCAAGGATCACCTTCACGATATCGTCCGTCGTACCAGGATAGGTCGTCGATTCCAGCACCACGAGTTGGCCAGCACGAAGATGCTCTGCGATCGAGCGTGACGTCGCCTCGACATAGGAAAGATCCGGATCGCGATGCTTCGTGAGTGGCGTCGGCACGCAGATGATGACGATGTCGCAAGCCTGGAGGCCCGCAAAGTCCGCCGTCGCTGAAAAGCGGCCTGCCTCCGCCTCGGCGTTCAACGCCTCGTCGGCCACCGCGTCGATATAGGATTTGCGGGCGTCGAGCGCCACGATCTTCTTCGGATCGATATCGAAACCGACAACGGCAAAGCCGCTCCTTGCAATCGCAATCGCCAGCGGCAGGCCGACATAGCCAAGTCCGATGATGCCCGCACGGGCCGAGCGGTTTTTAATCTTTGCGGAAAGGGCGGCGAAGGAGGATGGGCTGGCCAAGGCAGGTCTCTTCAAAAGAGGAAGTTAGGCTGTGAGATAATGCAAGATCGCCGGGATTGAAACCCGTAGTCTCCTAACGACGATGTGAGGCAGACGCGATCGCCATGCCTCATCGGCGCCGCATCTGCCGGGCATGGATTCTCCAGTGTGACCGAAAAGACCCGGCCATCGTTCGCGATGATCGCGCAACGGGAGAAAATTGCCCGGATGCCATTGTTTCGCATTTCCGGCACGCCTATTTAAATCGAATAAGTGAATGACAGAAAGGACTGCTCGTCCTCCCGATTTCTATGGGTCTGACAGGTGCGTCTGCCGGGTCTTCGGCAGATCGTTGACACGATAATACCGCTCGTCCATCTTGAATTTCCGCCCTGCGCATGACGGTGCCGCGGGCCTGTTTTCTATCGTTTTTCAGGAACGGACGTGCTTTATGAGGATAATACCGAGAATGAGCACGATCGAATCCAGCGTGTCCTCCATCCTTCTGGACCGCGTCGCCGAATGGCTGACACATTCTTCGCTTGCAGGTGATGATCTCGAGAACATCGTTCGCGGTTTCTGCGAGCGGATTGCTGCCGCCGGCCTGCCGATCGCGCGCGTGCACCTGACGTTTTCGATGCTTCATCCGCTCTATGACGCTTTGGGTTTTACCTGGCGGCGGGCGAGCGGCGTCACGATCGAGGGCTATCGCCATTCGGTAGGCGCAAAGCCCGACCGTTTTCTCCAAAGCCCCTATTATTATCTGCTGGACAACAATCTCCAGCATATCCGCCGCCGCATCCCGCTCGATGGCCCGGCGGAATTCCCGATCTTCGAGGATCTTCGCGCCGAGAAGATCACCGACTATCTTGCTTTCGTGCAGCCCTTCGGCGACGGTTCTGTCCAGGGCATGATGGGTTCGTGGTCGACGGACAATCATTTTGGTTTTTCCGACGACATGATCGATGCGCTGCTGCGCATGCAGAATCATCTGGCCGTTGCCGCCAAGATGGCCGTGCTCGGCAAGCTCGCAAACAACATGCTGACGACCTATCTCGGCGGCGATGCAGGCAAGCGCGTGCTGAACGGCCAGATCCGCCGTGGCGACGGAGAAACGATCCGAGCCGCCCTTGTGATGGGCGATATGCGCCAGTCGACGATGTATGCCGAAAAGGAAGGCCGGCAGGCCTATATCGACACGCTGAACGAATTCTTCGACGCGATAGCAGCACCGTTCAACCGCAACGGCGGCGAGATCCTGAGCTTTCTGGGTGACGGCTTCCTCGCTGTCTATCCCTGCGGCCGTCACAAGGATCCGTCGAAGATTGCCTCGCAGGCGGCCCTTTCCGCCGTTTATCAGGCGCAGGCCCGCGTTGCCGAACTCAATAACGAACGCGCCGAAAAAGGTCTTGGCGCGATCAGCTATGGCATCGGACTGCATATCGGCAACGTGATGCTTGGCAATGTCGGACTCAAGGACCGCCTGACGTTTTCGGCCTTCGGTTCGGCCGTCAACGAGGTCCAGCGCCTGCAGGCCGTGACCAAGAAGTATAATCGCGAGGTCGTTGCCAGCCAGGCGTTTGCCGGCTACTGCGGCGGCGAATGGACGACGCTCGGCGAAGAGAAGCTGCGCGGCATCCGCCAGAAGGTGACGATCCTTCAGCCGCGCGCTCCCGCACCGGCACTCGCCATTGAAGGCGGTTTCCGCGAAGTCGCCCCGAACGGCCTTTCCGAAGCCGAACAGGTCATTCTGCTCCACCGCGACGCCAAGAAGCAGGCGAAGCGGCCAACGGTCGAGAGATTCGTTCAGTAGGCCGCGGCTGAAATGTCTGTTTTGCTTTTGTAAAATCAGGCGAAACGCGCGGGTCTCCCATACCCTGTCATCAACTGGACACCCCGATTGCGGTACGATAGTGTGCCTTAACGGGAACACAAAAGTGACTGGGGAATATCGTTGGTATGGCGTCCGCGTTCGACTTATTGCGTATCGAGAACCTTGACGTTTCATTCTCGGTGTTCGGGGATAAGCTGCGCGTTGTAAAAAATGCCGAACTGCGCGTTCTTCCGGGAAAAGTGACCGCACTGGTCGGTGAATCCGGCTCCGGCAAATCGGTCATCAGCCAGTCGATCATGGGCATCCTGCCGAACGCCGCAAAGGCAAGCGGCCGCATTCTTTTCACCGATCCACTCAATGGCGAGACTACCGATATCCTGCAATTCGGCCGCGACAGCGAGGAAATGCGGGATCTGCGCGGCCAGCGCATGGCAACGATCTTCCAGGAACCGATGACTTCGCTCTCGCCGCTCCACACGATCGGCAACCAGATCAGCGAAGTGCTGCTGATCCACACGGACGCCGATAAGAAGCGAGCGCGCGAAAGAACCGAAGAGATGCTCGGCCTTGTCGGCTTTGCCAATCCGAAACGCACCTACGACATGTATCCGTTCGAGCTTTCAGGCGGCATGCGCCAGCGCGCGATGATCGCGATGGCCCTGATCTGCAGGCCGGCGCTGCTGATCGCCGACGAGCCGACCACGGCGCTAGACGTAACCATCCAGGCACAAATTCTCGAGTTGCTGCGCGAGTTGCAGCACAAACTCGGCATGGCCATGCTGCTCATTACCCACGATCTCGGTGTCGTGGCCAACATGGCCGACGAGGTCGTCGTGATCTATCACGGTGAAATCATGGAAGCTGGGCCCGTAAATGCGATATTCCGCAATCCGCAGCATCCATACCTTAAGGGCCTGATGGCTGCCGTGCCGCATTTCGACATGAAGCCGGGCGAGCGGCTGAAGGCCCTGCGCGATGTGCCGGTCAATCTGGAATCGTTCCTTGGCAAAAAGCAGATGGCGGAGACGGACGCCCCGAAGCTTTTGCTTTCGGTCAACAACCTCTCCAAGGCCTTTACGACACGCAAGCGCAGCCTTTTTGGCAGGGATGAAGCCGCGGTCGTGCGGGCCGTCGACGACGTCAGCTTTGATATCCAGCGGGGCGAATGTCTGGGGCTCGTCGGCGAATCCGGCTGCGGCAAGACCACTGTCAGCAAGATCCTGATGCGCGCAGTCACGCCCGACGGTGGCTCGGTGATCTTCAACGACGGCAAGGACGTGATCGACGTTCTTTCCGTCAAGGGCGACGACCTGCAGGCGCTGCGCACCAAGATCCAGATGGTGTTCCAGGATCCGGTCTCCTCGCTGTCGCCGCGCATGACAGTGCGCAACATCCTGAGCGAGCCGCTGGAAATCCATGATCGCGGAGACGGCGCCGAACGCAAGCGGAAGGTCGAAGCGCTGATGGGCGCGATCGGCCTCGACCGGCGCTACCTGAGCCGCTACCCGCACAGCTTCTCCGGCGGCCAGCGCCAGCGCATCGGCATCGCCCGCGCCCTTGCTCTCGGTCCTAAGCTCATCATCCTCGACGAACCGGTCTCCGCACTCGATGTTTCCGTGCAGGCGCAAATCCTCAATCTGCTGAAGGATCTGCAGAAAGAGCTCGGCCTGACCTACCTCTTCATTTCGCACAATCTCGCGGTTGTCGACTATATGGCCGATCGTATCGCGGTGATGTGCAAGGGCCGCATCGTCGAAATCGCCCCGCGCGAGATCATCTTGCGGGACCCGGTGCATCCCTACACGAAGTCGCTGCTTGCCGCCGTGCCCTTCCCCGATCTCGACCGGCCGCTCGATTTCGAGGCGTTACGCAAGAACGGCGCCGCCGACAAGCAGAACTGGGGCATAACCTTTACCGCTGAACATGACGACGCGTCAGAGCTCGCCTATGCCGATCTCGGCAACGGCCACCTAGTGCGCGCCCGCAAGGGTGCCGATGCAAAGGAACTACGTGCATGGTAAGCCGCCGAACCTTTCTCGGCGGCCTGATCGGCTCAGCCTTCGGACCCTCGATCGCATATGCTGTGGGCGACCGTGATATCGAGCCGGAATTCCTGCGCGACCTTTTGAGGGCAGGCCGTATTCCGCCGATGGTCGAGCGGCTCCCGAAGCATCCGCGCATCGTCAACATGAAGGAGGCCGGCCTGACGCCTGGCGTCTACGGCGGTTCGGTGCGTACCATTATCGGCAGCGCCCGTGACATCCGCTACATGACCGTTTACGGCTATTCGCGCCTTGTCGGTTACGACAAGCACCTGCGGTTCCAGCCGGATATCCTCGGCGGCTATACTTCGGAAAATGATGCCGTCTTCACCTTCCACCTGCGCGAAGGCCACAAATGGTCCGACGGCCATCCCTTCACGTCCGACGATTTCCGCTACTGGTGGGAAGACGTCATCCTCGACAAAGCCCTGACGCCCGGCGGCGGCGCGCTCGAACTGCGACCTCACGGCACGCTTCCGCGTTTCGAGGTGCTGGACGAATTCACCGTCCGCTACAGTTGGGACAAGCCCAACCCGAATTTCCTGCCGGCGCTCGCCGGCCCGTTGCCGCTCGTCATCTTCGGTCCCGCGCATTACGTCAAGCAGTTCCACAAGAAATACCAGGATGACTTCCGGCTTTCCGCACTCATGCGCGAGAACCGCGCGAAGAAATGGGTCGACCTGCACATCAAGATGTCGCGCGCCTCGCGTCCGGAAAATCCGGAACTGCCGACGCTCGATCCGTGGCGCAACACGACAGCGCCGCCAGCCGACCAATTCATTTTCATCCGCAACCCGTTCTTCCATCGTGTCGACGAAAACGGCATGCAACTGCCCTATATTGACCGCTTTATCGTGAACGTCAGCTCGTCATCGATCATCGCGGCCAAAGCGGGTGCGGGTGAATCCGACTTGCAGGCGACCGGTATCGACTTCAACGACTATACCTTCCTGAAGGAGGCCGAGAAGCGTTTCCCGGTAAAGGTTAATCTCTGGAAGCAGGCGCGCGGATCGCGGATCGCGCTGCTCCCGAACCTCAATTGCGCCGACGAAACCTGGCGGAAGCTTTTCCGCGACGTTCGCTTCCGCCGGGCGCTGTCGCTTTCGATCGACCGGCACGAAATCAACATGGTGGCCTTCTATGGCCTCGGCATGCCGAGCGCCGACACCGTCCTGCAGGACAGCCCGCTCTACAAGCAGGAATATGCCGACGCCTTCATCCAGTTCGATCCAAATGAAGCCAACCGCCTGCTTGACGAACTCGGTCTTGCAAGGCGTGACGGCGAAGGCTTCCGCCTACTGCCGGACGGACGGCGAGCGGAAATCATCGTCGAAACTGCCGGCGAGAGCACGCTCGATACCGACGTCCTCGAACTCGTGCACGATCATTGGAAGAATATCGGGCTCGCGCTCTACACGCGAACTTCGCAGCGCGACGTCTTCCAGAGCCGCGCCATGAGCGGCGCGATCATGATGTCGACATGGTTCGGCATCGAGAACGGCGTTCCGACCGCCGATATGGCGCCTAACCAGCTCGCGCCAACCGTGGACGACCAGCTGCAATGGCCGATCTGGGGCATGTACTATCTCTCTGTCGGTCAGGAGGGCAGTGCGCCCGACCTGCCTGAGGCAGTCGAGCTCGTCGACCTCCTCAAGCAGTGGGGTGCCACTGCCGACTTCCGCGAGCGCGAAGCGATCTGGCATAAGATGCTGTCGATCTATACACAGCAGGTTTTCTCGATCGGACTCATCAACGGCGCGCTGCAGCCGATCCTGCGTTCTGCCAAGATGCAGAATGTGCCGGAGCGGGCGCTCTACGGCTTCGATCCAACCTCCTATCTCGGCATCTACATGCCGGATGCTTTCTGGCTGAAGGAGGCGTGAGGTGCTGAAATATATCCTATGGCGGATTGCCGCGATGGTGCCGACGCTGATCGTGATTTCGGCGCTCGTCTTTACGATCATCGAACTGCCGCCGGGCGATTTCTTCGAAAGCCAGATCGCCGAACTGCGGGCGCAGGGCGAGAGTGCGAACCTGCAGGAAATCGAGGAGCTGCGCCAGCAATACGGCTTTGATAAGCCGGCAATCATCCGCTACGTCTACTGGGTCGGCGGCATGCTGCACGGCGATTTCGGCTATTCGTTCGAATACCAGCTGCCGGTTTCGGCAGTGGTCGGCGACCGCCTATGGCTGACGATCCTCGTTTCTTTCACGACGATCCTGCTCACCTGGCTGATCGCTTTTCCGATCGGCATCTATTCCGCCACCCATCAATATAGCTGGAGCGACTACGGACTGACGTTCCTCGGTCTGCTCGGCATCGCCATTCCGAACTTCATGCTGGCGCTGATCTTAATGTATTTCGCCAATATCTGGTTCGGCATCTCGATCGGCCATCTGATGGATCAGAAATACCTCTCCGAACCTATGAGCTGGGAGAAGGCGCGGTCGATCCTGTCCCATCTCTGGATCCCCGTCATTATCGTCGGCACGGCAGGTACGGCCGGCATGATCCGCCGCCTTCGCGCCAATCTGCTGGATGAGATGCAGAAGCAATATGTAACGACTGCGCGCGCCAAAGGCCTTCATCCAACCCGTGCGCTGATCAAATATCCGCTGCGCATGGCGCTCAACTTCTTCGTCGCCGACATCGGCTCGATCCTGCCGTCGATCATTTCCGGCGCCGAGATCGTCGCCATCGTGCTGTCGCTCGAAACGACTGGCCCGATGCTGATCAAGGCGCTGCAGAGCCAGGACATGTATCTTGCCGGTTCTTTCCTGATGTTCCTTGCCTTCCTGAATGTCATTGGCGTGCTGGTTTCCGATATTGCGCTCGGCTTCCTCGACCCGCGCATCCGTCTGCAAGGCAGGAGCACCAAATAATGTCGCCCTTGCCGCCGCCCGGCGCTCCCTTGCAGCACTACGTCTCGACCGCACCGTTCGATCCGATCGCCACGGAAACGATGACGGCTGCGAATTCGCGCATTCACCTTGCTTCCCAGAAGCAACTGATGTGGTGGAAGTTCAAACAGCACCGTCTGGCGCTGGCTTCCGGCATCTTCCTGCTTGCCATTTATCTGATGATCCTGGTCGTCGAGTTTCTGGCGCCTTACGGCCTGCACACGCGCAATGTCGATTACATCCATTCCCCGCCCCAGCGCGTGCACTTCTTCGACAAAGGCGAGTTCGTCGGTCCCTTCGTCTATGGCCGCGCGATGCAACTCGACCTCGACACGCTGCGTCGGATCTATACCGACAAACCGGACGACGTTCAGCCGATCCGTTTCCTCTGCCGTGGCGATTCCTACAGGTTCTGGGGCTTCGTTCAGTCCAATCTTCATCTTGTCTGCCCGGCAGAAGGGGGCCAGATGTTCCTGTTCGGCACCGACCGTCTCGGGCGCGACGTACTTTCCCGTATCCTCTACGGGGCGCGGATTTCGTTGACGATCGGCCTGCTCGGCATCGCGATCAGCTTTGTGCTCGGCATCGTCATCGGCGGCCTTGCCGGCTATTGGGGCGGCGTCTTCGATCTCATCGTCCAGCGCGTAATCGAGGTGCTGCAGTCGCTGCCGAGCCTGCCGCTCTGGATGGCCCTTGCGGCCATCATGCCGGTGACGTGGAGCCCGATCGTCATCTATTTCGGCATCACCGTCATCCTCGGTATCATCGATTGGACCGGGCTTGCACGTGCGGTGCGTTCCAAGCTTCTGGCACTGCGTGAGGAGGATTACGTGCAAGCTGCCCAGCTCATGGGGGCAAGCACGCCCCGGGTCATCGGGCGGCACCTTGTTCCCGGCTTCATGTCGCATCTGATTGCCTCTGCAACGATTTCGATCCCGGGCATGATCCTTGGCGAAACGGCGCTTTCCTTCCTGGGCCTCGGCCTCCGTCCGCCGATCACCAGTTGGGGCATCTTGCTCACCGAGGCCAAGAGCGTCAGTGTCATCGCCTTTTACCCGTGGCTGCTTTTCCCGATCATTCCGGTGGTTCTTGTCATTTTGGCCTTCAACTTTCTGGGAGATGGGTTGCGCGATGCAGCAGATCCCTACAAATAGCAGCAAGCGCGGCGGAGGTATTCCGTTCTGCCATGTCTCGGCCTCCGGAAAATCGGGGGTCTAAGTATGTCGTTCGCCCCGAAGGAACTGCCCATGGCCAGACGCGTGGAAGATGCTCGCATCCTGATGTATAGCCACGACACGTTCGGGCTCGGCCATCTGCGCCGCTGTAGGACAATCGCACATGCGCTGGTCGAGGACTATCGCGGTCTCAATGTGCTGATCATTTCCGGCGCAACGATCGCCGGTGCGTTCGACTACCGGGCGCGCGTCGATTTCGTGAAGATCCCCAGCGTGATCAAACTTCATAACGGCGAATATACGTCGATGGCGAGCCATATCGACCTGCACGAAACGCTGAAGATGCGCGAATCGAGCATCCGCCATACGGCTGAGACCTTCCAACCGGACATCTTCATCGTCGACAAGGAGCCGATGGGACTCAAGGGCGAAGTCGAAGATACGCTTGCTTATCTGAAGGCTCAGGGCACGACATTGGTGCTCGGTCTCCGCGAAATCATGGATGCGCCGCATCTGCTCGACGCCGAGTGGAAGCGAAACGGCATCATGCAGAAGATCGACCAGTATTATGACAGCGTTTGGGTGTACGGGCCGCCCGAGTTCTACGATCCGCTGATCGGCCTCGATGTCCCGAAAAGCGTGCGCCGGAAAATGGACTTCGTCGGCTTCCTGCAGCGCAGCGTTTCGAAAGGAAACACCTCGATCAATGCCCGCAAGGACGACTACATCCTCATCACCACCGGCGGCGGCGGGGATGGCTCCGACCTCGTTCATGACGTGATGAACGCCTATGAGCATGATGCGACGCTTGAGCAAAAAGCACTGGTCGTACTCGGGCCTTATATGCCGGCAGCCGAGCGGTCGAAACTCGTCAGGAAGGGCGAGAAGATTTCCTATATCGAGGTGATCGAGTTCGACAACCATATGGAAGAGCTCATCGTCGGCGCCACGGGCGTCGTTGCCATGGGTGGCTACAACACCTATTGCGAAATCCTTTCCTTCGACAAGCCGGCGCTCATCGTGCCGCGCATCAAGCCGAGGGAAGAGCAGTTGCTGCGCGCCCAGCGCGCCAGCGCCCTCGGCCTGGTGGACATGCTGCTTCCTGATCAGTCGGCTGATCCGACTGTCATGGCCGAGGCGCTGAAGCGGCTGCCGCAACGCCTGCCGCCATCAAAGAGCGGAAGCGATATGCAACTCGAAGGGCTCGATCATATTTCGCAGACAGTCGGCCACTGGCTCGACAATCGCGGCAGCCGTCTTGCCGTCGTCGGCGCAGAGTAAAGAACAAAGCCTTGCCGGAACGCCGCAAGATCCTTGTCGTGCTGAAAGGCTACCCACGCCTTTCCGAAACCTTCATTGCCCAAGAGTTGCTTGGCCTGGAAAAAGCAGGCTTCGACCTGACGCTGATTTCGATGAGGCGGCCGACCGACAAGAAACGCCATCCAGTGCATGACGAGATCAAGGCCCGCGTCGTCTACCTGCCGGAATACTTGCACGAAGAGCCGATGCGCGTACTGAAGGGACTTTTCGCCGGCTTCGGAAAGCCGGGATTCAAGGCGTTGATGAAGCGCTTCCTGGCCGATCTGCCGCGCGATATGTCCCGCAACCGCTTCCGCCGCCTCGGTCAGGCGCTGGTCCTGGCTCGCGAATGGCCGGATAGCGGCCAGTGGCTGCACGCGCATTTCATCCACACACCTGCTTCTGTGACCGAATATGCAAGCATCCTGACGGGCGTGCCCTGGACCGTCTCGGCACATGCGAAAGACATTTGGACGTCGCCCGACTGGGAGTTAAATATCAAACTTGGCAGCGCCCGCTGGGCGGTGACATGCACCAGGAGCGGCTACGAGCATATGCGCAGCCTAACCGACCGGCCGGATGCGGTGCATCTCAGCTATCACGGCCTCGATCTGGCCCGCTTCAGCCATTTCGAAGGCCAACATTCAGGCCGCGACGGCGCCGACCCTGCCCATCCGGTTCTTCTGTTGAGCGTCGGCCGGGCGGTCGAAAAGAAGGGCTACGACGTGCTGCTGTGCGCGCTTGCCCTGCTTCCGAAAAGCCTGCATTGGCGTTTCGAGCATATCGGCGGTGGTGATGAACTTGCCAAGCTGAGGGCTCTCGCTTCAGAGCTCGGGCTTGCCGGCAAGATAAGCTGGAAAGGCGCAATGGCGCAGGAGGAGGTGCTCGGCCATTACCGCCAGGCTGATCTCTTCGCGCTTGCGTGCCGTATCGCATCCAACGGCGATCGGGACGGTTTGCCGAACGTGCTGGTCGAGGCGTCGAGCCAGCGATTGATGTGCCTTTCGACCGATGTTTCAGGCGTTCCTGAACTGCTGACAAACGGTGAGAACGGTCTTGTCGTTCCGCCCGATGATCCGCAGGCGCTCGCTTATGCACTCGAGGCGGCAATCCGTGATCCGGCGCTGCGCCGCCGTCTCGGCGATGCGGCGGAAAAACGCGTGCGTGAACATTTCGACTATCATTCCAGCGTAAAGCAGCTAATAGGCCTCTTTGAAGAGGAATGGCAAAAGCCCTCATGAGTGCAAAACGCATCCTCTTCTACGTCCAGCACCTGCTCGGCATCGGCCATATCGCGCGCGCAAGCCGCATTGCGGACGCTTTGGCCAAGGACGGCTTCGATGTGACGATCGTGACCGGCGGCCTGCCGGTTTCCGGTTTTCCCAGCGAAGGCGTGAAGACCGTGGCGCTGCCAGCGGTCGTCGCCAGCAATGCAGGCTTTTCTGGCCTTGCGGACGCCGACGGCAATGTCGCCGGCGAGGAGTTTCTCTCGCGACGTCGCGATCTGCTGCTTGCAGCGTTTCAAGCGGCGAAGCCGGACGCCGTCATCATCGAGGCCTTCCCCTTCGGCCGGCGGCAGATGCGTTTCGAGTTGCTGCCGCTGCTCGATATGATCGAAAAGACCGATCCGCGGCCGAAGCTTTTCACCTCCGTGCGCGACATCCTGCAGGAAAACCGCAAGCCAGGGCGCGACGAGGAAACCGTCGACCTGGTGAAGCGCCACTTCGATGCCGTGCTTATTCACGGTGATCCGGATTTCGTGCGGCTTGAAGATACCTTTCGGCTGACAGCTGAAATCGCAGACAAGGTGCATTACACAGGCCTCGTTGCAGCAGCACCAGCGGCCGAGCCAGCGGAAATCTTCGACATCATTGCCTCTGCGGGCGGCGGAGCCGTTGGCCTGGACTTGATCCGCGCGGCCCGCGATGCAGCCGCCATGCTCCCCGAAAGCCATCGCTGGCTGCTCGTTACCGGTCCCAATTTGCCGGAAGCGGACTTTATAGGCCTGAGCCGGAACGCGCCCGCTAACATCACGCTCACGCGCTTCCGCAAGGACTTTCCTTCCCTGCTGCGCGGCGCGAAGGTCTCGATCTCGCAGGCGGGCTACAATACGATCGGAGACCTGCTGCATGCGGATTGCTGCTCGATCCTCATTCCCTTTGTCGCCGGCGGCGAAACGGAGCAGACCGTGCGGGCCGAGCGCCTGCAGGCGATGGGTCTTGCCACTATTCTTCCGGCGCAAGGATTGACGGCCGAGCATGTGGCGGCGGCGGTCGAAAGCGCGCTTGCAGCGCCGGCCAGAAAGGAAGTGGCGCTCGATCTGACAGGCGCCGGGACAACCGCTTCGATCATCCGATCGATGCTCGGTTGAATCGCTCGCCTATTATGAAAATCCTGTGATATAACTAACCTCTGGCGAGAATCGGCATTCAACATCAATCCGCTTCTCCTTGATCTTCTACGATATCCGGCGGTCCGGTTGCATGAATCTGTTTTCGGCATCTCCCCTTTTGAACGGCCCGATATCGCGGTCCGCCCTTTCCCATCAGGCTGACGATTAGCATGGAAAAAAGCCTCGCCCGCTATATCTGGTCGAACACGCGCCGGCAGCAGCTTTGGATTCTGGCCGTGGTCGCCGTCTCGATGGTCCCTTACTTCCTGTCCTTCGATCTGCCGAAACAGATCGTCAACGGACCGATCCAGGGTGATGGCTTCGAGAATGCGAATGCGAGGCAGACCTTCATGCATATTGCCTACGACATCCCGCTGATCGGGCATGTCGAATTCTTCGAGGGTCTGCAGCTCAACCGGCTGCAGACGCTGATGGCGCTGAGCCTCGTCTTCCTGGCACTGGTGGTGCTGAACGGCCTCTTCAAGTTCTATATCAACACCTATAAGGGCCGCCTCGGCGAACGGATGCTGCGGCGTATCCGGTTTCAATTGATCGACCGGGTGCTGCGTTTCCCGCCCGTTCATTTCAAGCGCGTGAAATCTGCTGAAATTGCCACGATGATCAAGGACGAGGTGGAGCCGATGGGCGGCTTCACAGGTGATGCTTTCGTCTCGCCTGCCCTTCTCGGCGGCCAGGCGCTGACGGCGCTTGCCTTCATCATTGTCCAGAATTTCTGGCTCGGCATGATTGCAGCAGCAATCGTTGGCGTGCAGGCGGTCATCATTCCGCGTATGAGAAAACGGCTGCTCGAGCTCGGCCGCCAGCGCCAGTTGACGGCCCGCGAGCTTTCCGGCCGCGTCGGGGAGATTGTCGAGGGGATCGGCACGATCCACGGCAATGACACCTCGAACCTGGAACGTGCTGACATCGCTACGCGTCTCGGCCTGATCTTTTCAATTCGTTACCACCTTTACCAGTGGAAGTTCCTGGTGAAGTTCCTGAACAACTTCCTGGCTCAGGTGACCCCCTTTCTCTTCTACGCGATCGGCGGCTATCTGGCGCTGCAGGGGCGCCTTGACATCGGCCAACTCGTCGCCGTCATCAGCGCCTACAAGGATCTTCCAGGACCATTGAAGGAATTGATCGACTGGGATCAGATGCGCCAGGACGTTCAGGTGAAGTATCAGCAGGTCTATGAACAGTTCAATGTCGAGCCACTCATCGACAGCCGGATCCAGGAAATCCCGGCAGAAGCAGTCGGCCCACTGACGGCGGCACTCGTCGTCAGCAACCTCGCCGTCAGCGACGATAGCGGCGCGCGTCTGGTCGATCGCGTCTCGGTCGAGATCAGGCCGAACGAGACGGTGGCGATCGTCGGGCCGAACGGCAGCGGTGCGGAGGCTTTCGCAGAAGCGCTCGGCCGCATCGTCTGGCCCGACTCGGGCCGTATCAGCATCGACGGCCGCGACCTTCTGGAGCTGCCGGAATCGATAACCGGCCGCCGCATTTCCTACGCTTCCGCCGATATTTATTTTTTCCACGGCACGTTGCGTGATAACCTGCTCTACGGCCTCAAGCATGCGCCGCTGACCGATCCGGGCTACGAAGGCGAGGCCGCGCAGGAGTTCAAATGGCATGCCGCCGAGGCGCTGAAGGCCGGCAACCCGACGCTCGACCTCAACAGCGACTGGGTGGATTACAACGCCGCCGGCGCGACCGGCCCAGACGATCTGCTGACGGCAATCCGGCCGGTGCTCGATGCCGTCCTGATTTCGCACGACATCCTTGACCTTGCTCTCCGCTCGACGGTCGATACAAGCGTGCACGTTGCTCTTGCAGGTCGCATCGTTGATCTGCGCCGGTCGCTGCGCGAACGCATGAAGGACGAGAACCTCGATGCCGTTGTCGTGCCTTTTGACTTCGACAACTATAATCCCCAGGCAACGGTCGGTGAAAACCTGCTTTTCGGCACGATGAAACGGCCGATGATGAACAACCGCAGGCTTGCGGCACACTCGTATTTCCAGCAGCTTTTCCGCGATACGGGCCTCAGCAACGACCTTTATGCGATGGGTCTGGAAATCGCCGAAAACGCTGTCGAACTCTTCCACGATCTGCCGCCGGACCACCCCTTCTTCCAGCAGCTGACCTTCATGACGGCGGATGATATTCCGACCTATCAGGCATTGCTCCAGAAATTGCAGAGCCGCAGGTTCGAGGATGCGACTATCGACGAGCGGTCGATGATCATCCGGCTGAGCTTTGCCTATATCGAGCCGCGCCACCGCTTCGGCTTGCTGAGCGATGAGCTGATGGCGAAGATTGTGGGCGCCCGCAAGCAATTTCACGAGAATATACCGGACGATCTGGCAGCTCTCATCGAGCGCTACGATCCCGAGCGCTTCACCTCATCCGCGTCGCTGATGGACAATGTGCTGTTCGGCCGCATCGCCTATCAACAGGCGGACGCGTCCGATCGTATTCGTACCATCATGAGCGAACTCTTCGACACGCTTGATCTTTTCGACGACGTGTTGTCGATCGGACTTGAATTCGATGTCGGCTCCGGCGGCAAGCGATTGACCATGGTCCAGCGGCAAAAACTCAACCTTGCCCGTGCGCTTTTGAAACGTTCTGATTACTTCATCTTCAACCGGCCGCTTCCCGCGCTCGATCAGCGTGTGCAGGATCAGATCATCCGCAATGTCGTTCAAGGTCTACACGAGGAAGGTAAACGTCCAGCGATTATCTGGGTACTTTCAAACGCACGACTTGCAGAAATCTTTGATCGGATTCTGCTTTTTAATCGCGGTGATTTAGTGGAGGCCGGGAACTATCCTGAACTTTCCGAGAAAAACGGTATGTTCAAGGAACTGTTATCGTAATATTCTATTAGAGCGGCAGAGACGGCATTCTTGCGAGGGAATGTCAGTAGAGTTATTTAAAGCGCGTTCTCCTTCGGCGAGGAGAAGCGGCAGGGGGTGAGACGCTCATGCTGTTGAGAGATGAAGTCGAAATGCTACGGCGGGTGCCGATCTTCGCAAGGGTCGCCCCGGCGAAACTCAAGCTTTTGGCCTTCACCTCCGACCGGATGACCTACAAGGCCGGTCAGGACCTTTTCCACCAAGGCGATCCGGGCGACGCGGCCTATGTCGTGCTTTCCGGCACCGCCGATATTCTGGTGAATTCGCCTGCAGGCGACATAAAGGTCGCCGATGTCGAGGTTAATTCCATCGTCGGCGAAATCGCCATTCTCTGTGACGTGTCGCGTACAGCAACCGTCCGTGCCACGTCCGCGCTCGAAGTGCTTCGCATCAGCAAGGAACATTTCCTGAAGCTTCTCAGCGATTTTCCCGAAATCGCCGTCGAGATCATGCGCGTCCTTGCCGACCGCCTGAACCACACGACCGCGGAACTGACGGCAGCACGTGCTGCAAAAAAGCCGCAGGCAGCCCTTCAGTAATTTCGGCAAATCCGGACGTTAAAAAACCCGCGCGGCGGAGAGCCGGCGGGCTTCATGCTTCGGTCGTCGCTATTCGCGCTGCTCCAGCGCCTTGCTGAAGGCAAGCGCGGCAAGCGTGCAGATGGCGCCTGAAAGCAGGTAATAGCCGACAAAAGGCAGGCCGAAGCGGCTGGACAGGCCAAGCGCAACGAGCGGCGCAAAACCCGCACCCACCAGCCACGCGAGATCCGACGTGAAGGCTGCGCCCGTGTAGCGGTAGCCGCGGCCGAATCGCGAAGAGATCGAACCGGTCGCCTGCCCGAACGAAAGGCCAAGCACACCGAAGCCGATGATGACGAAAGCATCCTGACCAGTGTCGCCGGCGGCAATCAGCATCGGGCCGATGAACGAGAAGATCGCAATCAGCACGGCGCAGACGGCAAGCTGACCGCGGCGGCCGATGCGATCGGCGATCAGGCCCGAGGCGATGATAGCGACGATGCCGACCATGGCACCGATGATCTGCACGACCAGGAAAGTGCCGAGCGGTTGACTGCCGTAGAGGCTCATCCAGCCAAGCGGAAAAATAGTAACGAGATGGAACATCGCAAAGCTTGCGAGAGGCACGAAGGCGCCGATCAGAATATCGCGGCCGTGGACGCGGAGGACATCGAGAATTGGCGCGGCTTCCAATTCATGCTGCTCCAGAAGCGTGCCGAACTCCTTGGTCATGACGAGACGCAGGCGGGCAAAGAGCGCCACGACGTTGATCGCGAACGCGACGAAGAACGGGTAGCGCCAGCCCCAAGAGAGGAAATCATCGTTTGAAAGATTAGCGATGAAGAAGCCGAAGAGGGCGCTCGCCAGGGCAAAACCGATCGGCGCGCCGAGCTGCGGGATCATCGCATACCAGCCGCGGTGCCGTTCCGGTGCATTGAGCGCCAGCAACGAAGCAAGCCCATCCCAGGCGCCTCCGAGAGCAAAGCCCTGTCCAAGGCGAAAGAGAGCAAGCAGCGCGATCGACCAGTAGCCGATTTGGCTATAACCGGGCAGGAAGGCTATCGAGGCTGTCGAGCCGCCAAGCAGGAAGAGCGCGATCGTCAGTTTTGTGCCGCGGCCGTAAAGGCGGTCGACGGTCATGAAGACAACGGAGCCGACAGGGCGGGCGAGAAAAGCCAGCGAAAAGATCGAGAAAGAATAAAGCGTCGCCGTCAGCCGGTCCGGCGCGAAGGGAAAGACAAGCTGCGGGAAGACGAGAACCGAGGCCAGGCCGTAAACGAAGAAATCGAAAAATTCCGACATGCGCCCGATGACGACACCGATCGCGATGCTGCCCGGCGAAACCGGCTTATCGTCATGAATTCTGCGGGCGTCGCGTTCCAGCGTGCGCGATGACGGTCCGTAGTGTACTTGTGTTTCAGCCATTTAACGCCTCCCTCGTTGAAGTGCTTGTACGAAGCGCCTCAAGACGATCTTGATCAAACCTGCCGGGTTATCAAGTCCGCGTGACGTAAATAGTTCATCATCCATTTCCAAAATTGCAATGCAGGTCGCAAAATGCATGAGGGACGGCTGGCGGAAACTGGCCAACGCTGCTTTTGCGGATATATAGGCCGGGAAACATTTCATCGCCGATCAAAATCCTTACTGAATTAATCAGGATTTCAGGAAGGCCGTAAAAAAACGATACTCTGCCGCATCGCGGCATATTTGCTGCACTGCGACCAAACACCTCATGTCACCATGCCGTTCCGTGCTTTAGTCGCGGTTCGGACGAAACAACAAGAGCTTAGAGACGTGCAAAAACTGATGAAGTTTTCCCGCCTTCTATTCGCATTGCCGCTGTTCATGCTGGCAGGGTGCAATCTGGTGGTGATGTCGCCTTCGGGCGATATCGCGAATCAACAGGCGGACCTCATCATGGTCTCGACCTTCCTGATGCTGCTGATCATCGTGCCCGTCTTGTTCTTGACACTGTTCTTCGCCTGGCGGTACCGGCGCTCGAACACCGCGGCAACCTATGATCCGGAATGGCATCACTCAACCCGCCTCGAAGTCGTGATCTGGTCGGCGCCGCTTGCTATCATCATCGCGCTCGGCGCAATCACCTGGATCAGCACCCACAAGCTCGACCCTTATCGCGTGCTGGATCGGCTGGACGCAGAACGTGCGATTCCTGCCGACGCGAAGCCGCTGACTGTCGAAGTCGTAGCGCTCGATTGGAAGTGGCTGTTTTTCTATCCGGATCTCGGCATCGCGACCGTCAACGAATTGGCCGCCCCTGTCGACGTGCCGATCAATTTCAAGATCACCGCCTCTTCGGTGATGAACTCGTTCTACATCCCGGCGCTCGCCGGCCAGATCTACGCCATGCCGGGCATGCAGACGAGGTTGCACGCGGTCATCAACAAGGAAGGCGAGTACGAGGGCTTTTCCGCCAATTACAGCGGCGATGGCTTCTCGCACATGCGCTTCAGGTTTCACGGCCTCAACCAGCAGGGCTTCGACGATTGGGTCACCCGCGTCAAATCCCAAGGTACGGCGTTGAACCGCGATGCCTACCTGAAGCTTGAAAAGCCGAGCGAACGCGAGCCGGTGCGCTACTACTCCAGCGCCGAGGCCGGCCTCTACGAGGCGATCCTCAACATGTGCGCGACGCCCGGAAAGATGTGTATGAACGAGATGATGCATATCGACATGATGGGCGGCGGCGGCAGGGAAAGCGCCGAAAACCGCGAGCGGCTGGAATATGACAACCGTCATGCCGAACAAGGTGAACGCGCCAATGCCCCGACCTTCCCGGCAACCGGCACGCCGGCTTTCAGCGACGAGGCGCCGAAGGGCACGGAAAACAGCGGCCAGCAGCCCGGCGCCCAACCGCAGCAGGGCGGGCAGACCATGCCCGGAATCCAGCACGATGGCCATCCGATGCCGGGCATGAACCACGGCAGCGGCAATCCGGCTCAGCCGGGCAACAACAATTAAACCTAGCGCTTTGCGTCGCTAAGACACCAATGAACGGGTTAATCCATGTTTTCCAATCCTGACCTCCTGAAGTTCATCTTCGGCCGGTTGACGCTTGAAGCGATCCCCTATCACGAGCCGATCCTCGTCGCGACTTTCATCGCCGTGGTGATCGGTGGTCTCGCCGTGATTGGCCTCATCACCTATTTCAAGTTCTGGGGTCCGTTGTGGCACGACTGGATCACTAGCGTCGATCACAAGAAGATCGGCATCATGTATGTCATCCTCGCCGTCATCATGCTGCTGCGCGGCTTCTCGGACGCGATCATGATGCGCATCCAGCAGGCGATCGCCTTCAACGGATCGGAAGGCTACCTGCCGCCGCACCATTATGACCAGATCTTCACCGCCCACGGCGTGATCATGATCTTCTTCGTGGCCATGCCCTTCGTCACGGGTCTGATGAACTTCGTGGTGCCGATGCAGATCGGCGCCCGTGACGTCTCCTTCCCGTTCCTCAACAACTTCTCCTTCTGGATGACGACGGCCGGCGCCGTCATCATCATGCTGTCGCTCTTCATCGGCGAGTTCGCGCGCACCGGTTGGCTTGCCTACCCGCCGCTTTCGGGCGCCGACTACAGTCCCGGAGTCGGCGTCGATTACTACATCTGGGGCCTGCAGGTCGCAGGCGTGGGAACGACACTGTCGGGCATCAATCTGATCGCCACCATCGTCAAGATGCGCGCGCCCGGCATGACCATGATGAAGCTCCCCGTCTTCACCTGGACCTCGCTCTGCACCAACGTCTTGATCGTCGCCACCTTTCCGATCCTGACGGCAACGCTCGCGCTCTTGTCGCTCGACCGCTACGCCGGAACGAACTTCTTCACGAACGACCTCGGCGGCAATCCGATGATGTATGTCAACCTCATCTGGATCTGGGGTCATCCTGAGGTCTATATCCTCGTGCTGCCGGCCTTCGGCATCTTCTCGGAAGTCGTCGCCACCTTCTGCGGCAAGCGCCTCTTCGGCTATGCCTCTATGGTCTACGCAACGGTGGTCATCACCATCCTTTCCTATATCGTCTGGCTCCACCACTTCTTCACCATGGGTTCCGGCGCCAGCGTCAACTCCTTCTTCGGCATAACGACCATGATCATCTCGATCCCCACCGGAGCGAAGATGTTCAACTGGCTCTTCACCATGTATCGGGGCCGCATTCGTTATGAGGTGCCGATGCTTTGGACCGTCGGCTTCATGGTGACCTTCGTCATCGGCGGTATGACGGGCGTGCTGCTCGCCGTTCCGCCTGCAGACTTCGTGCTGCACAACTCGCTCTTCCTGATCGCCCACTTCCACAATGTGATCATCGGCGGCGTGCTGTTCGGCCTGCTTGCCGGCGTCAACTACTGGTTCCCGAAGGCCTTCGGCTTCAAGCTCGATGCCTTCTGGGGTAAGGTGAGCTTCTGGTTCTGGCTGACCGGCTTCTACTTCGCGTTCATGCCGCTCTATGTGCTTGGCCTGATGGGCGTCACCCGCCGTGTCTCGCAATTCGAGGATCCGTCGCTGCAGATCTGGTTCATCATTGCGGCCTTCGGTGCTTTCCTGATCGCGCTCGGCATCCTGGCGTTCCTTGTTCAGCTCGTCGTCAGCTTCATGAAGCGTGAGGAGCTCGCCGACCATACAGGTGATCCATGGGATGGCCGCACACTGGAGTGGTCGACTTCCTCGCCGCCGCCGGATTACAATTTCGCCTTCACGCCAGTCGTGCACGATCATGACAGCTGGTACGACATGAAGAATCGCGGCTACGAACGGCCCCTTGAAGGCTTCAAGCCGATCCACATGCCGAAAAACACCGGCACCGGCGCGATCCTTTCGGCCATCAGCGTGGCTCTCGCTTTCGGCCTGATCTGGTATATATGGTGGCTCGTCGTGCTCTCCGCTGTGGGGCTGCTCGTCGTCACGATCGCCCATACCTTCAACTATAGGCGCGACTTCTACATCCCGGTGGAAGACGTCAGCAAAACGGAAGGCAAGCGGACCGAACTGCTTGCGGCACAGGTGTGATGACCATGAGCGATCATACCATCGACACGGCCGAAAAACCTGAATTCTATCTGACCGAGGAACATCATCCGGAGGGCAGCACGAATCTCGGCTTCTGGCTCTACCTGATGAGCGACTGCCTGATCTTCGCGGTGCTGTTTGCGACTTACGGTGTTGTCGGCCGCAATTATGCGGCGGGGCCCTCCCCGAAAGACCTCTTCGACCTGCCGCTCGTCGCCGTCAACACGTCGATGCTGCTCTTTTCTTCCATCACCTATGGCTTTGCGATGCTGCAGATGGAAAAAAACAGCAAATCCGGCACGCTGATTTGGCTGGCGGTGACCGGCCTCTTCGGCGCGGCCTTCATCGGCCTTGAACTCTACGAGTTCATCCACTTGATCAACGAGGGTGCGGGACCATCGCGCAGTGCCTTCCTTTCGGCTTTCTTTACGCTGGTCGGAACGCATGGGCTGCACGTCACGTCCGGCATCATCTGGATGGCGACACTGATGGTGCAGGTTTCGATGCACGGCCTGATCGAGGCCAACCGCCGCCGCCTCATGTGCCTTTCGATGTTCTGGCACTTCCTCGACGTCGTCTGGATCGGCGTCTTTTCCTTCGTCTACCTGATGGGAGTTCTCGGATGATTTCGCAAGCACCCGCGCATGAGGACGCGCACGAAGCCCATCATGGCCACAGCCACGGGCACGGGGCGGGCCATGGCTCGCTAAAGAGCTACACGATCGGCTTCGTCCTCTCGGTCATCTTGACCGCGATCCCCTTCTGGCTTGTCATGGCCGGCGTCTTCGAAAGCCCGGCGGTGACGGCCACGCTCGTGATGGCCCTCGGCGCCGTACAGATCGTCGTTCACATGATCTGCTTCCTGCACATGAACACCCGCTCGGAGGGCGGCTGGACGATGATGGCGCTGATCTTCACCATCGTGATCGTGGCGATCGCGCTTTCCGGCTCGCTCTGGGTCATGCATCATCTGAATACCAATATGATGCCGATGAGCCCGGAAATGATGAAGAACATGCCCTAGGGGGCATCGAGCGGGCGGCGGCAGGCCGCCCGCTCCGGTTTTGCAGCCATGTCAAATAGCTCTCCTGAACCGAAAGACCGGCGCCGCTCGGCAGTCAAGCTCGCAATGCTCTGCAGCCTAATGCTTCTGTCGATTGCCGGCTTTGTTGCGCTTGGCGTCTGGCAGGTGGAGCGGCTGTCCTGGAAACTCGATCTCATTGCTCGGGTCGATCAACGGGTAAAAGCCGAACCGGTTCCGGCGCCGCTCGACAGATCAGTCAACGCCGCCGATGAGGAATACCGCCGCGTAATGACGACCGGTACACTGCAGAACGGCAAGGAGACGCTGGTCTATGCCTCGACTGAGCTGGGACCGGGCTATTGGGTGATGACACCGCTGTCGCTTCCAGATGGCAAGGCGATCCTGATCAACCGCGGCTTCGTGCCGGCCGACAAGCGCAATCCTCAAACCCGGCAGTCCGGCCAACTCTCCGGTCCGGTCACGATCACCGGGCTGATACGGATAACGGAGCCGAAAGGCTCGCTGCTGCAGTCGAACGACCCGGCCTCGGGCCGCTGGTATTCCCGCGATGTCGCTGCGATCGCGGCGGAAAAGGGCGTCACAAACGCCGCTCCTTATTTCATCGATACAGATGCGACGTCAAACCCTGGCGGCTTACCGGTCGGCGGATTGACGCGTATCGTCTTTCCGAACAACCACCTCGTCTACGCGATCACATGGTTTGGATTGGCGCTGATGGTGGCAGGTTTGCTGGGATACGTGATCCGCGGCGAGATTCGAACGCGGTAGCCGCGGCAATCGTCCGGCTGATTGCCTCGGCGAGTTGCGCTTGCGAAAAGGGCTTGCCGAGACGCGGCAGGTCGATAAGGCCGCCGCCGGGTGGAATGTCTGCATAGCCCGTGGCAAGGATGATCGGCATTTGCGGCCAATCACGGCGGATCGCCTCCGCAAGCTCTGCACCGGTCATCCGCGGCATGGCGTGGTCGGAAATGACGAGGTCGACCTGTTCAGCGGCAAGGATGGCCAGTGCATCGGCACCCGATGCCGCCTCGATGACTTCATAGCCGAGATCTTCCAGCATCAGAACGGTGTTCATGAGCACGAGACTGTCATCGTCGACGGCCAGGATGCGCAGCGAATGCGGAAGGCCACGATGATCAGCCGCTTGCTCCGGATGTTCTGCTGGTGCAAGATCCTGCGCCGGGATCGCAGGGAACCAAAGTTCGGCGACTGTGCCTTCGCCGATACGGCTCTTCAACACGAGTTTGCCGCCTGATTGCGCCGCGAGCCCTTGAACCATCGGCAGGCCGAGACCAGTGCCCTTCCCGAAACCTTTCGTCGTGAAGAAGGGTGTCGTCGCCTGTTCAAGCGTCTTTTCGTCCATGCCCTCTCCGCGGTCAATAACCGAAATACACAGGTAGGCACCGGGCGCAACAGTCCCGTTCCCGTCACCCATCGCCCGCTCTTCCGCCCTCACGGTGATCTTCCCGCCGCCCGGCATTGCGTCACGTGCATTCACAATCAGATTGAGGATGGCCGTTTCGAGCTGGTTGGGATCGGTGGCAATTGCCGGAAGATCCCGTGGCACTTCGGTTTCCAGCATGGTCAGCGGCCCGAGCAAACGTTGCAGCATGTCGGCCATTCCGTCCATGAGCATGGCAATGTCGATCGTCTTGACCGCCAGTTCCTGGCGCCGGGAAAAGGCGAGCATGCGCTGCGTCAGTGCCGCACCGCGCTGCGCACCCTGGATGGCATTTTCCACGAGGCGCATCAGCTCCGGTTGTTCCGGCATCCGCTTCTTCAAAATCTCCAGGCTCCCGAGAACGGCCATCAGAAGATTGTTGAAGTCGTGGGCGATGCCACCGGTGAGCTGGCCGATCGCCTCCATTTTCTGCGCCTGGAAAAGCTCTTCGCGTGCCTGATCGAGGGCATACTGGATTTCGCGCTTCTCGGTCATATCGCGTGTGATCTTCGCAAAACCAATCACCTCACCGCAGTCGTCCCTGATCGCATCAAGAACCACGCACGCCCAGAAACGGCTGCCGTCCTTACGCACCCGCCAGCCCTCCTTCTCGAATCGGCCATCGCGGCGGGCAACGTCAAGTGCATGTTCCGGCTCACCGGCAGCACGATCCTCCTCGGTGTAGAAATTCGAGAAGTGCCCGCCAATGATCTCTTCCTGCGAATATCCTTTGAGGCGTTGCGCACCGGCATTCCAGGTCGCGACACGACCCTCCGGACTGAGCATATAGATGGCGTAGTCGGTGATGGCATCGACAAGTAATCGCAAGCGGCCCTCGTCCGTGAGAGACGCATCATATCGATCGGCGAGTTCCATAGGGCCCCCAAGAGAAAACATCAGTTGCCTAAACCGAAGGAGGCCGAAATGGTTCCGGAGAAGTCTGAATAAATTCAGACAGCTCTGCTTTGAGGGTGGAGCTGCTGCCCGATCTTGTCCGCAGCCGCGTAGGCCTGGCTGACGATCTCAGGGACCAGATCGATATCCGGCAGGCTGCCGAGGCCGAGCGGACCAACGGCAAAGAGGCCGTCCATCGTCGATCCGTCCTCCAGGCAGGCTTCGCCGCGCTGATTGACGGCAAGACCCAGTGAAAGCTCGTCGGGCATGGCGAGGCCGGAGTTGATCAGGCTCTGCATCAGGGGCATCGCGAGATTCGGCGCCCGGCAGCGGCAATCGAAAACACGCTCCGCATAAATGACTTCCTCGACATCCGATCCAGCCGGCGTGAAGAAGATGCCGCTCAGCCCCCGGCGGCCGGCCGTGCCACGGCGAAGGACGGTATTGCCTTCGGCAAGCTCGCGCTTCAAGCGCAGGTACATGGCCTCGGGCAGGCGGTTGCGGTGGCTGTCGTAGATGGCGCGCAGATGCCGGTTGAACTGGCGTTTTTGGCGCGCCGGCAGCGAACGCCAAAGCGAGCGGGCATGTCTGCGTAGGCCGTTCATCACCGATTGCCAGCTGCGGCCTTCTTCTTCCGCCTTTCGGCAGGCAGCGCGGATGAAGCGGACGATCTCCGGCAGGCTTTGCGGCAGCTCCTCGGCCGGAAAAATCGGATCAGCGGAATTCGGCGTATGGCTCTGCGGCAGGAAACCATGTTTCGAGACGATGGTGATCTGGCCGGTGTAGCCGCTATCGCGCAGCTGCAGCAACTGGTCGACAACCCGAATGCCACTTCCAAGCAGAGCCGCATGCGGTCGGGCAACGAGACGCTGCGGCCGCACCGGCGACTGATCGTCCGTGACAGCCTCGGGCTCGGAAAGCCCATAACCGGTAGCCAGAATGACGGTATCGAAAATCGGATTGGCCGGATTGGCACTCTCAAGCAGGAAGCGGTTCGCGGGTCTCCTGCGGATCGAGACGACCGGCTCGTGGCAGACCTGTACGGTGATATCCTTGCGGGCTGCGAGCGATTCTGAAAAGCGCTGATAGACGTAATCGCTGAAAAGCTGCTTCGGAACGAAAATCTGTCGGAAACCCGGGATCGCGGCGGGCACGGCGGCCCGGAATTCCGCGTTGCTACAGAGCCAGTCGTTGAAATCGTCGGCGTCGCCGAGCGACACGGACAGATCGCGGACACGGGTATTGAGGATCGTTGAAGAACGCGTCGACGACAGCGCCTGACCGCCGCTGACCGAAGAATTCGGATCGAAAAGCTGAAGGTGGAACGGTGTCCGCACCGTCTTCATCAAGGCGATTGCGCTCATCATGCCGGAAAAGCCGCGGCCGACGACGGCGATACGCGGTATCGACGAAACCTGCCCTCTCGCATTGAATTTCGAAGCAAAAAGACCCTGAACCGTCATCTCAACTCCCTTGCGGGTTGGCCCGCATCGCGTCTCGATCAAGGTTTCAACGCAGGAATATACGCTCATGCGTTGCTGAGGTTCACGCGGCGGTCTGGAACGCTTGCCGCCATAGTCTATCAAACTAGTCGTGTATCAAAGCGCCAAAATGGGCGGGTGGCAAGCGTTTTATTCCACGCGCTTGCAGGTCCGGTGGTCAGACTGCTGATATAAATAAAGAATTTTTTGCTCAGCCGCGTGCGTCGGGATGGTCCCTTGTCTTCACCGGTGCTGTCTGCTCGGCTATTTCTTGATACGGTCGATCAGGAAATTGAAAAAGTCGCTATAGCGCGCCGGGATGCGGTCAGCCTCATCGAGAATGGTCACGGTATGTCCGCTCTTTTCGGCAGCCTTCTCAAATCCGGCACCGAATTTCGGGCTGTGAACGAGCGACATGTGGTCGGTCGATCGATCCTGCAGGCTCCCGGAATACAGGAGCACGATCGGAGGCGAGTTCGCCCGAACCAGGTATGAGGGCGACAGTGCCGTAATGTCGTTCAGGAACTTGCCTCGTTGCGCCAGAAATAGCTGAAAATCCGCCTCAGGCAGGCCAAAGGCATGCCCGCCGTAATTGATGGATGGACTCACCCAATCGCGCATCTCGAAGGGGTCTATCGTGGTTTGCGCATCGATGCCGCCGACCACCTTGATCGCCCCCGGCGAACCGTCCTCATTGGCCGACAATGCGAGCCAGAGCGCATTGAAGCCACCGGCAGAAGCGCCGTATATGGCAAGCCGTGTGTTGTCGATACCCATGCTGCCGCCGTATTGCAGGAGGTATCGATAGGCGGATTTCGTGTCCTCGAGCGGGGCCCGCACCGGCGGGAATATCCCGTCCCGTTTCGCCTCGACCAGATTGCGATAGTTGATTGCAACGACCGCAACGCCCTTCGACAGGATGTAAGCTCTGGCATTTGCCGCGATGAATTGCTTGTCGCCGTTCCACCATCCGCCGCCATGGATATAAATGATCGCCGGAAACGGACCGGCGCCGGACGGTTTATAGATATCCATCCTGTTGCTGGCGTCAGTTCCGTAAGCGACGTCCTTCAAGGCGGGACCATCCGGTTCTGTCGAAGCCAGAACCTCGCAAGTTCCAGCCGTCAGCAAGAAAAGCACCATGCCTATCATAGTGGTGATACGTCCCGACAATCCGCAGTTCATGCTGTCTTCCTCTCGCCGCCCTGGCAGCTTCTAAGGTAAAACTTTTGATTTCTGCTCACAATACGTGTATATGCGATAATTGTCCCAATAATAAGTCTTAAAATAATAGATGATTCGAAGATAATACAGTATTTTTACTCCTTTTGGGGGAACACATGTCTGAAAGACGGATCATGACGCATTACTATGTAGTAGATATAGTCAGAATTTATGCTGCTGTACTGGTTATGCTATTCCATTTCGCGAGCTTCCAGCTCCCTCGGACGGACGGGCCGGTGTTCGGATTCCTCTGGCCATTCGATGGAATCGGCAGCGTCGGTCTGGAGATTTTTTTCGTGATTTCCGGCCTTGTGATCTCCATGAGCACAGAAGGCGCAACCGGAGTGCAAGGTGCGCTCCGCTTCATCCATCTGCGTGCGCTTCGAATCCTGCCTGTTTTATGGATTTCCAGCCTGATCGGCTTTTTGATCTTACTCCTTACCGGCGAAGACATCGCGCCTCTGGTCCTGCGTCTCATCCGCTCCTCGGTCCTTTCGCCGATCGGGCCTTACATCGATGGTGTCGTTTGGTCTCTGGTCGTCGAGGCCGTCTTCTATCTCACCGTCGGGATCATGATCATCTTTGCATCACGTATCCCCTTGGAAAGCCTCGCGAAGATCATTTGCGCCGTGAGCACGCTTTATTTGGTCATCTGGTCTGCAGCCTTCCTGCTCGACAAGGAACTATTTGCGACGCTTTCGCGCTTTCCTTCGAAGGTCTTTCTCATGCGCTACGGCGTCTTCTTCGCGCTCGGCATGCTGTTGTGGTCAAGCATGCGCGGCCATCGTTCCGCGACCGCGACCGGCGCACTCCTGCTGGCAGGCGTGATGTGCATTGCCGAGATATTCGTCGGCAGAGACCTCCTATGGGGCATCGGCACCGGAGCCGCCTTGGTCTGGCTGACGGCCATAGGCTTCATGATCCTGTGCATCACTCGTGCGGATGCATTCGAAGCCCGGCTCAGCGAACGCCAGCGGAAGATGTCCCGATATCTCGGAAGCCTGAGCTACGCACTCTACCTTAATCATTACACTTTCGGCGGCTCCATAGTGCAATCGCTGGCGACAGTGTTGCCGCCAGTTTCGCCAGTGTCCGCCGGCTTGCTGTTCTGCGCCTCGGTCTCTGCCGTCCTTCTGATTTCCTGCTTCGTCACGTCTGCCGAAAGGGTCGTGAAAAAACCTCTTATGCTGCGGCACCTATCCCGATTGGGATCGAGCTAGGGCTGCGGTTCTCACCGCCCGTCACTCACGATAAAATAACCAACTGGTGAATTCTTTACTTGAACGCCCAGGTAGAATCGGCAAAAGTAAGCGCGCTAACCATTTCCTTCATGGAATTGCCGTCTTTTCGGGCCAGCGTCCGACCATACACCTATTTGGAATCAATACCGTGAGCAGCGATGCGTCGATACGCGCGACGAAGCCTTCGGCTTCGCTTGCGCTTGTGAATGCGGCAGGATGGGGCAAGGGTCTTTATACTCTTGTCCGCATCACCGTCATGGCCTTTCGTCACCCCTGGCAAGCCGGCTTCGCCATCGGCGCAACCCTCATAGCATCCACATTCCAGCTTCTGATTCCGCGGCTGCTCGGCCAGGCGGTCGATCATACGCAGGTTGCATTGACGGGCGGCGCTGCCGGCCAGCTGGCGCAGGACGCGCTGCTGACGACGGCGCTGCTTTTACTCGGCGCCAGCGTGCTTCGCGGCGTCTTCACGATGGTCCAGAACTACTACAGCGAAAGCGTCGGTCACCATATCGGCTATGAACTGCGGCTTGCCTGCTACGAGAAGATCCAGCGGCTGTCCTTCAGCTTCCACGACACCGTTCATTCGGGCGACCTGATCACCATAGGACTGCTCGATCTTGAAGGCGTGCGAATGTACTTCTCGACAGCACTTGTGCGCGTTTTCCTGCTCTCGATGCTGATCGGCATCGGCGCCTATATGCTGATTTCGACCGATGTGGTTCTTGGTCTCCTGGCTCTAAGTTTCGTGCCTTTTGTCGGCTGGCGTTCCTCGGTGGCGCAGCTCCGGCTGCGGGCCACGTGGCTCGACCTGCAGGAGCGGCTTTCGGTGCTGACGCGCATCATGGAGGAAAACCTCGGCGGCATCCGTGTCGTGCGTGCATTCGCTGCGCAGGAGCATGAGCTCTCCAAATTCGAAAAAGCCTCGAAGAATGCGCTGACGCTTGCGCATCAGCGCGTCGGTATCCGTGTTGCCAATACCAGCGCCATGACCTTTTCCTTCTTCGCCGCGATGGGCCTCGTGCTCTGGGTCGGCGGAGAAAAGGTGATGGCGGGCGAAATCACCGTCGGCACGCTCGCTTCCTTCCTGACGTTCATGACCATCCTGCAAATGCCGGTGCGCCAGCTCGGCATGATGGTCAACGCCTTTGCCCGGGCTTCGACATGCGGCACGCGCCTCTTCGACCTGCTCGACCTCGAGATCGCCATACGTGATGCCCCTGGTGCGAAAGAATTGAAGGTGACTGAAGGCACGCTCCGTTTCGAGAATGTCGGCTTCGCTTATCCAAGCTCGGACATGCATCAGGTGCTCCACGGCGTTTCCTTCGAAGCGCGGCGCGGTGAAACGATCGGCATCGTCGGGCCGCCGGGCAGCGGCAAATCGACGATCGCCCATCTGATACCGCGCTTTTATGACGTGACGAAGGGCAGCATCACGATCGACGGACAGGACGTCCGCAAGGTGAAGCTGCAATCGCTCCGCCGCTCCGTTGCCGTCGTGCAGCAGGATTCCTTCCTGTTCACCACGACCATCGAAAACAACATCGCCTATGGCGACCCCTGGGCCAAGGAGCCACGGATCGAGCGGGCGAGCGAAAGCGCGCAGCTGCACAACTACGTGCTCGGCCTGCCGACAGGCTACGGCACGGTGGTCGGCGAACGCGGCGTTTCGCTGTCCGGCGGTCAGCGCCAGCGCCTTTCGATAGCCCGGGCGCTGATGTTGAGGCCGGCCGTAATGGTATTCGACGATTCGACGGCGGCAATCGATGCGGCGACCGAACAGCGGATCCGCGCCGCCATGCGCAAATATGCCGCCGACCGCGTCACCATCATCGTCGCACACCGGTTGAGCTCGCTAATGCATGCCGATCGGATCCTCTTCGTCGAGGACGGCCGCATCGTCGAGCGCGGCACGCATGAGGAACTGCTGGCCTATGGCGGCCGGTACAAGGCACTTTACGACTTGCAGGTACGGCCGGGCGACGACGCTTTGAGCGCGTGAGAAACCGGCGCGGGAGGATTTCATGGCCGAGGAACTGGAAACCGAACGCTCCGACGTTCGCGAGGACGGCCGCCGCCCGCCGCGGGCGGTCGTCGGCTCGCACCGCATCGAAGAAGAAATGTTCGGAAAGGCCTTCGACGGCAATATCGTCAAGCGCATCTGGACCTTCGTCGCGCCATACCGTCGGCAAGTCCTGTGGTCGGTTGCAGCCGTGCTCACCTTCACGGCGATGCAGTTGCTGATCCCCCTTATCATCCGTTACGCGATCGACCACGGCATGCAGCCGGGCGGGGATCGCTCCGCCCTCCTCTATTCGATCATCGCCTTTCTGATTGCGATCCTGATCAATTATGCGGCAAGCTACGCGCAGGAAACGCTGGTCGGCAATGTCGCCGAGGAGGTGCTTTTCGACATCCGCACGGCGATGTTCTCGCATCTCCAGCGAGTCTCGCTTTCCTTCATGGACAAGACAGAGGTCGGACGGCTGATGTCACGCCTTCAGGGCGACGTGAACTCCATGCAGGAATTTCTCGAGACGTCGGTGCTCTCGGTCGGCGATATCGCCCTGCTCTTCGGAATCGTCTTCGTCATGCTCTATCTCGACTTCAAGCTCGGGCTGCTGACACTCTCCGTCCTGCCTGTCCTCTTCATCGTCCGTCTCTTCTGGCTGCCGCTGGCGCGCAAATCCTTCATGGCAGCGCACGAGACGAACTCCGTGGCGGCTGGCGCACTCGCCGAGGCGATACACGGTGTTCGTGCCGTGCAGAGCATGGATCGCCAGGGCGTCAATTTCACGCTCTATGACGACAAAGCCCATGCGAACCTCAAGACGCACCTGACGGCCGCCCGCTATGCCCAGGTGATGGTGCCGATCGTCGATAGCCTGACCGGCGTGGCAATGGCACTCGTTATCGTCGTTGGCGGCGCCCGCGTCCTGAACCAGGCGCTCGACGTCGGCGTGCTTGTGGCATTCCTCTTCTACATTCAGCGCTTCTTCGACCCAATCCGCTCGCTGACGCTGCAATATTCCGTCATGCAGCGCGCTATGGCTTCGGGTCGCCGGCTGACGGAGGTCCTTGACGTGCCGGTCGATATCAAGGACGCGCCGAACGCCAAGGCTCTTTCGAAGGACATGGATGGTTCGGTCGAATTCCGCGATGTCGTCTTCGGTTACAATCCGAAGCATCCCGTCCTCAAGCATGTGAGCTTCAAGGTGAATCCGGGCGAAACAGTGGCTCTCGTCGGTCCGACCGGCTCGGGCAAATCGAGCTGCATGTCGCTCATCCACCGGTTTTACGATGTGCAGCACGGTCAGGTCCTGGTCGGGGGGCACGATGTTCGCGCGTTGACGCAGGATTCGCTTGGCGATCAGATCGCCATGGTGCTGCAGGAACCCTTCCTTTTCACCGGTACCGTCTTCGACAATATTCGCTATCACAAGACAAGGGCGACGCGCGAACAGGTGATCGAAGCCGCCAAGGCGGTGGGCGCCCACGACTTCATCATGCGCCTGCCGGAAGGCTATGACAGCGTACTCGGCGAGCGCGGCGGCAACCTCTCGCTCGGCCAGCGGCAGTTGCTCAGTTTCGCGCGCGCGCTCGTCGCCGACGCGAAGATCCTGGTGCTCGACGAGGCGACCGCCAATATCGACAGCTACACGGAAATGCTGATCCAGAAGGCGCTAGTGAAGCTCCTCGAAAACCGCACGGGCCTCGTCATCGCCCACCGGCTGGCGACGATCCGCGAGGCTGACCGCATCATCGTTCTGCAGAACGGCGAGCTCATCGAAAGCGGCAATCACCGGCAGCTGATGAAGAACGGCAAGCTCTATTCGCGGCTCTACAACCTGAACTATGCCTCCTTCGACGACATTCCGGAGGAGGCCCTGGAGGACACGGCTGCTAGCAGGTCGGCGACATAGGCTGTCCGTTGAACTCCTTAGGATCGCCGCGATCCTAAGGAGTGGTCGCGTATGGTTCTTGTTGCGGACGAATTGAAGAGAAAGTGGGCCGAGATCCTCATCCAGATCGAGGAACTGCGAAAAGCAGATTGCCGCGCTCGAGCAGCAGCAGGGTACGTTCGATATCGTCATCCTACGAGCCGGAATGCGCTATCGAACGCGCCAGCCTCCAGCCGTGACCTGTATTTCATGCATCTTTTATGCATGAGTATTTTCATTGTTCGAAAAGTCGAAGCCTGATCGACGACGTGGCTTTCTATCCCGTTCGCCTTCAGCACACGATCGATCCAGAAGCCATCCAGCCCGGCTTCCTGAATGCCCGCGATCGGAATTTTACTGCCCGTGTCCGACCGCACCTTTCTAAATCCGCTTAAATGTGGCGCTTGGCGCCTCCTCCGCCATATTGCCCGCTTTGAGCGGCGATGATCACCGCGGGAAGACTGGCGGCCGAGATGCGCGCGTGATCGATGACCTCCTGCAGATTGGCGGCATGCCGGAAGGATGGCTCCTGCTCGACACCGGTTCTGACAGCCTCTGCGAACCGCTCGAAGTTCGTCGGAACGGGTTCGACATGCACCTGCCGCCAGATCGCATTGTCAGCATCCGCGCCGGCGCAAATCCTGAGCGTCGGGCCATTCGGCGTATCGATGACTTCGATCGCGCCCTTGTCGCCGTGAACCCGCAGCCGCAGTTCGTTCAGATGTCCGGTTGCCCAGCGGCTGGCATGGATCACGCCCAAAGCGCCGTTCTGCAGTTCGGCCATCATCACAAAGCTGTCGTTGGCGTCGAGTTCGTACTCGCCGATTCTGTTGCCGGGCGTCTTCTCGAAGGTTTTCAGTTGCGCAGCGGCGGTCTTGATCTCGCTTCCGGTGCCGTAGACGACGAAGTCGAGAATGTGAATACCGACATCACCGAGAACGCCGTTCGACCCGTGCTTGCTCGACAGGCGCCAGAGCCATTGCGGCTGCGTCGCCCAGTCGCCCCACGCCTTCGAAACGAGCCAGCTTTGCAGATAGGAGGCCTCGAAGTGGCGGACCTGGCCGATGTCGCCGTTCAGCACCATCTGCCGGGCCTTCTGCAGCGGCGCGACGTTCCGATAGGTGAGATTTACCATCGTTATCTGTTTCGACCTCTCGGCGGCGTCGGCCATCTCCGCGGCCTGGGCGAAATTCTCCGCCAGCGGTTTTTCACAAAAGACGTGCTTGCCGGCGGCAAGCAGGGCCAAGGTCGTGGCATAGTGGACGCGGTCCGGAGTGACATTGGTTGCCGCGTCGAACTCGCCCCAGGCAAGCGCATCGTCCAGTGAATTGAAGGTGAGCGGAATATCGTGCCGGGCGGCAAAGGCGCGCAGGCGCACATCATCGCTATCGACCGCCGCGACGATCTCCACATCTGCGATTTCCGAGAAACTCGTGGCGTGGGTGTTCGCCCACCAACCCGTGCCAAGTATGATTAGTTTCATTATTTTGCTCCTTCTGCTTGCGGCCGACCAGACGGCCGGGTTGGCATCTGCGCCACGCCTTCTTTCATGCTTCGTCAAGGCAGGGCTCAAACATCCGACCATACGGCCCTCGACCGGCCGCATGGCAATACGGAGTGCGATGGTGCTTACACGGCGATCGGCAGCACCTCCACATTGCCGGCGCCTTCCGGTCCGGGTGTCATGCCGTCTTCCGGCGACAATAGATTGAGCTCGCGACGCTCCCTTTCCGAGACGATCGCAAGATCGATGACCTTCTGCAGGTTGGCGGCGTGACGGAAGCTCGGGTCAAGCTGTTTGCCGGTCGCCACCGCTTCGGCAAAACGCTGGTAGTTGGTCGGCACCGGCGGAACATCGATATCCGCCCAGGTGGCCGTCTCGACGTTCTCACCGAAGCATCCGCGCAATTGCGATCCGTTCGGCCGGTGTATGACCTCCAGGCTACCGCGCTCGCCGTAGATGCGCAGCTTCAATTCGTTGAGATGACCCGTCGCCCAGCGGCTGGCATGAATGACGCCGAGCGCACCGTTGGCGAAATCGACCGACATGGTGAAGCTGTCGTTGGCGTCGAGCATATATTCGCCGATCTGGCCGCCCGGCACCTTGTTGAAGGTCTTCAGCCGGGCGAAGACGTGATCGATATCGGTTGCCGCACCATAGGAGGCAAAATCGAGGATATGGATGCCGACATCGCCGAGCACGCCGTTCGAACCGTGACCGGTGGAAAGGCGCCAAAGCCAGCGCGATTCCGTGCGCCAATCGCCCCAGGCGCGAGAGACGAGCCAACTCTGTAGATAGGATGCTTCCACGTGCTTGATCGTACCGAGCTCGCCGGCGAGCACCATCTCGCGGGCGCGCTGCAGTGGCGCCACATTGCGATAGGTCAGATTCACCATATTGATCACGCCGGCCGCCTCGGCGGCATTGGTCATCTCCAGAGCATCCGCATAGTTCTCCGCCAGCGGCTTTTCGCAGAACACGTGCTTGCCCGCGGCAATCAGCGCCATCGTCGTTGGATGGTGGACACGGTCCGGCGTGACGTTCGTCGCCGCATCGAAATCTCCCCAGGCGATCGCCTCCTCAAGCGTAAGGAAACGTCTCTCAATGCCGAAATGATCGGCAAATTCGGCAAGGCGTGCCGGATCGGTATCGACGGCACCGACCACTTCGACGCCTTCGATCCGTTTGAAATGGCTGATCTGGCTACGCGCCATCGAGCCTGTGCCGAGAACAAGAAGTCTCATCCTTGTCCCCTCAGCGATAGCCGGCTTCGCCGGCCTGGTGCAATTTCGGGCCGCGCTCCACAATCGGCTCCGGCGCCTTCTCCACCGGAACGTTCGGCGCATCGGTGATGCCCTTGAGGGCTCCCTGCGCGTTGTAGGCCCATTTGACAGCGTTGATCAGCACTTTGCGGACATTGGCATCGTGATAGGTCGGGTAGGTCTCGTGACCGGGGCGGAAGTAGAAGATGTTACCCGCCCCACGCCGCCAGGTCATGCCGGACCGGAACACCTCGCCGCCCTGGAACCAGGAGATGAACACCGTTTCCAGCGGCTCGGGAACCGAGAACTGCTCACCATACATCTCCTCGTTCTCAAGAACGAAATTCTCGTCGAGACCGGCGGCGATCGGATGGCGCGGATTGATGACCCACAGGCGCTCGCGTTCGCCCGCCTCGCGCCATTTCAGCGCGCAGGGCGTGCCCATCAGCCGCTTGAAGATCTTCGAAAAATGTCCGGAATGCAGCACCAGAAGCCCCATTCCTTCCCAAACGCGCTTGGCGACGCGCTCGACGACCTCGTCGGAGACCGCGCCGTGATCCTTGTGGCCCCACCAGGTGAGCACATCGGTTTCGGCAAGCCGGGCTTCGGTAAGCCCATGTTCCGGCTCTTGCAGCGTCGCCGTCGTCGCCTTGATTACCGGATCGCTGTTCAGCGCACTGGCGATCGTGGTGTGCATGCCGTCGGGATAAATTTCCCTGACGACGGCGTTGGTGTTCTCATGGATGTTTTCACCCCAGACAATGGTGCGAATAGACACGTCGTTACTCCTTGCGATGTGAGGCGGATCGATCATTGGGAGGTAGATCAGTCCTTCGTGGATGGTCAAGCAGCGCGCATGGATGTCTTTGCAAGCGCGCGGCCGGATTGGTCGAAACGGTGTATGTGATCGGTGATCGGCGCAACGCCGAGCTTTTGACCCGGCCGGTGGCCGGAGACGCCGGTTTCCCGGACGATAAACGGCTCGTCGGCGCCGATGTCCAGATAGACGAAACTGTCGGAGCCAAGGATTTCCGAATGGATGACCTTCCCGCTCCACACGGCCGCCTGCGACGTGATCCGGACATGCTCGGCGCGCACGCCGATCGTATGGGCATTGTAAGGCTGCGCCAGTCCGTCGGACAGGAAATTCATCTTCGGCGAGCCGATGAAGCCGGCAACGAAGAGCGAATTCGGGGTCTCATAGAGCTCCAAGGGTGTGCCAACCTGCTCGACGACGCCGTCGCGCAAAACACATATCCGGTCTGCAAGCGTCATGGCCTCTACCTGATCGTGCGTCACATAGATCATCGTCGTGTTGTGCATGCTGCGGTGGAGCTTGGCGATCTCCAGCCTTGTTGCCACGCGCAGGGCGGCATCGAGGTTAGATAGCGGCTCGTCGAAGAGAAAGACCTTGGGATCGCGAACGATCGCCCGGCCGATCGCGACACGCTGGCGCTGCCCGCCCGACAGCTGGCGCGGCAGGCGGTCGAGATAGGGTGAAAGCTGCAGCATGCCGGCTGCCTGTTCGACGCGCTGCCGGCATTCATCCTTCGTCCGTCCCGAAAGCTTCATGCCGAAGGCCATGTTGTCGAAGACGGTCATATGCGGATAGAGCGCATAGGATTGGAACACCATGGCGATCCCTCGCTTCGACGGCGCACGCTGGTTTACCACCTTGTCGTCGAAGGAAAGCGTGCCGGACGTGATGTCCTCAAGGCCGGAGATAAGGCGCAGCAGCGTGGACTTGCCGCATCCGGACGGGCCCACGAAAACCATGAATTCGCCGCGGCGGATGTCCATGCTCACACCCTTGATGACCTCGAAGGCGCCGAAGCTCTTGCGAATATTGTCTAGGCGGATTTCTGCCAATGTTCTGCTCCCTCAACCTTTAACGCCGCCGGCAGTCAGCCCCGAGATGATCCGGCGCTGGAATATCAAGACGAGGACAACAACCGGTACGGTGACGATGACCGAAGCCGCCATAATGTTGCCCCAAGGAATTTCGAATTGGCTGCCGCCTGAAAGCAGCGCGATGGCGACCGGCACGGTCCGTTGTGTGTTTGATGATGTGAAAGTTAGTGCGAAGAGGAATTCGTTCCAGGCGGTGATGAAGGCAAGCAAGCCGGTGGTGACGAGCGCCGGCCACATCAGCGGCATGAAGACCTGGGTGATGATAACCCAGGGCGAGGCGCCGTCGACGATCGCCGCCTCTTCGATCTCGATCGGCAGTTCGCGCATGAAGGTCGTGAGTACCCAGACGGTGAACGGCAGTGTGAAGATCATGTACGAAAAGATCAGCGCGAAAGGCGTGTTGAAGATGCCGATCCACCGGATGAGCTCGAAGAGGCCGGCGAGAACCGCAATCTGCGGGAACATCGACACGGACAGGATCGTCAGCATCAAAAGCGCCCGCCCGCGGAAGTTCACGCGCGCCAGGGCGAAGGATGCCGTGATGGAAAGCAGCAGCGACGCGGCAACCACGACCAAGGCGATTAGCACGGAGTTGCCAAGGCTGCGGACAAAGCCGCCTTGGCTCATCACCGACGAGTAGTTGCCGAATGAAATCGAAACCGGCCAGTAATTGACCTCGAAAAGCGCCGTGCCAGTCTTCAGGCTCGTGAGGATCGCATAGTAGAACGGAAAGACCGCGAGGATGACGATGACTGCGACGAGCAGATAGAAGAGCGTGTTCTTTGTGACCGACAGGAGCATCAGCGTTCCTCCCCGCCGAGCTTGACGCGTCCGAACCAGATGTAGAGCACGGTGACGGAGGCGATGATGAGGAAGAGGACTGTCGAAGCGGTTGCACCATAGGCGAACTTGTCGAAGTCGAACAGGTTCTCACGCGCCATGACCGACATCGTCTTGGTCTGGGCGTTGTTGGGCGTCAGCACATAGATCAGATCGAAGATGCGCATCGCATCCAGCATCCGGAAGATCACCGCGACCATGATGGCCGGCCGGATCAAGGGCAGCGTCAGCCGCCAGAAGACCTTGACCGGATTGACGCCGTCGATCCTGGCGGCTTCGTAGATATCCGCAGGCACCATCTGCAGTCCGGCGAGAATGAGAAGCGCCATGAAGGGCGTCGTCTTCCAGACATCGACGATCAGGACCGCAATCATCGCCGTCTCCGGATTGGCGGTCCAGGCGATCTTCTGACTGATGAGACCGAATCCGAGGAGGATATCGTTCAGGATGCCAAATTGGTCGTTGAGCATCCAGGCCCACATCTTTGCCGAAACGATCGTCGGTATGGCCCAGGGAATGAGGATCGCAGCGCGCACGATGCCGCGCCCGACAAACTGCGCGTTGAGAACGAGCGCAACGACAAGGCCAAGCATGGTTTCGATCGTCACTGAAAGCAGCGTGAATTTGGCAGTGTTCCAGACTGCACTCCACCAGACCGGATCGGCAAGCAGCCCGCGATAGATGGTGCGTCCGCTCTTCAGCGTGACCCAAGAGAGATAGTTGCTGAAACCGATGAACTGCGCATTGCCAAGATCGGTAAGCGACGCATTCGTGAAGCTGAAATAAATCGTCCTGAACAGTGGCCACCCGGCCACCACCGCCAGTATGAACAGTGTCGGCGCCAGAAACAACCAGGCCGATCGAACGCGCTCGGAGCGCAATTCGGTTGTGGACCTCAAGGCGGAGGCTAGCGGTCTGGCCGCTTGTGAAACTACGATTTCGCCCATGGAACGGCTATCCCGTGCTTGAGACTTCTGGAGACGGAACCGGCGGCTTTCCGGCCGCCGGTTCCCATACTCACCAGCTATCGCCCTTCAGGGTCGTCAGGTCGGCCTCGAGGAGTTCGAGGTTTTCCGCCGCGGTCCCGCTGCCGGACAGTGTATTGTGTACGGCCGTCCAGAACTTTGAGGACACCTCGTTGTACTTCACCTTGGCCGTTGCCGAAGGACGCGGCACGGCGTCCTGGAAGATCGGCTTCCACTCCGGCATGAAAGGCTGCGCGGCAGCGACATCCTTGTCGTCGTAAAGCGCAGTCAGGGTCGGCAGGTTGGAAAGTTCGATGGCGCGCGCCTTCTGAACCTCCTCCGACGCCAGGAACCTCACGAGCTCAATAGCCGCTTCCTGCTCGTCCGAATATTTCGAAACCGCAAGATTCCAGCCGCCGAGTGCCGACGACGGCTTGTCGCCGGCGGCGGCAACGGGAAGCGTCGTGACGTCGAACTTGCCCTTCACGGCGCTGTCGGCGCCGTTGCCGAGCGAATAGGCATACGGCCAGTTGCGCATGAAGACGGCATTTCCGGTCTGCCAGACGCCGCGAGATTCTTCTTCCTGATAGGCAAGCACGCCCGGAGGCGAGATCGTGCCGACCCAGCCCTTCGCACGTTCGATGGCGGCAGCGGCCTTTTCGTTGTTGATCGAGATCGTGCCGTCCGGCTCCACGATCTGACCGCCGCCGGAGGACTTTACCCATTCCAGTGCATTGCAGGTGAGGCCTTCATAGGAGTTTCCCTGAAAGACGAAGCCCCACATATCCTTCTGACCGGCCGTGCGCTCCTTGTCCTGGATCTCCTTGGCGGTCTCCGCAAGCTCATCCCAGGTCTTCGGCGGCTGCTTGCCATATTTCTCGAGCAGGTCCTTACGATAGTAGAGCGCCGGAGCATCGGTATACATAGGCAGCGCCACGAGGCGCCCGTTGACCGTCTGCGAGGCGATGATCGAGGGGAAGAACTGACCAGCCACGTCCTTGGCGGCTTCTTTCAGGTCCACGAACTGATCGGCGAGCTGCGGCGCCCAGATGACGTCAGTCTGATAGACGTCGACGTCCTTGTTTCCGGCAGCGAGCCACAGCCGGTATTGCGAGAACTGCTCCGAACTCGACGACGGCATGCTCACGATATTGACCTTGTGGCCGGTCTTCTCCTCGAAGACGGCAAACTGCTTGCGGAAGAACTCGAGGTTGTTACCCGTCGAACTCGCCGCAAAGGAAAGCTCGGCTGCCGCCGCTAAATTCAAGGTACAGAACATCGAAACCGCCGAAACGGCGGCCATTAAACGGTATTTCATAGTAGTCCTCCCGTTGCCAGACGAAAATTGAAATCGATTTGGCTAAACTGAGCATCGCAAAACTTTTTTCAACCGTCAAGGGTGGCCCATAGTGAAGTAAAAACCATGTGCAAAAGTTATATTTAACATTATATTTCAATTTGTTATATCAAATACAACAAACTCGGATGTGAGCGCTGGCCCAAGTTCAAATGGATGAAATTATTGAAATCGATTTCAAATCGTGCCACGCGGTGATAGACGAGATTGCCGAGCCGTCAACAATCCGCCATTGATCCGCGAGGTCCAACAGAACGTGTTCGAATGAAGCTCAAGGAATTCGCAAAAGAAGTCGGGCTGTCGCCAACAACGGTAAGCCGGGCGTTGAGCGGCTATCCGGAGGTGAGCGAAACGACGCGCGCGCGCGTCGTTGAGGAAGCCCTGAGGCTGGGCTACCGGCCAAATGTCAATGCGGTGCGGTTGAAGACCGGCCGCGTGGGGGCGATCGGAGTGATCATGGGGCGCGCCGGCGAATTCCACTTCGCCGAATTCATGGCCGGCATGGCCGAGAGGTTGGCGTCGGAGGATACCGACATTCTCGTGATCCCCATGGCGGACCGCGATTATAACGAAGAGCTGCTGACCTACAGGCGGCTCGCCGAAAGCCGGCGCGTCGACGCGATCATCGTCCACTCTCCGAAACCGAACGACCCGCGCATCGAGCTTCTGGACCGGCTCGGAATTCCCTTCTTCGTGCATGGGCGATCGGATATCGCCATCCCGCACGCATGGCTGGACATCGACAACGAGGGCGCAATCCGCCGATCGACGGAACATCTGCTTGATCTCGGGCACCGCAGGATCGCAATGATCAACGGTCGCAAGGGGCTGACTTATTCAATCCACCGCGATATCGGCTTCCGCAAGGCATTCGAGGAACGCGGCTTGGAGCATGATGCGCAGCTCATTGCCCACGATACATTCACAGATGAGCTGGGATTTAGACATGCCCGCTTCTTTCTCGAGAACACCAATCCTCCCACAGCCTTCGTGGCCGGATCGATGATGACGGCACTCGGCGTCTATCGCGCCGCCCGATCTCTCGGCCTGCAGATCGGAGAGGATGTTTCGGTCATCGCGCATGATGACGTATTTCCCTACTTGACGGCGGAAAACATGGCGCCCTCGCTTTCGGCAAGCCGTTCATCGATGCGGGCGGCCGGAGCAAGATGCGCCGACCTGACGCTGCAATTGCTGGCGGGACGGCCCGTTTCGGATATCCACGAATTGTGGCCCGTCGAACTCAACCTGAGGGAATCGACGCGCGCCCTAAGGCGGTGATACCCACAGGTTAGCCTGATGCATGCTGCGACCGCATCAGTAAACTATTGAAATATATTCATATTCAATATTTTTTGTTGACGCTTCCAGCGCCTGTCACATAGCATGACACCCGCGACCTTACCTATGCTTACCGCAGTTGGAATTCTGCAACTCAGTGGGGAATTGACCAATGAAATCAGCACATAAAAGCGGGCTTCTGGCGCTGGCCGCAGTCGCGCTCCCGGCCACCGCCTATGCTCATCCCGCAATCGGTGAAGCTGCAGGCCTCGTCCATGGCTTCAGCCATCCCATATCGGGCCTCGACCACATCCTCGCTATGGTCATGGTGGGCATTTTCGCCTCTCAGCTCGGCGGCCGCGCAATCTGGCTCGTTCCGGCCACCTTTGTCCTGGCTATGGCTCTGGGCGGAGCGTTCGGCATCGCGGGCATCGATATTCCGTTCGTCGAAACAGGCATAGCACTGTCGGTTGTCGTTCTCGGCGCGGTCGTCGCGTTCAACGTCAAGGCTCCAGCAGCCGTCGCAATGGCGGTGGCCGGGCTGTTTGCGATCTTCCATGGCCATGCCCATGGTGCTGAAATGCCGGAAAGCGCCGCAGGCGCCGCTTTTGCGGCAGGCTTCATGATTGCAACTGCGCTTCTTCACGCCGCCGGTCTCGGCCTTGGCTATGCGATAGGCCGCATAGGCAAACGTCGGAGCTTCGTTGCCACACGTCTTGCCGGCGGCTTTGCGGCCGTCGCAGGCGTCGGCATCCTCACCGGCATGATTTGACCTTTCGGACAAACGCCAAAATAAAAAGCGGCGATCCGCACTCGCCGCTTTTTCCCTTCGACGACCCAGGCAAAGGCCCAGGTCCCGTTTATTCTGCAGCCGTGGGACGCAGCACACCGCGCCGGATCTGATCGGCCTCGATCGATTCGAACAGCGCGCGGAAGTTTCCTTCACCGAAGCCTTCGTCGCCCTTGCGCTGAATGAATTCGAAGAAGATCGGACCGATGACGGTTCTTGAGAAGATCTGGAGCAGGATGCGGGTCGTGCCACCATCCACCACGCCTTCGCCGTCGATCAAAATGCCGTGCTGCTTCATCCGCTCGACCGGTTCGTCATGATCGTGCACGCGCTCGTGCGAGAGTTCGTAATAAGTATCGGGTGGCCCGGGCATGAATTTCAGGCCGTTTTCGGCCAGCTTGTCGGTCGCGTCATAAATCTCCTCCGTACCGACGGCGATGTGCTGGATGCCTTCGCCTTTGTACTTTCTGAGATATTCCTCGATCTGGCTTGTGTCGTCCTTGGACTCGTTGAGCGGAATTCGGATCTTGCTGCAAGGCGACGTGATCGCCCGGCTCATCAGCCCCGTGATGCGCCCGTCGATATTGAAGAAGTGGATCTGCCGGAAGCCGAAAAGCTCGCGATAGAAATCCCACCACTTGTCCATATTGCCGCGATAGACGTTGTGGGTCAGATGATCGAGGTAATAAAAGCCGACGCCTTCCGGCTTCGGGTCGCGTTCGCCGAGCCACTCGAATTCGGAATCATAGGGCGAGCCCTTCTCGCCGTAAGTTTCTACAAAGTAAAGCAGCGAACCGCCGATGCCGACGATGGCCGGAATGTCGAGCGTCTTGTCCTTGCTTTCATAGGGTGTTGCACCCTTCGACACGGCATGGTCGAAGGCATGCTTGGCATCGGTGACGCGCCAGGCCATGGAGGGCGCACAGGGACCGTGTTCACCGACGAAGCGCATGGCATGGCTGCCGGGTTCGGCATTGATGAGATAATTGATGCCGCCCTGGCGCCAGACGGTGACGTTTTTCGTGCGGTGCTTGGCAACACAAGTGTAGCCCATGCGGGTGAAAAGCTCACGCAGCTTCTCCGGCTCTGGATGGGCGAATTCAACAAATTCGAAACCGTCCGTACCGGCCGGATTGTCGGCAGTGATGCCTGTCGGCGGTGCATCGTGCGGATAAGGGCCCATCGTTCTCTCCTCCAAACTGGATCCTGAGACGCATTATGACGCGATTTTCATGCACGGTGCTTGCATTCACGCGCACTTTCCTCAATTCAATACATGTTTCATGCATAAAGGCGGAGTAATACGCACAAATGGAACAGATCGATGGATACGACCTCAAAATCCTGGCCGAGCTGCAAAGCGACGGCCGCCTGACCAACAATGAGCTCTCAGAGTTGATCGCCCTTTCGCCATCGCAGTGCTCGCGCCGGCGGGCGCGGCTTGAGACGGAGGGCTTTATCCACGGCTATCGCGCCGTGCTCAATCGCGGCAGGCTGGGACTCGACCTCATGGTCGTCATCGCCGTTACCCTCGCCACCCACAACCGCGACAACGCCAAACGTTTCGCCGCGCTGATCGCCGACCTGCCGGAGGTGCTGGAATGTTACGCACTGACTGGCGAAATGGACTACCACCTCAAGGTCGTGACACCCGATCTCGCGGGACTGTCGCGGTTCGTCAACGACGTGCTCCTGCCGCATGACAGCGTTCAGCATGTCAAGACGTCCATCGTACTTCAGACATTGAAGGACTTTCAAGGTTTGCCAGTCCGCCCTTCCCTCGCCTATCGCGCGACCTAGGGATATCCCTTTCAACAATCCTGGTGGGCTCGTTCTTGCTGATCGCGGTATTTCGATAGGGCTGATTGCCGGTTCCGCACTCTGGCGAAGGCCATCTAAAAAATACCGACAGACCACGGAATGCCGGCCGGTTCACCAATTTGGGCGGTGATGCGTCGCCGCCCGCGATCAACGCCCGCTTCGGCCTCAACGGGCTGAAGACGGAGCATGGCGGGCGCTAGTCGGCTCGATCCAACCTTTCACAAGTCAACGTCCAGACCGCCCTTGTTAAAGGAAGCTTGAACAAGGCGAACAATTCCCAGTCCGAGGACGCCGTCATTCCGTCCTGAATCTGGCGTGGCAGGTCGTGCAGGTCTGCAGCATGAGGTGGAATGCATGTTCCGCAGGCATCGACGACAGCTCCTGCCCGTTGCGGACATGGGTGCCGAGCGGGCCGCCGCCCATGGCCTCTCCAGGCTTCATGCGCATACTGGCGGGCATCGCTCCGGGGTTTTTCTCCGCTGCGGCGTCCAGCGCGACAGCATAGTCGCGCAGATCGTTCGCGATGCGGTCGAACCGGTCACGCTCCTCGAGGATGTTCGGCTTGGCCTTCGACTGCGAGCTGGCGGCCTCGGACGCGAAGTGGCCGGACAGAACGACCCCGATTTGTCGCGGATGGTGTCGGCGGCCCACCCGAATTCGGCCGCCTTGTAGCGCGCCGGATCCTTGAATATGCTAAAGATCATCTTCGCCGCGGCGGCCATAGCCTTCATATCCGCCCGCCGCAGGACAACGACGTCTTCGGCGGCCGGAGACGGGGCCGCTGATATCAGGACCGCGGCCATGACGGCAAGCAGTCCGAACTTGTTTGCGTAACCTCCCCGTTACGCGGCCATCTTCCCGCAGCTCTCGGCGCAACGGCGGCAGGCGTCGACGCAGCTTTGCATGTCGCCGACCCGTTCGCAGTCCTCGGCGCACTGGGCGCAGATTTCGGCACATTCGCGGCAGACGTGCTTGTGGTGCTTCGAGCCCATCAGCATGAAATGCGCCGAGGTCCGGCAGATCTCCGCGCAGGTCATCATCAGCTTGAAGTGCGGGGGCTTCGTGTGCTCCCCGCCCAGTTCCAGGCAATGGCCCATCGCCGTCGACAGGCATTCGCCGTAGCAGGCCAGGCAGTTGTCGATGCAGGCCTTCATTTCAGTCGACATGTGATGCGTAGCGGGATCTCATATTTGGCTTCCTTGTCCGCCCACTCGAAAGCAACTCCGCGCGCAACCTCGTCCATTCCCAATGCGACCCAGCGGATGCAAACGAGAATAAAGTAGTAGCCTCGCCTTTGACAGGGTCGCGATTTAAGCGGCCCGGTCGCGACGCGGCAAATCTCGCCAAGGATGGCCGATCTTTCAGGAACAGGGCATTCATCGTCCCTTCAGCCCGACATGAAGCTCGGAGATTTCGCCTAAACCCGTTCACTCTTCGACAAATCGGAGAGATTCCTGATCCGAATAGCTCTTACCTGTCTGAATCGTCCAGCAAGGCATGCAGCAACATATGCCGAACTGCCGCGAATGGATTGACAACCGTTACTCCTCCCCAGGTGAAACCTTCCTGCATGTCTTCCGAAAGGAGCAGACGACACCCGGCTCGTGAAGCGGCCGATAAGATGACTGCGTCCCAGATGCCGAACCTGTGATCCGTCGCCAGATCATCGGCCGTTTGCATGACTTCTGCGGATGTCTCGACTATGGAGAATGCATCACGCCAGCCGAGCAAGGCTTCACGCGCCTCGTCCCTTGTCCTGCCCGCCTTACGCACAAGGACGTTGAAAAGCTCCCCGAGCACTTGAACCGGAATAACCGCAGCATCCGCCGGTAAGCGCCTTAGAAGGTTAAGGGCGATATCCCTCCGATCCGCTCCATTTACACCTTCCGCGTAGGCCAGAAGATTGGTATCGAGCGCGACCTTCACCGATCATCCTCATAAAGTTCATCGCGTGTCCATCGTTCGGCATTTACAACGGGCTGCTGCTCAAGGCGGGACAAAAGAGCGTTGCGAGCACCAACCACAACGTTCTCGTGCCTGTCCGCAGGAACAATCCGCGCCACGGGTCGTCCATGACTTGTGACGACATAGCTATTCCCGTTTCTGACGCTGCGCAGAATGAGGGAGAATTTGCGGTTTGCATCCGCTGCCGAAACAGCTTCTTCCATGAAGATTTTCCATGAAGTAGTTAGATTGCCTACAATAATCGCGAGACAGCATTTCTGCAAGAGGCTTTCGATTGCAACCGGCCAAGGACCGCGACGCCTCCGCTTGCTCCACCGTCCGATACGGAGCGCCTGCGCTCCCACCAAGCCTTATCTACTTCCTTGAAGCTTTGGCGGGCCGTGAACCGGGCTGTCAAGGCTGGCGCGGAACGTTGCAATTAATCTGAGAACCCGAGCCGCTCGTGTTCTCAGATTCAAATGCCAAATCGAATAGAAACAACCGCATTCTCATCGTCATGCGTGGGAGTCAGCCGTTCGCGGCGATCTCTTCAACCACGGCCTTGGCCTGCACCCGGATATCCGGGACGGCCGTGATTTCCCAGAATTGTCCCGCCGTCAAGGCGCCGACTGCGAACAGTCGAGCAGGTGAAATCCGGGATGGTGCTACCACTTCGGAAGCGGCATTCACCTGGATGCCGAGGCCGAGAGGATCAGGGGCGATCAACTGAAACCGGCTCATTTCCTTCAAAAGCGGTGAATGACTGATCCCGGCGCGCTCCATTCCCGTGCAGTTGACGAGCCAGTCCGCCCTGATCTCGGCGATCCCGCGCGTCGCTCTGACCCTGTAGCTGGCAGCGAGCCTGCCCTCCTCGGCCCCGAGCGATTTCAAGAAGCCCGCGTGGAAACGAACGGTTCCTTCCGTGACCAGCTTCTCGAACCTGTCGAACACGTCGGGCGCGATCCGGTGACGGTGGATGTTCCACCAGGGAAGCGCGTGCCGCAGGAAACGTGCCCTCTCCTCGCCCGAAAGCCGTTGCCAGAGAGCCTGCGTTGCGGGTCTCAGACCGTCCATCACGCCTCGCCAGTCGGCGGCCGCCCTGCTCTTCGCCCGCAAGATCTTCAATATGCCGCTGATCGTATCCGGAAGCATCTGAACGTCGATCGGCAGCGGCACCTGCGGCTTGCTAGCGTGTCCGAGCGGTGCGAGCCCGCGACGCGAAAGCACGTCGATCCGGCCACTGTGGCCATGGGCGCGAAGAGCAAGAACCTGATCGATCATCGTCAGGCCGGAGCCGAGGATGCAGACCGCATCGGACGGTGCGACGCGCCTCAGCCACGAGAGCCGCCACGGGTTCTCGATGATCCGCGATCGCGCCGATGCCGGGACTCCGTCTGGATCGACCGGAAGGGTCGCGTTCCCGACACCGAGGCAGAGCACTACGTTCTTCCCGGCAATCTCGTCGCCATTACCAAGATGGAAGCCCAGCGTGCTGCTGTAACGGTCCACGCATCCCGCCGCCTTGGCCTTGATAAAATCGACCCGGCAACGGCCGTCCCGCTTTCGAAGCAGCCGTGCAAGCGTATCGCGGACATAAAGACCGTAATCGCTGCGCGAAGCAAAATCCCCTGCTTGCAACCGGCGTCCATGGCTTTTCAGCCAGTCGACAAAGTCGTCGGGATGATGCGGCAGCAGGCTCATGCGGCCTGCGGGAACGTTGAGGCGATGAAGATAGAGCTCCGTCCGGTAGGCCGTCCCGCGGCCGAAGCCGGGATCATCGCCAATGACGGCGATCTTCGCCGAGGCGGGAAGCTGTTCGATGAGATTGCAGGTAACAGCTATCGCTGAGAAACCGGAACCGACCACGATAACATCATACATCAACACATTCTCCCTGAAGCTCCGCAACGTCATTGAGACAATTCTTCTTTCAAACCCGACGCCGCGCGCCGGACCAGCGGATCGCGCAACCGGCGCAATCACGAAAACAATTATCTCTATTGTCTATAAATATAGTTTGTTATTTCTCTCGCTAGCCCCTTCTGAACCGTTACGCTTTTGAGGGTGAGATCAAGGGCCGTGCGGGCCCCTGAACAAAGGGGCTCAAGATGAATTTCAGGAACTTAGTTGCCGCGATCGCAGTCGGTGTTGGCACTCTTGCAACGGCGATCGTCGCCCAAGCGGCGGACAAGACGGTCGTCGTCGCCTACCAAACCGACGCCTTGCCGTCTTCCGTGGCGATCGCCAATGGCCAATTCGCCAAGGAGACGGGATACGACATCGACTTCCGCAGGTTCAATTCAGGCGCCGAAATCTTTGCGGCGATTGCATCCGGCGATGTCCAGGTCGGCTATGTCGGCTCCAGCCCGTTTGCGGCCGCGGTATCACGCGGGCTCGAGGTCAAGGCCTTCTACCTTGCGTCCATCTCAGGCATCGACGAGGCTCTCATCGTCCGTAATGGCTCCGGCATCGAAAGCCTGAATGATCTGAAGGGGAAGAAACTTGCTGCCGCGCCGGTGTCCACGGACCACTATCAACTCCTGGCGCTCATCAAATCGCGGGGCCTGACCGAAAAGGACGTTCAGGTCTTCGCAATCCCTCAGCCCGAAATCGTCGCGAGCTATTAACCGCGGCGACATCGATGGCGGCTTCGTCTGGGATCCGGCGCTCACCGAACTCAAGAAGAACGGGAAGGTCCTCGTGACCTCCAAAGACGTGGCAGACAAGGGTGCGCCAACGTTCTCGGCATGGGTCGCGACCTCGAAGTTTGCCGCCGACAACCCGGAATTTCTGAAGGCTTTCGCTTCGGTCGTCAACAAATACTACGCATCCTTCGCGTCGGACAAATCCGCCTGGGGGCCCGACAGCGACAATGCCAAGTCGCTTGCCAAACTCATTGGCGGAACGCCCGATCAGCAGGCGTCGGCCTTGAAGAACCTCACCCTGTTGACGCCTGAGGTCCAGGCATCGGATGCCTGGCTCGGCGGCGGCGAAAAGGCGGGTGCTGCCAAGATCCTCAAGGACACGGCGTCGTTTCTGAAAGAACAGGGCAAGGTTTCCGACGTGCTGGCGAATTACGGGGCCTTCGTAACCGCAGACGCGCTCACCGGCGTCAGCAACTGATCCTCCCTGACGCTGGCGCCATCCCTGCGCCGGCGTCGAACTTGCGAGCAGCAACATGCTTAAAGTCGATCACGCCAGCGTCTTCTTCGCAGCCCGCGACGGGCGGACCGTTCACGCGCTCGATCGCGTTTCTTTCGATATTGCCGAACGGGGCTTCGTCGTCGCGCTCGGGGCGTCGGGATGCGGCAAATCAACCCTTCTCAACGCGATTGCGGGTTTCCTTCCGCTTTCGGATGGCCGGATAACACTCGATGGTCGCTTGGTCGAACGACCCGGCGCGGATCGTGGTGTCGTTTTTCAGAAAGACGCGCTGCTGCCTTGGAAATCCGTCGTCGACAATGTCGCGCTCGGTTTGAAATTCGCCGGGGTAAAGCGGAAGGAGCGCGAAACGCGCGCCCTGGAATTGCTCCGGCTCGTCGGCCTCGACGAATTCGCGGGCGCTTTTCCCTACGAGCTGTCGGGCGGCATGCGGCAGCGTGTCGGCATCGCGCGGGCTCTGGCAACAAGTCCCGACATCCTGCTGATGGACGAGCCATTCGGCGCGCTCGACAGCCTGACGCGCGAGCAGATGCAGGAACTGCTGGTTTCCATCTGGGATAAAACCGCAAGGAAGGTTTTCTTCATCACGCACTCGATCGAAGAGGCTTTGTTCCTAGGCACGCAAGTCCTGGTCATGTCACCTCGACCAGGGCGCGTCGTGGCACGCTTCGATCTGGATTTCGTTCGCCACTTCGCCGAAACCGGCGACGCCCGGCCGATCAAGGCGTCGCCGCAATTTGCCGAGCTGCGCGAGGAGATACGCGCCATTCTGCACAGCACCGAAGATCTCAGGAGTGCCGCATGAGCGATATAGTTCAGGCCCCGCCGATTGCGGCACATATACAGAACCATCAGGTCAAGCTGGTGAAAATGGCAAGCTTCGGAGCCGGCGAAAAATCGACAGCGGCCATCAGCGCTACCACCGCGCTGGCCATACTGCTGCTGTGGTGGTTTGTATCCGCACTCGGTGTCGTTCCACACCTGTTCCTGCCGCGTCCGGACGAGGTGCTGACGCAGATCGGCGTCATCTATCGCGACGGCTACGCCGGGGCGTCGCTGTCCGAGCATGTCTCCGCAAGTTTGTTTCGCATCGTAGTCGCAGCCCTCATCGCCATCTCCGCAGGCATTCCGCTCGGATTGCTCATGGGCCTGAACCGCTGGGCAAAAGGGGTGCTCGACGCGCCAATCGAGTTCTACTGGCCGCTTCCGCCGCTCTCCTACCTGCCACTGATGATCATCTGGCTCGGCATCGGCGAGACGTCGAAGATCACACTGCTGGTGTTGGCGATGTTCGCACCGATCTGCCTCTCGGCACAGGCCGGCGTTCGCTCGCTCCCGATCGAACGCGTCAATGCCGCGCGTTCGCTGGGCGCGAACCGGCTGCAGCTCTTCCTGGACATCGTCCTGCCATCCGCCCTGCCCGAGATCCTCACCGGTGTTCGAATTGCGCTCGGTGTCGGCTGGGGCACGCTGGTTGCAGCTGAATTGATCGCTTCCACGCGCGGGATCGGTTTCATGATCATGTCGGCCTCACAGTTCCTGGCGACCGACGTCGTCTTTGTCGGCATCGGCATCATCGCAATCTGCGCGTTCACCTTCTCGGCCGCCATTCGCTTTCTGGAGGCGTTCCTCGTGCCCTGGAAGGGCAAGCTCTGACCGAGGGTGATAAGCAGCGGAATGAGCGCCACATTTCGGCACGGTGCGCAGCATCTGCACGGTGGCATCGATCATATCCTCGCCGAGCCGGAGGAGGCCGGAAAGTACGGCGAGCGAAACGCCGACAGTGCCGCCGATCAACGCTGGTCGGCATCAGCCCGCAGGTGCCGGAACGGCTAGTCGCGATCACGGAGCGACACAAGCTCGATTTCCTGGTTGCCAGCGACAAGGACAATGCCCTTGGTCGCCGCTTCGGTATCCTCTACACTTTCGACGAACCTTCGAAGCAGTCGTCGATCGCCGGTAGTGCGCCAATCGGTGAAGTGACGGGTACCGGCACGTGGGAACTGCCGATGCCGGCGACGATCGTCATCGATAAAAGCGGCCATGTGCGCTTTGCCGATGTCAGCCCAGACTGGCCGGTCCGCACCGAACCCGGAGAGGTCATCGACGCGGTCCGCAAGCTTGCCAAGCGCGCCGCCGCCCGATCCGAACCTAGAGACGCCTCAAGCAAACGAGAACAAAGTGACCCACGACCGCAGCCATCACGATCATGACCACGATCATGACCACAATGATGATCATCACCATGCCGACCATTGGCGCGACAACGGGGTGAAGGTCATTCCCGGCAATTCGCTCGATCCGAATACCGCCCAGACGCCCGGCATGAACCGGGCGACGGCCATCAGCAAGGCGCGCGCCGGTGCGGAAAAGATCTGGGCCGGAACGGTGACGATCCATGCCAACGCCAAGACCGGCGCTCACCACCACGGCGATCTCGAAAGCATCATCTATGTGGTAAAAGGCAAGGCCCGCATGCGCTGGGGCGAAAACCTCCAGTACACCGCCGAAGCCGGTCCGGGTGATTTCATCTACGTGCCACCCTATGTGCCGCACCAGGAGATCAACGCCAGCCGCGACGAAACGCTGGAATGCGTCCTCGTCCGCTCGGGCCAGGAACCGGTGGTCGTCAATCTCGATATCGAACCGGTCGAAAAGCCGGAAGAGGTCCGCTGGATCGATCCGATCCATCGTTGACCAAGCGCGCCGTGAACGCGGATGATGAGGCGTTTGAAAGACGCCTCATCATCCGTTTATCGAACACTTCAGTGTTGTCATCTTGGCCATCTGCCGAACCGGATATTATCTCACCTCACGATATGCCAGGAATCGAACGGCGAGCCCTCCGGATAGCGAGTCGCACCAATGATAAATCGGCGCCGTCCTGAAGGTCGCATTGCCCTTGACCTGCCACTGGTCACAACCGTGTAGCCCGGATGCTACACATCGCTCTGGCTTGGCGAGTTCCGCGACGACGGCCAGAATAGTCCGGGACGAAATTCTTGCCCAACAGCCCCGCCCCGACCGCCGTGCACGTCATCTGCTTGCCATGCTTGCAACCAGATCGCTGAACCTCTCGCCCTGTATCCCGACATGCGCCCTGAGCAGGCGCCGCGCGTCCTCCCCATCCCCTGCAAAGATCGCGTTGACGATCGCACAGTGCTCCAAGAAGGACGTCGCCAGGCGATTGCGCACGCGCAGTTGCAGCCGCCGATAGGGGCGCAGGCGCCGGTGCAATTGGGTGCACTGTTCCTCGAGGAAGTCGCTCCGGCTCGCGGCGTAGATCGCCCTGTGGAATGCCTCGTTGTCGTAATAATAGGCATCGCTGTCGCCCGCCTCGGCCGAAAGCTCGCAGCGCCTGTGCGCTGCCGCGATCGCTGCGCGGTCCTCATCGTCGAGCCTACGGGCGGCCAGCGCCCCGGCGAGCCCCTCCAGTTCCGCCATCACCTCGAACATCTCATAGACGCGGTGCGGTCCCGGATCGATTACGACGGCCCCTCTGCGGGGCCGTATTTCGATCAGGCCGATGGCGTTGAGCTGCATCAGCGCCTCGCGCACCGGAGTCCTTGAGACTCCGAACCGACTGGCGAGCACCGTTTCGTCCAGCCGCTCGCCCGGGGAGAACTCATTGGAAAGAATTGCATTTTCAATCTCATCCCGGAGCCATCGGCCGACATTCTCGGACATTTGTTGCGATTCCCTTATACATGAGCACAATTCTTGTATACACGATGCTTGACCTCGTGTACGTGTTGTGACAGATTACATACTACCGGCGAAACCATGCGATGGGAAGTAAGCCGCACTCGCGGCGCAACCAGTCGATTTGAGAAGGGGAGAATGGGCATGCCTGAGACCTCTTTTTTCACGGACATGCTGCAGAGCATCACCGATCGCGGACGTAAGCTCTTGTTTTCCAGCTCACGTGTCTCTGAGGTCGCCGCCGAGGCGGATCTCGAAACCCTCTGCGAAATGCTGCTGTCGAGCCGCGGCGAAGCTTCGGGCATGGCCATTGCCGCCGAGATACTCGACCGCTGGAGCGCACTCGATGCAGAAAGGGTGCAGCACTTCTTTCACGTGCTCTCCGACAAATTCGGACCCGACACGGCGAAGCTCGACCGCGCGATTGAAAACTACCGCACCGACAAGAGCTCAACTTCAATCATTGCTCTCCACCAGGCGGCAGAACCGCGGCGGCAGGAGCTGCTGCGCCGATTGAATCACGCGCCGAGCGGTACGGCAAAGCTCGTCCGGATACGTCAGCAGCTTCTTGCCTCGAAAGAGCAAACGACTGGCTTTCAAGCCCTTGACGCCGACTTTACGCATCTGTTCGGCTCCTGGTTCAACCGCGGTTTCTTGACTTTGCGCCCGATCGACTGGTCGACGCCGGCGCACATCCTGGAAAAGATCATCAAATACGAGGCCGTGCACGAGATCGCCGGCTGGGATGAACTGCGTCGTCGTCTTGCGCCGGCTGATCGCCGATGCTTTGCCTTTTTCCATCCTCGGCTGGCCGACGAGCCGCTTGTGTTCGTCGAGGTGGCGCTCACGCGATCCGTGCCGAACTCCATCGCCGACGTGCTCAACGAAGGCAGGGCGCAAATTGCCGCCGACGAGGCAACGACGGCCGTCTTCTATTCGATCTCCAACTGCCAGGACGGCCTGCGCGGAATCTCGTTCGGCAATTTCCTGATCAAGCAGGTCGTGGACGACCTCCACAGGGATCTGCCGGGCCTCAAAAATTTCGTCACGCTGTCGCCCGTTCCGGGCTTTGCGCGCTGGCTCGCCAAGGCGCGTGCTTCGGCGAGCGAACCGCTGCTGTCGGATGCGGATCGCAAGGCGCTGACGCTGCTGGATGACCCGGCGTGGGCCGACGACGAAAACAGGGCGGCCGAGGTAGAGCGCGTCCTGCTGCGGCTCGCGGCGCATTATTTCCTGATCGAACGGACCGCCGACGGCCGCCCGGTCGATCCAGTCGCCCGCTTCCATCTCGGCAACGGCGCCCGGCTGGAAAGACTGAATTTTCTCGGCGATCGCTCGGCCAAGGCCATGCAGCAGGCACACGGCCTGATGGTCAACTACCTCTACAAGCTCGAGGACATCGTGACCAATCACGAGGCGTTGGCGCAGCGCGGGGAGGTTGTTGCATCGCCGCCTGTCAAGAACCTGATGAACCGGAACGGCGAAGCCGGCGCGACAGCTAACGTCGCCGGGTTTCGCGGCCGGGTGCGCAGGTCGTAAACGAGAAGGATTGGAGGAGGCAAGAATGAGCAACCATCTTTTCGACGCCATACGGGCGGCGGCCCGCGACAACGCGCCGTTCATCCGGATGAATGGCGGTCACATATGGGCCTATGATGACGCATTGGACCTTTCGAGCCGCATCGCGAGCGCGATCGATACGCTCGGCATTCGCCCCGGCGACCGAGTGGCCGTGCAGGTCGAAAAAAGTGCCGAGGCACTGATCCTCTACCTTGCCTGCCTTCGCTCGGGCGCCGTCTACCTGCCGCTGAATACCGCCTATACGCTCGCCGAGCTCGACTATTTCATCGGCGATGCCGAACCTAGGCTGGTCATCGTCCCGTCGGTCGCCCGCGAGAGTGTCGAGAGGATCGCAAAGCCGCACGGCGCAATCGTCGAAACGCTTAACGCCGACGGTACGGGCTCGCTTCTCGATCTCGCAGGAGACGAACAGGCCGACTTCGTCGATGCCTCGCGCACGGCCGACGACCTGGCAGCGATCCTTTATACCTCGGGAACGACCGGGCGCTCCAAGGGAGCGATGCTCACGCATGGCAACCTGCTCTCGAATGCCATGACCTTGCGCGACTGCTGGCGCGTCACCGCCGATGATCGGCTAATCCATGCCTTGCCTCTCTTCCACACGCATGGGCTGTTCGTCGCTACGAACGTCACGCTGCTTGCCGGCGCCTCGATGTTCCTGCTGCCGAAATTCGACCCGGACGGGGTGATGTCGCTGATGCCGCAGGCGACGCTCCTGATGGGCGTGCCGACCTTTTACGTGCGCCTGCTGCAGAACCCCCGCTTCGACCGGCAGGCTGTCGCGAACATGCGCCTCTTCATTTCCGGTTCGGCGCCGCTGCTCGCCGAGACGCATATCGAGTTCAAGAACCGTACCGGGCATGCAATCCTTGAGCGCTACGGCATGACCGAAACCAATATGAACACGTCCAATCCCTATGACAGGGAGCGGATCGCCGGAACGGTCGGCCTGCCCCTCCCCGGCGTGACGGTGCGCATCACCGATCCCGCGACCGGCGCCGAGCTTGCGCCCGAGGAAACCGGCATGATCGAGATCAAGGGACCGAACGTCTTCAAAGGCTATTGGCGCATGCCGGAAAAGACCGCCGCGGAATTCACGGCCGACGGCTTCTTCATCAGCGGCGACCTCGGCAAGATCGACAAGGATGGTTATCTCCACATCGTCGGGCGCAGCAAGGACCTCGTGATCTCCGGCGGATACAACATCTATCCGAAAGAGGTCGAGGGCGAGATCGACCAACTCGAGGGTGTCTCAGAGAGCGCGGTCATCGGGGTTCCGCATCCCGATTTCGGCGAAGGCGTCACCGCCATCGTCGTTTGCAAGCCCGACACGGCGCTCGATGAAAAGGCGATCCTTGGCGCGCTCCAGGACCGGCTCGCGCGCTATAAGCAGCCGAAGCGCATCATTTTCGCCGAGGACTTGCCGCGCAACACCATGGGCAAGGTCCAGAAGAATGTCCTGCGGCAGCAATACGCCGATCTTTACATCACGACGTGAGCCAACCGCGCGCCCTCTGGGAGGAAGGCGCACGGTTATTTCCGATCTCGAAGAACATTAGCTACCGGCGCTGGAGGCGTCGGAGGGAGGGGAATCATGAGCATCGAAATCCTATCCATACTGCTGCTTGTCGCCATGTTCGTCATCGCGACCATCCAGCCGATCAACATGGGTGCGCTGGCCTTCGGCTGCACCTTCCTGCTCGGATCGCTTATCATCGGCATGAAGGCCAGCGACATTTTCGCGGGCTTCCCCAGCGACCTATTCCTGACGCTGGTCGCCGTCACCTATCTCTTCGCCATCGCGCAGATCAACGGCACCATCGACTGGCTCGTCGAATGCGCCGTGCGGCTGGTGCGCGGTCATGTCGTCTGGATTCCCTGGGTGATGTTCGTCGTTGCCGCGATCATCACCGGTTTCGGTGCGCTCGGGCCGGCGGCGGTGGCGATCCTCGCCCCGGTCGCGTTGAGCTTTGCCGTGCAATACCGGATCCGCCCCGCGATGATGGGACTGATGGTCATCCACGGCGCGCAGGCGGGCGGCTTCTCGCCGATTAGCGTCTATGGCGGCATCACCAACCAGATCGTCGCCAAGGCCGGCCTGCCCTTCGCCCCGACATCGCTGTTCCTTTCAAGCTTCTTCTTCAATCTGGCGATCGCCGTGCTGGTCTTCTTCGTCTTCGGTGGCGCTCGCGTGATGAAGCAGATACCGGCTGCTACCGGTCCCCTGCCCGAACTGCATCCCGAGGGTGTATCGGCGGCGATCCGGGGCCACGGCGGCACGCCGGCCAGGCCGATCAGGGAGCATGTCTACGGTACGGCGGCGGACACCGCTCAGAATTTGCGCCTGACTCCGGAAAAGATCTTCACCTTGATAGGGCTGACGGCGCTCGGCGTCGGCGCTCTGGCCTTCAAGTTCAATGTAGGTCTGGTCGCGATCACCGTCGCCGTCGCGCTCGCCCTCATCTCGCCGAAGACCCAGAAGGCGGCAATCGACAAGGTAAGCTGGTCGACCGTACTTCTGATTGCCGGCATCATCACCTATGTCGGCGTCATGGAGAAGGCGGGCACCGTCGACTATGTCGCCAACGGCATATCGAGCCTCGGCATGCCGCTCCTGGTCGCGCTGTTGCTCTGCTTCACAGGCGCCATCGTCTCGGCCTTTGCCTCTTCGACCGCGCTACTTGGCGCCATCATCCCGCTGGCTGTTCCGTTCCTGCTGCAAGGCCACATCAGTGCCGTCGGCGTGGTTGCGGCAATCGCGATCTCGACAACAATCGTCGATACCAGCCCGTTCTCGACCAATGGCGCCCTCGTCGTCGCCAACGCCCCGGACGACAAGCGCGAGCAGGTTCTACGGCAGTTGCTGGTCTATAGCGCGCTGATCGCCATCATCGGGCCGATCGTTGCCTGGTCGGTCTTTGTCTTGCCGGGCCTCGTCTGATGGCAGGACTGCCGCCGCCTTCGGGAGGCGAAAAATTGTCGGCGTCCGGTGGGAGAGGGACGCCCTGATCGAAGGTGCAATCGCGTCTAGGCCAGGATCTATTTGTCGCGCATTCGTTGCGAGCAGACCGATGTCGACACCACAATCATCGCCCGGCGGTCCTTCCATTAACCGCCGGCCGTCTGGATCAGCGAGAGGTGGAGGTTGCCGAAGGCGCCGATCTTTCGCTGCAAAGCTTTCGCAGAAAAAATTATCAGTCACTTCTCATTCAAATAGCTGTTTTCGGTATCGCCGCGAGGCGGGCCGCGCGGGGCTATGCGAGGCGGATTAACCTTTGGTGACACGCGCATGATCGAGAAGATGGACGCCAAGGATAGCGGCTCTTTTTTCCATCAGCGCTCGTCCTCATCCACGGCACCGAGATCGACCCGTCATGGATAAGACGAGCTAATGACGCGGTGTCCCCATGGCGGCCTCAACGGCGGTGAGGCCGGAGGAAAGCGCCTGCAGGCCGTCTTGTCCGAGAAGCGACGCCACTTCCGCCGAATAGCTGCAGGCAAGCATGGTCAGTTCGCGATAGGTATTTCGCCCCGCAGCCGTCAGTTCCAGATGTTCGACACGGCGGTCATCCTCATGCTGCGCCCGCTTTAGCCAGCGGCGTTTCTCAAGCGAAAAAACCGCGCGACTGACCTTGGTCTTGTGCATGGTCGAATGAACACCCACCTCCTTCGCCGTCATGCGCCCGGAGCTGCCGAGTGCTGCGAGCGTGCGCCATTCCGGCCGCGTCAGGCCATATTTGGCCTTATAGGCGGCCGCAAAGCGCAGCGCGATGAATTCCGCGGCGCGGTTTAGGCGAAAGGGCAGGAACTGCTCGAGATCGAATTGGCCGGTATCCATGGCTTCCTTGATAGTTACAAAATAGACAGTTACGTTTGTAACCATATTGAAAGAGGAGGTGCAAGGCATGCTGGAGAAGACGAGGAGCACGGCTGCCGATGCGGTCGTAAATAACCCGCAATACATGCCGGGCTTTGGCAATGATTTCGAGACGGAGTCCTTGCCCGGCGCTCTGCCGCAGGGCCAGAACAGCCCGCAGAAATGCAATTACGGGCTTTATGCCGAACAACTGTCAGGCTCGCCCTTTACCGCACCGCGCGGCACCAACGAACGCTCCTGGCTCTACCGCATTCGCCCGAGCGTGCGTCACACGGGCCGCTTTTCCAACGCCAGTTATCCCCTCTGGAAATCGTCGCCGTGTCTCGACGATCATACGTTGCCGCTCGGCCAGCTGCGCTGGAGCCCGATCCCGGCGCCTGCGGAAGAGCTCAACTTCCTCGCCGGCATCCGCACGATGACGGCGGCCGGCGATGTCATGACCCAGACCGGCATGGCGGCCCATGCCTATGTCTTCAACGCCGACATGATCGATGATTATTTCTTCAATGCAGACGGGGAACTGCTGGTCGTTCCGCAGCTCGGCGCCATCCGCGTCTTCACCGAAATGGGCATCATCGATGTCGAGCCCTTGGAGATTTGCCTCATTCCGCGCGGCATGATGTTCAAGGTATCCCGCCTCGGCGACGGATCCGAATGGCGTGGCTATATCTGCGAGAACTACGGCGCCAAGTTCACGTTGCCGGATCGCGGGCCGATCGGCGCCAATTGCCTTGCCAATCCGCGCGACTTCAAGACGCCGGTCGCCGTCTACGAAGACAAGGAAACGCCGTGCCGCCTGCACGTCAAATGGTGCGGCAAGTTCTATGTGACCGAGATCGGCCATTCGCCGCTCGACGTCGTGGCCTGGCACGGCAACTATGCGCCGTTCAAATACGATCTGCAGACTTTCGCGCCGGTCGGCGCAATCCTCTTCGACCATCCGGATCCGTCGATCTTCACGGTGCTAACGGCGCCTTCGGGCGAAGAAGGGACCGCCAATGTCGACTTTGTCATCTTTCCGCCGCGCTGGCTGGTGGCCGAACACACATTTCGCCCGCCCTGGTATCACCGCAACATCATGAGCGAGTTCATGGGGCTCATCCATGGTCAGTACGACGCCAAGGCGGAGGGTTTCGTCCCGGGCGGGATGAGCCTGCACAACATGATGCTGCCGCATGGGCCGGATTCGACGGGCTTTGAAAACGCGTCCAACGTCGAGCTGAAACCCGTGAAGCTCGACCATACGATGGCCTTCATGTTCGAGACCCGCTATCCGCAGCAGCTGACACGATACGCAGCCGAGCTTGAGACGCTGCAGGACGACTACCTCGAATGCTGGGATGGTCTAGAACGCAAATTCGACGGAACAGCCGGTATCAAGTGATACAGTTCACTCGTCATTCAAGAACTGGAATTCAAAGAGCATGAAACTTGCCACGCTCAAAGACGCCACCCGTGACGGCCGCCTAGTGGTCGTTTCCAAGGACCTCAGCCGGTGCTCCGAAGTCCACCATATCGCCCGGACGCTGCAGGCTGCCCTTGACGACTGGGCTCACATCGCACCACGTCTTGCCGCCGTTGCGGAGGGTCTGGAAACCGGCGCGCAGCCGTCCATGCGGTTTCACGAGCACGACGCCGCATCGCCGCTGCCGCGCGCCTATCAATGGGCGGATGGTTCGGCCTACGTCAACCACGTCGAACTGGTCCGCAGGGCACGCAAAGCCGAGATGCCAGCCACCTTCTGGACCGAGCCATTGATGTATCAGGGCGGTTCCGACAGCTTTCTTGGGCCGCGCGACCCCATCCTGGCGGCGGACATATCCTATGGCATCGATATGGAGGCCGAGATCGCCGTCATCGTCGACGACGTGCCAATGGGCGCCGCGATCGACGAAGCGCGTAGCGCCATCCGGCTCTTAATGCTCGTCAACGATGTTTCCCTGCGTGGGCTGATCCCGTCGGAACTCGCAAAGGGCTTCGGTTTCTTTCAGTCGAAGCCCTCCTCGACATTCTCGCCGGTTGCGGTAACGCCCGATGAGCTTGGCGACGCCTGGGACGGCGGCAAACTGCACCTGCCGCTCATTGTCGACCTTAACGGCAAACCCTTCGGGCGCGCCAATGCCGGCATCGACATGACGTTTAATTTCGGTGAGCTCATCGTCCATGCCGCGAAGACCCGGCCGCTTTCCGCCGGCACCATCATCGGCTCGGGGACGGTCTCCAACAAGCTGGACGGCGGGCCGGGCAAGCCGATTTCCCAAGGCGGCGCCGGCTATTCCTGCATCGCCGAAATCCGGATGATCGAAACGATCGAGACCGGCGCTGCCGCAACACCCTTCATGAGGTTCGGCGATACTGTCCGCATCGAGATGAAGGATGCGGACGGGCACTCGATCTTCGGAGCAATCGAGCAGACCGTTGCGAAATACGAAAAGCAGTGAGGGCCGACATGGTGAGTGATACGGTTCTGTTCGACTACTGGCGCTCTTCTGCAAGCTACCGTGTCCGGATCGCGCTCAACATGCTGACGATCCCCTATCGGACCGTTGCCATCGATCTTCTGGCCAGGGAGCACAGGCAGCCGGCTCATCTCGCGCGAAACCCGCAGGGACTGGTTCCTGTACTCCTTATCGATGGCGAGACACTGACCCAGTCGCTCGCGATCATCGAATATCTTTCGGAAACACGGCCGAATACCGGGCTTCTGCCCCCAGACGCGCTGGGCCGCCAACGTGTCAGGGCCCTTTCCTACGCCATCGCAATGGACATACATCCCATCTGCAATCTGAGCGTCGTTTCCCACATCACGCAGCAATCGGACAATCCGGACGCCGCCCGGCTGGCATGGATGGGCAAGTTCATCCGGGACGGTCTTAACGCTTTCGAGCTAATGCTGGACCGGCCGGAAACCGGCGAATTCTGCCATAAAGACCAGCCCACCATGGCTGACCTCTGCCTCGTGCCGCAGATCTATAATGCCCGGCGGTGGAGTGTCGATCTTTCCGCCTATCCGCGCGCTACGGCGATTGCAGAACAATGCGAAGGGCTGCCTGCCTTTGCTGCGGCTCATCCCGATCGGGCGGCACGATCGAGCTCCGCAGCCGGATAAGAAAGCTAATCAGTCGTTCTTGAACACCAGGCATACGCCGCCAGCTTTGCGCACGGCCGCACAGACCTGATTTGCCTCGCCCCTCGTTTGACGCGCAACGCGGGCGACATAGCGCGGCCGGTAACCGAAGCTGCGGTCGCGCTGGCGCAAAATGAGAGGCCTTTCGGCGTTCAGGGGCACCGGCAGCTTGCGAATGTCTTCCAGGAAAAGACTGCGTGCCGCTGCGGGGTCGAAGTGCGCGGCGAGTTGTGCGCCCCAAGGCGCCCACTCGCCTTCGGGCTGCCAAGGAGAAGACTTGAAACGGCGGCTTTCGGCAAGAGCGATGCAAGCCTCCAGGAAGGCCTTGTCCTTATCGAGTTCAAGTGCTGCTTTGTCGGGTGGGCTGTTTTTCCACTCTTCGACGGTGTGCGCCGTTATCGCCGTGACATAGCTTCGTGTCTCGAAAGGCAGGGAACCGGCTTCCAGAAAAGCCGAAAGACCATTTTCGCCGGCATTATAGGCTGCTGCCGCAAGCCCCAGATTGCCGAAGCGGTTGCGCAACTCATTGAGATAGGCCGCCGATGCCTGCAGTGCGCTCAGCGCATCATAGCTGTTTTTAAGACCGCGCAGTTTCGCGGTGCCCGGCATGAACTGCGCGATCCCCTCCGCACCCTTCGGACTGAGTGCATCGGGGCGAAAATGGCTTTCCTTCCAGATGAGCCGCGCAAAATAATCAGGGGGAAGTTGGTTGGCGCGTGCGAAATGATCGATGGCCGTGCAGATGTCCGTGCTGAAACTGTCCTTTCGGACGCAAAGGGCCGGCCCGCCGGAAGAAGCCTGCAGAGAGTAAAGACATGGCGGTGGCGCGGCACTACCCTCAGGCTGGGAACCGGCGGGGTGGCTGGCAAGAAAGACAGCGATGAACGCACCTGCGATCGGCGCAAGTCTTCCGGCGGCCTTCCCCATGGAGTGCCTCATTGGTGCCCTCTCCAAACTCCATCGGATCGTCGCGCTGACACTATCACAAAATTTGCGCAGAAACCGCCTATCGCAGGCGCTCGCGCAACTGCCCGATCACGCCGACATCGGCATTGGCGAAGGCAAGCCGGAGATAACCGTCTTGGCCCTCGCCGAAATAGCTTCCAGGGATACAAATCACTCCGGCTTCCTTGGCGAGCCTTTCCGCCACCGTGGCGGAAGGCAGATCCCCACAAGGATGCCGGACGAAGGCGAAGTAGGCGCCGATTGCGGCGATCGACCAGCCGTTCGTTTCTGCCATAACCGCTTTCAGCGCCTCAGCGCGGCGCGAAATTTCCAGCCGGTTTGCAGCGCGCCAGTCCGCCAGGATCGGAAGGGCCGTTGCCACGGCGGCCTGAGCCGCCCGCGGCGCACAGATCTGCATGTTATCCATGATCTTGGCGATCTCGCCGACGATGCGCGGACCGGCTGTTATCGCACCCAGCCGGTGTCCGGGAATGCAGAAGGATTTGGAGAAGCTGTAGAGTAGGACAAGCGTCTCATCCCAGCCCTCGATGGAGAGCAGATCATGCGGCGCTCCGGCATCGGCCGGCAGAAAGTCCCGATAGGTCTCGTCCAGGATCAGCCAGGCTCCATATTTCCGGCAGAGGTGGAAGAGTTCGCGAAGCAGCGCCGGCGGATAGACTGCGCCGGTCGGATTGTTCGGTGTGACGACCGCAAGGGCACGCACGCCCGACAACAAGGCCTTTTCTGCTGATGCCAAGCTCGGCAGGAAGCCTTTCGCAGCATCGCAATCGACGAGAACACGTCCGATGCCCAGCATGGAAAGCGTGGTTTCGTGATTGAAATAGAAGGGATTGGTGAGCGCGATCGTCTCGCCCGATTTGGCAAGCGCGATGGTGCTGCACATGAAGGCCTGATTGCAGCCGGAGGTGATATGGACGTTGGCGGCAGCAACGCTCGTGCCATAGACGTCCGACATATGCGCCGCATAAGCCTTCCTGAGCGCCTCCTCCCCTTCGATGGCGCCATAGCCGGTCATAGCTGGAGAGGCGGCCGCCTCGCCGAGAAGCCGCAGCATCTCTGGGTGAGCGGGATAGCCGGGCACGGCTTGGGACAGGTCGATCAGCGGTCCTTTGCCGCCATCATAGTCACGCGCCCAGGCAACCACCGAAGGGATGGGTGGCGGCGACAGACGAGAGACGAGCGGATTTGGATGGGCAAGCGGCATTCCGGGCTTTCCTTGAGAGATCGATTACGGTTTCAGGCGGCGCTTGACAGGCCGTTGGGCGGCGGCGCGAGCGCGCGAGACAGGCGTGAAGCTTTCGGCTGTAGCCGCCGGAGCGTCAATTCGCCCGCGCCCGCGGATCACACGCCGGGCCGACGCCTGCGGCTCTGCCCCGCGGTCTCTTTCGAGGGCGGAGAAGAACCAGTCGATAAAGACCCTAACGATCGGCGCGGCTCGCACTTCGTTTCGGCAGGCGACATAAAAGGCATCATTGGCCGGAACGGAGAGATCAAAGGGTACGACGAGTTCGCCCTGAGCGATCAGGCTGCCGGCCGTAATCGCATCGCCGAGCGCAACCCCCTGCCCGCTCAAGGCCGCCTCCGTGGATAGCCGCGCATCGCTCATGAAGTGCTGCCTGCCGCGCGGCATGTCCAACGCGTCGGCTGCAGCAAGCCAAGTATTCCATTCGCGTCCATCGTCGCCGTGGAGCAGGACGTGATCACGCAGATCGCGCACAGAGCGCAACGCGCGGCTGTTCATCAGGGTCGGGCTGACGACGGGGAAAAGTTGCAGGTTGCTCCAAAGGCGCGCCCAGCAGTCCAGCCAGGTCCCGTCGCCATAAAGAATGCAGACATCGATATCCGGCGAGTAAAGCCGGTCGGGATCGTTGGAGGCGACGAGCGTCAGGCTGATATCCGGGAACTGTTCGCTGAACTGGTGCATGCGCGGGATCAGCCAGAAGGAGAGCAAAGCCGGCACGCATGAAATCCTAAGGCTACCGCTGGTCGATGGCCGGGTCACCAGCGCCGTTGCCGCTGCGATCGTCTCGAATGCAGTTGTTAGAGCCGGCAAAAGCAGAGCAGCTTGCGGCGTGAGCTTCAGCCGCTTGCCGTTGCGCTCGAAAAGCGGCGTGCCGAAGACCGCTTCCAGCGCCTTGATCTGATGGCTGATGGCCCCATGGGTAACATTGAGCTCGCGCGCAGCCGCCGAGACCGAGCCGCGGCGAGCGGCGGCCTCGAAGGCACGCAATGCATTCAGCGGCGGCAGTCGGTTGAACATGGCAACCTAATGTGAAAAAATCTCACGCTAATTGCTATTACAATGTGAATTGCGTTTTCAACATTTTTGTCGGGTAATGCAAAAAATAAAAGACAGCAAGGGGAATGACCGTAAAACTGCAATGCAGTTCCGCTTCCCTACCGTTTGCGACAAGAGGTGAACCGGAATGGCCTGGGATCAGACGAAGCTCGAAGAACTACGTGCGAAATTCGCCGAGAGCCACGGCGGCCAGATATTCGATCCCGACTTCCGCAAGGTGGCCGATAAGATCTTTTCAAAAACCGGCACGCGCCTTGCTCCTTACGCCGGCATTCCGACATTCCTGAGCGCCCCTTACATGCCGGTCGCCGCCGATGAGCCGGATTTCGGCAATCTGCAGGTCGCAATCACCGGTATCCCGATGGATCTCGGCGTCACCAACCGTCCGGGATCGCGCTTCGGACCGCGCGCACTGCGCGCCATCGAGCGCATTGGTCCTTATAATCATGTGCTGGGCACGGCGCCGCTGTTTGATTTGCGCGTCGCCGATATCGGCGACGTCCCCTTCCAGAGCCGTTACCGGCTGGAGCTCAGTCATGACGACATTGAAAAGCGCATCAATCAGATCGTCGATGCGGGCGTCGTACCGCTTTCCGTCGGCGGCGATCACTCGATAACGCACCCGATCCTCAAGGCCGTCGGCAAGAAGCAACCGGTCGGCTTGATCCACATCGATGCGCATTGCGATACGGGGGGCGCGTTCGACCAGACAAAGTTCCACCACGGCGGTCCGTTCCGCAATGCCGTTCTCGACGGCGTGCTCGATCCGACCCGTACTGTGCAGATCGGCATCCGCGGTTCGGCCGAATATCTCTGGGAGTTCTCCTACGAATCTGGAATGACGGTGATCCATGCTGAGGAGGTGACGGGCGTGGGGATTCCGGCGATCATCGAAAGGGCAAAGGCGATCGTCGGCGGAGCTCCCACCTATCTGTCATTCGACATCGACAGCCTCGATCCGAGCTTTGCGCCCGGTACCGGCACACCGGAAGTCGGCGGCTTGACGACGCGGGAGGTTCTGGAATTGATCCGCGGCCTGAAAGGGATCAATCTTGTCGGCGGAGATGTTGTCGAGGTCGCCCCGCAATATGACGCCACGACCAATACCGCCCACGCCGGTGCCCAGGTCCTGTTCGAAATCCTGAGCCTGATGGTCTTCAGCCCATCCATCGGCAGCAAGCGCGATTGAACCCGGCAACGACCGAATCTGCAACGTCATGACAGACCAAACAAAAAAGGGAACAAAGCCATGAAAACCATTCTCGACAAGGCGGTCAGCCGCCGAAACGTGCTGGCAACCGGCCTCGCCGCCACTAGCATGCTCGCCATGCCTGCCGTTCTGCGCGCGCAGGACAAGTCGCTGAAGGTCGGCGTCTATGGCGGCTACTTCAAGGATTCGTTCGACAAGAACGTCTTTCCGGAATTCACCAAGGCAACCGGCATTGCCATCGAGTCGGTGGCCGAACCGACAGGCGAGGCCTGGCTGGTGCAGCTGGAACAGGCCGCCAAGGCCGGCCAGGCGCCTGCCGACCTTTCGATGATGTCGCAGGTCGCGATGTTAAAGGGCCAGGCAACCGAGCTCTGGACGCCGATCGACATGGCAAAGCTCAAGAACGCCTCCGGCCTCATCGACCGCTTCGTCAACAAATATCCGGACGGCCGGGTTGCCGGTGTCGGTGCCGTGGCGTGGTACATCACGCTCGTCACAAACACGGATGTCTACAAGGAAGCTCCGACCTCCTGGAACGCGCTGTGGGATCCGGCAAATGCCGACAAGCTCGGCCTGCTTGCCCTCGTCTCCAACTCATTCCTACTCGAAGTGACGGCCAAGACGCATTTCGGCGGTACGAATGCGCTCGACACCGAGGAAGGCATCCTGAAGGCGTTCGACAAGCTTGCTGAGGTGAAGCCGAATGTCCGCCTCTGGTATCGCGACGAGGCGCAGTTCGAGCAGGCGCTGAAGTCCGGTGAAATCCCGATGGGCCAGTATTACCACGATGTCACCGGGCTGGCCGCCGCCGACGGCTTCCCGGTCCGCTCGACCTTCCCAAAGGAAGGCGGCATCCAGGATTCCGGCTGCTGGGCGCTGTCGCGCACTTCCAAGAAGGCGGAAGAGGCACATATCTTCATCGACTACATGTGCCAGCCGGCCATCCAGGCGCTGATGTCGCGCAAAGTGGGCATAGCACCGACCATCAAGCGCGAATTGCTCGACTTGACCGACAAGGAGTTCGCAGCCGTCTCCTCCGACATCGAGCCGATCACGCCGCGCTACGATCTCTACCAGAGCAAGTCCGATTGGCTGAACCAGAAATGGACGGAACTCATCGTCGGCTGAGTTTCGAAGCCTGAATGCTCCCCAATGATCGGCATGCGCCTTCCGGCTTTGACGGCAAGGCGCATGCGGGGCATTCTTCATACGCACGCGGCTCACGCGGGGGATCCATGTCCGGACTGGCACTCAACAACGTCACCAAACAATTCGGCACCTTCACCGCCGTCGACAATGTACAGCTCAGCGTTCCGCATGGCACGTTCGTCTGCCTGCTCGGCCCCTCCGGCTGCGGCAAGACAACTTTGCTGCGCATGATCGCTGGTCTCGACATGCCGACGAGCGGCGCCATCGTGCTCGACGGCAGCGACATTACGGCCATCCCGACCCACAAGCGCGACTTGGGGATGGTGTTTCAGTCGCTTGCGCTTTTCCCCCACCTGAGCGTCGGCGAAAATATCGCTTATCCGCTGCGCATCCGCGGTACGACGAAGGAGGCGCAAAAGAAGCGCGTCGACGAATTGCTGACGCTGATCCATCTCCCCGGATATGCCGACCGTCCCGTGAACAAGCTTTCCGGCGGCCAGCGCCAGCGTGTCGCGATCGCGCGTGCGCTGACGATTTCGCCTAAGCTCTTCCTCCTCGACGAACCGCTTTCGGCACTCGACGCAAAACTGCGGGAGGCGATGCAGGTTGAGCTTCGCCAGCTTCAGCAGAAGCTCGGCATCACGACAATCGTCGTGACCCACGATCAGCGCGAAGCGATGACGATGGCCGATACCGTCGTCGTCATGAACAGCGGAGAGATCCGCCAGGCGGCCAGCCCGATCGAGATCTACCGTCGTCCCGCCGACCGCTTCGTCGCCGACTTCATCGGTTCGACCAATCTGCTCAACGTCGAGGCCGACAGCGCCGGCCGGGCAACCGTCCTCGGCAAGGTGATCGAAGGTGTTTTGCTTCCGCCCGGCCTTAGCAAGGCAACGATATCGGTGCGGCCGGAGGACGTGCATCTGACAGTGCCAGGCAGCAACACCATTGGCGGCAAGGTAACCTTCATCCGCGATCTCGGCGGCACGATCGAGACGTTCCTCGATCTTTCCGGGACGCAGGTCGTCGCCGTTTCGACGCCGCGCGAACGGCCGCTCGTCAACGTCGGCGATGAGGTCGGCGTCAAGCTCTCGCCCGATGTCTGCGTGGTGCTGCAGAAATGAGGCGCGAAGCACCGCACAAGATTGCCGATTACTGGCCACTCGCCTTCCCGGCCGGAATGCTGACGGTCTTTTTCGTCATTCCCTTTACAACGATGATTGCCGTGAGCTTTTTCCAGCGGCAGCAGGGCGGCTTCTACACACCCGCCTTCGTGTTCGACAATTACGCCCGCTTCGTCAGCCTGTTCTTCGGCAAGGTACTCGGCTTTTCACTGTTCCTTGCAATCGCTGTTGCGATCTGCTGCATCGTGCTTGGCATTCCATTCACCTATCTGCTGACGCGCATGGGACGGAAGGCTCAGGTCGTTTGGCTGGTCGCGCTGCTGTCGATCCTTTCGCTTTCTGAAGTCATCATCGGCTTTGCCTGGTCGACGCTGTTTTCGCGCACCGCCGGCATCACCAATCTGCTTGTCATGGCGGGCGTCATGCAGCAGGCCGTGGCGCTGACGCCGAGTTTCAGCGCCGTTCTGGCCGGCATGGTCTATCAGGCCCTGCCTTACACGATCCTGATCCTCTATCCCGCCCTCGTCCGGCTTGATCCGACCCTGACGGAAGCGGCACGTACTCTCGGCGCTTCGCCAGTCAAGGCATTTTTCACGATCGTCGTGCCTGCGTTGCGCAACACCATCATCGCGACGCTCATCATGGTCTTCATCTTCGCACTCGGCTCCTACCTGCTGCCGCAGATTCTCGGCCGTCCATCGCACTGGACCCTTTCGGTGCTCATCACCGACCAGGCCGTCTACCAATCGAACATGCCTTTTGCCGCCGCGATGGCCGTATTTCTCGTACTGGTGACCCTCGCCATGGTCGGACTGACAGTGCTGGTCGGCCGCAAGGGAGAAACGGCATGAACACCTTTCTCCACCGCTTGTATTTCTCTCTAATCGGCCTTTTCCTGGCAGCACCGATCATCGTCGTTGCCGGCGTCTCGGTGAACGCGAAGCAGAGCCTGACCTTCCCACCCCAGGGCTTTTCGCTCGGCTGGTACGGTGAGATCTTCACCAATCCCGAATGGCGGAACGCACTTTTCGCCTCGCTGACGCTTGCCATTCTGTCCGCAGCACTTGCAGTACTCATCGCCTTGCCGCTTGCCTGGTTTCTATGGCGGCGAATTGCCCCATGGGCGAATATCTTCCAGCTCTTGGGCATCGCGCCCTTCACCCTGCCTCCCGTCATCACCGCGCTCGGGCTGTTGACATTCTGGGCGACCACCGGCTTTTACGGTGCGCCGTGGACGGCCGTAATCAGCCACGCAATCTTCTTCGTCACATTACCGCTGGTGACGCTGTCGCTCGGCTTCACGTCGATCGACCGCTCCTTCGTCGAAGCAGCGGCGACCATGGGTGCAAATGATCGCACGATCTTCACAACAATCGTCTTGCCGCTGATCCGGCCCTATCTGGTTTCGGGCTACGCCTTTGCCTTCGTTCTTTCGCTGAACGAGTACATCGTCGCCTACATGACAGTCGGCTTCACGCTGGAGACCTTGCCGATCAAGATCTTCAACGCGCTGCGTTACGGCTACACGCCGACCATGGCGTCTGTCACGATCCTCTTCGTCGCGACAGCTGCCCTCATATTCGGCTTGATCGCCCGCTTCGGTGATCTTCCAAAGCTGTTGGGAGCAATGGCAGCAGAAAAATGAACGAACAGAAGCTGCGAAGTTTCATGGCAGCGTCAACCCGCCATCAACAGCGTATTGGCTACCTGGTAATCCGCTCGATCGCCAACCACCGTCACCGGCACGAACATCGCCTGCTGCGCGCCAGCTTTCGCGGCTCGTTGAGAGGTCATCGCGGCTTCGCGGTGCCAGACATTCAGCAAACCGCGGTTGACGCCCGCACTAGAGCAGGTCCGTTGAACGCTGTTTGCCGTGATTCCCTGCCTTCGAATCAGGGAGATTGGGATGTCACCCGGAGCAGCCCTTTCAGCGGCTGCGGATCTTACGCATGGGCGTGCACAGCCCGCGGCGGCTTTGCGGCCGGATGGACTTTGACCTTCACGTCCACCGTCTGGCCGAGAAGGTCGAGCATCTTCCACATGCGATCGACCGTGAAGCCGCCCAGCTTGACGCGGCGGATGCGGGAGAATTCGGTGTAGTTGATTCCGGTCAGCGTTCCGGCTTCACGCACCGACAGCTTTCGCTTGTCGAGCGTCTTGATAATCTGCGCCGCCAGAGTCGCCCGAAGATGCTCCAGCTCCGGGTTTGGCATATTGAAGTCGCGGAAGATGTTGTCGCTGCCCCGGACCAGTTCAAAATCATCGCTCATCGTAAAGCCTCCTTCAGTCGTTTTAGTCGTTCGCGGATCAGATCGTTTTCGGCTTTTGGCGTCGCAATGCCCGACTTCGATTTTTTCTGAAACGCATGGACAACCCATATGTCCGTATCGATCTGCAGCACGTAGACGACGCGGAAAGCGTCGCCCCGGTGCTTCAATGCCAGCTCAAGCACGCCCGATCCGAGGCCCGTCAGCGGCTTTGCGATATCGGGATGGCCGCCCGCGGCCACCACATTCAACGCCCGCGCCATTTCGATCTGTGCGCCGGGCGGAAAATCCTCAAAGTCTTTCCGGGCGGCCTTGATCCACGATACTGCACGGACATTGTCTGGCATATGGTCCATGTTGATATATTTATCAACACCTGTCAATGAAAATCGCGCTGCGGCCGTCTCCTCGCCCGCCGGTCGCGGACGGATTATCTGTGTCTTGAAAATCAGCGATGCGATTATATTTCTGTCGTTTTCAAGGATTATCAGATGACTATTTATCTCACCCACACGGAACCATCGCCGAATATGGCCCGCTTCTGGGGCGTCGCGGTTCAGCGCAATTTATTCGGCCATATGTGGCGCAGTCATACAGCGTTTGGTGGCCCTCTCTCACTTCCGATAATTATCAATTATCGGAAGTGAAGCGTACAAGGCAGGGATACAGATGCGGGAGCCATGCTGTAGTGCTTCGCGCGCCAGAAACGACCGGAGGTCGCAATGCCCCAAACCATGTATAAGATCAGCGAAGCCCGGCAGCCTTCCGCAGCCAGCGTTCGACGCTAGCTCCATTCGATTCTTGGACTAGAAAGATTGCGGCTATCCAGAATGAGTGGTTATGAGTTACCCGCGCAGCGGGAACTACTCGACCGCCCGACGAAAGAGAGCTCGTGATTTCTTGCGCCGTCTCTCGCGCAGCTCAGCGGCGGCCGGTCATTACAAGCAATCCTCATCACCCGTCTCGCTTACCCACCTAGGACCGAGAAGGTGATGGAGTCTCCGGTATTTTTTCGACATATTCCGGTTGCAGTCCACGAACTACACGCGTAAAGAGTTTATATGCGCAACAACCGATGAGCCGCTACGATGGATACGATTCCCACCGAAGGCTTTGACGCGGCAGTGACCCTGACAGACCATCTCGACCACCTGCCCGACAAGAAGCGCCGCGAGCTTGCCCGGGTTCTGCAGATCCTGTTTTTCGAGGTCGAGCAGTTCCGCGCCACGAAGCTGTCCGGCAAGAAGGCGGCCGGCAAGGTGCTCAAGGTGGTGCTCTACGGCTCGTTTTCCCGCGGCGACTGGGTCGAGGATCGCTCAAGCGGCTGCTCCGATTATGATCTTCTCATCGTCGTCAACACCAAGAGCTTTGCCGAGGAGCATGAGCTGTGGGAGGCGCTGGAGGAACGATTGCTGCAGGAGCAGATCAGCCACCGGATCGAAACGCCGGTGATCCCGATCGTACACTGCCTGGCAGACGTCAACGATCAGCTGGCACGCGGCCGGCCGTTCTTTACCGACATCGCCAGAGATGGCATCGTGCTCTACGAGGAGCCCGGCCATCCCCTCGCCCAGCCGAAGGCGCTGACAGCGGAGGAGGCAAGGGCTGAGGCACAGCGGTATTTCGATCAGTGGTTCGCAAGCGGCACGAAATTTTTAAAGGGCGCAGAGTTTTACCTTGCACAACAAGACGACAACCACGCGTCCTTCATGATGCACCAGGCAACGGAACACTTTTACCACTGTGTACTTTTGGTCTCGACCCTCTACAGTCCGAAGTCTCACCGAATCAAGGTGCTGCGCTCACAAGCCGAAAGTGCCGATGCCCGGCTGGTCGCCGCCTGGCCGCGCGACACCCGCTTTGCCCGCCGCACTTTCGAGCTGTTGTCGCGGGCCTATATCGAGGCGCGCTATTCCTCGAAATACACGATCAGCAATGAAGAGCTGCAGTGGCTTGTCACGCACGTGAAGAACCTGCAGGGGCTCGTTGAGACGATCTGCAAGGAGCGTCTGAACGGGTGAAATTGCCGAATGGCACGATGCATCCGAGCCCGCAACGAAGCGCAAACGGGGCGGGCCGGCCGTCGCGGCTTCAGGCAAATTCGAACCACTGCTTGTCCGCCTTGAAGGGATCAGAACCGTCGACATCCTGGCCTCGTTTAGCTAAGCCGCTGGCTTTGTTTGAAACTCTTTTGGCATAAGCCGCTATTATGGAACTTCAGTATTTAATTCGAAACAAGAAAAGGACCACCGAAATCAAAGTGCTCTTCAGGATGCGCGGCGCTCTACAGCATGATGCCGCAAAGTGTGAACGGCTTTCAAACGACATCATCCTCTAATTTGATTTGGATCCGGATCTAGCGGCCATGCTTGGCGCGCCACAGGGCGAATTGCTCGACATTGCGCGGCTGTGTCGCCGGATAGAGCCCGATGATGGATTGGCCGGCCAGCACCTGTTCGGTCACGAAATCCTCGTAGGCCGTCATTTCCACGGCCTCGTCGGCAATTTCGTCCGCCAGTTCGGCCGGAATGACGATCACCGCTTCATCATCGCCCACCATGATGTCGCCGGGCCAGACCGCCACATCGCCGCAACCAATGGGAACATTGATGTCGAGCGCCTGATGCAGCGTCAGATTGGTCGGTGCCGATGGGCGGTTGTGATAGGCGGGTATCGCCAGCCCGGCGATTTCGGGGCTGTCGCGAAATCCGCCATCGGTGACGACGCCCGCCACGCCCCGCATCATCAGACGCGAGACCAGGATCGAGCCGGCGGATGCCGCGCGCGGATTCTTGCGGCTGTCCATCACCAGTACGGCCCCGGGAGCGCAGCTTTCGACGCAAGCGCGCTGCGGGTGCTCCGGATTGCGGAAAACCTCGAGCTTGTTCAGGTCTTCGCGCGCCGGAATATAGCGCAGCGTATAGGCCGGACCGACCATGTTCCGGCCTTTCTGGCCGACCGGCTGCACATCCTGAATGGTCTGGTTGCGCAGGCCGCGCTTGAACAGCGCTGTGCTGATGGTGGCGACGCTGACCTGCATCAGTTTGTCGCGCGTATTGTCCGAAAATGTGGTCATCCTTGTATGCCTCCTAGAAAATGTCTGGTTCCCCCGCTGCCGGACCGAATTCCGGCACCAGATAGTCGAAATCGCAGCCCTTGTCGGCCTGGCTGACGTGGGAGGCGTACATCCAGCCATAACCACGACCGAAGCGGTCTGCCGGCTTGACCCAGGCGAGACGGCGCCGGGTTAGCTCCGCCTCGTCAACCAGCATGTCCAGCTGCCGGTTGGGAATGTCGATCCTGACAACGTCCCCATTGTGCAACAAAGCGAGCGGGCCGCCGACATGGGCTTCGGGCGCCACATGCAGCACGCAGGCGCCATAGCTGGTACCGCTCATGCGCGCGTCCGACAGCCGCAACATGTCGCGATGGCCCTGCTTCAGCAATGCTTTGGGCATTGGCAGCATACCCCACTCTGGCATGCCGGGGCCGCCGAGAGGCCCGGCATTGCGCAGCACCATCACATGATCCGGCGTCACCTCCAGCGTCTCGTCCTCGACTGCCGCCTTCATTTCCGGGTAGCTGTCGAAGACCAGAGCGGGACCCTGATGGACATGGAAGCGCGGATCGCAGGCCGCCGGCTTGATCACCGCGCCATCGGGCGCCAGATTGCCCTTGAGCACGGCAAACGATCCCTCCGGGTAGATCGGGTTGGAAAGCGGCCGGATCACATCGTCATTGTAGACCTTCGCATCGGTCAGCGCCGCGCCCAGGGTTTCGCCTGAAACCGTCATCACGCCAAGATCCAGGCGCTCGCGAATCTGCGACATCAACGCCACCAAGCCACCGGCATAGTAGAAATCTTCCATCAGATAGATCTTCCCGGAAGGGCGGATATTGGCCACGACCGGCGTGGCGCGGCCGAGCGCGTCGAGATCGTCGAGCGTCAACGCGACCCCTCCCCGCCGCGCCATGGCCACCAGATGGATGACCGCATTGGTTGAACAGCCGGTTGCCATGGCCACGGTCGCCGCATTGCGCACGGCGGCCGGGGTCACGATCCGGTCTGGCGTCAGCTTCTCCCAGACCATTTCCACGATCCGCCGCCCGGTCTGGGCCGACATGCGGATGTGGTTGGCATCGGGCGCGGGAATGGATGAGGCCCCCGTCAGCGTCAAACCCATCGCATCGGCGATCGCGGTCATGGTGGAGGCGGTACCCATCGTCATGCAATGGCCGTAGGAGCGCGCAATGCCGGCCTCGATGCCGGCCCATTGCTTGTCCGATATCGTTCCAGCGCGCCGCTCGTCCCAATATTTCCAGGCGTCCGAACCGGACCCGAGCTGCTGGCCGGCATAATTGCCGCGCAGCATCGGCCCCGCCGGCAGGTAGATCATCGGCACTCCGGCGCTGAGTGCGCCCATGATGAGACCCGGCGTGGTCTTGTCGCAGCCTCCCATCAGCACCACGCCATCGACGGGATGGGCGCGGATCTGCTCTTCGGTCTCCATCGCCAGAAGATTGCGATAGAGCATGGTCGTGGGTTTCATGAAGTTTTCCGATAGCGCCAGCGCCGGCATCTCCACTGGAAAGCCGCCGGCCTGCAGCACGCCGCGCTTCACGTCTTCAACGCGATGCTTGAAATGGGTGTGGCAGGGATTGAGATCGGACCAGGTGGACAGGATGCCGATCAGCGGCTTGCCGGCCCAATCGCTGGCGTCGTAGCCCATTTGCATAAGACGCGAGCGATGACCGAAGCCGCGCAGGTCTTCGGATGCAAACCAGCGCGCCGACCGTAGCTCCGCCGGTGACTTATTGGCTCTCACAGACATGCCGACATGCCTCCATCCACGTAAAGTATGTGACCATTGACATGGCTTGAAGCGTCCGAGGCGAGAAAAATACAGGCGCCCGTCAGTTCCTCCAGTCTGCCCCAGCGGCCGGCCGGCGTGCGCCGCCCGATCCAGCTTGAAAACTCGGCGTCGGCGACGAGCGCCGCGTTGAGCGGCGTATCGAAATATCCCGGGGCGATGGCATTGACGGCCAGCCCATGGCGGGCCCAGTCGGTCGCCATACCTTTGGTAAGATTGCCGAGCGCGCCCTTGCTTGCGGTATAGGGCGCAATTCCCGGTCGGGCGAGCGCTGTCTGGATCGAAGCGATGTTGATGATCTTGCCGCGTCCGCGGGCGATCATATGGCGAGCGACGGCCTGCCCCACATTGAAGGCGCTGGAGACGTTCGTGCGCATCAGCAGTTCGAACATCTCAGGATCGAACTCCTCCAGCGGGCCGCGATGCTGCATGCCGGCATTGTTGACCAGAATGTCGATCGGCCCGGTGGATTGCTCGAACCCGTCGATGGCGGCACGCACCGCGTTGGCATCAGTCGCGTCGAACAACAGCGTTTGCGGCGTCGTGCCGGCCGCGCTCATGACCCCAGCCGCAGCGGCGAGCTTTCCGGAATCACGTCCATTGAGCACGATTTCGGCACCCGCTGCCGCCAGGCCCTGAGCCAGGCTAAACCCGATGCCCTGGCTGGATCCGGTGATCAGGGCACGTTTGCCGGACAGATCGAAGAGTTCAATACCCTTCTGCGCGGCAGCGTGCCCTCGCTCATGCTGAATACTGGCGGACGTCATGACAGCGGCTCCATCGCATCGAAATCGGGTAAGGCGCCGCTTGCATAACCAACCGCCCCGAGCGAACTCATGGCGATCCGGCCGTCGCGGATCGCCAGGCGCGGTCCTTCACCGCCCTGTTCGTAAAGATCGGGATGGGCGGCGGCAAAGCGCGCCTTCTCCGCCTGCGGCGCGCCCTGCATGCCGGCGACATAGTGGTGACCGTTGCGTTCGACATGGGATAGGCCGAGAAGTGAGACCAGGGCCAGATCCTGCTGCACGGCAAGCCCAGCCTGACAGGTCAGGTCCTCGCCCGAGAGGAACAGCCCCGGCACGGTTCCGGTTTTCATGCGGATCGCCTTGAGCAGCGAGCGGTAAATACCCTTGCAGGTTTTCGAGGAGACGCCGGTATAGCCGAGCCTTCGGGCGCGGGTGAAGGCTCCGTCGCCATCGTCGCTTTCATCGATCAGGAAGGGCAATTGCGCCGCCAGGCCGCCCAGCGGCGTTTCCATCGTGATCTCGCGCGAGAACGGCTGTTCGACAAAGGCAATGGCCGCGCGCAGCCTGGCGAGCCGCGGTGCTGCCCCGATCCGCGCCAGCAACGCGTCGAGTTGTTCGGCAGCGACAAACTGTTCGTTGCCGTCGACCGTCACCCGGTAGTCGGGCACGCGATCCAGCACCGCAGCGATCCGCGTCAGGCGGTCGATATCGGCATCGATCGCGCCTGAAAGCTTGATCTTGAACCAGTGGTTGCCATAGTGCGCAATCACCGCCTCGAGGTTCTGCGGCAGGCCGTCATCGACGGGATGGACGATATCGCCGTCAGTGATCGGGTCGACGAGCCCGATCGTATGCCGGGCCGAAATCGAGCCGGCAGGGCGGAGGCTGGCCAGCATCGCGGACGCAGCATCCGCGCCGATATCGCCGGGCAGCATGGCGCCGCCGATTCCGACCAGGTTGCGGCGCACCGCATCGAAGAAGGAAATACCTGCAAGGCGGCAATAGGCATCAAGAACGGCGCGGGCAATGAGCGAAGGACCGAAACAGGCGGCCAAGGGATTTCCAGGCAGGCGCCGCACGGTTTCGGCTTCGTTCAGACGGGCGGCGGCAAACAATGTCGTCGGGGCGGACGCTTCGAGCGAGGCAGCCGCGGCGGCGCGGATCGAGGCGCGCAATTGATCGACATTTTGTGCCGGCGTCAGCGTCGGGTTCTTGTCGAACCATTTCGGCACCATCATTTCGGCGGCACCGCCAATGGCGGTTCGCCCCTCTTCATCCTCGACACGTACCCTGACGAAGGCCTGCGGCGCTCTTTCGAGGGTTGCAGCACCGAAGCGGAACGGCAAGCGCAGGCTGATATCGCGCTCGAAGGCGTGGATCTCGATGATTCTGATGCGCGGCGCCGTCACGGAACCTCCAATGCTTCCGTCCATGGTCATGCCATCCGGTCAAGCATGGCGCGGGACACTTCGTGATGGAGCGGTTCCCGGCAAAGAAGCCGGCCGATCTCGTCCACCATGGCTTGGCCCTGGGCGAAATGCGCCTCTTCGGTATGACCGGCGGCGTGCGGCGAAATGGTGACATTGGCCAGTGCGGGATCGCGGAAAGGGCTATCGGGAGGCAACGGCTCGTCGTCAAAGACGTCCAATGCCGCCTCGATACGTCCGGATCGGATCTCAGCGAGCAGAGCCGCCTCGTCGACCAGCTGCGAACGCGCCGTGTTGATGAACAGCGTGCCGGGGCGCAGCAACGCAAGTTCGCGGGCGCCGATCATGCGGCGCGTTTCGGGAAGAACAGGCGCATGCAGCGAAATCACATCGCTTTGGACAAGCATATCATTCAGCCCGGCACTGACAACGCCGAGCGCAGCGGCTTCGCTGTCATCAAGAAACGGATCGACGACCAGCACGCGGCAGCCGAATGGAACGAGCAGCCGCATGACCGCCCGGCCGACATATCCGGCACCGACGATACCGACCGTTCTGCCGCCAAGCAACCTTTGCGGCACGGCTGCGCGCACGTCCAGCCATTCACCCCCGTTGCGCAATTGATGATGCAGCCGATGAATGCCGCGCATGGCCAACAATGCTTCGGCAACGACGAATTCGGCAACCGAGGCGGCAATTTTCGAGGCGGCATATGTGACGCGAATGCCGTCGTCGAACAGACGCGCCGGGACCAGCATGCGGATGCTGCCCGCCGAATGGGCGACAAGGGCGAGCTGCGGATGACGCTTACGCGCGGCGGGATCAAAAGGCGGCGTGCCCCATCCTGTGAGGCACGCAACGGCGCCCTGCAACAGGCGGTCGACATCGGCGACGTCGATTGTGACGCCGCTCGGCCAACGCACCTCACCAAGGGCGTTCAACTGGGCGATGGCCGCATCGTCCAGCATCATGCGGCGGGTCTTTTCGGTCATCAGGACGGCGATAACGGGAGCCTGTTCGCTCATGGTTCTACTCTTTCGCTGCGGCGATCAGACGCCGGAAATGGGCAAGATCGGCGCGGACCTTGTCGAGCGCCTGTTCTCGGGGAACCCGGTATTGGGAATGCATCGAGAGCACACCGGCAAATCCGGTGACCACCAGATGCGGGACAATTTCGTTCCAGGGCACCATGCCCTCGTCGAGCCCGAACCAATCCGAATGCCATGCACGCTGGCCATTGGCCCCATAAGCGCCGGGAAACCAACCGCTGTTCTTGACGCCCATGCAGCAGAACCACGGATCGAGAATGTCGAGGGTCATGCGCCAGTCCTCGCTCCCCTCCCGAACGATCTGATTGGCCGGGTCGGGATAGGCGCCGATCCTGATGGGATCCCGCCCGGCCAGCAATTGCACCGCCAGGGCGCCGGAGCTGTGCAGGGTCCCGCCGTGAAGCTGGACAGTCAGCTTGACGCCGAACCGTTCGGCAAGGCGCTCGAAGCCCTCCAGCTCACGCCGCGCCTCATCGATCTGGCTCTTCCAGCGCCGCGACGGATCGTAGCGCCAAAAGCCAAGCCGGATCTGCCCGATGCCGGCATCGCCGCAACAGCCCAGAAGCCGCGATGTGGCATCGTCGGGCCGCGTGGAATCGATGGTCGCCATCGGGGTGCGCACGCCAGCCGCAGTAAACAGCTTTATAGCGTTGGCGATCCCTTCCGGCCTGTCAGGGGAAACGGTATGGCCATCGCGAACGAGAAGATCGGCGCAGTCGAACCCCAAGCCCGCGGTGATCTCGGCCGCCTTCTCAAGCGGCAAGCCCTCCAGGGTCTTGGTGAAATAGGCAATGTCCATGGATCAGATCCCCGGCAAGACGGCGTTGTTCATGACGAGGAAACACAGAGCTGGCTGCTGCGGCCAAATGCATCGCGGGCACGCACCGCATAACGCACGCCCTCGGGCGGCGACATGTGCAGGAATGCCGTCGAGATCAGCGGGGCTGAACTGACCTGTTCAAAAGTCTTGCCATCGGCACTGATCAGCACATCGTAAAAAATGGCCGGGCGGGTATCGCCGGCAGCCCAGAACAGCATGCGTTCGTTCTTCGCGATCGCCGAGACCGAGGTAACGTTCGACGGCAAGGCCGGTGGGCGTCTCGGGGGGCGTGCCGATATCGGGAACGACGAGCACTTGCGTCAGCGAAGGCAACGGCACGTCCAGGTCGACACTGATCCGGCCTCCGTCGCACTCGACTATACTGATCGGGTGCAGCAAGGCGGGCTCCTGCGCGCGGCGCAGCTCGGCAAACTGCGCCTCCGTCGGTGCGGGCGGCGCGCCGACCGGCTCGAACAGCCCGCGTGGATTGCTTTCGTCGCGCTGCGCCTCCCAGACCTCCATCGGATTGGTGAATTCCTCGTCGATGCGCAGCAGGCAAAGCGCGTGGCGGCCGGGAACCAGCCCGTTAACCTCGAGACGAACGGCGGTCCGGCCCGAACGGTTGATGGCATCGACGCTATGGATGAGGGTGATGGAAGCGCCGCCGCCCGGCAGCCGTGTCGGCAGGATCGCCAGCCCATCCGCGTCGGGAGCAAGCGGCGGTTCGGCCGTCACCTTGCAAACGGTATCGCCAAGCATTGCCAGCAATTCCATGGATGTGAGGCCGGGCTTCTTGATGATGTCGAAGGGCGGCGCGCGATCGATATCCGTGACCAGCGTGTTCAGATCGGTCTTGTGCTCCCACTGCGCCTTGGTGAAATTGCGCGAACCGAAATAGGCAAAGATCGTGCGCTGGCCCCAGCCGCCGATAAAGGCGTGGTCATTGCTGAGGAAGGAGAAATTCGCCGTTTTTGGCGCGATGATGCGCCGGTCGTGCTGTTCGACGATGCGGGCGATGATACCGGCGTAATAGGCCTTGCCGTGCCAGCTGTGATAATCACTCCAGCCGAGTTGCGGATCGCATTCATCGTTGACGATGGGCAGGCCGGCGAGGCGCGGATGATGCTCCTTGAGATAGTCGACGACGAGCAGCGTGCGGTCGACGATGGCGCCCGTCTTCGGCGTCAGGTCCTCCTTGCTGCCGTTGACGCCCTTCTCGTGGATCGAGATATAGTCGATGCGCGGCGGACCATCACCGGTCAGGCAGCTCGTGCCGCTGTCGCAATGGGCAACGAGGGCGCGAAAGATCGGCGAGAGCGTGCGGGCGGTGCCGGGCCCGCCCATGGGCAGGGCCGGGTCGATGGCATCGAGCCCGGCGACGCAGGCGTCGTAGTAGTTGGTGTAGCCCTTGACCCCATAGGTCCACCAGCCGGAGTCGGCTTCATTCGTCGTTTCGAAATACCATGTGCGCAATTCGTCCATGCCGTAGCGCGCGCCATAGCGGTCGACCGTTGCCGTCACCAGGTCCCGCCAGCGCTTGACCTGATCCATGTCCTCGTAATCGGTGAAGACACCCGACGGGTTTCCCATCAGCTCGAAGAACGGCTTCAGCCGGTGTTCAATCATCACGTCGAGCGCGCGGTCCAGCAGCGACCAGTCATAGCCGGCCCCGCCGGTCGAGTTCAGCAGATTGTAGAGATAGTGCACACGCAGGAACCTGATGCCTTCGTTCGGAAGGCCGCCGATATAGGCAAGCATCTGGCGCATCTCGGGCTCGAGCAGCAGCTCGGCCGGCGAAAAGCCGGTGCCGCGCCAGAACCGGTTGAACGGGCGCACCGCTTCACTGGCATCAACGTTTATTCGCGTACGTTCACGCATGGTCGTCTCTCCTTAAGCGGAAGTTTGGCGGTGCGCCGCAATGCCGGCACACGAGGCCCGGAGCCGGGTTATTTGAACTTGTCGCGCATCGCGTCGATGCCGGGGATGGTTTTGGTCAGATGCTGATGGGCGGGATCGAAGCGCTGGATCAGCCCCCGGCGGTGCTTGCCGACAAGGATGGTGAAGATATACCCCCGGTGCCCCGGGGAGGTGACGGTCGGGTGGTAACCCCGGTCGAGCAGGAAGGTGTCGCCGTTGCGGGTCATGAGGATCTTGACCGGCCCATCTTCGTCATAAGTGAGCTGGCTGCCGAAGCCGGTCTCGGGCTGGAAGCGGTAGTGATATAGTTCTTCGTGCCGGGTCTCGACGTCGCCGTCTTCCGTATCGTGCTTATGGGGGGGATAACCGGACCAGCACCCTTCGCCGGCATAGAGTTCACTCACCAGGAGGTTGCCGCAGCGTCCGTTCTGTCGTTGGCCGAGCAGGTGGACGATCCGCCGCTGGCTATGCGTGTCCGACGAGCCGACATTGACCGCGTCGACCTCATCAGGCGTGACGCGAAACGGGGTGTAGCGCGTGTCGCAGATGCCGCCGGCGATGGCGACTTCCGCTGCCGCGCCACGAGCCGATATCCGGACGTTGGCACCGACCGGCGCATAGACCGAGTCAGCATCGCCTCCCCAGATATCGGCTCGCCGGCCCACCGCTTCGAACCTGATGTCATCCACCTCGATATCCACCTGACCCGACAGCACGACGTAGAGGCTTTCGTGCACGGGCAGCCGCCGCGTGTCCCGGCCGTTGGCCGGAAGCGTGACAAGATCGAAGTAAATGAGATCGAGCGTCGCGGAGGAGGTATCCACGATAGGACGCTGCTCGGAGCGGGGAATGAATTCGGGCATCAATTGAACTCCGGAACGATACGGTCGGCAAAGGGATTAAGCGTCAGGGATTCGGCGTAATGACAGGCCACTGCATGACCATCGGCCGTGACGGTGCGTAAGCCCGGCACCTCCTGCTTGCAAAGCTCGGTGGCGTAGCGGCAGCGCGGATGAAATGCGCAGCCGGGAGGCGGATGGGCGGGGTCAGCAACCTCGCCCGCCAGCCGGATGCGCTGGCCGTGGCGGCGCATCCTCGGATCGGCGATCGGCACCGCCGAGAGCAACGCTTCGGTGTAGGGGTGAAGCGGGCGTGAGAAGATCTGCTCCGCCGGAGCCTTTTCGACGACCCGGCCGACATACATGACGGCGATATTGTCCGAGATGTGCCGGACGACCGAGAGATCGTGGGCGACGAAGAGATAGGTCAGACCGAACTGTTCCTGCAGATCCTGCAGGAGGTTGATGGTTTGTGCCTGCACACTGACGTCGAGCGCCGAAACGGCCTCATCGGCGATCACCAGGCGCGGATTGGAGGCCAGCGCCCGGGCGATGCCGATGCGCTGGCGTTCGCCGCCGGAGAACGCATGCGGATAGCGGTGCATATATTCGGGCCGCAGGCCGACGCTCTGCATCAGCTCGGCGACCCGGTGCTCGAGCTCCCGGCCCTTGGCAATGCCGTTGGCGCTCAGCACCTCGCCGATGATGTCGATGACGGGAAGGCGCGGATTGAGCGAGGATTGCGGATCCTGAAACACGATTCGCAGGTCGCGATGGATTTCGTCGAGCGCAGAACCCGACAACGCCGCGAGATCGACAGTGCCGCCGCTGCGATTGCGATAACGGATTTCGCCGCTTGTCGGCTGATAGATGCGCAGCACCGTGCGGGCAAGCGTGGACTTGCCGCAGCCGGATTCCCCGACAATGCCGAGTGTTTCGCCATCCTCGACACGAAGCGAAACGCCGTCGACCGCCTTCACGTGTCCGACCACACGCCGGAATGCGCCCTTGCGAATGGGGAAATGCATCCTGAGATCGTTCAGTTCGAGCAGCGGGCTTGGTTGTGTCATGGGATCGGCCATCATTGTCTTCCTTCGTAAAGCAGACAGCTGGCGACATGCCCGTCGCTGATGACGACGGGCTGCGGATCCCTCTGGTCGCACAGGCCGGCCCTCGCCTCTTTGCATCGGGGATGAAAGCTGCAGCCTGGGGGCCGGTTGAACCGCGAGGGCACCATGCCATCGATGATCGCGAGCCGTTCGGTGGGTTGCCCATGCATGCGCGGCACCGATTGCAGCAGCGCCTTGGTGTACGGATGAATAGGTGCGTGGAAGATCGTGTCGACATTGCCTGCCTCCACGACCCGGCCGACATACATGACGACGACCTCGTCGGCGATTTCGGCCACCACACCGAGATCATGGGTCACGAACAGCACCGAGAGCCCGAATTCGGCCTGCAGCGAAGCCAGGAGATCGAGGATATTGGCCTGGGTGGTCACATCGAGCGCCGTAGTCGGTTCGTCGGCGATCAGCAGTCTGGGGCGGCAGGCGAGCGCCAGGGCGATGCAGACGCGCTGGCGCATGCCGCCGGAAAACTCGAAGGCATAGCTTTCCATACGCTCGGCCGGCCGCGGTATGCCGACCAGAGCCAAGGTCTCGATGGCATGTTCGCGCGCCTCCTTCTTTCCCATCTTCAGATGCAGGCGGATCACTTCGACCATCTGGTTGCCGATTGTATGAACGGGGGAAAGTGCGGCCATCGGTTCCTGGCTGATCAGGCCGATCTGGGCACCGCGGATCGCCCGCATGTCATGACCGCGGGGATCGAGCGCCGCCAGATCGATCGACGGTGCTGCGGGATCCGGCCGGTAGCGGATTGCCCCCGAGACGACCCGCCCTCCCCGCGGAACCTGGTTGAGGATCGAGCGACCGGTGATGCTCTTGCCCGAACCGGATTCGCCGACGACGCAGACCGTCTTGCCGCGCGGGATGGAAAAGGAGACGCCGTCGACCGCCTTGATCGTGCCCGCACCACCGAAGAAATGCGTCCTGAGATCAACGACCTCGATCAGCGGGTCGCGATCCCCGTGCCGGCCGCCGGCTGCGGCAAAATTGGGATCAGTATTCATAGGGATCTGCAGCATCGCGTAATCCATCACCGAGGAAGTTGAGGGCGAGCACCGTGACGATCACCGCGAGACCGGGAAGAAACAGCCAGGGTGCGCTCGAGACGGCGAGAATGTTCTGCGCCTCCTGAAGCAGCACGCCCCAGCTCACCACCGGCGGGCGCAGGCCGATGCCGAGGAAGGAGAGCGCAGTTTCCGCGAGGATCATCGTCGGGATGGCAAGCGTCACCGAGGCGATGATGTGGCTCATGAAGGACGGAACCATGTGCCGCCAGATGATGCGCATCTGCGAACAGCCATCGAGACGGGCGGCAATCACGAAGTCTTCCGTCTTGAGCGACAGGAAGCGCCCGCGCACCACCCGCGCCAGGTCGGTCCAGCCGATCAGTGACAGGATGATCGTGATCCAGAGATAGACCAGGATCGGATCGGCGCTGATCGGAACGGCAGCCGCAAGGCCCATCCACAGCGGGATGGTCGGGATAGAGTTGATGAGTTCGATGGAGCGCTGGATCACATCGTCCACCCAGCCGCCGTAGAGGCCCGAGATGCCGCCCAGGATGATGCCGAGGATGAGGCTGATTGCCACCCCGATCAGCCCCACGGACATCGAAACGCGCGTGCCGTGGACCGTCCGGCTGAAGACGTCGCGACCGAGCCGGTCGGCGCCGAACAGGTAGAATGGTTTGCCCATCTCGATTGGGCCGATCAGGTGCCGGTCGAAATCGAACAGCCCCCAGAGCCGGTAGGGTTCGCCCTTGACGAAGAAGCCGAGGGGGATAACGACGGCCGGATCGGGCACGTAATTGCGGCTGAGCGCGATCGGGTCAACCTTCATCGAATAATCGTTGACGTAGAGGGGATGAAACTGCCCGGCCGCGTCGTAGCCGGCGAACTTGATCCGCTGCGGCGGCGCATAGGTATAGCGGGAATCGTAGGTCTGCGACGAAACCGGGGCGAGAACCTCGGCAAACATGGCGACCAGGTAAATTAGGAAGATGACGACGCCGGCCGCCAGCGCCAAGCGATGGCGACAGAAGCGCCGCCAGATCAGCTTCCACTGCCCGGCGACCGCGTCGGAATTCTGGATCAGTTCAGGTGATAGCGCGATGGCTTGATCGGTCATTGGTGTCGTCCTTCAGCCGTTGCGAATGCGTGGATCGAGCCAGGCGAGCAGCAGGTCCGAAATCAGGGTGCCGATCAGCGTCAACATGCTCATCAGCAGGATGAACGTGCCGGCCAGATACATGTCCTGGGCAAAGAGGGCGTTGAGCAGCAGTGGCCCGGTGATCGGTAGGCTGAGGACGATTGAGACCACCACCGAGCCGGAGACGAGGTGCGGCAGCACCCAGCCGACGGTCGACACGAACGGGTTGAGCGCCACCCGCACCGGATATTTCAACAGCAGCCGGATTTCGCTCAAGCCCCGGGCGCGGGCCATATCGACATAGGGCTTGTTGAGTTCGTCGAGCAGGTTGGCGCGCATGATCCGGATCAGCGCCGCGGTGGCACCCGTGCCCAGCACGACGACTGGTATCCACATATGCGAGATGAGATCGCCGAGCTTGGCCCAGCTCCAGACGGCGTTGATATAGGCGGGCGAAAACAGCCCGCCGGTACTTTGGCCGAAATACTGTGCCGAAACATACATCAGCACCAGCGCCAGCAGGAAGTTCGGGATGGCAAGGCCGAGAAAGCCAAAGAAAGTGGCGAAGTAATCTCCCACCGAATATTGCCGCACGGCCGAATAGATGCCGATCGGAAAGGCCACCGCCCATACGAAGAGGAGCGTGGTGACCGAGACTACCATGGTCATGCCCATGCGGGCCCAGATCAGCTCGCTGACCGGCTTGTTCCAATCGAGGGACTGGCCGAAATCGCCGCGCAGCAGGATGCCGCTGATCCATTTCCAGTATTGCACCGCCCAGGGTTGATCGAGGCCATAACGCTCACGCAGGCCGGCGATGACGCTAGGATCGATCGTTTCGTTCTGGGAGGCAAGACGCGCGGTCATCGCGGTCAGGAAGTCGCCGGGCGGCAACTGGATGATGATGAAAGTCACGACAGAGATCGCAAACATCATCGGGATCATATAAAGCAGGCGTCTGATGATGAAGCCGGCCATGGTCAAGCTCCTTCAATCGGCGATCGCCGATCGGATTGGATGATTGGGACTGGGCTGGTGTCGGTGGGGTGGCGCCCGTAGACGCCATCCCTGTCGGTCGCGTTCCGTTATTGCTGGTAGTAGAAGGTCTCGGGCTTTGCCGGTCCCGGCGTCATGTAGAACGATGTGCTGGGAATGACCTTCGGGACATTGCGCATATTGGTCTTGACGATTCCGACGCGGTCCGGCTCCAGGTTTGTGCCGATGACGTAGAATTCGTCACGGGTGATCGCCAGCAGTTCCTTCATCGCGGCCAACTGCTTTTCGAGCGTCGGCGCTTCCTTCACCTGCCGGTAGAAATCCATCTGCTTCTTGGCAGCGGGGCTCGGTTCTTGCGCGTTCGGATCTTTAGGATTCTGGTAATAGAGGCCCCAGGCTGTCGCGAAGCTCGATTCGTATTCGTGCGGGAAATACCATTTTGGATCGAGCAGGCCGAGGAAGTCGTAGCCACCGCCGCCGACCCATCCAAGGCCGTCATTCTCATTGTTCTGCAGGCGGGAGAAGATCAGCGAACGTTCAGCTGGGCGGGGCTGCATGTCGATGCCGACAGCCCGCCAGTAGCGCTGGATCATCTCGAGGGCGTCCACCTGGATCGGGCTTCCGGTCAAGGCGTCGATCGCAAAAGTAATCCGCTTGCCGTCCTGGCCGAGGCGATAGCCTTCGGCGTCATGTTTGGTAAGGCCGGCCTTGTCGAGATACTGATTGGCGAGATCGACATTATACTCCAGATACTGCGTCGCCATCTTCTCGTCGTAGAGCGCAGTGCCTTCACGCGGCGCTGCCTGATAAGGCTTGGCCTGTCCGGCATAGATCAGCTGGTTAAGCTCTTCGCGGTTGATGGCGTAGCTGAGGCCGATGCGGAAATCCTTGTTGGAAAAGACAGCGCGCAAGGCCGGATTCTTGTGGGTCTGGTTGAGTGTGATCAGCAGGGCGTTCGACCACGCCGGCCGGGCGATGAACAGGCCGTAACCGCCTTTCTCCTGGTTCTGCACGATCACCGTACGGGCGTCCGTCGTCTCGACGAAGCGGTTCTGCATGTCGATTTCGCCGCTGATCGCCTTCAGAATGATGGCCTGGGTATCCTGCATCACATCGATGGTGATCCGATCGAAATAAGGCAGCTGGTTTCCTGCGGTATCCACCTTGGCATAGTATGGATTGCGTTCCGCGACGACCTGAGTGGTGCCGTTATAGGGCGCGGTCAACACCCAGGCATCGAGCGTTGGACGGCCGAGATCGCGCCAGCGGCCGGGAAACCCGATCTTGTTGTTGAAGAGCTGGACCCAGTCGGTTGCGCCGGCTGCCTTCACCAGGGCGTCGATGCCGCCGGCATTGAAATCCTTGTGGAATTGTTTGAGGTAATGCGCCGGTGCGGCCGCCAGAATATCGGAGCCGCGCACGGTGGCCATGTTCATCAGGAACAGGCCGTTCGGCGCGACGAACTTGAACACGACCTTGTCGTCGGCGAGCTTTTCGACCTTGACGGTCTCTCCGCCCGCAGTCAGCCAGTTGGGTGCCGCAGGGGTGATCTTGGTGTTGCGAAGCACGTTCTCGTTCCACCACACAAGATCGTCTGCGGTAAACGGCTCGCCGTCCGACCAGCGCGTGCCTTCCCGCAAGGTGAACGTATATTCGGTGGCATTTGCATTGACCTCGACGCTCTTGGCGATATCGGGAAATCACCTCGGTCCATTCCGGATTCCAGCGGACCAGTCTTGTATAGCCGATCGAACGCTCGATCTCGCTGTCGCCACCGCCAAAGGTGGCCGTGCGCCAAGTGCCGCCATAGCTGCCGACCGATTCAAGCGGAGTGAGCACCAGCGGCTCCTTGGGCAGCCGCTTCTCGACCGGCGGCAGCCTGCCGGCATCGACCAACGCCTTTAGTTCCGGCGACTCCTCAAAACCGAATGCGGCACCGGCCAAGCCGGCACCCATGAGGATCGCCGCGGCAACGGTCGAGACAACCTGCCGTCTTAAGTTTCTGTGTTGCATTCCTTCCTCCCGATATTCTGCTCTAGGTTATCGTTAACGTGTTCTCCTCTTTTGCGAACGTTATCGTTACCGTTCAATCTTGTCAAAGAGATTCTCGGCGCCCTATCTCTGCCCATATCCGCCTTGGCTTTCCCGGAAATTATGTTAGTTATCGTTATCGTAAGTTCCTGCCCCTTTTGATGAGACCATCCAGTTGAACCGCCCTAAAGAGCCAGAATCCAAAATAACCATTGCCGATGTCGCCCGCGCCGCAGGGGTGTCGCCGATGACGGTATCGCGCGTGCTCAATGATCGGGGCGGAGCCAGTGCGGAGACAAGCCAACGGATTATTTTGGCGGCGAGCGAGCTCAATTATCGGCCCAATCCCTTTGCGCGCGGATTGCGGTCCGATCGATCGAGGGCCATCGGCCTTCTCGTTCCCGACATCACCAATCCGTTCTTTCCCGAAGTTATCAGAGGAGCCGAGGATGCCGCGAGCGCTGCCGGCTACAACCTGCTCCTGTCCAATGTCGTCGAAAACAGCAAGCGGGAGGAGGAACTCATCGAAACGCTGCTGCGGCACCGGGTCGACGGGATCATCGTCTGCAGCCCGCGGCTGCCTGACGCCGCGCTTCACAAGGCGCTTGCGCCTCACCGCGCCGTGGTGCTCATCAACCGCGAGGCGCCCAACGAGGTCGCCGGCACGATTGTCACCGACTACGAGACGGGAGCGTCACGCGCCATCGACCATCTGTTCGAGCGCGGGCGCCGCAGGATCGCAATCATCGCCGGCCCGCGCAGTTCGTTTGGCGGCAAGAGCCGTCTTGTCGGATTTCGCAAGACGCTGTCGGCCCACGGGCTCAAGGCACAAGGCATCGTTTATTGCGACCCTACGGCAGCAGGCGGGCAAACGGCGGCCGCGCAATTGCTGGCGGAGACGCCAGGCATCGATGCCCTTGTCTGCTACAACGACCTTAACGCAATCGGCGCCATGAAGGCCTGCCGGGCCGCCGGCGTTTCGATCCCCGGGCAAATCGCCCTGATCGGTTTCGACGATATTCCGACTGCGGAACTGCTGTCTCCGGCGCTCACCACCCTGCGGGTGCAAAAACGCGAAATGGGGGAGGAAGCCGTGCGTCTGCTGCTCAGCCGCATCGCCACCAGAAACCGTCAGCACGGCATCGTCATCGTGCCCGAGCTCATCATCCGCGAAACGACCTGAACTCCCGATCAACAGGAGGAATATCCGATGGATATCAGCAATCTGCAGTCACTGGCCCTGCCCGAGGAGAAGAAGGCCTGGTTCGTCCACGACCGGTTCGGCATGTTCGTGCATTGGGGGCTTTACGCACTGCCGGCACGCCATGAATGGGTCAAGAGCCGCGAAGAACTGAACGACGCCGACTACCAGAAATATTTCGATCACTTCGATCCCGATCTCTACGACCCCAGAGAATGGGCCAGACGCGCAAAGGCGGCCGGCATGAAATATGTCGTGCTGACCACCAAGCACCATGAAGGCTTCTGCCTCTGGGATACCAAGGCGACCGACTTCAAGGTGACCAACACGCCTTATGGACGAGATCTCCTGGGTCCGTTCGTCGACGCCTTCCGCGCAGAGGGCCTGAGGATCGGATTCTACTATTCGCTGATCGACTGGCATCATCCCGACTTCACGGTCGATCCGCGCCACCCGCAGCGCAATCATCCCGATGCGCTGAAAATCAACGAAGGCAGGGATATGCACCGCTATGCCGCCTTCATGCGCGAACAGGTCCGCGAACTGCTGACTGAGTTCGGGCAGATCGACATCATGTGGTTCGATTTCAGCTATCCGCAGTGGAAGCTCGGAGAACTGGTTGGAAAGGGCCACCAGGATTGGGAAAGCGAGAAACTCGTGCGCCTCGTGCGCGAGCTTGCCCCCGACATTATCATCAACAACCGGCTCGACCTTGCCGGCTTGCAGCCCGACATCGTGACGCCGGAGCAATATACGCCGCGCGCCCGGCCGCTCCGCGATGGTAAGCGCGTCGTCTGGGAAGCGTGCCACACGCTCAGCGGTTCCTGGGGCTATCACCGCGACGAGGACACCTGGAAAAGCACGGAACAATTGGTTCAGATGCTGGTCGGTACCGTTGCCATGGGCGGCAATCTGCTGATGAACGTCGGGCCGACGGCGCGCGGCACGCTCGACGACCGCGCGATTGCGGCCCTCGCCGCTTATGAGGAGTGGATGGCGCTGCACGAGCACAGCATCGTCGGCTGCACCCAGTCGGATTTCGCCGCTCCGGCCGACTGCCGCCTGACCCAGAATGGCGATCGACTCTACATCCACTTCTTCAACTGGCCCTACCGCCACCTGCATTTCGATGCGCTGGCGGGGAAAGTCGAATATGCGCAGTTCCTTCATGATGCCAGCGAGGTCACCTGGCTGCGCCCGTCCGCCAATACGCTATGGGCGAACACCCAGTTTCCCGTCGGTGAGGATGAACTGACATTCGCGCTGCCGGTGCGCCGACCCCAGGTCGTGGTCCCTGTCATCGAAGTTAGACTCAAGCCGGGGAGCGCCCATGGCATTTAGGGCGACAATGTGGCGGCAAGGTTGGAATGTCCGCTCCGGCGCAAAGTAGAAATGTCATTTTGGGCGTCTTCAGCCGTTTAGAAATGCGACACTCGGCATGTTCCACTTGCGCTGAGGCAAGCTCCGACCGGACCGGCTTGGCCGGGTTGCAAGGGAAGGGAGGGGGCGGGTGGAGGGCACCCATTGGCTTTAGCTTTGACAGTTGGAGCAGCCAGTCATTCCGCCGCATCGAGGTCAGAGAGCGCTCGTCGCCGTCGGGCAATGATCGCTGGATCGTTCATGAAATCCCTGTTACGTCCCGGCTTGCGGCCCCGTGGCGTGGACGTGCCGTCAATCACCTATCTGCGAAAACACTTCGATCCGAAATGGCCGGGCGTTCAGGAATGGTTGGATGAAGTGACACCAGCCTATAACCGTCTGATCAATGCGATCTGGGCTGTGTACGACCCTCAAGCGATCGTATTCGGCGGGCAGATCCCGCCAGCCTTGGCGGAGATGATGATGGCCCGGACGCAGCTGTTTGGGAGCCGGCTATGGCGTCTGGCGCGCCAGTCCGAAGTTGATTGTTTCAGAGATCAAGCCGGAGGCCGCCGCGATGGGTGCTGCCGCGACCCCGTTCAAACTGAAATTCTTCTGAACCGGGCGTTAGGTCACGCTTGTCGATCGACAAATGCAAAGGTCGCCGTAGCGTGCGCATAAAGCGTGCCGTCGTCGCTTGTAATACGTGCTTCCGCAAGCGCCAGCATCCGACCGCGATGGATCACCTTGCCAACGCAACGCACTGTGCCGCTGCTGGGCGCCACGCCTTTCAGGTATGACACGTTAAGGTCCGTGGTTGCGTAGCGCGTCCCCATGTCGAGACGCGTTTGCAGTGCCAACGCCATCGCTCCATCCAACAGTGTGGCTAGGTAGCCGCCATGGACGGAGCCCATGGGATTGGCGTGCTCTGGCCCTGGCGTCTCACTTAGCGCGACATGTCCGTCGTCAACGGCATCAATGGCCAGTCCGAGAGTTTGGCCGATGCCTTCACCCAACCCACCTGCTGCGGCGACCTTTTGCAGGAACGCAAGTCCAGTTGCCGGTTGTTGGTCGGCTGCTTGCTCATGATGTTCTCTCATTGAACTGCCCCCGGAATCATGGAGGCTGGTGGTCTGAAGACCTTCGCCTTGGCATACGGGGCAAGGATACTTGTCCTTCAGCCATTGCTGCTTCCGCTCGAATTCCATCAGAATCGAACGGAGCTGTCGTTGGGTGCGCGCATCAAGACGATTGAGATCCTTCCGGTGGAAAAGAAATTCACCGACCGCCGCAAGGGCGTTGAGCAGGCAAACCAGCTGGGCCGCGCGCTCAAGGTCGATATGTCCGAATGGTTCGAGGCGACCGGAGAGAGCTATTTCAAGCACGTCAACCGCACGACCATTGAACTCGCCATGGCCGAAGCCAACCGGGGTCTAAGCCAGGGCACTATAATGTCTCCAAGGCCGCCGTCATCCATATGTCCTGATGGTGGAAGACGCTTTGTCCATGGGTTCGAAAGGGCGCGCGTTATACCGGGCGCTTTACGCATCTTTATGATCGCTCGCGCGTTCTTCAGTTTTCAAAAGAGAGGAAAAGCCCATGCACTTCCCACGACCACGAACCGAGGAACCGTCGCTGCGCTTCGAAGAGGCCAAGTCCGCCGCTCGCAAGGCGCTTGAAGAAGTCATTGACGCCGCCAACGAAGCCGGATGGGGAACTGACGAGATTACGGTGGCGATGTTCGAAGCCGCGCATTTTCTAAAGGAAGCCAACGAAAAGGATCCTGATCCGGCAGCGGGCACCGTTCGCGACGCGGCAAAGGAGCAGATCGGCCGCGGCGAACGCTACGATTGATCTGGAGTGGAAGCACTCTTTCAGGCGAAATCGCCGATCTGTTAATTCAAGGCGCTTGAGCTGAAACAGGCACTTTACTGAGTGAACCTCTTTCGCGTCCGCAATTGCGGCGCACTCATCAGGAAAAGTCGTTGCGGCTGGCGGTAACCTGACCCACGACGAAACGGCCGCAATCGAGGAAGGCTTCGATGATCAACCGGCGTCCGAGCTGGTATTGCTAAAGGGCGAGCAAGTCTTTCTGCTGAAGCGAAGCTCCTCGGAGACTTCTGGCGGATAGCTTGGGTCGTAATGTCCGCGACGATGGTGTGCAAGTGGACTTGCTGCCGTCGTTATCACCCATCCCTCCGGCACCTTGCTTGCTTCTTCTGTCGTTTCTTCCTTCACAGAACTCTTTCAATGTCGGTCTTCGAAAAATCGTCGCCGACATAGAGCAGGCGGCAAGCATGTTCCTTCGCCACCTCATAGGCGAAGCAATCTCCAAAATTCAGCGCTGCCGGATGGACACCCTTTCCCCAGTGTTCGTAAGCGCTTGCTACGCGCCGCGCTGACGCGGGGGTCACATTCACGATTTCGAAGCCAAGCCCGTGAATCATCCGCGCCATTTCCTCACCGACATTTCGCCTGGCGGAAACGATCAAGGCCTCGGCCACCGTACCTGCAGAGATTATAAGATCGTCTTCGGCTTCAAGCGCTCGAACACAGGCATCCGCTTCTAACTCACCGAGCACGATCGCCATCAGCGCCGACGTATCTACGGCGATCATTCTGGAAGTCCATCAGCACCGTAGAGGAAATCCTGGCTGCGCGCAGCATCCGGTCCGGGCGTCACCTTTTCGGCCGCCGCGGACCGCACCGATTCGAGTAGCGCTCGGCGAGATTTCGGGTCCTGCGCGGCCCTGACGGGCACTAGGCGCACGGCCGCGTGACCATGGCGCGTTAAGATGATCTCATCTCCCGCCTCCGCGCGACGAACCAGTTCCGTCAACTGCCCCTTCGCATCTGTCACCGATACCTGCATCGCCCGCCTCCCATTCCGGACCATTAACAGGTCCAACATCGCGGAACTATCTAGACCATTTGCTGGTCCAAATCAACAACAATCGGAGACTGCGCTGGCGCAAAAAATTGTTGCGCTTCAATTCATGGCCCGCCTGGGTAGACGAGCGAGCACAGAGCAAGCTGCGGGACCATATTCTTCAATCCGGCATGACCGTCCGAGACGACGAATTCCAGCCGTGCAGATGGCGCTGCTTCAGCTTGGCCGGGAAGTCCTTCCAACTCGAGTGCCTCTCACGGTTGGCCAGGTCGACCGCCAACATTTGGCGCCGGCCTTCGATATCCTCGACCGCGTCCACCCGGCCGTGTAATCGAGCGATTACTGCTTTCTCCACTGCTCCGGTATCGACAGAGCCGCAACTGCTGCCATGACGATTCATTTCGCCAAGTTGCGGCCGGCCGTGATCAGCCCAGCACGGGAGATCGCGAAGATCGAACTCCGCTTCACTTGGCCAGAACTCGCCGCCTTGCGCGCTATTCATGCCGGCGCTGCGGTCTGACCGTACGGCTTTCTATCCGTCCTGCGACCGAGAAGATCAGGAAATCACTGTCGGTATCGATCCTCTCTCCATCCATCAATCTCACGACGTCATCAATGCCGGAAACCGGAAGGTGGTCGATCGACAGGAGATAGTCGCCCTCTTGCAGCCCCGCCTTCTCGGCGGGGCTTCCCGGTTCCACGCGGCGAAGTCGGACCGCCGTAGTCTGTGCCATGCCCGCTTCCAAGGCTATCCTTCGATGGAGCTCGACGGTGTCCGCGGCAATGCCAATATAGGCTCTGCGAACATGACCGAAACGCAGAAGCTCAGAGACTACATGCTTTGCTGTATTCGACGCCACTGCGAATGCGATGCTTTGCGCGCCCTGGATCACGGCCGTGTTAACGCCGATCACCTCACCCGCAGACGATACCAGAGGGCCGCCGGAATTACCGGGATTGAGCGCCGCGTCAGTTTGGATGATGTCCTCCATCAAACGACCACTGGCAGCGCGCATTGACCGGCCCAGCGCAGATATGATTCCTGCCGTAACCGTCCATTCAAAGCCCAGAGGATTGCCGATTGCTATGGCGATATGACCCCGCTTTAGACTTTTTGAGTCTCCCAATTTCGCCCAGACACCTGACCAGTCGTTCGCGCGGATCAAAGCGAGGTCCGTGTCAGCGTCGCGCCCGAGCACCCTGCCCTCGATGACTGCTCCTTCCGGCGTTGTGATCAGGATGTTCTTGGTGTCACCCACGACATGGTTGTTGGTGACGACAAGACCATCTGGCGAAATTGCAAAGCCTGATCCATGACCTGCACGGTCACCGATTCTTTCGATTCGGCTGACTGCGGGACCGACAAGATCGACTGAGGAAGACACCGATACGGAATAGGCATCCAGCAATCCGGTGTCTGAAGACGGCTGGATGTCGCGATCAATGAAGCCCATGAAAAACTCCTCAGACGCAGGATGCGTCACGTTGAGGACCGGCAGCGGCCGCAAAATAAGCGAGAGGCTGTCAGTTCGACAGGTTTAAATCCGGATTCAGATGATGGTTGTGATGACATTATTCAAGTCACCGGCCCAGCTATCGCCGCGGCTGTCGGCAAGTGCCGACAATGCGCTGCGCAGGGCACCTGCAGGAGCGCAATCCTCCCATTGCGCTGGCCTTGCGAGCGAGTGTGCAATCTCTTCAATGTTACATGCGAGGCGACCTGATTGGGATTGCGGTCAAGAAGAAGACCCTGCAAGCGGCCGCTCCCGCTTGTGAGGGATATGTCTTTGAACAACCGCGATATGAGGCGCGGTTGCAATCCTTGCCTCTCATCGATGAGGAGGAATGACATCCTCTTTATCTCGATCGTGATCACGCCTGCATTGTCATGGCGGCGATAATTCCCGGAATCCATCGCATGGAATCTATTTTCTACCGCCCAGGCGGGTCTGTCGGGAGGCGGGGCAGCCGGCTTCGAGATCGACCAAGCGTGCCCGGATCTGGGAACGCCAGATTTCGTGACCGTTGTCGCTGTCTCCGAAGGGCACGGACCCTCTTTTGAAACCACCTATGAAGAGCTGCTTACACCTGGCGTCTTCGATGGCGGCCCGCGGCCCTATGGCGGCATGCGCTCCAACATCGTCTACGGCCTCGACGCCAATGGTGGAGGCCTGTTCTCAGTCGGCTCAATCACCTTTTGCGGCAGTCTTTCCCACAACAACTATGACAACAACATCTCCCGGCTTCTGGAAAACTGCCTACGAAAATTCCTCTCGGAACCACAACCACAAAGCCGACGACGCTCCATCGGCCCAAATACTATTCCTCCAATTGGTAGCCAGAGCCATGACAAGTGAACACCCGGACGTACGCGTCGAATTCGAAACATTGCAATCGCTGCTCAGGAAGATTTTTCTGAAAAATGGGAGTTCGGAGTTCACCGCCGAAATTCTCGCAGGGAACTGCGCTGGCTGCGAACGGGACGGCGCCATAAGCCATGGTATTTTTCGCATCCCCGGTTACCTGGCATCCCTGAACACCGGCTGGGTCGACGGCAAAGCCGAGCCCGAAATCGCCATCGTCAGCCCCTCCTTCATTCGTATCGATGCCCGAAATGGATTTGCCCTGCCGGCACTCGCCCTCGCGGCTGAGGCGATCGACGAGGCCGTCAACTCTACGGGGATCGCCGTCGTAGCGACGCGCAATTCCCATCACTTCAGTGCTCTCTGGCCCGATGTCGAGCCTTTCGCGCGAGAGGGCATGATGGCCATCACTTCGTGAACGGTCTGGCGAATGTGGTTCCTCACGGAGGCCGAAGCCCGGTCTATGGCACCAACCCGATTGCATTCGCAACGCCAGTTGCCGATGCCGATCCACTTGTGGTGGACCAGGCTACCAGCGTGATGGCCAACGGCGAGGTCAGACTTCATGCGCTTACAAACAAGACCCTGCCGGCGGGTACAGGGATCGATAGCAATGGCAGTCCGTCGACAGACCCTCATGCAATTCTGGCCGGCGGAGCGCTCAACACCTTTGGCAGCTACAAAGGATCTTCCATTGCCCTCATGGTTGAGTTGATGGCAGGCGCTCTGACCGGCGGACAATTGTCGTTCGAGAACGACTTCGGCGAATGTGTCGGCGCCCAGACTCCCAAGGCCGGACAGTTGTTGATTGTCATCGACCCGCAGCGCGGCGGCCACAATGATTTCGCCAAGCGTGTTGGTCTGCTCTGCGATCGTCTTATCGGCGCCGGCCAGGAGCGCTTGCCCGGGGCACGGCGTTACGAGAACCGCCGCAATGCCAATCTCTTCGGCATCCCTCTTTCACAAGACAAGCTCCTCGAACTGAAAACCCTTGCCGCCAACTGAACAGCGCGCACTTCTCCAGAGGCACAGATGAACGACGTAACGCGTGACAAGAACCGGCTGCAGTTTCATCGCTCACTGAGCGCATCGCAGGTCGACCAGTTGGTGGAGCTGTTTCAGGGCGGAATGGTGGACCAAGGGACGGACCAAGACCGATGTCGTGACAGTCCTGGCGTCAGGCGGGCCGGTATTCGCCTTCATTGATCCGGCAAGCGACGAGCTCGTTGCATTCGCACGTGCGATGACGGACGGCGTCTATAAGGCGATGATCTTCGACATCATCGTCAAAAACAGCTGGCGCAATACCGGTTTGGGCGGGTTGCTGATGGAGACGGTGATGAACGATCCCGCACTGGTGAACATCAAGCATCGGGAACTCTACTGCCTCGAAGAAATGGTCCCCTTCTATGAGAAGTGGGGATTTACCGACTCTCTCACCGGACTTCATTTCATGCGGAAATCTGCCTGAGGCAGTGACAGCGGTGAGCGCACGCTCGCCACTGCAGGAAGCCAAGGCGACAATGGATACTCTGTCGACAGACTTCGCCGTAATAGGCTTACGAGCCGTGGGCGCTGCCTCGACGACGACCGAGAACGCATTGTGCGGGAATCGGAACGCACCGGATCGGTCCTCCAAATCCATGACGTCATGCGCACGAGCCCTTACCTGACCGCGACGTCTGCGGTGAAACGAAGCGGTCTCACCATGCCGACTGTGAACGCAGCACTAGACCAATTGCGGAAACTCGGCATCGTTGAGGAAGCGACCGGGCGACGTCGCGGACGGGTGTTCGTTTATCGCGCATATATGGACATTCTCAACGGCGGCACGGGCGGGTAACGTCGCACGTATATATAGCTGGTTCGGTATTGAGTGATTGCGGATACAGTCTTCAGCATGACAAAAGTGCCGAGATCGAAGCCTCTCGGCGCGCCATGCTCGATCGCCTGATGGTGCAAAACCACCTCTCGAATACGAAGCCGGCTTCAGGTCGCGCAGGCTCAGGCCATAAGTCAGATACCAACGCACGCACAGCAAGATCACAGACTCTCGAAATAACGACCTTTAAAACATTGCCAATCTCCGGAACATTACCGGAGGTCAATGCCACGCCGATCCTAATGAATGGGTTTGCAACAGAATCAAATTCTCATCTGCGTTTCGAAAACGGGAGCGAACGCGGCAAGGGTTTCGATCCATCAGGCCCTTACAGCAATTTCTGTCAATCTTCTCCGCAGTCCGTAACCTCTTCATCCCGCCCCGCGCAAACCGATCCGATTCACAAATCCGCACCCATCGTCGCAAGGCCATGGCTGAGTGGAATACGGTAGCGCATCAATTCGCCTGAGAACTGGAGCGGTAGCCTTCCGCGCCTTAACTCAAACAACGTGATACCCCCGTTCGACAGTTAGACGTCGCGCGGATACCAGGCGCATTATTACTCAATAGCTGAAATGTCCGATGAAATCGGGGGGCACACCATCCCGAGCAACGCAAGTTCTTTGGGTGGCACATCGCTTGCATCGCGTCCCGCAATCCACTTGCGAGAGGAACCGGCCGTGTATGCGAATATCAACCCGTCGATCGACGTCCGACTGCTCCACACAACCTATCTCCTGCTCACCGAGAGGAACGTTTCCAAGGTTGCCGTTCTGCTTGGCCTCACCCAGCCGAGTGTCAGCGCATCGTTGAAGAAAGCGCGTGAGGTCTTCGCTGATCCGCTGCTGGTGCGCAGCGGCCAGAAACTCGTTCTGACGGAACGGGGAGAAGAGGTGATGGTTTCGGTCGGCCTCATGCTGGAAGGACTGAAGAACACGCTGAACCGGACCGGCCAGTTCGATCCTGGCACGGTCCAGAGCCGCATGCGCGTCGCCGCCGTGAATTGCTTCGGCGCCTTTCTCATCCCGCCGCTCGCCGCCAGCATCCGCCAGAAGGCACCCGGCATCTCGGTCGATTTCTTCGCTCCTTCCGAAAAAATGGACCTGATCGATGAACTGGGCGCGGGCCGGGTGGACCTTGTGATCGGCAACTGGCCGGCACCGCAGCAAAGCCTAAAATCGACGACACTCCTGCATTGCGACATTGCCTGCGTGGTGCAGAGATCCAATCCTCTCGCCCGGGCCGGCCGGCTGACCCTTCACACCTATCTCGATGCCGATCATGTCTCGCCGACGCCGGGATCGAGCGCCTTCTATAGCCCGATCGACGGCCGGCTGTCGCAACTCGGGATGAAGCGGAGGATCGCTATGTCCGTGCCGGAATATGCCCTTATCCCGGCCATCGTGGCGGAAACCGACCTCGTCTTCACCACCGCCCGGCCCTATGCCGAATACATCATCGAAAACGCGCCAGCCAATCAGCTTCGGCTGATCGAAGCGCCACGGGAATTTGACCAGATGAACCTCTATCTGCTCTGGCATGAGCGCGCCCATGCGAGCGGCGCCAATCAATGGCTGCGCGGCGTAGTCCGCTCCGTCGCCCGCCGTTTCGACCAGACCCTCCACGCCATGCCCGCAAAGGCCGAGCTCCTCGCGGCGTACTGAGCGGGAGATATATAAGCGTGTGTCTATATCTACTATTGACGCTGTAGGCGTTCACCCCGCGATCAATTTTGCCCATGCTTCAGGCAGATCTCTTCAGTGCCGAACAAATGAGCAAAATACGCGAGGAATTCGATGCTAATGCACACCCTGCTTCTGGACGGTGCAAACCGTGATCCGGACCACGCCTGTTTCCACTGGGTGGACCGGGGCAGGAGCCTGACCTATGCCGAAGCGGTCGATACCATGGAGCGTGCCGCCGGGGCCCTTCATCATTTCGGCGTCAAACCGGGCGACCGCGTGACGATCTTTGCCCATAACGGCATGGACTATCTCAACATCATGTTCGGCTGCTGGCGCCTCGGGGCCATCTGCGCCCTCGTAAACGTCAAATTTGCCGACGAACTTGCCTATTATTTCGCCGATCACGAGCCCGCGGTGGTCGTCTATACCCATGACATGAAGGAGCCGATCCACACGGCGGCGGCGGGCGCGCCGAGCGTCAGGGCACTGATCTGCATGGACGGACCGCAGGAAGGCGCCCATTCGCTGCCCGACCTGATGGCCGCGGCGCTCCCCCTCCCCGCCGATCCCAGCAACGAGGATGCGATCGCGCATCTTTCCTACACATCCGGCACCACCGGCAAGCCGAAGGGTGCCTGCCTGAAGCACGAACCGACCGTCCGCGCGACGCGCTGCATTGCCGAGCGGCTGCAGATCACCGCCGCCGACGTCACTTTCGGGCCAAGCGCGCTCTCCAGTTCCTACCAGCTCGTCGGCAACCTGCTGCCGCAGCTTTCCCGCGGCGCGGCCATCAACGTCATGGGCAAGTGGACCCAGACGACCGGCTTCGATGCGCTGGAAGCGCGCGGCGCAACCATGCTGATTGCCAATCCTCCGATCCTCACCGAGGTCCTAAACGAAGCAGCCGTGCGAGGCCGTACGCCATCCAAGCTGCGCATGAGCATGTCCGGCGGCGGACCGGTTCCGCCGACCTTGAAGGCCGGCTGGCATGAAAAGCTGAAGCTGCCGCTCGTTGAAAGCTACGGCCAGTCCGAGCTCGGCGGCTTTGTCGCGCTCGGTTTCCCGAAGCTCGATCCGGCTGATATCGAGACGCGCCGCGCCGGCCAACCGCTTCCCGACAAGGAAGTGCGCATTCTCAATGCGGACGGCACCGAGGTTGCATGCGGCGCGGTCGGCGAGGTCGCGCTCAGGGGCGGCTTCATGTGGGGCTACTGGGGCAAGCCGGAGAAGACGGCCGAGACGCTCAAGGGTGGCTGGCTTTGGACCGGCGACATCGGCTCGATGGACAAGCAAGGCTTCGTCACCATGCTCGGACGCCGTTCCGAACTGATCGAGGTCGGCGGCAAGACCTGGTATCCGCGCGACGTCGAGGAGGCGCTCTCCACGGTGCCGGGCGTGCAGCAAGCGGCCGTCGTCGGTGTTCCCGACAAGGCGATTACCACCCGGCCGGTTGCATTCGTACAGGCCGCAGGTCCTGTGGATGGGGAGGAGATCAAGGCGAAGATCGCCGGTTCGGTGCCGTATGACCTTTCCCTCATGACCGTCATCCCGCTCGCCGAACTTCCCATGACGCCCACCGGCAAGATCGCCAAGGCGGAACTTGCCGCCCGTGCAGCCGCGGCCTGAGAGGGGACCAGAGAACATGACCACGAAACTGAAATCGCACTGGTGGTGGGATCACACGACGAAGGATTTTTCCGAGTTCGACATGGAAGAATTCGTCGCCATCCTGCCGATCGCCGCCGTCGAACAGCATGGTCCCCATCTGCCGGTGCGCGTCGATGCGGCGATCAATGCCGGCACCATCGTCCGCACCGTCGAACTGATGGATGACGATCTGCCCGTCCTCGTGCTGCCGATGATGCCGGTCGGCAAGTCGGTCGAGCACACCGCCTTTCCGGGCACGCTTACCTTCACCTACGAGACATTAGCGAAGATGTGGTTCGAGCTCGGCGAGAGCGTCAACCGCGCCGGCTGCCGCAAGATCATCTTCGTTAATTCCCACGGCGGCCAGCCGCAGGTGATGGAGATCGTCTGCCGGGAACTCCGCGTCAAGCTCGGCATGTTCGCCGTCAGCGCTTGGGCGAGCGCCGGCGCGGATTTCTCCGATCTCTATAGTGCCCACGAACTGAAACACGGCATTCATGGTGGTGAGGCGGAAACCAGCGTCATGCTGCATCTGCATCGCGACCTGATCGACATGCAGTATGCAGACGATTTCGTGCCGGTCTCCGTGGAGCTTGAGAATGCGGGCGGCCTGCTGATGCCGGAAGGACGGATCGGCTACGGATGGCAGACGCAAGACGTGCAACCCTCCGGCGCCTGTGGCAATGCCGCCGCCGCTGACGCCGAACGCGGCCGCGAACACGTGGAGCGCAGCGCCCGCAACCTCTTGAAGCTCATCAACGAGGTTCTCGAATTCCCGCTCGACCGCATCACCGACAAGACGATGTACAGGAGCTGACGACGTGATGCACCACAGGACGCCCCATGACGTGATCGGACCGACAAGGGCCGAACTCGTGTTGCGCGACGGCACCGTCCTGGTGGCGGACATCTATCGGCCACTGAACGAAGACCTCTATCCGGTACTCCTGATGCGCCAGCCCTATGGGCGCGCCATCGCCTCCACCGTGGTTCTGGCGCATCCGTCCTGGTATGCGTCACAAGGCTACGTCGTCGTCGTGCAGGACGTGCGCGGCTGCGGCGAGTCCGGCGGCGATTTCGAGGCCTTCATCCATGAAGCCGAGGATGGCGCCCAGACGCTGGAATGGGCCGCCGACCTGCCGGGCAGCAACGGCAAGCTCGGCCTCTACGGTTTCAGTTACCAGGCGATGACGCAATATCTTGCGCTCGCTGGCAAAGGTAGCCGCCGGCCGGATGCGATCGCTCCGTCCATGGGCTCATGGATGCCGCGCGACGACTGGGCCTATGAAGGCAACGCGTTCCGCTTCGGGGTGAATGTCAGTTGGGCGGCGCAGATGGTCAAGCTTAAGGCTGCCCGCAGCGACGATGCCGCCACCTACGCGGCACTTGGCGCCATGGGCGATGCCGCGCTGCGCGACTACCTCGTGGAAAGGCCCGGCCTTTCGCACCTGTGCAAATGGATCGAGGATGACGCAGCCTATTGGGATGCCGTTTCTCCCGGGACCCTGCTCAAGTACGATCCTCTCGACATTCCGGCCTTTCATACCGGCGGCTGGGCGGACTTCTTGCTGCAGGGCACCTGGGCCGCAGACGCGGCCTTCCGCGCCCAAAACTCCGAAACGTCCCACCTCGTCATCGGGCCGTGGGCGCATGTCCCCTGGAGCCGCATGAGCGGCGGCACCGACATGGGACCGGCCGCGGAGTTTTCGGTCGATCGGGCGCAGGTCGAGTTCTTCGATTTCTACCTCAAGGGCAGAGGCGAGCGGCCCGTGGCCATGCGGCTGTTCGACATGGGCAGCCGGACCTGGCAGAACCTCCCGTCGCTTCCGGATATCTCGGACGAGACATTCTTCCTGTCCTCGTCCGGCCTTGCGGCCGCTACCGTGAGCGATGGCCGTCTCGGCCTCGAACCCTCGGCCGGAGCCGTCGACACCTTCGTCAACGACCCCTTCCGCCCGACGCCGCTGATCGGCGGCCATCTCGGAACGCCGGCCGGGTTTGTCGACCGCAGCGCCTGCGACACCCGCGCCGACGTGGCGGTCTATACCAGCGCGACGTTCGTAGCCAGCAGGACCTTCGTCGGCGAGGCAAAGGTCGAGGTCGATATCCATACGCCATCGTCGGGCTGCGACCTCTGCGCGGCGCTTTCGCTCGTCACGCCGGACGGCGCAGCGAAGGTCGTCTCCACAGGTTATGCCCGGATCGAGAGCGCTCAGCAGGGTTCCGCATCGATTTCGCTGCGGCCAGTATGCCTGACCGTTCCGGCGGGCCATGCGTTGCGGCTTTCGCTGCAGGGAGCCGGCTCGCCGGCCTTCGAAGTCCATCCCGGCAACGGCCCCTTCGCATCCGTGCCGGACATGGCGAAGCGGCCTATCCCGATTTCCATTCACCACGGCGGAACTGCCCGTTCCCGCCTGATCATGCCCAAGGTTTAGATGACGTCGAATAAGCACTACCTCACCCTCGACAACGCGACGGCCATCTACGGCGATTCCGTCGCCGTCAGCAGCCTGACGATCGAGGCCGCCAAGGGCGAACTGCTCTCGCTGCTCGGCCCCTCGGGCTGCGGCAAGACGACGACGCTCCGGATGATCGCGGGCTTCATCCGCCCGAGCAGCGGGCGCATCATCCTCGGCGGCGAGGATATCAGCCGCCGTCCCGTGCATACCCGCAATATCGGTGTGGTCTTCCAGTCCTACGCGCTCTTTCCGCACCTGACGTCTCTCGACAATGTCGGCTTTGGCCTGCGCATGCGCCATGCCGGCAAGGCGGAATGCCGCGAGAAGGCCGCCGCCGCACTCGATACGGTCGGCCTGAGCGCCTATTACGACCGCTATCCCGGCCAGCTTTCGGGCGGCCAGCAGCAGCGCGTGGCGCTGGCCCGCGCGCTGGTGATCGAGCCGGACGTGCTTCTGCTCGACGAGCCACTCTCCAATCTCGACGCACACCTGCGCGCCGACATGCGCAGCGAAATTCGCTCGCTGCAGCAGCGGCTCGGCATCACCACCGTCTTCGTGACACATGACCAGCAGGAAGCGCTCGCCATGTCCGACCGCGTCGCGGTCATGAGCAAGGGGCTGCTAATGGAGATCGGATCGCCCGTCAGCCTCTGCGACCGGCCGAAATCCGCCTTCACCGCCTCCTTCCTCGGCGCCCGCACGGTGATCGAGGGCCGCACAGAAGCCGGGCGCTTCGCCGCGCCGGGACTGACCTGCGACGGTGCGCCGGAAGGCGCGACGCGTCTTGTGCTGCGCGCCTCCCGCCTCAGACTTTCCGACGAACCGGGGCCGCTTCACGTCTCCGGCACGCTCGTCAACGCGGCCTTCCTCGGGGACACCTACGAAGCCGACATTCAATCCGCGTGCGGCACGATCCGCCTCATCGTGCCTTCGGATATGCCGCCGCCGCCCGTCGGGACGTCGTGCAGCATCCAGACACAGCCGGGTGGCGCCACATTCATCTAACCAGGGCATCTAAACGAACAAGGGGAACCTCAGATGACTATTTCGCGTCGTAAATTCAACAAACTGATCGTCGGTGCTGGCCTTGCCGCACCGTTCCACATCATCCGCCCCGCCGCCGCACAGGAGCCCAAGAAGGGCGACGAGCTGGTCGTCGGCATCTGGGGCGGCGCGCAGGAGCGCATCGTCAAGGCATATGTCGAAAAACCGCTGGTGGAGAAATACGGCTGCAAGATCAGCTACGTTCTCGGCGGCACCGGCGACCGCCGTGCCCGCGCCTATGCCGAGCGCGGCCGCCCAAGCTTCGACGTTCTCTACCTGAATATCTTCGAAAGCCGCCAGGCGGTGAAGGATGGCGTGACCCAGGAGCCGACCGCGGCGGTCAAGAATTTCGAGGCGCTTTATCCGAGCGCGCGAAAGGGCGGCTATGGCGTCGCCTTCAACCCCTGCACCATCGTCTACGACAAGACCAAGGCCTCCAAGCCCATCACCTCGTGGAAGGACATGTGGAACCCGGAATGGAAGGGCCGCATCGCCTGGCCGGACGGCCTCGGCGCCGAAGGCATCTCGGCCCTGATGATGACCGCCCGCGCCTTCGGCGGCACCGAGAAGGACTTCGACATGGTCGTCGACAAGGTGAAGCAGTTGAAGCCCTTCGCCGCCATCCAGGCGAGCCAGGCGCAGCTCTTCGAAATGTTCGACCAGAAGCTCGCCGACCTTTCCGTCGAGTTCGGCAGCTTCACTCAGTCCTACGTGGAAAGCCGCAACCCGAACATCGCGATCGCCGCTCCGTCCGAAGGCCAGGCGCTTTCGATGAACGTCGCTTGCATCACCGTCGGCACGAAGAACCAGAAGCTTGCCGAGGAATGGATCAACCTGCACCTTTCCGAGCCCTGCATGCTCGCCTATGCCCGCGAGATCTACTATTCGCCGACGGTCAACAACATCACCCTTCCGGACGACCTGAAGAAGAAGCTCGTCGTCGGTGAAAGCCGGGTCAGCCAGCTCGTCGATTTCGACTGGGATTACATCAACGCCAACCGCGCAAAATGGCAGGCCCGCTACGACCGGGAGATCGCCGGATGAACCGTTGGATAGGACCGGCGCTCGCCGCGCCGGTCACCCTGTGGCTGCTGCTTTCCTTCGCGGCGCCGATGTTCGTGGTGCTCGTGCTTTCCCTGCACGAGTATCCCGACCCCTTCGGCCCAATCTTCATCCCGCCGTCGCTGACGCAATATATCGACATAGCATCCGACGGTTTCTATTACGGCGTCGTCTCGGAGACCGTGCTTCTCGGGCTCGGCGTGACCGTGCTGACCGCGCTGCTCGGTTATCCGCTGGCCCATTGGCTGGCGCGCATGCCGGTGAAGTATCGCGCCGTCGCGTTCTCGGTGATCCTCATCCCGCTGCTCACCAACGTGGTCGTACGGTCGCTCGGCATCATCCTGCTGCTAGCGCCGGAGGGCCTGATCAACTCTGTGACCGGCCTCGTCGGCATCCCGGCGGCAAGGAACATGCTGTTCACCCATGGCGCGGTCGCCGTGGCGCTGGCGCAGGTCTTCCTGCCGTTCATGGTGCTAGCGCTCTACGACAACCTGCAGAACACCTCACCGCGCGTCCATGAGGCTGCGGAAAGCCTCGGTGCCTCTCCTGCCGTGCGTTTCCTGACCGTCGACCTGCCGCTTTCGCTCCCCGGCCTGCGTTCGGGCGCGGTCATCGTCTTCCTCATGGCCTCGACGGCCTACGTCTCGGCAACCCTGCTCGGCGGCAAGAAGGTCTGGACGACCGGGATGCTCGTGCTGCAGGAGGCGATCAAGAACCTCAATGCGCCGCTCGCCTCCGCGCTGGCCATCATCATGACGGCGACGGGCCTGGTCTTTGCGGCGCTGTGCATGCTCGCGCTCAACCGCATGATGCCCTGGCTGAAAAGCAGGCCGAGCCAGCCGATCAGCATTCCGCGCTGGATCGTGCCGGTGATCGATATCCTCGGTCCGGCCGTCTCCAAGCTGCTGCTCGCCGCCGCCCTGCTGCTTCTGCTCCTGCCGCTCGTGCTCGTCTGCATCCAGAGCTTCAACGACGTGCCGCAGGCGACTGCTGCCGGCTTCCGGGGCTTCACGCTCAAATGGTATCAGCAGGTCTTCTTCGCCGGTACCTATGCGGACGCTTTCTGGGTCTCAGTACAACTCGCCCTGACCTCGATGCTCGTCGCGATCGCCCTGGCCTTGCCGGCGGCCTTTGCGCTCGGCCGGTTTCCGTTCAAGGGCAGGTCGGCGCTGCTCGCGTTCTGGCTGCTTCCGATGTCGCTGCCGCATGTGGCGATCGGCGTCGGCATGCTGCGGCTGCTGCAGCTCTATCTCGTCATCCCACCGTTCCTGGGCCTGGTCGCGATCCACGTGATCGTCATCCTGCCCTTTGCCATCACGCTGCTGACGACCTCCGTCATGGCCCTCGACCGAGCACAGGAGGAAGCGGCGGCAAGCCTCGGCGCAAGCCCCGTGACACGTTTCTTCGTGGTGATCATGCCGGGCCTCGCGCCGGGTCTGTTCGCGGCGGGCATCGTCGGCTTCCTGCTGAGCTTCGGCGAGGTGACGGTGACGAGCTTCCTGACGACCGCCCGCCTCACCACGCTGCCGGTCAGGATCTATGCAGAATCGACCTTCAGCCTGGAGCCGACCGCCCATGCGATTTCTGCGGTGTTGATCCTATTTACGGTAATCGCGCTGACCGTGGTGGGCAAGGTTGTGCGTCTCGATCGCCTCTATGCCAGATAGGACTGCCCGAATAAAAAGATGCTAGAGCGATTCATTGCTTTTCGGAATCGGGGCGGGATTCCCAAATCAGCAGAATTGTGATTCATCATGGATGCTGGAATGGAGGCCAGCATCCATGACGCGACCCTATTCGAATGATCTTCGTGAACGCGTAGTGGCAGCAGTTGCGGCCGGTCAGAGCTGCCGAGTGGTGGCGGAGCGGTTCGACATTGCCGTCTCCTCTGTGGTGAAGTGGTCGCAGCGCCATCGGGCAACCGGCAGCGTCTCGCCCGGCAAGATGGGCGGCCATCGCCGGCGGGTGCTGGAGCCGCATCGTGCCTTCATTATCGAGCGTATCGATCAGACCTCGCATCTGACGCTGCATCGGCTGAAGGATGAGCTGGCCGCCCGCGGTGTGACCGTCTCCCACAATGCCATCTGGCAGTTCATGCGCCGTGAAGGCCTGAGCTTCAAAAAAAACGCTGTTCGCCCTTGAGCAGGGCCGTGCCGACATTGCCCGGCGCAGAGCCCGCTGGAAAGCTTGGCAAGGCCGCTTCGATCCGAAGCGGCTCGTCTTTATCGACGAAACTTGGATCCGCACCAACATGGCGCCGTTACGCGGCTGGGGGCCGAGGGGCAAGAGGCTGCGCGGCTTTGCCCCGCATGGACGCTGGCGCACGCTCACCTTCCTCGGCGCCTTTCGCTGCGACCGGCTGACTGCGCCCTGCGTCTTCGATGGCCCAATCAATGGCGAGTGCTTCGACGCTTATGTTCGCCAACAGTTGATCCCGACCCTCAAGCCTGGCGACATCGTTATCCTCGACAATCTCGGCTCCCACAAAGCCAAGGCCGTCCGCCATGCCATCAGGGCGGCCGGCGCCAGACTATGGTTCCTGTCGAAATATTCCCCCGACATCAATCCGATCGAGCAGGCCTTCGCCAAGATTAAGCACTGGATGCGTCAGGCCCAAAAGCAAACCGTCGAGGACATCTGGCGCCATCTCGGATACCTCGCCGGCACCATCGAGCCAGACGAATGCGCAAACTATTTCACAAACGCAGGATACGCTTCCGTCAAAACATGAAAGGCTCTAAGGTGATCCCCGGGGACCGGTGCAGCAACGGTTTACCCGATCGTTAATGGACTGCGCCCTTTAGGTTGGACACTGATCAGGCTGCGGTTCTACCCATCTGCCGGATATGAAGAGCGACGGACCAGTTTGCGGACCTCATAATGTCCGCGACGTGTTGGCCACGCACATTCTGAAACTGACCGGCTCCTACGAACAGGCAAGTTATGCGATCCAGGATACGCCGGAGATGATCCAGCAGCATTACGGTCGCTTCCTGCCGCAGGACAAGGCAGCTCTGGCGGCGCGGATTCTCAATCAGGTCTGGGAAGCGGCATAGGCTATCAGCATCGGTCCGCGATCGGCTCTCGTTCGATCGCCCTGTCGCCCCCAGCTCCGGATTGCAAATGACGAGATGCCTTGAGTTTGTTGAGCTTGGGATTGCTCTCGACCGCGATTTCAGCTCAGGACTTCGCTGGCTGCCTGGAATTTCAAGGGTGATCACCAAAGCCCAGGGTGCTGGCGATCTACCGGCGTATCGGCGGTGCGGCAGTGGAAAGGGCTGCTTGTGCTCGGTTGATCTCGCCGATACGCTGTCAGTCCAAGATAAGGTAGCCAAGGACATGCACATTCGAAGGGCCGTCTCCGCCGACGCGGAGGAGCTGAGTACTCTCCTCAACGAGATCATCCGGGCCGGCGGCACAACCGCGCTCGAGACACCACTTTCGGCTGCCGAGTTCGCGGACTGGTTCATCGATGGCGCGTTTCCTCTCGTCTGCCATGTTGCCGAGCACGATCACGCACTTGTCGGCTTTCAGTCCCTGAGCTCGTACGGCGATCCGCCGAAAGGATATGCGGACATCGCTACCTTTGCCCGTATGAGCCCGCGGACACGCGGCGTCGGCAGTGCCCTCTTTCCCGCAACCCGGGGCGCAGCGGAAGAGCTCGGGCTGGAATTCATCAATGCGACCATTCGTGCCGACAACGTCAGCGGTCTGGCCTACTACGCGAAGATGGGCTTTGAGATCTATGATAGGCTGGCCCAGGTTCCACTTCAGGATGGGACGCCCGTCGACAGAATCAAGAAGCGTTTTGCAATCGACGCCACGCGGCACACGACGTCCCGCGGCTGAAATTCTGGACGGCGTTACTCTAGCGCCTGGCACCCAAGGATCCGGACCGTTCAAGGCTTTCCCGTCGTCCTGCTGCCCCGGGGTCCAATAGGCCGATGCCGCCGGCCTCACGCGCAGCAGCTTTGACGCGCAGCGGCGGAGCCGATTTTCAGCCCGGCGTTCCATGAAATCGTGCGCTGAACTCGACTATGTCGACCGATGCCCCGCACGCTCGAAAAGTCACTCGGAATTTTGGGCCTTCGACGTAACGATGTAGTTTCCGTAAGAGAAGTAAATTTGACACTAACTTCCGTCGTAGGTGTTGATTTTGATCAGCATCCCTAATCATCGATAGGTAATGCTTATCGATAGTGAAGTGTACAAGGCAGGTGTACAGATGCGGGAGCCATGCTATAGTGCTTCGCGCGCCAGAAACGACCGGAGGTCGCAATGCCCCAGACCATTTATAAGATCAGCGAAGCCCGCAAGAATTTTGCCGAGGTGCTCGAGCGCGCCAATCAGGGTGAAGAAATCATCATCATGCGCGGCAATGAGATCTATGCCCGCATCGGTCCGGTTGATGGCGGCAAACGCCCGTTCGGCCTGCTGCGCCACCGGGGCCTGCCCGACGACCTGTTCGACGACGCCGAACCCGAACAGACAGCGATCGATGCCGGCGACTGGAACGACGATGTCGGCATATTCCGGGGCAAGCCCGAAGAGAGCAACCAGCCGACATGAAGATGCTCCTCGACAGCCACGCGGTCTATTGGTGGACAATCGGCAGCGACCGCCTCTCTACACGAGCACGGTCGCTGATCGAGGACAAGGCCAACACCATTCTTGTCAGCGCCGTGTCCTTCTACGAGCTCGACAACAAGATGCGCCTGAAAAAGCTTGATCTCAAACCACAGGAGCTGCGTTCCGCGGTCATGGGAAGCGGCTTGCAGTCCCTTGCCATCACCGACCTGCATGCCGAACTGGCAGCAAGCTTCGACTGGGATCATCGCGATCCGTGGGACCGTATTCTCGCCGCGCAGACGCGGCTTGAACATTGCACGCTTGTGTCCATCGACGGCGCCTTCGATGCGGTGCTGCACGAACGAGTCTGGTAGGCAAGCTGATGCAAATCTTCGTCGACATTGAGGAAGCGGCGGAACCGTTCGATGAACTCATGGATCTGGCGTCGAAGCACGATGAGGTGTACGTGTGCCGCGGCGAGCGTCCAATCGCTCGGCTCGCCGCTCTCTCAGAGAGGAATGTTTGCTCACCCGAAGACCTTGCCGTGATGCATTCCAGCGAAAAGGCTGAGGATTGCACCAATACAATCGATGGTGTGTGGACGCGTGCTGCGGAAGGCAAGCTGAAGCAGGCACTGCATACGGCCTCGGCGCATGATGATCTTTACGACGAAGACGGGCTTCCGCGATGACCGCCACGCCCTCGCCATCGGTTCTCAGCCGCGCCGCCGCACTCAACACGATCGCCGCGGTGCGGCCGATCGACCGGCGCGAGAAACTCGCCGAGCTCTCTTGACCGACCAGGACGTCGGGACGCTTCGCCATCTCATCAACACCGGCGACAACACGCTGCGGGCGCTCACCTCCCACCTCGCGTACCTGGAGGCCGGGCCATGATGGCGCCGGTGCTGAGCCTCTTACCCCATGGCCGCGCAACTTCGCAAACCGGCTTACAGGCAGCTTCTTGTCCGCCCGCACCACGACAATGCTGCCGTCGGCGGCACGGCGGAAATCAACTTTGCTTCCGGGAACGATTCCCAACAGATCGCGGACGGGCGTCGGAATGGTCACTTGCCCCTTTGCCGCGACTGTTGTCGTCATTTGCGTTCCTCGGCAATACCTGGCATCCTGAAGGTACGCACGACGCCGAAGCCAACAAGGCGTGGATGCCCGAGACATTGGCAACGGAAAAGGCCGGGAAAACCCGGCCTTTCCAGCTGTCGCATCGAAAATCAGGCTCAGGCCTGCAGATTGTCCGCCGACATCTTGCCGGACTTGCGATCCTTCACCAGCTCATAGGTAATCTTCTGGCCGTCGTTGAGGCCACGCATGCCAGCCCGCTCGACCGCGGAAATGTGGACGAAGACGTCAGCGCTTCCGTCGTCCGGCTGGATGAAACCAAAGCCCTTCGTTGCATTGAACCATTTTACCGTACCGGTCGCCATAGCGTCTTCCTTTGATCATTTAACCCTGCCGCACTTTCGTCCGGCAAATCGCGTTTTGCGCCGACATAAATAGACGTTTCTGAATATAAGGCAAAGGCAAAATCCAGCTGGCGGCGACCTACTTTCATTGCCCAGTCAGGGCGTGAAGGGCCCGTGACCGCCATTCGCAGCGGTGAGCCCTGCGCCACCGCTGCTTTTGCAGCGTTAAGCTGCCTGTACCTTCCTGCCCGTGCGCGCCCAAGCCGGCAGCCAGTCGCCATGGGCCGCCAGAAGGTCGTCAACGAGCGACCAGATCTGGTCGAGGTCGAGCTCGGCCGCCGTGTGCGGGTCCATCATCGCGGCGTGATAGATGTGCTCGCGGTTCTCCGTCATCAGCGCCTGGACGGTCAGTTCTTGAACATTGACGTTGGTGCGGATCAGCGCCGTCAGCTGCGGCGGCAGGTCGCCGATGAAGGTCGGCTGGATGCCTGAGGCGTCGACCAGGCAGGGCACTTCGGCGGCACAATTTGCAGGCAGCGAGGTGATGCAGCCGTTGTTGCGGACGTTGCCGTAGATGACCGACGGCTCGCCGGTCCAGACCGAGTTGATGATGGACGAGGCATATTCCTTCGATTGCGCGACCTCGATTTTCTCAGCCGATCGGTAGGCTTCCGCCTGGCCCTTCCAGCGTTCGATCTGCTCGATGCAGCGCTTCGGATATTCGTCGAGCGGAATGCCGAACTTCTCAATCAGGTCCTCACGGCCCTCCTTGATGAAGTAGGGCGTGTATTCGGCAAAGTGCTCCGAACTTTCGGTGACGAAATAGCCGAGGCGCGTCAGCATCTCGTAGCGCACCTTGTTCGGGCAGCGCGGGTTCCAGCCAGGCTTCGGGGCCCGGCCTTCACGATAGGCGCGAACAAGATCGGGATAGAGGTTCTTGTAGGATCCGTCCGGCTGGCGGTGCTCGAACGTCAGATAAAAGGCCATGTGGTTGATGCCGGCCGAGCGGTAGCGGATTTCCTCGTAGGGAATGTCGAGGTCGTGTGCCAGTTCCATCGCCGTGCCCTGCACCGAGTGGCAGAGGCCGACCTGCTTGATCGCCGGATACTTTTCCGCAATCGCCCAGGTGTTGATGGCCATGGGATTTACATATTGCAGCATGATCGCATCCGGGCAGACGGCGAGCATGTCCTCGCAGATCTTCCAGAGATGCGGCACGGTTCTGAGGCCCCGCATGATGCCGCCGACGCCGAGCGTGTCGGCAATGGTCTGGCGCAGACCGTATTTCTTAGGCACTTCGAAATCGGTGACGGTGCAGGGCTCATAGCCGCCGATCTGGAAGGCGACGACGACGAAGTCGGCGCCCGACAGCGCCTTGCGCTGGTCGGAATAGGTCTCGGCCTTGGCTTTGACACCGAGCGTCGAAATCAGCTTGTTGACGACGATGGCGCTTTCTTCGAGCCGCTGCGGATTGATGTCCATCAGCGCGATCGTAGCACCCGACAGCGCCGGGCGCTGCAAAACGTCGCCGACGATGTTTTTCATAAAGACGGTGGAGCCTGCTCCAATAAACGTGATCTTGGGATTTCGTGCCATTATAACCTCCGGCATTCGGCAATCATGCTACCTCGAAAGCGGCTTTCACCAGCCGTTCCGTGTAGGCGGTCTTGGGGTTGGATAAAACGTCGTTGACAGGCCCCTCTTCCACGATGCGGCCGTGCTGCATGACGATCACACGGTGGCACAGCGCCCGCACGACCTTGAGATCGTGCGAGATGAAGAGGTAGCTCAAGCCCCGCTCGTCCTGCAATCTGCGAAGGAGCTCAATGATCTGCGCCTGGACGGAAAGATCGAGCGCCGAGGTCGGTTCGTCGAGCAGGATGAATTCGGGTTCAAGCGCGATCGCGCGGGCAATGGCGATGCGCTGGCGCTGGCCGCCGGAGAATTCATGCGGGAAGCGCGAGAGAATGTGACCCGGCATGCCGGCCGCAATCAGCGCCTCACGCACCCGGTCCATGCGCTCGGACTTGGTCGCGCCGAGCTTGTTGACGACCAGTCCCTCCTCTATGATCTGACCGATCGTCATGCGCGGATTGAGCGACGAGAACGGATCCTGGAACACGACCTGCATGCGCGAGCGCAGCGGCCGCATTTCGGCGCGGGAGCGGCCGTGGATGGGCTGGTGATCGAAGTTAATTTCGCCGCCGTCCGGGTCGTTCAGCCGGACCAGCGCCTGACCGAAGGTGGTTTTGCCGGAACCGGATTCGCCGACGAGACCAAGCGTCTCATGACGACGAAGCGTGAGACTCAGACTGTCGACAGCGACGAGCTCCCGCATTTCCGGCCTGAAGAAGGTGCCGTGGCGCAGCATGAAGGAAACGCGCACGCCCTTGGCATCAAGAATGATCTCGGAATTTTCCGGCAATGGGTTTGCCTGGCCGCGCGGCTCGGAGCCAAGCAGATGTTTCGTGTAAGGATGCTGAGGATTGGCAAAAAGCCGCTCGGTCGTGTTGTGCTCGCGCATCTCGCCATCCTGCATCACATAGACATAGTCCGAAAACTGCCGAACGACCGTGAGATCGTGGGTAATCAGGATCACCGCCATCCGCAGTTCCTTCTGCAGGTTGCGGATAAGGTTCAGGATCTGTGCCTGCACGGTGACGTCAAGCGCCGTCGTCGGCTCGTCAGCGATCAGGACGTCCGGATCGTTGGCGAGCGCCATGGCGATCATCACGCGCTGGCGCTGGCCGCCCGAGAGCTGATGCGGATATTGTTTCAGCCGCGCTTCGGGATCTGGAATCTGCACGTGCTTCAGAAGCTCCAGCGCACGTGCCTCGGCCTGCCTGCGGCCGATCTTCTTATGCACCCGGATCGCTTCGACGATCTGGCTGCCGATCGTGTAGATCGGGTTTAGCGAGCTCATCGGCTCCTGGAAAATCATCGAGATGCGGTTGCCGCGCAGCTTGCGCCGTGCGCGTTCGGAGAATTTCAGGATATTGGCACCGTCATAGTCGATGGTCGATTTCGGCGAGACGGCAGCGCGTTTTGAAAGGAGCCCCATCACGGTGCGCGCGGTTACCGATTTGCCGGATCCGGATTCGCCGACGATCGCGATCGTCTCGCCGCGATAGAGCTGAAACGAGATATCCTTAACCGCCTCGACCAGCCCATCTTCGACCTTGAAGTTCACAGCGATATTGCGCGCGTCGATGATCGGGCTTTCCTTGCGGCCATCGTGGTCGTGACGGATGGCCGGCGCGAAAGAACTGACAAGAGAAAGGGCCATCTTCATCACCTTAATAAGGATCGACTGCGTCGCGCAGGCCGTCGCCCAGCGCATTGAAGGCAAAGACGGTCACAAGCACGAAGCCGACGGGGGCGAGGATCCAGGGATAGGTGCCGATAACGGAATAGTTCGCCGTATCCTGCAGCATCAGGCCCCAGGAGATCAGTGGCGGCTTTACGGCAAAGCCTAAGAACCCGAGGAAGGATTCAAGCAGCACGACGCTTGGAATGTGCAGGGTCACCGATACGATCACGTGGCTCATCACATTCGGGAAAATGTGCTGGAAGATGATACGCCGGTCGGTCGCGCCGACAGCCATCGCCGCCCGCACATAATCGATGCGCGCCAGAGCCAGCGTCTTGCCGCGAACTTCGCGCGACATCTGCGCCCAGCCGAGTGCCGACATGACGATGATGACGAAGGCAAGGAAGACGTTCGTCGGAGCCGTGACAGGGATCAGCGACGTCAGCGCCAGATAGAGCGGCAATTGCGGGAAGGCGAGCACCAGCTCAACGAACCGCTGGACCCAGACATCGAAGGTACCGCCGAAGTAGCCGGAGACCATGCCGACCGTGGTACCCACAATCGTGACGATGAAGACGACGGTCAGTGCGATCACCAGCGAAATGCGCGAGCCAATGATCGCGCGCGAAAGCACATCACGTCCAAATTTGTCGGTACCTAGAAAATGCACCGGCTGGCCATCTGTCGAACCGAAGAAATGCCGGTTGGCCGGAATGAGGCCGAAAAGCTTGTAGTCCGCCCCCTTCACGAAGAAGGCGAGGTAGCGCGGATTGTCGTAATCAGGACCAACGATCGGCTGGAACGTGACGGGGTCGAGCTCTTCTGAATCGGCGAGTGCATAGACGCGCGGCTGGAAGACGAAATTGCCGTCCTTGTCGTGGAAGCTCATGACCTGCGGTGGCGCAAAACCGACATCGGTTGCCTTCGGGTCCATCGGCGCGAAGAAATCCGCAAAGACGGCCATGATGATCAGCAGACCGACGAGGATGAGGCCCATCATGCCCGTCCAGGAGCGCTTCAGGCGGCGCCAGACGAGCGCGATATAGCTTTCGTTGCCATGCGGCGGCTTCTTGACGGTTTCTTCATGTGGCGGCGGAAGGGAGGAATCGAAGGCGAACATATCAGGCTCCTCCATACTGGCGGACGCGCGGGTCCAGCATGGCAAGCAGCATATCGGCAATGATATTGCCGACGATCAGCGTCGCCGACAGCACCAACATGAAGGTCGCGGTGACGTAGACGTCACCGATGGCCATCGAGCCGACAATGGCGGGGCCCACCGTCGGCAGGGCGAAAATGATCGCCGTCTCGATTTCTCCGGTTAGCATGTAGGGAAGCACCACGCCCTGATACATGACCAGCGGATGCAGCGCGTTGGGCACAGCATGGCGCATGACGACCGCGCTCCCGGTCAAGCCTTTCGCCTTGGCAGTCTCGACATATTGCGCGTTGAGCGTGTCGAGGAGATTGCCGCGCATGACGCGCATATTGTAGGCAAGACCCCCGAACGTCGCGATCGCCACGACCGGCCAGACATGGCTGACGAGGTCGACGAACTTCGCCCACGACCATGGCGCGCCGCCATACTGCGGCGAGAAGAAGCTGCCGATCTCAGAAATGTTGAATTGGAACACCAGCAGGTAGACGATGATCAGCGCCATCAGAAAGCGCGGCACCGTCATGCCTAGAAAGGAAATGCCGGAAAGAAGGCTGTCGATCCAGGTATACTGGCGTGTTGCCGCCCAGATGCCGAAGCCGATGCCGAGCACGGAAGCGAAGAGATGGCAGACGAGGGCCAGGAGCAGCGTGCGCGGCAGGCGCTCGCCGACGACGTCGGCAACTGGCTTGTTGTAGTACATGCTGTAGCCGAAATCACCGCGGGTGACGATGCCACCGATCCAGTTGAAGTACTGGATGACCATCGGTTGATCGAGGCCATGCTCGACGCGGTAGGCCTGCGCCTGCGCTTCCGCCTGCGCGAAGGACGCGCCACTCTGGTTGATCAGCTGGGAGCGAATGTAATCGGCGTAATCGCCGGGCGGCGCCTGGATGATTGCAAATGTCACCACGCTCAGGATGAAAAGCACGGGGACCGCAGAGGCTGTGCGCATGAGCAGGAATCGTAACATCGGACGGTTCGCTTCTCCTTGCCGCCAGTCGCTCTTCGTCAGCGCGGCCGGCTTGTTGGTTATGTCCGGCCGCGCACCACGCGCGGCCGGATGCTCACTTCATTTGGGAGGGAGCTCTAGTTCAACGGACCCTTCTCTCCCGGCTTGCCGGGAAGTTGCTCGGGGAAAAGTTCATATTTCTGCTGCTTGTCGGCAGCCACCCACAGACGCTCGCGGATGACCGAATCTTCAGCCCAGTTGAACATGAAGATCGGCGTGCCCTGCGGGATGTTCGAGAAGCGCTTGTTGATGATGAGTGCCCCTGGATACTCCGTGAGGCCGACAGTATTTACGTGCTCCGTCGAGATCTTCTGATACTCTTTCATCAGGCTGACACGCTCGTCGTTGTTCTGGCTTGTCCTGAATTTGTTGACGATATCGACAAGCTCCTTTTCAAAGGGCATCAGATCAAGCTGGTCGTCCTTGCCGGCACGGTGGTGCCAACTGGTACGCGGGCCGACAGGCGCGAGCTGCTCGGTGTTTTGCACGACCGAAGCCAGTTCCGTGGTGTTGCGCTGGATCAGCCAGTCGAAGCGGCCGGCATAGTGTGCATCATCGCGCTTCGGTCCGTCGAGTGCGTTGATGATGATCTTGAGGCCAAGCTTCTCCATCTGGCCGACGACGCCTTCGGCAAGACTCTTGTCGGTGGCATAGCCGTTGTTGACGAGCAGCACGATCTCGACGTTCTTTCCGCCCGCCGCTCCGGCCGGGAAATTCACGAAGCCGTCGCCATCGGTGTCTTTCAGGCCCGCCTTTGCAAGCCCGGCCTTCGCGCCTTCAAGGTCGTATGGATAAGAGACGGTCGATTGCCGGTCATAGAAACTCGTACCGGACGACAAGCCGCCGGGGTAAATGGCCGTGAACGGCCCCTTAACGAGCGAGTCGCCGATGGCTTTGCGATCGAACGCCATGGTGACAGCCTTGCGGAAATCCTCGTTGCGGTTCAGCTCGCGGATCGCCTGGCCGCGCCCGTCCGGATCGCCCCAGCCGTTGGCCGAGAAGTTCATGCGCAGGTTATAGCCGATCAGGCGGGGACCGAAGGCGAGACGGGCAGGTGCCGTCTTTTCGGCGGCGCGCTTCAAGGAAGCGACGAAATTCTCCGGCTGCTCGAGGTTCGAGAAGTCGCCCGATCCGGCAACCGCCTGAACGTCACGGTCTGCCCAAGTCGAAAGCTTGTAATGCAGCTCGTTGAGGTAGGGCAGCTGATTGCCCTTCTCGTCGACCTTCCAATAGTATGGATTCCGGCGCATGACGATGATGTCGTCCGGCCGGTATTCGACCGGCACCCAAGCCCCCATCACCGGCATGTTCATATATTCCGGCGGGAAGGCATTCTTGAACTGGTCGTAAGTGTTCTTTGAATATTTCGGATGCTGCGGCTTGAGGATATGCGATGGACCCGGGCAGAAATTGGGATAGGCCATCGTGTAGAGATACTGTTTTGGGAAGGCCTCCTTGAACGTCCATTCGACAGTATGGTCATCGATCTTCTTCAGCGTCGTGCCCGTACCAAAGGCTTCGGGCGACGCGCCGCCGCCAAGCGGCGAGACGTTCGGGTCGATGACCTCGTCTTCCCAGTAGAACATGATATCGTCGGCACCGAAGGGGGCGCCGTCCGACCATTTCGCACCTTCGATCAGGTGCATGGTGAGCTTATGGCCGTCCTCGGACCATTCCCAGCTCTTGGCAAGGTTCGGAAGCGGTTCGGTATCCTTGGCCTCCACCTGGAAGAGCGGTGCGGTGCGCGTCAGGCATTCCGAAAGGCCGATATCGATGCCGCCCCAGCCCTGCGTCTGCCCGGCGCCATAATTCCAGCCTTCAGGGCGCCCGCCGATGACATGGCGCATTGTATCGCCGTAAGCGCCGATGCCGTCCGGCATGTTCTCGGTCTTGAAAACCAGCGGCTCCTTCGGAAGCCGGTCCTTGACCGGCGGCAGCTTGCCGGTATCTACGAAATTCGTCTTGACCCAATCCGGCTCATTATATTCCGGCAGCGCCTTGAACTCCAAAATGGAGTCGCGGGCCACGTACTTGATCTTGCCTTCAGCCGGAAACGGCGCCGGCTCCGGCGGAATGGTCGGTTCGGATGCGTATGCATTCAAGGCTGCGGCCGAGACGCTCAGCGCCAGCCCGGCAAGAATGCCAATTTTGCGAAAATTTCTCATCGTCTCTCCCTCTTGTTCGGAGCGCTTGGGCGCTCCCGTTCTCCTCTAACGGCATGAAACCGGGTCTGACGCGGCGGCTTTCCCTCCCGGAAATCCACCCACGCGACTTCCACGAAATTCAAACGGCCTGTTTCAAGGCCGCCTTTTCGGCGCGCAGCTCCTCGATCGAGCGCACGTTGCGCCGTGCAGCACCCGCCCAATCGCGGGTCTTTACGCTGGACTTCGACAGACGCTCCTGCGCAGCCGGAACGGCGTCGGCATATTGGGGCAGCCAGCGAGCTTGAGCCACGACCATTTCATCGACCATCTGCCAAACCTCTTCGGGTGTCGAGACGGCACCGACCAGCGGGTCGTGCAGCACCGCAAGCTTCAAAAGCTCGATATCGCCGCTGATCGCCGCATGGACGGACATGCGCTGGACATTGATCGACGAGATGCACGTTGCGGCGCAGGCTTCCGGAAGGGTGATGCCGGAGACCATGTTGATGCCGAACCGATCGACGAAGCCAGGCGACTCGATGATCGCATCAGCCGGCAAATTGGTGATGACGCCATTGTTCTTGACATTGAAGTGGCCGCGGTAGACGCGGTTGGTCTCCAGCGCCTCAAGGATATGGCTAGCATGTTCGTTGGAGCGCCTTTCCGGATCAATCGGCTTCGAGGCCGATTCAAGAAACTGCGGGAATTCCGTCTCGAACCAGTTGCGCGTTTCCGTCGAGTGACGGAGATAGCCGCCAGTCTCGCCATGGATCCAGTCGGACATGTCGATCCACTTGGTGATTTCGTCCGGACGCTTGCGGTACCACGGCAGGTATTCGGAAAGGTGCCCGTTGCTTTCCGTCGAATAGACGCCGAAGCGCTTCAGCACATCGATGCGCAGCTTCTCCTGCTGCGAATAGACCGGATGCGCTTCGAAGGCCGCGACGAGTTCGTCCTTGCCGATCTTGCGGCCGTTGAGGCGCAGATCGATGAACCATGTCTGATGGTTGATGCCCGAGCAGATATAGTCGAGTTCCGCCGGCGACTTGGCGCCGAGCACCTCGGCGATCTGTTCGGCCCCGTGCTGCACACCGTGGCACAGGCCGACCGTATCGACCTTGCCATATTCGATCGCAGCCCATGTATTCATCGCCATCGGGTTTGCGTAGTTCAAGAATTTCGCACCCGGTTCTGCGATTTCACGGATGTCCTTGCAGAAATCCAAGATGACCGGAATGTTGCGCTGACCGTAGAGAATGCCGCCGGCGCAGATCGTATCGCCGACGCATTGGTCGATGCCGTATTTCAGCGGAATGCGAATATCGTCGGCATAGGCTTCGAGACCACCGACACGCACGCAGCTGATGATATAGCGCGCGCCTTCGAGCGCTTTGCGGCGGTCAGTCGTTGCGGTGACCCTGGTCGGCAGCTGGTTGGATTCGACGATCTTGTCGAGAATCGCTTTGATCATCTGAAGGTTATGTTCGCTGAGGTCCGTCAGCGCGAATTCGACATCCCTGAATTCCGGAACGCACAGAATGTCCGTGAACAGCTTCTTGGTGAAGCCGACACTGCCCGCACCGATGATAGCGATTTTGAAACTCATAATCTTCACCTCAATCCGATCAGATGCTAGGTAAAGGACGGACAGGGGAGGATAGACCACATGCCGGCACATGCAGCCCGAAAAAGCAAAATAGCGCCTATATTTCCTCCCGGCCGTTCTTTCGACCGCGATCTCTTCCTCTTATGAAAAGCGATTATGCGGATATTCGCGGAGGTGGCCAGAGAAGGATTATGCTTTCGAGGGTAATTTTGTGCTGCAGGATTTGATCGCCAACGGGCAGTCCATGAGGACGGTTTCCCTGCCGCGCGGGCGCCAGCGCTTGCACGCCATGCCGACAAGCGCTGGCTATGAGGTGCGGGAAAACGAGGTCTACGATTGGGACGGCAGGCGCCGCGGCCAGACCCCCTTTACCGTTCTTCAGCATACCATCAGTGGCACCGGCCATCTGCGCTATCAAAACCGCAACTACAGGCTACAAAGCGGCGATACGCTGCTGGTTCTCGTTCCGCACAATCACCGCTACTGGCTCGAAAAGGGCGACCGCTGGGAGTATTTCTGGATATCGATGCATGGCGAGGAGACGCTGAGAATCCACAAGATGGTGCTCGGGCTTGCCGGTCCGGTTTTAAGGCTCCAGCCATCGACCATCGATCATCTCGCCGACTGCAGTCTTCGCCTTGTCAAAGGCGCAACGACGCCCGGGGCGGCGTCCGCAATCGCCTATGAAGCGGCCATGGCGCTTTACGATGATGTCTTCGGCTCACCGGCTTTTGCAGCAGACCTCAGCGCCATGCAGCCGGTGATTGACCATATCCATGCCAATCTCGATCAGCCGTTGCCAGTCAGCGAGCTTGCAGGCATCGTCGGTCTCAGCCGCGCGCATTTTTCCCGCAGCTTCGCCGAAAGCGAAGGCATGCCGCCTGCCGAATATGTGCTTCAGCAAAGGCTGCTGCGCGCGGCAAAGCTTTTGACGAAGGCCGATTTCCTGCCGGTCAAGGAAGTCTCGATCATGTGCGGCTTCGAAGATTCCAACTATTTCTCCAAAGTCTTCCGCCGCGTTTACGGCATCACCCCCACGGAGTTCCGAACCACCGGCATGTATGCAAGCATCGGCAAGGGACGCTAGAAGCCTTGCAAAGGAAGCCGGCGCCGACTCTCGGAACGCGACCCGGAGCAACTGGTCGGGGAGGTTTTCGAAAGCCTGCGCGACGGCGCCAAATGCGCACTCGCCGTCGGCGCCGCTGCGGCGACGGTGGGTATCAGCGTCGGAGCAATTTCTTGATCGCCTTCGTCGGCTGCGTGCTCGGCATCACCTGCCTGGGCTCGGCTCTTTCAGGATTTCTTCTGGTCAGGACGACCTCTTGGGAGAGGGCTTTGTTGGTCGTCGCAGCCATCTTGCTTGTCGTACCCGAGCTGATCTCATCCCTGATTGGCCTTGCCTTGATGTTGCCGGTGGCGGCAAACCAGCTTCTTTCGTGGAAAAAACCGGCTGTTGTCCTGTAGATCCGGCCCGAACGATCCGCCGTGCAGCGAAATGCCCATTGAAGCTCGACAGCGCGATGTCAAATCGCGCCGATCTTTTTCGTCCTGAGAGCTCTGTCCTTGGAGGTCGACCGACCTGACCAGTCCGGGTCGGTTCTGTGACGCCCTCTCCCTACCGCCGGTTCTCTTTCGGGCGAAACCGGTGATAGCAGCTGGGGGCGGCTTGGCGGACCTCGCGGTCCTCCGGGACTAACCTTGACATCAAACGAATGTGACTTAATCTATTTTTTCGGATCCCGAGCCCGTTGTGCTGGAGGCAGCGGCTCAAGTTTGATCCTGACCCTGGGAGGAGAACTCGTGAGGAATACAGCACTCATTCTTGCACTGGCGGCGACCACCGTTTTAGCCGCACCGCATGGCAGCCCGGCACAAGAGGCCATCACGGGCGACGTCGTCGGCAAGCCTGACGCGCCCAACAAGCTGGTTTTCCGGATGACCACGGATGGCCCGCGCAACAACGAGCCGGCTTACGCTCAAGGCTACAGCAAGCTGTTCAATGACTTCATCGCCAAGCATTCCGACTGGCAGATCGAGTTGCAGATGATGTCGGGGGATATCGGTCAGGAACAGGCGCGCATGCTCGAGCAGGCGAAATCGGGATCGGCCCCGGATTGTGCGGCCGTCGACTCATTCGTCCTGCCGCTCTTCAAGAAAGCCGGCGTCCTGCAATCCTTCTCGCCTTACTTTACCAAAGAGGAAATTGACCAGCTCTTCCCATTTATCCGCGAGGGCATAACCGGCTCGGACGGCAACATCTACGCATGGTGGTGGTCGACGGATCTTCGTGTTCTTTACCGCAACAAGGAGATTGTTCCTGATGCGCCGCAGACCTGGGACGATTTGAAGAAGGCGGCGCTCTCCTCGGTCGAGGAGGGAATGGAAGGCGTTCTGTTCAACGGCGGCCGCTATGAAGGAACAACATTCGACTGGCTCGCCAATTTCTGGGCACAAGGCGGCAAATTGGTCGATGACGATGGCAAACCGGTCTTCGGCGAGGGTGAAAATCGCGACAAATTCATCAAGGCCGTCAACTATTATCGCGATCTCGTCGAGTCCGGAGCCGCTCCCAAACGTGTGGCGACCATCGGCGATTACGACGATTTCAATGCAGCGGCTGCGGCCGGGACGACTGCGCTCTTCGTCGGTGGCAACTGGCAATATGCACAGCTCAGGACAGCGCTTGACCCAGATGAATTCGCCAAATGGGGTTTCTCCCCGCTTCCTGGCCCGGCAGCGGACCAGCGATCAACAGGTACAGGCGGCTGGACGGTGGCGGCTTTCAGCAAGGACACTGAAAAAGTGAAGCTCTGCGCAGAACTTGCCCGCGACGTCTATATGGGGCCGGCCAACGCGTTGCAGGAACAGCTTCCGACCCGCGCCGACCTCTATGACAAATACGAGGTGTTCTCGTCAGAGGCCAACAAGACCTTTGCGGCAGCACTCAAGGACGGACAAGCCCGGCCCGGCGCGCCTGTCTATCCTGAAATCTCCAATCAGATTCAGATCATGATGGGCAAGGTGCTGACGGGTACCCAGCCGACCGAGGCAGCCGTGGACGAGGCCTTCAGCGCTTCGCTCAGCGCCTTCAAACGCAGCTAAAATAAGGACCTGGCGGCGTGGACCGAAACCCCGCGCCGCCAGTCAACCTGTGCAAACGCTGCCCAGCGATGAAATGGCCGGACCGGACTGATGATGGATGCAAGCATTGCCGCCAAGAGACCCCGAAGACTCGGCAGGAGAGCCGCCGGACGGCATAGTCCCTTCCCGCTGCCTTGGCTTATGCCGCTCATTCTTGTCCTTGGCGTCTTTTATCTTTACCCCTTGCTGGACGTCTTTCGCTTCGCATTCACCAACGTTTCGCTGCTTGGCAGGGACGAGGAGTATACGCTGCAGACGATCGTCAGCACATTGTCGAAGCCCGAGCTTTTACAAATCCTGTGGGTGACATTCGTATTCACCGCGTCCAGCGTTGTTGCGCAGCAATTTTTCGGGCTTTTCATTGCCTTGATTGTTTTGCACGGCGAGAAGCGCCGGCTCTTCGGCACGACGATCGTGCGAACCACAGCCCTTGTCGCCTGGGTTGTTCCAGGTATTGCCGGCGGCATCATCTGGAAAATGCTCTTCAACGAAGCGCCATTTGGCGGGTTGAACAGCCTTTTGCGCGTGATCGGCGTGCCGGCTGTCCAGTGGCTGTCCGATCCCCACATGGTCATGTGGTCGGTCGTCATTTCCAATGTCTGGCGCGGCACGGCGTTCTCGATGGTCGTGATGTATGCGGCAAGCAAGGCCATCGATCCTGTTCTTTACGAGGCTGCGGACGTTGACGGCGCAAATCCATGGCAGCGGCTGATCTATATCACTCTACCCCAGCTGCGGACCGCGATCCTGGTGAACATGATCCTCATCACAATCCAGACGTTGAACACGTTTGACGCCATCATTTCTCTGACCGGCGGCGGCCCTGGCCGCGCGACCGAGGTTCTCTCGCTATACACCTTCAACGTCGTGTTCCGTAATTACGACCTTGCGGCCGGCGCCGTCCTGTCGATCCTAATGCTCGCAATCAGCCTTGGCCTTGCGCTCGTATATGCTCGTTTTCTGCCAAAAGGAGAACCGTCGTGAGGGCTTCCAGACAAGATCGCATTGGCGATGCTCTGAGCTATCTGTTTCTCGCCATGACGTTTCTTTTCTTCGCCTGGCCCTTGCTTTGGCTGCTGTCGCTCGCGCTGAGAACGCGCAGGGAAATCTTTTTGGGCGTGAGCCGCTTTATCCCGAAGGCACCGACTTTGGAAAATTTCGCCGCCATCTTATCCTCCGACAAGTTCGCGGGGTATCTCTGGAATGCGCTCGTCCTGTCCTCGTGCAGCGCAATCGGCTGCCTGATCGTGGCGCTGCCGGCCGCCTATGCCTTTTCCCGTTTTCCATTTCGCGGCAAAGGACCTTGGATGATGGTCCTGCTTGCCTTTCAGATGATTTCACCGCTTGTTATCATGGTGCCACTTTACCGCTACATGACAGCGCTTCACCTGACCGACAGCCATTTCGGCGCAACGATGGTGTATATTGCACTCGCGGTACCAATGGTGACGTGGATATTGAAGGGCTCAATCGACGGCATTCCGAAAAGCCTCGACGAGGCCGCACTTATTGACGGCTGCAGTCATTTCGCCGTCTTTTGGCGGATCATACTTCCGTTGTCGGCGCCAGGCATCGCCTCAGCCTTCATCATCTCGGTCATCGCCGGCTGGTCGCAGTTTCTCGTCCCATTTCTCCTCATCAGCAAGGAATCGCTCACGCCGATCGGCGTTGGGATATTTCAATACGCCGGAACGCAAAACGACTCCTCCCTCCAGTTGCTGGCGGCCGCCTGTCTTGTATCGGTCCTCCCAGCCATTATTGCCTTTCTCACCCTCCAGCGGCTCATCCTCGGCGCCATGACGGAGGGCGCCGTCAAGGGCTGATATTGCATTCACATCTCAGGATATCATCATGACGCTTACTCTTATCCAACGCCTCGACCGCATTCGCGTCCGTATCGCAGAGCTGGAATACTGGCGTTCGCGCCAAACAATGCAGATAGACGGCTGGACGTTTGAAGGGGAGCCCATCGCAATCGGCGATGCGTGGCCGCGCAAAGATGGTCCCGTGCATTTTTCCGGCGCAACCACCTTGCCCGGCCATTGGCCCCTTGACGATGCTCGGCTCGTGCTCGACCTTGGCGGCGAAGGCCTGATCACGGTCACCGACGAGACCGGGAATGAAACGCGACTTGGCCTTGATCCCTATCATCGGGAATTCCTTGTCCCTTCGCGCAGCATCCGGATCTCTTCCGAAACCGTCGCCCGCCTGCCCTTCGGCGAGCCCGTGCGGCACCCGAGGCTAGAACATGCGGCAGTAATCTGGCTGGACACGGCCGTCGACCGGCTCTGGGTGCTTTTGCGCCAGATCACCGAGGCGGCCGATATCCTCGACGGCCACGAGGCCGTTCCGCATCTCCTGGATATTGCCGAACACGCCATGCGCGGCCTTGACTGGCCGTCGGCCACGGCCGCCTATGTAGCGCGGACGGCGCCTTCGCCGGTGCAACAGAAGATTTGGCAGCTGCCGCCACTCGAGGCCACGCCCGAGGGTCTCAATCAAGGCCAGCGCGCCAGCGTGCTCCAAGCCTACGACACACTTGTTGGACAGCTCAAGCAGCTGCGCGAGCGTTTTCCGCCGCAAGGCGAGATCGCGCTGACCGGCCATGCGCATATCGATCTTGCATGGCTTTGGCCTTACAGTGAAACCCGGCGGAAGATGCGCCGTACTTTTCATACGGCGTTGTCGCTCATGGAGCAGTCCTCCGATTTCCGCTTCAACCAGTCCACGGCCCATTACTACGCGCAGATCGCCGAAGACGATCCGGATTTGCTGGAGCGCATCATCGAGCGGGCGAAGGCAGGCCAATGGGAAACGCTTGGCGGCATGTGGGTCGAACCCGACACCAACATGCCGACCGGCGAGAGCCTCAGCCGGCAAATCCTTTACGGCCAGCGTTATTTCGAACGGACCTTCGGGACTCGCCATACCGTCTGCTGGCTGCCAGATTGCTTTGGTTTTTCCGGCGCCCTGCCCCAGCTTCTTCGTCAGGGCGGCATGAACAGCTTCTTCACGATCAAGGTCAACTGGTCGGAAACCAATCAGTTCCCGGCCGATCTCTTCTGGTGGGAAGGCCTTGATGGGAGCCGGGTTCTCGCCCACACATTCGACAATCCGATGCAGGGTTACAATGGCTTCGTGCGCCCGGACTGCTTCGTGCCGACCTGGAAGAACTTCCGCCAGAAGGACAAGCACAAGGCCACCCTGCTTGCCGTGGGCTACGGCGATGGCGGCGGCGGCGTGACGCCGGAAATGATTATGCGGGAAGAGCAACTGCGCTTCTTCCCGGCTTTGCCGCAAGCACGGTGGACAAAAGTCCACGATTTCTTCGAGGATGCGCACGACACGGCAGCCAAGAAAGACCTGACCGTCTGGCAAGGTGAGATCTACCTCGAACTGCACCGCGCAACCCTTACAAGTCAGAGCACCGTCAAGCGGCTTCACCGCAGAGCAGAGCGCAGTTTGATTACCGCCGAGACGCTGGCCAGCCTTGCCTATCTTCTGGGAGGCGAGCTGCCGGCATCAATGGAGCCGGCATGGCGTGTCGTCTTAAAGAACGAGTTTCATGACATCCTCCCCGGGTCGTCGATCGCCGAGGTCTATACCGATGCCACCAACGAACTCGAGGCAGTCGCAGCAGAGGCGCACTTCGCCCAAGTAGCGGCGATGAAAGCAATAGCTGCGCAGTTGCCGATTGGAGAAGGCAACAATGTTCTGGTCGTCAATCCGTCGCTGTCTGAACGTCCAATCCGCTTGACGCTATCGGATGGAAGCACAGTCTCAGCTGAGGGACAGATTGCGCCCCTTGGCATTGCCGTTCTGGATACCGGATCACTCCAGCCGAAGACCGGCCTTTCGGCCGGGCGCGACCATCTGGAAAACGCTGTCCTGAAAGTGACACTTGCCAACGATGGCTCGATCGCCAGCATTCTGCATAAGCCGACAGGGCGTGAGGCGCTTGACGGGTGCGGCAACCGCCTTTTCGTCTATCCAGCCGATAAGCCGCGCAATTGGGACGCCTGGGATGTCGAGGAAGATTACGCCGCTCGCGGCGAAGAGATCACTGCGCTCGACAGCCTTGAACTGATCGAGAACGGCCCCCATCGCGCGGTGATCAAGATCGTTCGAACCTGGCGCCACTCGCGCATTACGCAGCTTCTGTCGCTTGGTGCCAACGCGCGGCGGCTGGACATACAGACAGAACTTGACTGGCATGACCGGCGTGTCTTCCTTCGCACCCTGACCGGGGTTGCCGTGCGTCACGCGAAGGCGACCTGCGAATGCGCCTACGGGGTCGTGGAACGTCCGACCCATTCGAACACGTCCTGGGATGCGGCGATGTTCGAGGCGCCCGCCCACCGCTTTGCCGATCTTTCGGAGCCCGGCTTCGGCGTTGCCATCCTCAATGACGCAAAGTACGGCCACAGCGTGCGCGGCAACGTCCTGGGCCTCTCCCTCCTGCGCGCGCCGATCTATCCAGATCCCCTCGCCGACGAAGGCATCCAGACCTTTATCTATTCGCTGATGCCGCACGAAGGCGCGTGGTACGAGGGCGGCGTGAGGGAGGAAGCCGAAGACCTAAACCAGCCTCTATTAACGATCCCGGTTGCCGATCGCGCAACGGGCAGGTGGCAGCCACTCGCAACGGCTGGCATTGATGCTGCGCTGTCCGCCGTCAAATCTTCGGAGGACCGTGACGGCCTCATCGTGCGCGTGTACGAACCGGCGGGACGCCGCGGGAATTTTGAGGTATGTCTTCCGGAGCGTTGGCAGAACAAGGGCGTCGTCAGTATCCTGGAAGAACCGATGGATAAGGTCCCGAATGCCGGTTTGCGGCCCTTTGAGGTCAAAAGCTGGCGCATAACCAAGACGTGATGCGACACCGGTCGATGCAAGAGGTCCTCGACCGCTTTTCGCATGCAGGACAATCGCCTAGTCTCCGTCCGGATTGGATCAGGCGGGAAGGGACACCGGGATTGATATTGTCGGGCTCGAATACGGAGCAGGCTGCAGCCGCTAATCGTGCGATGATTCTCGCTGCGATTCATCGCGGCGCCCCGATCTCGCGCACGGAGCTTGCCCACCAATCGCGATTGACGAAGCAGGCCGTGACCCGCATCGTGGACCGTTTGCTCGATGAAGGGCTCGTTATGGAGGCACGGCGCAGGCACGGCCTTCGGGGACAACCTGCCATCGAGCTGGAGATCGATCCCGAAGGAGTGTTTTCGGTCGGCGCGAATATCGATCGCGATCACCTGACGGTCGTCGCTGTGGATGCGGCCGGCACGGTACGCGGACGCATCCATCACGAAAGGCGTTTTCTGTTACCGGACGACTTCGTGGGCTTGATGGCAGATGCACTATCCTCCTTCCGCCGCCGCAGGGTCATCGAAGAAGCTCGTCTGGCGGGAGTTGGCCTTGCTATTCCTGACTGGCTCGGAGAGGTTAAAGTCATCGGCTTTCCATCAGAATACCGGCAATGGAATGGCTATGACGTGCGCGGCGCGCTGGAGGCAATGTCCGATCACCCAGTGTTCATCGACAATGATGCCAACGCAGCTGCGCTCGGTGAAATCGAGTATGGTCTCGGCACGGAAATCGGTAGCTTCTTCTACATCCTCGCCAATGCCTGTCTTGGCGGCAGCCTCGTCATAGATGGGGTCCGTCATAAGGGAGCCAGCGGAATCGGTGGAGAAATCGGGTGGCTGCCGGTCGTCTTTGACGATGGCCCGTTTGCGGGCAGCACGCAACCACTTGGCGAAATGTTCTCGCTCTTTATCCTCTTCGACTATCTCGGGCGCAATGGCATCAAGGCGACAACACCGGGAGATCTTCTCAACCTTGACGAGGGGGGACGCAACCTCGTCAGTGGCTGGCTGCGAAAGATCAGCATCAAGCTTGCCCAAGCAATTGTCGATATCGGCTTGATCGTCGACCCGGAAGGCGTTCTCATCGGCGGCCGCTTTCCTGTTCGCCTCATTGATGAACTGCTCGTCTACGTCCACGAGGAGATTACCCGGCTTGGCGCACGAGCGCCGTCCCTTCACCGGGCAGCAGGCTCTGAAGATGCCGCAGCTCTCGGTGCTGCTGCGATCCCGCTCGCTCATCGTCTTGGGTTGCCCTCCGCCGAACCGGGTCAAAGATTTCGAAATCCAATCAGCAGCCGGCAGGCCCAGGACCCGATCACGGTCACATGACAGTTGGCAGTGCCGCTCAACGGTCGGGCGGCGGGGAGGTCATGGACGGGTATCGGGTTAAAGTGTCTCGGAGAACGGACGCAATGCGGCGCCGACGGCGACCCCTGCCCGAGGAAAGGAAGCACGCCGCACGGACGGTATCCAAGGCGCAATCACGAGATCGCGAATTTTATCGTCCCGTTCACGCGACAAGCGCGCAATGATTGCCTCAAAAACATCATCGGGCAGAGCACCACCGATGAGGATGGCGCCCGGAGCGATAAATCCTGAAATCGCCAGGACCATCTCATGAAGATGCCGCGCTGCAATCGCAACCCAGGCATCTGGTTCACCCGGGTGGGCTGCAAGGTGCTTTTTGAGCGAGGGCAAGCTCGCGACGTCGTTTAGGCTCGCGCCGTCAACACCCGAGCACATATCGCCGATCTGGCCGGCCAATCCGTGGAAACCGCGGAACGGCCGCCCTCCGATCAAAAGTCCGGCGCGAACAGTCTCGTCGACGATGATGATCACCAGGCCACCTTCGCGGTCGCCAATGCCGAGCATACGCTCGGCATTGATCGCCGCCTCGGTGTCACCAAGAAAAAAGAGCGGGCCGACCTCCCGTTCAAGCGTATCCTCGATAGCTCTCCGATCGAGAGGGAACTCGGTTGCAAGGGCAATGCCGCATCCGAGCAGTTTGCCCGAAGTGCCAGCGGCACGCCGGATGTGCAAAACAGCGTCATTGATCCCTTCGGGTCCTGTGAAGGCGCGCTGCTGAAGAATCTTACCTGCAAGATCCATCATGACAGTTTCGCCACCATCCGCACCGAGGCGAATTCCCAGGGAATATGCGGCGTCGGCTCGCAACGAGAACTCAACCGCTGTGTAATGCGCAGTTGTGGGCCGCTTTTGCCCGCTGACCAGGCCCGCATCGGCCAGCCGGCGCATGATCCCCGTTATCGCTGGCTCCGTGAGCCCAAGATGCCTGGAAAGTTCCTGGCGGGTAAGCGGCCCAAAGCGGCGCAGGAGCCCCAAGGCCGTTCGCGAATTGTGGTCTGCAATGTCAACCGGGCTGATGCCTGGACGATCATCATTGCGATCCCGTCCTTTAGATGCGCCAGATACCGAAAGCCGCCGTCCTGTTTTCAAATCAAGCCATTCCCGATACGATTGCCTATGCAATACTGGGTCTTCGCCTGCATCAAAATGAAAAAATGCGTTCACGGGCATACCGCAGGGTTGGCGCGGCAAGGCGGAGACGACGCCAGTCATCTCTAGGAGCACGTTTCCGGGACAGCGTGATGCATTTCATCACTCAATCACGCCTGTCCGTAGCGCCGCCGCCACCAGAGCCGTGTCCTTGTAGACTGCAAATGTATCCTTCAGCGATTCGATATGCGTTCGCACGGTATGCACCGAGCAGCCGAGGATGATCGCAATCTCCTGCGCGCTCTTTCCGTCGCACATGAGCGTCAAGATTTCCCTCTCTCGCTTGGTGATGTGGATCTCGTTCAAGTTTTTCCTCTTCGCTTAGCACTTTGCTTGCCCCTATAGATATAGGGTGATCGTGCGGTCGCCGGAAAAAGAGCAAGCCCGTTTTTGTAAGCGCGCCTATCCAAAATAGTTGCCATAGAGCCAAATAGTGACAGAAAACTCCCCACGCCGCCGGGCAATTTCGACGACCACACTTTCAGTGGCCGGCTTGCGGAAATGAGCCTCTGCCCGACGAAAGCACCCTCGAGGGTCGCCCCTGGCTAAGGAAACAAAGCGTTGCATTCCCTCGCCTTGAACGGATTGGGATCGCCGACCCGTTATTTCGACCAGATGCGATCACAGTGAATTATGGCACTGTGGCCTGAACACACGCCATCGAATTGCCGGTTCAATGTCCGTGCGCTGGCAATTCCCTTCATTCGATAGGCTCTTGCCGGTGTTTCACTGATCTCAAAGAGCTCGCACATCGGCTACGGCCATTCACCATCGTCTCTCGTGACACGCCTGACCGTTTCCACTCTTACCGCAATGCGTTGGCACACATCGCGTCACACGATTGTCGTCGGCGGCTCCCAGAACGAGGCCAAATCGCGAACGCAACCTATCCTGGAGAATAGGTTTCGCCCTCGAAAAATCTTGATATCCTCGCTGCATCTAGCAACGCGCGAATAACCAGAGCACAGCGGAATTGCTCAGGACATGGGGATGTCATGCGTAATAAGACTAACAGGGCTGGCCACTATAGGCGGGTGCTCGACGAGCTGGCAATTGTTGCAAGAATCGCACGCAAGCAGCGCCAATCGATGAGCACGCATCCATGAGCTTGTCTTCCCCCTCCGATCCTCTCGAGAGCTTGCCGGCTGAGACAATCGGCGCGCGTCGGGAGGAAATGCCGGCCGCCGATCAGAATCCTGCTAACGAGATGTCGCGCGTTCTGAGGACTGCGCCAATTCATCTTGCGGCGGACCCCTCCGGCGGTGCAATCGCGCACTGGAATCACGACCCATTGCATGACGTCGTCGAGCCCATGACCGACCACGTCATCATGGCTTACAACGGCGTGATACAGCGCATGGAACGGCGGTCCGGAAGATCGATCGAGAGCGGAACGTTTCGTCGCGGGGTTGTGATCATCATCCCGGCTGGATCAAGCTCCCGATGGGATATTCCAAAACCGGTTGATGTCGTTCAGCTCTATCTTCCCCGCACGACACTGACGCGCATTGCCGACGAAACCGATACTTTCACGCCGACCGATCTCTTGGAGCGAACGGCGCATCCGGACCTCATTACATCCCGATTGCTCCTGAGCGCAGCCGATGTCCTGGAAGGCAATACGGCACTGGATACACTGTTCAGGCAGCAGTTGACTGACCTTCTGGCCACGCGCCTGCTGGCTGCGCACACCGGCAAGGCACCGAGCTATCAGCCGGCGCTGGGCGGCCTCGCGCCGAGCGTGCTGCGCCGGGCGATCGAACGATTGCGGTCGGACGCCGACGCGGACGTCTCCCTCGGGGCCCTCGCTGCCGATTCCGGGTTGTCGCGTTTTCATTTCTGTCGCGCCTTCAAGGAAAGCACAGGGCTTTCGCCTCACAACTGGCTCCGTCAATATCGGCTCGAGCAGGCCATAAACATGCTACGTGATCCTCAAAATTCGATCGCGTTGGTCGCGGCCTCCCTCGGTTATGCCTCGCAAACAGCATTTGCAGCTGCATTCCGAAAATTGACCGGTGAAACACCGACCGATTGGCGGCGGCGCCACGGCTGACCGCAATCTTCTTTCGCCTCGCCTCAGATTCCGGACTGTCGCGTTCTCCGCTGCGACGTCATCGGCTCGAACAAGCACGACACGCCGCGCGATTCCACTGGCATGGCGTTGGTCGCGGCCCCACTTGACTGCGCCTCGCAAACAGCCTTGGCCGCCGCATTTCGAAAGCTAACCGGTAAAGCGCCGGGCGATGCGCGGCGCGCATCCGCTAACCGCAATTGCTCTGCAATGGCGCCAATCCCTCTGGCGCAGCCGCAGACCTGTTTCGCTAAAACACCATTGCGCCCATACCAACGGATCCTGCGGAGACAAAGGATGGTCTGGGCACCGATTACGGGTCAATCGCAACGAAGCGACCCGTAGCGGCTTGCATACCCGATTTTAGCAACTGTCCGTCCGATTCGATGACGGGCCCTACAAAGGATCAGCACAATGACCTCCATTACAACCAGCGACGGTGTTCAACTTTTTTACAAGGACTGGGGACCGAAGTCCGCTCAGCCGATCGTCTTTCACCACGGCTGGCCGCTCAGCTCCGACGATTGGGATAATCAAATGCTCTTCTTCCTCGGCAAGGGCTTTCGCGTGATCGCTCATGATCGCCGCGGTCATGGCCGATCGAGCCAGGTGAGCGACGGTCATGACATGGATCACTACGCCTCCGATGCTGCCGCAATGATCGACTATCTCGATCTTCACAACGCGATCCATGTCGGCCACTCTACCGGCGGCGGTGAAGCCGCGCGGTATGTCGCGCGGTATGGCAAGGGTCGCGTTGCCAAACTGATCCTGATTGCTGCCGTGCCGCCATTGATGTTGAAAACCGCCGCCAATCCAGGCGGTTTGCCGATCGAGGCATTCGACGGATTGCGCAGTCAGCTGGCTGCCAACCGTTCGCAGTTCTATCGCGATTTTCCGAGCGGCCCCTTCTACGGCTACAACCGCCCGGGTGCCGAGCCTTCGCAGGCGGTCATCTCAAATTGGTGGCGTCAGGGCATGATGGGCGGCGCGAAAGCACATTACGACGGCATCAAGGCATTCTCAGAGACGGATTTCACCGAGGACCTGAAGAGCATCACCGTGCCGACGCTCGTGTTGCATGGCGATGACGACCAGATCGTTCCCATCGGTGCCGCCGCTCTGTTGTCGGCGAAGCTCCTGCAGGCGGCCACGCTGAAAATCTACGAGAAACTGCCGCATGGGCTGTGCACGACCCATGCAGATGTCGTCAATGCCGACATGCTGGCCTTCATCACGGCCTGAGCGACGTCGCTTCACCAATCCGCGCGCCATCGATTGCCGACCACCTCGCCGCCCATCAGGAGCGGCGACGGTGACGCGCGGCCCATTGAAACTACAAACAACGGAGTGAATAACATGAGACTTGTGATCGTGGGCGCCGGCTTCGCCGGCATGTACGCCGCACTTTCCTCAGCCCGCCTGCGCGATATCGAAGGCATTTCGCCCGAAGAACTCGAAATCGCGCTCGTGTCCCCGGAACCGACGCTCGTCATCCGCCCCCGGCTTTATGAGCCGAAACCCGAGACCCTGACGGCACCTCTGCAGGATGTATTTGACGCCATCGATGTCGCCTACATACAGGGCAGCGTCGAAGCGATCGACACGAAGGCCCGCACCGCAGACGTCGTCAATGCCAAGGGCGAACGAAAGAGCCTTCAGTATCATCGCCTTGTACTCGCCACGGGCAGCCGGCTGTTCCGCCCGAATATTCCGGGCCTTGCCGAATACGCCTTCAGCATCGACAACATCGATGACGCCATTGCCCTCGATCGCCACCTCCACGCGCTTGCGAAGATGCCGGCCTCGGCCGCGCGCGACACCATCGTTGTTGCGGGCGCCGGTTTCACAGGTATCGAGGCGGCGACCGAGATGCCTTCGCGGCTAAGAACCCTGTTCGACAAAACCGCCAATCCGCGCGTAATCATCGTCGACCGCAGCAGCGCAGTCGCCCCCGACATGGGCGAAGGTCCGCGCCCGATCATCGAGGAGGCACTGCGCAAGCTCGGCGTGGAAACGCGGCTCAATGCCGGCGTTTCATCGCTGGATAAATCCGGCGTTACGCTGAGCACCGGCGAGCATATCGAAACCATGACAGTGATCTGGGCGGCAGGCATGCGGGCCAATCCGCTAACCACCAAAATTCCCGGCGAGCGTGACAAGTTCGACCGGCTGTTGGTCGATGGCTGCCTGCGCGTGCCGTCCGTGCCCGGTGTCTTCGCCACCGGGGATGCGGCTCGCGCCGCTTGCGACGACTTCGGCAACTATGCACTGATGTCGTGCCAGCACGCCACTCGCATGGGCGCCTTCGCGGGCAACAATGCCGCCGCTGAACTGCTGGGCGTGCAGGCACGGCAATATCATCAGGAAGCCTATGTCACCTGCCTTGACCTTGCCGATGCCGGAGCCCTCTTTACCCGAGGCTGGGATCGCAAAGTGGAGATGGTCGGCGAGAAAGCAAAGGCGACCAAGCAGGAAATCAACACCGTCTGGATCTATCCGCCGCAGCCCGAGCGCGCCGCTGCGCTGGCTTCCGCCGATCCGGAGCGTGTGACGGACCTCTGATCGCATCACGACACGAGCTGCGCTCTCTGCAAGAGCGCGGCTTGCCATATTCAGGCCTGCTCGTGAGGCGTGCCGTCAATTCATCGGTTCCCGTCGGTCGCGACATGGAGCTTGGTGCCTGAGCCTGCCTTGAAACGCTCCCAGACCTTCGGCATCCGGCCCTTTTGCCTGCATGCGCCTGGCATGCTGATGAGCGCGAATGATTGTGGCATTCACGCACAACCATTCGAAATCACCATCATGGCTGAGGCTGTCAAAGGGATCCTGCAGCACGCCCCGCTCCGCCCAGTCAATAGTGGTGCCGCTTGACAGCGTGACAATCGCCAATCGCTCTGGCAGGTCGCGCCAGCGCGCACCCGAACGGCCATCCAGAACATCGCATCCATAAAGCGTCTGTTATCGGTTCGCGGCCCTCGCTTTGCCGCGGCAGCCACCGGACATCAGGGCGCATCTTCAGCTCGCGGTCTTATGAAATAACGCAACCTGATGAATGATTTTTCGAAAGATTCAAATTCTTACCCAACTAGATACGGCAAATGCGCGATTTTCTCGCATCCATCCGGCTCGCCTCAATCGTATCTGGCTACGATCTTATGAGACGGTATCCTAGACCGGCCGGGATGAATGCGTGTCGTTACTCACGGCAGGGTATTGGTTGCCGATCAGTGCCGGTACGAAAGCGAGGCCTTCGGCAGGCATGGCCAGCGAAAGCCCGCTTGCTCTGCATTGGTCATGAAGCAAGTCGACGATCTCGTTCCTGGCCGGCGTTCGGATGGCGACGCTGTCGACGCGAAACTGCAGCTCGACTTCGATGGCAATCGCGTCGATGGCTTTGATGGCAACGACCGGCGGCGGGTTCTTGATGATTAGGACGCTGGCTTGCAGCACCGACCGCATGACTTCCTCGACAAGGCGTGGTCTTTGCGTTGCAGCGATGCGCACACGCAACGTGATCTGGTGGGTCTCGTCAGGGCGGCTGAGATTTGTCACGCCCTGCTTTGCCAGGATGCTGTTCGGTAGCACGACGACATTGTGCGTAACGGTCAGCAGGTTGGTGGAGCGCCAGTTGGTTTCGATGACGCGGCCCTCAGTGCCGTCGGTCAACTGGACCCAGTCGCCTAATGCATGGGCCCTGCCGAGTGTCAGCGCGATGCCGGAAAAGACATCGCCGAGCGTGTTCTGTAACGCAAGACCGAAGATGACGGCTATGACGCCCGAGGTCGCAACCAAGGTGCCGACCGGCATGCCGAAGACGAAACCGATGACGGAAAGCGCCACGCCTAGATAGATGACCGCAATGGCCATATCCTGGATGAGATGTGCTTCCCGTGGCTTGCGGTTCAATCTGACGTAGATCTGGATGAAGCCGATGATCGTCCAGGCGAGATGGGTCCACCACAGGATTCTGGCCGATTTGGAAAGCAGCGCGCCAAAACCCTGCGTATAGATACCGTCGGGTCGGTGCGGAGCGATGCCCGCCATAAAGAGCACGAGGCTCATGCCGGTAAAGAACAGGATCTGGACGATCAAGCGGCCCGTCGGACGGTTGCCGCCCTGGATGTGCCACACGACGATGCCGGCAATTCCCAGAAGGTTGACCAGAACAAGCGGCACGAAATTGTCATCACCAAACATGGCAGGAATCACCGATTATGGTTGCGTCAAAGAGCGGCCGGGCACCGGCACTGCAGGCCCGGCCTGATAGCCTATTTCCTGATCGGGAATGTCAGTTCTTGCTGGGCGCTATCGACGACGAAGACTGCAAGCAGCCTTGCCGGTTTGGTCTTGCTGGCGTTTTCGCTGACACCGTGGCGATCGCCCGGCAATTCCGAAAAGCTTTCACCGGCCTTATACACCGTGACGGGGCCGTCATTGACCTGACTGCGGATCGCGCCTTCGAAGACGGTCGCATAAATGAAGGCGGATGCTGGATGCGTATGGCCCTCCGAGAAGCCGCCGGGAGCATATTCGACGAGAACGCCCTTCATGCTCTTGCCTGGAACGTTCGGCAGTTCATGCTCATAGACCAGCGTAACCTTCGCGCCCTCGCCGCCACCCGGCGTATCATGTGCAAGAGCCGAACCTGATAGGAGAGCCGTCAACGCAACGGCAAAATGCAATGACTTGATCATGTCTATCGTCCTTTCGTTGACTGAGGCACCGGCCCGCCTCTGAGGCGGGCCATATGCGAGTCGTTATCTTCTGGGTGCTGTCGCAAACCAATCATCGAAACCGATGCGGCCGATGCGTGGTTGATTGTCCGAAACGAGTGAACCGTCTTCCAGTTTGGTCCCGAAATAGCGGGCATCCGGATCCGCGATAACGGTGCGGGAATCTCCGATCGCCTTGAGGTATCGCGCGGCGAAATCGCAGAGTCGCGCGCGCTCGGGGCCGCAGATTTCGACGATGCCGTTCGTCGGCGCGGCAAGGGCCGCGTCCGTTACGAAATCGGCGACGTCGTCGGACGCGATCGGCTGCAGGGAACCCGTCGACAGGCGGGCCGTGTTACCAACCGTGCCCTCCTGGGCAATGCCGCCGAGAAACTCCATGAACTGTGTGGAACGCACGATAGTATAGGGAACGCCGCCTGCCCGGATGATCTTTTCCTGGGCGACCTTGGCTCGAAGATAGCCGCTATCCGGCAACCGATCCGTGCCGACGATGGAAAGCGCGACGTGGTGTTTCACGCCGGCCTCGATTTCCGCTGCCATCAGGTTCTTGCCCGCCGTCTGAAAGAATTCGAGCACGGCCTTATCCTCGAAGGATGGCGAGTTCGCGAGGTCTATCACCACCTCGGTATTCTTCAGCGCTTCCGCCAAGCCCTCTCCGGTGAGGGTATTGACGCCGGTTTTCGGGGCGGCAGCAATGACGTCATGCCCCTTCTTGCGCAAGCGCTCTGCAGTCTTGGAACCGATCAGGCCGGTTCCGCCGATAATTACGATTTTCATAAGATGCTCCATTTGCTGCGCGCCCATGCGGTGCGCGTGGTTCAATAGGTGGATTGGTGAAGGCCTGGTTGAAGCTCGGGCTTGAAGGCCGAGCTGGACACGGCCCTCAAGGATGCACGCTCTGGTTCGGCCTTAATTCAACATGCGATCAGTAGTCCCAGAAGACCGGTACCCAACGAAAGGCGTTGCCGTCGACTGCGACATGGCCAACGGAAGGAAACGGCATATGAGTTGCCACCAGCAGTTCGCCGGTCGCTGCCAGCTCCTGCAAAAGCCGGACCCGAACGCGGGCAGCCTCCTCGGGGTCATGTTCGAAACCGTTGTGCCAGTCGGGGTGATCGAAGCCGACCGCGAACACGGCGTCGCCGGCAAACATCAGCCGGTCGTTGCCTGAGGCCACGCGGACGACGCTGTGCCCGGGGGTGTGGCCGCCGGTCCGAGAGACGACGACGCCCGGCGCCACCTCGTGCTCATCCTCGAACAACCGCAGCTGGCTCTGGTACTCTTTGCTGAACCGCTTGGCGGCCGCCCGAAGCGCGTCCGGGAAGCCCGCCGGCATCGAGACGCGAGAGAAATCGGGCGACTCCCAAAATTTGACCTCGGCAGCGGCCACATGGATCCGCAGGTCCGGATTCAGCCGTTCCTTCACCCCGTCGACGAGCAGCCCGCCAACGTGGTCCATGTGCATGTGGGTCAGCACCACGTCGGTCACGGATGCAAGATCAATGCCGGCGGCCTCCAGTCGCTTTATCAACTGCCCGGCCCGCGGCAGGTTCAAGTCCGGGTCGAGTCCCAGCCCAGCGTCGATGAGTATGGTCTGCCCGCCGCTGCGCACGACGACCACGTTCAGCGCCCAGTCGAAGGCGTCTGGCGGCAGGAACATGTCGCCCAGCCAGGCAGCCCGGGCGGCCGGGTCGGCGTTGTGGCCCAACATCACGGTTGGAAGCGGCAGCACTCCATCGCTGACAACCAGCACGTCAATCTCGCCGATCCGCACCGCGTAGCGCGACGGAACCAGTTCGCCAGAGCCCGGTTTACCGGGATGTGAGGTGTTGTCCAGTTTCATGCTTGCCTCCTGAGTGTTGTTGATCATCTGGTTCATCTTTGAAAACTCCTTTGTTCTATCTTGGTGCTAGATCCAGGGTGGCTTACGCTTCCTGGAGGGGAAGCGCCGTCAAGCTGGTGAAGTCTTTAGCGATCGGCGACACACTCGTTGCTGGTGTGTCCTGTAATGATCTAGCGAAACCGATCTGCGGCTGCGCCAGAACGATTGCTGCCGCTGTAGAGCAATTGCTGCTGCCGCATGCGCATGCGGCAATCGCCCGTGGTTTCGCCAGTCAGTTGAATGTGGCTGCGAGAGAAACGTCCGGCAATCATCCTCAAAGACATCCTGATCTTCGGGATCGTCCTGCGGCCTTCCAAGCCTTCGCGATCAACATCCCGGGGCCGTTGACTGAGGCTCGGCGGCCCTTTCGCAACGAATTCTCGCAGCTCGCGAACATCGTTCCCGGCTACCACCGACCGTGGGTTGATCCCTGATCGGACATCGATAGAGGATGGGTTGTGCAAAGTTTGAGTTGACCGTTTTCGATGGCGAGGCGACATTCGGAACCTGTAGCAAGGCAGGAGGAAAAACGATGGACAAGCCAGACCGTTGGCGCCATATGGCAAGCGCACCGAAAGACGGTAGTCGGATCCTGGTCACAATCCGCCCGTCCGAACAGGGTCCGGCAGAAGTTGACCTCGCGTATTGGTCGAATGGCGATCAGTTTGGGGGAGAAGGCTGGCGCGCGTCTGATTCCTCGCCCGGGCAGATCATCGAATATGCCGAACCGGAATTGAAGTGTTGGATGCCGATGCCCTCGGCCAACCTCAGTCGCACCTCGATGCCCTCACCCTGGGAAGGAGACGACGACCACCACCTCGACGGATCAGGGATTTAAAAACTCGCGCCGAATTAACAGTGGTTCCTGCCTTCGCTAGGAGGTCCAGATTGTCGTCCGCCACTGCACGGACCCCAATCGACTCTCAAACCACGTTGCAGACCCGTATGCGATCAGCCTTCGCTGCCGCAAGCGGATCGAGGAAATATTTGGTGTCAAGACGACGGCCGGCCTAGCGCAGCTCAAGGTGCGCGGACTGGACAAGGTGGAGGCAGACTTCAGCTTTGCCCTTGCCACCTACAACATCATACGCCTTCCTAAATTGATACGATCGATGGGCGAAGTGTGTCTTGTGGGAGGCAAATAGGCCCTGTTGGAAACGATGACTTTGATATCAACATATACCCGATGATGGCATTTTTTAAGAAGGCTACCTGTGCAAGCGATTTGTCCGTGAAGATCTCGCCTCGCGCCGCTGTGGCGTTACTCGGGCAGTCCGGCCCTCCAAAGAGCATCGATGTAGCGATCACGATCGTCCGGTCGCCGGAACGGTGGTAGCACATCGACAAGATTCGAAAGCCGGAGCGCCGGATCGAATTCGCATATACGAGCGATCATGTCCTGTGCTTCTGCAAGCCGCCCTGCCAAGGCATTTCCCGCCGCCACGACACGCATCGCGCTCGGGTAGTTCGGCTGGTGCCGCAACGACTTCCCCGCCCAGGCGACAGCCTCATCGTAGCGGCCAGCACAAAAATGAGCGAGCCCGGTATTGAACTGCCAAGCGAACAGGCGTGGATCAAATGGGCTTAGGCGCATGGCAAGCGCGGCGTGTTCGACGGCCTTTTCCGGTTCGCCCAGGCAAGCCTTCACCCAGCTGCTCACGCCCAAAGCAGCGGCCAAGTTCGGGTTGAGTAAGAGTGCTCGATCGATACAAGCGGCACTCTCGTCAAGATCACCGCCTACATAACCGAGGACGTATCCACCGTAGGAGAGCGCAATCGCATCATCCCTGCCGAGTTCAACCGCCCTCCTGGCCAGTCGAGTAGCTTCGGCAATCTCCTCTGCGGGATTGACCATCCAGCCGTTGCTCTTTCGGGTCGCGTAGCACCGGGCCGCCCGGGCGTAAGCGATTGCGAACTCAGGATCATGGTCGGCTGCCTTCATGAAGAGCCGCAAAGCATCGTCAATGACAGATCTACTCGTAATCGTCCGGTCAAAGGCCGCCAGGCCGCGAAGATAGTAGTCGTAAGCGTCGAGGCTCTCTGTCGGTTTGCGTTTGGCGCGCTCGATCTCAGCCTCCTCTAGTCTCGGTGTTATTGCGCCCACGATACTTGATGCGACCTGATCTTGAAGATCGAATACATTCGCCACAGTTCCGTCGAAACGATCGGCCCAAAGGTGTGCACCCGTCGAGGTGTCGATGAGCTGCCCGGCAATGCGCAGGCGGTCAGCAGTCCGGCGCACGCTTCCCTCAACCACATAGCGTACGTCCAGCTCGCGCCCGACCTGCTTTATGTCGACGGCCCGTCCTTTGTACGCGAAGCTCGAATTCCGTGCGATGACGTACAAGTGTCGAAATTGCGCCAGGGCGATGATGATGTCTTCCACTATGCCGTCGGCAAAATATTCCTGCTCCATATCGCCGCTTAAATTCTGAAACGGCAACACCGCAACCGACGGCCGATCGTGATGCTTCGTCGAAACTGAGAAGGCCTGCGGCTGCGAAACAACGTCGGGTCCCGGTGTGATCCGCTGATATTCGGGTCTCGCCCGTGATTGCAGCGAAGGCGCTAGGGAGGCCGTCAGCGCCTCGGGTTCGGCGCCTAGATGCTTCTGCAGGAGAGCCCGACAGGACTCCAACTGGCGCAAGGCCGCGTTTTCGTGACCCCTGAGAGCGTGGATCCGGATCAACGCGCGATGGGCGGCCTCCACGGTCGGATCCGCGGCAAGCAGCCTCTCCGCGAGCCCTTCGCAGGCTGATTCTTCCGCGGAGCCAGGCTCGGAAAGCGCAAGGCTCAGCCGCTCCACCAGCTGCTGCGCCTTCCGTTGATATATGCCCTGGTAGGGTCCGAACCATTCATCCAGTCCGTCCGGAATGGATTCCCCTGCAAGCAACTCACCGCGATAAAGATCCGCAGCGAAGGCGAGATCGGCGGGCCGGCCGTCCCCCAGTTTCCGGTCGAAGATCGAAATATCCGCTTCATCCGGACCGGCAATCAACGCGACGGCATTCTGATCTCCATCGATGTAGACGCCGGCATCCTTGTCGGCCGGGAACGACCGCCTGATGTCGACCAGGGCTTGCCGCAAACTACTGCGGGCCTGCCCATTGCTTCGTCCCGGCCAGAAGGCTTCACAAAGCTGTTCCCGACGATAGCCGCGGCGGCCTCCGAGGACCAGGGCAGCAAAAAGAAGCGAAGTCTTGCGCGTGGCAAAGCGGATTTGCCGGAGTTCCGGAGAAGTAACTTCAAGGCCGCCCAGCAACCTGATGCGCACTGATCCTCTCCAGACTTTGACCGCCAAGGCAAACAGCATTTCTGCGAATAGATTTAACACCGATTTAGCGGCGGCTGTCGAACTTTTACTTTTGGTTCACGGATAGCCGAACGGTCAGAAAATAGCCCCGTGGCACTCTCCCATCCGCAAATCTCAAAAATGGGAGACTGAAAATGGTTCACACGGAAACTCACGCTGTCGGCAGCGCGTCGGAAAAGCAGTTGTTTGGATCCAAGCCGAATAGCGTAGCAACGATCGTCACTGCCCTCGCTGTGTGGCGGCGGACCGTCGCGGAACGGAAGGCACTGGCAGAGTTGACGCCCGATCAGTTGAGGGACATAGGCCATCCGGAGGTCAATCGACCGGTGCTCGAGGTTAAAGCAGGTCTGATCACGAACTTAACGTCGATGAGGTAATCAGCAAATTCAACTGCGCGGGAGCGTCAGCTGCTGGCCAAGCACGAGGCATCGAAGAGAATGAGCGTGACCGGCCCCGCTGGAACCATTCACGATCTGCTCGCACTATTAGGACTTTGTTGACCATAAAGTGGTTTCATTGAGCGCGATGGATGCGGACGTTCCCGCACGTCGTCGAGCGTTTTGTATGGGACGGGTTTGTTCGTGTCGAAATATCCAGTGAGAGCGTTCTCGGGTGGAGCCTTAGGCGGCGGGATTGCTGTACTCCTGTCGCGTGTGGTACGGCTCGCCGCCCAGACCATTCTGCCGGCTCTGCTTGCGCTCCCTGCGCTTGTCGGTTCTGCATCTTTTGCCTCTGCCGAAGATCGTACGTTGAAGCTGTTCTTTACCCATACGGGCGAAAGGGCCACGATTACCTACAAGCGCGACGGAAGGTTCGATCCAAAGGGGCTGTCCCAGATAAATCGGTTTCTGCGCGACTGGCGAAGGAACGAACCTACCCGCATGGATCCCCGGCTGCTTGACCTGGTCTGGGAAGTGTACAAGCGCAGCGGCGCGAAGGACTATATCCACATTGTCTCCGCCTACCGGTCTCCGGCCACCAACAACATGCTCCGCAACCGTTCGCGTAGCACGGGCGTTGCCAAGAAGAGCCAGCACATGCTTGGCAAGGCGATGGACTTCTATGTTCCCGGCGTGAAGCTTTCGACGCTGCGTGCGCTTGCAATGCAGATGCAGGTCGGCGGCGTCGGATATTATCCGACCTCGGGATCGCCCTTCGTGCATCTCGACGTCGGCAACGTCCGGGCATGGCCCCGCATGTCTCGGCAGGAACTCGCTCGAATATTCCCGAACGGGCAGACGGTGCATCTTCCAGCCGACGGCCGGCCGCTGCCGGGGTATAACCAGGCGGTTGCGAACTATAAGAAGCGCGCCGGCCCCTCCTCCATCCAGATTGCCAGCACCGCTGGAGAAGACGATGACGCAGGAGCGTCAGCCACCTCGAGCCGCGACGCCACAAACAGGAGCCTCGTGACGGCGCTCCTGCCCACGCCGCGAAGCCGCGCATTGAATGTGCTTGCCTTGCAGACCAACGCGGCCGAACGGGACGACAAGCGGTCCTCACTGGATCTTTCATCTTTCCGGATCCCGATACCGGCGATGCGGCCATCCGAGTTACGGGGCGACGCGGGTGCCGATGCCAAGCTGGAGACTGCTTCGATTGGCCCAGTCGGCGTGCTTCCGGATAGACGCTCATCTGCATCGGCGACCTATACCGGCTTCAAGCCTTTCGCTGCCGCACGTCCCGGCTCAAAAGAAGGCGCGATCATCGCCTCCCTGCCAATGGCTACCTCCAGGGAAAAGGCAGATCTATTCGGATCGATTTCAGATGCAGCGCTGATGAATTGGGCGCTGCACCCTCCGGGCGCGGTGATTGGCATGAGAGCGCCTCGCGTTTCCCGCCGCACGGTTCAGCAAAATCCTGATGCAGCATCCGGTGCGAACATAATCCCTGTCGCCGCCACTGAACGTTTCGACGCCGAGCGGTTTGCCTCACCCTCGGAAGGCTAAGAGTAGTCATCACCGCTCTGATAGATTTCGCCGCCGGGTGGTTTCCATTCCCCGTTAACGTTATCGATGAAAGATTGCCCCTTCGTGGGTCTCTGCTTCGCTCTCGACCTGTATCGTCGTGTGATGAATTCCGAAGCGTTCTTTTAGAACCTTTTCGATCTCGCGCCTGACGGCCGCCCGGTCATCGCCGGGCTTCAATGTCACATGGGCTATGAAGCTGATCTCGTCGTTGGACGTCGACCAGATGTGGAGATCATGAACACCTGCCACGCCCTGCACGTCGGCGACGGCCCTGCGGACCTCCGGGAGCGGCACGCCCGCGGGAACCCCTTCCAGAAGCACATTGGTCGTGTCGCGAAGGAGACCCCAAGTCCGCGGAAGCACCCAAAGGCCGATAGCCACGGCGACCACGGGATCGACCCAGGTCCACCCGGTCAGGTATATGGCGACCACGCCGGCGATGGCGCCGAGGGAGCCTAGCATGTCGGCCCAGACTTCGAGGTAGGCACCTTTGACGTTCAAGCTCTCGTCCCGGCCCGCTGCAAGCACCCGCATCGACGCCAGGTTCACCAGGAGCCCCAGCACGGCAACTGCGAACATTCCTTCGGACCCCTAGGCTCCGGATTCCGAAAGCGTCCTATCGCCTCAACGAGGACGTAGATTGCAACGGCGAAGAGCAGGACCGCGTTGAACGCTGCGGCAAGGACTTCCAACCTCTTGTAGCCATAGGTTCTGCGCTCGTCCGCCGGTCGGTTCCCCAGCTTGATCGCCATGAGGGCGATAGCAAGGACGGCGACGTCGGTCATCATGTGCGCGGCGTCGGAAAGCAATGCGAGACTGTTGAAAAGGATGCCCGCCACCACTTCCGCGACGAGGAAGGTCGACGTCATTCCGAGAGCCCATCCGAGCATGCGGGCGTTCGCCCCTGCGGTATGGTCGTGGCCGTGGCCGCCTTCGGCATCATGTGAGCGGGCGATTCGGATTTCTTCGCCGGTTCATTGTGTCCGAGGTGGAGATGCTAGCAGCGCGTCGATCTTCGGTCGTTCCCGCTGGAAGCTCGACAGGGGCTCGCACTTCAGCGGCAAGGCCGTCGGCAGGCATATTTTCAAGGGATCCACAAGGTCGTGGTGACGTGCGATCCCGTCGCCATTCTGGTCGGCCTACCCGATGGATATGTCGCAGTTCGGGCTGGCATCGCGACGGATGTTCCAAGCGATATGGGGCCTTAAATGACCTGCTATATCTCGCCGTCTGCCTCGCAAGAGACCGGTCGGCTGTTCGTCGCGCTCACCATATCTCCAAGGTGTCCTCTATCAGCCTTGCATTATATGTTTCCTCGTCAGGTTCTTCAGCTCCTCCACGTCGCCGTTCTTGATGGCTTCTATCATCAGGTGATGCTCATTTCCCGACTGTTCTATGCGGGCGCGGGTTCGCCACTGTGAAACGGGAGCAGATGAGGTGCGCTGGCGTATCTCCGTGACAAGATCCACGAGTTCCTGGTTGCCGCTCAGTGCCAGCAATTCCCGATGGAACGCGAGATTGGCTTCGTAGAGATCCAACATCGTGCCGAAAAGGATCATGTCGTCGAAGGCTTTTGCAAGCATCTGCAATCTCGCAATGCTTTCTGCGGAGGCGTTCGAAATGATCCGATCGGCGACGCCGGTCTCCAGGATGATACGAATTTCGCTGACCTCCCTGGCGCGGCGACCGTCGGGCTCGTAGACATGATAACCGCGGTTCGGCACATGCTCGACCAGCCGCTTCTGCGCCAGCCTGTCGAGCGCCCGGCGCACTTCCGGCCGCGTGCATTCGTAGCGACGCTCCAGATCGATTTGCTTCAGCCACGTGCCGGGTGCCAGCACTCCGGTCAGAATGTCCTGAAGAATGAAATCGGTAACGTCTTTCTCTTCTCCCTCGGCAACAGGCTTTAGCTGGCTGTCATTCATTTCACTCTCCCATCATTCAGCAGGCCGCTTAGCCGGGCCTGTCTTCCGTTTCCGATCCCGCGCGAACAGAGATGATCAAAAAATATTCAAGCCTATCTATTGCGCAATTGATTTTTGAATCATAAATTGGCGCCAATTTTGGTAACCATGCACGCGGATCCTTATAGCACTATGAAAAACGCCGACGCCATCTGGAATATTGTCGAAACGAAACGCGACGCCTTCGTCGGGCTCAGCGATCGCGTCTGGGGCATGCCGGAAACGAATTACGAGGAGTTCCGCTCCTCGGCTGAGCATGCGCGCCTTCTGGAAGAAGAGGGCTTTCGCGTTGAGCGTGGCATTGCCGGACTGCCAACCGCGGTCATGGGTGAGGCCGGCGAAGGCGGGCCGGTGATTGCCATCCTCGGCGAATTCGACGCACTTCCCGGTCTCAGCCAGGAGGCGGGCATCGCCGAGGAGAGGCCAATAGAAAAAAGCGGCAACGGCCATGGCTGCGGCCATAACCTGCTCGGCGCGGGGTCGATGCTTGCAGCCGCAGCCGTCAAGGATTTTCTGGCGGCGAACGGCCTGAAGGGCCGGGTGCGCTACTACGGGTGCCCCGCCGAGGAAGGCGGATCGTCGAAAGGCTTCATGGTTCGTTCCGGCGTCTTCGACGATGTCGATATCGCCATCTCCTGGCATCCGGCATCCTTTGCCGGTGTCAACAATCCGATCTCGCTCGCCTGCAACGAAATTAATTTCCATTTCACCGGCCGTGCCTCGCATGCCTCGGCAACCCCGCATCTTGGACGCAGCGCGCTTGACGCGGTGGAGCTGATGAATGTTGGCGCCAACTACCTACGTGAACACATGCCTTCGACCGCGCGCATCCATTATGCGATCACCGATGCCGGCGGTGCAGCGCCGAATGTGGTGCAGGCTCGGGCGACCGTGCGCTACCTCGTGCGTGCGCGAAGCCTTCCCGAACTGCTGAGCCTCGTCGCCCGTGTAAAAAAGCTCGCGGAAGGCGCTGCACTGATGACCGAAACCACGGTGCGCAGCGAAGTGCTCAGCGGCGACGCCAACCTCGTCGGCAATACCCCGCTCGAAGAGCTGATGCACGAGCATCTCCAGCGCCTCGGCCCGCCGCCCTTCGACGCCGCCGATCACGAGACGGCCCGGAAATTCCAGGAAACCTTTTCGGCGGAAGATATTTCCGCATCCTATGGCCGGTTCGGACTGAATCGGAAGAAGGGTGTGGCGCTCTGCGACGGGATCTTCCCGCCGGAAAGCGGCGACGGAACGATCGTCGGCTCCACGGATGTCGGCACCGTCAGCTGGGTGGTGCCGACCGTGCAGATGCGCGGCGCCACATATGCCATCGGCACGCCGGGCCATTCCTGGCAGCTCGTGGCCCAGGGAAAGCTTCCGGCCGCCCACAAGGGCATGGAGCATGCAGCCAAGGTGATGGCGAGCACCGCCGTCGATCTCATCTGCGATCCCGCACTCATCGAGGCGGCCAAGGCGGACCATCAGGGACGCCTCGAGGGGATCGCTTTCGTCAATCCGATTCCCGATGACGTTGAGCCGCCTCTGCCGGAGAAGAGCCATGCCTAGCACCGCTCCCCTTCCCGAGCGAGCGCACCTGGTGTCGCATATCCGCGAATTCTCGCGGCGCGTGAAACTGTCGGGAACGCCGGAGGAGCTCGAAAGCTTCGCATACTTGCAGGCGGAGATGAACGCAGCCGGCTATCAGACGCGGCTGATTGCCCATGATGCCTTCATCAGCCTGCCGGGGCGGGCGAAGATAGAAATCGACGGCATGGCGCTACTCTGCATCACACACTCGATGTCGGTGGCGAGCGCCGGCATCACCGCCGAGCTCGTTTACGTCGGCGAAGGCAGCGAAGCCCATTTCGCCGATCGTGATGTCACCGGCAGGATCGTTCTGGCCGACGGCATCGCGACCGAGGAAGTCGCAGCCCTTGCCAGTGCGGGCGGCGCGATCGGCCAGATCCATGTCAGCCCGAACGAACATCTCTATGAAATGTGCGTTTCGCCCGTCTGGGGAAGCCCGTCGCAGCATACCCGCGCAAAACTGCCCTCGACTGTGATCTGCTCCATTCGTCAGGAGGACGGCGAGCGTTTGCGCCGCCGGCTGGCGGGCGGCGAGCGGGTTCACGCCCGCCTCGAGGCCGAAGTAGATACCGGCTGGCGCAAGACGCCTCTGCTGGTCGCGGAACTCTCGGCGGAGAACGGTCCTGACGACGCGCCGTTCGTGTTATTTTCCGGCCATCACGACACCTGGCATTTCGGCGTCATGGACAATGGCGGAGCCAACGCGACGATGCTGGAAGCCGCACACGTTCTCGCCGAAACGCGAAGCGAATGGCGAAGGGGGCTTCGCCTCTGCTTCTGGTCCGGCCATTCGCACGGGCGCTATTCCGGATCGGCCTGGTATGCCGACGAATATTTCGACGAACTCGAACGCCGTTGCGTCGCGCATGTCAACGTCGATTCCACCGGTGGCGAGGGCGCGACAGTGCTCACCAACTCCGCTGTCATCGATGAATTGAAGGCCGTCGCCGCGGATGCTGTCGCTGCGATCTCAGGACAGAAGCACGCCGGCAGGCGTCATGGACGCGCTGCCGATCAGTCCTTCTGGGGTGTCGGCATTCCCTCCATGTTCGGCAGTCTGAGCCACCAGCCTCCCGGTCCGGTCAAGATGCTGACGGCGCTAGGATGGTGGTGGCATACGCCCCACGACACGATGGATTACATCGACCCGGAAAATCTCGAACGGGACACGCGGATCGTTCTCGAAGTCCTATGGCGGCTGCTGACTTCGCCGGTCCTGCCCTATGACTACGCCGCTTACGCCACGTCATTGCAGGCGGAACTTGGTCATCTCGAGAGGGCGCTCGACGGCCGGCTGGATATATCGGCATTGAAGGATGGGGCTTCTGAACTCGAGCGGCAGGCAATTGCCCTCGCCCGGCTGTCGGACGGCGCGGCAGGCGAAACTGCCGATCGCATCAACGCCTCGCTCCTGCGTGCTTCGCGGCAGCTCGTGCCGTTGAACTATACGAGCGGCGAGCGCTTTCACCATGATCCCGCCCTGCCTCATCGACCCTGGGCGTCGCTGGAAGGGATCGATGAACTTGCGCGGCTGCCCGCAGGCTCGCCGGACACCGCCTTTTATGCCGTCCACGCGCGGCAGACACGAAATCGCATCGCCTCAGCGCTGCGGCAAGCCAACGAAGCATTACGGGAAGCACTTCAACCTCAACCTTAAAGGAGCGGCCAACGCTCCGATCAATCCGCCGCCAACGATGCGGCAATACAAGGGGAACCAAAGATGACCATGAAAACGAAATTCCTTGCCGCCGTTGCGGCCGCAATTCTCTCCCTCGGCCCTGCGAGCGCCGATGCGAAGGACTGGACACATGTGAAGGTCGGCATCGAGGGCGCATTCCCGCCCTGGAACATGATCGATTCCAGCGGCAAGCTCGCGGGCTTCGACGTCGATCTCATCAACGATCTCTGCACCCGCGCCAAGGTCGAGTGCGAACTGACCGCCGGCGAGTGGACGGCGATGATCCCCAGCCTTAATGCCGGTAAGTTCGATCTGATCATGACGCTCGGCATCAATGAAAAGCGCAAGCAGGTTGTCGATTTCACCGTGCCCTATGCCAGCGGCGTCGCCACATTCCTGCTGCTTAAGGATGGTCCCGTAGCCGAGTTGCCGATGGCCGGCGAGCGGCTGAACCTCAACGACAAGGACAAGGCCAATCCGGTCATGGCAAAGATCGGCGAAGCCTTGAAGGGCAAGACGGTCGGCGTCGTGCAATCGACCAGTCAGGAACAATTGATCAACGCCTATTACGGCAGTGACGTCACCGTGCGTGCTTACAAGAATTCCGGCGAACGCGATCTGGATCTGAAGGCCGGGCGCATCGACGCAGGATTCGACAGCGGCGTCTATGCGACATCCGTCCTCGCCAAACCCGGCAATGACGATCTGATGATGTCCGGCCCGCTCGTCAAAGGCGCCATGCTGGCGACCGAAGTGGCACTCGGCATGCGCAAGGGCGAAACGGATCTGAAGGCAAAGTTCGACGATGCGATCAAGGCCGCCGCCAAGGACGGCGTGATCAAGTCGCTCTCCGAGAAGTGGAGCAAGCTCGACCTCACGCCGAACTTCGAAACCAACTGATCGCGCCTGCCTTCCTGGATGCTGCACCCGACCGCAACGCCCGCTCCGAATGAGCTGGCTGGTCGGAACGCTTCACCGGCAGGCACCTTCCTGAAGACAGGATGATGGATATGCCATTCGATTTTCTAGACACCCAGCAGAGCGCGGCCCGGCCATGAATCAACCCGGAATCCTGGAGCTCGTCAGCTTTGGTCCCGGCGGATGGGGCCACGCGCTCCTTGCCGGTGCATGGATGACGATCCTGATCGCGTTGGCAGGCTACGCGATCGGGGCAGTGATCGGCACCTTCGGCGCTTGGGCAAAGATCTCCGGCGGCACTGCCGTCAGAACGGCGGCGGATGCTTATACGACGATATTGCGTGGCATTCCCGATCTTCTCGTCATCTATCTCTTCTATTTTGGCGGCAGCGCCATGGTGACGGCGGTCGGCAGGCTGTTCGGCGCGGAAGGTTTCATCGGCTTTCCGGGCTTTCTCGCCGGCGCGCTCGCCGTCGGGATCACCTCCGGCGCGCAGCACACCGAAGTCTTTCGTGGCGCCTTCAAAGCCGTGCATCCCGGCGAGATCGAAGCGGCGATTGCCTGCGGAATGCCGCGCCTCATGCGCTTCAGGCGGATTGTCGCGCCACTCACCCTGCGGCACGCCCTGCCCGGCCTCGGCAATGTCTGGCAGGTCGTTCTGAAGGAATCGGCGCTGGTCTCGATCACGGGCGTCGCCGAACTGCTGCGTCAGGCGCAGGTGGGTGCCGGATCGACCGGCCTTCCCTTCGATTTCTACCTGATCGCCGCGGCGATCTACCTGCTGATTTCGACGATCTCCGGCGTCTTCATGCGCCAGGCCGAGCGGCATTTCTCCCGCGGCGTCAGGAGGGGCTGATGGATTGGGCTTTCACCACCGAGACTTTCCGTAGCCTCGTCTCTGCAATCCCGCTGACGCTGCAGCTTGCCACCACATCGATCGCGCTCGGCGCGATCCTGGCGCTCGGGCTGGCCCTCGCCCGCCTTTCCGGCATTCTCGTCCTCGACTGGTTTGCTCGTTTCTATGTCTTCGTCTTCCGCGGTACGCCTCTCCTGGTGCAGATCTTCCTGATCTATTACGGCCTCGGCCAGTTTCCGGCCGTCCGCCACAGTCTGCTCTGGCCACTGCTGCGCGAGCCGTATTGGTGCGCCGTCCTGGCGTTGACCTTGAACACGGCCGCCTATGCCAGCGAAATCATCCGCGGCGGGCTGCTCTCCGTGCCGCACGGGCAGATCGAAGCGGCCAAAGCCTGCGGCATGCCGCAGCTGATGGTCTTTCGGCGCACCGTCATGCCGCTTGCAATCCGCCAGGCGTTACCCGCCTACGGCAACGAGATGATCTCCATGGTCAAGGCGACATCGCTCGCCTCGATCATCACTTTGATGGAAGTCACCGGTGTCGCCGCGAAGATCATCTCGGAGACCTATCGGGCGATCGAAGTCTTCATCGTCGCGGGCACCATCTATCTCGCCATCAATTTCCTGCTGACGCGCCTCGTCCAGCTCCTGGAATACCGGCTGAGCCCGCATCTGCGCGAGCCTCCGCCATCTGTCCCGGCCGCCTCCGCACCGACGGCTATCGAAGGAGATGCCTCATGATCGTCACCGTGTCCAAAACCGCGCCGCTGGCATTGAGCGTCAGGAACCTGCACAAGAGCTTTGGGCCGGTCGAAGTGCTGAAGGGCATCTCGCTCGATGCTCGCGAAGGCGAAGTCGTCTCCATTCTCGGCTCTTCCGGCTCGGGCAAGTCGACGCTTCTGCGCTGCATCAACCTTCTGGAAACGCCGGGCTCCGGCGAAATCACCGTTGCCGGAGAAACGATCCGCATGCGGACCAATGCCAGGGGCCATGCCCATCCCGAGGATCGGAAGCAGGTCGACCGGATCCGCTCCCGCCTGGGCATGGTCTTCCAGAGCTTCAATCTCTGGTCCCACAAGACGGTGCTCGAAAACATCATCGAGGCTCCGGTTCACGTGCAGCGCCGGTCCCGCGCCGAATGCATCGCGGAGGCGGAGATGCTGCTTGCCAAGGTCGGCATATCAGACAAGCGCAACCACTATCCCGTCCATCTCTCCGGCGGCCAGCAGCAGCGCGCCGCGATCGCCCGCGCGCTCGCCATGCAGCCGAAGGTCATGCTCTTCGATGAGCCGACTTCGGCGCTTGATCCGGAGTTGGTCGGCGAGGTGCTGCGCGTGATGCGGGCGCTGGCCGAGGAAGGACGAACCATGCTGGTTGTCACCCACGAGATGGGCTTTGCCCGAGATGTCTCCAGTCGGGTCGTCTTTCTGCACAAGGGCGTCGTCGAAGAAGACGGCCATCCGCAGGAGGTGTTTGCCAACCCGAAATCCGAACGTTTCCGCCAGTTCATCAGCAAATGACAGCGGTCCGAAACCCAAACAACGAAAAAGGGGAACTGCAATGAAATATCTGACTGGAATTCTGAAGGCGCTTTGCGTCCTGCCGCTCATGTTCGCCTCGTCGGCCGCCCATGCAGAAGGCAAGACATGGACGCATATGACGATCGCCACCGAAGGCGAGTTCCGCCCGTGGAACTTCACCAATGCCGACGGCACTCTGGACGGCTATGAAATCGAGCTCAGCAAATATCTGTGCGCCCACATGAAGGTGGAATGCACGACTGTCATTCAATCCTTCGACGGCATGATCCCGGCGCTCAATGCCGGCAAGTTCGATGCCATCATCTCCGGCATGTCGGCAACGGCAAAACGCGAGGAAGTGATCGATTTCAGCGACTCTTACGGCACGACGGGCCAGACATTCGCGACCCTCAAGTCGAGCCCGCTCGCCACGCTTCCGCTGAAGGGAGAGGTATTTTCGCTCGCCACCAACGAAGCCGGTGCAGCCGATGCTGTAAAACAGCTGACGCCTCTCCTTCAGGGCAAGACGATCGGTGTCCAGGGTTCCTCCATTGGCGCGGCCTTTCTTGACAAATACCTCAGGGACGTCGTCGAGATCAGGGAATATAAGACCACCGAACAGCACGATCTCGACCTGAAGGCCGGGCGCGTCGATCTCATCATCGCGTCCATGGCCTACCTTTCGACTGCGGCGGCAAAGCCCGGAAACGAGGACATGGTCGTGACCGGCCCGCGCTTCCAGGGCGGACTTCTCGGACGCGGCAGCTCGGTGGGCCTGCGCAAGACCGATCCGGAACTGAAGGCGCTGTTCAACGATGCCATCGCCGCGGCAAAAGCCGACGGCACGGTCACCAGGCTGTCGCAGAAGTGGTTCGGCTTCGACGTCACGCCGCGATAGCCAGAACGGTGGTTATCCGAATTGGCCCGGCCGGCTTTGGCCGCGATCGGCGGCCGGGCCACCGGACGACTGCCGGATGGGCTGGATTCCGCGCCGGGAATGAAGGCGGCGTGCGCGCGAAGCGCATGCACACCATTAGAAATTAAGATGGCGACAAGTTCATCACCCGCCGCTATCGGAAACGCCACTCCCCGAGCCGCCGGAAGAGAAAATAACTCCTAAAGGGCGGAGGCTGCGGAGGATTGTGACTTCGAGTGGCTGATCTTTCTCGGCAGTATCATTCGCGAATGATAGACCCCAAATGCGACCGGAACATCGAACGTCAACCGGCGTTAAGTCTCTCGAATATTTTTCAACGCCCAAGATCGGAGACAACGCCATGGGTCGCGGCATTCTTCTCTGGCTTCTCGGCATTCCACTGCCGATCGTCATTCTCCTTGTTCTTTTCATGCGATAGGAGACGCCTGCCATGTCCCTGACAGACACGGGCGTCGTGGCAACTCCGGTTGAATCGTCCAAATCCGCGATGTCGTGGGGACCGATCTTCGGCGGCGCTTTTGCCGCCACCGGCGTTACACTGATCCTTCTGCTTCTTGGCTCGGGCGTCGGGCTGACGGCTGTTTCCCCGTGGACGGGACAGAGCGCTTCGGCAGGGTCAATTGGCGTCACCGCTGCAATTTGGCTTGTGGTCGTGCAGTGGCTGTCAGCGGCGCTGGGCGGCTACCTCACGGGCCGGCTCCGCACGAAATGGACCGCTGTCCACAGCGACGAGGTCTTCTTCCGCGACACCGCTCACGGTCTGATTAGCTGGGCAGTCGCCACGGTTTTTGTCGCCGGTTTCCTAGCATCGTCTTTGACCGCGCTGGCGGGCGCCGGAGCTCAGGGTGTCAGCCAGGCCGCGACAACCGCAAGCCTTGCCGGCACTCTTGCAGCAGCAGAATCGCCGACGACCGATCTCTCGACGTCCTATTTCACCGATGCCTTGCTTCGACCCGATCGAAGCCGCGCGCAGGCCACGACCGACGACGGGGCGGCCGCAGCGGAGGTGTCGAGAATTCTTCTTCAAGGTGCTGCTCAAGGCGGGATCCCAGACGAGGACAAAAACTACCTCGCAACGATTGTGGCATCGCGCACCGCCCTGCCGGAGGCCGACGCCAAGGCCCGAGTCGACGCAATCTTAAAGCGTGTGGAAGACGCGAAGGTCGCTGCGCAGAAAACAGCAGACGAGGCACGTAAGGCAGCCGCAACAACGGCGATGCTCGGTGCCCTGTCTCTCATTGTTGGTGCTTTTATCTCCTCTGCTGCCGCAGCACTCGGAGGTCGGCAAAGGGATGCGGAAGAGGACCTTTTTCTTACTCGCACGTAAACACCGATCGCAGAACTGCGGCCGGCCAAGATGATGACTTCATCAAGCATGCCGCAGCGATCACAAGGAAGCGCATGACGATGCCGTCGACCGTCATCATCCATCATTCCGGTAGTATTCCTGCCAGGTCCCCGGCATCTCAGCTGCGTTTTCCGGTCGAGTGGACCGCCTAACGGGCCAGCGCTCCTCCTGGTCTCGGAATTGCCTAATGAGTCTTTCGCGCCCAACGGATTTGTTGGGCCGCTAATCGGAACAACCCGCGATGCCCCACGTTCAGAGTCCACAAATCATCCCACCACAGGAGGATAGAATGGCAGAGAAGACTTTGAACGACCTGTTCGTCGATACCCTCAAGGACATTTACTTCGCAGAGAGGCAAATCCTGAAAGCATTGCCGAAGATGGCTCGCGCCACGCAATCGGAGGAAGGTAAAGCGGGCTTCCTGCAGCATCGTGACGAGACCGAAAGCCAAGTCGAGCGTCTCGTGCAAGTGTTCGAGATCGTTGGCAAGCCCGCTCGCGGCAAGACCTGCGAGGCCATCCAAGGCATTATCGCCGAAGGGGAGGAAATCATGGAAGAATTCAAGGGGTCTCCCGCGCTTGACGCAGGATTGATCTCCGCAGCCCAGGCCGTCGAACATTATGAGATCGCCCGCTACGGCACACTTGTCGCTTGGGCCAAGCAGCTTGGCTTGAAGGACGCGGTCCCACTCCTTCAGGCGAGCCTCGCGGAAGAGGAAGCCACCGATAAGAAGCTGACGAAGCTTGCACAGGCGTCGGCGAATTTGAAGGCAACCAAAGCCGCCTGAGCCATTTCCGATAGCGAGGAGGCCGTGTTCGCGGCCTTCTCGCATGCTTCGATGGGGGCATCCAAGCAATGCGAAGAGCTCTGCACCGGAAGGACCCTTAGCGTTTACTGGCTTGGCGGAGGTAGAGGCGTTTACTGGCTTGGCGGAGGTAGAGCGGATCCGGCTGCAGGCTTCCCAATACGCGCACCAGAGTGTCGCCAACGCGACAGCAGAATCCGGCGACCGGGAAGAGCCGATCGCCAGATCACACTCGAAACATCACTCATCAACTGCCATGCGGGAGGATCAATGCCAAGTCTGGCGCGCATACCAGTCATCGATATCGCGACGCACGCGATCCTTTTCGAGGCCGTAGCGTTCCTGGATCTTGCCTTCAAGCTGCTCGCGTTTACCGGCGATCTGATCAAGGTCGTCGTCAGTCAGCTTGCCCCATTGCTCTTTGATCTTCCCTTTGGCCTGTTTCCAGTTGCCTTCGACGCGGTTCCAATCCATGTTCTTTTCCTTTCTTGAATATTGGGGCGTCGAGGAAACGTTGCCCCCGGCGTTTTGTTCATCGCAAATCACGCAAATCGCAGCCATTAATAGGTCCCGAAATTCGGCTGACCTATTCTCATCGCCGGCTCGTGAGGCGATTTCGCAGACTGCCACGAAGTTCGGAGCAATAGAGCACGGAAGAAGCACCCGCGTTCCTCGAAGTGGAAAGCCGGTGGCGGAGGCTTGCGGAAGACCATGCAACAAAGGACACATGCCAGTTTGCGGCTCGAGTCGGTGATCTCGCGGCGTTTCTGCTTCATCGTATTAGGCGCCTGAAGAGATGCCGCCGCGCGAACGACAAAAACCGAACGGAAAAATCGCACCGGGACTTAATCCCGCGACCTGTCTCTTCGCCGCACGCGCTCTGCGCGACTTCGGCGACGGCTTTGTGGCGATCTTACTGCCGGTTTATCTGCTCGAACTCGGATTTTCGCCCCTGCAAGTCGGCATCATCGCGACGGCATCGCTGTTCGGTTCTGCACTCTTGACGATTGCGATCGGATTCCTCGGTGCGCATCGCGATCTCCGCCAACTGCTATTTGCTGCCACCGGACTTATGGTGGCCACGGGCGTGGCCATGGCCATGGTTCACGACTATGCACCGCTGCTGGTGATTGCCTTCGCCGGTACGATTAATCCTTCAGCCGGCAGCGTGAGCGTGTTCGTGCCGCTGGAGCACGCGGCGCTCACTCGCGAGGTGACCGCAGTCGATCGGACGAAGATGTTCGCTCGTTATAGCCTCACTGGTGCGCTTGCAAGCGCCGTCGGCGCGCTCGCGGCAGCGATACCGGACTCCTCCGCGCTGGTGGGTCTCGAAAGATTGACCGCCGTCAAGCTGATGTTCGTGCTCTATGCTCTGGTCGGAATAGCTGGCGGTCTTTTCTATGCCCGCATACCGCGACGCCCCACAATGGGGCCCGCCGAAGCGTCGGCACTCGGACCTTCGCGTGCCGTTGTCTTCAAACTTGCGGGCCTGTTCAGCCTCGATGCCTTTGCCGGCGGTTTCGTGGTCCAGTCTCTGCTAGCGCTTTGGCTGTTTGAACGGTTCGATCTATCGCTTGCGGCGGCGGGCATGTTTTTCTTCTGGTCCGGCGTACTTTCGGCGTTTTCCTTCCCGGTCGCCGCTTGGCTGTCGCGGCGTATCGGGCTGATCAACACCATGGTGTTCACCCACATTCCGTCGAGCGTCGTGCTGATCTTGGCGGCCTTCGCCCCCAACTTGCCCCTGGCGCTCGCCTTGTTGCTCCTCCGGGCCGCTCTCTCGCAAATGGACGTACCGACGCGCTCGTCCTACGTGATGGCCGTCGTGACCGAGGCGGAGCGGGCCGCGGCGGCGAGCTTCACATCGGTACCGCGCAGTCTTGCCGCGGCGGCCAGTCCTGCCCTGGCGGGTGCTCTCGTCGCTGCCTCCTATCGCGCTTGGCCGCTCGTCATCTGCGGCATGCTGAAGATCGTCTACGACCTGCTGTTGCTGCTGCAGTTCCGCCACCTCAAGCCACCTGAGGAGCGTTAAAAAGACCCCGGATGTCGTTCACAGCCTTCTCCGCATCGACTGTCAGTCCCTCGATTGTCAAGCCGTGAATATGCGTTGGTTATGCTATGGACGCTGCTCCTCGAAATTGTTAGTGCCGGCTAACAATATCACGGCAAATTGGCCCCGATATTGAAAGGGTTGCTGTGCGTAGGCAAACTCAACAAACCGCCTGCGCTTTAACCACACTAGGAGTATAATCAGACTGCGCGCCGGGGAATTCCATGTCCGGGGATCGCTCGGCGATCCGAGCGATATAACACGATGGTACGTTCCCGAACGATACTGCAGGCCGCCATCCTTTGCGTCGCGTCAACGGCCGAAGCCGAGGATAGCAGCACATCTTTCGACTTTTTCCGTCGCCACTGTCTTTCGAGCGGGCCCGACTTCGACAGGACAGTCAGGGCCGCGCAGGCCCATGGCTGGACGCCGCTCCGCGACGAGGTGGTCATCGGCTTGGCACCCGTGGACGATCCGGAGAGCATCGAAGGCTGGGCGGCGCAAGGCAATGGCATAGGCCAACCTCTCTTCGTCGGCGTCGCTAAAACAACCTCGGCGGCAAGTCGGTCCAAGCCTGCACGGTGGCGACATCCGGCGTCGACAGCCGGGGCTTTGAAAGGCAGCTCTTCGACGTTTTCGACGCCGAAGCCATAGATGAAAACCGTAGCCCGACGCATGTGCACAAGCTTTACAGCGTGATCGTCAAGGGCCGCAATGAACTTGTCACGTTGACGGTGCCCGCGGCACCTGATGGTAGCGACCAGCTCATGGCCAGTTCGATCGCCGAAACGCAATGGGAAAATTGACGGCTAACGGCATTGCTGAGGATCAGCTTCGTCCGTCTTGACACGGGCGCCGACGCCGTTCAGCGCCAGCTGCTGGAACAGCTCATCGACCTCGGACGGCGACAGGTCAGCATTTCCGTTGATCCACCAGGCCAGAACGGCGACAAAGGCTCCGGAAATGAATTGCACGGCAACCTCGGCAGGGACGTTGGTACTGCCGATCCGCTTTTCGGCAAGCTCATGCCGGACAACGCGGCGGATCCGCTCGCGCAATTCATCGTGAATCGCGTCGCTGCTGCTCGAGAGCAGTGCGTGATGGAGTTCGCGGGCCGCCTGCGCATGCTCAAGCATCGGCAGGCTGAACCGGAATAGGCGTCGGCCGGAAGCCGGAAGCGTCGCCAGGCGCTGTTGATCGAGCGATCTCAGATGTGCCTCGATCGTTGCGCTGCGCAGTTCATCTTTGCTCGTGTAGTGAGCGTAAAAGGTCGATCGTCCGACATTGGCCTTGCGGCAAATGTCTTCGACAGTAATTGCCGCATATCCCCGCTCCGGGATCAGTGCGATGAGCGCGTCTTGCAGCAGAGCGCGCGTTCGCGCGACGCGACGATCGATCGAGCCGTTCTTTGCTGACCGCTCGATTTTCATGGCCACTGCCTCCTGGATTGTGCCGTTCCGAACATCTTACCGTCGGGTGTCCTGCAACACTATTTCCGGACATCGTGTCCAGCATGATACGACGTGTCCCGAAAGTTTACGGCGCCTTTGCGGCGCGCGTTTGTCACCACGGAGGCTGCATCTCATGCACGGATTTGGTCGCAACGCCGGAGTGGGTTCGCCTTCCCGCAGAAGCCTGATCATCATGGTCGTCGCAGCGAAGCTGTCGTTGATCGCAGGGTTGATGACGTTGCTGTGGCTTGGAGCCGGATATCTAAGCGCTGGTGCCTCGGTGTTCGTGTTCCACGGCGTCGTTCTGACCGCCCTGTTGGCCCTGGTAATCTGGGGACGCGGCCGACGGCAAAGCCTTGTCGGAGGCCGCAGCGACGACGAACACGGCAACGCGATTGGAATCGTCCTACACGGAGCGGCCACCTACGATCTGCTCGCCCGCATGCTGACGCTCGGGCGCGAGGGTCGGTTTCGCACTTCAATGTTGCGCCTAGCGGGGCTCCGGCCGGGAGAAATCGTGCTCGATGTCGCCTGCGGGACCGGGACGCTGGCGATCGCGGCGAAACGTCAGGTTGGACCAACCGGCCGCGTGACCGGGCTCGACGCCTCGGCGGAGATGGTCGCGCGAGCGAAGGCGAAGGCACAAAGAGTGCAGCTTGATGTCACCTTCGTGCACGGAGCGGCCCAGAGGTTGCCGTTCGATGATGCCCGGTTTGACGTCGTCACCGGCACGCTCATGCTCCACCATTTGCCAAAGCGTGCTCGAGCAGCCTTCGCCCGCGAAGCGCGCCGCGTCCTCAGGCCGGAAGGCCGTTTGTTGCTGATTGACTTCGGCAAGCCGGCGCGGAGGTCGAGATTGCCGATCCTCCACCGACACGGACATGTCGACATGCAGGCGATCGGTGCGCTTCTCACTGAGGCCGGGTTTGAAATCGTCGCGACCGGTGGCGTCGGGACCAAGGGCCTCCGTTACATCCGGGCAATGCCGGCGCATACGGACGACGAAGGGCCATCCTGCGGAACGTGACGACTGACGGTTTCCTGCCGGCAGCCAAAAGCCTTATGTACCGATTGTTCCGGCTCTCACTCCCCGTCGCAGGAACTCTGATCAACGACTTCGTCGTCCAAAGTGGCCGCCTGTTCGACCATGTGCCGATCAAATTAGCCCCGCGTCTTCCAGCATCTCAATGTCCGGGAGATCGCGCAGTGTTTCGAAGCCAAAGCGGAGAGGAAATGCTTCATCGTCACATAGGTGCGCGCCGCCCCGGACGACGGACTGCGGGGACCAGAGGCGAGGAAGCCCGCAGCTCGGAGACCGGTAGTCGTATCGCGGCTCCAGGCTGCTGCGTATCTTTCCCACTGCATACCAATGCGGTGTAAGTTCCAATATGCAGATAGGAAGATATCAAGTCGTATGCATAGTTGAAGACTAAGGCCCGACCTGCAGGCTGGGGCTTACATAGGTTTGCGCGCGGTAGCGCTGCTCGGCGCATTGGGCATCGACCGTCCCCGGAGCCAAATCATGGAAGGCCGCACGCTCCGTCAGTCTTCTAAGCGCTCTTGAAAGGAATCGAACTGACAACCTGTCATCGGAGACGGCTAAGTACCTGTAAAGTCGTTATTTTGATTGATAAGGCGATTTATGGAACTCGGCTTGCAATGCAGCGTAGTCGTTTGCCTTTTTATCAGCCTGAAGACATATCAAGTTTCCGCCATATTCCCGCAACCACCTCTTTCCTCTTGACTAGTACGCTGAAAAACCGGCCGGTTTGCTCGCCCAACCAGGTGCTCCCGCTTCGTGAATCGCATTACAAGGAGCACACCGAAGTTCGCTCGACCAGTTTACAGGGCACAACGCGGCGGCTCGGACAAACCTCAGTTCCGGCCACCACGCTATTCAACAATTCCGCCCCTTCGAGGCCGAGATTGTAATACGGCAAAGCCGCAGTGGTCAGCTCCGGCTTCAACGCCTGGGAAACGGTCCGGAAGTCGTCAAAGCCGACAATACTCACATCCTCGGGAATACGGAAACCCAATGCCATGGCCGCAATGTAGATTTGGATCGCCATTTCGTCGTTGCCGCTCATGATTGCGGTCGGTCGATCCTTTTGTTGAAGCATCTCGGTGGCGGCAGCAAAAACGTAGTTCTTCTCTGCTCCTACCGGTCCTTCCATCCCAAGACGGATAGTCAGATCGCTCTCTTTAAGGCCAAAGTCGCCGGTGGTTTTGCGGAATGCATCGAGTCGCAGTTCCGCGCCAAGCAAAATGGGATTGAGCCGGATGTAGCCGATCTTTCGATGGCCCTTTTCAAGCAGATAGCGTGTCAAATCCTGCGCACCCTGGTAGTCATCGGGTTCGATCGACGGCAACAGCTCGCTCGTGCGAGGTCGACAGTTGATCATGACTGTGGGGATACCGACGTCGCCGGTTTCGGGGTCAACGATGCGATGGTACATCGTTACGTAGAGAACACCGTCAATGCGATGCGATTGGAACATTTTCCAAATTTTAATTTCCTGCTCGGACGCACCGCCGGTGTTTGCCATCAGGATGGTTTTGCCGTTAGCATTAGCCCAATCCTGGATCCCGCGAACGATATCCACTGAATAGGGCGTCGTCGACACATAGTCAGCGATGATACCAAATGTGTTGGAGCGACTTGAGCGTATTTGGCGGGCGGCCATATTAGGCACGTATCCGAGGTCTCGAATTGCCCTTTCTACCCTCTCCCTCGTTTCCTCGGTCACATATGGTTCGCCGTTAATGACCCGAGACACAGTTTTGTTGGAAACCCCCGCCACTTTCGCGACGCTGACTATGCTGACCATGTAAGCCAATCTCCTTGCCGGGATTCGTTTTTAAACCAGACGCATGACAACGTCGACAGGATTTTCTGACAACGTCGACATTCCATGTTGACAACGTCGTCATACGGGGATTACCTTCGCAACAAGAAGGAGGCTCGATGCAAGTGCAACGAGCCAATGGGAGGAATCGATGAAGAAAATGCTTGGTGCCAGCGCACTCGCGCTTGTTTTCATGGCCGCCACTGCCAATGCCGAAACCATCAACATTCTGGTCGAAGGCGGCGGCGAAATGTTGCAGAAGGCGGTCGCCGAGAAGTTTACCGCCGAAACCGGCATCAACGTGAACTTCACCGTGGTTCCCTATCAGGGGGTCTTTGACAAATTCTCGGCCGAAATCGCCTCTGGCTCTTCCGCGTTCGATGTCGTGACGATTGACGTCGTGTGGAATGCGAAGTTTGCAAGCCACGTCGAGGATCTCTCGGCTCTATTCACCGATGCAGTTCGCGCGGATTTGCCGCCTGTCTTGCTTGCCGACGCGAAGGTCGCTGACAAACTGATCGGCATGCCTGCGTGGGCCAATGCCGAGATCGTGTTCTACCGCAAGGATCTATTTGAAAAGGCAGAGGAAAAGGAAGCTTTTCAGGTCAAGTATGGCTATCCTCTCGCGCCGCCCAAAACCTGGCAGCAGTGGCGCGACATTGCGAAATTCTTCACGCGTGACACTGACGGCGATGGAAAGACTGACTTCTGGGGCACCGACACCATCGGCACGTTTTCAGAGGAATGGATGGCGCATGTGCTGCAGGCGGGTTCGCCAGGGGTGATCCTCGATAAGGACGGGCAGATCATTATCGACAATGAGGCGCACAAAAAGGCACTTGAATTCTACATCGCGCCGCACTGCATTGATCATTCCGTTCCTGAAAATGTGAACGAAATCGGCTGGGGCGAGGCGCAGAACCTGTTCTACCAGGGCAAAACAGCGATGATGAAGTTCTGGGCGCACGCCTACAAGATGACGCCTCCGGATTCAAAGGTCAGCGGCAAGGTCGGCGTGGCGCCGATGCTGGCCGGTGACGCCGGGATCGCAGCTGTTCCAGGCCCTTGGTACAACGTCGTTCCCTCCACATCCCAGCACAAGGACGCAGCGAAAAAATTCATCTCGTTTGCTATCGCCAATAATGCCCTGGGTATCGAAGCTCCCCTCGGCCTTGCAGCGACGAATTCCGCCTATCGCAGCTATTCAGGCAAGTCCGGCTATGAGCACTTCCCCCCACTTCTTGAGACGCTGAGCGCGCCTGCCACCCAGGGCCGGCCGATCAATGAAAAATATCAGGAAATCGTCGATGAAGCTGTGCTGCCGGCTATCCAGCAGGCACTCACCTGCAAGGCAGAGATCGGAGAGGTCCTGACGGAAGCCAAGGAAATGATCGAGGACATTCTCAACTAGCCTCGTACATTCCTTCAACATCGTGGGGCAAAATATGCCCACCCTTAGCTTTCGGAGACGGACATGTCGGGTGAAGACCGATTTGTGCTTTGCATGCTCGCGCCTGCAGTCGCCATCCTCGGCGTGCTGGTCGCTTACCCGGTGGGGCTCCTGGTATTCGATTCCTTTTTCAAGGTCGATACGATCACGCCTCATATACGCGAATGGGTCGGGCTGCAGAACTATGTCGACGCCTTGACGTCGAAACGTGTCGTGGAAAGCGCTCTGCGGACCGTTCAGTACTCGCTCTTCGCGCTGTTCTTCGAGTTCACGTTTGGCTTCTGTGCGGCGCTGCTTTTTTCGGCGCTTGCCGGTCAATCGCGGTGGCATCGCACGATTTTCGCTCTGCCGTTGATGGTTCCGCCCATCGTCGCGGGTCTACTCTGGCGATTTCTGCTCGTCGGCAATATCGGCATCCTGAACTACGGGCTCGTCCGTTTGGGTCTGATTAGCGATCCAGAAGCGATCGCATGGTTGTCCAGCGAAGATATCGTCATCTATTCTGTTTCCTTTGCCGACATCTGGCTGACGACTTCCTTTGTCGCCCTTGTGTCCTATGCCGGGCTGACGAACATCCCAAAGGACCTGCTGGAGGCAGCGCGGATCGACGGGGCGAATGCGCTCAAGCGCTTTTGGCATGTCACCCTTCCCCTCATGCGGCCGGTGATCGCCGTCGTGGTGATCGTACGCGGCGTGGATGCGGCCAAGACGTTCGACCTGATCTGGATACAGACGCAGGGTGGTCCCAGTCACGCTTCTGAAGTGTTCTCGATGAACATCTATCAGCGCATGGTTCGGTTCGGCGATCTTGGCGAGGCGTCCGCGTCCGGAACATTGTTTCTCATCGTCATGATGCTTTTGGCGGCAGTCGCCTATTGGAAGATATGGAGGCCGGTCCATGCGTAGAGCTCCCAGCCTCAATGTCAGCGGAATCCTGATCAACGCGGCAGCCCTCGTGTTGGTGCTATCGTACGCGCTGCCTTACATTTATCTCCTGATGACCTCCATCAAGCCGGCGGCTGATGTCCAGCAGATCCCGCCAAGCTTCTTTCCCGCCGTTGTATCGTTCGAGAACTTTCGCGAAGTGCTGCGATCCTCCACCTTGCCTAGAGCCTTCTTCAATTCCCTCACCGTCGCGGTGCTGACGACTGCTCTCTCGCTGTCAGTGGCCGTGCCTGCTGCTTACGTTGCCACGCAGTACCGGCGCCGGATCACCACCATTTTCCTGCTCTTCGCACTGGTGACGCGCATGGTGCCGTCGGTGGCGCTCGGAGTGCCGCTGTTCCAGCTTTTAAAGTCGCTCGGTTTGCTCGATACAATTCCTGGCCTGGTGCTCGCTCACACATCGGCTGCCGTGCCGCTGGCACTGCTACTCATGTCCGCCTTCTTTGAGGGGGTGCCGAAGGAGCTCGAAGAAGCGGCGCGCATGGATGGCTGCACCCGATTCCAAGCGTTTCGAAAGATTGTCCTTCCGGTCATGACAGGGGGGATAGCGGTCACCGCTCTCTTTACCTTCATTACAAGCTGGAACGAGTTCCTCTACGCGCTGCTGCTGACGTCCGAGGCGACCAAAACGGCGCCGATCGTCATCGCCGAATACAATTCCGTCTATGGGCTTGCCTGGGGGGCGATGACCGCCGCAGCCGTCCTCTACTCGCTGCCGGTCATCATCGTAACGCTCGCACTGCAAAAACAGATCGTCGGCGGTCTGACTTTCGGCGCTGTAAAGGGATGAGGGAGGCAAAGGCATGGCCGGCATAGAGCTGCGCAATATCAACAAGGTCTACGGAAACAGGTTTCACGCTCTGCACGATCTGAGCTTCGACATTAGGGACGGCGAGTTCATGGTGTTCGTTGGTCCGTCAGGATGCGGAAAGTCGACGGCGCTCAGGATGATCGCTGGCCTGGAGAGCATTACGAGCGGCGAACTCAGGATCGGTGACAGGTTGGTCAACGATGTCGATCCCAAGGATCGCGACATCGCCATGGTCTTCCAGTCTTATGCGCTCTACCCGCACAAGACAGTGAGGGAGAACATTGCCTTCCCCTTGCTGATGGCAGGCCTGCCGAAGACCGAGATTGCCAGCCGCGTAGACGAAGCCGCACGCATCCTCGAACTGACGACTTTGCTCGACCGCAGGCCGGCACTCCTTTCAGGAGGCCAGCGTCAGCGTGTCGCCATGGGACGAGCGATCGTCCGCAAACCAGCGGCCTTCCTGATGGATGAACCGTTGTCGAACCTCGATGCCAAGCTGCGCGTGCAGATGCGCGCCGAGATCGCCAGTCTCCAGAGAAAACTGAATGTCACCACGATTTACGTGACCCACGACCAGGTCGAGGCGATGACGATGGGTGACCGCGTCGCTGTCATGAAAGGCGGCGTCCTTCAGCAAGTCGACACACCGCAAAACCTGTACAATCGTCCTGACAATGTCTTTGTCGCCGCCTTTATCGGATCGCCCTCGATGAATTTGTACGAGGCCCTTCTGAATGGGAGGACGCTGACCCTGGGCAGCAACAGTTTCCAAATCCCTGACCGGGTTTTCGAAGACCGCCCCTCGCTCAACGGTGCGTTCAACCGTCAGGTCATTATCGGTATCCGGCCCGAGCATATGAACGACGCGGCGATCCGGCCCTCTTCGGCCGAGATCTCGGCCCCGGTCGCTCTCGTCGAGGCGCTGGGCTCCGAATCCATGGTGCATCTGAACATCGACGCACCCTGGGTGGATGCCGGCGACCCGGACGCCGTCGCCGACATCGGCAACGAAAAGGCTGCTGTAGCCCGCTTTTCTCCGAAGAGCACAGTACGCGCAGGTGACATCGCGCGCATCGCTATCGATGCCGACGAACTCCATTTCTTTCAACCCGACAGCCGCACCAGTATCTGGTGACGGTACGCGGGCTCCTGTTCCAACGCCAACGAGAGCCGGTTGAACGCATATCCCTAGGCGGCTTTACGACAAGCCCATCAAGAACATCGGTTCGCTCCCGCCGTGGAGCGGGAAATGGCCGAGGAGAGATGAACAATGGCAAGTGAAAACTTCTACGACGTAACACGCTATCCCGCAGGAAACCCCCATGAGGATATCGGAGCGGTCATCAACAGCATCATTGCGGATATCAAGAGCCGGCAAGCGGTTCCCGACCGCAATGGCGGCGGAAAGCCTGGAGCAGTGATCTATATTCCGCCAGGCGATTACCGTCTTGTCACCCAGGTCGTCATAGACGTGAGCTATCTGAAGATTGCGGGCTCTGGACATGGCTTCACGTCTTCGAGCATCCGTTTCAACACACCCGCGGACGAACTGGCGCAGTGGCGCGAAGTGTGGCCGGGCGGAAGTCGCATATGTGTGGACATGTCTCCCGACGTCGCCGACGGCGAGGCTGCCGGAGCCGCGTTTTATGTCCGACGCACCGGCAATCCTCGTATAAGCTCCGTGGAGTTTGCTGACTTTTGCATCGATGGCCTGCACTTCATGGACGATGGTTCGGGGCAGAATGATGCGGAAAATACCTACAGGAACGGCAAAACGGGAATCTATGTAGGCAGCGCCAATGACTCGTTCCGGATAACGGGGATGGGTCTTATCTATCTGGAGCATGGAGTGACCGTTCATGACGCGGATGCGCTGGCGATAGATAACAATTTCATTGCAGAGTGCGGCAACTGTATCGAATTGAAAGGTATGGGGCAGGCCTCGAGGATAGCGAATAATTTTGTCGGAGCCGGATATAGGGGACATTCCGTCTACGCCGAAAATTACGGCGGCATCCTGGTCTCTTCAAACAACGTATTCCCCCGAGGCGCGAGCAGCGTCTATTTTTCCGGCGTGGTGCGTTCCTCGATCACAGGAAATAGATTCCATTCCTTCTATCCCGGAATGTTGGTTCTTGCTGCGAACTGCTGCGAAAACCTGGTGTCCTCAAATCACTTCTTGCGAGATCGCGAGCCGTGGGCGCCCATGCAGAAGTACGATAACGGCCTGGATGACCTGTTCGGACTTTTGCACATTGATGGCAGCAACAATTCTATAATCGCCAACCACATTTCAGAAACGATCGATACTCAATATATCAAGCCTCTCGCCGCAAAGCCTGTGATCATCAATGTGGTTTCCGGCAGCGGCAACTACATAGCCAATAATCACATCGTGGCCACAACCGAAATGTCGCAAATCAACGATGCACCAAACAGTGCGTGTTTTTCAACGCAAGTGGGCGCATTGCTTTCAACGGACAATTTGAAGGCGCTCGAGGTGACGGCAGTAGCGGTGCAAAAGGGTTCGGTGCGGAATACGGTTCTGGATTCAGGCAGTGTCGAACAGGTCGAAATGGACAGAACAGTGAATGCTTTCAGGGGCACTCCAGTTCCCGGGCAATAGTCGGCAGAGTTTCAATGTAGACCGAGCGTAGTCTAGAGAGTCTGTCGAAAATTCAGTGACTATTCGGAGTTGTGTTCATGACGAACCAAATGGAACGGGAAGATGGCCCGTTGATGAAGCAAAACCTATTCCTACCCTCGGGGTACTGCTTGGAGTTTTGGGCCGCGGGCGACGGCTTTTTTCGTATCAACATTGATGGGAAAACGGTTTGGCAGGTTCCGTCATTTGCCATCCATCCGGAGTTTTTCAAGTATCACCACAGGGAAGCTTGCAAGGTCACGATTGTCACCAATGCGCCGGATGCTGTTCTTTGGGCCTATGGGTATCAGCCTCAAACCGTGAACGAGACCGGTATAACGGTGTTTGAATTTTCGGAAAAAGGGATCCTTCAACGCACCGGTGCGGAAATTGAAGATCGGCTTCGGTCCGATCCGGATCGTCCCGCGCTTCATTTCTCGCCAATCCGGCATTGGATGAACGACCCCGTAGGTCTCTGCAAGACCGGCGAGCTATGGCACCTTTTTTATCAATTCCATCCCAGCGGCAGTGATTGGGGACCGATGCACTGGGGACATGCGACCACTCGCGATCTGGTCAATTGGCTTCACATGCCGGTATTTCTGCATCCAGAACAGAACCTCTGGCGTCTCGGCGCTACAGGAGGCGCATTCTCCGGCAACGCCTTTCGGGATCGAGATGGAAGTTTGATGTTCTTTTACACCGAGCGCCTGCCCGCCTATGACCTTTTCAAGGATTATCGGGAAATTCAGAAAATAGCGCGCCCAGATCGGCGGATGATCAAGGCGGAAGGCATTGTGACGGTGTTGGAGCAGCGTCCCGACGGGGTCGAGCACGACTTCCGCGATCCAAAGGTTTGGTGGGACGACGCAGCCAACGCCTATCGTATGATCCTCGGCGCATCGATCGAGGGCGACCCCGCGGTCTTGTTGTTCGGCTCCGACGATGGCCTCGATTGGCAATACCTCAGGCCGCTCTACCGCGCGCCGGCGAACTTCCGTGAAGAAGGCGCACGTGCGGTAGAATGCCCGGACTTCTTTCCGCTGGAGGAAAAGTGGGTTCTGGTGATGGGCTTTGTTGGTCATGTCGAACCACGAACACGGCGCCACAATCTCCTTTATGCCCTGATCGGCGAGTTTATCGACGACTCCTTCGTACCCGACACGTCGGAACTGCAATTGCTGGATTTCGGCACCGATTATTACGCGATGCAGAGTTTCGAAGCGGGAGGGCGCCAGATCGCCTTTGCCTGGCTTTTCAATTGGGAATACCGTAAGCCTGAGGGCTCAGCCTATTCCGGGGAGCTGTCCCTGCCCCGTGTTCTAAGTCTGAGTGAAGACAGGAATAGACTGCAAATGCTGCCGGCGGCCGAGGTCGACGAGCACTATGCCGCCGACCTTATCGCAGAGGACAAAAGCGGCAAATTCTCGCTGCCGAAGGCACCCATTGAAATCCGCCTTTCCGGAACCCTGGAGGGCAGCAAGCTCGTCGCGACGCAGGGCGGTGAACTTGCCTTCGAGGTGAGCGTCGCCGATGGCGTCCTCTCGATCCGGCTCGCCCAGGACGACGGCTCGATCCAATACGTGGCGGGGCTTGGCGGCGGGAAGGACCTTCGTCTGTTTCATGACCGTGGAATCGTCGAGATCTTCGCCGACGGCGGAACTGTTTGTGGAACCCGCCGCGGCTACTCGAATATCGAGCCCGATCACCTGGACGTCTCATCGTCCGCTTCAGCGCAGGTATTGGAAAGGTATTCGAAATGATCCTCTGCTGCGGCGAAGCACTGATTGACATGATTCCGGCATCAACAGACGGCGGAAGCAGCGGATTCATTCCTCATGCCGGCGGCGCCGTCTTCAACACTGCAATTGCGTTGGGACGACTGGGCATACGAACCGGCATGTTGACCGGCCTGTCGAACGATCTGTTCGGAGAACAACTTATCTCGGCGCTTCGGGAAAGCCAGGTCGATACGTATCTGGCCGGCCAACGACGCTTGCCTTCGTCAAACTCGAAAGGGGTCAGGCGAGTTACTCCTTCTTCGATGAAAATTCAGCGGGACGGGGCGATGGGTTTTTAGGAAACGCTGAGAAACTGGCGGCCCAAATGCGGCTTTTCCTGGAGCAGACGCACAGCCCGTCATCGATCCACCTCTCACTAACGACCAGCTGGGTCAGGCGCCAAAACCAGTCTTGGCGTTTTCGTGAGCCGAGCGCCTCCCTCTTTATCGACGACCACCGTTTCGCTGAAGCCCAGGCCTTGAGCTGTAGCATAAAGGTGAAACACCATCCCCTCCTCGAGCGCCCAGTTGGATGTGGGCAGTAGAACCCTCGAAAAGTCGCTAGTGCGGGGCGTGCGGGTATAGAGGCCGAGCGTATAGGCGGTGACGTTTTCGTAGGTCGGCCGGAGGCCCGTGTCGAGGGCACCTCGGCGCATGATCGCGTCAACGTCTCGCGCTATGGCGCCCGGCTTCATCGCCATGATCTGCCGATCCTGCAGCTCAATCAGCTTTCCCGCCGTAGCGGTAAGTTCCGCGGAGGAAGCACCCACGACGAGTGGCCGCATCATCCGCGCGCCGTAGTTTCCGACGCGCGGAATGAGCTCGACATGCAGGACGTCGCCTTCCGTGATCGTTTCGGTCTTGAACGCGCCGTGCAGAAACTCGTGGCTGCCGGTGGCCTTGACGACCGGACCCACTTCCCCGGTATCGGCACCTTCACGAAGGAAGACCTGCGAGGCGACTGCCGCCGCATCGCGGGTGGTCATCCCCGGACGAGCCTGCCTTGCGATCTCCAGCATCGCCTTGTCGGCGATTGCAGATGCCTGACGGAGGATGGCAATCTCCTCCTCCGACTTGACCCAGCGCAGGCTGTCGCTGAGCCCCGGCATGGGAATGAAGTTCGCATCCGGTAGCAGCGCCGAAAGCCGCATGAACGTCGCAGCACTCATGCTGTAGGAATTGGTATCGAGGCCGATGCGCGCACCGGCAAATCGGCGCTCGCGGATGCTTGCCGCGACGGCAGCTTGCGCTTCGTCGGTATCGGCGAAGCCAACCACGTCGGAAATCCAGCTCCTTTCCCGGCACGGCGCCTCGTCCAGCGCCCGCAGGGTGAACCAGGCATCGCCTCGCGCGGCAAACAGGCGGCGCGGTACATGGTCTCGGAAACGGTGTAGCCGGTCAGCCAAGCCAGCAGCTCGCCGCTATCGACGAGTAGCAGATCGACGCCGGCGGATGCCATGGCGTCCCGGGCGCGTGCGATACGACTATCGAATTCCGCCCGGGAGAACATGATCAGGCAACCTCGCAGATATCAAGGATGGTCAGCATGTAGACGCGGATCATGTCGAGATAGTCGACGATGTCGACACGCTCGTCGGGCATGGTGTTGTAACGGCCGCCGGGGCCACAGACGATACCTTCCATGCCGAGCTCCTTATAGAGATGGCCGGCATCGGTACCGTAGAAGCGCGTCGGCGTAATCGCGCCGGTCGGTTGTTTTTCGCCGCGCACGGCTTCATAGGCCGCGTTGATGGATTTGACGATGCGCGATGTCGGCGAGACCTCGAAGGGCGGCATCAGCGGGCGACCCTCGATCAATTCCGGAACCAGCTTTGCCTTGAGGCCGGGGAAGCGGCCTTCGAGGGCCACCAGTTCCTTTTCGAGATCGGCCAGCACGCCCTCCTGCGTCTGCCCCGGCGCATAACGGCACGAGCCCTTGAGGCGGACGAAATCTGCGACCTGCGGCGGACGCCATTCTTCGAGACTGCGCCCGAGCGCACCATGGACGACGCCGACATGGCCGCGGTTGATCGACCGGTGCAGGTCGCTCCTGGCGCCGCTGAAGGTCATGGCGTTGATGCGCGGGATGATGTCGCAAGCCGCGGCGATCGCATCGACGGATTCCTCGCGCTTGGAGAGATGGCGCGTGTCGCCGGTCAGTTCGATGACATAGCTGAGGGCTGCCGCATGCATGGTGACGGCGACGAGATCGCTCGGTTCGCTGTTGATAAAATAGTCCGCCTTGACGCCGTGTCTGATCGCCGCAAGCGTGCCGACGCCGCCCTGCAGTTCGCCGACCACGAAGGTCAGGATAACGTCGCCCTTGAGCTTGACGCCGGCATCGAGCAGCGTCTTGACCGCGCAGAAATAGGCGGCATCGCCGGCCTTCATGTTCGACACGCCGATACCGTAGATGAACTTGTCATCGACGAGGCCGGCATAGGGATCGACCGTCCAGCCTTCGGTGACCGGGTTGGTGTCGAGATGGCCGTTGAACAGCAGGCTCTTGCCGCCGCCGGTGCCCCTGAGGCGTCCGATCGTGTTGAAGCGGCGGCCTTCGTCGAACGGCTGCAATTCGGCTTCGACCCCGATCTTTTCCAGTTCGCCGGCCATGTAGCGCGCAAGATCACGCTCGCCATCGGTTTCCGAATGGCTCTTGTGCTGGACCATCTTCGATAGGAAATCGAGGCAGGCCTTTTCGTCGATCCGATCCACCAGGGACTTCGGGTCCATTGTCATGCTCCTTGATGCATTGTCATAGGTATTGGCCGGCCGGGCGCGGCACCGCTTCGATCAGGCGGCGGGTATATTCGGCGCGATCCTGGCTATCGATATCCGCCGCCGGCGCGATCTCGACGAGATTGCCCCGATACATCACGGCGATCCGGTGGGCGATCTGGCGGATAAGGTTGAGGTCGTGGGTAATGAACAGGTAAGCGGTGCCACTGGCCTTCTGCAGTTCCAGCAGCAGTTGAACGATAGACGCCTGCACCGATACGTCGAGTGCCGAAGTGATCTCGTCGCAAATCACCAATTTCGGTTTGGAGGCAAACGCGCGGGCGATCGCCACGCGCTGTTTCTCGCCGCCCGACAGCTCATGCGGATACCGCTGGGCATGGGTGCGCGGCAGGCGCACCTGCTCCAGCATGTCGCCGACCTTCTGGTCGAGATGAGACGCGTCCCCGAACAGCTTTAGCGGCCGCGACAGGATCTCGCTGATCTTCTGGCGGGGATTGAGCGAGGCGTCGGGGTGCTGGAAGATGATCTGCACATCCTTGCGATAGGCAGTGTCCATGTCGCCAAGGTTCCTGATGTCGCGACCGTCGAACCAGATCTTGCCCTCGAAGCGGTTGAGACCGGTCATCGCCTTCGCCAGGGTCGACTTGCCGGAGCCGGATTCACCGACGATGCCGAGAATTTCCCCCGGTTTGATGCTGAGGCTGATGGCATTGTTGCCGGCAACCCGCTCGGTGGCGCGGCCGGTGAGTGCTGCCAGAAACGGCTTGCGGCCATAATGGACGCTGACGTTTTCGACACGCACCAGCGGCTTGTCCGTTTCAACGACAATGTCGCCGACCAGCCTGCGGGTCGGATCGGGAACCGCCGCGATCAGTTCGCGGGTATAATCCTGCTGCGGATTGGCAAAGATGTCGCGCACCGCGCCCTGCTCGACGATGTCGCCGCGACGGATGACGGCGACGCGGCTGGCCGTGCGCGACACCAGCGCCAGATCGTGGGAAATGTAGAGCGAGGCGACGCCGGTCTCGGCCTGCAGTTCCACGAACAGATCGAGGATCTGGCATGAGGTGATGACGTCGAGCGCCGTCGTCGGTTCGTCGAAGATGATGCATTCGGGATTGCACGCAAACGCCGATGCGATGACGACGCGCTGCTTCTCGCCGCCCGATGCCTCGTGCGGCATGCGGTTCATCATCGCTGCCGGCGTCTTCAGACCGACGCGGTCAAGCATCGCCTCACCTTCCTTCCAGGCCTGCTGCCGTGTCAGCCCGCGGTGACGGACCAGCACCTCGGCGAGCTGGGTGCCGAGCGACAGGGTCGGGTTGAGCGACGTACTCGGATCCTGGAACACCATGCTGATGCGCCGGCCGCGAAAGGCCTCGATCTGGGCATCGGTCTTTTCAAGCAGGTTCTCGCCGCTCAGCAGGATGCGGCCGCCGGGTTCGCGGGCGTTCTTGGGTAAATAGCGCATGATCGACCAGGCAAGCGAGGTTTTTCCGGAACCGGACTCGCCGACCAGGCCGAGGATTTCGCCTCGGTGGACGGAGAGGTCGATGTTCTTGAGCGCATGGAAGACGCCGGAGACCGTGTGATAATCCAGTGCGTAATTCTCGATCACGAGAACCGGAGTTTCTGGTTTTGTCGTCATGGTGGCGGCCTCAGGTTCGCGGATTGAGGGCATCGCGAAGACCGTCGCCCAAGAGGTTGAAGCCGACGGCGACGACGGCGATCGCCACGCTCGGCCAGATCAGGATACCGGCACTCAGGTGCATGTAACGGCGCGCCTCCGAGACCATCAGGCCCCATTCGGCCGCCGGCGGCTGCGCGCCGAGGCCGAGAAAACTGAGCGTCGCAAACAGCATGACCGCGAAGGAGATGCGGATGGTCATCTCGACAATGATCGGCGCGATGACGTTCGGCAGCATTTCCCGCAGGATGATGTAGGCAGAGCTTTCGCCACGGGCGACCGCCGCATTGACATAATCCTGCTTGCGCACCGACAGCGCGACGCTGCGGGTGATGCGGGCCATGCCCGGCGCGAACGCGATGGCAACGGCGATCAGCGCGTTGACCGTGCTGGACCCCAGGAGGTTGACCACCAGAAGCGCAAACAGCAGGCTCGGGATCGACATGACGGCGTCGATGGTGCGCATGATCAATTCGTCCGCCCGGCCGCCAAGGAAGGCGGAGGTGGTGCCGACGAAGGCGCCGAGCAGCGTACCGGCGATGGTTGCGAGCACGGCCATGACCACGGTGGCGCGGGCGCCGATCAGCAGGCGGCTGAAGATGTCGCGGCCGTATTGATCAGTTCCCAGCCAAAAGGCAGCGCTTGGTCCCTTGTATCGCGCGAGCGGCGCAAGAGTTCCCGGGTCGTGCGGCGCGAGCATTGGTCCGAACAGCACGATCACCAGCACCAGCAGGACAAGGAACATGCCGATCGCGCCCTGTGGCGTGCGCAGGAGGCGTTTGATGAAATCAGTCATACTGGATCCTCTTGTCGAGCCAGGCATAGAGGATGTCGGCAATGAAATTGACGATCGAATAGGTGGCCGCCATGATCAGCACGCCGGCCTGGATGGCCGGCAGGTCGCGCGCCTGGATCGCCACGATCAGCTGGCGGCCAATGCCGGGAATGGCAAAGATCTCTTCGACGACGATGACGCCGCCGAGCAGGTAGCCCACATCGAGCGCAACGATAGTGATGGTCGGCAACAGCGCATTGCGCAGCGCGTGGCGACGAAGGACTTGTCCGCGCGAAATCCCCTTCAGCCGGGCGGCGCGGATATAATCGGTGTGCAGCACGTCGACGAGTTCCGAGCGAACCATCCGCGAGACGTGGGCGATCAGGATCACCGAAATGACGCAGACCGGCAGGACCAGATGGGCAATGCCGCTAGTAAAATCTTCGGTGAGCGGCACATATCCGGTCGGCGGCAACCATTTCATCAGGTCGGCGAAGACGAGGACGGCGACCGTCGCGGTGACGAATTCGGGTAGCGCCACGCCGGCATAGGAGATCAGGCTGACGACCATGTCGGCGATCTTGCCGCGACGGACGGCCGCGATGATGCCGAGCGGAATGGCAAGAACCAGCATCAGACCGATCGACAGGAAGGCCAAAAGCAGCGAACGGCCGAGCGCCTCGAACATGACCGGGCCGACAGGCTGGCCAGTGCGTAGCGAGGTGCCGAGATCGCCCTGCAGCAGATGGCCGAGCCAGGTTGCATATTGCTGCCACACCGGGGCGTCGAGCCCCATGGTTTCACGCAGCGCAGCAAGCGCGTCTTGTGTCGCATTCTCACCCAGCATCATGACGGCGGCATCGGCCGGCAGGATCTGGGTGATGGCGAAGACGATGAGCGATACGATGAAGAGCGTATAGACGATCATCACCAGCCGCTTGGCTATATAATTCGGGGACACGTTCGTGTTCCTTGTTTCACCAGCCGGACGCTCAAAGAGCGTCCGGCATCGTTCGGGGTCAGCCGCGCTTGGGCGCCTTGTCGGTCAGGGAAGCGTAATCGAGGCGGAAGACCGAGGCGCGCGGATGCGCTTCGTAACCCTTGACCCAGCTCCGCTTGGCCGACAGCACGTCGAAGAAGGACGGGATGATCGAGGGGACTTCCTCGTTCATCAGCTCCTGGGCCTTTGTGTAAAGCTCGGTGCGCTTGGCTGCGTCGATCGTGCCGCGAGCTTCGGCGACCAGGGCGTCGAAGGCCTTGTTGTTCCAGCGCGTCTCGTTCCAGGAGGCATCCGAGGTATAGAGAAGCTTGAAGATTCCGTCCGGGGTCGGCTGCATGTTGTAGAAGCCGACGTAGAAGCTGCCCTTCTTCCACACCTGCTCCAGATAGGTGGCATGCGGCATCGTCTGGACGTTGATGGTAATGCCGGCTTCCTTGGCCATTTCCTTGAGGGCGACGGCAAGTTGCGTGCGCACCGCCGGGCGGTCGGAGGCGATGAGCGTGGCTTGCAGGCCATTCGGGAAACCGGCTTCAGTGAGCAGCCTCTTGGCTTCTTCGATATTCTTCTCGCGCTGGTTGGCTGCCTTGAAAAACTGGTAGGACGGGTTCAGCGGCGTGTCGTTGCCTGGCGTGCCAAAGCCTTCGGTAACGAAGTTGACCATCGCCTCGCGATCGACCGTGAGCGCAATCGCACGGCGGACGCGCGCGTCGTTGAACGGTGCGGTGTCGCACCCGAAGTTGATGTTGCAGAACTGGCCGGACGGCGTGCGCAGGACCTCGACGCCGTCATTGCCGTCAAGCCGCAGGTATTCGGTCGGCTGCAGCGTCGAGATGATGTCGACATTGCCGGCGATCATCGCCGAGCCTTCGGCGGAGATATCCGGGAATACCTGGACCTCGATACGATCGAGATAAGGGCGGGCCGGGTCGTAATAGTTCGGGTTGCGTTCGACGACAATCAGACGGTCCGGCTCGTAGGATACCAGCTTGAACGGGCCGGTGCCCACAGCCTTGGTGGAAAGGCTCTTGAGGTCGCCGGTGGCGATCGAGGCCGGAATGATGCGAGCGTTGGTGTAGGCCATTGCGACCGGCAAGTCGGCATAGGCGCCGGAGAGTTTGAATAGCACGGTCGTATCGTCGACGGCGACGATGTCGGAGATCGGGCCGACATTGTTGCGGCCGGGCGACGCGGTTGCCGGATCGAGGATTGCCTTGAAAGTGGCGACGACGTCCTTTGCGGTGAACGGCGAGCCGTCGTGGAAGGTCACCCCCTTGCGCAGCTTGAACGTCCATTCGGTCAGGCCGTCATTGGGCGTCCAGCTTTCGGCCAAATCCGGCTCGACCGACATGTCGACCTTGAGGCGTGTCAGGTTGCTGTAGAGCAACTCGGTCACCAGGTATTCGGGGTTGACGCGGGTCAAAAGCGGATGGATGACGCTTGCAGCCTGGTCAACGGAGATGCGCAGCGTGCCGCCCTTGGCCGGCTTTGCGGTCTGCGCCAGGCCAAGCGCCGGTGCAGCAAAGACGGCGGCTGTGCCGGCGAGGAAGAAGCGACGTTTCATTTCCAGCATTTTTCAGTTCCCTTATGGTTCAGGCGCGGCTTTCAGGAATGGAGTCGGCGGCAAAATCCGCCGCGAGATAGGCCAGTATGCTTTTTGCCAAGGCGATGACGTCCTGGCGGGTGGTATGCTCTTCAGGACTGTGGATGCAGCTTTCCGGGCGGCCGAGCCCGCCCAGCAGCACCTCCTGTGCAAAACCGGACTTCTGCACGTAGCCGAAGTCGGAGCAGCTTGCGGCGCCCCATTTTTGAAAGTCTTCCGGCTTGTAGCCGAAGCCCAGCGACAGCGCCTTTTGCCAGCGTGGCCAATGCGGACCTTCCGGATCGTTCGTCGGGATGAGGTGGCCGACAAGGTCGGTTTCGAGCCCCAGCCCTGTGCCGGCAACGCGGTCGCGGATCAGGCTCTCGATCTCGGCGCGTGCATCCTCATAGCTTTCTTCCGGAGCGTAACGCCGGCTCACGAGAATCTTGATCTGCGCCGGGACCTGTCCCCCGGCGGTGCCGCCGTTCACGGCCGAAATTGAAAGCTGTGGTCGCAGCGGATCTGACGCGTGCGGCGGCGGCGTCAGCGCGGATGCCCGGCTGGCCACGTCCGGCTTCAATGCCATCAAGGCATTGAGCAGGGGCAAGGCGCCTTCGATAGCATTGATGCCGGCGCCGGTGCGATTGCCTTCTCCCGCATGAACGGCGCGCCCCCTAATCGTCACCTGCAGATGGAAGACGCCGAAGCAGCCCGCCCAGATGCGCGGCGCCGCGGACCCGTTGAAATTGAGGATATGACCTTTCAACATGCCCTGCTCCGCCAGATAGCGAATGCCGGGATATAGGCCCCCCTCCTCATCGGTGCAGAGGAGCAGCATCGGATCGTAATACAGAGGCAGACCGCATTTTTTGGCGGCCCGCAACGCCAGCAGGGTTGCTGCGATCGTGCCCTTCATGTCCGCTGCGCCGAGCCCGAACAGATCGTCACCCTCGACCGTCAGTTTCAAAGGATCGCGTGCCCAACCTGGCGCGGCCGGGACCGTGTCGACATGATAATAAAGACCGCAGACGGGCTTTCCCGTTTCGCGGGCGGCAATGAGGTTGGTCCGCTCGCCGGATGCCGGTCCACTGGCTACGTACCAAAGATCACGCGGCACGACGACCCGCTCGAACTCAAACCCCAAGGGCGAAAGGAGTTCAGCCATCAGATCGGCAAAAGCGTCATAGCCAAGACCCGGCGGGAATGAGGTGTCAACTTCGATCATCCGAGCCAGATCATCGACAGCAACCTCGACATCCAGCTCAATCGCTGCCATGGCAGGTCCGAGGATCTGTTGCGAAGAAGCTGGCGGCGGCGTGTTCATGGCAGTGTCCTCGATACCGTCGCGCCAGCCTCCCCAGCTTGCGCTTTAATATAAACTATATAGTAATACTGCGTAGATCGAGACCCTGAGTCAACTCCAAAGAAGAGGCAAATCATTGCCGGAACTGCCCAATAATTCATCAGGAGTGATCAAGCTGACGGAACTGTCGTTGCCGCTTTATGAAGTGGTCAAACGACAGATCACCGAAGCGATCATGCTCGGCAAACTGGAACCGGGTTCGGTTCTGCCCAGCGAAGTGGCGCTGTCGCAAACCTACGGCGTGGCCGTGGGTACGATCCGGCGGGCGCTGATGGATCTCACCAATGACGGCCTTCTCAGCCGCCGTCGCAAGACCGGCACAGTCGTGACCGGCCGCAAGCCGCAGCACAGCCTGCGACTGTTTTTTCAGTATTTTCGACTGCACGGTCTGGATGGTTCGCTTAGCAAATCGGTCACGAAGGTGACTTCGCTCGATAGGAGCGTTGCTTCCGCGGCCGAAGCGCGAAAACTTCAGATCTACGAAGGATCGCCGATCGTTACCTTCCACCGGGTGCGTTACGTCGACGAGCGGCCGATCATGCACGAGACGCTGACGCTTTCTTGCGACCGGGTTCCAGACTTCCCGGAGAGGTCGGAGGAAATCCCTCAGCTCTTCTACCTGCATCTACTGGAAAATTATGGGATCCGCATCTCGGCCATACGGGAACAGCTCGGTGCCGACCTTGCGACCGAGTGCGATGCCCATTGGCTGGACCTGAGCCGGCCAGCGGCGGTCCTAACGATCGACGAAGTGGCCTATGACCAGATGGCTGTACCGGTTTTGATTTCAGCGCACCGGGCAACCACCGCCAACCACCGCTATGTCAACGAGGTGCAGTGAGGTGGTGTCTTCGCAGTCCACATGGCTGGTCTTGATAGGAGCAAAACCTGAGACACCCTCATCCAACGTCTGGCGCACCTACGCCGCCATCGGCGACTAAGCCGACTGTCTCGCGATGATTTCGAAATCAATTTCGATCATGGGCTCGACAGTCTCGCCAGAGATTTTTCTTAATATCGACCGCGCGGCCTTTGTCCCGATCATGCGGCGGTCAATGCGAACTGTCGTCAGCGACGGATAGGTGTGTGGCGCGAAGTCGAAGTCGCCGAACCCGACAATTGCGACATCCTCCGGTATTCTGCATCCTCTTGCAACCGCTTCTGTCAGCGCCCCATGCGCCACGACGTCGGAACTTCCAAAGACGGCGAGCGATCCCCTTCCCCGAGCAAGCAAATGCGCCAATGCCTTCCGCCCGTCGCTGAAAGTCGAGGGCGAGTTCATCTCGATATCGGGGAGTTCCACCGCCGCGACACCAGAGAGCCGCTTGATGAATCCATCCCTGCGCTGAATGGCGCGAGGATCGTTCGCGCCGATTTGCGCATAACGATCATAGCCCTTCCTTATAAAGTATTCGGCGACCAAGGCGCCGACATCATAGTGCGAGAAGCCGACGGCGGTATCGAGCGGCGACGGCGTGGAATCCCAGATTTCGACGATCGGCAGACCGGCCCCCGTCAACATAGCCCGCGTTTCCTTCAGATGGGTGATGCCGGTCAGGATGATGCCGTCGGGCCGCCGCGCCAGGATGGCGCGCGTTAGTTCCATCTCCCGGCGGTGGTCATAACCGGACAGGCCCAGCAGGAGTTGATAGCCTTCAGCGACGAGTTCTGCATTCAAACCTTCGATCGCCTCGGCGAAGATGGTGCTGGACACCGATGGAACGATCGCCGCAACCAGCCTTGTTCTGCGGGACGCCAGTCCACCGGCAAGGAGATTAGGTACATATCCTGTCATGGCGATAACGCGTTCTATAGCTCCAAGCGTCTTTGGCTTCACCAGGCTGGGCGTGTTGATCGCGCGCGAGACGGTCACCGGCGAGACCCCGGCAAGCCTGGCGATATCCGCCAGCGTCACCGGTCTAGGTAGGTCTATCGGTCTGCTGCTTCCCTGTCCGGTCATGGTCATCTCCATCGTAAAATGATTTACGCTTTCATTTTGCCGTTTGGCAAGGCCGCAACAAAAAAAGATTGCTAATTTCACGTAACTCACAGAAAAAGCTTGCTGATTCATGAGATGGCCAAGTCTTGCGAGGCAAAAATATGATGATAGAATGAAAGCGCTTCCATTTTCCGGTTGAGGAGCCGGAACGGGATTTCATTAGGGCATATGCTTGCCCAAGCCGGAGGAGAAATCATGCGTTTAATTCGTTTCATTACAGTGGCGGCGATGGCCGCTTCGATCGCTTCCTTAGCCGCAACTGCGGGTAAGGCCCAGGGCCAGGACTATCCCTCTAAAACGGTGACGGTGATCGTGCCGTTTGCCGCAGGCGGCAATACCGATACCTTCGGCCGCCTCGTGGCCGAACAATTGGATAAGCGCCTCGGCCAGCGCTTTATCGTGGAGAACAAGCCTGGAGCGGGAGGAAATGTCGGCCTCGGCGATCTCGCTAGAGCGGTTCCCGACGGATACACGATCGGCATGGGCACGGTCAGCTCCAACGCGATCAACCAGACCCTGTTCAAAACCTTGCCCTACGACAAGGAAAAGGGCTTCGCACCGCTGTCGCTGATCGCCCGCCTGCCAAACGTGCTCGTGGTCAATCCGGACAAGCTGCCGGTCAATTCGGTCCAGGAACTGATCGAACTGCTGAAGAAGGAACCGGGCAAGCACACCTACGCATCGTCGGGCGTCGGCACGTCGATCCATCTTGCGGGCGAACTGCTCGCCACCAAGGCAGGCGTCAAGATTACCCATGTGCCCTATAAGGGCAGCAGCCAGGCAATTATGGACGTTGTCGCCGGCCATATCGACTTCATGTTCGACAACATTCCGACGGCAGCGCAGCAGGTCAAGGCCGGCAAGCTTCGGGCGCTCGCGGTTACCAGCCTCGACAGGGCATCGCTGCTGCCGGACGTGCCGACTATGGACAGCGTCATTCCGGGATTCGAGGCAACGTCCTGGCACGGCATTTTCGCACCGCCAGGCACGCCGCCGGAAATTGTCGAGAAGCTCAGCAAGGAGGTTCAGGCCATCCTTCACGACCCAGCCATGAAAGAGAAGATCGAAGGCATGGGCGCAACGCCGGTCGGCAACACCTCGGAAGAGTTTGCGACCTTTATCAAGAGCGAAACCGACAAATGGGCAGAGGTCATCAAGGCGGCGAACGTCCCCCTGCAGTGACATTTCCACCCGGCCGGCGCATCGCGTCGGCCGGTACCTTCTGACCTATGGATCTAAAGCCATGTTGAAGATTAGAAACGGTCGCGAATTTGTCGGCGGCGCGGCGATGATCGTCGTTAGCCTACTGTTCATTGGATTCGGGCGAGAGCTCGATGTCGGGAACTCGTTCCAGATGGGACCTGGTTACTTCCCGGTCATGCTGAGCCTCCTGCTGATCGGCATCGGAGTCCTCATCATGGTTCAGTCTCTGGTGGTTGCCGTCAAGGATGAGCCAGATGCACCGGCGAACTGGAAGGCCTACATACTGGTGATCCTGGCGCCAGTCTTCTTCGGCCTGGCGCTCTCGCACCTAGGGCTCGCACCGACCATGTTCTTGATGGTCGGCGGTGTCAGTTGCGCCAGCAGATATGCCGGGTGGCGCCATTCGATCGCGCTCGCGCTGTTCATGGCGATCAGTTCGGTCGTTCTCTTTGCACGGCTCCTGTCGCTTCCCGTCAGCGCCTTCGGCCCATGGATCCCTTTCCTGGGCAACTGACCGATTTATCACCCGCCTGGAGTTTCGTATGGACATCTTTTCCGACCTGTTGCTGGGTGCCGCCACCGCCTTCCAGCCCGTGAACCTGCTCTATGGTTTCATCGGCTGTCTGCTGGGCACCGCTATCGGCGTGCTGCCGGGTCTCGGGCCGACTGCGACGATCGCCATGCTGTTGCCGATCACCTTTGGACTGCAGCCGGAGTCGGCGTTGATCATGCTTGCCGGCATCTTCTATGGCGCCCAGTATGGCGGCTCGACCACCGCGATCCTGATCAATCTTCCGGGCGAAAGCTCGTCGGTCGTCACTGCGATCGACGGCTACCAAATGGCGCGCAACGGTCGCGCGGGCGCGGCGTTGGCAACAGCAGCGCTTGGATCCTTCTTCGCCGGAACGGTCGCGACTTTGCTTCTGGCGGTTGCGGCCCCGCCGCTTGCCGCAGTCGCGCTGAAATTCGGGCCTGCTGAATATTTCTCTCTGATGGTTCTCGGCCTCGTCGCCTCGGTAGCGCTGGCCAGCGGTTCACTCCTAAAGGCGTTTGCGATGATCGTTTTCGGCCTACTGCTTGGCTCGGTCGGCACCGATGTGGAAAGCGGCATGCCGCGATACATCTTCGGCATTCCAGAGCTTTATGACGGTCTCAATTTCGTCGCAGTCAGCATGGGCATATTCGGCATCTGCGAGATCCTCCGCAATCTCGAGAACGAGCATGAGCGTTCGGTCGGAGTGAAGAAGGTTACTGGCCTGATGCTGACCCGCGACGATTTCAGGCGCATCCGCGGTCCAGTCCTGCGCGGCACAGCGCTCGGCTCGTTCCTGGGCGTGCTGCCGGGCGGTGGCGCCATGCTATCCTCCTTCGCCGCCTATGCGCTGGAAAAGCGCATTTCGCCAAACAGGGCCGAATTCGGAAAGGGCGCGATCGAGGCAGTCGCGGCGCCGGAATCTGCCAATAATGGCGGAGCGCAAACCTCGTTCATTCCGATGCTGACACTTGGCATACCCGGTAACCCGGTCATGGCCCTGATGGTCGGCGCGATGATCATTCAGGGTATTACGCCCGGCCCCAACGTCATCTCCGAGGAACCCGAACTGTTCTGGGGCATGATCGTGTCCATGTGGTCGGGGAACCTGATGCTTGTCGTCCTGAACCTGCCGCTGATCGGGCTTTGGGTACGAATGCTCACCATTCCCTATCACCTGCTGTTTCCTGCAATCATCGGCTTCTGCTGCATCGGCGCCTATAGCATCAACAACAGCGTCTTCGACATCTTCATCATGGCAGGCTTCAGCGCGGTCGGTTTTGCGCTCTCCAAGTTGCATTTCGAGCCTGCGCCGCTGCTGTTGGGCTTCATTCTCGGCCCGATGCTGGAAGAGAATTTGCGCCGCGCCATGCTTATCAGCCAGGGCGATCCGACCATCTTCGTACGAAGCCCGCTTAGCCTGTTGCTCTTGGTGGTGGCGGTGGTCGTCCTGGGCCTGGTGCTGGCACCCTCGATCAGCCGCAAGCGCGACGAAGCCTTCACGGAATGACGCGATGCGAACGTTACTGACACAAGGAAGATCTCCGATGACCAGCAATTTGCATACCGCCCTCACAGGCATCTCCGGCATTCTCGTCACCCCCTATGACAACGCTGGAGAGGTCGATCCTCGGCGGCAGAGACCTATCGTGGACAAGGCGATTGCCGCAGGTGTGCACATCCTCGTTGCGAACGGCAATACGAGCGAATTTTACGCACTTACAGTCGAGGAGGCCGAGACTATGGTCGGCGCTTCGGCGGATCATGTGGGTGGCCGCGTTCCGCTGTTGGCGGGTGTGGGCAGAGGCGTGCGTGACGCCTGCCGGTTGGCTAGAACCTCAAGGGCAGCAGGGGCATCGGCGTTGATGATCCACCAGCCGCCGGATCCATTTTCATCGCCACGCGGCCTGATCGACTATGTCCGGGCAATCGCCGATGCCGCAGAGGGACTGCCCATAGTGCTTTATCTGCGCAACGACGCCATCGGCATCAAGGCCATAAGGGAGCTCTGCGAGCTGCCAGCGGTTGTCGGCGTCAAATGGGCGACGCCTAATCCGCTGAAACTGGCCGAGGCGATCGCCGCCACCGATCCCGACATCGTCTGGGTCGGCGGACTGGCGGAAGTCTGGGCTCCGGCCTTCTATGCGGTCGGCGCACGCGGCTTTACGTCCGGCCTCATCAATGTCTGGCCCGAGCGCTCGGTCGCCATTCATTCAGCACTCGAAGCGGGCGACTACCGCAAGGCCAACTGCCTGATCGCGGGAATGAAAGCATTCGAGGAGATCCGCGCCGAGGAATTGAACGGCACCAATGTGACAGGAGTGAAGGCGGCGCTGGCAGCGATCGGTCATGATTGCGGCGCCACCCGGCCGCCTTCGGCCTGGCCGCTCACTCCATCCCAGCATGCGGCACTGCAGGCATTCATCACATCAAGCGAAATCCGCTTCTGACCGAAGCCAATGCGGTCGAAGACCAGCCGGAGACGTCAATGACACCGAAAAAGACCTACGAGCAACTGCGATCCGCCCGCTGGATGGTGCCGGACGACCAACGTTCCTTCGGCCACCGTTCGCGGACGATGCAGATGGGCTATGACCCGGCGGACTGGGAGGGACGGCCGATCGTCGCGATCCTCAACACCTGGTCTGATGCCCAGCCGTGCCACATGCATTTCAAGGATCGGGTGGAATGGGTAAAACGCGGCGTGCTGCAGGCCGGCGGCTTTCCCATGGAATTGCCGGCGCTGTCGCTCTCGGAAAACTTCGTCAAACCGACGACCATGCTCTATCGCAACATGCTGGCGATGGAGGCGGAAGAGCTGTTGCGCTCGCACCCGTTCGACGGCGCCGTGCTGATGGGCGGCTGCGACAAGACCACGCCTGGGCTCATCATGGGTGCGCTCAGCATGGGACTACCGTTTATTTTCCTGCCCGCAGGGCCAATGCTACGCGGCAACTATGCTGGCAAGTACCTAGGCTCCGGCACGGACGGCTTCAAATACTGGGATGAGCGCCGCGCCGGCACCATCTCGAAGGAAGAATGGCAAGGCATCGAGGCCGGGATCGCCCGCTCCTACGGCCATTGCATGACCATGGGGACTGCCTCGACCATGACTGCAATTGCCGAGGCGATGGGCCTTTCCCTGCCCGGCGCCTCATCCATTCCTGCGGCGGATGCCGGCCACCAGCGCATGTCGACGCAATGCGGCCGGCGCGTCGTCGAGATGATCTGGGAAGACCTGACGCCGGACCGGATCGTCACCGCGGCATCCGTCGAGAATGCCGTGACGGTCGCCATGGCAACGGGCTGTTCCACCAATGCCATCATCCATGTGATCGCCATGGCCCGCCGTGCCGGCATTCCGCTCGAACTTGATGATCTCGACCGCATCGGCCGTAGGACGCCAGTCATCGCCAATATCAGGCCTTCGGGCAGCAATTACCTGATGGAGGATTTCTACTATGCCGGCGGCCTGCGCGCGCTGATGAAGCAGCTCGGCGACAAGCTCGACAGCACGGCGATCACCGTCACCGGCAAGCCGCTGACCGATGGGCTCGACGACGTGAAGATCTGGAACGAGGACGTGATCCGGCCGCTCACCAACCCTGTCTATCACGAGGGATCGCTCGCCGTGCTGAAGGGTAATCTCTGCCCTGACGGCGCAGTGATCAAGCCCGCGGCCTGCGATCGGCAATTCCACCGGCACAAGGGGCCGGCGCTGGTGGCCGACAGCTATGCTGAACTCAAGAAGATCATCGACGATCCCGACTATCCGCTGACACCGGACACGGTGCTGGTGCTGCGCAATGCCGGGCCGCAGGGTGGGCCGGGAATGCCGGAATGGGGCATGATCCCCATGCCGAAAGCACTCCTTAAGCTCGGCCTGCGCGACATGATGCGTATCTCCGATGCCCGCATGTCCGGCACGTCCTTCGGGGCCTGCGTGCTGCATGCGGCACCCGAAGCCTATGTCGGCGGGCCGCTTGCGCTGCTCCGGACTGGTGACATCGTCGAAATGGATATTCCCGCGCGCAGCCTCAACATGCTGGTGCCGGACGAAGAGCTGGCAGCCCGCCGTGCTGCCTGGACACCGCCGCCGCCACGCTACGGCCGGGGCTATGGCCTGATGTTCTCGAAACACATCGAGCAGGCCGACAAGGGCTGCGACTTCGATTTCCTCAAGACGGACTTCGGCCCCAGGGTCGACGAACCGGCGATCAACTGACCACACCAGGAGCATTTCATGTCCGACTACGTATTGTCCGATGCCACGCGCGAAAAGCTTATGAAGGTCTCCACAGCTTCGGTGGCTACAGCCCTCTACAAGCGCGGCCTGCGCAACCAGTTCATCCAGAATGTCCATCCCGTCTCCTGGAAAGGTGTCAACATGGTGGGCCAGGCCTTTACGCTGCGCTATATTCCGGCGCGCGAGGACCGCAATGCAATCACTGTCTTCCGCAATGCCGACCATCCACAGCGGGTGGCGGTGGAGACCTGCCCGGCCGGCCATGTGCTGGTGATGGACAGCCGCAAGGACGCGCGGGCAGCGTCCGCCGGCTCCATCCTCGTCACTCGGCTGGCCGTGCGCGGCTGTGCCGGCGTCGTCTCCGACGGCGGCTTCCGAGATGCCGAGGGCATCGGCCGGCTGGAAATGCCGGCCTATCACCAGCGGCCGTCGGCACCGACCAACCTGACGCTGCATGAGGCGCTCGACATCAACGTGCCGATTTCCTGCGGCGATGCCCCGGTCTTTCCCGGCGACGTGATGCTCGGCGACGGTGACGGGGTCATGGTGATCCCCGCGCATCTCGCGGACGAGATCGCCGAGGAATGCACGGAGATGGAGAGCTATGAAGACTTCGTGCTGGATCAGGTAAATGCCGGCGATCCAATTATAGGTCTTTACCCCAGGACTAAGGATGAATACCTGCCAAAGTACGAGGCATGGCGCAAAGCGGAGGATCGCTGAGACCTGTTCTTTTAAAAGATCCGACCCGCTGCAATGATTGAGCTGGAACACAGGACTTCACCCGCATACCAGTGCGAACAATCGCTGCGATGAAACAGCAAGGCGCTACCACCGACGAGCTCGTTGAGGGCTATCCGGCATGGTGGATCTCGCCGAAATCTGGGTCGCCGCCCATCCTGCCAGTGGGCGGCCTCGCAAGCTGTCAGAACAGGGCCTGAAGGTGAAGTCGGTAAACCGTTTGCCTCTCGGCGTTGCTAGCACACGAAAACCCTCGAGCAAGGCTTCGTGAAATTCCTCATCGATGAATGCCTGCACACGTCGCTCGTGGCCGTGGCTCAAGATCACGGCCACGATTGCTTCCATGTGAATTGGCTGGGTTTAAGCGGCGAGGGCGATTGGGATTTGATGCCTCGGATCGTTGCGGGAGATTTCACCTTCGTGACGAATAATGCCCGCGACTTTAGAAAACTCTATCTGATCCATACCCGGTACAACTGCGGCCTCTGACAGTATACTTTTGTAAGGAGGAACTGCTGTATGCGAGAATCGGTCGCACTACCAATTCCCCCATCAAAGACCAATCGCGCTGGATTTTTTAGTATTCCGGCTTTGAATTTCAGAGCGTCGATATCCTGGTCAGGAATGAATGTCCCTCGGCTTGACCGCCGGAGTTCGCCCACCAAGGAGTACGAAGATCAAGGCCCGGGCGATCTTAAGCCGAGCCTTTGACCCGTAAGTCTTTTTGATTGCTGACGTTTCAGGTTGTCACGGCGAAAGTTCCTCTAGGACCTGGCCCTTGGTCTCAACCGCGAAGAGGACCGTGACCAGGTGTCGTTTTCCAGTTAATCGTAAGACTCTCAATTCAAAGATTTCAACAAGATAGCGTGGCACTTAATTTGAGACTTGACAGTTAACGTGAGATTCTCATGCGGACTTTGCCACTTAATGTGAGAATTGGTCGTCGACAGAATCGACGGTATTTTTGCAATGAGCGATCCATTTCCAATGACCTCCGGGCGAAAACAATCATGGCTTTGGCAGCATTTTCAAAGACATCGCGGACCCGCAAGCCAATCGCTAACGTCTTCGTAGTTGCACTTAATTTAAGTTTCTCTTCGTCAGGAATCTCAAATTATCTGCCAAAAACATTCGAAACACCCGTTTTCTTGCGTTTAAGTGCCAAACGACAGCCAAACATCTGATCGAGACGGCGCCCAACTTTCGGCCGGTCCGTCGGCGGCCCACGCGGCGAGGCGGCCAGATCGCCTTTCGCAAAGCCGAGCGTGCCGAAGTTGCAACGGTCTCGTCCGGCACTCGCAGCGAATAGAACGGCAATCGGTTCACGACTTGGCGGTTTCGCCGCATGAGGCGAAGCCCTTGGTGGCGACAATTACACTCCCCCAAGAGCCACGTATTTCAGTTCAAGGAACCCTTCGATCCCGTACTTCGAGCCCTCCCGCCCCATGCCGGATTGCTTGACGCCGCCGAAGGGCGCCATCTCGTTGGCGATCATGCCGGTATTGACCCCGACCATGCCGGCTTCGAGTGCTTCCGCAACGCGCCAGATGCGGGCCATGTCCTTGGCATAGAAATAGGAGGCGAGACCGAATTCACTATCATTGGCCATGGCGATGACGTCGTTCTCGTCCTTGAACGAAATGATCGGTGCCAACGGCGCAAAGGTTTCTTCCTTGGCCACCTTCATCGCCTGCGTCACGCCGGTCACGACCGTCGGCTCGAAGAAAGTGCCGCCGAGCGCGCTGCGTTTGCCGCCCAAGAGAACAGTCCCGCCTTTTGCGACCACATCGGCGACATGCTCTTCCATCTTCGCCACGGCCTTCTCATCGATCAGCGGCCCTTGGCTGACGCTGGCGTCTGTACCGCGGCCGAGCGAAAGACCCGAAACCTTCGCAAGTAGCTTTTCGGTGAATACTGCGGCGACGCTCTCCTGCACATAGATGCGGTTGGCGCACACGCAGGTCTGGCCGGCATTGCGGAATTTGGAAATCATCGCGCCTTCGACGGCAGCGTCCAGATCCGCATCGTCGAAAACGATGAAGGGCGCGTTACCGCCCAGTTCCAGCGACAGGCGCTTGATGCCGTCGGCCGCTTCCTTCATCAGCCAGCGTCCGACGCCGGTGGAACCGGTGAAAGTAATCTTTGCGACCTTCGGATTGCGGCAGAACTCGATACCGATCGGCTTCGCCTCGCCGGTCACCACCGAAAACACGCCCTTCGGCACGCCGGCGCGCTCGGCAAGCACGGCGAGCGCCAGCGCCGACAGCGGCGTCTGCGAAGCCGGCTTTAGGATCATGCTGCAGCCGGCCGCGAGTGCCGGGCCTGCCTTGCGGGTGATCATGCCATTCGGGAAATTCCATGGCGTGATTGCCGCGCAGACGCCAACCGGTTGCTTCAGCACCATGATGCGTTGACCGGCATTGGGGCCGGGAATGATGTCGCCATCGATGCGCTTTGCCTCTTCCGCGAACCATTCGAGATAGGCCGCGTTGGAGACGACCTCGCCTCTCGCCTCCGCCAGAGGCTTGCCCTGCTCGGTCGTCAGGATCAGCGCCAGATCATCGGCGTTTTCGACGATGATCTCGTACCAGCGCTTGAGCACCTGCGCCCGCTCCTTGGCCGTGCGCCTTGCCCAGAGCTTCTGCGCGTCCGCGGCCGCATCGATCGCCCGGGCGACGACCGCCTGGCCGAGATCCGGCACATGGGCGATCAGCGCCCCGTCGAAGGGGTCCGTCACGGCAAATGACTTGCCGTCGGGTGCGGTGATCCACGCGCCGGCGACGAAAGCCTTGTCGGTGAGAAGGGCGGGGTCCTTGAGGGCAAGCGTGCGGCGCTCGGTCATGATGCGTGATCTCCTATGATCTTCAAAAGGGCGGGAACGGCCAGCGACAGGCCGGACATGAGAAGCAGGCCAAAGGCCAGGCGGCGGATCGACGGGGCAGACAAGGGCGGCGGCCACCGTTTGGCAACGAAGGTCATGATCATCACGACCGGAATGCAGAGCAGCCCCCACCAGAAACCGCCACGGGGCACCTCGCCGCCAGCCGCGACCATAGCCAGCCGGATGACGGCATTGACGGCAAACACCGCCACCAGCGTTTCGCGGATACTGACCGCCGGCAAAGGCTGCCGGTAGAGATGATAGACCAGCGGCGGGCCGGCGGTGGAAAACAAGCCACCCATCAGGCCCGCAATCACGCCGAAAACCGCGAAGGAAGCGCTTGACGACCGCACAGCCAGCGGCTGAGGTTTCAGCGCAAGCTGCAGGCTCGAAGCGATGATAACGATGCCGAGTACAAGCTTCAGCCAGTCGATCGATGCCGAAACCATCACGCCCAGCAGCCAGTATCCGGCAGCAAGAGCGGCAAGGCTGGAGATGACGACCGGCCAGAATTCGGCCCAGGCAATGTCGCGCCAGCCGCGTGCGAGAACCTGCGCGGCATTGACGAGCACCATGCAGCCGACGAGCACGGCAGCATCCGGCAGCGGTATCAGCCCGGAAAGCCCGATGCCGCCCATCATGATGAGGCCGAGGGCGAAACCGGTCAGGGTCTGCATGTAGGCGGCAACGCCCGCCAGCACCAGAAGCCCCGCAAGACCGGCAGCGCTCACCGTCACAGACCCCGAAGACCGGCAAACAGCGCTTCATCGGCGCAACCGGCCCGGTAGAAGACGGGCGGCTGTCCGAGCGGCGCGGCAATCCGCAGCTTTTCGCCGCCCGCAAAGATTTCGCCCGTCCAGGCGTGAACCCAGCGTTCGCCCCGCGGCAGATAGACGACACGATCCGCCTGCGCTGCTTCCCAGACCGGCGCGACCAGCATATCGGCGCCGTAGAGGTAGCTGTCCTGGATTGCATAGGTCTCGCGATCGTCCTGATGATGCAGGAAGAGCGGCCGCTGCACCGGCAGGCCCCGCGCAACCGCCTCATCGGACAGGGATTTGAGATAGGGCGCAAGATGCGTGTAGATCCGCGTCATCCGGGCAAAGTGCGACAGCACCTGCGGATCCTGATCGATCTGCACGTTTTCGCGCGGGCGATTTCCCTCGTGGCTGCGCATGACCGGCGTAAACGCCGCCATCTCGGCCCAGCGCATCAAAAGCTCCGGCGTGCGGACATTGCCAAAGAGGCTGGTATAGCCGCCGATATCCGAGTGGTGATAGGCATTGCCGAGGAGGCCGGAAGACAGGGCCGCGCAGATGACGGTGACGAGCCCGTCGTGACGGGAGAAATCCACCGACTGATCGCCGCCCCACAGCAGCGGACAATGTTTCTGGACGCCGGTGAAGCCGGCGCGCATGAAAAACAGCGCCTCGCCGGTCTGGCCGCGGCTGGCAACCGCCTTCGCATTGACTTCCGCCCAAAGCGTCGGCCACTGGTTGTGCATCAACTTGGCATCGATGCCGTTTGCGAGGTGCACGTCGACCGGCAGGTATTCGCCGAAGTCAGCCATCCATCCCGAAAGCCCATAGTCCAGCATCTTCTTGCCGATGATGTCCTCGGCAAACCATTCGGCCGCGGCCGGATTGGTGAAATCGACGACGCCGCAGTCGAATTCGCCAAAATCGACCAACGCCGTTTTGCCGCTTTCATCCGTGGCGAAGTAGCCCTCCGCTTCCGCGATTTCAAACAAAGGGCCATCGGCGCAGAGGTAGGGGTTCACGTAACCCAGGAAGCGGATGCCGTCACCGTTTAATTCGGCGATCCGTTGTCGAAGACCTGGGTAGCGGGCCTCGTTTGCTTGCCAGTCCCAGAAGAGACGCGCGCCGAAGCAGGTCTGGCGCAGCCCCACCCAGTCCTCGCACCATAGAGCGGAAACCTCGACACCGGCATCGCGCATCGACTGAAGCCGCGCAAAAGAATTTTCACCGTCCTTCAGGCCGATGATCGCGCCGTTGTAGACCCAGTCGGGAAGCGGCGGCTGACGCCCGAAGCGATCCGACAGCACCTCAACCAGTTCGACGAAGGTCGGCGCGGCGAAAAGCTCGATCCGCTCCGGGATTGCCCAGACCTCGATCTCGTGAAAGGTCCTGCGGCGGAAATCGAAGACGGAATAGGCCGTCGTTTCGACATGCAGCGCGTAGCGCGCCGAGGAAACATAGGTCGGTTGTGGGTAGTTGGTGTTGAAATAATCGCCGCCGGCTCGATCGTTAACGTTCGACCTAAAGGTGATCTCGCTGTTCCTGTCGCGGCCGACGCCCGGCTCCGAGGTCCACAAGGGAAACCGGCGGCCGCGCAGGTCGAAATAGGACATCTGTTCGCCGCCACCCCAGACGTGCTCGTCAGGCTCTGCCGAGACACGGATCCAGAGGCGGTTCAGGGACGCGTCGAGCGCCTTAAAGCCGATGGCGCGTTCATCGATGTTCAGGACAAGGCGCGCCGGCCGGCCCGCTCCATCCGATAAAAATACTTGGTTTCCGTCGATCTCCGCATGCGCAAGCGCACGACGCTCGATCACATAGTCCTCGATTTCAAAATTGCCGCGATACATGTCCATGCGCTCTTCACCATGTCCGGCAAAGATCGCTGGCATGGTTGCACTATGGTCAAGGATCGTCCGGCCCCGGAAGGAGAGGATGAAGCCGGTTTCTGTCTGTTCGAGGTTCATGGGATATCTTTCGGATCTTGCACGTTCAGTTCTGCGTCAGCCCGGCATCGATGATGAAGTTGCCGCCTGTGCAGCCGCCACTTTCGTCGGAGGCCAGGAACAGCGCCATACGCGCCACGTGGCTTGCATCCAGCCGGAATTTCAGCGCCTGCAGGTCGATGAATTGTTGGTTCTGTTCCGGCGACGTCCAGAGTTTCGATTGCCGTTCTGTGACGATCGCGCCGGGCACGATGCAGTTGACCCTGATGCCGGAGGGGCCAAGCTCACGGGCGAGCGTCTTGGTGATGCCGTTGATGGCCGCCTTGGCGGTGGTGTAGCCGACCATGCCGGGACGACCGCGCATCCAGGAAATCGAGCCCATCATGATAATCGAACCCGCCCCCTTCTCTGACATGCGCGGGCTGACGGCCTGGGTTGCGAAGAACTGATGATCGAGATTGAGCGACAGCGCCCGCCGCCAGCTTTCCGGCTCGACGTCGCTCATAGCATGGCGATCGTCCTTGCCTGCATTGTTGACGAGGGTATCGATTCCACCTGAATCTTGCTCTATATCGGCGATGGCAGCCCGCAACGCCGGAATGTCGGTGATATCGCAGGCGGAAAAGACCGAACCCGTCTCGGCGGCAACCTTTGCCCCTTCAACGGCGTCGATATCGATAAACCAGACGCACGCGCGCTGCGCCGCAAAGGCCTTGACCATTTCCGCGCCGATCCCCGAGGCGCCACCGGTGATCAGGACGGCGCGACCTTCGAGAGATGCATAGCGGACGGTGTTATAGGGAGAGGACATGGATCAGGCTTCCGGATTGAAAAGAGGTTTTTGCAGCCCCGCGACGTCGGTCCGCATGGCGAAAAGGCCGCCCGAGAGAGGGAACGCTGCAAGCTCGGCGTCCGAACGGCCGACGCTGGCGCTAGTGCAATAGAGCGTGCGCATGTCCGCGCCGCCGAAGGCGACCATCGTCGGGCATTTGACGGGAACCAGGTATTCGGCCAGCAGCGTGCCATCGGGACTGTAGCGCTGGACCCGCCCGCCTTCGAACAATGCCGTCCAGTAGCAACCGTCGACGTCGACCGCGCCGCCATCGGGGCGCCCCCTATGCGTCTCGCTGCCGAACCGGGCAAAGACCTGGCGGCTGGATGCGGTGCCGGTTTCCGGCGCGTAGTCGTAGGTATAGAGCGTGTAGCGTAGCGTGTCCGCGTGATAAAGCCGCCGGCCGTCCGGCGAAAAGGCGACGCCGTTCGAGGTCAGAAGACCGTTCGCCAGTTGCGCAAGACCGTTGCAGTCATAGCGATAGAGACCTGCAACGCCCTTTTCGCGGCTTTCATCGACTGTGCCAGCAATGAACCGGCCTGCGGGATCGACCATGCCGTCGTTGAAGCGGCTGATCGTCTGATCCTCCGGGTTGTCGGCCAGCTTGCGAACGGGATTGCCATCCGAATCGATCAACCAAATTCCGGAACGCAAGCCTGCGATGAAGCCGCCACCTGCGGCAAGGCCGATGCAGCCGACTTCCTCGGAGAGTTCGAGGGTCTTCAAGCCGCCCGTCTGCGGATCTAAACGATGGATGCGGCAGCGCTTGATATCGACGAAATAGAGCGCCTGCTCGGCAACAGACCACAGGGGGCATTCGCCGAGCGAGGCCTTTGCATCGAGAACGAGGTCGAAGCCGGTTTGCACGGATGCGATCCTCAATAAGCAGCGGCAGGCGCGGCAACAGGAGCCGTCTGCCCCTTCAGCACGGCGAGCCAGTCATTGGCGCGACCGGTCATCATGGCGATGTCGGAAGCGATCGCTGCGAAATCGTAGCCGTATCCGAGGAAGCGCGTCACCATGTCCGGATTAGGACCGACGATGCCGACCGGCTTGCCGGCCGCATGCGCATCCTTCGCCGCCTTCTTGATCAGCGCCTGAACTTCGGGATGGGCGATATTGCCGATGTGGCCCATCGCAGCCGACAGATCACCAGGCCCGACGAACAGCGCGTCGATGCCGTCGACCGCAGCGATCTCTGGCAGGCGCTCGATCGCCTCCGGCGTTTCGAGTTGGACGATGGTGCAGACCTCACCGTTCGCCCGCTTCAGGTAGTCCGGGATCGTGCCGAATTTCGAGCCGCGATGAACCGCGGCGACACCACGAATGCCCTGCGGCGGATAACGGGTGTAGGACGCAGCCGCGCGCGCCTCCTCGGCGGTCTGGACGAATGGCAGCATCACGGTGCGCGCACCGGCATCGAGCACGCGCTTGACCAGCACCTGGTCGTTCCACGCAAGGCGTACTACGGCCTCGGCCGGCGTACAGCAGATGGCGCGCAGGATGCCCGCCACATCGGAGACCTCGACCGGCACATGTTCCATATCGACGACGAGGAAATCGAAGCCGGTATAACCGAGCGCCTCGGCAGTGGCGGGTGCCGCTGCCATCAGCCAGGTGCCAAGCGGGGCTGCCCGGTCCTTTTCGGCAAGCCATGCCTTGAAATGGTTGGTCAGGCTCATGGTCGTCTCCTCAATAGATCGCGGGATCGGGCACGACGGCCGTTCCGCTCAAGAAATCGAAATCGCAGCCCTGATCGGCCTGGCTGACATGCTGCTGGTAAAGCGCCGCGAAGGACCGCTGGTAGACCGGCGGGGCGGGTTTCCACTCCGCGCGCCGGCGGGCGATTTCCGCCTCGTCGACCTTCATGTTGATCGTCCCGGCCGTCACGTCGAGTTCGATCAGGTCGCCGGTCTTGAGCAGCGCCAGCGGTCCGCCGATGGCCGCCTCGGGAGAGACGTGCAGGATGCAGGTGCCGTAATGCGTGCCGCTCATGCGACCATCGCAGATACGCACCATGTCGCGCACGCCTTGCTTCAGAAGCTTCTTGGGGATCGGCAGATTGCCCCATTCCGGCATGCCCGGCGCGCCGACCGGACCGGCGTTGCGCAGCACGATCACCGTATCCTCGGTGATATCCAGATCGGGATCGTCGAGCGTTTTGTTCATGACGCCAGGATTGTCAAAGACGATGGCCGGGCCAACATGCTTGAGGAATTTCGGATTGGCCGCAGAGGATTTCATCACGGCACCGTTCGGCGCCAGATTGCCGCGCAGCACCTCCAGCGTCTTGCCGCGCGACAGCGGCACCACCGGATTGTCCTCGCCGCGAATGACATCGTCGTTCCAGCAGTCCGCGCCGGCGATGTTTTCGCCGAGCGTCTGGCCGTTGACCGTCGGCCGGGCGAGGTCGAGGTGACGGGAAAATTTGTTCAGCAGCGCCAGGAGGCCGCCGGCGAAGTAAAAATCCTCCATCAGGTATTCGCCCGATGGAAAGACATTGGCTGCGACCGGCACCTTGCCGGCCATCGCTGCCATGTCGTCCAGCGACAGATCGATATCGGCGCGGCGCGCCATCGCGACCAGATGAACGGCCGCATTGGTGGAGCCGCCGAGCGCCATATATGCAACGAGGCCGTTAAGGAAACTCGCCTTGTCGAGGATGTCGGAAGGTTTCAGGTCCTCCCAGACCATATCGACGATGCGCACGCCGCAGGCAGATGCCATGCGCGGATGGCCAGAATCGGTCGCCGGGATCGAGGACGCGCCGGGCAAGGTCAGCCCCATCGCATCGACGATCGAGGTCATGGTCGACGCCGTGCCGATCGTGTTGCAGGTGCCGACGGAGCGGGTCATCCGGCTTTCAAGATCGACCCAGTCATCCTGCGTGATATTGCCAGCGCGAAGTTCGTCCCAATATTTCTTGGTATGCGTCCCTGCCCCGGTCTTCATGCCGCGCCACTGTCCGTTCGACATCGGCCCGGCCGGGCAATAAATCACCGGAACATCCATGGAGATCGCGCCCATCAGGAGCGCCGGCGTGGACTTGTCGCAGCCGCCGAGAAGCACCGCGCCATCAACCGGATGCGAGCGTAAAAGCTCTTCGCACTCCATCGCCAGGAAATTGCGGTAGAGCATCGTCGTCGGTTTCACCATCACCTCGCCGACCGACAGGGCCGGCATTTCGACAGGATAGCCGCCCGCTTGCCAGACGCCGCGTTTCACCGCCTCAGCCCGGTCGCGCAAGTGGGCATGGCACGGACTCATCTCGCTCCAGGTGTTGATGATGCCGATCACCGGCCGGCCCATGAACTCGTCGCGGCGCATGCCCATCTGCTGCGTGCGCTGCCGGTGGGCAAAGCCGCGCATGTCGTCGGAGGCGAACCAGCGCTGGCTGCGCAGTTCCGAAAGCTCGCGTCTCTTCTTCACGTCGCTCATCCCTTGATGCCGCCCGCGGTCAAGCCGGAGACAACGCGCTCCTGGAAGATGACGATCAGGATGGCCACCGGTACGATGCCGACGACCAGCGCTGCGGAGATCACCGGCCAGGGGAAGGCGAACTCGCCCTGATAAAGCTGGATCCCGACCGGCAGCGTGCGCAGCGACGGATTGGAGTTGAACGACAGCGCCAGCAGGAATTCATCCCATGCGTTGACGAAAGCAAGGATGCCGGCGGTGAATACACCGGGCGCGCAGAGCGGCACCACCACTTTGAATAGTGCGCCCATGCGCGTGCAGCCGTCGATCATCGCGGCATTTTCCAGATCGCGGGGGATACCTTCGAAGAAGGACACCAGCATCAAAGTACAGACCGGGAGGCTGAGCACCGTGTAGGGCAGGATCAGCGCCGTCCAGCTGTTCAGGAGATTGAGCGTTCGCATGATCTCGAACAACGGTACCAGCAACGTCACGAGCGGGAAGGTCGAGACAGCAATGATCAGCGACAGGATCAGCCCGCGATAAGCGAGGTTGAGCCGGGCCAGCGCATAGGCCGCCAGCACCGAGACGAGCAGGGTCAGCGCAGTGGAAAGCAGGGCCACCATGAAGCTATTGAACAGGAAGACGTGCAGCGGCTGGTCAGAAAAAGCCTGCACATAGTTCTGCACGGTCGGCGCATGCGGGATCCAAGTAATGGGCTTAACCGTCAGCTCGGCTTCCGTCTTCAGCGAAGTGAAGAGGATCCAGAGCGCCGGGAACATGCCGTTGACGAGCAGGATGGCCGCCGCAATGAAGCGAAGCGACCTGCCGGACAGGAAGGAGGTCGAACCGGAGGCGGTGGCGATACTCATGACGATTACTCCTTGGTCCGGATCATGCGCAGATAGACGGCCGTCACGCACATGGAGAGTGCGAACATGACGACGGCGAGTGCCGACCCATAGCCGAGATCGAGGAAGGAAACGGTGTTCTGATGGATGTACATCGCAAGCGTCGCGGTGGAAGTGCCGGGCCCGCCGCCGGTCATCATGTAAGGGATATCGAAGGTCTGCAGCGCAGTGATCGTCCGGAAGATCAGCGCCACGACGATCGAGGGCTTCAACAACGGCAGTGTAATTTCGAAGAATTGGCGCAGGGGCCCGGCGCCATCGACATCCGCAGCTTCAAAGAGCGAGCGCGGAATGGTCTGCAGGCCTGCGAGAATGATCAGCGCCATGAAGGACGAGGTCTTCCAGATGATGGTCAGGCAGATGGCGGCGAAGGCCCAGTTCGGCGAATTGAACCAGATGATGCCCTCGAAGCCGAGACGGTTCAGCACATCGTTGACGACACCATATTCCGAATGGAAAAACCACGCGAAGATCAGGCCGGCGAAAGACAAAGGAAGTGCCCAGGGAATGAGCAGCGACAGACGGACCGGCCATTGCATTGCAAAAGGTAGGTTCGCCATCAGGGCCAGACCAAGCCCAACCAAAAGCGCGCCCGGAACCGTGATCAACGTGATCAATACTGTGTTCCAGGTGGTTTCCCAGAAAACCGGGTCGTCGATCATCAGCCGGTAGTTATCCAGCCCGACAAACTCGGCCGGCAGGCCCGAGGTCAGAGACAGATTGAAAACGCTGGTATAGGCGAGCCGGCAGACCGGGTAGCCGATGATCAGCGCCAGGAGAATTGCGGCCGGCGCCAAGAGCAGCCCGGCCAGCGAACGGTCGCTGAGGTCAAGCCAGCGCGTCCAATTGGCAGGTTGGGCTTCCTGTGCGTCTGTCGCTTTGAATGTGGTTGTCGTCGCCATGGCTTCGTTCCGAAACATTGAGAGGGTTGGATGGCAGGCCTTTGCCTCGCAAGCGAAAGGTCGCTCGTTCCACTCCTTGAGAAAGTCTCCCCTCCCCGGACGACAGGGAGGGGATTAAGCAAGAGCTTAAGGGCTCCTCACCGCAGAATGCGCTTCAAGCGTGCCTCGATCTGATCGGCGCCATCTTCCGGCGTCGTTACACCGGCAAGAACGGCGTTGACGGTCGTGCGGATGACTTCGCTCACTTCGTTGTAGCGCGGCGTCACTGGACGCGGCTTGGCTGTCTCGACCACCTGCAGCGCATCTGCAAACCATGGCGCGCTCTTCGTCACTTCAGCGTCCTGGTAGAGGCCGGCATAGGTCGGTAGGAGCGAGCCGTTGATGGCCATGAACTTCGAAACGTCTTGCGAGGACAGGTATTCAACCAGCTTCTTCGCCTCGTCCTGATGTTCGGAATAGGCCGACACACCCCACTCCCAGCCGCCGAGGCAGGTCGCCTGCTCGCCGCCGGTCATGGCCGGTAGACGAGCGACGCCGACCTTGCCAGCAACGGCCGATTCCTTGCCCTGAGCCTGCGCCCAGGCATAGGACCAGTTGACGGCAAAGATCACGTTGCCAGCCTGGAACTCCTTGCGCGTGTCGTCGGTGCCGACTTCGGCGATATTCTTCTTGGAGACGCCCTCGTCGGCAAAGCTCTTCCAGAGGCTGAGCGACTTGATCGCCGCGTCGCGATCGAAGGTCAGACGACCGTTGTCGGTCAGCACCTTGCCCTGGCTCCAATACGGCAAAAGGAAGGTGCAGACGGCGCCCTCGATCGCCTTGCCCTGGAACGACAGGCCCTGGAGATTGGCATTTCCTTCGCCTTCGGCAATTTTCTTGGCCGCAACCTTCAGTTCGTCCCATGTCTTGGGCGGCGCGATGCCATATTTCTCCAGAAGATCCTTGCGATAGTAGAGGAACTGCGAATCCGCGAAGGCCGGCAAGGCGATCACCTTGCCATCGACGGTGTTGGCGCCCGCATAGGCCGGCAGGTAGGACGACATGTCCTTATCCGCGAAATCACTGGTCCAGCCGGCAGCGGCAAACTGCGCCGGGCGAATGACGTCGAGGATCAAGACGTCGAGCGAGGTATCCTTGGCCGACATCACGGTGTTGAGATACTGCGCCTGGGCTTCGGACGTATTGCCGCCGGTCTCGATCTTGACCTTCACATCCGGATTGGCGGCTTCGTACTTGTCGAGCGCCTTGCGCCAGACGTCCGGCTGGTGCTGGCTGGAGATGTAGATGTTCAGCGCCGTCTCGGCCGAAGCCGGCATCGCGAAGGCCAGCATCGTGCCACAGAGCAATGCACCGGCGAATTTCGGAAACGCGGTTAATTTCGAAAAAGTCATGATTTCCTCCCGTTTGGTTTGTGGTGGCGCGGTGTTGGCATCCTCCCCGCGCGGGCTCGTCAATGGACGGCGCGTTCTGTTGCGGCGTCAAAGAGATGGATTTTTGTCGGATCGACACCGATCTGCAGCGTTTCGCCCGCCTTCACGCGCGTTTCCGGCGGCATCCGAGCCGTCAAGGTCTCGTTGCCGACGGCGAAATGAACGAGCGTATCGGAGCCGAGCGGCTCGACGACCTGAACGTGACAAGTCAGGGCAACGTCGGATGCATTGGCGCTGAAGTGTTCCGGGCGGATTCCGAGGATGAACTCGCGCCCGTCGACGGTCCCGGCATGACCGGCGGCACGGATCGCCGACAGGGGCAACCGGTCGCCGTTTGCGAAGACCAGATTGTCGCGATCCGCCTTGGCTCTCGCAAAATTCATCGCGGGTGATCCGACAAAACCGCCGACAAAAACGCTTGCCGGGCGGTTATAGACCTCGTCCGGTGTTCCCACCTGCTCGATCTCGCCACCACGCAGGATGACAATCCGGTCGGCGAGCGTCATGGCCTCGACTTGGTCATGGGTGACGTAGATGATCGTCGTGCCGATCGCCTGGTGCAGCTTCTTGATTTCGGTCCGGACTTGGCCGCGCAATTTCGCATCCAGATTGGAGAGCGGCTCATCGAAGAGAAACACCTGCGGACGGCGGACGATCGCGCGGCCCATGGCGACTCGCTGGCGCTGGCCGCCGGAGAGTTGACCAGGCCGGCGGTCGAGCAGGTGGGCAATGCCAAGCATGTTGGCAGCCTCGTCGACCCGCACAGCAGCTTCACCGGCATTGATGCCGCGCACCTTCAGGCTGAAGCCCATATTCTCGCGCACTGTCTTGTGCGGATAGAGCGCATAATCCTGAAACACCATGGCGATATCGCGCTCGCGTGGCGCCAACCGGTTGACGACACGGTCGCCGATCCTGACTTCGCCGGCGGTGATCGATTCCAAGCCGGCCACCATGCGCAAAGTGGTGGATTTGCCGCAGCCGGAGGGGCCAACGAAGACGACGAACTCGCCGTCGGCGATCTCCAGGTCGATACCCTTAACGATCCGAAGGGCGCCATAACTCTTGTCCAGCGCCCGCAGGCTCACTCCCGCCATTTCAACCTCCCGCAGATGGCACCTCATCCCGTGCCCATCGCTATTTCTTGGCTCAATAATAGCGCTACGATTTTTCTTTTGCAAGCGGAACTGCTCAAAACCGGCTCGCGAGATACTCATAAGCCGATGCGGGCGCCGTTAATGTGGTGATTTACCGAGCTATGTCAGATAATTAAGCTATTCTCTGTCAATGGGAATTGTTCCTGGGAAAACCATGGGCTATCATACATCAGAATAATAGCGCTATTATATCGACAGGAAGAATGGTGGATACTCGACGCTCCGTTAAGCCGACACGCAAACGCCGCAAGATGCAGCGTGTCACAATGATGGATGTCGCGGCACGGGCGGAGGTTTCACCCTCTACCGTCTCGCTCTATCTGCGCAAGCCGGACGCCGTATCAGCGTCGGCCAGCGAGGCGATCGCAAAATCCATCGAAGCTCTCAATTATGTCCCGAACCTGATGGCGGGAGGGCTCGCAGCCGCCTCTTCCCGCGCCGTCAGCATCATCGTGCCATCGGTGCGAAATGCCTTTTTCGCCGAAACAGTTGCAACCATGCAGACGGAGCTGGGCAAGGAGCGGCTGCAGGTCCTGCTCGGCCACACTGAATACAGCGAGCGCGAGGAGGAAAACCTCGTTCGCATGGCGTTGTCCTGGGCGCCGGCGGCGATTGTGCTGACGGGGCTTAGCCATAGCAATGCAACCAGAAAGCTCTTGCGCGAAAGCAGCGTGCCGGTGGTCGAAATCTGGGAGCTCGGTTCGGAGCCGATCGATATGGCCGTCGGCTTCCACCACGAACAGGTCGGCCGGTCAGCAGCTACCCATCTCGTCCAGCGCAACCGTCGCAAGCTCGTCTTTCTCGGCGCCCGCCTGCAGGAAGACAAGAGAGCGGCGCACCGGGCCGAAGGATTTGTCGAGGAAGCCCGCAAGACCCCAGGCGTCACTGCCGAAGTCATCAAGCATCCAGCGCCGTCGAGCGCCGAAGTGGGCGCAATGCTGCTTGGCGAAACGATGCGCACGTTCCCCGATGTGGACGGCATCGCCTGCTCCAACGACCATGTGGCGCTCGGCGTGATCTTCGAATGCCAGCGGCTTGGCATCGACATTCCGGGGCAGCTCTCGGTCGTCGGCTTCGGAGATCTGAGCTTCAGCGCCGCCTCCAATCCCTCGCTCACCACCATCCGTCCGCCGGGAGACCTGATCGGCACCGAGGCGGCGCGCCTGATCCTTGAGCGCATCGCTCATAGCGGCGAGAGGACGCCCACGGTGATCGACACCCGTTTCACCCTGCTTCATCGGCAAAGCAGCTAGCGGTAAAACACCGCAACGATCGAAAATTTGATCGAAAAACGGAGGAAGATCAAAAGTACCGTCTCTTCCCCTATTCCCCGAACGGCTACTACGACAGATATTGCGCGCAGGGCCGGGTCCCAAAAACAAGAGAATCCGCGCTGCACATGCACCACAGGACGGGAGACATCATTCATGACCAAAGCCTGCGAAGTCAGCTGGTTTTCCGCTCTTTGTGATGACGACTACGAGTTTCTCGGCGTCCCGGATCCGCATTTGCAATCGAGCTTCGAACACTGTCGCGATATCGTGCTGCAGGCTGAAAGCGGCGGCTTCGACAATATCCTGCTTCCCTCGGGGTATGCGCTGGGCATTGATACCAGCGCGTTTGCCTCGGCGATGGCCGTGCTCACACGCCGCATCAAGCTACTGATGGCCGTTCGGATCGGTGAGAGCTGGCCGCCGCAACTGGCCCGCCAGATCGCTACCATCGACCGCATCGCCAATGGGCGCCTGTCGGTCAACATCATTTCCAGCGAAATGCCCGGCGAAACTCTTGCAAGCGGCCCACGTTATGCCCGCACGATCGAGGCCATGTCGATCCTGCGCACCCTGCTTAACGGTGAGCCGCTCGACCACGACGGTACGTTCTGGAAGCTGAAAGTCGATCCGCCGCGCATCACCCCGGTCTCCGGACATTGCCCGCAGTTCTATTTCGGCGGCCTCTCCGAGGATGCTCGCGACGCGGCGGCGAAAGGTGCTGATATCTATCTGATGTGGCCGGACCGCATGGAGGTTGTGCGCGAAACGATTGCCGATCTTCGCAGCCGTGCGGCAAGGCGCAGCCGGACGCTCCGATTCGGTTACCGCGTACACGTCATCGTTCGTGAAACAGAAGCAGCGGCGCGGATGGCTGCGGACCGTCTGCTGTCGAAGCTTGATGATGCGGCCGGCGCAGCGATCCGTGCCAAATCGCTGGACAGCCAGTCTGTGGGCGTGCGGCGCCAGGCGGAACTACGCGAAAAGGCAGGCAACGAGGGCTACATCGAAGATAACCTATGGACAGGTATTGGCCGCGCCCGTTCCGGCTGCGGTGCTGCGATCGTCGGCGATCCGGACCAGGTTCTTGCAAAGCTGCGGGCCTACCGGGCGGAAGGTATTGAAGCTTTTATCCTCTCAGGCTATCCGCACGCGGCCGAGGCTGACTTATTTTCCCGTCACGTCTTATCTCGATTGGATCACGGCCCACTTTGATGGGAACACTATCTGCAACACGCCCCCGCGTCGGAGTTCGAATTGCGGTCCACAGTACCTTCGGTGCTGGCAAAATGCCCGACTTGAGAGATAGGTGACGTTTTGTACCGGACACATGGGTAAAACTTTTCGCTTTTTGGCGGGTAGGACCAGCCGTGCTGACTTCTGCTCTGGTGTTGGCAATCTGGGCATATGCCAGAGGATGGACCGCAAGCAGACACAACCCAATGACCTTCGTCGTTGAATACGACGCTCTGCACTTTGATGCCCGGACCGGGCGACCATTTCGATTTCGTTCGCATGCCAGCCCATACCGGCGTCACTGCTAACGATCTGTTAACCAAACAAAGTGAGGAAGACCCCGTTTAAGTGCCAAACGACAAAGCAGTGCCTCCGAACAAGATCCGCATTGGCGCGTTAATTTAGTCACCGATTGCGGAGAACTGACGTGACCGAGTTTCTTTTTCGACTGGCGGATTTTCTTTCCCGCCCTCCCGGCTTTTATTTCGTTATTGCAGCGATGGTTGGCAGCACCGCGCTGTTGCCGTTCGGGCTCACAAACGTCGTCACCTATGCTCTGTCGGTCGCGGCAATCGTGATCACTAGCATCGTGTTGATCCAAGGCTATCGCGACACCTCGGCAATCCACGCCAAGCTCGATGAAATCATCGTGTCAATGCGTGAGACCCGGAACGAGGTCGTCGGCCTCGAGCACGAACAGCCGGAGCGCATCGCGGCGGAAGTCGAGCGGCTCGAACAGGAAGCGGACAAGCAAAACCCTGCCCCTCGGCAGACCACTATATAGCGAAATTGTCTAGGCTCGACGCCGGCACGCTCCAGTGCACCAGCCTATCGGTACCGAAGTGGGGGTGCTCCGCTCGATACGTTTCGGCGGCCCCTCGAAGGCTTACGTAGCCAAAGCGACGCGTTGCGTCACATGGGCTCAAATGGCTTCGCGCGTTTCGGCAGCCAATGAAAGCGTCTGCCATCAAGCTCCGTGACATCGAATTTCACTGCCATGAAGGCAAGGCAGCCATCACGAGGGGCGCCGGTCAGAGCAGCCTCCACGTGGAACACCTTCGCCGCCGCTGGAACCTCACAATCCGGCGTGGAGTGCTTCGACTTTCTCAGCATTCGACGCGAAATCCCAGTCGACTTGCTGTTGTTAACTAGCTTTAGAACAATGGGTGCGGGACCACCGTGTTGGATGGGTGTCCCGATCATAAAATTCACTGCAACCTTCGTTTGCGGGCTGCCGCGCCTAAACAGATGGTCCAGTGCAAATGCGACTAGCCTCGTGTAGGTCGCGCCGAGTTTCCAAGAGCGGCGAGCGCTTAGGTTCTCGTAAAGGTGCAGCACGCTTGAGGTACCTGGTATGAGAAGAGTGTTCGGCAACAGAGCCGGAAGCCATGCGAGTGCCACCTGCATCGGCGCAGCATCCAAGGTAGCCGGTAGCCGATATCTCGCTGAGCTTAGCCTGATTGTACCTCCTCCCCCGAAAAGCGCCGACTTTGGCGACTATCGTAATGTCATTGGTTAGTGAGGGCCGTAGAAAAGACGTTCGAGACGCTCAGGGAGACGCTTTAGTTGCTCGTTGTGCCTACCGAGGCGTTGAGGTGGTCGATACGATTGTTGCCCCTTCGCGCGATACGTTACAATCTTCCTGTGCAAGAATTTTCGCAAGGTGGCGGTCTCCCCCAGTGAGGCAGCCGGCTGTTCTGTACGGCGTGAGAGATCGCTTGCCCGTTAGCGTCTGCCACCTGCTCAAAATAATCCTTCGATCGCCGTAGCCCGCTACCACCTGTGTGCCGGTTCGTTTGTGTAAGCTCCTTGGTGGTGGATCCCTGAAAATGTGATACGCTTTTTGGCAGAATGCAAAACGAAGACATGCAGACAGGATCTGGGAGGGTTCATGGTCGAGATATTTTCGAAGCAGGACGGACCGCGTCGGGAGGACGCGCAAGTTAGGCGGTTGATAGAGCAAAACCGCGGCGTCATCACGAAGCTTGCCGACCAGTTTAGCGGTGGCCGATACTCCGAATCCAAAAAGCCAAAACTGGCCCCACAGGCACAAGGCCTCATCATCCATATCGGCGGTGGGGCGTCGCCTGTCCCCGCACCGGAACCCAAAATCCGTGTTACCGCCAATGGCCGCGTGATAAGCGTCGATTCTACCACGGGACGACAGCTGCAGCATTTCGGCGACATTCGCGACCGGCAAGGCGTGAAGACGTTCGCATTGGCAACGAAGGCGAACGGCTACATCCGGCCACTCGAGCAATCGATCGCCGAGGCGTTGGTGGATATGGACGGTGTTGGGTTGGGATCCTCTTACGGCGACACGGATTTGGCGACCGACATCGGTCTCCGGCTAGACATTCCTCCGGAGACTTGAGGATGAGAGGCAAGGGCCTCTGTCCTCGTAAGCTCAGCCTGACGGCAAGTTCCCTCGAACGTCGAATGTGAATACCCGTATGAATCGGAATTCATATCCGCAAGGACACTCCGCAAGGGCCCAGCGATCCTCAATTGGCCGGGTCGCCGGCGAGACAATGCTAGTCTCTCCCTACGATGAGCGCGTCACAATGCGCGCTTGGGAGTCTCTGCTGGAAGGCAATATCGAGCCGGCGCGATCTTCGCTTGTCATCAGATCGGCGATCAACGATTCCTGGCACCGTTGCGCCAGCGGCGGTATCGATGCACTGCGAAACGAAGCGCCCATTGAGACTGACAAGGATGCAGTCGAGGCCCTCGCCAGAAGCAGTTCGGAACTGCTGGCGGCAGCAGCTCGCCCTTTCGAGGCTATTGGAAAGCTGTTGAATGGCACAGGTGCAATGCTAATGCTTGCCGATAGCGAGGGGGTTTTGATAGACGCCATCGGCGATAAAAAGACAATTTACGAAGGAATGGATATTCATCTTGGCGTTGGAGGGAAGTGGACCGAAGATGTTGTTGGAACCAACGGCATCGGCACGGCCCTTTGGACAGGGGAACCGGTATTTGTTCATGCAGCCGAACACTTTTGCGCGGGGATAAAAGCTTGGACGTGTGCTGGAGCGCCGATCCGCGATCCTTTTGACGGTAAAATTATTGGGGTCGTTGATCTTTCAGGACATCCGGATATTTTCCGGCCGCACAACATCGCCCTTGTTACGGCCGCCGCAAGGGAAATCGAACGAGCACTCGCTGATTCACAGAATGAAGAACGGACGCGGCTGCTGGAAGCATTCATAGCGTCCGTCAGTAACTATCGTTCAAAAGACGGCGTCATGATCATTGATCGCCATGGCCGCGCCATCTACAGCAACAATGTTCCAGTCGCGGAAAGGAAGCGGTTTGGCGACACAATCCGCGAGGGGTCCAGGATCTGTCGGCTGCCGGAGTTGAGCAACTCCGGCTTTCTCGACAGCGTTGCGACCTCACTCTCCCGGGATATGCAATCTTGGCATCTCTGTCCCCTGGAGCTCGATGGTGACGTACGCGGCGCTGCCTTCGTCTTTCCCAAAGCCGATGACGGTAGCGTCTTGATCGGGAGCAGAACCGCGTCGCAGCGGCCGAAAGACGAAAGCGCCCTCATCGTCGGCGAGAGCGAGGCTTTGCGAAGGGCGATCGAGATCGCCTGCAAGATTGCCGCATCAGAGGAGGTAACGTCGCTCCTGATTGAAGGCGAAACGGGCGTCGGCAAGGAGCTTTTTGCTCGGCTCGTTCACACCGCAAGCCGCAAATCAGTCAGCGGCCCGTTTATTGCCCTCAACTGCGGCGCAATAACAAAGGAATTGTTTGGCAGCGAGCTGTTCGGCCATGTTGGGGGGGCCTTCACGGGGGCCTCCCGGGAAGGCAAGCCAGGCGTCTTCGAGCTCGCTGATAGAGGCGTTCTAAGCCTCGATGAAATCGGCGAGATGCCGTTGGATATGCAGCCGTTTTTATTGCGCGTGCTGGAAGAGAGGGCGGTCACCCGACTTGGAGACAGCCGGATGCGTCCGGTCAACGTGCGACTTGTCGCATCCACAAACCGAAATCTCAAGGCCGAAGTCGAAAGCGGTCGCTTTCGCAAGGATCTTTTCTACCGCATAAGCACGGTATCTATCCACGTTCCGCCACTCAGGGATCGCGGCGGCGACAGTCTTTTGCTGATCGAGCATTTCAACCGAAAGCTTGCCGATCGCAAGGAAAGCGAGCCGCTCCGTTTCTCGAACGAGGCACTCGACTCGCTTCTTGCTTATCGATGGCCGGGAAATGTACGCGAGTTGCGAAACCTGGTCGAACGCCTGCATGTTCTGTCGTCCAACAGGTTTATAAGTGTTGATGATTTGCCGCCGGAGATCGTCGAACCACGGCAGGATCATGATGCCATCCAGTTCACCTCCGGCGCCGTGTCCGAACCGGCATTGCCCGTTTTCAGTTTCGAAGAGGCCGAGCGGCAAGCACTCAAGAATGCGCTCGCGGCCGAGCATGGAAACTTAAGCAAGGTCGCGCAGCGCCTCGGCGTATCGCGCCCGACACTTTACCGCAAGCTCGAACAGTTCGGCATCAAGCGCGGGTTCGTTTGAGGCTCGAATTTCGGCCATGAACGGAACGAAACGCCCATGGCTTCGCGCCATGGGTTTATTCGCATACGCCGGCTTTCAGCCACTGATCAAGATGGCCGCGCGGCGGCCTTGCTGATTTGAATGTGCCCGAGCGCCAGACGATACCCGCAACTGCCGTACCGATGCAGGGTGCAAGGATGAAGAGCCGTAGCTGCGACAAGGCCGAAACACTGAGACCGCGGTTCCGGTGAAATGGATGAGTTTTAGTTCAGATCGAAACGGTCGGCGTTCATGACCTTGGTCCAGGCCGCGACGAAGTCCTTCACGAACTTCGCCTTGGCGTCGGACTGGGCATAGACTTCCGCGATCGCACGAAGCTGCGAATGCGAGCCGAAGATCAGATCGACGCGGGTGCCGGTCCACTTGGGTGCTTTGGTCTTGCGGTCACGGCCTTCGTAAACACCATCCTTACCGGCAACAGGCGACCCTTCGGTGCCCATGTCGAGCAGGTTGACGAAGAAATCGTTCGTCAGCGTTTCCGGTTGGGACGTGAAGACGCCGTGTTCGGGCTGGCCGGCCTTCAGCACGCGCAGGCCGCCGAGGAGAACCGTCATTTCCGGTGCCGTCAGCGTCAGCAGCTGAGCGCGGTCCACCAGGGCCTCTTCAGCCTTCATGAACTGCGTCTTGCTGCTGTTGACATAGTTGCGGAAGGCATCGGCACGGGGTTCCAGCGGAGCGAAGGAAGCGGCATCCGTCTGTTCCTGCGAAGCGTCCATACGGCCCGGCGTGAATGGCACGATGATGTCCTGGCCGCCAGCCTTGGCAGCCTTTTCGACGCCGGCGGCACCCGCAAGCACGATCAGGTCGGCCAGCGAGATCTTCTTGCTTCCGGTATGGGTAGCGGAGAACTCCTTCTGGATTCCTTCGAGAACGCTCAAGACCTTGGCGAGCTGCGCCGGCTGGTTGGCCTCCCAGTCCTTCTGCGGCGCAAGCCGGATGCGTGCGCCATTGGCGCCGCCGCGCTTGTCGGAACCACGGAAGGTCGACGCGGAAGCCCAGGCGGTCGAAACCAGTTCCTGTACCGTGAGTCCGGATGCCAGGATCCTGGACTTCAGGTCGGCGATATCGCGATCATCGACCAGATCATGGTTGACGGGCGGGATCACATCCTGCCAGATCAGGTCTTCGGCGGGGACTTCCGGGCCGAGATAACGAACCTTCGGTCCCATGTCGCGGTGGGTCAGCTTGAACCAGGCGCGGGCAAAGGCATCTGCGAACTGGTCGGGGTTTTCGAGGAAGCGGCGCGAGATCTTCTCGTAGGCCGGGTCGAAACGCAGCGCCAGATCGCTGGTCAGCATGGTCGGAAGCTGCTTCTTCGACGGGTCGAAAGCGTCCGGAATGGAAGCTTCAGCATTCTTCGCCACCCACTGCTTGGCGCCGGCCGGGCTCGTGGTCAGCTCCCATTCGAAGCCGAACAGGTTCTCGAAGAAGTAGTTGCTCCACAGGGTGGGCGTCTGCGTCCAGGTCACTTCCAGGCCGCTGCCGATCGCATCGCGACCGACGCCGGTGTTGAACTTGCTCGACCAGCCGAGACCCTGGGCTTCGAGCTCGCCGCCTTCCGGGTCGATACCGACAAACGACGGATCGCCGGCACCATGGGTCTTGCCGAAAGTGTGCCCGCCGGCGATCAGCGCCACGGTCTCTTCGTCGTTCATCGCCATGCGCGCGAAGGTTTCGCGGATGTCACGCGCAGAAGCGATCGGATCGGGATTGCCGTTCGGCCCTTCCGGATTGACGTAGATCAGGCCCATCTGCACGGCGCCAAGCGGTTCCGCGAGCTGGCGTTCGCCGCTGTAGCGCTCATCCCCGAGCCAGGTTCCTTCCGGACCCCAGTAGAGCTCTTCCGGCTCCCAGACGTCGGCGCGGCCGCCGGCGAAACCGAACGTCTTGAAGCCCATCGATTCGAGCGCGACGTTGCCGGTGAGGATCATCAGATCCGCCCAGGAGATCTTGTTGCCGTATTTCTGCTTGATCGGCCAGAGCAGGCGACGGGCCTTGTCGAGGTTGACGTTGTCCGGCCAGCTGTTGAGCGGCGCGAAACGCTGCTGCCCCTGACCGGCGCCGCCGCGGCCGTCGGTGATGCGGTATGTACCGGCGCTGTGCCAGGCCATGCGGATGAACAGGCCGCCGTAGTGACCGAAGTCGGCCGGCCACCATTCCTGGCTATCCGTCATCAGCGCGTGAAGGTCCCGCTTCAGGGCGTCGAGATCAAGCTTCTTGAACTCCTCGGCATAGTTGAACCCCTCGCCCATCGGATCGGAGCGAACGGAGTGCCCATGAAGAATCTGGACGTTCAGCTGGTTAGGCCACCAGTCGCGGTTCGATCTGCCGCGAGGCGTATGGGCGACCGGACATTTGCCGGCGCCGTTGTCGATCTTTGCGTCCATCTAATCTTCTCCCTTTTGAGAATGAGATATCCATTGAGGAAGAAATGTTCGTCATCTCTTCCGGGAAACGTAAGCTGGGCGATGCAACAGAAGAGTGCCTCGCCCAGATTCACGTTCTGAATGAGTCCAACTGACCTCAAAGGATCAGATTTCCAAAACTGCGCGCGCAACTATGGGCGGCCGAGTTTCTCCGAGCCGCCACCGAGCGCCGGACCAGCCGTCGGATCCTCGTGTTCGGCAAGATCACCGATCAGCGTTTCCGTCGTCAGGATGAGTTTGGCGACCGAGGCTGCATTACGAAGCGCGGTATAGGTCACCCGCACCGGATCGATGATGCCGGCATCGATCATGTTTTCGTATTTGCCGATCGAGGCATTGAAGCCATAGCCGCTGTTGACCCTAGTGACCTCGGCAATGATCGCATCAGGGTCGCGGCCGGCATTGGTTGCTATGCGCCATAGCGGTCGCGTCAGGACCGATTGCACCAGACGGATACCCTCGGCGACGTCGTGATCGGTAGCCGCAATCAAGGCATCGAGCACCGGCGCAATCTGGGCCAGCGCCGAACCGCCGCCTGCAACCACGCCTTCTTCCGCAGCGGCGCGTACTGCATGCAGCGAATCCTCGATCAGTTGGATGGTCCGCTTCTGCTCGACCGGAGTGACGCCGCCGGCATAGAGCACGGCGGTTCCGCCAGAAAGCTTGGCAAGACGCTCGCGCAGCTTGTCCTGCTCGACATTGGGAGGCGCGACCTCGTATTGCCGCTGCACCTGAGCCCGTCGCGCTACAATGGCGGCATGATCGCCACCACCTTGAACGATCGTCGTATAGGTCGAACTCGTCCTCACACGTTCGGCCGATCCCAGATCTTCGGGTGTCACGTCTTCAATCTGGCCGCCTATATCGCGGGCGATCACCCGGCCGCCTGTCAGGATCGCGAGATCTTCCAACATCGCCTTGCGCCAATGACCATATTCCGGCGGATGCACCACCAGATATTTCCCCGGCCCCTGCTTGCCAAGCAATGTGACGACCACCTCGGGCGAGACTTCTTCAGCCACGATCAGCAACGGTCGGCCCGCCTTGTCCGCGATGCGGCGAACAGCGTCGAGCGCCGATGGTTCCCTGATCTTGAGGTCGGTCATCAGGATCAGCGGGCGTTCAAGCACGGCCTCCATCTTTTCCTGGTTGGTGACCATGTGGTGCGAAAGGTAACCGCGCTCAAAGGACATGCCTTCGACCACCTCCAGCGTCGTTTCGATCGTCACGCTGAAGTCGGTGGTGATGATGCCATCCGCGCCGACCCGCTCATAGGCTTCCGCGACCAGCGCGCCGAGCTTTGGATCAGTGGCGGCGATATTGGCGACGGCCGCGAGCTTGCCATTGCCCTTGGCGGGTTTGGCACCGGCCTTCAGCGCCTCGACCACCTTATCGACGGCAAGATCGATCCCCTTGCAAAGATCGACGGATTTCACCCCGCGCTCATTGGCGGCGACGCCTCCCTGCACCAGCGCATTGGCCAACACGATGGCCGTCGTGGTGCCGTCGCCGGCAACCTCGTTGGTCTGCATGGAGACCTCGCGCACCACCTGCGCTCCCATATTTTCGAACCTGTCGTGCAGCTCGATTTCGGATGCGATGCTGACGCCGTCGCGGGTGACCATCGGTGTTCCGAGCGGCCGGTCTATCATCGCATTCATCCCTCTTGGACCAAGGGTAGGCTCGACGGCAGCCGCCAATCTGGCAACGCCCCGGGCGAGCGCGCGCCGCGCTTCGGAATTGTGCAACATCAATTTGGACATAGTTCCTCCTTCCGCCTGGCGGGCGGTTTGTTGATTTGGGGCCTCTTTCGGGAAGGCCGTTGTGTTTACCGGTTGGAATGCGGCTGTGCTTCGGTTCCTGGAACCCGGCCGATGATGAAATCGACAAGCGTCGGCTCACCATCGATCATTTCCATTTCCTTGTAACGCGTATGTTTGAGCCCCCGGCATAGCGCACCGTTGAACTCCATGTTGATCCGCACGCTACGCAGATCTGCAAGGTGTGTGGACAGCGCCTCCGGCGCGATCCGTCCGCCTTCGTGATCGACGATCATGGCGGCATTCGATGACAGATTCGGAAACCGCCCTAACCATGCCTCGCGGTAGCGTGCCTTCTGCTTCGCCACCTCTTCGCTACCGAACGCATAGGTTTCGAAGGTGGCACACGTCATGGCAACGATGTCGCTGTCCGTCATCCCCATTGCGCGAAGATCGAGGATCACCGCTTCCTGGCGGCGCTTGAAGGCCTTTAGCCGGAACTTCTCCCGCAGATCCTCAAGATCGGCATCCTCCGCAAGCGATCCGAAAATCTCCTTGAAGCTCTTGCCGTCCGCGATGCCCGTGTTGACCTCCTCGGCAAACATATGGTCGTGCAGGGTGATATGGTACTTAGGCGACCAGGACAGGGCCTCAAGCGCCGACCGGACATCGTCGAGCATCAGGAAGGCGAAGTTCGGCGAACACCAGTATGTGGGCAGGCGAAAGCCGACATCGACCCGGCCATCGGCCGCAATCTCCGCGTGCTCGATAAAGCCCATATCGGTCACGGGTTCGTCCAGTTCCGGATCGTTGACGCCTTCCAAACGCCGCCAGAGTTCCCCCTGACGGCTTTCTGACTGAATGGCGGTTTTCATCGCCCTCACTCCGCCGCGACGCTGAAGGGCGAGGCGGCGAGCGCCGCCTTCTTGGCGGCGATATCGATATCGTAGAGCCTTGCCGCGTTGAGGCCGAGGATCTTCTCCTTGATCTCATGGGTCAACTCGACGCCGCGTTCCTTGGCGATATCCTCCGGCAGTTCAAACGCCCAAAATTTCTCGACCAGCCAGCGCGGCGTCCAGATCGCGTAATCAGACCCGAAGAGGATCTTGTCCGGACCGGCCCAGAAGAGCAGTTCGGAGATCACCTCGGCGAAATAACGCGGCCGTGAGTGTATGAAGGGCAGCGCGACGGCAAGACCGCCATACACATTGGTTTCCTGCACGGCGATCCAACAGAAATCGTCGAGCCTCGGCAAGCCGCAATGTTCAACGATCCAGTTGAGATTCTGGAAATCGGTCGCGGCATAGTCGACGTCGTGAACGTCGAAAGCATCCTTGTTCAGCGGCAGGATGGTCGGTCCCTTGTGAACATGGACGTTCTTGATGCCGAGCTTTTCACAAAGCTCGAAACACTTGTAGGCTGCAGGATCGTTGAGCCTCCAGCCCTTCGAGGCCCCATTCCACTCGGCCGTGTACATCTTCACGCCCTTGATGTCGTAGGTCTCCTTCATCCAGTGGATGTATTCCAGCGCCTTGTCGCCGTCGCGCGGGTCGAACGACCCGTTGACGATGAAACGCTCGGGATAGCGCTTGGCCATCTCTGAATTCCGCTCGACGGTGTTGAAGCCGTTCTTGTAGAAATCCTTGAGATAGGTCGACTGAACGATCGCAATATCGTCCGGGCCGTCGATGAACAGGTCGTGATAGAGATCGTCCGCGCTGTATTTTTCGAACTTGCTCTTCTCCCACAGCTGTTCCTTCGGGCTCAGTGCCGTGTGGTAGGCGTAGAAGCACTCGACGAACTGTTTGCCGTGGATATTGCGCTGGTTTTCGGGGCTGCCGTCCCAAAAATGGGTGTGGCCATCGACGATGAAGATTTCTTTGCCTTCCGGTGTCTTGAACATATTTTCCTCCGCTAGGATGATTGAAAATTGCGACGCGCCACCCCAACGGCGCGCCGCGCGTCTTGTCGTCTCAGATGTATGCGAACACCTCGTCCATATCGCCGAACAAGATGACCTCGTTGTCGTCGATGCGCACCATGCGGCCGTAATGGGTAGAGGTATTGACCTCGAAGATCTCGGCGGTCATTTCGCGGCCGAGATATTCGCTGATGTCGTCCATCCGGAAGATCAGCTTACCGTTTCCGTCGATGCGGATCATCGCTGGGGCGTAGGTTACGGTAACGCCGGGTTTCAGGCCCATGAATTCGGCGATGGCGCGGGCCTCGACCGAATCGTTCATGGTGACGCCACACTGGTGGGAAATCGTCTGTTCGAAGGTGATGTCCTTCATCGATTTGAAGATGTTGGACTGCGATGCGTCGCGTGCGATTGATGACATTCTGGTTGCTCCTGGGTTTAGCGTGTCAGGCCGAGTTCGCCGAGAATCTGGCCAATCCGTTCTTCGGACTGGGCGCGGACGTCGGGGAACGAGATCGGCTTGGAATGCGGCATCGACCAGATTGGCTGAAGGCCGAGGGCTGCCTTGTCGGCGAGTGCGCCATGCTTATCGACCCAGCCCTGGAAAAGCTTGCGGTTGGCCGCGCCGTGCTTTTCGTCGTTGGCGAGCAGGTAGATCAGGTCGATCGTGTTGGCGAGATTGCGTTCGTAATCCGCTTCGGCGGCCGAGACGACCGGCGGCGTGATGAAGTCATGATTGGCGGCCGCAGCCTGCATCAGGAAGCCGGAGCGAAACAGCTCGCCGACCAGCGGTTCGAAGACGATGTTGATCGCGAAATACTGTTCGAGATAGTCGGTTGCACCCATGATCGTCTCGATGGCTTCGCGGGTGCCTTGCCAGACGCTGTCTTCCAGCCAGTGCTTCTTGCCGAGTTCGTCGTCCCAGCCTGGAATATCCATGCCGATCTCGGCGAGATAGAGCGTGATGTCCTGGGCAAGCCGCAGCTTGTAGGAGGAATTGGTCAGCGTGGCGTTGTTGATCATCTGGGTGTAGCCGTAGCGCTGCGCCTGCATCAATGATGTGCCGAGGCCGAATTCGACATGTTTCCACGCTCCCAGGTGGGCCTGCAGAACCTTGATCCAGACCTTGTCGAAGGACTTCGGCGCACCGGCCCGGCGGGCATTGGTGATCACGCTCTGCACCATCGTCTCGATCTTCGACTGGCGCTGATAGTGGGTGCGCTCCCATTCCTGATCCGGCGCGCGGAAAGCGTGCCAGTTGGAACTTTCGGCCGCCGTGTTGTCCTTGACATAGGCGCCCTTGCCGTCCGCAAACGAAATGATCCAGTTCTGGATCAGATAGCGTTCCGGGTCCGGCTGGACGTCGACCGTCACGTCCTCGTAATGGGTGGCGCGTTGGCCTTTCGGGTCGAAATATCGATATTTCCGACTGTCGGAATCGGCGAAGACCGCCGAGCCCGCGGCGCCTGATCGAGTTGAAGTCGCTGTGGCTGTCATGATGTCTCACTCCCTTGTTGCAATTGCTGTGCGTATGTTTCCCGATGCATCCGACCTCAGTGGCCGGATGTTCCTCCACCGGATGACGTGGTGAACTTGTCGAAGAAGATGCGCTCCATCTCGAAGCCGTTCATGAAGAGAACGGGCTGCAGCGCATCGATCATCGGCGGCGGGCCGCAGGCATAGACGTCTCCCTCGCCGTCGATGCCTAGTCGTTTGAGGATGGCATCGACGTTCTGGTGGACGAAACCCCGCTCGCCGTCCCAGGCACCTTCCTCGGCATGCGACAGGACGGGGATGAAGGTGACATCCGGATACCGGCTCACCAGGTCGGCGATCTTGTCGAGATGAAAAAGATCGTCGGGTGTCCGCGCGCCATAGAAGAAATAGACCGGTCGCGTCTCGCCACTCATCACGTGGTCGTTGAGGATCGACCAGACCGGCGACATGCCCGATCCCGCGCCTACGAGCACGAGGGCGCCTTCCCGGTTTTCTCGCCGGAAACAGGTTCCGTAGGGTCCAACGACGGAGACCTCGGCTCCGACCCGGATTCCTCCGGAATCGAGTTCTCCGGAGAACTTTCCTTCAGGGTACTTCTTGATGATGAAGGAGAGTTTCTGGGTTTCGTGCGGCGTATTTGCCATGGAGAACGAGCGCGTAATCGTCTCCCCTTTTTCCGTGGTGACTGTGATGTCGACATATTGCCCCGCCCAGAACTTCATCGGGGAGTTGAGTTCGATTTCGATGCCGCGTATGTCGTGGGTCAAATTCTCCTTGGCGGAGATGCGGCCCTTGAACGTCTTGACGGCAATCGCTTTCGCAAGAACCTCCTCGTCATAGTTGAGAAGTTCGACCTCCACGTCGGAATAGGCGATCGACCGGCACAACAGGATGTGGCCGGATTCCTTCTCCATGTCGTTGAGCGCGAAGGTCGAATATTTGAGCATGTCGACCTCACCGTCGAGCAGCACGCATTTGCAGGCAGAACATTGCCCTTCCTTGCAGCCGTGCGGCAGCGCAATGCCCTGGCGAAATGCAGCATTCAAAACGGTCTCGCCATGTTCGACCTCGAACTCGACGCCGACTGGTTCAAGTCGCACCGTATGGGCGGTCTGATGTGCTTTTTGAGCTTCAGCCATTCTAGAGTCTCCCAATTCCTGTCCGTACCTCCGAAAAGGAAACGGCCTCATCCCGGAAATTGCGGAGGCCGGAACCGGCCTCCGCAGCAGCCTGGCCCTAGTTGCAGGGGTTCACGGTGAAGCCCGCACGATACTCGGCGAGGTGCTTTTCGCGGTCGGCAGGCGTCATTTCGCGCAGCAGCGTCAGCGGCGACATGATGGTGTGGCCGCGAACGTCGTCGAGAGTCCACATATCCTTGGCGTCGAAGCTCAGGTGCGGCTGCGGGACAAGGGTCTTGCCGTCGGAGCGAATGAAGTTCAGATCCTTCATCGCATCGCCGAGATCCCAGCCGTGATAGACGGTTTCCCACTCACGCTTTCCGCTGAACCGGCCCATGGCCGGCGTCGGTCGGCCCTGATACTCGTCCGAGAACGCCTCGACGGCCGTCCAGCGGTCCAGTTCGTGCGCAAATGTGTGGATCTGCCCGTCGATCTCGTCGACCACCATGTCCTCGCGGATAAGGCAGGGTACCAGGCAGCTCCAGCAGCGGTGCGGGTAGACGTATCCGACATCTTCGTTGAAGGTGATGATCTTCTCGCCGCGCTTGCTCAGCTTGGCGTGCCATTTCCAGAAGTCGCCGAATTCAGCAAACCAGCCCGGATATTTATGCTCGAACCACTCGAAGTCCTTGTCGGTCTGGGCTTCGATCCGCCAGAAATTGAGCGGCCAGCCGACCGTGAAGAACTGGGCCACCTTGTGGACATAGTTCTTCTTGGTAATGCGGTTCCAGGCTTCGTGGACATCGTCGTGGTGAACCTTGATGCCGTATTTTTCGAGCGGCAGCATGTAGGTGCGGTAGTAGTCCTCGAAGATCCAGCGGTGCCACATTTCCGCATAGGATTCCTTGTTCTTGTCGCGGTTGGTGGTGCCGTATTCGATCAGGGTGCCGATGGCCGCGTCGACGATCGCATGGTTCTGCCAGAAGGCGTACCGCAGGTCGCGCTCCAGGAGCAGATGGTTTTCCGGTTCCTTCAGCGCCGCCATCAGGAGAGAATGGCCGTTGCCGATATGCCGGCTTTCATCGGACTGCACCGACAGGAACACGGTCGGCAGCGCATAGTCGCCATTGCGGGCGGCTTCCGAAGGCATCGCCACGAACAAGGTGTTGGTGAAGGCGGTTTCCGCGACCACGGTCAGGTACATGCAGGCCGAGGTCATCACGTCGCCGGTGATGAAGCCTTCGCCGAACTGGCGGCCGATAGTCGTGGCGTAGCACTTGCCGAAAGCCTCTTCCGTGATGTCGAAGCCCGCCGGGTCGATGTAGTTCTCCATGTACCATTTTTTCAGGTTCATCTGGATGGTCGAATGACGGAACTCGTCGACCATTTGCATGGTGAAGCCGGTGCGCAGATCCTCGCCGGGCGCGATGCGGGCGACCATTGCCATGGAGCGAGCGGCCGAAATTTCCGGAAAGGGAATGATGGCAAGGAACAGTTTCATCCACTCGACCCAGCGCGGCTGGACGTTGCGGAACATGTCGCCGCGAAGGGCGGCATCGAGCGCGCCGTAGACGCGGTTGTCCTTTTCCTCCTGCATGGGGAAATAGGAGCGCAGCACCTGTTTCATCGGATCGCGCGGCGCCTTGGTGATCTTGTAGTCGGTCGGAAACGTCATCGCTTCCTGGACATAGGTGGGATTCCAACCGAGGTCGGAAATCTTCTTGGTTGCCTCGCCAACGGAAATACCGCGCTGCGAGGTGATCTTGTTAAGCGTCAACGACGACATCGTCATCAGCCTCCACTGTGTTTGAACCGCGGACCTTGCCGGCCCCGGCTGGAACGGCGCCGTGAGCGCCGCGAGCGAAAGGTGGAACGGCAGGCATAGGGCTGCGCCAAAGGCGCGACCAAGGTCCGGCCATTCAAGTGGATCATGGCAAAGGTTTTTGGGGGGAATGATCCGGACACTCCCGTTCCGGACTGTTTAAAACCGTACTCCCCATTCCTTCGTTCTTCTGGCGTCGCTTGAAACGCGATGGCTTCTTATGGAATAGACGATGCAAAGGCCGTGCCAGTTTGAAAATGTAGCGCTGGGAACGATTGGTAAAGGTGAATATCCGTTATGTGTAACGTTATTTTACAATTGTAATTTACAGTATGTAATGTTCTATATTATGTGCATATGCAGCATAATTTCTTTCGTGTGCGAATGAAATAAAATTAGACATAATTTTCTTCATACCTATATTTTCCAATCCATGGATAATTCTTTTACGTGGAAAAACTCATGACAGATAATCGCGGACCCGGTTCGGCGGAACGCCCCCGGGAAGATATCAGCACAGCGCTGGCGCGGCTCATGCCGCGCGATCTCGTCTTCGCCCTGCATTTTGTGGGCGAAAGTCAACATCTGATGCAAACTCATTTCCAGCATTTCATCCTGGCCGAACTGGCCGAGACCGGGGTGACACAGGACACCCATCCGATGATTCACGCCTTTGCCGAACGGCATGCACTGATGCTGCGCGAGTTCGTTTTTTCCGGCGTATCGCTGTCCCGGCAGGTTCGCATTGAGGAAATGGAGCAACTGACGGGGGATACGATGATCCGCGTCGATGTCTGGGATCAGCTTCGCGACCATGTGGTGATGGCCGAACATCAATTCAGAACACAGCTACCGGAACTACCGACCATTCTGGAAGCCTGGAAAGCGCCAGACGCCCCACGCCGTTGAATGGGCCTCCATCCGATAGAGACAGGGAGTTTGCAATGACCAGCACAGACAATGCGGCCGACGATCTCATGAGACGCCGCGTCGAACGCGTCGCCACTGTCTCGCTGCTGACCGCAAGAGCATTGAAGCTGACGCAGGCGGCGGCCGGGATGGAAATGGACATTCTGCGCCTCGAGATGGAAATCCTCCGCAATCCCGCCAACAGGAAACTGGCGCAGGAATTGCTTGATACGGAGAACAACGCTGCGGTGATGCGGAAGGCCCAGGCCGATTGCGCCGGGGATATCGCCGCGGCGGAAAGGAAGATCGCGGCCCTGGACGAGCTGATCGCGACCGCAAAGGGAGAATGACATGAACCAGCAGACAATGCCGAACGTAACTCTGTTCGATCTTCTGGCCCGCAATTGGCAGCGCCAGGCACCGGTCCATCATCTCTGTTTCAACGAGGACGACACGCTTCTGGCGATCGGCTCAGTGGATGGCGCGCTTGCGCTCGCCCGCCTCGGCGACAACGAACCGCCGGAATCGCGTATCGTGATCGACAACGGGCAGACGACGATCCAGCCGCGGGAGGGTAGGCCCTCGCCGCTGATCAGCACGCGCATCCATGAGGGTGCAAGGCTCTCGGCCTATCGGGACGGAGCGTTTCTCGCGGCAACCCGTAGCGGCGAACTGCTGCGCGTCGATCGGTCCGGCGCGATCGTGGCAAAGGTTTTGTCCGACAAGGGGCCGATCTGCGCCTTCGATCATTGCCGCGCGACGGATCTCACCGTGGCGGTGTCCCATCGCCTGCGCCTGCAATCGGGAGAGACGGACACGATCCGCGAGATCGATCTTGGTGACCGGAGACCGGCCATCGCGTCGATCGGCGGCGATGGCCGGCTGGTCGCGCTGGCCGGTTCGGGCAGTCTGAGCATTTGGCGCATTGCCGATGATCCCGGCCCGCTGATCGAGGTGTCCCTTCCTTCGCCGCCGCTGTCGTTGAAATGGAGCGCGGATGGCCGATGGCTCGGTTGCGGGCTTCAAACCGGCGGGCTCGTTCTGCTGAACGCCGACACAGGGCACCACGTCATGCTCGGTGATTTTCCCGGACCGGTCGCAATGCTCGACTGGAGCCCGGCCGCCAACACGGTGCTGGCCTCCGGCGCCTATCGCATCGCCGGCTGGTCGATGGATGCACCGCCGCCCGGCGCGCGCGCCACGGGACGCGGAGGCTTCATCATGGTGGATGCCGTCGCGGCCCATCCGGTTAAGGCGCTGGTTGCGGCCGGCTATCCGAACGGCCGGATTGCCATTGCCCCGATCGGATCACCCGAGGAACTGATCGTGCGGGATGCCGGCGGTCCGGTCACCGAGCTGCGATGGTCGAAAGACGGTCGCCATCTGGCTGTGGGCGATGCGCTCGGCAATGCGGCCATCGTCACCTTTCCGAACGAGATCTTCAAATAACAACCCTGAAAACCGATAGCGGAGGACATCATGCAAGCGGAACGCACCATTGAAGAACAAAGCAAGGACCGATTTTTCGAGAAAATTGCCAGACTGTCGGAAGAGATGATCGCGGCTCACGGCAAGGACTTCAGCATGGGCGCGCTGGTGCTCGGCGCACGATGGATCGCCGAGGGCCGCCTCGAGGCGGAGCGGAAAGCCAATTGATTCCATTGGAGTCGATCCGGCATACCGAGATGGCAGCGCGTTCATCTGCTGCCATCTCGGTTTAGGCGTTGCGACGGAAAACGATCTGCGTATTTCGCTCTTCCAAGTAGAGCAGACAAACCGTGCGCAGTACGGATGCCAGATTCGACATGCCGCCGGGCAGGGCCAACGCTTCATCATACAGTGCCGATATCAGCTTGGCGGTCGAAAGCCCTTCCATCTGCGCCATGTCTTTGAGGGCGTCCCAGAACGCCGCCTCCAGCCGGATGCTGGTTGAATGTCCGGAAATGCGCACCGACCGGCTGATCTTCGTGAATCGGTGCGGGGTCTGCGCTGTCAATATCTTGCACATCATATCTCTTCCTCCCACGATGTGTCGCCTTACGGCAAAGGCTCCCCGCCGGTTGACCTGGCGGAGAGCGGATGCATGCTGGACCGGCATATCAGGGAATGAGCACGGCGCGACCGTGGATCTTGCCGTCGCGCAGATCCCGGAGCGCCTGGTTGGCATCGGCCAGCCGGTATTCGACGGTGGTCAGATCCACGAGCCCGCGATCGGCCAGCGCCATCAGTTCGGTCAGCTCTGCCCAAGTGCCGACCAGATTGCCGATTATGTTCTTTTCGGTGATCACCATGTCGACCGTGGCCACGCGGATGTCCTCGCCGTAGCCGACGACATAATAGCTGCCCATCGATCGAGTCATGGCGAGCCCCTTGGTCGTCGTGCCTTTCTCGCCGACGAAATCGATGACCGCCTCGGCGCCTTGACCGCCCGTCAGTTCGAGAACGGCCTCGACCTCGTTGCCGTCCGCCTTCACCGTCTTGTCGGCGCCGATCTTTGCGGCCAGTGCCAGAGAAGCGTCAGATTTGTCGACGACGATCACATCCGCCGCGCACATCGCTTTGAGGCATTGCACACCGACATGGCCGAGCCCACCCGCGCCGATGACCACACAGGCCTCGCCCGGCAACAGATGCCGCGTCGCCTTCTTAACGGCCCTGTAAGCTGTTAGTCCAGCATCGGCGTAAGGTGCCACCTCCTTCGGCGCCAGCGTCTTCGGCAGCGGCACGATGTTGCGCTCCGATGTGCAGAGATATTCGGAATAGCCACCATTGCAATCCAGCCCCGGAAACTTGCCTGGCCCATGCATGTCGAAGCCGCGCCGGCACGCTAGGCAGGTACCGCCGGAAATCTTGGGATGCACGATCACCGGATCTCCGACCTTGATACCTTCGACTTCCTTGCCGATGGCCTCCACCCAGCCGGCATTCTCATGACCCATAATGAGCGGCAGGAGATTGTTGCCGGCAGGGTCCATATGCGGCCGCCAGACCCCTTCTATGATGTGGAGATCAGTGCGGCAGACGCCGGCTCCCCCGATCCGGACGATGACATCGGTTGATTTGGTTATGGTCGGATCGGAGACTTCGCGCAGCGAAACCCATTGGTCCGCCGTCAGGTTATCGTCGTATTTGGTTAGAACTTGCGCCTTCATGCCTTTTCTCCTCCAATTGCCGGATTTGTACCCGTTGCAGGAGTCAATCAGCAAGCCTCATGCCAAGCGAAATTTTGTCGCAATATCAATGATATGAGCCAGGTCATCCGCTCGGCAGATGTTCACCGATTGAACGCTATGAACAGCGACACTGTACAGTTTCTGTCTATTGCGCCACCTTGCCCAATGCTGGTACTTTGGCGGAAATGATGCATGAGGAGGAGACATGCAGCATCTTTCGGGAATGGACCGCGCACGCAATGCGCTGGAAAAGGGCGAGCGCTTCCCTGTCGGCGCCCTGCAGCCGATCGTTGCCGACAGCTGGCAGCGATGCCGTGACATCGACCTCGACCCGCGGGGCACGCCGCGTCACAGTGTCGTCGCCTTTTCCGACGTAAAGCATCGCCGCGAGGCCAATGCCGCGATGCGTCTACTTGCGCTCGCGGAGATGCAACTCCTGCACTCACAAATTGCCGGCTCGAATTTCATGATCGCGCTTGGCGATGCGGATGGCATCGTGCTCGATACGATCAGCGACCAGCATTTCGCCAATAGCGAGGCCGGGCGGTCGATCATTCCCGGCAGCATGTGGAGCGAAAGCGAGCGTGGCACAAATGCGCTGGGGCTCGCCGCCATGGTCGAACAGCCGGTTGCGATCTACGGCCGCGAGCATTATTTCGCCTGCCACAGCCATCTGAGTTGCATGGCCGCACCGATCTTCAATTCCGATGGCAAGATCCTTGGACTGCTCGATGCATCCTGCGCACATGAGGCCCGGCAGGAGCACACGCATGCTTTGGTTCGCATGGCCGCCGCCCAGATCGAGAACGGCCTTGTCTATCGGGACCATTCCAAAAGCTTCGTCTTCGCCTTCCATCCGCGTGTGGAATATCTCGACACGCTTTCCGCGGGGCTGATTTCCGTGTCGCTGGATGGCGAGGTCGCGTCGATCAACCGCCCAGGCAAGGCATTCCTCAACGGCCTGTCCGCGGCGCCGGGCAGCCATTTCGATATGCTGTTCGAAGCGGGGTTCGGCCCGGCGGTCGATGGCCTTCTGAAAGGTGGTGTCATCCGCATCCGCGACCGGGCGGGCAGCGGCGTCTTCATGGTCTGCCGCCAGATCGGCGAACGCCGCACGGCCATGCCGAAGCGTCCTTTGCCTTCCATTCCGGTGCTGCTGCGAAAAGAAGACGCGCCGGACTTCGTCTCGGACGATCCGGCGATCAAACGGTCGCTCAACGATCTTGCCGAAGCGGTGCTACTTTGTATGCCAGTGCACATCACCGGTGAGACCGGCACCGGCAAGGAGCTGATGGCGCGCCATGTCCACCGGCTGAGTGGACGCAAAGGGGAGTTCATCGCGTTCAATTGCGGCGCAGTGCCGGAGGAATTGTTCATCGCGGAAATCTTCGGTCACGAGCGCGGCGCCTTCACCAGTGCGCGCGCGGAAGGCGCTCCCGGCTTGGCTCGCTTAGCTGATCGCGGCACGCTATTTCTCGACGAGGTTGCCGATATACCGCTTGCGGCACAGACATCGCTGTTGCGCTTCCTTGACACCATGGAAATCCGTGCCGTCGGTGGCCAAAAGACGCAGAAAGTGGATATCCAGATCGTCTCGGCGACCAATCGCGATCTGGAAGACATGGTAGCGCAAAGACAGTTTCGGGCGGACCTCTATTATCGGCTGAACGCATTCGCCATCCGCCTGCCTGCGCTGAAAACGCGAACTGATTTTGCCAGTGTCGTCCGCCATCTGATGGAAAAGATGGCGCCTGGAACACCCGTGACCGATGCCGCAATCGCCACCCTCTCGCAACGGAAATGGCCGGGCAATATCCGAGAACTCCGATCCGTGTTGCAGCGTGCGCTGGTTCGCCGACGCGCCGACTACATTGACGAAAGCTGTTTCGACGAAGCCGGTCCCGTCTCCGACCTTTCTCGCGACTGCTGCGACGAATGCCGGGGCCGACCGCTCAGCCGCGCGAAATGTCAGGAAATCCGATCAGTTTACCAGAAGACCAATAAGAACATATCACGAACGGCGCGGGAACTCGGCCTGTCGCGAACGACGGTCTACAAACATGTGCGGACAGCAGCTTAGAGATAGCGCCCGCCACGCTGCAACACTTCGATCTTGTAGCCATCGGGATCGCTCATGAAGGAAAATCGGGCGAGCTTTTTGCCGTGATGATTGAAGTTCACCACCGTGCCCGGATTGTAGCCGAGCCCAACGAGGCGCTGGTGCTCGGCGTCGAGATCGTCAACCGAAACGGCGAGATGGCCATAGCCGTCGCCGAGCGCATGGGATTCGGAGCGGCCTTTGTTGACCGTCAGCTCAAGTTCGAATTCGCTTTCCCGATTGCTCAGATAGATCAGTGTGAACGTTTCAAAATCCAGCCGCTCGGCAACCGCAAGACCGAAAGCCTTATGGTAGAATTCGACCGACCGCTGCTCCTGGAGAACGCGGATCATAGAGTGGATTGTCTTGGCCAGGATGCAACCCTCAAATTTCAAAACCAAGTGCAACCTATAGAGCCATTCCGAGTGAAAAAGCAGTAATTGTCTACCACGCGGTTAACCAACGTGGTGTCTCGCTCACCTTGGATGCGCCGACCCATTCTTGTCGCGTTTTAATCGGAGGACAGTGGCCAACAGTATCGGTTTGGCTGATGAACAAGCATAGCACCAAGGCTAAAACGAAAAGATGGCGCAAGCTGCATCTCGACCTTGGCCAGAAGACCATAGTTGTGAGGCTCATCGAGCTTTCTGCTCTATCCGCAAATTGCGCGTCAACCGCGCGAGGTTCTTTCCAAGGCGAAGCCAAAGAAGCGGGCGTATTCGCGGCTGAACTGCGTCGGAATTTCGTAACCCACCCCGAAGGCGACCGACGTCACCTCACCCGGCGGAGTGCACCATTCACATTCGCAACGAGCCAATCGACCGACGGAGCGACAAGGTCGTGTGCGCTGCGTCCAAGACAGTCTTCAATCTGATTTGCTCAGCTATGCCTTCGAGTGCCTAGGCTCTCCAAGTGGATGACGTCTCAGAAAAGCAGTCACTTGTTCCGCAACATCCCCCGGCGCGGAGTCCGGGAAAAAATGGCCGCCCTTGATGGCGTGGGCCTCCATGGAGGTGCAGCGATCCGCCCAGGTCGCGGGCAAGTCATAGAGTTTGGCCATGGCGCCCGACGCTCCGTAGAGGACCAGTGCGGGAGCGGATAAGCGTTTCCCCCGATCCACCAGATCGTCGGCGAGATCGACCGCCAATGCGGCGCGATAATCGTTGCAGCCGCCCGCGATCGCCTCCGGATCGTGCCATGAAGCCCGGTAAGCGGCGAGTTGTTCGGCATCGAAATCCGCCGGACCAGTAGCGCCCCAGCCGAACAGGCAGGTTTCATAAAAGAGATCCGGATTGGCCTCGATCATCCGTTCCGGGAAAGGAGCGGGCTGAGCGAGGAAGAACCAGTGCCAGTAGCTTTGAGCAACTTCCTTGCGAAGGTCACTCAACAGGACCGCCGTGGGGACGATGTCCATCAGCGTGAGGCTAGCCACCGCCGCCGGATGGTCAAGGGCCAGCCGATGCGCGACACGGGCACCGCGGTCGTGCCCCACCAGATGAAACCGCTCATGCCCGAGCGTACGCATCAGTCCGGCCTGGTCGGACGCCATAGCGCGGAAGCTGTAGTTGGCGAGATCGGGTTGGGCCGGCGGCTTGCCGGAGGCGCCGTAGCCGCGCAGGTCGGCACAGATCACCCGATATCCGCGCGCAACCAGCGCCGGTGCAATCCGTGCCCAGAGCGCCTTGTTCTGCGGAAAGCCGTGCAGCATCAGCACCGGCTCTCCCGCACCCGCGGCGACATAGGCGATCTCCACGCCATCGATGGTACTCCGGCCGCTTTCGAATTCCTCGAACATCCTCGCCTCCCCTTGCGATGCGACTACAGCGCTTCCAGTGCCAGGGCGATGCCCTGCCCGCCACCGATGCACAGCGTGACGACGCCTTTCGACAGCCCGTCGCGTTTCATCGAATGGAGAAGCCGCGTGGTGAGGATCGCTCCCGTCGCGCCGATCGCGTGGCCATGCGCGACGGCGCCGCCTTCGACATTGACGATATCCTCCGGCAGGCCAAGCTTGCGCATGACTGCGATCGGCACGGCGGCGAACGCCTCGTTGATCTCGATGCGCTCGATGTCGCCGAGCGTCCAGCCGGCCTTTTCCAGCGCTTTGCGAACGGCCGGAACAGGACCGAGGCCGAACAGGCCAGGCTCGACGGCGGCAACCCCATATCCGGCTAGGCGCGCCATGGGCTCGAGATCTTTCGCATCGGCAAAGCCGCGCTCGGCGACGATCATCGCCGCGGCCGCACTGTTCAGTCCCGGCGCGTTGCCGGCGGTGATCGTGCCGCCCGGACGGAAGGCCGGTTTGAGCCGGGCAAGCGATTCGATGGTCGTATCCGGACGCGGCGCCTCATCTATTGCGAAACTCTCGGGCCCCTTACGACCTTTGATCTCCACCGCAACGATCTCGTCCGTGAACCGGCCGGCATCCCGCGCGGCGGCGAAACGCTGCTGGGAACGCGCGGCAAACGCGTCCTGCTCCTTACGAGAGAGCTGGAACTTGGTGACGAGGTCTTCCGTGTGCCAGCCGGAGTGCTCGCCGGAGAAGGCGTCGTTCAGCCCGTCGGTCAGCATGCTGTCGAGGATCTGGGCCGGTCCCATGCGGTAGCCCCATCGTCCGCCGTCCATCAGATAGGGCGCGCGGTCCATATTCTCCATGCCGCCGGCAATGGCGGCATCGCCGTCGCCGGCGGCAATTTCCAGCGCGGCGGACAGGATCGCCTGCGCGCCCGAGCCGCAAACGCGGTTGACGGTCAGCGCCGGGACGGAGACGGGAAGCCCGCCCCCGATGGCAGCCTGGCGCGCCGGGTTCATCCGGCTGCCGGCCTGGATGACGTTGCCCATCACCACGGTACTGACGTCTTCGCCGGTAAGCCCGGCGCGTCGCAGGGTTTCCCGCACAGCGATCGCGCCAAGTTCGGTGGCGGGCACGCCCTTCAGCGCGCCGTTATATCCGCCAATCGCGGTGCGAACCGGATGGGCGAGGATAATGTCACGTGTACTCATGGTCTATCTCCCTGTCTGGATGGTGGCGCTGCTGGCGCAGCCTTCAGGCAACGGCCCGCGGTGCATTTTCACCGGAAGCCCATGGCACGGACTTCCTGACCGATGCGGACGGATCGAGGCTGCTGACACTGTCGAGCCGCTCAAGCTGTTCCGCCGAGAACGCGACCGCGAGCGCCCCGAGATTGCTGGTCAGTTGCGTCGGCGAACGCGGGCCGATCATCGGGACTGCGCCGTGGGTGCCGGCCCAGGCAATGGCCACCTGATCGGGGCTGACACCGAGTTCGCCGGCGATCTCGAGCACGGTGTCGAGGATCTTCGTGCGCTGCGCAGAATTCTCCGCCTGGAACACATTGCCGCCCAAGCCTTCGGCCCGGCCCTTCTCGCCTTGCCGGTACTTACCCGTCAGCATGCCGCCGCCGAGCGGCGACCATGTCACGACACCGAGTCCGAGCGCCTCGGACGCCGGAAAAAGGTCCGCTTCGGGTTCGCGATGGACAAGGCTGTGCTCGAACTGTGCGGCGGCGATCGGAACCGCGTGGGTGAACTCCGCCAGCGTCACCGCGCGCGAAAGCCGCCAGGCCGGAAAGTTCGAGAGGCCTGCATAGAGAATCTTGCCGGCGCGAGCGAGATCTTCGAAGCCCCGGACGATTTCTTCGGCAGGCGTCACTCCATCGGGATGATGCGCCCAGTAAATGTCGATGCGGTCCGTTTTAAGCCGTCTGAGGCTCCCCTCCACGGAAGCGACCAACGCCTTGCGGCTGTTGCCGGTGACAAGCCGGTCGGCATTGGGCACCGCGCCGTTGGTGAACTTCGTGGCGAGCACGAAATTCTCGCGACGCCCTTGCAGCAGCGAGCCCAGAAGCTCTTCCGACTGACCGAACTGATAGATGTCAGCCGTATCGATGAAATTGCCGCCGGCCTCGGCATAGGCGTCGAAGACCGTCTTGCTTGTGTCGGGGTCGGCGCCATGCCCCCAGCCTGTGCCGAAGTTTCCGGTGCCAAGCGCGATTTGCGAGACCCGAAGACCGGTCTTTCCGAATGGCATATATTTCATGAGCTTTTTCTTTCTTTCGCGCCGTGGCGAGACATTGCCAACGACAATGCGATCCTTGCGGTTAAGGGTGTGGCAAGCTCGCGGACGAGGACGATCGAGAGCGCTGCCAGCAGAGGCCGTCTTTACGCGCGTTACCCGAGCGACGATTGATGAAGCGATCACCCTCGACTTCAGCGAAGCGGGTCGGCGCTGTGAAGTGCATGTCTGCCATGACGTGCTCCTTGTGTTGGTGGCCATTATTAATTATATACGTCATCAAAAAGTCAAGCTATAATGATGAATAACATCATAGGCCGTCGAAAGGGCTGCGAAGTGCGGATCACGAAGGAAAAGAAGCAGGAAAACTACGAGCGGATTCTCACCATCGCGTCCGAGATGTTTCGCGAGCACGGATTCGACGGCGTGGGTGTGGCGGAGTTGATGGAGCGCGCCGGGCTCACCCATGGCGGCTTCTACAACCACTTCCGGTCCAAGGAGGAGCTGATTGCGGAGGCGACCGCGAGGGGTTTCGGCGAGACCGCGGAACGCTACGCAGGATATGATGCCCTCGCCGCCATCGAGCTTTATATCTCACGCCAGCACCGGGATACGCGCGGCCAAGGGTGTCCGGCTGCGGCACTGAGCTGCGAGGCCGCACGGCAGCCCGATGAAACCAGGTCGGTTTTTGCCGCAGGAATAGAGAACCTCCTACGCGCGTTCGAGGCCGACATAGCACGAAATCGCGCGCCCGGCGCCGGATCGCGCGCGCTGACGATCAGCGTCCTCGCCCAGGCCGTCGGAGCCGTCGTCCTTTCGAGGGCTTGCCCGGATGGTTCCTCCTTGGCGGATGAAATCCTGGATGCCTGCCGAGCCGATTGCCGCGACGCCATCGCAGGTGTGCCCGAGCAATAGGGCCGCGCTTGCGCGGCCCTATTGCCGTCACGTCAGGCCGACGCGGCGATAGTTGGGTAGTCGGTGTAGCCCGCCGAACCGCCGCCGTAGAGCGTCGATGGATCGAAGCCGGCCAGCGGCGCACCGGTCTTCAGGCGATCGATAAGATCCGGATTGGCGATGAACGGCTTGCCGAAGGCAAACAGATCCGCCAGCCCTTGCGCGTGCCTCGTCGCTGCGAGATCCAGGTCGTAGCCGTTGTTGGCAATGTACGTGTTCTTGAACCGGCGGCGAAGCCCCTCGAAATCGAACGGGGCGACGTCGCGCGGTCCGCCCGTGGCGCCCTCCACCACATGGAGGTAGACGAGGCCTAATTCATCGAGCTTCTCGACGATGTAGTCGAACTGGCCTTGCGGATCACTGCTCGAAACGCCGTTGGCAGGTGAGACCGGCGAAATCCGGATCCCGGTTCGTTCCGCACCGACTTCCTCGGCGACCGCAGCCGCCACTTCAAGCATCAGGCGGGCACGATTTTCGATCGAGCCGCCATAAGCGTCGGTGCGCATGTTGGCTCCGTCCCTGGCGAACTGGTCAAGCAGATAACCGTTCGCGCCGTGAACTTCGACACCATCGAAACCGGCAGCAATCGCATTGGCGGCGGCACGACGGAAATCCTCGATAATGCCAGGAATCTCGTTCAGTTCGAGCGAACGAGGTTCCGACACATCGACGAAGGTGTTGTTCACGAACGTCTTGGTTTCGGCCCTGATGGCGGAAGGTGCCACCGGGGGCTGTCCATTCGGCTGCAGGTGGACATGCGACACCCGGCCGACGTGCCAGAGTTGCAGGAAGATATGGCCGGCCTTGGCATGCACAGCGTCGGTCACATTACGCCAGCCGTCGATTTGCTCCTGGGTGTAGATACCCGGGGTGTTCTGATAGCCTTGACCCTGCTGCGAAATCTGGGTCGCCTCCGAGATGATCAGGCCTGCCGAGGCCCGCTGCGCGTAGTATTCCGCAGCGAAATTTCCGGGCACAAATCCAGCGCGCGCTCTATTGCGCGTCAACGGCGCCATGACAATCCGGTTGGAGAGCGTCAGAGGGCCGAGCACATAGGGCTCAAAGAGTGTCTTGTTGGTCATTTGTCACTTTCACCCAAAAGTTAAAGATTTAATCCTGACGTTCCCAGACTTGCGAACGTCCAAGCATTGACACGCCAACAAAGCCGCGCACGTTGAGCTTCTTGCCGCCATTGGTCAGGGCAATCTTGCTGCTGTAGACCCGACCGTTATCCGGATCGAGAATTTTGCCGCCGGTATATTCATCACCGTCCTTCTTCAGGCCGCTCAGGATGACCAAGCCCGTAACGGGAGCGTTCTTGAGTGCGCCTTCGCATTTCACGCATGTCCCGCTCTCGTTGGGGCCGAGAAAGACTTTTTCGACCTTTCCTTGCAGGGTGCCATTTGACTCCGTAATTCGGATCAAGGCCCTCGGCTTGCCGCTGACGTCGTCGACGTTCCGCCACAAGCCAACAGGCGAGCTATTGTCCGCCCATGCTGCGGATGACATGAGCGCCGCAGCGGTAGTGAGTGCGAAAATGGCAAGTTGTTTCGAGATACGCATGTCTATCGTCTCCGTGCCGGTGGGGTTGGTTGAACGCTTGTGTTATTGAGGTGCGGTCAGAAGTTCATCCGGGTGTTTGGCGGAAGCTCACCTGCCGTCGTTACGCGTTGACGTCGACAACCGTGCGGCCCTGAACCTTTCCTTCCAGAATTTGTCTTGCGATATCCGGCACCGCGGCCAGACCGACCACCTTCGTCGTGCGGGCGAGCTTTTTGAGGTCGAGATCGCGCGCCAGACGCGACCAGGCCTCAGTGCGAACCGCTTGCGGCGCGTTCACGGAGTCGATGCCGGCAAGCGTGACGTTGCGCAGGATGAAGGGCAAGACTGTTGCAGGAAGATCGAAGCCCTGGGCGAGGCCGCAGGCCGTCACCACGCCGCGATAGTGGGTTTGGGCCAGGACATTCGCCAGTGTATGGCTGCCGACGGAATCGACCGCGCCGGCCCAGCGTTCACTAGTGATAGGCGCGCCCGGCTCGGAAAGCGTGCGGCGATCGATGACGTCGGCTGCACCAAGTTCACGCAGGTAGTCGGCCTCTTCGAGGCGCCCGGTTGATGCGACCACACGATAGCCGAGATCGGACAGAAGCGCGATCGCGATCGATCCGACGCCGCCATTGGCACCCGTGACAAGGATGTCGCCCCGGTCGGGCGTGACGCCGCCATGTTCGAGCGCCAGCACCGACAGCATCGCCGTGTAGCCCGCTGTTCCGACGGCCATGGCATCCCAGGTCGACAGGGGGTTTGGAATCTTGACGAGCCAGTCGCCGCTCAACCGCGCTTTTTGCGCGTAGCCGCCATGATGGGTCTGACTCAGTCCCCAGCCATTGGCAACGACGCGGTCACCCACCTCGATGCCTGGATAGGAGGACCCCTCGACCGTTCCTGCAAGATCAATGCCAGGAATGAGCGGGAATGTCTGGATGATCGGAGCACGACCCGTAAGCGCCATGCCGTCCTTGTAGTTCACGGTCGAGTAGTCGACGGCGATCGTGACATCGCCCGGCATGAGGTCTTTTTCTTCCAGTTCGACAAGATCCGTCGATATCATATCGCCGTTTTTGCTGGCCAGCAGCGCTTTGAATGTCATTGATCTATCTTCCTCTGATGTGCTTCGCCGGTCGCAGCCAGAGCCGTTAACCGGCCGTCCGATAGCGTTCGGCGGGATGTTCCTGCCTGGTGTTCGGAAGGATGGAGAGGCGCGCCGCCTGATAGGTATCCCACTGTCCGGCATCGGGAAGCGGCGGGATGGTGACGGGTTCGCGGCGATCGAAGCCGACGAGGGCCGCATCCACCAGGTCGCCTACCTCCATCACACCCGTGAGCGTGTTGACGTCGACGCCGGAATGCTCCCAGATTTCGGTGCGCGTGGCTGCGGGAAGCACCGCCTGGACATAGACGCCCTTGGGGCTGAGCTCCAGGCTGAGGCCCTGCGAGAGGAACGTCACGAAGGCCTTTGTCGCGCCGTAGACCGTCATAGCGAACTCCGGCGCCAGCCCGACGATCGACGAAATGTTAATGATCGCACCCTTGCCAGCTTCGGCGAGACGCGGTGCGACAGCGCTGGCGAGACGGACGACGGCGGTCGTGTTCAATGCAACAAGTTTGGCGACGGCATCGGTTTCCTGCGAAAGAAAACCGCCAGCAAGGTTTCCGCCGGCATTGTTGACAAGGATGCCGATCCGATTGTCATCACGCAGGCGTGCTTCCACTTTGGCGAGTTCATCGGGATTGGTGAGATCGGCTTGCAGGATATCGATCGTCACACCTGTTTCATCGCGAAGACGCGCTGCCACATCCTCCAACCGGGTTTTATTGCGGGCGACCAGGACCAGATCATGTCCACGGCGGGCGAAACGGTCGGCATAGGTTGCCCCGATGCCGGTTGAAGCTCCGGTAATGAGGACCGTGGGTCTTTCAGTCATGGACTTGTTCTCTCTCAAGGGTCTTATATTGATGACATATATCATCATTAATTCTTAAAATGACGACTGTCATTAAAATGTCAACGGCCTCGCTTGAGAATTTTTAGGAAACAGATGGTCCAGCACTGACAGCGGATTCTGGAGGTCGGGTGGCCACTTTTTTCCGGGAGGCTGCCGGAGGCTTGCAGCGGACACGCTGCGCCAGGCCTCGGCAAGCCGTTTGGCAATGACGGATGGCGTGCGTCAGCAGACAAATCGGACGTTTGAAAACCTGCCGGTCTTCACCCGGGCCCGCGATCCCGGGCCTTATCGGACGAGATCTGAAGAAAACCGGGCCTGGATTGATGACGGACTCGACCAAGCCGCTGCACTGCCTCGCAAACCGCGTGACGGCTTGACCGGAACCGCATTGCGGCTCACGAGTAGCAGCTCCCTCTTCCCCGAAACCCTTGGACGCTGCCATGCCGCGACGCGGCATGGCAGATACGGTGTGGTCGCTGCGGGTTTAGTCTGCGACCGTAATGACGACCTTGCCCTTTGCGCGCCCGGTCTCGACATAGGCCAGAGCCTCCCCGGTCTTCTCAAACGGGAACACCTTGTCAATGATCGGACGGATAATACCCGATTCAATGAGCGAGGCAATTTCACCCAATTGATGCCCATCGGCGCGCATGAACAGAAACGAGTAACGGATCCCAAGGCCCTTGGCCTTTTTCCGGACCCCTCGGCTCAGCAAGCGCAGCACCAGTTTCAGGAACAGGTTCAGGCCGAGTTCCTTGGCGAAAGCGGGATCGGGCGGGCCGGAAATCGAAATGAGCTGGCCGCCGGGCTTCAGCACACGCAGAGATTTTTCGAGCGTCTTCGGATCCTGGCTGTTCAGTACGAGATCGTAGTCCGACAGAACCTTCTCGAAATCCTGCGTCTTGTAGTCGATCACCACATCCGCCCCAAGGCTCTTGACCAACTCGGCATTCTTCGCGCTCGTCGTTGTCGCGACCGTGGCACCGAGATGCTTGGCGAGTTGGATGGCAAAGGTCCCAACACCGCCGGAGCCGGCCTGGATGAAGACCTTCTGACCGGGTTTTACCTTGCCCACTTCGACCAGCGCCTGCCACGCGGTCAGCCCCACCAGTGGGATGGACGCCGCTTCCGTCATGCTGAGGTTGTTTGGCTTCAATGCCACGTCGGATTGATCAATGGCAATGAATTCTGCGAATGTGCCGATCCGATGGTCGCGCGGGCGCGCATAGACCTCGTCGCCCACCTTGAACTGCCTGACGCTTGGTCCAGTTTTAACAACCGTTCCCGCGACGTCATGCCCCAAGACAAAGGGCGGACGATAGGGAAGAATAAGCTTGAATTCTCCATCCCGGAGCTTGGAATCCAGTAGATTGACGGCCGTGGCCTGTATCCTTATCAAGACGTCGAAGTCCTCTAATTCCGGTTCCGGCACATTGGCCTGGCGCAAAGCGCCCTTCTTTTTGTACTTGTCGACAACGAACGCCTTCACAGGGCTTTCTCCGATCTAGGTTTGCGGCGTCACGCGCCAAGGAAGGAAAGAGCCTTCGGCACGAAATCCGCATGGTTCTGGAAAATTCCGCCATGCCCGGCGTCTTCGTAGATCACCAATTGCGCTCCGGGGATGCGGCGGGCCATGTCAGTGCTGTTGACGGTAGGGACCATGATATCATTGTCGCCATTGGCGATCAGGACCGGGACGTTAATACGGCCGAGATCCTGAGGCGCCTGCCGTCCCCAGGCGTTGATCGCCTTGAGTTGCCGCAGGAAGGCCCTTGGAGAGGGACCCTTGTCCCTCCCCGCCTTTCGTTCCTTCAGGCGAGCCAGAAAGTCTTTCGCGGCTCGGCGGCCATTGGCGGTGGACGTGAAAAACAGATAGGTTTTTGGGTCGCGCAACGTCAGCAGACCTTTGACAATAAGTGGCCGCGACACCGCTCCGACCTTCTCGATACCTTTACCACCCGCCGGACCCGTGCCGGTTAGAATGAGTTTCCGCACAAGATCCGGTGCTTTCAGCGTGATATCCTGCGCCACAAATCCTCCGAGGGAAAAACCAAGCAAGTCGACCTTTGCGAAGCCCAGCGCCCGGATAAGGGCAATCGCATCGCGTGCCATTTCGTCTATGGTCGCGGGCGCCGTTCCGCCCGACGCACCGATGCCCCGGTAATTGGTCGCGATCACGCGATGCTTGCTGGCGAGGCCGTCAACGATCCGCGGATCAAAATTGTCCAGAACAGCACCCCAATGATTGAGGAGAATAATCGGCACACCGTCCCGGGGACCGAGGTCGCGGTAGGTAAAAGTCGTTCCACCGACATTGATCGAGAGATTCGGCGCATCGATGTAGCGCCTACCCGATCCGACAAAGCTAACAGGATTGGTCATCATTTACTCCATTGCCGTCGCACACCTGGTCAGGCTTGGCATTGCGGCTCGCGCCGATCACACGGTAGCCTGCCTCCACCAGCGCCGAAGCTGTCGCCTTGCCGATGGCGCTCGACGCGCCAGTGAGGAACGCCCTCTTCTGGTGCGCCGTCGCCCCAATCCTTGCCATTGTGCTTACGTCTTTCCTATGAATCGTTCGACCGCCGCGGCGGAAAGCCAGCCTTAGTTTCAATTTTTTGATGACAAACATCATCATAGTAGATTAATGATAGCCGTCATCAAAAATGTCAAGCCGATTTTTTGGGTGGCCGAACAGACGCGATGCGCTCGGGCCGAGAGTAAATGGGATCGCTTTTGTTACAAACGGTGAGAACATCGGAGCAGAAAAACGACTTCCGTTTCTCAATGAAGCAGCTACTGCAGATGGCCCGCCACCGCGCGCAGTACATCACCAACGGTGGGGTCCCCGAGCCCCACGACCCGAAACTGCAGACCGCGAGGATCAACGTCCCGGCTCTCCTTGCCAACGCTGCACACTGACCTGGACATAGCCGGATCCGGAGCGCAAGCCCGGCTGAGATGGAGGAACGCATGGTGCGTTACACGAAAGAACACAAGCAAGAGACAAGGCAGCGGATCATTGCGACGGCCGGACGACGGCTCAAGCGGGACGGTATCGACGGCTCCGGAGTCGCGACGCTCATGAAGGACGCGGACCTGACCAACGGCGCCTTCTACGCCCACTTCGAATCCAAGGACAGCCTCGTCGCGGAGGCGGTCACCGACCAACTGCACACACTGCACGCGAACATCGTCGAGCTGGTGGAGCCTGGCCCGGCCGGCCTCGAACAGGTCGTGCGTTGGTACCTGTCGGCCCACCACCGGGACAACCCCGGCGACGGCTGCCCCAACGCCGCCCTGCTCGACGAGATCGGACGCAGCGCGGACGCAATCAGGCAGGCGTACACCGACGGCGTGCTGATCGTCATCGACGGCCTCGCCGCCCGCATGACAGCCGAAGATCCGCCCTCGGCCCGCGTGAAGGCGCTCAGCCTCCTCGGCCTGATGGCCGGGACGCTACAACTCTCCCGCGCCCTGACCGACAGACAGCTCTCCGACGACCTCCTCGAACTGGGCCTTCGCAACGCCCTGACCTTGGTGGACGCTGAGGTCCGACCATGACGCTCATTTTTGCGACAAGCCCCGGCACACCCGGTGATGTCGCCCTCCATCAGACAGGAACGCGATGACCGGGCAACCCTTCAACCCACAGCTGCGAGCCGCGCGGTTCCTTCCCCGCACGATCATCACCGCCCGAACGCTTCGCGCGCTCCGTGTCCTCACCATGTCGCAAAGGCTGTGATGTCGCAAAGGCGGTGCGCGGATCGATGATGCGCACATCGGAGCCGGCGAGCCTCGCCGTCTGCACCAGGCACTGGCTGGTGTGGACGGCGCCGAAGATGGCCATGCGCGGCGCGGGCAGGTAGACATTGAGGAAGCCGCTGGCATCGGCCGCATCGAAAGCCATTGAGCGGCCAGACCGAACGGGCGCCTTCGACGAGCGCGGCAAACGGCGGCTCGACCGGATCGCCCTCCAGGATGACACGCTCGTCTCTCCCGAAGATCCGTCAGCAGCACGGCGGCGAGACGTTTCCGGCGCGCGGCGTTCAAACGCAGCAGGCTGTCGCGGCGCATCGGACGATTTTGAGCGGGCGTTTAACGCGCCAACACCCAGCGTGTCCGGCGATTGAGCCGAAACATTGCTTGTCGGTTCTCGGAACCAGGGTCGAGGCGTGGCCGCGACGACCATAGTTGCGCATTCGATAAAAGGTCGATCGTACACACAGAAGACAAACAGCTGGCATTTCGCTTCCGTCGCATTGAGATCAGGCCACCACCCCGCGCCGCGCTTAGGAGAAAGCGATCAGCTTTTTAGCCTGCGACGGGTCTCGTAGGCTTCCAGGAACTCCTGAGAGGCGACGTCATCGGCCAGCGCGCGAAGCGCAGCGGCGGAGGGACCAAGCACCACCTCAACGCGCTGATTGGCATCCGCCCACAGGACCAACGCCTCGTGCAGACGGTATTCGCCAGACGTCGTCAGCATCGCGTGCTTTGTTCGGCCATCATGTTCGTCCGGCATGAGCTCGACCAGTCCATCCCGGACGAGGGGGCGAAGCGCATGTGTCAAAGCGGAGATACTGACGGCAAGGCGCTCGGCGAGGGATTGCAGCGTGGGCCATCGATAGGCGCCCTCGCGCAACGCAGCAATCTGGGTCAGAAGCCCGACTTGGGTGGCCTTCAATCCGGTTGGCGCTACCGCATCATCGTAAAGTTGACCTAGCCGCCGTGACGCGCGCCGAAGAGCAGTGTTGGTGCACACGAGTTCAGACAGGAGCTCCGGCGGGCTCAGCCTGCCCGTGCGCAGTTCCTCTGCCGCATCGTTAATCGAAAGTTTCTTACCCATCTCGCCAAAATAGTTGAGCACTCAGCCATTGACAAGGGCTAGACACGGTCATACTTAAACTTGAGCACTCAACAAAATTGGAGCTTCACATGTCTGTATCATCGCTCAAGCCCGTCGCCGTCGTCACTGGCGCCTCTGCCGGCATCGGCGCCGTCTACGCCGAACGCCTCTCCGAAAGGGGCTATGACCTCATCCTCGTGGCGCGGCGGGCCGAACGCCTAAAGGCGCTCTCGGACAAACTGAGTGCTGCCCACGGCACGAAAGTTGAGGTCGTGGAAGCCGACCTGAGGAAAGACGCCGACGTCACGCGCGTCGAACAGGTGCTGAAGGCCAATTCGGCAATCACGCTCCTCGTGAACAATGCCGGTAACGCGACGCTGGCTCCTATCGCCAAGACCTCTGAGGAAGACGCGGCTGCAATGATCGCACTCAACGTCACGGCGCTCACGCGCCTCACGCACGCCATTCTGCCGGCTTTTCTCAGCCGCAACGAAGGCGCGATTATCAACGTTGCTTCGGTCCTTTCCTTCCACGCGCTGCCGATCACCGCGATCTACAGCGGCACCAAGGGCTATGTGATGAACTTCAGCCGGGGTCTGCAGCAGGAATTGGCTGGGACCAATGTCCGCCTGCAACTCGTCATGCCGGCATCTACGGCGACCGAACTCTGGGATTTGTCAGGAGTCCCGTTGGCGTCGCTCAATCAGGCCGCGCTTATGACGTCAGAGAACCTCGTGGATGCCGCTCTGGCTGGGTTCGACAACGGCGAAGACATCACGCTGCCATCCGTTGCCGACGCCGCTCTTTGGGACAAATTCGACGAAGCCCGATCCAACCTGTTCGCCGCCACTCAGACGGGCGAACCTGCACCCCGCTACCGCGCCGCCTGAGCCAGGAAAATCCCAATGGATAGACCATGGGGCAATGTATGCGCCAGCCGGCGTAAGCATTGCGGGTGGGAAATCTGCTTTTCTTATTGAGGAAGTACCGATGCCCAGTTTATTCGACCAATTCACGCTGAAAGGCGTGACACTCCGAAATCGAATCGCGGTTTCGCCGATGTGCCAGTATTCCGCAATCGATGGCGTACCCAACGACTGGCACAACGTCCATCTCGCAAGCCTGGCGCGTGGTGGCGCGGGCCTCGTCAACGTCGAAGCCACTGCGGTCTCTCCCGAAGGCCGGATCACACCCGGTTGCACGGGCCTTTGGAACGATAACCAGGCAGAGGCCTTTGCGCCGATCGTTGCCGGCATCGAAAAGGCGGGCGCGGTCGCAGGTATCCAGATCGGCCATGCCGGCCGCAAGGCCAGTGCAAACCGTCCCTGGGAAGGCGACGATCATATCGCCGAGGACGATCCGCGCGGTTGGGAGACCATCGCACCCTCCGCTATTGCGTTCGGCGGCGGTCTGGGGAAGGTGCCACGGGCGATGACGAAAGCGGACATTGATCGCGTTCGTGGCGATTTCGTCTCTGCGGCGATCCGCGCGCGCGATGTTGGATTCCGCTGGCTCGTGTTGCATTTTGCCCATGGCTACCTCGGCCAGAATTTCTTCTCGTCGCATTCGAACCAGCGCGACGACGAATATGGCGGCAGCGCCGAAAACCGCGGACGCTTCCTCCTCGAGACATTGGCGGCCGTTCGTGAGGTCTGGCCCGAGGACCGTCCGCTTACGGCTCGCTTCGGCGTCATCGAGTTTGATGGGCGTGACGAAGAAACTCTGCAAGACGCGATCGATCTTGTGGGGAAATTCAAGGCAGCAGGCCTCGATTTCCTCGATGCAAGCCTCGGCTTTTCGACCCCGACGGCCAATATTCCGTGGGGCCCTGGGTTTGTTGCGCCTTACGCCGAACGAGTTCGCAAGGCCACTGGCCTCCCCGGCGCGGCGAGTTGGAATATCACTCAGCCGGAGCAAGCCGACGAGCTCATTCGCAGCGGACAGCTCGACCTAGTGATGATCGGCAAGGCGATGCTCGCCGATCCGCATTGGCCGTACTCAGCCGCGCGCAAGCTCGGTGTCGAGCGTGCGTCCTGGACATTGCCCGCCCCCTACGCACATTGGCTCGCCTCCTACCGCGCGGCCTGAAACTGTACCGGCGCCTTCAACATTTTTCGAAGGCGCCCGTTTTCTGGCGCAGATATGGTATCGACTACAAAAGTCAGGATTTCGAGAAGTGGCGCGGGGCGTTCTCCGTCGGATAGCCAACGGAAGCGGGGCTCGATCGCGGGGAGCGATCAGTTGAGCTCCGCCGCCTGGTCCAGAGCCGCATCGCCTTGCGCGAGGTCCACGCTTGCTACGACCGACATGCCAGGGACGAGCCTGTCGGTGAACGGCTGTTGCGGCTGGATGGAGATCCGGACTGGAATGCGCTGGGCCACCTTGGTGAAGTTGCCGGTGGCGTTATCGGCCTTGATGACCGAGAATTCCGAACCCGTGGCCGGCGCGAAACGTTCGATCCGGCCGGTGAATTTCTTGCGCCCGAGGGCATCGACGGTGAAGGTCACTTCCTGGCCCGGTTGCATGCCGGCAAGCTGGGTCTCCTTTGAAATTGACGACCACCCAGACATGATCGGGCACGACCGAACCGATCTGCGTGCCGACCGAGACATACTGGCCGATGCGACCCATCACCTCGCCGAGCGTGCCGTCCTGCGGCGCCGTGATGCGCGTGTTCGCCAGGTCGATCTCGGCGAGCTTCACCGCGGCCTTGGCACTTTCCACGCTGGCTTCCAGCGAACGGCGGCTGACGACGATCGTGTTCAGATCCTGCTCGGCGACCAGTTCGGCCGCTTCCGCCTGGTGAACGGCGGCCCGCGCCTGGTTGAAGGCGGCGCGGTTCTTCTCCGCCTCGCTCTGGCTGGCGATGTTCTTTTCCAGAAGGCCTTCGGTGCGCTCGTAGGTCATCCGGGCAGCCTCCAAGGCGGCATTGGCGCTTTCCACCGCCGCCTTGGCGGACTGGATCTTGGCTTCCGCCGACTTGCGGCTCTGCTCGGAATTGGCGAGCGAGGCTTCCGCGGTGGCGAGCGCCGCCTTGGCCTGCTCCAGCTTCTGGGCATAGATACGGTCGTCGATCCGGGCGATCAGATCGCCCGCCTCGATCTTCTGGTAGTCCTGCACCGGCACCTCGACGAGATAGCCTGCAAGCTGCGGACTGAGGATCGTCACCTGGCCGCGCACATAGGCGTCGTTGGTCACTTCCACCGAGCCGTGGAAGGGCGGCAGGTTCCAGGCATAAAGCACGACGAACACGCCGGCGATGCCGATGAGAAGGGCCACATAGGTGGCGATGGAGCGGAAGAGCTTGGACATGGCGTTCGTTTTCTGGGCAGTTTCGTTTTTTGTGGTTCTGCTCGGGCGTCAGACGGCGGCGGGCGCGGGATTGGCGTTCGGGAAAAGACGTTGGCGATTACGCCAGGCCACATGGATGACGAGGCAGGCAAGCGCCGCGAGCGACAGGTATGCGGTCAGCAGGAAGGCGTCGTTATAGGCGAGCGCATAGGCCTGTTGCTGCACTTGCTTGGCAAAGAGCGAAGCCCCTGGATGGTCTGCTGGTTCGGGTCGGTCAGCACCTTGCCGTAAGCGCCACCGAGCTGCTTCAGCCGGGCCGCGACGAGCGGATCGGTGGAGGCGAGGTCCGAGACCAGCTGGAAGGAATGGAACTGCTCGCGCCACTGCACGAAGGTGCCGTAGATCGCGCTGCCGAAATAACCGCCGATCTTCTGCGTCGCGAGGAAGACCACGATGAAGGAGAGGATGTAGCTTGGGCCGCGTTTCATCGCAGCGCCCATGCCGATGGCGATCGCCGGCGGCAGGAAGAGGCCGCTCGCGAAGCTCACGAGCATCTGGCTAAGATACATCTGCACCGGGCGGGTGAGGATGGTCGACCGGCTGTCCATATAGCTGCCGATGGCGACCAGGATCAGCGCGGCCGCATGGATCATCGACTCCCGGCCGGGCTTCATGATCGCGGCGCAGATGAAGCCGGAGGCGACGGAGCCCGCGAGGATGACCCAGTAGAGACCGCCCATCTGCTCGTTCAGCATGCCGGCATTGCGCAGGAAATTGACCGCGCCGCTCGTCTGCTCGGAGAACACGAGGCGGGACACCATCAGCGCGCCGGTGAAACGCAGCATCTCGCGGGAGGTGAGCCAGCGGATGTCGACCAGATGGTTCTTCCGATTGAGCTCGATCATCGCGAAGATGGCCGAAGCCGCAATGCCGGCGATGATCATGAAAGCGAGCCAATCGGTCGCCGTCCACCAGTAGAGCCGCCCGACGGTGAGTACGACGGCGAAGCAGCCCAACGCGATTGCGAGGAAGGTATAGCTCACCACGTCGAGGCTGCTGATCACCCTGGCGCGCGGCGGAGAGGCGAGCGGCAGCAGGTAGACGAGACCGAGCGAAACCATGGCAAGCCCCATCTCGACCAGATAAAGCGCGTGGTGTTCGCCGAGGTCCATTAGCGTCGGTGAAACGAGCCCCGTGACCGGCGTCGGGAGAGCCAGCGCCGTCAGCGTGATGCAGAGGCCGATGTTCATCTTCTTCGCCGGCGGGATGGCTTCGAGGATATAGAGGAAGCCGAGTGAGGTCATAGGCGCCGCCGCAACACCTGCGAAGAAGCGCAGCGCCAAAGCGCTCTCGTAGCTATCCACCCAGAAATGCGCGAGACAGACGAGCACATAGGCGACGATCGCCACTTCGGCGAAATTCCTGAGGCCGTATTGGGCGCGCACCTTGAAGAGGAAGAGCGTCAGGCTGGCATTCGGGAAGAAATAGGCTGCCATCAGCCATGTGGCCTCGACTTGCGTTAGCCCCATCGGCCCGGCGATCTGCTGCAGGTTGGTGGAGATGAAGCTCATGCCGAGGCCTTGCGTCAGCGCGATCAACGTGCCGGCCAGGATATAGGCGATGGTCATAAGCGGCGGTTTGGGCACAAAAGCGAGGGGCGCAGCCGGCGCAGGCGCCGCGGGCGCGGCTACCGGCTCCGGCTGCGTTTCAGGAAGACGAACGGCGTCGGTCGGCTTCGCGTGTCCGCTAGAGTCCGGCCGTATGATCGTTGCATCTTCCCGTCTCGTTGCGGCCTCACGCCGAGCCATGAATATCCTCCATCTCTGTGACATTGGCCGCTATCCGATCCAGAAGGGCGATGCCGTCGCGCAGGTCCTTCGGATCGATATTGATGAAGAGGCGCTGGCGCAGGTCCTCCCCAATCGACATCACAAATTTGGCCTGCTCCTCGCCGTAGGGCGTGAGCACGATGAGTTTGACGCGGCGATCGCTGGCGTCCGGCCGGCGTTTGATGAGGCCGTTCTCCTCCATGCGGTCGAGGAGGCGCACCAAGGTCGCCTGCTCGAGATCAAGGTCGCAGGCAAGCTCGCTCTGGTTCATCTTCTGCTTCCTGGCCACCCGCAGCAAAGTGCGGGCACGCGGATAGGTCAGTCCATGCGCCGTGACCTGCTGGTTGAAGGCCGTGCGGATCTTGCGGCTCACCTTGGTGAGGGCTTCCAGGAAGTCGGATGCGATCGGGTCGGATTTCATCGTAGACATAAAGTTAGTGTGCTAAGTTTCCACAATTTAAGTAGCATGCTAATCATTTAATTTCAAGCGAGGATGACGCGTCCAAGGGCCAATTCATCGAGGGGGTTTCGCTAATCGTACGCTTGGCGAAGGTGAAGCCAAATCCGATCACAAAGGCCGCAACCAGCATCCATTCCGTTCGAAGCAAGTGGGTTACGGTCAGATCGCCGATCGCCACCGCTACGCAGGCGACACCCGATATAGGGGCGCTCAGCAAATCGCACAAAAGTCGCGACAAGCCCCTATTCCGGCGGCCGCACTGACGATGCCGTAGTCGGCAGCAGATGTTCCAGAGCGGCTTTCAAACACCAGGGGTACGAAAAAGTTGAACCCACTGAATTGAAACGCAAGGAAAGCCATCCCAACAAGTAAGATCCAAAAGCCGGGTGACCCTCGCAGTCGGGCTGGACGATCGGCCTCGTGGTTCGATGTCGCCGCCGGCTTGTTGATTCGCCCGGCTCATCACCGGACGCGCTTGTTACTGGTACTTCGTACATGGTTTCCTGGAATTTCGTTTTTGCAATGGGCAAACCTCATTGATCTCGGCACTTACATTGGATTTCAAGCAACCTGCAAAACCCACGAGATATCGACCTTGGCACTATCCCCATACCCCGGGTGCGAAGTACTGGCGGCCACCGCGCGCGCAATGGCGACGAAGAAATCGATTAGCGGATCTCGTATGGGAGGGTCATCCTTTGGTGATGGTCTACCTCAATACGGCCTTTCATGGGAGGCCATGCCCTACTCGCGCATTTGGTTCGTTCACAGATCCTGCAGGATAGGCCTATGGGCTCAAAGGCTGGTCGAGTGGTTTCGAGGAGGTCATCGGCATAGACGAACGCTTCGGCGTTGCTCATCTCGCATCCAAATGCGAGGGCATATGTTATCTCCTGCCCCCGAAATCCTCCGGTCCGCTTTGTCACCTGCAAAGCCAGCGAAAGATATTTTGCGCCATCGGGGGTTTTCTGCCATCTGCCGCAGGATTCGTCCTTGTGTCTCAAAGGCCCTATGAACGTTCCAGACCGGACAGGCCGCACCAAAGCGTGCGAACTGCAGTTTAGTGGCACTGTGGCGCTTGGTGATGTTGCCGGCGCGATCGATTCTGGCGAAGAACATCGGCACACCCTTGCGGCCCGGACGCTGCAACGTCGAAAGGCGGTGGCACACCTGTTCGATCGATGCCTTGAATTGAAGGGCAAGCAGCTCAACGTCGTGGCGGAGGTTCGTTGCGGCATCCGCAAACTCGCAGTACGGCATCAAGAGCGCTCCAGCGAAATAGTTCTGCAATCCGATCTTGCAGATTTCCGCCGCCTCTACTGTGCGGAAGCCGGCGGAGCCGACGATGTCGTCAATAGCTCCGCCAAACGCCGTCTGCGCGAGTTGCACGGCCATTTGAAACTGCTGCGTCTGTGCAGGCGAATGCTTGTTGAGAAACAGGGTGGACGATACCGCGTCGAAGCTCCTGAGCGAGCCGTCATCGACGCGGTGTCGCACCGCGATACCGCGTGTCTGGAGTTCCCGCTTCAGCGCGCCGAGCGGATCCTCGGATAGTCCCAGCTCAGATGCCAGGCGCTCCGCCGCCACGTCAAGATCGTGCACGTAGTTGTCGAGGAAATGGAAGAAGTCCCTCACCTCTTCGTATGGTGTCGCCTCCGTCATTCCCCTCGCTAGCTCCTGATCGATGCCCGCCAGTTGCTCGGTACTGCGCCTGTATGCCTGCTGAGCTAGGATCAGCGCGTGTGCAATCCCAGGGGCGTTCTGCGCCACCAGCTTGATGTCCTGGACCGTCGGCGAAAGCGTCTCGAACAACGGATCACTTAGCGCCTCTGAGAACGTGGACAGGAGGCGATCGCCCTCGCCGCCTGCGATTTCCGACACCTGAAGCTGGAACTTGTCGACGAGTGCTAGAAGGACGGTCGCGGAGACCGGGCGGTTGTTGCTTTCAATCTGGTTGAGATAGCTCGTCGATATCCCCAGCCGCTCCGCGAACTGGGGTTGGTTCCACTTCCGCGATAGTCGCAGCTCCCGCACGTTTTTGCCGATGAACAGCTTTCCAATGGCCATTTTGCAATTTCACAATTTCAGTTTCTTCTCTTTGTAAATTCCCCTGTACACATGTTCAACTCTTTTCTTCGCCTCGGCTCCCTCATAAGAAAACAAGGGAAAGGGGAAACCTATGCAGCGAGTTCTGGAAGTATTGGAAGAGCGTCGTGCGGAGGCTCGTCTTGGGGGTGGGCAGCAACGTATCGATGCACAGCACGCGAAGGGAAAGCTGACCGCCCGGGAGCGCATAGAAGTGCTCCTCGACGAAGGCTCCTTCGAGGAGTTCGACATGTACGTCACCCACCGTGCGGTGGATTTCGGCATGGCGAGCCAGAAGATCGCGGGCGATGGGGTGGTCACAGGATGGGGTACGATCAACGGCCGCCAGGTCTACGTGTTCAGCCAAGACTTCACAGTCCTTGGCGGTTCGCTGTCGGAAACCCATGCGCAGAAGATCTGCAAGATCATGGACATGGCGGTGAAGGTCGGCGCTCCCATCATCGGCCTCAACGATTCCGGCGGGGCGCGCATCCAGGAAGGCGTCGCATCTCTGGCGGCCTACGCGGATGTTTTCCGCCGCAACGTCGATGCCTCGGGCGTGGTGCCGCAGATCTCCGTCATCATGGGACCATGCGCAGGTGGTGCGGTCTACTCCCCGGCCATGACGGACTTCATCTTCATGGTGCGGGACAGCTCCTACATGTTCGTGACGGGGCCAGATGTTGTGAAAACCGTTACCAACGAGATCGTAACAGCCGAAGAGCTCGGCGGTGCGAGGACTCACACGGAGAAGTCGTCCGTCGCGGATGCCGCTTTCGAGAACGATGTCGAGGCCCTCGAGGCGGTCCGCCAGCTCCTCGACTTCCTGCCGCTCAATAACCGGGAAGATGCTCCATTCCGCCCTTTCCATGATGATCCTGGGAGAATCGAGGAAAGGCTCGACAGCCTTATTCCGGACAACGCCAATAGGCCCTACGACATGAAGGAGCTCATCACGGCGCTCGCCGACGAGGCCGATTTTTTCGAGATCCAGGAAGCATTTGCCCGGAACATCATCACGGGCTTCATCCGGATAGAGGGGCAGACAGTCGGCGTGGTGGCCAACCAGCCGATGGTCCTCGCAGGATGTCTGGACATCGACAGCGCGCGCAAGGCCGCCCGCTTCGTCCGCTTCTGCGATGCATTCAACATACCGCTCCTGACGCTGGTCGACGTGCCTGGCTTCCTGCCCGGCACCGCCCAGGAATATGGCGGGGTCATCAAACATGGCGCAAAGCTGCTCTTTGCCTATTCGGAAGCGACTGTGCCGATGGTGACCCTCATCACCCGCAAGGCGTACGGCGGAGCCTACGATGTCATGGCGTCCAAGCATATTGGAGCCGACATCAACTACGCGTGGCCGACTGCAGAGATCGCAGTGATGGGCGCAAAGGGCGCGACCGAGATCCTCTATCGGTCCGAACTCGGCGATCCGGACAAGATCGCAGCCCGGACGAAGGAGTACGAGGAGCGGTTCGCGAACCCATTCGTTGCGGCTGAACGCGGCTTCATCGATGAAGTAATCATGCCGCACTCGTCCCGCCGTCGTATCGCCCGCGCGTTCGCCTCACTTCGCAACAAGACGGTGGCAGGTCCATGGAAGAAGCACGACACGATTCCGCTGTGACGAACATCAGATGTGTCACAGTCGTGGCGGACGGGGTTGAAATCCGAACCCCACGCCAGCTTGCCAATCTGCTGGGCACTGAAGACGCGCTTGTCTGGAACCACCACGAAGGTCACATGGACTGGTGCCTATGCGCGATCGACGTAACGGAGAGTTTGCGCGGCAGCGGCATGAAGTGGCGCGACCACAGCGGCAGATTCCTAATCGAACGGACAATCCCTAATCATGTTTGAAAAAATCCTGATCGCGAACCGAGGCGAGATTGCTTGCCGTGTTATAAAGACAGCGAGGAAGATGGGCATCGGGACGGTGGCTGTCTATTCCGACGCGGACCGTGACGGGCTCCATGTCCGGATGGCGGACGAGGCTGTTCACATCGGCCCGGCGCCGTCTTCCCAGTCCTATATCGTCATCGACAAGATCCTCGAGGCGATCCGGACGACCGGCGCGGATGCGGTGCATCCGGGTTATGGCTTCCTTTCGGAAAATGCCGCTTTCGCGCAGGCGCTGGAAAAGGCCGGCGTCGCTTTCATCGGCCCGCCGGTGAAGGCCATCCAGGCGATGGGCGACAAGATCACCTCCAAGACGATCGCGGCTGAAGCCGGCGTCTCTACCGTTCCTGGCCATATGGGCCTGATCGAGGATGCCGAGGAGGCGGTGAGGATCTCCGCCTCGATCGGTTACCCGGTGATGATCAAGGCGTCCGCCGGGGGCGGCGGCAAGGGCATGCGGATTGCCTGGAACGATGCCGAGGCGCGCGAAGGTTTCCAGTCCTCTCGCAACGAGGCGAAGAATTCCTTCGGAGACGACCGCATTTTTATCGAGAAGTTCGTAACAGAGCCGCGCCATATCGAAATCCAGGTGCTCGGCGATCAACGCGGCACCACGCTCTATCTCGGCGAGCGCGAATGCTCGATCCAGCGCCGCAACCAGAAGGTCATCGAAGAGGCCCCGTCGCCCTTCCTCGATGCCGAAACCCGGCGGGCGATGGGAGAACAGGCCGTCGCGCTCGCGAAAGCGGTCGGTTATTTTTCCGCCGGCACGGTGGAGTTCATCGTCGACGGCGCCAGAAATTTCTATTTCCTCGAGATGAACACCCGCCTGCAGGTGGAGCACCCGGTGACGGAACTCGTCACCGGCATCGATCTCGTCGAGCAGATGATCCGCGTTGCATCAGGCGAAAAACTGTCGTTCGGCCAGGACGACGTCAAGCTCAATGGCTGGGCGATCGAAGGCCGGCTTTATGCCGAGGATCCCTACCGCAACTTCCTGCCGTCGATCGGCCGGCTGACCCGCTACCGTCCGCCGGCGGAAGGCCGGCAGGACGACGGCACCGTGGTCCGCAACGATACCGGTGTCTTCGAGGGCGGCGAGATCTCCATGTATTACGACCCGATGATCGCAAAACTCTGCACCTGGGCGCCTGATCGTCTGACGGCGATCGACGCGATGGGCAAGGCGCTCGACGATTTCGAGGTGGACGGCATCGGCCACAATCTGCCCTTCCTCTCGGCCGTCATGGATCACGACCGTTTTCGCTCCGGAAAGATCACCACGGCCTTCATCGCCGAGGAATTCCCGGAAGGTTTTTCGGGCGTGCATCCCGATGAGGCGGCCGCGAGGAAGCTCGCCGCCGTCGCCGTCCTGGTCCATCAGGCCCTGCAGGAGCGGGCGGTACAGATTTCCGGCACGATCGGCAATCATCGCCGGGTGATCGGCAAGGACTGGGTGGTGACGCTTGCCGGCTTCGAGGAGGCCGTGACGCTCGAAGCCGGGCCTGACGGCGCCAGCGTCCACTTTGCCGATGGAACGCAGCTTTCCGTCGCCAGCGGCTGGCTGCCGGGCCAGAGCCATGCCCGCTTCCATGTCGGCGGCGAGACGATGGGGGGCAAGGTCAACCTCATCGGCTCCGCAGTGCGGTTGCGCTGGCGCGGCATGGACGTCACCGCCCGCGTGCGTTCGCCCCGCGTGGCCGAACTTGCTCGCCTGATGCCGAAAAAACTGCCGCCGGACACCTCGAAGATGCTGCTCTGTCCCATGCCCGGCGTCATCACCTCCGTCTCTGTGAAGGCCGGCGACGCCGTCGAAGCCGGTCAGACGCTCGCGACCGTCGAGGCGATGAAGATGGAAAACGTGCTGAAGGCCGAGCGCAGGGGCATCGTCAAGCACGTCGCCGCGAGCCAGGGCCAAAGCCTGGCGGTCGACGAATTGATCATGGAGTTCGAGTGATGGCCGAGAAGACCGTGAAAGCCGCAAAGACCGTCAAGGACTGGGAGCTGCTTGCCGAAAAGGAGCTGAAGGCTTCGCCGGTAACGCTCGTCTGGCATACGCCCGAAGGCATCGACATCAAGCCGCTTTATACGGCGGAAGACCTCGATGGCATCGGGCATCTCGATTCGCTGCCGGGCATGAAGCCGTTCGTGCGCGGCCCGCGCGCCACCATGTATGCCGGCCGCCCCTGGACGATCCGCCAATATGCCGGTTTTTCGACAGCCGAAGCATCGAACGCCTTCTACCGCCGCAATCTCGCCGGCGGGCAGAAAGGCCTCTCCGTCGCCTTCGACCTCGCCACCCACCGCGGCTACGACAGTGACCATCCGCGGGTCGAGGGCGATGTCGGCAAGGCGGGCGTGGCGATCGACAGCGTCGAGGACATGAAGATTCTGTTCGACGGTATTCCCTTGAAGGACATGTCGGTGTCGATGACCATGAACGGCGCGGTCATCCCGATCCTCGCCTCCTTCATCGTCGCCGGCGAGGAACAGGGCTGTTCGCGGGCGGAGCTTTCCGGGACCATCCAGAACGACATTTTGAAAGAGTTCATGGTCCGCAACACCTATATCTACCCGCCCGAGCCTTCGATGCGGATCGTCGCCGACATTATTGAATATACGGCGAAAGAAATGCCGAAGTTCAATTCGATCTCGATCTCCGGCTATCATATGCAGGAAGCGGGCGCGACGCTCGTGCAGGAGCTTGCCTTCACGCTGGCCGACGGCCGCGAATATGTCCGTGCAGCACTTGCCAAGGGCCTGAGCGTCGACGAGTTCGCCGGCCGGCTTTCCTTCTTCTTCGCGATCGGCATGAACTTCTTCATGGAGGCGGCGAAGCTGCGCGCCGCCCGGCTTCTGTGGTCGCGGATCATGGAGGAGTTCAAGCCGCAGAAGGCGTCGTCGCTGATGCTGCGCACCCACTGCCAGACGTCGGGCGTGTCGCTGCAGGAACAGGATCCCTACAACAATATCGTCCGCACCGCCTATGAAGCACTGTCGGCGGTGCTCGGCGGCACCCAGTCGCTGCACACCAATGCGCTCGACGAGGCGATGGCGCTGCCGACCGATTTTTCCGCCCGCATCGCCCGCAACACCCAGCTGATCCTGAGCCACGAAACCGGCGTGACCAAGGTCGTCGATCCGCTGGCCGGCTCCTATTATGTCGAGAGCCTGACCAACGAGCTTGCCGAAAAGGCCTGGGCGCTGATCGAGGAAGTCGAGGCGATGGGCGGCATGACCAAGGCGGTCGCCGACGGCCTGCCGAAACGGCTAATCGAGGAAGCCGCCACCCGCCGCCAGGCCGCCGTCGACCGTGGCGAGGAAATCATCGTCGGCGTCAACAAGTACCGGCTGGAAAACGAGGACGAGATCGACATTCTGGCGATCGACAATACCGCGGTCCGCAAAGGCCAGATCAAACGTTTGGAAGAGGTGCGCCGCCGGCGCGATCCGAGACAAGTCGAGCAGACGCTGGCTACTCTATCGGAAGTCGCCCGTTCCGGAGAGGGCAACCTTCTCGCCGCTGCCATCGAGGCAGCACGTGCCCGTGCGACTGTGGGGGAAATCTCGGACGCGATGCGCAGGGCGTTTGGCAATCATTCGGCTGTGCCCGAAGTGGTGGGCGATATCTATGGTCCCGCCTACGAGGACGATCCGCAATACAAGACCCTTACCGCGCGCCTTGCCGGTTACGCAAAGGTGTCCGGCAAGCCGAAAATCATGGTCGCCAAGCTCGGCCAGGATGGTCATGACCGTGGGGCCAAGGTGATTGCCTCGGCCTTCGGGGATATAGGCTTCGACGTGCTCGCCGGTCCGCTCTTCCAGACGCCTGAAGAAGCCGCCGACCTTGCGATCAGGGAAAAGGTGCAGGTGATCGGCATGTCGTCGCTCGCCGCCGGCCACCGGACGCTGGCGCCACAACTTGTCGAGGCGCTGAAGAAGAATGGCGCCGAAAACATCATCGTCGTGGTCGGCGGCGTCGTGCCTCGGCAGGATTACGACTACCTGATGGACCTCGGCGTCGCCGCCGTCTTCGGCCCCGGCACCAATGTGCTGGACGCCGCCAATAGGATACTCGACCTCCTCGAAGGCAAGCGTCGCAACTCATTATGATCAGAAGAATGAACCACATCGCGATCGCCGTTCCCGACCTCGAATTGGCCAGCGAAAGCTATCGGCGGCTTGGCGTCGAGGTCTCGGAGCCGCAAGAACTTCCAGAGCACGGGGTGCGCGTCAGCTTCCTCGAGTTCGACAACCTCAAGCTTGAACTCGTGGAGGCGCTCGGTGATGCCTCCCCGATCCAGCGGTTCATGGAGAAGAACCCGGGGGGTGGCATGCACCACGTGTGCTTCGAGGTCGAGACACTGGATACTGTAACGACAGCGCTCCGCGAAAGCGGCATGCGGGTCCTTGGTTCGGGAGAGCCGAAGATCGGCGCCCACGGCAATCCTGTGATATTCGTGCACCCTTCAGACCTGTTCGGCGTTCTCACGGAATTCGAGGAAGTAGCCGAGCCGAAGCACAGGTAGGTTTCTCCTGTGAGAGATGCAGCACTTGACGCCTATGGGTGGGTCCTAGCATATGAACTCAGGTCCCTGTTCCAAGTCAGGCTTGAAGTTGCAAGAGAACGCAGAAAAATCGCCATCAGATCCCTCGCCGCCCGCCGTCGCGGATGACGGTTTCCTGCCGGGCATCGAGATTCCGACTTACTCTCCGCATGAGATCCGGATCATTCGCGGGACGTACAAGGCGATGGCGACGATCGGTACCCAGCAGTTATCGTTGCGGAGGATCGCCAAGGAGCTTGAGGTCAGCCCTGCCCTCATCGGCTATCACTTCAAGTCGAGAGACGCCCTCGTGATGGAGACCATGCGCTGGGCGCTTGCCGGGACTGTTCGTCGTATTGCGAGGAAGGTTGCCAGCATCCAGGACGCCCGTGCCGCGTTCTCGGCACTAATGGACGGCGTGTTCCTTGGACCGAAGCCCAGCCGGGATTTCCATCTCATCTACCTCGATCTCGTTCAGTACTCGACGCGCGAATCGACATTCGTGGAGCTTGCCGATTTGCTGCGCACCCATATCGATGGCACCTATGCCAGGGTGATCCAGCAGGGCGTACAAGCTGGCCTGTTCGAGGTGGATGACCTCGCCGTGGCGGCAAAGCGCGCCCGCGCCGTCGTCGAGGGCAGCTTTATTCAGTGGCTGCAGGACAAGGACTGGGAGCGTAGCTACGGGGCGTTGCGAGAAGACTGCGAAACAACGCTTCTTAAACTTTTCCGACCGGTCAAAGCCTGACGGAACGACGATCTTTCAGCATATCTGCGATCGTACCCCGCTTATCTCCGCTGCGCCGAAACCTCGTCGTTTGCGAGCTGCCCCGTCGCGCTCCAAGCAAAAATCCGCCGCCAGCGACACCTTCAGAAAACGACTTGACAACTGTACAGTCTACTCTAGTATCACTGAACAGTTGTTCAGCTTGATGGAGGGGACTGGACAGGGAGGCCGCCACAGTCTGCCGGGAGCAAACTGAGCGCATCTTTCATCACACATCGGCTTCAACGGTACGAAGTCTTCGCAGCAAGCGCATCGTCGTGGATTCCATCCTCGCCGGACGCTCCTGCTCGACCATGAACTACGCGCGGGGTGATCGGCACCATCCGCGCCTCTACATCGACTGGGAGGAAATAGATGACACATGTGGAAACAATGCCCCGTACCGAGGGCATATCCTCGAGGGACCGACGGGTCATCCTCGCGGCTTCGCTTGGGACGGTATTCGAATTCTACGACTTCTTTCTCATCGGCCTCGTCGCGACCGAGATTGCCAAGGCATTTTTTTCGGGGGTTAATCCAACGGCGGGGTTCATCTTCACTCTCCTGGGATTTGCCGCAGGCTTCATGCTTCGCCCCTTTGGCGCCATCGTCTTCGGCCGCTTGGGTGATCTCGTTGGTCGCAAATACACGTTCTTGGTGACGATCGTGCTTATGGGAGGCTCGACATTCCTGATCGGTCTTCTGCCTGCATACGCCACGATCGGTGTGCTCGCGCCAATCTTGTTCGTCACCATGCGAATGCTTCAGGGCCTCGCCCTCGGCGGCGAGTTCGGCGGCGCGATGGTCTACGTAGCAGAGCATGCACCAACCGATAAACGCGCAACTTACACCGCCTATATCATCATGACTGCCGCCATCGGCTTCCTGCTCGCGGTTGCGGTTATCATTCCCCTACGACTTTCTCTGGGGCCAGATGCATTTACTTTGTGGGGCTGGCGCGTCCCATTCGTGATTTCAATTGTCCTTCTCGGGGTATCTCTCTGGATCCGTCTGAAGCTGGACGAATCTCCGGAATTCAAGCGCATGAAGGCGGAAGGAAAGGCTTCGAAGTCGCCTTTGGCCGAGACCTTCGGCACCTGGAAAAACGTAAGGCTCATCATCATTGCAGTTCTGTGCATTCTGCCTGCGCAAGCCGTTATCTGGTACACTGGCCAGTTCTACACCCTGTTCTTCCTGACGAAGGTTCTGAAGGTGGAAAACCTGTCGGCGAACCTGATGCTGATTACGGCCACGGTGCTGACAGCTCCGCTATACGTGGTCTTCGGCAAGCTCTCGGACAAGATCGGAAGAAAACCGGTCTATATCATCGGCTACCTGATCGCCGCACTTGTGACCATCCCAGCCTTTCAGGGGCTCACCCACTTCGCAAATCCGGCACTTGAGGTTGCGCAGGATCGTGCGCCGATCACGATCGTTGCAGACCCGCAGGACTGCTCATTTCAGTTCAACCCGCTTGGAACCGCGAAATTTGTCAAATCCTGCGACGTTGGGATCAACGCCGTAACCAGTCTCGGCCTGAACTATCGCAGTGAGGAAGCTGCGGCGGGCGCCGTCGCGGCGGTGAGGGTCGGCGACCGTACGATCGCAAGCTACCCGGCAGATGCAGCCGACGCCGCCGCGCAGAAGACACGGCTCGATGCCGAGCTGAAGCAGGCTCTGACCGACGCCGGCTACCCGCTGGGCAACGCCAACCCGGAAGAGGTCAACAGTCCGGCTATCATCGCGCTGCTTTGCGTGCTGCTTGCGCTCGGTGCTATGGTGTTCGCGCCGACCACGACGTCCCTGCTGGAGATGTTTCCGTCGCGCATCAGATATACGGCGATGTCCTTCCCGTACCATCTGAGCGCCGCCTGGTTCGGCGGGTTCCTGCCTGCCACGGCCTTCGCGATCGTAGCGGCTACCGGAAACGTCTACTCAGGCCTTTACTATCCCGTCGGCATCGCCGCGGCCTGCATGGTGCTGAGCCTGATCTTTGCTAGTGAGACACGAGGTACTGACATATCGAAGGGCTAACTGTCTGGAACAAGCGAAGGGCCGCGGCGCACCACCTCGCGGCCCTTTTTGTTTCTTCATTCCTTGATGGACAGCGCCTTTCCGAGTGCCGTGACGTGGACTACCTCGCCGCGCTTGAGCGTACCGGAGAGGTGAACAATGTGGCCTCTGAGCTTGTTGTTTTGCTCCACCTCCGTGATCGTCCATTCGGCCTGCATCGTTGCCCCAGCCGGAACCGCTTTCCTGAACTGGAAGCTGAATTCGAGGCCTACTGCCTCGCCCGTGCGTGAAAAGTAATCGGCCACCAGCCCCATCATGAGCGCGGTGTATTGGGTCCCGCTAGCGATGATCCCACGGAAGCGGGAGCGTTCCGCAACCGCTCTGTCGTGATGGAGCGGGTTGGTGTCACCTGCTGCCGACGCAAACGCGCTTATACTCTGCTCATCGAATTGGAATTCCTTGCTAAACGAGTGTCCTACCGCAAGCTTCCGCCCTTCAATTTTCTGATTGTCGGCGTCCATCAGCATCTTCTCCTATTGTGCAGAGCCAGCCACGGCCGGATGATCGGAGTGGTTCTTATGAAAGCCCAAACGATACTTGACAAGTGTACAGTCCGCCTCTAATGTCCTGAACACTTGTTCAGTAAAGCATGGCGAGGTGGAGCTCGCCGGAACCTGGGAGGCCCATCATGAGCGACGCTCTATCCACGCAGGCCCGCGTCCTGCAACTCGTCGAAACCTACTCCGCAGAAGACTTCAATGTCGCATGGCATCTGTGCGACCGACATCCGGAAGACGCGGTCGCGCACACCATAATCCGGGATGACCTCTCATCCACGAAACTCACCTACGGCGAGCTTCGTGTGGAGTCCGAAAAGCTATCCTCATCTTTTCTCGACCTTGGAATCGTCCGGGGAGACCGGATCGCCACGCTGATGGGCAAGGGACGCGAGTACCTCGTCACCATCCTCGCCATCTGGCGGATCGGGGCAGTGCACGTCCCGCTCTTCACCGCCTTCGCGCCGCCGGCCATTCAGTTCAGACTGGCCTCCTGCGGCGCCAAGCTTGTGGCATGCGACGCTTCGCAGCGGTCGAAGCTGAAATCCCTCGAAAAGGAAGATCCGGCTCCGACATGGCGTGTCCTGACCACTGCTCAGGCCTTGGACGGCGATCTGTCCTTCGACACCCTGCTGGCGGCGGGAACTAGCGATACGCCGAGTGTTGCGGTCGGAGGCGATGGTGCTTTCATTCAAATCTACACGTCCGGTACGACGGGAAAACCGAAAGGCGTGGTCGTTCCGGCAAAGGCGCTCGCAGGTTTCCACGCATATGCGGAATTCGCACTCGGCCTGAAGCCCGATGACGTGTTCTGGAACTCTGCCGATCCTGGCTGGGGCTACGGCCTTTATTTCGGCGTGCTCGCGACGCTGACCACGGGAACGCCATCCATCATGCTTTGCGCCGGGTTCTCGCCGGAACTCACATACAAGGTCCTCTCGCAGCACCGCGTCACCAACTTCACAGCGGCGCCAACGGTGTACAGATCCCTGATCGGTTCGGGCATCACGCCGCCCCCCGTCGAACTTCGTTGCGCGAGCAGCGCGGGTGAGCCGCTCACACCCGAAGTCAATGTATGGAGCAAGGACACGCTCGGCGTTCTGGTGCATGACCACTTCGGTCAGACGGAAGCAGGGATGCTGGTCAACAACCATCACCATCCGGATCTCAAGGGTCCGTTGAAGGAGGGATCAATGGGGCTGCCGATGCCAGGGTGGAGCGCCGTTGTGCTCCGGCTTGACAAGGATGAGCTTGCCCCGTCGGGAGAAGTCGGTCGTCTGGCTTTCGAACTCAGCGAAAGCCCCTTCGCCTGGTTCTCGGGATATGTGGAAGAGCCGGTCAAGTCCAAGGAGAAATTCGCGGGCGACGGGAGATGGTACCTCTCCGGCGATCTCGCAAAGATCGACGACGACGGCTACGTCTACTTCAGTGCACGCGACGATGACATCATCATCATGGCGGGGTATCGCATAGGTCCCTTCGAAGTCGAGTCCGTCCTTGCGACCCATCCCGCAATAGCCGAGTCCGCGGTCATCGCAATACCAGACAAGGTCCGAGGTGAAGTGCTCGAAGCGGCAGTCGTTCTCCGGTCGGGAGTGGTTCCGTCGGAGGCTCTCGCCAAGGAATTGCAGTTGCACGTCAAGCAGAACTTCGCCGCCCACGCTTACCCGCGGCGGATCCATTTCGTCGAGAGCCTGCCTAAAACACCTTCCGGGAAGATTCAGCGTTTCGTGGTCAGGCAGCAGGCCCGGGACGGCACGCTCGAAACTTTGAACGCCAAGGAAGCCGCCAATGCAGATTGAAGGTAAGCTGTGCGCTGTCACGGGCGCCGCATCAGGCTTGGGACGAGCAACTGCAAAAGCTCTCCACGATGCAGGGGCCAATCTCCTGCTACTCGACCTCAACAAGGACAGGCTGGCGGAGATCCAATCGGAGCTTGCGCCGGAGACGACCATCTCCGCGGCAGTGGACATCAGAAGTCCCGACGATATCGAGAAAGCTTTCGATGAGGCAATCGCTCGGTTCGGTCCTCTCCGGGCCGCCGTGAGCTGCGCTGGCATCGCCTCCTCTGCAAAGATCGTCTCGCGGGGGGATCCCCACGACTTCGATCTCTGGCGCAAGGTCATCGATATCAATCTTAACGGGACGTTCAACGTCATGCGTCTTGCCGCGTCCCGCATGGTCACAAACGACCCGTTGGGCGAGGCCGGAGAGCGCGGCGTGATCGTGAACACGGCTTCGGTCGCCGCCGAAGACGGGCAGAAAGGCCAGGCCGCCTATGCCGCCAGCAAGGCGGGCGTTGCGGCGCTCTCCCTCCCCGTCGCGCGTGATCTCGCGGAATACGGGGTCCGTTGCGTCGCGGTCGCGCCGGGTCTGTTCGGCACCGAATTGTTCGAGCAAATACCCGAGAAGGGTATCGAAGCGCTGAAGCGCGCGCTCCTCTATCCAGCGCGCATGGGACTGCCGACGGAGTTCGCGATGCTCGTCATGCACATCGTCGAGAATGCCTATCTTAACGGCTCGCTGATCCGCCTTGACGGCGGTGCGCGGCTTCCGGCCTGACGATAGAAAAGGACAGACAATGAACGAAGTTGCAGTTCATCTCGCCCCCGCAGCGCGCGAGCGGATCAACCCGATCTGCGAACGCGAAGGGCGGATCGCCTGGATCACCCTGTCACGGCCGGAGCGTGCAAATGCACTCAATTCAGAGACGCTCGAACTGATCTTGGACGCGATCAACAAGGCCGAAGGCATGGCGGGCGTTGAAGGTATCGTCCTGCACGGCTCGGGGGCGCATTTCTGCGCTGGAGCCGATCTCAAGGAACTATTGGGGAACGGCCCGGCCGGAGTGCGCAAGCTTCTCGACCTCTTCCGGGAGGTCACGATAAGGATCGAGCGGTCGCACCTCGTCGTCGCAGTCGCGGTTCATGGGGCTGCGCGCGCCGGAGGCATCGAAATCGCGCTAGCCTGCGATCTCGTCGTTGCCGGCAGGTCCGCCACGTTCGGTGACGCCCATCTGTCGAAGGGTCTGCTTCCGGGAGGGGGATCAACTGTGCGTCTGCACCGGGCGATCGGATGGCAGCGCGCTAAGTGGATGATCCTGAGTGCAGAATCGATCAACGCTGAGACGGCTCGCGAGTGGGGCCTCGTATTCGACGTCGTTGAAGATGCGGATCTCCTGTCCACCGCCGAGCGCCATGTTCTGGCGATGACACGCGGCGATACGGAATCGATGGGCAGGGCCAAGATGCTCCTGTCGATGGTGAACGAGCAGAACTTCTCCGAAGGCCTTGAAGCAGAAATTGCGACGCTTGAAACCCACTGGAAGTCAGACGCCTTCCAACGCGGGGTCGGAGCCTTTCTTTCTCGCAGAAGCGGCAAGTGAACTCCAAAGGATATGGAAACTGACATGCAGACTGAACCGGATCCTATCGTAATCATCTCCGCTGCCCGTACACCCATCGGGTCTTTCCAGGGAAGCCTGAAGAACTTCCAGGCCACCGAACTGGGAGGGATCGCCATGAGCGAGGCTCTGAGACGGGCGTCGGTCCAGCCGAGCGACGTGGATGAGGTGTTCATGGGATGCGTCCTCCCGGCCGGACTCGGACAGGCGCCGGCGAGGCAGGCAGCCCACAACGCGGGCCTGCCATGGTCTGTCCCCTGCTCCACTGTCAACAAGGTGTGCGGATCCGGCATGAAGACGGTCATGATGGCACACGATGCTCTCGTCGTGGGCAGCGCAGGTCTTGTCGTCGCAGGCGGCATGGAGAGCATGACCAATGCCCCTTATTTGCTGGAGAAGCATCGGGGAGGAGCCCGCATGGGCCATGGCCGGGTCATCGACCACATGTTCCTTGACGGTTTGGAAGATGCATACGACCGCGGTCGGTCCATGGGCACGTTCGCCGAGCAGACGGCCGAAGCCTACCAGTTCACCCGGGCTGACCAGGACGCTTACGCGATGGAGAGCCTTGATCGTGCAACCAGAGCAATAGCAGATGGTGCTTTCCGAAGCGAGATTATTGCGGTCGGCGACCTTTCCGCAGACGAGCAGCCTGGCAAGGCAAAGCGCGACAAGATCTGTCAACTCCGTCCGGCATTCAAGGATAACGGAACGATCACCGCCGCAAGCTCTGCTTCGATCTCGGACGGAGCGGCCGCGGTAGTGATGACGCGTTTGTCGTCAGCCGAGAAGTTAGGCGTGCAGCCCCTCGCCTACGTTCGTGGGACGGGCGAGTTCGCACAGGAGCCGGGCTTGTTCACCACCGCTCCCGTATTTGCCGTAGGAGGGCTGCTGGACAAGGTCGGCTGGAGCGCAACGGAGGTTGACCTTTACGAGGTGAACGAGGCATTCGCGGTCGTCCCCATGGTGACCATGCGCGATCTTGGCATCCCGCATGAGAAACTCAATGTGAATGGCGGAGCTTGCGCTTTGGGCCATCCACTTGGCTGCTCTGGAAGCAGGGTTGTCGTCACCCTCCTTTCGGCATTGAAGGCGCGCGGCCTCGCGAAAGGGGTGGCATCAGTTTGTATTGGCGGCGGAGAAGCAACCGCTCTCGCCATCGAACTTTTTCACTAGCCGCGGAATCTGTCATGCTCCGGTTTGCAAGTTCCGAGCTGAGTGGACCTGAAAACTTCGCGTTTGAGGAAGTACCGGATCCTTATCCCGGTCCCGGAGAGGTCCGGATAAGAGTACACGCGGTGGCGCTTGGCTTCGTTGACGGACTGATCGCCGCGGGCCGCTACCAGATTACACCGGCGCTACCCTTCACCCCCGGAGGGGAGATCGGTGGGATTGTTGATATGGTCGGCCCCGATGTCGATGCCCTCAAGGAGGGGGCGCGGGTCGTGACCTGGCAGTTGGGCGGCGGGCTCGCGGACTGTGTCATCGTATCGGCAGCGGAAATCGACGTAATTCCGGACGGGCTCGATATCGCAACCGCCGCCGCAGTGCTCGTTGACTACCAGACGGCCAGATACGCCTTGCTTGAACGAGGCCAGCTCAGGGCAGGTGAAACTGTTCTGGTGGCAGGAGCTGGCGGCGGCGTGGGATCCGCAGCGGTTCAGATCGCACGGAACCATGGTGCGCGCGTGATCGCGCTTGTCTCGGATCCGGCTAGACAAGGGCGTGCCGTGGAGCTGGGGGCGATCGCGGCTATCTCATCATCGGATCCGCACCTTCGCGACGAACTCAGGCGACTTGCGCCAGACGGTATCAACGTCGTCGTCGATCCAGTTGGAGGCTCCCTAAGCGAAACACTGTTCCGCTCTCTCGCGAAAGAGGGACGCCATCTCGTGATAGGTTTCGCGGCGGGATCAATCCCTGCGATTCCATCAAATCTGGCGCTTTTGAAAAGCGCTTCTCTGGTGGGAGTCGATCTAAGATATTTTGTGGCGGCCTACCCGAAAGCCGCGAAGCGTGCCCGCGGCGAGATATTCAAGAAGCTTGTCGTCGGATCGCTCACGCCGCCGCCTTTGATGACCTTTGAATATGAACAGGCTAAAGAAGCCCTCATCGCATCGTCCCTCAGGTCAAAGTGGGGAAAGCCGGTGGTGCTGCTCGCGAGCACGGCCCCTGAGTGATCTAGAGTTTTTCGAAATGATGGCAATTTAGCCAGGCCTCCACCTGCCGACAACCGCTAGACTAGATGGTGTCACGGGCGGAGCCCAGCCGGACAAGTTTGCAGGTCTGGTGGTCGTCCCTCACAACGATCGTGTCGCGGAGTCAGGAAGGGCCTGCTGCATAGCATTACGGAGAGACGACCATGAAACAGTATGCCGGCATCGATGTCTCGTTGGAATACTCAAGTGTGTGCGTGCGAGTCCGCTCGTAACGTGCGCTGAGGCCGCCACCGCCTGCGAGTGCACGTTACGTCGAGCAACTTCCCCCGGGTGGGACCGAAATCTCAACACGGGCGAGCTCGAGACCGAGGGGGTGGCGATGCGCATCGCTCGCCAGCGCATACTCCACGACAGCACGCACCCTTCTCGGATCGAGCTGCCGATCATCCCTGAGTGACGATCTATAAGCTGTACTCGGCGAAGGGATGAAACCGGGAGGAACCTTTGGACAGGACTGGCCGATCTCGGAACCAACGGTTCTCGCCAACGCCCTGCAGCTGCTCGTGGACTCGGCCGTACGCAGTAAATCCGAGCTACTGAGCGTGGAATGTTCGTCATGCTGGGACATGACGAAATCATACCGCCAACAGGTGCCGAATCCGAAAAAGGATCAGGATCGAGCAAATGGTCAGGATCCGGCGCGCGCCGCGCCAGCCCGCCACTTAGTCTGCCATTGTTACAACAGGGACTTGGACATGACTTCACAACTTTCCACGAAGCGCCGGGCATTCCTGACCGGCACGGCAGCAGTCGCTGCGACATCGATTTTCGCTTCGGCTCTTCCGTTGCGCCGGGCCGTCGCGCAACAGGCGGGTCGCACGCCGATCAGACGCCCAATCCCGAAATCGGGCGAGATGGTCCCGGCCATTGGCCTCGGCACCTTCGAGACTTTCGACATCGGACCCGGCGAACCAAGGGACAACGTGCGGGAGGTGATCCGTCTGTTCCATGAGAACGGGGGTCGGGTCATCGATACGTCCCCGCTCTACGGCATGGCGGAAGTCTGCGTGGGCGATTTCGCCAGCGATCTCGGTATTGGCGGCGACCTCTTTATCACCAACAAGACCTGGACGACAGGCGACTATCTTTCCGACAACAGCCATTCGGAGCGACAACTGAGGCAATCGCGCGAAAGGCTCTGGCGGGATCGGATCGACGTACTGCAAGTTCACAGCCTCGAGAACCACGACCAGGTGCGCCACTGGCTGGCCCAGAAGAAAGCCGAGGGCTCGGTCCGCTATATCGGGATCACGCAATATAGTCCCGAATATTACGACACGATGGAGCGTCTCGTGAACACGGGCACGCTGGATTTCGTACAGATCGCCTACACGATCCTGACCAGGGCCGCCGAACAGAGGCTGCTCGACGCCTGTGCCGCAAACGGTGTCGCGGTCCAGGTCAACATCCCATTCGAGAAGGCAAGGCTCTTCACGCCCGTCGCAGGACAACCGGTTCCGGACTTCGCAAGGGAAGTGGGTATTCAGACGTGGGCACAGTACTTCCTGAAATGGATCATCTCCCATCCGGCGGTGACCAACGTCATCCCCGCGACGAGCCAGCCGGAGCATGTCGTGGATAACATGGGAGCGCTTTACGGCGATCTTCCCGATCGGGCGATGCGCAAACGGATGGCCGATCACTATACAGGTCTGACAGGTGTCGCGGACGCGCTTAAACAACCTCCCTACCCCGGCAAGAAATATGGTGGCGTCGTCACATGGCCTTTCCCGCAACCGAAGCGTACCTGACATCGATAATATTCCTGGCGGTAACCTCTACCGTCCTTGGCGCGAGCGACCGTATCGCCATCCGAGGTTTTGCCATAGACCGCTACGAAGTCACCATCGGTGATTTCGCTGCCTTCGCCGAGGCAACGAGGCTGAAGACGGCCGCCGAGCAGGCAGGCGGCGGCCATGAATGGGGAAGCGGCTGGGAACGCCGTCCCGGCTGGACGTTTCGCACCCCCTATGGTGAGGCACCGCAAGACATGGCCGAACCTGCCGTGCATATCAGCTGGCATGAGGCACGAGACTACTGCGCTTGGGTCGGCGGGCGCCTGCCACCGCGCGAGGAATGGCGGCGAGCCGCTTACCGGGAACATGGCAGCGGATCGGCAGCAGGGTTCGTCACAGGCACTACCTATCCCTATCCGACCGGCGCTACCCCGGAAGGCGCCAATACCAGCAATGATGACGCCTGGGCCCGGCATGCGCCACGGGGAGCCACCCGGCAGGGCGTCAATGGCCTCCACGACATGGGCGGCAATGTTTGGGAATGGCTTGCAGATCGGGAAGGCGGCAACGCTCTGACCGCCGGGGGCTCATGGTGGTACGGTCCCGACAAGATGCGGGATGAGGCCATGCAATGGAAGCCAGCCGACTTCTACGTCGCCTATATCGGCTTCCGCTGTGCCTATGACGTCAAATCCTAGCTGCAGCAAGAATCCTCTCACACACTGTTGAACGGTGCGCTCGAAAGACCTCCGATTTTCCGGATGCGTGCACCTGCAATCAGTCGTACGCTCGCCATGTTGCCCGCTGGATCGGCATAGCGGGAGGTTATCCGGGGTGTACCAATGCAGCAGACGATGAAGACCGGAGACTGGCAACTGACGCAGCCGCCCCAGGACCATCTCAAAGCAGAGTGGTCCGGCGGCCGGTTTGAGACCGCTCGGAGAGGACGTACCGGAGTGGTCGAAGGCAAGATCGCTCCGGACTTCCACCTCATTATGGTGACGCTTAACGGCGGCGCCGCCTATCATGCCTTTCGGACGGACGACGGGCATCGCTACGAAGGGCGCGACGTCAAGGGCATGCTTTCCTTCCTACCTGCCGGTTGCCGGCGCGAGCTCGTTCTCCGCGACGTCGCCTGGGAATGGGGAGCGATCGCCATCGATCCAACCATGACGAACCCGAGGCTGCATAACATCAAGTCTTTCTTGGTCGGCCGCGACGACTTCATCTATGGCATGACGGCGCAGATGGGCGGCCTCTTCCATCGCGACGGCAGTCTGGATGCCACCTACTGCTCGACGATGGCGCTGGCCCTTTCCGAGTACCTCTCCAACAGAGTTGCGGGGCAGCGGCAGGGAGACGCCACGGCTAGGTACGCGCTGACGCGACGGCAACTCAACGACACCTATGAGAGGATCGACGCGATGCTAACGGCGCCTATCGCCATCGCCGACCTATCGATCCCGCTCGGTATTTCCGAGGGACATTTCTTCCGAGCATTTCGCGGAGCAACGGGCGAGACGCCACTGCAGGCAGTTTCAAACCGGCGGATGGACCATGCGGCCCGTCTCTTGAGCGAAACGGACCTACAGATCATCGAGGTCGCCGCGCTCTGCGGGATAGAGAGCCCGAGCCATTTCGCGCGGCTGTTCCGCACCCTCAAAGGTCATTCACCCTCGGAATGGAGAAAGCAATCTAAAGCTGCCTCCCTCCGATCGATAGCCGCTAAACGGTAATCGACGAAGATTTTCAGACGCGACATACAAGAAGCTTGAGCGCCTTATCTCAGTATTCGCGTTGACGTACGACGCGACGAAAATCCAACTGACTCTCGCCGGAAAGAACTCGCCATATCTTCGTCGGCAGCCGATCCCTTGTGGATGCGAAAATGCCTGGCGCCAAGAGGCCCCAGCCTCCAGATAAGTGGACTGAAATTTACATCGACAAGCGGTATTTCGACGCAGATCCGGTGATTGACGTCGTTCGCTGGGGTTTCATGCCCGTGGATTGGTCCTCTCTCGATCAGCGGCCAGCACAGGTCTCCCGTGTATTTGAAGAAGCGCGTTCCTACGACATCGGTCCCCATGGCTTGACAATCCCTATCCGAGGCCCGAAAGGCGAACGCTGTCTGTTTTCCGTGACCTCGAACCTACCCAAGCGCGATTGGTCGCGGCTATGCGCTTCGAGCATTCACGAGTTGCAGATCCTTTCCCACTATCTTCATGAGACGATGCTTTCTGCCAGCGGCCTTCGAGAGGTCAACCGTTTTCGGAATCTCTCCAGGCGCGAATGCCAGTGCCTTCAGTTGCTTGCGAGAGGTCGGATTTCCAAGCAGATAGCAGCGGACCTGGGCATCTCGGAAAACTCCGTGAAGTTGTACCTGCGTTCGGCAAGACTGAAACTCGGTTCTGTTACAAGTCATCACGCCGTTGCCAAGGCAAGCTTCCTCGAGTTGATCAAACTCTGACCGTGATCGATCACGTTCGTGGCCCGTGTCTCTGTTTCGACTTTCCTGGAAAGGTCAACCTGCCGAAATCGGTAGATTGGCTGCCCCCTCGCCTGGGTCCACAGATGGCATTCCAGAAGCTCACGAACGGCGGATGCTGGCGGCAACTAAAACATCTCGATGAACGCTGAGATGAAGCGCGCCACCCGCCGGATATGATCGGAGGTGGCTATGGTGGATCGGCTAACGATTGAACACTGGCGAAACGCTCCTAGGCTTACATCATTCGCAGAGTTCTTCGAACGGACCGCAAGCGGACAGGGTGCAGCACCGGACCTCGCCGAGCCGCAACTCGACATGAGCCTGCTCGACTTCGATCTCGAAGGTGCAGTTTTCGCGGATACGCATCGGCGTCTTTGGGGCCATTTTGACCGTCATTACTTTGCCAGCATTCCCTACAGGCTCGAAGAGGAGTGCCGCCTGGGTGCTGCGATACTTTCCTTCGGCCTGAGGATCTGGGCACGCAGCGCCACCCCTACGACAATATACACGCTGGGCACGGGCACTGGTTGCCTTGCGCGCACCCTCGCCACACTTGGCAATGGTCGCATCGAGGCGCTCTGCTGCAGTCCAACGGCAGCCAATCGGGCATCGTTCTTTGCGAACAGGGGAAGCGAGCACGCGCACTTCTTTCATGGACCGTTCTTTGAGTTGGACGACGACCGATACGCGACCGACGAGGATCTTTTCCAATTTCGGGGCGGATTTGACGTGCTGTTGGAGGACACGACGTTTCAGATGTACGACCGTGATCGGCTAAAGCAGCTGGAATTCGTCGTTCCTCGTATACGGCCTGGCGGTCTCCTCGTGCAGGTGCAGAAGCTCGCTCATGAAGACCGCGACATCTATGACGAACGCGAGCGGCAGAAGGACGAGCTTTTTAAGTCCCGTTTCTTCTCGACAGGTCACATCTCCAAGAAAAAGGATGAAGTCCTGAACACGATGACGGATCTTCAAGTCGATCTGGCGACCACTGTAGCCGCTCTAAGGACGTTTCTCCGATACTCCGTGCTAACCTGGAACAGCGGGAACTTCTACACTATCGTGTCATCCAACTCCCGGGCTTCCGTGTTGGAACTGATTTCGCTGATGGTGAAGCCGGCTATTCCACCCGGCTATTGCTACGAACGTTTGCCAGCCGCGATCGTCGATACCGAGGTAGAGGCGTTGGCTCCTGATCTGACGTGGCGCAGCGCGAATACCATGATGCTGCTCGCGCCGAAGCTTGGCATCATGAAATGACGGCAACCGTAAACGCCGACAAGCATTGCAGCGCAGCCGACGTGCGACGCGCATTGTCTGCCTTGATGCCGCATCTTACCCCCTTCTGGGATCGTCCCCTTCGAGACTACGCGTCGGCTGCCTACGACGCCGACAAATTCCATTCCGAGTGTCACCTGCGTCGTCATGCGATGGAGCTGCTGCTCGGCTGCATCGAACGGGCGGCGCGGAGGTCCGATTACGACCTTGAGGAGGCTCGAAGCGCCAGCCTTCAGCTGATGGCATCGCCGGTACTACAGACCGGTCCGCACTGCCTGCTGCTGATCGAACCGGATGCGTTCTACACGCATCTGTTCAGCCTGTTGGGCTTGAACGCCCATAGCCGCGAATGGTACATCACGTATCACGCCTCGACGGTCAGTTTCTCGGAGAAGTCAAAGAAGGGTCCCGGCTGGCTCTGGCTCCAAGATGAACCCCTCAACGTCTTCGGCTTACCCCGGAGCCGGATGGATTCTTTCAGCATCTGCGGTTTGAATGGTCCCTATCGCTTCGCTTTCTCGAATGCTAAAGGCGCTCCGGCTCCAAATGACTCTGCCGCCTATCTCCTCGTCGAACTGCCGTCGGATGAATTTACTTCTGCGGCCGACGCAATCAGGGCGGCCAACCAAACCCTCTGGCGCGGCAAGCTCCCCTCCCCCATCAAGCTGCTGCAGCTCGATGATTTCGACATCGCAGACCTGGTCGCCGACCATCTCGACGACGCGGGATCCTGGATGTCGGCTGGCCTTATCGGAGACGGAAGGGTTGCCGAGAGCATCCTGGACGCCATGGATCGCCTGAACATTGGACCTTGGCAGGGTTGGGTACGCAGAACGACCGATTTCTTCTGGCGCATGGAAAAAGGCAGGATTGTTCCGCTCCGCCTCCAGGAAAACGCCCTCAGGGCGGCGGCCCCGTCCGGTTTCGAAGTGAAGTTCCGGCCGGACAGTATCGCAGCGGCGCTTCGGCAACGAGCGATCGTGCCCAGCCTCTATACAGTGTTCCTGGTGATTTCCATCCTGCCCGGCGTGAGGGCACTTGGGGGATGTCGCCAGACCGTCTACTACCCGCTAATGCGCCACCTTACGGCGGTCGGCCTTGAGCAATCGGGTCATTTCGATCTCTTGACTGAACTGCGTGGGGACGAGCGACCCGGGCTTTGGGGCCATCGTGTCTTGAAGCCTGCTGGCGGCTATCCGTTCCAGGAGATCGATCTTTTCGGAGCGGCCGCGATACCCCTTTCAAAATACGCGGAGATGCCTTTGGTACAGTCGAGCGGTGATCTCGCAAGTTTCACCGGGGATCCCATCTGGGCGAACCTGTCCGAGAAAATCGTAGGCGGGGCCATCACCTCGGAGTCGGTCGAGTGGCAGTGGCCGGGTTCGTGATCGAGCATGAATGCTGAGCGGCTTGGCTGCTGGTCTACGTCCATTCGATTAGATGCCGAGGGTGGCAAGATGGCGTTTTCAGCCCGACCTGGGAACCTTGGTGGAGGCCGATGTGTCGATTGAAGAAGGGGCGGTAATCAGGCGCCTGTCCGTCGAGGACGTAGACGTGTTTCGTCTGGAGGCGCTTTCACACGAACCGCTTTCGTTTGCGAGTGTATTTGACGATTGGGTCCATCTCTCCGACCGCGAATGGCGCCAACATCTGGACCAGCCAGTCTTTGTCGCGTTCCTGAGTGGGCAGCCCGTCGGCATGATGGGGCTCAGGTTTCAGCGTGCGAGGAAAATGGTGCATCGCGCGACGCTTGTCAGCGTCTATGTGCGAAAAGGCGAAAGAGGGACCGGGATTGCGGCAAACCTCTTGCATGACGTTACAGAGCATGCACGAAACCACGGAGTTCTGCAGCTGGAGCTTTCGGTGAATGCAGAGAATTCGGCAGCGATACGCTTCTATCAACGATGCGGCTTCGTAGAGGCTGGCCGCATTCCACACGGCTTCCTGGGTCACAGTATGGAGAATGAGGAGTTGATCATGGTCCTGCGCTTGAAGAGATAACCATTTCCATTCACTTCATTCCAAGCGACAGCGGTCAATGATCAGAAGTGGGTCCGACAGCGGAAACAACCCAACTGTCTTCATCAGTGAGCGCCACACTCAGAACTTTGACCCCCTGAGCCGGGAGACCATTTAGATTTCGTTCGCATGCCCGCCCATAGCAATGGCGTCGCTAACGACGGATGAATCACACGAATTGAGGAAGACCCCGATTAAGTGCGAAACGACTGTGTTGCATGGATTGGAGTTGGGGGCTATCTGCGCGGGTTTTCCATGCTGCGAGCTGTTTTGATGCCGTATAAATTTCACGCCAGTCATCGTGGCAAGTTCAAGAAGGCCCAATACCGAGTTACGAACTGGCCCGCATACAATGAGAGCCTTCGCCGCCGCGGCGATCTGACGATATGGGTTTCTGACGATGTGACGCAGGAGTGGGCGGCGGCACGACGACGGACGCGAGGTGGGCAGAGGAAATATTCGGACGTTGCGATCGAGATCTGTCTGACTCTGCGGGTCGTATTTCGGCTTGCCCTTCGTCAGACACAGGGCTTCATGCGGTCGATTGCAACGCTGATGGGGTTGGCCCTGCCGGTGCCAGACTTCTCGACCCTGTCACGGCGCGGCAAGGACCTGCACGTGGCCCGGAATGGCCGTGCAGCAAGCCGGCCGATTACCCTGATTGTGGACAGCACAGGTCTGAAAATTCACAGCGATGCAGCTTGGCACGGCCACAAGCACGGGGTCAAAGGCGCCCGCAAAACCTGGCGAAAGCTGCACCTTGCCCTCGATCCTGACAGTGGCGTTATTCTCGCATCCGAGTTGACAACCGAGCACGTTGGCGACGAAACGGCCTTGCCGGATCTGTTCGGGAATATCGATGCGCGAGTGGATCGGTTTGTGGCGGATGGTGCTTATGACGGCACGGGTGTTTCAGATTCCGTGGTCACCGCTTTCGGGTCTGATGTCGAGATCATCATCATCCCACCTCCAAAGAACGCCGTTCCCGGCGTCAGTTCCCAGCGGAATCGGCATGTCGAGAAGATCGCCGAACGTGGTCGAATGGCGTGGCAGGTGGCAACCGGCTACAACCAAAGATCACGGATCGAAACTCAAATAGGTCGTTGGAAAACGGTCATAGGTGACCGACTGCAAGCAAGGCATTTCGACAATCAGACCTGCGAAACGCAGATCGCAGCCAACGCCCTGAACCGTATGACTGCCCTCGGCCGGGCAAACTATGCGCGTGCCATCTGATCATTTGCGAAAGGGGCATGGGCTGCCTGCCGATCGATCCGTGCAACACGGTTCAGCCGATGCAGGGGTGACTCCGAGTGTGACGCCTCGGGCATTCCTCGTGTCAGCTTCAGTGGGATGGTGAGGGCCAGAAGAACGCCTGCGATCGTCGCATGGATGCCCGACAGGCAAGCCAGGCACCAAAGTGCGGCCCCCAGAACCAGGTAGGCAGCGAGGCGACTGCCCCCCAATCGATTCATCCCTATCAAGGCGAAGAATATGACCGCCGCGCCGCCAAGGGCCCAGTAGTTCAGGTCGCTTGCGTAAAAGAGCGCAATGATCACGACCGCCCCGAGGTCGTCGATGATGGCAAAGGCTGCCAGGAAGACCTTGAGAGTTACCGGAACACGCGGGCCAGCCAAAGACAGGACGCCAAGCGCAAAGGCGATGTCGGTCGCCTTCGGGATCGCCCAACCCTGTGCTGCGGTGGGATCGCCCCGATTGAAAGCAGCGTAGATTAATGCGGGAACGACCATGCCGCCAACGGCCGCAGCACCCGGCAGGATGCGGCGCGACCAACTTGAGAGCTGGCCATCCAGCATCTCACGCTTGATTTCCAGGCCGACGAGCAGGAAGAAAAGCGCCATCAGCGCATCGTTAATCCAGTGCTGCAGGCTCATCGGCCCAATAGAGACGTGCAGTGCAGCGAAATATGCGGAGGCCAGTGGCGAGTTGGCGATAACGATGGCCAGCAAAGCGACGATCATGAGCAGCAGGCCTGCGGACGCCTCGCTATCGAGCAATCGGCGGAAAGTAGAATGGATCAGGCCCCGGCCGCTCCGACGGTGTGACAAAGACATAGGGTCACGCTCCCTTGTGAGAGTTGATCGAAGTCTCCGTCATTTTCGGGAATCCCGTGGCGCACGCAGCACACGCCATCGCCTGCAATCTAGGTCATTGACGGCTGTCGTGCCACTAAAATCGATGTGATGAGCGGATTGCTGCCGGTCGCGCGATGCGGCTGTTACTGTCGCGGTTCTCCAAGCTGAGGTTGATTGTGACAACTCGATTTAGGAAGGTCGCCCGATCAAAATGAAAGGAGTTCGGGATGGGTGAGAAACGCGAGCGCGTCTACCACACCCTGGTTGAAGGTGCGAAAGACGGCCTTACTGACAAAGAGCTCTACGAATACGGCCTCGAGAAGTGCCCAAAGACCTCGAGCAAGCGCATCGTGCGCGCTTCGCTCCTCGCGCTTACCGATCCCGACCTTCACGATCGGCACATTCTTGATGTCATCTACGCTTTGGCCATCAAACACCGCCTCGACAACCTCGGCATCGCGAAAGATGACGCCGAAGACGACGACATGACGAAACCAGCGCGCTTAATCGAGACAGCTGCCCCCGCCCGCGCCAAATGTCTCTCAGCGAGCACTTTGAATTCAGATGAATAGGCCGAGAAAACGCTTTTGGGTCATCATCATCTTCGCCGTGTGCCTCGTCTTGGCCGTGGCTCAACTCGCGCTGTCGATCGCTATCTATTTCGGATGGCTTCCTTAGCTGCGGGCACCGATCGACAAAGCGCCGGCTTGGCGCCGTAGGCGGCCATGTTACACGAACTGGTCGCGGCCGGTGACATCACCGGCGGCATAGATGCCGGACCGGGACGTGCGCATGCGGTCGTTCGACGACGATGCCGCCCTTCGGCGAAAGAGGGCGTCGTGAGGCTCAACCCTGCCTGCGAGCACCGCAATGTTCGGCGCTCGATTACCTTTCCATCATCAGCTATCGCGTCGATCAAAAAATCTGACTCGGGCAAATGCACCTCAATGGTGGTAATCCTTTTCCACCGAACGTCCTGAGCCAGTCGACTGTCCATTGCAAACGCCATCGTTTTTCGCCGGACGGGATAGGCCCGGCATTGTGAACGGCACAATCGCAGCTACCACCTTAGAAAGCGTCGGCCTGCAAAATACCCCGCAACGGCCACAATGAGTATGGCGATTGGATACCAGGTTGCGACGAACAACGGACTGTCGTCGGGGCAATTGGAGGCGTAAAGCGTAGCGGCAATACCGGCGGAAGCCAATGCCGCGATTGCCCCGGCTTGACCGGGGTGATCCGGCGCACCATGGCGCATCACCAGAAAGAGGAACACGGTCGGCGCTAACGAGAGGATCGGGATGACTGTTAGGCAATGCAACGCATTCTGGCCAACCAGTCTGCTTCGCCAAAGATCGGCTGGGGTGACGATCAACTCGATAGTAGCGGCGGCGATCAACAGCGCTGGTGCCAGCAGCAGTAACCAGCGCCGAGCCGATGCGCCCTCCCCTGGACGGATAAGGCTCTCCATCAGCGATGCCGCCACAAAAAACAGCGCCAAGGTGGCAATGAACTTGAATGCGAAGCGCACAGTCAGGATGGCTTGAGCAAAATCAGGTCGAAGACCCAGGACCGAAAAGAACACCAATCCCGCCACCAATGCGCCAGCAACTGTCGCCAGAGCAAGCGCCTTCGAGAGGTTAACGGGCCGCCGTGTGTCCTCTGATATCAGTTTGATCAGGTCTTCCGTGTTCACTCAAATACTCCGTTTGCGGCTGGCCTGACGAGAACCTTCCCGTTTTGTAGTGCAACCTTATGCAGGATTGGCTATCTTAGCATCATCAACCATGTTGCCATATCCGCAAGCGGATTTCGACCTCACGTTCGACATAACGCCATTCTTCGGTCGCACGCAATCGAAAGAGCATGGCATCAAATTGAGGGGCACTTTCCTCCGCGAATTCGAACCAGGTGAGAAAATCGAAAGGCTCGCCAAGATCACGACTGTGATAGAGGCGTCGAGCGACACTAGGCAAATAGTCCATCCCGATCTGAAAATGCGCCGACCTCTCCTGAATGATGGCCCTGCGTTCGTCCTGCGCAAGAGACCACCAAAGATCCGACTTGCGGATCGGGATCAACACCGCGAGGCACGCCGTCGCGCGGCCCAACGGTGGTTGGCGTTCTCCAAGCCGATCGAGCTCGACACGGGTCGTGTATCGCGCGCTGCCGGCTGTTCCGCGCAGAACCCAGGCCGCTGGATCGGGCAGTATGACCTGATTGATGTCCATGACAGTAAGACGAGGCGCAACATCCAGACCCTTACCAGCAATGGCGCGCGTTGCCTCGACCTGCCATTGGCCACTCTCACCAGCCACGAAGTATGTCGGTTTCACCATTGTGACCTACCAGCGCAACATTCTGTGGCCAAGCAAAGCACCGGTTCCGGCAACCATCGAAATGGCAATCGGATACCAGAGCATTACAAAGAGCGGGCTGTCATCATCGCAATTGGCTGCGTAGAATGTCGCCGCAATCCCGGCCGCTACGAGCCCGGCAACAGCTCCCGCGACCGCGGGTCGGGTGGGGGCAGCGTATCGAAGCGCGTAGAGAAAACAGGCAAGAGGACCCACCGATAAGAAAGGGATAATCGTCAGGCAGAGGCTGGAATTGCGCCCGATCATGGGCGTCACCCATGCCTCCGACGGCATGACCAACAGTTCAAAGATCCCCGCTGCACTCACCAACAGAGCAGGAACCAGTAAGCCCAATGCCGTCAACCGAACCGGGACCCCCGGTCTTCCAATCCGGAACATGACCATCCCACCGGTCAAGCTGAGAGATCCCGTGATCACGAATTTGAACAGGAAGCGGCCGGTCTCGATGGCCGTGCCGAAGTCCGCACGCAAGCCGATGACGGCGAAGAACAAAATGGCTGCCATCAATGTGGCGGCAATGGCAGCGTGCATCAGGGCATGATCAAGATTCAGTCGAACCGGCGTATCCTGCACGAGCAGTTCGATCAACTCCTCAGTCTTCATGTCGCCCGCTCCGAATAGAGAGCAGCCAAGCCCTTCAATGCCCTGTGCAGGGAAACCCGTACCGCCACCTCTGTCATTTTCAGCCGATCGGCCGTTTCCCGAACACTCGACCCTTCAACCGATATCGATTGAACGATCGTTCGTTGTGGATCCTTGAGCTTGCCCAGAATCTGTTCGATATCGATGCGATCGGAGGCTGTGATGCGTTCGTCTGTTTTGAGTGTAGCAATGACGTCCTCAAGTGGTACTGCCTGCCTGCCACGGCGCCGCAGGCTATCGACCACCTTGTTGCGAACGATTGCCGATAGCCATGGCCCCAATGGCCGTGACGGATCCCATGTCCCCCGCTTGAGATGTATTGTAAGCAGCACTTCCTGAACCACGTCCTCAGCCTCGCTGGCCGGCGCACCGAACTGGTCACAACGCTTCCGCGCCATCACCCGTAAATGTGGTGTGAGGGCCGTCAGGAATTTGTGATAGGCACGGCTGTCGCCCGCAATCGCGGAACGCAGCCAGGATGCCCATTCCTTTTCACGCGCCAGATCTTTCATCCGACATATCCTTCTTCGGCGGTTCTGGTGCAATTGTTACAGAGACCAGCCTGATTTTTTGCGTGTGGGATATCGAGCCAAAGCGTGCAAGCGTTTGAACGTTCATGTCATCGATCATGAGGTAAGATTGTCTGACTGTGTTTGAGGTTCCAGCAGTGCAAAAATGGGCCGGATAAGACCTTCCAGAAGGTCTCTTTCAGGACGCGTGCGCGCAAGCACACGAATGCCAAGCAGTGTGCCGAGGAGCGTGCCGGCCATGTCCGATGCATTTGGGGAGCGATTGATCGATCCCTCTTTCTGGCCTCTTTCGACGCAGCGCCTGAAGAAAGCCTCAACCTGCACCAGGACTTGCGCCACCACCCGCTGAAACTCATCATCATGTGGTGCTACCTCGAGCGCGGAATTGACCAACATGCAGCCTTTTCGCTTGGTATCGCTCAACGACCGCTCAATGATCTCGTTGAAGAATGCGCCGATCGCCTCCCGCGGCGGCTTCGTCTCAAACCGGCCGACACGGTCGCCGAAGCTCCGTTCGACATAGAAATCGAGCGCTTTGCGATAAAATGCGTGCTTGTCGCCAAAGGCGTTGTAGATGCTTGCGGTGGTTAGCCCGATTGCCTGGGCCAGATCACGGATTGACGTTGCCTCGTAGCCGTGTTCCCAAAACCGCTCTACAGCCAGCAGCAATACTCTTTCTTCATCAAATTCTCTTGGTCTAGCCATATATCCTGTCTCCCAGAACACGGATCGAAGCGGGCGACATGCCCAAGAGCATTGACAATTCTTTTAGAACATCCGATCTAAAACTCAACCGTGTGTGGTTCATAATTGTGCGGAAATTGGAGTTGCTTTCGGGATTGCGACGACAAGGGATATGCCGTCTTCGTAAATTCGAAGATTTTAGACGTTGACCACGGCGTTTCTAGTCGACTGCGTCCCGAGAGTTGGGGAATCCAGTGTGATGAGCCTGTCTCGTGGCCTGAAACGCTCGCAGTCGCCAGTTTGTACTGACGATTCGCGCTGCCGGTCCCTGCTGCAACCCCTAACTCGCAGCTCACTCGACGTCGGACCGCTGCTGCGGCCACTTAGCATTTCCTTTCAAGTCAAAGCCGTCAGCAGCCTTCGCACATTGGACAAGCATTCTGACGGTTGGCCCGCATGATTGTGCTGCTCCAACCTTTGGCGACTTCCTACTTCAATAAACTTAACGTCAGGCTGTTAAGGGCGGAGAGCAGCCCAACAACGGCAACCCCGAAGATCACGTAGCGCAGTTCTTCGAACGGGGTGCCGCTCAGATAGTCCAGACCATACTGCCATGCGAGGATGATCACGATGGTAGCAATCAGCGCCAGCAAAAGACCGAACAGATGGCGCCAGAATCCTCTCCCATTCTGGATCATGCTCCAGCCTCCTCGCGGAAACTGTCGATCTTGAAAATCAGCAGATCGTCGCGGCGTTCGATATTGCCTTCCAGCACCACCGGTAAACCGGTCTTGTCGAGCAAGGCCGCCGGCATCGGTCCTCCGTCCTTGGAAGCGAGAAGAAAGAAGATGTGGCCGTCCACGGGTGCAGTGGAAACGAAGACCGGTGGAACACCTCCAGAAATACATAGATTGGCGCAGGCCTTGTGCGCGAGACCGGTTCCCGGCTTCATGGCACCAGCACTGCATTTTCCGTCGCAGATCTCGCCCGTCAAACGCCACGAACCGAGGTTCTCCGGCACGGGCGTGACCGGCAATGCCGGCATTTGCGGTTTGGCTGCCTTCAGGTCGTCTTCGCCGCCGATCAGCAGCATGACCAGGTCTCCGCGCTTAACGAAGATGCCACCTGCCTGTGCGGTCTTGCCTGCTAGTGGTAGTGCCCGATCGTCCACGCCGAACTTGCCCGATCCCGCCAACATGACGGCTCGTGCCGGCCTTGCGCCGTCGGCCGGCACACGAAGGATCGGATAAGGCCTGACCTCCATCGTGCCGATCAGATGCTCGCCATGCAACTCATCCGCATAGCTGCCCGACCCGGGGCTTTCGGTATTGAGAGACAAAAGCACGGAGGCCGATGCCATGGCGGCAACGAAGAAGACAATGAAGCCGATCATCAGCGCTCTGACATCGGCCGGCACCTTCTTGAAGTAGCCGACAAAAAATCCACGTTCGGCAGGTCTCAGCATCAAGCTCCTCCTTGCTTCGCCGGTGCCGCGGGAAGCAGCTCCGGGGGGATCGCCAACGGCTCCAGCTTTGTGCCAAGAGGCAAAGGTTCGGGATCGACGAGGACGCTCGATCCCTGCAGCCGGACACGATACTTGCGGACGCGCTCGCGGAACGGTGGCGGCGAACAGCCGTCCTCGAGGCGGTATTGATAGCCGTGCCATGGACAGGTGATGAAGCCGAGAACGACTTTGCCCTCACCGATCGGGCCGTTCTGATGCGAGCAGACATTGGAGACAGCGGACAGTCCGCCGTTCGAGCGGAAAACGGCAATGCGCTCGCCGCCGGGAGCTGCGCCGATGATCGCCCTGCCATCGGCAATCTCGCTGAGGTCACCGACGATCACCCAAGGCGCCTCGGGGGCCTTTTGCGATGCAGCCGCGTCAGCCGATGTCTCCCGCCGACCTGCGATGAGGTGCAGGGCGCACAGTGCAGCCAATCCGCCGAGCGACAAAAATGTCAAAGCAAGATCCCGGCGATCGATCAGAGCGCCGAGCGCCACATGCAGGATGACCGCAGCATAGGCGACGTAGACGCTCATGTGGATCGCCTTCCACACCGGCGGCGTCAGGAAGGAAAGCCAGAAATCGTGGCTGGTTACCGCAAGGATCGCCAGAATGACGAGCGCGAAGACGCCGAAGAGTTCGAAAGGAAAGCCGGCGATGCTCGTGAAGCTGGTATTGCTGGTGAAGAGCGCCGTGAGCTGTGGTGTTGGACTGAAGGAGAAATACCATCCGAGCACATAGTAGGCGTGCGTGGCTGCGATGATCGCGGTCATCACGCCAAAATGGCGGCGATTGTAAAGGAGCGGAACGAAACGGGCATCGATCCGTGCCAGTGGCCCGATTGCGAGGACGATGGTCAGCATGAGCAAGGCCAGAGACCCGAAGGCACGCATCCGTTGGATCGGCAGGTCGGTATCCCGGAGCGCAGAGGATATGACTGGGCCTAGCCGCAGGAAAATGAGGATGTAGATGAAGATCCCGGCCAGCATGACCGCGTCATAGATGATCTTGGTCCTGTTCCAGATGACCGGCTTGTAGGAGAGGCTCACGGTTGCTTATCCCCCTGTGCTGCAGTGGCATCCAGGCGCACAGCTGGCGCATCGGCCGGCAGTTTCGGAACGCTCGCGAAGATAACGACAAGCATGATCGGGAGAACGACCGCAATGCCTGTCCAGATCACAATGTGAGCGCGACGGTGACGGCGCTGCATGCTAGTGTTCTCCCCTGGAAAGATTGGCCCACCGCCAGACGACCAGCGGCCAGAGGAGAACGAGCCCGGGGATAAGGAGCGGCCGGACCGCATAGGCGTCACGTGCTCCCGGATCGACCTTGTCGAATCCGAACAGCAGAAAGGCGACGGCGACGGCAAGACCGATGCCGGCCCAAAGCATCAATCCTGCGGAGACGGGATCGGACATCGAAACCATGGGACCCTCAGATGCGGCCGGTCGCCGGTATGGCCGCACCAGTGACGATGCCTCCTGCAGGCGAAATGAGGAACCCGATGAGCTTGGCGATATCCGTTGGCTGAACCCAGCTGTTCGTCTTCGCATTCGGCATCGCCGACCGGTTTTGCGGCGTGTCGATCGTGCCCGGCAAAATACAGTTGGCGGTAATGCGCTTGTCGCGGTTTTCCGCGGCGATGGCTTCCGTAAGCCGTATCACCGCCCCTTTCGATGCTGCATAGGCGGCTTGATTGGCGCCGGCCTTTAGTCCCGGCGCTGCCGCGACATGGACGATGCGGCCGTAACCTGCCTGCTGCATCGGTTTCAGGACCGCCGCACTAATTGCATAAGCCGTTCTGGCATTCATGTGAAACAACTGATCCCACTGGTGCACGCCCGTCTCATCGACCGGTCCTGTCTGGAAGCCGCCGACGGTATTGGCGAGCGCGTCGAGCCGGCCAAATCTCGCGAGCGTTTTTTCGACCGCCTCCTGGCATGACGTCAAATCGGCGAGATCCATGCCGCCGATCAGTAGGATTTCGCTACTCTCGGGCAGGCTATCTGCCAATTTTTCCAGGGCTTCCGAATTATGCTCAACGCAGACGAGCCGCGTACCGTTCGCCGCAAGCTCCCTGACGACGGCGCTTCCAAGGTTTCCTGCTGCGCCCGTAACCATGACAACGGTGCTTGTTCCTGTTGCTTCACTCATGATGGTCCCGCCCTTTCGAGTTGAGGCCGCCTGCAAAAGGCCCGCCCGTAATTCGCGGCAGCACATGGTTTTGTTACATATGTTTTTAAAAAACTTCCGCCCGCTATGCGACGCCAAGAAATTTTGATGCGGCTGCGAAAAATTTCAGGACCGGCTGTAACGAACCACCTGACGCGACCGTAAAGGTCTCTGTCGGACGAAGGGTGATGGGATCTCGAGGGTTCTAATCGGCGTCCTCCTGAAGGAGCAAACGAATGAAGCGCGATGCTTACGGTCTCATGACCAGCACTGACAGCAACGAGGCACAAAGGGCATTCGAGAATGCCGTGTTTGGTCTGGCGGCGCATCGGCCAAGTACTGGTGTGGCCATCCAGTCAACTTTGGCAGCCGACCCCCATCATGTTGCCGGCCATGCGCTGAAGGGCTTTGCAAATCTGATATTGGCGCGGTCGGAGCTCGACGAACCGGCTACCAAGGCACTTGTTGATGCGCAGGCAGCGCTGATGGTCAGAGGCGGAGGAACCGGTGACGAGCGCACCCTTGTGAAAGCACTGGAGGCCGCCGTCGAAGGCTCGTTTTCGCGTGCGACGGATATTCTCGACGACGGTTTCGAGGATCGGTCGGTGACGTTCTTGCCTTTTAAGATTTCGCAGGCCCTGCGTTTCATGCTTGGAGATGCCCGCGGCATGCTACGGGCCAGCACGCGTGCAGTCGCGTGCCTTGACACCAGCACGACGGCGAGGAGCTTTGTTCTTGGTTGCCACGCGTTTTCGCTTGAAGAGCATGGTCGGTATGCCGAGGCGCTTGCCGCGGGGCAGCTTGCGGTTGCTCTGCAGCCCGATGATTCCTGGGGCCTTCACGCCGTCTCGCATGTCTTCGAGATGCGTGGCGATACGGAAGAAGGCATTGACTGGCTCGAGGCGAACCGCAAGGCCTGGTCGCGCTGCAACAATTTCTCCTTTCATATGGCTTGGCATCTCGGTCTGCTACACCTGGAACGCGGCGATCATGATCGGGTGCTGCAGATCTACGACGACGACGTTCGCCCACAGCAAACCGACGATTTCCGAGACATGGCTAATGCTGTCTCGCTCCTGTGGCGGATGGAGCAATCGGGAGCTCATGTCGGTGATCGCTGGACCGATCTGGCAGAAATAGCCCATCGTCGAAAGACGGACACGACCTTGATTTTTGCAGCTCTGCATAATCTTGCCGCCATGGTTGCCGTTGGCGACCGCGATGGAGCTGTGGAGCTTGTATCGCATATAGAAGCCAAGGCGCTTGGCATGGATGACCAGGGCCGCGTCGCCGCCGAGATCGGTGTACCGATGGCGCGCGTTCTCACGGGTCTCGATGCTCCGGCCGACCGCCACATGCTCGAACGCATGGTGGCGAACCTGCCAAAGATCGGCGGCAGCAACGCACAGCGCGACTTCTTTGTCCTCGCGCTCGCCAGGGCGATGGCGACCGATGGCAATAATGTCGGTGTTTCGCGTATCGGCCAGATTCGCCAGCGGCTGAAGGCCGACGACCGACTGTTCAAATCCATCGAACATTCGGTTGGCATGAGTTTGTCTGCCTGATCTCACCTCAAAGAAAAGGAAAAACACGATGTCCATGATGGAAATGCAAAAGACAAGCGTCTTCCCTGAAATTCAACCGAGCCTCGGCCGGACGATTATTCTTTCCGGACTTGCCGCCAATATTACCTGGGAAATCTGGGCACGGCTGATCACGCCGTTGTGGGTTGGCGGACCACTGGAGCCGGCTGCTCTGGTTCAATCGGTGTTCGGTTTCAACAATTTGTTGCTAGCCGAAACGATCCACGCGATCGTCGGTATCGTTTTTTATCCGATCGGCTACCTGTTCATCGCCCGGCCGTTGCAGCGGCTGATCATCCCCAAACTGCCATTGCTATTGACAGGTATCGGCTTCGGCATCGGTCTTTGGATCTTCGCCCTTTACGTCATGGCACACCTGTTTGGCGGCCAACCGGCATTTCTCGGTTTTGTTACACTCACCTGGGCGTCGCTGATCGGCCACATGCTGTTTGGTACGGTTGTCGCGTTCGTCGTCCGCCGCATGGAACGCTAGACCTGTTGGGATTAGGCCTGCCCGGTTCCGCCAATCAGCGGGCAGGCTTCTCAACATATTGGTTTTCATCGCCAAGTCTAACACTGGACACAATTCAGTTGACCAAATTCGAGAGATTTATAGTGACCGCTGAAAGCTTCGTTACGCCGAGAGTTGCCGACATCGTCGCCAGGACGCTTCATGCCCATGGCGTCCGTCATGCCTTTGGCATGCCGGGCGGAGAAGTGGTCACGCTGATAGACGGTCTGGAGGCCTCAGGCATCGCCTTTCACCTTGCACGCCATGAAACCGCGGCGGCGATCATGGCGGCAGGCGCAAGCGCGATGACGCAAAACCCGGAACTTCTCGTGACGACCGTGGGCCCGGGCCTTGCCAATGCGGTCAACGGCATTGCCGACGCTGCCCAGGAGCGCGTCCCTTTGATCGTCATATCCGGCATTGTCGACCGTTCGACCCGCGCGCGTTACACCCATCAGGTGATCGACCATGCACAGTTGCTCCGACCGTTGGTCAAGGCGTCTTTCGAAATCGAGCCCGAGAGCGCTGCTTCCACGGTCGCTCGTGCACTCGCGCTTGCCATGACAGAGCCGATGGGTCCCGTCCATCTCGACCTGTCTCCAGCGACTGCTGCCGCGGTCCCGCCAGCCTTGAATGTCATTTCGCCTCCGAAGCTTCTGAAGCCCTCGGTAACAGTGACGGATCCAGCCGTTCACACACTTTCCGAAAGGATTGGCCGGGCGCAACGACCGCTTTTTATCGCTGGTCTCGACGCAGTGCGAGATCATGCCGGTCCGGCACTCCAGCACCTGGTCGAAAAAATTGGAGCACCGGTTATCACAACCTATAAGGCCAAGGGCATCATCCCCGAAAACCACCCGCTGTCGCTCGGCGCCGCCGGATTGTCACCGCTGGCGGATCAAGTTCTTCTGAACCTGGTCCGGGATTCGGATCTGGTCCTGTTGATTGGGTACGACCCAATCGAAATGCGGCTCGGCTGGCTGGATTTCGTCGGAGATCCAGCAAAGCTTGTAGAGATTTCCGACACTGCCCCGGACCACGGCATGCATCATGCCGGCACCAGAATCCAGGCTGCACCTCGCTCTTTTCTACAGGCGCTGGCCGATATTCACGCGGGGCAGAGGACCTGGGCGGCTGGCGAACCCGCCGCCGTGAAAAACGAACTTGCCCGTTTATTCGCAAGCGATGGCAGCTGGGGACCGCACGCAATTATCGAAGCGCTCAATGCAGCTGCCGGTCAGGAAGCAATCATCACCGTCGACAGCGGAGCGCATCGCATTCTCCTGTCGCAAAAATGGGTTGCGCCACGGGCCATGTCATTGCTGCAATCGGCGGGCTTTTGCACAATGAACGCGGCCTTGCCGCTTGCGATCGGTGCCAAGGTCGCCGATCCATCACGTCCGGTTTTCGCCGTGATGGGCGACGGCGGTCTTGAGATGGGAATCGGCGAGCTTGCTACGCTACGCGATCTTAATCTGCCTATCACCATCGTGCTTTTTCAGGATCGCAGCCTGGCGCTGATTGCCCTGAAGCAGGCATCCGCCGGCCTGAAATCGGCCGGCGTCACGCTCGGCGAAACTGACTTTGCCGCCGTCGCACGAGGGTTCGGCGGCTATGGTGTCAATGTGGAGAATTGTGATGACTTCCGTAACGAGCTTGAGGCAGCCGGCGAGCGCGAAGGCTTCACCCTCATCGCCTGCAAGTTCGATGCAAGCGCCTACGACGGCGCCTTCTGAACCCACCCAGGCGACAGGTTCAGCCCCCCAGAAGGTCAAGCGCCCCCGTGATCCGCGGCTCGACTTTTTCCGTGGTGTCGGCATGCTGATTATCCTTTTGGCCCATATCCCAAACAACGGGTGGGCGCTGTGGATTCCGGCGCGCTTCGGTTTTTCCGACGCCACGGAAATGTTCGTCTTCCAGTCGGGAATGGCCTCGGCCATCGCCTTCGGCTCGACCTTCGATCGCAGCGGTGCGGTTGCGCTCATTGCCCGCGTCGCTCAACGTATCTGGCAGATTTATTGGGCCCATATTGCCGTCTTTGTCGTCGTTGCCGCCATCATGGTTGTCGCCGGAACCCGCTATGACGGTGTCACCTATGTCGATAGTCTTAACCTCGTACCTTTCATGAAGGACCCGGGCAATCTTCTCGTCGGCCTGCTGACGCTGCGTTATGTGCCGAACTATTTCGACATTCTGCCGATGTACATCGTCATTCTGGCGTTGATGCCGGGAATGATCCTTGCATCAAAGGTCCATCGTTTTCTGCCATTCGCCATCATGGCTACCTTGTGGCTGGTGACCCAGTTCGACCTGACCGGGCTGCCGGCGGAGCCCTGGTCGGATCGCCGATGGTTCTTTAACCCCTTCGGATGGCAGTTGCTGTTCTTCACCGGTTTCTTCCTGATGCGCGGCAGCCTTCCAGCCCCCGGCTTCGACCGCAGGTTGATGGCCCTTGCGGTTGCCGTCGTGATCCTGACCGTGCCGTTTGCCTGGGTACGGTTCCAGGAAGCCTATCCAGCCTTCCAAATGGCCGCCACCAGGCTTTTCCCCCTCACCGACAAGACCGACTTCGGCCTGCTGCGCTTCGTTCATTTCATGGCGCTCTGCTACATCGCCGTACATCTCGTCGGTAAGAAAGGCTCCCGGCTTCGCGGCCCTGTCGTGCGCGTTCTGACGGTGGTTGGCCAGCAATCGCTCGCCGTCTTCATCACCGGTATTGTGATTGCACAGCCGATTGGTATTGCGCTTGATCATGCCGGTCGCACCACTTCTGCAGAGACAATTGGAAACCTGATTGGCTTCGGCGTGCTTATAGGAACCGCCTATCTCGTACGCTGGTTCAAGAGTTCCCCCTGGAAATCGTGAGAATCCCCAATGTCTGACCATCAAAAACCCGCCAGCCTCGAAGGTCTGCGCATCCTCGACCTGTCGCGGATTCTGGCCGGACCGACCTGCACGCAGCTGCTCGCCGATCTCGGGGCCGATGTCATCAAGGTCGAGCGGCCAAATATTGGCGACGACACTCGCGGTTGGGGGCCGCCCTTCGTGCCGGATGCCGATAGCAGCGACAGTGATCTCAGCGCTTATTTCCTGTCCGCCAACCGCAACAAGCGATCGATAGCCATCGATCTCGCCAGCGATGAAGGCGTTGCGCTCGTCAAGCGACTGGCGGCTGTCTCGGACGTGGTGATCGAAAACTACAAGCCGGGCGATCTCGACCGGCGCGGACTGGGCTATGAGGATATTCGCAAGATCAAACCGGATATCGTCTGGTGTGCGATTTCCGGTTTTGGTCAAACCGGACCCTATGCCGAGCGAACCGGCTATGATTTTCTCGTCCAGGCGATGGGCGGCATCATGAGCATCACCGGCGAAAGCGATACGGCCGGTGGCCGGCCCCTCAAGGTCGGCCTCGGCATCGCCGATGTCATGTGCGGCATGTATGCGACCGTCGGCATCCTCGCCGCTCTGCGCCATCGCGACCGCACGGGCGAAGGCCAGTATATCGATCTGGCACTTTATGACACGCAAGTTGCCTGGCTTATCAATGCCGCGACGAACCATCTGGTTTCGGGAAAGGTGCCAAGTCGGATCGGCAACCGGCATCCCAACATCGCTCCTTACCAGACCTTTACAACGGCTGCTGGTGAAATCGCAATCGCAGTCGGAAACGATCAGCAGTTCGCCCGCTTCTGTACGGCGATCGGCCGTCCCGATCTGGCGGGCGACGAGCGGTTTCGCCGCAACCGTGATCGCGTTGCTAATGTCGATGCACTGGACCGGCTTGTGACCGAGGCTCTACAAGCCGACACCGCCGAAAACTGGGAGCAGCGGCTCGTCCATGCCGAAATCCCTGCAGGCCGGGTCGCCACGATCGATCAGGTCGTGACCAATCCGCATACCTTGGCGCGTGAAATGATCATGCCCATGGAAACAGTGGACGGACAAACCGTCCGCCTGCTCGGCAACCCACTCAAAATGTCCGCAACTCCGGTTCGTTTCGATCGGGCGCCGCCGCATGTCGATCAGGATAAGGACGCCATCCTTCGCGAACTCACGATGCTCGAAGCTGCTCGCCGGACTTAAACTGTCGCTTGATCGTGTCGCGCAAATGGTTTTTGCCAAGGACGCCGGAATGGGTCGTCTTGCCGATGACAAGGGCGACGTACCGACAAAGTTGAGGGTGAGCGTTTGATTGTAATCTCGTTTCTGACGCACTGCGGTCGCGCTGTGCCTGGCGGCAATGAGGCGTTTTCCGGCGCCGTCTTTGCTCGGGGCGGCAGGCGTCGCCCTCGTCAACTTGAAAAGGTACCTATCCGCAATGGGTCGGATAGGTGATTCATCTCGGCATCGGGACTTACGGATCAGGTAGTACCCTGACCTTACCCCAGTTTGCGTCGGCCTTTTTGATATACCCGCTGACGTCCTGCCTCCACGTCTTGAGGACGCTGTCATTGTAATTGAGGTAGAGCTTGTTATCGACCACGGTAAAGGCTTGGGGTTCGGTCGACGCCTTGTGACCCTGCGCCGTTCCAAAGGCGCAATAGCCGCCATACTGCGGAGCAAAATGCCCGGGGTTGGCGGTGAATGCATCGCGATGTGCGGCGGATGCAAAGTGGAATGTCGACCCTTGGTAGGTTGCCTTATATTTACCCGACCCTTTCACCGGCTTATGGTCGGTGAAATAGGCGACGGGATCATAGCCGTTGATGGCCACACCATTCGTCGTGAAAATCTCCGCGGAATAGCCGACAGAGGCGAAGGAAAGTGTGAGAGCCGCTGCAAGCGGCAGAATGGGGCGTAATGAGATCGTCATGGTGTTATCCTTCTGTTGAACGAAAGCGACCTGCCTTCTTCGTCACGGGATGCGTAGACGTTACATCCAGGCTGTTCACACCTTTGTGTGGAGAGGGATGGACCGATTGCACACCCGTCGCCAGTTCGGGACAGACAGCCATGTCATAAGCAGTTGGTCCAACGGGCCAATTCCTGACGCGCCAGGGGTTCGAAACAGTCTGCAACCTTTGCGACGAATTCGAATGAGTGATTACTGTCTCGTTCCCACTGCCAGAACCGCAGTCGAGCGCAGCACAACCCGGTTGTCCGTTGCAATCCGGTCGACCACCGTTAAGATCGCGTCATCCACCCGGCGACGTTCATTGTCATCGAGCGTGGCATAAGCGCCCATGTAGCCGTGCAATTCCCGAACGTCGTCAAGATAGGACTGGCCAGCAGGCCCTTCCCAGACGACCTCGATCTCTTCGATCTCGAGCGCAGAGAGGCCTGCTCCCTTGAGCTCCGCGCCCAGTCGGTCCGGGTCCGCAAGCGTTGTGAACCCGTCGGGCGGCGCCGGCGGCGCCATATTCGGGTAAACGTCACGAAGCGCTTCCGCCATAACAAGGAAGGGGCCACCGCCAGGCAGCTTGCGCCACGTCGCGACGCATGCCTTGCCGCCCGGGCGGGTCACGCGAACTTGTTCCGCAAGCCCTCTCCGCCAGTCGGGAAAGATGCTGGCACCAATCAGTGAGAAGGTCGCGTCAAACCCTTCATCTTCCAAGGCGAGCATCTGCCCGTCCATCAGCCGAGCGGTGCTTGCCGGGAACGGAGCGAGACGTTGCGACAGTAGGTTCACCATGCCCGGCGCATTGTCGACGGCGAGCACCGCCGCGCCGCGCAGCGCCGCAGGTACGCTCAGCGCTCCCGCCCCGGCTGCAATGTCAAGAACCTGCGTTCCCCATCTAATGTCTCCGACCCGGTCCAGCGCGGCAGCGGCGATCTGCCCTGTGTTGCGATTCGCCGTCATCTCGTAGACACGAGAGAAGTCGTCCGTCATGTGGGGATGTTCGACAGTTGGCTCTGCCCTGGGGATCCAGGTTGATTCCGCATCATTCTTTACTGTCGGGCTGTCTGAATTCTGCATGGTAAACTCCCTCGTGTGGAACAATCAATTCATCGGCTCACGCATTGATCGACGATGGCTGCTCAGTTTGATAACAGTCCGTCGTCAAGGTCATTGGTCTTTCCCTTGATACTTGGTAGCGACACTCCTGTTACATCCGTCCGCACTGGAGCGTTACATTTGGGGGCTTCACGACTGCGTCTGCCTGAGCATGGGTTCATTGCGAACACATCGAGAGCGCCACCTTCAATTCCAGCTCCCGGATTTTGCGGTCCTTCTGGGACACTTGCCTGATCATCTGCTCCATGCGGGCGTCGGCCGTGCGCGATATCTCCCAGAGAGCAGGGCGGCGATGATCAGCCGTGACATGAGCCTCGGAACGTGAAGAGGAGGGCGTTGACGACTTTCGTGTCCTCAGTCGCGGTCGACGAGGATCTTGCTGGCCAGCGCCGCGTTCTGGTCGCGATGCGCCCAGGCTACCATCACGCTCAGCGCGAAGAGCACGATCGCGGGGACGGGCGAGCCCGGCAGCACGAAGAGATGAGTCAAGGTGGCGCCGACCATGATCGCGGCGAGCAGAAGCGCACCGAGCGAGGCCACAGCCGGGACGAGTAGCGCGGCCGCGCCGATCAGCTCGAGTGTTCCGGTGAAATACCGAAACCACTGCCCTAGCCCGATCTGCTCGAAGTTCTGAACCAACATCGGCAGGCCGTAGAGGTTGGCGCTGCCGGCGGCGATGAAGGCCGCAGCAAGGAGAAGCTTGACGCTCCACAGTCCGATTTGACGCCAGCGCGGCGGCGCCTCACTCTTTATCGTCGGGCTGTCTGAATTCTGCATGGTAAACTCCCTCATATGGAACAATCAATTCTACGACTGCGTACGCATCTGCCTGAACATGGATTCATTGCGAACACATCGAGAGCGCCACCTTCAATTCCAGCTCCCGGATTTTGCGATCTTTCTCGGAAGCTTCCCTGATCATCTGCTCCATGCGGGCGTCAGGTGCGCGCGAGATCTCCCAGAAGGCCACGGTGAAAATCACAGGTACGGTGGCGGCGTCTTTATCGTCGGTAGCTACCAAGTGATCTGACCGCTGCGATGCGACGCGTCCCCAAAGCTTAAGAGTGCATTCGGCGCCTGCATCGCAGCGGATGAAGGCTTCCACCACCGCTTCGCGTCGGACAACGGTGCGGCGAAACGCCGTGCTTTCGACGTGTATGCGAAACGTGGATCCATCGATGACATGGGGAAGCATCGCAACACTCGAGACGGTCTCGAACACAATCCCGGGGCGTATCCGGGAATAATCGATCGCCAACTCCCGATGCGCCTGAACCAGATGAGCAATGCTCGGAGTGATCGCCTGCCCCCGGACGGCCGCGCCTTCTCCGAAATGATGAACGATAGCATGGCCGATGTTTGGACATGTGATTGATTGCAGCATGAGGGTGTTCCCTTGTAATCCTCGAACGATCCGTCAGCATCGCGTCGGATCAGGTTTGCGACCTTGCTGCCTGCTAATTCGTAGGAATGCAGGCGGTTGTTACAAAGGATCTTCGTTTTTTTGCAGCCCGATCTTCATTTGGGAAAGCCCACCGCCGTCAGGCCAGCGTCAAGCATATCGGACCGGGCCTCGTGGCCACCGTTGTGGATGCACATGACACTGTCGCCCCGAATGCAGTCGGGGACATCGTCGCACTCGATGCTATCCAGCATGACTTTTTTCGCAGCCTTCATGTCGCATTTGGCGCGCTCACGCAGAATGGCCAAGCTTTTGAGCGCATCGCCCTGATGGAATTTGGTGCCAATCGCCCGACCGGCGAGCGGAAATGTCTGATCCGCGGTCCCATGAAAATGTACCATTGGAGGAAGATCGGCAACGCAGTCATCCAGTTCTGGAAGAGGGTTCCAGAACACGCCGGAGAAAGTCACCATCGCCGCGGTTTTCTCCCCCTGCTGGCAGGCGGTGTACCAAGCCATCGATGCGCCAATGGAAAAACCTCCGATCACTGTCTTGTCCGGGGTAAAACCGTAGCGTCGTCGCAGGTCATCAAAGACATTCGTGATGAACGCCTTTTCATCGCGACCCTGGCGGGGACCCTGAGGAAAAGACCAACTCCCGTCGATGCCATCGACGGCTACATAGGCCAGATGATGCGCGAGCGTCATCTCGACCAGGGGGCGCTGCTGCATCTGCAACCCGGCGGAGCTTTTGAAGCCATGGAAATAGACAAAGACGCCGCGAATGTCGCCATCTTGCGGCAACTCGATCCGATAATTTCCGTCCTTGACCGGACAAGCAGTCTGCGCTCCGCAGAGCATTGCGGAAGAAACAGTAAGAGGCATGACGGCGATGAGAAGGAGAGCAGCGAGCGGGCATGTGCGCATGAAGGGTATCACCGATGTCTAGAATGAGAAGTCTGCCAGAACCCTGGTGCGCGGTGAGCAGTTTGCGCAAGGCATGTTGCAATAGCGTGCGGGCGCAGCAGACGTGGTCACGTCTGGGAATTTTTTGGACGTTGCCGGAGCGCGGCAATAGGCGAGGCTCTCCCGATTGGCGAATAGTGGAGAGGTCCGCTGCACGGCCCGGGTCCTTTATGACTTCACCAAGGTTCTGGACGGCATAGTACAGGCGCTGGAGGGAAAGGCCGGATCTCAGGTGCAGATCGTTGGGGCAAGCGCGGCCCCGTCCTTGGCTTATCGACGCAGGTTCCGTCGAAGAGCGGCTCTCGTCCAATGTCAACTGCCCCCGACCCGCCAGGTTAAACACCACTTTTACCGTCAGGCAGTTCAATGCCGATCGCAGCCTGATCCTCAACACTACCATTCCAGAAGCCATAAGCGACCGCGGTTCGGACGAAATCGGCGAGCCGGTCCGGCGAGACGTCTGCCTTGTCTTGAGGAACACTAACCGTTTCGAAGAGGTTCGCCATGCGCGATGTGGTTACCAGTACCAGCGAAACCTCATCTGGACCATTATTTCTCAATGCGTGCTGTTCCTTCGGAGCAACCTCGATGATTTCACCCGGCCCATACTGCTGCCAGCCTCCTTCGAGCCCTGCAGTAAATTTTCCTTCGACGATTGCCATCGTTTCCCGGTCGCTGTGGCTGTGAAGCGGTACGAGCCTGATGGCACGATACTTCGGATGACGACGTAATCTTCCCCGCTTTGAGCCGAGAGATCGACGAGTGGCCCCATGATATCGCGCATTTGCGCTCGCTGCCCCTCGAAAGTCGCGGATCTTGTCATCGAATACACTCCTTTATACAAGTAAGGACGCTTCGAAAGTTCTGCCGAGCGCAGCGTGATTGGTGCCCATAAATTGTTCCTCAAGTTTCGGTGCCCTGCGCGCGGACCAGAAAAGGTTCCGGGCCGCCCGGTGACCGGGAAGGAGGTAAGAAGTCCGTGTCACAGCAGGTATTTCGCGCGCGGGTCGCTGATCGTTACATCGGACGGTAAAAAAATGTCCCTTGTCCTGTGTGAATTCCGTTCACGTCGCCTTCGTCTCCGCCCTCGGCCACGGCTACACGTTCCTTGCTGTGACTGCTTCTGAGTTCAGCCATTGGCGAAGTTTTGAGCCCGTTAGGAAGGCGGCGCCAGTGTCGGTGGCGACTTGATAGCAACGACGCTCGTAGACATCTTGCCGACAAACTCGATCAGCGTCCGCCGCCGTATCGTTCGGCGGATAATCACCGCGCCTTTGTCGTCAACCCCGACAATGCTGCAGCTATTCTTTCCTATATCGATGCCCAATATCGAAATCGTCATGGATCGGTCCTCGCCCTTCAATGATGAGACGTCATACTCGATATTCTCAAAACGGCGGGCCGTCTCATAATCAACAGATACACCTTGGTGGATATTCGCCGTAGAATATTGAGATTGCTTTCTTACTCACTCGGGGACTGTGATGGGACACAATCTGAAAAAAGCCTTGAACCCAGCTTCTATCCACAAGCCTTTCGGCGCTTATAACCATGCGCTGTTAGTGCCACCTAACGGCAGCCTGCTGGTGACTTCCGGCCAGCTCGGAATAGCCCTTGACGAAACCATTCCCCCCGATGTCACCGGTCAGGCAGAGCTATGCTTCAAGGCGATCGCCGCTATCCTGGAGGAAGCTGGCATGAATTTCGCGGACGTGATCCGGATAGCCGGTTTCGTGACCCGGCGGGAAGACTTCTCGGATTATATGGCAGTCCGCGACCGTTTCACGACGGAACCGAAGCCTGTATCAACCCTCATTGTCGTGAGTGGCTTTACGCGGGCGGAATTTCTGGTTGAGGTGGAAATAACGGCTTCGAAGGTGTTTTGATGCTTCACGCCCGGATGCTGATTTATCTCGATGAAGTCGTACGCTCAGGCTCGATCAGGAAGGCGGCGATCAAACTCAATGTCGCCTCGACCGCCATCAATCGGCAAATTATTGCCTTGGAAGAAGAGCTTGGCCAACCGATTTTCGAGCGGATGCCGAGGCGACTTCGGCTCACTGCGACAGGCGAAGCCCTGATCGAACACGTTCGTGACACGCTTCGCAACTATGGCAAATTCCAGCAGAGACTGGACGGCCTCAAGGGCTTGCAGCGCGGTCACATCAAGTTGGCGACGACTATTGGATTGGGCGGAGGCCCAATGGCAAAGATCGCTCATGATTATACGGAGCGGAATCATGGCGTACAGTTCCGCGTGCGCGCCCTTTTTGCAGATGGCATTCCAAACTCCGTCTTGTCCGGTGAAGTGGATCTGGGTCTGGGCTTCAATCTGCAACCGCATCCAGGGCTTAGAACGCTCTTTCAGTTCGATATTCCGATTGGACTGGTGGTGAGTCCGGACCATGAGTTGGCAGCGAGATCCATAGCGCGAATAGGTGACGCGGTCCGATTTCCCATGGTTCTGCCGGAACCGAACATGAGCCTGCGTACGCATATCGACATCGCTCTGTCGCGACTGACTCTCGTACCAGCCCCTATACTGGAAACCAATTCCATCGAAATGATCAAGATGATGATCCGCCTAAGCAATGCCGTCGCTTTCATGAACCCGCTCGATATCGGGATGGAGCGCGCTGAGGACCTTCTGCGATATATCCCGTTGGCGGAAACATCGGCCCAGTCTTTGAAGTTGGTCACACGAACGCGAGGGTCCATCGACCCTGCAACCAGCCGCTTCGTCGAATATCTCCGCCACCATGTGACTGATCTCGTCGCGGCTTCACCCTCGCTTGACCGAGAGCAAAAAAGCACAACAGCAGGATAAATTTGGTGCTTTGGAGATGCTGCCCGTTTTGTTAGCGTTGCTAAAAATGAGGGCAGAAAATGAATTTTGCGAAACGATTTTACTGGGAAGAGCGCACCACACTGGAATTTGCTGCGTTGGCTGCGGAAAATTCCATTGCCATCCTACCCGTTGCTGCAACAGAACAGCATGGTCCTCACCTGACCGTGGCAACCGACAGTGCCATCGGCCGCGGAATGCTGGAATGCCTAAGAGAGCGCATTCCCGAGGATATTTCGGTATCGGTGCTACCTCTTCAGGCCATAGGAAAGTCGAACGAGCATCATCTCGCCCCGGGAACCCTGACCGTCCCGACCGAAGCGCTCATTACGTTCTGGTTCAGCCTGGGCGAGTGCGTTCACAAAGCCGGTCTGCGCAAGATGCTGATCGTCAACTCGCACGGCGGCAACAACCCGGTTATGGATATCGTTGCCCGAGAGCTGCGCGCCAAGCTGAATATGCTTGTGGTGACGACGCAATGGAATCGCTTCGGCTTTCCAGACGGCACCATCGATGACGCCGAACGCCGGTATGGCGTGCACGCAGGCAAGGCGGAGACCTCACTCATGCTGCATTTCCGGCCGGACCTTGTTCGCATGTCGCAGGCGAAAAACTTCGCGTCTGCATCAACCTTGCTGGAAGAGTCTTGTACTCACCTTCGAGCAACCGCCCAGCACAATATGGCTTGGTTAATCCATGACCTGAATCCCGAGGGAGCTGTTGGCAATGCCGCCGCCGGTACCGCCTCAGTCGGCAAAGCTATCGCCGAGCACCAGGTCGATGGCATGATTGCACTCCTGCGTGATATGCGCGAATTCGATCTCGATCGTCTCGTCAGGGAACTTCCGGAATCTTCCACAGCCCAGTCCAAGACAAGGCTGATCGCATGACCAATCTGGCGCAACTGAAGGCCGAACTGGCGGATATCCCGCAAGTTTCGTCCGAAATGATCCGGGCGAAAAGCCGCGATTTCTTCTGGTTCTCGCCGATTTTGAAGTCGGAGCTGAGCGACAAGGTTGCCGACTTGGTCGTGGTTCCGGAAAACCGGGAACAACTGGCGAAGGTCGCGAGCGCGTGCGCCAAATGGCGCATACCGTTGACCGTCCGAGGTGGTGGAACCGGCAATTACGGGCAGGCGGTACCGCTGCAGGGCGGCGTTGTACTCGACATGACAGGTATCAACAGGATCATCTCCTCGGCCCCCGGCGTCGGGCGGTTCGAGGCTGGATGCCGCCTGCTCGATATCGACAAGTCCCTGAAGCCGATGGGCTGGGAAATGCGGCTTTTTCCGTCTACCCGGCGCTTTGCAACCATCGGGGGCTATATTGCCGGCGGCGCCGGCGGTATCGGGTCCTGCACCTGGGGGCAGCTGGCGGATCCGGGCGCGGTGCTTGCCGTCGAGCTGCTGACGGTCGAAGAGACGCCGCGGACCATACAGCTGCGTGACCGGGATGCCCTGAAGGTGCTCCATGCCTATGGCATGAACGGCATCCTCACGGAGATCGAAATGCCGCTCGCGCCCAGGCAGCCGTGGGCCGAAGGCCTCGTGGTTTTCCCGGACTTCGCCAAAGCGGTTCGGTTTGCCTATCATCTGACCGCCGCGGAAGGTATCGCCAAGAAGCTTGTTTCTATCCACGAACCGGCCATCTCCCCGTATTTCGGCAAACTCGCAAGCCATATTCCCGCCGGATTGGCTGTCGCTATCCTGATGGTCAACGAGCCCCAGATGCCGATGACCGCAGCAATGGCAGCGGATTTCGGCGGAGAACTTGTTTTCGAGCGATCCGCCGTTGACGCCGAGCGCGCGGCATTCGAAGGAGGTGTGGGACTGCCGCCGCTCTACGAGTTCACCTGGAACCACACCACATGGCGCGCCATGCGGACCGATCCGACGCTAACCTACCTTCAGCTTCGTTTTCCCGCTGGCGACGAAGAACGGCTCGTCGCCGAACTGCAGCGCAGCTTTGGCAGCGAAATGATGCTGCACCTTGAATTCCAGCGGCGCAATGGTCGCGTCTTCGTGTCCAGCCTGCCGTTGGTCCGGTTCAATTCCCCGGAACGCCTGGGCGCGCTCATGCTCGAAATCGAGGCTCTGGGTATCCAGATCTCGAACCCTCACACTTTCCTGCTTGATGGTGCCGGCTGGAAGCGCACAGACGCACCGCAGGCCGAATTCAAGCAGATTGCCGATCCTTTTGGGCTTCTCAATCCAGGAAAGCTGAAAGCCCAGCTCTCGGCTGCATAAACCGTCAAAAATAAATATGGGGATCAAAATGAAAATGTTCAAAATCTTCGCCGCTGCAACGTTCCTGCTGACAGCGTCAGCGACGGCTCATGCTGCTGAGACCGTCAACGTACGATACTCTTGGAAACTCAAGGGTGAATATGCCGCCTTCTATGTCGCCAAGGAAGAAGGCCTTTTTCTAAAGCAGGGCTTGGACGTCTCGCTGGGCGAGGGCGCTGGCGCACCTGCAGCGCTCGCCGGTCTTCTGCAGGGAAGCGAGGATGTCGTGGTGCTGCCGGCGGCTTTTGCGCTGACCGCCATTTCCAAGGGAATGCCGATCAAGATCATCGCGCTTTACCACCCGAAGACGCCGCTCGGGATCATGTCCTTCCCGGACAAACCAGTTCGCAAACCCTCCGATCTTGAAGGGAAAAGCTTCATCGTGGCCCCCGGCGACACGATTGCCGCCTATCTGCCGGCGTTCTGCAAAGTGAACAATGTCGATTGCGACAAGATCAAGAAGGTATCGGTCGGGATCGAAGCTCGCAACAGCCAGTTCCTGTCGCGCAATGTCGACGTCATCGGCACCTACCTGAACGTCGACGGACCACTTCTGGAACAGCAGGCGAAACAGCCGCTTGTGACGCTGAGCCTGGCAGACAACGGGCTGGTGCTCCCCGGCCTCTCGATTGTCACCAGCGATGCCAAAATCAGCAACCAGGCAGGAAAACTCAGCAAGTTCCTGAGCGTTGTGAACCAGGGCATCAGCATCATGAAGGAAAAGCCGGCGGTCGCGGCCGAAGAGCTCACTAAAAACTGGGCCGCTCCGCCCTCCAAGGATATCGTGGAAAAGCAGGTAGTCGAGACCGGCCATGCAATTCCTCAAGTGGCCGGAAAGCCCTACGGCTGGGTCGATCCGGAGCTGCTTCAGCAGGCGGTCGAGCTTCTTAAGAGCGTCGGCGAAATCCCCGAGGTAAAGCCACTCGACACCTACTACACCAACAATCTTCTGACAGCCGAGTGATGCAAAGAAGTCTAACGGAGGTCGCCATGTGGAGGTCGCCATGTCCTTAGTTGGTAGTTCACAGTCCCCGGGTCACTTAGTGAGGCCGTTGGTGAAAGACGAAAAGGCACAGGCAGCGAGGGTTCGGCGGGCAAGGCAAACGCTGGCCCTGGAACGACTAGCGGCTCCGGCTCTAGCTGCGGTTCTCCTTCTTTCGTGGGAGCTCGTGAGCCGTTATTCCGGCATCAGCGATTTCGTTCTACCGCGCCCTTCCGCCATCCTTATGCGCATGCTTGCGGATCATCGTCTCCTGCTTGGCCACGCCGGTACGACTGCGGTTGAGGTATTAGGCGGGTTTACGCTTGCGGTATTCGCAGGTGTAGGCATCGCTTTGGCGGTATTCTACTCCCGTATCGTTGAAGTCGCGCTCTATCCTATTCTGATCGCGTTTCAGACCGTCCCGAAGGTCGCTCTGGCGCCATTAATCGTCTTGTACTTCGGCTATGGGTGGGGGCCGAAGCTTTTCCTGTCCTTTTTCATCTCCTTCTTCGCGATTGTGGTTGCGACGGTGGTAGGGCTGCAAAGCCTTGATCGTGGCTATGCGAACCTGGTCCGCGCCATGGGTGCTTCCGAATGGCAAATCTTCCTGAAGGTTCGATTGCCGGCTGCGCTTCCCAGTATCTTCGGCAGCTTGAAGGTTGCACTGACGCTGGCAGTGATCGGCGCCGTGCTTGGGGAATATGTCGCGGCTGAGCGAGGCCTGGGCTACATCCAGCTCCAGGCCAATGCCAACTTCGACACAACACTCAATTTTGCGGCCGTGGTTTCGATCGCCTTGTTGGGCGTCAGTCTTTATACGCTGCTCCTGCTCGCCGAGCGGGCGCTGGTCGCCAAGCGAGTTTCCAGCCGATGAATGCAGACCTGAAAATCCCGAAATCTGCGGTTCGCCAGTCCCGCTCTTCAGCCAATGGCCTCCTCGTAGAGCTGGAAGGCGTTTCAAAAAGCTTTGAATCCACGGCAGGCGAAGAGGTCCAGGCGCTCGGCGACATGGACCTCCGTATCGAACCCGGCGAATTCGTGGCAATCGTCGGGCCGAGTGGCTGCGGCAAAAGTACGTTGCTTTCGATGCTGGCAGGCCTTGAACATCCCTCAACCGGAGTGCTGAAGATCGACAAGGAGGTTTTGACCGGACCTCATCCACACGCCGGCGTCGTCTTTCAGACCGATTATCTTCTTCCTTGGCGAACGGTCCTTGATAACGTTCTACTCCCAATCGAGATCAAGAAGCTCGATCGTAAGGCCCATATTCCAATCGCGGAAAAGCTGCTCGACCAGGTGGGGCTGGGAGGGTTCGGATCGAAACAGCCGTTCGAGCTTTCCGGCGGAATGCGGCAGCGCGCCGCGATCTGCCGCGCCATCATTCAGAGGCCCGGCCTTCTGCTTTTGGATGAACCTTTCGGCGCTCTGGATGCCTTAACGCGGGAGCAGATGATCTCCGATCTCCAGGCGCTTTGGATGCGGCTTGGCAACACGGTCGTTTTCATCACGCACGGCATTGATGAGGCGATTTTCCTGGCCGACCGGGTAATTGTTCTTTCGCCCCGGCCGGGCCGGATCGACCTTGAGATCAAAATTGACCTGCCAAGGCCGCGGGTCTGGGCAGACGCTCACCTTCATCCACAATTCCACGACGCCATGGTGGAAATTCGCCGCTGTTTCGAGCGGCGTGGCGTTCTTCGCAGTTCGACACCTGACTTAAACAAAGAGGGAACCTGATAATGCTTCTCTATTCTCCTCCGAAAGCCGCGACCTCTATTCCCGTAATCGACATCAGCGACACGACCGAAACCGGCAAGCGGAAAGCTGCGGACGAGATCCATCGCGCCTGCCGGGAAACTGGCTTTTTCTACGTGTCTCAGCACGGCGTTCCTGCAGAGCTCACTGCGGGTCAGTTTGCAGCTTCAAAGGCGTTCTTCGACCTGCCACTTGAGCAGAAGATGGCCCTGCACATGGGAAACTCGCCGGCTACCGCCGGTTACGAGCCGGTCGGAGGTCAGGTTCTCGATAGCCAGGACGACAAGAACACCAAGGGTCCGCCCGACCTTAAGGAAAGCTTCTATTCCGGCGCCGAGCTGGCGGAGACGGATCCTTGGTACCAGCGGCGTATCCGCGCCTTCGGTCATAACCAATGGCCGGATTTGCCGGGATTTCGCGAGCAAAATCTTGCCTACCGCAAGGCGGTCTCGGACCTCGGTGACCGTATTCTCGCCCTGAAGGCATTGTCGCTGGATCTTGACGAAAACTGGTTCAAGTCGTTCTACGACGCTCCCTCGGCAACATTGCGCATGATTAAGTATCCGCCGCAGCCGTCAGGTGTTCACTTCAATCAGATTGGCGCCGGGGCCCATACCGACTGGGGTGGCATCACAATTCTGGCGCACGATGACGTTGGCGGTCTCGAAGTCCGCAATGCCGATCACGAGTGGATCACGGCTCCCCCGGTGGAAGGAACGTTCATCATCAACCTCGGTGACCTGATGGCTCGCTGGACCAACGGCATCTATAACTCTAACATGCATCGCGTGAACAATAACGTGAGCCAAAAGGACCGGTATTCGATACCCTTCTTCTATTCTCCGAATCCGGATGCGGTCATCGAAGCGATCCCTACCTGCGTTACTCCCAACAACCCCCGCCAGTTCGCGACCTGCACGGCAGCGGAACATATCGGTGAAATGTTCCGCCGCTCATATTCGCTGGCTAAGATTGCTTGAAGAATTCTCAGTAAGCCGTGCTCGACCCTCGCTATCCAAAGCTTCAAAGGAGTCAGATCCAGTGGAGCAACGCCTGAGAACTTCGGGTCTGGTGCGGAGCTAAGCGATTGGGCGCCCGCGAGCGGGCGGCCCAATCGCCGCGGCGTCGAGACCGTCGACAACCCCGGCTGAACACCTGAAGACTAGCTTGGTGCAGGCCATGCGAACTGTCGCTCTCTGCCTATTGGAGCAATCCCTGGACGAACCGATCGACCGCCTGTGTGTAGCTCCCTGATTTGCCGAGATCCTCGTTAATGGCGGAATGGCTCTTGGCTACCGGCAACACCCCGGCGCGAACTCCGACCGTTCTGGCTCCGGCTTCAAAGCCTTCTGCCTGAGCACAGGACGTGCGACGCGTTGACGAACATACCAGCAGCATCGGTTGCGCTGCGGGCCGAAGCTGGGCGCTAGGCGATGCTCGCCGCCAGGACCTGGAGGGCTCTCTCATCAAGCGGTTCAACGACCATTATGATCTGGTCAGGCAGCCGCTCGGCATGAGATGGGACTTTCTGAACGGCTATGTGGAGAGACATCTCTGAGCGCCGCTCCGCCGCGACCTCGTCGGGAATCGGCAAGGCCCGCATTTTTCTAGGCGTGGTGAGAATTTTGATTGCACCATCGGCCATGCGTCCGGTTATTTGCATTTCGGCTTGTATTCTTCCGATGCCATCATCTCAAATGCCGTTTTCTTTTTACGCATTCCCTGATGTAATCATCGGATGGTCAAATCTCCGCCACCAAAACCGCTGCTCGCCACCGATATGCCGGTTCGTTCAAGAGCCCGCAAGCCGCGAGATCCGGCCCAGCCGAACCTTCCCCTCGATCCCATGCCCGCGCGCATCGAGCCATGTCTGGCACTTGCAAAAGCGAAGCCGCCGAAGGGACCAGACTGGGTCTTCGAAATCAAATGGGACGGATATCGTCTCGCGGTGCACATCGAACCCAGGCGCGTCCGGATCATCACGAGAGGCGGGCATGATTGGACGCATCGCTTTCCGGCGATAGCAGAAGCCGCAAAGCAGCTCGGCGTGGCTACTGCGATACTTGACGGCGAGGCAGTCGTTCTCGACGAGCAGGGGCGGCCGAATTTCGGATTGCTGCAGCAATCGCTTGGCGGGCGTGGCGGCAAACGCACGTCCGGCGAAGCACTCTTCATGGCTTTCGACCTGCTCTACTTCGATGGACATGACCTCACCGAGATGGAATTGTCCGGAAGGCGTCATCTGCTCGAAGATCTGGTCGCCGGCAAGGAAGGCGACATTCGAGTTTCCGAAGAGGTCGAGGCAGACGGCGATCAACTGCTTGCTGCCGCGTGCGAGCACGGCCTCGAGGGCATCATCGCCAAGAACCGGCACAGCACTTACCGCTCCGGCCGCCTCGGCGATTGGTTGAAGATCAAATGCCTCCAGAGCGACAGCTTTGTGATCGTCGGCTATGAACAGTCCATGGTCGCGCGGGCTGGAATCGGCTCCCTTCTGCTTGCGGCGCGCAAGGGCGATGGGCTCGTCTATGTCGGGAATGTCGGGACCGGCTTCAAGGAAAGTGTCGCATGGGAGCTGCGCTCTATGCTTGATCGCCTGACGGTGAAGAAGCCGCCCGTCGAATACAAGGACCGATCGAAGGGTATTGTCTGGGTGCAGCCGACGCTGATTGCTGAGGTCGAATACCGGGCATGGACGCACGACGGGAAGCTGCGACATTCGTCATACAAGGGGCTGCGCGAAGTGCAGGACAACGCGGCGATTTACGAGATCGAGTGACCGAATCGAAAGCATTGTGCTTCAGCGATCTTACGGCGGTTCAGATTGTCTCCTGCATGCCAGACCGCCAGTGAGGGCTTCGGTTTAAGCTCGAAACCCTCACGCTCATGTCCCTAGCGTGTCAGACTTGTGCCAGGCCCCCATCGACGAAGACCTCGCCGCCGGTCATGAAGCTGCTGTCCGAGGATGCCAGGAAGGCAGCCACCGCCCCCGTCTCCGCCGGGTCACCCATGCGTCCGAACACCGTCGTCGCCCCAATCGCTTCCATCCCTTCCTCGCCCAAAACCTCCAGCGCCAGCTCCGTCGTGATCGGCCCCGGCGACATCACATTGACGCGGATGCCCGTGCCGCGCAGGTCCAGCGCCCAACTGCGTGCAAGGTTTCGGACGGCCGCCTTGGTTGCGCTGTAGATGCTGAACGCCGGCGTCCCCATTACCCCCGTGCTTGAACCGGTCAAGATGATCGACGCCCCCACCCTCATCAGCGGCAGGGCCTTCTGTACCGTGAACACCAAACCCTTCACATTGAGGTCGAAGATCTGGTCGTAGTGCTCGGGCGTAATCTCGCCGAGCGGTGCGAACGACCCAGTCCCGGCGTTGGCGAGTAGAATGTCGAGCCCACCGCGTTCGGTTTTGATCGTCTCATACAGCCGGTCGAGGTCGGACAGATCAGTCACCGAGCCCTGGACGGCGCGCGCCGAGGACCCCAGCTGCGCCACGCCAGCATCGAGCGTCTCCTGCCGACGGCCGAAGATGTAGACAAACGCGCCTTCCTCGATGAACCGCTTGGCGGCCCCGAGGCCGATGCCGCTTCCGCCGCCCGTCACTACTGCCGTCTTACCCTGTAGTCTGCTCATGATGTGCTCCTTCATTGAGATTGCACTAAGCTGGCGACATACCTACCCATTGACAAGTATGCACCTTTTGGTAAGTACGTAGAAATGTCATCAGATAATTCAGACCCGACCTCACCGCTGGTGCCGGTTCCGCCGCTGGCACCAACTTGTACGCCCACCCTACCTGGCTTCACCTGCGGTCTCGACGCGACTTTGCGGGTCATCGCCGGCAAGTGGAAACCGCTGATCCTGTACTTCGTTGCCCAAGGCGGCCCGACCCGATACGGCGCGCTGCGGCGAGCCGTGCGCGATGTCAGTGATAAGATGCTGATCCAGCAGCTCAAGGAGTTGGAGGCCGACGGTCTTGTGAAGCGGACCGACTACAAAGAGATCCCACCGCGGGTAGACTACAGCCTCACTCCGATGGGCCGCAGCTTGGCCGAAGCCCTTGTACCCCTCTGCTCTTGGGGCACGGAAAACATGGCCGAAGTCACTCGCCTATTCGCCGAGCGCGACGCCTTGAACAGCCGAAGGTCGGAGCCCACGCGGCAATCGGCGCGAATTGAGTAGCAATCTCGCAGGGTATTGCGCCATGTCGGACAACGGCGGGGCTGGTCGCCTTGAAAGGAGTCGAACCCAGGCCAATGATGCGCAGAAATCGAGATCTAAATGATTCAATCGACTACAGATGTGCCGCCCAACTGCAGGCGGCACAACGCTAGTTAAGCGAAAACGGACCTACCGCCCTGTCATGCTCCAAGAGCCTCGAGGAACAGCCTTTGGAAAGCTGCCGCGTCAACCCCGGTGACGATCGTGCAGTTTGGAGTCCGTCCCGCTAGATGTCGCTCGCTGACCGCGGCAACAACCTGGCCAGCGGCTGGGCCGCTGTCCGTGCAAACGGAAACGTGGCCTGTGACTGTTTCGAAAATATCCGGCGACAGCATCCAAGCGATCGCGGCGGGGTCGTGCAGGCAGTGGTCTTTGGCACCATAGTTGATGAGTAGACGGGATGCCTCGCGGGCAACCGGTGTCCCTATCGCTTCCGCTTGGTGGATCATGTCCTTGGTGATAACGGCCTGGCGGGTGACATCGAGACCGAGCATCGTCACCGGGATGCCGCTATCGAAGACGATTGCTGCTGCGTACGGATCGACCGCGAAGTTGAACTCGGCGAGCGGAGTGGTGTTGCCAGGACAAAAGGCGGCTCCCCCCATGAGTGTGATGGCGCTGACATAGTCCGGCAAATCCGGATCGAGGATCAAGGCCAAGGCTAGATTGGTCAGCGGTCCGGTGGCGCAGATATGCAGCTGGCCTTCGGCTCTCGCGATGCGCGATATCTCAACTGCCGCGTGCCCCGGAGTCAGAGGCATTTTCGGTGCCGGCAGCGGACTGCCAGCAAGGCCGTCGGAACCGTGCATGATGGAAACCCTGCCCCGTGAGGCCATGATCGGCCGCGCTGCGCCTGGATAAACCGGGATGTCCTGACGTTCAGCGAGTTCGAGGATGCGACGCGCATTATTGAGCACCGGCGCCAGGCCAACATTGCCAGCAACGCAGGTCACACCGATCATCTCGAACGCGTCAGGTCTGCCGAGCGCGACGAGCATCGCGAGTGCGTCATCCGCGCCAGGATCGCAATCATAAAGAAATCGCAGTTTGGCCATGGGCTACGCGTTCTCTACCAAAAAGCGGCCCGCTTCAGGCGCCCAACCGAAGCGTATATTCGTGCCCACTTCCACATCTCCAGCCTGAGCAGGCGCACGCGCGATGATCTCCTGCTGGCCGGCATCGATGATGACACGCAGTTCTGAACCGCCATACACGGTTTCACGCACGCGACCTTCGCAAGCCCCATCTCCGAGAGTGATCGCCTCGGGCCGCACCACGATGGCGCCCCTAATACCATCGGCCGGAGTTGCGCCTGCAATCGGTAGAGCGCCGAGCGAGGTTTGAAGCGCGCCGTTTTTGACCGTGCCGCGAACAATCGACGAAACCCCGATGAAATCGGCTACGAACAGATTTTGCGGTTCCTCGTACATCTGCCGCGGTGTACCGAGCTGCGCGATCTTGCCATTGTTCATCAGGCAGATGCGATCAGAAAGCGCAAGGGCTTCCTGCTGGTCGTGCGTCACGAAGATGATTGTGGCACCTGTCTCGCGGTGAATGCGTTTGATCTCAATCTGCATCACTTCGCGCAGCTTGGCATCCAGAGCGCCGAGCGGCTCGTCCATCAGAATGATGGTGGGATCGTAAACAAGGCAGCGCGCCAGCGCGACACGTTGTTGCTGGCCGCCGGACAGCTGGGATGGGGAGCGGTCAGCGGCATGGGCAAGCCCCACTGTTTCGAGCGCTTTCGCAACTTTCGCATCGATCTCGGCTTTGGGCAGTCCGCGCATTTTCAAGGCGAAGCCAACATTCTCAGCCACCCTCATGTGCGGGAAGAGCGCATAATTTTGAAACACCACGCCGATATCACGTTTGTTGACCGGCGCGTGGGTCTGGTCTTTCCCGTCGATGAGAACTGAGCCGGCGCTCGGATCTTGCAACCCGCAGATGAGCTGAAGAAGGGTTGTCTTACCCGAGCCGGATGGCCCAAGGAGCGTAAGCAGTTCGCCCTTCCGGACTTCGAGATCGACGTGATCAAGCGCTGTGGTGTGGCCATATATCTTCGCGAGGCCCTGAACCGTGAGCTTGGTTTCGGATGTGCGGCTAAAGGTGACTGACATGTCGAACGTGGTTCCTTTGGTCGTGATGGAGAGGAAAGTGTCCGCATATCAGCGCGGCCTTGCCTTTTCAGCGATGACGAAGAGTACGGTCACCACCGCCACGATGAAGACCGAGGCCGCAGCCAGGGTCGGAGAGATGCTGAGGATAATGTCGTCCCACATCTGCTTGGGCAGGGTCTGTTTGACACCTGCTCCGACGAAGAGAGCAATGGTCAGCTCTTCGAAAGAGTGAAGGAGACCGAAGAGGAAGGCCGCGACAGCTCCGCCTTTAACCAATGGCAGGAGCACCAGGCGGATCTGCTGCCAGCGGCTGGCACCCAGAGTGGCGGCCGCCTGCAGGAGGCGCCAATCGACGCTGCGGAAAGTTGTCAGCAGAATGACGAACACCACTGGGATAGCCGACAGCGTGTGACCGAGCACGATGCCGGCATCAGTTGCGATCAACCCCACTTTTGCCATGACGTAGAACAAGGATACGCCGATGACGATATTCGGCACGACCATCGGCAGCATGAAGGATAGGAAGACCAATCCACCGCTTTTGCGCTGCGAGCGGGCCAGGCCATAAGCGGCCATGCCCGAGATGATCGTAGCAAAGATACCGGTCGCGACCGCGATAGCCGCGGAGCGCATCGTCGCGCCCATCCATTGATCAGAGCCGAGATAGGCTCCGAACCAGCGCAGTGAGAAGCTCTTGGGTGGGAATTCGAGGAAGCTCGATCCGGAGAAGGCCATCGGCGGGAAGGCGAGGATCGGGACGATGAGAACGGCTATGACGAACCAGACGAACACCGTAAATGCTCCCTTGCCGAGGCGCGCTGGAAGAAGGCGGGCGAAGAGGTCGCTGACCGCCGCGCCGACTTCGATCATCCAGCCGCCGATAGTACCGATGAAGCCACCGCGCTTCAGTCCGGACCCGTTGCCGGAGATTGCCGACATACCGAAAAGGCGATCGTAGAGCGCGATGGTGATCAAGGTCACGGCCAGCAGCAGAGCCGCAAGCGCTCCGGCAAGACGAAGATTGAAGAGCTTTTGGACCTGCGTGATCATCATCTGGCCGATGACGGTCTCGTTCGGCGATCCAAGCAGCGCGGGCGTTATGAAGAAACCAAGGCCCATGACAAATATCAGCAGACCTGCCGCAGCCACACCCGGCATGGAAAGTGGCAGGAAGATGCGCCAAAAAGACTGGCTGCGGCTTGCACCCATGGTCATTGCCGCAGGAATAAGTCGGCCGTCAATGGACAGCATCGTCGGCAGCATGGTCAGGATGGCGACCGGCAGCATTGCATGCGCCATCCCGAAGACAACAGCCCCGCGACCGTAGAGCAGGTTGAGTTCGGTATCGAACCCCATGCCCATGAGCACCTGCGCCACGATCCCTTTGCGCGCCAGAAGCACGATCCAGGCGAAGTTCTTCAAAAGCGGGCTTACCCAGAACGGCAGCAGAACGAGCCACATCGCCATGCGCCGGCGACGCTCTTGCAGGCCTGCGAGCCAAAAAGCAATTGGGTAACCCACCAGAAGACAGACCAGCGTTACCTGCGCGGCAATCGCGAAAGTGTTTGCCAAGACCTTCACATAGACCCCGGCCGAAAACATCTGCTGATAAACGGACAAATCGAACGCGCCCGATTTGGGGTTGACGAAAGACTGCCAAATGAGCGCGCCCGCTGGAAGGATGAGCAGCAGCGCCATGTAAACCAGCCCGGGCGTCGAAAGCCACAGGCTGTCCAACCTCAAGCGCTGTCTCGTAAAGGTGTCTTTTGCGGAAAGTTCAACCATGGAAGTTCCGTGTGTTGAAATGGCCCGTTCCACTTTCGCGGATCCGGGCCACGCTTATCAGACAAACGGCCTCGCTCGGAGACGAGGCCGCAAGCTTCGGCCGTCGGTCCAGCCAGAAATCAGCCGAGTATCCACTGCTCGAAACGCTGGGTCAGCTCGTCCTGATGCTCGGCCCAGTACCCGGCGTTGAGAACGGTCAGACCCTTGATGTTGCCTGGAGCAGTGGGCAGGAGAGCAGCCTTTTCGGCACTCAAATGCTCATAGGCCTTCATATTGGTCGGGCCGCACGCCAGGATGTCGGTATAAGCCGCCTGCCGTTTGGCATCCAGGCACCACGCGATGAACTTGCGAGCGAGGTCTGCCTTCTCGGTGTTGCCGGCGATGGTCCAGCCGTCGATGTTGAAAAGGCCACCGTTCCAAACGATGCCAGCCGGCGCGCCAGCATTGATTGCGGCCTGGGCTCGGGTCGACCACGTGGACATCATGTCCAGTTCGCCATCTTTGAGCAGCTGCGTCGCATGGGCTCCCGAAGTCCACCAAAATATTGATGTGAGACTTGATCTTGTCGAGGCTTGCGAAGGCCCGGTCGACATCAAGCGGATAGAGCTTGTCGAGCGGCACGCCATCAGCGAGCAGGGCCATTTCCAGCGTTGTGACCGGGCTGCGCCACAGGCCGCGGCGGCCATTGAAAGCCTCGACGTCCCAGAAGTCGGCCCAGCTGGTGGGAACCTTCTTCAAGGTATCCTTGCGATAGCCCATGGCCAGCGCAAAGATCGCGACGCCGACGAAGTCCGGCTCAAAGGTGTTCGGGGTGAAGTCCTGCTTGTTCGGAACTTCGATGTTGAGCGGCAACATGTATTGGTCGCCGAGCTGGCGTATTCGCAGAACATGTTCCGGCGTCATCAGGGCGACATCGAACAGCTTCGTGTCGGTATCGACGGCCATCTTGTATTGCGGGATCGGGTCAGGCTCGTTGGTGTTGGTCTGGATGACGACACCGGTCTCTGCAGTGAACGTATCGTAGAAAGCGACCTTGAAACCTTCATAGAATGCGCCACCCATGTCGCGAACCGTCAGAGTTTCGCCGGCGAATACGCGCGAGCCTTTCAGGATCGTCGGCGCTGCCAGGCCGATGGCGGCAATGCCTGTTGTCGCCTTCAGAAAACCACGGCGTGAGAAATTATTGTTCATTTTGCCCTCCGGCTGTTGTTTAACCCTCGTCACCGTACATTTCTCATCAATGCGGCTTAGGTAAATTACATTTTTCCGTACATTTGCTTTGGCACATACGAAGCAGAGCCAAGATAGCCACGGCAGAACCGGTCGACAGCACGCGCGAGAACAGCATCGCAAAGCGCTAGCTGGCTTTCTGCGACAAATTCATCCGGACGGTGCCCCTGCTCCATGTTACCGGGTCCGCAAATGATCACCGGCGCTTCAAGTGCCTGCGCAAAAAGCCCGGCTTCCGTGCCAAAGCTCAGCCGGCATTGGCTGGTTTCCCCTGGTAAGCATCCAGCAAATGCCAGTACGGCGGGATCATCCACATCGGTGGCAAGCCCGGGGTAGTTGCCCGTGTCGTTGACGTCTAGTGCAGCTTCAGGGAAGTGTGTCCGATACGGCTCAAGGACCGCCTCACCAATCTTGCGGATGCGCTCCGCCAGAGCCAGCGGGTCGTCTGCCGCCATCATTCGGCATTCGATCAGCAACTCGGCCTTGTCCGGCACGAGGTTGACGACAGTGCCGCCGGCGAGCTTTCCGACATGAACCGTCGCATAAGGCACGGAGTAACCCGCCTCGCGCGGACCGCGAGCTTCGATCTCGTCCTGCAGCCGACGCAAACCCATGACGAAATCGGTTGCCAGATGCAGAGCATTGAGCGCGAGAGGCGCCTCTGCCGAATGGCGAGGCACACCCGTGGCCTTGACACGGAAAGCCATCTTACCTTTGTGTCCAAGGCCGAGCTGCATTGAGGTCGGTTCCCCGACGACGATGAGGTCCGGCCGGATACTGCGTGCTTCGATATCTTCGATCATCGGTCGCACACCGACGCAGCCGATCTCCTCATCATATGAGATGGCGATCCAGAGCGGTGCGGCAAGATGAGCCGAATGAAGCTTTTCAGCCAAAGCCATGACCGAGGCCACGAAGCCTTTCATGTCCGCGCTGCCACGTCCGTAAAGGCGCCCGTCCTTTCGGGTCATTGCAAAAGGGGGCACCGTCCAATCCTGGCCGTCGACCGGCACGACATCGACATGGCCGGAAAGCATCAGCCCGCCGGAAAAATCCGGTCCAAACCGAGCCAGAAGCGAGCTCTTCTGTCCCGTCGAATCTGGAAAACGCTCGCAGACCGCTCCCGCTTTCAACAGCGCGGCTTCGATCTCGCTGATCAGTGGCAGATTCGTCTCCGCACTTACGGTCGGATGCGCGATCAGCCGCTCCAGCCAATCCTCGGTCGACGTCACAGCTTGGCCTCTGCCGCGTCCATGGCGGCGTTGATGTCTGCGATCAATCCAGCGACTTCCGCTTCCGGTATCGACAATCGCAGACGCCGCTCAAGCGAGGTAAAAATTCCGAAGAAGGAGTTCGAGCAGTGATTGAGCATCCGCATTGCGTCTTCCGAGGAGATGTCGCAGCGGGCCACCAGATAAGCGGAAATGTGCTCGCAGGCGATGGCGTTGGGAAGCACATAGGCGGGTTGCGTGTCATAAGCGAGCCGGCGGAAGGGGAGCACGGATGGCTTCAGCTTCAGGTCGCCTCGAAGGCGCGGGGCGCGCGAGGACGCTGCGATGACAAGGTGCGCGTTGACACCTTCCAAAACCCAACGCCCAAGAGCCGGGTCCCAGATCGCCAGATCGGAGCCCTTGATAGCGATCTCAACTCGCTTGCGTTCGCCAGGCTCAAGCATTGTTTTAGCAAAGCCCTTCAACTCCTGCGGCGACCGCTTCAAACGCTTGCCTGGCGCCTGAAGATAAAGCTGCGCCACTTCCGCGCCTGCGCGTTCTCCAGTATTTGTGATCATGAAGCTGACGGTAATCTCGTCTTTCAAGCCGATTTCAGAATTTGAGAGTTTCAGGTCGGAATAAGCGAACTGGGTATAGCTCAATCCGTGGCCAAAGGGGAAAAGCGGCTCGATCTCTCGCAGGTCGTAAGCCCGGTAGCCGACGTGGATACCTTCACTGTAAACATGCCGGCCATTCTCCCCCGGATAGTGGAGGAACCCGGGCACATCTGCCAACCGCTTGGGGAAGGTCACCGAGAGCTTGCCCGAGGGATTGACCATGCCGGTCAGAAGATCGGCCACTGCCCCACCCATGGCCTGGCCTGAATAGAACGTCACGAGCACCGCGTTAACTGCGTCGATCCACGGCATCTCCACTGCGTCAGGGCAGGCCATGACGACCGCCACCTTATCCGACACCGCAGCGAGCGATGCAATCATCTCGTCCTGACCCGGACCGAGTGTCAGCGTGGAACGGTCAGAGCCTTCACCATCATAGGCTCCCTCGGTCGAGGTAAAGACCAAGACAAGGTCTGCGCTGGCTGCCAGCTTCAGCGTTTCGGCGTCGGCTTCCGGGCGGAATGTGAGGCTATGAGCCGGGCCGAGTGCCCGCTGCAGCTCATCCAGCGGCTGATCCACCATCGTCGGTATCGTCGTGGCACAACCTGATCCCTGGATTACCGGCGTTCCGGCATCGCGTCCGACCACAAGGATCTGCTGCATTGCAGGAAAGATCGGAAGAAGCCCTTGGTTGCGCACAAGCACCATGGATGCCGCCGCCATGCTGCGGGCTTCGGCATGATGTTCCTCGGGGGTATAGAAAGGCACGGGCGTTTTAGCACCCTTGTTGCATCGTTCGATCAGATCGAGCAGCCGCCGGCAGGAAAGGTCGACCACATGGACTGGGACGGCCCCGGAGTTCAAAGCTGCCAGAAGGTCTGCCTTGCGCCGCGGGCTCTCGGGCATATCGAGATCTCCGCCCGCTACAAGCGAAACCGGACGATCCTTGATCCCGTGCCAGTCCGAGACTACGACACCTTCGAAACCCCAGTCCTTGCGCAGAACCTCGTCTAGCAGCCAGGGATCCTGAGAGGCCTGAATGCCGTTCAGGCGATTATAGGAGGACATGATTGTCCAGGGCTTGGACTGCTTGATGGCGATCTCGAAACCCTTGAGATAGATCTCGCGCAGGGCACGCTCCTCCACGACGCTGTCCATCGTGGTCCGCTCGACCTCGGAATTGTTGCAAGCGAAGTGCTTCAGCGACGTGCCGACGCCCTGCGACTGGATACCCTCGATCACGGCCGCGGCGAGCTTGCCGGTCACCAGCGGATCTTCAGAATAATATTCATAGGAGCGGCCTGCCAGCGGGGTGCGGCGCAGGTTGATGCCCGGACCCAGCAGCAGGTGAACGCCCATGGCGCGGCATTCTTTGCCAAGCAACATGCCGAGGCGACGCATCAGCGCTTCGTCCCAGCTATTGCCAATGGCCGAGCCGTTGGGAAAACAGGTGGCGGGCTTCATCTCACCCCAGGCAATCGTCACGTCGCTGGCGCGCTGATTGACCACCGACAGAAAGGCGTCCACGTCCATTCCGCCGCGTTCATCGCTATCGATCTGCGGGATCGAGTAACGCACGCCGTAAGTGCCGTCAGTCATGACAATCGGCTTGATCCCATATGAGGGAATTCCCGCAGTCTTCCACATGCCGAAACCGGAAAGAAGATCAACTTTCTCTTCGTTCGACATCGCTGCGACAATGCGATCGGCTTGTTGATCTGTGAATGTGATCTTGTCCGACAAGGGAATCTCCAGGGGTATGAAGGCCGGTCATCATGGCTGCGTCCGGCGAATAGGCGCGCACATTCGCATTCGCCAGCGCAAAAGAAAAATAAGATATTCGGAACTGGTGCTTAGAAAAAAGCGAGCCTACCCGGGCGTGCTGCGCCGCAGATTTAGGACTGGGGCATCCATGCCAGGCACGTAGTTGTCGGAAATCAAGTTGCGGCAATGGTCTTCGAAACTGCGCACAAGACGTGTCGTGACCCGCTGGCCGACCCTGATCAAACCGATGTGCATCGGCTTGTGATCGCCAGCCAGGCGCAGCCCAACAAGGCGTCGTCCATCCAGAGCGGCTTTGTTCTTGGGGCGGACGTTGGCCAGAGTATAGCCATAGCGATTGCCGACCATGGTGCGGATTACCTCTTGATGTTGAAGCTGTGCGACAATGTTCGGCGTCACACCGGCCGCCGCGAAGAGGCCGAGGAAGTAATCTCGCGACAGAGGCAGATCCAGGAGAATAAATTCGCGGTGCTCCAACTCCGCAAGCGTTATCGCTGAGCGCTCGGCGAGCGGATCGGTCTCTGCAACTTGAACGTAAGGGGGCAGCACGGCGAGTGGCTTGAATTCGAACCCTTCTGGAATGAGAAGATCATAAGACAGCGCAACATCGAGTTCGGCCCGTTCCAGCTTCGCGAGGAGGACACTATGATCGGCGACCGTCGGTCGCACATTGGCCCCTGGGTATGCGGCATTGAAGCTGTGGCTGACTTCCGGAAGAAGCATCGGAGCGAAGGTGAGAAGGCATCCAAGCGACAGTGTCCCGCGAACCTGATCTGTCGCTTCAGAGGCGGCAGTATACATGTTCTGCACCTGCTCGATGACAGTCTTGGCCTGCGCGAGAAGCTTTTGGCCGGCGGGCGTGAGCGAAAGACCCTGGGCGTGTCGCCTCAAGAAGAGCTGGGTTTTGAGCTCAATCTCGAGCTGAGAAATGGCTGTCGAGATGGACGGCTGCGATACTCTTATCCGTTCGGATGCTAACGTGATAGATCCGGCCTCCGCCGTCGCGATGAAATACTCAAGTTGGCGAAGGGTAAAACGCATCAGGGAACCTAAAGCAGCAGCGCTCCGCACCGTTGGATGCAGCCGATCCGCGGGAATGCCGCTGCCCCTGCCCGGGCCGGCATCGCCAGTTTAATAGTTATCATTCAGCAATGTGTAAACCTCTCGGAGCGCAGGCAACGCGCGCCACGAAACCTCATTGCTTTCGTCGATCCTAATCAGTGCTGAAGGAAATCATAATTTTCCGAAAGCAAGCCCTCAGCTAGAGCGGGAGGCACATGATCGCCGGTGAGTGGCTTCTCCCGGTGAAAGAGGAAGGACGAATGCATGTCAGTCGAGAAGATCCACACGCTGGTCGTCGGGGCGGGCCAAGCCGGCGTCGCCATGAGCGAGCATCTTGGAAAGAACGGCGTGGAACACCTTGTCCTCGAACGCGGGCGCATCGCCGAGCGCTGGCGCTCAATGCGGTGGGACTCGCTGGTCGCCAACGGTCCGGCGTGGCATGATCGCTTCCCCAACCTGGATTTTCCCGGCGATCCTGACGCTTTCGTTCCCAAGGAGCAGGTCGCCGATTATTTCGTGGCTTACGCACGAAATAATGACGCCCCGATCCGCTGTGGCATCGAGGTCACTAGCGTCGAACGGGTGGCGGGTCGTCCCGGCTTTCGCATCGAGACGTCCGATGGCGTGATCGAGGCACGCAATGTCGTTGCAGCGACCGGACCGTTCCAAAATCCGAACATCCCGCCTCTCGTTCCCGCCGAGGCCGGCTTAAACCAGATGCATTCCAGTGACTACCGCAACCCGACCCAGCTTCCCGAAGGTGCCGTCCTCGTCGTTGGCGCGGGTTCGTCCGGTGTCCAGATCGCCGAGGAATTGATGCGCGCAGGGCGCAGGGTCTATCTCTCGGTCGGTCCCCATGACCGCCCACCCCGCTCCTATCGCGGACGGGACTTCGTCTGGTGGCTCGGGGTCCTCGGCAAATGGGACGCGCAGGCGCAGGCGCCGGGTGCCGAGCATGTGACAATCGCCGTCAGTGGCGCGCGTGGCGGCGAGACCATCGATTTCCGCCGTCTTGCGGCGCAGGGCATGGTGCTCGTGGGCATGACCGGTGCCTACGCCAATGGCAAGCTCTCCTTCTCGGACGATCTCGCCCGCAATCTGGAGCGCGGCGATCGAAACTATCTTTCGCTGCTGGATGAAGCGGACGCCTTCATTGCCAATAGTGGTCTCAATCTGCCTCAAGAGCCCGAGGCCCGCACCCTCGGCCCGCAGGTTGACTGCGTCGCCAATCCGTTGCGCGAGCTGGACCTGGTGGACGCAGGCGTGAGCACGATCATCTGGGCGACCGGCTTCAGCTCGGATTACAGCTGGCTGAAAGTGAACGCCTTCGACGAAGCGGGTCGGCCGAGACACAAGCGTGGCGTCTCGTCGGAGAAGGGAATCTATTTCCTTGGTCTCCCCTGGCTTTCCGGCCGCGGCTCCAGCTTCATCTGGGGCGTCTGGCACGATGCCAAACATGTAGCCGATCATATTGTCATTCAAGACTATTACTTGAGCTACTCGCGTTAACGCGGGATGCCCCGCCGATCATCAAACCCGACCTGCTGGCCTTATCCGACGGAGAAGAAAATGGCACATACCCGCATCCGCAAGTTCAACACGAAGGACACCTATCCGGAGCAGCGCCTCGACAATGATCTGTGCCAGGCCGTCGTGGCGCGCGGTACAACTATTTTCCTGCGCGGCCAATGCCCGCAAGATCTCCATAGCGCAAAAAACCTCGATAGCCACAACCCGGTCGAGCAGACCCATAAGGTCATGCAGAACATCCGTCAGCTTGTTGAAGAAGCCGGTGGCAGGATGGAGCATGTGACCAAGTTGGTGGTCTATCTGACCGATGTGCGCCATCGCGAGGCCGTCTACCGCACGATGGGCGAATATATCAAAGGCGTGTTTCCGGTTTGCACCGGCCTCGTCGTAGTGGCACTGGCCCGCCCCGAATGGCTAGTCGAGATCGATGCAACGGCCGTGATCCCCGACTGATAGCAATCACCTAAAGCGAAACGGACCGGTCGGGCCTAAGGTACCGCTCGGCTATCCCTAAGAGGGGCGGCTCGTTCGTCGTGGTCGCCAGATAGGAGAAATCGACATGACCTTTTCCATCGTTGCCCGCTGCATGAAAACCGGCCAGTTCGGCGTGGCTATTTCTTCTTCCTCGCCCGCGGTCGCCGCACGTTGCGCCTGGGCGCGCGCCGGCGTTGGTGCGGTTACGACGCAGAACGTCACCAATCCGGCTTTGGGACCGTTCATGCTGGAAAAACTGGCAGGCGGCGAGAGTGCCGCCCAGGCAGTTTCGGCAGCGCGACAACACGACGCTTTTCCAGATTACCGCCAACTTCTCGCCGTGGATGTGAATGGCGAGACAGCGACCCATTCGGGAACACGGGCGCTTGGTATTTGGACATCGGCCACCGGCAAGGATTGCGCAGCCGGTGGAAACCTTCTCGCGAACGACAGCGTTCCGGCGGCAATGATCAAGGCGTTCGAGGCTAGCGAGGGAGCCCTCGGAGACAGGCTGATTGCGGCCCTCAAGGCTGCCCTGGATCATGGCGGAGAAGCGGGCCCCGTGCATTCCGCCGGCTTGTTGATCGTCAATCGTGCAAGCTGGCCCTATGCTGAACTGCGCATTGATTGGCTGGATGACGGTTGCCCAGTAGAAGCGGTCGCTCGAGCTTGGGAAGTCTACAAACTACAAGCTGACGACTATATAACCCGCGCCCTGAACCCGCTTGCCGCGCCATCGTATGGCGTGCCTGGAGATCAATGACCGGTAACCACGTCAGTGATGATTTCGCAAAATCCAAGGCGGGGAATAGCGGTCCCTGCTATTTTCCGTTGCAAATAATAGGTCTTGAAAGGACTCGAACCCGCGGCGCCCTAAACAGATTAGCCAAATACCTGAGTTTATTGTCTTAATGAAAAAAGGAGGCTGGTGTGCGGAATCGCTTGCTTTTGGGGAGTATTGATCCGGTATCGACACCTGTCCTATCCCGTACTGATCTCATTTAGTTGGACAGTTTGAAACCTGGGAAGATTGAAGGACTGGGTTCTGAAATTGCACAGGGCCCTTTCAGTCTCATTTTTAGCGTTGATGATTGTAATCCGGCTGCCTCGGAACCTTCAATCCTATCAGCCGGTTCTTATCGTTGAAGCTGGAGGAACTGGATATGCCCAAGAAAATCGCAACTCCAACCAAGGAGGGCGACCCTAAAGAGCAGCCTGTCCGCCGCCACGAGAAGGAAGAGCCCCAGGAACCTGACGATCGCAAAAATCCGCCGCGAGATACAAGAGAGACGCCGGCGCCGAACCCAAACGGCGAGCCTGCCGACGGGCCTCAGTCTCGTCCGACCGACCGCGACCGACCGGGAAACGGATTCCTGGTCAATCTCACAAACCATTTCCCGCGTGCCACGCACTGAAGCCCGCTGGCTAGCCGCACCATAACAATGGCCTACGCTAAAATTGCTCAGCAATTCTCGTCGCAAATATCGGACGCAAAAATCCGGCGACTCGAAAATTTTTCCGCGCCATACAAGCGGATCTCGCTTGAAGGTCGGAAAGTCCCGAATTTTGATTTAGCTCAATGCCCGAAGCGTATATTTTTGATCTGATCGGGTACCAGCACTGCAAGAAGGGCGAATACCAACGAGACAATGAGCAGGAGTGCCCTTGGCAGAAGATATAGCCCACATTTATGCCCCCAGTGTGGTGTGCACAGGACCGTTTGCTTCGCCCCAATTATGAGGGCTCTAGGCAAATATCGTGGCGCGAATTCGCGGCCTCATAAATCCTTCGTAAAGGGTGACCTCAAGCAAGGGGATCAAGTGGAAGTCCCACAGCGTCCCAAATCTCTTCGAGCTGCTCCTTCGTTTCACGCACCCGGACGGTCGCTGCCTTTCTTCCTGCGCCGAAGCGAAGCACCGATCTTGTTCGTGGATCATCCAATGCGCGGGAAGCATCGTCCCGGTCGGTAACGGCCTCAGCATTTACGTGCAGAGGCATTTCGTTTGGCGCTGTCAATTCCGCGAACTTAACGCCATTTAGCTTTTCAAGAATCTGCGGGACCTCCAGGATAGGGTAGATTGCACCGCTCTTCGTGAAGATGATGCTTCGACTTGAAGTTTCAACGTCACCCCATTTCCGCTCAACAGCGGCGAGTTGCCGGGTTACGGATCATCGTTGCTTGACGACCTTCGGCTTCTGTCCAGCGGTGAGCGACCGGGCACGCCTGACGGAACAGTAAAGGATCGTTGAGCGTCATGGAAACCTTCAGCAGAATACGTGAGCGGCACCAGGATCGAAGTCGAGATGCACGTGATCGCCACGGCTAAGCCCGCTGATCGCCTCGTGGCCAAACGGCAGGCGCACTGCCAGTGCCTCGCCAGCAACCGTTTTGGTGGATACATGAATGTTGTTGCCGAGGAAGGTGATGTCGCTGACGGTTGCGGCAAGACTGCTTGCTGTTCCCTGACTGCGCGACAGCCTGATACGCTCGGGCCTCAGCATGAGGGCTGCTTTGGCGCCAGAGGCCGCGTTGCCATGCACGGGAATCTCGTTGAATACCGCATCGCCACCAAGGGAGATCGTCGCTTGTCCGTTGGACGACGACAGCAGATCGCAGGAAATGAAGTCGCTATCGCCAATGAATTCAGCGACAAAGCGCGTCCGAGGACTGGCGTAAAGTTCAGGGCCGGTCCCGATTTGATCGATAACGCCCTTCGAGAAGACGGCGATGCGATCGGAGAGCCTGAGCGCCTCCTCCTGGTCGTGCGTCACGTAAAGGATCGTCACTTCGGTTTGCTGGTGAATCCGGCGTATCTCATGCTGGATTTCCTCACGCAGCTTCTTGTCGAGCGCGGAGAGCGGCTCATCCATCAGAAGCACGGGCGGATCGTAGGCGAGTGCTCTGGCAAGCGCGACGCGCTGCTGCTGGCCACCGGACATTTGCACCGGCTTGCGATCCTCGAACCCTTCGAGCCTGACAAGGCGCAGCATCTCCTTCACCTTGGCATCGATCTCGGCCTTGGACTTGCGCCTGACCTTCAGCGGAAAGGCGATATTCTCTCCCACCGTGAGATGTGGAAACAGGGTGTAGCGTTGGAACACCATGCCGATGTTGCGCTTGTGCGATGGCGTGGCGAGCAGGGTCTGCCCCTCCAGGGCAATGTCCCCCTTCGTCGGATTTTCAAAGCCGGCCAGGATGTAAAGGGTCGTGCTCTTGCCCGATCCGGACGGTCCGAGAAAGGTCAGGAACTCGCCGCGACGTACGTCAAGGTTGACATCGTGTACCGCGACGACCGGGCCGTATTCCTTGCGGATGCCTCTGATCTGAAGGAAAGAATCATTCATTGTTTCAGTACCTTGCGTACGACAGCGACAAAGGCCATCAAGATGATCGTCAAGAGGATGAGGAGGGTCGATGCGGCCGCGACGACGGGCGTTAGGTCTTGCCGCAGCGTGGCCCAGACCTTCACGGGCAGTGTCTGAAGCGTTGGGCTGGACATGAAAATCGCCACCACCACTTCATCCCAGGACGTTAGGAACGAGAAGACAGCCGCTGAAAACAGCCCATGGCTAATCGCCGGCAGGGTAACCCTGATCTTCGCTTCAAGGGGAGATGCACCGCAAAGCACGGCGGCATCCTCGATGGATTTGTCGAAGCCTTCCAGCGCACTGGAAATGGCGAGGATCGAGAATGGCAACGCAAGAACGAGGTGGGATATCACGAAACCAACCAGCGTGCCGCCAAGGCCGATCCTCAGAAAGAAGGCATAAAGAGCAACCGCAAGAACGACGACGGGAAGTATCATCGGTGTCAGGAACAGCGCCTTCAAGGCATCGCGAAACATGAACGTTCCGCGGACCAGTCCGAAGGACGTCACAAGCCCGAGCAGCACCGACAGGATCGTCACGATGACCGCGATCTTGAAACTCGTCCAGGCCGATTCCAGCCATCGGGGATCGGCCAGAAGGTCCTGGTACCATTGCAGCGTCCAGCCAGGAGGCGGAAAGATCAGCCATTGCGAGGAGCCGAAGGATAGCGCTGCGATAAAGACGATGGGCAGCAACAGAAAGGCTGCGGTCAAAACCGAAATCACAACAAGGATGTATTTCCACCAGCCGAGGCGATCGAAATTGAGCAGCATATCAACGCCCTCCCGGGTTCTGGTTACCGACGAAACGCAGCTGCACGGCGTAAAGCGACAGAGTTACCACAAGGAGAACCAACGCGGCTGCGCCTCCCATGCCCCAATTGACCAGCGACTGCACGAACTGCGCGATCAGTTCTGCGAGCGTCATGTTCGCCGTGCCGCCGAGAAGCGACGGCGTCACGAAGTAACCCAGCGACATGACGAAGACCATCAGCGCACCGGCCGCCATTCCCGGCACGGCCAACGGCAGGAGAATGCGTGTGAGACATTGCCACCGGTTCGCCCCGCAAAGGGCAGCCGCCTGCAGGATCGACGGGTCGATCTTCCTGATCACACCGTAGAGCGGCAGGATGATGAAGGGCAGCATGATATAAGTCATGCCGATCGTGACACCTGTCAGATTGTTGACGAGCGGCAGCGGTTGGTCGATCAGCCCCATGCCCATCAGCATCTTGTTGATCAGACCCGTCCGTTGCAAAAGCACCATCCAGGCATAGGTGCGCGCCAGCAGATTGGTCCACATCGACAGGAGCAGGATTGCAAACATCACAGATGCCAGTCTTCCAGGCATGATTGCCAAGGCCCAGGCGACGGGAAAGCCGATCAGGAGCGAAATCCCAGTCACGAAAGCTGAGACGATGAAGGTGTTGGCAAATATCTTGAGATAGGTCGCCGATCCAAGCAACTCGGCATAGTTACCTAAACCCGGGACGGGTTCCAAAACGCTTCGCAGCAACAGTGCCGCAACGGGCACGATGAAGAAGATGGCCACGAAGATGAGCGCCGGGACAACCCCACCGAAACCTGTCGGCTTCCGTGCCTTTGGTACAGCTATTGCTACGGCTACGGTGGGGGCATCACTAAACGTCGACATGACAATCCTTCCCGACGGCGAATTTCGGACTGGCGCCTAAGAGCCTGGAAGCGGCACAGACGCTGCGTTCTCGGCACGGCGGGTATTGCGCCGCCGTGCCTGGTGATCTGCTCTTCAGCCTACTTGGCCTGCCAGGCGTACCAGCGTTCGCCGATCGCATCGCGGTTGTCTGCCCAGTAGGCCATATCGGCATTGACCTGGCTGGCCGTCTGCTGATCGGGTAGTGTTTTCGCCGTCTCCGGATCCATCAGTTTGGCCGATTCAATATTGGTCGGAGCATAGCCCGTTTCCTTTGCAAACGCTGCCTGCGCCTCTGCGGATGTGGCCAGCGCGATGAACTTCATAGCCGCTTTGAGGTTCGGCGCTCCCTTCGGCACGACAAGCGAATCCGCAGCGGTAATGTTCTGTTCCCAGGAGGTCTCAGCCTTGACGCCGCTTTTGGCGAGTGCCGTCATGCGGCCATTCCAAAGGCTGCCGAAGGGCGCTTCGGCTGAGGCGAGCAATTGCTGCGACTGGGCGCCGCCCGACCACCAGATGATGTCGGATTTAATCGTATCCAGCTTCTTGAAGGCGCGGTCGAGGTCAAGTGGATAAAGCTTGTCGGCCGGAACGCCGTCGGCCAGCAGCGCAGCCTCGATCACACCGGGAGCCGACCACTTGTAGAAGGTGCGCTTTCCCGGAAATTTTGCCGTGTCGAACAGGTCGGCCCATGTTTTCGGGCAAGCGCTGACGGCATCGGCATTGCAGCCAACCACAAAGGAATAGTAGAAGCTGCCAACGGAATAATCAGTGACGAACCGCGGATCGAGCTTTGACTTGTCGATGACGGAGAAATCAAGCTTCTCAAGCTGGCCGTTCTTGCCGGCCTGAGCGGCATAATCCCCTTCGACGTCGACGACATCCCAGGAGACCTGTCCTGCCTCGACCATGGCCTTCAACTTGCCATAGTCCGTCGGGCCATCCTGTACGACGGGGGTGCCGGTGTCGGTGGTGAATTTACTTGCCCATGCGGCCTTCTGCGCGTCCTGCGTGGTTCCCCCCCAACTGGAGAAGACGAGGCTTTCGGCTTTGGCCGGTGCGGATGCTGCGATGAGCGCGGCAACTGCTGCGACAGCGAATGTGGTTTTCATGTTCCCTTATCCTTGTTTTGGTTCGTCTCGCTTTTGCATTATGCCGTCAGCGCGCGTCTTTCCTTGGGGGAGAAGTTTGCTGGCTTCATAATCTTGTTTTCCGCCACCTCGATGAGGTCACGAATCTTTGGCAGGAAGGCTTGCCAGCGCGGATCGGCCATCAGCCTCTGTCGTCTTGCGTCCCGATCGTCCAGGCTGGCAAAAGCCCAGATGTGGACGATCTCGTTGATGGTTCCAATCTCCGAAAAGAAGTAGCCAACCAGTGCGCCGAGATGGCTCTTCTGGATTTCTATGCCCTCTTCTTCCACGACCTTGAGATATTGCGGAATCGTGCCGTTCTTCAGCCTGTAGGTCCGGATCTCGTAAAACATCGGCGTCACCTCATCACGAACGGGTCGGGGATCGGATCGTCAGACGTCCGGAGCCAGATCGTCTTGGTGCGGGTATAATCGAGCGCCGCAGCCATGCCGCCTTCCCTGCCATGTCCGGACAGGCCGAAACCGCCGAACGGCGCGATCGGCGATACCGCGCGATAGGTATTGACCCAGACAATCCCGGCCCGCAGGCTCTTCATCAGGCGGTGCGCGCGGGTGAGGTTCTGAGTGAAGACACCGGACGCCAGGCCGTAGCGCGTATCATTTGCAAGCCTCAGCGCTTCGGCCTCGGTCTCGAACGAGACGACTGAAAGAACCGGTCCAAAGAACTCGTCGACTAGCGAGGGCGACGCGACATTGTCGCAGTCGAGTATCGTCGGCGGGAAGTAATAGCCCTTCCCATCAGCCTTGCGTCCGCCTGTGACGAGACGGGCTCCGCATGCCACCGACTTCTCGACGAGGGCTGCGATATTGTCCTGCTGGCGCTTAGTCGCAAGCGGTCCAACTTCGGTTGCCATATCGAGCGGAGGGCCAATCCGGATCGCTTCGGCCTTCTGCTGCAGCAGTGCGATGAACTCATCCTTGACGCTGCGCTCCACGATCAGCCGCGATCCGGCGACACAGCTCTGTCCCGTCGCGGCGAAGATACCTGCGACCTGGGCGTTGGCAGCACTTTCGAGGTCAGCGTCCGCAAAGACGATGAAGGGCGACTTGCCGCCAAGCTCAAGTGAGGTGGATGCAAGGTTTTCAGCCGAGTTGCGAACGATGTGCCGTGCGGTTTCTGGCCCACCTGTGAAGGCGACATGGGCGACCTTGGGATGTCTGCCGAGCGCTGCGCCGCAAGATGCGCCGAACCCCGTAATGATGTTGACCACACCTGGGGGAAAGCCTGCCTCATGCGCGAGGCGCGCAAATTCGAGAAGCGGCGCCGGACCGTCTTCGGAGGCTTTCACGACCATGGTGCAGCCGGCCGCAAGCGCCGGTCCGATTTTTACGGCGGACAGGAAGAGCTGACTGTTCCAAGGCACGACCATCGCGACAACGCCAATGGGCTCCCGGCGAAGCCAGACATCCATGTCGGGCTTGTCGATCGGGAGGTAGGAGCCCTCGATCTTGTCGGCCATGCCGGCATAGTAACGATAATAGTCGGCGACATAGGCAATCTGAGCGGATGTCTCGCGGATGATCTTGCCGGTATCCCGCGTCTCAAGTTCGGCAAGCGTCTGAGCGTTTGCCGCAACGAGGTCAGCGAGTTTATAGAGCAGCCTGCCACGTTGCGTCGCCGTCATCTTCGACCAGGGGCCTTCATAAAGCGCCCTGTCGGCGGCGCTCACGGCCCGATCGACATCCGCTTCGCGCGCTTCCGGCATCTCCGCCCAGACCTTGCCGGTCGCGGGATCGATGCTCGGAAAGCGAGCTTCGCCATCTAAGAATTCGCCATCGATATAATGCTGGAAACGCTGCATATACTTACTCCGAAAATGCCGGCATGACCTCGGCGATGAAGCGCTCGAGCGACGCCTTCTTGCGCTCGAAGCTCATGCCGGTGTCGATCCAGAAGGAATATTCGTCGTAGCCGAGCGCTTCGTAGGACTTGAGGCGATCAATGACGGTTTGCGCGGTTCCCACGACATTGTTCGTGCGCATGACCTCATCCGAGAGCATCGCGTTCGATCGGATATCTTCGTCCGGAATGCGTTCAATCAGGCCTTGCGTGATCGGCTTGTCGTTTTTGAACCAGGCGAAGAAATAATTGTAGTAGACGCTCAGCTCGTGCGCGGCCTGGGCGATGTCCTCCTCGGTGGAGCTGACATAGGTGTGACGAAGCAGCATGATCTTCGGCCGGTCTCTATCCGGGTTCTTGGCGCAGGCATCGTTGAAGCGCCCCATCAGTGTCTGGACTTCGTCATCGCCCTGCCACAGCGGCGTCACCTGAACATTGCAGCCGTTGGCCACGGCGAACTCATGCGAGTTCGGATCGCGCGCCGCAACCCATATAGGCGGGTGCGGTTGCTGCAGCGGCTTTGGCGCCGAGGTGGTCGATGGGAAGTTGAAGAATTCACCCTCATGGGTGTAGTCACCCTTCCACAAACCTTTGACGGCGGGGATGAGTTCGCGCATCCGCTGCCCAGCGCCCCAGGCATCAAGACCGGGCAGCAGACGCTCATATTCGAAAGAATAAGCACCGCGGGCAATTCCGATGTCGAGCCTGCCATCGCAAATGATGTCGGTCATCGCTGCTTCGCCAGCGAGTTTGATCGGGTGCCAGAAGGGTGCGATGACAGTCCCGGTTCCAAGCCTTGCCCGCGTCGTGCGCCGGGCCAGATCGGCAATGGTAACAAACGGATTGGGCGCGATGGTAAAGTCCATCCCGTGGTGTTCGCCGGTCCAGATCGCGTGCATGCCGCCTTTGTCGGCGATCTCGCAGAGCGCCACGAATTCCTCGTAGAGGCTCTTTTGGGTTTGGTCGGCGTCGAGCCGCTCCATATGAACAAAGAGGGAGAATTTCATGATCGTATGCCCTTGGATGGAATGGGACGAATAGTGCCGCCAGTCTCATCGCCAAAATAGATGCCGAAATTGCCGATCGAGCTTTCCATAGCGAAACGAGCGACGATGTCTGCGGTCGAGCTGGTCCTGAAACACGCCCGGGACAGAGCGTCCGGCTTCAGGAACCTGCCGTTTGCGGGCTCCCCTGACGAAACAGACGCGCGATAGACGATATGTTGCTTTCCGTCGCTTTTCCCCTCGTAAACCGAATAGAGGAAGCCGATGCTGACCGTCAGTCCCGTAAGCGTCTGGAGGTATTCCTGGAGCTTTTCAGTCGGGTTGCCGTCATCGACGTCGCAGGTTGGCAGCGAGAGGATATCGTCGCCGAGAAGCAGGACCTCTCCGCGGCGTTCAACCACGGCACCGAGCTCGATATTGCCTTCCGTTGCCGCCGAAACAGCCTTGCTTGCCAGGATCGGCGTAAAATAGCCGCCGCGCGCATAACCGAGACCGTTGCGGCCGCTATTGTCGAAAGACTCCACGCGCCCCATCAAGATGACGTGGTCGCCGGCCTCGACGACCTGTTCCATGGCACATTCGAACCAGGCCGCCACATTCGAGAATATCGGGCAACCTGCAGATCCCTTGCCCCACTCGACCGCCGCAAATCTGTCCTCGACAGGCCGTGCGAATGTATTCGACACATCCTTTTGCGTTTCGGAGAGCACGTTGATTGCAAAATGTCGTGCGCCCGTCATCGTCGCGTAGTTGCGGGACGTCTTTGCAAGGCAGACAAGCAGGAGCGGTGGATCAAGGGATACGGAGGTGAAGGAGTTTGCCGTAAAGCCGATCGGGTTTCCGGCCTTGTCGTTGGCGGTCACGACAGTCACGCCGGTCGGGAACGCGCCGAATGCGTCGCGCAGGGCCCTTGGGTCGACAGTCTGGATTGTCATCGTACGTCCTCCCCGAACGACAGCCACTCCGCGAGCAGCGAGTTTACGATATCCGGCGCTGTCAGGTTGACCATGTGACGATGGCCTTCGACGATGCGGACCGAGCCTTGCGGCGCAAGCGCCGCCATTTGTACCGCCATCAGCGGCGTCGAGTTCGGATCATCCGATCCTGTCAAGAACAGCGCGGGTCCTGCCACGTCTTTCCAGCGATCGGCAAAGGTCGCGTCTCCTCCGGCGAAGGCGGAATAGGCGATAGCATATCCCTCCGGATCGACAAGATTCAGCCACTTCCGCGTCAGCTCGCGTGCAATCGCACTGTCGGGATCGTCACCGAACCAACGGACCAGAGGCCCCTCTTTGTCCACGCCCGACTGAGAAATGGCCGCGGCGCGCGCAAGCACGGCAGCCTTTGCTTCCGGATCTCGCCTGTATACGCCGTTGAGGTAGGCAACACGCTTGATCCGGTCGCCGAACGTTGCCGCTGCGCCCCCGGACACTAAGGCCCCCATGGAGTGCCCGGCCACGTTCACCGCGTCCAATCCCATCTCGTCCAGAAAGCGCCCGAACCAGGCCACGAAAGCCTCAAGCGGGCTGCCCACCGACAGCTTTCTGCTTCCACCGTGCCCAGGCATGTCGACCGCGATCACACGATGAGTTGCAGACAGGCATGCGATCTGTGGCCCCCAGGCTTCGAGCCGCATGCCGACACCGTGGATGAGCACAAGCGGTTCACCCGTGCCGGCTTCGTGATAGGCCATGCCACTTGCCGTCGCGTCCCTGGCAAAGGAACCGTAGGCCTTTGCGCAAGCGCCTTGCGTGGTTGATCCAGCGATCTGCATTTCACGCCCAGCCTTCTCAAACACCGGCGGGATTGGCGACGTCTTGGCCAAGATCCTTGAGATCCTGATAGCGGTCGCCGATGCGGTGATGCGGGCGCCCACCTACCGACGCGCCAAGCGCCACCACAATCTCGTCGGCTGCCGGCGCATCGGGAATAGACGTCTGAATGGTCAGGTAATGCGAACGGCGTCCTTCATCATTCTTGTCCATCAAGGGGATCATGATCGGCGCGTTGGCCGGACCGCGCGTGTTGCAGAAGGCAAGATAGGATTTCGCGCCGACCGCATGGCGATAGAAATTGCCGAAACGAAGCGTGTGTATGAGCGCGGACGCATGTTCGATCTCGCCGTCCAGTCCAACGACCGCGGACTTTCCGTACCCTTCGACAGCTTCGCCGGAGCCAACGGCTTCGATGATCATGCGCGTCAGCAATTCTCCCAGCACAGGCGCGCCCGCATGGATTTCCGGCTTGAGGTCCTCGACAAAGCCTTTGCCTGCCCATGGATTCTTGACCACCGCGAAAGCCGAATACAGTTTCAGCGGTAGCGGCGCGGCCTTTCCGCCTTCGATCAAGGTGGTTTCGATTTGCAACAGCGTCTTGCGGATCTGGATGCTCATGCGACGTCCTCAGCTACATATGGTGTTATGGTATGCCATAATATTAATTCGTCAATAGCCTTTATCCAGACGGAATAATTGGGCGTCATTATCAGATATTGTGTATTTCTATCAGTTACTTAGAGAATGCCGCTCGAATCCGACCCCTTCACATGCAACTTCATAGCGGCAAGCCATCTCCGCCTCATTGGGGAAGCCGCAGGCTTCGCACATCATTTCTGGCAACAACTCGAGGCAATGGGTTCGGTCCGCCCCGAAGCCTTTGAGCGTCGGAACCCTCAGCCCATACGAAGTGCGACCAAGACATCGATGATGCCTTCTCCTGCAACAAGATTGTTGTCATCTGAGGCTTGCGGCGGGAGAAACGAGTTGCCCATAGTCCCATAGAGCGGTACATTGCGACTACTTTGGAGGATTGGAATGATCGCAGGGTTTCGGAATGGGTGGTTACGGGCCTTCTTCGTGGAGGATATAAGTTCTCGCAATATTCCATTCGATCTCGAAAGCCGCTTGTTTCGCAAACTCCAGATGATTGACGATGCGACTTCCGATCAAGACTTGAGGGTACCGCCGAGCAATCATTTCGAGAAGTTAAAAGGGAATCTCGACGGCTTCCATTCCATCCGCGTCAACAAGCAATGGAGGCTGGTGTTCCGATGGGACGGAAGCAAAGGCGAAGCGTCTGACCTATATCTTGACGACCATAGCTATCGATGAGGTGACAAAATGTTGATGACCGCGCGTAAGCCGGCGACAGTCGGGGAAATTCTGGTGGAAGAGTTCATGCAGCCGTTTGGCCTGACGCAGTTGGCTTTGTCCGAGGCGATGGGAGTTCCGCGCAAACATGTGAACGAGCTTTGCAACGCTCGCCGCACCGTGACAGCTCCGACCGCGCTCATTCTGGCGCGTGTTTTCGGCAATAGTCCCGACTTTTGGCTCAACGTGCAGCGCCGCACTGATTTGTGGGAAGCGATGCACTCTCCGCGTGAGATTGAGCGAATCGAACGTGCCAAACCTCTTGCTTCCGCAGCGTGAGTAAGCAGCGACCGCCAGGGAAGGGACCGCCGCTTCACATCAACGGCAAAGATGTCAGGCAGCCGGCGACTGGGCCGAGATCACGGCCTCGGCAATGGCTGCCGCACTTGTGACATGGTCCATCGCCGCGCGATAGGCGCCCTCGCCATCCCCCCGCCTGATCGCCTCGATGATCCTCTCCATCTGTGCGGGACCCTCGACATTGCGGTTATCCGTCTTGATTGTCATCGAGCGGAGATGATTGATCCTGACAGTCAGTAGGTTGACAATGCCCCAGGCAACGCGGCGATCGACCTTGCTGAAAAGCACTTGGTAAAAAGCCGAGGTACTGGCCAGCACGCCGGGCATGTCTTTTTTGCTGTAGCATTGGCGAATATCATTCAGCGCGGCCTCGAGTGCCTCAACGATTGCAGGATCGCGACGCTCGGCGCAGAGGCGTGCCGCCATGCCCTCCAGAGCTCCGCGTATTTCATAGATTTGCCGCGCTTCATCGGCATCGAGCCGGGCCACGATCGGGCCCTTGTTCGGAAGATTCGCAACAAGGCCTTCCGACTCAAGATGGCGCAGCACCTCGCGAACAATCGTCCGGCTCACGCCAAGCTGGGCGCACAGATCTCGCTCCACCAGACGATCACCTGGTTTGAAATGACCGCTATCGATGGCCTCGCGAACCTTGTCCAGCGCCAGTTCGCGCAAGGTTTTCGCGGGCCGCTCCACTTTGATCGTCGAATCTTTCAAACCTACGGTCATTCTCCGCCCCTGTCTTGATATGCCATGCTCGCGGTGTCGCAAGGATGCAACACGGCCACACCATATTATGGCGTACCAGATACTTATCGACAGGGTCGGACGATTGCAACTGGTGGCGCAGTTATTCGCCACGCTGCATTTTACCCCATACGCTCGGATGCGTAGCTGCCCGGGCTTGGCGGAAACACGATGGTGCGGTTGCCATTGATGAAGGTGCGGCGATGGATATGGGCGTGGATGGCCCGCGCCAGAACCTGCGCTTCGACGTCGCGGCCGAGCGAGACATAGTCTTCAGGGCTCTGTGCGTGGGTGACGCGCACCGTGTCCTGTTCGATGATAGGGCCTTCATCCAGGTCGGCGGTGACATAATGAGCCGTCGCGCCGATCAGCTTTATACCCCGACCGTAGGCCTGTTTGTACGGATTGGCGCCCTTGAAGCTCGGCAGGAAGGAGTGGTGGATATTGATGATCTTGCCGGACATCTCGGTGCACATGCGGTCAGACAGGATCTGCATGTAGCGTGCAAGAACGATGAGTTCGGTGCCGGTGCTTTCCACCAGGTCCATGATCCTGGCTTCGGCCTGCAGCTTGTTCTGCTTGGTCACGGGAATGTGGTGGAAGGGAATATCATGATTGACCACCACTTTCTGGTAGTCGAAATGGTTGGAGACGACGCCGACAACATCGATTGGCAGCGCGCCAATCTTCCAGCGGTAGAGAAGATCGTTGAGACAATGGCCGAAGCGCGAGACCATCAGCATGACCTTCATGCGGCGCGAGCCATCGTGGATCTCGGCTTCCATCCCGAACTTTCCGGCGACCGGCTTTAGACCTTCGGTAAGCTCCGCAAGGCCGATGCCCTCTTCCGACAGGAAGCTGACACGCATGAAAAAAAGGCCGGTATCGAGATCGTCAAACTGCGAGGAGTCGATGATGTTGCAACCAGCGTCCGCGAGATAACCGGACAAGGCGGCCACGATGCCGCGCGTTGACTTGCAGGTGACCGTCAGGATGAATTGCGTCATGGCAGGCTCTTTTCAGCGATGTCAAAAAGACCCCGTGCGCAGCCGGGGAAAGGCCGCGATGGGCGGCGGAGAGATATCAGACGTCGAGGGTCGTTTCGTGTTCCCAGGCAGTAAACTGCGAGCAATAGGTGTTCCACTCGCCCTGTTTTAACTTCAGATAGGCGGCGGAGAACTCGGTGCCGAGCGCGGCTTGCAGCTCGATGTCTTTCTCATACTCGCGAAGCGCATCCAACAGGTTGAGCGGAAGTTTGGGCGCATCAGTTACGGTATGTCCGTCGCGGTACATGTCGATATCGTGATGCGGCCCCGGATCGGCATTGCAGCGAAGGCCAGAAAGCCCCGCCGCGATGATGATCGCCTGCAGCAGATAGGGATTGACCGCACCGTCGGGCAGCCGCAACTCAAAGCGGCCGGGGCCTGGCACGCGCACCATATGGGTGCGGTTGTTGCCGGTCCAGGTCACCGTATTCGGCGCCCAGGTCGCACCGGAGATCGTCCGCGGCGCATTGATGCGCTTGTAGGAATTGACGGTCGGATTGGTCACCGCAGCCAGCGCCGGGGCATGTTTCATGATGCCGCCGAGGAAGGTCTTGCCTTTGGCGGAAAGACCAAACGGCATCGTCCTGTCGGCAAACGCATTATTCCTACCCTCAAGGTCCCAGACGGAGATATGAGCGTGGCAGCCGTTGCCGGTCAGGCCCTTGAAGGGCTTCGGCATGAAGGTGGCGCGAAGACCATGTTTCTCGGCGATCGACTTCACCATGAATTTGAAGAAGGAATGCTTGTCCGCGGTCTGCAGCGCATCGTCATATTCCCAATTCATCTCGAACTGGCCGTTGGCATCCTCATGATCGTTCTGATAGGGCTTCCAGCCGAGTTTCAGCATGCAGTCGCAGATCTCGGTGATGACGTCGTAGCGGCGCATGACAGCCTGCTGATCATAGCAGGGCTTTTCGGCATTATCGAACGCGTCGGAAATCTTCGAACCATCCGGCGAGATCAGGAAAAATTCCGGCTCGACACCGGTCTTGACGCGCAGGCCCAAATTCGCAGCCTCGGCAATCAACTTCTTGAGGAGGACCCGGGGGGCCTGCTCGACCGGCTGATCCTCCATGACGCAGTCGGCCGCGACCCAGGCCACATCTTTCTTCCACGGAAGCTGGATGATCGAGGATGCATCCGGAATGGCGAAAAGGTCGGGATGGGCAGGCGTCAGATCGAGCCAGGTGGCAAAGCCTGCAAAGCCCGCGCCGTCTTTCTGCATGTCAGCAATCGCTTCGGCCGGCACCAGCTTGGCGCGCTGGCCGCCGAACAGGTCGGTAAAGCTAATCATGAAATATTTGATGCCGTTGTCCGCGGCATATGTCGAGAGATCCAGTGTCACGTCGTTCCCCTTTTTGTATTCAGACACTTAACGGAAACGAGCCGCATCCTCCCAAATGCGGCTCGCTATTTTCGATGCGGCTTCAGAAACCGCCCTTGCCTGGGTACCAGCTGGTCCCGGCGAGCGGGATCTGCGCCATGGCAGCCGCTTCCATGGTTAGCGCACAAAGATCTTCCGGCTCCAGATTGTGCAGGTGGTTTTTGCCGCAGGCACGAGCGATGGTTTGGGCTTCGAGCGTCATGACCTTCAGATAGTTGGCAAGGCGGCGGCCAGCGGCGATCGGATCTAGGCGAGCCGCCAGTTCCGGATCCTGCGTCGTAATCCCGGCCGGGTCCTTGCCTTCGTGCCAGTCGTCGTACGCGCCAGCCGTGGTACCGAGCTTCCGGTACTCGTCTTCCCACCTCGGGTCGTTGTCGCCCAGTGCAACCAGCGCCGCCGTTCCAATAGCAACGGCATCGGCACCCAGCGCCAGAGCCTTCGCGACGTCCGCACCGGAGCGGATACCGCCCGATACGATCAGTTGCACCTTGCGATGCATTCCGAGATCCTGCAGCGCCTGAACCGCCGGGCGGATACAGGCGAGGATCGGCATGCCGACATGCTCGATGAAAACGTCCTGCGTGGCTGCGGTGCCACCCTGCATGCCGTCGAGAACGACGACATCCGCGCCAGCCTTCACCGCTAAAGCCGTATCGTAGTATGGACGCGCGCCGCCGACCTTCACATAGATCGGCTTTTCCCAGTCGGTGATCTCGCGCAGTTCCATGATCTTGATCTCGAGATCGTCCGGGCCGGTCCAGTCAGGATGGCGGCAGGCCGAGCGCTGGTCGATGCCCTTGGGCAGGTTGCGCATCTCGGCCACGCGATCGGAAATCTTCTGACCGAGCAGCATGCCGCCGCCGCCGGGCTTTGCGCCTTGGCCGACAACCACTTCGATGGCATCGGCGCGACGCAGGTCCTTCGGATTCATGCCGTACCGCGACGGCAGATACTGGTAGACCAACGTCTGCGAATGGCCGCGCTCTTCATCGGTCATCCCGCCATCGCCGGTGGTGGTGGAGGTTCCGGCAATCGTCGCGCCGCGTCCGAGCGCTTCCTTGGCATTGCCGGACAGGGCGCCGAAGCTCATGCCAGCAATGGTGATCGGCGTCTTCAGGAAAATGGGCTTCTTGGCGAAACGCGTGCCGAGGACGACCGACGTGTCGCACTTCTCGCGGTAACCTTCGAGCGGATAGCGCGAGATCGACGCGCCGAGAAACAACAGGTCATCGAAATGCGGAACCTTGCGTTTGGTGCCAGCGCCACGAATATCGTAGATGCCGGTTGCCGCAGCGCGGCGGATTTCCGCCAGCGTGTAATCGTCGAAGGTCGCGGACTTGCGCGGCGGGGTGTAGGGGTTGTGATAGCTCATGATGGTCCCTCGCCTTAATACGCGTCGGCGTTGTCGATATTGAAATTGTAAAGCTTGCGGGCCGAGCCGTAGCGCTTGAATTCCTCGGGCCGCACGCCGGTCACGCCCGCCTTTTCGAGGAGTTCGGCCAGTTTCGTCAGATGCTCCGGGCGCAGCTCCTTTTCGATGCAGTCGGCACCCAGGCTCTTGACCGAGCCGCGCACGAAAAGCTTTGCCTCATAGAGCGAATCTCCCAACGCATCGCCGGCGTCGCCGAGCACGACCAGGTGGCCGGATTGGCCCATGAAGGCGGACATGTGGCCGATGTTGCCGTGAACGACAATGTCGATGCCCTTCATCGAGATGCCGCAGCGCGACGCCGCATTGCCCTTGATGACCAGCAGCCCGCCGCGGCCAGTGGCGCCCGCATATTGGGAGGCGTCACCTTCGACGACGACGGTGCCTGACATCATGTTTTCCGCGACGCCCGGACCTGCCGAGCCATAAACGGTGACGGTGCCGCCGTCGTTCATCCCGGCGCAGTAATAGCCGACAGACCCCTTCACATCGACCGCGACGGGCGTGTCGATGCCGACGGCAACGGAATGGCTGCCGCGCGGATTGACAACCTCGAAGGAAAGGTCGTTCGAACCCTGCTGGAGGCGGTGCAGAGCGCTGTTGAGCTCACGCAGGGGAGTGGTGGCAAGATCAATGACAGGCATGTTTCAATAACCCTTGGAGAATGCGCGGCAGGCGCCCTGGTCAGGCGGCTTTCTGGTGATCCCAGAAATAGACGGTTGCAGGCTCCGGCTCCCAGACGCGCGCGGTTTCTATGCCAGGCAGGTTGACGAGCGCCCGGTATTCGGAACCGAAGGCGACGTATCGGTCCGTTTCGGCCATGACAGCGGGCTTGCAGGCAATCGGATCGCGCACAACGCCGAAGCCGGACCTGGTGCCGACGACAAAGGTGAAGAAGCCGTCGAGGTCGTCGAGCGCGCCGGTCAGGGCCTGCCCGAGGTCCTTGCCCTTGGCCATTTCAGAGGTGAGGTAGGCGGCTGCGACTTCCGAGTCGTTCTGGGTTTCGAAGGTCATGCCCTCCCGCACCAGCTCGCGGCGCAAATTGTTGTGGTTCGACAGCGAACCGTTGTGCACCAGGCATTGATCGGAGCCGGTCGAGAAGGGATGCGCACCGAGCGTCGTGACAGCCGATTCCGTTGCCATGCGGGTATGGCCAATGCCGTGCGAGCCGCTCATGGAGCGGACGCCGAAACGGGCGACGACATCCTTCGGCAGCCCGGTTTCCTTATAAATCTCGACGCTCTCGCCAGAGCCCATGACGCGCACGTCGGGGCGAAGCGCGGCCAGAACCGGCCGGATCCCCGCAAGCATGTCCGCAGCGATCTCGATGACGGCATGTGTGCTCTTGACGCTGACGCTGGCCGGGACGCCGGCTTCCGCCAAATCTCTTTCGAGACCGGCGAAATCCGCCTGCGGCTTGGCCGACTGGATCGTCACCTTCGCTTTTGCCTCGGCAATCGAGCCGTAGATTGCAATGCCGGCCGAGTCCGGACCGCGGTCCGTCATGGTGATCAGCATTTCCGACAGGAGCCGACCGAGCTCAGGCTCAAGCCTCCGGTCTTTGAGAAATAGTCCAACAATTCCGCACATGGCCCAGCATCCTCCGTTCGTCTCTGAACGAGAGCTATCAGACCGTGCGGCAACAATCAACTATGAGGAATAAATTTTTCTTTTTAGGCAATAATCTAACCACTCACCGTCTTCTGCTGTGGATAGGAAATGATCGAGAGATAGCGGCAGGGGAGCTTCACGAGCTCCTCGGGCCCATGTGGCGCATCCGCATCGAAGAACAGGCTGTCGCCCGGTTGCATCCTGTAAAGGGAGTCGGAATGGCGGTAGACCACCTCCCCCTCCAAAAGGTAGAGAAACTCCATTCCGTCGTGCTGGAAGGTGGGAAAGACGTCGGATTCGGCAGTCAAGGTGATCAGATAGGGCTCGACCGTGACACCGCTGGTATTGTTGTCGATATGGCCAAGCAGGCTGTATTGATGCCCGGCGCGCGTGCCGCGACGCTCAATATTCACCCCCTCACCTGCCTTGACGAAGGTTGCGTTCCGTGGCTCTTCGAAGCGGCGAAAAAAGGCGGTAATCGGAACGCCGAGCGCCCTGGAGAGCGTCTGCAGTGTCGTCAGCGACGGCGAAATATTACCGTTCTCGATCTTCGACAGCATACCAAGCGAAATGCCCGTCGCCGCAGACAGATCCGTGACGGTGATGCCGAGCTTTTTGCGAAAATTTCGGACCTCGTGTCCAATCGCCAATTCGAGATTGTTGACGCGCGGTTCGCGAACCGCGTGCGGATTCTGATCCAGCGCCACGGCATTTTCGATCTGTGTCTTGGACGTCATGATGTCTCCGGCAGAAAGCAAAGGTTATCTTCTCAGGAAATATTTCAAGATTCAAAGGAAAAGCCACACCCCATCCTGAATACGCGTGCAGAAGCGTATGTCTAAGTGCATTCAGATGGAAACGCAGTTGACCGCGTGCCCATTTCGGAGCCGGACTCACCGTCATCTGTCAGCGACGAATCAGTCCCGGCTGCCTTACCGCCGCGCATTTCTCGGGTTTTTGTCGAACATGGCCTTGAACGATCTGGAGAAATGGCCAGGGCTCGAAAAGCCGGTGGCAAAAGCGATCTCCGAAATCGACAGGGGGCTTTGCTCTAGCAGCCGGAGGCTGTGCTGCAGGCGGATCTGTCGGTAGGTGTCGAGGAAGGTCATGCCGCGGTGCTTGAGAAAGAGCCGGTCGAGATGGCGCGCGCTGATGCCGGCGAGCCTCGCCATCTCCGCACGGCTGAGCGGATTTTCGATCGCGGTCTCCATCTTCTCCAGCACGGTGAGCAGCGCTGGGTGATTGGTCCCGAAGCGCTTGGCGGCCGATGCCCGCTGGGGATCAGTGGGCTCGGCGACGGCGGTATGCAGGTACCAGTCGCTCACCCGCCGGGCAAAATCGGCGCCCATCCGCTCGGAAATGACGGCGTGCATCATGTCCAGCGGCGCTACCCCTCCGCCACAGGTCACGCGTGCACCATCGATGACGAACCGGGCCTGGCGCGGGGCCAGATGCGGAAATGCCTCTTTCAGGAGAGACGCATGTTCCCAATGGATCGTAAAATCGCTGTTGTCGAGCAGGCCGGCCGATGCCAGCACATAAGAGCCGCTCGATATGCCGCCGATCCGCACACCGTTGCGCGCGAACCTCCTCAGCGGCGCATGGAGCGAGGCGCTTGCGCGCCAGTCTTGCGGGTCGCCGCCGGCACAGACATAGATCGTATGGCACGTGCCCCCAGCCTCGGAAAGGCTGTTGCAAGCGATCGTCAGGCCGGACGAACTACGAACCGGAAGACCATCTGCCGACAGAGGGATCGCTTCGTAAAGAGCGTTTCCGGCAATCAGGTTCGCCGCCCGCAACGGCTCGGTCGCGGAAGCATAGGACATCAGCGCAAAATTCGGCACGAGAAGGAAGCCGATCCGCTGCAGGTTCTTCTGGTCGCCAGCACTCATGTCCCGAAATTACGGCATATGGTCCCATAGATGCAATGCCGGAGCAGTTCCCCATGCTATTACACCGGCAACTGGTCCTTCTTGGAAAGAAGCATCGATGCGCTATTCGGCACTGTCCATCGTCTTAAACGGGCTTTTCGGGAACAGGAAATGGACGCCCGCCTGGCGGCAGCCCGAGCCCAAGCCCCATTACGACGTGATCATCGTCGGCGGTGGCGGACACGGCCTCGCTACGGCCTACTATCTCGCCAAGCAATTCGGCATCACCAATGTCGCAGTGCTGGAGAAGAATTATGTCGGTTCCGGTAATGTTGGCCGCAACACGACGATCATCCGCTCCAACTACCTGCTGGCGGGCAACAATCCCTTCTACGAGCTTTCCATGAAGCTATGGGAGGGGCTCGAGCAGGATTTCAACTTCAACGCCATGGTATCGCAGCGCGGCGTGCTCAATCTCTTTCACTCCGATGCGCAGCGCGACTCCTATACCCGCCGCGGCAACGCCATGCGGCTGCACGGCGTCGACGCCGACCTTCTCGACCGCGCCTCGGTCCGGAAGATGCTGCCATTTCTCGACTACGACAATGCCCGCTTCCCGGTCCAGGGCGGCCTGCTGCAGAAACGCGGCGGAACCGTTCGCCATGACGCGGTCGCCTGGGGCTATGCGCGCGGCGCCGATCAGTGCGGCGTCGATATCATCCAAGGCTGCGAGGTGACGGGCATCCGCCGCGACAATGGACAGGTAACCGGCGTTGAAACCAGCCGCGGCTTCATCGGTTGCGGTAAGCTGGCGCTCGCAGCCGCAGGCAATTCTTCACAGGTCGCCCAGATGGCCGGCCTGAAGCTTCCGCTCGAAAGCCATGTGCTTCAGGCCTTCGTCTCGGAGGGCCTGAAGCCCTTTATCGACGGAGTGGTCACCTTCGGTGCCGGACACTTCTACGTCTCGCAATCCGACAAAGGCGGCCTTGTCTTCGGCGGCGACATAGATGGCTATAATTCCTATGCCCAGCGCGGAAACCTGGCGACGGTCGAACATGTCGCGGAAGCCGGAAAGGCGATGATCCCGGCGCTGTCGCGCGTTCGGGTGCTGCGCTCCTGGGGCGGCATCATGGACATGTCGATGGACGGTTCGCCGATCATCGACCGTACCCACATCGACAATCTCTATCTCAATGCCGGCTGGTGCTATGGCGGCTTCAAAGCGACCCCGGCGTCGGGATTCTGCTTTGCCCATCTTCTCGCCCGCGACGCACCGCACAAAACGGCGACGGCCTTCCGGCTCGACCGCTTCCAGCGTGGCTACCTCATCGACGAAAAGGGCCAGGGCGCCCAGCCCAACCTTCACTGATTCGCGGACCAAGGACATTCGAAATGGCAAGTCTCGTGCCCTGCCCGCATTGCGGGCGACGACCCAAAGAGGAATTCACCATCAAGGGCGCTGCCCTTACGCGGCCGGCGGCCGATGCCGGTGCCGGCGAGTGGTTCGACTACGTCTATCTGCGCGACAATCCCCGCGGCGCCTACGAGGAATACTGGCACCACACCTCCGGTTGCCGCCGATGGCTGGTCGTCACCCGCGATACCGTGACCCATGAGATCGCCGCGTGCCGCGACGCTGCGTCCGGCGAGAAAGAAGGCAGACGCGCATGACATCCTACCGTTTGCCGAAAGGCGGGCTGATCGACCGCTCCAAGCCGCTGCCTTTCACCTTCGACGGCAAGGCGATGCGGGGCCTTGGGGGCGACAGCCTCGCCTCTGCACTGCTTGCCAACGGCCGCCAGCTCGTCGGCCGGAGTTTCAAATATCATCGGCCACGCGGCATCCTGACGGCGGGTGCCGCCGAGCCGAACGCGCTGATGACGATCGGCAGCGCCGGCCGCACCGAGCCGAACACGCGCGCCACCATGCAGGAACTCTATGCCGGCCTCGAAGCGAAAAGCCAGAACCGCTGGCCGTCCCTCGACCTCGATATCGGCGCGCTGAACAGCCTTCTGTCGCCCTTCCTCAGCGCCGGTTTCTACTACAAGACCTTCATGTGGCCTGCCGCGTTCTGGGAAAAGATCTACGAGCCCTTCATCCGCAAGGCGGCCGGACTGGGCAAGGCGACATATGCGGCCGATCCAGACGCCTATGACAAGTGCTGGGCGCATTGCGACCTCCTCGTCATCGGCGCGGGGCCGGCGGGTCTGGCAGCGGCGATCAGTGCTGGCCGTGCCGGCGCCCGCATTATTCTCATCGACGAACACTCAGTTGCCGGCGGCCAGCTTCTGGGCGAGACCGCATCGATCGGCGGCAAGGCGGCAGTCGATTTCGCGGCTGACTGCATCTGCGAACTCGGAGCCTTGCCGAATGTGACCCTTCTGACCCGCACCACCGCATTCGGCTGGTATGACGGCAATGTCTTCGGCGCCGTCGAGCGGGTGCAAAAGCACGTGTCCGAACCGCAATCCAACGTACCTGTAGAACGCCTCTGGCGCATTGCCGCTAAGCGCGCCGTGCTGGCGACGGGAGCCGAGGAGCGCCCGCTGATGTTCGGCGGCAACGACATTCCAGGCGTGATGATGGCGAGCGCCATGCGCCACTACCTCAACCGCTATGCTGTCGCGCCCGGCAAGACGGCGGCGATCTTTACCACCAACGACAGCGGCTATGCGCTGGCCCGCGATCTCGAGGCGCAGGGCGTCCACCTCGCCGCGATCGTCGACAGCCGCGAAAACGGCGGCAGCGGCTACTTTGGACCGGCGCGCATCATCCGTGATGCCGTGGTATCGGATGCCAAGGGCGGCAAGGCCCTCAGCGCAATCGATATCCGCTTAAATGGCCGCACGGAAAGGCTGAACGTTGATGCCCTGGCTATGGCCGGCGGCTTCAGCCCGATCATCCACCTCGCCTGCCACCGCGGCGGCAAGCCGGTCTGGTCGGATGACAATGCAGCCTTCCTCGCACCGGGCAACCTGAACGGGCTCGCGCTCGCCGGCTCCGTTTCCGCAGTCAACGGCCTTGCGGCCTGCCTTGCGGACGGTGCGCGGCAGGGCATTGCCATGGCAGAGGCACTCGGCTTCAAGGCAGCACCCGCCGCATTCGGCGCGGTAGAAAACGATATCGTCGCCCCACCTGAAAAGGCTGTGTGGTCCATAGCCGGCGTCAAGGGCAAGGCCTTCGTCGATTACCAGAACGACGTGCATCGCAAGGACCTCGGTCTTGCCGTCCGCGAAGGCTATGGCCATGTGGAGCTTGCCAAGCGCTACACCACCAATGGCATGGCGACGGACCAGGGCAAGCTTTCCAACGTCAATGCCATCGGTCTTCTGGCCGAAGCACGCGGCGTCTCGCCGGCAGACGTCGGCACGACGACTTTCCGGCCCTTTTATACGTCGGTCTCCTTCGGCGCGCTGGCAGGCGCCTATCACGGACATCATTTCCAGCCGGTGCGCAGATCGCCGCTGCACGGCTGGGCGGAAAAGAACGGCGCCGTCTTCGTCGAGACAGGCCTTTGGTATCGCTCCTCCTGGTTCCCGCGAAAGGGCGAACAGACATGGCGCGAAAGCGTCGACCGGGAAGTGCTGAACGTGCGGGAGAATGCCGGGCTGTGCGACGTCTCAATGCTCGGCAAGATCGAGATCTGTGGCAAGGATGCGGCGGAATTCCTGAACCGGGTCTATTCCAATGCCTTCCTGAAACTGTCCGTCGGCAAGGCCCGCTACGGCCTGATGCTGCGCGAGGACGGCACGATCTACGATGACGGCACGACGAGCCGGCTTGAGGAAAATCGCTTCTTCATGACGACGACGACGGCCTATGCCGCAGGCGTCATGAACCATCTGGAGTTCTGCGCGCAGGCGCTGTGGCCGGATCTGGACGTGCGCCTCGCATCGGTCACCAACCAGTGGGCACAAATGGCGATCGCCGGGCCGAAAGCCCGCTCCATCCTCCAGAAAATCGTCGACGACGACATCTCCAATGTTGCCTTCCCGTTCCTTGCCGCAAAAGAGGTCTCGCTTTTCAACGGCAAGCTTCACGGCCGCCTCTTCCGGATTTCCTTCTCCGGCGAACTCGCCTACGAGCTTGCCGTGCCGGCCGGCTTTGGCGAAAGCGTCGCCGATGCCCTGATGGACGCCGGAAAAGACGATGGCATCATGCCCTATGGCGTCGAGGCGCTCGGCGTCATGCGCATCGAGAAGGGACATGTCACCCACAACGAGATCAACGGCACCGTCGTTCCGGCCGATCTCGGTTTTGCGAAAATGGTCTCGGCGGTGAAGGCCGACTTCATCGGCAAGGCAATGGTGGGGCGCGAGGGGCTTGTGGCGGAAGACCGACCGCGCTTAGTCGGCGTCGTGCCGCTCGATTCGAAGCAGTCCTTCCGCACGGGTTCCCACATCCTCTCCAAGGATGCGGTCGCAACGCTCGAAAACGACCAAGGCTATGTCACCTCAAGTGCGTTTTCGCCCCATGTCGGCTCGACCATCGGCCTTGCCCTTGTCAAGCACGGATCCGAGCGGCACGGTGAAGAGGTGATGATTTGGAACGGCCTGCGCAATGAATTTACTGCGGCGCGCCTGTGCAATCCGGTGTTCTTCGATCCGCAGAACGAGAGGCTCCATGTCTGATTTCCGCCCGACCCTTCGCCCTGTGCTTGGCGCCAAGCTGGCAATCTCTTCTGCTGCCGTCAGGCTCTCATCGCTTCCCGAAGGCGCTGTCATCCATGTGCTCGCCCGGCCCAACGAACAGGATGTAGCATCCGTCCTCGACGGCCTCGCCAGGGGGGCCGCCCTCACCGTACGCCCTGTTTCGCCCGGTCAGTGGTTCATCATCGGTGAAGAGCCGATGACATTTCAGGACATGAAGGCCCTGTTCGACGCGCTCGAACCGCGCGCGACCGGCGTCGACCAGAGTCACGGACGCGTCCGCATCCGGATCAGCGGCAAGATGGCGGCGCGGGTCCTTTCCAAGGGCACGGCCGTCGATCTTGCTTCGGGCTTCTTCCCCGTCGGACAATCCGCAACGACGCTCATCGGCCATATCGTGGCCCACATCACCTGTATCGACGCCGAGACATTCGAGATCATCGTGCTGCGAGGATTTGCCGAGAGCCTGTGGGACGATCTCGCTCGCATGAGCGCAGAATTCGGCTGACCGCGGGTTTGTTAGGCGTGTAGACGTCGCTGTTGCGGACGAGCTCCAATGGCAGGACGCCTTCATTTGCAGTTCGGGTCAACGTGATGCCGACAGCATCCGAAACCGTCAGTCCCATGAAGGGCGGCATTGACACTTCAGTTGATCTTTCGAGCGACCCGGTGGACAGGAAGCGTTACGATGAAGCAGGCGCCACCGCCCGGTGGGGATTCGTAACGGACCGAGCCGCCGTGACGCTCGGCGATCTGGCGCACCAGCGCCAGCCCCAGGCCCCAGCCGCCCGTGGCCTCGCTTCGTCCCGAGGGCCGGTAGAACGGCTCGAAAACGCGGACCTTCTCGCTGTCCGGTATGCCCGGGCCGTGGTCGCGGACCCTCAGTTCTGCTGTATTGCCTGCCTGCGCAAGAGTGGCTGCGACAGGCGGGCCGCCGTGGCGCAGCGCGTTCTGCATGAGATTGCGAACCAGCCTGCCGATCAGGCGCGCATCGCCTATGACAGTCGCAGGCGTGCCGGTGACCTCGACGCCGGTGCGCGCGCCTTCTTCCGAGACCAGGGCCAGGAGGTCGACGGACTCGAGCGCATCGAGCTTCTCGATATGGTCGAGCCTGCTCGCCAGCAGGATCTCCTCGACGAGCATATCCAGTTCGGCAAGGTTGCGTACGATCTCCTCCTTGCGGTTCTCGTCCGGCGCCTGCTCATAGAGATCGATCGCCATGCGCAGGCGCGCAAGCGGCGAGCGCAATTCGTGGCTGGCATTGGCGAGCAGAGCGCGGTGTGACTTGATCAATCGCTCAACGTGATCGGCAGCCTTGTTGAAGCTCTTCGCTACCGCCGCGACCTCATCGCTGCCGTCGGCCGGTACACGCGCCACGAAATCGCCCCTTCCCCACGCATCCACGCCCCTGCGTAACCGCTCCAGCCGGCGGGTCAGGTGGCGCACCACCGGATAGGCGGCGAGCCCGATGACGCCGGCAATCAACGCCAGATAGGCGAGCGGATTGCGGCCCGACGGTCCGATGGACCGCCCCATGCGAGCGGCCACGGCGCGGCCGTCGGGCAACTTCGTCACCATGGTGTGAAAGTTACCTCCGCCGTGGCGCCAGGGCCTTTCGAGAATGTCGCGCGGGAGCGGCCGGCCGGCGCTCGCGATCAGGCTGCCGCGCGGATCGTAGACGGCTATGTCGGCGTCCAAGGCCCGTGAAAACCGCTCCAGCGCCGCCTCCACCGACCGCCTGTCCATGTCGGGCGGAATCAGCGCGGCGACGAACCGAGCACGTTGGCTCTGCCAACCGGCCTCCTCCTCTCCCTGTCCCAGCCACACGAAGGCCGCACTGGCGACGGCGACCGCTGCAAGGCTCGCGAGCAGCGTCAGGTAGATTTTCAGGAACAGCCGACTGCGCATCGCTCTATCTCTCATCGTCCTGGAAACGGGCGAAGACATAGCCGGCGCCGCGCACGGTGATGATGCGCCTCGGATGCTTGGGATCGTCTTCGATGGCCGCCCTGATGCGCGAGATATGGACGTCGATGGAGCGGTCGAACGCATCCAACTCCTCGCCCTTGACCGTGTCCATCAACCGTTCGCGCGACAGCGTGCGGCCGGCGTTTTCGGCAAGCGCCACAAGCAGGTCGAACTGGTAGCTGGTCAAGGCACATTCACGGCCGTCGATCCTGACCAAGCGGGATCCCGGATCGATCTCCAGCCGCCCGAAGCGCAGGACGCGCGAAACCGCTGCGCTACCGTTGCGGCGGCGCAGGACCGCCTTCAGCCGCGCCAGCAATTCGCGCGGATTGAAAGGCTTGGGCAGATAGTCGTCGGCTCCGAGTTCCAGCCCGACGATGCGATCTGTCTCTTCGCCTTTGGCCGTAAGCATGAGGATCGGCACGTCCGATACCGCGCGCATGCGCCGGCAGGTCTCGAAGCCGTCGAGGTCCGGCAGCATCACGTCGAGGATCACGGCGTCCGGGGCGCGGCGGCCAAGGTCGGTGAGGGCTGCGGTGGCCGTCGCCGCGGTGTAGACGGTGTAGCCGTTTCCTGAGAGATAGTCGGCGAGCATGGCGGACAGGCGCATATCGTCGTCAACAATCAAGACCCGTTCCGCCATCTCCTGCGCTCCGTTCAGTCGCCTACAGCGCCGCGCGTCAGACGCGCAGAGGTCGCTGTAGCACTTTGGAACGCTGCATGTACATGCAGGAGCCGCCTCGCCCTACCATCGGCCGTGGCCCCTGCGCTCCTTCAAATGCTCAACGAGCTTGGCCCGCTGCTCCGGCGTCAAAACTGCGGCGGCGTCGAGGAGCGCAGTGGTCATCTTGCGCGAGGCCTCGTCGATGGCCGCGATGCGCTCACTGCGGAGCTTTTCGGCAGCGGCGCGGTCGACGGTCGGGGCGCCGAGGAGCTCAATAACCTGCTCACGCGTCTCGCGGACGTCCCGGAAAGTCGGCCCGATCTCATCGCGCGCCTTGTCGATGATCTCCCAAAGCTTGTCTTCCTGCTCGGACGTCGCATCGATTTCGTCAAGCACGGAGCCGATCCGGTGTTCCATAAAGCCGCTACCTCCCATATGTGCGTGCATCATGTGGCCGCCCATGCCGAAACCGCCCATGCCGAAACCGAAACCGTCGCTTCGCGCGGCCGCAAACCCGGCCGCGCCGACAATAGCGACGGCTGCCAGGCTGCCGATCGCGGCGCGGCGCCCCCATCCTTTCGAGGCTGGTTCGCCGGACGTCGGGCTCGCCAAGTTCTTGTCCTCGTTTTCCATAGTTAGTCTCCTTTCACTCCGCAGCGCCTGCTGCAATTTAGGAAAGCTAACAGAGCAACGTGTCGCGCGTTCCGGGTAAATGTAAAGGAATGTAAAGCCGGAGCGGCGCCTTCGCGGACGGGCTTGGCGGCATCAGTTCCCTCGAGCCGTCGTGCTGACTCGATAAAAATTCCTGCGACCAATCAGGCAGTTACATCCTCAATGCGTTAAAGTTTGCGCAAGAGTATTTTCGAGAAAGAAACATTCGACTAAAGTCATACTCGCTGGGTCAGCAGCTAGAAAAAGTACTATTTTTGGGAGGAAATAGAATGTCACACAAAGTGGCCTTGAAGAAACGCGCTTTGTCTTCAAATGACCTGAGTATGCTAGATGGTTTGCTCAAGGAATGGTGCGAAAGCCGCCACTACGACATTTTAAACTTAGAGGCCCAAGAGGCCGCGCGGGAATTGGTGATGTGGTTCGAGTTCGGCGTCGATAAACCCCACCAGCTTCGGGAGTTGCTTGCGACCCGTTAATCAGAATGCCCGTCCGGCACCATTAGGCCAAATGGGCACGGCGGGATGACACCCGCCGAATTCGCTCGAACCATCAATCCGCGACGTGATGCGGTGCTGTGCAGCCGGAATGGCTCCGCACCGCATCCCGCCGCTACCGAACGACAATCCCGTTCAGACATCATGCACCCAAATGACCGTTTGGCGCGCCAATCAGGTTTCCTAGCGGACGGTCGCTTCCATCAGCGCTTACCCCAGTCCACTTAAGCCTTTGGGACAAGCTTCTTTTCGCGGCAAATATGCTACTCTTCTGGCTCGCGCATACTGTCTCAAAAAACATATCGGTCAAAGAGGCGCGTTCAGCCAGTATATATTCTGGCAACCTGGCCCTGCAACCGTCCGCACCCCCCGCCCCGCAGGGCCTTTTTTGTTCGCACGCGCCGTTGATGGAAACGCCAAGCCAATCCCGGTCAGGGCAGACAGTCACGCGAGCCCTTACCCATGGTTTGCTTCTGGATCGTCGGGGATATGCTGAGTTCAAAACGCGAAGCAAACTCACTCATGCCGTTGTCTCAGTTGCAATCGACAGAAGCAGTCCTTGTCGAGAATTGATAATATCCCGCCGGGCTGAAGGCTCCTCCATTTTTGCAGTCAGAACGACCCTCGAAGCACGATTGCAACATGCATGACCTGTCAGCCCGAATACTTGAAGAACTCGATGAAGGCACGCAGTGCGGGCCGCATCTGGCGCCGGCTTGGGTAATAAAGGTAGACACCGGGAAACGGCGCGCACCAATCGGCAAGGATCTGGTACAGCCGCCCTTCTTCAATGGCGGCCCTCGCCATGTTTTCTAGCAGGAACGCGACACCAGCGCCGTCGAGCGCGGCCTCTAGCACCAGCCGATCGTCGCCTAGAATAAGCGGGCCGTCGACATCAAGGACCAGCTCTTCGCCATCCTTTTCAAATTCCCATCTATAAACCTGTCCGCTGGCAAATCGCCGTCGGATGCACGCGTGATCCACTAGCTGACGCGGATGGACCGGCACGGTCCTTTGCGCAAAATAGGAGGGTGAAGCAACGATGCTTGCCCGTATGGGAGCGCTCATTCTCACGGCGATCATGTCCGGCTCCAGGCTCTCGCCGAGCCGCATGCCGCCATCGAGGCCTGCAGCGACAATGTCGTTGAATGGCTCCTCGACCCGGACTTCCAGTATGACGCCCGGGTAAGCCCTGCTGAAATCCGCAAGACGTGGCGCCAGAAGCCAATGCGCCGCAAAAGGCGGCACGCTGAGGCGAAGATTGCCGGCTACACGATTACTCATTTCCTTTACCGCATCGAGCGCCCGGTCAATCTCGCCCAGCGCCGGCTTTAGCCGCTTGAGAAGCAGTGCGCCCTCTTCCGTTAGCGCGATGCTACGGGTCGTTCGAGAAAAGAGCCTTACTCCCAGAGTAATCTCCAGGCTCGATATGGCGTGGCTTACAGCAGAAGGCGCTATCTCCAACTCCTTGGCCGCGCCGCGAAATCCGCCGCAGGCAGCCACGGTCGCGAAGATTGCAAGTTGAGGTAGGCGACTTCTGTCCATTGTTCTATTCTATAGAACAGCGTGTGAATTTCCAGGCGAATTAACGAACGACCTCCCTTGTCCTATCCTCCCTTCATCACAAAAGGAGATCAGGTGATGAAAAAACGGAAGCTCGGAAGCGCACTGGACGTCTCGGCGGTAGGCCTTGGATGTATGGGCATGACTTTCGCTTATGGCGGTCAGGATGAGGCAGACGCTATTCGCACGCTGCACCGCGCGGTCGAGATCGGCATAACTTTCTTCGATACCGCAGAGGTTTACGGTCCTTTCGATAATGAGCTTCTGGTCGGAAAGGCCTTGAAGGCGCACCGGGATCGCGTCGTGATCGCAACCAAGTTCGGCTTCAAGATCGCCGATAAGGGCGAAGGCATGTCGCGGATGGTCGGGGTCGACAGTCGTCCGGAACACGTGAAGGCTGTAGCGGAAGGATCTCTCCGGCGGCTCGGAATTGAGCAGATCGACCTTTTCTACCAACACCGCGTCGATCCCAACGTGCCTATTGAGGAAACTGTTGGAGCCATGGCGGACCTCGTCAGGCAAGGCAAGGTGAAAGCGCTCGGCCTTTCGGAAGCAAGCGCTGCCACGATAAGGCGGGCGCATAATGTGCACCCGATTTCGGCGGTGCAGAGCGAATACTCGCTGTGGAGCCGCGATCCCGAGGAGGAGGTCTTGGCTGTCTGCCGCGAACTTGGCATCGGCTTCGTCCCCTACAGTCCTCTCGGTCGCGGTCTCTTGACCGGCGCAATCAATAAGCCCGATGAGCTTGCTTCCGATGATTGGCGCAAGAACCTGCCACGCTTTCAAGCTGACGCCATGGCTGCGAACGCCGCCCTTATCGCAACATTGAAGGCCTTGGCGCAGGCAAAAGGCGTGACGGCGGCGCAACTTGCACTGGCCTGGGTGCTGCATCAGGGGGACTTCATCGTGCCGATACCCGGCGCGCGCAAGCTTAAGCATTTGGAAGAGAATGCTGCGGCAGCAGGTATCACCTTGTTAGACGACGAGCTTAAACAGATCGGCGAGGCGCTCGCTCCGGCAAAGGTCACCGGCAGCCGCTACCGCGAGCAGGAACTTGCCCTTGTGAACGGGTAGACTGCTTTACGCCTCACGGTTCGACAAGGCGTTCCTCCAATTATGCCTTGACGGTCACCCTCGGGCGTCACCGATTGCCCGGACGGCCCATCCGCTCAAGCTTCAGCGCCACAGAACCGTGGGGCAGAGCCAAGGCGGTCGGAACGACAGGCTGGCGCAGGCAAGGTACCGGTCGTCGAACGCAGTCCTTGCGACATCGCGGCCGGCCAATAGAACTCGCTCGGCCACTGGCCGCGCCCGCCGCCTCACCGAGATAACCCGCTAAGGCATCTGGTGGATCTGACACGAGACCGAACCTGTGGCGACGTTACCGTCGACGGCGATGAAAGTTGCCAACACAACGGTCGCGTCGCCCGCGTTCGAGATATCCGCCCACCTGGGCGTCGGCGGCCTCCTCAACGTCGATTGCGGGGAACCAGTAGCTTTGCCAAGTCGCCGAATAGTGCTTGCCGATAAAATATCGTGCTGAGGCGTGGTCGGATGAAATCCACGGCAGCGGACCTACCAACGATTGCGATCGGCGCGAGCCGGGATCATCTGAGCCGCGCGGATGCCTAGCCTACCATGGCGGAGATGACGCACCCGTGTTGCGAGCGCGACCACAGCAAGAACCGCTGCTGCCATGCGCAGCCACGAATAGGCGCCGATCCGGCTCACCGCCACGATTTTGGGCCGACGGCGGAACAGGGCCAGCTGCTCACGCAGGTCGGCAACGTCCTTTCGAAGCCAGGCGACCTCGCGTTGGGCCGATTGCAGATCGTCGTCGACGGGTATGTCTTCGGCCAGATTGGCGGCGGAGGCGTCTTCCTCCACGTCCGCAAGATGTTCTCGAAGCTGGGAGGGACTGTCAAAACCCTTGAAACGGATATTCGTCATCGACTTACCTCGGTGCTTTTTCGCACTCATCACCCTCCTCGGCCTGGCGCCGCGCTTGGCCTTGCGGCGGCCGTCGGCGCACAAGCAGCGGTCGACGCCGTCCTTGGAGCGGCCGTCTTTCGTCGCTTGGGACATACCGCCCGTTCATGCCGGTGTCGGTGGATGCCCGCCTGGCCATAGTGCGTCTCCATGCTGTGCCTTGGAAACGCTTCAGACCCCAAAAAGATGCATCGGGGGTGATCGGAACCGCAGGTCGATGGCCGTGCCGTCGTGCGCATGGCCGCAAGCCGCCTTACCCGAAAACAGGCGTCCCTCCGGCGGCTTGCCACATCCGGCTGCGCTCACTCACGATCTGGATGAAGCCCTCCGCGTAGGCGACCATATCGCCCGAGACGGCGAGGTCATTCCGCAAGGCGCCAGCCAGGACATCGTCCTTAGACCAGCAGACGCATACTTCGCCAACTTCGTGAAGGAGGTCAATCAGGGTGCGTTATCGACGTAGATGTCGTCAAAGGCGCCGGTACAAACAGCGTTCGACGCCCAGCGATCGGCCGCTTCGTCGACATCGACATAATGCAACCGGTCCAGTTGGCGCGTGGACGGGCGCTCTTGCGCGACATTGCCACAAGCGAAATCAACCTACCGCGACGTCGTCGAAAATATCCGGTCTTGCTCCTGTCGCAAACTCAACAGCTCGGAACTGCCGTCGATTTCGACGTCAGCACATAAGATTGGACTTCCCGCCGATACCGGTCGAACCAGCCTGCGGTTGGCGGCAAGATAAAAAGGCACCGGACTTTCGCCCGAAATCGCCTGCGCCGGCACCATCCTGCCGGAAACGTTGGTGATCGAATGATGGTGGCCGCTTGCCGCAAGCAGCGTTCCCGCCGGCAGGTCGGCATCAGCATGGGCGATGAGGTCGATGACCGGCTTTGGCTCCTCGGCACCGCTTGACACACCTTTGAGCCCGACTTCCAGGACGCTGCTCGCCGCCTCGACACCCAGAAGGTGGCGCGGCAGATAAAGCATCGCAGTCCGGCCCGACCGGCTGACCACGTGGCCCTTTTCGGCAAGCATGGCCCATGTCGCCGCATCGTTGCATTCGACTGTGACGAAGACCCCACCAGCGAAGCTGACTTCGCTAGGGAGCCGGAGGCAATGAAATACGTCAAGAATTGCTTTGTGAGCAAGCAGGCCACCCTCCTCCACCGGAGCGAAAAAGTCTGGCACTTCGCCGATCCGCGCTATGGGGGCGTGCAGATCCAGCCGATCCACAGTGAAGCCGGTCGCATTGGCAACAAGGGTCAGTTCGCAAAGATCAGGCACTGTCCTCTGGGGCAGCGCTGCTGCTGCCTGCGCCCTGCCTGCTGCGACATCGGGGGCAGCCAGGGCACCCAGCTCGAGCCAAGCGGCAAACTCCGGAGCGTAGATCGACGTGCCGTTGGAGGTCAGTATGTTTTTCGCCGGATCAAAGACGAAGTCGTATTCGCTGGATTTGCCAGCAGCGATGATATCCAGACCGAGAACCTGGGCCCAGCTGATCAGCCCCATGAGAAGGCTTGGCTGATCGCCATCGACCGGGGTTACAAGCACATTGTTGCGGCGAGCCCGCGCAGCAAGACCAGGGCCTACCACGCTGTCGACCTCCTTTGACACGAGCGCCACATGCTTTCCGGCATCGATGGCGAGGCGCGCATGCCGCGCGCCGGCTTCGGGATGGCCGGTCGCCTCGACGACCACGGTGAACGAAAGAGCGAGCACAATCTCGAGGTTGTCCGTTGCGACAAACCGGTGTTCGGCCCAGGCCGCCGCCGCCTCCTCTTCCGTCCGGCAAAGGACGATTTCACCGGCGGGCACTCCGATCGAACGGAGTGCCGCCACTGCAGTTTCCGCCGAAAGATCGACCGCGACACGCGCGCTGATAAGCGGCGTTCTGCGGCTCTGGTCGAGGAAGCTGCGCCCGAACGCGCCGGTGCCGACGATGCAGCATTCCACGGGGGCGGAGCTTTTGGGGAAGTAGCTGTGGTAGTTCATGATGACTCCGACCTCATAAGAAAAAGCGGCAGACGGCCTTAGCGGGCCGAGCTTGCCGCATCGCGGCGCCGCAACCGGGAGAGCAGCTTGATGGCCTTGGGAACGACAACGAGCGCGAGCGCCAGCGTGGTGATGGTCCCGACGAGCGGATTGGAGAAGAAGACGCCAAGAGAGCCATCCGCGATGATCATCGATTGATGGAAGGCATTTTCGGCCTTGTGGCCAAGCACCATCGCAAGCACCAGCGGCGCAATCGGGAATTCAAGCTTGTTGAAGACGAACCCTACGACGCCGAAGATGAGCACCAGCCAGAGGTCGAACGTTTCGCTGGAGACCGTATAGGCGCCGACGAAGCAGATCGCGACGATGATTGGCCCGATGATCGAAAATGGAACGCGCAGGAGTGCTGCAAACATCGGAACCGTGGTAAGGACCAGAATCACGCCGACGATGTTCGACACATACATGCTGGCAATCAGGCCCCAGACGAAATCGGGCTTCGTTGTGAAGAGCATCGGTCCGGGGGTGAGGCCCCAGATCATCAGCCCTCCCATCATCACCGCAGCAGTCGCCGAACTCGGCAAGCCGAGCGCCAGCATGGGAAGCATCGCGCAGGTCCCGGCCGAATGATCGGCTGTTTCCGGCGCAACGATGCCTTCCGCGCGCCCACTGCCAAAGGCCTGACCTGGCTTGGAGCATTGCCGTGCGATACCGTAGCTCATGAATGACGCCGCAGTCGGTCCGCCCGGAGTGATGCCCATCCAGATACCGATCGCGCAAGAACGGATGACTGTCGTGTAGTATCTGGGCAGTTCAGCGATGGTGCGCAGTACGTCGCGGAGATCGATCCTTGACGAGAGACCGCGAAATTTGTGCCCGTCCTGGACCGTCGCGAGGATCTCTCCGATCCCGAAAAGTCCGATGACGACCACAAGAAAGCTGATGCCGCCCAGGAGCACGTCAAGCCCGAATGTCAAACGGAGCGATCCGGTGACGGTATCCATGCCAACTGTCGAGAAGAGAAGCCCAAGTCCCAACGAAACCACCGTTTTCAACGGGGCAGCGCTGCCCATCCCGACAAAAGCGCAGAAGGCAAGGAAATAGACGGCGAAATATTCCGGCGCGCCGAAGCGCAAGGCGAAGCCTGCTGCCCACGAAGACAAAAGCGTAATGACAATGACCCCGGTAAGAGCACCGATGCCCGCCGACATGAAGGCAAGTGTCAGCGCGCGCGTGGGCTGGCCTGCGCGGGCCATCGGATAGCCGTCAAACGTAGTAGCGACCGAACTCGGCTCGCCTGGAATGTTGAACAGAATGGAGGTGGTCGATCCCCCGAACAGGGCACCCCAATACATCGACGCGAGCAGGATGATGGCCGAAACCGGATCCATCGAAAACGTCAGCGGAATGAGCAAGGACACACCATTCGGCGCGCCAAGGCCCGGCAGCACGCCGACGATCAAGCCAAGCATCACGCCCACCACCATGAGCATGATGTGGTAGGGCGTCAAAGCGATCTGGAACCCGTCCAGCAGCAGCCCAAAATCTCCCATCGAAGCCTCCCTGGCCTTCAGTAAACGCCGAACATGTTTTCGAGCGGACCCTTGTGCAGCGGGATCTGGAAGACGATCTCGAAAATCAGATAAAGAGCCAAGGCAAATCCGAGACCGAGGGAAACGGCTGCAAGGAAATGATATCTTCCCTGTCTCCACGAAACGTAGAAGAGATAGAGTGCGCTGCCGGCATAAAGACCGAGCTGGATGGCAACGACCACGAAAACCGCCATCGGCACGAAAAAAGAAGCCAGACGCCTGACCTGTTCGCGCTCCAGGAAGATCTCCCGGCGCTTTTCTCCGTCCTGTCGGAGTGCGAAAAGCGTCTGCGCGGCGGAAGCGGCACTCGCCAAGAGCACGATCAGTCCGACATAAAAGGGAAAGTAGCCAGGTTGCGGGCCGGAGCTTTCCCAACCCACTCCAAGATCGAGCGATCCGCTCGCAGCAAGAAGTCCGATGCCTGCGGTCACTGTCGCGACGAGCAGCTCCATGTGGATGCGTCTTATGTGCATTTGCTATCCTCCCTTATGAGAAAGGGCCGGTCCGGCGGCGTTCGCCGGACCGGTCATCTCACTGCACGAGCCAGCCTTCGGCCTTGAAGACCTTGACGGCATTCGTCTCGCTGGTTGCGATGAACTCGCCGAGCGCCTTACCGGTCAGGAAATCCCCGGTCTGCGAAGTCTTGCCCACATACTCTTTCCATTCCGGGGTTTCGCTCACCTTGCGAAGAACCTCGGTGTAGTAGGCAAGGGCATCGTCCGGAATATCAGCCGCAGTCCAGACGGTGCGCGGCATCTTGTAGGACTCAATCGGAATACCGGCCTCGATGCAGGTCGGAATGTCTTGCCAGCCCTTGCCGTCATGGATCGGCTCGCTTTTTGCCATTTTCTTGGACGAGAAGACACAGAGAGGTTTGACGGCTCCAGCTTGCCACTGTCCGATGTTCTCGTTCGGGTTGTTGACGTTTGCAGTCACGTGACCCCCCGCCAGCTGCACGCCGACTTCACCGCCACCGTTGAACGGCACGTACTTGAAGCTCGCACCGGTCTGCTGTTCGATCAGGGCAACGAGTGTCTCGTCCGTGTCCTTGGACTGGCTGCCGGCAAAGGCGACCGTTCCAGGCTTTGCCTTGGCGGCATCAACGAGGTCCGTCGGCTTCGCATAGGAAGAGTCGGACTTTACCCAGATCAGGAATTCGTCAAACGCGAGAGCGGCAACGGGCGTCAGATCCTTGGTCGAATAGGCCATCTTGGCCACATGGGGCAGCAAATAGGCGTTGTTTGTTCCGAAATAGAGCTTGTTCGCGTCACCCTTGTTCTGCCTTGCGTAGAGAAACGCCTCCGCGCCGCTGCCGCCACCCTTGTTGAGGACGACCATCGACTGATCCATCAGCTTGTACTTCGTAATGATGGACTGGATGGTGCGGGCGAAGTTGTCGGTACCACCGCCGGCGCCCGAGGCAACGACGAACTCGACCGGGCGGTTCGGTTCGAATGCGAATGCCTGGCTAGCCGCGGTTAACGCCGCCAGGATCGTGTATACAACAGAAAAAGGCTTCTTCATCTTTACTCCTCCTTTGAACTCATCCGGCACGAACCCTCCTCCATGCCGGTCGATGCTGCAGATTTCTGAAGTCAAGCCGCCGCAGACAGCGCTGTAGCCCTTCTGGCCATGCGTGCCGCCAGAAGCAACGCCTCGCGGGTAGCGCCTACATCGGCGATACCCTTTCCAGCGATGTCATAGGCCGTGCCGTGAGCCGGCGTGCAGAGCGGGAACGGCAGGCCACCGATCATGGTCACGCCCTTGTCGAAACCGATCAGCTTCATCGCGATCTGGCCCTGATCGTGATACATGGTCAGAACGGCATGAAACTCTTCCTTGAGTGCCCGCAGAAAGACGGTATCGGCAGGGAACGGTCCTGCGACGTCGAAGCCGGCCTTTTGGGCGGCTGCTACGGCCGGTTCGATGATATCGATCTCCTCCGTTCCGAAATTGCCGCCATCGCCGGCATGCGGATTAAGCCCTGCGACGATGATCCTCGGATTTTCGCGACCGGCGCTCTTCAGGCACGCCTGTGTCAGTTCCAGTTCGGCGAGAATACCTTCCACCGATAGAGCGGATGCAACGTCTGCCAGAGGTATGTGCGAAGTCACGCGTGCGTTCCAGACGCGCTCGAGAACATTGAATTCGCGCGCCTTGCCGGTGAACCCGATGACGTCGGCAACAAAGCGGATTTCGTCGTCGTAGCCGGGATAAGCGTAACGCATCGCCTTCTTGTTGAAGGGGGTAAAGCAGACGGCGTGGGCTCGGCCGGCGTGGGCAAGCTCCAGCGCAGTGCGGAAGTTTGCCGTGGCAAAAGTGCCGCCTGCAAGCGTCGCCTCGCCCCGTACCACGTCGGCAGGATCGAGATGGCCGAGATCGATGAAGACATGGTGATCTTTACCCGCCTCCTCAAAATTGTCGAGCAACGCGCTTGCAAGGTTCAGTTCGACGCCCGCCTCCTTGGCTCCGCCCTGAAGAATACGACGGTCGCCTATTACGACAAGGTGCGCGGCTTCGCGAACTTCCGGAAGGGCGATGATGCGGGCGGTAAGTTCGGGACTGATGCCTGCCGGATCGCCCATTGCAAGGGCGATCACTGGACGCGTTTCGGCTGTGCCGTCTTTGGTCATGGGCCTCTCCACATGTTTCTCCTCGAAACAGCAGATACAACAGTTTGGCATTCAATATCAAGAGCACTGTATTCTGTATGCAGAATATTCCGTTGACTTGATCGCTTCGGAGTCTCATTACGTGACCTCAGCGAGCGCCCTCAATGGAGAATCAGCGTGGTCCGGACGAACTCAATCAACATGGGCGCGGGTGATGTCAGCGGCGTTGCGCCGCTGCAGCGAACAGCCTTGCACGACACTCTTGTGAACCACCTGCGCGACATGATCATCGAGGGCAATCTCGCGCCGGGAAGCCGTATCCACGAAGGCCAGCTCGGCGAGCAGCTTGGCGTTTCGAGGACGCCGTTGCGCGAGGCGATTAAATATCTGGCGAGCGAAGGGCTCGTCGAGCTCGTCCCCAGCCGCGGAGCGGTCGTGAAGCGCTTCAGCCCGAAGGATGTCGAAGACATGCTGACGGTGTTGCAGTCGATGGAGGAGCTGGCCGGACGGCTCGCCTGCGAGCTCGGCTCAGTCGAGGAAATCGCCCATGTTCGCGCTCTTCACGACGAAATGCTGGAGAAATACAGGTCGGGTGACCGGCTGAACTACTACAAGCTCAACCAGGCGATCCATACGGCAATCGTTCAGATGGCGCACAACGCAACGCTCTCGAACATGCATGGGACGTTGCAGACGAGGCTGAAGCGCATTCGTTTCGTCGGTCACGAAGGCCCGGAGAAATGGGCGGCCGCAGTTGCCGAGCATGAAGAGATGATCGTCGCGCTGGAACAGCGCAATAAGCCTGCGTTGTCAGAGGCACTCGGACGGCACCTGAAGAACGCATGGGAGCGCGTCAAGGACGGTGTCTGAGGCTGCCTGCACGCCTCGATCTGCCTTATGATGATCGCTACCCGCCGGCCACAAACGCACGATTATAACCTGCAAAGCGCTCCGGGGCGCAAGCGGCAGCCTCAACGGCCGGATGGTCGATCATCGCTGACCCAAAGTTTTCATTGCGGCGATTGGAACGTCGCGTCCTCATAGTTCGCTTCGGGGCAGTCGCTTCAATCGACCTCGAATGGTCGCCGTCGTTGGGCGGATCGAAGCCCATGCGCGGCCGGCCAGTATCTAAAGGTTTCCCGCCAGATCGAAGAGCTGCTGCGCGATCAGGTGCATGGATGCGAAGCCGCTCCATCATGAACCGTGCGCGGTCTCCATGAACGCGGAACTTCCACACCTTCTTCTCATTTTCTCGAAATGAACATCCGTAACGGGGAGAATCCATGCATGGCGATCAGCAGCAGGAGATGGCTGCCAGGTTCCGGTCGCTGGAGCCTGTCCTGCCAAAGGGATGGAACGTCCTGACGCCGAACGATCCATATATCGAGGCGAGATATGATCGAAACCGTCTCGGAAACGCGGACCGCGACCAGCAGGCCTCCGGCTCTCGCGACGACGTTTTCGAAGCCGACGCCGCTGCCAGGTCTGCTGTGGGCACGGGTCGCTACGTGAGAAGCGGCGGGTCGCCTTCGCGCGTCCGGCCTATGAACTCGCTGGGGAAGTCCCACTGGACGAGCATCTGCGCGACGATATCCTCCCGACCGGTCATCAGCGAACGGTCGCCGAGGGACAGGATCCTGCCGACCGCGAACTTCGCCAGAGCCAGGATATGGACGGGCTGCGTCAGGAGCAAAGCTTCCCACGCAGCCGATAAGCCTGGACAAGACGGTCGACACTTGCCGGCGGCGGGTGTGGGGCGCCGGACGAAGTAGAAAAACGAAACGCTAAGAACGGCCGGCTACAATTCAGCATATTGCCACCACAACCGCAGCCGTAGCAGTCGCGGCACACGCAGCGTTCATCGGCGGTTCAGGCCCGATGGTTCATCGTGATATCCAGCGAGGAGGAGGAGTTCACGATGAACAAGCTCGTATCCGCCCTTACGGCCGTAGTTCTGGCTGCGTCTTTCGCCTTACCGCTAAACGCCGCGCCGATCTTCGTGCCGATCCCCGAGCAGGTGGAAACCGGCTCGGTCGTACAGGTCAAAAACCGGCACCATCGTCATTGGAATGCGGGTCGCCGCTGGGACAGGCGGTATGCTTCCTGCCGTTACTACGGCAGCTGCTACCCTCGCCGATATAGCTACTACGGCCGTCCCGGGTACTACGGCGAGTATCCTGACTATTACCGTTACCACCGACGGTCGGGAGTGAGCATCTATTTTGATTTCTAGCCGGTAGTGCGCGCAGGATAGCCAGAAAGTCGCAACGATCGCGCCGCTATCGACGATCCCGAACGGTTCCCCCTCAACACGGCCGTCGCTCGAAAGGGCGGCGGCTTTTTCGTGTCGGTACGTGCTGGCGCTAATGGCCTGCGGTGTTGCCGGCTTTGCGGCACAGGTGCGCGCCGCCCGTGCCCTTCTCAAGGTTGGCGATCGTCGAGCGGCTGACGTTCGCACCTTCAGTCAACCTATCGTGCCGCCGTTGCTGACGATCGGGCACGCAATTCCGTCTGACTGAAGAAGCGCCAGTGTCCGGACGATAAAGCCTTCGACGGCCGAAGCCGACTGCGGCTTGGGATAGGTGACGAGCCCCCGAAAACGAGACCGTCGGCCGCAATGATGCGCTTCGCAAGAAAAAAGGCTTCCTCTGGTGTCTGCACCCCGCAGCGTCCGCCACCGGTGTCGCACTCGACGAGAACCGTCAACCGCTTGCGGCCGGCAAAATGCGTAGACAGGCCGTCAACCGTCACCGCGCTGTCGGCAACGACCTTCAAGCTCGGCGATATTCTCGTTGAGTGCCGAGAGCCGTTCGAGCTTTTGCGGACCGAGAATATTGAAGGTGATGAGGATGTCTTCGAAACCCGCTCCCGCAAAAACCTCGGCTTCGGAGATCTTCTGGCAATTGATGCCGTTTGCACCGGCGGCGACCTGCGCTGCGGCAAGAGCCGGGATCTTGTGCGTCTTGATGTGCGGACGGAAACGCAGGCCGTGCGCTGATGCTTGCCGCCAGCCGGTCTTCGTCGATGATCGGTCGCGGCGTCGAAAGATCCGCGATCTTGTCGCCTGCCTCGACGACAAAGGCGAACCGGTTTCCCTGCATCTACGCGGCTCCACGCTCTCGTCCGTGAGGATCGGCCACCATCGGCCAGATGTTCTTTGGCGCCCGGCGATAGGCCGTCTTGGCCGGATTGTTCGGATAAGGTGTCCCTGCGGAACAATATAGGATCTCGGCGGCGATCTTCGAAAAGGACGCAAAAAAGTGGTTCGTGGACTTGATGACGAGGATCTTCTTCCTGGCCGGATCAATGCCCATGACCGTGAAAAGGCTGGTATCGAAGCTCTGGGCGCGCGTCGAGTTCAAGATGATGTCGATGCCGTTGAGAATCACGTGGGCGGCATCGCCGAAGGGTGCCAGGCTCTCACCGAACTGCATCTCGGCGTTCTTCACGAGCTTGACGATCCTCACGGTACCATCGACCGGATTTCCGGTGCCGGGCGCCGATTTTGCGCCGAAGCGGAGCGGAATCTCAGCTCCCTCGCCTGCCGCAAAACAGATCTGCACCGCCATCGGGTCCCAGATCGTGCCGATTGCCGTGTCCCGCGCCCCATGGGCCATCAATTCTTCGAGGATGACTGTTGCATCGCCTGCGGTACCGCCGCCCGGATTGTCCCAGACATCGGCGATGACGACGGGCCAGGCGATAGCGGCCAGAGCGCGCACGACCGCTTCCTTCTCATCGATCTGTGGCGCCATGAAGGTTCCGCGCTTGGCAAACAGCTCAAGCCCCAGTTCACGGGCAAGCGCTGCCCCCTTTTTCGGCTTGTCATCCGTCACCACGAGCATCTTTGTTCCCATTTCGGGAACGTCGCCGACCATGAAACCGTGGATCACCGAGATCGACAACACGTCCGGATCGTTCTTTTCGATCTCAATGATCTTGTCGACGAAGGAGCGCATAGGTTCGCGCGACGTGGGGAAGACGTCGATCATGCGGCAATCGAAGACGGAAACGGCGGGCTTGACCCGGCCTTCAAGCGTATCGACGGCGATGCGCCACAGATCTTCGGCGCGATCAACGAAATCCGTATGCGGGAACTCCTTGAAGTAGACGGCAAAGTCGAGGGCCGCCACGCGCTTGGCGGTTAGATGGCTGTGCGGGTCGAGTTCGGCGCAGACGAGAATGTCGGGTCCCACGATCTCGCGGATGCGCGAAAGGATGTCGCCTTCGGTATCTTCGTAGCCCGCCGCCACCATGGCTCCGTGAAGCCCGAGGACTACAGCATCAACCGGCATTGCCGCGCGCAGCTGCGCGAGTATCTCGTCGCGCAAATCTTCATAGGTAGAACGGTTTACGAGCCCGGCCGGATCCGCCCAGGTTGCCGTTCCTTCAATCAGCTCCCAGCCCTTTGCGGCAGCGACCCGCCTGCCAACGGTGATCGGCGCGGTGCAAAGCGTCGGCGTTTCGGGATGCTGTCCCGGCGGCGCGTAAAGCGAGGCCTCGAAAGCCCGCCGGTCGACGCAAATCGGTGAGAAGGTGTTGGTCTCGGTTGCCAGAGCCGCCGTAAAAATGCGCAAGAGATTGGCCTTTATGTTGTCGGCAGGCATCAACCCATCGGATTCGGCAGATAGCCGGTGAACCCGCAGATCTTCCAGCGCCCCTCGTGAAGCCGGCAGTAATAGAGCGTCTGCCACTGCAAGACATCGCGGCTGCCGTCGGCCTTGCCGATGCCGCCATCGAACTTCTTGTGCACGAGCGCCATGTCGCCTTCGATTTCGATGTCCTCGAGCGTCGTTGTTGTGAAAATCGCTGTGCGCGCATCTTCGGCGAAGTTCTCGTTCGCAAACTCCTTGGCCTGCCGCAGCCATTCGTCGCGATAGGCGGCAAGCGCCGGAAAGGCAAGGCGCCATTTGTCCGGGCTCACCTGCCTGCGGCTGTCGATGCCGATGAAACCGTCTTCCAGGAAGTCGTTTTCGACCATGGACCAATCGGCAGCCAGAAACGCGTCGATATCACGTGGAACGAGCATCTCCCAGATGGAATGCCTGGCTACGTCGGACGATGGGAAGGGATTCTTGAAAGGATCGCGCATATCCGCCCCGGATTTAAATTCTTTTCATAAAGAGTGTTTTCCGCTGGCAAAACTCCGCTTTCTGTGGTCACTTGTCAACTTATCAAGAAAATAATTTGCAAGGATCCGGAATGTCCATCAAGCGCTATGGCACTGTTCAAACCGGCGCCGGCGGCAAACCTCTGCCGTTTGCGCGCGCCGTCGAAGCCGATGGCTGGCTTTATGTTTCCGGTCAGGTTGCAATGGAAAACGGCGAGATCATCGACGGCAACATTATCGCCCAGACCCATAAAACCATCGCCAATGTGCTTACGATCCTCAAAGAGGCGGGCTACCGCGTCGAGGATATCGTGCGCGTCGGCGTCTGGCTCGACGACCCCCGCGATTTCTGGTCGTTCAACAAGATCTATCAGGAATATTTCGGCGAGCATCCTCCGGCGCGCGCCTGCGTGCAGTCTTCGATGATGATGGATTGCAAGGTGGAAATCGACTGCGTCGCTTATAAGAAGAAAGACCAGTAAGGGCGCCATCACCGGGAGGATCGGTTGGATATCTTTTCCACATTGCAGGAAGACAAAGGCCGCCTTTCTCCATCGGAGAACCGGATTGCCGAAATCATCGTCAACGATTTCGAATTTGCTGTGAACGCCTCCATCATCGAACTTGCCGAAAAGGCCAAGGTTTCGCCGCCGACCGTGACGCGCTTCTGCCGCCGTCTCGGTTGCGAGAGCTTCTCCGACTTCAAAGTCCAGCTCGCCCGCACGGCGCATATCGGCGTCCGCTATCTGAAGCCTGAGTCTAAAAGCAGTGATCCCGCTGACGTTGCGCAGGACATCATCACCAAAGCGCAAAACGCGCTGTTCCTGCTGCACCGCTCTCTCGACATTGCCGCAATCGGGCACGCCGCCGAGCAGATCGCCAAGGCGGACATGATCTACGCCTTCGGATCGGGCGGCAACTCCTCGATGATCGCAGACGAATTCCAGAACCGCCTCTTCCGTCTGGGGCTGCGTATCACAGCCAGTTCGGACCACAGCATGCAACTGATGATGGCGGCGGCAGCACGAGCGGGCGACGTGCTGATCGGCTCGTCCTTTTCGGGGCGCAATGCCGAACTCGTTCGCGCCTTCGGGCTGGCACGCGAAGCAAAGGTCACGACGATTGCACTGACGCAGACCGGCAGCCCGGTGGCAATGGCGGCCGAGATCGTCGTGCCGATCGATCTGCCGGAAGGAAACAACATCTTCCGCCCCACCTCCACCCGCATCGCCTACATCGCAACCGTCGACATCATCGCGAGCCTTGTCGCCTATGCGATCCAGCCGAAGGCGGCGGTGACGCTGCGACGCATCAAACAGCAACTCGTTACCCATCGCGACGGCGACGACCGTCAGCTCCTCGGAGACTGAGGGCGTACAAAAGGAGCATGAAGCATGACGCAATCGGTCGCTATCGTGACGGGAGCTGCTGGAGACATCGGCGCTGCGATCGCCGCTAGGCTCGCCGATGACCATGACATTGTCCTCCTCGCCGACATCGATCTTGACGCGGCCGCGGCCGTTGCGGCCACGCTTGGTGCGCAGAGCCGCTTCGTTGCAGCCGGATGCGACGTCACGAGCGAGACGAGCGTTTCTGATCTTGCAAGGCGCTGTGCGGAGCTCGGACAATTGCGAACGCTCGTCAACAATGCCGGCGCGGCACGTGCCGTCAGCCTTCACGATACCACGCCTGCCATCTGGCGCATGGACAATGCGCTCAACCTCGAAGCCGCATTCTTATGCTTTCGCGCCGTCGAAGACATGCTGAAGGCCTCAAAAGGCTCGGTCATCAACATCGCCTCCGTCAACGGCATGAACGTCTTCGGGCATCCGGCCTATAGCGCGGCAAAAGCGGGTCTTATCCACTTCACGCGGCTGGTTGCCGTCGAATACGGCAAGTTTGGCATCCGCTCCAATGCGGTCGCCCCCGGCACGGTCAGAACCCGGGCCTGGGAAGCGCGCGCGGCTGCCAATCCCAACGTTTTCGAGGAGGCACGGCGATGGTATCCGCTTCAGCGGGTCGTTGACCCGACGGATGTGGCCAATGCCGTCGCCTTTCTGGCCGGACCGCAGGCGGCGGCCATCAGCGGGGTTTGCCTGCCCGTTGATTGCGGCCTGACGGCGGGCCAGGCGGAGCTTGCCCGCACCTTCTCGCAATCCGACCATTACTGAAGCCATAATCAAAGAGAGGAACAGGACATGAAGCCGGTTTACTATCGCTTAGAAAACAGCTGGACCCCGGACGGCGCACCGAACGGCCGCTTCACCTTTACGCTCTTCAACTTCTGCGAAAGCCCGCTTTCCGGCTTCAGGCTCGTCTATACGTCCTTGACGCGCGTGAGCGACCCCGAAGCCTGCGAAAACGCCCGGTTCCTGCGCCGGAACGCGAACTTCCACGAATTTTCGCCGCCTGCGGGGCTCAGCATCGCACCCGGGCAAAGCTGGACCTTCACGGTCTCCGGCCTTCACCGCAAGGCGCAGCATTGCACGGACGGGGCAAAGTCCGCTTATCTGACCTTGGCCGACGGCACGCATGCCGCCGTCGCCGTGTCCGATCTGATTCTTGAAGGCCGCGTGAGCGAGCCGCCGCCGGTGCTGCTGCCGGAAGGCCGCGTTGATGTTCCCTTCGCGCTTCAGCCCTGGCCGGCAGAAATCGATGCCAAGCCGGGCGACAGCTTTCCGGTCGTGCTTTATCCGGAAGGGGCAAGCTCCGACGAGCTGCTTTCGATCTCGACGGTAATTTCCCTTTCGCGCCGCCTCTTTGAGAGCGACCATTCCGTCTTCAGCCTGACGCCATCGCCGCAGGGCCGGGCGCTGGTTCTCGATCGCCAGGCTTTGCTCGGTGCGGAGAGTTACCGGCTGACCTTTGCCTCCGACAAGGTCACGCTTTCCTATTCCGATGCAGCCGGGCGCCAGTACGGCCTGACCTCGCTTGCGCAATTGCTCAACGGCGCGCGCACGACCAAGGGCAAGTTCCGCTTCCCGATCTCCGGCAGCATCTCCGACAAGCCGCGCTATGGCTGGCGCGGCTGCCATCTCGACGTATCGCGCCAGTTCTATCCCGTCGCCGACGTCAAACGGCTGATCGATATCCTTGCCTGGTTCAAGCTCAATATCTTTCATTGGCACCTGACCGACGACGAGGCCTGGCGGCTGGAGATCAAGGCTTATCCGCAGCTGACCACAACCGGGGTCCTGCGCGGCCCGGACGAGCCGTTGTTGCCGCAGCTCGGCAACGGCGCCGAGCCGGTCGGCGGCTTCTACTCGCAGGATGATATCCGTGACATCGTTGCCCATGCTCAGACCTTGAACGTCGAGGTCGTGCCGGAGATCGATATTCCCGGCCACAATGCCGCAACGCTGGCCGCTCTTCCCGAACTGACCGATGGCCAGGAGGCGCCGGACAGCTATCATTCCGTTCAGGGCTATCCGAACAATGCCTTGAACCCGGCCGTGCCGCTCACCTATGAATTCCTGGAAAGGGTCTTCGACGAGATGGTCGAGCTCTTCCCTTCCTCCTACATCCATGTGGGCGGCGACGAAGTGGCAAACGGGTCATGGCTTGCCTCTCCGTTGGCAAAGAAGCTGATGGCCGAGGAAGGCATTTCCGGCACATTCGGCCTGCAGTCCTATTTCCTGAAACGCGTCAAGGACATGTTGGCGGCGCGCGGGCGCAAGCTCGCCGGCTGGAACGAGGTGGCCCACGGCGGCGGGGTTGCAGCGAAAGACACGCTTCTGATGGCCTGGGAAAATCCGCAGGTGGGTATCGATCTCGCCAGAGAGGGCTACGACGTCGTCATGACGCCCGGCCAGGCCTATTATCTGGACATGGTGCAGGCGGAAGCCTTTCAGGAGCCGGGGGCGAGCTGGGCAGGCACGGTACCGCCGGCACACACCTATGCCTATGAAGCAGAAGGCGCATTTCCCGAGGAGCTCACGGACAAGATGAAAGGCGTGCAGGCCTGCATCTGGTCCGAACACTTCCTGTCGCGCGGCTACTTCAACCGGCTGGTGTTTCCGCGCCTTCCGGCGATCGCCGAGGCGGCATGGACCCCAAAGGCCAGGAAGGACTGGGACCGCTTTGCGGCCATCGTCCCGCTGAGCCCGAAACTCTAGGCCCGAAACTCCAGGACGGTAGCGATGCGGATTGCAGTCGGCGGAATTCATACGGAATGCAGCACATACTCGCCGGTGCTGATGGCGATCGAGGATTTTCGCGTCCTGCGCGGGGCAGACCTTCTCGTATCCGACTATTTCAGCTTCCTGAAGGCGGAAGGGATCGACCCCCTCCCGCTGCTCCATGCGCGTGCCATTCCCGGCGGGCCGGTGTCGCGCGCCGCCTACGAGGCGTTCAAGACGGAATTCCTCGACCGGCTGCAAGCGTCCATGCCGCTTGACGGTCTCTATCTCGCCATGCACGGGGCGATGAATGTCGAGGGACTGGATGATGCCGAAGGCGACTGGATTTCGGCGGCCCGCGCCGTCGTCGGTCCGGACTGCGTCGTCGCTGCGAGCTACGATCTGCATGGGAATGTCAGCCAGAAGATCGTCGACCAGCTCGATATTTTCGCAGCCTACCGCACGGCGCCGCATATCGATGTGCGCGAGACCATGGCACGCGCCTGGTCGATGCTCGTCGTCGCGCTGAAGAGCGGGAACCGGCCGGGCGTGGCCTGGGCGCCGGTGCCCGTACTGTGGCCAGGCGAGCGGACTTCGACAGAAGATGAGCCGGCAAAGGACCTCTATCAGGCGCTTGCTGAGTTCGACGGCCGCGACGGCGTTCTCGATGCCAATCTTATGATCGGCTATGTCTGGGCCGACGAGCCCAGGGCGACGGCCTGCGCCGTGGTGACGGCATCGGACAAAGCTGCTGCCGCAAAAGCCGCAGAGGAGATCGCCGTTTCCTATTGGAATGCCCGCGAGGACTTCCGCTTCGGACCGGTCACCGGTCCACTCGACGACATGCTCGACATCGCAGCAAATATGAAGACCGCACCGGTCATTCTCGCCGATTCTGCTGACAATCCGACCGGCGGCGGCGTGGGCGACCGGGCCGATGTCCTAAGCACCGTCCTTTCCCGCAAGTTCGAAAACACGCTTTTTGCCGGCATCACCGACCGGCCGGCCGTCGAGGCCTGCTTTGCCGCCGGCAAGGGAGCGACCGTGCCGCTCTCAATCGGCGGCAGTCTCGATCCAGCGAGCTTTCCCGTTCGCATCGAAGCCGAGGTGATCCGGCTCGACGATCCCGGCCCCGAGGCCGAACGCCAGGCAGTGGTGAGGGTCGGCGGTGTGACGGTGGTTCTTGCCGCCCGCAGGCGTCCGTATCACAACATCGCGGATTTCACGCTGCTGGGGCTCGATCCCCGATCGGTTCGACTGCTCGTCGTGAAATCGGGCTATCTTTCGCCCGAGCTTGCGCCGATTGCCAATCCGAACCTCATGGCGCTGACCGAGGGCGTCGTGAACCAGGACATCGAACGTCTTGCCAGCCATCGCCGAACGCGGCCGGTCTTCCCGTTCGACCGCAAATTCGACTACCAACCGCAGGCGCGTCTTTCGGCGTGTTGGCAGGACTGATTGTCTTTCATTTCAGGCCCCGGACAAAGGCTAACATCCGCCGCCTGCCTCTCTTTTTTTATCCGGACCACCATGCACCGTCTCTTTCCCGATGTCTTCCGCAGTCCCGCTATCCGCATCAGCATGATTTCGATCTTCACTTTCGGGTTTGCAAGCGCCGCAACGGGACCTTACCGGTCGGTCGTCGCTATCCGCGAGCTCGGCCTTTCCAACGGCCTGTACTCGGCACTCATTTTTGCCGCTGCTGCGGTCAACGTCATCGTCAGCATCCTGCTCGGCAATCTCGCCGACCGGCTTGGCGAATATCGTTCCATGATGTTCCTCGCGGCCGCATTCGGAATTGCGGGATATGGGGCAATCTATATCTTTCCATCTCAGGGCATTTTCGTTCTCAGCGTCCTCCTGCTCCTGCCGGTCTACGGTTCTTTGAACTCGCTTTTGTTTGCCAACGCACGGGCGGCGACCAGGGGGCATGTCCGGCACGGACATCGCGACAGTCAACTCCGGCATCCGGTCAATGATTTCCCTTTCCTGGGTGCTCGTGCCAGGCGTCACAGGCGTCTTGCTTTCCGAATCTGCTAGCATGCTGCCGGCTTATCTTTTCGCCTGCCTCTCGTGCATTTGCTGCTTCGGCCTGATCAGTCGGTTCCCGCCGCGCCAAAAGGGTACGGACAAGGCGGCGACACATCACCTTTCTCATCTCGCAGCGCTTGGCGAGGTGATTTCGCCCAGAATCCTTGCGCGCGTGATTGCCGTGGCCCTCATCACGAGCACGCTCCACATCAACGACGCGATCCTACCCTTGATCGTCACCGACGCCGCTCGCGGCACATTGGCCGATGTCGGCATTATCGTCGGCGTTGTCGCTGTCCTTGAGATCGTCTTCATCATCGCATGGGCGCGGATTCTCAAGCAGACGGGTCAGGTTACAGCACTGGTAACCGGCACGATCATATACGCCGCCTACCTGTTGCTGCTCGGCCTTGCTTCAGAGCGCTGGCACGCTTACGCCCTGACGGTCATCAGCGGCATTGGCGCGGCAGCGCTGATCAGCATCCCCATCACCTACCTCCAGGATCTCATTGCAGATCGACCAGGCCTTGGTAGCGCCTTGATATCCGTCAACATCTTTCTCAGCGCGGGCGTGAGCGCGCTCGTCTTCGCCATCGGCAGTTTCATCACGACGTATTCGGGGACTTCAATTATCGGAGCGCTCTTTGGAATAAGCGGTATTGGGCTTTTGATGTACTGCAACACCAGACTTCGAGCTGTTTGATGGCACGACTACCGTCGGGATGAAGAAGGCAGGTCCTAAGCCAACGATGATCAAACAAAGACGGCGACGGCCGATCTTCCACCAATTTTTTGAAGGTCCCATAGCTGCTGAAACGTTCGAATTCAATGATTGTCCGGTTCCTGCATCCACTGCGGAATGTCTCGTTTAGCATGAAGCACACGCCACACGTCGACATGATCTGGCCGGTCATGATAAAGGATGAGATAGGGATATTGCTTCATCGAAACGCTCCGCAGGTCAGGTAGTCCCAACTCGTATGCATACCGCAATGCTCCGGCCTCCGGATGGCTTGCGATCAGATCATAAGCAGCTTGAAGAGCGTCGACAAAGCCGAGAGCGACGTCGGTTCCAGCTTCGCGTGCATAGTAATCGACGGCTGCCTCGACATCACTGCGAGCCAGGTCTCGCGGGACAATCGCCTTGCTATTCACTTGCTGTGCCGTCCACGCGCTCGATCGCGCAGACTGCTGAAATAATGCTCGTCGACCGGTTCGGTCTGTACGGACGATGCTCCGTCAAGCAAAAGCCTGCGCAAAACAAGGCGATCCTGATCTCGACGGATCAGTTCACGGATATACTCGCTGCTCGTCCCATAGCCCCGCCCCGCAACCTGCTCATCGACAAAGCTCTTCAATTGGTCGGGCAGAGAAATGTTCATCGTGCTCATACGGAGGACCATAGCAGCAATGGCAAAAATTGGCAAGAACAACCAACTGCGACATCGGTACCACAGCACATCATCGAATAGGCGTCGCAGACTCCCGGCCGCTCCTATACAATTGCGGAACTGTCCGCCCTTTCAAGCGCGATGTAAGCCGCTGCCGTCCAGGAGAATCCGAGCCCACCGCATCCTTCGCCGGTTTTCGGGTCGAAATACTCGGCAAAGCCTTCCTTCTCGATCGCGCTGATCGTCGAGCGGCGCAATTCTTCTGCAAATCCTGCCTGGCCGTTACGATGTAATCCCTTGATCAGGAGCCAGTTGATGATCGCCCAGGCGGGGCCGCGCCAATAGCGCTTGGCCTCAAAACTTGCGGAACCAGGCTCGGTCGTCGGGAAGGCGACTTGCATACCCTTGCACCATTTTCGCATTTCGGCCACTGCAGCTTCGGCTGTCGCCTCATCAAGGTCGAGCGCAAGAAGAGGAATGAAGCCGGCCTGCGTGGCTGCGGCGACATCCTGGCTGGCAAGTAGATCCCGCGAGACGAAACGCGAAAAATGAGGACGCCACTGCGCCTTTAGGGCCTGCCGCGTGCGCTCGTTCAGCGCTGCGATCTCGTCGCCTTCGTCTCCGCGCCCGAGCACGCCCGCAAGATATTGCAGGTCTTCGCCGGCCTTGAGGAGGATCGCGCCCGTCTGGACATCCGCGATCTTGAACTCGGCTCTTTGCCATTGCCTAGCCGGATCCCATCCGCAGTCCGCATAGGTGTCCAGAAGGTGGATGAATCGGTTATAGTCCTCGTCGCGGGGGCGCATCGCTGGGTCCACATGGCCTGTGTCCTTTCGAACGACTACGGTTTCTGTGGCGGTCGGCACGCGGGCAAGCGCGATATCCCAGGCAGGTGAGTTGTCGCTGCCGCTTTCCCAGGGATGCAATAGGGCGACAAGACCGGTGCCTTCCGGATCACGCGCACGGTACCACCACCGGTGCCACTTCAGGGCAGTTTCGTAGAGCGCCAGGGTTCTCTCCTCTGCGACGGAGCCCGTTGTGAGCGCCGTTTCGTAAATCTGGCGAAGAGCCATCGCGAAGACCGGCGGCTGCGTGATACCGGAGGTTGGGATGACATGGTCCGTGCGCCAGACGTCAGGCCCTGGGAAATAGCTGTCGCTCGGCTGATGAAATACGATGTGCGGGATCATTCCGTCGGCCCATTGTCCCTCGGCCAGGCGTTCGAGCTCACGATAAGCGCGATCGATGTCGTAGGTGGCAAACCCCATGGCGACGAAGGCCGAATCCCAGTTCCACTGAAAGGGATAAAGCCGGTCGGTCGGAACGGTGTAGCCACCACGATCGTTCGCCGCCAAAATCGCCTTGGCTTCATCGATGTATTTCGTCATGCCATTTACTCCAGATATTCGTCAGGCAGCGGTCGCCAGATAGGCCTTGCCGCTATCGGGGGCGAGCCAAGAGATGCGCGCGGGATCGAGTTTCAGGCCGATGACGTCGCCGCTCGCGACCTTTTCGGCAGCCGGCAGGATGACGCGAACGGGCTGGTTCTCGATCAATCCTGTCAAAAGTAGATGCGAACCCATCGGCTCGGCGACGCGTACGCGCATTTGAAATCCTTCTGACGGCGGCGCAAGCACGACGGCTTCGCCGCGCAGCCCGAGGACGATCTCGCGCCCGGATTCCGGTGGCACCGAGAAGCGCTCGCTGCCCGCGATCACGTGCCCGTCCGTCACCGGCATGCGGATGAAATTCATCGGCGGATTGCCGATGAAGCCCCCGACGAACCGCGTGGTGGGATGATTGTAGATGTCGACGGGATGGCCAACTTGCTCGATCTCGCCGTCGTGCATGACGGCGATCCGGTCCGAAAGGCCCATCGCCTCGGTCTGGTCGTGCGTCACATAGATCGTCGTGGTGCCGGAAGATTGCAGAACGGTCTTCAGTTCCGTGCGCATTTCCAGGCGCAGCAGCGCATCGAGATTGGAAAGCGGCTCATCCATCAACAGAACCTTCGGCTCGACGGCCAGCGCCCGTGCAACGGCCACGCGCTGGCGCTGGCCGCCCGACAGCTTGTTTGGATAGCGGTCGAGATATGGCTCGATATGGAGGAGAGCTGCCGCTTTTTCGACCTGCTGCCTGACACGCCCCTCTTCGGCCTTCTGCATCCTGAGGCCGAAGGCGACATTCTCAAAGACGGTCATATGCGGGAAGACGGCATAGTTCTGGAAAACCATGGCAAGGCCGCGGTCCCTCGGCTGAAGCCCGACCACCGAGCGGTCGCCGATCCGAATGTCGCCGGCACTTTCGGATTCAAGACCGGCAATGATGCGCAGGAGCGTCGTCTTTCCGCAGCCGGAGGGGCCGAGAAGTGAAACGAACTCGCCGTCGTTGACCGTCAGCGAGACCTCCTTCAGCGCCTGGAAGGCGCCGAAATTCTTCCGGATGCCGTCGATTACGATGTTGGCCATGAAAGTGTTCCCGTTACTTGGATGAAATGCCCCAGATTGCGAAGAGGTAGCGCCTGACCGCGAAGATGAAGACAACGGATGGCAGGATGAGCATGAGGCCGCCTGCAAAGCGGTAATGCATCGGGCTTTCGGCCAGCACGGTCAGCAGATAAGCCGTCAGCGTCCGGTTCCGGACGGTGAGCACGGAAGCGGCAAAGACCTCGTTCCAGGAAATGACGAAGGCAAAGACGGCGGTCGCTGCGATACCCGGAAGGGCAAGGGGAGCGACGATCTTGAAGAATGCCTGGATACGCGAGCAGCCGAAGACCCATGCCGCTTCCTCGAGTTCTCTCGGAACGCCGAGAAAGATGCCTTGTGTCACCAGAACCGCGAAAGGCAGGGCAAGGACGGTATGGACGAGACCGACGCCAGTTACCGTGTCGTAGAGGCCGAGACGGATGAAGGAAACGGTCAGCGGAAGCGCAAGGATTGCCAAAGGAAAGGCGCGGGTCAAAAGAACCATGAGCCGGAAGGAATCCTTGCCGTGAAAATTATAGCGTGCCAGCGCATAGCCTGCGGGCGCTCCGAGAAGCAGGGAAAGGGCAACCGTGATCGCCGCGGCTCCAAGTGAGTTCAGGAAGGAGCCGAGAACTCCTTCCGTCCTCAGGAAAAGCAGGAAGGGCTCGAAGGAAAGGCCTGTCGGCAGGCCGGTCTTCGGCCAGAGGTAGACGGCGCTGCGTCCGCCGAAGGCGCCGAGCGCAATCAGATAGATCGGCACCAGAACCCAGGCACAGAGGACGGCGATCCCGCTCCACAGCAGAATGCGGCGGGACGAGACGAAGCTTGCGGTGCCGGTCGTACTCATGGAAGACGCTCCGGATCGACCCTGATCGCCTTCAGATAGAACATGGTGGCCGCAAGCGAGATCAGCATGATGAGAACCGCGTAAGCTGCGGCAACGCCATAGTTCTGGTTCTGGTTCTGCCAGTTGTAGGCCTCGCCAACCAGCACCGGAAAATTGCGGCCGCCAAGGGCATAGACGACGGCGAAAACCTCGAAGGCCAATACGGTGCGCAGGATGAGCGCTGACTGCAGCGCGGGCCGAATGAGCGGCAGGGTGATGCGGTAAAAGCGCGTCCAGGGACCCGCGCCGAAGATCTCTGCCGCTTCCCGGTATTCCTTCGGCACCTGATTGAGGCCGGCAACGATGATGACCATCACGATCGCCGTTCCCCGCCATATCTCTGCGGCGGCTATGCCGAGAAAAAGTGCGAATGGCGTCTGGTAGGAAAGCCAGCTCGCCTGCCGTTCGATGATGCCGAGGCCGTAGAGGAAGGAATTGAGATAGCCGCTGTTTTGCAGGATCGACAGCCAGACGAGACCGGCGGCAAGATCGGAAATGCCAAGCGGAATGGTCCAGATCCATAGGATCGTTTCCCGACCGGCCGCCACTTTCGCGACCATCGTCCCCATGGCGAGCGCAATGACGATCTGCACCGGCACGACGGCAAGGGTCAGAAGAAACGTGTTTTGAACCGAGCGCGTAAAATTGAGGTCGCCCGTCATACGCTGGACATTGGCAAGCGACGGCATGCCATTGTCGGAGACGGCAAGCCAGATCGTCTGCACGAGCGGCACGACGAAGAGCAGCGCCAGGAACGCCACCGAGGGCAAGATCAGCAGATAGGGGATCCAGGGGCGGTTGTTCGGCATTGGCTTTCGCCTCGCGACTTTCAAGGATGAGGCCCGGACGCAAAGCGTCCGGGCCAGAGGCTCATTCGACAGGGCAGGCTCCGTCGCTCTTGGCGTCCGGCGCCCAGCACGGGGCTTTCGTGTCGCTCATCAGCTTCGCAAGCGTTGCTCCTTGCGCCTTCAGGACGTCGCCGACGGCTTCGTTCTGCAGGATGATGCGCTGAAAGCTGTCCATATAGACCTTGTTGAACTCGCCGCCCTTGTCGCCAAGACCGACCGGAAGCAGCGAGATCAGCGCGTCCGGCGAGCTCTGGGTCGCGTTGACGGCAGCCGCCAGCAGGCCGACGCCAGGATCGATGTCGGAGGGCAGCTTGGCATCGAGCGTCGGGAAGAAGCCGACCTTCTGCGCGGTGAGCAATTGGGTGTCGAGCGTCGTCAGGTGTTCGATGACGGCGATCGCGCCAGCCTTGTCGGGCGCGCCCTTCGGAACGGCGAGACCGGCGACAACGGGCATGTAGCCACGGCCTTTCGGTCCAGCTGGTGCCGGGAAGACGACATACTGGTCAGGCTCGGAGGAAATCGCCTCCTTGAGGCGGGCAACGTGATCCCAGGCGACCATGACTTCGCCGGCAAGCAGCGGCTCCTGCATGAAGTCGTAATTGGTGGAGTTCGGAGTGACGACGGCCCAGAGCTCCTTCAGCTTTTCCCAGCCGGCTGCGGCATCAGCATTTTGGAACGACCGCACCACGCCGCCCGTGAACGACGGATAGAAGTAGCCCTGGAAGAAGCGGGACATCAGTCCCTTTGGCCCGGCTGGAAAGCCGATCTGCGGCTGGCCGGTTGCTTCCTGCATCTTCTTGCCCCATTCGATCAGCTGATCATAGGTGAGCTTGTTCACATCAGCGCCCTGGGGAAGGTATTGCAGGGCATCCTTCCTGGCGGCCATGACATAGGTCGCCTGCATCCAGGGGATATATTGCTGGCTGGACTTGCCGAGCTTGCCGAGATCGAGCAGAGGCTGCGGCATGCCTTTCGAGGCGAGCGCCTTGGCGACATCGTCGAGCGGCTCAAGTCCGTCCTTGTCGGCAAGCGGCGACAGTTCGCCGTGCAAAGCGCCGACCAGGCTGATCGTGTGCGCTCCGGCCTGGCGCTCGGCCTCCATGCGGACGGCAAATTGCGGCGGCTCCTCGACCACGTAGTCGACCGGGTTCTGAACGCCCTTGAGCAATTCTTCGCGAACCACGGTCGCTTCTGCGATCGGGCGAAGCTGCGTGGACAGGAATACAGTGTCGGCAAGCACCGGCGTTGCGGCCAAAAGAACGGTCGATGCCAGAATTCCAAGTGACGCTAGATGTTTCATTTTCTCCTCCTCTTTGGTTCTTCTCTATGCATTTGGCGGCGCACGCCGATGGCTCTCGCGGTCGACGAATTCGATCGGGTGCAGTTCCTGAAGTTCTTCCGAAGGCTCGCCGGCAATGGCGCGAAGCAGCAGCGAGGCAAAGCTGCGGCCCAGGTTCTCGCCTGCCATGCGCATAGTGGAGAGCGGCGGGCTGGCAAAAGCGCCCGTTGGCAGATCGTCGTGGCCGACGATGCTGATCGTCTCCCCGCCCTTAATTTCGCGAAGCGCCCGCAAAGCACCGATCGCCATTTCATCTGTCGCGCAGACGATCGCGGTTGGCCGGCGGGGATGGCGCAGCAATTCCAGCGCCGCCAGGTATCCGCCCTGCTCGGTCGGGGCGCCTTCGGCGCAAAGTTCCGTTGAAAGGCCGCTTTCTTCCATGGCTGCCTGCCAGCCCATGCGGCGGACATGGGCAAAGTAATAGTCCTGCGGGCCGGCGATATGAGCGATCCGGCGATGACCCTCGGCATGAAAACGAAGGCTTGCCGCTTGAAATCCGGCAAAACCGTCGCCGTCGAGATAGGGATGCGGCACGACAGACTCGGTCCGGCCGTTGGTGACGAACGGAATGCCCCGCGCCTGCAGGAATTCCACGCGCTCGTCCCTGCGCTTCGTGCGCACGAGCAGCATGGCGTCAACCCTTTGCCCGTCGACGAAACGGCGGCACATGTCGAGCTCGCTCTCGCCGCGCGGCACGGGGGCAATCACAAGATTGAGGCCGGCTGTGGCCAGATGTTCGGCGCAGCCGGAGAGCATATCGAGAAAGTGCGGCGGGCCGATGTGGCCCGGATCACTCGGGAGTGTGACGGCGACAAGTTCAGCGCGCTGTTTGCGTAGGCGTCGTGCAGAGGCATTGGGACGATAACCGGTAAGCGCTGCCGCTTCCCGCACGCGTTCGCGGGTTGCCGGCGATACGTCCGGATAGCCGTCGAGTGCGCGCGATACCGTGGTGATCGACAGGCCGAGCGACTGGGCCAGCTGTTTCAGATTAGACACTGCGCATCCTCCCAGATACCGCGCCAATATGAACCAAAACGTTTTGGAGATCAAGCCAAAACGTTTTGGAAAAGGACATCGATATGAAGTATGAGGCAGCGCAGATAGGCGTCCAAGCTCGGCTTCGCGCCAACCGGCGTTAAATGTCTAAGAGGCATTAGACGAGTGTTACTTGGGCCCGCCTGCACCGGCCCCGTCACAGGCGCATTCATCAGGCTGTGGGCTGATCACACTCGCGCCGCAAACCTTTCCTTCGGGTGAGGGTAAGGCGCGGTCGGGAAGGCATCTTCCTGGCAACATCCGGGAACCGTTAATCATTCCGCTGTCGGCGGCTTGCGAACATAAAGTGAACGCGGTAGCGTCGTCTGCGATGAAAGAGCGCATGGCGTACAAATTCCGCATCTACCCCGACGGGGGGCAGGCCCGCCTGTTCCGCCGCACCATCGGGTGCTGCCGCCTCGTCTACAACACCTGCCTCGAACAGAAACGCCTGGAAAGACACCGTTCCGATCCGAGGCGGCTGAGCGCCATCGACCAGAGCAAGCAGCTCGCAGACCTCAAGGCGGAGCTGCCATGGCTCCGCGAGGTTCCGCACCACTGCCTGCAGCAGGCGGTCATCGACCTGCACCGCGCCTATGCCAACTTCTTCGAGGGCCGCGCGGCCTATCCCAAGCCACGGCGCAAGTACGAAAACGAGAGCTTCCGATATCCGGACGCCAAACAAATCGCCTTTCGCGAGGGAGAAATCCTTCTTCCGAAGGCTCGATGGGTGAGGATGGTCGCTCACCGCGAGGTCGTTGGGACGGTGAAGAACGTCACAGTCTCGCTCAGCGGCGACCACTGGTACGCCTCGATCCAGGTGGAGCGGGAGGTGGCCGAGCCGACCGTCCGCGACGGGATCGACCTCGGCGGCGACCTCGGAGTCGTCAACGCGCTGGCGCTGTCGGACGGCGCGGTCTACGACCTGCCGCGCATGACCGACGAGGAAAAGCGCCGGGAGGAGACCCTCGCGCGCGTCGTCTCGAGGCGCAAGAAAGGGTCGAAGAACCGCGCCAAGGCGCAGCGGGACCTCCGGAACTTCAGGGCGAGGATCGCAAGACGTCGCCGCGACGCCAAGCACAAGGTGACGACCGCCGTCGTCTGCCGCTGCGACGTCATCTATCTCGAGGACCTCAAGGTGAAGAACCTGACAGCCTCGGCCAAGGGTACCGTCGAGGAGCCGGGGACCAACGTCGCCCGGAAGGCGGGATCGAACCGCTCCATGCTTGACGTCTCGCCGGGCGAGACCGTCAGGCAGATCGAATACAAGATGCGCCGGTCCGGCGGCGGCGTCTACTACGTCAACCCCGCCTACACCTCGCAGAGGTGTCACGCGTGCGGACACATCGAGGCGGCCAACCGTCCCGACAGGGACACTTTCAAGTGCCTCTCCTGCGGCCACGCCGCCTGCGCCGACCACAATGCGGCGCTGAACATCCTTTACCTGGGCCGCAAGGCCCGAACCGGAGGACATCCGGAGATGGCCTGTGAATCGAACCCGGTTGCGGGTCGGAAGCAGGAAGAAGACGGTAGCAGTCCCCGCGCGAATGCGGCGTGATCAAGACCGGAAGCCCCGTCCTTCAGGGTGGGGAGAAGTCACTTCAAGCTGTATATTATCAGCCTATAGACTGATCGCTCGGCGAAAACTGCGCGCGCGTTGCGTTGCAGCGCTACGCGCAGCGGACAATCATGATGGCGGTCCGCTGCTGGAATTCACGCGCAGTTGAGCGCAGGGATCCTCTTTCTTGGCCGGGCGCAGCCGCTCGAACCCATTGCCGTGGCATTGTCAGCGAGATGCGATAAGGCGAGAAAGCTCGGCATCCCTCTCTTCGACTTCCGCCCAAAGAAACGCGGCGCGTGAATGTGTTGCCGGCATTAACTACTACGCGGCAACGGCGCTCACACCGTTGCCCCGCGGGCGCATGTTCCCCAAAAAGTTTTGAACCGAATGCCGTAGGAGCGGGCTTGCCACGACGCAAAAGACGAATATAGTCAGGAAACAAATATTCCGTAGAAGAAATAAGAGGGAACGAGAATGGCTTTATCTTGGCGTTTCTCCGCCTTGGCGGATCGGCATCGCGCTCTCGGATCGAAGCTTGAGGACTGGAGCGGAATGGGAACCGCCTGGTCCTATGAGAAGGACATGTCGGAAGAGCACGTCGCCGTCCGCACCAAGGCCGGCATCATGGATGTCTCCGGCCTAAAAAAGGTGCACCTGGTTGGCCCCCATGCCATTGCTGTACTTGACTACGTCACCACCCGCGACATGACGAAGATCTATCCCGGCCGCTCGGTCTATGCCACAATGCTAAATGACAGCGGTCATTTCACCGACGATTGCATCGTCTACCGCACAGGCCCGAATTCCTGGATGTTGGTGCATGGCTCCGGATCCGGTCACGAGGAGGTCGTCAAGCAGGCGGCTGGCCGCAATTGTGCGGTGCTCTTCGACGACGATCTGCATGATCTCTCGCTCCAGGGACCTTTGGCGGTGGACTACCTCGCCAAATATGTGCCCGGCATCCGCGACCTCAAATATTTCCACCATATGCAAACGACGCTCTTCGGCGCCCCGGTGATGATCTCGCGCACCGGCTATACCGGTGAGCGCGGCTACGAGATCTTCGTGCGCGGCCAGGATGCTGTCATGGTCTGGGACCGGGTCGTCGAAGAGGGCAAGGATATGGGCATCATTCCCTGCTGCTTCAGCGTGCTCGACATGCTGCGGGTCGAAAGCTATTTGCTCTTTTACCCCTATGACAATTCGCAGATGTATCCCTTTGCCGATCAGCCGCCCGGCGACAGCCTCTGGGAACTTGGCCTCGATTTCACCGTTAGTCCCGGCAAGACCGGCTTCCGCGGTGCCGAGGAGCACGCGCGCCTCAAAGGCAAGGAGCGCTTCAAGATCTTCGGCATGCTGATCGATGCCAATGGCCCGGCCGATCTCGGCGATGAGGTCTGGGCCGACGGCCAAAAGGTCGGCGTCATCACCTGCCCGAGCTATTCGTCGCTGACGAAGAAATCGATGGCGATCGCTCGACTCGACGTCGACAGGGCTGTGGACGGCACGAAACTCGAAGTGCGCGGCAAGAGCGTGAAGGCCACGGCCAGCGCGCATACGCTTCCCTTTGACGATCCGGAAAAGAAGAAGCGGACCGCCTTAGGTTAGGGAGCGCGCCATGCTCGTTGCAGGCATCAAGAGCCGTCCGGTCTACAAAGGTCTGAACATCGAGCCGCATGCCAAGCGGCATATCTTCGCGCTCGAGGGTGAAGGCGCGACCGCGCTCGTCGACCAGAAACCGGCCCTCGACGAAACGATCCGGTCACGGAGCGAAGTCCTCTATGTCGCGCGCGGGTCGAAGGGCCAAGGCCATGACACGGCGCTACTTAGCCTTGGTACAGATGTCTTCTGGACCGCGCCGACGATTGCGACGCTCCTTTTCCGGCTGAAGGGATTGCTGGCAACCGCCCACATGGGCGTGCGCCTCTATATCGCGGGAACGGAAGGTTTCATCGGGCAGGCAATGATGGTGGGCCTCGAACACGGCATGGATCACGCCTCGATCATCACCGAACATCGCGGCTCGCTGGCGCGGCGCGTCCAGTGCGTGCATTGCAAGGGGATCACTGACGACGTGACGGCGAGCCCCTTCACCTGCAGCCATTGCGCACTGACGCTTCTGGTGCGTGATCATTATTCGCGACGGCTTGGTGCCTTTCAGGGCGTCAACATCGATGCGGAAGATCCGGGCAGCGCGCCCGATCCAGAGGAGTTGTTCCTTTGAGTGGTGGTACTGAAGTTCCCGTCCGCGTGACGAAGGTTACGCCGGCGGCCGAGCGCATCAAGCGCTTCCGCTTCGAGCGGCTGGACGGCAAGCCGATGCCATATTTCTCCGGTGGTGCGCATATCATTGTCTCAATGAATGATGACGGCCATGTGCGCCGCAACGCCTATTCGCTGATGTCGCCACCGCACGACTGCGCGGCTTATGAGATCAGTGTGCTGCATGTCGAGGATTCGCGCGGCGGCTCCACCTTCATGCATGAGAGGGTCAAGGAAGGCGACGAGCTGAAGGTCAGCTATCCGGTCAACCTTTTCCAGCCGGATTGGCGCGGCCGCAAGCATCTGCTGATCGCCGGCGGTATCGGCATAACCCCCTTCATCGCCATGATGGAGCAGTTTACCCGCGAAGGGGCCAGTTTCGAGCTGCATTATGCTGTGCGCACGCGCGATCGCGGTGCCTATTGGAAAGAACTGGTCGAGCGCTACGGCTCGCAACGGATCAAGATCTACTGCGACGCCGAAGGCATGACGATGCCGCTCGGCCGCCTGCTCGACAGCCAGCCGCTCGGCACGCATCTTTATGTCTGCGGCCCATCCGGGATGATCGACGGCGTTTTAAGGGCCGGGATAGAGGCCGGCTGGCCGGAGCAGAACCTGCATTCGGAACGCTTCCTTTCCTCGTTGCCGGGCAAGCCCTTCACCGTCGAGCTCGTGCGCTCCGGCAAGACCGTGAGGGTCGGCCATCACGAAAGCATTCTGGAGGCCATCGAAGCGGCGGGCGTCGATGCGTCTTTCCTCTGTCGAGGTGGTGCCTGCGGTCAGTGCGAGACGGGGGTCGTCACCTGCGATGGCAAGCTGCTGCATCACGACGTCTATCTGACCGATGAGGAAAAATTGGCCGGCCGCAAGGTTATGATCTGCGTCTCCCGCTTCGAGGGGAAAACGCTGCATCTCGACCTCTAGCGACCCTGAAAGCGGAACAAGGAGAACGGACATGGCAATCGCCTTCAAGCAGGAAAGCTTCCGCGACGATTTCAGCTACCGGAACAGCCCGGAGAACATCAGCCGGTTCCCGTTCCCCTTCGATCGCGACGAGTACATGTATTCCGTCAACATGGAGCCCCACGTGCGCGGCAGACCGGGTACCGCCTTCGAAAATCTGATCGACGTCGATGAACACTATGTCGCCGAGATGCATGACCGGACGCTGGTGCTGAAGGAGGATCCGCTCCGCTATCAGGCCCTCCCCCATATGATGAGCGCGCAGTGGGATACGCTCGAGCTGCTGATGAAAGAGCAGGCAGCTGGCTATCCCGAACACTTCACCCTCACGAGGAATGGCGACCAGTGGCGCTGGATCAACCGGCCGCTCGGCATCGACGACACCTTCACTTTTGGCGATGTCTCGACGCTGCCCTACGAGCCCTTCGAATATATCACGCGGCAGGCGCAGGGTGATTTCTGCATAGTGGACCAGCGCGACGGCAATCTTTGGATGGATGCCGGAATGGTGACGACCCAGGCTGACTGGTCGCTCGATTTCGACATCGGCATGAATTTCATGGAGTGGCACGGACCCGTGCCACTCGCCCACCAGATCGGCGTCTTCGACCGCGCATTAAAATTCCTCCTGAACCTGCAGCAGGGCAAGCCGACGCGCCGCTTCAACTGGACGATGACGATCAATCCACGGCTTGATACCAGCCCAGAAAACTACCACAAATGGGGGCCGGATCGCACGACCGTGACACCAAAGAATGTGGGCGAGAAGGTACATCTGCGCGTCGAGCTGCAGAGCCTGTGGCGCCTGCCGCGTTCGAACGCCATCCTCTTTGTTATCCGTTGCTACCTAATGAACATGGACGAGCTGGTGACCGTGCCGAAATGGGCGCGACGCATGCCACGCGTGCTGAGAACCCTGCCGCCGGAACTCGTCGACTATAAGGGGCTCACACGCTACCGCGAGGACACGATCGACTGGCTTTCGAAATATGATGACGGGGCGCCCACCAGCCCCGGCGTCTTCCCGGATTGACGCGCCCATGCGCCGAAGCAATGCAGTATATCAAGAGGGGAATGCTTCATGACAAAAGTTGCCGTTATCGGCGCCGGTCCCTCCGGGCTGGCACAGTTGCGCGCCTTCCAATCGGCCGCCCAGAAGGGCGCCGAAATCCCGGAGGTCGTCTGCTATGAAAAGCAGGCAGATTGGGGTGGACTTTGGAATTACACTTGGCGCACCGGGCTTGACGAATATGGCGAGCCGGTCCACGGCAGCATGTATCGTTACCTCTGGTCAAACGGTCCAAAGGAATGCCTGGAATTCGCCGATTATTCCTTCGAGGAGCATTTCGGCAAGCCAATCGCCTCCTATCCTCCGCGCGCGGTCCTTTGGGATTACATCAAGGGCCGTGTCGAAAAGGCGAATGTTCGCGATTGGGTTCGCTTCAGCACGCCCGTGCGCATGGTCCGCTTCGACGAGGAGACGAAGAAATTCACGGTGACGGCCCATAACCGCATCGAGGACCGCATGTATGACGAGGAATTCGATTATGTCGTTGTTGCGACCGGTCATTTCTCAACGCCGAACGTTCCCTATTTTGAGGGCGTTAAGACCTTTAACGGCCGGGTGCTGCATGCGCACGACTTCCGTGACGCTCTGGAATTCAAGGGCAAGGACATCCTTATCGTCGGCCGTAGCTATTCGGCCGAGGATATTGGTTCGCAATGCTGGAAATACGGCGCCAGGTCGGTGACGACGAGCTACCGGTCAAAACCTATGGGCTTCAAATGGCCGGAGAATTTCGAGGAGCGACCGCTCTTGACCCGGCTCGAAAACAAGACGGCGCATTTTCTCGACGGCTCAATGAAGGAAGTCGATGCGCTGATCCTCTGCACCGGCTACCAGCACCACTTTCCGTTTCTGCCGGACGAATTACGACTGAAGACTGCCAACCGGCTCTGGGCTGATGGCCTCTACAAGGGCGTTATTTTCGACAAGAACCCACAGCTCTTCTACATCGGCATGCAGGACCAGTTCTACACCTTCAACATGTTCGACGTACAGGCCTGGTGGGCGCGCGATGTCATGATGGGCCGCATCAAGCTGCCGCCAGCAGAAGAACTGAAGGCGAATTTCGTCATGTGGCGTGCTCGCGAAGAGACGCTCGAAGATGCCGAGCAGATGATCTGGTATCAGGGAGACTACGTGAAGGAGCTGCTCGCCGAGACCGACTACCCGAGCTTCGACATCGAAGGCACGAATAACGCCTTCATGGAATGGGAACACCACAAGGCGGAAAATATCATGGGCTTTCGTGATCACGCCTATCGATCGCTGATGACCGGCAATATGTCGCCGAAGCACCATACGCCCTGGGTCGAAGCTCTCGACGATTCGATGGAAGAGTATCTGCGCAACTGAAGCCTTCAACGTCCTCGCTTAACCGCGAAAAGGTCGTTCATCGCGACCTTTTCGTGGTGTTTTTGAAATGAGACGAAGCAATTTCATCTGCAACTCACTTCGAACGTGGCCTTTATGGATTTTCAAAAGAGCATTCTGAGCCGCATGAGCGGATTTCTCTACCGCTGCCGTGCGGACGAAAACTACACTATGCTGGAGATGACGAACGGCATCGAGCGCATCTTCGGCTATCGCGCTGACGAGATCATCGGCAACCGGACTCGGACCTTCACCTCCATCATGTGTGAGGAGGACGTGCCGATCATGGATCAGGTCGTCGGCCTGGCGCTCGAACAGCGCACCGACTGGACGATGGAGTACCGGATCCGCCACCGGGACGGGAATTTCATCTGGGTGACGGAAACCGGCGGCGGTGTCTGGGACGAGAATGGCGAATTGCTCTACCTCGAAGGCAGCATCATTAACATCAAGTCCCTTTACCAGCGTATCGACGAGCAAACGGCGGGTATGCGCGTCACGGCGTCAAAAACCAATGAGATCCTGCAATCACTGCGCTACTTGAAACTGCTCGCCGTCAATGCCGGAATCGAGGCGGCACGTGCGGGTACGGCAGGGTCGGGCTTTGCCGTGCTTGCAGCCGAAATGCGCGCGCTTGCCAACGCCTCTGAGGAGGCTGCCCGCGCGATCTCGAACGCCCAGCGCAACTCGGGCTGAAGCTTAAGCGCGCGGCCGCGTCTTCTGAGGATCGTAATGCGAGAGCGGCACTATGACCGCCGGCAAGCGTTTCTGGTGGCCATCCAGCTTGCCGATTTCCACCGCCATTCCAACAGACGCATGCGTGACGTCAATACGGGCGAGAGCAATGGTCTTGCCAAGGATTGGCGAGCGGGTAGCGCTGGTGATCACGCCCACCTGCGCGCGGCCGATGTGAACACAATCTCCATGGCCGACCGCCTCATTGGCCTGCACGTCGAGCCCAACCAGCAGATGACGCGGATGTTCCTTGCGCCGGATCAGCGCTTCGCGGCCGATGAAATCATCCGCCTTGGATTTCAGCGGCACGGTGAAGCCAATGCCGGCCTCGAATGGATCGGTTTGGTCGGTAAACTCGTGATGGGCAAAGATCAGCCCCGCCTCGATGCGCACCATGTCCAACGCTTCGAGACCCATAGGCTTCAAGCCGTGCGGCTCACCAGCCTTCCAAAGCGCGTCGAACACTGTTAGCGCGTCCTTCGGATGACAGAAGATCTCGTAACCGAGCTCGCCCGTATAGCCGGTGCGCGAGACGACGACAGGGGCACCTTCGAAGCTCCCGATGCGCCCAACCGTGAAGCGGAACCACTCGAGCTCGCCGATCGCCGGCTGGCGCGGTGCTGTCCAGATAATTTCCTTCAGGATGCTGCGGCTCTTCGGTCCCTGCACAGCGATATTGTGCATCTGGTCGGTTGAGGAGCGGACCCAGGCCTTAAAGCCTTTCTTTTCCGCTTGCTCGCGCAGCCAGATGCCGCTTGCATCATCACCACCGATCCAGCGGAAGTTTTTGTCGCCAAGCCGGAAGAGCGTACCGTCATCGATCATGCCACCATTTTCGTAGCACATGGCCGAATAGACGACCTGTCCGGACGACAGCTTACGCACGTCGCGCGTCAGGCAATATTGCAGCAGTTCCTCGGCATCGGGACCGGTCACTTCGAATTTTCGCAGCGGCGAGAGGTCGATGACGACTGCCCTTTCCCGGCAGGCCCAATATTCTTCGATCGGGCCTGCGGAGGAAAAGCGGTTCGGCAACCAGTAACCGCGATACTCCGTGTAGTCCCTCGTGAGTGGCGAGAGGCGTGGGTGGAAGGCGGTTTCGCGCGTCAGTTCAGCATCGGAGTCAGGTGTCATGCGATAGGCTACCGCTCGTGAGAATTTCTCTTTTCCGGAAAACGTTCGGACATGGATATCCGTCGGATCCCAGCCGTTCGCGGCATCGATATCGTCTGGACATGAGGAGGAGACGCAGACCAGATCGGTCAGCGCCCGCATCATCACATAATCGCCCGGGCGCGACCAAGGCTCGTCGAGGTACAGCTGGTTATTGTGATCGATGTTTGTATTGTAGAAATAGTTGAGCGCTTCCCAGCCCTTGCGAGGCGCAATCCCGTAAGGCGCCAACGCGGCGTTGAAGTTGTCCGTGCAATTGACGTGGCCGGGATAGCCCATATCGTCATAATAGCGAGAATTGCAGGCGGTCGCGAAGGCATCGTGACGACCGACCGTGTCCTGGACAATCTCCACGAGAGGTTCGAAATCGCGATCGAACGCCTTTGACGGCAGGCCAGGCATCGGGTAGCTGCGGCCGAGCAGGGTGCGGGTGACCGTCGAATCCAGGGCCAGATCGAGGCCTTTATCCACCTTGCGTGCGGCGAAAGCCTGAAAATCCGTGCATTGCCGCCCATAGACGTCGATGATCTGAATGAATTCGCCGGCGCGGACAAAATAGGCTGAGGCTGTCGCCGCCTTGATGCGGATATCCTCGATCGGATCGGCTGTCGGCTCGGGCAAGGCCGAGGAATAATCGTGAATGAGCTGGCTCCGCCTGATCCTGATCTCGATCGGCGTCGCCGTATCCTGCGCCTCCGGCGACATCGCGCCTGCGGGAGCAGCGATAATCAAGAGACCTTTCAGGACGATGGTGAATTCCGCCGAGCTTCCCGGCGTCGCTGTCGATCCGAAGAGGCCGACCGCGCCGGCCGCCGCAAGATCAGCGCCGCGACGGGCAAGCGCTGCGCGGGCACGGACAGCACCGCCATCCTCCGTCGAAAGGATGGCTTTCAGCCCCTTGGCGGCATTGGTGAACGTCGCGCCGAGACCAGCCGATAGGAAACGCCCAGCCTCATCGACAAAGGAAAGCTCGCAAGGCTGACCGCCTTCCATGTCGGTGACGGTTACGTGGTCGCCGATCTCGACGCGCACGACCAACGAGCCGCCGCCCTTGACGCGGTAGCGTTCCGTGCCCTGCGGTAGCGCGGGAATGCCAGGATAGCGGACGATGCTCGGGGAAGCCGGCCGTATCCCGAGCATCGCCGGATGGAGATCTCGCATTTGATCCTCATGGGATTGGAAGCACGCTTTCGCCCACCAGACAACGTTACAAAATGCCGCCCGAAAGTAAACCCATATTGACTAAAAAGAAAATATCTTCACTATGCATCAAGGGTCAAAGCTCGAGAATCCGCGCGGCAAGGCGGATCGCCAAATAACCGGGCGGGCCCCGGGAGAGGCACGTTCAAGGAGACGCACGAAGAGACGTCCGGAACAATCGAATGGGGAACTTCAGCAATGACAGACGTAGTGGACGCCGGGATTTCGGCCGGCACCGAAGGTAAGCTTATACGTGCCCTCGACTGGAAGGGTGCATTCTGGGTGGCTGCAGGCGTGCCACCGCTCGTCCTTTTTTCCATCGGCGGCATTGCAGGCACGACAGGCAAGCTCGCCTTCGTCGTCTGGATCATTTCCATGATCATGGGCTTCCTGCAATCCTTTACCTACGCAGAGATTGCCGGCATGTTCGGCAACAAATCCGGCGGCGCCTCGGTCTATGGCGCGACCGCCTGGTTGCGATATTCGAAGTTCATTGCGCCGCTTTCGGTCTGGTGCAACTGGTTTGCCTGGTCCCCGGTGCTTTCGCTCGGTTGCGCCATCGCCGCCGGTTATATTCTCAATTCATTTTTTCCAATTCCGGCGGCTGACTCGCAAGCAGCCCTCGACTGGATTGCCGCGCATGCCGCTTCGATAACGGCCGATAGCCCGCGCGTCGCAGAATACATAATCGCCCATGCCGGCACGACGCCGGACGATGCCGTCAAAGCCTTACTGGGCACGGATGCAGTAGCGGCGCTGACGCCAGCGATCCGCAGTTGGTCACTCGCAAGCTTCAGCATTCCGTTCCTCGCCACCGCCAACATCAACGCCACTTTCTTCATCGGCGGCATCCTGATGCTGATGATCTTCGCTATCCAGCATCGCGGCATCTCGGAAACCGCAAGCGTGCAGAAGTGGCTGGCGATCATCGTGCTCGTGCCGCTGCTTTTGATCGGCATCTACCCTATCCTCAGCGGCCAGATCGTTGCTGCGAACGTCACGGGCCTCCTTCCGCCGACCGCTGCATATTCAGACGCGGACGGTACATGGAGCAACGGCGGCTGGACGCTCTTCCTTGGCGGCCTCTATATCGCCGCTTGGTCTACCTACGGCTTCGAAACCGCCGTCTGCTATACCCGGGAATTAAAGAATCCGAAGACCGATACTTTCAAGGCGATCTTCTATTCCGGGCTTGTATGCTGCTTGTTCTTCTTCCTCGTACCCTTCGCCTTCCAAGGTGTGCTCGGCCATGCCGGCATGCTGGCACCTGGAATCGTCGACGGTACCGGTGTAGCGGAAGCCCTAGGCGGGTTGATCGGCGCAGGCCGCATCATCACCCAGCTTCTCGTCGTCCTAATGATCATGGCACTCTTCCTGGCGATCATGACAGCGATGGCGGGATCCTCACGTACGCTCTATCAGGGCGCCAAAGACGGCTGGCTGCCGAAATACCTCGACCATGTGAACGAGAACGGCGCGCCGACCCGTGCCATGTGGACGGACTTCGCCTTCAACCTCTTCCTACTGTCGATCGCATCGGATGCCGGCGGCTACTTCTTCGTGCTCGCCGTCTCGAATGTCGGCTACATCATCTTCAACTTCCTCAACCTGAACTCCGGTTGGATCCATCGCATGGATTCCGGCCATGTCGAACGCCCCTGGAAGGCGCCGAGCTGGCTGATCGGCCTCAACACGGTTCTCGCCTTCGTCAACGCCCTCTTCCTGGGCGCCGGCGCCAAGGTCTGGGGCTATGCCAACGCACTTTGGGTCGGCTTCGCCTTTGCCGCCATCATCCTCCCGGTCTTTGCCTATCGCCATTATGTGCGGGACGGCGGCAAATTCCCTGCAGGAGCGATGGACGATCTGGGCCTGACAGGCCAGGATCTTGGCACGAAAAAGGCCGGCATTCTGCCCTATGTCGCCCTTGCAGGCGGTCTGGCGATTGTGCTGATTGCAAACTGGATCTTCCAGCTTCCGGCCTAACGCCCAAGAGGATACTTATCGCCGCTCTCCGTGAGGGCGGCGATTATTCGGTAGGATCAAGCAGTGGCGATCCGTAGTTCGCGGCGCGGCATCCCCCAAAACACCGCCGTCACGCGCTCTCGCGCGGAATGAACCTCCAGGGGGTATAGAATGCCTTCGCCCCAACGGGCTTCTGGGCGGCGAGACTCTCGATGAGATGCTGGCCAGCTTCAAGTAGCGAAAGCCATTCCGGACCGATCGTCGTCAAGCGGGGATTGCAGTAAAAGCCTTCCTCGGCGTTGCCGCAGCCTAGGACGGCAATGTCGCTTGGCACTCGAATGCCGAGGCGGGAAAACTCCTCGATCAGCGTCACGGCCGTATAGTCGGAGTCAAGCAGGATCGCTGTCGGCCGCTTTGCTATTTCAGCGATCTGTCGCGCGCACCCAGCAGTAGCCTCACGAGCATCCGCTCCCACCATTGTGGTGATCAGCACAGACAGACCAGCAGTCACCGCACGCGCCTTCAGCGCAGAAATTCGCGGATTATGCGGCATTTCGGCATTTTGAATGTAGACGAAATCGCGATGTCCCTTGTGCAGAAGATCATCAAACGCACACTCAAGCGCGTCGATCAGACCGTTGTTAAGGACAGAATAGGATCGAGGTTGTGCTGTGGGATGGATGACAAGACAGGGTCGGTTGAAAGGCGCAAATACCTGCCCGACCTGCTCCTCGGTGAGAAAACCGACTTCAGCGATCACGCCATCGGCCAGACCTGCTTCAACCTCGCCCAGGATTTTCTGGACTGCACCGATCGTGGAGCCAGTTAAGACAATCGGCAGCAACCCCTTCTGCACAGCCACCGATCCGAGATCGTGAACCATCTTGTCGGCATAGGGTATGCCAAGCTTCGGCAGGACGATGCAAATGCGTTCGCTCTGTTGGCGACGCAAGTGGCGAGCGGTTTTGTTCTGGACGTAGCCCAGTTCCTCGACTGCGGCACGGATGCGCTCGCGTGCTTCCGTCCCAACGCGCTTCAGATGTTCCTGGCGGTTGCTGAAATAGAAGGAGACAGCGGCGGTGGACACGTCGGCAAGCCGAGCAACGTCGGCAACGGTTACGGATCGCTCGCTTTTGGTCGCCGGCCTCTCTCCGTCATGTATATCTTCGCTGCTCATTCAGGTCGCCGTAATCCTCGGGCATTTCTCGCCGGCGGCGACTATCCGCTCCAACAGCCGCTCGCGCAGCCGCCTTCTTATATCCTCATAGCCATCCCGGCCACAGAGATTCTCCAACTCGTAAGGGTCGTTTTCAAGGTCATAGAGATGTGTCTCGACATAGTTGGCGCTGTCCATGTCGTCCCAACCGCTGAGATCTGGTGCGGTGACCTCATATTTCCATCTTCGCGTCCGCAGTGCCCTACCCACATGATGTTCGCTGACCTGCACAAGCACGTCTTCTTCGCCACCGGCCCGTTGATCGAGGATCGACCTTCCCTGCATCGCAGCAGGCACCTTCAATCCGGCCGCAGCAAGAAGCGTCGGCGGTAGATCGATCAGGCTGACCAGGCCCTGATGGTTTCCACGTCCCATGAATCCAGGACCGTGAAAGAAGGTCGGCACGCGTATCGACGCCTCGTGGCAAGAACGCTTGTATTCGTTGTTGCGCGTCTTGAAATGGCAGCCGTGGTCCGAGGTGAAGAGAATGATCGTGTTGTCGAGCTGGCCGAGGCTTGTCAGTGCATCGGTCAGTCGTCCAAGCGCCTCGTCCAGACGCTGGATCATTCCGAGATAGCCCGGGTAGTGCTCATCCGAGGATCCGCCAAGGGCCGCAAGATCAGGCGGCAATTCCATTTGTTTTCGAATCCGATCCTCGTAGCCGACAGGCGCAGGATAGTTGTCGAATTCGTTCTGGTGGTGCGGCTCGATGAAGGACAGGAAAAGAAAGTATGGTTTTTCATGGTCTGCCGCCACAAACCGGATCGCCGCGTCGGTCAGGGCGTCGACACGGTAGCCGGGAAGCTTGACGCGCTCGCCCTCGCCATCGAACACCGCTGTATCGTAGGCATATGACGTGAATTCCAAAATGTTGGACGCCAGCCAATACTCGTAGCCGCCGCGTTCAGATGCAGGAACCGGCTCACTGCCTGAAAGATGCCATTTGCCGATATAGCCGGTCTCGTAGCCTCCTTCCCGGAACCAGTGCGCGAGCGTCTTTTGGCCGCTCGGCAAGGGGATACTGTTGCGGTAGCATCCTGTCGTCGTGGGATAAAGGCCGGTCTGCAGCGCCGAGCGCGCGGGTCCGCACACCGGCTGGCAGGTGAAGGAATTCGGCACGAACATCCCGGCTTCGGCAAGGCGGTCGAAATTCGGCGTCAGCTTCAATGGGTGACCGTGAAGCCCGACCGTATCCCAGCGTTGCTGGTCGGTAAAAAAGACGATGACATTGGGAGAAGAACTCATTCTCTACCTTTCCATGGCTCATTTCATTCCGGACGTCATCACCGACTGCACGAAATAGCGTTGCATGAAGACAAACAGCAGCAAGCTCGGGAGAAACAGGATCACCCCGCCCGTTGCCGTCAAATTCCATTGTGTGAAGAACTCCGAATTGAACAAAGTCAGCCCTGTCGTAATCGGCCGCATCTCGACGGAGCTTACGACCACGAGGGGCCACAGGAATTCGTTGAACTGGAACACGAAGGTCAGCAGGCCAAGCGTTGCCATCGGCGGGCCAAGCTGCGGCAAGACGACGGATCGATAGATGCGCCATTCCGACGCCCCGTCGAGACGCGCGGCATCAAGCAGGTCATCCGGAATCGGCCGGATAAACTGCCGCATCAGGAAAATTCCGTAAGCGCTCATGGCGAACGGCATGATGAGGCCCTGGTAGGTATTCAGCCAGCCCATTTTGGCGGTCAGGATGTAAAGCGGGATCATTCGGATGAAGAATGGCAGCATCAGCGTGGAGAGCAGCGCGGCAAACATAGCCCGCTTTCCCAAAAACTCCAGCTTTGCAAATACATAGCCGACGAGCGGGTCGAAGAAGAGGTGGAGCGCAGTTATGCCGCCGGCGATGATGAAACTGTTGAGAATGAACCGGGCAAACGGTGCCTTTTCCCAGATCGCCACGTAGTTGGAGAACTGCAGCACCGAGGGAACCAGCACAGGCACGCCGCTGGAGAGGTCGGCGTCGCTCTGCAGAGACAGCGAGATCATGTAAAAGAATGGAAAGAGCGCAAGGATGACGAAGAAGCTGAGCGTGCCATAGGCGGCAAAGGTGACAAGGGGCGTGCGGTGGGAGGAGCGGGCCGTCATCAATAGACCACCTCCCGGTTCAGGAAACGGAATTGAAGGAACGTTATCACCAGGATCGCAACGAACATCAGGAACGAGAGCGCCGACGCGTAGCCGATGTTGAGCTCCAGGAACGCCGCCTCGTAGACGTGCAATGCGTAAAGACGGGTCGCCTCGGCCGGACCGCCGCCCGTCAGCAGATAGGGCGCGGATAGATCTTGAAGGTGAGCGATCGTGCTGATGACCGCAAGAAAGAGTGTCGTCGGCATCAGCAAGGGAATTGTTATTCGCCTGAACCGTTGCGCGGGGGAGGCGCCATCGACCTCGGCGGCTTCGTAGAGATCCTTGGGAATACCCTGGATGGCGGCAATGTAGATCAGCATCGCGTAGCCGATGTCCTTCCATACGGTGATCGCGACGATTGTCGGAAGGGCCGTCGATGGTGTGCTCAGCCAATTCTGCGTGGGAAGGTCCAGATAGGAGAGCAGCGCGTTTAGCATGCCGGTATAGGGATCGAGCAGGCTCTTCCACATCAGGGCAACGATCACGAAGGAGATAATATAGGGAAAGAAGATGATGGCGCGAATGGTCGTGGCGGCCTTGATCGGGCCGCTGAGAATGGCCGCCAGAAAAAGGGCTGGCACCAGGGTGAAAGCCGTTCCGAGTGTCGCGAACACCACGGTGCGGCCGAAGGCGGCGCGCACACGGGGGTCCATCAGGGCCTGACGATAATTGTCAAAGCCTGCAAATTCGGATTGGCCAATGAGCGGCTGACCTCGAAAGAAACTGGCCCAGAGTTCCACCACGATCGGATAGAAGAAATAGACCAGAAAATATGCGATGGCAGGCAGCAGGACGATATAGGCGAATCCGGCCTCCCGGGCCTTGCGACTGTTAGGCAGCCTCATGCCGACGACCTCCGTCAGAACATTGATCTGGGGGCGGCAGCGACGGTGCCAAACGCACGGCCGCTGCTGCTTCGTTACTTGTTGGCGAGTGCCGCGTTGGCTCGTGCCGCATAATCGGAGAGAACCTCCTGCGCAGGCCTGTCGTTGTAGAGGATGTCCTGGACGGCCGTCTTGAAGAGATCCTGTACGACAGCATTCTTGCCCGTGAGCGAAAGTTTGGCGGCTGAATCGACGGCGTAAGGCAGGCATTGGCTGAATTTGCCGAGCACGGGATCTGCCTTCACCTTTGGATCGGCAGCCCAGGTTTTGCGCGGCATGGTCATACCGTTGGGCAACGAGGCTGCAAGTTCGGTGTCAAGCGCAACGAACCTCTTGAGCAGGTCCCACGCTTCGGCCGGATGCTTGGCCGTCTTGGGAATGAAAAGACTCACACCACCTGCCATCGTCGCCTGCTGCTTCTCCGTCAGCGACGGTGCGACGTCCCAATTCAGCTTGGGATTGCCCGTCTTGATTGGGCTAACATCCCATGGGCCGGTCAGGATCATCGCCGCCCGGCCGGCTGTAAACAGCTTCTGCGGGCCTTCGTAGTCGGCACCGGCCACCGGCAAGGGTGCCGCTTTATCCTTATGAATAAGGTCGGCCACGAACTGGATTGCCTGTGCGGACTGCGGGCTGTCGAAAGCGACCTTTTTGGCCGCGGCATCGTATAAGGCGCCGCCATTCTGGTAGATCCATGGCGTGTAGTATGTCGCCACTTGGTTGGGAGCAAAGCCGAACCTGCCGCGCTTGCTGGTCGCGATCGCGACCTCGCGGAATTCTTGCCAATTGGCCGGCGGCTTGTCGAAGCCGGCTTCCTTCAACATGTCCACGTTATAGACCAATGCCGCACAGGTCAGGTGCAACTGGATGCCGTAGTACTTGCCGTCGATCGTGTTGCGCTCGACGGAGAAATCCTGCCAGTCCTGTGGATAGCCCATCTCTTTGCCGTCTTTTGCGACAAAGTCGTTGAGCGGCGTAATCATGCCCTGCAAGCCGAATTCCGGCACCCAGCCGCCAGGCTCGGCGACGAGGTCCGGCGCATTTCCGACCGAAAGATCGGCCACCAGCTTGGTGCGCAGATCCGGCCATTGGAAGCGTCCCCATTCGACCGTCCAGCCGGGGTGGTCCGCCTCGAATTTCTTGATGACGTCGGCATATGCTTGATACGCATGGCCGGCGTTCCAATAGACTTTAAGGGTTTCGGCCCGCGCAGCGCCGCCAACACCATACAGGCATAGCGCAACTGCAATGCAACGGCTCAATCGATTGGCAAGTTTCATGTGTCTTCTCCCAGAGACATCCGACAAGCCGGCGTATTCTCCCACCGGAACCCTCCTCAAGGTCCGATGAAACCGGCAAGTTAATGGATTAACTTATACAGCCTTTCAAGTCAATCGAAGTCCAGATCAAATGTCGAAAGCGACGCGGAAGCCAATATGCCCGGTGGTCGAGTCACCGGTGCTGCCCATGCGGGCAGCGATGCGGTACCGGTGGCAGTAGGACGCATGGCAGAGGAATGAACCGCCTTTGAGGACGCGGCGGCTTTCCTGCCGTGCCATGGCGTTGAGGGATTGCGAGGTTTTGCGCAAGGACCTCACGCGAAACACGTCCGCAGTCCACTCCCAGCAGTTTCCTGCCATATTGTACAGTCCAAATCCGTTCGGCTCGAACGAGGCGGAGGGTGCAAGCCCCTTGTAACCATCAAATCCACTGTCGAACTCCGGAAACCGCCCCTGCCAGATATTGCAGGGGGTGAAGTCATCATCCGGGTGGCGGTCGCCCCAGGGATAGATCGCGCCGCTGAGTCCGCCCTTGGCTGCATGTTCCCATTCGGGTTCGCTTGGAAGCCGTCCGCCCACCCAAGCGGCAAATTGAACCGCGTCCTGCCATGAGATGTGAACGACAGGATGATCTTTGAATGCCTCGACATCGGAACCAGGTCCGAACGGCGCATGCCAGCAGGCGCCCTCGACACGCCGCCACCATTCAGCGCCGACGACGCCTGACGTCGCAACCTTGGGATCGACATGCTGGTAAAACACATAGGACCAGCCCAGCTGCTCAGCCTCAGTGATGTAGTCCGTGGCCGCAATGAAATCAGCGAACTGCGAATTGCTGACGGCTGCCCTGGCGAGCAGGAACGGCTTGAGCCGCAACTTGCGGACCGGGCCCTCCCCGTCCGCCGGCAGGTACGGCCTGTCTGTCCCGACCAGCACGAGCCCGCCTGGAATTTGTGCCTCATCGACAGATAACGGTGAAAGAGCTCGATGCACTGGCGCCGGCGAACCGGCGTCTGATCTCTTCGATATTTCGGGTGGGAGGCAACAACTCTTCATGGTGTCATTTCATTGGTCGCAGTCGATAGGCAGGCTCCAGACGAAGATACAATAATAAGGCCTGCGGACGTTGCGCAAAGGCTTTTGCTCAATCCGGACGCTCCCGGCTTCATAGGTTGTGAATAATTTCCGCCTCAGATTGGACGTCGGCGAGGGCGCTTCGCACGATCGCGGTCCCGATGACCGCTCTCGCGGCAGTAGCGGGAGACTTGCTGATCGCAACGCAACCACGCGATTTTCAGCGCTATAACACCACTGTACCCTCCTAGCGTCTAGGCACCGAAGGCAAATTGCTCTAACTAGATGCGAACCTTGGTCGCAGTGTCCGATGGATCGACTAGATGCAATGCGAGTATTGCTTGCCGTGGTCGACGCCGGCAGCTTGTCGGCCGGCAGTAGGAAGCTGAATGCAATAACGCGCGGATCTCGCCGACGGCCAGCTCCGGCTTCTCGAAAATTGATCAGCGCGCCCGGGAGGCGCTTGCTGACCTTCCTATTTCACGACGGTCTTTATCTTCGCCACCCGGCGAGATTGACTTCGGCCACACCGCTCTTCTCGATTTCCTTGAGGCTCGTCCCGAAATTCTTCAACACGTGGCCGACATCGGCCGGCGCACCGATCCGTGGCGACGGCGCGCACATTCAGGAATGTCCTTGGCGATTGCCAGGACCGCTGCGCGGCCGTTGGTTCGAATGCGCCGACAACCTGTCCGGCCAGAGACAGGCGGCCGGCTATTCGGCCGCCGACCGCCGAGGCAGCACCCAGTCGGGACGCGGGAAGTGGCAAGTGTAGCCGTTAGGGTAGCGCTCGAGGTAATCTTGGTGCTCCGGTTCCGCCTTCCAGAAGTCTCCCGCCGGCTCGACCTCGGTCACCACCTTGCCCGGCCATAGGCCCGAAGCGTCGACGTCTGCGATGGTGTCTTCGGCTATTCGCTTCTGCTCCTCGTCGACGTAGTAGATCGCCGAGCGGTAGGAGGCGCCGACGTCGTTGCCCTGTCGGTTTCTTGTCGTCGGATCGTGGATCTGGAAGAAGAACTCCAGAATCCGCCGGTAGCTGATCGTCTGGGGATCGAAGATGATCTCGATGCCTTCGGCGTGGGTGCCGTGATTGCGGTAGGTCGCGTTCGCCACATCGCCGCCGGTATAGCCCACGCGGGTCCCAATGACCCCGGGGAGCCTGCGGATCAAGTCCTGCATTCCCCAGAAGCAACCACCAGCCAGAACAGCTTTCTCGGTCATTTAGATATCCTCCACCTGGTTGAGATACGCACTATAGCCCTCGGCCTCCATTTCCCCACGCGGAATGAAGCGCAGTGCGGCGGAATTGATGCAGTAACGCAGGCCGCCCTGGTCTTGAGGACCGTCGGGAAACACGTGGCCGAGGTGGCTGCCGCCATGCGCGGAGCGCACCTCCGTGCGGGTCATACCATGAGAGTCATCCCGCAGCTCCTTGACGTTTGCCGGCACGATCGGCTTGGTGAAGCTCGGCCAGCCGCAGCCGGAATCGAACTTGTCGGCCGAGGCAAACAGCGGTTCGCCGGAAACGATGTCGATATAGATCCCCGGTCTCTTGTTGTCATGATACTCCCCAGTGAAGGGGCGTTCGGTGCCGTTCTGCTGGGTCACCCGATACTGTTCGGGTGTGAGCTTGCTGACCGCTTCGTCGGTCTTTGCATAGGTCATTGCCCTATCTCCGTTCTTGGATTTGTTGCCTGAATATGGCGAAGGCCCCCGGGGATTACCAATATCGGATGTGCATAGATTCGATAGCCGTACGGCAAGTACCGTTCTGCCCCGCTCACGCCCAGTCGTGCCGAGCGGCCATCTGCGCGATCTTGCGGATCTCGAGCGGTGTGCCGGAACCGGAGACCGTTACAAATACCAGTTCGCGCTCCAATGATATCCCCTCGACCGGGCGGGTCGCTATGCCTTGCACGACGACGGACCGCTCGGGCATGATGCAGATCGCTCGGCCTTCGGCTACCATTTGCTGGACCCAGTCCTCGCGCTCCGCACTGAAGCGCGGTTGCATGACCGCGTCATGGTCCATCAGGTGCTCGGTGATCTCGGTGTGGAACTCGCAGGCCAGCCGGTCGACATAGGGATAGGCTGCAATCGCCTCGGTGCTGACGACGTCTTTGCCCGCCAGCGGATGGTTCTCCGCACAGGCGAGGAGGAATCGCTCACGAAACAGTGGCACGACGTTGAGCTTGGGGTTGGGACGCGGCGCCCGCGGCAAGATGCAAGCGTGGTATTTGCCCGAAAGCACTTCGTCCGCACCTTCTCCGGCCAATAGCTGATGCATGTGGACCTTTATGGAAGGAAGCTCTCCAAGCGCGTCATCGAAGAATGCAGCAAAGGCGGCGGGGCCGATGGTCGGGGCAACCGCGATGTCGAGAATACGCCGCCGGCCGAGCACCGTGCTCTCGGAATGCTCGCGCACGTTTCTAAGTGCGAGTTCAATCCGCATGAACTCGGCCTGGACGTCGCGGCCGAGTGCCGTAAGTCGGCTGTCCTTGCCATCGCGATAGATCAGCGGACTGCCCAATTCTTCCTCGAGGCGCTGGATTGCTCGCGTGAGACTTGGCTGCGAGACGCCACTTCGGCGCGCGGCTTCGGTGAAGTTCAAGGTTTCGGCCAAATTGAGGAAGTACCTAACGTGATTGATGTCCATGGATCACTTGTTGCGTAGGTTCTGACAGGGATTGCCATCAAAGTGGAAGCGAGATGTGCTGGTTGCTAGCCTGCCAATGAGTGAATACAGATCAGTTTGTGCCACTGTTGGAGAGCGCCCGCCACCGATAAGGTACCCGGTGCAGGTGAAATTCAACCGCGGGGGCAGTGCGGTCACAGCTGCCCTTCCATGGATCAGGAGAGCCGTTGCGTGGCCATGGTTTGGCTCGCGCTTGAGCGTACGGAACAAAGCGCGGCCCGGAATTGGTCGACCCCCATGGGAGGCAACGCATCAAGCACCCTTCCACAGAAGCGGCGGTGGCGCGAAACCGCTTTGCGCCTTCGCACGGCTGTTGGAGGCGCCGGTCAGAGGGGTGCGGTAGTAGACCGCTTCCTCGCCCGCCGATTTCAGCGCGTCCTCCAAGCTCACGCGCGGAGGTTCTGGGCCGACATCGGAAGATCGGCCGCTTCCTTTCAGTAGCGGACATCACTTAACATCTTCCCCGCCTCCGGACGGGGATTTTCAGGGGCGGCTTTAGGCCCGCCCTTTCGAGTCCTCGGCTCCCGCCGGAAGTCTCCGCCGCCGCCGATGGCAGTGTTCCAGCCAGTCGTATGTTGACCGCCGCGTTGACGTCGGCGTGGTCTGCGTGTCCGCAGGAGAGGCAGAGGAACTTCGCTTGGTTTTCGCGGTTTCCCTTGTCCCTCGACCCACACTTTGAGCAGGTCACGGACGTGTATCTCGGATCGACCTTCACGACGTTTCCGCCGAGGAAGGCAAGCTTGTAAGTCAGCAACAGCTCGAAGCGGTACCACGCCGAAGCGAGGATCGAGCGATTGAGGCCAGCCTTCTGGGCGACGGTCTTCCCCGGCTCTTCGACGGTCCCTTTCGGCGAGGCGCTCATGTTCCTGATCTTCAGGTCCTCGAGGACGGCCGTTGCGAAGCGCCGCGCGATGCGCGTCGTCGTCACGTGTTGCCAGTGCAGCCGTTTGCGCGCCGCCTTCGCTGCGATCCGCGCGGCGTGGCGTCTGGCCTTGGCCTGGCGCTTCGAACGCCGCTTCCGCCGTGAGGCTGTACGCTGCCACTGCTTGTGGCGGTCGTCGAGGTTGGTCGGCGGCATCGCGTGCCTCTCGCCCGTGGAGAGCGCGACGGTGTTGACGATGCCGCGGTCGATGCCGACGGCCGGATTGTCGTTTTCCGGCGTCTCGTGTTCGAACGCGCAGGAAAAGGCCATGTGCCATCCGTTGGCCTCGCGCACGACCGTGACGTTGCCGACCTCGCCCCTGATCGGGCGGGTGTAGCGGAACTTTACGTCGCCGATTTTCGGGAGCCGCAGCCGCGCCCACTTCGCGTTCAGCACCTCGATTTCGCCGACGCGGCTCGACGGGAAGCGGAACGCGTCGTTGACGAACTTGCGCCTCGGCTTCGGGTACCCCGCCCGTCCGGCAAAGAAATTCTGGAACGCCTGGTTGAGGTCACGCAGTGCCTGTTGCTGCGCGTCGATCGGGCATTGCGCCACCCACGGCACCTCGGAGCGGATCGCCGTCAGCTCGCGCGCCTGGGACGGGTAGGAGATGGTCCTTCCCTCGGCCTTCTTGAACTGCCGCCAGAAGGAGGATCGCGGCTCAAGGGCGATGTTGTAGACGAGGCGCACGACGCCGCAGCAGCGGGCGAAGAATTCCGCCGTCTGCTGGTCAGCGTCAATCCTGTACTTGTACGCGCGGTTCGTCATGCTATGGTTGTATCAATTGGCCGGAGGCATCGCAATATGGATTATCGCACTGGAAGACACCGTGTTTTTGCGTTGCACGTTCATTTGGTCTTCGTCACCAAGTACAGGCGGGATGTGCTGTCGGAACGCGCCGTGGCGGAGCTGTCGCGCATCTTCGCGAAGCTATGTTCCGACTTCGATGCAGAACTCGTGTCGTGCGACGGCGAAGACGATCACGTCCATCTGCTGGTGAACTATCCTCCGACCGTCCAGCTGTCGAAGCTCGTCAACAGTCTCAAGGGCGTGTCGAGCCGACTGCTGCGGCAAGCGAGGCCGGAAGTGGCGGGGCGCTACTTCGACGGCGTGTTGTGGTCGCCGTCATATTTCGCCGCGTCATGCGCCGGCGCGCCGTTGGACATTATCCGGCAGTATGTCGAGACCCAAAGGTCGCGCGCTTCCTCCCCGCCCTGAAGGACGGGGTTTTCGCGCGCGGTTCCGATGAACTGGTCAGCCACGATACCGAAGAGCATCGACCAAGACCGAAAAAGCCGCCGACGGCTGCCGTCTGCTAGGATAGTAAAGGTGATAGCCCGCGAAAGCAGGACACCAGTCCTCCAGCACCCTCACAAGGCGGCCGTCGGAGAGCTGGTCAATGACATGATCCTCCATGACGAAGCCGAGCCCGAATCCAGCCTCGGCCGCTCGGACGATCATGCTCACGTTGTTGAACGCGAGCTGGCCATCGACACGCACGCGAAGCTCGCGCCCGTCCTTTTCGAGCTCCCAGGCATATAGGCCGCCCCCGCTCAGCATGCGTAGGTTGATGCAGCGATGCGACGCGAGATCCTGCGGCGTCGTCGGTTTCGAATGGTCGGTGAGGTACTCCGGCGATCCGACGATGGCCATCCGGAGGTTGGGACCTATGCGGGCCGCGATCATGTCCTTTGCCAAGGCTTCGCCCAGGCGGACACCGGCGTCGAACCGTTCGGCCACGATATCGGTGAAGCTGGAATCGATGCTGAGTTCGACGTGGATATCGGGGTACTCAGGAAGGAGCCTTTGAATGGCCGGCCACAGCACCGTGGTCGCGGCGTGTTCGGACGTCGTGATCCGTATCGTTCCCGCCGGCTTGTCGCGAAGTTCGCTCAAGGACGCCAGCTCTGCGCCGATACTGTCCAACGCCGGCCGCAATGTCGCAAGCAGCCTTTCACCGGCCTCGGTCGGTGCGACGCTGCGCGTCGTCCGGGTTAGAAGACGGACTCCGAGACGGGCTTCGAGCCGTCTGATTGTATGGCTCAATGCAGACTGTGACGCCCCCAGGCGCGCCGCCGCGCGCGTGAAGTTCTGTTCCTCGGCGACGGTCAGGAAGGCGCTGAGATCGGCAAGCTCCCCGCGCTTCATTCATGAACCTCCCTAATGGCTGCGGCTTTATTACCGCAACTTCATCTCATAATGACGCAAGGTCAAGGCGCCTGTCGCGGAGCGACAACAACAAGGCTCCCGAAGCTGCCGATGCCTGCGACACCTATTACGAGCGTCAATGCCCAGGGCGTGCCGTCGGCAAGGGCGCTCACCGCCGCGGAGCCGGCGATGCCGGAGCCGTAGTGGATCGCTCCGACGAGCGCGGAGACCGCCCCGGCCTGTTCGGGGAAGCCCTGGAGGGCGCCGCCAATGGAATTGGCCACGATGAGGCCGGACCAAGACACGAAGACGAAGAGCAGTGTTGTGAGCGCCCACAGGCCTCCCCAACCGGTCGCGCCCGCGACCAGGATCGCAAAGCCGGACGCCATCGCGCCGAAGGTGCCGAACCGCAGAAGGGTCGTGCTGCCAAGCCTGGTCACAAGCCTCGAGTTGACCATGTTCGTCACCATGATCCCGACAATCCCCAAGGCGAAAAGGACGCCATATAGTCCGGCCGGGACATGGTAGTAGTCGATGTAGGCGAAGGGCGTTCCGGCGATGTAGGCATAGATGCCGGCATAAAAGAAGCCGCCTGCCGCAGCAAATCCGAGAAGGCGCCGGTTAGCGAGCAGCTTGCCGTAGCCAAGCACGGCGTCCGTGATCGAATTCTTGTTCCGCCGTTCTGCCGGCAGGGTCTCCGGAACCGTAAAGAGAGCGGCCAGGGTCGCCAGCCCCACCGCGACCAGAACCCAGAAGATCGAGCGCCATCCGGCTATCGCGAGGATCTGGCCCCCGACGATCGGCCCCAGAAGCGGAGCCACGGCCATGATGGTGATGAGGATCGAAAGCATCTGCGCGGCCCGGCTTCCCTCGTAGAGGTCGCGGACCATCGCACGTGCGAGCACGACGCCGGAGCAGGCGCCGATCGCCTGCACGACGCGCCATAAGATCATCTCAGCGGCCGATCCCGACATCGCGCAGCCGGCCGACCCGATGACGAATAGGAGAAGGCCGACCCCCACGGGAAGCCGGCGGCCATACCTGTCGCCGACAGGCCCCCAGAAGAGTTGGCCGAGACTGAAGCCGATCAGGAATCCGGACACGGTCAGCTCGATCGAACCCGGATCCGCTCCGAAATCCCTGCCCATGGCCGGCATGGCCGGAAGGTAGAGGTCTGTCGAGATCGACGCGAATCCCATAAGGGCGCTGAGCACGGCAAGGACGCGCCTGCGGGGCGGAAGCGGGCTGACGGAGGATGTATCGACGGGCGCCGCGATGCAATCGGCAGAGCTCGCGAGTTCGTGTGACATGGTTGTCGTCTTTCTGAAAAGAGATTGGGCCGAGGCGCCGTCAAACCTCCTCCGGCATACGGCCTTTAGAGACCAGTCATCTTCATCAGCCGCTCGGGATAGCGGTCACCCTCGACCTGTATCTTGGCGGCCGCGTCATCGAGTTCGGCAAGTTCCGCAGTCGACAGCTTGACGGCGGCGGCGGCGAGATTTTCCTCGAGGCGATGCAGCTTCGTGGTGCCGGGGATCGGCACGATCCACGGCTTCTGCGCGAGGAGCCACGCAAGCGCGATCTGGGCCGGCGTCACGTTCCTGGCGTCGCCGACGCGCTTGATAAGATCGATCAGCGCCTGATTCTTCTCCATGGCTTCGGGCGTGAAGCGCGGCAGAAGCTTGCGGAAGTCGTTCTCGGCGATCTTGCTGTCCTTGCCCATCGCCCCCGTCAGGAATCCTTTCCCGAGAGGGCTGTAGGCAACGAGACCGATCCCGAGCTCCTCGCAGGCCTCCAGGATGCCATTCGTCTCGGGGCCGCGCGTCCAAAGTGAGTATTCATTCTGCAGCGCCGTTACCGGCTGCACGGCATGCGCGCGCCGGGCTGTTTGCGCGCCGGGTTCCGAAAGGCCGAAATACTTGACCTTGCCCTCAGCGATCAAGTCTCTTACGGCACCTGCGACATCCTCGATCGGAACCTTGGGATCGACGCGATGCTGATAGAGAAGGTCGATGGCATCGATGCCAAGACGCTTCAAGGACGCCTCGGCGACTTCCTTGATGTGTTCAGGGCGGCTGTCCAGGCCCGTCTGCTTGCCGTCTTCGATCGTGAAGCCGAACTTCGTGGCGATGACGACTTGGTCGCGAACCGGACGCAGCGCCTCGCCGACGATCTCTTCGTTGGTGAAAGGGCCGTAGACCTCGGCCGTGTCAAAGAAGGTTACGCCATGATCGACGGCGTCGCGGATGAGCTTGACGCTGTCGGCGTTGCTGAGGGCATGGCCGTAGCTGAAATTCAGGCCCATACAGCCAAAACCCAGGGCTGACACCTCAAGGCCCTGGCCGAGAATGCGCTTTTCCATGATTACACCTTTCTTTTGAATGCCCGAAAGATAGGCGAAGTCGGGGGGACAGATTAGGCCGTCCAATCGGCATGCGGTCATGAATTGGATTCATGACCGCATGCCAAACACGCCCTCTAATCCAATCAATGCTCGGATGGTAGTTTTGCCTTCGCAGACCGAGGATCGTTGGCGCAGGCAGGAATGGTTCATAAGAGCATCCACCCCCTACAGTTCTCGTCATTGGCGCGACTGGGAGCATCGGCGGTCTCATCGTGGAAGGGGCCTTGCGGCACGGCTGCTCGCCGACGTCACGGAAGGATACCACGCGATGGACGATCGCCGCGCAATCAAGACGCTTCTTCGCGTCTGACAGACAAGGTCCGGCCGAAAGCCGGGCCCGCGTTGTCTGCAATCCTCGATCCGAACGGCTCCAGCCGCCCAATTTGGACGACAACATGAGGTGTCCTATGAACAAGATCGTCGCCATCTCCGCTCTCGCCGCGACGGGCGTCGAAGCACAGGAACCCCGTGCACGCGTCGCTCCGCCGGTCGTGTACGACGTTGCTCCCGGCCTCGGCCATTTCACCGACGACGTTCTCTTCGGGGAGGTTTGGGAACGGGGCGAGCTTCCGCCGCGCGACCGCAGTCTTGTCACCGTCGCCACCCTGATCTCGACCGGCAAGGCAGCGCAGATCGGCAGCCACGTCCGCCGGGCGCTCGACAACGACGTCGCGCCGGACGAGATCGGCGAACTGATCACGCAGCTCGCCTTCTACGCTGGCTGGCCGAACGCGATATCGGCCGTGACCGAGACGAAGAAGGTGTTCGATGAGCGCGACATCGCTCCGGTGGGAAACAGCGCTGCTGCCCGTATCGAACTGGAAGCCGCTGCCGAGACGGCACGTGCGGCTGCCGTCAACGCGAACGTGGCACCTACGGCTCCGACGCTCGCGGACCTCACCAATCGTGTCCTGTTCGGCGATCTGTGGCGGCGGCCGGATCTCAGCGCCCGCGACCGCAGCCTTGTGACGATGGCGGCCCTGATCGCGATCGGTCAGCCCGAGCAGCTCCCTTTCCATACCAACCGCGCCATGGACAACGGCCTGACCCGCGCCGAAGCATCCGAGGTCGTAACGCATGTCGCATTCTATGCCGGTTGGCCAAGGGCGATGTCGGCCGTGCCCGTCCTTCAGCGAGTATTCGACAGCCGCGGCAATGGTCTGCAAACGTCCGCCGCGCAATCCGCGACATCGGGCGACCTGAAGATCACGCGGGCCAACCAAGGCAGCGCGAAGGCTTCGGAGCAGCACTTTACTGGAGAAGTCGAGACCTCGGGCTTCTACCAGGGCGACGCACCGGCCCGGGTCGGTGGGGCGACCGTTTCCTTTTCGGCGGGTGCGCGCACGGCCTGGCACACGCATCCGCTGGGACAGACCCTCTTCATCATATCCGGCCAGGGCTGGGTACAGGAGGAGGGCGGACCAATCGAGAAGGTCGGCCGCGGCGACGTCGTCTGGATTCCGCCTCTGGCCAAACACTGGCACGGCGCCTCGGCAGACGAGGCGATGACCCATTTCGCCGTCGCCGAATCCTTGAACGGCAGTGCCGTCACCTGGATGGAGAAGGTATCCGACGAAGACTACGGCAAGGGACGCCAGATCGACTGACGGAGCCTGTGGTGCGCAAGGAGCAATCATATGCAGATCCAAATTCCACGGCGCAAGTTCCTGAAAGCTCTATCCCTTGCCGCGGCCGACCTTGCGGCGCCTGCCGAGAACAACGCATCGCAGGCGCGGTTCGGCTCCAGCGGAACCTTGGTCGCCTATTTCTCGCGGACCGGAAACACGAAGCTCATTGCGCGTCAGATCCGCGGGGCAAGGGGTGCGACGCTGTTCGAAATCAATCCCGGCAACCCCTACCCCGAGGACTATGTCGAGACGGTCGCCCAGGCCAGCCAAGAGACGGGGGCCGGATACCTTCCGCGCCTGAAAACCATCGTGGCGGACGTCCGCCGATACGACACCATCTATCTTGGCTTCCCGATCTGGGGAATGACGGCCCCACCTGTCGTCCGCTCCTTCCTACGGGGACATGACCTTTCCGGAAAGATCATCCACCCTTTCATAACGCACGGAGGATACGGCCTCGGAGATAGCATCGACATCGTCAGGTCGATTGCTCCCGGCGCCGACGTCCGGCCCGCCTTCTCGATGGAGGCGGACCAGGAACGGCGGACCCTGGAACAGGTGACAGGCTGGCTGAGCGGCTAGTTCGCGAAGTGAATGGCCGCTCGGGCTGTGACGGCACAAACCATCGACAGGAGGAGAGAATGCAAACACGCCGACTTGGACACCGTGGTTCCGATGTTTCGGCTGTCGGCCTCGGCTGCATAGGCCCCAATTATCATCGCGGCCCCGCCATGCAGAGGAGGGATGCGATCGCGCTTCTTCGTGCGGCCTTCGAACGCGGCGTGACGTTTTTTCGATACGGCCGAGGCCTATGGGCCGTTCACCAATGAGGAGATCGTCGGCGAGGCGTTGGCGCCGATCCGGGATCAGGTCGTGATCGCCACGAAGTTCGGCTTCAAGGACGGGCGCCCGGCCGTCGGCCTTGACAGCCGGCCGGAAAGAATCCGCCTCGTCATCGACCAGGCTACCACGAATTCGACCCTAGACGCTTCATTGGAGCCACGACGAGCACCCCGCCGGGATACGCTCGTTTCCTCGAAGACGAGCTTCATCGGGCCGACGCGATCCTGCTCGTCGCCGAGGAAGACGGCTCCATTTTAGGGTATGTGTATGCGGCACTTGAAGGATACGGCTACACGTCCTTACGAGGCCCTGCGGGCGTCATTCACGACCTGTTCGTTGATCCGGCCCGTCGACGCGAAGGTGTCGGTCGAATGCTACTTGATGCTGTCTTGGCAGAGATAAAAACCCGCGGCTCCGAACGCGTGGTGCGCTCCACGGCTTACCAAAACAAAGCCGCTCAGTGCTTGTTTGCTTCCATCGGCTTTCGTCCGACGATGGTCGACATGACGCGGGAACTGGATACGATTGCGTCGTAGCGATAAACTGCCTGCGCAAATCATACCTGCGACCGAGTGACGTCCGTTTCGGCTCGAAAGACAGCCGTCCGCGGCTGTCTTGGATGTGCCGGAAAGACCTTCATCGCGGTAGGTCACGACCTCGCAAGCGCTGCAGCGTGCTCCTCAATCCAGGCAATCTCAAGCGCCGCCTCGTCGAGCACACCGCGACGAGCGAGTTCCACCTCCCACTTAGAACCGTCAGCGACGAGCTTCCACATGTGTTCCTGCAAGTGCCGCACCCGCTCGATTCCCGCGTGCACGACGCCAATCTCAGGCTCGAGCCCGTACGCGTGAACCAGCAAGCGAAAGCGGCGGGCCTTTTCGGCGACACCGGTCGGGAGTCCATGTGCTCGACACTTCGCGTCGCGCCAGAACGGCACCCAACGCCAGGCGATGAATCCGAGGTCCCACGCACGAGGCCCTGGCGCCGCGGCGTCCCAATCGATGAAAGCCACCGGCAGGCCCACTCGAAAGACAGTATTCCATGGCGTGAGATCGTTGTGACAAACCGTCTCGACAGGCAGACGAGCCTTTAAGCGCCACTCGCGGCCAGCCCACGGAAAGCTGGCCGCGGCATCGTGATAGGCCCGTACGAGCGCGCCAAGATGAACGAGCACGTCATCGCGCCAGACATAGTCCGGGAGACGGACATCGAAGCGGCCGCCTTCGCCGGGAATAAACCCGGCACCTTGGCCGACCTCTCCCTCGATGTAGGTCAGAACCTCTCGCCCTTGGTCGTCAAGGCCATGCACACGTGGCGCCCCGGCAAATCCTTCACGCTCAACGTGTTGCAACAGATCAAGGACGGCGGGCGACCAAGCGCGAGCGTCGCGCCGAACTGTCTGACCGACTCGAACGACTCTCGAGTCCGCACCGCCTTCGAGGGGAATCTCTGGCTCATCAACCATACGTCCAACTCGCTCTGATTGTCCCGCGTGCTATCTGGACAGCGTACGCGCTGAGCAAATAATCGGTCAAACGGTAGATGTCCGCTTTGGTTTAGAAAGCGGAGGACAGCTTAGTTTTCCGGATCGCGCTATAAACCAGTGAACCACGAACTCTGATCAGCCGGTGGAGCGCTAAACCCACGGCAAGCGGCGGCGAGGAGAGCACGCTGTCCGGAACGCAGTCGACTTTTCGATATCCAACTGGAGGCGCCTCTTTTAAGGTCCGAATCACGGCGCGCGGGGCCAGTTTTTCAATCTAAGTTGTTGATGTTATTTAAGAATTCACAGGCCGTGCCCGAAGAACGATATGTATTCGCATCGATAGGTGGCGTGGCAGGCTACGAAGCCCATCCTTCCTCTGGGGCGCGAGACAATTTCGGAAGGTCGAAAGATGACGGCAAATACTTGCCGCGCTACTATTTACTGCGGCGGTATGATACCCGTCATCGGCACGGTTAGCCCGATGGATTGAGACGACCTACACGTTTTTCAACGCTGGCGGCGCCACCGGCACCTCAGAAATAGTACATTGGCGGCTGAAGTCAGCGGAGCACGTCCTTGAATAGTATTCCCGATCTAGTGGCCTCTGCTAAAACCGTTCACGCCCGTTACAGCGCGGGCCGAATGGAACGTGAGACCGTGAGAGAATGGATCGGCAGACTTGGCGCGTACGATGGCCCGACCGGCGAACGCGTTCGGGAGGCAGCTGAGTGGTTTCGCGCCAATAAAAGCGAACCGGTGTCTGAGGAAATCAGCCGAACCGATCTAGAGCGCATCGCTGCGATTTTTTCATCTTGACCAGAACATTTCTCTCTCAATAATTTCTACCCGCGGCTTCATCAACCGCAGCGGCAACACCACATGGGGTGCCAGGAAGCTCCGTGGATCGCGTGTTTGATCATATAGGATCGGCAATCACGCAAGCTAACCGTTATAGTTAGCGACTGTTAACTTTTTCATATTCATCCATTCTAAAATATGGTACCGCGGTCACTGCTTGGAGACCTTGCGATGCGACGTTTCAATCTTCGACATGAAATCGATGACAAGTGGCTTGTTGTGGACGGGCTGACGATGGAACCCGCCACGCTTGGTGACGTGCAGGTGAGTGGCATGTCTTGGGCCGAGGCCTGTGACTTTGTCGACTTGATGAACTCTGTGGATGCTATCGAACGAGACTCGATCCGCTATGCTGCTCCTTTGGCTGCGGTGTGATTGCCGTTCGCTGCCGGTTAGCTGATGCGCACTTCCGTTCGAAAAGCGGCATTAACAATCGCAAAGCAGAGCGAACGTTCATTGCGCGGGGGAAGGAGCACCGGGTCTGACAAAAAGGTTACCAGACGTCTCAGGGGCCGATGTAGCACTACGTCGGCGAGTGGACGTTCACGCGTGGTTACTGGCCCGCTTGACACCGGTGACACGCCGCTTCGCGTCCGTGACCAACGTCCCTTTCGATTGGTCCAAGATCACAACTGTGTTGCCGAAGGGATCGCGGATTCTGGCGCATCGTCCGACCGCGATTTCGAATGGCGGTTGCACAGCCTCTCCGCCGGCGGCCAAGAACTCCTCAAACGCCTCGTCCACGTCATCGACCAGGATGTCGGTCTCGGGACCGATATGAAGATGGACAACCAGTTCCGCGTCGGTTTCCGGGAGCGCAAAGCCGGCGGCTTCATCGTCCCGCCAAAGCAGGGCTTGACCGAGCCGACCCCCATAAAAAGCTATAGCTGCATCGAGATCACTCACGTGGAGGAGATGATTGTCGAGCTTGCGGAATAATGGTCTTTTTCCAGGGTCGTGCGTCATTGCGGGACCTCATATGCGCAGAGATTCGGACGGCCATACAGCCCCTGATGAGATAGGCTTCGAGACTGCGTCCGCAACCGGGGTCACCTTCCGTCTTTCGGACCCACTCGGTGGAAGTTCGAATTCGCAGTTGGCCGATGCAAATTAATGTAGCGCAAGATCCAAAAGCTACGACTACCTGCCTTTGCGCCAGAGAAGGAACCCGCTCCCGCGGGAGGGAAAGCGCAGGCTTTGAGACGTGTGCCTCGTTGATGGCATCGGTGAAGCTTTGATCGATCAGAGGTGACGGGCGGACGAAGACCTCCGAGCATGGCGTCCACCCCCATCTTCACAGAAGCCGACGCCGGACCCCGGCCTAACTGGCATCCCGGATATCAAAGCGTGCGATCCTGTCAGCCTTCATATGGAAGACGTGAAGCAGTGTTTTGGCTTTGAGACCGTGGGTTTGATCCTCCAGCGGCTGGCCATTGAGATCGTATACGTTCTGGACCACCTCGACGGCTAATGCACCATCTTTCATGCGCTGAAATGCCACCGGCTCTACATGTGGACTCACGATAGCCCATTGACGTGTCCAATAGTCACGAACTGCCTCACGCCCGTGAACATGGCCACCTTCCATGCCGTTGGCCCAAGCAACATCATCAGTAAGCACGGCAAGTATCCCGTCGATGTCGCGCGCATTGAAGCGATCATAGATGAGCTTGATAACTTGAGTATCGATTTCCGACATGGCGTTTCCTCAATCTGGTTTGGAACGACCGTTGAACGGCGCGTAACCAACATTGCCAGCATAGATATATACGTACATATATATTCCATAGTCAACGCCAGGTAAGGAGCGAATAGAATGGACGAGGATGTGCTTTCCACGCCGGGGCATCTAATCAGCCTCGCGGCGCGAGGGTTCGCCCGCCTGAGCGAGTCACGCCTCAAACCGCTTGGCTTCGGCGTCGGACATTTACCGGTACTGGTCGCGCTGAAAAATGGCAATGCGAGCACGCAACGCGACCTTGCGCGCTTCGCCAAGGTGGAGCAGCCACCGATGGCGCAAATGCTCGCTCGCATGGAGCGGGATGGCTTGATCCAACGAACACCTGATCCGGTTGATGGTCGAAGCAGCCACGTAGTGCTGACAGAGTACGCGCAAGCACGCATGCCCGAGGCAACGGCGGCGTTGTTTCAAGGCAATCGTGAGGCATTGGACGGCTTCACAAGCGCGGAAACGGAACAGCTCGTCACCCTGCTTACTCGGTTGATCGCCAATTTGGATCAAATTGCGAGTGTTTCGCCGCCATAGCCACCTGCTGCCGCTGCAATGGAGACGCCCGCCGTTCCAGTGAATGAGAACCTCGTTGCAACAGCTTGGTGCAAGGTCGGAGTTTGCGATCAACTTTTCAGCTCACGACCTTGAAACCGGAGGCTTCCATGGCAGCGCTTATAGGTGAGAAGATTGTCGGAGGCGCAATCTAGGATCAGCCGGTCGTGCAGGCCAGCGCGATGCCGTCTGCGACCTCTCTGCTATGGTCCGAAAGATTGCCCGTTGCGACCCTGATATGATTGCTGGGCAGGATCGAGAACTTTGCGCCAGGGTGAACGGCGATCCCCCTCGCCGCCAACGTGACCATCGCAAATGGCTCCGATGAGACTGGAACCCAGGCGCAAAGGCCGGCGCCATCATCCACCTCTACGCCGCGCTCGCGCAGCGCATTCGTCAGCTCATCGCGCCGCTGCTGATAGATATTGCGTGCGCGGGCAAGGATTTCATCCGTCATTTGATCGCGGAGCAGCCACGCGACTGCGGCCTGTAGAATCCGGCTGGTCCATCCGGCGCTGAAGCTTCGGTAGGATTGAATTTGCTCCACGATCGCCCTGGAGCTCGACAATACGGCAAGACGCAGGTCCGGACCCAGCGTCTTTGAGTAGGACAGGATGTGTATGACGCGGTCGGGAAAACGTCCGCCCAAGGAATGCTTGGGTGCGCCGGAGATGTCGGCCACGCCATCGTCTTCGATGATCAGCGTATCGCTCCCCGCCAGAATGTTTCCCAGAGCTTCCAAACGCGCCCTGCTGACGCTTTGGCCTGTCACAGAATGAAGCCGCGGCTGAAACAGAAATGCGACGGGGCGATATTTCGTGGCCGCCTCAAGTGACGACGGCAGGGGACCGTCCTTGTCGCACTGAACGGGCAGGATGCGCACGCCCAGATCCTCAAGAATATCGAGAAGGCGCATGGCCGTCGGATTCTCGATTGCGACCGAAGCGCCCGGCATAACCAAAGCATGCAGCAGCGTATAGACTGCGTTGTATCCACCATTCGTGGCGAGAAAGGCCTCCGGCTCGTAAGGCCAGTCGCGCCGCACAGCCGCTTCGAGCTCTGGCAGGATGCGGCTGCGTTCGTAACTGTTGAGGTTTTCCGCAGACGCGCCGTATGCCAGGGCCTCGGCCAGGGGCGGAAGCAGCCTTACATCCGGGACCGCCGCCGTGAGGTTGAGTACGCCTTCTCCGTAGTTGCCGGAACTTGCAAGCCTCTCGGGCTTGGCAACGAACCGGTCGCCGCTGACCCAGGTGCCGTTGCGTCCGCGCCCGCTGATGATCTTCTGGCGGCGCAACTCGCTCCAGGCCTCGGAGATCGTAGCAGGACTGACGCCAAGCGCGAAGGCAAGGTCGCGGATCGCCGGCAGCTTCGTTCCGACCGGAAGCGCACCTGCGCGGATCAAGGCGCTGGTTTCCAATGCAATGCCGCGGATCGTCTTGTCGCTCAATTTTTCGGCAAACCAATCGGCATTTCGTGTTTCGCTCATTTTTGCACCAGATTAAATGTTCAATAACGTAATAACATTTGATCGAGTCAAATTGAACATTTATTTACGAGCAAGAGCAACCATCTTTTGCGAGCGAAATGCATGACTGTAACGATACGGCTGGCCCTGCGCGACTGGGACTACATGACCCCGCTGGTGTTGGGAGACGTTTCCTCTCCCCGCCTCGACGTGAAGGTCGATAGGGTTGCCACGCTCATCTCCCATGTCGGAAAGGACGAGGCACATGACGCGGCGGAAATGTCCTTCAGCCGGTACGCCCAGCTTCGCGCCGACGGCGACGATACGGTGATCGGCATTCCGAACTTCATCATGCGCGGCTTTCGCCATCGCTGCATCATCACGACGAAGGACAGCCCGATTACGGAGCTGAGCCAGCTTGCCGGAAAGCGGATCGGCGTTACCGGATGGCGCGATTCCGGAAACACCTGGACACGCGCTGCCTTGCGCCGTGAAGGTGTCAGCGTCGAGGAAGCGATGTGGTTTGCCGGCCGATTGACGGAAGCTCATCCCATCACCGATCGTCTCGACGGCTTTGGCCGCACGGGACGCATCGAAGCAGCACCAGGCGAGCGCCCGATGGTCGACCTTCTGAAGGAGGGGGCACTGGATGCCGTTTTCACGCCCTTCATGCCTGAGGGCTTTTTCGATAGAGATTCGCCCTTCCGCCAAGTGCTTGCAGATTTCCGCCGTGCCGAACGCCAGTATTTCAAGGACGTCGGCTACGTGCCGGGCATGCATCTCATCGGCATCAAGGCGACGGTGGCGGCGCAATATCCGTGGCTCCTCGAAGAACTCAGCGCGTTGATCGATGAATCCAAGCGCGTCTGGACGGTCAGGCGTCGCAAATATGCCGACACCACGCCGTGGATCTTCGATGAGCTTTTGAAGGTTTCGGCAGATCTTCCACCGGACTGGGACGAGAGTGGCCTTGATGCGAACCGCGCGATGATTTCCGATTTTGCACGGGAACTGCACGAACAGGGCATCCTGCCGCGAGCGCTCACGCCGGCAGAGCTTTTTCCGCTGCAGGCGTCCTCAGATCGCCCGCAGCTTGCCGCAGCCGGATCGTAAATCCGTTTCCATACAAACCAAAAAGGGGAATAAGAAAATGCCTTTGAAATCCATCACCGCCTTCGCTCTTGCGAGCGCCCTGCTCTCTGGAATGGCCTTGGCCGAGGATGCAACGCTTCCGAAGCTCACCGTCAACGAGGAACTGCGGGCAAAGCTTCCCGAGGACATCAAGACCGCCGGCAAGATGATCTCAGTCAACAACGGCTCCTTTCCTCCCTACGAGATCGTGACCGGAACGAAGATGGAGGGCGCCAGCGCCGACCTCACGGACGCGCTCGGCCAGGTGCTCGGCGTCACAATCGAGCACGCCACCGTCGGTGGCCTTCCAGCACTTCTCGCCGGCGTCAATTCCGGCCGCTATCAGTTCGCCTTCGGCCCTGTCGGCGATTTCAAGAGCCGCGAGGAGGCTAACGATTTCGTCGACTGGGTGCAGGAATTCGTCGTCTTTGCCGTGCACAAGGGCAACCCCAACGGCATCACCTCGCTGGAGACCGCCTGCGGACAGCGCATTGCCGTGATGGCTGGCGGATCCGCCGAAAAGGTCATCAAGGTCCAGGCCGAAAAGTGCAAGGCCGATGGCAAGGACGCGGTCGAGGTTCAGTCCTTCACCGATCAGCCAAGCTCGATCCTTGCCGTCAGGTCCAAGCGCTCGGATGCATTCTTTTCCTCCCAAGCCCCCCTCACCTATTTCGTGTCGCAGGCCAATGGCCAGCTCGAACTTACGGGCGTCGGCCAGAAGAACGGTTTTGACAATCTTTACCAGGGCGCGGTCGTGCCGAAAGGATCGCCGCTTGGCCCCGTGCTGCGCGACGGCATGAAGATTCTCATGGGCAACGGCACCTATGCGGCAATCATGAAGAAATGGGGCCTTGAGAACAACATGATCAACGAGCCGGGCATCAATCTCGGCGGGACGTTGCCAAAATGAGTGCCAGCAACCACAAAAGCGCATCGCCTCCGGGCGATGCGGATCCCCGCGACGTCGTCAACGCGCATAAGCCGTTTCGCATCGATCGCCTTATCCTTTGGACGCTAACCCTGGCGATTGCGGCCGATTTTGGCTGGATCGTCGCAAACAACGAGAATTTCGGCTGGCCCGTCGTCGCGCAATATTTCTTTGACACGACGGTCATTAGCGGCCTTTACGTCTCGCTCGGGTTGACGGTCGTTGCCATGTTGATCGGCATAGCGCTCGGTCTATTGCTTGCCATTGCGCGGTTGTCGGCGGACCGGCTCGCCCATTCCCTTGCCGGTCTCTTCATCTGGTTCTTCCGCGGCACACCGCTCCTGGTGCAGCTGATATTCTGGTACAACCTGTCGACTCTCTTTCCTTCGATTTCGATCACCGTGCCTTTCGGGCCGACATTGGCCAGCTGGGACACCAATTCCGTCATCACGCCCATGACGGCGGCAATCGTCGGCCTGGCGCTCAACGAGGCGGCTTACATGGCCGAGATCATCCGCGGCGGCCTTCTTTCCGTCGACAGGGGCCAGGCGGAAACCGCGGAAGCCTTCGGCATGACGCGTGCGCGCGCACTGCGAAGGATCATAATCCCGCAGGCGATGCGCTCCATCGTTCCGCCCACGGGCAACCAGCTCATCAGCATGATCAAAGCGACCTCGCTCGTCAGCGTCATCGCCATGGCGGACCTGCTCTATTCGGTCCAATCGATCTACAACCGCACGTTCGAGATCATTCCGATGCTGCTCGTTGCCGTGGTCTGGTACTTGCTGATCACCTCGATCCTCAACATCGGCCAGGGCTATATCGAGCGCTACTATAGCAGAGGCGACAGACGTTCCGGCAGCATAGCGAAGCCTGCCGGACATGCGGGCACGTCGGTCGTACCGGACGCCCCCTCACCCGTCATCGTACAGGAGGCAAGCCGTTGAATGCCGTTGCAACTGTCGAACCGCTCGTCCACGCGCGCAATGTTCACAAGTCCTTCGACAATCTAGAGGTCCTGAAAGGGATCGATCTCGATGTCTCCCCTGGCGAGGTCGTGGTCATCCTCGGGCCTTCCGGCTCGGGCAAATCGACCTTCCTGCGCTGCATCAACCATCTGGAATCCATCAATCAAGGCTCGATCATGGTCGACGGAGAACAGATCGGCTACCGGTTGCGAAACGGCCGCCTTGAAAAACTCTCCAACAATGCGATCGCTGCACAGCGGCGCAAGATCGGCATGGTCTTCCAGCAGTTCAACCTCTATCCGCATATGACCGCGCTCGAAAACATCATCGAAGCGCCGGTCGGCATCCACGGCGAAAGCCGCAAGGCTGCGACGGAAAATGCGTTGATGCTTCTGGAGCGCGTCGGGCTTTCGGAAAAAGCCGGCAGTTACCCGCGCCAGCTTTCCGGCGGCCAGCAGCAGCGTGTGGCGATCGCACGGGCTCTGGCGATCAAGCCGAAGCTGATGCTGTTCGACGAGCCGACCTCCGCACTCGATCCCGAACTCGTCGGCGAGGTCCTTTCTACGATGCGCGACCTGGCAAGCCAGGGGTTGACCATGATCGTCGTGACACACGAGATCGGGTTTGCACGCGAGGCGGCCGATCGGGTCATCTTCATGGATGGCGGCAAAGTCGTCGAACACGGCAAGCCCGAAGATGTCCTCGGCAATCCGCAGCATCAACGCACGAGAAGCTTTCTGGCGCGCTTCATCTAGCCGGCAATCTGAGCGCTCAGGATCCTGCCCGCGCCACTAAAACACGGCGCGACAATTCCGTTCATTCTATCTATTGGAACCGACTGATGACACGCGACAATGCTTTTGCCCGTATCTCCGACTTCGAGCCGCTCAAGGCAGAGCTTGAAGCGACGCGCCGACATCTTCACGCCAATCCGGAACTGTCGTTCGAAGAGGCGGAAATCGCACGCTTCGTCGCCGAGAAACTGGAGTCCTGGGGCTACGACGTGTTGCGCAATGTCGGCGGCCATGGGGTCGTCGCGCGTCTCAAGGTGGGCAACAGCGCGCGCAGTATTGCGATCCGCGCCGATATGGATGCCCTTCCCATCCAGGAGGAAACAGGCCTGCCTTATGCGAGCAGGGCAGCCGGCAAGATGCATGCATGCGGTCACGACGGCCACACGACGATGCTGCTTGGGGCCGCGCAATATCTGGCGCGCACGCGCCGTTTTGACGGAACAGTCAACCTGATTTTCCAGCCCGCCGAGGAAGCCGGTACGGCAAGCGGGGCGCAGGCGATGATCGCCGACGGATTGTTCGAACGCTTCCCGTGTGACGCGATTTTCGGGCTGCACAATCACCCCGGCGCGCCGGAGGGCACCTGGCTCCTGCGTTCCGGTCCATTGATGGCTGCTGCCGATACGGTAAAAATCACCATCAAGGGAAAGGGCGGCCATGCCTCCAGGCCGCATCTGACAGTCGACCCGGTCGTCATTGCCTGCAATCTCGTCGTTTCACTGCAGTCGGTCGTTTCGCGCAGCATTGATCCCACGCAAACGGCAGTGGTCACCGTCGGCTCCATCCATGCCGGCGAAGCCTCGAACGTCATTCCGGACATCGCAACGCTTTCGCTCAGCGTCCGGTCCTTCGAACCGGCGATAAGAGACATTCTGGAAGGGAGAATTCGCAAGCTCACCGCGACTGTGGCCGAGGGTTATGGCGCCGGCTTCGAAATCGATTATGTGCGCGGCCACCCCGTCGTCATCAATTCGGAGAAGGAGACGGAGTTTGCCCGCACCGTTGCGGAGGAGCTTGTCGATCCGGACAAGATTTTGACCTGCCCATTGATCCCCGGGAGCGAGGATTTTTCCCATTTTCTCGAGCACAAGCCGGGCTGCTTCCTGCGTCTTGGCAACGGGCTGAATTCGGAAATCCTGCACAGCTCGAAATTCGACTTTGCGGACGAGAATCTGACGGTTGGGGCCGCCATGTGGGCCCGGCTGACAGAAAAGTATCTGGCGTAGATCGGTCGGTCGTACCCTGTAGAAATTCGTCGCGCCGTTAACCTTGCCGGTAAAGATTGGATTCAGTCTTTTTTGGTAATTTTCCGTTAGCCATTCATGCCAGTGGGTCCCCACGGCATGGATTGCCGTCGGCGGCAGTTGTTTTGCGTACGGGTTCTTATGCGTCTATCGGATGTGACAGCAATCTTTCTTGCCTGCCTGACTGTGTCGGGCTGTGCATCTGGCCCTCCCCCGGAAAACGTCCGGGCCGGACAACCGTCGCAGGAAACGACAAGCTCGGTCGTCCCACCATCCAATGTCGTACCGTCTGGAAATGTCGGCGAAGCGGCAGCGGTAGCCAGCGCGCCGCAGGAAGAATTGGCCTGGGTAGGCCAGGTCCCTCAGCCGCAAGCATTCGCACCTGCCGCCAGAACGGTCGGCGCTCCCATTCCGTCGGAACGGCCGATTGCCATGCTGGCGCCGGCCAAGCCCGAGATGAGGGCGGCTCCGCAAACGCGCTCGCAGATTTACAGCTATGGCTTCCGCGACGCCAAACCGATTAACTTCGGGTCCATCTCGCCCAGAAAACTTGCCGTGCATGGCGTCGACATCTCACGCTGGCAGGGCGAGATCGACTGGGAAAGACTCAGGACGCAGGGTGCAAACTTCGCCTATATCAAGGCGACGGACGGCGGCGACCATCTCGATCCGATGTTCAGGAAGAACTGGCGCAGGGCCAAGGAAGCCGGCTTGAAGCGCGGCGCCTATCACTTCTTCTACTGGTGCCGGACGGCCGGCGAACAGGCCGACTGGTTCATCCGCAACGTTCCGAAGGAAGCGGGCGCTCTTCCGCCGGTTATCGACGTCGAATGGAATGGTGAATCGAGCTGCAAGCGGCGGCCTTCGCGCGAGCGGGTGCTGGAAAAAATGCAGGTCTTCATGGACAAGCTGGAGCGGCACTATGGCCAGCGGCCGATCATCTACACGGCTCCGGACTTCTATCGCGACAACCTGAAGGGCGCGTTTCCCGACTATCCCTTCTGGCTGCGCTCGGTGGCCGCTCATCCCTCCAAGGTCTACCCGAAGCGCAAGTGGGTTTTCTGGCAGTATTCGGGCTCCGGCCTCTCGCATGGCGTCGATGGCCGGATCGACCTCAACGTCTTCCATGGTGATGAAAACGATTGGCACGACTGGGTGGCCTCACGCTAGCGTCGGGTTAGCCGCCTGGCTTCAGCTTGCCCCTGAAAAAGCCACGGATAATCCCCGCCTCATGGTGCCCTGGGAAGTTGCGCCGGATTGCAAGCCGCCATGGTTCCTACAGTTTCGAGTAGTAGACGCCGAATCGTCTTTGGCCTATCGATGGACCCATGCGATCGTCCCTGGAACATCTGCCGGAAGAAAAGCAGCGCGAGCTTGCCCGCGTCGTTGCGATCATCCATGAGGAGTTCGCCGATGCGCTGTCAGGCACGTCTGCCGCCTTCAAGAAGCGCGGCAAGCATCTTCGAGACCTGCGTTATTCCGCCCATTGAAATGGCTCCTGTCGGCTTTCACCGGCACATTCACCGTGCAGGCGCCTCCAAACGTTCGTCGTGGATACTTACGCATCGATCGGGTTTTGGTGGCTTTGGCGTTTCAGAAACTTGTACGGTGCCGCGCGGCATGGTTTGATCTCATCTGCGAGATTATCAAGAATGAAATCACCTTTGCTGGAGGAAAGTGTCAGTGCGGCGTGTCCTTCACCTTGAGATGTAAGGTAGGTTTGCGGCTGTTCCTGGCCGAGAGCGCCGCCTCGCCATGGAACGTCCATTCGCTGCCCCGCGCGACGCAGTCCGGACTGGCATCTAGCGGCGGCGGCACCTATCTGTGATCGTAGGGAACGATCCTCGACCGATGGACCTAAGTTTGGAGTTCAATCATGCTGGTACAACGTTGGAAGAAGCCCCTCATCTTGGGCGACGGCCGTATCCGGATAGTTGTCGGTTCGGCTGAGGAGGCTATGAATTGGCTTATTCACGAGCCCAATCAGAACAGCGAAAAGTGGCGTCACGCGTGGCGCACCTGCAATGCGGCTCACGAAGGCCGACTTTCCGCCGAGGAGGCTAGGTCCGCCGTTCAGATTGCGGCGGCTGGCAATCGCTGATCGGCGGTAGATGGCATTCGCTGGCCTCTCTGGCGCATGGTGCCGTAGCTTATGCCGGAGTGCTCCTGCACCTATGGTTGGAAACGTCAGGGCGGAAGCTTCGCCTTTGACGTTGCCGGCGTGTGCTGGGATGGTAACGTGCCATTTCGAGTTTTTTTCTGCTGTGCAATTCTCGCAGTGCTATTCCCTCATCCGACAAATAGGAACGGAAGAGATCCGCGCCCCTGGCCTAAGGCAGCTTCGAGGGATGCGATGCACCGATGTGAGGGTCGATGGCCGAAATGATTTCATCCCAATCCTCGGGATGAACTTCATGGCCGCCGCCCTCAAGACGGAGAAGTTCTGCGCCTTTGACGGTTTCTGCCAGTAATTCGCGGTGCTCGACCGGGAAGATTGGGTCTGCCGTACCGTGGACGATGAGAAGGGGATGTCATGGCTACGATAGGCGCATCGGGGCGCCGGCATCTGCCCGCGACCGGGGAGCTCAGGATTCGGGCACAATTGCTCGAAGAGGGCGGACCCGAGTTATGGGAAGAATTCATGGACGAGTTGCGCGTCCTGCACCTGGGGCTTCACCCAAGAGCGAATTTTCAGTGCTGCAAAAACTGACGCAAGCCTATGACGCTGTCGCGAAAGAGACGAAAAGTGAACTTCCGTCACGTGACCGAGACAAAACCAAGCGAGGGTGGAGATGTTGGATCGTGCTAACTCTATGACGCAGAATTAAAGCGGCACAATGGGCATTTGCGCGCCGCCGCGAGCGTTGGAGTAAGTGACCGCGTGCTCGATATCGGTTGCGGGGCAGGACAATCGACTCGTGAGGCCGCCCGTGTCGCAGTGGAAGGCGACGCGATCGGCGTGGATACGTCCTTGGAGATGCTCGAGGTTGCGCGGCGACGTTCCGACGAAGAAGGGTTGCGAAATGTTGCGTTTGAGCAGGGCGATGCCCAGCACCACGCCTTTCCCACTGCCAGCTTCGACCTCTGCATCAGCCAGTTTGGCGTCATGTTCTTTGCTGATCCGGCGGCGGCCTTTGCCAATGTCGCCCGCGCGATGCGTCCGGGCGCGCGCCTTGTATGGATGGTGTGGCAGAGCCAGGAGCGTAACGAGTGGTCTGGTGCCATTCGGCGAACCTTGGCCCCGAGAACCGCGGTTTCCGCAGATGTTCTCACACCGTTTTCACTTGGCGATCCTACCATCGCTACAGAACTTCTGAGCACGGCCGGCTTTGTTTCGATCGATTTTACCGACGTGCGAGAACCGGTTTTCTATGGGCCAGACGTCGATAGGGCGTTTGACGCGCTCATCGACCTCTATCTTGTGAAGGACGCCCTCGCGCAAACCGATGAGGCACCCGACAAGGCATTGCAGCGGCTGCACGATTTACTGGAGGCGCATATGACCATGGAGGGCGTACTCTTTGACTCGCGCGCGTGGATTATTAATGCTCACAGGGGACAGAGTAGGGAGCAAGATCAACCATGAATGATCTGTTTACATATCATTTGTCATAGTAATGATCTGTAGACAGATCATAATGCCGGTCAAAAGGGCGATGAGGGAGAGCCGATTTCGCTCACGGCCAACCCTTCCCAAAAAAAGGCTGAGAGACAATTCTCATGGGCGCGGAACGCGAACTACGCTCACTTTTGATGGAATTGAACGATTGGCTAAGACCAAAGTCCAGCCACCTTCAGGCTTCGGTCCAATGTTTTTTGCCGTAAGCATGATCCATGTTGTGGCCGGCCTGACGCGCACGGTTCGGTAAGCCGCGCGAAAGGTTAGGGGCTTTCCCGGTCCGCCGCCGGGAAAGCCCCTATTCGTGAGGACGCTGGCCATCTCCTGGCTCGCCTTAAATCGAATTCTGGACTTCCCTAGATGCTGGGGCATAGATGCTGGGCGATCTGCCCTTTGTTGCAAAAATTGAAATTAGGAAACAACCATATGATGAAAAAAATCGTTCTTGCCAGTGCATTGGTAGCCACCTTGGCATCCTGCACGGCGACGGAACAAGGAACTGCGATCGGGGCCGGGTCGGGCGCTATAATTGGTGGTGTCGTCACTAATAGTTGGGGCGGCGCCGCTGTTGGTGCTGTGGCAGGCGGGCTGGTCGGCGCGTTGATCGGACGCTCGACGGAGCACCGCGGCTATTGCATCTATCGTGATCGCTATGGTCGCCGCTACGAGGCCCGTTGCCGCTAAAACACATTTGCAAAGAATTTTCCTAGCCTGACAAGAAGACAGCCGCCTTTCCGGCTAACGGGGGGCGGCTGGGACACTCGCCTTCGCATCGGTCACCCATCGCTTGCTTGTTCAAAGAATTCGACCAATACAGGTGCATGGCAACGGCATCGGCCCATGCTGTCAATGTTCGGGCGACAGGATGCGCCGCCAAAACCTACTGCAGAAAGCGATCGCGAGAAACGATAGCCCCTGCAGCCCTGACCATCTGGATACGAAGCTCCAGCGGGATCGGCGCGACCGGCCGAGTGATTGAGTGAAAATTGACATAGCGACGAGATTTTAGTGCGTAAGTTATAACATTAGATGATTGTGATATTGTGCCGGGCCGCTGTGAGGGGACAAAGTCACGGGAACTCGCGTCATGATGACAATGACGGTTTTGCTACTCACTGTGTCGTTTGCTGTCGCGTGGGCTCGGATCGGCGACGTCGGCCATCCCGAGCGATTTATGCGCAATGCCCAGCCACGGGCGGACAATGCAATTATCGATGTGCCCCACACTTCTGGCCGCATCGGCTGGGAAATGGCGCATATTGGAAGGGAGTTTGGCCGCATTCGGATGGAAGCCCAAGCCTTGATCGGTGCAGTGGCATTGGAGCAATGGCTTATCGTATCGCGAAATTCCGCCCGTTCGGGCGGGGTGATGCCCATGCCGGCGGCTCTTCGTCAAATGCTCGGAAACTTTTATGACCAACAGATCTATGACATGGTGGCCTTCAAAATTGGTGATGGCGAGTCACTGAATCTCGCAAACCTGGCCTTTCGGTATGGCGACGCAGATGCGGTTACATTGATCGACACCGTTATTTTTAGAGACGAAGCTGCAGCAAATGATCCTGGGCTATGGGTTCATGAGCTTAAGCATGTTCAGCAGTTTCGGGACTGGGGAACGCGTAATTTTTCCATACGGTATTTGAGAAGCTGGAAATCTGTTGAGGACGAGGCATACGCCGCCACTGACCGATTCAATAGAACCCAACAAAAGACAACGCCACAGAACCGGTCGCCCAACGTCATTCAGCCGACGCCCACCGTACCCCAAGGCGTCAAACCTCCAGCCCAATACCGTCGGTTGTAGCATATGACGCGGTGTGCGAGGGAACTCCTTGGCGCCCCTCATTGGGCATCGGGCACTCACCCAGCCGAGCCTTTGCGCCGATGGTCGCCGGCTGGCGGCGCGAACACTCGCTTGGTCCGCCGCCGCCTCGAACTGTTGTCGCAGGCGTGTCTCGAGGGGAAGACATCCGCACCGTTGGCGACATGGCGGCTGATTCCATCATGTGCAGCTGGATGGGACCCCGGCGGCTTCTGCTCGGCTACACGGCCGAATACCGCCGCCAGCGAAAGCGCCGGCCGGCATGGCGCGCGTCCTGTGAAGCGGGGCCAACCGCTCCGGTACGAAGATGCTCACACCGCTTCAGGAACGCGCGCGATGACCTTGATCTCGAAATCGAAACCGGCAAGCCAGTTCACACCGATTGCGGTCCAGTTGGGATAGGGCGGACTGCTGAAGATCTGGTTCTTGACGGCCATGATGGTCTCGAACTGGTTTTCGGGATCTGTATGGAACGTGGTCACATCGACAATATCGTCGAAGGTGCAGCCCGCCGCTTTCAGTGTTGCCCTAAGGTTATCGAAGGCCAGTTGGACCTGACGCCCGAAATCAGGTTCTGGAGTCCCATCGGAGCGGCTGCCCACCTGCCCGGAGACGAAGAGGAGGTCGCCGGAGCGAATCGCGGCTGAATAGCCGTGCGCTTCGTAGAGTGCATGTCTATTGGCGGGAAAAATAGCATCGCGCTGTGTCATCTTTTGATCTCTCTTTATCGTTGCTGGGTGGCACTCGACGAGCGAAACGCTGCTCGAGGAGCTTCACACGCCGTCGCATCGTTGATATACGCTACGTATGTCAAGTATCAGACATACGTTGCGTATGTCAACACAGATACGCCGCGTATCTGAAAGCAGGGGTCACGATGATGGCAAAGCGACGCGTCGAGATGATGGAGGAGACCCGCGCAAAGCTGGTTGCGGCCGCGCGAAAGGCCTTTGCCGAAAAGGGCTACGCTGCCGCCTCAATGGACGAGTTGACCGCGGAGGTCGGCCTGACGCGGGGGGCGCTTTACCACAACTTCGGCGACAAGCGCGGCCTTATGGCTGCCGTGGTCAACCAGATCGACGCTGAAATGGCGTCGCGAGCGCAGGAGATCGGCGCCCGAGCTGAAGACGACTGGGAAGGGCTGCTGGCGGAGGGCACGGCTTATATCGAAATGGCGCTCGATCCCGAAGTGCAGCGTGTCGTTCTGCTCGACGGACCAGCGGTCCTTGGGGATCCATCGCAATGGCCTAGTCAGAACAGTTGCCTGCAGGCGACAAAGCAGACGGTGGAGCGGTTGATCGCGCTGGGAATTTTGAAGCCAGTGGACGCAGAGGCGGCCGCCCGGCTTCTGAATGGCGCCGCGCTCAATGCTGCGCTCTGGATTGCGGCCAGCGAAGATCCTAAAGATGTCTTCCCGAAAGCCGTCGAGGCCTTCCGCTACCTGGCCACAGGTCTGCTTGCAAAACTGGCGTGATCCGGCCCACGATGGCACGCGCGACGGGATCGTGAGGCTGTTCCGGATGGATGCCCCACAGCAGACCGTCGCTCGCCCCCTTGGCGTTTCGCTTTCTCTAGACCCGGGTTCCGCACGAACCTCGCCGGCGCAACGGCCGGCAGGAACTACGAAAAGTCGTCGTTACACTTTTCACTCCAGCGCCACGGCAGCCCCTGCCCTGCCCTGGACGCCGGGTATGGAAGGGCCTCTGTCGGCTCGAAGGTTCCTCCAATGTCAACCTGTTGGAATTATGGGAGTCCGAAGCCGACTACCCGCCCAGGACCGACATGTGGGTGGAAATTGGAACCGTCGGGAAGTATCGCGCCAGTCACCCAGGGCCGCCGTTCTGACAGCATAGGGCGGCAGAAGCGTTCCGGTTCCACCCGCTAACCAAAGTTCGACAGGGCATGCCATACGGGCAGTCTTTTCTCAACATCGAGCGTGGCTAATATCGACGCCAGCATGACGTCTCTGGGCCAACTGTGGCAAGCGCGTTCAACGGGCTGTCCGCAAAACCTGCCTTGCCAGGTCGATGAAGGCGCGCAGCTTCGGCTGGGCTTGAGCGCGCCGCGGAAAGTAAAGGAAAAGACCAGGCGTCGTCGGCAGGAACTGCTCAAGCACGCGGATAAGTAGGCCAGCGTGCAACTCAGCTTCTACGGCGATATCGGCGACATAGGCGAGGCCAAGGCCGGCCCGCGCCCATGTGACGAGCAGCGCACCGTCATTTACGATCAGGTCACCCGGCGGATCGACGGAAAAGCTCCGGCCGTCGCGTTCGAATTCCCATCTGTAGAGCGCGCCCGAATTCGGAAAGCGATACCGAATTGCCTCATGGCGCGCCAAGTCCTGTGGTGCATCCGGTCGGCCGCGAGCGGCGAGATAAGCGGGACTTGCCACGACCGCCCAGGTAATGTCGCGGGTAAGACGCACCGCGATCATATCGCGCTCGACATACTCGCCGATGCGGATGCCGGCATCAAAACTGCGTATGGACAGATCGACTGTCGCATCCTCGACCGCCACCTCGACCGCGACTCTCGGATACGCGCGCCTCAGCGCGGGAATGATGGGCTCCATAACCAGCGGCACCGCCATGCGTGGCACTGTGAGGCGCAACAATCCCGACGGTTCGTGCGCTGACGCAACGTCCTCGACAGCGGCGATGATCTCGGCGGCCGCAGGAGCGGTGCGCGCCAGCAGAGCCGCGCCGGCCTCAGTCAGGCCGACGCGCCGTGTCGTGCGGATGAACAAAGGCGTCCCGAGCTTTTCTTCGAGGGACTTCACCGCCTGGCTCACGGCAGCTGGCGACACACCCAGTCGCGCAGCCGCAGCGGTGAAGCTGCCCGCCTGCGCCGCCGCAAGGAAGGCTGAGAGGCCGTAGAATGGATCCGGTCGCAAGCTCATGCGCCGATTATTAACCCAGGCTTTTAAATGCTGAAAGAAGATTGGGATTTTTCCAGGGAATTCCCTCGGGTAACCTCTGCCCATAGACGAGATGGTGGAGGAGACAAAACATGACTGAGGCAATTACATCCGACACAATGATACTGCCGCGCCGGGACATTCTCACTGGCATGCTTGTTGCTGGCGCAACGGTTGGCGCGGGGCTCGCCGCGAAACCGGCATCGGCGCAAGCCCCTGGTGTCCTTGAGGGCAAGGTCGCAATCGTTACCGGCGGAACGTCTGGCATCGGCGCGGTAACCGCCGGCGTCCTTGCAAAGGCCGGAGCCAGGGTTGCGTTCAACGGCCGGCGGGAGGCACTCGGGCGCGAAGTGGAAGGACGGCTTCGGGCCACTGGCGGCGAGGTCGTCTATATCAAATCGGACGTGCGCGACGCCCATCAGGTCGAGCGTTTCGTGGCTGAGGCAGTGGAGCGTTTTGGCCGCCTCGACATTGCCTTCAACAATGCTGGCATCGACCTGCCGCCAGCGCCAATCGCCGACACCGACATTGCCGGCTTCGATGATCAGATTGCGACGAACCTGCGCGGCGTCTTCGTTGCAATGAAATACGAGCTGCCGCATCTTGTCCGTTCCGAAGGTGTGATGATCAACATGGCCTCGATCGGCGGCCGGCACTCCTTTCCGAACATCGTCGCCTACGGAGCTTCAAAGGCCGCCGTCATCCACATGACTCGCGCCGCCGCACAGGAGTACGGGCGGCACGTACGCATTAACGCCATCGCGCCCGGAGCGATCGAGACGCCGATGCTCGAACGGGTGCGGCGCGACTGGAAAGTGACGACCGAACAGCTCGTTAGCCCCTACCCTATGCGGCGCGTCGGCACGCCGGAGGAGGTTGCGTCCCTGGTCGTTTTCCTCGCCAGTGATGCCAGTTCCTATATAAGCGGACACGTTATCGGGATTGACGGCGGCGATCTCGCTTAGATTTTCTGTGGGAGCCCGTTGGACGTGCCTTCTCCGTACGTAGCAGGGCCGCCTTCATCCCTCGCGAAAATGGCGGCCGCTCTTGCGTGGGGCTGCTTCAATGTCGGGTGCGGGTGAAAAACGCACAACGTCTCGCAACCTCGGCGGAGAGTGCGGAAGAGGCCGGTGGACGACAAAGGAGGCGCCCAGGCAGCAGTGCCAGGCACCCAGCCCGCAATGGCACGACGTAAACGACTGTGAATCGTTCGGAATGCGACGACCTGAGAGCCTCACCGAAAAAGAATTGAGATCTCCTGCGCCCAAACGAATTTGAAAAAACATTCACCCAAATGGTTGACTAATGTTCGCCGATGGTTATATTCAACCATACGGGTGAATAAATGAACGAAGACGCTCTGTCACATATTCTCAAGGCCGCAGGGGACACCACGCGGCGCAAGATTCTCACGCTCCTCGTTCAGGAGGGCGCATTGAGGGTGACGACGCTTGCTGCTCATTTTGACATGTCCCTGAACTCCGTTTCCAAGCACATCAAAGTTCTTGAGGAGGCGGGACTGGTCACCCGCCGGACTTTGGGCCGCGAGCACCTCATCGCTGCGGAACTTGAACCCCTGCGGTTGACTGAGGCCTGGTTCACGGAACTGAAGTCCGTCTGGGAACTGCGCCTGCAAGCGCTCGAGGACATGCTAAATGCAAAGGATGAAGGACATGAGTGAACTTGAATTGACTATCAACCGCAAGATCGCCGCGCCGCGCGAGAAGGTCTTCGCCGCATGGCTTTCGGCGGAAACGCTTGCCAAATTTATGCGCACGCCGACAGGCGGCAATGAACCGTCGAGGGTGAGTGCGGATGCCGTCAAGGGCGGTCGGTTCTCGATTGTCATGCTGGCAAACGATCGCGAGATACCGCACGCGGGCACCTATCTGGAAATTGATCCCTATTCGCGCCTGTCCTTTACGTGGGAATCTCCTTATTCCGTTGACGACAGCGTCGTGACGATAGACCTCGCCGCCATTGACGCGAACACGACCGAGATCACCTTGAGGCAGGTCAAGTTCCGAAGCGAGGAGGCGCGTCTCGGCCACATCGGCGGATGGAACGCGATCCTGAACAATTTCGAAGAAGCCATCGCCTGACGGCCTTGTGAAAAATGGCCAGGCCCGCCGGGTTGCCCCGGCGGGCTCGCGGCTCCGTCCGCTCAACGGTCTCACTATCGTTTGGTTTGGCCGATCCAGCGATGCTCGAACATCGTAGAACCCGGCAGGAGGAAAACTATGTCTTCAATCAGGCAAGCAAATACACCTAGGAATGCCCCCAGGGCAATTGCTGCGGCCCTTCAACGGGCAGCCGGCATCGTCAGGCGAGCCACAAAGCCGCTGCTTGCCGTTCCCATCGCGCTCGGCATCGGCATCGCTCTGCCCGGCAGGAGCCAAGCATACGACACAACCCTCGACAAGATGACACCCGACCTCGAAATCCGGTACGCTTTAAGCGCGCTTCCACCGGCCTTACGAGGCAAGGCTGCAGTCTATGTTCTCAATCCCGCCAAGGGATACGCGCTGGCCAAACAAGGAAGCAGCGGATTGGCCTGTCTTGTCGAGAGGACGGCGTGGGAACTCGCTGACTTTCGAAACGATATCTATATTCCGCTTTGCTACGATGCGGCCGGCACAAATGCTCACTTTAAGGTCATCTTGGATGTGGCCGAACTCCGCGCTCAAGGGATGTCTCCGACGGCCCTGAAATCCGAAATCGAAAAGCGATATGCCGACAAAACCTACGGCATTCCCGAGGGACCAGGCCTCTCCTATATGGTGTCTCCGATCATGCGCACAGTTGGGCCGCCGGACATGGACGTGCATACCATGACCATGCCGCATTTTATGTTCTATGCCCCCAACGTCACGAATGAAGACATCGGCGCCCTGCCCGACCTTGGCAATCCCGCAAGCCTCTTGAACCCGTTCATCGATAGGCAGGGCATTGATCAACAGAGCTACATCATCCAGCTCGTCGGCGAGGCGGAGAAGGCTAAGATCCTTGCCGTCGAAAAGACGCTGCTCAATGATCTATGCGAGTACCGAGAAGTTCTATGTCTCGCGCATACGAGACACTGAGGCACCTCTTGTGACGTCTGTCGTCGTCACCAATCATGGACGCCTTTGCTGGATCCTCGGTGTCTCCACCGTTACCAGCTACCCCTATGGTTTCGAATTTTTTGCCAATTGCCACTCACCTGTCGCATCGGCCTCCACACGCTTGTTGCCACGGTAGAAGATTGGCAGACCGGTCCTCTTGTCCATCGAAAACCGGCTTGGCGCATATTTTTCGTGCTCACGGCCATGGACGGCGAGGCTAAGCGCCTCCTTGAATTTACCGGCCTTGCACAGGCTGTTGAAGAGAGTTCGGTCCATCGTTTGCAGCATCCTTTTAGCTCATATGGAGTTGACTGCCAGCGTCAGGTGATTGGGTCAACCACGAATGAACGTGGGCCATCGGCCCAATCGCCAACAGCTGGGCGGCCGTTCGACCACTCGGCGGTCAGCTACTGCGTCGGGAGTTCTGATCGTCGATCGGGCCCGGCTGGCGCGACAACTGGCTGTCAAACCGTATCTTCACATCCCACGACGCCATCGTCGATCATGGGTGCGAGCTCCGAAACAAGCTCGAAGACCAGCCATGGAAGATTATATCTACCGCGTGCGAGAATGGGCGCATCGGTTTTGATCAAAGCAGATCGGTGCAAGGATCTCTCAACCGGGGCGGCGTCCTTCCTGTCGCAATCGCTTTCTGCCGCAAGCACCCTCGAGCAGACCAACGGCAATCCCGACTTATCGCGGCGGTCGACCGTGCCGCATGACGCTGCCGACGGCATTCTTTCGGTTGAAAGTATATCGCCGCTTGGCCGAGTTCAAAACATGATGCCGTTTTGGGCCTTCGGTTTTCCGGGCTTGCCATCTTACCCCAGCGCGTAGCGCGCGTTTCGTCCTTCAAGGACGGCCAGCGGCTTGAAATGGCCACAGTGCAGTTTTATATATTTGTTAATCTGAATGTTAGAGTTTGGCTTCGGTGCTTCAAAGGGGCACTTATTTGATGTGTGGCCTTTATTCACCACCATCCTCCGGGCCGCTCGTCATTTCAAAATCCGGGAACCAATGCAGCAAGGTGCCGCCTGTCGCTTACGAGCTACATGGGTACATCCTTGAGCTGAAACCATCAGTCGCACCAAAGCCCCTTCGGCTCGCGAGGCCGGGATAAAGGCTCTCCGGCAACGGCTCATGGGAACCGGTCATCGTCGGCTTTGCCGCGAAAAGTTCGGGATTGTCGCCGGCCAAATCGACCGGCGGCGCTCTCAGGTTTCCCATTGTCTCGCTCTATATCCACAACTAAGGAGCAAGCCACATCGATGGCTTGAAACACCGCATGAACAAACCGCAATCCCCCAACATCCGTCTGAAAAGAAGACCTGCAAACATCGACTCTCAAGGATCTTCCCATACTGTCCGAAACGCAAAGCAGCGTTATGAGCATTATCTCGCTCTTGCCCGCGAGAAAGCCCTGTCTGGCGATCGGATCGAAGCCGAAAACTACTACCAGCATGCAGAGCATTATTTCCGCAGCGCCGCGGCCAGCGCGCCATCCGCACAGAAGACAGATCAGTAGTTAATAACGAGCGCTACGCCAACGCCTGGCTCAACGGCGCGTCCCTTGGGTGAAACTCCGCTTTGCTCCGAACATGCCGCGCAGCGGTGTCGGCCGCATAGCGCGTGACCATTGGAACGGACGCCATGACAACGGTGACTGTGGACGACCGCGCAATGGCCGAATACCCAGAGCGTGAGCCGAGTACATCGCTTGTCTTGTCAGGCGGCCGCTTGGCTGATTCTGCAACGCGAAACGAAGGAGGCAACGTACGCACGGACGGTCGCAAGAGCATCCACAGTGCAAGGAACAAAATCGCGACAATGGTGTTGCTCTGCGAGATTCATACCGCTCGGGAGCGGCCACCACGCTGACGGGTGACATCTCGCTGGTTGCTTGAATGGAGGAGGCAATGGCTTCAACACAGTCCGAGGTTAGAGCACTTTTAGACAGGCGAGAGGAGGCATGCCGGGCAAAGGACATTGATCGACTTATGGCGCTCTATTCCCCCAACATTGTTTATTTCGATTGTGTACCCCCTCTCCAAGGCTTCATCGGATCCGATGCAGTCCGACGAAATTTTCTGCGGTGGTTTGATGAATACGAGGGGCCAATCGGCTTGGAAACCCGCGACCTGAATATTGCCATGAGCGAGGATGTCGCGTTTGCATACATGCTTCACTTGGACAAAGGAAACATTCACTTTTCGAAGGCCGGGCTTAAAGAAGCGTGGATACGTTCGACCGTTTGCTGCCAACGGTCGAGTGACGGATGGTCGATCACACATGAACATATCTCATGGCCCTTTGAATTTAATAGGGAGGGCGGGAATGTGGTCATGAGCCTTGACCCCTGACATCGTCGATCAGGAAGACGTCCAGCAGGATCGATGAAATCACCCCTCCTTGGAATTGGAAGGTGCAAAGGGCGGCAGCTATCGGGGTTGCCGCGTAAACAAGGACCGGAATTGCTCCCCTGAGCGCGGCCGATTTCCGACATCGGAGTGCTGGCTGACAAGAAGCGCGGCGAAGTTGGCTGGAGCGAGCGCGCGGCTGGGAAGTCTTGATCCCGTTCACTGCCAACGCACAGAAGGACTGACGACCTGCCGTCTCCCTTCAGATCGCTGAGACCTCCAGGCGCTGCGCCTATTTGCGCCTTTGGTCTTGGGTCACGATATTCAGTAGCGTATGTTTCCCTGACCAGCTATTCTGCAGCGACAACGTCGAACTGTCTTTGAGCTCCGATCACATCCAAATCGTGCAACCGAACAGCGGGGCAGACCTTACGTGCGATATCCGTGAGGTGCCGGTGGTGCGTCAGGTAGATCACCTGGCCGTGCTGCGCCATCTCCGCGAACAATTTGAAAGCCTCCTCGGCCCGGAAATCGTCGAACGTCTCCATGATGTCATCGGCTATGAAGGGAACAGGCCCTCGGTTGCCGACAAACTCGTGATAACCGGCCACGCGCAGCGCTAGGTACAACTGGAAGCGAGCGCCTTTCGACAGCTCGTTGGCGGCCTTGGAGCCGCCGGCCGCCGAGACCGCAATCAGCACTTCGCCATCCTTGCCCGGCTGCGCGGCCACCCCTTGATAGGCGCCGCGGCTTATCGTCTTGAAGGCTGCCGACGCCCGGGCCATCATACCGCTGCGATGCCGGTCCCTGTAGAGCTTCAAGCCATGCTCCGCGGCGGCGACGCCTGCCCGAAGCTCCATGTAGCGCTTCGCGCTCTCTCCTATCTCGAGCAGCAGAGTCCGACGTTGCTCCTCGATTTCGGCGACCTTTGAATCACCGCCGATCTCATCTAACGCATCCTCGGCGTTGGATCGAGCATGAAACACATCCCGGCACCTGGCATCTTGATCCTCAAGAACCGGCGTCAGTCGTGCGAGCTCGTTCTCCAGTTCCTGCCTGTCGGCCGCGGCCACCACCTCCTCGACCAGGGAAATAGCAGGCGCACCAGTCGTCTGAAGAAGTTCATGCTCCAGGTCGAGGATCGTATTCGACAGCTCACGTCGCTGCTTTGCAAGCTCCATATGGGATTCGACCTCGGCAAGCGTGGTCACGCCGAAATAGTCGAGCATCACCCTCAGCCGTGCATCGAACATCTCTTCAGACAACTGCAGTTGCCGCTCATCCACGCGAAGCGAATCCAGGTCGCCGTAAAGCTTTTCGCGACGCTCTTCATTCAAGCCGGCGTCCCTGACCCGTTCGGCTATTTCCTGCGCAAGTTCGTTCGCGGAGCGATCCGGAATAATCGAAAGCAACCCGCAGATTTCGAGCACTTCCTTTTCGAAATGGGCCTTGTCCTTTTCCATCTTCTGGATCCGGTCGATCAGGCCTTCTCTCGCGTCGATCGCCGAGGCGAGATTCTCGAGCGTCGACAGGATTTCCGTGACGGAACCGGTGTTGGGAATGGCCCCGAGCTCGCCAAGCCAGCATCCGCCGCAAACCTCTTCCCACTCGGTTTTCCAGCTCCTCGAAGCGCGACCAGCTCTCTCCGCGGCGTCTTGACGCTCGACGTATTCCTTTTGCAGCCGGTGTATTCGCTGGGCGCTGCTCACCGCAGCATGGAAAGCATCGAGCGCCTCTTCAGCCTTTGCGACGAGGCTGGAGATTTCTGCATCCTGATGAAATTGCACCCCGACCCGGCTCATCGCCTCCATCAGCGTTCGTTTTGCTCGGCTCACCCGATCTTCCGCATCGCCGAGCTCTTGTTCGACACTTAACAATTCGTCTCTCGACTTGAGCGCCTCCTCGCGCCTGCGCAACCAATCTGCAAGGTCGAATGGATCAAGGCTGAAGGAGACGCGTGGCGCAAATTTCTGGGCCTGCTCCGATATCGCCGACTTTACTTCCTCTATGTCCGCGAGCGCCCGCCGCTCACGGTCCCGGCCCGTTTCGATCTCCGAGCGGACCGAAGCTTGCCGTTGAAGGAGCTGGTTGAGCTTGCCAATCTCGGAGAAGTGCGCGAGCCGCTGGGAAGCGAGATGATCGTCCGCTCTCATCGCCGCTTCAAAGGAATCGGCGGTGCCGGCGTCCATTCTTTCCCGGTGCGCCGCCCAAGCCCTCTCCCGGTCGGCGCGGACTGTCACGGCATTCGCTTCATCGATCTCTCCCACCTGCCCGCGCATGACTTCTATCTCGGCGTCCAGTCGTTTGGACTCGGCCTCGAGCCGTTCCAGCTCACCACGGGTGGTCCATACTAGCTCTTCGCCGCGCTTAAACAGGACCTTCCAGTTTTCCAGTTTGACTGCGGAAGGACATGTCATCGCAGCAAGTCGGTCGGCAGTGTCCCGCCATGGGAGCAGTCGCGCCAGCGCTTCGGAAAGAGCGCTGGAGGACCCGTCGCGCCTTCGTGCGATCGATCGGAGCGCAACGACGTCGTCCGACCGCGGTACAGATTTCATCGTCGCCGCGAGGTATTCGAAGGCTTTCACCTTGTCCGGGGTTACAGTCTCGATCTGCGGCGCGCTTGAATGCTCCTCGGCGAGCAGCCGTTCGATCTTGGCGAGTTCATCGGCCGCGGCCGTCGCCCGCGCATCGACGCCCGATTTGGCCCCTATGAGCCCTCGTAATTTCCCGACCGTCGCTGCGTCCAGCACCAACCTGGTCGGCGATGCCTCTCCCGATTTCCCGAGCCGCAGAAGAATACTCTCGATAGAAAGCTCAGCGGCCCTTGCGGTAATTTTCGGAATGTCTTTCTGCGCCGTCGTGTAGCGAGCCTTGAGTTCCGCAAGCTCGTCCATGCGCGAGGCCAAACGTAATGCTACGGGATCCGGCGCTATGCCGGTCGCCTCGTCCTCGATCAAAGATTTCGATCTTGAGATGTCCCTCCGCTTGACGAGGTGCTCGATCTCCGCCTTTCTGAGGCCCGGAAGCTCCTGCCTCCAGTTTTCCGGCGGCTCCGGGACTTCTAACAAGGCTGCAAGCCGCTCCCTTGAACTCAGAAGTCTGGCCATCGTAGGCATGGCATGAAGGATGTGCCTGATCTCATCAATGCGCCGCTGCGTTCCCGCCCGTTCGGCGATTACTTCGTCGTAGAGACTGCTTAAGCGATCTCGCTCACCAATCAGACGTTCATGGTCGCTCGCCTGGACGTCGAGCGCCTCGCGTTCCGCCTTGAGCGCAGCGAGCTTTGACTTGAGGTCGGCCAGAAGGCCGCTGCGCGCACGATACTTATAGAACCCGTCTGCTTCGGCTCTAATCGATAGCAGTTGCCGGCTCAGCTCGGAAAGTCCCGCGCTGGCCGAAAACAGCAGCTCTCCAAGGTCGCCTTTGCTCGCGAGGATGCCCTCGCCTCCGTTTTCGAGCGTCTCATCGTCGAGCGAGAACATCGTCGTGAAGGCGTCCCGGTCGATGCCGCCGAGATCGGCCTTGATCAAGCCCTCGGCCAACGGCCGATCCTCACCGTCGAGGAGGCTGTTCTGCTGTCGCTTGATACGGACGAATTCACGGTCCTGACCGGCGACCTCGATGTTGGCGCCTATCCTCATCGTCGCATAGGGGTGAAGGAAGCCATATCTGCTGGAGTTGCCGATCCCGAATATCAGGTCCAGGATCGCGTCCAGGGTCGTCGACTTCCCCGCCTCGTTGGGGCCGTAGATGATGTGCAGATCCGGCGATGTCGCGGGCATGCCGCCAAAGTCGATCACGCTGTCGGTGAACTTGCCGTACCGGCTGAGGTCGAGACGGTTCAGGCGCATCTATTCTCCCTCGCCGCACCTGAGGCGCGCAAGCACGTTCGCGGATCCCTCCCGAGTGAAGCTCGACAGAATGCTCTCGAACGCCTCCTCATCGGAACCGAAAATGTCCCGCAGTTCGGCGGGAAGCTGGCCGCGCAGCTCGTCGGCGACGTCGCGAAGCTCATTGCGATAGGCTGGCGAGCCACTGACCTCGCCGTCCATGATGGTCGCGAGCTCTTCCAGTGCTCCAGATTGGACGCCGGCTTGCTCTGGTGCAGAGCACGTGCTCTGCACCTTGTCGATCCACGTCTTCCCGATGATCGAACCACGCGTTTCCATTTCGGTGCGAAGAAGGTCCAGGTCACGACGGATTCGCCAAGCCAGTTTGCTCCTGCCGGTTATCTGGATGCGGGCAACAAGATGATCGGAAGCCGTATTTGACCGGAGCTCTTCGAGTTTCAAGGCGATGTCGCCGATCAGATCCTTCCAGTCGTCTGCCCTAGAGACGTCGACGACCAGCCTATCGAATTGAGCCACGCTCGTTTGCCGTTCCTCGATCACGATCGAGCGGTCGTCCCTAACCGTGACAAGGGATACGGATTTCCGGCCGTCCTCGTTGATGTCACGTCCCTGGGGCATGCCAGGCATGACTATGGTGGACGATGGGTGCTCGATTATCGACCGCTTGTGAATGTGGCCGAGCGCCCAATAGCTGAAACCGCTCTGCTGAAGGTCGGCGACGCTGCACGGCGCATAACGGTCATGCTTTTCAGAACCACCCAGGCTTGTATGCATCACGCCAATGTTGAACGCGTCGGGAACGGGAAGAGAATAGTGTTTCAGCAAACTTTCGGGAGCGTGTGGCTTGGCGAAACTGAGGCCATGGATTGCGACCGGGAAGCCGCCTGGAGCGCGGTCGATTGAAACGACTTCCGAGGCAGCGCCGAAAACCTTGACGCTGTCCGGCATTATCAGCTCCGCTGTTATTTTAGACAGGGCGTCGTGATTGCCACGAATGATGAAAGTGCGGATTCCGGCCGTATGCAGGCGTTGGAGCTGTTCGGCCAGGAAGCGGGCGGTCTTCATCGAGGTCTGATCCCGGTCGTAGAGGTCGCCGGCAAGTACGAGAGCGTCAACCTGCTCTTCAAGGCAGAGATCTATTACTCGGACGAAGGCGCGTCTGGTTGCCAACCCAATAAACTCGGACAGTTCGGGATTCCGCAAAGCAAGCGTCCTCAACGGCGAGTCGAGGTGAATGTCCGCAGTATGCAGGAAGCGATAGGCCAAATCCGAACCTCATCCATTGCGCCCGATTGATACGGCAATGCTAGGGTTCCTGCCAGAACATATTCGCGTTTTGTTCCGTTTTCCACAAGTAAGGCCGGGCGTGCTCGATTCAGCTGACGAAACCCTCCTTCGAGATTGCAGGCCTCGATGCCAGAATACACGCTTGGCATGCCATTCTAACTGCCGGATAGTTCGACGCTAGCCCGAGCCACATTCCGCTCGAACTTCACAGTCCAGAACTCCGGATTTGATGCGGAGTGCTGCACCAGTGGCAACCTGAGTGGCGATGCCAGAAACATCCGTGGACGAAGATAACCACCCCCTTGAAGAAAGCGCTATATCCGGTCGGCCCCGCAGACGCGCGCCATGAAGACGATATGTTGAAGGCCCTCACCGAGAATGGGCAGGTCGGATCGAGAAAGACCTCGAAGATGCACGGTCCTGTTCCCCAGGTAAGCGGAACGGCGTGCTGGAAGGTGTCCTGTCATGCTGTTCCTGCTCAATCTCTCGCAGGTCGGACGGACTTAGGCCGACGGGCTCCAGAAGCCATGCTTTTTTCCATGTCGATGTTTCAAGTCTGCAAGATAGGCGTCGTGGGATCCGGCGCTGCCGAAATCATCAATATAACGCGCCAGGGATGCACATTCCGCAAGATGGCGCGCGGCGTGCTTGTAGCGACTGGATCGTGCGCTATCGAGGGTGAAGTCGATCATGGAGCGCAGCGCGACGGTGGCCGCGAGCGGATGCTTCTCCGCTAGGACCCCTGCTGCCGACGTCATCAACCCGTACAGGTCGCCGTCGAGTTCCATCCTTCGCTTTATGACCAGCTTTGCCGCCTCGGAGGGCGCCGGCCAGCGAAGGAAAAACGCGAGAGCCTCGTGAGCGTCCGGAAAGGCATGGACATAGGCGAACGCCTTTTCTTCTGCCTCCATGTCATCGAAGTCCGGAAGACGGCGCAGATAAGCGCGAAGGTGCTCGTCGTTCAGCGACGCTTCGAAGCTCTGCAATCGATAAGCTTGTGCCTCGTCGCCGCGTTCCAGGGCCTCCAGCGTTTCGACGTAGGCGAGCTGCCACTCGAACGGAACGTCGGACCCGCCCAGTGTGTCGACCTTGTCCAGCGCTTGGAGAGCCTCTTCGGCTCGTCCTGCCGAAAGCAGACGGTTGGCAATGTCGGCTGCGACCATTGGCGCTTTACGGCTCTTTTCCGGCTGCTGGGCGATATAGGCGTCAACGTCACCAACGGCATCCGCGATTTCCTGGAGGGCGATGCGCACCGTCAGTTGCCGGTGATTGCCGAAGATCTCGTCCTCGTAGATCGGCCCTTTGCTGCTCCAGCCGATGACCTGGCGATCGCGCTGGACTGGCTTTTCCTGCGGCTCCCTCGACCACTGCATCAACAAGGTCTTCAGTCGTTCCAACCCATCTCTGCCCAGCGCCGGCGCCATCGCCGTGATCAGCCGGTCATACTGGCCGTAGCCATTATCCTGCACCGCTGCGCAGATCTTGCTGGCAAGGACTCCTGTGTCCATACCCGCCGACTTGGCGATGATGCCGGCGTCAGCGCAAGCCTGATGAAAAATCTGAATGAGCGAGCCGCTGCCGTCGTTGGATCTCTCAAAGATTGAATCGGCAAGGGAAAGGAATTGCCAGATGAGTTCGAAGGCCTCATTTGGATCGTCAGCGGCGACGATGTCGACTATCGTCTTCTTCTGCGTCTCCAAATCCGTCTTCAGCGCCTTGACCTTGCGCCAGTCGATAGAGGTGCGGGCACGGGCAATGCTGGCGAGCCGTTTGCGCACCTCGCGTCCGACCTCTGCGCTACTGTGATTGCCGGCCAGTTCCATACGGAGCCGTCGCTTATGGGCTGCACTGCCAGTGCTGATCTCAAGGAGCAGCTCAGCAAGGCGCTGTGCGCCAAGTGCCTCCAGGTTTTTCGCATTGAGGGTCGTCCTGGCTGCCATCAGTCCTCGCTGTCTGTTTCGGGCCGACGCTATCCTGATGGCGGTTGAAATCCAAGGTCGAGGATCGACACGCCGGGATAATCCTCGGCTCTCCTCCAAGGGAATCCGACGCATGATCGGCGATACCCGTTGAAGAAGGCTGCCCGGCCAGGCGACAGCGTGGCGTCTCGAGAAGCTTAGACAATCGCCGGCATCCCCGGAGACCGGCTCTCCTTCCTTGGACTTCCGCCGGACAAGCAGAGGAGCTAACAATAGCCAATGGATAGATCCGACGCACGCGCCTCCGCTGCGGCCGTCACCGAAACCAGTGCGCTTGCCGGCTACAACAGTCCGGCAAACCTCTCGACGGCGTTCAAAAGACGGTTTGGTATTACGCCACGAAGCGCACTCCGGACCAACAATGGTGGATAGCAGCGTCCACTGATGCGCGATGGCGCATTTCGATGATTAAGCTCCTTGGTTCTGAAAAAAGTTAGTTTGTTTCGGCGGCTTCAACCAATTCCAGGAGGCTTTCCACTTCGTCCGGGACACCTTCGGCGAGGCGCGCGGCGGCAACGAGGGGCAACCATGCCAAAACGGCCTGCTTCTCCAACGCGCTGACTTCGGTGTACACCTCCAGATAGGCCTCCGCGATCATGGGAAATTTGTGATGCAAAAGGACATAGGTCCTGCAGACGTCGGCTGCGGGTTCTCCGCGGCTGGCATCCAACCAGTCAATGACCATGGTTCCGTCAACTGATCCAAGTACGTTCCAGGGATGGAAATCTCCATGGCAAAGCCGGTCACCATCCGGCAACCTTTCAAGCCGGTTCAAGAGAGATCTTTTTGCCGTGCCTGGTAGTTTCATGCCGCCTTCGATGTCTGATCGCAGACGGGCTTTCAGGCCTGCGAGCCCCTTGCCGCTGTGCACATGGATTTGCGCCTGCAATTTTGCCAACATGTGAAGGCGATTGGCCAACTCTTCTGGCCGCAACATTATGGTCTCACCAAATGTCTGGCCCTCTGCCCGGGTCATCAGGAGACCCCAACGGCCGTGAAACTGACAAACCCCTTGGACCTTTGGGGCTGGCAGGTCCAACCCCTCGATTATGGACAATGCCGCTGCTTCACGGAATGCAGACGCTTTAGAAGCAGACTGCCTGTACAATTTGAGAACCAAGTCTCCGGCCCCATAGACTTCCGCCTCTTTGCCTGCACCAATAAGCGGGCCGTATTCATGAGGAACAATGGACATTTGTCTGGCCAATCCACCTTACATTTCGTCGAAACTCATTTGCTGCGTTGTCAGATCTTATGGGATCTGCTGCGGCCGGCGAGCGGCTTGAGCGTTTCACTTGCTCTGAACTCTCATGAGGATTTTGACTATACCCTCCAATCCGCACCATGAAACTCCTGGACAATGAAATGATTTGAAGCTTACTCAATCGCGGGAAGCCGCATCCTCGAATGGAGCATGACCAGCCCTGTAGCTTTCGGCCCGATCGCGAGATATCGCGCGGAACGATGCGCCCCAGTCCGCAGCCTCGATGGTATCAGCTACGATAGCTTGCTCAACTATGCCTTGGAGTCCAGGAGGCACTTCATCATCTCCCGGAGGCCGCGCGTCAGGTGCTTGTCCCGACGCAGAACCATTCCGAGCTCGCGTTCGAGCCTGGGGTTTAGAGGTGACGTGATGATCCGATCCGTGCGATCGCGTTTCAAGGCGAGCCCTGGAAGGATCGACCATCCAAGGCCGGCGGCGACCAGTTCCTTGATCGCTTCCACGCTTCCGAATTCCATGGCCGGCCGTGCCTTGTGCCCTGCTGCTGCCATCCAGCCGTCCGTCGCGCGGCGCGTGTTGCCGCCTTCGTAAAGAAGCAGCGTCTTCTCCTGCAGGAACGCGGCATCTGGACCGCCATCAGGCAATTCGCTCCCCTTTGGAGCAACGGCGAGCAGTTCATCCCGATAAAACGGCTCGACCTCGAAAGCACGACCGGAAGCGGGAAGCGTTACAACCGCAAGATCGAGCAGGTTCGCTTCGAGGTCGCGCAGAATGTCGTCGGTGTTGCCAATGCGAACGGTGATATCGAGACCCGGCATCCGCTTCTTTACAGCTGTGATCGCCTTCGGCAGCAGATGGATGGATGCCGTGCCTCCGCTCCCGATACGTATCCGGCCTGAGGTGCCGTCACGGTACGGCATCATTGCTTCTTCAGCCGCCCGCGACTCATCCATCATCCGGCGAGCATAGGCAATCAAACCGCTTCCAGCCGCCGTCGGCCGTGCGCGCCGTCCGACGCGCTCGATCAGCTTCACGCCCAACCGTTGCTCGAGGAGCTTGATCTGAAGGCTCACCGCCGGCTGCGTAAGACCTGCCTTCTCTGCAGCAGCCGTGAAACTTCCGAGATCGACAACGTCAATGAAGGATGCGAGATGCTCCAGATTGAGCGGCATACAAAGAATTCCTTATGCATTGCATCAGGACCATAAGCTTCCTTTAGCGGCAATTCCAGCGCAAAGCTCGGCCATTGTCAGGAGCAACCACATGAGAGCCGAGAACAGCCTGGGGAATCAGGCAGACGGTAGGAGCCCGCCCACAGCGACCAAGATGGTCGCGCATCGTTGCCTTTACGCATGGCAGACGACCATAATCCGCTATTTCGAGAAACGCAGAACGCGGCGCGACCTTCTGGATCTAACAGCCGAGCAATTGAACGACATCGGCGTCTCGCCGGAGGAGGCGCGGGCAGAAGCGTCGAAATCCTGGTTCTGGGAATAGCGCCGCGCGTGCGTGTGATGCGTTATGCTGACCGCGAAGTAACAGTAGGCTTGGTAAAACTGTTCCGTGTTGAGGAATTCGCTTGCCGCGCCACAACTGACATGTTAGTTAAACGTCACTGAATGGTCAGGTTAAGGATGAGCTTCGTGGGGCGTTTTGGATTGTCGGTCGCCCTGGCGACACCTTTCGATGGTGCGGCTAATATTGCAGTGGATGCGATGATCGCGCAGGCGAAGCGTAGCCTCGCTGCGGGCTGCTCCAGCGTCACGCTGTTCGGGACGACGGGCGAAGGATCGTCGATCGGCAGCGACGAGCGCCAAAGCGTGCTCGCGGCCTTGATTGAGGCAGGCATCCAGCCCTCTCAAATCGTCGTTGGCGTCCTGGTTGCTGCCGCCGAGGACGCAGCGGCCCAAGCTTCTCATGCCTTGTCCAAAGGCGCGCGCAACATTCTCCTGGCTCCGCCCTGCTATTTCAAGAATGTCAGCGACGAAGGCATTTTCCGTTGGTTTTCGGCCGTATTCAGCATTCTCGGAGACCAGGCCCGCGACATCATCGTCTATAATATCCCCTCCGTCACGATGGTGCCGCTTAGCGTCGCGCTGATCAGCCGCCTGCGTCAGGCCTTTCCCGGTATTGTGACAGGCGTCAAGGATTCGTCCGGCGATTGGCCCTATACCGAAAAGCTGCTCGCGGCACATCGTGATCTTATCATTCTGATCGGTGACGAGCGCCATCTGGCAAAAGGCACGCGCCTGGGCGGCCAGGGTGCGATCTCCGGCATGGCGAATTTTGTTGCGCCTGAAATCAGGCGGATGGCCGAGGAGGGACAAGATGATCCCCGCGTGGAAGATTTTGTGGTCGAGCTCCTGAAATATCCCGTAACCCCCGCCGTGAAGGCAATGGTCGCGCGCCTGACTGACGATGAAATGTGGCTTGCGGTTCGTCCACCACTCGTTTCAATATCCGGCGAAGGACGCAATCAGCTTGCGCTTGCCTTTGACGCCCTGTTTCGCACAAAGGCAGCTTAGCGACCATGTACGAGGGGGGACGCATGGATGGACTGGACGAACAGCCGACGTTGCGGGAAAAGGCCTACGAGAGCTTTACCCGGCACCTTCTGGCCCGCGACGTCCGGCCCGGACAGTTTGTCTCTCAGCGCCGTCTCGTTGAATTGACGGGGCTGACGCTCGGGGCAATCCGTGAACTCATTCCAAGGCTCGAAGCCGAGGGCCTGATCAAGACCGTGCCGCAGCGTGGCCTGCAGATTGCCCATATCGACCTCAACCTGATCCGGGAAGCCTTTCAGCTTCGCGTTTTCCTGGAAAAGGAAGCGGTCGCACTCTTCACGCGCTCGGCCTCGGACGAGACGATCGCCAGCCTTCTCAAGCGGCATCGGGATATCGCCGAAGCGATCAACAGCGGCAATAATTCGCATGAACTGGAGCTCCACGCCCAGGCCGTGGACTGGGGAATGCACGACGCCTTTATCGATGCGCTCGGCAACACTATCATTTCGAATGTCTACCGGGTGAATTCGATCAAGATGCGCCTCATCAGCCAGGAGCGTTTTCGCATCGATGGCCGTGTCGGACCGGTCATGGGTGAGCACCTGAAAGTTCTCGAAGCCATCGAGCGGCGTTCCCCGGAAGACGCGGTCAGCGCGCTCGTCGCGCACATCAACCACGCGAGGGACCGCGCTCTCAGATTATAGGTAAAGCAAGCAAGCCGGCGATGAGGAGATCTCCGGCAAAAAAGGAGGAGTGGCATGTCATCTGCATTTTGGAATCCAACCCGCCGGCGCTTTCTGGCAGGTTCTGCTGCCATCGGCGCCGCAGGTCTTGTCGGCATGCGGCCGGCATCGGCGGCGGTCGATTGGAAGCGCTTTTCCGGCACGACGCTGGAAGTCAATCTCGTCAAGAGCCCGCGCAGCGAGATCATCATCAAATATCTCGCCGAGTTCGAGGAACTGACCGGTATAAAGGTCAATGCTGAGGCGACGCCGGAACAGCAGCAGCGCCAGAAGACAACGATCGAACTCAGTTCAGGTAAACCGAGTTTCGACGTCGTTCATTTAAGCTACCATGTTCAGAAGCGGCAGTTCGAAAAGGGCGGTTGGCTTGCCGATATAAGCGGCTTTCTCAAGGATCCGTCGCTGACCGATCCGTCTCTGGCCGAGGGCGATTTCGCCGAAGCCGGGCTGCAGTTCGCCAAGGGTTCCGACGGGGTCCTGCGCTCCCTGCCCTTCTCCGTCGACTACTGGATTGTCTACTGGAACAAAGAGCTCTTCGAGAAGAAAGGGCTTTCCTACCCGACGACATTTGACGAGATGGCAAACGCCGCCGAGGCGCTGACCGATGCGTCGAGCAGCACTTATGGTTTCGTTGCCCGCGGCCTGAAAAACGCAAACGTCCCGGTCTGGACGGCCCTCATGCTCGGTTACGGCATGACGCCCCTCGGTCCGGACGGCAAACTGCGCACCACATCCGATGAAGCCGTCGAGGCCGCAGCGCTCTACCAGCGCCTGATGACGAAAGCAGCCCCCGTCGGTGTTTCCGGGTTTAACTGGGCCGAAGCGCAATCGGCATTCCTGCAGGGCAAGATCGGCATGTGGCTCGATGGCGTCGGCTTTGCACCGCCAATCGAGAATCCGGATAAATCCCGCGTCGTCGGCAAGGTCGGCTACGGGATCATGCCGAAGGGCCCGAAGGCACAGGCAGCCGCCACGTTTGGCGACGGCATCGGCGTAACGGCTGCGAGCAAGAACAAGGAGGCCGCCTACCTCTTCTGCCAATGGGTGATTTCCCATGGCATGGGCGCCCGGCTCCTTCAGGCCGGTGCTGGCGTTCCGTTCCGTCAGTCCATCCTTGAAGATGCCAAGGTCCGCGAAGGCGTCACCATGCCGAGCACATGGGTCGACGCAGTCGTCGGCTCCGGCAAGATTTCGCAGCTCGCCCTGCCGGTCATCATCCCGGTCACCGAGTTCCGGGACATCTATGGTGTCGGCCTGACGAATATGATCGGCGGCGCAGATCCGGCCACAGAACTCAAGTCGGCGACGGCCCAGTTCGAGCCCGTACTCGCTCGAAGCGAGGGATGATGTCTTCGGTAAGCATTGAAGCCGCGAAAGCGAAGCCAACCAGTGCACGGAGCAAGCCTAGCCGGCTTGCTCCGAACTACTGGCCCTTCGTCGTTCCCGCCTTGATCGTGATCGCGGCAGTCATCGTCTTCCCATGGGTCTTCACCCTGTGGATGAGCGTGAACAGCTGGACGCTCGGCCAGGCTCAGGTCTTTTCAGGCTGGGACAACTATCTGCGTCTGGCGGTCGACATGCGCTTCTGGGAATCTCTCTGGCATACCGTTCTCTATACGGCACTTGCGGTGATCGGACCCCTGTTTCTGGGAACGCTCGCCGCCCTTATCTTCGACGCGCATTTCCCGCTGCGCGGGCTGCTGCGTGGCATATTCGTCATGCCGATGATGGCGACCCCGGTCGCCATCGCGCTCGTCTGGACGATGATGTTTCATCCGCAGCTCGGCGTCCTCAACTATCTTCTCTCATTGATCGGAATTGGGCCTCAGGAATGGATCTACAACCAGAAAAGCGTCATTCCGTCGCTCGTCCTGGTGGAGACCTGGCAGTGGACGCCGCTGATCATGCTGATCGTGCTTGGCGGCCTCGCCGCCTTGCCGCGCGAGCCTTATGAAAGTGCGGAAATCGACGGAGCCAATGCCTGGCAGAAGTTCCGTTATCTCACTTTGCCCATGATTGCGCCCTTCCTTATGATCGGCGTCATCATCCGCAGCATCGATGCGGTGAAAAGCTTCGACATCATCTATGCGATGACGCAGGGCGGACCGGGAACGGCGTCGGAGACCATCAATATCTATCTCTACAATACCGCCTTTTCCTACTACGACATCGGCTACGGATCGGCGATGGCCGTCGTCTTCTTTGTCGTCATCGTCGCGCTCTCCTTCGTTCTGATGATGGTGCGCGCGCGAGCGAACTGGTCGGATACGGAGGCACGCTGATGAAGCGCAAGACGCTCGACCGCATCGGTCTTCTCTTTGCCGCCCTGGTGATGGTTTCGCCCGTCATCCTCTTTTTCCTATGGATGATCTCGCTATCCCTGAAATACGAGATCGACAATGGCGCTTACCCACCGATCTTCATTCCCGAGCGCTTTGCCTGGTCGAACTACATCAAGGTCTTCGAGGAAAACAATTTCTTCCTGTATTTCTGGAATTCCATCCTCGTGACCGGGGCGGCAACATTGCTGGCGCTTTTGATTGGCGTGCCGGCGGGTTATGGTATCGCCCGGCTCAAGGCAGAGCGTTCAGCAATGGTCATTATGATCGCGCGGATGACACCGGGGCTTTCCTTTCTGATCCCTCTCTTCTTGCTGTTCCAATGGCTCAATCTGCTCGGCACACTCTGGCCGCAGATCATCATTCATCTAGTGGTGACCGTGCCAGTCGTCGTCTGGATCATGATTGGCTATTTCGAAACGACGCCGATGGAGCTCGAAGAGGCGGCAAGCATCGACGGAGCAACGCCATGGCAGGTGTTCCGGCTGGTCGCTCTGCCGATCGCCAGGCCCGGCATCGTTGTCGCCTTCATTCTGTCCGTCATCTTCTCGTGGAACAATTTCGTATTCGGCATCGTGCTTGCCAGCCGTGAAACCCGCACACTGCCGGTGGCAGTCTACAACATGCTCTCCTTCGAGCAGGTCAGTTGGGGACCGCTTGCTGCAGCAGCATTGATCGTTACGCTGCCGGTGCTCGTGCTGACGATGTTTGCCCAAAAGCAGATCGTTGCAGGCCTGACGGCCGGCGCCGTCAAGGGCAGCTGAGTGGTGGGCAACGCGGTTCTGACGACGGATAGATTTTTAAAGGCAACCGACCGACAGCGTCACGTGCTGTGCGTTGGGGCGGCCGTGCTGGATACTTTGTTCCGCATTCGCGAAATGCCGACGGGACAAGGCAAGGTCCTGCCATATGAGATGCTGCAGGTCGCCGAAGGGATGGCCTCGAGTGCGGCTTACGCTGTGAGCAGGCTTGGTGGGAAAGCAAGCCTCTGGGGTGCCGTCGGTGATGACGAAACGGGCAGGCGCATCATCGGCGATCTCTCTGCCGCCGGCATCGACACAAGCGGAATGCATACAGTGCAAGGCGCAAGATCTGCCGTTTCGACCATTCTTGTCGACGACAATGGTGAGCGTCTTATTGTCCCCTTTTACGATCTCGAACTGCATCGATCCGTCAAACACGTTTCGTCAGCCGACATCGCCGCCTTTGACGCTGTTCTCGTCGACGTTCGGTGGCCGGAACTCGCTCTCAAGGTGCTGGAGATGGCGCGAAGCCTCGGCAGGCCGGCGATCCTGGATGGCGACGTCGCTGCCGACGGGATTATCGAGTTCCTGGCACCGGCAGCAAGCCACATCATTTTTTCCGAGCCCGCAGCAAGCCGGCTGGCAAAGACGGAAGATTGCGCTGTTGCCGTTGCGGTGCTCAAGCAGCGCTTCCCAACGGCGTTTGTCAGCGTCACGGCCGGCGAGAACGGGGCCTATTGGCACGACGATCACGGTGGCTGCGTCATGCATATGACGGCAATGCCTACCAAAACAGTCGACACGCTCGCAGCCGGTGATGTCTTCCATGGCGCGTTTGCACTTGCAGTTGCACAGCAATTGCAGGTCGAGGATGCCATATGCATCTCTTCGGCGGCGGCGGCTCTTAAATGCCAGGTATTCGGCGGGCGCATCGGCGCCCCTGGCAGGGACCGGCTTGCCGATTGCCTCGCACAATGGACGCCGCGGATTTCCCGGTTGTGATTTTGCTTCAACGACTCCTTGAGGGTCACCTCGTCTGATCCAGCCGCCATGCTACAGCCGCGTTCCGATCTTCTCGCATGTCCTTACGCTTCTGGACGCCGCCGATTCACGCAAAACGGGTGTCACGATAAAGTCACGACATCTTTGCTCAAGCCCGTGCTTAGTTGCTTCCGTGGTGCCGTGGAGCGAGTCCTACGAAAATAGGGCCGCCGATGCGGGTGTCCCGGTTTGGGCGACGCCGCGGAAGTAAGCTTGTGCTGGAGCCCACGTTGTTTGGAGCAGCGTCCGGTCGAACAAAGCAGAGATTTTAGTAGCAGGTGTGAATGCCGATCGAATTCAGAAGAGTAACCCCTGTCGAGGCAGCCCGCAGTGCGGTGATTATCGTGCAGGCTTACGCCGAGCCTCCTTGGCATGAAGAATGGTCGCTCGAGAACGCGGCCTCGCGTCTGAATGAACTCGCAACAACGCCCGGCTGCCTTGGCTTGGCAGCATTCGAGGCCGAGGAGCCTATCGGCTTTGCCTTTGCCCTTCCCCACACATCAGTGATCGGCCGCGGCCTGCATCTTGCTGAGATAGCCGTATTGCCCAACCATCAGAGAAAAGGAATTGGGTCGAGCCTGCTGAGCCGCCTCGAAATCGAAGCCAGGAATATGGGTTATCTGCAGATCTGGCTCGTGTCCCAGCAGAGCGGCCGCATCGCGAACTACTACACGGGCAATGGATATGAGCCGTCGAGGAGGCTTGGCGTTTATCTCAAACGGCCTGGCTAACTGCAATGATGATGCAACCGGCAGGTAGCAGGGCAAGTGCTCTGGGGCAGCTAGGTGTTCGAGCCCGGAGGTGTTCAAGGAAGTACCTGAAGATCGGCCGTCTGAAACCGAGGAAGGCTGGCGCTCGAGCTGCAGGTTGCGAAAGCTCAATGGCAAATTGCGCTTGTCGTGCGGAATAACCATGTTCCGAAGGGCGCTTCGGCGGCATTTGCTCAATGCAAGCCCCGCGCATTATTAGTCATCATCGGGATTTGTCCATTGAAGCTTGAATTGGATGCTGTCTTCCAGTGACGGGAACCAGCAGTGAGCATCCACCGCAGGCGTTCCCGGGCCGCCGCTTGGCGCCTTGAGTATGAAAATGCCACCGTACTTCTTCACGGACCTGGATAGCGTCTCCAAATCCGAATAGGGGATGTTTTTGACGGTAACAGGCCCGAACTCGTCCATTCATTACCCCGGCGATCTGCTCGGCGCGAGTATTATCGAATACCGAGGCTATGGAAAGGAACACCTATGAGTAGGGTAAGGGTCGAAGTCACTAAGCCATTCGAACAATACAAGATCGGCGACAGACCGAACCGTCTGCACTCAGGCATCGACTCTAGAGAAAACAGGGGCCGCCGATAAGACGGCCAAGAAGCACTTAGTCAAGGCCGGTGGGACTGCCTCATGCCCTAGGCGCCTGGTTGCAATTGAGGCAAGTGAGAGCTCTCCCCGGCTGCCAACAAGGTGAGAGCCCTAACCCTACCGTTTTCTGGTCATATGCCCCAACGTATAAGGTCGAAGGAGCATATGGGGATCGTTTGAATTGAGACAACTACTCCCAAAGATGTAGTGTGGTATCTGAGGACCTTCAGGACCAGATGCGGTCGGTGGCATTTCAATGCCTCGCTCGACCCGCCAAGTCCGGCGAACTCCCGCCGGCTTCATGACATCATCGCCCGTTTCGGACGCTTCTTCCATCGCAACCCCATCTTCGCCGCACGAAGCGGCAGAGGAGAAGCCTATCTCGCCCAGGCGGTTACGCCGGATGATGAAAATTGTCGCAGCGGCCAGGCCGCCGGCCCAGCACGTGAAATCATTTCCGATCGGAAAGACTTTGTCATCCAGCAAGCGAATTCTTGCCGATCTGTAAGGAGGTCAGCTTTAGTGCTTTCGCAGATTTATTGCGTCCGTGGACAGTGTCAGATCGAGCAATCCTGTGTCCGCAGCATCCCCGATCTCGTGAGCGATTGCCTTCAGTGCAAGCTCGAGCCAATGCGTCGCACTGACGAGCTCGATATCTTGTGCCGCGGATTTTGCGTACGTGATCATTCGGGCGAGCCCGATAAGCTCATCCAATTCATCAACGGATCTTGCGCTGTGGCTAAAGCCGGCAGGTTTGCTTGCAGAGGTGGTGCTCATCTCGGTCTCCATTCCAAGGCGAACATATTGGGGACAGCTGCAAAGAGCCCGTGAAAAGCGCGTGACACAACTAGTGCCTGAATTGATTTGATGCTGTGTCCTCTTAAACTAGCGAAACAAATGTCTCGTTCATCTGCCAGGAATTCTCTCGATGCATATCGGCGTTGCTCGTCGCGCGAACGGCTTCGAGAAGAGCCAGAGCGTCCATTCGTTTTTGATCGACAGCATTTGAGACAAGCAGTGAAATGAGATCCCGCCGCTCCTGCGGGCTGACTGCATCACAATGGGCGACCAGCGATTGCCATGTCCGTTCCTTGAAGAAGATTCGAGCTGCGCTGTCCTCGAGCCTCACCCGCAGATCATGCGCAAGCTGCTTCTGGTTTTCAAGTTTATCGAGGCTTGCCCTGACATTGACGAGCGGCACGGTCAAAGGCTTGTATCCGTATTCCATGGGGCCGTGCAGCAGAGCGACATCGGCATCATCGACAGTCGCGCCGCTTTCGTATTCATGGAAGATACGGCCGCTGCCAATCATTCCAAAGACTTGGCATTCCGCAGCGCGCAGTGCTCCCATACTGGCCGCACCCAGCACGGCCACGTTCTGTGAAAGCGCAGAAAGTATCTCCTTATGCCATACCGGCGCCGTATACTCGAAGCCGCCATCAATTATTCCAATGACGCCGGCACCACGACGCACGGCCGCAAGAACATCGCCCTGAACTGCCGGGGGGCAGATGAGGACCCCATCTCCAGCGAAGGATGCGGCGTCTGGAAGGCTCGGACCGACGAAGACGATCTTCATGACATGATTGCCTTTGAAACTGCCCGGTTTCCAAAGCGGCGTGCGCGGCCGCCACCGTCCGGATTTTCAAGGGCGGGGATGAAGATTTTCGCGACGCTGAAGGGAAGCGCAGGGTCGCTGAGCGCCAGGACAATGACTTCATTTATCTGCCTTTCCCGCAAGGCATTCAGCGTGTGGTCGAGATGTTGAGACAGAGATTGCGGCTGCGTCGGCGCGATCGTTGCCGGCGTCGCCGGAACGGCCTGGAAGGCACGGCGCGTCTGCAATGGGAGAGGTTTAAGAAACGTCTCGGGCGATATGTCGTCCCGTGCACCGCTGATATAGGTCAATCGGGATTGAGCCGCTTCTGTTAGAGCCCGTATGGCTGCCCGAACGGGCGATGGGTGAGCCCCGCTTCCGGCGGTCACTTCGACAAACCGCACATTTGCGTCGTCACGGACACCATGGGGCCCCAAAATTGCGGTGAAGCATGGAATGGCGATATCGCTCGTCATGTCAAAAAGCCGAAGTACCAGCCCGGCCGTTTCGATCTTTTCGATCAATTGATCCAGCGCAGGATCCTGGAAACCGCGTGGATCGATGCAGCGCAAATAGCGGTCTTTGTCATTGCCGATCTGCCAGAGGACATAGGCGTCCCGTTCGATGCGCTCGAGAATGCCATGTAGCATTGCCTCCTTGAGCGTGTTTCCGGACGCCAAGCCATCGGAAGACATCCAGAAGCGGCAATCGCGTGTCCGGTCGAGGACCGCGGCCTCGAACGGGACATAGGTCCCCCTACCTGACAGGAGATCCCTGCCAAGCGCCCACTCGATCTCTTCGTCGTCGCCGATATCGTTCTGGTGGAGACCGATGAGGCAGTTCAGCTTCTCGAATCTGTAGCCGGATTCACGAAGGCGACGCGCGCTTGTTTGGACAGTATCGACGGAAGGATTGCCGGCAACGGCCCGTTCGAAGGCCTCCATGACGGCCGACACCTTCGCATCGTCGTCGCTCAGGCCCTTGCCTTGAGCGACGACGATCGAGCGCGCATTGGGCGTATAGGCACACCAGACCGGTATTCCGATGCGATCGAGACCCGTGTGACGTGCGACACGGGTAATGCCGAAATCAGCCAGAAACGGCTCGACGCGAGTGAGCGTCTCCGACGGCGAGATGGCCCGATCGGAATATGAAACGGCTTGAAAAGCTGTCAGGGTAGCATCTCAACCGTCGACGTGACCGGAAAAGACTGCCGCCGCCGACGAAACGGCGATGGCAAAATCCACCTTTTTGACGAAGGTTCCGCCATTCTTCCGCAGATCGGCAACTTGCGCCAATTCGCCGGTCGGCGCGCCGAGCCGCTTTACCGTGCCGTTGTCGAGATCGGCAATCCAGAGATCCGCTTCTCCCGTAACAGCAAAAACGACAGCTTTTTCAGTCATTTCCATGAATTTTTCTCCTTAGGTTTATTTCTAAAATCCAGCTTTCAAAAGGCCTTCACGATAAAGGTCCTTCTGCCACTGTTCCTTGAAAGGAACGACAGAGAGCCATTTCTCCACGTCAAACACAGGATTCAGCATTGCTGCACGCTGTCGGTAAAACTGCGCTCGCTTTCGGTCACCCATCATCGCACAGCTTGCCGCAGCAATCCGGTGAGCCGGCGCTTTGTCTTTCATCAGCTCCACATAACCGATTGCGTCTTCATATTGCTCGAGGAAGTAACTCGCTCCCGCTGCGCACCAAAAGTAGGCATCGGGCGATATAGGATTGAGCGAGATCGCTCTCGTTATTTTCGACAATGCCTCACCAGGGCGCGACGCGTGCACGAGCGTGTCAGCGTGGCTGTATATGACGTCGGCAAAATGGGGGCTCAATTCCTCCGCCAAGCTGAGGGCGGAAACGCTGTGGTCAACGTCACCGAGATAAAGCTTGGCGACGCCCAATTCTCGATGTCCGCCGGCGAATTCCGAATCCCCCTCTATGGCCTTGACCGCATTCGTTTCCGCCAGACGCAGCAGTTCCTCGTTCCCCTGCGCGGTCACGAGCCACTCACTCGTATAAGTGCGGGCAAGAGCAGCAAATGCGGGCGAGAAGTTGGGATTGTGCCGAAGGGCCTCCTTGAACGCCGTGCGTGCCCTGCGGATATGAGGCAACGTCAGCTTGCCCACCAAGCTCGCGCCGACGAGATAGGAATGGTATGCCTGCGGATCGGCCTCAATGTTCAATCTGGCCTGCTCGTTCTTCGCCAGCTCTTGCACCAGCGAAAAGGTCAGCCGCTGCGCGATGAGCCGCCTTTGCGTCGGCAAGGCATCCGATGTCATCGTAAAGCGCGTTGCCCAGATGACCTCGTCGGTGGGAAAATAGATAAGCTGGGCATAAAGGCCTTCAACCGAAAGCCGCGTTTCAAGGAGATAGGAGATCGAATGCCGGGCAACGACCTGGGCTTTGTCGGAATCGCGGCGAATCTGCTCGGCCGTGTGCGGTGCGACGATGGAAATGTTGCGAAGCGCGCAAAGCTCGATGGTGACGTCTTCGATCAAGGCGTTGGCAATGGCGAGCCCGGCGACATGCCCCTGCGGGATTGGCGGAAGCAGCACAACTCGAGGAAGGACCGAAGGCGAAGATTTGCCAGGCTCCAAGCGAACAAGCCTGTCTTGCTCGCTCAATGGCAGAGCGTGGATCTTTGGCCCGCTTAACCTTTCACTCCTGTCCCCGTCAGCCAAACTGGCTCCAGGTAGCCGGCGAAGCATTTCCCTGATTTCTTCATCGTCCGGGTCGTTCTCAAGGAGATAAAGGCCGGCGCCGGATATCGCCCGGAAGTCGTCGTTGCTTTGAGCATGCGGCAAGGCGCCGAAGAGCGCTTCCCGTAGCTTCAATCGATGGTTCCGGCGCTCTCCCGTAATCCAGCTGTCGATCGATCTGGTTGCAGGCTTTACGCTTCCCATAAAATCCCGCTGAAGCAGCCCGCTGATCGCCCTCAATTGTTCCAACGGAGGCTTGGCGCTATCGAGAGCCTGGAGATCGACGGCAACGGCCTCCGTGCGGAGCCGGATCGAACTGGCCGCGATATGAAGTAGCGGCTCGTTCGTGCTCTCGTCTATCTGGCGAATGCGTGAAATCAGCTTACGCAGGTTAAGCCCCGACAGCTCGGTCTCTGCTTCGGTCCACAGAAACTCCGCCACCTCGTGACGGCTTAGCTCACGGGTCTTGCGACTGAACAAATAGGCGACCATCACCAGGCCCTTGGCCGGGTATCGAATAGAATTGCCATCCGCGTCAGTCAGTCGCAGATCACCAAATGTCTGCAGATACAGCACAGACTATCCTCACGTGGTTTCTACCTGATTGGAACCGTCGCCATCGTTCTCGACCACGTTTGCAGCGCCAAGGCTTCTGGTAAGGGCAAGCAATTTTTGACGGATGTTAGCGTCCTCGATCGCAAGGAATGCCTTGCTGAGCGCCAGACCTTCCTTCGACGTTATGAACAGCGCGACCTCATTCGTCTCCCGCCTTGCGTCGACATCGGCCGACGCGGCCGCATCGTTCTCGAAAAAGAAACCGACGGGGACTCGAAGAATCTCCGCTATCCGCTGGAGTCTGCTGGCGCCTATACGGTTCGCGCCTTTCTCGTATTTTTGTATCTGCTGAAACGTAATACCCAAGGCTTTCGCTAGACTACCTTGGCTCAAGCCAAGAACCTTGCGCCGGAGCCGGACGCGGCCACCCACATATACATCAATGGCATTTGGTGATTTGGCCTTCATGGTGCCCCTCATGGCGCATGTGAAGTGCATCATGGTGCATTTCGGGGAAAATGCAACTAAAGGCGAATTTATTTTGAACGATGTTCTTGCTTTTCCTTCACAGATCTTTGTTATGTTTTTTGCTGCAAGTGTTACCTGTTTCAGTCCCGATATCGGGCTGCCGAGATAATCGCGCGGCAGGTCTCAAGATGGCTTTATTTCTACGCGCAACAACACTGCATGCTATTTAAGATTGTGTCACGCCGATTTCACGCACGAACTCGGCTTTTGCAACTATGTTTCCAGCGTCAATCTTTGGAGCGTTGCGGCCAAGGGCCGACGCGCGACCAGCCGTTGCATCAGCTTATCCTGCTGCTCAGTCGAGGCAATTGGATGAAGTTATTTTGACGGTTTCGTCATCGCCAACCGATGCGTCGACACATAGCAAGCACTGTATCGTTAATGTCCAGCTACAAGGCGTGCAATGACTGCCGCCAAAAGATCGGAGCTATGAGTGCCATGGAGTTACCTTTTATACAGGTCAATCATGCCGATCGTCTTTTTGCCTGCCGGCAGAAGATCGAAGAAGCCGTTCACCAGATCATTTTCAGCGAGAGGCTGGTTGAGTTTTCACCAGCGGAGATCGCCATGGCGATCGCCGATATCGCTGATGACTATATTCTCACGATTGCCAAGCAGCATTCGGCAACGCACTAGCCGGTTCCCCACCGGCATCTGGCTCAGTATGCTATCCATCGGCGTGGCGCAGGAGGTGCGCCACGCGATAACGGCAGTCTGGGTGAACCGGCATCAACATCCGGCGATGGCAACGTGCCCGTCCGGAGCCAGCCCAGCGTCAGTGTGTAATCCGGAAGTCCGATGGCGCCTCGTCCGGAGAAGCCGGCTCTGTCATGACGCTGGAAACCGACGCGCCGATCGGGCCGTTCCAAAACTGCCTTAACATCTCTCCGATCGCCGCATCCGGCCCGGAGATCAAAGCGGTCACAGTGCCGTCGTACTCGTTGCGCACCCAACCGGTCAAGCCGAGCCCCTGTGCCTGGGCCTTCGTCCAGATGCGGAAGCTGACGCCCTGCACCCTTCCCGATATGTGCACCAGTGTTGCCTTGCGATCATCCGTCATGACCACCTCCGTCAATGCCTCTTTTTGAATCTGAAATGCGTGAAAGAAAATGCAAGCTCGCCTGCGCTGCAGAACCTGCCGGCGACGCAAATCCCGTTCGTTTGAAACGATCTGTTTATGTGGCCGTAATTCTGACTCATGGCTGGAGCGTTCCGCGCGACCTCTTGAACTAAGTATTTGAGAAATTACTTATATACTTAAGCGTGAGGTTCACGCGAGATGGGGCTGGTGGAGCCTCATAGTGGAGGTTGTCATGGCAATCACTTGGATGGAAGGAAAGAAGAGTCAGGATTGGGCCAATCTGGTCCTGGCGGTATGCTTGTTCATCTCGCCGTGGGTCATCGGCTTTTCAGCTGAAACCATGCCGAGCTGGAACGCGTGGATCGCCGCCGTTATCCTCGGCGCGCTGGCGGTCGCAGCGCTTTCGGTATTCGCCGAATGGGAGGAATGGGCAAATCTGGTGCTCGGCCTCTGGATGGTCGTGTCTCCCTGGCTGCTCGGTTTTGCGGCCAATGCGAGCGCGATGTGGACGGCCGTCGTTATGGGAGTGCTCATCGCCGCCGTATCGCTATGGGCAGTCTGGGATGTTCACCATCCCCAAGCTCACGCTTAAGCGCAGACGCGGAGCCTGATATCGCAAAAGCCCGCTGCTGCCGAGCGGCGGGCCAATTTCTTTTAGCCGTACAGATAGTTCGGAAGCCAGAGGATCATGCCCGGCCAAATATACATGATGACCATGCAGAGGATAACGATCAGCATGTAGGGCATCATGCCCGCAAAGATCTGGTTGAGGGTGACGTGCGGCGGTGAGACGCCCTTGAGATAATAAGCCGACATCGCCACCGGTGGCGACAGGAACGCTGCCTGCAGATTGACGAAGACGAGGACGCCCCAAAGGATCGGGTCGATATCGAAATGCCGCAGCATCGGCAGAAAGATCGGCACGAAGATGATGATGATCTCCGTCCATTCAAGCGGCCAGCCGAGAATGAAGATGATTGCCTGAGACAGGATCATGAACTGCACCGGCGTCAGACTAAGCGCCAGCACCCATTCTTCGATCAGCGCCTGGCCGCCGAGAATGGCGAAAACGGCGGAGAAGAGCGCCGAGCCGACAAAGAGCCAGCACACCATCGCCGTCGTCTTCGCCGTCAGGAACACCGCTTCCTTGGTGCGCTTCCAGTTGAGCGTTCGCGCCTGGAACGCCAGCAGGAAGGCGCCAGCCGCGCCGACTGCGGCCGACTCCGTCGCAGTCGTGATCCCGAACAGAATGACGGCGAGCACGACGACGGTGAGAATCGCAAGCGGCATGACGGAGGAAACCAGAAGTTTCACGACCTGAAGCCGCTCAGCACCCATGTTGCGATAGTAGCGGACAAGGACCGCTGCAGCGATTGCGGCGACGAGCGCGAACGACACGTAAAAGCTCGTCGTCGGGCCATTGGCCACCGCCTGCCCCGCATCCGCAGTAGGCGCGCCGAGTTGCTCCAGCCCTTCCGGGGCTTCCGCCTCAGAGGACGCCCGCGGATAGATGACGACGTACCACCACACCAGCAGCAACATGAACGCCGTCAAGGAAAAGGGCACGAGCGCTGCGCCGAAGTTCTTGAGGAGCTTCCAGTAGGTAAGCCGTCCCTCGTCCGTCTCCATCGTCATCGCCGTCGACGGCGACGCCAATGCGCGCAGAAGTCCAACAAGCATGTTTTGCGAGTAGGCCGCCTGAAGACTGCGCATCCAGCCTGCAACCGGAACCCGCGTCTGCTCCTCGGGCAGGGACGGCGCGATCTTCGGATTGATCGTCGCCCAGCCCAGAATATAGGCCAGATAGAGGAACGAGAGGAAGAAGCCGGGAAACATCGCGGCTGCATAGAGCTTGACCACGGATTGCCCCGCGACCGCCGCATAGACGATGATCATCACCGAGGGCGGGATCAGAATGCCCAGTGTGCCGCCGGCGGTAATGACGCCGGACGCGAGTTTCACGTCGTAACCGGCCCGCAGCATCGGGTTCATGGCGATCACCCCCATCAGCACGACAACGGCGCCGACGAGGCCGCTCGCAATCCCCCAGAAGGTGCAGACGATGAGTGTCGCCACCGCAAGCGACGCAGGCACCCGCCGGAACGAAAGCTGGATACTGTAGAACATCTTGTCGACCAGCGCGCCGCGCTCCATCACATAGCCCATGAGCACGAAGAGTGGGATGGAGATCAGCACGTCATTGGTCATTGCGCCGTAGGTGCGCTGGACCATCAGGTCGAAGACGCGATTGTCGATCCAATGCTCGGCCGGATTATAGAAGGCATAGAAGCCGAAGAGCATTCCGAGGCCCATCAGCGTGAAAGCCGTCGGGAACCCCATCATGATGACGATCACGATGAGCATCAGCATCATCAGCCCGAGGAACGGATCGCTCATGTCTCGATATCTCCCCCGAGCCCCCGTTGCCGCGCCGCCCGGTCAATGCCCTGGGCGCGCTCGATCGCAGCCTGGCGCGTCTCCGCGTCTACGTGTTCACTCTGCGCAAGCTGCTCGGCAACAACATCGATTTCCTCCACATCCTTGAGCCGGGCCGGCCATTCTCCGCTCCTCAGGCAGACGATGCAGCGCGCGATCTCGGCAAGACCTTGCAGCATGACGAGCGCACCCGCCACCGGAATGACGGTCTTGAAGTAATAGATCGGCGGCCCTTCCGCCGTCACGGTCGAATGCTCGCCGATCCGCCAGGAAAGTGCGGCGTAGTCGTAACCCGCATAAACGAGAGCGGCGACGCCGGGCAGGAAGAAGAGGATGTAAAGGACGAGATCGAGCGCGGCCTGGGTCCGCGGCTTTAGCGAGCTGTAGAGAAAATCGCCGCGCACATGGGCATTCTGCGCCAGCGCATAGGCTCCAGCGAGCATGAAGAGCGTGCCGTAGAACATGTTGCTGGCGTCGAATATCCACGCCGTCGGCATGTTCATGATGTAGCGCTTGAAGACCTCGACGCAAACGAGCGTCATCAGGCCGATGATGAGCCAGGCCGAAGCCTTTCCAACCCACACGCTGATTGCATCCACCCTGAGCAGAAAATGTTGAACGTTCACGCGTGCCTCCGGAAGCGCCTATCTTCGCCGCAAGCATCACCGGGTCTTCTGCCCGCCGATGCCCGAATTCACGCGTCAGAGTTCCTTCGCTACGCCATCCTTTCCGAAGTAGTGGTCAAAGACCAGGCGCCGGCCGACGACAGTGTCCTGCTCCCATCTCGTTGCCCGCTCCGCAAAGGCGAGCTGGGATTCAAGGATTTCCTTGAACAGCGGGTTTTCACCGGCCTTCTTCTTCACGACTTCGTCGTAAACCTCAAGCTGCCTTTTGAGGATCGCCTCGGGCGTCTTGTAGAACTTCACCTGATCGGTTGTCTGCATCTCGACGTAGTCTTTCGAATAGCGGTCGATCGCCTTCCAGGCCATGTCCTGGGACGCCGCCTCGACCGCATTGGTGATGATCGCCTTCATCTGGTCCGGCAGACCATCATACTTGGCCTTGTTGAACAGGATCTCGAACTGCTCGGCATTCTGGTGATAGCTCTGCAGCATGCAGATCTTCGAGACGTCCGGGAAGCCGAGCACCCGATCGGACGAGGCATTGTTGAACTCGGCAGCATCAAGCAGGCCACGATCCAATGCCGCAACGATCTCGCCACCCGGCAGCGCATTGACCGCTGCACCGAGACCGGTGAACACGTCGATGGAAATGCCGACGGTGCGGAACTTCAGGCCCTGGATATCCTCGGCCTTGGCGACCGGCTTCTTGAACCAGCCGAGCGGTTGCGTCGGCATCGGCCCATAAGGAAACGAAACGACATTTGCGCCGATCGACTCGTAAAGCTTGGCAAGCAGTTCCTTGCCGCCACCATATTTGTGCCATGCGAGCAGCATGTTGGCATCCATCGCGAACCCGGGGCCGGAGCCCCACAGCGCCAGCGCGGTTTGCTTTCCATAATGGTAGACGAGCACGCCGTGACCGCCGTCGAGCGTTCCTTGAGAGACCGCATCGAGCAGACCGAATGCCGGCACCACGGCGCCCGCGGGCAGCACCTCGATCTTGAGGTCCCCACCGGTCATGTCGTTGACCTTCTTGGCGAAATCGAGAGCGAATTCGTGAAAAATATCCTTGGAGGGCCAAGTGCTCTGCCAGCGCATGTTGACCGGCCCCTGCGCCTTGACGACGTTTGGTGCCGCGATCATCGCCGCACCGGCCATGGCAGCGCTGCTTAGGAATTTGCGACGCGACGTTTGTTCCCTCACCCGGATTCCGCGTTTCATCTCTTCCTCCCGAAAGCGTGGGCTTTCTCGCCCTTAATGGAGCGGGATGAGGAAAGGGATGCAGTTTTCCGCCCGCATCCCGCTCGCAGTCTTATCTTAACTTTAGATAATACTCCTCAATCAGCCCCAAGCAAAGATTGCAGGAAAGAACAGTTAAGCATCCGCTGAAAATAGCTCGACAAACTATTCGGCGCTTGCCGGTGCGCCATCCTCAATCTTGCCGTCCATGAGATGGACGCGCCGATCCATACGAGCAGCCATGTCGAGATCATGGGTGACGGCGACGACGGTCTTGCCGCGTTCGCGCACGAGCGCCTCAAGGATCGAGAAGACCTGCTCGGAATTCTGGCTGTCGAGGCTTCCGGTCGGTTCGTCGGCGAGCACGATCGGCGGGTCGTTTGCAAGCGAGCGGGCGACGGCAACCCGCTGACGCTGCCCGCCCGAGAGCTGATCCGGTCTCTTGTCCATATGATCGGCCAGGCCGAGCGACGTCAGGAGTTCCTCGCCTCGCCTGCGCATGGCGGACCGGTTCAGCCGTCCGAGCTTGCGCATCGGGATTTCGACGTTCTCGCGAGCCGTGAATTCCGGCAGCAGGAAATGGAACTGGAAGACGAAACCCAGCATGGAGAGGCGGGTCTCGGCACGCTCCTGCTCGTCCATCGGCGCCGTGTCCCTGCCGCCGATCGAAAGCGTGCCGCTCGTGGGCTCGTCGAGCAGCCCCAGCAAATAGAGCAATGACGATTTGCCGGAACCGGACGGCCCGGTGATCGCGACGAATTCCTGCTCGCCGACGCTCAGGGAAATATCCCGGACCAGCGTAACGGGAACGGTCTCCCTGAGGATGCGCGTCAGGTTCGTCGCCTCGATCAGCACACTCATGTGGCACCCCGTATGATATCGACGGGGTTGAGACGCGCCGCGCGCCGGGCGGGAAGATAGCCGGCAAATGCCGCCGAACCTAGCGCGAAGCCCGAGGCTATCAGATAATGTAGGATACTCCACGCAATCGGCAGATGCGTCATTTCCTGCCCGGTCGCGGCAAGCTCGAAGCGTACCAGCGACAGGGCGTAGACAAGCGTAAAGCCAAGCAGCCAACCGAGCGCCGACCCCGCAGCCCCGATCGCGACACCTTCGAGCAGGAACAGGCGCCGCATATCGACCTCTCCGAAGCCCAAAGACTTCATGATGGCAATATCGCGCGCCTTTTCGTGGGTGATCGTCGAGATGATGTTGAAGATGCCGAAGCCCGCGACCAGCATGATCGCCGCAACCACGGTGTACATGATGACATTGCGGATCACGAGTGCTTCGAGGAGCGATTCATTGGCCTCCTGCCAGGCCTCTGCCTTGTAGCCGAGCTCCGCCTCGATCCGTCGTGCGGCTGCAGGCGCAACGTCGGGATTGGCGAGCTTGATGCGGATCTCGTTGATCGCATTTGCGCGGGCGCTCAGGATCTGCGCATTCTTGAGCAACACGTAGGCCTCGCCCTCATCACGGGCTGTCGTGCCGGTATGGAAGAGGCCGACAATCTTGAAATTGCGGGTGAGCCCTTCGGAGGAAACGGCTGTAATCGTATCGCTCAGTCCGGCACCCAGACGGTTGGCCATCGTATCGCCGATGACGATATTGTTGCCGCCTGCCGAAAGAGCCGCGAAGCTTCCCTCGACGAAATCGCCGATGATCGGCGAAACGCCGCGTTCGGCAGCCGGCTCGATGCCGATCACCGATGCCCCGACTTCGCGGCTGGAGTAACGAATGACGCCCTGCAGCTTCAGGTCCGGCGCCAGCCGGCCAGGAACCCATGCCTCCAGCCAGGAAAGTGCCGCTGTCGGATTGATGATACCGCGACGGTCTTCGCGCGGCCTGAGCCCGAAGATCTCCGCTGTGTCGAACGCGGATTCGGCTGGTTGCTGACGAGCCGTTCGCTGCTCGTCGGTGATCTCAATGTGTGGCATGGTGTTGATGAGCTGTTCCACGAAATCATCTTGGCCACCCTGCATGAGTGCGGCCATGGCAATGGAAAAGCCGACGCCGACGGCGACGCCGAATACCGCGACGAGTGTCTGCCGGCCACGCCCGGCAATATGGGTAAAAGCGATTTCGAGGATCAGCCGCATCCTGACCTCACTTCGCAGCACCGGTTATCGCAACGCGGGCACCATCCTTGATATCCTGCGGAAAAGGCGAGACCACATGTGCCTTTTCATCGAGCCCGGACAGTATCTCGATGCCGTTCGGGCCGCGGATACCGGTTCTGATCTCTCGAAGCCGCGCCCTGTCCTCCTCGATCGTAAAGACCTTGTTTGCCTCGGCGGCAACGGAGGGGAGCAGCAGCGTATTTTCCGACACGCGGACGATGACGTTCACATCCGTCGACATGCCGATCATGAGCGGCGTATCGTCCGGCAGCCGCAGCTTCACGCGATAGGTCTTCGTCACCGGATCGCCCTTCGGCGTGATGTTGCTGACGGTCGCATCGAGAGTCCTGTCCCTGAAGGCGTCGGATTTGAGCAGGGCCTTCTGCCCCAACCGGAGCCTTGGGATGTCTTCCTCATTGACGTCCGCAACAACGAGCAGGGGCTTTTGCTCCCCCACCCAGAAGAGGGCTGTTCCGAGATCGGCGACTTCTCCGACCTCACCGTCCTGACGAAGCACGAAACCATCGATGGGCGCGCGAATGATATAGCTGTCGAGCCGCGCCCTTTGGCCAACCGCCAGAGCTTTCAACTGGTCGACCTCGCTGTTCGCCCGGTCGACCGACTGCTGCGCGGCGGTGTTCTTCTCCAACATCAGATTGTAGCGCCGCAACTCCTGCTCCGCCAGGGAAAGCCGCGCCTCGAGCTCGGCAAGCGCCGCTCTCGCCTCGCTGTCGTCGAGGCGGGCGAGAATGTCGCCCTTCTTAACGGAAGAACCCTCGCAATTGCACTGCTCGACGATCCGCTCACGCACCAGCGGCGTAACCTTTGCCCAGGTGACAGGTTCAACGACCCCGCTTGCGTAGACGATTTCGGCCGCATTCCCGCGTGAGGGAGTGACCACGGATACCGGAACGGGCCGCCAGACATACCAAGCAGCAAGACCTGCGACCGCAGCCAGAACCGCAACAACGGGAACCATACGCAGCCGTTTCACGCTTTTCTGCCTCGACATCGATCTCATTTCGAAGTCCGATATAGCATTAGACCGACCGTCGGTCTATAAAGGAATAATAAAAGCGCGGTCGGTGCGCGTCGCATCGATCTTCTGCCAATCACAATCGTCCCAAGGAAAGAATGAATGCAGTGATGCGGGTCAAAAAACAACCAGAAATCCGCTCCGGCGAACTGCTGGATTGTGCTCAGCGGCTTTTCTTTGCACATGGCTACGACAATACGACTGTCAACGACATCATCCGTGAAGCGGGCGTGTCGAAGGGTGCCTTCTATCATTATTATTCCTCGAAGGAGGCGCTGCTTGAGGCCTTCGCCGCCCGGCTCGCACGCGAAAGTCTGGAGGAACTTCAACCGATCCTCGACGATCCTGCGCTCGATGCCGCGGGCCGGCTGAACACGCTCTTTGCCGGGTCGCGGCGTCTAAAGGTCGAACTGGCACCGCAACTGCGCGCAATCTTCGACGTCATTTTCCGTCCGGAAAATATCGTCTTGTTCCACCGGATCGATCAGGCCGTCACCCGCATCGTCGCGCCGCTTTTGGCCGATATCCTGCGGCAGGGAACCGAGGAAGGCGTCTTCGACGCGCCGGATCCGAGAGCCTTTGCAGAAATGCTTCTGCAGTTTCGCCTTTCGCTCGGCGACGTGATGCACAATGCCCTGCTTTTGAGCAGACAGGGCAACGTCGAGGAGGCTGTCCGGATGCTCGATGACCGCTTCAGGCTCTACGGCATTGCCGTCGACCGCGTGCTCAAGCTGCCGGAAGGAACGATCGAGGTCGCCCAATCGGGTTTTGCCAGGGCTTTGCTCGAGGGCTCGCGATGAGGGGGAAAGAGATCTGGATGCCGGTCACACTTGGGCCGTTAAGAAGTTCATGCCGGCTGGAACGCCGGGCGGCAAGGCGTGCTCGTGCTGTCTTCAGCGCCACGCCTTCTCGTTCTTCTGTTCGTAGTCGCTGAATGCCTTCTTCAGGCCACCAAGCACCTCTGCGGCGGTTTCGAACATGGCTTTCAGCTGCGGCTCGTCAACCTTCTCGATGTCCTCGCGCAGGTGATCCATGATTTCCTGCAAGCGTTGCCGCATCTTCTGCGTGTGGTGGCGCGGGTCACGATCGGTTTGACTGATCATTGGAATTCTCCCGTGGTTGAATTTCACACCCATCGCATCGCGTTAGCGCGTTCCAGGTCTGTCTAACTCGATATCTCTACCCTCGGTTCCCGACAGCGATTTTCGAGAGCGGGTTCTAAGGCGCGAAATGGAACATCAGGAGTGGCGTTACGGACTGATCACGCTCCACGTTCTCCACCATGCGGCCGAGGGAGGCCTGTGCGGCGAGGCGCGCGAGAGGCCGGGGCTGTTCGTGAAGTGTCGTTGCCGATGACTAAACCGGAGCTCGTTGACGACACCCGTCAAGGCACACATGACCCTGCCGAAGCTTTCGTTATGCGTCCAGTGTCGATACTTGGTCTCGGTAAACGGCATCGGGCTCACCGTCACGATGCCTTCCGGGAGACAATCGGAGAAGGTCGGTGCGAGTTTCGTCCGGCCTTTTTCCGTGACTTGCAGGCTGTCTATCGGCAGACGCGGATGCTCTCCATGTGCCAACCGCCATCGTAGGCGTTGCGCACTCGATGATCCTCGAACCAGCAGCGTGGGGGAGGTGGCGCCGGTGGATCGATGTAACGCGGCCCGCTGTTGTTGACGATCGCTCCGCCAATGAGGCCGCCGATCACTCCGGCAGCCAAACCGCCCGCAATAGCTGCGCCATTGTCATGATGGTGGCGCCTGCGCGGCGGTGGCGGTGGCGGATAGTCGTAGTGCGGCCGCCGGCGCCATTCTTGTGCTGACGCAGCGCCTGTCACCGCAAGGACGCTGGTTGCCGCCATAGCGACGATGAGCGTGGACATGACTAGCTTTTTCATTCTGTCTCCGTCGAGATTAGAGCCCAACCCCTGCGGAATACCCAAATGCCACGTTTACGATTAACGGCTCATGAACGCCGAGCGCCTCTTCGGATAGCCTGCGATTCGGCATGAGACAGGTGGCAACCGGCTTTTGATACGGGCTTTGAGGATAAGCCCGCCTGGACCACCGCAGAAACCCGAGAATATTGATAGCCTGCTATTGAACAAGTTTCGCGAAAGCCGAAAGATCATTTTGTCAGCACAATCAGCCCTTCCCGCGCGTGGTGCTTTACTTCGTGTAAAGCGCCCTGGAGCGTTCGAGATGCTTCAGGACTGCCGCCTCAGCGCCATCGGCGTCGTTGGCTGCGAGCCGTTCGACGATCTCCTCGTGCTCTACCAGCGTAAACTTCTCCTTGCCGGTCCAGATGAGCATTTCCGTGTGATATTCCTTCAGCCATGCGAGCATTGCCTCGCTGACTGCGGCGAATATCGGATTGCCGGAAATCTGCGCAATGCGCGTATGAAATTGCATATCCGCAGCGATGAAGTCTTCTGCATGTCCTAGCGAGTGGCGCTGGCGGGCGATGATCGCGCGAAGATCGTCGATGTCATTTTGCCTTGCGCGCTGGGCGGCCTCCCGCGCCATGCCCCGCTCGAAGAAAATTCGGGCGCTCTTCAGGTATTCCAGAGAATCGGCTGACTGGGACAGCATGATCTTCGCCGTCAGATCGACCTGACGGAAGATCGACTGCGCCGTCAGTTGCAGCACCTTGGCTCGTTCGCCGTGGGAGATATTCACGAGCCCCTTGTTGGCAAGTGATTGCATCGCTTCGCGTATTGCAGGGCGCCCGACGCCGAAGCGCTCCATGAGCACGCGTTCGGACGGCATTTCGTCGCCCGGCTTCAACTCGCCCGACGTGATCATCCGCTCCAATCGATCAAACACCTCGTCAGAGAGTTTCCGACGGACAATTTGCTCGATTGCTGGGGTCATGGCGTCTCGCTGACTCAAATCTCCCCTCCCTTAACATCTTTACACTCCGACAACAAAGCACGCCGGTGAAAATCATCTCGGGAAGATTTCCGTTGCAGAATGCGGAGTACTCATTATACCAGCAAATGAGATGACGCCATGATAATCTCGCTGGCGGAAAGGAGCGACTGCATTCATGATCACCCTCACCTACCGCATCGAGACGCCGGGCAGCATTGAGGCAATGGCGAACAAGATCGCCAGCGACCAGTCCACCGGGACATTCGTTCCGGTCCCGCGGGTGAGACGGAGGAACTCAAGGCGCGCGTCGCGGCACGCGTTCTGGCGATACAGCCGCTGGAGGATGCTGAGCGCCCGACTTGGCCGGAAGTCGCAACCGGCGTAGCGCGGCTAAAGCGCGCCGATGTCGATATTGCCTTCCCGCTCGATGCGATCGGCACCGATCTTTCCGCGCTGATGACGATTGCCATCGGCGGCGTCTATTCGATCAAGGGCATGACTGGCATCCGCGTCGTCGGCATGAAGTTGCCGGAGGCGTTCAAGGATGCGCATCCCGGCCCGCAATTCGGGATTGCCGGCAGCCGGCGCCTGACTGGCGTCGAGGGGCGCCCGATCATCGGCACGATCGTGAAGCCGGCCCTCGGCCTGCGGCCGCACGAAACGGCGGAGCTGGCCGGTGAACTTATCCGGTCCGGCGTCGATTTCATCAAGGACGACGAGAAGCTGATGAGCCCGGCCTACTCGCCGCTCAACGACCGCATAGCGGCGATCATGCCGCTGATCCTCGATCGCGAACAGAAGACCGGCAAGAAGGTGATGTATGCCTTCGGCATCTCGCATGCCGATCCCGACGAGATGATGCGCAACCACGATCTTGTCCTGAGGGCCGGCGGAAACTGCGCCGTCGTCAATATCAATTCGATCGGTTTCGGCGGCATGAGTTTCCTGCGCAAGCGGTCGGGGCTCGTGCTGCATGCCCATCGCAACGGCTGGGACATGCTCACCCGCCATCCAGGCGCGGGAATGGATTTCAAGGTCTACCAGCAGTTCTGGCGGCTGCTCGGCGTTGACCAGTTCCAGATCAACGGCATCCGGGTGAAATACTGGGAACCGGATGACAGTTTCGTCGAATCCTTCAAGGCAGTCAGCGCGCCGCTTTTCGATCCATCCGACCGTCCGCTTCCCGTCGCCGGGTCAGGTCAATGGGGCGGACAGGCGCCGGAAACCTATCGGCGGACCGGACAGACGACCGACCTTCTCTACCTCTGCGGCGGCGGCATCGTCAGCCATCCGGGCGGGCCAGCGGCGGGCGTGCGCGCCGTCCAGCAGGCCTGGCAGGCCGCGGTCGCCGGCATTCCTCTGGACGAATATGCCAAGGATCATCCGGAGCTCGCCGCTTCGATCGCCAAGTTCAGCAACGGCAAGGCGGCGTGACGGCGATGAATGACCTTCTCGTCAGCTACTACGGCGATGATTTCACGGGCTCCACCGACGTGATGGAAGCCCTTGCCTCGAATGGCATTCCCACGGTGCTGTTCCTCGGCATCCCGCGGCCGGAGATGCTCGAGCGTTTTTCGGATTGCCTGGCGATCGGCATCGCCGGAACGAGCCGCAGCGAAAGCCCGGAATGGATGCAGCAGCATCTTGCTCCGGCCTTCGAATGGTTGAAGGGGCTCAACGCGGCAATCTGCCATTATAAGGTCTGCTCCACTTTCGATTCCAGTCCGCGCACCGGCAGCATTGGCAAGGCGATCGAGATCGGTAAGGCGGTGTTTGCCCAGCCTTTCGCGCCCCTCATTGTCGGGGCACCGCAGCTCAAACGTTATACCGCCTTCGGCCATCTGTTCGCAGCCTATCAGGGCCGTGTCTTCCGCATCGACCGGCATCCCGTGATGAGCCTGCACCCCGTCACGCCGATGGGCGAGTCCGATCTTGCCCTTCATCTCGGCAGGCAGACCAGCCTGCCCGTCGCGCTTGCGGACCTTGCGATGATCACCGCGCCGGATGCGAGCGCGCGGATCGACGATCTGGTGAGCGGAAACGCCGGCATCCTGCTGCTCGATGTCGACTCCGCAGAATCCCAGGCGGCGGCCGGCGAGCAGCTCTGGCGTCTCAAGAACAAAGGCGGCTTTTTCGTCGCCGGCTCATCCGGCGTCGAATACGCATTGCTGAGCGCCTGGCGGGCAACAGGCCTGGTCGGCGAAAACACGGAATTCGCATCGCCGGGCAAGGTCGATCGTCTCGCAGTCGTTTCCGGCAGCGTCTCTCCCACGACCGAACGGCAAATCCGGACTGCCCTTTCCGACGGCTTCGAGGGCATCGACCTTGATCCCCTTTCCCTTGCCGGAGAAAGCGCCGAGCGCGCGATCGAAGTGGCGGTGGCAGCCGGCATCGAAAAATTGAAGGCGGGCCGGAGCGTCCTTCTCCACACCGCGCTTGGTCCGTCCGCAGATCGCGGAACTGATATAGATCGCGTCCCCGGTGCCCGTCACCGGCTCGGGCAGGCGCTGGGTACGATCCTGCGCCGCCTCATCGAAAGTGAAGGGCTAACCCGCGCCGTCATCGCCGGCGGCGATACGTCCAGCCACGCGCTCAAGGAGCTGCGTGTGGAAGCACTGACGACCCTTCTGCCCCTTCCCCAGACACCCGGGTCGCCGCTCTGCGTCGCGCATGGCGGCTATTCGCCGACCAATGGACTGCAGATCGCGCTGAAGGGCGGCCAGGTCGGAAGTGACGGCTACTTCCCGCAGATCCGCGACGGAAGGAGGGCCTGAGATGACCTATTGGGTCGGGACCAGCTTCAAGATGACCAAGACGCTCAGCGAGGCCCTGAGCTTTGCCGGGCACCTCGCCGCAGCTGTAGTGGCATGGTGATTGACTCATCATACCAGTTGCGATATCAATGCTGAAAATCGCATGAGGTGAGAAAACATGACTGTAATTGCCCTTTTTGGCGCCGGCGGAAAAATGGGATACCGGCTCGCCAAGAATCTCAAAGATTCGCGTTTTGGCGTCCGTCATGTCGAGGTTAGCGACGCGGGCAAGGCACGCCTGAAGAACGACCTCGGTGTCGATTGCGTCTCAGCCGATGAAGCTCTCGCTGTTGCAGAGGTTGTCATTCTTGCAGTTCCGGATACGGCGATCGGAAAGGTCGCAGCCGGTATCGCGGGCAAGCTGAAGCCGGGAACGATGGTCGTTGCGCTCGATGCGGCCGCACCTTTCGCTGGGCACCTGCCGAAGCGGGACGACCTTACCTTTTTCGTCACCCATCCCTGCCATCCGCCGATCTTCAACGACGAGACCGACATGAAGGCGAAGAAAGACCATTTCGGCGGTCTTTTCGCCAAGCAGCATATTGTCTCCGCCCTCATGCAAGGTCCGGAAAGCGCCTATGCGCTCGGCGAGGAGATAGCCAAGATCATCTGGGCGCCGGTCATGCGCTCGCATCGCGTGACCGTCGAGCAGATGGCAATGCTGGAGCCCGGTCTTTCGGAAACCGTCTGCGCCTCTCTGCTCGTCGTCATGCGCCAGGCGATGGACGAGTGCATCGCCCGTGGCGTTCCGGCAGAAGCCGCACGCGACTTCCTGCTAGGCCACATGAACGTGCTGGGCGCCGTCATTTTCAAGGAAGTCGATGGCGTGTTTTCGGACGCCTGCAACAAGGCCATCGAGTTCGGCATCCCCGCGCTCATGCGCGACGACTGGAAGAACGTCTTCGAACCTCAGGAGATCGCCGAGAGCATTCGACGCATCACTTGATCGACCCCGGGACGGCGAGCCGTCCCCTCACCGCCCTAATGGGAAATAGGGCTTCATCGATAATCGGGAGGATAAAATGAAATTTACTCGCAGACTGACACTTGCAGCCTTTGCCGGCGTTCTTGCTTTGGGAGCGGCGATTCCGGCCTATTCCGCTGATTTGATCGCCATCATTACCCCGTCCCACGACAATCCGTTTTTCAAAGCGGAAGCCGTCGGCGCAGAAGCCAAGGCCAAGGAACTCGGCTACGACGCGCTGGTTCTCGTCCATGACGACGACGCCAACAAGCAGTCGCAGCTGGTCGATACCGCAATCGGCCGCGGGGCCAAGGCGATCATCCTCGACAATGCCGGCTCGGAGGCATCGATCGCTGCGGTCCAGAAAGCCAAGGATGCAGGCGTTCCTTCTTTCCTGATCGACCGCGAAATCAACGCCACCGGCATCGCCGTCTCACAGATCGTCTCCAACAATTATCAGGGCGCGCAGCTCGGCGCCGAAGAGTTCGTCCGCCTGATGGGCGAAAAGGGTAACTACGTCGAGCTTCTCGGGCGCGAAGCCGACCTCAATGCCGGTATCCGCTCGAAGGGCTATCACGACGTCATCGACGAATATCCCGACATGAAGATGCTTGCCCAGCAGTCCGCAAATTGGAGCCAGACGGAGGGCTACTCCAAGATGGAAACCATCCTGCAGGCCAATCCTGACATCCAGGGCGTGATCGCCGGCAACGACACGATGGCCATGGGTGCGATCGCCGCTCTGCAGGCTGCCGGTCGAAAGGATGTGATCGTGGTCGGCTTCGACGGTTCGAACGACGTGCGCGACTCGATCAAGACAGGCGGCATCAAGGCGACTGTCATGCAGCCGGCCTATGCCCAGGCCCAGATGGCCGTCGTCCAGGCCGACGCCTACATCAAGACCGGCAAAAAGCCGGCTGAGGAAAAGCAATTGATGGACTGCGTGCTGATCACGTCCGACAACGCCCCCAAGCTCGAGACCTTCGCCCTGACCCAATAATTCTCCCGGGCTCAATGCGCAGGGCAGGGACACCATCCCTGCCCTGCAGCACTATTCATTGATGGAGTGCGTTTAATGCTGCAGATGCGAGCCGCCACAATTTTGCTTGCCTGTGCGCTGGCGATGTCCGGCTGCAAATTCGTGAAAACCGCTGACGAGCAGCAGCAAGCCGCCAAGCAAGCCTTCGATCCGGACAGCATGGTGGCCGCAATCTGGGATTCAAAGGTCATCCCCTATCTCAACGAGCGCGCCGGCAGCTTCGAGGATGTCACGGCCCTTTCAGCGAGTGACCTCGACGCGGCAGCAGCGAAATATGGCCATAAGGAAAAGCAGGGCAATGCCCCCTGGACCTTTGCCGCCAAGGTGGACGGCATGATCGTCGCCGAGGAGACAAAATCGCGGGCTGCCTATGTCGACGTCGATGTCGACGGCGATTCTAAGGCTGATGTGCGGGTGTCGATCGGTCCGGCGATCCGCGGCACTGCGCTGCGTGACAGCCTGAATTTCGTAAATTTCAACGAGTTCAAGAACCAGATCGAATGGGCGCAATACGGAAAATCATTCAACACGCATGTCAACAGTACCTTGCTCGATAAACTGCCGCGCCAGGGCCTGAGGGGCAAAAAACTCGCCGCCGTCGGCGCCTATCCGCTGCCCACCGGCGGTCAACTGCCGCAGTTCGTGCCTGCTACAATCACCATCGGGAGCTGAGCAATGTCCGAAATCGACGATGGCGATGTCATTCTTGAGCTTCGCGACATCACCAAAGCCTATTCCGGCATTGTCGCCGTCAAGAAGGCGAATTTGAAGCTTCGTCGCGGTGCAGTGAACGTGCTGGTCGGCGAGAACGGCGCCGGCAAATCGACCCTGATGCGCATCATCGCCGGTGTCGAGCGTCCAACCCTCGGCGAAATTTGGATGGACGGGGAGCGCATCCATCTCGACGGCCCGGCAGATGCCGTACGCCACGGCATCGGCATCGTCTTCCAGGAGCTCAACCTGTTCGGCAACCTGTCAGTCGCCGAGAACATCTTTGCGACCCGCGAAGTGACGCGCGGCATCCGCGGTATCGACCATCGGGCGCAGGTCGCAAAAGCCAATGAATTCCTGAACCGGGTCGAAGCCGGCATCTCCGCCGGCACGCTTGCGGAAGACTTGCCGATCGGCCAGCAGCAACTCGTCGAGATCGCCCGCGCCGTCTCGCTCAATACCCGTATCCTGATCATGGACGAGCCGACCTCGGCCTTGAGCGCCGCCGAAGTCGACATCCTGTTCCGGGTGATCCGGGAGCTCAAGGCGCAAGGCGTAGCGATCGTCTACATTTCGCACCGGCTTGAGGAGCTGATGACCATCGGCGACTACATCACGGTGCTAAAGGACGGTCAGATCACCGGGCACGCCATGGTGAAGGATATCGATACGCGCTGGATCGTACACTCGATGATCGGCTCGGATGCCAAGGATTTCGCCAAGCAGATCGGCCACACCGTAGGCGAAGAAGTGCTCCGCACCGAGGAGATCTGCCTGCCGCGCCTGCACGGCGGCTTTGCCGTCGATCACGTATCGCTTTCAATTAGGAAAGGCGAGATCCTCGGCATCTACGGCCTGATGGGGGCCGGCCGCAGCGAGTTCTTCGAATGCATCATGGGCCGCCACGAACACTACACCGGCAGGATCTTTCTCGACGGCAAGGAGCTGAAGGCGCGGGATACGACCCGCCGCATCCAGCTTGGACTGGCCCTGATCCCCGAGGACCGGCAACGCGAGGGCCTGGTGCAGTCCATGTCGATCGCCGACAACCTGACCATGGCGAGCCTCGGCCAGTTCGTCAAAGCCGGCTTCCACATCGATGTCGGCCGCGAGAAGAAAGCGATCGCAGATGCGATCCGCAATCTTTCGATCAAGGCCAGGAATCCCGATTTCGAAGTCACCTCCATGTCCGGCGGCAACCAGCAGAAGGTCGTCATCGGCAAGGCGCTGATGACAGGCCCGAAAGTCCTGTTGATGGACGAACCGTCGCGCGGCATTGACGTCGGTGCCAAAGCCGATGTCTTCCGCACCATGCGGCGACTCGCCGGCGAAGGGCTCGCAATCCTGTTTTCGACCTCCGATCTCGAAGAAGTCATGGCGCTCTCAGACCGCATCGCAGTGATGAGCAACGGACGTCTCGTCACCATCCTCGACCGCAAGGAGGCGACCGAGGAGGCCATTGTCGCCGCTTCCGCCGAGGGGCATAAAATCAGAAGGAACCATGCGTGATGACGACAGCAACCCAAATTGCCGCCGCCGAAGACCCCAACAGCGGATCCTTCCTGCTTACATTGATGAAGCTGCGCACCTTCATCGCGCTTTTTGCGGTCATCATCTTCTTTTCGATCTTCGCGCCGAACTTCCTGTCGACCGCGAACATGATCCTGATGTCGAAGCATGCGACGCAGAACGCGTTTCTGGCGATCGGCATGACTTTCGTTATCATCACCGGCGGCATCGACCTTTCGGTCGGCTCGATCGTCGGCCTGTGCGGCATGGTGGCGGGCGGCCTGATCCTTTACGGGATCGAACTGCCGATCGGCTACACGGTCTATTTCAACATCCTCGAAGTGATGATCATCGTCATGACTGTCGGCATCGTCATCGGCGCCATCAACGGTCTGCTGATTACCCGGCTGAACGTTGCGCCGTTTATTGCCACCCTCGGCACACTCTATGTGGCGCGCGGCATGGCGCTTCTTTATTCAGATGGCCAGACGCTGCCGAATCTCGCCGGCAAGGAGGAACTTGGCAATCAGGGCTTCAGCTATCTCGGTTCAGGCAGCATTCTGGGCCTGCCGGTTTCGGTCTGGATGCTCATCGTCGTGGCGCTGGCGGCGGCCTATTTCGCCCGCTACGTGCCGCTCGGCCGGCATATCTTCGCCGTCGGCGGAAATGAGCGCGCCGCCCGCATGTCGGGCATCCGCGTCAACCGCGTGAAGATGTTCGTCTATATGTTCTCCGGCTTCTGCGCAGCACTGGTCGGCCTCGTCATCTCCTCGGAGCTAATGGCCTCTCATCCGGCGACCGGCACGAACCTCGAGCTCAACGCGATTGCCGCAGCCGTGCTCGGCGGCACCTCGATGTCAGGCGGCCGCGGCACGATCGGCGGCACGATCATCGGCGCCTTCGTGATCGGCATTCTCTCCGACGGCCTTGTCATGATGGGCGTAAGCTCCTTCTGGCAGATGGTCATCAAGGGACTCGTTATCATCATCGCGGTCGTCGTCGATCAGGCGCAGCGCCGCCTGCAGCAGCGCGTGAGCCTCATGCAGATGGCAAAGGCAGGTTGAGAATGACGGAATTGAAGGGCGCCCTGATCGGCTGCGGCTTTTTCGCGGTCAATCAGATGCATGCGTGGAACGATGTAAAGGGTGCGAGGATCGCAGCAATCTGCGACCGGGATTCCGAACGGCTGAAGATCGTCGGCGAACAGTTCGGCATCACGCGCCGCTACTGCGATGCCTCGCAACTCTTTGCCGACGGCGGCTTCGATTTCGTCGACATCGCGACGACCGTGCAGAGCCATCACCCGCTGGTCGAGATGGCGGCCCGCCACAAGGTTCCCGTCATTTGCCAGAAGCCGTTCGCCACGACGCTGGCGGATGCCAAGGCCATGGTGAAGGCATGCCGGGATGCCGGCGTGCCGCTCATGGTGCACGAGAATTTCCGCTGGCAGACACCGATCCAGGCCGTCAGGAGGGCTCTCGATGCGGGCGCAATCGGCGAACCCTTCTGGGGCCGCTTCTCCTTCCGTTCGGCCTATGACGTCTTTTCCGGCCAGCCCTATCTTGCCGCCGGCGAGCGCTTCATTATCGAAGACCTCGGAATCCACACGCTCGATATTGCTCGCTTCATTCTCGGTGACGTCGCGGCTTTGACCGCGCGTACCAGGCGCGTCAATCCGAACATCAGGGGCGAGGATGTTGCAACTATCCTCCTTGATCACCAAAGCGGGGCAACGTCGGTTGTCGACGTCAGCTACGCGACCAGGCTTGCGACCGAGCCTTTCCCCGAGACATTGATCGAGCTGGACGGGTCGCACGGAACGATCCGCCTCTCGCAGGGCTACCGGCTGGAGGTGACTGACGCCCAGGGCACGAAAGTCACCGATGTCTCGCCCAGGCTGCTGTCCTGGGCGTCGCGCCCCTGGCACAACATCCAGGAAAGTGTCTTCGCCATTCAGCAGCACTGGACGGATCGGCTGGCTGCCGGCGAGGCGCCCTCGACCTCGGGCGCCGATAATCTGAAGACCTTCGCTCTGGTGGAAGCCGCCTATGACAGTGCCGCGACGGGCAAAACCATCGATATCGGAGCGATGCTTCGATGAAACCGGAGCCCTTCCTGCTCTACGGCACGCGCGAGGCGGAGGAGCCACCGGTTCACCTTTCGGCGGGCAAGCTGTCGGCCCACCTTGCACATGGCAATCTTCGCACGGTCGCCTATGACGGCGTGGAGGTGCTTCGGGCTGTTTCCTATCTGGTGCGCGACCGCGACTGGGGCACCTACCATCCGACGATCGAAGACTTGAAGATCGAGCAGCAGGACGGCAGCTTCGCTGTTGCGTATCGGGCCCGCTGCAACGGGCCAGAGGCGACGGAACTCGCCGTTGATGTCCGCATTTACGCGTCGCGCCATGATCTCGTCTTCGAGGCGGAGGCGATCTCAAAGACAGGGTTTGAGACCAATCGATGCGGTTTCTGTATCCTTCATCCGATCGTCGGCGTGGCCGGAACGCCGGTCACAGTCGAACATGTCGACGGACAGCGCGAGGAGACGCGCTTTCCCGATCTCATCGATCCGTGGCAGCCCTTCAAGGACATGCGGGCCATCACCCATACCGTCCTGCCGAGGGTCATGGCGGAATGCCGGATGGAAGGCGATACATTCGAGATGGAAGACCAGCGCAATTGGTCGGATGCCTCCTACAAGACCTATGTCCGCCCACTTGCCCTTCCCTGGCCCTATGAGATTGCAGCCGGTGAACCAGTCAGACAACGGATCGTGCTGACGATCGACGACAGGCGCGGCGGCGAGACTTCATGGGCGCGAAACGACCGGCGCTCGATAAAGATCGAGAGAGGGCAGAACCGGGGTGTCATGCCTTCGATCGGTCTGATCGTCACGCCGGAAGAAACCGCCTCGACGCTTGCTGCACGGGAAGTCCTTGCGGAGATCAAACCGCAAGAACTGCTCTTTCATTTCGACCCGATTGCCGGGCATGGCATTGAAGCGCTGCAGGGCTTTGCCGCTGTCACGAAGCTGCATGCCGGCAAGTCGACCCTCGAGATAGCCCTGCCCTGCAAGCAATCGCCCGCGAGCGAAGCGGCCGACATAGCGCAGCAGATTAAGATGGCCGGGTTCCGGCCGGATGCGATTGCAATCTCGCCTTCCGTTGACCGGCAATCGACGCCGCCCGGCAGCAAATGGCCGGAATGCCCGCCGCTCGAGGATATTTATGCCGCCGCCTGCGCGGCCTTCCCCGGCATCCGGCTCGGTGGCGGCATGCTGAGCTATTTCACCGAACTCAACCGCAAGCGTGTTCCGGCAGTTGCGCTGGGTTTCATCACCCACTGCACCAATCCCATCGTCCACGCGGCCGACGACCTGAGCGTCATGCAAACGCTGGAAGCGCTACCCTTCATCACCCGCTCCGTTCGGTCGATCTACGGCGACATGCCCTACCGTATCGGCCCATCCACCATTCCGATGCGGCAGAATCCATACGGCAGCCGCACGATGGATAATCCGGCCGGCAGCCGCATTCCGATGGCCAACACGGACCCGCGGCATAATGGGTTGTTCGGCGAAGCGTTTGCCATGGCTTACGCAATCCATCTGCTCGGTGCTCATTTGGAATGCCTGACGTTGTCGGCCCTCACCGGGTCCTTCGGCCTCATCGCCGGTAGAGACGAGCCGGTCGCCGACGGCGGCAAACGCCCCGTCTTCAATACGGTCAAGTCACTGGCGGCACTTGCCGGAAGCAAATGGCAGGCGTGCGCCTCTTCGGCGCCATCGGAGGTGCTGGCTTTCATCGCCGAACCGGCGTCTGCAAAGATACTCCATCTCGTCAACATAACGGCGGAAGAACAGCAGATCGATCTCAGCCCGTTCCAGCTGCAGAAGGGCTTAAGCGGCAGTTTTCTGAAAATAGGGCCGTATGCTATCGAACGTATCGCACTGGCGGATTGAAGTCCGGCAAGGTCCCGGCAGATGCACCCGAAATCGGCACAGCAGTTAGGAGGTTCATCTTCTTTGCACGAACTCAAACTTGCGGGGATCGATATCTGCGAAGGCGGCCAAAGCGAAAGCTATCTGCCGCCGCTGCCCGAACCATCATCATTTCCCCGATCGTTTCATGCGTCAAAAGACCGACAAGATGATCAGCACCGTCCACGACGGCGATGGCCGGCACATTTCCCTGCTGCATCAATCGTAGGCTGTTTTCCAGGCTTTTCCGATGATGGATCCTTGGAATGTCGGTACGCATCGCGCTTGCGACCGGCGTGTCCGGACCTTTGTCCTTCAAGGCGCGGATCATGTCGTCGCGCGTCAGCAGACCCTCAAAACGGCCGGCGGAATCGGTCACCGGGAACTCGCGTTGCGTTGTCGCAAGCAGCATTTCGATCGCCTCGTCGATACTCGCAGAGCGATCGAGCTTTGCGAATTTTGTGATCATCACGTCGCTGATCAGAACGCTGCCGGAGACCTCGCGGATCTGCGCGTTCTGCGCTTCCGCCGCTGCGGCGAGATAGACGAAGATGGCGATGAAAATCAGCAGCGGATTGTAAAAAAGGCCGACGAAGCCGAAGACGAAGGCAAGCCCCTGGCCGATCGTCGCTGCGATCTGCGTAGCACGCGACCAGGTGAAGCGGGAGGCCAGAGCGGCACGCAGCACCCGGCCTCCGTCCATCGGAAAGGCGGGGATCATGTTGAAGAGCACGAGGAAGATGTTGACGCCGGCAAGCCTCGCCAGAAAACCGGCCTCGGGATCCTCGACCTCGGCCATTTGCTCGATTCCCATCGACGTGCCGAGCAGGAGAACGATCAGCACCGCGATCGCCACGTTGACCAGCGGACCGGCAATGGCAATCAGTAGTTCCTGATGAGGCTCGTCTGGCATGCGTTCAAGACGGGCGACGCCACCGATCGGCAGTAACGTGATATCGGGTGTCTTGATCCCGAAATAGCGCGCAACGGCAATATGGCCGAATTCGTGCAGCACGACGCAGGCAAACACGGCCATGATGAAGGCAATGCCCTCCCACGCCGCCGATGTGCCGCCGACCCGGTAATGCATCAGCCAAATCCAGACGAGCAAGAGCGCGAAGGTAACGTGAACGCGTAGAGCCGTACCGGCGATCGTCCCGATTTTGAAGGACCAACCCATTGCTCATCCCCTTCCGCGTTGCGAAGATTGGTCCGATTTGGACGGCATCAGATTGCCGATTTCCATCGGAAAAGGAAATATGATTGTCGATGTCTTCTCGTTGGCGATCACGTTCAACGTGCTCAAATAACGAAGCTGCATCGCCTCCGGCTGCCTGGCGAGTATTTCAGCTGCTTCAAGCAGCTTTGCTGCGGCCTGCTGCTCGCCTTCCGCATTGATTACCTTGGCGCGCCGCTCGCGCTCGGCTTCCGCCTGCCGGGCGATCGCGCGGATCATGGATTCGTTGATGTCGACATGCTTGATCTCGACATTGGCAACCTTGATGCCCCATGCATCGGTCTGGGCGTCCAGGATTTCCTGAATGTCGCTGTTGAGCTTGTCGCGTTCCGCCAGCATCTCGTCAAGATCGTGCTTGCCGAGAACCGAGCGCAGTGTCGTCTGAGCGAGCTGGCTCGTCGCCATCATGAAGTCCTCGACCTGTATCGTCGATCTCTCTGGGTCGATGACCCTGAAATAGATGACGGCGCTGACGCGGACAGAGACGTTGTCATGCGAAATGACGTCCTGACCCGGCACATCGAGCACCCGCGTGCGCAGATCGACGCGTACCATTTGCTGGACATAGGGGATGAGCAGGATCAATCCAGGACCCTTGACGCCGGTGAAGCGGCCAAGCGTGAAAACGACACCCCGCTCGTATTCCCGTAGGATTTTGATCGCGGATGCGATCACGAGCAGCAAAATAAGGATGATCACAAGATAGAAGGCGAACTCTGCAAACATGCCCATGACGTTTCCTCCTGCTTTCTGAAAACCCGCTAAGTCTCCTGCGCATAGCGGGCGACTTCCAACGTCAACCCGTTTCGGCCGGTTACCTTAACGCCATCACCGACGACGAGCGGCTCGGTCGAAACTGCCTTCCAGCGTTCGCCATGTGCGATGACATAGCCTGAAGTGCCCGTCCAACTTTCGACTTTGCCCGAAATGCCGACCATCTGCTCGGTGCCAGTGCTGACTTTACGCCGGTGCGAAACGATAGCGAGCCGGGCAATGATGAGACTGAGCGCGAGACAGGCGATGGCGATGGCGGCCAGCATGGACGAGGAAACCTCAAGGTCCGGGATGTCAGTATCGAACAGAAGAGCTGCACCAAGCACCAGCGCGATCCCTCCGCTGATGCCGAGGGCGCCGAAAGAAGGTGCATGCGCCTCGGCTACTGTCAGCCCCGCGCCAAGGGCGATCAGTCCGACGCCTGCATAACTCACGGGCAGCAATGCCAGGGCATAGAGTCCGAGCAGCAGGCAGATACCCCCGATCGTGCCGGGAACCAATGTGCCTGGGGCGAGAAATTCGAAGATCAGCCCGTATATGCCGACCATCAGGAGAATGAGTGCAATGTTCGGATCGGTAATCACCGAAAGCAGACGCGTCCGCCAATCCGGTTCGAATTCCTGAACGACAAGACCGGAGCTATCGAGCCGGACATCGGTTTGGCCGACCCGCACCGTACGCCCTTGGACCTGCCTCAGGAGATCCTCGATGGTGACTGCCGTGAAATCGATGACGTGCTCGCGTGCAGCGGCGGCCGATGAAAGACTGGCGGCCTCGCGCACGGCTTTTTCGGCCCAATCCGCATTGCGATTGCGCAATTCCGCAAGGCCGCGGATGTAGGCCACCGCATCATTGACGGCTTTTGCCTCGCTGGCATTGCGGGGCGACTGCCGTTGCGTTCCGCCCGGTTCATCCGGATTGTCCTTGTCGGGTTCCCTGTCTTCATCGAAAGTGCCACCTCCAAGTGCGATCGGTGTCGCTGCTCCGAGATTGGTGCCTGGCGCCATCGCTGCAATGTGGCTGGCGTAAAGAATATAGGTACCGGCACTGGCCGCGCGTGCGCCGCTCGGCGCCACGAAACCAGCCACGGGCACGGGCGAGGCTATGATCGCGCGTATGATGTCCCGCATCGAGGTGTCGAGACCGCCCGGCGTGTCCATCTGCAGGACGATCAGGCTCGCATTCCGTTCACTGGCATGCTGAAGGCCACTTTTCACATAGTCGGCTGTCGCGGGCCCGACGGCCCCGTTTAACTTCAGTACTATGGCCACACGCTCTGCTGCAAGTGCAGGGCCACCGAAGCCCGAAGCGGAAATCAGGATCAACAGTAAGGTGATGATTGGCGGCATTCGCCGCCGAACCCTTAAGTACCAAGGTATCATCCACCGGATATTCATCCTTCGGAATATATGGCAGGCTCGCCAAACTGTAAGACAAAGCCTGCCAACTTGGGTTCTTCCGCGGTCAGGACCTGGAACTTTTACGCCGTGGCATCAATTAGGCCTGGAGGATGCCATAGCCGAAATCACCCGCGGAGGTTCGATGACAAGCAACGCACGAAGGCAACAGGCACGCGACCAGGCTGCTGGAGATTCCTGCGATGTCGCAGAAAGAAAACACATCCTCGGTCATGGCTGCGGCCATAGCCGGCTTCATCCTCGGCAATTTATACGCAAACCGATGAATTCCCCGCACATCTTTCGGTGCAGCTTATGATCTACTTTACCAGCGATACCCACTTTGGTGATCCGCGTATCCTTCGCATCGACAGGCGGCCTTTCCCTGACCTGGCCGACCACGACGTCACCTTGATCCGCTACTGGAACGCGACGGTCGGGCCAGACGACGAGGTATGGCACCTTGGCGATTTCATGTCGTCACGCGCAGGGAATGCCGATCAGTTGCTGTCAGTGCTCAACGGAAAAAAACATTTGATTATCGGCAACAGCGATCCAGCGGAAGTGATCAAAGCGTCCGGCTGGGCAAGCACGCAGCATTATGTCGAACTTACGATCGGCGATCAGTTGTTGATCCTCTGCCATTATCCCTTCAGGACCTGGAACAAGATGGGCAGGAAATCAATCAACCTTCATGGCCATTCGCATGGCAAGCTCAAACCGCTTCCGTACCAATATGATGTCGGTGTCGATGCCCATGGCCTGCGGCCGGTCGAATTGGCAGAAATCCTGGCATCGCGCCGCAAGACGTCAGCGGCTGGCTGAACTGTTGCGAATTGTCTGACCTCAGGCTTTCAAGCCTCGAGCAACGTCCGGATCCGGTGCGCGGACGCAAATTATACTATGAGTATTTAACTGATGTGTACCGGCGCGCGACGGTCTGGGGAGCGGATCGCGCCGAAATTTCACCGACGCGGCGGATTAGATGGCAGCCTCAACCTGGATGTAGACTACTCCAGAGCTCTGCCGGTAGGCCCGCCAAAGGTATTACTGTCGGGTAATAGCGATTCACATCAAAGACGCTATCATGAATTCATCAACGCACTGGCGGCTGACCACGGATGGACTGGCAGCCGCCGTCGTTTGATCAGGAAGGGCCGGTGCGGGTGTCGCCTGGCCCTTTCCTTTCGTGTTGTGGCTGTCGCATGGTGGTGCGGTCAAATGCCACGCCAAAACACCGCCAGGCCCAGTTGGGCAGGTGTTAAGAAATGAGTATCGGACCAAAGTCCGACCCGTTTCCAGACTTTGTGCCGATACCATCTGCCGGCAGCTGCAGTAGTTTTTGTCTGCGCAAAGCTTATGGAGTTTTTGCTATGGCGAAGATCTTCGTTTTTGCGATGGCACTTGTGATGGTTGTCTTCTGGGGTTCTGTCGGCGTTCTGATGTACTCGCTGCTTACGTGAATGCGCGCCATGCGAAACTCATTCCCCTGAAGTCCAGTCTGCTTTGATTGCTCGACGGATAGTTGACACCCGTCGGCTAGCGGAACCTTCCAATATCAACTTGCTTAGGACACCTTGAAAAGCGCGTTTCGCCAGCGAGGACTCTGGCCATCGCTTCGTACTCAGGCGGTCGAACTTTTAGAAACCCGGCCATCGCGTCACAAACCGACTGAAATGTCGAGTCTTGTCTAAAAGCACGAAGCTGATCCTCCAGAATTTAAGATCATGAATTCAATACAGGTTTTTGAAAGTCTCGTTTAACCAGAAGTCGCGTTAGCTATTCGCGCAGCCCTTCACCGAGCGGCTTGTGTTATTATCCACGGCCTTCGGTCGAGGCCGTGGATGAATTCGCATACTGCAGAAAATCAGCGTGATCCGGCTATTTGGCAGCGATTGCCTGGTTGGTCTTGTCGACATCGGCGCGCATTGCCGCAAAGGTTTCGTCAAGCGAGAGTTCGCCGACGATCAACTGGCTCATGCGCTGGACAATCAGCTGGTAGATGGCTGAGGATCCTTTCTGACGTTCCATGTCGCGAGCTGCCTGCGGCACGCTCTTACGGCTCGCCAGGAAGACGGCCATCGCGTCCTTGGCATTCTGGCTGCCGAGTTTGTACTGTGGGTCCTTTATGTCGGCGCCCGTCAGAATGACGTAGTTCTCGGCGACCTCGCGCTGGACCTTCTCGGAGCCGAGAAACTCGATGAACGAGGCAACGGTCTCAGGGTATTTGGTGCGCTTGAAGCCGACGATCGCTGTACCGCCCGGCATGGCGTAGCAGCCGGCATCGCCGCATGGCGCGCTGATTGCAGTCCAGTCGAATGCATCGCCGATCTTCTGCTGGAACGGGTTCACCATCCAGTTGCCGGCAAGATACGTCACGACGTTACCGTTGACGAATTCGTCGCCCATGTTCTTGTACTGGGATCCGCCGGCCGCGCCCCACATTTCCTTCGGAAAAGACCCGTCCTGTGTCCAGCTGTAAAGATCCGAAATGTAGCGCTTGGCGGCGTCGTCCGGAAACGAGAACTTGCCGTCCTTCACGTAGGTGGCACCATACGAGAATGCCGCGCCCGAAAAACGATGGCCCGATCGATCCATAGTGAAGGGAACCTGGGCCCCTGTGGCCTTCGCAACGCGCGCGGACGCTTCGACGATTTCCTTCAATGTGGCACCAGGCTTAGGAAGTGGTTCGCCAGCCTGTTCGAAAAGTGTCTTGTTGACAAACGGCAGATTGAACGTCTGGGACGCGAGGTAGCCGTTGATCGACTGCGCATCGTTGACGCCAGGGAAACGAAGAACGTTGAGGCTGTCGCCGTGCAGCTTGGCGAAGCCTTCGGGATCTTTCATGTAGGGTCGCATGTCGAGGTAATATGGCGCGAGCTGCCAATCGGCGATCTTGGCGACATCAGGCCCCTCGCCGACCGCCAGCTGCACCGGTAGCTGCTTGGCAACGGCATCGTAGCCGGACGACACGAAGTTGACCTTGACGTCTGGATGCGCCGCCTCGAATTCCTTGCTGAGCGCTTCCATTCTCTCGACGTAAGCCTGGTCGTCGTCGGTGAACAGGAAGGTAATCGTCTTGGTCTCCGCCCTGGCCGTGCTCGACCACGCGAAGGAACCGGCTGTCAGTGTGAGCGCGAATACAACCGAAAGAGCGTTTTTCATTTCCATCCTCCCATGAAAATTTTTTCATCAATCGCGATATAAATCGTCGATAGACAAATTTCATATACTTGACATTCCTCCCGTCAAGCTATTTTCTGCGGCAATTGCGAGGTTTTTGAGCAATTCTCAGAGAGAAGTCGTATAAAACTGTGGAATGAAAAAGTTTTCATTCCACTGCGGAGGAGGCGATCTGTGAACGAACGGCCGGGCCTTGAGGCGCCTGCATATAGTGTCGGGCAGGGCCAAACCGTGACGGCATGGGCGGTTTCCGACCTCATCGCTAGCCATTTTCCCGGTATCGCTGCGCCCGCGGAAGATCGCGTCAACTATCGCTTTATCAATGGTTTTGTAGATGTCGGGGATCTTCCCTGCCGAAAGGCCTTTTGGTCAACAATGGTCGGGCGAGAGCTCGTGCCCGACGTTTCGTGGTCGACCGCGAGCCTTTACCTCCCGGGCTCTAACCGCCGCGTCGAATTCACCGGTTTTTGGCACGTGCCCACCCATCTGCGGCGATGGCTGAAGGGTACTTTCCGGACAGAGTTGCCCCGCGTGCTGCATCTCAGGCTCAAGACCTGCGGCGGGGTTCGCATATGGGTCAACGGAGAGGAGACGGTGCGCTTCGAGCCGTTCAAGCGCAACGTCGAGAGTTCAACGGACATCACGCTGCCGCTGGAGGCCGGCGACAACCAGATTCTCGTTCATACCGAGGACCTTGCCGAACGCGACACTACCTGGTTCTTCGAACTTGAAGTGCTGGATAAAGAGCCGCTCCGCGTGCTGCTGCCTGTGGCACTGGATCAGGACGAAGTACGGGAACTGGAGAGCCTTTCGCGCGGCATGCGCCCTTCACGAGATGTGTTCGTCAACCAGCCATTGGAGCTGATATTCGATACGGCGCCTGAGCGCGACTTGCCGATCGAGCTTAAGGTCGTCGGTCATGGCCACGAGAGGCCTGTTCTTGCGCAATCCCATTTGACGCTGCGTGCCCATCAAAGCCGCCTGACGGCCGGGGATGTGCTCGGCATCGCAGATGGTTATCACGGCGTGCATCTGACGATCGGCAGCGGGCCGGGCTCGGTCAAACGTGTCATCGATGCCGGCTTTCTGAGCAGCATTTCTCCACCGCCATCCGAGGTGACACTCGTGGATCGGAAGCGGCAGGCACTCGAATACAGTGCCCGCTTCGGCGCCGATCGCGTGGCCCGCATCATTGCGATGATGGAAACCGGCGATCATGACCAAGAGAGCTTTGACCGCATCATCGAGGCGACACTCACCTCCATCGATTCGCGTGAGGATTGCTCGGATTTTATCATGGTGCCGCTATTGTGGCTGCTCGGCGCCTATGCCGATCGGATGCCGGCCGGCGTGGTCGAGCGAATCCGGTATTCCATTCTTTCTTACCGTTATTGGGTCGATGAACCGGGCAACGATGCCATGTGGTTCTGGAGCGAGAACCATGTGCTCTGCTTCCACACGAGCCAGTTGCTGGCAGGACTTCTCTTGCCAGAGGAGACCTTTTCAGCTTCGGGCAGGACAGGAAAACAGCAGGCAGAGCTTGCCGCCGAGCGCCTGGGACGCTGGTTCGACAGCGTGGGGGCGCATGGCCTCGCGGAGTGGAATTCGGCGGCATATTATCCGGTCGATTTCATCGGCCTGTTGGCGCTGGAACGCTGGGCCGAGGCGTCTATTGCAAGGCGCGCCCGTGCGCTGCTCGATCTCATTTTCCGGATGATCGCTCTGCATACGCTTTCGGGTGTTCCGGCCGGATCGCAGGGCCGCGCCTATGACAAGGAACTGCGCGCCGGGCCCCTGACCGAGCTCGCACCCTTTGCCCAAGTCGCTTTCGGGACCGGTTGGCTGAACAGTGGGGTGGCATCGTTACCGCTGTTCTGTGCCGGCAGCTATCAACCGCCTGCCGATCTCACTGAGATTGCAAACTTGGCACCGGGCAGGAGCGTGGAGGCCCGGTACAGTCAGGGCCTGGAGAGCGGCAAGCTCGTGCTCTTCAAGAACGAAGCGGCGCAGCTTTCGACCGTCGTCGATCACAAGACCGGGCAGAAGGGGCACCAGCAGCATGTCATCGATGTGCGTCTGGCCGGCCATCCCATGGCAAGGCTCTGGATCAACCATCCCGGCGAGGACGATCCGTGGGGTAATCAAAGACCGTCCTACTGGGCGGGTAACGGTGTCCTGCCACGCGTCGCCCAGCATCGTGACGTCGCGCTTCTGATTGAGGATACCCGCGACGCACGGCATACATGGACGCACGCCTATATCGGCCGCGACGGTCTGGACGATGTCATCATCGATGACAATTGGCTCATTGCGCGCTCGGGCAACGGATTTTCTGCGATCTACGCATCAAACGGCCTGGAACTGGTCACGGATGGCCCGACGGCCGGCCGGGAAGTGCGCTCCTACGGGTCGATCTGCGGCTGGGCAGCAATTGTCGGATGCGGTGATGGCGACGCGTTCATGACATTCGTCGAGCGCATCCGCCAGACAACGGTCTCGTTTGATCGGAAGGTTCGGCGTCTTGTGCTGACGCCAAGGGGTGGTCCGGCCTTCAGTCTGTCGTACGCCGATGGACTTTCAATCGATGGGCAGGCCCGGCCGTTCACTCACGATCAACCGCACCCGATCCTCACCTACGACAGTGCCGCATCTGACGCTGGCGCTGACAGACCGTTCTACTCTTGAAAATAGGTGCCAGCATGAACCCAACATCTGCCGACAACGCCGTCCTTCTGACGACGATCGATCGCGTCGCGGCGGCTTTCAGCCGTCTCAAGGGCATCAAGGAAGGTCTGGTGACGGCCGGGCCTACCTTAGGGATCCAGTTCGACGAATGGGATTGGGAGGTCGGCGTCGGTCTGTATGGCTTCTTGAGACGCGCAGTCTCCACCAACGATCAAAAAGCGCTTCAGGAGCTTGTGGCCTGGTACAGCGGCCAGACCGAGCGCGGCCTCCCGCCACGCCAGATCAACAGCACGGCTCCGATGCTGCCGCTTGCGATCCTCGTTCAGCATGTCGATCGTCCCGATTTTCGCGCGCTTGTCGAGGACTGGGCCGAATGGCTCGTCAAGGAGCTGCCCAAAACGGAAGACGGTGGTTTTCAACACGTTGTCAAAGAGCGCCTCAACGATGGCGAACTTTGGGACGACACGCTGTTCATGGCCTGCCTCTTTCTGGCCCGGGCGGGCGTGCTTTGCGAACGCAGCGAATGGATCGATGAAGCTGTCTATCAGTTCGTGATCCACACGCGCTACCTGTCCGATCCGGTGAGCGGGCTCTGGTATCACGGCTGGACGTTCAATGGGCGGCACAATTTCGCCAATGCCTTCTGGGCTCGCGGCAATGCCTGGATCACGGTGGCCATCCCGGAACTCTTCGATCTCGTTCCTACCCTTGGGGAGAAAGACCGGCGTTTTCTTTCAAACGTTCTTGCCAGTCAGGTGCGCTCGCTGAAGGCGTGCCAGAGGCCCGACGGCATGTTCACGACCCTGCTGGACGACCCGTCGTCTCCGTTGGAGACCTCGGCCACCGCCGGAATTGCCTACGGCATCCTCCGCGCCGTGGATGCCGGCATTCTCGACAGCAGCGACAGGGCCTACGCAGAGCGTGCGCTTGCGGCGGTGCTCACGCGCATCGATGAGGAAGGTGTCGTACACGGCGTCTCGGATGGTACGCCGATGGGTCATGATCTTGATTTCTACAGGCGCATACCGAATGTGCCGACGCCCTACGGCCAGGCTCTCACCATGTTGCTCCTGACGGAAGTCCTCCTGGAGCGCGGTCACCAGCAATGAGCCCGACCTCTCCTATCTCGATCGATGCGATCGGCAGCGACGATACAGCTCGATTGCAAGCGGCGATCAACGAGGTATCGACTTCAGGCGGCGGACGCGTGGTTCTCGAGGCCGGTATCCATGTCTGCCGGGGGCTCCAGCTCAAGTCCGGCGTCGATCTTCACCTGGCCGCCGGCGCGATCCTGCGTCCTGTTCCGGACTATGACGCATATGCGCATACGACCGTTTCGGTCATTGCCGAGAAGTCGAATCGCGGCATGATCGTTGCCAAGAATGCGCGGTGGATCAGCCTGACGGGCTCGGGCCGCATCGAAGCCGGTTGCGACAGCTTCATCGTGGGAGACGACAAAACGGTGGGGACCTTCATCCCAGCCGAATTTCGGCCACGCGTTGTCGTCTTCGAGGCATGTGACGGGGTTGAGATCAGTTCCATCCATATCTCCCGCTCGCCGATGTGGACGCTGCATTTCATCGACTGCACGGATGTTGCGGTCAGGGGTGTGACGATCGAGAACGACCGCCGTCTCCCCAATACGGATGGCATCGTCCTCGATGCGTGCCGCGGCGCCGTCATCGAAGATTGCCTGATATCGACCGCCGACGACGGTATATGCCTGAAGACGAGTATTGGTCCGGCAGGTGCCGCCATAGGGCAGTGCCAAAACATCCTCGTCCGCCGCTGCTCGGTCCAAAGCCTGAGCTGCGCGCTCAAGATCGGCACGGAAACGCATGGCGACGTGACCAATGTCGCGTTCGAGGATTGCAACGTCTCGGCCTCCAACCGTGCGTTGGGCGTCTTCTCGCGCGACGGCGGACGAATATCGAACGTAAGGTTTTCGAGAATTGCAGTAGAGTGCCGCGAGACGCTCGACGGCTTCTGGGGCTCTGGAGAGGCGCTTACGATCAATGCCGTCGACCGTGTCGCGGAGCGGACTGCCGGTGCCATCGAGAATGTGATCGTCGAGGACATAACCGGCGAAATGGAGGGAGCGATCACGTTGATTTCGACGTCTTCCGCCGGCATTCGAAATATCCGGTTGGCGCGCATCAAGCTGGATCAGCAGCCGGGGCAGCTGGGCACCGGGCAATCCTACGACCTGCGCCCGACGAATGCGGATTTGGCGCCGAAGGCCGATGGAGGGGGCCGCGCCAATGCCTGGACCCGCGGTTCGGACGGACAGGTGATCGGGCTGCAGCGCTATCCAGGAGGAATGCCAGCCGCATACCTGGCCGGGATTACCGGGATCTTTATGGAAGAGGTGCTGATCAAGAGGCCGGCGCCGTTGCCGCAGGGCTGGAACAAGATAGACGTCGCCTTCGAAACGGCGACACCTGATGGGAGCAGGGCATGGCAGAACTGAAGCTTTCGACTATCAACAAATCGTATGGCGCCGTCAAAGTCCTCCATGATGTCGACCTTGATATCACGGATGGCGAGTTCGTCGTTTTCGTAGGTCCCTCGGGATGCGGGAAGTCGACGTTGCTGCGCATCATTGCGGGACTCGAAGACATAACATCCGGTGCAATCTCGATCGGCGGGCGGGATGTAAGCCAGCTCTCGCCGGCCGAGCGCAAGATCGCAATGGTCTTCCAGTCCTACGCGCTTTATCCGCATATGAGCGTTCGCAAGAACCTCGCTTTCGGCTTGGAGAACCTCAAGTTCAAGCGTAGCGAGATCGAAGCGCGCATTGCCGAAGCGGCCAGAATGCTGGCAATCGAGCCCTATCTGGACCGGCGTCCGAAGCAACTTTCAGGCGGGCAGCGCCAGCGGGTGGCGATCGGCCGGGCGATCGTGCGCGAACCCGATATCTTTCTCTTCGACGAGCCGCTTTCGAACCTCGATGCCGCACTGCGCGTTCAGACGCGAGCCGAAATCACCAAGCTTCATCGCGAGATCAAAACCACGATGGTTTACGTCACGCACGACCAGGTCGAGGCGATGACGATGGCCGACAAGATTGTCGTCTTGCGCAGCGGGCAGGTGGAGCAGGTCGGCGCCCCGCTGGAACTGTTCGATCGGCCGCGAAATCTCTTCGTGGCCGGCTTTCTCGGCTCTCCGCGCATGAACATCATGAAAGGCAAGGTGGCCAATGTCGGCGAAGACGGCGTCTCCATCGACGTCGGCAACGGCGGCAAGCTCGCCAGTGACGTGGAGCCTGCTGGCTTCAACGTCGGGCAGGCCGTGCTGGCCGGCGTCAGGCCCGCGCACTTCGCACGCTCCAGCCAGGCTGGCCTGCCGTTCATCGTCCAGTATCACGAGGGTCTTGGAACCGAAACCTACGTCTATGGCCACTTGGAGGGTGAGGACGCGCAGATCATCATTCATGAGGCAGGCCATTTCGCGCCATCCCCAGGTGATCGTATCCTGATCAACTCCACTCCTGAGCGCGTTCATCTGTTCGATCCCGAAAGCGGTCTGGCTTTTGGCCGGCGGCAGGGAAAAGGGGGGCTCTGACATGGCGACGCTCAAGGGAGGCGCATTGCTTTACCAGGCGGGCGAAACACTCATGAGGGTGGTCGAGGCCCCCGTGAATGCGATGGAGCGCGTGCTTGGCCGCAAACGCATGCCATGGCTGTTTCTGACGCCGAACCTGGTTCTGTTCGGCATATTCACATTCCTTCCCATCGCGATTGCAGTCGGTTACGCCTTTACCGGCGGGACGAATCTTTTCGTATCGGACCGGCCGTTCGTCGGATTCGACAATTTCCGCACCCTGCTTGCCTGCGACGATTATCTGAGGCCCGGAACGTGCCGGGAATCGCTGTTCTGGACGGCTGTGTGGAATACCCTTTGGTTCGTGGCATTCAACGTCGTTGCCACATTGCTCGTGGCACTCATCACCGCACTGATACTCAATCGAGCGATTGCCGCGCGAGGCTTCTTCAGGGCAATCTTCTTCTATCCCGTATTGCTGTCTCCGGTCGTCATCGGCCTGATCTGGAAATGGTTCCTCGATCGAAACGGCCTGCTAAACGCCTTCCTGCAGATGCTCGGCGTTCCGCCGGAAATCTTTCTTCTGGATGTCGGCTGGTCGCGCTTCTTCGTCGTGGTCGTCTCCGTCTGGTTTCACATGGGCTTTTATACGCTCATCCTCCTGGCCGGCCTTCAGGCTATCCCGAAGGAGCTTTATGAAGCAGCCTCAATCGACGCGGCCTCGCCTCGGCGCACGCTTTTCAGGATCACGCTGCCGCTCCTCGGGCCGAACCTGCTGGTCGTTCTGATCCTTCTGATGATCAGGTCCGTCCAGATTTTCGACGAAGCCTGGGTTCTGACGAACGGCGGCGGCCCGGGCACGGCCAACAGCTTTATCGTCCAATACATCTACCAGATGGCCTTCGGCAGCGATCTTCGCCTCTTCGGCCTTGCATCCGCAGCTTCCGTTCTGATGGGAGCGGTGCTCCTGGTGCTGACCCTAATACAGCTGCGCCTTGGCCGGCGGATGGAGTCATAAAATGAACAGCCTTATGAATCCGATCCGATTTCTGACGCGCACGCGACGGACCGAACGCGTCGATATAACCGACATATTGTCATGGGTCTGGTTGTTTGCGGGCACCCTTGCGGTGCTCGTTCCTGTTGTCTGGGCGGGCCTTTCCTCGCTAAAGCCGGCCGCCGAAATCACCCGGTTTCCGCCGACGCTGCTACCCCGCGCTGCCGTCGAGCAGACGGTGTCCGGTTTCGACAAGCCGCTCAGCCTCTGGCAAGTCACCATTGACGGCGAGAAGCGCGAAATGGCCATGGTTCGCCGTATCGGCCTCAAAGCCCAGATGGTTGACCCTGCAAATCCGGGAAAGCCCGTCGGCGTCGACGTGAAGAGCATAACGCCCGTGCAGCGGTTGACCGTGGCCACGCAAAATTACGCCGATCCGTTGACGCGTTTCAACTTCCTGACCTTCCTCAAGAACTCGGTGTTTGTCACGTTCGTTGCAACGGTTCTGACGCTGCTGGTAAATGCCCTGGCAGCTTTTGCGCTGTCGAAATACCGGTTTCGCGGCGACACGACGGTTTTCGTGATCATCATTTCAACCCTGATGATCCCGCTCGCCGTCGTCATGGTCCCGGCATATCTTGTCATCGTGGGAGTTGGCCTTGCCGATAACCTCTGGGGGGTCATCCTGCCGACGATCGCCTCCCCGACAGCCGTGTTCCTGTTGCGGCAATATATGCTGACGATACCGGATGAGCTCATCGAGGCTGCGCGCGTTGATGCGGCAAGCGAATTTTGCATCTTCTGGCGCATCATTCTGCCGCTGACGGCGCCTGCTTTGGCGGTGCTGGCGATCTTCTCCGTCCTTTGGCGCTGGAATGATTTCCTCTGGCCGCTTATCGTCCTCAACAGCCGCGAGAACTTCACACTGCAGGTCGGCCTGAATGCATTCCAGGGGGAGTTCTCGGTGCAGTGGCACTACATCCTGGCGATGACGTTTCTCAGCCTGCTGCCTGTCACGATCGTGTTCGTGTTTCTGCAGAGATACATCACCACAGGCATCGCCGGAACAGGGATGAAGTGATCTGGGTCAGCGCGGCGGCGCAACGCTGCCGCGCAAAACGAGATGGCATCCGAGTTCCAGGCGATGTGCCGGCCGCTGCGGATCGTTGGCAATCAGCCTCTGTTCGATGAGGGACAAGGCAGCAGCGCCGAGTCTGTCGGCCGGAACGCTGACCGTCGACAGCGGCGGACGGCTGAACTCGCCGCGCACGATGTCATCGAATCCCAGCACCGAAATCGCCTCCGGCACGCGAATGTCGCGATCGGCCAACGCCTTCAGGCACCCAAGCGCCAGGTTGTCGGCGGCGCAGAAAATGGCGGTCGCCCCTCGCATTAAAGGATCCCGATCAACCAGTGCATTGATGGCAGCCTCGCCATGCCTGGGCTCGTATCCTTCAGCTTCCACGATCATGTCATCCAGAACAGGAAGCTGCGCGGCAAGAAACGCGTCGGAAAAGCCGTCATATCGGCGCTGGATCGTCGTTCGGCCTTTCCAGGTGAGGTGCAGGATGCGGCGATGTCCGAGCGCGAGCAGATGTTCGATGCCCAACCGCGCGCCGAAGCGGTTTTCGGGCGTGACCGTATCGACAAGCATGGCCGGATCCTCGCCGTTTATAACGACGACAGGCATGCCGGCAGAGGCGACGCTTCGGATGAGTTCCGCGTGATCGTCGTTCAAGATCACAATACCGTCGGCACGCTCCGAAAGCGCAATCTGTCTTACCTGCGTTCCATCAATTCTCCGGCCGGTGCTGACGAAGGGCACGATCCTGATTCCGCGCCGCTCGCATTCTCTTCGAAGACCGTTGAGGATCGTCCAGCTCACCAGGTTGAGGTCGCTTTGCGGAGCGGCGTCGTCAGGAATCGCCAGAAGCAAAACACGCAACGCCGCAATCGTCGCCTTTTCCCTCCTGCGCTCAAGATAGCCTAGCCGCTTCGCCGAGTTCAGAACCCTCTCGCGCACTTCGATCGTCAGAGGCGCGGTTCCGTTCAGGGCGTGCGAGGCCGTGCTCAGGGACACATCCGCATCGCGCGCGACATCTTTGAGATTGACTTTGCGTTCCACTTTTCCGTCACGAATTCCAGTCGCGCCTTCGAATGCATATAAGCTAACTCGATGTTTTCACATAAAAACTTTAAAAATGCTACGTGTGTCATGCCAGTTTTCATCGCTCTCTTCGACAATGAAGGCGGCAAGGAGGCCGGCAGGCCCCATTTGGTTGGCGTTTTTCACTGGCGGCAGATCCTTGACCACATGCAGAACGGACGCTTCAAGCCGAAGCGAAAAGCTTCGATTCGTAGTAGCTGGCGGGTGGCAGCGGGTCCTTCACCGTGCCGAACTCCTTGAACATGTTGTTAAAATCGGTCAGCCACTTGTCGACGGTGCCGTCTTCATCGGCCCTGTCTCACGAGGCGGCTGCAGCCAATCGAATCTCCAGGCGTCGTCTTCGAGAAGGCGGCCATCCTCATGACTCCGCCTTCTCCTCCTCCCTTTGCTCCCGTTTCGCCTGCAGTCTGTCGAACTTGCCGAACTCGGTCATGATGCTGACCAGGACGCTCCCCGTCCAACCGAAGGTGAACAACCCCGACATCCCAATGATTGGCCCGAGCAGACGCCAGTGGTCCGGGAGAGTGACGTTGCCCTCCCCTAGCGTCGTATAGCTTTCCAGGACGTAGTAGTAGCTGTCGCGCATCGACGGGATGATGGCCCTGACATAGAGAGGTACCGCCCAGATCAGCGTCTCTGTGAAATGCAGGATCGCCAGCGCAGCGATCGTCACCGCTAGCATCAGGTTCAACCGCCAATGCGGCGTGGCATTCGTGACGCCTGCCCATGACTTGCTGAACCGAAGGCTGATGCTCCGGATACCAGCGCCGTGCACGAAGATGACCACAATCAGAAACACAGTGCCGACGAGTATTTCCAGAAGTGGATCAGGATTCGATAGATGGTCCAATTGCTACGTCCTCGGTCTTGCAACCACCGCTGGAAGGCCTGTAACAAGCCTTCCAGCGGGCCGAAACCAGCACGGGCATGTTGCTATACCCTAGTGCTGGTAGCAGGGTGGATACGGGTAATATCCGCAAGCCGGAGGCGGATAATAGCGACGATCCTCGGCGACTGCGGCACCGATTGCCGCCCCCGCAACGACGCCCGCTCCGTAATATGCGCCAGGATGGGCATACCATCCGCCACGCCAGACGGGGGCGCGAAAGCCAGCGCCCCCGACGGCGACGCCCCCGTAAGGACCACGTGCCGCAAACCAGTCAATGAACAGTGATGCCGGCCCATCCGCTCCGACGAGATCACCTTCGAGCACAGCCACGTCGAAGGTGAGGTCTGCGCCCTCGAGCTTCGGTGTTTTCAAGACGACCACCGCATCGGCGACGGAATCTCCCTTGCCGCTCAAGACCGATATCGTCGCATTGGGAGGATCCTTGGCGAAGCTATCTGCCCCCTCGCCCCACTGCTTGATGAACTCGGAGGTCAGCACATGACCTGCAGAGCGCACTGGGCGGTCGGCAAACACGATAGAAACCGCCGAGATGCCGCTCATTGTCAGCTTGCCGTTCTCAAGCTTTGCGCCTCCGGAATTGAGGACGGCCAGCGACGGCACCATATTTGACTTAGTTGCGCCGATGGTCTTCTGCGCGGGTGCCGAGATGGCGTCCTGCGCGAGAACCGGCGTTGAAGATAGAAGGCCTGCTGCGATTGCGATCATGCACATATCGGAGATTCTAAGCATCTGCTTTCTCCCGGTTTTCCACTGAGTGGTGTTATTTCAACAGTCCCAGATTGATCAGCTGAACACGTCGGTTGTCTGCCGACTCCGGGTGACCTGGATCGATCGGCCACTCCTCGCCGGCTCCGACTGAAAAAAGGCGATCAGCCGAAACCGCAAAGGTGGTCGACAACGCTTCGTTGATCGCGTCGGCGCGTTTCTGGCTGAGTTCGAGATTGTGCTTGGCCGTTCCCGTCGCGCTCGAGTGTCCGACGATCAGGAACTTGTACCGGAACAGGTCCGGATGGTGCAGCGCGTCCGCGATGAGCCCGACGGTGCGGTAGGATTTCGGCGCGATGGCAGTCGAGTTGTTTTCGAAATCGATCTCGACGATCAACTGCGAGAGCTCTGACAACTTACTCCAGTTGGGGAGCGCGGCGACACCCTTTCCGACATTGGCGTTGGCTTCCTCCACGAGCAGAGCGACGTCGACGGCGGGTGCTGCCGCCTTGACCTGTCCGAGAGTGGTCATGATCTGAGTGTTGTCGAGCTGCTGGGCTGAAGCGATGCACGGAGCCAGTAGCAGGCCGAGTGCCAGTGAAATGCGAAGGCCATGAGTGATCATCTTGTTCCCTCTGTTTCCGGTCATGGCTTACCGCCATCCAGCGTCGGTGATTGCCTGGTTGCAAGCCTTGTTGTCCACGCGCTTTGTCTCAACGAGGCAGGAGAGGATGTTGCCGTCGCCCTTCACGCTGTTGCAGTATTGGGAGATGTCATGCTGGCAGACCTTGAACACCGACGCCTGCGCTTCCTGGCGCTGGGCGACCGATGCCATGACGCTTCCAAGCGTCGATGTGCAGGTCGGGGATACCTTTGACGCGTTCTTCTCGAGGCAGGCCTGGATGCGACCGTTTCCGAGGTTCTCTCCGTTGCAGAACTTCTTGATGTCGGCGCCGCACTCCTTGGCCAGCGTCGTTACCGCATCGGCGTAGCTGATCGTGTCGGCCCGACCGACTGCGGTTAGGGCGAGGAAGGCGGCGAGCGCCGTTCCTGCGAAGATGCCAACTCTGTCTATCATCATTGTCCCTCCTGGAGCGATTGTTCTGAAGTGGTCAATTTACGTCGAATGCTTGGTGGCAGTTATCATCGTGGCGGTTTGAACGGGACGACCGCGGCTCTGTCGAGAGACTGCTCGATCTCGGTCCGGAGGCTGTCGACGAGTTCCTGATACTCGGCGACGCGCTCGTCACGCTCAGGAGCGGTCGACTGTCCCCATTGCACTTCCTCGTTGTTCGCAATTTCGAAGTCGTCGCAGAGGTCGCGAAACTCCTCGTTGCGTGCGGCGAGTTCCTCGATGACTTTGGCGCGCTGCTTGAAGCAGCTCTTTACGAATCCAACACCGTTCCCCATCCGGTTTCATCCATTCGCATGTGTCGCCTGGCAGCAGGCGATCTTGGGACATGATGATGCAAATCTCTCCTTTCGGAGCGTATGTTACGGTAACCAACGGTCCCGTGGCCGACGCACCTGCTTAGAACGTCGCCACCCGCTCAACGAACCAGAACGTCGCCATCGCCCCGATCGCGTAGGTCGCCGTCATGACGGCATGACGACCAAAGCCAAGCGGTCGGACGCCACTCCTTCACGAGCAGCTGATGGACGTCAGGATCACTGTCACATTCAACGAGCTAGCCCCTGATTGCTTCAATTGCCGTCTCATCGCGTGCTGAACAAAATCAACCTTCCTACTACTCAAGCGGGCGAGGTCGTGATCACTCCACCAGTTCTATCTCGCCCGGCTTCCAGGTCTTGTCGAACCACGATTCCAGCGGGCCGTAGAGGCGAAGAAGAACGTTCCAGCCCTTGCCAGGAACCGTCTGGACCCAGTTGGCCTCATGGCCTTCCGGCGCTGTCGGGCCGAACCAGACATCGACTGAGGAGTCCGCGTTTATAACAATGTCTTTCTTGTCGCTGCCAATGCTGGGGAATTGCTGGTCCGTCTGCAGCATCGAACGCGTCTGATTGTCATACACGACGAAAGACCAGAATTCCTTTGCCGGAATGTTTGGCGGCAGGTGCACCTTATAGGTTTTGCTGCCATCGAACGGCTTGCCGTCCTTATCGGTCGTGGCACCGGCGTATTGCGAACCGATGCCGACCCGCTTTATCGCCATGGCCGGCGTGATGCCCGTCGCGTAGTAATGGAACAGGACACGGGCATCGAGATAGCGAACGCCGGGCTGTAGAAGAAACTCGTAGCTGCCGCCGACAAAGCCGGTGAACCAGGCGCTGCCCGGATAATAATAGGCGTCCTTCATACGGGTCTTGAAGGTGATGGTGCGCGCTGTCGAATTACCGACGGCCACGGCTTCGATAAGGATCTTCTTCATCCGCTCGTCGGGCGCGAAGGGTTTACCCTTTTCGATGCCGATGGCGGCGAGCTGTCCGAGCACTTCTGGGTGGTATGCCTCGTTCGGCTCGTATTGGACGATGTCGTTCACTTCCTCGTAGAAATGAAAGTCATTGGCATGGATGGTGTTGTACTCCTTGCCAGAGGTATTGATGATCTTCATCGGCGGCGGGTTGCCGGCTTCCGAAAGAGGATAGACTTTGGCGAACTTCCTGGTGTTTTCGATCGCGGTTGCGGTGCTACCGTTTTCGAGGAAGCCGCGCCAGAAGAACAGGTTTCCGTAGGTCGACGTCCGCAACACGAAATAACCTTCGGGGACCTCGCCCTCGTAGCCTGGGGGCAAGAGCAGGTATTTTCCACCCTTGCCCTTGTCCGGACCGGCATTGCCGACGTCGCCGACATATTCGAACCAGTGGTTGTCGATCATGCCCAGGATGTTGGGTGGTGTCTCGATGACCAGCGGACCGGCCTTGGTATCCAGCCACATGAGATTGTAGATGCTTTCGGTGTTGCCTGTGAGGAACAGCGAATGCGAGTCCATGAGGTTTTCGAAAATCAGAATCGTCTGATTGTTGTCGGCGCCCTGACTGGCAAGGCCAACACGCATAGCTTCGACGGATGCACCGGGCATGGCGTTGAGAAAAGCATCGACACCACGCATGAAGTCGAGATTGTCGTAGATCTTCTCCGAAGTGGCGTCATCCGGGAAGCCATCGAAAAAGTTCAGCTTGCCAAGCCTGGTGTCCACACTCTCCGGCGTGACGATCGAATTCGGTATCGGCGTCCTCATCTTCATCTTCGGCGCCGTATCGGCGGAAGCCGGAGTTAGGCCCATTAGCACTACCGAAACGCTGGCGCAAAGCAGTCTCGTCGTGCGTATCATTGTTTTCTCCTCATCGGCATCCGACGCCATGCGTCAGCCTGGTCGAGATAATTCATGGTCTGGATTTAATATTGCGCCACATTGATACCGGGCGGCTGCCAAGTGCCTTCGCCGGCCGGCAGGATGGAAGGTGCTTCGGTCTTCGGCCAGTAGAGCCGCATCACGAGATAGATCGTGTCATTGGGCGCAGGCAGCCAGTTTGCCTCCTTGTCCGCGCCAGGGCTGTCTTTCTGGATATAGAGGGTGAGCGAACCATCCTGGTTCTTCTTCATTCCCGGCAACATGGGCGAGTTGATGAGGTAGCGATTGATTGGATTCTTGACCAAGAGCTGGCTTTTGCCGTCGTACATCGTAACCGACCAAAACGCATTCACTTGCGGCAACTGGCCGGGTGCGAAGGTGATGGTGTAATTGTGCTTGCTGCCGTCGAGCGGCGCACCGGTCGCGTCCGTCCGGGTATAGGGGTACATGGCTTCTACGGCATCGTTGCCCAAAAGACCGCCCTTGGCAGCGCCTGCTCGCATCACCCAATCGCCGTTGTAGAAGGCCTCGTCGCCAAAGAACGAGCCGACGTTCCAGCCGTTGATGTTTTTGTTTCCGCCGGTCAGCCATTTGTCGACCTTGCCGTCGCCCTGCTTCATACCAACCAGCATTTCGGCTTTATGTTCGAGCGACAGTTCCTTGAAATCGAACGTCTTGCCGGGACCGATGCCAATCTTCGCAAGTTTCGCACGAATGGCCTTGTCCGTTGGCGTCTCGGGGACGAATTGCAGGGCCGCGTCGAGATACTGGAAGAAGTTATCCTTGATCCCGGCGGTGGTGGCAGGAAGGAACTCGATCGCGGGCGCGGCGGGCGGAGCGGGCTGGTTGAGGAAGGCGGACTGCGGACGCAGCTTGTAGCCGGCCTGAATTTTCTCGACGTTCGGCATGTCGTCAGCGTTGAAGAGCTGAGTGCGGATAAGCGCGAGCGTGAACGGCGTCGTCGATTGGAAGACCTTCTTGATCCCGGCGGGCGTTTCACTTTTCCAGTCGGGGCCGACCACTAGATAGTCGCCCGGCTCGGTCCCCGTGGTCCGCGAGCCGATATAGCCATAATTGTAAGTGTTGTTGTCGATGAGCTGGACCGAGTAGTAGCGGTCCTTTTCAATCGCCGGTACCGAGATAACCATCGGCTCAGCGCGCAGATCCAGCCAGAGGATCGAGTAAGGGGTGTCGCTGTTCGGCGTAATGACTGCCGTATCCTCCGGGGTGGAGACATGATGCTGGTTGTTGATTTCGTTGAACGGCGCCTTGAACTGCCCCGAGTTCTTGTCGACGGCGAATTCCTGCATGACCGCATAAATCATCACGAGCGGCAGGCCGTAGATGAAGCCTTCCTCGGCAATGTCCTTGGCCTCGATGATGCCGGGGTAGCTTTGCGCCATCAGCAGGCTTGGGCTCGCAATCGTGGCGCCGGCGGCGATCGCCGCGGCGGAGCGAAGTAGATCTCGCTTCGTCAACATTTGCCGTACTCCTCTATTATTCGATGAGTTATCGAAATCCCCTTCGGCAGCACTTCCCGCCCTATCCAGATCAGGAGACACGGGGGTTGCCTTCGACCGCGATCGTGACCGGGCACTGTAAAAGCGCAAGTATGTAACCGTAACATACGAGTATCGCGCCGCGCGTTTCGGACATATGGTGCGGCTAATCGGGGCAGTACTCCAGATAGAGCACCCGCCTGAATTCGCCGTGCACGAACTGCGCCGACGCAATCTTGTCGTCATGGACGGCGATCGATTTCTAGTGTAGGTTACATTCCACAGGGGTAATAAAATCTTTTTCTTGCATACGCGACCCTCAAGAGCGGGTGAGGAGTAAGCCGTGCAGAACCAATTGCCAGCGGCGCAAGATGTTGCGACGTGTTTATCACGCGCTCCACCGAACCAGGCCGATATTCGCGCTCAGCTCGAGCGCATCTTTTCCAGTTGCGAATTTCCGAAGGTGGGCCGAAGCGCCACCCTTCTCACCTATGTCACGGAGGAGGCGCTTGCGGGCCGCGCCGAGCGCATCAAGGGCTATTCGATTGCCATCGAAGTGTTCAAGCGGCGCGAAGGGTTCAAGCAGGACGATCCCGTAGTCCGTATAGAGGCTGGTCGGCTGCGGCGCACGCTGGAGCGCTACTACTTGGTCGCCGGACAAAATGATCCGATCAGAATCGACATCCCCAAAGGCGGTTACGCGCCATCTTTCGCCTGGAACGAAGAGGTTCCGGCGTCTTCTGACGACCGACCCGCCACACTGCGTCAACGATTACAGAAATTGATGCCATTCGGTCTTGGAGCTGGCATCATGCTCGGCGTGGTCATGGTGGCGCTCGCCGTTTCTGCCTACTTGCTACCCACAAGGTTGGGCTCTACATCGCAGGGATCCATCAAGGAAGGTCCGACGCTCGTCGTCGCCCCGTTCGCCAATCTCGGAGACGGGCCGCAGGCAGCCCTTTACACCGCGGGCCTGACCGAGGAGCTTTTGACCGCCCTTCCTCGCTTCAAGGAAATCAGGGTTTTCGGTCGCGAGACATCGAAATCCTTGCCCTCCGGGGTCGAGGCGTCCCAGATGGGTGGCGAGCTGGGCGCTCGCTTCCTCCTTGCGGGCGGCGTTCGTGTTTCGGGTAACCGCATTCGCGTGACGGCGCGCCTGCTTGATACCGACAATGACGAAATCCTGTGGTCGCAGACCTACGACGACGACATTAAGAGTGGTGATCTGTTCAGCATTCAGTCTGACGTCGCTAACAAGGTGGCGACCGCAGTGGCCCAGCCCTACGGCATCATGGCTCAGGCCGACGTCTCCAATCGGCCCCCTGACGATCTCGGCGCCTATGGCTGCACGCTGAGCTTCTATGGATACCGTGCGGAATTGAGTGCCACGCGGCACTTAGACGTGCGGGAGTGCCTCGAAAGAGCCGTCGCCCGTTATCCATCCTTTGCAACCGCATGGGCAATGCTCTCCATCATCTATCTCGACGAGGACCGGTTCCGGTTCAATCGGAACACTAACGGGTCGCCTCCGATTAATCGCAGCTTGCAGGCGGCCCGTCGCGCCGTGCAACTGGATCCGGACAACACGCGCGCTCATCAGGCGCTGATGACGGCGTTGTTCTTCCATCAGGAGGTTTCCGAAGCCCTCCACGTTGGTGAACAGGCATTGGCGACCAACCCAAACGATACAAAACTGCTCGGGGAGTTTGGTACGCGTGTCGCGATGAGTGGAGAATGGCAACGTGGTGCTGAACTGCTCGACCGCGCTTTTGCCCTCAACCCAGGCGGCGCCGGCTACTACCATGGCACCCGCGCGCTCGCCGCCTACATGCTGCATGACAACAAGACTGCGGTCATCGAGATCAAGCAGGCGGATCTCCAGAAGTTTCCGCTCTTCCATGCCGTCGCCGCGGTCATCTACGTGAACGCGGGGATGATGGACGACGCCCGCCGCGAGGCTTTCAGTTTCAACGAGATGCAGCCGGATTTCATTCCCAACGTGGTGGCCGAACTCAAGGCGAGAAACTTCCGACCCGCCGACAGGGCAAGACTGATCGCTGACATCAGAAAGGCTGGCCTTCCCGCGTCCGACGAGTTGCAGGCGTCGATGCTGTGGCGGCCTCAAGGATCGGCTGTACTTGTGCCACGGTAGCGCCGCGGGAGGGCAGTGCACCGAGCCGTTTCGGCACAGATGCTACCAGATGTTACGGGCCTTTGCCGTCGTCCGACTGTAGAGTTCGACGGATTGCAACGATCCATACAGAAGGGCATGCATCGATGGCCAGACAATCACGAAAATTTCGGCATCGTTTCTCGGCTGCGCTCGCGGCGGGGTCCCTCGCCCTGATCGTTTCCGGGTCCTTGTCGGTAACCCGTGCCGACGAAGCCGACGCCAAGAAGCTGGTGAAGGCGATGTCGGACTATCTCGCCTCGCAGAAAGCGATCTCATTTGAATACGACACCAATCTTGAGGTCGTAACCCCCGACCATCAGAAGATCCTGCTTGCAAGCTCCGGTAAGATGGAGATGGGCCGGCCCGACAAGCTCCGCGTCACCCGGCATGGCGGGTTTGCCAATGTCGAGATGACATTCGATGGCAAGACGGCGACCCTGTTCGGCAAGGACGCCAATCTCTATGCGCAAGCCGAGGTGCCCGGCACGATCGATCACCTTGTGGACGAAATGCGGGACAAGCTGCATCGGCCTGTTCCCGGCGCCGACCTCCTAATGCCGGATGTCTACGGCACTTTGATGCAGGACGTGACCGACATGAAAGATCTCGGCAGCGGGGTCATCGGCGGTGTCGAATGCGACCACCTGGCCTTTCGCACCAAGGAGGTGGACTGGCAGATCTGGATCGCCCAGGGCGACCACCCTTACCCCTGCCGCTACGTGATCACCGCGACGCAGGTCGATCAGGGGCCGCAATACAGCATCCAGATCAGCGACTGGAAGGCGGGCACCGACGTCCTGGCAGCAGACTACACGTTCAAAAACACCACGGACGCCAAAAAGGTCGATCTGTCGAAGCTCAAGGACACCGACGAGCTTCCCGATCACCTCGCAAAAGGAGCGAAGCAATGACCCTGTTCAAACGCGTGCGAGTTCTCCTGATTGCCGCGGCCGTCGGAATTTCCGGGCTTGAGGTCGCTGAGCAGCTTTCGATCCCCATGACAGACGGGATCGGGATCGTGACCCCGGCCGAAGCCAGGATCGGCAGGCCGCTGACGCCGGTCAGCGTCGCCGGAGTGGCACGGCGCACCGTCCGGCGCTGCGCGGTGGGCGTCTACTACTGTTAGGACGAGGCAGTCGAGGCGCTGTGTCAGTGAGCATTTGTTGGATGAGGGGCGATCGGTGAGCAGTCATTGGTGCGTTGGGTTGGCGTCGGCTCAGAAGTGCTGGCTTCGCTGGGTTGTTGTGTGTGCCGTGCTTGCAGTGCTTCCCGGATGTGGCGGCCATCCGAAGGATGTGCTGACCCCCGTGGCCGATACGTCTCCAGGCTCGCCGAAAGTCGACATGCTGATCGCGACGACCCGCACCCGGTCGACCGTGCCGGGAGAAATGTTCAACGGAGAACGCGCGCTGGCCCCCGCCTTCGCCGACATGACGATATCCATTCCTCCGAGCAAGGTCCGCAAGGAAGGCCAGGTCGCCTGGCCGAAGAGGCTGCCGTCCAATCCTGCGACGGACTTCGCCACCGTGAAGGCCGACGACCTCGACGTCGACGAAGCGAAGAGATGGCTGAGCGCTACTGTCAGGAAGACCCCCGACGGCAGCGTCCTCGTCTTCATTCATGGTTTCAACAACCGATTCGAGGATGCGGTCTACCGCTTCGCGCAGATCGTCCATGACTCCGGCGTCCGTAGTGCGCCCGTGCTGGTGACATGGCCGTCGCGCGGCAGCCTGCTGGCCTATGGCTACGACCGTGAAAGCACCAACTATACCCGCAATGCCCTGGAGACGCTCTTCCAGTATCTGGCAAAGGATCCCGAGGTGAAGGAAGTCTCGATCCTGGCGCATTCGATGGGTAACTGGCTTGCGTTGGAATCGCTGCGCCAAATGGCCATCCGCAATGGCCGCCTGCCGAAGAAGTTCAAGAATGTCATGCTCGCCGCCCCCGATGTCGACGTCGATGTGTTCAGCCAGCAGATCGCCGATATGGGCAAGCAGCATCCGCAGTTCACGCTGTTCGTGTCCCGTGACGACAAGGCGCTGGCGTTTTCGCGCCGCGTCTGGGGGGACGTTTCTCGGCTCGGCGCCATCGATCCGGAGCAGGCTCCGTACAAGAAGGAGCTGGAAGACAATAAGATCATGGTGGTCGATCTCACCAGGATCAAATCCGGCGACAGCATGAACCACGGCAAATTTGCTGAATCTCCCCAGATCGTCCAGCTCATAGGCCAGCGCATTTCGGAGGGGCAGACGCTGACCGACAGTCACGTCGGACTTGGGGACCAGATTTTGGTGGCGACCACCGGGGCGGCGACCGCGGCGGGCAACGTCGCGGGTCTAGTTCTAGCCGCGCCCGTTGCCGTGATCGATCAGCACACACGTGACAACTATGCCAGCCACGTCAGCAGTGTGGCGGGCACGAGTGGGGCGCAGCCGGCCGCAGCAACGGTCAAGCACTGTGAGGAAGGACGACCGACGCCGAGCTGCAAACGCTAGTATTCGAGGTTCCAGCCTCGGATACCGGTCAGTGACATACTGTGATTCGCCAATACCAACGTGACTGCAATACGAGGGGACTTTCATGAGGGTAATTCAGGTACACGCTGCGGTTCTTTGTGCGAGCCTTGCGGCCGTTTCGTCTGGACGGACCGCGGACATCGCGCCGGGCATTCCGGAAGCCAAGGTGGTCGAAAGCGAAAGCGGCTGGTCATACACCGTGGCCCCCTACTTCTGGGCCGCGGGGCTATCGGGAGACATGGCGCAATTCGGCCTGCCCGAAGTCCATATCGACTCCAGCTTCGGTGACATATTGGAGAACCTCGACTTCGCCTTCATGGCGGCAGGCGAAGCCCGGTACGACCGCTTCAGTATCTTCGGCGACATCATGTACACCAAGCTCGGAGCGGGCGCGAACACGAGAAACGGCATCCTCGCAGACAGCGTCGACGTGACCTCGAAGACCTTCGCCGGACTGCTCGGGGCCGGATATTCCGTGCTGGAGAACCAGTCGGGTCATCTTGACATCGTCGGCGGCGTCCGCGTCTGGTCGGTCGATACGACGATCGGATTCAACGGCGGCATCCTGGGTGGCCGCAAACCGGACGATGGCGCGACCTGGGTCGACGCCCTCGCTGGTGTCAGGGGGAACTTCTTCTTCACGCCTGAAATCTACGTCACCGGCTGGGGTCTTGTCGGCGGCGGCGGCGCGAATATCGACTGGGATGTCTCCCTTGCGCTCGGCTACAAGTTCACCGACACGATCTCTGCAGTCGCCGGCTACCGGGCGTTGGGCGTGAACTATAACAACGATGGCTTTGTATTCGATGTCGTCGAGCAGGGTCCGATCATCGGCGTCGCGTTTCACTTCTAGGCGGCGGCTCGTGAAAATTCGATCGTGTTTCAATGGGAATGGCATCAATGAATAGCATGGCTTATCGGACGGTGATGACCCTGACGGCACTTGGGCTCGGTACGGGGCTGGCATACGCCCAGTCGAATGAAGACCTGGCGAAGAAGCTCTCAAATCCGATCGCCTCGCTTATCAGCGTGCCGTTCCAGTTCAACTACGACCACGGCTATGGTCCGAACGACGGCGACAAGGCGACTCTGAACATCCAGCCTGTCATTCCCTTCGAGTTAAACGAGGACTGGAACATCATCTCGCGCACCATCCTGCCAGTCACATGGCAGAACGACATTGCCGGGCCATCGGGAACGCAGTTCGGTCTCGGCGACACCACGCAAAGCTTCTTCTTCTCGCCTTCGAAGCCGACCGAGAGCGGCACCGTCTGGGGCGTCGGTCCCGTGTTCTTGCTTCCAACGGCGACGGACGAACTACTCGGAAGCGGCAAGTGGGGTGCGGGTCCGACAGCGGTTGTCCTCAAGCAGCAAGGCCCGTGGACGTTCGGGATGCTCGGTAACCACATCTGGTCGTTCGCTGGTCAAAGCGACCGGGAGGATGTGAGTTCGACGTTCCTCCAGCCGTTCATTTCCTACACGACCAAGGACGCGTGGACGTTCTCGCTGAATACGGAGTCCACCTATAACTGGGAAACGAACGACTGGTCGGTCCCGATCAACTTCACGGTCGCCAAGCTGATTACCATCGACAAGCAGCCGATCAGCCTGACGGCCGGCGTCCGGTATTGGGCCGACGCGCCGGAGAATGGCCCGAATGGGCTTGGGTTCCGCGTCGCGCTGACATTCCTCTTCCCGAAGTGATTGTCCATCATCGTGAAGGAGCGTCGTGATATTCGAAACATATCGGCAATCCTTCCTTCTTGCTCGGGACCGCCGCACGAAAATGCGGCGCTGAACGCCTGTAACATACGGTAAAGACCGTCTGCGGTTCGGTACATCGCGCCGTCCGGCGCTATCGTCTGCCAGCGATCGGCGAGCGCGGGCATCAGTCTTCGAAACTGTTATGAGAAACGGGGATAGCCGTGCGGCAGCAGCACCGGCGCGTCGGCAGGGCCCGTCCTGGTGATAGAATACGTTGTTTCCGTCTACCTCGATCTGGCGGTGTCTCATCCACACCTCTGCTTCCGCCGCCAACTATGGCAACAATACTCTCAGAACCATGTACCGGCCTTAGCAGGCCCTGACGGCAAAGTCGCTTGGAGGTTTCCTCCACCGTGGCCAAGTAGCCCGGGCAATTGCCGCCGAACAGCGATCTTGCCCGGCGCATCCGCTGTTGGCGGGATGCGGAAGGGTTTGCGCCTTGGCACGGAGCTGCCTATGCGTGTTGCGCATAGGTGGAGTGAGGGATTGTCACTGTTTTAAACCGATTGAAACGCCTATATTCCAATCATCGAAACGACGCCGGAGCCAAGCAAGGTTGCTGACGTCAGACAGCCCTCAGGAAAGGGGATTATCATGAACGTCGCACGCTCTTTCAATAACTGGCGCAAGTTCCGTCAGACCGTTAACGAACTTGGCCGCATGTCCAGCCGTGAACTGCAGGACCTCGGTATCGACCGCGCCGACATCCGCAGCATTGCCCGGGGATCACTCGCTAAATAGCGCTGGAACCCAACTCGCTGACGACTGCTCGACGCCCGCTCATCACGCGGGCGTTTTTGCGTCGGCCGTCTTGGTTGCGCACTCTATTGGATTGTGCCTTGTCGCGCGCCTGGTGGCCTGTGTTTCTTGCATAGCTGCAGTGCAACATAACGCCTATCCAACACCACGCGATCGTCTATGATCTTTCTTGACGAAGCAATGCACCTCCTCCCGCAAAGCTTCGTGTCTCAGACGGCCCACTCCTCCTCCCAGGGGCGTCTGTAGGAACAGCGGCACCCTCCTCCGTCGCTGTTCGGTTCTTTTCGAAAAGCCTGCTGCACCTCCTCCCGCGGCAGGCTTTTTCGTTTCCGGGCTGCCTGCTTAAACCGGTCGGCCTCCGGTCTGTGTCGTCGACCGGCAACGCGCCACTAGGCCGTTCCGACAGGCCTGGAGCATAGCCAATGCGAGATGCTTCTCGCAAAGCTTCGCGGCACGACGAACTCGCCCTCGAAGTTGGAGGATCGGGTGAACATGACCGGGATGTGGTGAAATGACGAGAACGTCGCCACCCCCTCGGTCGTGTCCCAATCGATCGGCAGGCACGTGGAAAGAAGGTCCCGCAAATGCGGCGTGATGACCTGGATGCGTACGCGCCCTTCGCTGAGATCGAGTCCGCAGCCCAGTTCCGGCGGAATGCTGAACGCGCCCGCGCCCCGCGCAGCAGGGAAGAGCCAGAACCGGCGCGGCGCCGCACGGACGACCTTCAGGTCATCGCGGACGGCGATCTCTCCCACCCTCCCCGGCACAGGGCCGTCTATTTTCTGCGCCAATGCCGCCTCGAAAGAACGAAGCTCGAGATCCCATGCCTCGTACTGTATCAGCGGGCAGGGCGATTGCTTGAGGACCATGGGTTCCGAAGAATGAATCTCAACCATGCATGCGTTCTCCGGCAGGATCCAGGAAGACGGGGGAAACCACCTTCGCTCGCACTGTTTCGCTTTTCATCGGATAGACTGCGATGACCTCGTCGGCCATGACATCCGCAGCAAGCAGGGCGAGACCTATGTAGCAATCGAGTTCCGGACTGTAGGTCACGGATGTCACGCGGCCGCGGCCGTGCCCTTCCAGCAAATCGCCGGGCGCAAACAGAATGGCTCCACCGCGAAGCCGTTTTTTCGGATTCGCTGCATTTCAGGCCCACCAATCGTTGCCGGTCGGCGGCCCGAAACGCATCGCGGCGGCTCAGGACCTCGCCGACGTAGGTTGCCCGCTTCGCGACCATCCTTGCCATGCCAAGATCGGCCAGTGTCGTTCTGCCGTCGATTTCGGGGCCTGCCACATGACCCTTTTCGATCCGCAAGGCACCAAGAGCCTCGACTCCATACGGTTTGAGCCGATACCGCGCCCCGACCTCCAGGACATGCAGCCATGCGGCTTCCCCGTTCGATGCTCCGACATAAATCTCGTAGGCGCACTCACCCGAATAGCTCAGGCGCATGATTCTCAACCTGCTGCCGCAAAACTCTCCCTCGGCAAGGCCCATGTGGGGCAGAGCCTCGTTCGAGACATCGATATCGGGAAACGCGGCTACCAGTATCTTGCCGCTTTCGGGACCTGCGACGGACATGCCTGCCCATTCATCGGTGACTGACGAAACCGAAACCCGCAAGTCCGGCCATGCGGTGTCCAGCAGGAATTCGAGCCAGGAGAGCACGTCCGCCGCCTTGCCAGTGGAGGTCGTCATGAAGAAACGGTCCTGGTCGAGGCGCGTGGTTGTTCCGTCGTCGAAGACAATGCCGTCGTCGCGCAGCATAACGCCGTAACGTGCACGGCCGACTTTGAGACTCGCAAAGCCATTCGCGTACACCCTGTCGAGGAAAACGGCACCGTCAGGCCCCTGAATCTCGATCTTGCCAAGCGTGGAAATGTCCATCAGCCCGGCTGCCGATCGCACGTGCCGCATCTCGTTCACATAGGCCGCGTTGACCTCCGTTCCGGAAGCCTTGAAGAACCACGGACGCATCCAGAGCCCAACCTCCAGCATTTCAGCGCCATTCGCGACGTGCCAGTCATGCATGGGGGTCAGACGGAAGGGGCGGAAGTGATGGCCGATCGCCCCTCCGGCGACGGCACCGATCGAAACCGGCGTATAAGGCGGACGGAATGTTGTCGTTCCCGTTGCCTGGACCGGCAAGCTGCGCAGCTTCGCCATTGCCTTCAGTGCATTGACATTGCTGGTTTTTCCCTGGTCTGTCCCCATTCCGAGCGTGGTGTAGCGTTTGAGATGTTCGACCGATTGATAACCCTCCCGCCGGGCCAGTTGAATGTCGTCGAGGGTCACATCCATCTGGAAATCGACAAATGCCTTGCGCAGGCCGAAGGCCGGCGTGTAAGCGGCGACCGGGCCGTCTATTTCCTCCAGTTCCAGCGCGGGCGCGTCGCAGACCTTTCCATGCCATCCGGCGATGGCAGCGGCGGCGCGGCCGACGCGGCAGCCCTCTGCAATGGCGGCACGGATGGTGGCGCTTCCGGCGACCGCACCGGCGACAAACTGGCTTTCGGACAATTGCCCCGGGACAAAGGCGTCGATGTCCGGCCTATAGACAGGCTTTACCCCCTGATGCGATGTCAGATGCAGGACCGGCGACCAGCCGGCCGACATGCCGACGAGATCGCAGGCCACCTCCACGCGCCCCTTTTTTCCTTCGAGCACAGCTGCCCGAACGCCCAGCTTGCCTTTTGCCGCTGCGATGCCCGTTTCAACATGCACGTCGGCACCCAAGCGCCGCGCCTTGGCGACGAGTTGCGGCGTGGCCGATTGCCGTGCGTCGGCGATCGTGACGCGCGCGCCATTGGAAACCAGGTCGAAGGCGGTCAGATAGGCGTCGTCATCTACGGCCGCTATGACGACCTCCTTGCCCGGAAGAACGGCGTAGCGATTGACATAGGTCCGGATTGCCGAACTCAGCATCACGCCCGGCCTGTCGTTGTTGGAGAAAACCAGCGGCCTCTCGATAGCACCAGTGGCAAATACGATGCTTTTGGCGTGCAGCAACGTGAATGTCTTCCGCGCCGCGCGTGCCGCACCCTCCACAATGGGGTTGGCATCCTCGATGAGGGCAAGCGTATTCCCGTCATACTGGCCGAAAGCTGCGGTACGGGTCATTACGCGGACGTTCGACATTGTCGCCAGTTCCGCCCGTATCGTGTTCAGCCATGCCGCCGCTGCCGGATCGGAAAGCAGCCGGCCGCCGATTTCGAAATCCTGCTCTATCAGCAGCACGCGTGCTCCTGCCTCGGCGGCAGCCCTTGCGGCGCAAAGGCCAGCCGAACCGCTGCCGACCACCGCCACGTCGGTGAAATCGTCGCGGGCGTCATAAAAATCAGGATCGGGCTCCATCGAAGCCTTGCCGAGGCCCGCAGCCTTGCGGATGAAATGTTCGTAGAACCTCCACGCGCTGCGGGTCGGTCCCATGAAGGTCTTGTAGTAGAATCCCGACGCGAGAAGCGGGCCGAACAGGCCGTTTACGCTTTGCAAATCGAAACGCAGGGACGGCCAATTGTTCTGGCTGGCCGCATCCAGCCCCGCCATGAGCTCGATCGTCGTGGCCGGAAGGTTCGGCTCCCGGCGTCCCCCGGTGCCGACTGTGACCAGGGCATTCGGTTCTTCCGCGCCTGCAGACAGGATGCCGCGTGGACGATGATACTTGAAGCTTCTGCCGACCAGCGTCGCGCCGTTGGCAAGCATGGCGGAAGCCAGCGTGTCTCCCTTGAGACCGAAGAGCTGGCGGCCGTCGAACGTGAACTTCAATGTCTGCGAGCGGTCCAGATATCCGCCCGAAGGAAGACGCTTGTCGATCAATGTCATGCCCGTTGCCTCCTGGAAAAACTGACCGAACGGATGGAATGCGTGACCGTGTCCCGCTCCACGACGAGCCATTGACGGCACCCCAGAACATGCTGCCAAAATTCCTGGTGCAGACCTTTCGGATTTGACCTCACATACACATATCGATACCAGGCATCGGGGTCGGAATTGTCATGGGCTGGCCGCTCGACAGCGGCGTCACCGCCGTAGCGGAATTCGCCATGGTCGCGGATGCCGCAACAAGGGCATTCGATACGAAGCATTTCGCTCTCCTACTGAAGCCAGGCGAAGGGGCCTGCACCCGCTTCGTCAAGCAAATATCCGGTACGGAAGCGGTCGAGCCCGTAGCCTTCGATGAGGGGATGTGTCTTCCCGGTTGCCAGCATGTGCGCAAAGCACCAGCCCGACGCAGGGGTCGCCTTGAATCCGCCGTAGCACCAGCCGCCGTTCAGATAGAGACCCTCGACGGGCGTGGGCGAGATGATAGGGCTTGCGTCCGGCGTCATATCCATGATCCCGCCCCAGTGGCGAAGCAGACGAAGCCGGGATATGTTCGGCATCAGCGCGATCGCTGCCTCGCAGACTTCGCGCAGCACTCCCGTGTTGCCGCGCTGTGAGTAGGAATTGTATCCATCAAGATTGCCGCCGAAGACCAGGCCGCCCTTGTCCGACTGACTGAGATAGAAATGGTCAGCGCCATAGGCGATGACATGGTTGACCAAAGGCTTGACCGGCTCCGTCACGAATGCCTGGAGGAGGTGGCTTTCGATCGGAAGCTCGAGACCGGCCTTCTGACCGAGGACGGACGTGTGGCCGGCCACTGCGAGACCGACCCGCCCGGCCCCGATACAGCCGCGTGTCGTCTCGACACCGACGATCCGTTCACCATCGCGAAGAAAGCCCGTTACTTCGCATCCCTCTATGATGTCCACGCCGTGGCAGCTCGCTGCCCGCGCATAGCCCCACGCGACGGCGTCGTGACGGGCCGTTCCGGCACGGCCTTGAAAGATCGCGCCATGGATCGGAAACCGTGCTGCTTCGGAAAAATCAAGGTAAGGAACGAGCTTGCGGACCTGCTGCCGGTCGAGAATGTCGGCGTCGATGCCGTTCGAGCGCATGATGTTGGCACGATGAGCGAATGCGTCGTGTTGGTCGGCCGAATGCGCCGTGACCAACTGGCCGCGCTGTGAAAACATGACGTTGAAGTTCAGGGTGGCCGACAGGCCTTCCCAAAGTTTCATGGAATATTCGTAAAACTGGGTATTGCCGTCGAGCAGGTAGTTCGATCGAATAACCGTGGTGTTGCGCCCGACGTTGCCGCCGCCGATATATCCCTTTTCCAGGACGGCAACGTTGCGGACACCGTGGTTTTCCGCAAGATAGAAGGCGGTGGCGAGGCCGTGCCCGCCACCTCCAACGATGATGACGTCATACGACGGCTTCGGGCTGGCAGCACGCCAGGCGCGTTGCCAGCTTCTGTTGCCTGTGGCTGCATGGCGCAGCAGCGAGAAAATCGAATAGCGGCCCATGGGGTAGTCCTATCGAACAATCGGACCCAGCGGCGTGCGGGTGAGCACCTCGGGACCGTCTTCCGTCAAAAGCACGGTGTTGGAAACGAAGTCGTCGCCCTGGCCCGTGCCCATCAGCCAGGACAGAATGTGGAAGCTCATGCCGGTACGGATCTCGAGATCGGAATCGTGCCTGAGACCCGTCACCGAGTTTCCGCCCGTCCACGACGGCGGCTGGCCGACGCCGACGCAGTAACCGCAGTGATGCCGCCGGTAGTGGGAAAGCCCTGCGTCGTCGGCCGCACCCTGCCAAGCCGCGTAGACATCGCGGGCAAGCGCGCCCGGCTTGAGCGCTCCGAGAACGGCGTTGAACGCCCTTGCCGTCACGTCCGCCATGCGCGCGTCGGCATCGCTGATCCCGCCAAGCCGGATCAAGCGCCCGAGGGGCGCGTGATAACGGGAGATACACCCGGAAAGCTCGACAAAGACCGGCTCGCCCTTGCGGTATTGCCCTCCTCCCCAGGTCGTATGCTCCTCGCCGAGCCTCGATGCCGGACGGATGAACGGGCCGAAGCCGGGCGCATGACCGCCCGCCCGGGTCATCGCAGCGATGCATGCGGCGGCAACGTCGCGCTCGTCGGCACCATCGGTGATCATCTCGATGGCGGCAGCCGCTGCCAGATCGGTAATTGCCGCAGCCCGCCGCATGAGGACCTGCTCCTCGGTGCTCTTTACAAGCCGCAGGCGATCAACCAGCCCGGAGACATCGCGCCAGTCGGCACTCACCAGAGATTTCAGCCGCAAAGCAAGGCCATGGCTCAATCCCGCCGTCCAGTACTCAAGACCGATCCGCTTGCCGGCGAAGCCTTTCTCACCAAGGACCCGCGAAGCAAGGTCGGCGGCGGTTTCGCTGTCGCTGTGACCGCGGAAGCCGGCGGCACGGACATGGCTTTCGATCGTGATCCGCTCCATTGCGCGGGTGATGAGCGTCGGCTCCCCTTCAAGCGGCACGACGAGAAGATGGGGCGCGAAATAGCCCCAGTGGTCGAGGCCCGTGAGATAGAAAACGTTCTCCGGCGATGCAAAAACCGCAGCGTCAAGTTCTTGCTCGGCGAGCCCCGTGCGTACCGCGTCGAGGCGGCGCGCAATTTCGCCACCGGTAAAGGGATTGCCGTCCATATCAGTCTCTCTTTTCTTTATCCGCAATCGGCCGAATCCGGCCGATTGCGGGAATGTCTATTCGACGACGATCAGCTCACGCGGCGACGCACACAGCTTCTCGCCGCCCTTGTCGGTCACGACGAAGGATTCCGAAATCGCCAGGCCGAAATCATCAAGCCAAACGCCCGCCATCATGTGGAAGCACATGCCAGGCTGCAGTTCCGTCCTGTCGCCCGGCCGCAGGCTTACCGTCCGCTCGCCCCAATCCGGCGGGTAGGCAAGACCGATCGGATAGCCGACCCGGCTTTCCTTTTTCAGTCCCCGGCTGCGCAGGACCGACTGCCACGCGGCCTCCACCTCCTCGGCGGTTCTGCCGGAGCGGGCCTTCTCGAGACCGGCGTCCACGCCGTCCACGATCGCATTTGCGATGTCGAGATAGACCTGCGGCGGTTTGCCGAAATGCACCGTGCGCGTGAGGGCTGCATGGTAGCGCCGCCTCACGCCGGCGATCTCGAGGATCGCAAGTCCCGATTGAGGCAACGGAGCTTCGGTCCAGGTCAGATGCGGCGTCGCCGTCCCGTCGCCGACCGGCATCAGCGGACAGATCGCCGCATAGTCTCCGCCAAGACCATCCACGCCCATGATCTGGGCATGATAGAGTTCGGCGATAACCTCATTCTGCGGGACGCCGGGATGCATCTTGCCGATCGCCCGGTCCATCGCATGCGAGCAGATCGCCCCCGCCTCTCGCATCAACGCCAGCTCCGGTTCGGATTTGATCAGGCGTGCCCAGTTGACGAGGTCTCCGTTGTTGGAAAATCTCGCCCCCGGCAGGCCTTTGACGAGATGGGCATGGCAGCGCGCCGTATAATAATGTGCATCCATTTCTACTCCGATGCGCGCCCTGCCCCATCCTCTCAGACGGACGAGTTCTGCGAGTTCATCGAAAGGATGCCCATCCGGGTTCTGCACGAGATATTCGGAAAAGGGCACAATGTTGCGCGCAGGCAGTCCAGTGGTCAGACGTGCGCTCTTCTCGTCCTGCGCCCGGCCGAACCAGATCGGCAGCTCCTCGTCGAGGTGCACAAGCACGCATTGCGGAACGTAAAAGGACCAGCCGTCGTAACCGGTGAGCCAGCTCATGTTGGCCGGATCCTGGCAGACCAGGAGATCGAAGCTCGCCCGCTCCATCCGCTGCTTCACTTCGCGAATCCGTCGGGAAAACTCCGCTTTGGTAAAAACAGACCGTCTGTTCACGACATCTCCCTTTCACCGTGGCACCTGCATAGATGTGTACATCATTTTCTGCAACATGCAACATTACTCACCTTTATACGGATGCATTGGCGACTTTCTGGGTTTTCCTTGCCAAATTACAAGACAGATGTATACTTCTTTTACCTGAAGGGCATCTGCCATCCAGGCGACAAACGAAAAGGGGAACCCATGTTTAAAACGCTCATCTCCCGCAGGAACGCTCTCAGGGCCGCCGCGCTGACGATCGCCACCGTATCTTTCGGCATCCATGCCCATGCGGAATCCACACTCGAAAAAGCGAAGGCTGCGGGTTATATCCGCATCGGATTTGCCAACGAGTCACCGTTCGGTTTCGCAACGCCCGACGGAAAGCTCTCCGGAGAGGCCCCGGAGGTCGCCAAGGCCGTACTCAAGAAAATGGGCATCGCCGAAGTTGACGGTGTTCTCACCGAATTCGGATCCCTTATCCCCGGCCTCAAGGCGGGCCGTTTCGACATCATCGCCGCAGGAATGTTTATCAATCCCAAACGCTGCGCCGAGATCGCGTTTTCCGAGCCTTCCTATGGCATCGGGCAGGCCATGCTGGTTGCCAAGGGCAACCCCAAGGCAATCAAGGACTATTCCACCTTCGCATCGAACAAGGATCTGAAACTCGCCGTCATGGCCGGCGCGGTGGAAGGCGGCTACGCCAAGGACGCGGGGCTCGCAGCGGCACAGGTCGTCTCCCTACCCGATCAGTCCAGTCTTGTCGCCGCCGTCCAGGCCGGACGAGCGGACGCCGCCGCCTTGACCGCGCTGTCGATCGCCGACATGGCCAAGAAGGCAGACGGTGTGGAGCCGACCGAACCCTTCGGCGAAGTTGCGGGTAAATCGGTAAAGGGACATGGCGGCTTCGGATTCCGAAAGGAAGACGCCGATCTCGTGGACGCCTTCAACAAGGAACTTACCGCCTTTTTAGGGACGCCTGAGCATATCGCACTTGTTGAGCCGCTCGGCTTCGGGAAAGGATACCTTCCGAACAAGACGACGAAGGAACTCTGCGCAGGCGAATGATGCCGTATGGCCGGCGGCGCGGCAGCGCCGCCTTTCCAAATCCCCTATGACGAGGGACGCAGATGTGGATTCGTATGCTCGCCACAATGCTTGCTGCAACGCTGCTTCTAATTTTGCTGCTTTCATTGAACGATGAATACTGGCTTTTCTTGCCAGGTCTGCTCCAAGGTGCAGTCCTGACTGTCGAGATCACGTTGCTGGCAGCCATCGTGGCGATTTTTATGGCCTTCGTCGCGGCACTCGCAAAACTCTATGCTCCTCTCCCAATACGATGGCTGTCGTCGGCATACATCGAGATATTCCGCGGAACGTCGGCACTTGTGCAGCTCTTCTGGCTCTATTTCGTGCTTCCACAGTTCGGGGTCTTTCTCGACGCCTTCGTCGTGGCCGTTCTCGCGCTCGGCCTCAATATCGGCGCTTATGGCGCTGAGGTCGTCAGAGGTGCCATTATTTCGGTGGCTCGCGGACAGTGGGAAGCCTCCGTCGCACTGAACATGTCGAGGGGACAGATGCTTCGCCGGATCATATTGCCGCAGGCCTTCGCGGCGATGATCCCGCCTTGGGGCAACCTGTTGATTGAACTCGTCAAGTCGACTTCGCTTGTTTCGTTGATCACGTTGACGGACCTCACGTTCAAGGCTCGGCAAATGAACCAGACGACGCTGAAGACCGTGCAGGTGTTCACGCTCGTCCTGTTGATCTACCTCGCCATTTCTTTGACCGTCACGATCGGCATGCGCATTCTCGAGCAACGCGCTGCACGAGGATTGACACGCGGAAAGGCCGCCTGATGTGGGACTGGACATTTACGTTCGAGATTCTCCCGGTGCTCGGCTCGGCCGCCATCGTGACCGTCGAAGCGACCATGCTCGGCTTTGTCATTGCCGCAACGCTCGGCCTTCTGCTCGCCTCGATAAGGCTCGCTTTCCCGCTCGCCGGCGTGGCCGTCACTGTCCTTATCGAACTTATCCGATCGACTCCGCTGCTCATCCAGATCTTCTTTCTCTTCTTCGTGCTGCCGAAGGCCGGCATCGTGCTCGACGCGTTTACGGCGGGCGTATTGGCGATCGGCATCCACTATGCAGCCTATTGCTCGGAAGTGTACCGGGCCGGCTTCGAGAATGTGCCCAGAGGGCAGTGGGAAGCCTCGATCGCCCTCAACCTCTCTTCCTGGCGCACGTTTCGGGATATCATTCTGCCGCAGGCTCTGCCTCCCGTGGTTCCAGCACTGGGCAACTACCTGATCGCGCTTTTCAAGGAAACACCCCTGCTCTCGGCGATCGCGGTTCTTGAACTCATGCAGACCGCAAAGATCATCGGATCGGAGACCTTCCGCTACACAGAGCCCGTCACACTCGTTGGCGTCTTCTTTTTGGGTATGAGCCTGGTTTCGGCGAGCATGGTGCGACTGCTCGAATCATGGCTCAAGTGGAGATACTAATAATGACCGACATGCCAATGGTTCGTTTCGAAAACGTCTCAAAACGGTACGGCACGTTCAGCGTTCTCGACAATCTCAATCTCGATATCGGCTACGGCGAAAAAGTATCGATCATCGGTCCTTCCGGTTCGGGCAAGACCACCGTGCTTCGCATGCTGATGACCCTGGAATCCATCAACGACGGCGTGCTCTGGGTCGACGGGGAACCAATGACCCATATGAAAAAGGATGGACGGCTCGTGCCGGCAACCGCCAAGCACATACGCCGGATCCGGGCAAAGATCGGCATGGTGTTCCAGTCCTTCAATCTGTTCCCGCACATGACCGCGATGGGCAACTGCATCGAAGCTCCGATCACGGTGCTTGGAATGAAGCGCCGGGAGGCCGAAGAGCGAGCCGCCGAGCTGCTCGACATGGTGGGGCTTTCGACAAAGAAGGACCATTACCCTGCGCAACTTTCCGGGGGCCAGCAGCAGCGCGTCGCAATCGCGCGCGCGCTCGCGATGCGGCCAAAGATCATGCTGTTCGACGAAGTCACCTCCGCGCTGGACCCTGAACTTGTCGGGGAAGTTCTTCAGGTGATAAGGAAGGTCGGCACCGAACATGACCTGACCATGTTGATGGTCACCCATCAGATGGGGTTCGCCAAGGAATTCTCCGACAGGGTGTGTTTCTTCTATCAGGGTAAGATTTGCGAGCAGGGGCCTCCGGCGGAAATCTTCGGGAACCCTAAGAACGAAAGGACGAGGCAGTTTCTCAACGCTGTCTTGCAAGCGGGATAGCATTGCAAACTGAAACACCCAGCGACACGGCCAGCATCGAACCTCTTCCGTCCGGGTCGGCCCGCGAGAGGTTCGATCGCATATACTACACCCTTAGGGACCGTATCTGCCTGCTCGAATACGCGCCGAGCAGCCGCTTGTCCGAAGAAGAGCTGGCAAAAGAATTCTCCACGAGCCGCACGCCCGTGAGGCGTGTTCTGGCGAGGCTGGAATCCGAAGGGCTCGTGGAATCGGTCCATGGGGTGGGCACGATCGTTACCGATCCCGACATCAACGAACTGGTGCAAATCTACCATCTTCGGATGGAACTCGCCCTTCTTATCGGCAAGCTTTCTCCCGTGCCGCGTGATGCGAAGGATCTGGAACGGATCAGGTCGCTCATCGCACGATGCGATGCCGCGATGCAGAACCCGACACAGAAGGCTTTTTTGCTGCTGAACATGGCATTCTTCGCCGAGATCCGGGCCTTCACGGGGAATCTGCCGCTCAGGGAAATCAGCGAGCGGCTTTATTATCAGGTCGTGCGGGTCGTACTGAAGATGATGCCGAAGCTCGGTTTGGCCGAAGAGTTTGCCGCCTTTCGCAGTGAAATGCAGGCGGTTCTCTCTGCAGCCGAGATAGGCGACTGGGAAGCAATCGGATACATACGCCGCGCCCATATCTCGATGAGCTTTCATCGAATAATGAACTATGCCGACAAGACGGAGCTCTCCGCAGACGCTATTCGTCCATGACGCAAGGCGCCGGGCAACCGATCGATGCCGGCGTTCGTCTCCGCACAGCGTGCGGCCCCATCCATATTGTCCCGTGAGGTGCTTCTACTTGATATATTCGAAAAGACGGTCATGCGGCTCGACGCCAAGTCCGCTGCCTGTCGGTATCGTGTAATAGCCCTCCTGGCATGCCATGTCTCCGGTAACGAAATCGAGGTTTCGGTCAAAAACGGAGTGCTGGTATTCATGATAGGGAACATTCTGAAGTGCTGACGCTGCCTGAAGGCTGGCAGCCATGAAGATGCCGATGCTGATCGAGGCATGGGGAATGACATTCATGTGGAACGCCTGCGCCATGCGGCCGATCTGGATGAATTCCGAGATGCCGGAATGGCCGACCTCCGGCTGGACGATGCTCATCGCCCGCGCCTCGAAGCGCGGACGGTATTCGTAAGCCGTGCGCAGCTCCTCGCCGAGCGCCAGCGGCACGCCGATGCCCTGCGCGACGCGCGCCTGTCCTTCAAGATTTTCGGGCTGGCAGGGCGCCTCGGCAAAGTAAAGATTGTAGGGCTCCAGCCTGCGGATGAGCCGGATCGCCTCCGCCGCCTCGAATTTCCAGTGCAGGTCGACCATGACGTCGACGTCCGGACCGACCGCCTCCCGCAGCGCCGCCATCTCCTTGACGATGCCTTCATCTGACACCGCCGCGGCAAACTTGATGCCCTTGTAGCCCCTGCCGGTCCACTCGACGGCAAGGTCGCAGCGCTCCTTGATCGTCGCGCGCGGCAGGCCCGAGACATAAGCGGGGATCGCATCGTGGCGACGCCCGCCAAGCAGCGTCGAAACGGGAACGCCGAGGCCCTTGCCGGCAAGATCCCAGAGCGCGATGTCGACGCCCGCCAGCGCATCGAGATAGTAGCCGCCAAAAAACCCCCTCACCCGCATCAGATCGTAAAGGTCCTCATGGATGACGACGGCGCCCGCCGGGTCGCGGCCGATGATGACGGGGCCGAGCACGTCGTCAATGATCGCCTTGGTCGCCTCCGGTGCCACGATGCCGTAGCACTCGCCCCAACCGACCCTACCGCTCTCTCCGGTCACCTTCACCAGCAGCGTCATGTCGGCGGAAGGATAGATAGTGCGGTTGCCCTTGCGGATGAGATAGCCGCGCCCGTTGATCGCCTCGCCTTCCTTCAGCGGCCCGAGATAGGGCACCTCGCGCGGAATGGAGATGATGAAGGTTTCGACTGAAACGATCGCATCGACGATGTTCTTGCCCATGTCTTCGACCTCAGCTCGGTATGTGATGCTTATAGGGCAGATCGGCATCCGCGATCAGCGCCGCAAGCTCGGCGCGGTCGCCGTCGTCGAATTTCGGGCCCTTGCCGCGCACGAAGACATTCCTGATGACGCCGCGCCGGCGCAACACCTCCTTCGTCATGTGCATGCGGAAGATCGCCTGGAAATTCAAAAGCGGCAGCGAGGCAGAATAGAGCTTTCTCGCCGTCTTCACATCGCCCTGCTGCCAGGCATGCACGAGGGCGGCATGGATGTCGGCAAGCTCGCTGGCCGGCATCGTGCCTGCCGCGCCCCTGGCGAGCTCGTCGGTGATATAGCGCCCGCCGGCACCGCCGAAGATCGCCTCGAGCGAACCGTTGGCGGCCGCCTTGATGCGGGTCAGATGCTGGCCGCAGGGAGGTGTCTCCTCCTTGATGTAGCGGATTTCCCGCACCGCGCTCGCGATCCCGGCCACCTCCTCCGGCGTCAGTCCCGCGCCGATCGGCTTCGGCTGGTTCTGCAGCATGATCGGCACGCCGGCTCCGGCGGAGACTTCCTTGAAATAGGCGATCTGGGCGGCAATGTCGTTAGCGAGATGGAGCGGCGCCATGACCATCGCAGCCGCAGCACCGATTGCGGCCGCCTGGGCGATATGGCGGGCGGCGGCTTTCGGGTCAGGGTCGCTCGCGCCGATGACGATCGGGATCCGGCCGGCGATGCGCTCGCCGAGCAGGACTACCTGACGCCGACGCTCCTCCGGCGTCAGCGTATCCACCTCGCTCGCCACGCCCGGATAGACGACGCCGTCGGAACCGCTCTCGATGGCGAAATCGATGACAGCAAAGAAATCCGGCTCGTCGATCGTGCCGTCGTTGCAAAAGGGGGTGGGAAGCACCGGGAAGGACCCGGCAAGTTTCGTGGTCATTTGACAGCTCCGGCAGTGACGCCCTGAATGAAATAGCGTTGGAGGAACATGAAGGCCGCGACGATCGGGGCCGAGACGACGAGGGATGCCGCCATGGCGCCGCCCCAGTCGGCATTGGTTTCGTTGAGATACGTAAGCAGCAGACCGGGACCGATGGTGCGCTTGTCCTCCGAGACGATCAGCGTCATCGAATAGAGCAGATCGTTCCAGCTCCACATGAAGGAATAAAGGAAGACGGTGACGATCGGCGGGATCGAGATCGGGATGACGATCGTGTGGAAGATGCGGAAGTCGCCGGCCCCATCGGCGCGCGCCGCATCGATCAGCTCGTCCGGCACCTGGCTGAAATAGCTGTAGAGCATGTAGACGGCGACCGGCAGGGCAAAGACGATGTAGCTCAGGATCAGCCCCGGCCGCGTGTCGAGCAGGCCAAAATCGGTCATGACCGGATAAATGCTGATGAGCAGCAGGCCGAAGGGGAACATCTGCGCCGAGAGCATGAAGAGCATGATCGGCTGGCGTCCGGCATAGCGGTACTTGGCGAAGCTGTATCCAGCGTAGATCGCCAGGATGGTGTTGATCGTCGCGCTCGCGCCCGAGGTGATCAGGCTGTTCAAGAGATAGAGCCCGAGCTGGCTCTCGGTCATCAGCGACCAGTAGTGGGAAAGCGTCACGTTCCTCGGAAAGAAGGTCGGCAGGACCTGGTAGAGCTCCTCATTGGCCTTCAGCGAGGAGATGATCATCCAGTAGATCGGAAAGAACAGATAGAAGCCGATCAGCAGAATCGTGCCGCCGAAGACGAGCTTGGCCGTGCGGCTGGAAAGATCGAACATCTCAGCGCCCCTTCACTAGCATGCGGAGATAGAAATAGGCGGGCGGCAGCAGCGTCGCGACCCAGAGCACGCCCATGGCCGAGGCCATGCCGATGTCCCATTGCTCGAATGCCTTGCGATAGACGGAGATGGAGAGCACCGAGGTCGCCCGCACCGGTCCGCCGCCCGTCAGTGCGAAGATCGTGTCAAAATCCTGCAGGCCGCCGATGACGCCGAGCACCACGACGACGATCAGCACCGGCCTCAGATGCGGCAGCAGGTGATCGCGCAGGATGGCGAAATTGCCGGCGCCGTCGACGCGTGCTGCGTCGATCTGCTCCTGGTCGACATTCTGCAGGCCGGCGAGGAAGAAGGCCATGAACAGCGGGATCGATCGCCAGATGCGGGTGAGGATGACAGCGGCAAGCGCGCCCTCCGGCGTCGAGAGCCAGGCCTGCGGCACGTCGATAAGCCCAAGCTCCAGGAGTACGCCGTTGATGACGCCGAAACGGCTGTTGAAGATCCAGGCCCAGACGAAGGCGCTGACTGTGCTCGGCACCACCCAGGGCATGATCGTCAGTGCGCGGATTACCCTGCGGCCCCTGAACGGCTGGTTGAGGATCAGCGCCCAGCCGAGGCCGAGCACCACCGTGCCGATCGTCGCACCTCCGACATAGATGACGGTGATGCCGAAGGACTGCCAGGTCTCCGGATCGGTGAGGATGGCCTTAAAATTCGCAAGTCCGATGAAGGTCGGCTCGATCGTCTGCAGCGTATCTTCGAAGAACGACAGGCCGAGCGCCTGGACGAACGGATAGAGGATGATGATTGAAAAGGCGATCGCCGCCGGCGCCAGCATCAGCATGCCGATGCGGCGCTGCGCCGCCTGCAGCCCGCCTTTGCGGGCGTGCGGCGACACGGGATAGTCGAGGCGGCCAGGCGCCTGCATCACGTCGGTCATCTTCTCCTCCTGTCATGAAAGGGCAGCCGCAAGTCGGCTCGCGGCCGCCATGGCGTCGGGCCCTATTGCGCGTGGCCGGCCTTGGTCATCGAGGCCTTCATGCGCGTGCTCATCGAGCTGATCGCCTCATCCGGGCTCTTCTGGCCGAGAAGGGCCGCCTGCACCTCCTGGGCCAGGATGTCGGTCAACTCGCCGCCATTGCTCCAGATGCCGACTTCGTTGCGCCGCGGATGGGTGTTGTTTTTCGCCCAGGCGCTGAGATAGGCATCGCTTGCAACGACCGGGTTGGCGCGGGCGGATTTGGTGCCGGGCAGCGCGCTCTGCTCGACCGGAAATTGCGTCTCCACCGCATCGTCGCCGAGATAAGCAATGAACTGCATGTTCGCATCCTCCTTCGTCGGCGGGCTGTTCTGGGCGAAGGAGATGATCAGATGCGCCCACTGGATCGAGACCGGCGTATCACCCGCCCTTACGACCGGCACCTGCATTGGCTTGATGTTGGCGTCGAAGGCCGGCCCCTGGCCGGAGAAGCTGCGCAGGAAGGTGCGCGACTGCGGTGCATCGAGATAGAAGGCGGCAGCGCTTTGGCCCACGAGACGGCGGGCATCCGGCCGGCCGATCTCGGGCGCAACGAGCCGCTCCTTCATGAGATCGACGAGGAAGGCGAGCGCCTTGCGGCTGGCGTCGCTGTCGACCACCACCTTGCCCTCAGGATCGATGACATGTGCACCGAAGACATATTCCCAGGTCAGGAAATCGACGAGAATGTCGCTGTTGTTCTTGGTCGCCATGGCATAGGGCACCGAATTCGGCACCTTGTCGCGGATCGCGACCAGGTCGGCCCTGAATTCCTCGACTGTGGTCGGCAGGTCAGTGATGCCGGCCTTGGTCAGTGCCGCCTGGTTGGCGACCATGCCGATCGAACCGGACATCAGCGGCACGGCAAGCTGCTTGCCGTCGATCTGACCCATGGCGAGCGCCTCGGGCGCATAGATCTTTTCGAGATTTTCCTTGCCGAAGACCGTGTTGTAATCGACGAGGCCGGGCAGCTTGCTGAGCGAGGGCAACCAGCGCTCGGAAATCTGCACGACGCTCGGGAGCGTCTTGGAGCGGGCCCGCAAGAGCACGTTCTTCTGCAAGTCGCCGAAGGCGGACGGGATCGGCTCCACCGTCTTACCCGTCTTGGCCGTGAAGCCCGCGATGATCTTCTCAACCGATGGCTTTGCCGATTCCTCGGCATAGCTGTAGCCCATCCAGCTCAAATCGGCGGCGCGAGCGGCCCCCATCGCGAACATGCTGACGGCGAGCGTCGCCGTGACCAGTTTCCTCATTTTCATTGTTCCTCCTCCCATTGTGGAACTGTGTTTCAACTTTCATTCGGACAAATGTTTCAGACGACGCCGCCATCGACGATGAAGGTCTGGCCGGTAACGAGCCGCGAGTCGTCGGCCGCAAGGAACAACGTCATGCGAGCGATATCGGGCGGCAGAACATGCTCCTTGAGGCATTGCGCCTCGAGATACTCGGAAAACTTGCCCTGGTAGATGCGCTTGGCCCGCTCCACCTGGCGCTCGGTCAGCACCCAGCCGGGGGCGATGGAATTGACCCGGATGTTGCGGATGCCGACCTCGCGGGCAAGCGACTTGGTCATGCCCATGACGGCGGCCTTGGCGGTCGTGTAGAAGATCAGCCCTGACGCGCCACGCATCCAGGAGATCGACCCCATGTTGATGATCGCCCCGCCGCCGGCTTGCGCCATGCCGTCGATCAAAGCCTGCGCCGCGAAAAACTGATGGCGCAGATTGGTCGCGAAGCGGTCGTCCCAGTATTCCGGCGTTACCTCTTCGAGCGGCAGACGATCGTCGTTGCCGGCATTGTTGACAAGGATGCGGACCGGGCCGATCTCGGCGGAAAGCTCTCCCACAGCGCGACGAAGCGCCTCGATGTTGCGAAGGTCAGCGACACGGAATGCCGGCTTGTTGCCCGTCCGGTCGCCGACGGCCTTGGCGTTTTCTGCCGCCAGTTCGCCATTGAGCTCGATGAAGCCGACCTTGCAGCCCTGGGCGGCGAAATGCTCCACCAGCGAAGCGCCGATGCCGGAGCCGCCGCCGGTGATGATGACGCCCTTGCCGGTGAGGCTCGGATAGCGAGCGGCCTCGACTTGAACCTTCGCAACGAGTTCGGGATGGATGGTCATGCAGCCTCCAGCGAGACGGGACGAGCGGAGGCAAGCGACAGACCGGCCGCGGAAAAGACATGCGCCATGCCGGGATCGGCATGGACGCCGATCGGCTCGTTGCGCTTGATCGCCTTTTCGCCGGAAAGGCGCACGACGAGCATGTCCTGCGAGCCGTCGAGAGCGACATAGGCGTAAGTGTCGGAACCGAGATGCTCGGTCATCGTTATCTTGCCGGCAAGCGAATCCGGCGCGCCGCGGGCCGTCAGCGAGATGTGTTCGGGTCGGATGCCGATCTCGGCCGGCGCTTCGGATAGCTTCGCCGCCAGGCGGATCTCGCCGCCGGATACGGCATGAACGTTGTCGGCCTTGCGGGCGCCGAGCGTCAGGAAGTTCATGCGCGGACTGCCGATGAAGCCGGCCACGAAGCGGTTGACCGGCTTGTTGTAAAGATCGAGCGGCGAGCCGACCTGCTCGACCGTGCCGCCGTTCAGCACCACGATCTTGTCGGCAAGCGTCATCGCCTCGATCTGGTCGTGCGTGACGTAGACCATGGTCGTGCCAAGCTCTTCCTTCATGCGGGCGATCTCGATGCGCATTTCCACGCGCAGCGCCGCATCGAGGTTCGACAGCGGTTCGTCGAAGAGGAAGATGCGCGGCTCGCGCACGATGGCGCGGCCGATTGCGACGCGCTGGCGTTGGCCGCCGGAAAGCTGCCGTGGCTTGCGGTCGAGATAGGTCTCGATGCGCAGCACCTTGGCGGCGGCTGCCACGCGGCTGCGGATTTCCTCCTTCGGCACTCCGGCGAGCCTCAACGCATAGCCCATGTTGCCGGCCACCGTCATATGTGGATAGAGCGCATAGGACTGGAAAACCATGGCGATGCCGCGCTTGGCCGGCGGAACGTCGTTGACGATCTCCCCGTCAATCGCCATCTGGCCGGCGGTGATCTCGTCGAGTCCGCAGATGAGCCGCAGCAGCGTCGACTTTCCGCAGCCGGAAGGGCCAACGAAGGCGACGAATTCACCATCTTCGACAGTGAGATCGATCCCCTTCAGCACGTCCACGGCACCAAAGGACTTCCTGATCCCGCTGAGTTCCAGTTTGGCCATTCATTCCTCCTCCCCAATATCAACCAACGTCAGCCGCCGAACATCGGGTCCGGCAGACCCCTGATGCCGGTATCGATGGCAAAGACGCTGCCGGAAAGCGGCGCGTCGGCAAGCTGTGCTGCCGAGAGCCGTATCCGCGCTGAAGTAACGAAAAGCGTCTGCATATCCGGGCCGCCGAAGACGCAGCTCGTCGGACGCGGCACCGGCAGGTTGATCACCCGCTCCACCTTGCCGTCCGGGTCGTAGCGCGTGACGCACCAGCCGTCCCAGTGGGCGCTCCACACGAAGCCTTGCGCATCGACCGTCAACCCGTCCGGCTTGCCCTCCGCCTCCGGCACCGCAACGAAGATGCGCCGGTTGGCGATCGCGCCGGTTTCGAGATCGAAATCATAGGCATAGATCGTCTGCTTGGCCGTGTCGGTGAAGTAGAAGGTCTTGTCGTCGGGGCTCCAGCCGAGGCCGTTCGAGACGTGAAAGCCGCGATCCATCTCATGGGTGCGGCCATCCGGATCGAGACGCCAGAGGCGGCCCTGGTCGGGAGAGGTGTCGATCGCCAGCGTGCCCGCCCAAAGGCGGCCCGCCCGATCGCACTTGCCGTCGTTGAAGCGATTGCCGGGTCGGTCCGCTTCGGGCCGCGAAAGTGTCGTGATCTCGCCCGAGGTAAGATCGAGGCCGCGGATCTCGCCATGCATGGCGGCGACGAAGCCGCCGCGCTTACGCGGAATGACGAAGCCGATCAGCTCCGGCACCTGCATCGTCGTATAGGTGCCCTTGACGGTATCGCCCGTATAGACGGCAGGTGCGAGAATATCGACGAAATAGAGCTTGTTTTCCTTCGCCGACCAGTGCGGCCCCTCGCCCAGAAACGTGCTCGCCGGGATCACGCAGCGGACATCGGAGCGATCCGGCCCGAGCGGGCGCGGCTTGACGGCGAGCGACATTGCGAATTCTCCGAAATTGCCGGATGTCCGGCGTGCGGCCTCGATCACGTCGCGTCCGAACGCGTGCAGGCGATCGACGGGAAGCCGGAAGGACGGGCCGATGATGCCGATCGCGCCGATCGGCTCGCCGCGATGGTTGAGGACCGGCGCAGCCACTGAGGAGATGCCGGTATTCTGCTCGTCGACCGAGACCGCATAGCCGCGCGCCTTGGTGAGGTCGAGCTGACGCTGCAGCTCCTCGACATCGATGATGGTGTTCGGCGTCAGCCGCTCGAGCTCGATGTCGGCAAGCAGTGCCCGGCGCTTTTCGAGCGAAAGATGAGCCAGGATCGCCTTGCCGATGCCGCTCGCATGCGGCGCGGCACGCCCGCCGACGCCGTTGTTGAGGCGGAGCGGCTGCGGCACCTCGCGCTGATCGATGTAGAGCACCATCGAGCCGTCGAGCACGCCGAGCCGGATCGCCTCGCCGGTCATGTCGCGCAGGCGCTCGAGCTCCGGCTCGGCGGCACCGCGCAGGTCGAAATTGTCCCAGACCTTGTGCGCCCATTGGAAGAGACGCGGCGCCAGGCGATAGACCTGGTCGCGGCTGTCGAAGGCGAGCAGCCGTTCGTCGACGAGAGCCTGCAGCAGGCGGTGCAGCGTGCCCTTCGGCAACTGTGTCTCGTCCAGCAGTTGGGTGAAACGCAGGCCGCGCGGCTCGGCGGAGACGGCCTCGACGATCTGGATGCCGCGCGTCAGCGCCTGAACGCCGGGAACGCCATGTCCCTCCCCGCCAACCGTATCGCGCTCGGCCGTGTCGATGCTCAGTTGCACCTTGCTCATGACGTCTCCCGCGGCGAAATCATCTCCGCCCTTGACCGATCGAATATCTTGGAACTAAGTTCCATGTCAACACCAAATGTGACGGATGCGCCGGTTCGCTCTGTCGGGGAGGAGAGAGAATGCGCATCACGAAAGTGTCCCACTGGTTGATACGCGTGCCCTTTACGGAGGATATCCTCTGGGGCTCCGGACGCCGGATCGGCACAACGCGGCTCGTCTGCAGGATCGAGACGGACGCGGGAATCACCGGCTGGGGCGAGACCATCTCCCTGATCGCCAACGTGCCGGCCGTCTTTGCGGATGTCGTCGCGCCGCTTGCCATCGGCTATCCGGTCACCGACGTCGAGCGGCTGCACCGCCACGTGCTCGGCGCCGGCTTCTATCACCACAAGCGTGCCGCGGTGATGGCAATCGCTGCTTTGGAAATGGCGATGTGGGATGCGCTCGGCAAACAGGCGGAGTTGCCGCTCTACGCATTGTGGGGAGGCCGCTGGCGCACGGATGTCGAAGCGGCAGCCTATCTCTTCACCAACGATCCGCAGGCACTGAAACCAAGGCTGCAGCGTTTCCTCGATTCCGGCTACGAGACGTTCAAGGTGAAGATCGGCTTCGACGAGCGAAGCGACATCCTGCTCGCCGAGACAGCGCGCAATGTCATCGGCGGCCGGCCGCTGCGCCTGGACGTCAACGGCGCCTGGAACGTTGCGACCGCCAAGCGTCAGCTTCAAAAGCTGAAATCCTTCGATCCCGCCTATGTGGAGCAGCCGCTGGAACTCGATGATCTCGCAGGCCATACCGCACTTGTCGCGGGAAGTCCCGTGCCGATCGCGCTCGACGAAAGCGCCTACACGCTTTCCGATGTCGGCAACATCGTCCGCGCGCAGGCGGCCGACGTCGTCCTGCTAGACCCGCACGAGGCAGGCGGCCTCTGGCAGACGATCAAGGCGGCGGCGATCTGCGAGGCCGTCGGCATTCCTGTGACATTACACTCCGGCGCGGAACTGGCGCTCTCGCAGTCCGCCTATATCCATCTTGCCGCCTCGATCCCCAACCTGTCCATCGCGATCGACACCGAACGGGCCTATCTCGGTGGCGATATCAGTGCCAATCCGCCGGTACTGGCTGGCGGCCGCTTCGAGGTGCCCGAGGAGGCAGGGCTCGGTGTTGTCATTGATGAGGGATCCCTCGAGAGATATCGCGTTTCCGGCATTGCCGGCGCATACCTCGATAAGCAGCGCGCGGATTGGTTTCCCGTCAAACCGGCATATTGAAGCGACGAGGCTGGAAGCTCGCATCATCTGCGGACGACGCCGAGCCGCGCGAGCACCTCGTTTGGTATCCCATATCGCAAGACCACGTCCCGGTTACTATGCAGGCCGCAGATTTCCCGCTGGACAAAGAGAGACCAGACGGCGTCGGCAGCATTGTTCACCAGCGTCTCCCGGTCGATGCCGAGCGAGCTATCGGCTTCCCATGCCGCAAGGTCGGCAAGAGCTGCCTCGGCCTTCCGCCCATGGCGACAAAGAGAAACCATACGCTCCAAGGCCAGTTCATATTCAAGCGCATTGAAGGCTGCGTCGGTTTGGTGTTCGAAAAAACGGGGCGGACGAAAACTCAAAGCGGAGCCTCTTTGCTGTTTCCGGACAATCCTCCACCGCGTCGTCATGATCGAGGGGTGGAGCTGAACCATCGGCGGCGTTTCGCCGACACTCCAGAGCATGCGGAGAAATTCTCTTCCTACCGATAACGCTTCGACCCAGGCGCAGGACGGTCAGATGTCCTGCGTCTCAAATGTGTGGATCGTGACTAACTAGAATGCCTCGCGACCATAGCAACTGGGGTTCCGAATATTCCCCAATGTAACATTTGGCATTCCTAGCGATTGAGATCGAGGTAGCCGGAGGCGACCTGCGCATCGATGTCAGCTGGTACCGGAACCACACAAGAGGTATGATCGAGCTTTCCGCCCGCCACCCGCTCAAGGCAGCGCGCCTGCAGGGCAAAACCCAGATCCATCGATTCGATCGAATTTCCGAGCGGCCGTGGGCCTGCGAGATTGGCCATATGCCCGCTGCCGAGAATATGGATCTTCCGGCCATCGTCCAGAAGCAAGGTTTCGATACCGTCACCCGCATAGGTGTCGACCGCTTTCGGCCCTGCTGCCGATTTGATGCCATCGACATCGATTTCGGTCGGAAAATGTCCGCCATTGATCAGGATGACACCGTCCTTGAACATCGGCAGGTCCGCGGCTGTGATGATATTGGCAAAGCCTGTGACGGTGACGATCACATCGGCGGACGCGATGGCATCGCTTCTGGGCGGCGTTGAAAAGCCGTCGAGATGGGCTTCAAGAGCAGTGACGGGATCGACATCGACCACGCTGACATTGCTAAAAGCACTGCGGAAACATCCGGCGGTACCCTTGCCGCAGGCACCATAACCGAAAACGCTCACGCGCTTGCCATTGGTCGAACGGTTGGTGAAGCGCATATAGCTCTCGAACAGCGACTGGCCGACCGCGTGGCGGTTTTCGGCAAACTGCTTGATCGGACTGTCATTGATGACGAGAATCGGCAGCGCGATCGCCTCGCGCATCGGCGCGAGACGCCGTCGTCCGGACGTCGTTTCCTCAGTACCGCCCAGCAAGTTCTTGTAGGGTCGCTCGGGGACGCGGGCGAAAAGATCGCCTCCGTTGTCGAGCAATAAATCTGGCTGGCGGTCGAGCAGAGTGTCGATGAAGCCGCGATGCACCCTCGCGTCTGCGCTCTGCTCGCCGATGACAGCGATTCCATGCCGTTTGAGGTATTCCACCGTCGCAGGCTGGGTGCTGTTGAGATTGCCTGTTGCCACGAGATTGGCGCCGCCCTTTCGCAATGTCATGAGAAGAGCGACAGTCTTGGGTTCCAGGTGAATGGCGGTGCCGATCGTCAGACCCTGGAAAGGCTTTGTGCGGGAGAATTCTTCGGCGATAGCCTTTAGCAACCGGCAACTGTCCGCCACCCATTCGATCCGCGAAAGTTGGTGTTGTCGTGCCATCGTCTTCTCTCCGCTGATCGTCGGCGCGCTGCCGGTTTTTCTGCGGATGTTCCCTAACGTGCGAAGCCGGTGGTCAACAGGGACATAATACTGCGCCAATGGGCAGATTTCCTGTTCAGGCCGGATCGGCCCCCTGACCTTCCCGGCGCAGCCAATCCGCCAGGAGACCGATCGTCCGGCTCTTGCGATCTGCGGCGCGACAGCACAGCCTGAATCCGATCGGTCGGATTGCGAAACCAAAATGCGCTGTCAGCACACCGCTGGCGAGCTCCATCTCGATGGAAGCCCGCGGTGCTATCGTAACACCCAGACCGGCCTTCGCCGCACCGATCGCCAGCGTCAGGTCCTCGATTTCAACCCGTTTCAGAAAACGAGACGGGCGTGTTCCGCTTTCACGAAACCAATCGTCCCAGAGATAGGGAACATCGCGGGCCACCAGTGCCGTGGCATTTGCGAGCCAGTCATCAAGATTGGTGCCGGATGGAGCAGGTCCGGCCGCGCTGTAAACCGGGCCGAACGCATCGACCATGAAGGCGGTCGCTGCGATGTCGGGCAAAGGGCGATATTCGCCGCCGGCGATCATGGCGTCGAGGTCGGGCGCGTCTGCGAGCGTGCGGGTAATGGCAACTGGAACGACATCGATTTCCAGGTCGGGAAGATCCGCATGAATGCGCGGCAGTCGTGGCATTAGCCAGGAAAGGGCCATCGGCATGGGTACGCCGAGACGAAGGCGCGTCTTGCGATCTCGTTGCTGAATCTCTTCTGCCGCACGGGAGACGATCGCGAATGCAATTCCAACTGCATCGGCAAAACGCAGTCCGGCGGCATTGAGCGTCACCCTGCCACCCTTGCGGACAAAGAGAGCCGCTCCGAAATACTCCTCAAGGCTTTGAAGCTGCTGCCTCACCGCTCCCGGCACCACCCCAAGATCCTGAGCTGCGGCGCGCAGGCTGCCGCAGCGGGCGAGTGCATCGAAGGCACGAAGAGCGTTGAGCGGCGGCAACGGATGCTTCAGGTTCAAGAGAGGGCTCTCCGCAGGGCGGCGTGGTTTGCCGTATTCATTGCCCGGAAACGCCGCAAAGGAAAAGTAAAAATCGAATCGCGCAACGCTTGATGCCGACGCGCAGCTGTCGAAGCGGGCCATCACACCTTGGTGCGCCGCTGGCAGGGAACGACAGCACAAACGGGGAGCTGTCGCATGCGTTTCCGCCTGCTGCGCCCGAGACATGACCCATGGATTCGATATGAAGAAAACCAGCCCACAGCAGGTTGCGGAAGCTGCCTTGATCGGCCTTGAGGCTGACGAGGAAGAGGTGCTTATTGATGATTTCACCAGGGAGGTTAAGCGAAGCCTCTCCGGCGAAAAACCAATTTATCTCGATCCGCCACCGCTCGGATGACTGGCATAGCTGTGCTTGCAACCCCAGCCGTGCCGGCCTGGCTGTCCTTAAGACGTTAACGCGTAGGTCATCCCACGTAGTTTATGGCCGTTGATCGCTCATTTTAGCATGAATCACGCGGAGATTTCTATGAGCGAGAGTATGAAGCCCGGTCGGACGTTCGAGATATTGACGGCTGAACCGTGCGATCGCGGCGCCAGCTGAGCCCTCCAGTCGGACGAGAACAAGGCGCGGATGGTGGGGGATCCTTCCTGCACGTGAGGATGCTGTTGAGTTCGCGGCGATGATTGTCGGGATGCCGAAGGAAGGCTGCCAGGCCCTCATCCTTCGCGTGCCAGCTACGGCTCCTTCGCATCCTTCAGCGATCCAGATGGAAACGGCTGGATCTTCCAGGAAGTGACGACGAGGCTGCCTGGCCGGATCGATGCGAAAGGTGCGGCGTCCACGTCTGCAGGCAATCTCGCCAGCGCCCTTAGGCGTGCCGCGGCCGCTCACGGAGAACATGAGAAGCGGACCGGCGGCAACCACGATGAAGCGTGGCCGGACTGGTAGGCGGCATATATGATTGCCTAGCAGTCCGGGGCTGCGCTGCCGACCTGACCGGGTCACTTTCCAGCGCGTCCTCGGTCGCTCGAAGCTTCTGACAATACCTTGCGGTACTCCGCGGTCGGAAGTCCGCCCCATCCCCAGTTGTCGAGGTCGACTTCCTCGATCACGACATAGGTGGACTCCAGGGGCTTGTTCAGGACGTCCAGCATGACCTGGCTGACCCCTGCTATGATGGCGGCCTTCTCCTCGGCCGTTACCGATGAGCGGTCGGGCGTCGTCCCTTCGCGGGTTACCTGTACGGTGACGATTGGCATGCTCTTTCCTTTCAAGGCTTCCAGTTTCGTTATGGAGCGGGCTGAGGCTAGCGCCGCTGGCGGCCTCCCGCGCCGGAACTTGGCGCGTAAGCGCCGGTCCGATTTGGGCCGGCGCTTTCTTCCGGCTACCAACGGCCGGCGTTCTGACCGCCGTCGACATGAAGGATCTCGCCCGTGACGAAGCTTGCGCCTTCAAGGTAAATTACGGTGTCGACTATGTCGCGGATCTCTCCCATGCGACCGACGGGATGGAGCGTGGACATGGCCTCGTGCGTCTCCGGCGAATGCATCGGGGTCTTGATGATGCCCGGAGAGACGGCGTTCACCCGAATGCCAGCCGTTGCGAATTCGATCGCAAGTTGCTTCGTGACGGAATTGAGGCCGCCCTTCGTGAGCGATGCGAGGGCTGCAGGCACTCCGGCGATCGGCTGGTCTACGAGGCTCGTCGTGATGTTGACGATGTGGCCGGAACCTTGTGCCAGCATCGCTTTTGCAGCGCGCTGGGTGATGTGGAAAAATCCGGAGATGTTGACCCCGAAATTGTGATCAAAATCTTCCTGTGTGATATCAACGAACGGCTTTGCAGTGAACACACCGGCATTGTTCACCAGGGTGTCGATACGACCAAAGCGCTCCAGCGCCTCTCGAACAACGCGCTCGGCGGTTTCGGGCCTTGCGATGTCACCGGCCACGGCATGCACTCCGTCGTCGAAGCTTTCCTTGATCGACCTCGACGTCGCGACGACATTGTAATCGCGGTCCCGGAACGCCTTTACGAGTCCTTCTCCAATGCCCTGCGAGGCACCTGTTATGATGGCAACCTTCTTTTGACTGCTCATGATATTGCATCCTTTCAAGCGCACCGGCCAGCTATCGGGCCGTGCCGACGCGTTTTTCGTCGGTGGTCTTGATTTAGATGCTTTCGATGATCGGGAGAATTGTCGCGCTTGGCACGACACTCAACCGATATTCGGGATAATCAAGGTAAAGACCCGGCTTCCATCGCGACACGCCCGAGTTCTGCCCTTAGGCGTGGAACCGCAAAGTCGATGAAGGCGCGCACCTTCGGAACAGCGGTCCGTCCCTGCGGTGCAAGGAGGTGAACGGGAAGCGCAGCAGGCTCATCGGCGGCAAGGACTATCTGCAATCGACCGTCTCGAACAAAATCCGCCACGTGGTAGGAATAAAGCCTCGTCACGCCCATCCCCTCTGCGGCAGACGCCGCGGCCGCCCTCACGCTATTGACGACATAGCGAGGGCTGAAATGCACCGTCCTTGGAATCGAAGATCCGTTCGCGGCGGTGAAGCTCCAGGATTCGAGGCCAAAGTTGGAAAACGCGATGATCTGATGCCTCTGGAGGTCGGAAGGTTCTTTGATCCCCGGATTGCTCGCAAGATACCGTGGAGAGGCGACCACGACGCGTCTGACGTCTCCGCCGATACGTGTCGAGATGTGCGTCGAGTCGGTCAGGTTGCCGATTCGCAAGGCCACATCGACACCTTCGTCGACCAGGTTGACGAACCGATCCAGCATCAGAAGCCGAACCGAGACGCTCGGATGCTCCTGAAGAAAGCCGTCGAGGATTGGCCGCAGAACTTCCTCACCGAGAATAGGCGGGGCGGAGATGGTGAGGACGCCCCTAGGAGAGGAGCGTTGTGCACTGGCGATGATGTCGGCTTCCTCGAGATCCACAAGCACCCTGCGGCATGCTTCTACATATCGCTGGCCGGCTTCGCTCAGCTTCAGACTTCTGGTCGTGCGGTGGAGCAGCTCGACGCCGACGTGCTGCTCCAGCAGGCCTAAGGCCCGGCTGATCGCGGTCGGGGACCGCTTAAGCCGGCGCGCGGCGCCTGCAAGGCTGCCCTCTTCGACGGCCGTGACGAACACCTTCATTGCGTCGATGCGGTCCATTCCTCTGCTCCGCGAACTTCAATCTCAAAAAAACACTCATCGTAGGATTTGACACTCGCGTAAACAGGGGAAAACCGATCCGATGGTACCGGGCGACACTTTGGTGCAATAGATTGTGAACAGGCATCGTGCAATGATCTCCGTCGCGTCAGCAAAAACAACTATTTAATCTGGGGACCGGCACTGGGGCCTCGCCGATTCACAACAGGCATGCTTTTCCCGCCACTCGGCCTTCGCGGCTGCCGGGAGGTCCGATGACGCCATCAATGCGAGGCCTGTCGTGGCAAGCGCCTTGGTCGCATGCGCCATGGCTTTGTGCGCGGCCGGGCTTTTTCCCTGCGCAACGACCTGCCAGGTATGGGGATTGGTGCCTATCGCCCAAGCCGGCGCCCAGCATTGCGCGGTCGGCGTCACCCAGCTGACGTCGCCGACATCGGTCGATCCGGCCCGGAAATGCGATTGTCCTTCGAAGTCCCGCAGACCGGTGTGCAGGGGCGTCGAGCCATCGACCTTGGCATTGGAGAACACATCGCCCTTGGTCTGATAGAGGCGGATGCTGCTCCTGATCGCTTCCTGCGTGAAGGTATCCTGGATTTGCCTGGCGAAGACGATGTCGGCCCTGTCGAAGGCTAGAACCAGCGGCCCCGTTGCCGGATCAAGGGCGACGCCATCGCGATGGCCGGCGACGTCCGTTCGGACGATTATCACAAGGCGTTGGTCGCGGTCCGCCAGTTCGCCGAAGGCGCCCGTGTCGCCCTGACCGGGAGCCGCGCGGCAAGTCTCGAAGCCGACCGCGCAGAACTCGGCGACAGAGCGATTATCATCCAGTGACCAGCGCTCGCTGCTAACGCCCACCACGCCTGGCTTCCACTAGGATATGCCAAACCACAGCGGCCAAGATCAGTGCGCCACCGGCGAAAGTCGCGGCAGACGGACGTTCCGCGAAGAAGAGCCATACCCACATCGGAGTGAGGACGATCTCCAACGTTCCGATAAGCGCAGCTTTAGCGGGAGGCATATGTCTTGCGCCGGCGAGGAAGAGTACGAGAGCGATGGAGAAATTGGTTGCGCCAAAGGCAGCGAGGACGATCCAGTTGTGGAGATCGAGGGAGCCGACCGAGCCGAAGGGCGCAAAGAGCGCCAGCGTGAGAAAGGCGCTGACGATGGTGGAGGGCAGACTCGGCACGCCCGGGTTGATCCGGGGAATGACGATGATCATCGCAAAAGAGGCAGTCATACCCAATGCCAGCAAATCGCCGACACCCGTGCCGCCCCCGACTGATGAACCGACGATGACCATTACGCCGAGCAGACAGACGGCGCCTGCGGGCATCGTGCGCCTCGCCACGCGCTCCCTCAGCAAAAGCCAGCCTAGCAGGGCCGCGATGAACGGGGCTGTCGCGTAGATGACGGCGACATTCGCCACGCTCGTCGTATAAAGTGCGCCGATGAAACATGCCTGGCTGAAGGTCTGGCAGGCGATCATCGCGAGACCTGACGGGCGCAAGACCGAGCGCCACTGCCGCTTGGACATGCCTCCTTCGAGGAAGAAGCTCGGAATGAGAAGGAACAGTCCCCCGAACAATGACCGCCACGCGATCGCTGTCAAGGCATCGGTCGTCAGCAGTCGCGAGTAGACGCCGCTTGCGCTCCAAGCGAGCGTCGCGGCGAAGACAAGAATCACGCCCTTATCATGCTCGCTGAGGCCGAACGGACGGGCGCCTGTTTGGGATGACATCGGTTTTCCCGAACCAGAGGTCTGATGCCTCTGATTGCGCTTGTTCTTGACATCAGGCAAACGAATAGTTGAGATGACAGCCATCGGATTTTCTTATGGCTAAAATGCATCAACCCATCGAAAGCGATCTGCTGCGCACATTTCTCGTGGTCGTCAAGACCTCGAATTTCTCTGCCGCTGCTCAGGCCGTCGGTCGGACGCAATCAGCCGTGAGCGCGCAGATTAAGAAACTCGAGGAAACTATCGGGGAAACCCTTTTCGACCGGGGCGCGCGCGGTGTCATCCCAACGCGCCTTGGCCTGCAACTGCTGCCCTATGCACGCCGTGTGATTGATCTTTTAGACGAAGCGGCAGCGACCATTCGGACCAAACCGCTCGATGGCCCGGTGCGTATTGGGATACCCGAAGAATATAGCCAGACTGTGCTGCCTGCCGCACTTGCCGCTTTCGCCGTCCGCCATCCAGCCGTGGAGGTCACAGTTTCCTGCGATTATACGGCGCGCAATCTCGCGGCCCTGGAGCGCGACGAGCTGGATCTCGCCGTCGTCTTCGACTGGAGCAATCAGGCGGCGGGCGAAATCCTCTGTGTCGATCCGACCGTGTGGGTCACGTCCCAGGTCCACCGGCTCCACGACCTCGAGCCGCTGCCGATCGCCATCTACCGCAATTCCACCTGGGCGCGGGATTTCGCTTTCAGATCGCTGGAATTGCAGGGTCGAAAGTACCGTGTGGCCTTCGTTGCCGATACTAGCTCCGGGCTTAAGAACGCCGCGTCCGCGGGCCTTGCCGTCACCACGCTCTCCCGCAGCAACATACCACCGGGCTGCCGCGAGCTGACTGCGGAGGAAGGGTTCCCACCGGTCGATGCCTCCAGAGTGGTCCTGCGCCGAAACCCCTATCATTCCAGCGAGGCCGTACGCGGGCTCGCCGATATGGTACGGGACGCATTTCAGCCTATGGCTGTTCCTCCGATGCTGTAACCGGCCGCCGGAGACGACGCCTCGTGTCCGAGGGGCTTTCCGAGAAGCTCGCGCGATAGCTTCTCGTAAATGCTGAAGCCGAATTGAAGCCGGTCGCGGCCGCGATATCGGCAAAAGGCGCCTTGGTTTCGATCACCTTCCGCCGCGCTGCGTTCAGGCGCAGTGCCAGATAATGGACGTGCGGGGGCGCGCCGGTGCTCTGCTGAAAGAGCCCCTGCAGGTGGCGCGCACCGATGCCCACTCTGCGAGCCAGTCGCGCAAGCACGATAGGCTGCTCGATATTCTCCTCCATCAGCCGTACAGCTTGGGCGACCCGAGGATCGCGCATGTGCAGACCTGTCCCCGAAGGTGAAAGCTGGGTCTCGCTGTGGACGGAGTCCTGCTCGTAGCTGAAGAGCCGGCTGACCTCGAGCGCCAGCGAGTATCCTTGCCTTTGCCGTATGATCTCCAGCATCAGGTCGACGGTCGGGAGCGAACCTGCCGTGGTAATGCGCTTGCCTGTGATGACGAAACGCTCCTTCACCGCCCGCACATGCGGATAGGCAAGCGAGAAGTCATCGAAATCTTCCCAGTGTATGGTCGCCGGCAGCCGATCGAGAAGGCTGGCTTCGGCAAGCAGCCATGTTCCGGATTCGATGCCTGCGATCATGCTTCGGTAACGGGCCGCCTGAGAGAGCTGCATCTTCAATGCCGGTGTCGAGCTGCGGCGCCAATTGTAGCTTGCAAGCACGAAGAGCGGTGTCTCATCCCGCCCCGTCCCAAAGCCATCGGCGGCGGGTACAGGAATGCCGCTCGTCGTCAGCACAGGCGAACCATCAGGCGCTAGAAGCCGCCATCGATAAAGCTCACTGCCGGAAATCCGGTTGGCACCACGCATGGGCTCGATCACCGAAGCGAGCAGAATGAGGTTCGTCTCCGGCATGACAAGAAGATCAACATCCAGCCGATCGTTGGATCGCGTCAGCATTAGGCCTCCATCATTTCCGAAAATGTATCAAATGCTTCCGTTAATGCAAAGCATGACGCGCCATCTTCCCCCGTAATAGGCCCAACACGAGGGAGAAGAAAATGCCTCTTGCGATGAACCGCGATGTTTTCATCACCTGTGCCGTAACCGGTGCCGGCGATACGGTTTCGAAATCCAGCCACGTTCCCATCACTCCCAAGCAGATCGCGGATTCCGCGATCGACGCCGCCAAGGCTGGGGCGGCAGTTGTCCACTGTCACGTCCGCGATCCGAAAACGGGTGCCGCGAGCCGCCGCAACGACCTCTACAAGGAAGTTACTGAGCGCATTCGCTCGGCCGATATCGACGTCGTGCTCAACCTGACGGCCGGTATGGGCGGTGATTTGATCTTCGGTGATGTCGAATGCCCTCTACCTCTCAATCCGCAAGGCACCGACATCGCAGGTGCAACGGAGCGCGTCTCCCACATCGCCGAGTGCCTGCCGGAAATCTGCACGCTGGACTGCGGTACGATGAACTTCAGCCTCGGCGACTACGTCATGACGAACACGCCGGCGATGCTTCGTGCGATGGCGAAGAAGATGACAAATCTCGGCGTACGCCCGGAAATCGAGGCCTTCGATACCGGTCATCTCTGGTTTGCCAAGCAACTTGCCGAGGAGGGCCTGATCGAGGATCCGGTGCTGATCCAGCTTTGCATGGGCATTCCATGGGGCGCGCCCGATGATCTCAACACTTTCATGGCGATGGTGAACAACGTTCCCAATAGCTGGACCTTCTCCGCCTTCTCGATCGGCCGCAACGCCATGGCCTATCCGGCTGCCGCGGTGCTTGCCGGTGGCAACGTCCGCGTTGGGCTTGAAGACAACCTCTATGCTGGAAAGGGCGTGCTCGCGACGAATGCCCAGCTTGTCGAGAAGGCGGTGCAGGTCGTCGAAGGAATGGGCGCCCGCATCATCGGGCCTGAGGACGTCCGGAAGAAACTGAAATTGAGGAACCGCTGAGGCGCCCATGAGCAAGATCAACAAAGCAGCATGTGTCGGCGGCGGCGTCATCGGTGGCGGATGGATCGCCCGTTTTCTGCTTGCAGGCATTGATGTCGACGTCTTCGACCCGCATCCGGAGGCCAGCCGCATTGTCGGCGAAGTCATCGCCAATGCCGAGCGCGCTTACGCCATGCTGACCGTGGCGCCTCAGCCGCCGCGCGGCAAGCTCACTTATTGCGAGACCCTTGAAGAAGCCGTCGTTGATGCCGACTGGATCCAGGAAAGCGTGCCGGAAAGACTGGACCTCAAACGTAAGGTGTTGACGGAGATCGATGCGGCTTGCCGCCCCGATGCGCTGATCGGGTCCTCCACATCAGGCCTGCTGCCAACCGACCTGCAGCGCGACATGCGGTTTCCGGAACGCCTCTTCGTGGCGCACCCCTACAACCCCGTCTATCTCCTGCCGCTCGTCGAGATCGTCGGCGGTGAAAAAACCAGCCATGGCACCATCAAGGTGGCGATGGAGAAGCTGCCACCGATCGGCATGAAGGGCGTTCACATCGCCAAGGAGATCGAGGCCTTTGTCGGCGACCGTCTGCTGGAGGCTCTTTGGCGCGAGGCGCTGTGGCTGATCCATGACGATATCTGCACAGTTGAGACGCTCGATGACGTCATCCGTTATTCCTTCGGTCTTCGCTGGGCGCAGATGGGTCTCTTCCAGACCTACCGCATCGCCGGTGGCGAGGCAGGCATGCGGCATTTCCTAGCCCAGTTCGGTCCGGCTCTGCAATGGAACTGGACCAAGCTAATGGACGTCGTCGACCTCGACGACGCGCTTGTCGAGAAGATCGGCCAGCAGTCGGATGAACAAGCGGACGGATTGTCAATCCGCGAGCTCGAGCGCATCCGCGACGAAAATCTCGTCGGCATCCTGCAGGGGCTGAAGGGCGGCCATGGCGGTAAGGGCTGGGGTGCCGGCAAGCTGCTCAAGGATTTCGAGCATACGCTCTGGACGGCCGGCGGCAGCCGCAAGCATCCCGAGGACGTCGCGCGGCCATTGAGGCTTGTCGAAGCCAATGTCAGCCCCGCATGGGTCGATTACAACGGGCACATGACCGAGCATCGCTATCTGCAGGTGTTTGGGGATACATCGGATGCACTGCTGCGCCTTATCGGCGTCGATTTCGCCTATGTCGAGCGAGGTCACAGCTATTACACCGTCGAGACCCATATCCGCCACCTCGGCGAAGCCAAGCTCGGTCAGGCGATTCATTCAACCTGCCAGCTTCTGTCAGCAGACGAGAAGCGGCTGCATCTGTTCAACACGATTCATGACACAGCGACGGGCCAGGCGATTGCGACCGCCGAACAGATGCTGCTGCATGTCGATGCCAAGGCCGGAAAAGCCGCTCTCGCACCGGGGGAGGTGCTGAGCAAGATAAAGCCGATCAGCGAGGTCCACGCAAAACTGCCCATACCGGATGGCGTCGGACGCCATGTCGGGCAAAAACGCTAGGAGGAAGCAGTCATGAATTTCGGGCTCAACGAAGAACAGGAGATGATCGTCCAGACGGTCCGCGACTTCGTCGAGACGGAAATCTATCCGCATGAGAACGAGGTCGATCGCACTGGTATTGTTCCATTAGAACTCGGCGAGGAAATCAGGCGCAAATGCATCGATCTCGGTTTCTATGCTTGCAATTTTCCTGAGGAGATCGGCGGCGCCGGTCTCGACCACGTTACCTTTGCTCTTGTCGAGCGCGAACTTGGCCGCGGTTCGATGGCACTGACAGTGTTCTTCGGTCGCCCTTCCGGAATTTTGATGGCCTGCGAAGGCGAGCAGCGTGAGAAATATCTTCTGCCGGCGGTGCGGGGCGAAAAGGTTGACGCGCTGGCGATTACCGAACCCGATGCCGGCTCCGACATGCGCGGAATGAAATGCATGGCGCGGCAGGACGGTGGCGATTTCGTGCTCAATGGTACCAAGCATTTTATCTCCCATGCCGATGTCGCCGATTTCGTTATCGTCTTTGCGGCAACCGGAGAAGAGGAGACGCCCAAGGGCATCAAGAAGAAGATCACGGCTTTTCTTGTCGATCGCGACACGCCGGGCTTCGATATCCTCAAGGGCTATCAATCGATATCCCACCGCGGCTACCACAACGTCATCCTGAACTTCACCGACTGCCACCTGCCCAAATCCCAGGTGCTCGGCGAAGTCCATCGCGGCTTCGACATCGCCAATGAATGGCTTTACGGCACACGTCTGACGGTCGCGGCAACCTGCGTCGGGCGTGCACGCCGCGTTTTTGATATGGCGCTGCCCTATGCGGCGGAGCGCAAGCAGTTCGGCCGGCCGATCGGCGCCAATCAAGGTGTGTCGTTCAAGCTTGCCGACATGATCACGGAGATCGATGCCGCCGACCTGCTGACGCTATCCGCCGCTTGGCGGCTTGATGCTAGCCTTGGTGCCAACCGAGAGATCGCCTCGGCGAAACTCTACGCCTCCGAAATGCTTGCCCGCGTCACCGACGAAGCGATCCAGATCTTTGGCGGCATGGGGCTGATGGACGACCTGCCGCTTGCCCGCTTCTGGCGTGACGCGCGGGTCGAACGCATCTGGGACGGAACCTCGGAGATCCAGCGGCACATCATCAGCCGCGATCTGCTGCGGCCGTTCGGAGCGTGACCCGATGACGCAACGCCCGCTCGATCGACTGATCAGACCGCAAACGATCGCCGTCTTCGGCGGCCGCGAAGCGCGCCGGGTCATCGAGCAGTGCGACCGCATGGGATTTGTCGGCGAAATCTGGCCCGTCCATCCGGTGCTCGAGAAGGTGGTGGGGCGCCGTTGTTATCGATCAGTGGGCGAGCTGCCCGCGGCACCCGACGCGGCCTTCGTCGGCGTCAACCGGCTGTTGACCGTCGATATCGTACGCTCGCTTGCCGTCATAGGCGCCGGCGGCGCCGTTTGTTATGCTTCCGGCTTCAGCGAGGCGGTCGCGGAACTCGCCGATGGCGCGATACTGCAAAATCATCTCGTCGAAGCGGCCGGAAATATGCCGATCCTCGGACCGAATTGTTATGGCATGATCAACGGCCTCGATGGCGCCCTGCTCTGGCCTGACCAGCACGGAATGGTGCGCGTCGAAAGAGGTGTTGCCATTCTCACGCAATCCTCCAACATCGCCATCAATCTCACCATGCAAAAGCGCGGCCTGCCGATCAGTTATTTGATGACGGCCGGCAACCAGGCACAGACCGGATTGTCGGATTTAGCCCTCGCCGTGATCGAGGACCCGCGCGTCACGGCCATCGGCCTGCATGTCGAGGGATTCGGCAACATTCAGGCGCTTGAGAAGCTTGCCTTACGTTCCCGGGAATTGAAAAAGCCCATCGTTGCGCTGAAAGTCGGCAAATCCGAACAGGCGCAGCGCGCCGCCATTTCGCATACCGCATCCCTTGCCGGAAGCGATGCAGTTGCCGATGCCATTCTCGCTCGCCTCGGCATTGGCCGCGTGGCAACCCTCCCGGAAATGATCGAAACGCTGAAACTTCTCCACGTAGCAGGCCCGCTTGAAAGCAATGCGATCTCTTCCATGAGTTGTTCCGGCGGCGAAGCCTCGCTAATGGCCGACGCCGCTGTCAGCCGGGGCGTGGAATTCCGCTCTCTGAAACCCCGGCAGCTTCCGTCTCTCAGGTGCAGCCTGGGTGAAATGGTCGCCCTTTCCAATCCTCTCGACTACCACACTTTCGTTTGGGGCGATCTGACCCGCCAGTCGGAGGCCTTTACAGCCATGTTCGAGGGCGCTTATGCCCTCAATCTGGTTGTCCTTGATTTTCCGCGGAGCGATCGTTGCAACACAGCGGACTGGATGACGACGGTCAGTGCCGTCGCGGCGGCCGCGAAACGAACCGAAGCGCGCGCCGGTATCGTGGCGACATTGCCGGAGAACATGCCGGAAGAGATTGCCTTGCTGTTGATGGAGGATGGCATCGTGCCTTTCTGCGGCATCAGCGAAACCGTCGCCGCCGCGGAAATTGCCGCTAACATCGGCAAAGCCTGGCAAAACCCACAGCCATTGCCACTGCTCAATGTACCGTTGACCGTAGGCGAGATCGAGACGTTGAGCGAGGCGGAAGCCAAAGCGGAACTGTCTGCCGCCGGTCTCTCCGTTCCGCTTGGTGCAACCGCACCGAGTTCGGACGAGGCAGCAGAACAGGCGCAGCGTCTCGGTTTTCCCATCGCTCTGAAAGCGCTTTGCGTCGAGCACAAGACCGAGGCCGGTGCTGTCGCGCTCAACCTTAAGGATGCTGAGGCCGTGCGATACGCAGCGCAGGAAATGGCCCATGTCGCCGCCGGATACCTGGTTGAACGGATGATCGAGCGCCCCGTGGCCGAGCTGATCATCGGCGCGGTACGCGATCCGGTCCTTGGATTGACTTTGACCGTCGGTGCGGGCGGAATTTTGGTGGAATTGCTTGAAGATTCCGTCATTTTAACGCTTCCGGTAACAGAAGCGGAGATCTTGGAAGCCATTTCGCGCCTGAGGATCAGGAAACTCATCGAAGGCTATCGCGGCGCGGCGAAGAGCGACCTCGACATAGTGGTCAAAGCCGTCGCATCAGCAGCAGAATATGTCGTAAAAAATGCCGCGTGGCTGGAAGAACTGGACATTAATCCATTGATGGTTCTCCCTGAAAACCATGGTGTCGTTGCCGCAGACGCTCTCATCCGGCGAAGGAGGTAGCAGAAGTTGCAAGACCCCATTCGCACCAGACGCGACAGCGGTATCCTCGAGGTCATCATTGACCGGCCGAAGGCGAACGCCATCGACCTTGCGACCAGCCGCAACATGGGCCTGATTTTCCGCAATTTCCGCGACGACCCTAAGTTGCGTGTCGCCATCGTGTCGGGTGCTGGCGAGAAATTCTTCTCGGCCGGATGGGATCTGAAGGCTGCGGCAGCCGGCGATGCGGTCGATGGCGATTATGGCGTCGGCGGGTTCGGCGGCTTGCAGGAACTGCGTGACCTCAACAAGCCCGTCATCTGCGCTGTCAACGGCATCTGTTGCGGTGGTGGTCTGGAGATTGCCCTTTCGGCCGACCTGATCATCGCCGCCAAGCACGCAACCTTTGCGCTTCCGGAAATTCGCTCGGGAACGATCGCAGACGCTGCTTCGATCAAGCTGCCGAAGCGCATCCCCTACCATATCGCGATGGACATGCTTCTGACTGGCCGATGGCTTGACGTTACGGAGGCGCATCGCTGGGGTTTCGTCAATGAAATTGTCGCTGCGGACAGGCTGATGGAGCGGGCATGGGAACTGGCCCGCCTTCTCGATAGCGGCCCGCCGCTCGTCTATGCAGCCATCAAGGAGATCGTGCGCGAAGCCGAAGGAATGACATTTCAGACTGCCATGAACAAGATCACCAAAAGGCAGTTTGCAACGGTCGATGCCCTTTATTCGAGCGAAGACCAGTTGGAAGGCGCACGGGCTTTCGGGGAGAAGCGAAGCCCAATCTGGAAAGGAAGGTGAAGAGGCGGCAGCGACCGCATCATTTTCCGCATGATTGCGGGCAGTGAGGTTTCGGGGCGGAAGAGGAAACCGCATCCCGAAGCGTTGCCCGGGAGTTCTATCAACATCAAGAAGAAGGAACAGGGGAATGAACGACTACACGAAATATCTGGCAAGCCGCGTGAGTGCGGGCGGTCTCAGCCGCCGCGAGTTCATGGGACGCGCAATGGCGGCCGGCATTACGCTGGCGCTTGCAGACCAGCTCTTCACCGAAAGCGCAACGGCAGCCGAACCAAAGCGCGGCGGTCACCTGAAACTCGGTCTCGAGGGCGGCGCTGCCACCGATTCCAAGGACCCGGCAAAGTTCCTGTCACAATTCATGTTCTGCGTCGGCCGTTGCTGGGGCGACATGCTGGTCGAATCCGACCCGCTGACCGGCGCTGCCGTTCCGGCGCTAGCCGAATCCTGGGAAGCGTCTAACGATGCCGTCACGTGGACCTTTAAAATCCGCAAGGGTGTCAAGTTCCACAACGGTAAGGACCTGACGATCGACGATGTCGTTGCGACGCTGAAGCGCCATACCGACAGCAAATCGGAGTCAGGCGCTCTTGGTGTCGTCAAGTCGATCAAGGAGATCAAGGCCGACGGCAGCGACCTCGTCCTGACGCTGACCGAAGGCAACGCCGACATGCCGTTGCTCCTGACCGACTACCACCTCGTCATTCAGCCGAACGGCGGCAATGACGACCCGCTCGCCTCTATCGGCACCGGTCCCTACAAGCTTGCGAGTTTTGAAGCCGGCGTACGTGCGACCTTCGAAAAGAACAAGGACGACTGGCGCAGCGATCGTGGTTATGTCGACTCGATCGAAATCATCGGCATGAACGATGCGACGGCACGTATTGCAGCGCTTTCGTCGGGTCAGGTGCACTACATCAACCGCGTCGATCCGAAGACCGTGGACCTGTTGAAGCGTGCGCCGAATGTCGAAATCCTGTCGACGTCCGGCCGCGGCCATTACGTCTTCATCATGCATTGTAACACTGCGCCCTTCGACAACAACGATCTGCTCATGGCGCTGAAATACGCCATGGACCGCGAGACGATGGTCAAGAAGATTCTTGGCGGTTACGGCAAGGTTGGCAATGACTTCCCGATCAACAGCACATATGCGCTTTTCCCCGAGGGCATCGAACAGCGCGCCTATGATCCGGACAAGGCGGCCTTCCACTACAAGAAATCAGGTCACAGCGGCTCAGTCCTGCTGCGTACCTCCGAGGTTGCCTTCCCGGGTGCCGTCGATGCCGCCGTCCTCTATCAGGAAAGCTGCAAGAAGGCTGGGATCAATATCGAGGTCAAGCGCGAGCCAGGCGACGGTTACTGGACAAACGTCTGGAACGTGCAGCCCTTCTCGACGTCCTATTGGGGCGGCCGTCCGACGCAGGACCAGATGTACTCCACGGCCTATATCTCGACGGCCGACTGGAACGACACCCGTTTCCTGCGCCCGGACTTCGACAAGATCCTGCTCGAAGCCCGTTCGGAACTCGACGAAGCCAAGCGCAAGGAGATGTATCGCAGCATGGCGATGATGGTCCGCGATGAAGGCGGCGTCATCCTGCCGATGTTCAACGACTTCGTGAACGCCTCCACCAAGCAGGTGAAGGGCTACGTTCACGATATCGGCAACGACATGTCGAACGGCTACGTCGCGACCCGCGTCTGGCTGGACGCCTGATGCTCGAAGCAGGGCGGAGACGCCCTCATCTCTAACGGAACCGGGACCGCGGAAAACCTCCGCGGTCTTCCTGAGGTTTCAGCGCGAGGCATCAGCCATGTCCAATCCGCCACCCAGCACCGTCTCACCGGGACTAAGGTTCAAGCAGCGTTTCCCGCTGCTGTCCCTCATTGCCGAGCGCTTCGTGCTCAGTCTTTTGCTGCTTCTTGCTGTCTCGATCCTGATCTTCGCCGGCCTTGAAGCGCTGCCGGGCGATTTCGCGACAACCTATCTCGGCCAGTCGGCGACGCCGCAGGCCGTCGCCAATATCCGCACCGAACTCGGTCTCGACCGGCCTGTGACCACGCGTTATTTCGAGTGGGTCGGCAATGCCGTGCAGGGTGATTTCGGCACCTCCTGGGCAAGCAAGAATTCGGTGAGCGAGCAGATCGCCAAGCGGCTCGGCAATTCGCTCTTCCTTGCAGCCTTTGCGGCGTTGATTTCGGTGCCGCTTGCCGTCGGGCTCGGCATGCTGGCGGTGCATTTCCGAAACCGTTTGCCTGACAAGATCATCAATGTGATCTCTCTGGCGGCGATTTCACTACCGGAATTCTTCATCGGTTATCTGCTCATCCTGTTCTTCGGCGTGAAATTCGGGGTCGCGACATTTCCTGCGACCGTCTACGACGGCATGGCTTTCGTCGATCGGCTGAAGGCCATCGCCCTGCCGACCGCAACGTTGGTACTCGTTGTCCTTGCTCATATGATGCGCATGACGCGGGCCGCAATCCTGTCTGTGATGTCGTCGGCTTATATGGAAACCGCAGAACTGAAAGGCCTCAGCGCCTTCCGCTCTATCGTCAAACATGCCGCACCCAATGCTTTGGCGCCGATCATCAACGTCGTAGCGCTGAACCTTGCCTATCTCGTCGTTGGCGTCGTCGTGGTCGAGGTCGTCTTCGTCTATCCCGGCATAGGCCAGTACATGGTCGACGCCGTTACCGTCCGCGATATGCCGGTCGTCCAAGCCTGCGGCCTGATCTTCGCCGCGGTCTACATCCTTCTCAACATGGTTGCCGATACCCTGGCGATCGTCGCCAACCCGCGTCTGAGGCATCCACGATGAGATTGAGAGGCATCCCCATTACCGCCTGGATCGGCATCATAGGCATTCTGCTGGTCTTCAGCTGTGCGATCTTCGCACCATGGATCGCGCCATATGGCGAGACCGAAGTTGTCGGCAATGTCTGGCAAGTGGGTGACGCGCAGTATTTCTTCGGCCTCGACAATCTCGGCCGCGATATTCTTTCGCGGCTGATCTACGGCGCCCGAACGACACTGTTCGTGGCGCTGGCAGCAACGATCATCTCGTTTTCGCTGGGGATCATCCTCAGCTTCACCGCCGCCGTTTCGCGCGGATTGATCGACACGATCTTCTCGCGCTTCAACGACTTGATGATGTCGATCCCTACCCTGATCTTCGCCCTTGTCGTGCTGGCGGTGCTGCCGCAGAACCTGATTGTGCTCATCCTGGTGATGGCGATCCTCGATTCCACCCGCGTCTATCGTCTCGGCCGCGCCGTCGCGCTGGATGTGGCGGTCATGGAATTCGTGGAGGCGGCCAGGCTGCGCGGCGAAGGCAAGATCTGGATCATCTTCTGTGAAATCCTTCCGAACACGCTCTCGCCTCTGCTCGCCGAATTCGGCCTGCGCTTCGCCTTCTCGATCCTTTTTCTGTCGACGTTGTCTTTCCTCGGACTCGGCATCCAGCCGCCGTCGGCGGATTGGGGCGGCATGGTCAAGGACAACAAAGACGGCATCATCTTCGGCATATCTGCCGCTCTCGTTCCGGGCTCCGCGATTGCGGCGCTCGCAGTCTGTGTCAATCTGGTGGTGGACTGGCTCCTGAAGCGCACCTCCAGCCTCAAGGGAGGGCGTGGCGATGCCTGAGCTTCTTTCCGTTCGCGACCTTAAGATCGAAGCAACCAGCTACCCGCCGGGCGAGCCGCCGAAGCGCGTCACAATCGTCGACGGCGTCTCCTTCAACCTGCAGAAGGGCAAGGTGCTGGGCCTGATCGGCGAATCCGGCGCCGGAAAATCCACGATCGGTCTTTCAGCGCTCGCCTACGGTCGCGGCGGCGCCGAAATCACCGGCGGCGCGGTCATGCTCGACGGAGTGGATATCCTGCCACTGGGGAAATCGGGCATCCGCCGGATTCGCGGCGCCCGCGTCTGCTATGTCGCGCAATCGGCTGCTGCCGCCTTCAATCCGGCCCACAGGCTGGGCGAGCAGGTGATCGAAGCGTCGGTCAAGCACGGTTTGATGACCAAGGACGAGGCCGGCAAGCGTGCGCTCTATCTCTTTCGCGTTCTCGGCCTTCCAAACCCCGAGACGTTCGGTAACCGTTTCCCCCACCAGGTCTCGGGCGGCCAGTTGCAGCGTGCCATGACGGCGATGGCGCTTTGTTCCAATCCGAAGCTGATCGTTTTCGATGAGCCGACGACCGCGCTCGATGTGACGACGCAGATCGACGTCCTGGCGGCGATCAAGCAAGCCATTGAGGAAACGCATACTGCCGCACTCTACATCACGCATGACCTTGCCGTCGTTGCGCAGGTCTCGGACGACATCATGGTTCTTCGTCACGGCAGGCAAGTCGAATATGGATCCGTGCAGCAGATCATCGAGGCCCCACGGGAGGATTATACCCGTGCCCTCGTCAACGTTCGCCAGATCGCCCGCGTGGAAGCCGCCGATCAGTCCGGCGCGCTCCTGAAGGTCGAACGTGTCAGCGCGCAATATTCAAACGGGTACAAGGTTCTCCACGATGTCTCGCTGCATGTGCCGAAGGGCCAGACGCTGGCGATCGTCGGCGAATCCGGCTCCGGCAAGTCGACGCTCGCCCGCGTCATCACCGGGCTCCTACCGCCCAGCGAAGGCGGAATTTCTTTCAACGGCAAGAAGCTGACGCCAGCCCTGAAGGAGCGATCGCGCGACGAGCTGCGGCGCATTCAGCTCATCTACCAGATGGCGGATACCGCAATGAACCCGCGCCAGACCGTGCGCGATATCATCGGCCGTCCCCTCACTTTCTATTTCGGCCTGCGCGGCGCGGCAAAGACTGCGCGTGTCAAGGAGCTGCTCGAACAGATTGAGATGAGCAACGGCTTCGTCGGCCGCTATCCGGCCGAGCTGTCCGGCGGCCAGAAACAGCGGGTCGCCATCGCCCGCGCCCTTGCCGCCGAGCCGGAACTGATCCTTTGCGACGAGCCGACGTCGGCGCTTGACCCTCTGGTCGCCGAGGGTATTCTCAAACTTCTCCTGCGGCTGCAGGAAAAAGAGCAGCTCTCCTACATCTTCATCACCCACGACATCGCAACCGTCAGAGCGATCGCCGATAGCGTCGCCGTCATGCATCGCGGCAGGCTCGTACGGTTTGGGCCGAAGTCAAAGGCGCTGTCAGCGCCTTTCGACGACTACACCGACCTGCTGCTCAAATCTGTGCCAGAGATGGAAATCGGCTGGCTGGAACGCGTTTTCGCGACACGGCGGATGGAAAGCGCCGGTAACTGAATCCCGCGAGGCGGCTACTGGAGCCTCGCTTCACGACAATTATATCATGGAACATAACATGACCTCGCGCGGTTTCACCACCATCGAAAATCAATGGATCACGCTGAAGGACGGCACGCGGCTTGCGGCCCGTATCTGGATGCCGGATGGTGCGGAGAACGATCCGGTGCCCGTCGTCTTTGAATTTCTGCCTTACCGAAAGCGGGACGGAACGAGCCTTCGCGACGAATCGACCTATCCGGTCTTCGCAGTCGCAGGCATTGCCGGCGTCCGCGTCGATATCCGCGGCTCCGGCGAATCCGACGGCGTGATCGATGGCGAGTACACAGAACTTGAACTTGCCGACGCCTGCGAACTGATCGCGTGGATTGCCGCTCAGCCCTGGTCAAACGGTTCGGTCGGCATGATGGGGATCTCCTGGGGTGGCTTCAACAGCCTGCAGGTTGCAGCGCTCCGGCCTCCAGCGCTGAAGGCCGTCATCTCAATCGCATCCACCGTCGACCGCTACAATGACGATATCCACTATAAAAACGGCTGCCATCTTTCTGCGCAACTCTCGTGGGCAGCAACCATGCTTGGCTATCAATCCCGTTCGCCCGATCCGGCTCTGGTCGGCGAACGTTGGAAAGAGATGTGGCTGGAGCGGCTGGAACAGGAGCCCTTCTTCATGGAAGAGTGGCTGACCCATCAGCGCCGCGACGCGTTCTGGCGCCACGGCTCGATCTCACAGGATTTTTCGAATGTCGAGATTTCCGCGCTAGTCATCGCAGGCTGGGCGGACGGCTATCGCAATACGCCTTTGGCGGCCGCCGAAGGGCTGGGTGAGAAAGCGAAGGCCCTGATCGGCCCGTGGGTTCACAAATATCCGCACTTCGCCTGGCCGAAGCCGCGGACAGACTTTCATGGCGAGGCGATCGCCTGGTGGAACAAGTGGCTGCGCGGCGAGGACAACGGCATCGACATGCTGCCCCAGACCCGCGCATATATTCTCGACGCCATCCGCCCGGCTCCGCGGCGCGAGTTCGATACGGGCTTCTGGGTTGCCAAGGATGATTGGAAGCCGCCGGAAATGCAGTGCTTCTATGTAGAGCAATTCGGCAAGCTGACTGAGGGCCTGCCGATCCCGCAGGCGCCAGAACACATAGCTTATCTGCGTTCGCCGCTAGATACTGGCACCGCATCCGGCGAATATTTTACGCTGAAGCCCGATGCGGAGATGGCGATCGACCAACGCTCCGACGACGCCGGTTCGCTCACCTTCGATACCACGCCGCTTGCCGCAGACCATGATTATCTCGGCCGCCCGGTGCTCAGCCTCTCGCTGCGCTCCGAAGCCCTCACCGGCAATCTCTGCGCCCGGCTCGTCGATATCCATCCGGACGGTACGGCGACACGCGTCACCTTCGGCGTCATCAATCTCACCCATCGCGACGGCAACGCAGACCCCGCTCCGCTCCCACCCGGCGAGAAAGTCTCGATCCGGCTCGTGCTTGATGTCTGTGGCTACCGCTTCCGCAAGGGACATCGCATCCGCCTGTCGCTATCCACCGCATACTGGCCGATGATCCTGCCGCCGCCGGACGATCAAGGTGTGGAGATCGATATCGCCTCGCTTGGCCTGGCGCTGCCGATGCTCGGAGAGCATCGCCGGGTCGATATTCCCGAACCGGCTAATCCCGATCCCTTGCCCAAATACATCGAACACGCACCGGCGGCGACGAAGCGGCAGGTCGTGCGTGATCTTTCGGCCAATCGCACGGAATATCGCATCCACGAGGACACCGGCCTCTACGAGCATCCTGAAACCGCCCTTTCGACGCGGCAACTCCGCGAGGAGGTCTGGTCGATTTCACCCGCCGATCCGCTATCGATGACAGGCAACTCCACCTGGACCTGCGACATGCGCCGCTCCGGCTGGTTCGTGCGAACTGTTGCGACGGCGAAAATCGCATGCACGAAGACCGACTGGATCATCAATGCCATGGTAACGGCCTATGAAGCCGACGTTCAGATTTTCGAGAAGGTTTTCGCAGAGAAACGCGTCCCCCGCGACCTAATGTGAGTGTCACGCCGCTGCAAAACGGCGCACCGCCTCGCAGACAGCCAGGAAACCAGCACGCGCGCCGTCGCTCATATGGCGGGCCCGCAACCAGGCATGCACCATCTGCGGGCTCCTCGCGGAACCAAACTTCGACACCGGTCTGCGCCAGCCGCGCGGCATACTGTCGAGAGTCGTCCCGCAGGGGGTCGAAGGCCGCGCCGGTGATAAAGGCTGGTGGTAGTCCACCAACAAAGGCAGACTGGAGCGGTGCTGCTACCGGATCGTCTTGCGGTGCCTGCAGGATTTCCCGGTAATAGGCCACATCGGCCGTCGTTAGTCCTGGCGCTTCGCTCATCTCGACGTAGGATCCGGCCGTTAGATCACCGCCCAGCGCCGGGTAAATCAGAACCTGTCCGGCGATGCTGGAAAGCCCCGCCTGCTTTGCCCGCATGGCAAGCCCCGCTGCGAGATTGCCTCCGGCGCTATCGCCGATGAGGACGATCCTGCTGCCGCTTGAGACAAGCTCGGAAAGCACAGCGAAGCCATCGTCGGTCTGCGCCGGCCAGCGATGTTCTGGTGCCAGCCGATAGTCGACGGCGACCAGTTCGGCACCCGCAAAGTCGGCGATTTCCGCACAGATCGCGTGGTGGCTCTCAAGCGAGCCGACGACGAAACCGCCGCCATGCAGATAGAGCAGCAAGGTCTCGCTCGTCACATGCCGTGGCCTGTAGCGCCTTGTCGGCACAGTCCGGATCGGAGCATCAGCGAAAGTCAGGCCAGCAGGAATCGGCGGACTGAAACGGGCACACAGCGCGTCATATCGGGCCCGCTGGGCTTCGGTAGATTGCGATACCGCATCGTCCGGATAGACGCTGCTACAGACGGAAAGAAATTCAAGGATACCTGTCTCTTCGGGCATCGGGCGGTTGGCCGTCATGTTGCATCCTGTAAAATGTGAATACCTAGGTCATAACAGTACGGTGCCGGAATGTGAGCGCAAGCGCATCAAAAGGCTGGTGCATCAGGCCTCGATCCTTAAGTGACCCTTGTCGTAAGACGGCTTCTCTATCGTCCGCTCGGCATCACTACTGGCCTCCGGTCGGTTTTGCTCTTCAGCCGAACGGGCAAGATTATGAAGCCAGCCTTAACGGCCGAGCCGGCTGTTGCCCTCGAAGAATTCGGGATCGTTCCGGTATCCCTAGGTTCTAATTCAGTCTCACGCCGTCGTCAGCTGCGAAGAGATGAATTGCTCTTATCTCAGGCTCGACAGTGATTGTTTCGCCGGGCGTGGGCAGGACGCGCTCGCGAAAAATACGAGCAACCTGCATGGGCAAGACAGGCATGCGGCGAAAACAGCTCCTAATCTCCGAGTTCTTCGCGGCGATTACGATTGATTTTGCGGTGAATGAGACGCATAATCTCCGCAGGAGATACGGGGATTATGCCAAAGTACATTCATCAGTTGCCGGAATGGCCCCAGTTCGAATGGAATCTGGAAAATTTGTCCCGGCAGCTCGCCACAGTCCGGCATCGGCAGGGCAGACTCTTTGGCCATATGCAGGCGCTAGGCTTCCCATTACGCCAGGAAGCCATTCTCAAGACGCTGACCGAAGACGTTATCAAATCCAGCGAGATCGAAGGCGAAATCCTCGACCGCCAGCAGGTCAGGTCATCGATTGCCCGTCGCCTTGGCATCGAGGCTGGCGCGGTGCTGCCCGCCGACCGCAATGTTGAGCGCGTCGTCGAGATGATGCTTGATGCCACGCAGAAATTCGACGAATCCTTGACCGACGAACGCCTATTCGGCTGGCATGCGGCGCTTTTTCCCACTGGTCGCAGCGGCATGACGAGGATTGTTGTCGGAGCTTGGCGCGACGACAAGTCGGGGCCGATGCAGGTCGTCTCGGGTCCGCTCGGCAAGGAACGCGTCCACTATAAGGCGCCAGCTGCAGAACGGCTCGACCCCGAAATGACCGCATTTCTCGACTGGTTCAATGGCGGCGAGGACATTGATCTTGTCCTAAAGGCGGGCCTAGCGCACCTCTGGTTTGTGACCATCCATCCCTTCGATGACGGCAATGGCCGCATTGCTCGTGCAATAGCGGATATGATGCTGGCCCGGTCCGAAGATAGCCCGCAGCGCTTTTACAGCATGTCGGCGCAAATTCGTCTCGACCGAAAAGCTTACTACGATATTCTGGAGAGGACGCAGAAAGCCCCGGACCTTGACGTCACGCCGTGGCTGGATTGGTTCCTGCAATGCCTTGACCGCGCCATAGGAGGTGCGGAGGAAACCCTCTCAGATGTGCTTTTCAAGGCCGAATTCTGGAAGCAACACGAGGGCGAAACATTCAATGACCGCCAACGTGACATGACCAATCGCCTCCTCGACGGATTCGATGGAAAGCTCACGTCCTCGAAATATGCCACAATTGAAAAGTGCTCGCCCGACACTGCGCTGAGGGATATAAACGACCTTCTGCGGCGCGGTATCCTCAGAAGGGAAGCGGCTGGAGGACGCAGCACCAGCTACGTTCTGCGGGAGTGAGTCTGCCTGAAGAGGATGGAATGAGCACCTCGACCACATCTGTGATTGGGTTCGACTCTGCGTGGACAGACAATCCCAGGGCGCCAGGAGGGATCTGCGTCTTACGCGAAGACGAAGCGGGGTCGCGATTGCACTTCATGCCCCGGCTCGCCTCCTTCAACGAGGCGGTAGAGATCATCCATAGCGAGCGAGGGCAAGTCGGCAAATGCCTAGTCGCTCTTGATCAGCCGACAATTGTGCCAAATATGAGCGGTTCGCGACCCGTCGACAAGGTTGCCGGATCGCTCATTTCCTGGGTAGGTGGCGGCGTTCAACCGGCGAACCGATCGAAGCTTGGCATGTTCGATGCTGCTGCGCCAATCTGGCGGTTCAAGGGCGCACTTGGTGCAATCGAGGATCCCGAACTTGCACGAACAGCGCGTGAAGGATTATTTCTTCTCGAAGTTTTTCCCGCCCTGGCATTACTCGCAATCGAGGATAGCTATTGCCGCCGCCTCGGCGCTCCAAAATACAATCCAGCCAACCGGAAGACGTTTAAGTTCGCGCACTGGCGGTCTGTGTCGGAAACGGTCCGGAAATTCGGAGAGCTCCGAGCCCTGGCGCAACTAGAGTCATGGTGTTCAGTCATCTCAGCAAACGCGGCGCCGAGGAAAGCTGACCAGGACAAGATCGATGCTATGATATGCGCTCTCATTGGATTGCATTGGCTGGCAGCACCGCGCGAGCAGTCGGTTATGATTGGCGATCTGGAGAACGGCTACATGATCGCTCCTGCAATCAATGGTGTTCATGAGCGGCTTCTGGCCGCTGCAAGGCAGAGGGATGTGCCGATCCGGTAAATGCACGGACACGATGTCACCGGCACATGCCGGCCACATCTGCCGCGATCCGTTGCTCAGGAACGTCTCAGACTGGCAAGACGAACTGCATGGCGAAGGGTGGCTAGGGTTGTTCCGGTCCCCTCAACGAAGTTCCTGGCATTCGATCAGTTCAATCCGACCCTTGCCCTTGATTTCTACGAAGCCCAGTGAGCGCCCGCGACCCCGCTCGCGAATGCGATGCCACGTGGCCCCGCTGGTCGCGACGGTCCCAGGGCTAGCATGGGCTGCGATCCGGGAGGCCATATTTACCGTGTCGCCCCACAGGTCGAACACGTATTGCCGCTGCCCGATGATTCCCGCCACAACTGGACCGAATTGAACTCCGACTCGCACTTCCCATTTGGGCTCGATGAGGCGTGATGCCGTCACCATGTCGAGTCCACATTGCAAGCTGGCAAAAACCGGATCTGGCATGCGATCAAACAGGCCGGCCGTAGCCATAAAGGCGTCGCCGATAGTCTTGATTTTCTCCATCCCATGCTGACGGACGATTTGTTCGAATTCGCCGATCAGCGCCTGAAGATCCTCCACCACTTTCTCTGGCGGATTCTCATCGCAATAGGCTGTGAAGCCAACGATATCACAGAATAGCACCGCGACTTCATTGTATCGGCGGGGCCGGACCTCATTGGTCGCTTTGAGCTCGCGCACCGCGCCGGCCGGTAGGATGGCGTACAGAAGGTCGTCGGCTCGGCGCTTTTCGTTTTCGATTTGCTGCGTATATACCGCCTCTTGGTCGCGCAGCCTCTTCTTTTCCAGGCACGCGGCCACGCGGGCACGCAGCAGAACCGCGTTGAACGGTTTGGCCAGATAGTCCTCGGCGCCGAGGCTGATGCAGCGCGCCACATTGTCGATCTCATCGACCGCCGATATCATGACAACCGGAATGTTGCGCAGCGTTGTGTCGGCCTTCAGGTGCTCGAGCACCTGGTAGCCGTCCATTTCCGGCATCGTAATGTCGAGCAGCACAAGGTCGAACAGTCTCGTTGCCAGCATTTCGAGCGCCTCCCGTCCATTGCTGGCGCATCCCACGTTCCGGTAGCCTTCTCGCTTCAAGCGTTCGGTCAGCGTAAAGCGATTGTCCTCGTTATCATCGACGACAAGCAGGGCAGGTCCAACCTCACTCATGGCATCGACTCCTTTGGGAGCAGGGCCTTGATCTTTCCAAGCAGGCGCGCGAAGTCGACGGGCTTGGTATCGAAGTCATCGCACCCGGCCGCCAGTGCTGCTTCGCGATCGCCAGCCATCGCGTGCGACGAAAGTGCGATCACGGGAATACTTCGCGTCTCAACGAATGCCTTGAGACGTCTTGTCGCCTCCCAGCCGTCGAGGACGGGAAGGCTTAAGTCCATCAGGATTAGCGCCGGGGCGTCCGATCGTGCACGCGCCACGCCCTGATCGCCATCGGTGGCGACGACTACCTCGTAGCCTTTGCGTCTTAGCCGCGCGGACAGCATATAGACGTTGTCCTCATTGTCCTCGACATAGAGGATCCTAACCATCACGGCGATCCTTGTCAGGTGAGCTTCGTTTGACAATGTGCCGAGCAACCATCTTGCGCAATTCCTCCAGAAGCTCGTTGCGGCTGAAGGCGGTTTTGGCGAGCACGCGCTCGACGCCACCGTTCAGACGCCGGTGGTCTTCCTTGCCAAGGGTCGCCGCCGTCACAACCACGACCGGCAACGCCTTGAAGGCAGGCTGCTTTCGCAGTTCGATGAGGAACTCGAAGCCGTCCATTTCCGGCATGATGAGGTCGAGAATGATCAGGTCCGGAGGCGCGCGGATGAGCCGTTCCAGCGCGACCCGGCCATTCTCGGCCTCGTCCACATCGCAACCCTCGGTACTCAATATGCGGCGCCATTGCTGGCGCGTGTTCTCATCATCTTCGACGATCAGAACGCGAAGCGCTGGACTGGGCGCGCCCGACCAGAATTTGGCGATCAGTTTCCGGAGCGCGTCGCGGTCGATCGGCTTCATCAAGTAATCGGCGGCACCGAGCGCGTACCCCCGATTCCTCTTATCGGCCATCGTGAGCATCACCACGGGGATATTCGCGAGCTCAGGATCCGCCTTCAGTTCCTGCAGGACGCTCCAGCCGTCGCAACCCGGCATGAGCACATCAAGGGTGATGAGCGCTGGCTTCACCTGCCGGGCCAGATTAAGGCCTTCGGCACCGTCCCTGGCCGTCACTACATCGCAACCCTCGCGGGCAAGAAACCGGCGCATCTGGTCCCGCACCGCCTTATCGTCATCAACGACGAGGACCACGTTCGAGACGAGGCGAAGGTGATCATCAGCGGCGACGCCGGTGCCAGGGGCCGGCTGCTCTTCCAGCGTGAAGCCTACGTCGATTGCCGAGGGCAACCACACCGTGAACTTAGTACCGGCGCCGGGAGTGCTGTCCACAGTGATCTGGCCATCCATCGCGCGGCACAGGCGTTGGCTGATGGCAAGCCCTAGCCCAGTGCCACCGTACTTGCGGGTGGTGGAACTGTCGGCCTGACTAAACTCCTGGAACAGGTTCGTCATCTGCTGCGGCGTTATACCGATGCCAGTGTCGGCGACGGTAAATATCACGCCACCGCCTCCATCATGCTTCGCGCAGGTCGCCCCAATCGTCACTTGGCCGTTCTCCGTGAACTTGCAGGCGTTACTCAAGAGGTTGAGGAGGATCTGGCGCACGCGAAGCTGATCGGCGCGCATGCTGCCAATGTCATCTGGGCAGCGGATGATGATCCGGTTGCAGTTTTTCTGCGCAAGGGGCTGCGCGGTTGTGGCAGCATCTTGAACCATTCCCGCGATATCGAACTCCTCGATATGCAATTCCAGGCGGCCGGCCTCGATCTTTGACAGATCGAGGACCTCATTAATGAGCTTGAGCAGATGCTTGCCGGCGCGCGCGACCCGCTGAAGCGGTTCGATCAGTTCGTCCTGGCCGGCTTCGCTGGCATCTTCCTGCAGCATTTCGGTAATGCCCAGGATGGCGTTCAGCGGCGTGCGCAACTCGTGGCTCATGCTGGCAAGGAACTTGCTCTTGGCCTGGGTCGCCGCCATGGCCGCGTCGCGGGCGATCTCGAGCTCTGTTTCATGCCTCTTAAGCTTGCTGATATCGGTGTAGACCGCGACCGTGCCGCCGCCGGTAATGCGCCGCTCATTTACTTGAACCCAGTGGTCATGGCTGCGATGTTGAACCAGCGTCTGCTTAGGGTTGCAGTGTGCCTCAAGCCGCGCGGCGAGCCATTCCTCCTCCCGACCTTTCGCATCCTCGACGAGGCCCCGTTCCACTGCCTTACGGACAATCGTCTCAAATTGCGCACCAGGCGCGACGGCATCGGCTATGCCGGGATAGAGGATTTCCCTGTAGCGGCTGTTACACAGAACAAGCCGGTCCTCAGCATCGTAAAGGGCGAAGCCCTCGGAGATGCTCTCGATTGCATCGACGAGTCGCTGGCGCGCTTCGGCGACCTCACGCAGGTTTTTTTCTTCGACCTCGACCGCAGTGTCACGGAACAGCAGAAGCGCCTTGGCCATGCGGCCGATCTCGTCGCGGCCCGTGGCAGGCAATGGTGCCCGAAGATTGCCGCCGGCGATGGCAAGCATGCTTTGGCTCAGCCCCGACAAGCGGGCAAGAAGATTGCGGTCGACATACAACCATACGATCAGAACTGAACTCAGGAGGCTCAGAACGGCTGAGCCAAGAACAACACCGGTACCGTAGCGCTGGACAGTCGCAGCTTCATGACCAGCCTCGGTGATGTCACGGTTAGCCGCAGCTACCAGGCGATCCACGGCAACGGTCAGATTACGCGAAAGCTGAGTGTTCTCGACCAACAGCTTCCCGCCGTTTGCGAGTAATGCGAGCTCGTCCTCACGCGCTTGAGCAATGCTCTTCGGGCCGTCGATCAGCCCCTCGAACTCGTCAACGCGCTGGCGGAACCGCGTCCGCAGCTTCTCATCGATCTCCGATGTCACCGCCGCAAGCCACTCGACCGAGCGGCGCAGCGGAAACGACATCAGCGCTAGGTCGCCGGGGGTCGGTGCAACCGCCGTTTTGAGCAGCGCTTCGTTGATCGCGGAAATCTCCCGTTGAGCCTTCTGTTGCGGGATGTAGGCGGAAATTGCCTGCGCAAGCTCTGTCGTAGCCGCGGCGCGTGCTTCGGGTGGTACGGTGGCATCCGCTACGGTTACGCGCCACTGGGGGATCTTGGAGTTCATCACGAGGATGCCGGCTGCCACAAGACGCTCGCTTGCGATTGTCGTAGCCGACAAACGGCCCAGCAGTTCCTCTTTGCGTGCAACCACACCGAGGCGAGCGGCGACAAGATCGTTGAGGGCGTTGAGATTGCGCCTCAGGCCAATCACTGCGGTTTCGATCTCAGCCACCGCCGCCGTGCTTGCAGCGGTGCCTTTGAGCGCGGCAAGCAACCCTTCGAGGCGCGACATCTCCACGCCGATTGCAGCCGAGACCTCGTTGTGCTGAACCGTACTGGTCGTAGCAAGTACGGCCGGCGCAGTGGCGGCGACCCGCTCAGCTTGGCGGGACAGCTCGAGCGATGCAAGCGCCGACGGGACCCGGCGCTCCGTGACCCTCTCGACGACCGCGCCCACTTGCAAGAAGGCATACACGGCTGCAGCGGTTGCGAGCACCGCGAAGGTGCTGACACCAAAGAAAGCGAAGAGTAAGCGGCCACGTATGCCGAGACGTTCAAACATCGCGGGGACCCATGCATCCGGCTGATGTGGTCAACATGGCCCGCACAGCTTTTTTCTCGAACGCGATCCGCAGTGATCAGCGTTGCGTTATTCCAGTGGCACGTATTCGCCACCCTTCCAGATATACCATACCCAGCTCTGAACCGTGAGGTCGCCCTTGTCGTCAAAGTCGATACGGCCCAATACAGTATCAAACAAGTGGGCGCGCAATGAAGCAATCACCTCGCGCAACTCCAGCGAACCAGCTTCCTTGACCGCCTGCGCCCAGGCCTGAACTGCGCCGTAGCTCAGCAGCGTATAGCCTGCGGGCTCGAAGTTTTCTGCACGGAACCGCTCCACCACCGGGGCCGCTTTGGGGGTTCGCCGTGCGTCCGCGGAGAACGTGAAGAGGGTTCCCTCAGCGGCTGGACCGGCGATCAGGGCAAATTCCTCGGTCGCCAGGGCATCGCCTGAGATGAACTGAACCGCGTAGCCTTGGTCGTGTGCAGCGCGAACCATCAGCGCAACTTCAGCATGATATCCTCCGACATATACCACCGCGACTTTTGAAGCCTTTAGTGCAGCGATTTCAACCGAATAGTCGTTCTTCGCAGGACTGTACGCCTCGTAGGTCGTGTCGGTCACGCCCCGCTTGTTCAACTGCTTTTTGGTCTCATCGGCAAGGCCCCTGCCATAGGTGGTACCATCGTGAAGGATCGCAATTTTCTTGTTGCCCCAATGATCGGCCAGATAGTTGCCGGCGACGACGCCTTGCGCATCGTCGCGACCAATGACGCGGAACACGTTGGCACGGCCCTGCTCGGTCAGCAGCGGATTGGTCGACCCCGGTGAAATCTGCAGAACGCCCGCCGCCTCATACACCTCTGATGCCGGGATCGAGGCTCCAGAGCAGTAGTGCCCGACGACGAGAACCACGCCGTCAGCCACGAGTTTTTTGGCGACGGCCACCGCTTGCTCTGGATCGCAGAAGTCGTCGACCGCGATGAGCCGCACCTGCTGGCCTAGAACGCCGCCCGCCGCATTGATATCGGCCACGGCCATCTCTGCGCCACGCTGCCCCTGTTCGCCGATCCACGCGAGCCGTCCGGTCATCGCGGCTGAAACGCCGATCAGTACCTCAGCGTGCGCGGAAAAACTGACCACGGCTGCGAGCGCGAAAACTGCGACGGCGATGCGGTGCATGAAACAGCCTTCCGCCTTGATACCATCTTGTGCACGAGAGCGGTGCCGCAACTGCGCAGCGGGGCGCCTCTGTCATGATGTGGCACTCGCGACCTGCCGCGATCAGCAATCTGCTATTCCAGCGGCGCCTAGTCGCCATGCCTCAAATATACCATGCGGCGCTGAGGAGTGATATGCCCTTTGGTATCGATGGCGCCGAGCGGGGCACGTTCATGGCGAGCACATGAGCGGCTCCGTCGCGAAGAGGGCCGGCAGCGGGGCTTGCCGAGCGAAACGGCGTGGCGCGCCAAGTCGTACTCAGAGACCGGTCGAACATCCATGCTGGAACTTCCAGAGTCCGACCAGAGGAAGCGCCGGAAAGGCTGCAACGGAAAACAGCGTCTCCCTTTGAGACCACCTCATGGATATGAACCGGTCGCCCGCACCAGGGATACCAGGGTTATAAAAGCTCGCGTACCTTCGTCCCATGGGGTGGTCGCCGTGTTATATAGCCATTTCCGGCCCCATTCATCACTCCGATATCAGACCCCGGCAAGCTATGCCGGGACCATCGCCGCAACCGGCTCCAACGCTGCGCAAGATGAAAGCATCGCGTTTCCGCCGGTTGCTCACACCGCGCCGCTTGGCGTATTCAAAACCGTCGGGCTCTGGTTGCTGCTGGATGAAAGTTCCTGGCAGGGCAGCGTCCCTGCGGTTTCGAAACGTGATATGAGGCTCTAATTCAATCTCACGCCGTCGTCAGCTGAGAAGAGATGAATTGCGCTTATATCGGGTTCGACAGTGATCGTTTCCCCGGGCCTGGGCAAGACGCGTTCACGAAAGATACCGTTGAGCTCTATGGGTCCGAGCCGCATCGTCACCTGCGTCTCTGATCCCATAGGCTCGACAAGCACAACCTCGACAGAGATGCCGCCTTCAGCCAGGTGAAAGTTTTCCGGGCGCACGCCGTAGATCGCCTTTTTGCCGTCGTGATGATGCGCCGCCTCGGGCAGCGGTAGCATCGCGCCGGCTGCCGCAAAACCTTCGGAGGTGATCTCTCCCGGAATGAAATTCATCGAGGGCGACCCTATGAAGCCGGCGACGAATTGGTTGACCGGCCGATCATAGAGGTCGAGCGGCGCACCGATTTGTTCGACGCGGCCGCCATTCAAGACGACGATCTTGTCGGCCATGGTCATGGCTTCGACCTGGTCATGGGTGACGTAGATCGTCGTTGTCTTCAGCTTCTGATGCAGGCTCTTGATCTCGCCGCGCATGACGACGCGCAGCTTGGCATCGAGATTGGAAAGAGGCTCGTCGAAGAGAAAGACCTGCGGGTCGCGCACGATTGCGCGGCCCATGGCGACGCGCTGGCGCTGGCCACCGGAAAGCTGGCGCGGATAGCGGTCAAGCAGATGCGCGAGGCCGAGAATGTCTGCCGCCCATTTGACGCGCTCGGCGATTTCCGCCTTGCTGCCACCGCGGTGCTCTAGCGAAAAACCCATGTTTGCGGCGACTGTCATATGCGGATAGAGCGCGTAGTTCTGAAAGACCATGGCGATGTCGCGATCTTTCGGATCGAGATTGTTGACGATGCGCGAACCGATGGAAACCTCACCGCTGGTTATGGTCTCAAGACCCGCTACCATGCGCAGCAATGTGGACTTGCCGCAGCCCGACGGACCGACGAGCACGACGAATTCGCCGTCGGCGATGTCGAGATCGACGCCGTGGATGACGGCGTGGCTGCCATAAGCCTTGCGAACGTTCGAGAGTGCAACTTCAGCCATAGATCGATATCCGGTTCTTCAGCCCTTGAGGCCGGTATGCGCGAGCCCTTCGACGAACTGCTTTTGCGCGATGATGAAGACGATGAGCACCGGCAGCGCAGTCAGCGTCGCGGCGGCGAGCTGGATGTTCCACATCGGCCCGCCATAGGCGTCGGTGAATTGCGTCAGCGCCTGGGGTAGCGTGAATTTCTCGGCGCTGGAGAGGAAGACGATCGGTTCCAGGTAGAGGTTCCAACTATGCAGGAAGGTGAAGATTGCGACCGAGGCAAGCGCCGGTCGCGCCAAGGGAAGCGCGATCTTGCGAAATATCTTGAAACGCCCGAGGCCATCGACCCGCGCCGCCTCCTCCAGTTCGATCGGCAGCGAGATGAAAAACTGGCGCATGACGAAGGTGGCGAAGACGCTCGGCGCGCCGAAGATCGGGACAAGGATCAGCGGCCAGTGCGTGTTGACCATGCCCATCTTCAGAAACATCTGGAAGAGCGGCACGATCGTCACCTCAGATGGGATCAGGAGCCCCAGCAATACGATCATGAAGATCGTATTGGCGAAAGGAAAGCGGATGCGCGCGAAAGCGTAGCCCGCCATCGACGACACTGCCATCGTGCCGACGGTGACGATCGCTGCGATGTAGGCGGAGTTCCAATACTGATGGACGAAGGGCTGCAGCTTGAATACCTGCGAATAGGTCGTCCAGTCGTACGAGGTCGGGATGAATTTGGGCGGGAAGGCGAAGATATCGCTAACCGGCTTTACAGACGAGGTAACCATCCACCAGGTCGGAAAGACGAAGGGGATGAGCAGCACGCACATCAGCCCATAGACGAAGACCTTCATGCGCGGGGACAGGTCAGTTTTCATAAAAGACGACCCTCTTGCGCAACTGCCACTGGGCGAAGGTGAGAACGGCGACGATCATGAACAGCAGGATGGAAAGCGTCGAACCGTAACCGAAGAAATGGAACTGAAAGGCCTGCTGGTAGAGATAGTAGACGAGCACCGTCGTCGAGAGGCCAGGGCCGCCCTGCGTGAGTACCGCAATCTGTGCAAAGACCTGCAGCGAGCCGACGATCGTTATGATCGAGGTCAGCAGAACCGTCGGGCTGATCAGCGGCAAAGTGATCCGGCGAAACTGTTTGAAGCGCGGCGCGCCGTCGATGCGGGCTGCTTCATAGAGCTCGTTCGGCACGCCTTGAAGGGCCGCCAGGAACAGGATCATGTTGAGGCCGACATTCTTGAAAACCTGAACCGCGATGACCGAAATCATTGCCGTCGTTGGCTGGCGTAGCCAGTTCGGGCCTTCGAGGCCGAACATCATCAGCACCCCGTTGATGCCGCCGTTCTTCTGCAGCAGGAAGCTCCAAACGATCGTCCATGCAACAAGTGAGACGACGACGGGCGAGAAAAACAGCGTGCGGAAAATGGTGATTCCGGCAAGCTTTTGGTTCAACAGGACGGCAAGCAGCAATGCGAGACTCATATTGAACACCACAAGCCCGGCCGAAAAGATCGCCGTTGAGCCTAGAACGGAAGGCAGGGAAGGGTCGCTCAGGAGCTGAGTGTAGTTCTGCGCACCGGTGTAAGTGAAGGTATTTGCCAGTACGTTCCACTCATGCAGTGAATACCAGAAGACGAGGCCGAGCGGCACCATCACGAAGATGATGATGCCGACCAGCTGCGGCGCAATGAAGAGGAAACCGGCGAGGCTGTCACGTCGCTCCACCGTCCAGAAGGACGGCTTCGCCGCCGACAGGCTCGGATTGGACGCATAGGGTTCTGCGGCAGCCATACGGCTCTCCTCAACGCTGCAGCAACGGCCCGATCTGGCCGCAGATTGATTGCATGGCGGCCGGAATATCGGCATTCGGCGTCCAGATGTTGTCGAGGCCGGCGCGCACGACCTGCTGGATCTGGGCAAAACCGGTGTGGCCCGGAATAACCTTGCCGGTCGCAATACCGGAGATGACGACCTTGTCCAGCTGTTCGGTCGACAGCAGCGGATTGGTCTTCTTCAGGACCTCGGCATTAAGCAAAGATTTGCGGGCCGACGGAAAGAACTGGGCAAGTTTCGCGGAGTTTTCCGGATTGGTCATATAGGCTACGAATTCGGCGGCGGTCTCGGCATTCTTGCTCGACTGCATGACGCCGATACCGGCCTGGCCGATAAGTGCGTACTCCCCGGCCGGCCCCTTCGGCAGCGGCACGAGATCCCAGGCGAAGCCGTTCTGCTTCGGCAGCAGCGACGCGCGGCTGATCTGGGTTATGGTCATGGCCGCATCTCCGGCGAAAAAGTCGACGTTCTCGCCAGGCCCCGGCATCGCTTTCTTGGTGAAGACTGCGTCATGGATGAAGGTCAGCGCGTCCGTCATCGGCTTTTCCGCAAGCGTGCAGGTCTTGCCGTCCTCGCTCCACGGCGACGCGCCCCAACCGGTCCAGATTGAGGCGAGGTTCTGCCAGGCCTGATAGTTGAAGTCGCGGACGATCAGGCCGCCCTTGCCCGTCTGGCCGACGGCAGAGGCTGTCGCGATTGCATTGTCCCAGGTCCATTGGCCGGCCGAGATCAGCTCGGCGGGCGTCTTGGCGCCAACTTTCTTGATGAGGTCGTTGTTGACGAACATCCCAAATGGCGAAGTCGAGAAGGGATAGGCATAGAGCGTGCCGTCTTTCGACCAGCGTTCGACAGCACCCGGGCTGACCTCAGCGAGATTGTAGCCTTCGGTGTCGGCCAGTTTTTCGGTCAACGGATAAAGGGCGCCCGAATTGACGAAGTCGTAGGCCGTGGTCTCGAATATCCAAGCCATGTCGGGCGCGTTGCTACCGGCGATCTGCGTCGTCAGCGCCGTCGTGTAGGTTTCGAACGGCAGGGATTCGAAAGTCACCGTGGCGTTCGGATGCGCCTTATTGAAGCCTGCAGCGATGTCGTTGAAGAGCTTCAAATGCGCCTCATTGGCGCTCCAGATCGTCATGCGCAACTTGACGGCGTCTTGTGCCATTGCGCTGCTGGCAAGGCCCAGCGAGAGCACGGCGCTCCCCATGATGGCGGCATATTTCATTCTCAGACGGTTCGACATGGTTCCTCCTCCTTTTGTCGGTTAGTAGGCGCGCACGTCCGGCCAGCGGATTTCGATCCCCTCCCGGGAAATCTGCGACTGGAAGTTGGCGAGATGAACGTCGTTTTCCTGAACCTGGTGCGGCGTCAGCCCCTTGTTCAGGCAATGGGCGGCGAGCATGCCGGCCACTTCGCCGACATTCCACTCGACCGGATGCAGGCGATAGCAGCCGTTTGTGATGTGCGTCGTGCCGATGTTCTTGCCGGCTGGCAGAAGGTTCTTCACCCGCTGCGGCAGAAGCGCGCCCAAGGGAATCTCGAATGGGCAGGACGGGACATCGATATAATTGTCACCGCCGGTCGAGGGATGGAGGTCGATACGGTACATGCCAACGCCGATACTGTCGCGATAGTTGACCGCTCCCTTTTCACCGCGAACGGCGTAGGAAAGATCCTGCTCGACAATGCGCGTCACCGGCTTGATGCGGCGGCTTTCGCGGATATACGGCGCCATGGCAAGGCCGTGCTCGGTTCCGGTGATGTCGCCGCGCAGCCTCAGTCCCTTGAACCCCTGCCCGCCGTCCACCCTCGGCGCTTCGGTCTGGAGCCAGTAGAAAACGGAATAGGAAAGTTCGGCCGCCGCCTTCAGGTGTCGGGCCTTTTTCTCTTCGGAGACGTCGAGGATCGAGCCTTCCATGTAGTCGATCATCGGCCAGTTCACGAGGCAGATATCCGACTGGTAGGCGCCCGGCACGAAATTGCGCCGAGCGGCAATGCGCCGGAAGGTCCAGAGGTTCTCGTCGCCGCCGCCCTTTCGCTGATCGGCGTCGACGAGCAACGGATCGTCGTCCGGATTGGGCGTGAAGGAGCGGGTTGTCGTTTCGAGCGTGCGCGGATGCGGGGCCTTGAAACCGAGCAGCGGGCCGCCCCAGAAGGAGGGTTCGTAGCTTCGCCAGAAATCGTAGTTTTCCGGCTTGTCGATCGTCTGATCGCCATCGACATGGTCGATCGCAAAGCAGATCGAGACGGCCTGGACATTTTCCGGTTGCGCATTCTCTGGCGCATTCGGCTCGCCGGTGTCGCTCCGGCTTTCGAAGCCGATGGCATATTCCGTGCGGGTCAACGGCAGCAGGTCGCCAAGCTCCGTCGCATCGATGACATAGGTGGCCGAGACAGTGATCTCGGCTTCCGTGTCGCGGTGGCGAAGGGTCACCGTGCGGACGCTATCGCCTTCGACATCGGCCGCAACCGGACGATAGGGCTGCAGCACCTTCAGCTTGCCGCCACCGCGATAGGGCATCAGCATGGCTTCGAGAACGGCCAGACCGACACGCGGCTCGGCGCAGACACGGCTGACCCACCCGGCACCAGGATTGAGATCGCCCCAGGCGCGGCTGGCCTCCGTCAGCGGAAAATGATCGCGGTAATACTGGCGGATGCCGTTTCGAAGCTGGCGGTAGCTGCGAGTGACGCCGAAATGTTCCACCCAGCTATGCTCATCGGGCGGCACCGCCTGACTGGTCAGCTGGCCGCCGATCCAGTCATACTCCTCGCTCATGATGACACTCCGGCCCGCCCGAAGCGCGCCGAGGGCTGCTGCCACGCCGCCAAGACCGCCGCCGACCACCAGGATATCTGTTTGCATCTCTCTCACGATCGTCATTTCCGTCTCATTGCAGGGCCGAGGGTCTCGCCCTCGACGGGTTCACACGGCAGCAGGATCTGCTGTACGGGTTCGGCATTTTCCACCCGCCGCACCAGCATCGCCGTCGCCTGGCGGGCCATTTCCTCACGGGGGATATGAAACGAGGTAAATTGCGTGCGGCTGCGCTCGGGGCGGATATGGCTTCCAATCACGACGACCGAGAGATCCGCGGGCAAGGACAATCCGCGTTCGTGCGCCGCAGCCTCAAGTCTGATGGCGTCGGCAAGCTCGATGAAGAAGGCGGCCGTAGCGCCGCTCGAAAGCAGGGCATCCAAGGTCTCGCCGGCAGGTGCGTTCACTGCCGGGATATGCAATGAAAGGTCGAGCTTGTCTTTGAGCGCTTCGCTGAAACCCTTCCAGCGATCTGCAGTCGATTCCGCCGAGCCTTTCGGGCCGATATAGGCGAGCTTGCGATGACCCAAAAGCCTTGCCTTTTCGACGAGCACGCGCGTCGCCTCAGCATAATCACCGCCGACATAAGGGACCGGCCCGCCGGCATCTTCGCGCCGCCCGACGGCAACGAATGGGAAATCGCCGGCGACGAGTTGCTTGAGTTCGGAGCGGTCGAATTCGCGGCCAAGCACCAGGCAGCCGTCGGCAATCCGCAGGCGATTGCCGTCCGCGAAGATTTTGCGCCTGCCGCCGACGCCGGCACCGGTAAAAAGCAGAAGATCGTAGCTTTGCGCCTGCGCCTCTTCCTCGATACCGAGCAGGAATGGCGCAAAAAAGTCTGCCTGCGCACTCGGAAAGGCAGGCTCATAGGTAAAGACGCCAAGAATGCGATTGACCCCCTTTACCATGCGCCGGGCGATCGGATCGGCCACATAGCCGGTATCGCGAATGACCTTCTGCACACGTTCGCGCGTATCTTGAGGGATGCGGTCAAGAGCCGTGTCGGTCCCGTTCAGCACGAGAGAGACGGTCGCCTGACTGACGCCAGCCAGTTTTGCAATATCGTGCTGCGTCAGACGCTTTGATCCTGCCACTCCTTCTCCCCTCTCATTGCTAATACGTATTAGCTGCTTATACGTATAAACACGATCGTGAACACTCTTGTCAAGAGGAAGCATGATGAGGTTCGGTCGAGGAAAATGTTAGCGGTGCTGTTGCGCGCCGGCCCAAGCATCCCAGGGTGAGATCTCATATTTGCCGAAGGAGAATTCATCTTCCCTAACTTTTGCTCGCAGCGGGAACTTCACGAGGGCCTGTGTGTTGGGATTGACAGGACAGGAGGCCGACATGCAGAACCCGGACCCAGCTTCCACCTTGCCACGACGTTCCTTCGAGGATTTCAGCTCGGAACTGGCGGACCGTGGTTTCCTCGTTACATCAACGGATGATCTCATCACCTGGGCGCGCAGCGGCTCGCTCATGTGGATGACTTTCGGCCTCGCGTGCTGCGCGATCGAAATGATGCAGGTGGCGATGCCACGCTATGACATGGAAAGGTTCGGCGTCGCTCCGCGCGCAAGCCCGAGGCAATCCGACCTCATGATCGTCGCCGGCACGCTCTGCAACAAAATGGCCCCTGCTCTTCGCAAGGTCTACGACCAGATGCCGGAACCGCGCTACGTCATATCGATGGGATCCTGCGCCAATGGCGGCGGCTACTATCATTATTCCTATTCAGTCGTTCGCGGCTGCGACAGGGTCGTACCTGTCGATATCTACGTCCCAGGGTGTCCCCCGACTGCAGAGGCGCTGCTCTATGGCGTCATGCTTCTGCAAAAGAAGATCCGCCGGACCGGCACGATCGAACGATAGAAGGTCAGAATGAAAATGGCCGAAGGCGGGGCTCCGCTCCTGGCGTGGCCATCGGCTACGGCGTTCGAAGTGGTGGCAAAGCAATGGCTCATGCTAACAGGCCATTCAGACGAAGGCATGCCTCGTAGTGTTCTTCCACCTTCTGGGTTGCTCTGCCTGCCGTCTCGCTCCAACCCGAACGTGGCTTGACGATCATCTTGATGCGCGGATCGTAACCGCCTGCCCAGCACCAACGGCCTTTCATCGCTCCCGCACGCTCAAAGAAAATTCTCCCAAACTCGATGTTGCCGTCCCAGGCGCTGTAATCCTGGTCGTGTTTTCCCGGCCAAGTCTTCCGCCATCGATATTTCGGCTGGTATTCCTGCTGTGTCATGGATGCACTGCATTTTTAGCATTTCCTGATGGAATTAATGTAGTGACGACGCCGCCGAGATCAAAGCAGTTCACTGAAGCCGAGCAATCTATCTGCGGCAGATCTCTGTCCCGAAGACCTGCAGGCCGGAATCTCAAATCATGAGGCTTTCGCGGTGTAGGCCAAGTCGCCATCGGACGTGGTCGCAACGTCCGTGGGCTGGCGCGTGAATTCCGAGGCCGGCGCGGGCCGCCCCACATGGAAACCCTGAACATCGTCAATTCGGAATTCTCGCATCAGCTCGAGCTGCTCTACCGTTTCGACCCCTTCCACAAGAATACGATGCCCACGATTGCGGATGAGCCGGACGATATCGCGCAGCATGGATCTTCCGCGCGCGGTATCACTGTCGTGAAGAAAGGACCGATCGATCTTCACGGTATCGAAGTCGATCAGGCGAAGCCAGGATAGGCCCGCGAAGCCTGTGCCAAAGTCGTCCAGCCAGATTTTGATGCCAAGCGCTTTCAGGTCGCTGATGCAGCGGATAAGGTCCGAATGCATTTCCATTTCAAGCCCCTCGGTAATTTCGAAGGCGAGTTTTGATCCCGTCACCCCAGTCTCGAAAAGGACGGCGGCAACGGACGACGCAAAGCCGGGCGCTCTCAACTGGATCGGGGACACATTCACGCTCACAAGTTCCACATGATCTGCGGTCAGCAGTTCACGGCACACGGTACGGAGAGCCCAATAGCCCAGTTCCATCACAGCACCGGTTCGCTCGGCCACGGGAATGAAGAGGCTCGGCGGCACTGACGTGCCATCAAGCATCTTAAGCCGCATCAGAGCCTCAACGGCATGAACGCTGCCGCTGCTGACGTCTTGAATCGGCTGGTAAACGAGGGAAACGAGTTTCTGAGGCACGGCAATCTTCAAAAGCGCAGCTATATGCTCCGTCTCGTCGCCGCTCTGAGGATCGTTCGGATCGAAGAGTTTCGCGCAATTCCGGCCGCTCGCTTTCGCCGAATAGAGAGCGCGATCTGCTTCGTTGATAATTTTCTCAAGCTTCGAGCCCGCCCCTGGTCTTGTCACTGCTGCGCCAACGCTGACTGTCACCACCGGCACTCCGTCACGGCGCTGCCCGTGCGCGATTTTGAGATTCTCGACCGTTCGGCAGAGTTTTTCAGCTAAATGCGCAGCCTCCTCATCGCCCTTTTGACGCGAGATGACGATAAATTCCTCGCCGCCGTAACGCCCGATTGTCGCGCCGATAGCCGCCACAGCGTCCTCGAGAGCCGTTGCCACGGCGATGAGGCATCTGTCACCCTCCTGATGGCCGTAGAAGTCATTATATCTCTTGAAGAAATCGACATCGATCAGAAATGTCGCAAATTCGAGCCCCTGCGTCTGCCATTCCTCCCAGCAGTCACGCAAGCGCTGGTCAACGGCCCTTCGATTTTCCAATCCGGTCAATGGGTCGGTATTCGCCAGCCTATGAAGCGCTTTCCCCCGCTCTGTAGCTTCCTGGTGCTGGAGGTCCGCCTCATGCGCGTTGAGGAAGACATTGAACCGCTCCTTATTGAGCTTCCAATTCACATAGGACGTGAATGTGAAACACGACACGTAGAACGTCACGAAAGAAAGATAATAGGAAGGGCCGGGACTGAAGACGGCAAGCGATAAGAGGAAGATCGCCAATATCAGGCCGGATGCGATAATCGACAACGCAAAGCGAAAGCTGAAAAAGAGGTTTGCGCCCATCATGAAGATCGCGCCGAACACCATATAGTAGGAGAGATTTTCAACGTATGCCGTGGTCATCGTCGGAACGAGCCAGCCTGCATACCCCACGACCAAAGCAGCCGCGCACGTCAAATCAAGGACGTTGGTTCCCACGCCTCGCCAAACTTGAACTTCAAGCACCATCAAGACGCCGAGCGCGACGATCACGCGCGCGATTATGGTGAAGATCGCCACGTCGGGAACAAGGAGCAGGTCGGTCACGAAGAACATCAGATAGACCGTGACGGCCAACCACAGGCCCGCGCGCGCTGATGTTCTGCGACGTTGATCCCCATGTTTGAGATAGAGCGCTCGCATCTCGCAGGCCTGATGAGCCTCTTGCGGCGCAAAGAGCGTTGTCTCGACTTCTGCCAGCGTGTGCCTCATGCACGGTTCACCCGAGCTCATCGAAAGTTGAAGGGTTCCGTCCGCTTCAGCGACGTCGAAACTATTTGCTGTCATCGCAGATGGTGCAGCCAACGTCATCGCGACCATAGATATTGCCGATGAAATTTTAGTTAAGCCTTATATCGCCACAAGGATACCGCGTGACAATACGTCACAAATTCCCAGCAACTCCGCTATTTATTAAACTCTAGCGCGAAGGAGATTCTTTTTCTATAGTAAGCTTAGTATTAACGGAAACTCAAAAAGTGAACCAATTTCAGACAGCCCTCGATGGCTTTAGCCTCGTCACCCCCGATCTCATCGCGGCCAATTCAGAGTCACCCGACAGCGGGTATCTGCAACAGCAATTCATCGAAGGGCGGGCGGAGCTGGCCATTTTGCTTGCCCTGAGCGAGCAGCAATTCCAGAACCGCCTGCCGGCGGCAGATATCGTCCACGGTCTTACAGCGCGGCTGAGCGTCCTGAGACAGAAGCTGCCTTCCTCCGTCTGGCAGCGCCTCGCTCCGATTGCGCGCGAACATCCCGTCGCCGCCTATCTCCTTGAAGACCCCCTGACCCGCTGGTCTTTCGAAAAACCCCGCGGCTACTCGGGTGACGCTCAGCTCTTGGACTTCATTTACGAGCACCCGAGCATGCGCCCCGCGATCGAGCAGTCATCCGTCCTGGGGCGGGATCTCTATGCATATACGAAGCAAGCGTCATCATCTGTCGCTGTCCGCGAAAGACGGGATCTGCTGACCACAAAAGTGGACGCCATCGCATCCGAGCGGCCAGGCGACAGCGAAATTCTGACGATAGCCGCCGGACATCTGAGGGAAGCGGACCGCTCGCGTGCATTGCAAGACGGCGCGATCAGCCGCTGGGTGGCGCTCGACCAGGACCCGCTCAGTGTCGGATTGGTGGCGCGTGACTTTGCCGGAAGCGCCGTCGAGGCCGTCAACGGCTCCGTGCGCACGCTTTTGTCCCGTGCCCAGCAACTGGGACGATTTGACTTTATCTACGCCGCCGGTCTTTACGACTATCTTGCGCACAATGTGGCGGTGAAACTTACTGAACGTTGCCTGCAGATGCTGAAGCCCGGCGGCCAATTTCTCTTCGCCAACTTCGCGCGCGACATCAGCGTCGAGGGATATATGGAAACGTTCATGAACTGGGAGCTTCTATGGCGCTCTGAATCGGAAATGTGGTCGATCATCAGAGACTTGCCAAATCAGGATCGGTTTGAGGCAAAGGTGGAGTTCGGCGAGAACAGGAACGTCGTCTACGCGATCCTGCAGACCTGATGCAGGCCGGCTGAACCGTATAAACCGCCTTTCCGGCCTCTGCCGGAAAGGCAATGATTGGTCGGAAGCCGGAAATGGCAGTAACGCCGCGCCTGGGCGCGGCGCGACAATTGCCTCCATAGGTCAAATCGCCAGGACGGCGGCGCAATCGCCAGGCTTTATTAGCCCCGGAAAGTGCCGCGCGGTGAGGATGCCCGTCATCTTTGACCGAAGCTCGACCGGAACGCCGCCGGTTCTCCCGACCGGATGGATCCGCGCGACAACCTCCCCTTTATTCACGGTCTCGCCCAGGTCGGCTACAAATTCTGCGAGCCCGGCATCTTCGCTGAACAGGAAGCAGTCGTCGTCCGGCATATCGAGCCATCGGGTCGCTTGTGGCTCAACGATACCATCGACGATACCGGCATGCTTGAGGACGTTCATCACGCCGCGTTTGGCAATCGTCGCGCTTTTCGCTGTCGCCGTTCCGCCGCCGCCGAGTTCCGTGGTGATGAATATCTTGCCCATCTCCTCGGCGGCCGTGTCGTACATTCCGACAGTGTCGATCTCCAGCATCTTCATCGAGTAGGGCGCGCCGAACGCCTCGACGAACTCAAAGCCCTTTGCCTCCTGATCCTTGTCGGGCAGGATATGGGCGGCGCAAAACGGCAGAAAATCGAGCGTCCTGCCGCCAGAATGGAAGTCGAGCACGATATCGGCAAGCGGCAGGAGCGTCCGCTGGAAATAATCCGCGATCTTCTGCGTAACCGTGCCGTCCGGTCTGCCCGGAAAGCTGCGGTTCATATTACCCTTGTCGATTGGCGAGGTTCTGGCCCCCGACAGGAACGCCGGGTAGTTCATGGCGGGCACGATGATGACGCGACCTTTGACGTCTTCTGCCTGAAGCGCCCGGGCAAGATCGAAGAGCGCGATCGGCCCTTCATATTCGTCGCCGTGATTGCCGCCGGTCAACAATGCAGTCGGGCCGAACCCGTTCCGTATGACGCTGATCGGGATCATGACCGACCCCCATGCGGAATCGTCGCGGCTGTACGGCAGCCGCAGAAAGCCGTGCTGGACGCCGTCCGCAGCGAAATCGACCGTGGCGCTGATCGGCGATGGGCGCAGGATTGTGTTGCTCGTCATTCTGTCAGTCCTTGACCATCAGCTTGCGCGGCACATTAGCGAGGCACTCGACGCCAGTCTCCGTGATCAGGATACTTTCGGTCGTCTCGAAGCCCATGTCTTCAAGCCAGAGCCCGGTCATGAAATGGAACGTCATTCCGGGCTTCAGTTCCGTCTTGTCGCCAGGACGCAAGCTCATGGTCCGCTCGCCCCAATCCGGCGGATAGGAGAGCCCGATCGGATAACCGGTGCGGTTGTCTTTCACGATCCCGTACTTCTTCAGCACCCCAAAGAAGGCGTTGGCGATGTCCTCGCACGTATTGCCGGGCTTTGCCACGGCAAGGCCGGCTTCCATACCTTCGAGCGTTGCTTTTTCGGCATCAAGAAAAGCCTGCGTCGGCTTGCCTAGGAAAACGGTTCGCGACAGCGGAAGATGGTAGCGATTGTAGCAGCCGGCGATCTCGAAGAAGGTGCCCTCGCCCCGCTTCATCGGCCGGTCGTCCCAGGTAAGGTGCGGTGCAGAGGCCTCGACGCCCGACGGCAGCAGAGGCACGATCGCCGGGTAATCGCCACCGATCCCGTCGACACCTCTTGTCCCGGCATCATAAATTTCCGCAACGAGGTCGCATTTGCGCATGCCGACTTCGATCTTGTCGAAGATGCGCTGATGCATGGCTTCGACGATGCGGGCGGCATTGCGCATATATTTGATCTCCGTCTCGCTCTTGACGGCGCGCTGCCAGTTGACCAGCGCCGTCGCATCGACAAAGCGGGCGTTCGGCAGGTGCTTCTGCAGTGAAGCAAAGGCGGCGGCCGAGAACCAGTAATTGTCCATCTCGACGCCGATCGACAGTTTATCGAAGCCGCGGTCGGTCAGGATGCCGGAGAGAAAATCCATCGGATGCCGCTCGGTGGACTGCACGTAATGGTCCGGATAGCCGATGATGTTTTCGTGCTTCAGATAGGCGGTCAGCTTCGCACCGTTGGCGTCCTGCCCGCGGCCGAACCAGATCGGTTCGCCGGACGGCGGTACGATCACGGCCTGATGCACATAGAAGGACCAGCCGTCATAGCCGGTCAGCCAGGCCATGTTGGACGGATCGCTGACGATCAAGAGCTCGATGCCCTTGGCTTCCATTGCCTTTCGGGTCTTGACGAGGCGCGCGCTGTATTCCTCGCGCGAAAATTTGAGATTGGGCTTTGTCATATTCCTTCCCTCCTTGACCGGTGCCGCACCGGTCAGCTTTCAAATGTCGTTCCGGCGTTGGCGGCCTTGGCCCGCGCAAAGGCAAGCGTGGCGATGGCGGTGTCCTGAATGCCGGTGCCCGTCAGGTCCGCGATGGTGATCTGTTTCGCGTCCAAACGGCCTTGACGTTGACCGGCGGCAATCTGTCCGAGCTCCGGAAATTCAGCGGTGGCGGCGATCGTGCCGGCTGCGATCGCATGGTGGAGCTCGCCCAGCCGGCGTGTCTGCTTCAGGCTGTCGGCGACATAGAGATCGGCTTGCGTGATCGCGACGGGATCGATTTCGTTCTTGTGCTCGGCATCGGAACCCATGGCCGTCAGATGCTGGCCAGGCTCCAGCCAGCCAGCGCTCACGATCGGCGTCTCGGCAGGCGTCGTCGTCACGATGACATCCGCTCCCCTCATCGCCTCTCGCGGGTCGGCTTTCGCAAGGACATCTATTCCAAGCTTTGCAGACAATTCCGCAGCAGTAGCCTCTGCCTTGGAACCATCCCGCGCCCAGATCCGGGCGGAGGTGATCGGACGGACGAGCATCAGCGCCTCAAGCTGCAATTTCGCCTGCATGCCGGCCCCGAAGACCGCAGCAACTTTTGAGTCCTCGCGGGACAGATGCTTTGCTGCGACGGCTCCCGCAGCTGCCGTTCTGACGTCGGTCAGATAGCCGTTATCGAGGAGCAGCGCTTGAACAAGGCCGGTCCTGCTGGAGAGCAGCACCATCATTCCGTTGGTGCTCGGAAGTCCGATCTTGGGATTGTCGAAAAAGCCGGGACTGATCTTGATGGCGAAGCTTTCGATACCTGGGACATAGGCCGTCTTCACATCGACTTCACCACGATGTTCCGGAACGTCGAGCCTGAGGATCGGCGGCATGGAGACTGATTTCGTCGCCAGCGCTTTGAAGGCGTCCTCGACGCAGCCGACCGCATCGAGATCAAGGCTGACGATCTTCCGGAGGTCTGCTTCCGTCAGAATGATCATGGAGCTCATGCCGTGTCCTTGCCGGTAGATGCCGTTGCGCCGTTGATCACACTTCGGTGCTGTTCCATGTCGACATTCCGGCCGGACAGGATCGCAACGACCGGTCCGGTGATGTCGATCTTGCCGGCAAGCAGCGCCGCGATGCCGACAGCACCCGCTCCCTCAACCACCTCGCGTTCCATGCAATAGGCGTGATGCATGCCCGCGGCGATCTCCGGCTCGCTCAGAAGGACGACGTCATCAAGCAGGTCGCGGCACATCGAAAAAGTAAGCCGGTTATCGAGACCGATCCCGCCACCCAGGGAATCGGCGAGGCTTTCCTCCTCCTCGACCGCAACCGGATGCCCTGCGTCGAGACTTGCCTTCATGGCGGCACCCCGCTCCATAGTCAGGCCGATCAGGCGAATTCCCGGATTGATCGCCTTCAGCGCCGCAGCGACACCTGCCGCAAGGCCGCCGCCGGAGAGCGGCACGAGAACTGTCGCGGCCTCCGGGCAATCCTTGAAGATCTCCAGCCCGAGCGAGCCTTGACCCGCGATCACCCTGGCATCGTCGAAGGGCGGCACCGCGATCATCCCATCGTCTTGCACAAGACGGTCGACCTCCAACTGGGCGTCATCCTGCGAGCGTCCGATGATCCGGACATTTGCGCCGAGCCGGCGGATCTCCGCTACCTTGTTTTCCGGAACCAGCCGGGACATGCAGATCGTCGCGCTGGAGCCCTCAGCCTTCGCCGCATACGCAAGCGCGCGCCCGTGATTACCGGTCGAGGCCGCCACGACGCCGCGCGCCTTCTGTGCAGCCGACAGCGAAAGCACGGCATTGGTTGCGCCACGCAACTTGAAACTGCCGGTAATCTGCTGGTGCTCGAGCTTGAGGTAGACGGCTGCGCCAACACGTTCGCTGAGCGCATCCGATCTCACGATTGGCGTTTGCCGTACCCGGCCCGAAATGCGCTCGGACGCGAGGATGATGTCCCGAAGACTGACTGGCAAGGATCTGGTCATGACATCAATCTCCCGGATAGGGCATTGTCATGAGCCGGGCGATCTCCGGCCGCGGCCTGTCGTCGCCGCAATGCCTCAGGCAGGCCCAGGCTGTCGCGAGATTGCTGGTGACCACCGGCTTTCCGATCTTCCGTTCGATCCTGCCCGCGACCTGGGCGGCACGCAGCGCCGTGCAGGAGATGAAGAGCGCATCGGAGCCCGGCGCAGTGGCATCGAGCGCAAGCGCCTCAATCTCCTCTGGCGCGATCCGTGCCATCTCCCGGTCGTCCGTGAAACCGAGGCAGGTGAAGCGATCTATTTCGAAACCGAGCGCGGCGAAATAATTCGCCATCGGCCGGCTCGTTTCGACGGTGTAGGGCGTCAGGATCGATATTCTTTTCGCGGTGAAGGCGCGCAGCGCCTTCACCGCAGCAGCCGTCGGCGTAACGACCGGCATGCCGGGCTTTGCCGCGGCGATCGCCGCCTCGACCTTGTCGTCGCCGATGACGACCGACGCCGACGTGCATGAATACATGATCGCATCGAGCGGTTCGCCCGGCAGGATTAGCCCTGCTCCCATCGTCAACGAAGGCTGCATCTTCAGGAGATTTTCCGGCGTCGTCGGATTAGCGTAGTGGATGCGGCTCACGTAAACTCCGATGCAATCGCTGGCGACCATCCGATGGAAGTCGACTTCCGTCGTATGATCGGTTGCAAGGATCACCAGGCCCACGCGCTTTTCCAAGGGCCGCTCGTCCAGCCGCGGACGGCGGCTTGCCGTCATGATATCGATCGTTGCCGTCATCTTAATCTTCCGTCCGAGCATAACGCTCTTCCAGCCAGCGCAGTCCGATCACCGAGATCAGGCTGATCGCCAGGAAGAAGATACCGACCAGCGTCATCGGCTCGATATAGCGGTAGTTGCTGTTGGCGATGCTCTTTGCCTGGTTCATCAGTTCTAGCACGGTGATGGCGGAGAGCAGCGGCGTCTCCTTGAACATCGCGATGAAGTAGTTGGCGAGCGCCGGGATCATCGGCGGGATCGCCTGCGGCAGGATGATATGGATCCATGCTTGGCGCGTCGTCAGATTCGTCGCCTTTGCCGCTTCCCACTGGCCACGCGGCACGTTCTCGATGCCGGCGCGATAGACCTCTGCGGTGTAGGTTGCATAATGCAGGCCGAGGCCGATGACGCCGGCGACGAGCGGCGAAAGCCTGATGCCGATATCCGGCAGCACGTAGAATATGAAATAGAGCTGCACGAGCAGCGGCGTGCCACGGATGAACTCGGAAATGAAGCCCACGCCGCGCGATACAGCGTTGATTGGCGAACGGCGCACCAGCGCGATAGCAAGGCCCAAGACTGCCGCCACTGCCGCGCCGAGCACCGTCGCAAGGATGGTGATCTTGAAGCCTTCGATGAGCGTCGGCATAATCTGCCAGACGAAATCCCAATCCCACTCCATCGCCCTAGACCCTCATTCCGTCGAGACCGCGGGTCATGCGCCGCTCAAGCCAGCGCATCGCAGTCGAAATTGCCCAGGCCATCAGGAAGTAGAGAACGAGAATGGTCGCAAACGGTATCAGCGTATTGCCCGTCTGCGCCCGCACGACCTGTGCCTGGAAGGTCAGATCCGTCAGCGAAATCAGCGAGACGACGGCGGTGCCCTTCAGCAGCTCAATCGCATTGTTGCAGAAGGTCGGCAGCATCAAAGGGAGTGCCTGCGGCAGGATGATGTAGCGCATGCGCTGGTAGCGCGACAGGTTGAGCGCGACGCAGGCTTCGCTCTGTTCGCGCCCGATCGCCTTTACAGCGCCGCGAACGACTTCGGCCGCGTAGGCGCCGACATTCAGCCCGAGCGCAAGAACGCCCGCCTGGAGCGGCGTCAGAGTGAGCCCGGCAAAGGGCAGCACGAAATAGACCCAAAACAGCTGGACGAAAATCGAGGTGCCGCGAAAGAATTCGATATAGGCCGTCGCAAGCGCCCGGATGGCGAACAAGCGCGAAAGCCGCGCGAGCCCGGCGGCGAATGCCATGACGAGCGCCAGTGCCGATCCCATGAGAGTGAGCTTGATGGTTACAAGCGCGCCTTCAAGGATCAATGTGAGGTAGCCGGACCATACCGACATCTGGACGGGTCCCTTTCAGAGGATTGAGGATCCGGCTCCGCATTTCAGGGCGGAGCCGGAAGTCCGCTGGACTATTTTGCCGCGCAGAGCTTGTCGCGGCTGGTCGACATCGCGGCCGCCGCCGAGAAACCGTAGGGCTCGATGATCTTCGCGAACTCGCCGGATTCCTTCAGCTTCTTGAGCTCGACGTCATAGGCGTCACGAAGTGCAACATCCTGCTTGCGGAAGGCGGCGCCATCGCAATAGACGGGAGCGCCAACGACCGGTGCGACTGTCTCGAGGTTTGCATCATTCGCCTTGGCCATCAGGTCGTGGATCGACAGAACCGGCAGGGAATAGGCATCGATGCGGCCATCCTGCAGCATCTTGATGCCGCTCTGGCCGTCCGGAACGACGATGACCCGGTCACGCGGCACGCCGGCCTCAAGCGCGAGCTTTTCTTCCGTGCCGCCGCCGGGAGCACCGATCCTCGCATCCGAATTGTCGGCGATGTCCTTAAAGCTCTTGAGCTTCAACGGATTGCCCTTCTTGACGGCGAAGGCCTCCGCGTCGCAGAGCATCGGCTCCGAGTAGGCGACGGCAGCGCAACGCTCGGGCTTCATGAAGAGACCGGCGGTGATCGCATCGTGGCGGCCCGCCTGCAGGCCCGGGATCATCGCACCGTATTCGGAGATCGAGGCAACCACTTCCTTGACGCCGAGGCGCTCGAAAATCACCCGTGCAACGTCGGGAGCGGCGCCCGATACCTTTCCGTCCGCGCCGACCGACGTGAACGGCGGCTCGTTTGCGATGGCGATGCGGGCAAAGCCCTGCTCCTTCAGCTGATCGAGATCGACCGCCTGCGCTGGCGCAATCGCCACCGAAAGAAGTGCGGAAAATGCGGCTGCACTTAGAAGAATCGTCTTTTTCATGTTCCCTGCTCCTGGTTTTCCTTGGATTATTACTTGAGGATGTACAGCGGTCAGATGCGATGTCCCGCCGCGATGATCTTGCGCAGGAAGGTTTGCGTCCGCTCCTGCGTCGGATTGCGGAAAATGTCGTTGGGTTTGCCTTCCTCGACGATCTTGCCGCGGTCGAAAAACAGCACGCGATCGGCAAAATCGTGAGCGAAGCCCATTTCGTGCGTGACGAGAAGCATCGTCATGTCGGTTTCCGACGCGAGGTGCTTCATGACGCTCAAGACCTCCTCGACGAGTTCCGGATCAAGCGCCGATGTCACCTCGTCGAAGAGCATGATCTTCGGCGACAGCGCGAGGGCTCTTGCGATTGCGACGCGCTGCTTCTGACCGCCAGACAGTTGGGCGGGAACGCTCTTGGCCTTGTCGGCCATGCCGACCATATCCAGGAGCGCCATCGCGCGCTTTTCCGCATCGGCCCGCTTGAGGCCTTTCGTCAGCATCGGCGCAAGCGTCACGTTGTCGAGAACACATTTGTGTGGAAACAGATTGAAGTGCTGGAAGACCATGCCGATCTTCTCGCGCATGCGATGCAGATGGCGCTCGTCTGCCGGGACCAGCTCCTTGCCTCGGGGCATGTGGTAGAGCTGCTCGCCGTCGACCTCGATATGGCCACCGTTGATCGATTCAAGCGTCATCAGGATGCGCAGGATCGTCGTTTTTCCCGATCCGGACGGCCCGATCAGCGCCAGCTTCTCGCCCGGCATGACATTCATCGACAGACCATCGAGCACGGTCAGCGGACCGTATTTCTTGACGATGTTGTCGATGCGGATGATGGGCGCCGTCATTCATGTCCCCCTGTTGAGACAGGCAATGCGCTAACGATGACGGCCAATCGAAATCATGTCAATTCGCAAAATAATATCATGACAATTATTCTGGCACTGCACATTCCGTGGGCAGCAGCGTCAAATCGCAAGCAGCAGCGCCTCGGGATTTCCTTGCGCCAGAGATGCGACAACCCCAAGGCCGGTGCGCAATTCGTTTTCCGTGGTCGAGCCGAGTGAAATGCGCACAGCGGGCGTCCACCCTTGGTCCGCAGTTCTGAAAGAGGTGCCGGGCGCAATCGCAACGCCGCGCAGGCGGGCCTGCGATACGAAGGAATCTTCCAGGTGGTCGCCCGAAAGCGGCAGCCAGACGTGAAGGCTCTGCGGATGGGCGCGATAGGCAAGCCCCGCCAGGGCCTCCGCCGCGATGGCATGCCGGCCCTTCAGCGCCTCGCGCTGCCATTTGACAAGTTCAAGAGCCGTGCCGTCGCTTACCCATCGGGTGGCGATTTCGGCAATCGCCGGTGTCGCCATCCAGCTCGAAACGAGATGGCGGTTCGCAACAGCGGCGACATAGCGGTCGGGGGCTGCGAGATAGCCGATGCGTAGGCCCGGTACAGTGATCTTCGTGAAGCTCGTGACGTAGAGCGTGCGCTCCGGCGCAAAAGCGGCAATCGGCGGCGCGCGATCTTCCACCAGCGGCCCGAGGATGTCGTTTTCGATGATGGCGATGTCGTGGCGCGCCGCGACATCGGCGAGCTGCTGCCGGCGCTTGGCGCTCATCAGCGCCGCCATCGGATTGATGACGGACGGCTGCAGAAAGACCGCGCGGATCGGACCCTTGCGGCAAGCCTCGTCGAGCGCTTCGGGGATCATGCCCTCCTCGTCGATCGCCAGACCTTCGAGATGAAGGCCGAGATAGGTGGAAAGCGGCACGAGCGTATGATGGCTGATCGCTTCGGTCGCAACGGTGGAGCCAGGCGGCGCAACGCTCATCAGCGCGACGGTCATGCCGGACGTTGCGCCATTCGTAAGGCAGATATTCAACGGAGAGACGTCCAGGCCACAGCGGGACAGCCAGTCCGCCGCAATGGCGCGGTGACGCGGGAAGACCATGTTCGGCCTGAAAGACAGGGCCGAACTTGATGGAAGATTCTCCGAAAGCCAGCCAAACGCCTGGCGCATTTTTTCAAGATGCAACTGCTCGCAAACGGGCTTTAAGATCGAAAGGTCGATCACCTCACCAAGCCGCTCCGGCAGGTAAGGGGGTTCGGGCTCGCGCGGCTGGGTCTGCACGAAACTGCCACGGCCGATCTCGCCGGATATCAGGCCGCGCCGAATCAGTTCGTCATAGGCCCGGCTCACTGTCTGCACGGAAAGCTGCAGGTCATCGGCCATTTTTCGATGCGGCGGCAGCCGGACACCGTCGGAAAGCTTCCCGTCGGTAATTGCACGGGCAATCTGTTCGGCAAGCGAAAGATAGGCCGGCCGGCGAAGCTGAGAAGGATCAGGGCGCCAATTTGTCATGATTTAGACACTGGTGAAAATCAGTTCAATTGACAATGGCAAAATGCGCTCCCATTGTCTTTTCCTCATCTTTGGAATGATTTCGCGCACCCGGAAATGCCATGAAACTCGACGCCATCGATCTGCGTATCCTCGACGCCATTCAGCGTGACGGGCGCATCACCAAGTTGGCGCTTGCCGAAAAGGCCGGGCTTTCGCCGACACCTTGCTGGATGCGGCTGAGAAAACTGGAAAAAGCGGGTATCGTCACTGGCTACCATGCCCGCATCGCACTCCGCCGGATCGCACCGGTCGCCAGCGTCATGGTGGAGCTGACGCTTGCCAATCATCGCCAGAGCGACTTCGAGCGCTTCGAACGGGTGATCGCGACCATTCCCGAAATCGTCGGCTGCTGGTCGGTCGGCGGCGGGATCGACTATTTTCTGAAAATCGCAGCACCCGACATCGATGCCTATCAGCGGCTGATCGACGACCTGCTCGACCGCGAACTCGGCATCGAACGCTACTTCACTTATATCGTTACGAAGACGGTCAAGGACGAAACGGTCCTTCCCATCGCATCTTTGATTGGTTCACCGTGAGCAATCTGGATCCCACTACCGGAGTCGTGCAAGTCTGTTCGAGCCGTTGGATTATGCCGCTGCTTGCCAGGCCGGACTTTTCGTTTCCGCTTGCCAAAGGCGTTGCATCGCTGCTGGGCATTGGCGGAAAAACTCAATATTCCTTGCCCGGATAGCTTCGATTCGGCAACGTGGCGGATACCGACTGCTGAATTCGGAACTGAGTATCTAGTTGAGTGGTCGTCCAGCGCCGCCGGCTAAGCGCTTCTATGATAGCTACTTCGGGATTGCCGCAGCCTTCTCGGTTGCGGCGCCTGATTGGAAGGAAAATCTGGAAATGTGGAAAGATCGTCGCAAGAACGCTAAGAGCAGATGGGGGAGCCACAACCATGACCGACACGCACCAGCCCCGCCTCCGCGACGTCCCGCTTACGTCTGAAGACCTCGCGATCTGCGACATGGTTCTGGACGAACTGTGCGCTGAATTTCAGCTGGCCAACGACAGATCAGTAGTCGATCACCTGGCATCGATCATCATCGAATTGTATCGGCAAGGCGTGCGTGAACCAGAACAGCTAAAGCTGTTGGCGGGGGCGACGAGAGAAAAGGGCGATTGATCGATCGCCTTGCGTAAACGACCAGATGATGTAGACGCTGCGGCAGGACGCGACCGCCATTAACTTGAGAATGGGGTCGGGCGGCAGATTGACGTCACGCCGCTGCCACGAGATCACGTGGCCGTTCTGCTCTTGACCTCCGTTGCCATTCTAAAACAACTGAGTTTGCGGCTCATCACCGTTTGACTGCCCATTACCACGAACAAAAGGCTCTCGGCATTTGTGCCGCCGGCAACGTCGGTGACAAGCCCGTGGTGGGCTATGAACAAATCGATTGTCGACAAGCCGCCCTCGCCTACGTCCGCTTCGCTCAGCCGCCCGATCCCGAAGTGGGCTGGCGGCGAAAAGATATCGAGGCAGCCCTTGCAGCGGGGCGCTCGCCCTAGGCTGACAGCCTTGGCACGTTCTCAGCATCAAGCAGACGGCTCGCCTCACCAGCCTCTCTCGCACGATGATCAATCGTCCGTCAGTCGCCTAGAGTGGCTTCGAACGATGAGACTTGGCCATGGGCGCGGCCTGAAACCTTAGTGCGTGCATCTTGAAGATGCGAGCTATGAAGCGTACTTTCCGACGTCGCCCGCTCTAGGGCGCTGCTCATCATTTCTTGAGCCCCGTCCCCTTGCGGGGCTTCTTTTCCCAGCGCGTCATCACCAGGCTTGGTCTGGCTGGACACGCAAACTAGCTTCGGCACTCGGATACTTGCTGCTTGGGCGCATGACCGGCGAGGTCCTCGACTGTATCAGCGCGTGGATATCGCCGTTGCCTTCGATGTCGACGTCCATCGGGCTGATAAAACGCGGACCTCACCGAGCCATGTTCCTTAGAATTCAGTAAATGGCGCCGTGAAATAATTCTTCCAGTCCCGCATCTAACGATCACTCGCTGGTATTGCCGGAAGTATCAGCCATCGAACTATCGCGGCCTGCGACGATTTGACCGCCTGGGAAACTGAGAGCTTGCCCTAGTTTCTGGTGAGCCGCCAGTTTACGGCGGTGATTTACTCCTCCCAGTTCAGCCTCGCCCTCCACTCCCATGGGGCGGGGCTGTTTCCTTTTTTCACCGTGAACTTTTCCTTCTCATGCGCACGCGCATGATCCCAGTGCCGCAGGGGTGCCCCTCACCTTCCCGGCTAAGAAGACGGCGGCTCGGGTAGGGACCACAAGATGAAAGGGCGGTGGCGTGGCTTCCATCTTAATGCGGGTATCCTATATCAATTCACATGGAGGCGCGATTATGGATGTTGACAGGAACAACAAACCCGCCCAAGCCCAATCAAATTGGCCTATCATCTCTTTGGCCCTGGCTGGTTTGGCATTGCCAATCCTCGACACAGTTGCGGCGATCGTCGAGCTTTTGTATCTGCTTTGAGGAACCGCCCTGTTCCGTCGTGCGTGCAGCCCATCGATGCTTGGCGAGGTGTGATTCTAGGAATGGGGAATACCGAACACGTGCGACATGCGATGCGTGATGTATGCTTCCCACAATAAGGTTGTCCGCCTCGACTGACGATCACCGCCGCCCGATACCGTGGAGGCACTTCCTCGGTTACCTCCGTCCGCTTGCCATTGCAGATGATTTAAGGGAGTATCCGGGCTCTGGCCCCTGGGGCCTGGGCAGTCTTCCATGGTAGGATAATCCCATGCCTCTGAAATATCTTTTGGCCGCCGCAGCAATAGCACTTTTGACCCTTTCAGGGTGTACAACCACCGGCTCAGACAACACAACCTATGCACAGCCGCAAGGGATAGGCCCAGTTCGCGGCAGCGGTATTAACGGCTATTAGCTCTCGTCGTTTCCCGATCTGTGTTGAGGGAATACGTCGAATTGTCACCGGACATACCCGTGTCGAATAATCTATACCTCCGGGCCCGAGCAACCGTTCTGATGTAGCGGAGTAGGGATTTGGACCCCCCATGCCGTTGCGGGCATGCCGCATTTTAGGCGCCGTCTTCAGTCGTCGCCGCTTGCCGCTCCAGTTCGGCCAAGCGCTCCTTGCAGATGGCTGCAACAATCTGATGTAGATGCTCCGTTCGCTCAAGCAGCCAGGCAAGCCCTTCTTCGGTGATCTCGAAGTGTTTCGAGTATCGCGCCTTTACATAGGCTTCGTTGAGAATGTTGTACCAGGCGGTGTAGCGGTGCTGATCGCGCGGCCAGGCGTCGATGAGCCTGCGGTCCTGATCTTCGGCCAACCCCCGCAGGAATTTCAGATTGTGCGACGGCGGGCTGTAGTTGGTCAGCGTCAAGAGCGCGGTCGCAAAAGCATGTTCGTTTGCTTGGTGCAGGCTAAACGCTGCCAGACGCGCCCATTCGGTCGATTCACCAATTTGGCTGGCCTGCCATTGCGCGGTCCTAAGCGTTAACTGGGCTTCGGGGTAGCGCCTCTCGAAATGCTCCTTGGCCACTCTCAGTGCATCGGCAGGTGAGAGTGGCTTAGGTTCGGCCAACGGCCGGTCGTCGAGCTCGTAGAGCACGATGCCCTCGCGCAGGATGTCGACGAAGAAATACTGGCCGTCGGCCAGAAAGTTGTTCACCTCCCTGGCGCCATGGACGATCAGCCCGACCGGCGTCTTCACGCCTTTGTCCCACATCAGCCGGTCGGTCGTTTTGTCCCAGTACTGCGGTTCCGCCAGCTGCTTGGAATTGACCAGCACCAGGATGTCGTAGTCGGAGCGGTAGCCCTTCATCGTGTGCGGCTCGTCGACCCAACTGCCGCGGGCGTAGGAGCCGAAGAGCAGAATCTTTAAGATCCGGCCGCGCTTCTTGAAGGCGGCCGACGTCCCTGACAGCGCATCGGCGAACTCCTCATGGATGATCGCAACGACGCGGGCAAGCTCGCGCTGCTTTTCTTCCGGCAGATGTTCCAGGGACGATCGCATGGGTTCATCGATAGGCCAAAGACGATTCGCCGTCCACTACTGGAAACTGTAGGAACTGCGGCATGAAAAACAGCGGATTGATTTTCCGGTGCCAATGAATCGATGATCTGCAAAGCTCGACACAGAAGCGGATTTAGCCTGAGGCTTCCTGTCCCGACTGCATTGATCCCAGGATATATCGATGACGACGACACGTCGCCGAGCCGCTGGGAGTCTGGCGTATAGAAGGTATAGTTTTGAAGAACGTTTGATCGCGATGCCTCGAAACGCAATCCGGCTCGTAGACAGATCAGCCACGATTGGCCGTGGCCTTAGTCAATCTCTCTCGTCAGACCCCCGGCAACAGACAATTTCTCGTCTCCTCCTGTGAGAGACTTCGCTGTCGGCAATGAGGAGACAAATCATGACCGCGGTTTTTGCGCGCCCCGAATTTCATAATGCGCTTTCGCGCCTGAAGGACAGGCATCTCCTGCGCAATCTCGCCTATGTCGGCGGACGCTGGTCGGCGGGTAACGCCGGCAAGAGCTTCGAGGTCACCGATCCTGCTTCAGGCACAACCGTTGCCTGGGTAGCAAGCCTCGGCGCGGACGAGACCGCAGCGGCGATCGACGCGGCGGCGCTGGCGATGCCTGCCTGGCGGGCCATGCTGCCGCAGCACCGGGCAAAAATCCTGCGCAACTGGCACGACCTCATGCTCGCATCAAAGCACGATCTCGCCTTGATCATGACGCTCGAGCAGGGCAAGCCGCTTTCGGAATCCCTGGGCGAGATCGAATATGCCGCCTCGTTCGTCGAGTGGTACGCTGAGGAAGGCAAGCGGCTGAACGCCGAAAACGTCACCAGCCATCTGCCGGATGCAGAGATGATCGTCCGCCGCGAGGCGCTTGGTGTCGTCGGCATCGTCACGCCGTGGAATTTTCCATCCGCCATGATAACACGCAAAGCGGCGGCAGCACTTGCTGCGGGCTGCACCGTCGTTTCTCATCCTTCATCCGAGACCCCGCTTTCTGCACTCGCACTTGCAGAGCTCGGCGAGCGCGCCGGCATTCCGGCGGGCGTATTCAATGTCGTCACCGGTGATGCGGCAGCCATCGTCGGCCGCATGTGCGAGGACGAGCGCGTCCGGGCAATGAGCTTCACCGGCTCGACCGGCATCGGCAAGCTCATTGCCGCTCAATGCGCGCCGACCATGAAAAGACTGGTGATGGAGCTTGGCGGACACGCGCCGCTTATCATATTCGACGATGCCGACGTCGAGCGTGCTGCCAAAATTGCCATCGACGCCAAGTTCGCCACATCGGGCCAGGATTGCCTGGCAGCCAATCGCATCTTCGTGCACCGCTCCATTGCCGATCGTTTCGCTGAGGCAATTGCACGACGCATCGAAGCGCTCAAGGTTGCAGACGGTCTTTCGGCGGACGCCGATATCGGCCCACTGATGCACGAACGTGCCGTCGTCAAAGTCGAGGAACAGGTTGCCGATGCGTTGAAGGGCGGAGCAAGACTGGTAACCGGCGGCAAACGTCATACCGCCGGCAGACTGTTCTTCGAACCGACGCTGCTCACAGACGTTCCTGACGATGCCCTCATCATGCGCGAGGAGACTTTCGGCCCTGTCGCGGGCGTTAGCATCTTCGACACGGAAGACGAAGTGATCGCAAGGGCGAACGCTACCGAATACGGTCTCGTCGCCTATGTCGTCACGGAAAATGGCGCCCGGCAGCTGCGTCTTGGACGGGCGCTCGAATACGGCATGGTGGCGATCAACCGGGTGAAGATCACCGGCGGCCCCATTCCTTTCGGCGGCTGGAAACAGTCCGGACTTGGGCGCGAGGGCTCAAGGCATGGAATCGAAGCCTTCACCGAGCTCAAATACCTTTGCATCGACACGGCCGCATGAGGCCTCTTACTCTTTAACATCAAGGACAACGCCATGCTGGAAAGAAGCAACGAACTCAACGCCTGGGACCGGGATCATTTCTTCCACCCCTCCACCCATATGGGCTCGCATGCACGCGGCGAGACGCCGACGCGGGTGATCGGCAGCGGCGAGGGTGTCTACATCACGGATACGGGCGGCCGCACGAGCCTCGATGCCTTTGCTGGACTTTACTGCGTCAATGTCGGCTATGGCCGGCAAAAGATCGCCGATGCGATCGCCGAACAGGCTAAGAACCTAGCCTATTATCACGCCTATGTTGGCCATGGCACGGAAGCATCGATAACGCTGTCGAAGATGATCATCGACCGCGCGCCGGAAGGCATGAGCCGCGTCTACTTCGGTCTTTCAGGTTCGGATGCGAACGAGACGAACATCAAGCTCATCTGGTATTACAACAACATCCTCGGCCGTGCGGACAAGAAGAAGATCATCTCGCGCTGGCGGGGTTATCACGGCTCGGGCGTCATGACGGGTTCGCTGACGGGGCTTGAACTTTTCCATAAGGCTTTCGACCTGCCGCGCGCGCCCATCCTCCACACGGAAGCTCCCTATTATTTCCGCCGCTCCGACCGCTCGATGGACGAAGAGCAGTTCTCGCAACATTGCGCCGACAAGCTTGAGGAGATGATACTTACCGAAGGTCCCGAAACCGTCGCCGCCTTCATCGGCGAGCCGATCCTTGGAACAGGCGGCATCGTTCCGCCGCCCAGGGGATACTGGCAGAAGATCCAGGCCGTGCTGCAGAAATACGATATCCTGCTCATTGCGGACGAAGTGGTGACCGGATTTGGGCGTCTGGGCACGACGTTCGGCTCGGACCATTACGGCATGAAGCCGGACCTGATTACCATCGCCAAAGGTCTCACCTCGGCCTATGCGCCGCTTTCCGGGACTATCGTTTCCGATAAAGTCTGGCAGGTTCTCGTCCAGGGCTCCGACCAGATGGGGGCGATCGGTCATGGCTGGACCTACTCTGCGCACCCGATCTGCGCCGCTGCTGGAATTGCCAACCTGGAACTGATCGATGAGCTTGATCTCGTAAAGAACGCCGGCGACACGGGCGCCTATTTCCGCTCGGAACTGGCAAAGACCGTCGGCGGGCACAAGAACGTTGGCGAAGTACGTGGCGACGGGATGATGGCGGCAGTCGAGTTCGTTGCAGATCGGGACGATCGCAAATTCTTCGATGCCTCGCAAAAGATCGGCCCGCAGGTTTCAGCAGCATTGCTCGAACGCGGCGTCATCGGCCGCGCCATGCCGCAGGGTGACATCCTTGGCTTTGCGCCGCCGCTTTGCTTGACGCGCGGCGAGGCCGACATCGTCGTCAAGGCTGCGGCCGAGGCGATCGACAGCGTCTTCAAGTCCATCTGAAGGGGGAGTGTGTGACATGACCGTTATTCCGAAGACGATGGCTGCTGTCCAGCTCGTTGGTCATGGCGGGCTCGACAAGCTGGTCTATAACGAGTCTACCCCTGTCCCGGCGCCGGCAGCGGGTGAAGTGCTCATCAAGGTCACGGCCTGCGGCATGAACAACACCGATGTCTGGGTTCGTCAGGGCGCCTATGGCACCGAAGACGACCCGTCGGCGGTTTCTACGTGGCGCAGAAAGGGCAATACGCTGACGTTCCCCCGCATCCAGGGGACGGATGCCGTCGGTCACATCGTCGCGGTCGGCGCCGGCATCGACGCCAACCGGATCGGCGAACGCGTGATGGTCGATTTCTCGATCTACAATCGCGAAGACGACAGCCTCGCCGACATCGACTACATGGGCCACGGCCGGGACGGCGGCTATGCCCAATATATGGCACTGCCCGCCGAAAACGCCCATGTCGTCGACACCGACCTCACAGACATCGAACTTGCAACCTTCTGCTGTGCCTATCTGACTGGAGAACGGATGCTTGAACGGGCGCGGCTCGCCGCAGGCGAGCGCGTGCTGGTGACGGGCGCATCGGGCGGCGTCGGTTCGGCCATCATTCAGCTCGCAAGAGCGCGCGGCGCGATCCCGATCGCGATCGCCGGTCCCGGCAAGGAGCACGCGGTGCTCGATATCGGCGCGGAAGCAGTCATCACGCGCGGTGCGGGCGACCTCCTCGAAGCCGTCCATCAGGCGGCGGGCGGGGAACCGGTTGACGTCGTGGCCGATCTTGTTGCCGGGCCGATGTTCAATGATCTCCTGAAAATCCTTCGCCCCGAAGGGCGATATACGACAGCCGGCGCAATCGGCGGGCCGGTCGTCCAACTCGATCTTCGAACGATGTATCTGAAGCAATTGGAGCTGCATGGATCGAGCCAAGGTACGCGGGCCGACTTCCGTCGGCTCGTCCGCTATATCGAGGAAAAAAAGATCAAGCCACTCGTCGGCGGCGTCTATCCGCTATCGGATTTTCATCGGGCTCAGACGGATTTCATGGCCAAGAACTTCATCGGAAAACTCGTCGTCGTGCCCGACTAAGTGAGATTCGGCGGATGGACTTCGGCGCCGCAACTCTATCTTCCGGCGCCGGCTGTCTCCAATTATGGTTTGGCCGCAGCGTGTCACATAGCTGGGACGAATTTCCAAAAGACTCCTTCCTGGCGATCCGTATAATACTTGAACTCGCACTCAAACTTCCGTCCGTAAGCTTTCGCAGCCTTCAGGCATTGGTCGCTGACCGGATTCATGCCTGTATCAGGAGCAAACCAGTCCTCAAGCAGATCGTCCGGCACATAAGTGCCGACCCGCAGCGGAAGAGTGGCGAGTACAACATCCATTTCGTTCGGCACCATGATGGAACCCTCCTTTTCCGTTTAACCGCGGCCGGATGAACCTGGTTCCGTTCTGCCTTTTGCGATACGTCCCGCAGAACGAAGCCTTCCACCGCCCGGACGGGATTTGGCGGACACCCTTGGGGCGTCGGCAAGCGACATTTGTTCAAGATAGCATAAACCGCCGCGGATGCGCCTCTACGAAGCAAGGACGTACCGCTCCACCGCCGTCAATGATGAGGATGTCGTGGTCGAAGGATGCCATCGTTACACCCCCCCCAACACAGACATATTGAAGCTCGATGAACCCTCGATCCCTTCAGCTCTTCCGCGAAAATCGCCTCAAGGCATGCGCTTCGAATCTGTCTCGCTCGGTAGCGCTCCGTCGACAGCAAGACGTCGCGCGGGATCGTACACGTCTTCGGCTACGAATTGGCACCTCGCGACGAAGCAGGCCTACGGTGTAGAACTGCTCTTCGGTACTGGCGCGTCTATCCTGAGATTTTGATTGCCTTGACGAACATGGGGATATGAAGATTCCTAACTTGGCCCCTGTCTCCCTCGAACTGCTGGGATTATCCATAGTGGCCACCACTTTCGCAAGCCGTCACATTCGAAAGGCAAGCAAACCATGTCATGTGATTGCAGACAAGAGCGGTCCATTAGAACTTGAAATAAGGGTATCGGCAGCGATGACATATCTGAAAAATGGTGTGCTAATCGCAGCCATGATGCTGGTTGCATTGATATCGCTCTTGCCACCGGCTCTTGCCCAGGATTGTGGGCAAGAAACGTTTAAGGAGGCGAGATACATCGTTTGCACGCTGGAACCGGGGAAAGCTGACCTGCGATTGTTCTGGAAGGACGTTAATGGCGAGCCTTACCGCTATTTCTCGCGCGTGGCCGAAGCCGTGGGAAAAGAGGGACGAGCTCTGACATTCGCGATGAACGCAGGGATGTACCGTGCCGATTTTTCGCCGATAGGACTTTATGTCGAGAACGGCCGAGAATTACGACCCGCCAATACGGCCGGAGGTGAAGGCTCAGCCGGTCTGCTACCAAATTTCTATAAGAAGCCGAACGGCGTGTTCTTTCTTGACGACGCAGGCGCTGGAATACTCCCGACGGATCAATTTTTGAAACTTCGGCCCAAGGTGCGGTTCGCCACCCAGTCTGGTCCATTGCTTGTCATGCAGAACAAGCTGCATCCGGCCTTTATTTTAGGCTCGACAGACCGAACCCGTCGGAGCGGTGTGGGAGTCTGCGGCGGTGGCACGGTTCGCTTTGCCGCAAGCGACGACACGGTGAATTTCCATGAATTCGCGCGCCTGTTCCGCGACCATTTCAAATGCCCCAATGCACTGTTTCTCGACGGTGGGCGAGGTGTGGGAATTTACAACCCTGCCATGGGCCGCAATGACAGATCCTGGCATGGCGGGTTTGGCCCGATCTTTGGAGTTGTACAATAACGCCACGAACGGCGACGCAACACCTTTGGTGACCCTAAAAGTCGGCTGGAGGTTGGTCACTGCGACCTGCGGAGGATCACCTTCGACAAGAGATCCGGCACATACAAAACCGCCTGGTCCTTCCGCCTCGCACGTCTGATAGCCGCCCGGAGCCATCAGCGCCGAAGAACGCGATCCGCGCCGCACTCGAACCGCGGCGTCTGGTTTCATTCACGCGTGCCGCCGATGATAAGCGTTGCGGCGGCACTTGACGTGTCATCCGTTGTGTTGCTGACCGGTCAGCTGGCGGCCCGCATTTCCGCCTGTGGCGTCACATTCTGGTTCATGCGGAAAAGATTCTGCGGATCGTAACGCAGTTTGATCTCGGTCAGGCGCTGATAATTGCCACCATAGGCCGTCTCAACACGATCGGTTTCGTCCTCGGGCATGAAGTTGATGTAAGCCGTGCCGATGGCGTGCTCCTTCGTTGCTTCGAAAAGCTCGCGTGCCCAAGCCATGCAGGCGCCATCCATCGATTTCTCGCGCCAACGCGCATGTACGTTCATGACGAAATGAGAGTTGCGCTGCGGAAAAGCGGTCGCCTCTACTGCGATGCGGCCCGCCGCACCGCCCACATGGCCGATGAATATCTCGCATTCTGGCCCCGGAAGCTTGCGAACGGCATCGAGGAGAACCGCGATCGCCGCATTCGAAAGTTCTGCGAAATCCTGGCTCTTCCAATAGTTGCGGGCGCCCGGCGTCAGCAGCGGATCGAATGCCTGTTGCCAGGCGGCAAAGGGCGCCGGGCCGACGACGTCGGCGATCGGATTGCCGATGGCACGAAGCCCCGCGGCAGCCACCTTGCCCGCTTCGATGTCGCCGCAATGGCACATGGCGAGCACAAGGATTTCCTTGCCATGCCACTCGGCAGGCAGGAAAGGCAGCGGCGGTGCCTGACGCATGACCACCCAGCATGTGAGTTCGTCCGGCGCCGTTTCGAGCACCTGTCTATATTCTCTGAGCACCATTTCGGCGTCGGCAAAAGGATGGACGACCAGACCCGCCAGAACCTCGCCCGGCAGGTCGTGGAGCCGGAATTCAAAGGAGGTTACCACCCCGAAGTTGCCACCGCCGCCGCGCAGCGCCCAAAACAGATCCGGCTCTTCCTTCTCGCTTGCGCGCACCAGCTTGCCGTCAGCAGTCACCACCTCCATCGAAATGAGATTATCAATCGTCAGACCGAATTTGCGCGTGAGCCAGCCGAAGCCGCCGCCGAGCGTGAGCCCGGCAATGCCGGTCGTGGAATTGATCCCTGTCGGCAAGGCCAGCCCGAAAGCCTGCGTTTCGTTATCGACGTCTGCAAGCGTTGCACCCGGCTCGACCCGCAAGCGCCTTGTCCCCGGGTCGACCCTTACCGATTTCATCGGCGATAGATCAATGACCAGGCCGCCTTCACAGATTGCGTTGCCGGCGATGTTATGCCCGCCGCCACGCACTGCCAGCAGAAGATTGTTTTCACGCGCGAACCGGACTGCTCTCATGACGTCGGCGGCACCAGCGCAGCGCACGATGAGACCCGGGCGCCGGTCGACCATGCCGTTCCATATGGCCCGTGCCTCGTCGTAGTCGGCATCCTTCTCCGTGAGCAATCTGCCGCGCAAACCTGCGGCGAAGGCATCGATCGCGACGTTCGGCACGGCGGTTTGGCCCTTGTGCAGGGTCGTAAGGTTCAAGTTGTCCATGATTTCCTCCCCAAGGCGGCAGAGCCCCGTTCCGCCGTGGCGGCATTTTGCGCTTCGTGCACTTCTTATGCAAGGAAATGCTAATGGATATTCCGGCCAGCACCCTTCACAAGCCGGTTCGATTGCTTTAGAAGCGCTCCCGTAATCCGGTCGCAGCCCACCCGGTCAAAACAAGGGATCCATCATGAAAACCATCGTCATCTGCTCCGGCGGATTGGACTCCGTTTCGCTCGCGCACAAGGTTGCCGCGGAACACGAACTCACCGGCCTTCTTTCCTTCGACTACGGACAGCGGCATCGCAAGGAACTGGACTTCGCCGCCGCCTGCGCCAAAAGACTAGGCGTGCCCCACCAGATCATCGACATAAGGAATATAGGCAGTCATCTCACCGGATCGGCCCTGACCGACGACATCGATGTTCCGGACGGACACTATGCCGAAGAGACGATGAAGGCGACGGTCGTCCCGAATCGCAACGCCATCATGCTTTCTATCGCCTTCGGGCTTGCCGCGGCACAAAAGGCCGACGCGGTTGCAGTCGCCGTGCATGGCGGGGACCACTTCATCTATCCGGACTGCCGGCCGGGCTTCATCCAGGCGTTCCAGGAGATGCAGAAGCAGGCGCTCGACGGCTATGCCAGCGTTTCCCTCTTTGCACCTTACGTCACCGTCTCAAAGGCAGACATCGTGACCGATGGTGCCAGGAACGGCACTCCGTTCGCTGAGACCTGGTCGTGCTACAAGGGCGGCGCGCGCCACTGTGGCCGCTGCGGCACCTGCGTCGAACGGCGCGAGGCGTTTCATCTGGCCGGTATAGAGGATCCGACAGATTACGAAGACCCGGACTTCTGGGCGGCTGCAACCGCGGGCTTTTTGGCCGAAGAGGTGAAATGATGTTTCGCATCACCAAGGAATTCCATTTCTCCGCCTCTCATCAGCTCACAAGCCTGCCCACCGATCATCAATGCGCCCGCCTCCACGGACACAATTACGTCGTCGAGGTGGAACTTGCGGCAGTAGCACTCAACAGCCACGGATTTGTCCGCGATTACCACGAACTCGCGCCGCTGAAGCGCTACATCGATGAGTGCTTCGACCATCGTCATCTGAACGAGGTCCTCGGTCATGATCAGGTGACGGCGGAATGTCTGGCGAAGCATTTTTACGATTGGTGCAAGGAGCGCCTGCCGGAAACTTCGGCCGTGCGCGTCAGTGAAACGCCGAAAACCTGGGCGGAATACCGGCCATGAGCGCCGCGCGAGAAACGCACATCCGTGTCAGCGAAATCTTCGGGCCGACTATCCAGGGAGAAGGCATCCTGATCGGACTTCCGACGGTCTTCGTCAGGACGGGGGGCTGCGACTATCGCTGTTCGTGGTGCGATACGCTGCATGCGGTCGACAGCGATTATCGCGATCAATGGCATCCGATGTCGGTCGACGATATCTGGCAGGAGGTCGTGCGGCTTTCGGGCAACAAACCGCTGACGGTGTCGCTGTCGGGCGGCAACCCGGCGATCCAGCCGCTTCGCCCGCTGCTTGAGCGCGGGCATGAGGACGGCTATCGTTTCGCGCTGGAGACCCAAGGCAGCGTCGCCAAGGACTGGTTTGCCGATCTCGACGTCCTCGTGCTCAGCCCGAAGCCGCCGTCGAGCGGCATGGAGACGGACTGGAGCGCATTCGGCGCCTGCCTGAGAATGGCTGGGAAAAAGCCGCAGCTTGCACTGAAGATCGTTATCTTCGACGACCGCGACTACCTCTATGCTCGAGCGGCGGCGGCGCGCTATCCCAGGCTTCCGGTTTATCTCCAACCCGGCAACCACACGCCGCCCCCACCTGCGGATGACGATGCAAAGGTCGATATCGACGGCATCATGGACCGGATGCTCTGGCTGATCGACAAGGTGACCGAAGATCGGTGGTTCGAGGCGCGCGTGCTGCCGCAACTGCACGTGCTGCTTTGGGGCAACAAACGCGGCGTCTGACGATTTCCTTCGGCGCTATTTGGGACGAAGGCAATGTGAAGGTCAGCGCTTCGTTGGCTACCCGGCAAATACGAGATCGTTCAACGGAAACGCGGTTGTTTCGGCGGCGCATTCGCCCGGATTTCATGAAGCGGTGCATGCTTGCCAAGCAGCCGCAGGAGCTTACGCTCCTCTGCCGGATCAACCCCAAGTTTCTTGCAGTGATCGGCAACGTCGCGCTCGTGAGGGCCGGGGACATGGACCTGCCGGTTGTTCATATTCTTCATGATCATTTCCTCCTTGCGAGGATAACGCCTGATGATCGCAGATCGTTCACAAGACATTTCTAAAGCTAGGTCGTTGTATTGCCGCCTGCCACCAACCCCAGAGAATCTGCTTTCACCTGAGTGATGGCTATTTTTGCAGAAGTTAGTGCTTGCCGTTAGCTAGCCTTTCGGCACATCAGCGTCCCCTATTAAGGGTAGGTCCGGCGCGCAGGGCTCGTTGCCAGCCCTCTCTTCCGGGGGGAGCGGTTCACGGCCACGAGGTATGGTCCCCAGTCAAGCTGGTTACAAGTCCAAGCCCATCGACAGGAACAAATGCCAGAACGTGCCGGCGCAGTGCATGTTCAACTGCATCGAGACGATAAGGATTGTCCCGACGACGGCGATCACCGCAACGTCTTCTGGTCCTCTCCGGCCTATGCCAAATCGGTTCGCGCGAAGTCGTCGCCCTTATAGAGGAGCTTAAGGCGATACGCCTTAGCGCAGGCATAGGCACAGCAGTCGCCGAAATTCAGGTCAGCTGGATGACTGATGGCTTTTCCGTAGGTCATCGCCGCATCGAGCGCAAGCCTGCCGATGTCGCTCGAAATCGAGAGCTCACATGCCTCTAGGTCCTGCACGAAATAGTCAACCGCCTCACGGGCGATCGCCACCATTTCGGGTGTAGCGGCGGTATTCTTCTTGATCTGCTGTGCTTGGGCCCGGGCAAGCGAGATTGTCGCTTCGTAGCGCACAAGCGGGGAGACGAAGAAAGGCCCTCCGGCCTTTTCGAGCCGGTCCATCAGTTCGTCGGCGTCCGGTTCCGGCTTGAGAATTGCGACGATCGCGGAGGCATCGATGAACATCACATGTCGCCCCACATTTCATCGGTATACTTCTTCATGTCGAAATCCGGATCGCCGGTACCGATTTCCCGCGCTTTAGCGCACGCCGTTGCCAGGCGCTCGCGCATAGGCATATTTTTGCGTGTGCGCTCGATCTCATGGCGGAGAGCGATCCTCACGGCCTCGGTCTTGCTGGGTGCTTTCATGAGCATTTGCAGCTCGACGGCGAGCGCGAGCACATCATTATCGCGGACGTAGAGCGGCATTTGGATATCTCCTTTGTGAATATCCAAACATCACAGAGATGGATATTCTGCCAGCAAAAAGCCCGCTTGCCGAGTGGAGACAGACCAATATTTCCGATAATGATCAGTTAGCCTGCAGTCAGGCACGCGGAACGCCCACCGGCCGCAGATGTTTTCTGAGCGCAGCGATGCGGAAAATGGCATTTGCCGCGCCATAGCCACGATAGGCGCGCCTTTCGACAATCTCGAAGAACAGACCCTCGCCGTAGGTGGGACTGTAGAGCTGGAAATATTCGCCGTGCTCGTCCCGGTCATAAAGGATGTTGTTCGCCTTCAATCGCTCCGCAAATTCCGCGTCCAGACCGAAGCGGGCTTCCAGATCGTCATAATAGTTCGGCGAGATCGCAAGGGATACGAAGCCGTTTGCGGCAAGGGCCGTAGCGGTGGCGAAGATATCCTCAGTCTTGAAGGCAAGGTGCTGGATGCCGGAGCCGAAGGTTTCGGCGATGAAGTGGCCGGCAAGCGTGTTGCGGTTTTCGGCACCGTTCATGGTGATGCGCAGCGACCCGTCGGCATTTTCTATGGCCTGGCTTCTCACTATGCCCGACGGATCGATGATGTCGACCATCGGCGTCTTATGAGCATCGAGGATCGATGTGTAGAACAGCAGCCAAGTGAGCAATTCCTCATATTTCACGGTCTGGGCGATGTGATCGATCGATTGCAGCCCTGCAGGCTGCGGGGCTGCCGTGTCTTCGACCGGATCGAACTCGATCTCCCATATGCGGCCAAGCTTCGTCTTGCGGTCGAGGAAGTATAGGATACCGCCGCCGACACCGCGCACCGCCGGCATCTCGATCTCGCCGGGATCAATCGGCTGCCGGAAACGCTCAGCGCCTAAAGCCACAGCGCGTTCGACCGCGGCCTTCGCATCGGCGACCATCAAGCCGGCGGCGTAGGCCGAAGTGCCATGGACGGCATAGGATGCGCCGGCAAAGCCCTTCTGCTCGGTATTGACGACGAGATTGATGCCCCCTTGGCGAAAGACGGCAACACTCTTGGTCTTGTGCCTCGAAACCTTCCGGAAACCGAGGCTTGCAATCAGCGTTTCGAGCTGCGGCGCTTCGTCCTCGTCGACCGTGAACTCGACGAAGGCGACGCCTTCGACGGAGGCACGCGGCGGCATCGCAGGGACGGGCAAGGAACTCTCCGGGTCCTGCCGTTTCACTTGATCGCCGAGATAGATCAACGAGCGCCTGCCATCGACTGCGATTGCAGCGGGCGAGCCGCCGCGGAACTGATCGTTGAAAATTTCCAGCGACAGATATCCGTCATATCCGGTCGCCGCGACCGCCTTCATGAAATCGAGGACCGGGAGGTCGCCCTCGCCCGGCATGTTGCGGAAATGCCTACTCCAGAAAAGCAGATCCATGTCGATCAGAGGCGCGTCGGCAAGCTGGATGATGAAGATCTTTTCCTTCGGGATCGAGCGGATCGAATTGACGTCGATCTTGCGCGACAGCGTATGGAAGCTGTCGAGGATCAGGCCGATATTGGGGTGGTCCGCACGGCGCACGATCTCCCAGGCATCGCGGTGATCGTGAATGTGCCTCCCCCAGGCCAGCGCCTCGTAGCCCACCTTCAGGCCGCGCTTTGCCGCGCGCTCGCCAAGCTCATGAAAGTCGACTGCTGCCCGGTCGAGGCCGCCGAGCGATGCCGGCGACACGTTGGAGCAGACGAGCACCAGATCCGTCCCCATTTCCTGCATGACGTCGAACTTGCGCTCGGCGCGGTCGAATGTGCGGCTACGGAGCGGCTCCGGCATGCCTTCGAAATCCCGGAAGGGCTGGAAGAGCGTGATCTCCATGCCGAGATCGCGCACCATCTTGCCCACCTGGCGCGGGCTCTCATCGAAGATGAGGAAGTCGTTTTCGAATATTTCGACGCCATCGAAACCGGCTTTCGCGATCGCTTCCAGCTTGTCTCGGAGGTCGCCGCTCAACGATACAGTCGCTATAGACGTCTTCATCGGCCTGCTCCTTGCAGTGTCGAATGGAAGGTCATTCGGTCATGGCTTTGAAATGCGAAAGCATCCGGGCTGCATCCGGCGTTCGCCCGGTTAATAGACGGAAGGCGCCAACCGCCTGGAAGACCGCCATGCCGCCGCCATCGAGCGTCCGGCAGCCGCGTTTCCTGGCTCGCCGCAGCAGTTCAGTCTCCAAGGGGAAGTAGACGATCTCGGCGACCCAATGCCGTTCCTCAAGCAGTTCCGGCGCCAAAGGCATGCCCGGATATTTCGCCATTCCAGTCGGCGTTGCGTGTGTGAGGCCGGATGCCTGCCGCATCGCCGATGCCAGGTCCATTCCGACCGTGATCGAAGCAGCGGGAAAGCGCTGCGACATCGCTTCGGTCAGGGTGACGGCACGTTCCGGTTCTCGATCGAAGACTGTCAATCTCTGTACGCCGAGCGAGAGCATCGCATAAGCGGTCGCAACGCCTGCGCCGCCAGCACCAAGCTGAATGGCCGAAGAAAGATCGGCGTCGGGTAATCCGCGGCGAAAGCTTTCGGCAAAGCCCCACCAATCGGTATTGTGGCCATATCGCCGTCCGTCTTTGAAGACGACCGTATTGACGGCCCCGAGCGCTCGCGCCTCGGCCGATAGCTCGTCGAGATAGGGGATGATGACCTGCTTGCAGGGATGGGTGATGTTGAGGCCTGCAAAACCCTGTGCTTCGGCTTCGGCTAGAAGCCTCGGCAGGTCGGCTGGTGCGGCGGCGATCTGATTGAGGTCGATCAGTTCGTATTCATAGTTCAGACCCTGCGCAGCACCCTCCTCCATATGCATGGCAGGCGTCAGCGAAGCCTGGATCCCGGCACCGATCAATCCGGCCCTCAGTGGTCTTATGAGTGTCTCGGGCATCCGTCTTTTCCGTGATTTCCAGTGACAGGAGAACGGACCCGCTGTTTCGGGCGGGCCCGGTCCTTGCTTATTGTCCGCGCGCGGTGTGGAGCTCCTTCATGAGCTGGGCGACGGTGTCTGTGCCGATCTGGGCGCTGAATTTGTCGATCAACGGCTTGACGGCTTCGCGCAGCTTCTGCGTTTCCTCAGGGCTCAGTTCGCTGACTTCCATTCCGGTCTTCTTGATCTCGTCGATCGCCTTGGCGTCCATCTCGCGCGAGACCTTGCGCTGATAGTCGCGGGCCTCCGTTGCCGCGGATTGGAAGAGGGCCTTCTCCTCGTCGTTCAATCCGTCCCAGAATTTCTTGCTGATGAGGACGATCTGCGGATTGTACTGGTGACGGGTCACCGTCATGTACTTCTGCACTTCGAAGAACTTGGCATTGATGATGTTCGCGGCTGGATTTTCCTGGCCGTCGACAGTGCCCGTCTCAAGCGCCGTATAGAGTTCGGTGTACGGCAAGGGCACGGCATTGGCGCCGAGGCTGTTGAAGAGCTCGATCGGGATCGGCGACTGGATCGTGCGGATCTTCAGGCCCTTGATATCCTCGAGCTTGGTGACTGCGTGGCGGTTGTTCGTAAGGTTGCGGAAACCGAGCTCCCAATAGGCAAGTCCGACGAGGCCGGTATCCGGCAGAAGCTTCATCAGGCCGGAGCCGAACGGTCCGTCCATCACCTTGTCTGCTTCCTCGCCGCTATTGAAGAGGAAGGGCAGGTCGACGGCGCCGAACGGCTTGACATTGCTTGCGAGAATGCCGGCATTGAGCACGGTCATTTCGATCACGCCGCCCTGCAGCGCTGAAACGGTCTGTACATCGCCGCCAAGCACGCCGCCCGGAAAGAGCTTGACCTCGATCTTGCTGCCGCTCTTCTCCTTCAAGAGCTCGGCAAACTTCTCCATGCCCATGACCTGGGGATGGCCCTTGTTGTTCGCCGAGGCGAATTTCAGCTGGTGTTCGCGGATTTCGGCGATCGCGGGGCCGGTTGCCAGCAGGGCGATCGGCAATGCCAATCCCAACGCCAGCTTCGTCAATTTATTCAGCATGTTTTCCTCCCAGGTTGTGGCCGGCATCTCCCTCCGGCCGCGTTGAAATTCCATCGCCGTTGCCGGCGAAGCTAAGATCAGTGCCCGAACCAGGAAACCGGGACGGTCACCAGTTGCGGAAACAGGACGAGCAGAAGCAGGACGATCAGTTCTGCGATGAGGAAGGGCATGACACCCTTCATCAGCTGCTCCATCGAAAGCTTAGAAACGCCGCAGATGACGTTGAGCACGGTGCCGACCGGCGGCGTGATCAGGCCGATCGAATTGTTGATGATGAAGAGCACGCCAAAATAAACAGGATCGATTCCCGCCTGTTTGATGATCGGCATGAGCACCGGCGTCATGATGAGGATGGTCGGTGTCATGTCCATCGCCGTGCCGACGGCAACGACGAGGACCATGATCGCGAGCAATAGCAGCGTCTGATTGTCCATCAAGGGCTCGACCATGGCGGCAAGGTCGCCGGGAACGTCCGCAACCGTGATCAGCCAGGCGGAAACGGCAGCGCAAGCAACCAGGAACATGACGATCGCGGTGATCTTCGCCGCCGACACGAAGACGTGGAAGACCTTTGCAGGCGTCAGCTCGCGGTAGACGACCATCGACACGAAGAGCGAATAGACGGCGGCGACAACGCCCGCTTCAGTCGGTGTGAAGACGCCGAACTTCAAACCGACGATGATGATGAGCGGCAGCGCAAGCGCCCAGATGCTCTCGACGAATGCCTTCATCCGCACCGCGCCGCTTGCTTTCGGAGGAAGCTGGAACTGTTCCTTGCGCGCAACGATGAGCCAAGTGATACAGAGCGCTGCGCCGATCATAAGGCCAGGAAAGATGCCGGCGAGGAAGAGTTTCGTGATCGAGACACCGCCCACGACACCGTAAAGAATGAAGCCGATCGACGGCGGAATGATCGGGCCGATGATCGAGGCCGACGCGAGCAGGCCGCCGGCGCGCGCCGGGTCATGGCCGGATTTCAACATCATCGGCAGAAGCAGTGCGCCGAGCGCCGCGGCATCGGCAACCGCCGAGCCGGAGAGGCTTGCCATGACGCAGGCGGCGAAGATCGCGACGAAACCGAGGCCGCCGCGAATATGGCCGACCATCACCATCGCCAGGTTGATGATACGCCGGGAGAGACCGCCTGCATTCATCACCTCGCCTGCCAGCATGAAGAACGGCACCGCCATCAGCGGAAAGCTGTCGGCGCCGTTGAGCACATTCTGCGCCACGATTTGCGGATCGAACATGCCGAGATACATCATCAGCGCGACGCCGCTGATGATGAGGGCAAAGGCGATCGGCACACCAAGCGCCATGGGTCCGAGAAGCGCGCCGAGGAAGATGGATACAGTCATTGTCGGCCCCTCAATGCTTTGTCACGAGATTGGCAAGTGGCGGATCGGCATGATCCTCGAGCGCGACTTGCTCCTCGCTGTCGCGGACAAGCTCGACCGTCGTGATATCGATACGGCCGGTAGCGATCGCGAAAGCATCCCACAGGAGGATGAGAAATGCCGGAATGCCGAACGCCAGCCCGGCGCCGTAGAAGAACGCCATGGAAATGCCGGTCGCAGGCGCTGCCACATGCACATTGATCAGCGTTTGCGTCCAGCTGCCGCTGATCAAGAGCCAGGTTGCCAGCAGCATCAGCGCGTGGCCGGCAAGAGCCGCCATCTTGGCGCCGACGGGAGGCAGACGCCGAAGCACTGAGTCAACGCCGAGATGGCCATGCTCGCGCATCGCGACAACAGCGCCGAGGAAGGTCAGCCAGACAAAGAACATCCGCGACAATTCTTCGGAGGACGTGATGCCCTGATTGAAGGCATAGCGAAGGACGACATTGCCGAAGACGAGCACGACCATGCCTGCCAACAGCAGCGCGATCGTCACCTTCAACACGAGAAAATAGAAATCGATGATGCGGGTCATTCGCTCCTCCCAAAGCGTAAGCCACCGATCGAGTGGCCCTTTTGGTCGTCCGTCAGGCATGCGGAACATGTTCTGACGAGATCTCTCCGACGTCCCTCCTCCAGGACCGTAGTCTTGCTACAAAAATGTACTAACTAGTTCGAATGTCAAGCCGCAGTCTATTGAAACCGGCGTGCAAGGTGAATATGACTTGGGTTCTCGGGCACGGATGCGATAGCAGAACCGCGCTCACAGCTGCCGCTTTGACTATTTGAAACAGCGGTTTAGGGAGCATAGTCGCAAGAGATGGCGGAGCGGGCCGAAAACGGACGGAAGAACGATCCACAGCGGACGCAGGCGGATATTCTCGTCGTCGCGACGAAGGAGTTCGCGACCCATGGCCTTGCCGGCGCGCGCGTCGACGCGATCGCGGAGAAGACCCGCACTTCGAAGCGGATGATCTATTATTATTTCGGCAGCAAGGAGGGTCTCTATCTCGCCGTGCTGGAGCAGTCCTACCGCAAGATCCGGTCGCTGGAAGCCGATCTTCAGCTTTCGAACCTTGAGCCGGAAGCAGCACTACGCACTCTGATCGCAACGACCTTCGACCACGATGAGGCCAACCCAGATTTCGTCCGGCTGGTGAGTATCGAGAATATCCACCACGCGGCGCATATGCTGCGCTCGGAGGCCATCCGCGACCTCAACGTCTCGGTCATAGAGACGATCGCCGGCATCCTAGACCGCGGTTTCGAACAGGGCGTTTTTCGCCGGAAGGCCGATCCGATCGACGTCCACATGATGATCAGCGCCTTCTGCTTCTTCCGCGTCTCGAACCGCTATACCTTCGGCACGATTTTCAGGCGTGATCTCTCCGAAAGCGAAACGATCGACCGACACCGCGGAATGATCGCGGATGCCGTCGTCAGCTACCTCAAGTCCTGCCCGTCTCCTTTATAGGCTCTGAAAGAGCAGCCATACCGCGGGTGTTCCTGGGCGGCGCTGGCTGGCACCGGCACAGTTAACCTCGTCGCCATCAGGCCACGGCAACAGTGTCTTTCCGTCAGTTGCCGGATTTGAGCATGTGCGAAAGGCTTGGCTGATAAGGATAGCGAGCTATTCATGAACGTTGCCGCGCGATCTTTCTGCGCCGTCTTCGCAAATGGGGTCGGGAGCGCCTACCGACATCAGGAAACGCTTATCCGAGAGCACCGCGACCGGGATTTTGCCGATACTGCCGAGGTTGACAACGGTCAGTGGTATCGCTCTTCAAACTGTCGGCTCTCCTGGACCAAGGACGGCAATTTGCATCGCGCATCCTATAAGGGCTTATGTGAGGTCCAGGATAACGCCGCGGTCTTTGGTATGCGCGGGCGAGCTTCACATTAGACAAAAATAGGGCGCTCGACCCTTGCGGGGAGCGCCCTATCAGACCCGGACAACCGCGCACGACAGACAAGCTGCTGCGACAATGCGGTCATCGAAACGGGCAGTGCGCAACAGATGATAATTGCCTGTCGGAAATTCAAGCCCTACCCATCCAGTCAGCGCTCACGGCTCATCAACCCGCTCGAGTTTGAAGAAATAAATCCGATCGTCTCCCTGGATCGTCATCGCTCCTATCATGTTTCGATCATCCATCCTACGGAAGTGGTCGACAATGGGCTGATCGTCATAGATCATCGCGGCACTCGCGACGCCTTGGAACGACATTGTTTTCAGGGAAGCCACCGGGCCTTTTGCACGAAGTTTGCGCTGAAGATACGAAAACAGTTTGCGCGCGGCGCGCGTTTTCCCCACTTTGTGGATACGCAGAGCCAGCCGGAGCGGTATCCTTGCCGGATCAATAGGAATCAGCTTCCGCTCCCCGAAGCGAAACAAAAGCGCATCCGCGCGCAATTCCGGCGTGAACCGCTTGCCGAACCAGCCGAGATTTTCTAGCACGCCGTCGAAAGGGTGGTCGGACGGAATGCTCCGACCGGTCCATAGCCCGATCATCTCGCGCGGCTCGATCGGCGGCAAGCGTTGAAACTCATCAAGCGCGCTCCGCATCTGCTGCTCACTCAATCCGGACGCTCCTCTCCCGGCGACGTTGGACACGATCTACGCTGTATCGTTCCGCTCCTCTTCCCGGCGCTGCTTGGTGCGTCGTTTTGATCTGGCCTTTCGCCGAGCGGTCCGCAATTCCTCCAGGTCCGGGAGCCACCAGCCGCGTGCGATCTCCTCATCTCCGGGTGGCGTTCGTGCGGGCCACGTCGTCACCAGCTCTTCCAGCGAACCCGGTCGCGATGATACCCAGACATACTGTACGCGCTCTGCTGCAGGAAAATAGAACGTGCTGACAGTCACCGGATCTGCCAACTCGCCGTCCGTGCCGGTGAAGATAACCACACCAGCATGCGTGCCGATCGCGCGCTCGAACGGCGGGAGATCTTCAGCAGGCACAGGATACCGTTTTCGCCGGCGCTCCCTCAGTTTCGCCTCCCATGCCTCCGCTTCATCGGTGCCCTTCATTGCCTCACGGCGCGCTTTCTTCACCTCGGGTTCGTTACGCTCAGCCGCCGCTTCGATCGCTGGCCACCGTCGGCGCAGTTCGTCGAACGCTCGATAAGGCACTGTCCAAAGTCGGCGATCCGCGTCCCAGCGCGCAAAGGGGATCTCTCGAATTTCGTTCACGACAGTGCGCGAGTATGGCGTCCTGACCTGAAAGGCCGAAGGCGCTGCTTCGAGATAGCGGCTTTCGATCGGATCGAATGCGAAAGCATCCCTGCCCTTTTCATCGGCAAAAGCGTCGGCCTCTGCTTCCATCTCAGCCAGCCAACGACCGATGCGCCTTTCGGCAGTGCGGCCGGGCACGAACCAAGCCTTCAGACTGTCGCTCCAGCGCGCGCGTGGGAAAGACTCGCGAAAACGCTGCACCGTGACGCGATCATGAGGCAGGTCGGCCGTGGCGCCGACAGGCGGTTTTGAGGGGGCGGTATCGTTCGGTTCCTTTTCCATGGTCTCATAACGCAAGAATACAAGCTCATGTTCGTTCGCCGCACGCCCCCCGAGAATTCACGCTCCCTGCCTTGATTCTCAGAGATGCTTTGATGGCCTGTTCAAGCGGGCGCTGGGCCATCGCACCTGTGTCCAGGTCAGCGGCATCGATATCATCCCCATCAATGAGCCGCTACACGGCCAAGTGATGAGGTCGTCGGCCAGCGTGACCAGAAAGGCTCTATTGGTCAGCTCCTCGTTGAAAATAAGGTCTCCTCCAAGGACCGCTTCTTTGCCTGACGACGCCAAGGAAGAAATCTAGCTACTGCCGCGCTGTCTGACGCGGCGCGCTCGGGCCGTTTCCGGGCTTCTATCACGCCCGACAGGTGCCGAAGCATTTGGAACATTCCCCACTCCAACGTGTTTTCATGAGAAGCAATCGAGGGAGGGTACATGCTCTCCATTCAAGCAAATGTCGCCGATTGTGCGAAACGCATCGGCGCAATAGCTTGTGCCGCTTCGCTTCTGTGTGGACCGGCTTTTGCCCAAACGTCCCCTGATCAGTCGGATCGGTGTCAAGCGCCGGATCAGCAGCAGAACCAGGACCGCGCGCCAACCGACGGTAATTCGCGATCAGCGAATAGGTCGGATGCGGGAAAATTGTCTGATTGCAACGGCGTGTTAAAGCCGCCTTTGACCGGCGATAGAGATCTGGTCAAGCCGGCGCCGCCGGTCGGCGACACACCGGTAATCCCGCCGGACGCGGTTCCACAAAAGCAGCCGTAAGCACGCCTCCAAAATGGCAGCTCCGAGTCGTACATTGAGAAAAAAACGGATCGAGAATGAGTGACGATCCACAAGGCCGAGCTGATCGCGCATCTCAGCACCAATACGCTTGCGACCGGCAACTTCCTAGAGCAGGCAAGAAGAACGGGAACGCGTTGAACGGTGCATCGCCAAGCTCCACGGCCAGATCGCCCAAGACCTTCGCACCGCCAAAACGGCTTCGGTCGGAAATCGACGTCGCGGCCGTCGGGCGCAGCGTAATCGATTTGTCCGGTCGCATCGACGATCTCGCCGAGCGGGCAAAGCCGCTCTATGCCGGCGACGCGCGTGCTCAAGGAAAGCGAGGCCGGATATCATCTCCGCAGGCAGAGAGCATCAGAGATATTTAGGTCGCTCCGATCAAACGGTAAATGAATCGCTTGACTCGATTCACCAATGGGAACATTTAAAGAACAAAATGAGAGGCACAACCATGTCAATTGCAGAGAAGTTCATCATCCTGCCTTATAAGAAGAAACGCGGGAACCTCGTGCCGGGGGAGATGCGCCAGGCTTCAAACGGTCAATCGGCTGAGAAGATTGCTGCCTCGATGGCTGTTCGCTTCGTCGGGGTCGCTGCCTATGCCGTGATGGTCGATGACGAGACTGGCGACATGACGTCGCCCCGCTTGCTTGCAAGGTATGGCGAAATAGCCGAGCTAAATGCTGCTTAGAGGTGACGTTGCTTCCCAAGCTGCGGACCTCTTCGTTTCAGATGAACACGCCCAGCCGTGGTGGGGCCGGTATAGCGCTTCCATGATGGCCTTTATGCAAACACAGTTCTCGCATAGGTGGACGATATCGAACTTGCCTGTTGAGCTTTGTTTTTGGCGCCCTTTGCGCTCAAGGCGATCTTTCCTCTCAAAATCGATCATCCGTCGTCGGCAATGTGGCCGAGCGACTAGTTCTATGCGATTGAAAGGAAATCGTTATGACAAGCGGAATCGTTAAATTTTTTAATTCGGCCAAGGGCTTCGGCTTCATTCAGCCAAGCGATGGATCAACGGACGTTTTCGTCCACATCTCTGCCGTAGAGCGCTCCGGCATGTCTGATCTAAGGGAAGGCCAGAAGGTCACCTTTGACATCGTGCGCGATAGCAAAAGCGGCAAGAATGCCGCCGAGAACCTTCTCGCCGAGTAAGCAATCCAGTCAGATTGGCCGTTGACCGCGAATGTACCGGCACTGGTCCGTCACGACGTTGAGGCCGGGTTTGCCCGGCCTTTTTATATTCCAGTTTTGGAGCCATGAGATGAAGAAAACGGACGCAGATCACCTTTTTCAGCGGGCCAAACGCCAAGTCGCCAACACGAGCGGCGGCGGGCATCTGGGCGGGACTAATTTCGGACAGGCCTATGACGCGAAGACGGCCTCGGTGAAGGCGAAAAGCGATAAGGTTCGCAGGAATACCAACGGGCGATAAGTTGATATCCGCCGGATGCGCAAAGGCCCGCTGCTGTCGCAGTGGGCCTTTTCATTTCAGGACGCCGAATGCCAATGTCTTTGGTTGTCGGCTAGGGCGGAGCCGCGCTACCAAACAGCCAGATATTTCAGCAGCGAAACAATGCCTATGATTATGACAATTATCTGCACGATCTGGCGCATGCGGGCATCGATCGGCAGCCGCTGAACCAAGTATAAGACGAGAATGATTACAAGAAATGTGATCAAGATTCCGATTATGACCGAAGCACCCATCTATCCCCACTCCTCTGAAAGCCTTTGGGCAACCGGCGTCTAACTATGGGACGGCGGCGCAAAGGAAAGAGTTGGAGGCCGCAAATGTGTGTGGCTCATTTCGAAGAAGGACTACCAACAGCAGGCTGCACACTTCAATTTCTTATCCGGACCGGAGGCGGAACTCACTCCCGCTCAGTTGCACACCTTGGGGATCTTCACGCCGCGGACTGCGTCGGCGGGTTCTGATGCATCAACCAGAGTTCGATTTGCCGCCAAGACGGCGACGAGAACACCGATAATCACATGCACGGTCATGGCTGTGGTCGCTTGAAACCCGGGCAGCCAGGGAGGACGAGAGCCTACAGTCCGACGATGAGATTGACCCACTCCTCCCAGACGGGCATATGCCGCAAGCGCAGCGATCGAAAACACGACAATGACGATGCCGCTGGCAAAAGCGTTCAGCGATTGCGGGCCTGCCGCAAAGGCGAAAATCCAGGGAGAGATGAACAGGATCGCTCCAAGGCAGGTTGGCTACGACCCAGACCTTGGCGTTTGTCGACGGGTTGCTGCGCGGTTCGGTCAGGCGGCCACCGCGTGCGGGTTTATTTCGCGTTTGGCCAATTGCGTCAGGAGAACGTCCGTCTGCTTCTCTTCTTCAAGGCTCGTGTGCAGCGTTTGCTGATCGTCGCGCAGGTTCAACTGCCCCGCGAGAGCCGCAGCCGTACCGTATGCCGCGATCTCGTAATGTTCGAGCCTCTGAGCCGAGGCGATGAGACCCGCGTCACGAAGGTCGTTGCCCTTCAGCATGGTGACCATTTTTCCGGTTTCGCCGATCAGCGCCTGCATGGCCTGGTCGGTATGCGCCGTCGGGTCAGCTCCATGTTTTTGCAGGAGCGACACGAGACGTTCTTTCTGGACCTCTGTTTGTTCGCGGTGGCGGACGAGCGCCTCCTTCAAGGCCGGATGCGACGCCACCTCGGCCATCTGCAGCAACGATTCGGCGAGTTGCGCTTCGGTGCTTACAAGTTCCTGAAGTTCGGCAAGATACATGTCCTTGAAATTGCTGATCTGCATCGCGATGATCCTTTCGCCGGCCCGACTGGATTGTTTTAGCCCTTTAAACCGCATCAAAGGCTGAAGGTTCCGATAAAATTCCGAGGCACGTGCGCACTCCAAGGTCGTCCAGTCGGACGCCCCGAGAAAGCTCGCCCGGCCCCAAATTGAGATCGGGGTCAACCGCTTCAGAGAACGCTCCGCTGCATGCCTGCAATCTCATCAGGGAACATTTCTTGATGGATGCGGTTACGGATATCACCGAGAGAATGCCGCCTCGTCGCCCCGCTAATCCACAGCGGACTCCGCGAGGACGGACCAAGTCAGGTACCGTCTCCGAATTGCTGGGTCCGTCCCGCCGGGTTCGGAGCCTTTCGGGTCGATGTTGCCGGTTTCAAAGCCATGGGCAGCGTCCAGACGAAAGTCATAAATCAGACGACGCCGAGGCTACCGAGTTCGCAAACGCCAAAGCAAGGTGCGTGCGGGAGACACGCACGCGAGTAACGAGGTCAAGATGAAGGTACGAAGTTGGTCCTGATGGTGCAGCCGCGTTTGGTGAATGACGTGTTCGGCGATCCCGGGCTGCTGCTCGACTTCAGCTTCGGGAAGCGTGCCCTTCTATTTGATCTCGGTGATCTCACCAGCCTGTCAACTCGAGAAATCTTGCGCGTGCAGCACGTCTTCGTCTCACATATGCACATGGATCATTTTATTGGCTTCGACCATCTTCTACGCCTGTTTCTGCATCGCGACGCCGCTTTGACGATCTTCGGACCACTAGGCATCATCGATGCCGTCCAAGCCAAGCTTCGGGCCTATACTTGGAACCTCCTCGACGAAACTTCGCCCGATTTCATGATCCGCGCTGTCGAGTGGAACGCAGGCAATGCCGTCAAACAGCAAAGCTTCAAGTCCCGTTGGCGTTTCGCGCCCGGCATTCCCTCCGATCTGCCAATCTCCTCGCACATTCTTTACGACGAGCCTGACTTTCACGTCGAAGCGGCGCGTCTAGATCACGGAATTCCATCCCTTGCCTTCGCGTTTCAGGAACGGCTCCGTGTCAATGTTCATAAGGCAGACCTGGAAAGGTGCGGGCTGCCCCTCGGGCCATGGCTGACGGAGGCCAAGCGGCTGGTGCGTGGGCGCGCTGATCCTCAAACGGCCATCGCCATTGACGGCGAACGGCAAGTTATCCTGTCAGATTTGCTAGCCTCTGGAGCGCTTGTCACGGCGCCCGGAATGCGGGTCGTCTATGCCACCGACTTTGCCTTCACACCGGCGAATGTGAATAAAATCGCAAGCCTTGCAAGAAACGCGGACTATCTCTTCATCGAAAGCGTCTTTCTTGAACAGGACATGCTCCTCGCGGAGTCCAAACGGCATTTGACAGCCCGCCAGGCTGGGCAGATCGCTGCTGCCGCAAAAGCGGCACGCCGGATCCCGATGCATTTTTCTCCGCGCTATCTCGGGCGCGAAGCGGAGCTACAAGCAGAGTTCGAGACAGCAGCCAGAGGCGAGTGAACGCGCCCGGACGCTCCCCCGTCTCTCTCACCGCTTCAAGTCGTGCAATCGACCAATCCACCCACTCCGGGCCATCGGTGGCAACGTCTCAGAGGATATTGGTATCGATGAGGGTCAAGCGTCGCCACGTGTCAAGGCCATGATGGCGTCGGTGCCGGGCACCTTACCCCACATGGCCGCGCAACTGCGCAAACCGGCCTACAGGCTGCTTCTTGTCCGCTCGCACCACGACAATGCTGCCATCGGCGGCAGAGCGGAAATCAACCTTACTTCCGGGAATGAGTCGCAGCAGATCGCGGACAGGTTTCGGAACTTGCCGCTTGTTGTCACTGTGGTCGTATTGCGTTCCTCGGTAATGCCCGATTTTCGCGAGGTGTTACTCTGCCAGAGCGAAACCAACAAGGCATCGGTGCCCGAGACATTGGCAACGGAAAAGGCCGGGCGAACCCGGCCTTCCGACTGTCGCATCGAAATCAGGCTCAGGCCTGCAGATTGTCCGCCGACATCTTGCCGGACTTGCGATCCTTGACCAGCTCATAGGTAATCTTCTGGCCGTCGTTGAGGCCACGCATGCCAGCCCGCTCGACTGCGGAAATGTGGACGAAGACGTCAGCGCTTCCGTCGTCCGGCTGGATGAAACCAAAGCCCTTCGTTGCATTGAACCATTTTACCGTACCGGTCGCCATAGCGTCTTCCTTTGATCATTTAATCCTGCCGCACTTTCGTCCGGCAAATCGCGTTTTGCGCCGACATAAATAGACGTTTCTGAATATGAGGCAAAGGCAAAATCCGGCTGGCGGCGTAGCGACAATGCTCACGACGCCCTTTTTATCCAGCCTCCCCCCATTTCAGGCGCATCAGCGCCATCAGCATTCGTCCGAGTGAAAACGCGCCACGCCGCGCCTTGGCTGTCCGATCCCCCAAATGGCCGCCGGCAGAGTTTATAGCCGAATTGTCTCACGAATGTGCAACCTAAGCGAAAAAGCACGTGCAACCAAAATGAGCATGGCCGTCATGGCCTTGAATAGACCTAGACGGCGTCTTGCCGCAAATTCCGGTAAGGCAGGCGCGAAACGTATCCAGGGATGCGAGGGAACAGAATTCCTTCGGCTCGAGTCCGTCAGCATCAGCCGCGCAACAGCGGAAATTTGCTAATGAGATTCAACGAGGCAGATCGACGTCGAGGCCACTTACCGGGGTCAGCCACATTGCCGATGCTGGCAGTCCGGGCACAGCTCGAACGTCTCGCTTAGACGCGCCGGTCCCGGTTTTGACGAGATCTCCACGTGCAAGGTTCTCCACTGGTCAATCCTCCTCAGTTCGAAGCGGATGTCGCAACCAGCACGCTCACGGACAACGTTCCGGGCGGAAGCATTACCAGTGGATATTTACCGGCCGTTATCCTTACCATTTCATTGAGGTGGCGCGACTCACCGACAGCAATCAACGTTGTCAGGCCGTGGGACCCCTACTGCGGCAAAAGAGACCCGGTGGGGCCGCAGGAAGCTGCCGCCGGGTCTCTGTCGCTGCGACGGCGGCCCGGCGCGTGCCTATGCAGCCGGCAATTAGCATCACCTCACGAGCGATCGAGGCGGTATGGGCGGCTCGTCATTCGTCGAGCTCGAGATCCTCATCGTCACCGCTTCCGGCCGCCGCCTGCAACAAGGCAACGATGCTGGCTTGAAGCTTTGGCGACGCGCGCTGGAAAACGCCAAGAAGCTTCTGTCCCCGCTTTGTCATCGCGAGCTCGACCTGCCGTTCAAGCGCCTGATTTGGCGCGACGTCCGCTTTTCCTACGTCGTCGAAGAAAAACGTAATGGGCAGGCCAAAGATCAACGAGATGTTATGCAGTGTCGCAGCACTGATCCGGTTCGACCCTTTTTCGTATTTTTGGATTTGTTGGAAGGTCACCCCGAGCTGTTCCGCAACTATCGTCTGAGACAAGCCCGCATTAGCACGTGCGAGCCTGAGACGAGCTCCGATCACCGCATCCACGTCCGTTGTTCTGCGCGGATTGTGGGCCAGATGTACAGTATCCACGTTTTCCATATCGCTTCGTCGTTCCTTTCGGGGCTGTGCTTGCAAAGGACGGCGTTACATCGGTCTCAACCACGCAACCCCGCAGAGCACCCAGTTCGTTAACCGCATCGCGAGGCACTGATAGAGCACGACCGTCGTCCAAGCCAGCATATTGGCACCAAACGCGGATCCTAGTCCACTAGGCCCACTTTCCCATCAGTTGCTATTGGCTGCGATCCAGCGACGTGTCGGCTTGGTTGCCAGATAAACAATATAGCTTTCTGCTGCATCAGCGAGATGGAGAGCCACCTCCTCCTCGCGCCATCCTGCCGCCACGGCGCAGCGCACGACATCGGTAAGGGCTTCATAGCAGATCGCATCACAATCGCGCGAGCGTTCGAGCTGTTCGACACTGTATTGAGGAGGCCTGATGTTCGTCATGGCATCACATTGTCACAGCCAATCAATCTTGCAAGCCCAAGGTCGCGTTAAGCTTAGCCGGTAAGGTTAAAGCGCAGGCGGGCGGCGCGATGCATCCGATGTTATCATCGGTGCCTTTCGGCAAGTTCATGATGCCATTGGAATGCCATGACCACGCGCAACACAGAAAAGAAAGCCCAGCGTTATCGTGGCTGCCTGAGGAGACCAGTTGGACGACCTTACGAAGCGGAGCGGGAACATCGCCGCCGTTTTCGCAAGGGAGCACACAGTGGAACCTGTTGGGCAAGATCGGATTGAGGTTGCCATGGAGATGAGGCGGCAGCACAGCTAGGAGGCCACGATGGCAAAGCGCAGTGCCGGTTTGTTAGTATACCGCCAGGTCGATGGCCATCATGAAGTCTTGCTGGTTCATCCGGGAGGACCGTTCTGGACCAAGAAGGACGACGGCGCCTGGTCGATACCGAAGGGTCTGATTAATGAGGGAGAAGATGAGTTGATGGCAGCTCGGCGCGAGGTCAAGGAAGAGCTCGGTGTGGGCATCGATGGATGCTTCGCTCGTCTCGGAGAGTACAAACAGCCTGGCGGCAAAATCGTGATCGCCTGGGCGGTCGAGGCCGACGTCTGCATCGATGTGAAAACAATCACCAGCAACACATTCCACATCGAATGGCCACCACGATCGGGAACCATGAGGTCGTTTCCGGAAGTGGACAGGGCGAACTGGTTTTCGCTGCCGCAGGCCGAGCAGAAGATACTCAAAAACCAGCGGGCTATCCTCACTGATTTCTCACTGAGGCTAGATCCAAGATGATTTTCACGGGCGGCTGTCAAACGGCGCCCGGCGAAGCGGTGGAATTTACCTTGGCCCAAGGCCGCACGACCGGACGAGCCGAATGAGCGGCCATGATGTATGCTGAGGCCGTTGGTTTTTCGGGATTGTATGGTTTCGGACGCAACCATCGTGTTTCTTGGAATGCTAGACACGGATCGCGCAGCAGGGCCAGCTCACCCCATTGCCCCCTTTCATCTGCTGCGATCGCCTCACGTGCCTGCGCGAACAAGATCCAACCGCGGCCGATCCGGAAAGCGATGCCGCTGGCCTTCCCAACTCGAAATTCCGACTTGGCAGATCATCCGGCACAGAACCGATTTCAAGCCGGGCCGGACCAGCGACGCAGATAGCCAGGTGTCGTCGCGGCGATAAGCGACATCCTCATCAGGTCGTGTTCCTCGAATTTCTCGTTGAAGCCCCGCTCAGTACGGGAACGTCAAACTTCCAAGACGCACGGCTTCGCTAGCAGCATATTGCAATGCAGCAAGACTTCTGGCTATACGGGAGCATTCGCACGGACCCGGTGAAACTCCGGGTGGCTCTTCTGGCCGCCTATCCGCCAGACAACGCAACAACATCCTGATGTTGAACCGGCCCATATCGTCCGGTTAGTCCTGAACTTTTGCGGAATTCTCAATGAAAAGTCTCTCTTTTTACCGCCAGGAATGGTTCTCCAACATTCGCGGCGATATTCTTTCCGGCATCGTCGTCGCCCTGGCGCTCATCCCGGAAGCGATCGGTTTCTCTGTGATCGCAGGCGTTGATCCCAAAGTCGGCCTGTTCGCCTCCTTTGCAATCGCGTGTGTCTGTGCGTTTACGGGCGGTCGTCCGGGCATGATCTCCGCCGCGACAGCCGCCACCGCAGTCGTGATGGTGGCGCTGGTGAAAGAACATGGCATCCAATACCTCTTTGCCGCAACCATGCTCATGGGCGTACTCCAGATCATCGCAGGATTTCTGAAGCTCGGCCGCCTGATGCGGTTCGTGTCGCGCTCGGTCATCACTGGCTTCGTGAATGCCCTGGCTGTCCTGATCTTCATGGCCCAGCTTCCGGAGCTGATCAACGTGCCCGTTCAGACTTATTGGATGATCGCTGCCGGACTCGCCATCATTTATCTATTCCCTCGTCTCACCGAAGCAATTCCCTCGCCGCTGGTGGCTATCGTCGCACTGACCGTTGCAGCTTGGTGGACCGGCATGGATCTGCGGACCGTCGGCGACCTTGGCGAACTGCCATCCTCATTTCCGATCCTCGCACTGCCGCAAGTGCCGTTTACGCTGGAGACACTGCAGGTCATCCTGCCATACTCGATCACGCTCGCAGCGGTCGGGCTCCTCGAATCACTGTTGACGGCGCAGATCGTCGACGACATGACCGATACGGCCAGCAACAAGAGCCAGGAATGCATTGGACAGGGTACGGGCAACATCGCGTCCGCCCTGATCGGAGGCATGGGCGGTTGCGCGATGATCGGCCAATCGGTGATCAACGTCAGTTCGGGCGGCCGCGGAAGGCTCTCAACTTTCGTCGCCGGGGCATTTCTGCTCTTCTTGATCCTTGTGCTCGACGACCTCGTGAGGATCATTCCCATGGCGGCATTGGTGGCTGTGATGATCATGGTGTCTATCGGCACGTTCTCCTGGCGTTCAATCCTCGACCTGCGTCGCAATCCGCTCCTGTCGTCCGTTGTTATGCTGGTGACCGTTGTCACGGTGGTGTCCACCCAAGACCTCGCAAAAGGCGTCATCGTGGGTGTGCTCCTGTCGGGTGTCTTCTTTGCTGGCAAGGTCGCAAGGATGTTTCGGGTTACCAAGACCACCAGCATGGACGGGCAGGAACGAACCTATGCTGTGGATGGACAGATATTCTTCGCATCCACCGAAAGCTTCGTTGCAGCCTTCGACTTCACCGATTCGGTGCGCAAGGTCGTCATCGACGTCAGTCTTGCCCACCTCTGGGATATCACCTCAGTGGCGGCGCTCGACAAGGTGGTCCTCAGGTATCGTCGAAGTGGCGTCGATGTTTCCGTCGTAGGTTTCAATCAGGCAAGCGCGACCATGGTCGACCGCTTTGCTATCCACGACAAGGCAGATGCGAGACCGGCCGCCCTCACTCCGCATTAAAACATGGGATGGCGCAGGTCTGCGGCCAGCGTTCCAATGCCGGTGGCATGTGAACCTTGGCTGATTGCATGGCACACCAACCAATCGATGTCGACCTTGGGCCGACTGGAGAAGCTACGCGAGCATGCCTCCGCGACGAGAGAATGATCGATGCCCGACATTTCATAGGGCCAGAAGCTGTTCGAGAAACGCTTGCAGAGCCGTCGTTCGCAGCGGTGAGATGTGCGCTTTAAGAAATCGCAATGATCTCGAGTTCTTGATCGCCCACGCTGACGATATCCCCAACCGCTTTGCCCCTGAGTGTTCCTGCGACCGGCGATACGAAGGACATCGATCCGGCCTTGGGATCCGCTTCGTCCTCTCCCACGATGCGATAGGTCTGGACGCGCCCGTCGTCACGCCTGAAGGTCACCGTGCTCCCAAAGGCAACCGTGTCTGTTGAAACCGGGTCAGGGACAAGTTGAGCCGTGCGAACTCTTTCCGAAAAGTAGCGCAGATCACGCAATGGGTTGGCTGATTGCCGTCGCCGTTCATTCACGTCTTCGATCGTGCTTGCGCCATCGTAGGCCTCGCGAGCTTGTTGAAGCTGCAACTCCAGAGCCCTCAACCCCGCTTCCGTAACAAGGTTCGGATGCGGTGAAATCGGACGGTCTGGCAAGAGGGTTTCCGAAGCCGTTTCGAAACTCTCTTCCTTGGTGAAAGCAACGGCCAATCTTGAACTCCGTCTAAGTGCGATGGGCTCTTGCAGCGCATGGGCCGATTGCCCACGGTTGTCGAACCACAGCATACACCGACAATTATCGGACCGCCAATCTTACCCATCGCTTTCCGGGCGTCCAAGCGACTAAAACGGCTCCGCTTTAGACGACTATCGATTTGTGCCCGATGGAGGTAGCGTCCTTTACCGCCAACTCCGCCATGGCGAGTGCGGCCTCACGGGTCTTGGCGGCGGCGATGAAGCGGCCGTTATGGCAAAAACTCGCACCATCGACGCCGCAAGCCGCCTCCAGATCACCGTTCGTCAGCCCAGCCCAGGCTGCAGGCAGATTTGCCCGCAGCTCAAAGCCTTCGTCCTCGCGTCGGATGCCCGTCAGGCACCAATCCTTTTCGCGCGGGTGAACGACAAACAGCAGGTGATCGGCGCCTGCCTTCATGATCGCGGGACGGAAGGGCATTCCCATTGGAAGCTCCAGAATGCGTCCTTGGCCCGTATCCTCGATTGCCTGATGGACAAGCGCCTCTGCCCGCAATTTTGCAGCGCTTTGGGCTATCCTTGCCTCCACGAAACTCCGGGCGATGGCCAGCGCGGAGTGGAATCCGCGGTCTTCCGCCTCCGGGTCTGTCTCATCGAAAACGGGTTTCAAGGTTTCCAGCAACGCGGGCAGCGTCAGCCCTGCCAGTGGTCCCGCAACGGATGGACTAAACGCGCCATTGTCCACCAGATCGACCGGCAGCACGAAGCTGGCATCGAAAGAGGCATGTATGGTCTCGATATGCGCTTCGGGAAGGCCCGAGGCATTAAGATAGTCACGGCCATAATGCTTCCAGATCAATCCGAACGAACTATACGGTCGGCCGTCCTCACGCACCGGCGCGCCACGCTGATGGTGGTCGAAGATCTGCGCTGCTGCGTCATACGCGCCGCCCACATCGTAGATGATGCGGTCCACGCCGGGCGTGATCCATTCCGGCGCCCTGCTGCGGATGAGACGGGCCTGCGGGAAGAGCCGGGTCAGGATGACGCTGGACATTAGTTCGTCGGCATGGAAGCCACCGGAATGGGTGACGAGGAAACCTGGGATCATGCCGGAATATACCTTTTTGTTGCTTGGAGAGTCCGCTTGAAGCTGGCACCAGATAGTCATTGTTGGATGCCATCTCAACCCGCCATTCGCTCATTTGAGTGCGTTGATGAGTTCATTTGAGAACCGCATCGGGACCGTCTGGCTTCAGGAGCTTCCTGATTTCAGCTTCGGAGGCTGGACACTTTCTCAAAACATCCCTATTGATTGTAATGTTATTACATATCAGCGGGGATTTTCCATGGTACACAGATTGACGATGGCCGGAGGGTTTGCAGTAGCAAGTATCCTGATGAACCCGGCTTTTGCTGAAGAGGAAAAGCAGACATGGCGCCTGTTCGTCGCCGATCATACGGCTCCCATAGCGCGGTCATTCGACCTCATGACAGGAGAGCAGATCGGCGAGTTTCGGTTGAGGGGCTATGCGGCACTTGCAGCCAGCAGTTCTGGCCAGACTATCTTCGCCATCCAGTCGGAGGCCGATACCGTCGAAATGATCAAATCCGGTGTGGTGCTTTCTGATCATGGCGAGCATCGCGATCTGGAAACGTCCGAAGCTGCGCTGCTGCCAACCGCACTCGACGGAAAACGGCCGGTTCACGCCGTCATGCATGGCGACGACGTGGTATTGTTCTACGACGGCGAAGGCAAAGCCAAGCTCGTTTCCGAAGAAGGCATCCTCGAAGGCAAGCCGTCCGAAAAGCTCATCGACGCGACGGCACCTCACCATGGTGTCGCCGTGCCCATGGGGCGGAATATGCTCGTCTCGGTTCCGGATACCACCCAGGAAACCAAAGCGGATGAACTGCCGCCACGGCTGGGATTGCGCGTTCTGGGTGAAAGCGGTGCACAGGTCGGCGACGTCGCACCCTGCACGGCGCTGCACGGAGAAGCCTTCTCCGCAAAGCTCGTTGCCTTCGGCTGCGAGGAAGGTGTCCTGATTGCACGTCCCGGCAAAGAGCAGACCGTGCAACTTAAGATGCTGGAATATGGCGACAAGCTGCCGAAGGGAAAAGTGACGACCTTGCTTGGCAGCAAGGCGATGCAATTCTTCCTGGGCAACTATGGCGAGGACAAGATTGTGCTGATCGATCCAGACAGCACCGCACCCTATCGCCTAGTAGACCTGCCGACCCGCCGCATCGATTTCGCGCTCGATCCTGCGCGTGTTAAGAACGCCTATGTGTTGACCGAAGACGGGCAACTGCATCTCGTCGACATCCTGAGCGGCGAAATCACGACATCGACAACCGTTACCGAGCCATACAGCAAGGATGGGCACTGGCGCGATCCGCGCCCCAGGCTTGCGGTAGCTGGCGATCAGATCGCTATCACTGATCCTCGCCATAGCCTCGTCCGGGTCATCGATATTGCGACCATGAAAAAGGTTCGAGCCATTCCGGTTGAGGGTCAGCCATTCAGCGTCGTCGCCGTCGGCGGGTCGGGCGCCATCCATTAATCGCTTTTGCCTTGGCGCAGCTTGACGCGGCGGTCGCGCTCGGCATAACTGAGCGGGACGGTTCCCCGAGGAAGACTCCAAGGGGATTAATAGGGAACACGGTGCGGACGACCCAGAAGGGACCAAGACCGTGGCTGCCCCCGCAACTGTAAGCGGATTGCCGATCATCCTCGTGGCGCCAAGCGCCATGCCACTGTGGGCTCGTTCCCACGGGAAGGCAGATGGTCCGGCGCATATCCGCGAGCCAGGAGACCTGCCGTCAAAGAGAGATCCAATTGAACGGGCGGGGTTGCCCGGAACAGGAGACCAGATGATTTCTTTTGACGCCGCCATCAGGCGCAGGCCCTTCCGCACAATACGGAACGGATCGCTCTTTTCAATACAACGCAATCGCTAAGACGGACGCCAGTCATTCCGGCGGCACGCCCGCCGACATGGCCGGTGAACACCTACGCGTTTCCCATCAGCATCGGAGCGATCGCGCCACCGCGCCGACGCCTCCCCAATTCTTCGTGAGCATTCCCATGCCAAACAATTTAGACTTTCGGCGATATCTACTGCACTTCGCTTTTGCGGCACTGGCGGTCTGCGGGATTTCTGCGTCCGCTTTCGCCGCGCCCACCGCCTACCCTTTGACGATTACAAATTGCGGACGATCCGTCACTTTTGAGAAAGCACCGGAGAGAGTGGTATCGGTCGGGCAAGCGATGACCGAAATCCTGTTATCGCTCGGCCTTGCGGATCGCATCACCGGCACCGCGGTCTGGTTCAGCCCCGTGCTGAAGCCGTTCGAAGCCGAAAACAACAAGATCAAGCGTCTTGCCGACAATGATCCGAGCTTTGAGTCGGTGGTCGAAACCGATCCTGAACTTGTGACTGCCGAGTTCGAGTGGCATGTCGGCCCGAACGGTTCCGTCGGAACCTACGACCAGTTCTCGAAGGTTGGAATCAACAGCTATGTCGCGCCGGCCGATTGCGCGGCCAAGGACAATGCCACCGGCGGCGATGGCGTCCGCAAGGAGATGCTGAAGACGGAGGTGATTTATCAGGAGATCGCCGAGCTGGCCGCGATCTTTAACGTTCAGGACCGCGGCGAGGCGCTGATCGCAAGGCTGAAGGAACGCGAGGCAAAAGCGATCGCCTCCGTTGCCCGTGTCAAGGTGAAGGACATTCCCGTCATCTTCTGGTTCTCCAGCAAAGAAATCAACGGCGAAGCCTTCATGGCCGGCCGCAACGGAGCGCCGGCCTATATTATGCAAGCCCTTGGGGCGAAGAATGTGATCACCACCAACGAGGAATGGCCGTTGGTCGGCTGGGAAACAGCCGCGGGCCTCGATCCTGCGATCATCGTCATCGCCGGCATGGATCGGCGCCGCTATGCCGCCGACGATCCGGCCGTCAAGCTGGAGTTTCTTAAAACCGATCCTGTCGCAAGCAAGATCGACGCCGTTGAAAGGAAGCACCTCGTCGTGATGGACTCGCAAGCAATGAGCCCGTCGATCCGCCTTGTCGACGGGATCGAGACGCTCGCGGAAGCCATTCGGCAGTTTGGACTGGTTCAGTGACCACCGGCGCCATGCAACGCAACGGGCGGGGCGGCTTTGCCGCCTTGTTCCTGCTATCGCTAGCTGCTCTGATGCTGGCGATAAGCCTCGCCGTGTCGATCGGCGAAATCGTCATTCCGTTGCAGACGATTGCGGAAGCGATTGCCAATCGCATCTTCGGTGCCTCCTTCGCGATCAAGCCGGTTCATGAAGGTGTCATCTGGGAATATCGCCTGAGCCGTGCCCTGGTCGCTGCAAGTTCCGGCGCGGCTCTTGCCGTAACGGGCGCCATCCTGCAGGCCCTGCTCCGCAATCCGCTTGCCGAACCTTATGTGCTTGGCATTTCGGCGGGTGCCTCGACCGGCGCGGTCGCCGTCATGATCCTCAATATCGGCTCAGGTGTACTGACACTTTCCGCCGGTGCCTTTCTCGGTGCAGTGGCAGCCTTCGGTCTCGTCTCCCTTTTGGCCGCAGGCGCAGGAGGCGGCACCGATCGGATCATCCTGGCAGGTGTCGCCGGTTCGCAGCTCTTCAATGCGCTGACATCCTACATTGTCACGACCGCGGCCAACGCCGAGCAGGCAAGGGGCGTCATGTTCTGGCTGCTCGGCAGTCTCGGCGGCGTGCGCTGGCCGGACGTTTTTCTCGTGGCCCCCGTCGCCGGCAGCGGCTTTCTCATCTGCATGTTTCATGCGCGTGCGCTCGACGCTTTCACTTTCGGAACGGATTCTGCCGCAGCGCTCGGCATTCCGGTCAAGCGCGTGCGCCTCATCCTCCTTGGGCTGACGGCCGTGATGACCGCTGCCGTTGTCAGCATCGTCGGCTCAATCGGCTTCGTCGGCCTCGTCATTCCGCACGCGGCCCGCTTTCTGGTCGGCCCCGCGCACCGGCGGATACTGCCGGCGACAGCGTTGATCGGCGCGATCTTCATGGTGCTTGCCGATATCGTCTCGCGCACCATCATCCCGCAGCAGGTGCTTCCGATCGGCGTAGTCACGGCGCTTTTCGGTGCTCCTGCCTTCGCCTTCATCCTCTACAAGGCAAGGAGGCCGGTATGAGCATATCGATCCAGAATGTCTGCTGGTCCGCCGGCGACACAATGATCGTCGACGGCGTGAGCCTTCATGTTGCGGCAGGCAAGACGCTTGGTCTGCTCGGGCCCAATGGCTCAGGCAAGTCAAGCCTGTTGCGTCTCATCTGCCGGCTGCGGCAGGTCAAGAGCGGGGTCATCAAACTTGACGAGAGCGATATCAGCACGATGGCTCGTCCCGAAATTGCCCGGCGTCTCGCACTGGTCGAACAGCAAGCGACAACCGATGCGGAAATCACCGTGAAGGATGTTGTCCGCTTAGGGCGAACGCCGCATCGAGGCTCCCTCTCCCCCTGGGATGCGAGGGACGAGGCCGCCGTCAATGCGGCACTGGAACAGGTCGGCATGACCAGCAAGGCTACACAGCTGTGGCGGACGCTGTCAGGTGGCGAGCGCCAGCGCGCGCACATCGCCCGCGCGCTTGCGCAAACGCCGACGGAACTGCTGCTCGACGAACCGACCAACCATCTGGACATCCAGCATCAGTTGGAGCTGCTGGATCTCGTCACGAGACTGCCGGTCACCAGCGTTATCGCGCTGCATGATCTCAATCTGGCGGCAATGTTCTGCGACAGCCTGGCCGTCCTGCAGGGTGGTCGTGTGGTCGCCGTCGGTCCGCCCGAGACGGTTCTCACTGAGACACTTGTTCGCGATGTATTCGGAGTTCGGGCTCGCATCGAAAAGTCCGCGGTGCACGGCCGGCATCACATTCAGTATTTTGTCGGTTAGGAACGTCTGACTTCAAATCAGACATCAGCGACTAGTGGCCGCGCGAAGAGAAGCCGTCGGGTCGATTTTTGCTAACGAGCCGGAAGACGCCCGGCCCTTGCCGGGTTAGTGCTGCCGCGTCCGCTCTCAGGTTTTGCCGGAAGCGTGTCGCTACGTTGCTATCTTGCGGTTCTCCGCAATTCAACGCGACCTTTCCTTGACCAAAAGCCCCTGCTTCTCTATCATCATGACATGATTTCCGGGAGGTCAGATCAAATTTATCCGATCTCTAACAGTTTGTTATCATAGACCATTCGACGTCTAACGGAAATAATCTCCCTCTTCCTTTCAGTCACTGCAGATGGGTCGTTTCCGGTCGCGTAAGGTAGCATATCGCAGCATTGAACCGGTGATGCGCGCCCTGAGGGTTCCTTGCCTACCAAAGCCACTAACTTCGATCCGATCTTGAGCGCTCGCGGTACGCACGCGGTGTGAGTCACAAAAAACTGCCGGCAGAATCGATTGCCTTTGCCGTCCAAGAAGGCGAGCGCGCGCGACTAACGCACGTTGCGGACCCACGACACAGCAAGCGTCCGTGTGTGCCGAAGGTCTGATCTGTTGCATTGAACCGGCCATAGTTCCTCCAGACAACGATGTCTTGCCGGGGTTTGACATTCGGCCGGTTCGTGGCGGGTGGCCTAGGAATGCTATGCCGTTAATGTTTCGGGGGCTGGCTACTGGCGAGTTTACTGCAGTCAACTCAGTGCGGGGCATCATGTTCCCTTGCCCTTGCCAGGGCCAATAACATCGATCCGATCGCAAACTCGCCACGTTGGGCGCGCCGTGTCAGGTCGCGTAAGTAGCCGCCGGCTGAATTGATCGTCCCAGCCCGTTCCAAAATACAGGCGAGAACGGCCGACGCTATTTGCGGGCCCATGACACGGTAGGCGTTCTTGTAGGCTGAAGGACTGATCTGCAACATTGAGCTGACGACAGTTCCCGCGGCAATGAGGTCCTGCCAGGATCCGACAGTTCCAGCGGGACCGTAATTGCGCACCTCCGGGCATGCCTGCAGGACGAGGGAGAGTGGAAATATCGCAGATGCCGCGTTGGTTTCTGCTGCGTTGCGGGTGAGTTCAGTGCCGCTGACGTTTACGGAGTTGGCCAACGACGAGTTTACTGCGGTCAACTCAGAGACCGTTGTTTCGACAGCAGCTTCAGAATCAAGATTAGATTCAGATTCTGTTATCTGTATGTGCCGCTCATTTTGTGAGTCATTGCCGCTCAAAGTTTGAGTTTTAATCTGTAATTCCAGTCGCTTGAGGATTTCATCCCGCAACGTTTCCAGAAGATGCAAGGTGGATGCAATCGCATGGGGCCCCGCGGTACGGGGTAATTGGTTCAGGATCTCGTGAAAGCGGCCGTTGACCGCTTGCCAGTCTCCCGCAAGCTCTTCGCTGATCGCTGCGTGGACAAGCTTTGAGATGTCGCGGCGGGTGAGCGTGAGGCGTTCCTTGAGTGTTTGGATGTAGAGACGGTCGGCGGCGACTTTTGCGGCCAGGCGTTCGATTTCTGCGGCGCGGGCAAGCAGGGGCGCGAGCGAGAATCCGTAAGCGTCGTTGATCTCGCCATTGCGGCTCTTACGAGCGTAGCGCTTTCCGTTGGGACTGTCCTTGCGGATCACGAGACCGGCAGCGACGAGTGCCGCCATATGCCGGCGGATCGTCTGCTCGGCCATCCCGTGGCAGCGGAGCGAAAGCTGCGCGTTGGAGGGGAACACCACGAGATTTTCACCCTCAGCAAGCTCGCTTTTCGGGTAGAAGCTCAAAAGCGCGTTCAATACCGTGAGGGCCCTGTCGGATATATCGAGCAGGGGCTTGGCTTCGCAAAGCGCGCGATAGATTTTCCATTTATCGGTTGAGGCGCCTGCCTCGATTTTTTGGCTGTTGACTTGACTTGCGAGCATGCCAAGTGTCATCGGCCGCCGCCCAAAAGGCGTCGTCACACTTCCGCTTTCCATTTTCTTCGCCTTCTTCAAGGCAAAAGGTATCAGCTCACCGAAAATAGGTGCCGGAGACTCTTGACTATGTTGTGCGGAAATGTGATTCTCTGGGTGTCTAGATCAGAGAGGGCTTCCGCTACGGCAACGTTCGGGGGCCTTTTCTTTTGCTATTGATCTCCGTTCTTTCCAATATTCCTGCTGTTCTCGAACGCCTCGTAGAGACGATCCAGGTTGTCCGCGATATAGGTGCCGAAGGCCGATGCCTTCCCTGCCCTCAGCGCGATAGTGAATTGTTTTCCGTCGTCCTTGATCTTCGCCTTTACGGAGCCATCTCTCAGCTGCCACTGGCTCACTGCCGAGGTGGGCATTGTGGTCTGTGCAGTTGAGGCCGGCTTCTTGCTGAAGAAAGCGACGAGCATCTCGAAGCGGGCATCCGGCTCGGCGGCTTCGAAGGCCGGTGTCTCGATGAACAGCATCGCCCGCTCAGTGGCGTTCTCTTCTTCGAATTTCACCGAAAGATCGTGCCAACGGTCGCGGCCGGTTGCGCGTGCTGCTCCGATGGCCGAAAGAACCCCTTCAGGGATACGCCGGGTGACGGACAGCATCTTGGAGATCGTCGTCTTGTCGGCGCTGAGTGCTGCCATGATCGTCTCCCGATCGAAGCCGAGCTTGTCGAGTTTGTCGGCAAACATCGTACGCTCGATAAAGGAGAGATCCGCGCGTGCGGAGTTCTCTTGACCCTGGGCAATCACATGGTCGCGATCGGCAAGCTTCTTGACGACGGCGCGCACCGGCCGTCCAAGCTCCTTGGCGGCGCGTGCCCGCCGATGGCCGAAAGCGATCTGATATTTTCCGTCCTTTTCCGGATGCGGGCGGACGAGAATGGGCGAATCCTGCCCTCGCAGGCGGATAGCCTCTACCAATTCCTGAAACTGTTCGTCATTGTGCGCGAGGCGGTCGCTGACGAAGGAATCCTCGATGAGCGCGGTGTCGAGATCAATCACGGTTTCGCCGTGAGCTAGCTTCTCTTCGATCGCGCGCGCAGCATCGGCCCTTGAAGCAAGGGCATCTATGCTGCGGGTAACTGCACCTAGCGCGCCAATACCCTTGAAACTGATCGGCTGTCTGTCACCGTCGCTCGCGGGCTCGCTGTTTACGGCGGTAAACTTCTTGGAATCATCCATCAGGCCCGAGAGGATATTCTTACGTGCCATTCTTTCTCCTCCTGGCGGCTGAACGGTTTATCGCGATCAATCGGTGCGCCTTCATCTGCGCCCCCATGCCCTGTGGATCAGTTCGGTGATTTCACCGTTCACTGCACTCATGGCCTCCATGGCGCGGTCATAGGTCGCGCGGGTAAACTGATTGCGCTCCACCTCGTAGAGGGTCTGGTTGGTCATCGCCGCATCCGAAATCGCCACGCTTCGAAGCATAGGATTGGTGAGCACGTGGTTGCGGAACATGGAGCGCATGAAGGCGACCATTTGCGTCTGCGGGCCGTCCTGCGGGTCGTAACGGGTGACGAGATAACGCAGCCAGTCGAGATTCATGTTGCCGCCGGCGCCTTTCAGCGTGTTCAGTACCTCGCCCAGCATCTGCAGGAACTGGCACATGGACATCACGTCGAGCATTTGCGGGTGAACGGTGATGAGCACGGCGGTTGCGCTACAGATGGCGCTCATCGTCAGGAAGCCGAGCTGAGGAGGGCAGTCGATGACAACCACGTCATAATCGTCGGCGACGGAAGACAGCGCCTCGTCAAGGCGGGCAAAGAAAATGCGGCCGTAGTCGCTGGCTTTTCCCTGGGCAAGAACGCGCGGCGTATCGTGCTCGAACTCCATGAGTTCCAGGTTGCCGGGTACGAGATCGAGATTGGGGAAATTGGTCTTGCGGATGATTTCCTTCAGCGGTCGCCGCTCGTCGTCATAGCGGATCGCTGCGTAAAGCGTCTCGTTCTCGTCGACGTCGAACTCCGGCTGGAAGCCGTGGATTGCCGAAAGCGAGGCCTGTGGATCGAGGTCGACGGCAAGAACGCGGTGGCCGGTCAGCGCCAGATGCTGGGCAAGATGGGCCGCACTCGTGGTCTTGCCACTGCCGCCTTTGAAATTCACGACGGCGATGACCTGCAGGTGTTCATTGCCCGTGCGGTGAGGGACGTAGCGTGTGCTGCCTCTGGCATTCTGATCCAAAAACAGTCGCATTTCATCCATCTGCCTTGCCGTGTAGGACCTGCGTCCCGATGGCGTCACTTGAGGCAGGGGGCCCTTGCCCTCCAGCGAGAGATTGCGAAGATAGCCACTTGTAACACCAAGGAAACGCCCGACTTCTGCAAGCTGGAATTCGCGCAGACTCTTCATAGAGCGGGGCGGAAACATTTCCAGGCGATGCTGCTTCAGTTTGTCGGACAGTTCCTGTGCCTGGCCGATGATCAGCTGATCGACATCAGAAATTGCTTTACCAATTGTAGGTGCCATATTCATGGAAATCTCGAAAATGCGATTTTAACGCCGCGATGGCTATGAAACCGCATTTAGCGCCGATTCTCATTTTCTTGCAAGGCCATTAGACTTAACAGCGGGTTAAGGCCTCTTTCTTAGAGGTTTTCGCACAATTCTCGGTCGCCGCCGCACGCATCTGGCACTCTGCCCAAAGGTATGGCTGACAGAAATGAACTGGCTGTTGACTTCAGTAACGAGACGAAGACTAATCATATCATCGTATTACCTGGGAAGGGCCAAGCGTCCGAACAAGCCGAATCGGGCGGCCCAATCAACCAGACTTATTCGCACCCCATTTAAGTCCATCCATCAGCAGGCGGATCAGCCTGCCTGAGCGCTCACGCCATTCCGGCGAGTCGGGCATCGAATAGATGCTGGAAAGCGCATGCAAAAGGTCGGTGCTCTCCACGTCGTTGCGGATCATGCCCTTTATGGCGGCGTTGTCCACCAACTGTCGAAGGGCACCGGAGATGATGCCAGAGCTTTCGGCAAAGAGCTCCGAGTTGGAATTGAGCAAAATCCGCAGGCTTCGTGCCATGCCGCGCTTGGCGGCGATGTAGTTGACGAAACGGTGCATCCATTCCTCAAGTGCCTGGTCGGCCGGACGCGTGGCCGCAAGATCGCTGGCGGCTGTCGCCAGATTCTGCAGTTCCCGCCGATAGACAACCTCGACCAGATGTTCGCGCGTCGGAAAGTGGCGGTAAAGCGTGCCGATGCCGACACCGGCGCGCCGGGCGATCTCCTCCAGCGAACCTTCGACGCCGTGGTCGGCGAAGACAACAGCGGCAACGGCGATCAGCTTGTCGCGATTGCGCAGCGCATCGGCACGCGTGCGCCTTTCGGTTTTCGTCTCGCCTCCGGCTATTGCCTTTCCGCTCAAAAGCCTCTCCTGCGGATAGGGGCTTGACGCTGCCGCGCAAGCCGCTAGTTTAATCGGAGGCGCCTCCGTTTAAGTAGAGTGCCTTGCACCTGTTATCGCAGAAAGAGGCGGAATGTCATGTCTCAATTGCGAAGGCGCCCTAGATGAAAGCGAATCCCGCAGAGGCCAGGCTTTAGCTGGTTCACGCACTTTGCGGTTCAAGACCGGCAACTTTCGATGACGATGCAAATTCTTCCGTCAAGGCAGGAGAACACCATGACCCGGACAATCAACCTCAGGCTTGATATCAACGGCACGTCACACGCGCTTGCTGTCGAACCGCGTGTGACGCTGCTCGATGCACTGCGTGAACATCTGGTCCTCACCGGCACGAAGAAAGGCTGCGACCAGGGGCAGTGTGGCGCCTGCACCGTCCATATCGATGGCAAGCGCGTGCTTGCCTGTCTTACACTCGCGGCTCAGGCCGAAGGGCGGCAAGTCACGACGATCGAAGGTCTGGCTGCGGCGGATGGCGGCCTTCATCCGGTCCAGGCGGCATTCCTTGAGCATGATGCTTTCCAGTGCGGCTATTGCACGCCAGGCCAGATCATGTCGGCGGTTGCCTGCATTCGCGAGGGTCATACGGGTTCCGATAGCGAGATCCGCGAATATATGTCCGGTAATCTCTGTCGGTGCGGGGCCCACAACAGCATCGTTGCGGCGGTGCGTGAAGCTGCGGAGATGGCCCGATGAAAGAGTTTTCCTATCTCCGCGCGTCGTCGACTGACCAGGCCCGTGAGGCAGCCGTCCGGCAAGGCGCGATGCTGATTGCCGGCGGCACCACGCTGCTCGATCTTGCTAAATGCGGTATTGCCGAGCCGGAAACGGTCGTCGATATCACCTTTATTCCCGGCTTGAATTCAATCTCATCGACCGAGACGGGCGTTACGATCGGTGCGCTTGCCAAGATGGCCGAAGTCGCTGAGCATCCAGTCATAATGGAGGCGTTCCCGGCGGTTTCGGAATCGCTGTCATTGGCGGCATCCGCCCAGCTTCGCAACATGGCGACGATCGGCGGCAACCTCCTTCAGCGTACCCGCTGTCCGTATTTCCGCGATCCGGCAGTTTTTAAGGCCTGCAACAAGCGCGAACCGGGCTCGGGATGCTCGGCAATCGGCGGGATCACCCGCAATCACGCAGTCCTGGGTACCAGCGCGCATTGCATCGCCGGCAATCCAGGTGATCTCGCGGTAGCACTCGTCGCTTTCGACGCCGTGATCCATCTCGGCGAGCGGCAGATTGCTGTCGACGACTTCTTTGTGGCTCCGGGCAACACGCCGCATCTGGAACACAGTATTGAACGCGGTGAACTCATAACCGCCATTTCTATCCCCGCTTCGCAAGCGGCCCGGTGTTCCACCTATCTCAAGGTCCGCGACCGGCAATCCTACGAGTTCGCCGCAGCCAGCGCTGCCGTCGGCCTCGCGCTGGAAGATGACGGCAAAACGATCCGTGACCTTCGCGTTGCACTCGGAGGGGTTGCGACTAAGCCGTGGCGCGCCGGCGCGGTCGAACGTGCCTTGATCGGCAAGACGCTCGATGCCGCCGCGATTGCAAAAGCAAGCCTGCTCGCGATGGAAGGTGCCGTAGATCATGGCGCCAACCGCTACAAGATCGATCTGGCGCCGCGGGTCGTTGCCCGCGCCATAGAGAAAGTGGGAGGTCTCGCATGACCGTCATGGAAACGAAGATCAAGCGCGGCGATGCCGCCGATGGCGTGCTCGGCGGGCGCCTATCGCGCATGGACGGACCTGCGAAGATCACCGGCAAGGCAATCTACGCGATCGAAAACCAACTCGACGATGTCGTCCATGGCGTGACGATCCAGAGTACGGTGGCGGCAGGCAGCATCAAATCCATGGACATTTCCGCGGCTGAGGCCGCCCCTGGTGTGCTGCTCGTGCTGACGCCCGACAACATCATGCAACTCAAATCGGCAACCACCTGGGCCGGCACGCCAGGTCCCGAAGGTCCCTATCTCGCGCTGACGAAGGAGATTACCTTCAGCGGACAGCATGTGGCGGCCGTGATCGCCGAAACGCTCGAGCAGGCAACCGCGGCAGCGGCGCTGATCGACGTCAGCTACGACGAAAAACCGGCAATCTTCGGCTTTGATGATCCACGGGCAGGGGACGGCATTGCCGTCGAACAAATGACGATCGAATGGGGCGATGCGGAAGGCGCGCTGGCTGAAGCCCCCGTTCGGATCGAACACGAATATAAGACACCCCGTGAATACAACGTGCCTATCGAACCCCATGGGCTGATCGCCAAATGGGACGGCGACGTGCTGACGCTTTGGGAGCCGAGCCAATGGGTGGACGGCATGGCGCGCAGCTATGCCGAGTGGTTCGGATTGCCGTTCGAGAACGTCCGGATTATCTCCCCTTATATCGGCGGCGGTTTCGGCTCAAAGGCGCTTTCGCTTCCGCATGCGGCGCTTGCAATCATGGCGGCAAAGAAACTTGGCCGTCCCGTCAAGCTCGCGGTCACCCGTCCGCAGACATTCACGGCCTTCGGCGGCCGCCCCGCCACCCGGCAGACGCTGGCGCTCGGCGCAACGAAGCAAGGCAGGCTGCTTTCGATCGTCCAGCGCGGTGCCAACGAAACCGCGATGACTGGTGTTGCCGTCGAGCCGCTCGGTGCCGTTACCTCGATCATGTATGATGTTCCGAACTTCAGCTCGAAGCAGAATATCATCCCGGTGAATACGGTTCTGCCCGGCGCGCTCCGGGCGCCCGGCGAAAATCCCAGCGCATGGGGCCTCGAGTCGGCGATCGATGAACTCGCCTATGCAGTCGGCATCGACCCTGTCGAAATCCGCCTGCTGAACTATGCCGAGCGCGACCCGCATGCCAAGATCCCATGGTCGACGAGACAACTGCGCGAGGCTTTTGCCGCAGGTGGGGAAGCCTTTGGCTGGCCGAAACGCTCGCCTGAGCCTCGTTCCATGCGGGACGGCAAGCAGCTGATCGGCTGGGGCGTGGCAGCCGGCACCTATCCGGTGCGCCGCACGCCTGGCGAGGCGCTTGTCCGAATCCTTGCCGATGGTACAGCCGAGGTTGCAAGCAGTGGCATCGACATGGGCCAGGGAACCTATACAATCCTGGCTCAGACGGCCGCCGAAGTCCTCGGCATCCCGGTCGAGCAGGTCCGCGTCAAGCTCGGCGACTCGGCCTTGCCGCGTGCGCCCGTCGCCGGCGGCTCGCAGCTCGCGAACCTGATGACAGGTGCCGTCTATAAGGCCGCCCTTGCCGCGCGCGACGAGTTGATCGGGCTTGCCCTCAATGACCCGAACTCGCCGTTCCGGGATGCGCAGGCCAATACGCTGACGATCTCCGAAGGGCGGATCTTGCCGCCGAGAGGAGAAGGAGATGGCGTTGCGATCATAGATTTCATGCGGCAAATTGGCCGCGAAAAGGTCGAGACGCTCCGCGATACGCTGCCGGAAGACAAGCGGGAGGGAAAAGATCGCTACGACAACTTCACGACGATGATGACGATGAAAGCGCCTACCGAAGGCGGCTATTCGCTTCACAGCTGGTGTGCGCATTTCGTCGAAGTCCGCGTCGATGAGGATTTCGGCACCGTTCGCGTGTCGCGCATGGTTTCAGCGCTCGATTCAGGCAGGCTCTACAACCCGAAGCTCGCCGAAAGCCAATGGCGCGGCGGTATCATCATGGGTATCGGGCAGGCGCTTATGGAGGAGGGTATTGTCGATGAACGCTATGCCCGCGTCATCAACAACAACTTGGCGGATTATCTCGTGCCCACCAATTCGGACGTGCCGGATCTTGAGGTCATTTCCGTCGGCATTCCCGATCACCATGCGTCCGTGCTTGGCGGCAAGGCTGTCGGCGAATTGCCGATCGTCGGGGTGGCGCCCGCGATCGCCAACGCGGTCTTCCACGCGACCGGCAAGCGCATTCGCGAGCTGCCAATCACGCTCGAAAAGCTGATTTAAGCGGCGATGCCTTTAGGGCGGCCGTCATTTACCCCGGCAGAAGCCGGGGTAAGGACTTCATGAGTTGCGCAGCGTTCCCATCAGCCGTTCAGCGGAACACCCGTTTCCGATTTTGTGGTGCCGGCATCCATATCCTGGCGGTCTCCGGCTTGGGCCATCGCCTTGACCAGCGAAAGCACCTTTTCGCGCACGGTGGCGTCCGTAATTTTCAGAAACGCGCGGTTGAGCGCCAGGCCCTCCTTCGAATGCAGGAATTCGCCGACCGGATCGGTATTCCCGGAAAGCTCCAGGCCGTCGAGGCTCAGCGGCTTAGAAGGATCCTGCTGGAAGAAGAAGCTCGGCGGTACGGCGAGCACTTCGGCAATCCTCTGTAGCCGGCTCGCGCCGATGCGGTTCATGCCCTTCTCGTATTTCTGCACCTGCTGAAAGGTAACGCCGATCTGATCTGCCAGCCGCTCCTGGCTAAACCCCAATAACAGTCTGCGCATCCTCACGCGCGAGCCCACATAGATGTCGATTGCATTTGGAGCTTTTGCATTCATTTCGTTATTTCCATGGACTGTGTTGAGGGGGCGCCTTTTCGAGGCAGCATCGCGGGCGAAGTGATTGTGTATGAGCATATAGGAAAATTCAATTGATACTTTCGTGTGGCAGGTCCATTCGCGCAGCAATAAAGGCGTTCCAGTGAAAAATTAAGGCATCGGCGTACCGATCTGGCAAAAACTGGGCTGTAACTGACGCCTAGGTTGCGATAAATGCATCCCCAGGCGGCCGTTGCCGAAAGCCTTGGCTCCGTTCGTTAGAATCTTCTTCATGAAAAGTGATAGCGGCATCAGCAGCGAGCCGCGGGAGTAATGCCTATGGCCGTATTGAGCGAGACCGCGCCCCGTTTCGAGAAGACGACAATGTCGATCCTCGTGGCAGTCAGCTTCTGCCATATGCTGAACGATATCATGCAGTCGCTGCTTGCCTCGCTTTATCCGCTCTTCAAGGCGAATTACGATCTCGATTTCGTCCAGATCGGACTTCTGACGATGACGTTCCAGGTCACAGCTTCCCTGTTGCAGCCCTTGGTCGGGATCGTCACCGACCGCTGGCCGATGCCCTATTCGCTACCGGTCGGCATGGCGAGCACCTTCTGCGGCCTCATTCTGCTCGGCAACGCAGGAAGTTTCGAGCTGCTGCTGGTCGCCGCCAGCCTCATTGGTTTCGGTTCGGCCGTCTTCCATCCCGAAAGTTCGCGCGTCGCCCGCCTTGCCTCCGGCGGCCGTCACGGTTTTGCGCAGTCCTTCTTCCAGGTCGGCGGCAATGCCGGGCAGGCGATCGGCCCGCTGATTGCGGCCTTCATCGTGTTGCCGTTCGGCCAGCATAGCGTCTCCTGGATTTCTGCCATCGCCATGGTCGGTATTGTCGTGCTCGGCTGGGTCGGCAACTGGTACATGAGCCACCGCCGGCAGAATGCTGGGAAGCACGCCGTAAGCCGCACTCTGCCCTTGCCGCAGAACAAGGTGGTCATCGCACTCACTATTCTCGTCCTGCTGACGGCAACGAAGAACGTCTATATGGCGAGCGTGTCGAGCTACTTCACATTCTACGTCATCGAGAGGTTCCAGCTCGATGTGCAGCAGGCGCAGCTCATGCTCTTCCTCTTCCTCGGTTCGGTCGCCGTCGGCACCTTCCTCGGCGGCCCGATCGGGGATCGCTTCGGGTCTCGTTTCGTCATCTGGTTCTCGATCCTTGGCGTCATCCCCTTCGCATTGCTGCTCCCTTATGCAAACCTCCTCTGGACCGGCGTGCTCAGCGTCGTCATTGGCCTCGTCTTTGCCTCTGCATTCTCGGCGATCGTCGTCTTTGCGCAGGAACTGGTGCCCGGCCGTGTCGGCCTGATTGCCGGTGTGTTTTTCGGTTTCGCCTTCGGGGCAGGAGGCCTGGGTGCTGCCTTCCTCGGTGATTTCGCCGACAGTCATGGCATTGAATTCGTCTACCGGATCAGCTCGTATCTGCCGCTGCTCGGCCTGCTCACGGTCTTCCTGCCGCGCATTCCGAGGCGCAACGCTGCGTGAGCCGGCCGCCCACTTCCTCGCCACCCTATAGTCTACAGCTACCCTTCCGGCCCAACGACATGCTTCCGGTGATGCCGGCAAGTATCATCATCTTCCCCGGTTGCAGCATCACTGGCAACCTGGCCGATAAGGCACACCGCCCCAGCATTCCCGTCTGGTACTTGGCGGCCGAGATGAGCCGTCTTACTTAATCCATCAGCGCGGGACTGGCATCTCGCTTTTGCCGCGCCTCTGTAGGCTTCCGGCGCGCCACGCTGGCCATGGAAATGGCCGGCTTCCTGCGTAAATTATGCTAAGGGCGTATCGCGCCGCATGCGCTTCGAGTGATAGCGTGCAGCCAAAGGAAATGCCGGAGGAAGACATGGCCAAGAAGACGACTGCCGATTGGGCGGCATTAGCGGAGAAAGAGCTGCGCGCTCCGCCCGAGACGTTGACCTGGCACACACCGGAAGGCATCGACGTCAAGCCGCTCTACACGGCCGCAGATCTGGAAGGCGCTGGGCATCTCGACTCCCTTCCGGGATTTGCGCCTTTCACCCGCGGCCCGCGCGCCACCATGTACGCCGGCAGGCCTTGGACGATCCGGCAATATGCGGGGTTTTCGACGGCTGAGGAATCCAATGCGTTCTACCGCCGCAATCTCGCCGCCGGCCAGAAAGGCCTCTCCGTCGCCTTCGATCTCGCCACCCATCGCGGCTACGACAGCGACCATCCTCGCGTCGAGGGTGATGTCGGCAAGGCCGGCGTGGCGATCGACAGCGTCGAAGACATGAAGATCCTCTTCGACGGCATTCCGCTGAGCGAGATGTCCGTGTCGATGACCATGAACGGTGCGGTGATCCCGATCCTCGCCTCCTTCATCGTGGCAGGCGAGGAGCAAGGCGTATCGAGGGCAGAGCTTTCCGGAACCATCCAGAACGACATCCTCAAGGAGTTCATGGTCCGCAATACCTATATCTATCCACCCGAACCTTCGATGCGGATCGTTGCAGACATCATCGAATATACGGCGAAGGAAATGCCGAAGTTCAATTCGATCTCGATCTCGGGCTATCACATGCAGGAAGCAGGTGCGACGCTGGTGCAGGAGCTTGCCTTCACGCTGGCCGACGGCCGCGAATATGTGCGGGCCGCCATCGCCAAGGGCCTGAATGTGGACGATTTCGCCGGACGTCTGTCCTTCTTCTTCGCGGTCGGCATGAACTTCTTCATGGAGGCGGCAAAGCTGCGCGCCGCCCGCCTGCTCTGGACCCGGATCATGGAGGACTTCAAACCGCAAAAATCGGCATCGCTGATGCTGCGCACCCATTGCCAGACCTCCGGCGTGTCGCTGCAGGAACAGGATCCCTACAACAATATCGTCCGCACCGCCTTCGAGGCGATGTCGGCGGTGCTTGGCGGCACGCAGTCGCTGCACACCAATTCCTTCGACGAGGCCCTCGCGCTGCCCACGGAATTTTCCGCCCGCATCGCCCGCAACACACAGCTCATCCTGAGCCACGAGACCGGCGTCACCAAGGTCGTCGATCCGCTCGCCGGCTCCTACTACGTCGAAAGCTTGACCAAGGAACTTGCCGACAAGGCATGGAGCCTGATCGAGGAGGTTGAGGCGCTTGGCGGCATGACGCGCGCCGTCAACGACGGCCTGCCGAAGCGGTTGATCGAGGAAGCCGCTGCCCGCCGCCAGGCGGCGGTTGACAAGGGCGACGAGATCATCGTCGGCGTCAACAAATACCGTCTCGACAACGAACAGCCGATCGACATCCTCAATATCGACAACAGTGCCGTGAGAACGTCGCAGATCAAGCGGCTCGAGGAGACGAGGCGGCGGCGCGACGGCGCCAAGGCCGCTGAAACGCTCGCAGCCCTCGCGGAGGTGGCGCGCAGCGGCAAAGGCAATCTGCTCGAAGCCGCCATCGAGGCGGCGCGGGCGCGGGCCACCGTCGGCGAGATAACGGATGCGATGCGCCGGGCCTTCGGCGACCATGTGGCGACACCCGAGGTCATCAAGGATGTCTACGGCGAAGCCTATCGCGGCGAGCCGGAACTCGCCGTTTTGAAAAACCGCATGTCGACGGTAAGCAAGGCGCTCGGCCGCAAGCCGAAGATCATGGTCGCTAAACTCGGCCAGGATGGGCATGACCGCGGCGCCAAGGTGATTGCGTCGGCTTTCGGCGATATCGGCTTCGATGTACTGACAGGCCCCCTCTTCCAGACACCGGAAGAGGCCGCCCAAATGGCGATCAGCGAGACGGTCAACGTCATCGGTGTCTCGTCGCTTGCAGCCGGCCACAAGACCCTGCTGCCGCAGCTCGTCGATAGCTTGAGAGCCAAGGGCGGCGGCGATGTCATCGTCATCTGTGGCGGTGTCATTCCGCGTCAGGACTATCAGTTTCTGGCCGACCACGGCATCTCCGCCGTTTTCGGCCCCGGCACGAACGTCCTTGATGCCGCCAACTCCGTTCTCGATCTCCTGCAGGGGATTCGGCGCAACCGGTAGCGGTTAAGCAAACGGCTACATTCGCGTTGGAGAATAATATGACGGTGCAACTGCAATTTGTCGGATGCGGCGATGCCTTCGGCAGCGGCGGTCGCTTCAACACTTGCTTCCATGTGACAGGCGAGCGCGCGAACTTCCTGATCGACTGTGGAGCTTCGTCACTCGTTGCGATGAAGAAGCTGGGGATCGGCCGAAACGATATCCAGGCGATCTTCGTGACCCATTTCCACGCCGATCACTTCGGCGGCCTGCCGTTCTTCATTCTGGATGCGCAATTCTTTTCAAAGCGGACGGAGCCTCTGCTCATCGCCGGGCCTCCAGGGCTGCCGGACTGGTTCGTCAGGGTGATGGAAACGGGATTTCCAGGGTCTGCAAAAACAAAACAGCGTTTTGATCTGCAATTGCGGGAACTCGAGCCCGGGATGCAGGCAGATTTCGGCAATGTGAAGGTGACGCCCTTCCTTGTCAGGCACGGGCAGCCGGAGGGGTCGTTCTTCGCGCTTAGACTCGAGATTGGAAAACGCACCGTGACCTACACGGGTGACACCGAATGGACCGACACCTTGGTCGCAGCGGCTAAAGGCGCCGATCTCCTGATCGCCGAGGCGTACTTCCGGCAAAAGCCCGTGCCGCTCCATCTCGATCTGGCGACCCTCGAGAACCATCTTCCGGCGATCTGTGCGAAGCGTGTCATCTTGACCCACATGAGCGAGGACATGTTGGCTGAGCGACCGACCGTAAATTTCGAGACTGCCGAAGACGGCCTGATCGTGCAGATTTGAGTGCTGGCTGGATGACAACGGCATCGCTTCGCAACGGCTTGAGCGAGAGCAGCCTGTTGGCGCTCCCAAGCTAGAGCAGCCCCCGCTTTGCGAGGTTGGTCATCAGCGCCGAAATGCCAAACGTCCATGGAGAGCATTCGGTTGAGAGACGAACCGTATTTGTAAGCGTTCCGAGCCCAACTGAAGAGATCTCGACTACATCGCCGATTTTGTGCGTAAAGCCTTGATTGGGTGCGTCGCGGTCCTGTGTCGGGGCAAAAAGCGTGCCGAGGAACAGCATGAAACCGTCCGGATATTGATGATGGGCTCCGCAGGTCTGCCTGACGAGATCGGTCGGGTCGCGGCTGATCTTCGACATTGAACTCTTTCCGTTAAGCACGAAGCCGTCCTCGCCGGTGACCTTCAGGTCGAGCTCGGCCTTGCGGACATCGTCGAGGCCGTAAGAGTCGTCGAATAGCCGAACGAAAGGGCCGATGGAGCAGGAGGCATTATTATCTTTCGCCTTGCCAAGCAGCAGTGCCGAGCGGCCTTCGATATCGCGAAGGTTGACGTCGTTTCCGAGGGTCGCGCCCTTGATCTCGCCGCGGCTGTTCACCGCAAGCACGATTTCCGGTTCCGGATTGTTCCAGGTCGAAATCGGATGCAGGCCGACATCGGCCCCCCAGCCGACGGAGGACAGTACCGGGGATTTGGTGAAGACCTCGGCGTCCGGCCCGATGCCGACTTCGAGATACTGCGACCACATGCCTTCATCGATCAGCGCCTGCTTGACCCTTGCCGCTTCCGGAGAGCCTGCCTTGATGTTGGCGAGGCTACCACCGATCAGCGCACCGACGCGGTCGCGGATCGACGCCGCACGATCCGGATTGCCGGCAGCCTTCTCCTCGATCACCCGCTCGATCATCGATTGCGCGAAGGTCACGCCGCAAGCCTTCACGGTCTGAAGGTCTGCTGGTGCCAGTAGATAAGGCCTAGCCGCATCAGGTCGGCCGACGCTATTTGCCGCCACTGTTTCGAGCGAAGCGAGTGTTTTGCCGGTTACAGCGCGCGCAAAGGCGACCGGATCATCCTTCTCCAGAAGCGCGCTCAATGTCGGCGCTTCCCTGGACGTTATGTCGACAATCTCTCCGTCACGGATCGTGACAATGGCCGGACCGGCTGCCTGCGGATTCCAGACGCGGCCGACAAACAGGCCGCCCGATGAGGCGTCGTCGAGAAGCTGAGACATGATGACCTTCCGTCGCGGTCGAGCTTGCGCTCATGTGATTTGAAATTTGCCGCCCTTCAGCAGCGCCCGAAATCGATCACATCTGTCCCGGCGGGGCAAGGTCAAATTATGACTGGACAGGCCGCCGCCGGGCGAAGAGCTACCGGCGTGAAGCCCAGGCAAGGCCACGGCGAAGAATGAGAGGCATGTACGGATGGTCGAATTCGGCCGCAACATGGCCCAGCGCGGAATAAAAGACACGGCCCGCACCGAAATGGCGCTTGAAGACCACCGGCATCACGACATTGCGTGCGGCCTCGTCATACTCGCCGGTGAATGTGGTTGTCGCCAGGATTTCAATCGACGGATCGTAGTGCAAGTAGTACTGCTCCGAGTGGTAGTCGAAGTCCGGAATGCCTTGCATCAGCGGATCGTTTTGCCGGCTCACATTCACGCGGAAGTCGATGATGTTGCCTGGATGCGAAACCCAGGTGACGCCCGAAACATAGCGGAATGGCGCACTCTCCTTGAAGGATGTGGCAAGCGCGCCGTGATGTCCGCCGAGGCCAAGGCCGCCGCGAACCGCCGTCACTAGCGCATTGGCATGCTCCTTCTCCAGCTTTTCCCCGGTAATGATCGGAACAAGCAGATCGGTGTTGGCAATCACCGGCGAGCCGAAGATGTCGAGATCGGCGGTAATCTCGACCGAAAAGCCGTCTTCCCGCAGCAGTTCGCCGACGGCGTTTGCGCATGCTTCCGGTTCGTGGCCCTGCCAGCCGCCCCAGACGATGATCGCTTTTCGCATGCCCTATCTCCCGGCTTTCGATGGTTAAGTCGTGATTTAGCGGCTCCAGTCAGATAGCGTCCGATTTCATCGACCGCAAGCCGAACGGTCGCTTCGATTGCCATCACACGATTCTGTCTTGACGGCGGCAAGCCACGGCAGTCAGTTCGAGTGTTATCTCCGGGAGGAATTTTGAATGCTGAAATCCTTCGAACATATCGGCATGACGGTAAGCGACATCGACCGTGCCGTCGCCTTTTATTGCGACCTGCTCGGGCTTCGGCTGCATCTGCGCAAGACGATGCCGGACGGCTCGCACGTTGCTTTTCTCGATGCCGGCGGCGGCATGCTGGAAATCTTCGCGCCCGCGAGCGGTGCCGTGCGGGCAACCGACGTGCCGGAAGGCGCGGCCGGTCTCCGCCATCTGACATTTCTGTTCGGCAGCGTCGATGAAACCTTCGCAAAGCTCGAAGCGGCCGGCGTCGAGATGAAGGAGCGCCCGCGTCACGCTTACAATTCCGAAGTTCTGCACAAGGTTGCTTTCCTGCGCGATCCCGACGGCATCCTCATCGAGCTTGCTGAGCGGATGGGTTGAGGCAGCGGGTTTCGTGGCTGCTTCGGAAGGCGGAATTTAGAGAAGATCTGAAATGGCGCATTTGCAAAGAATTTCTGGTCAAATTCGCGGGCTGAAGTAACAACTCCGTAAGCGAAATCTGGCAACCTCCAACCCGATATTTTTTCTCGTTTTAGCTGGGTGTCATGTTTCGCAATAAGGAAGATTGGATCAGCCAGCGCGCCTATGCCATCTGGGAGGCGGAGGGACGCCCCTATGGGAGCGATGCGGAAAACTGGCGGCAGGCGGCGGCCGAGTTTGAACAGCTCGAAATGACAAAGGCGTCCAGCGATGGCACTGACCTGATCGAGATGCTGCGCGCCACCGGGCGTCTTATGCGCACTTGCGACGATGACGCGGCCCGCGGCGACCTGAAGCAGGCCCGCACGATCGCCAAGCGCTAGCGATACCAGCGCGTATTTCGGGAACAAATCCCTATCCCTCGCGTTTTGTGGAGTTCGGTTTGCACTCCGGGAGGGTCATATCGGCAATGCGAGCCATCAGCCTGCTCTCGACGATCCTTACCCTCTTCATCATTTTCGGTCTCGCATTCTTCTTTCTTGCCTGGCGCCCAGAAATCAAGCCTCGGAACCCGTCGGAGAACGCGCGCTTCGATGACGCGCTGATCGCCAAGGGAGCAAGCCTCGCGGCGGTCGGAAACTGTATCGCCTGTCATACGGTCCCGGAAAAGGAAGCTTTCTCCGGGGGACTTAAACTCCCGACGCCTTTCGGGAACATCTATTCGACGAACATCACGCCGGATGATGAAACCGGCATCGGGCGCTGGGGCGAAGCTGCCTTCCAGCGCGCCATGCGCGAAGGGGTGGATCGGGAAGGCAATCACCTTTATCCGGCTTTCCCTTACGATCACTTTACCCGCGTCACCGATGAGGACAACAAAGCACTCTATGCCTTCCTGATGACGCGTACGCCGATCAAGGCAACGGCACCGGAAAATGAGTTGCCGTTCCTGCTCCATGTGCGGCCGATCCTTGCCGGCTGGAAGCTGCTCTTCTTCACCAAGGGAGCTTTCGCGCCCGATCCGCAGAAAAGCGGCGAATGGAACCGCGGTGCCTATCTTGCGGAAGGCCTCGGCCATTGCGGCGCCTGCCATACGCCGCGAAACGCCCTCGGCGCCGAGGATCGCAGCAGACACCTCGGAGGCGGTGAGGCGGAAGGCTGGCAGGCTTATGCAATCAATGCCGAAAGCCCGTCGCCGATCCCGTGGGACAAGGAGTCGCTCGCCTTTTATCTTCGCCACGGCTACCACGTGTTCCACGGTGTTTCGCGTGGTCCGATGGCGGAAGTCACGGGCAATCTCGGTGCGCTTCCCGATAGCGATATTAACGCGATCGCAGTCTATGTCGCCTCGATTATGGGCGAGCCGGCTCCCGAGCGTGTGCAGAAGGCCGAGCAGCTGAAGAAACAGTTCGTCCCGGACCAGGACGGGATGCTTACTGCGTCGATCGATGAGAACAGAGCCTCGGCCGACCTTGCCGCGCATCCGGGTGCCGCCATCTATGGTGCGGCTTGTGCCACCTGTCATGAGTCCGGCCGCGCGGCGCCGTTTGGCGGGTTGAACTTCAATCTCAGCACCGCCGTCAATGCCGCCAACCCGCAGAACATCGTCAATATCGTGCTTTTCGGCCTGTCGCCTGCCGATGGTCAGACAAGTGCTGTGATGCCCGGCTTTGCTGGCGCATTGAACGACCGGCAGGTCGTCGATCTGCTGGATTTCATGCGCCGGCGCTTCACGACACGCGACGCCTGGCTCGATCTGCAGCAGCTCGTCAGCCGCACACGTTCCGGCGAGTATTTCGTCGCCGTCCGCCCCTCGGAAGGAATTGAGAGAGCGCCGTCCAATGTCGGCGCGAAGGAGGCGAAATGACAACGCTCAACGTCAACGGACAAATCCATGAAGTCGCCAGCGAGCCCGACACGCCACTGCTTTATGTGCTTCGCAACGATCTTGAACTCAACGCCGCGAAATTCGGCTGCGGCCTCGGCCAATGCGGAGCCTGCACCGTCGTGGTTGATGGTCAGGCCGTGCTTTCCTGTGTGACGCCGCTCGTCGTCGTCGAAGGCAAGGAAATCGTGACCGTAGAGGGGCTTGGAACGGCCGAAAAACCCGGCCCGCTGCCGGCGGCCTTCATCGAGAAACAGGCGGTGCAATGCGGCTTTTGCATTCCCGGCATGATGATGAGCGCAGCAGCGCTGCTGAAGAAGAATACTAAACCGACCGACGAGGAAATCCGGTCGGCGTTACGCACCAATCTCTGTCGCTGCGGCACGCATATGCGCATCCTTGCCGCCATCAGGCGGGCTAGCGAATTGATGGAAGCTGCCGGGCTTCCGGCTGCCGATGGGAGTGCAGGATGATGGATATTCTTACCAAGCATGAAATCACCCGGCGCGGCCTGCTTGCCGGCACAGGAGCACTCGTTGTCAGCTTCTCTGCAATCCGCGCGCTGGCGCAGGATACGCCGGCTGCGGCGCCCGAAAAACCCAAGCTGCCGGGCAGCCTGGACGACGACCGCTATCTCGATAGCTGGATAAGGATCGATTCTGACGGCAAGATCACGGTATTCACAGGCAAAGCCGAGCTTGGGCAAGGTATCCGCACGCCGCTGATCCAGGTCGCCGCCGAGGAACTGGAAGTCGAGCCCGGCGACATCACGCTCGTGACAGCCGATACCGGACGCACGCCTGACGAAGGCTTTACGGCCGGCAGCCAGTCGATGCAGAACAGCGGCACCGCAATCCGCAATGCCGCCGCGCAGGTTCGCGAACTGCTGATTGCCGGGGCGGCGCGGCGCTTTAACGTGCCGCCTGAACAGCTCAAGGCGGAAAAGAAAAGCGTTTCGGCTCCGGACGGCAGATCGGTGACCTATGGCGAACTGGTCACGGGCCAGTTCCTGCATCTCGAAGCCCAGCCGCAATCGAAGCTGAAACCGCCGGACGCGCTGAGCATCATCGGCCGCGATGTGCCGCGCATCGACATTCCCGGCAAGGTCACCGGTGCGGTGGCCTATGTGCAGGATTTGCGCCTCGAAGGCATGGTGCACGCGCGCGTCATACGCCCGCCGAGCTACGGCGCGGTGCTGAAAGACATCGATTCCACTGCGGCCGCTGCCATGGCCGGTATCATTTCCGTCATCCGTGATGGCAGTTTCCTTGCCGTCGTGGCGGAGAAAGAATGGCAGGCGGTGAAGGCGATGCGCGCCATCGAAAGGGCGGCCCATTGGGACGAGCCCGCGACGCTTCCTGACCAGACCGATCTGGCCGCCGTTCTCGTCGCCCTGGAAAGGGATGTCGGAACCGTGGCGGAATCCGGCAATCCGAGCTTCCTGGACGGCGCGATCTATGAGGCAACCTTCACGCGCCCTTATCAGATGCACGGTTCGATCGGCCCCTCCTGTGCGGTGGCGCTTCTAAAGGCCGAGGGCAACCTCGATATCTGGTCTCACACCCAGGGCGTTTTCCCCGATCGTACGGCGATCGCGCAAATGCTTGCCCTGTCGGAAGACAAGGTGCGGGTCATCCATATGGAAGGCTCCGGCTGCTACGGGCACAATGGCGCGGACGACGCGGCAGCCGACGCAGCACTCATCGCCATGAAAATTCCCGGTCGCCCGGTACGCGTTCAGTGGATGCGCGAGCAGGAACACACGTGGGAACCTTACGGGCCTGGCATGGTGTCAAAGGTTCGGGCATCGCTTGATGCAAACGGCAGGATCGACAACTGGACCTATGATCTGTGGAGCAATACGCACAGCACGCGCCCCGGCGATGCCGGCGCGCTGCTTGCCGGCCGCACCAAGGAGCGGCCAACGCCTCAAAAGCCGCCGAAACTTAGTATCAATCCCAACGGCAGCGGCGATCGGAATGCCGATCCTCTCTACGCGATCCCGAACCGCAGGGTGCTTTGGCATTTCATGCCTGATATGCCGCTCCGGGTTTCGGCGCTGCGCGGCTTGGGTGCCTATGCCAATGTCTTCTCGATCGAAAGCACCATGGACGAACTGGCGATCGCCGCCAGGGCCGATCCTGTCGAATTCCGCCTGCGTCACCTGGAAGATGATCGCGCCAGCGATGTCGTGAAGCTCGCGGCCGAGAAATTCGGCTGGGGAAGGGGCGAAGTGCCACAGGGCCATGGCCGCGGCTTTGCTTTCGCACGCTACAAGAACCACGCCGCCTATCTGGCGGTCGCCATGGAAGCGAAGGTCGAGCGCGAAACCGGGCGCGTGCAGGTGCTGCGCGCCGTCGCCGCCATCGACAGCGGCCAGGCCGTCAATCCCGACGGCATCCGCAACCAAACGGAGGGCGGCATCTTGCAATCGATCAGTTGGACGCTTTACGAAGCCGTCACCTTCGATCGCACGCGCATTACCAGCACCGATTGGTCGAGCTATCCGATGCTGCGCTTTGCAAGCGTTCCAGAAAGTGTCGAAGTGCATATTATCGACCGGCCCGGTCAGCCTTTCCTCGGTACAGGCGAGGCGGCGCAAGGACCGGCTTGTGCGGCAGTCGCCAACGCGATCCGCAACGCGACCGGAAAGCGGCTGGTCGATCTGCCGCTATCGCGCAAGAGGGTGAAGGAAGCGATAGGTCTCGGCTGAATCTGTTAGTCGGCTCATAAACCTGGATGGAAGGGCTCCGGGCGACAGCGGCAACAGCCTGCATCCAGCGGCGCTGAACTTCGGCAATCGCCTTGCCTACGGGCAAAGGAGCATGAATGCAGGTTGCTCTAGGGGGGTGAAGATTTCGGCCGCACAGATATCTCCACGATAGCCAAATCTCAAGCTAGAACAAAAAAACTAACGCCGCCCGCGCTTCCTGCAGGCAGAGCCCCTTAAAGGCCCTGTTCCAGTGCCAGCGCGCGGTCGTGACGTGCCCGATTTTGCTGCCTCTGCGGCGCCTCAGCCGTCCCTGTCGCTGAAATTCTCAGCCCCTCATGGCGGCGGAACCCGGCTCGGTGCGTCGCGGCGATATCGTGGTTGCAGGCTTTGGCCGGAACCGCACCAAGACCTCCTGCCCATCCGCCGAGGCGCGTGTCCGCTCCAGTTCATCGTACTCGCGGGTGGCTTGTGCCCAGTGCTCGGCGTTGCGGCCATGTTCACGGCCGCATCCCTCCCAGAGTGCATAAGCCCGTTTGGCGATCCATTCGTCTCTGTTTTGGTGGTTCATCGTATCGTCCCTTTTATTTTAGTGCATCGAAGCCGCCTCGGAAGATTGCGTCTCTCCGAGCATTTCAAGAAGATGGTTGCGGGCGCGGTTCACCCGGCTCTTGATGGTGCCCACCTCACAGTCGCAGATCGCAGCCGCTTCCTCGTAACTCGTGCCGCTCGCCACGAGCATCAATGCACTGCGATGAGATGCGCCGAGTTTGTCGATCGCCGCCTGCACGTCACGGGCTCTCAGCGACCAGTCCTGCGTCGATTTGACCGGCACCTGGCATTCGGTGAGGTCGCCGATGCAGCCGACCGGTTCGCGCTTGCGGCGTTTGTAGCTGCTACAATAAGTGTTGCGCATAATGGTGAAGAGCCAGGATTTCAGGCTCGTACCGTCCTGGAACTGCTCGATATGGCAAAGCGCCTTCGAAACCGTCTCCTGAACGAGATCCTCAGCGTCGTTTTCGACGCGCTCGAAACGCCGCGCAAAGGCTCTAAGCGCCGGAAGAAGCGAGATAATTTCTGACTGCGCGCTGCAATTTAAAACGTCCGGCATGGCATCCTCCTTCTATGGAGGACTTAATGTCCTCGCGCTCCGTGTGTTCCCGATAAAATTCGTGAGCACGTGCACATTTGATGTCGTCAAGCATTTCTACGAGCTTGTCGGATCGAGCCCGCCGGCAGCTTCAACGCACCGGCCGGCGCCGTCTTCATCGACACCGGCGATGTCCATTCCACGGATAGCTCACCGCCTCCTACTCCATCACCTCTGCCGACAACCGCCTGCGGCACGTGCACCCGCTGGCCCCTCGACATCGCAGGTTCTTGCCGCCTGAATTACCGTCCTTTTGGTCGATGGAGGCTGGGCTCAGCTGTAGAGCTGCATTTGCCCGACGTGCCGTCCAGCTGTTGGCATCGTGAGCATTGTGACGTTGCTCCCAAGTTGGAACTTTTCTCGGGAACGTTGAAACCTATAGCGTGCCAAGGCGTTAGCACCCGACTTGCATGGAGGTCTTCCATGAAGAAGATCGTCGCTGCCGTCCTTCTTCTCATCCTTGTCGCGGGCGGGTGGATATTCGCTTTTGAGCGTGAATCCGCAACCGTCCCGATCGAGCAAGGTTACGGTGCCTCACCCGCGCTGCCCGCGCCGAACCCGACATTGATCCCGACGGTCAATGTCGCGGAAGCAGCAGGCTGGCCAGATGGCGCCACGCCGATAGCCGCGGATGGGCTGAAGGTTCAGGCCTTCGCCAAGGACCTAGACCACCCGCGCTGGATCCATGTCCTGCCGAACGGCGATGTCCTGATTGCCGAAAGCAACAGGCCGCCAAATACCGATAAGACCGGTTTCAGCGCCCGTGATTGGATTGGGGGGCTGATGATGAGCAAAGCCGGAGCGGAGATGCCGAGTGCAAACCGCATTACCCTGCTTCGCGACGCCGATAGCGATGGTGTAGCCGAGATGCGGGCGGCTTTCCTGAAGGGTCTCAACTCACCCTTCGGCATGGCGCATTCCAACGGCATCCTTTACGTTGCCAATACCGATGCGGTCATGGCTTTTCTCTATAAGGATGGTGAAACGGAAATCACCACCCCAGGCGAGAAGATCGCCGATCTGCCCGCAGGTCCGATCAATCGTCACTGGACCAAGGATCTCATCGCCAGTCCCGATGGCACCAAGCTCTATGCCACCGTTGGCTCCAACAGCAATGTCGGAGAAAACGGCAGGGAAGCCGAAAAGAACCGTGCCGCGATCCTCGAAATCGATCTTGCCTCAACGGCCGTTCGCGTCTTCGCAGGCGGCTTGCGCAATCCGAATGGTCTTGCCTGGCAGCCGCGGACCGGCGCGCTGTGGGTTGCGGTCAACGAACGCGATGAGCTCGGCAGCGATCTCGTGCCCGACTACATGACCGCGGCGAAGGATGGCGGTTTCTACGGCTGGCCCTACAGCTATTTCGGGCAGCATGTCGATAGCCGGGTTAAGCCGCAGAATCCCGATCTCGTCGCCAAGGCGATCGTTCCGGATTACGCCCTTGGTCCGCATACCGCCTCACTCGGTCTCACCTTCAATACGAGCAATCTGTTTGGCCCGGATTATGTCGGCGGCGCCTTCGTCGGCCAGCATGGCTCCTGGAACCGCAAGCCCCGCAGCGGCTACAAAGTGATTTTCGTGCCTTTCGCCGACGGCAAGCCATCTGGGCCGCCGCGAGATATCCTGACGGGTTTCGTCGGTTCTGACGACAAAGCCTTTGGCCGCCCTGTCGGCGTTGCAATCGATATCAAGGGCGCGCTGCTCGTTGCCGACGACGTCGGCAACACCATATGGCGGGTCTCACCGGCTTCGGCACAGTGATAAGACCAATCCGCACGAACACATGGAAGCGTCAAAACAAAAATAGCCGACGCAAAGGGTGCAGCCCTGCTTTCATTGTCGGCGCTTTGCCCCTATTTTGAGGCATTGCTGTCAATATCATAGGCTTCTTTTGTTTCTGGAAATCACAATCGTTGTGCTGCTCACGATCTTGAACGGTGTGCTCGCAATGTCCGAACTTGCCGTCGTTTCCTCGCGTCCCGCGCGTCTCAGGGTGCTAGCCGATCAGGGAAGCCGAGGGGCAGCCCAAGCTATCAAACTCGCCGAACATCCCGGACGCTTTCTCTCAACCGTTCAGATCGGGATTACACTTGTCGGCGTTCTCTCGGGTGCCTTTTCGGGCGCCACGCTTGGCGGCCGTCTCTCTGCCTGGTTGGGCGCACAGGGCGTTTCCTCTGCCGTCTCCGATGCGCTTGGCGTCGGCACGGTGGTCGTTGCCATCACCTATCTTTCGCTCATTGTCGGCGAACTGGTGCCGAAGCAGATTGCCCTGCGCGAACCGGAAGCGGTCGCCAGCAAGGTGGCCCCGGCCATGGCTGTACTTTCCAAGATTGCTTTGCCGCTCGTCTGGCTTCTCGATGCCTCCGGTAAGCTTGTGCTTTCGTTACTTGGGCAATCCGGAAAAGGCAGCGATGGCGTGACAGACGCGGAAATCAAGACCGTGCTCGCCGAGGCGCAGAGTGCCGGCGTGATCGAGAGCCAGGAATCGGCAATGATCTCCGGCGTCATGCGCCTTGCGGACCGCACGGCGAGAGCCTTGATGACCCCGCGCCGCGACGTCGAAGTCATCGATATCGAAGACAGCCTTGAGGAAACGCGAAAGCAGTTGCACCAGACGCGCCGCTCGCGCTTGCCCGTGCGCCGCAACAGCTCCGACGAGGTGCTCGGCGTACTCTTCGTGAAAGACTTCTATGATGCGCTGCACACACATGGTCATGCCGATATCCAGTCCCTTGCCCATGACGTTCCTGTGATCTCGGATCTTTCGACGGCAACCCATGTCATCCAAGCAATCCGTAAATCGCCGGTCCACATGGTTCTCGTCTATGACGAATACGGCCATTTCGAGGGTATCGTTTCGTCCGGCGACATCATGGAAGCGATCATGGGCGCGCTGCAGGAAGGACCTGCTGATGAGCAGGCAATCGTTCGCCGCGCCGACGGTTCTTATCTTGTTTCCGGCTGGACGCCGATCGACGAGTTCGCGGAATTCATGAGCTTCAAGCTGGAGGATAACATTGAATTCCAGACCGTCGCCGGCCTTGTGCTGGAAGAGTTGAAACACCTGCCGGACCTTGGCGAAAGCTTCGTGAAGGATGGCTGGCGCTTCGAGATCATCGATCTTGACGGCCGCCGCGTCGACAAGATCCTCGTTTCGCGGGAGCTTTCCCAAGGTGAAGAGCGCACGGCATAGTCCGCCCGCCGCATGTGGAAATCTTTACCCGGCTCTTCGAACATCTTCCGGTTTGGCAAAAACGCAGCTACGCTCGTGTTTCCTGAATGTGGGAATACGAGCCTGATGAGGCAGATGCAAAGACTGATCGCAAAGCCAGTCGCGATCACTATCGTCCTGTTTGCCCGCGCAATCACGGCGGTGCGTGCGATCTGGGCGGGCGAAGGTCTGCCACCGCGGCGCTGCATCTATTTTGCCAATCATTCGAGCCATGGCGATTTCATTCTGATCTGGGCGGTCTTGCCGCCGCGCCTGCGCAGGCGCGCAAGGCCTGTGGCCGGGGCCGACTACTGGTTGAAATCGCCGCTCACCACTTTCATTGGCCGCGAAGTCTTCAATGCCGTGCTGATCGAGCGTGACCGTGAAAAGCGCACGCAGGACCCGATCGAGCAGATGGTCGCCGCAATCGATGCCGGCTCGTCGCTGATCCTGTTTCCAGAAGGCACGCGCAACCAGACCGACGAGCCGCTTCTGCCCTTCAGGAGCGGCATCTTCCACCTCGCCTCGGCGCGCGCCGGCATCGATCTCGTGCCCGTCTGGATCAACAATCTCAACCGCGTGATGCCGAAAGGCGAGATCGTGCCAATCCCTCTGATCTGCACCGTCACGTTCGGCAATCCGATACGGCTTGAACCCGGCGAGACCAAGGATGGCTTCCTGGGAAGGGCAAGGGCAGCCTTGATTTCCCTTTCTCCGAAACATTCAGGCGGCAGCGAATGAACGACGCGCGCTCCGATCTCATCACGCTGGTGCTCGGCATTTTCGCCGTGCTGATCGTTGCCTCGCTGGTCGGCTATGTCCTGCATCGGCGTCTCTCGCCGGACGGCTCGAACAGTGCCGTCGAAAACCTGAATGCCCGCATCAAGGCCTGGTGGATCATGGCGATCTTCATCGGTATCGCCTTTCTGGCGGGCCGCGCGGGCGTCATCGTTCTTTTCGCCTTCTGCTCCTTTGCAGCGCTTCGAGAATTCATCACGCTGACGAACACCAAGCGGGCCGATCACTGGGCGCTTGCCTCGGCGTTCTTCGTGGTTCTACCCATTCAATATTATCTTCTGTGGGCGGAAGAATACGGGATCTATTCGATCTTCGTACCGGTTTATGCGTTCCTGCTGATGCCGATCATTTCCGTGCTTCGGGGAGACACCGAACGCTTCCTCATCCGCATTGCCGAGGTTCAGTGGGCTTTGATGATCTGCGTCTTCTGCGCGTCGCACGTGCCGGCGCTGCTGACGCTGAATATTCCCGGCTACGAGGGCCGCAACGTTCTTTTGATCGCATTTCTGGTCATCGTCGTGCAGCTTAGCGACGTCTTGCAGTATGTCTGGGGCAAACTTTTCGGGCGAACGAGAATCGCCCCGAAACTCTCGCCGTCGAAAACCGTCGAGGGCTTCGCAGGCGGCGTCGCCAGTGCAACGCTGATCGGGGCGTCGCTCTGGTGGATCACACCGTTTACGCCATTGCAGGCAGGCGTGCTTTCGCTGGTCATCACTCTAATGGGCTTCTTCGGCGGCCTGGTGATGTCGGCTATCAAGCGTGACCGGGGTGTCAAGGATTGGGGCAATCTCATCGAGGGTCATGGCGGCCTAATCGACAGGCTCGATTCCGTGGTCTTTTCGGCACCAATCTTCTTTCACCTCGTCCGCTACTGGTGGTCGCTGACATGAGTGGCTGGATCGGACGGCTTGGGCGCAGCAGCGCCGTGCATGTATCGTTCGCCTTTCTCGCGATGGGCAGCTGGGCAATCTTCGCCAATAGCGCTCATCCGCTGCCGCGCATGCTGCTTGCCGGGTTTGTTCAGGGTGCGCTTTCTGCCTGCCTCACCATGTTCTTGAAATCGGCGGTCGAAAGCCTCTCGAAGCGCTTCTCAGGTTCTGCTGACTTCATTGCCCCTCCTCTGATCGCCTGCCTCGGCTCGGCAAGCATTCTCATTGTCATCCATACACTCAGCGGAACACCCGAAATATTAAGAACCGTTGCGGTGCCGCTTGCCGTCTCCACCAGCTATGCAGCGATATACAACTATTCCATTGCGATCGCGAAAGGTAAGTGATGACCGACACTGAAGACCGCCGGCCACTGAACAGCCGGAACAGCTGGTGGGCAAAGGCGATCGCGCAGAAGATCGCGGCAAGATCCATCACGCCGAACCAGATTTCGCAGGCAAGCATCGCTGCCGCTGCGATCGCCGGTCTCCTGTTCTTTCTTGCCGGACGCGACGCCGGCTACTCGCGCATGGGTCTTCTCGCGTTCGCAGCGCTCTCTTGCCAGGCGAGACTGCTCTGCAATCTCTTTGACGGCATGGTGGCGGTCGAAGGGGGCAAGGCGGAAGCCGACGGTGCCTTCTGGAATGAATTTCCAGATCGCGCCGCCGACATACTGATCTTTGCTGGCATCGGGCTCGGCATCGGCTATCCGGGCCTTGGCTGGGCGGCTGCAGCCTTCGCAGTGCTGACGGCCTATGTCCGTGAGCTTGGGCGGGCGACGGGTCATGGCAGCGATTTCTCCGGCCCTATGGCGAAGCAGCACCGCATGGCGGTCGTCACTGTGGCTGCTGTTGTCTCGATCTGCGAGCCTTACTGGGGTCTGCAAAACCATGTCCTTTGGCTTGCGCTTTGGGTCGTCCTTGCCGGTGCCGCCGCGACCGCGGGCCGGCGCAGCCTGCGCCTGATCCGGTCCATGAAACACCCGCTCTGACAGGGCTCCGGGCGGCGGACGATAGCCGCTGCCGCTCGAAATTGTCATCCTCACAATCCCACTCTTGCGGCGTGTCAGGGGCTCCTTCATCAGTAGGCGATCGAGCCGGAGATCCGCCATGCCCGAACTTCCAGGTCTGCTTGCCTTTGCCCTGATCGCTCTCGGCATGGTGCTGACGCCCGGCCCGAACATGATCTATCTCGTATCGCGCTCGATCTGCCAGGGACCGACTGCCGGATTGATCTCGCTTGGCGGCGTGGCACTCGGTTTCGTCGTCTACATGCTATCGGCAGCGCTCGGCATCACGGCATTGGTCTTCGCCGTGCCGCTCGCTTATGATGCGCTTCGGCTGGCAGGCGCCGCCTATCTTGCCTGGCTTGCCTGGAATGCATTAAAGCCCAGCGGCCGCTCAGCCTTTCAGGTTCGCGACCTGCCGCGCGATACCAATCTCAAGCTCTTCGCCATGGGCTTCGTCACCAGCTTGCTCAATCCGAAGATCGCCATCCTTTATCTCTCGCTTCTGCCGCAATTCGTAAACCCGCAGGTCGGAAGCGTCTTTCTGCAATCGATCGTTTTCGGTTTTACGCAAATCGCAATCAGCGTCAGCGTCAACGCACTGATCGCCCTTTCTGCCGGAACCATTGCACTCTTTCTCGGCGAGCGGCCGGTCTGGATGCGGGCGCAGCGCATGCTAATGGCAACCGTGCTTGGAGGACTTGCTGTTCGCATGGCGCTAGAATCGCGCCGCTAACAACCTGCAAAGCTCATCCTGAGCTTGACATCGGTGCTGTTAAAGCAGAAGCCGCACACGGCCCCTTGTCCGGCGGCTGTTCCAAGGAATGTCGAGATGAAGCTCAACGCCGTTGCCGTCAGTTCGAACGTGATCCTGACGGGCGTCTTGTTGATGCTGCTCGGCGATTTCCTCTTTGCGCTCAACGACGCGATGGGCAAATGGCTGGTTGCGAGTTTCACTGTCGGCCAGGTGCTGGTGATCCGCTCGGTCGGTGCTTTCATCGTGCTCGGTCCGATGATAATCCGGCAAGGGACGCGGCAGCTCTTCATCGTCGAGCAGAAGAGGCTGCAGGTGATGCGCGTCGCAATGACGACCTGCGACGTCAGCCTGTTTTATGCCGCGGTTTCCTATCTGCCGCTTGCCGACGTCATGACCTTCTACATGGCAGGTCCGATCTATGTCGCCGCGCTTTCCCACTTCTTCCTCGGCGAGAGGATCGGCTGGCGCCGGTGGCTTGCGGTTTTCGTCGGATTTGCCGGTGTCGTCGTTGCGCTCCGTCCATCGTCTGCAATGTTGTCCCTGCCGTCTCTTTTTGGTCTGACGGGTAGCTTCGCCTTCGCGCTAACGCTGGTGATGAACCGTTATCTGCGCTCAACAAGCGACACCACGCTGGTCACCTGGCAGACGATCGCCGCTCTTGTCACGGGGATCGTCCTTAGTATCGGCCAGTGGCGTCAGGCAACACTTCTCGATTATTCCGGAATGCTGCTTCTCGGCGTCGTCGCGTCCTGCGCCCATCTGCTGATCACCCGCTCGCTGAAGCTTGCGCCCGCCTCGCTGCTGGCGCCGCTGCAATACACCCCGCTGTTATGGGCGATCGTGCTTGGCATGATCTTTTTCGATGATGTGCCTGACATGCAGATTCTCGTCGGTGCGGCGATCATCGTCGTTGCAGGGCTTTTCATCTTCCACCGGAAGAACCTCAGGGACACGATCACGCCGGACGCCGTTCCACCGGACGGACATTAAGCGTTCATTCGGAGAATTGTCCCGGCGGGATCAACCCGTTTTGATCCGCAGGCCGTTTTCATCGAACAGATGCCAATGGCCGGAACGGGGCGCAATGTTCAGGACATCGCCGCGCGCGACCCGGCTCTGGCCTTGCTGGTGGACCAGGATAGGCTCGCCGCTCGGAAGGGTGCAATGCAGGTAGCTGTTGGCGCCGTGCTGTTCGGCAACGGCGACCTCGGCGGGCCAGCCGCTTTCGCCGGCAAGGAAATCTTCGGGCCGCACACCGAGCGTCGCTTTCTGTCCGGCCACAAGCTCGGCTCCGGACGCCAGTTCCAGCGGCGGCAGGCCGGCGCTCTCGAAGGGGAGCCTCCCATTGGTCGAAGCGCCGATTGCGCCTTCGATGAGGTTCATGCGCGGCGAGCCGATGAAGCCCGCGACGAAGGTGTTGCGCGGGCGATTATAAAGATCAAGCGGCGCGCCGACCTGCTCGATCACCCCCTTGCGCAGGACAACGATCTTGTCGGCCATCGTCATCGCCTCGATCTGGTCATGCGTCACATAGATCATCGTATTGCCGAGCCGCTCGTGCAGTTTGGTGATCTCGACGCGCATCAGCACCCGCAATTCCGCATCGAGGTTGGAAAGCGGCTCGTCGAAGAGGAATATCTTCGGGTCGCGGGTGATGGCGCGGCCAATTGCGACGCGCTGACGCTGACCGCCGGACAGCTGGCGGGGGCGTCGCTCAAGCAGCGTGTCGATCTGCAAAAGCTTGCCGGCTGCTTCAACCCGCCGAACGATCTCGTCCTTCGGCATCCGGATATTCTCAAGACCGAAGCTCAGATTCTGGCGAACCGTCATGTGCGGGTAAAGCGCATAGGACTGGAAAACCATGGCGACGCCGCGATCGGCGGCCGGCGTGTCGATGACGCTTTCGCCATCGATGCGGATGTCGCCGCCTGTTGCCTCTTCGAGCCCTGCGATCATTCTGAGCAGCGTCGACTTTCCGCAACCGGACGGGCCGACGAAGACGACAAACTCGCCATCCTTGATATCGAGATTGATATCGGGGATCACCTGCAGCGGGCCAAAGGATTTGTTGACATTTTCAAGGACGAGGTTGGCCATGAATGAAACTCACTTGATACCCGTGGATGCGACGCCGACGGTGATGTAGCGCTGCAGGAAAATGAAGGCGCAGGCAAGCGGCAGCGCCGTCAAGGTCGTCATGGCGAGCAGCAGATCGTAACGGATCTCGAACTCGCTCTGGAAAGAGTTGAGCGCCAGCTGCAGCGTATAGACCTCGCGGCGATTGAGAACGATCAAGGGCAGCAGGAAATCGTTCCAGCGCGACAGGATCGAAAAGATCGCGACAACGGCAAGCGCCGGGCTGGAAAGCGGCAGGACGATCCTCCAGAAGATGCGCCACTCGCTCGCATGATCCATGCGTGCTGCTTCGATTAGTTCATCGGGGATCGTCAGCATGTACTGGCGCAGCAAAAAGACGCCGGTCGGCGTCGCGACGGTCGGCAAAATGACGCCCCAGAGATTTCCGACAAGTCCAAGCTCGGCAACGATGAGATAGGTCGGCACGAGAACGACGGTCGCAGGGATCATCAGCGTCGACAGGATCGAGATCAAGGCGACGTTGCTGCCTGCAAAGCGGTATTTTGAAAGCGCAAAGGCGGCCATGGAATTCATCACCAGTGTAATGATGGTCGCGACCGTCGTGATAAAAAGGCTGTTATAGACATAGCGGCCCATCGCCTGGCCGGAGCTTGCGACCAAATTGGTGTAGTTCTCGGTCGCAAGCCGCACCTTTCGCACGGCGACCGCGTCGGTCACGGCGACGGTGACGCGGCCGGCGCCGGGATTTTCCGGATCGATCATCTGCGCATTCCTGCCGACACGGCGGATTTGCGCAAGCCTAGCCTTCGTGCCGTCCTTTAAGGTTACATCGAAGAGCGGCAGCGGCTGGTCGAAACCTCCAACCATGGCTGTTTCGCTGGAATAGGGCAGAATGCTCGGCGGGAATTCCTGCAGATTGGCTTGCGTCTTGAAAGAAGACAGAACGACCCAGGCGACCGGCGTGAACATGATCAGCAGGCCAAGAACGAGGAAGCCATAGGTCAGCCAATCGGAAACATCGAGCCTGTTGCGGCCGCGCCGGGCAGACAGGAGGCCGCGCATGGAAGATCCGGATTTGGACAAGGCGACGTCAGCCATTTTGCGAATTCCTCGACAATCGGAGCTGCAGGCCGGTGAAGATCAAGAGCACCACGCCGAGCAGCAGGGAGGCTGCGGCCGCAAGGCCGAAATTGCGAGGCTGCACGGCGAAACCGACTTCGTAGATATACTGGACGATCAGCATCGTCGCAGATCCGGGACCGCCGCCTGTCAACACGTAGAGTTCGTCGAAGGTCTGGACCGAGCGAATGACGCAGAGCACGAAAACGACGAGCAGGACCGGCTTTAGAAGCGGCAGCGTGATGCGTGTGAACACACGCCAGTTCGTAGCAGAATCCATCTTGGCGGCCTCGTAGACATCGCGCGGGATCGACTGCAGGCCGGCAAGCAGGATAATCGTATAGAAGCCCATATGCGCCCAGACGGTGACGAAGACCGACCAGAAGAAGGCCGTATTTGGAAACACCAGCCAGTTGACGGGCGAAACGCCGAGCCAGGTCAGAACGCCGTTCAGCGCGCCGTTGCGCTGCAGGATCCACTGCCAGGTCAGGGCCACGACGACAGGTGAGAGCATGACCGGAAAGAAGAAGATGGCGCGGAAGAAGCCGCGGCCGCGGATCTCGCGGTTGAGGCAGACAGCCGCAAGCAGCGCGATGCCGATCATGGAGGTGACCTGGACGGGAACGAAAACGAGGCTGTTGGCGAGCGCCCGCCAGAACAGATCACTCGAGCAGGTGGATGCATCGAGATAGTTGGTGCAGTCGAAGAGCGTTTCGTAATTGACCACGCCGACGAAGGGCCGCTCGCTCGGATAGAGCCGGTCGCTGCCGGTCACCGAATAGAAGACGTTGATTGCGACCGGAAGGAGAGAGAAGAGCATGACGGCGAGGAGGTTCGGCAAAAGAAAGACCCAGGGCATACGCTTGATGCCGAGGATTTTCTGCAGTCCCGCCATCAAAGGCTCCGCGAGCCTTGCCGGCAGCAGGATGATGCCACCGGCAATTGCTGCAAGTCGAGCCCTTGTGCCCATACCGCTCTCCTTCCGGATCCGTCTGTCTATTGGCCAGCCGCCTTGATGGCGAGTTCGACGTCTTGCCTGACACGATCAAGTGCTGCATCGACCTCCAGTTCGCTGTTCAGGACCTGGCTGATGCGCGTCGTCAGTGCGTTCATCATGGCACGCTGATAACGCCAGCCCTGGAAGCGGTATGCTGCCGGCGCCATTTTTGGGATCTGGGCGATGTAGGTCGAAAGCGATTCCTGCGTTCGCTGCGAAGCACCCGGATATTGCACGCCGCCCTCGATCAGTGATTTAGATGCCGGGATTTCGACGGCTGCCGAGACGATTTCCGCATTGTTCTTGGACTGAGCGATATAGTCGATCAGCTTGCCCACGGCTTCCGGCTGTTTGGTGTGCTTGAAGCCGACGAGCGCCCCACCGCCGGGCATGACCGTGCAGGATGAAGGCCCGCAGGGCGCAGGTGCCACTTCCCAGTCGAAGAGGTCGCCGACCTCCTTATCCATCTGGCTCAGCGTCCAGGAGCCGCCGAAATAAAGCACGGTCTTGGCATTCAGGAAGTCTGTGAAGAGTTCGCGATGCGTCGCACCGCCGACCGCTCCCCAGAGATCCATCGGCATTGTCCCGTCCTTGTGCCAGGCGACGAACTGTTCAACGGCATCTTTCAAGCCCTTGTCGATAACAGGTTTGCCCTGGTCATCGACCAGTTCTGCACCGTAACTGATGGCAAGGCTGGCAAAGCGATGGCCGGAACGGTCCATCTCCATGGCGAATTCGGTATTGGTGGCCTTGGCCACGTTGCGCGCGGCTTCCGCCCATTCAGCCCAGGTAGCGCCTTCCTTGGGAACCGGAACGCCGGCCTGCTCGAATAAGGTGAGATTGACATAGGCGCCATTGACGGTGAGCGTCGTCGGCATGCCGTTGATCGCCTTGCTCGTCGGATCGGAACCGCGGAGCCACTGCAGCGTCTGGCTGTATTCCTTCTCGAAATTCGCCGCGTTCACATAGGGTGTCAGGTCGAGATAGTAGCGGCTCAAACCGCCGAGGTCGGTGATGATCGCAGCATCCGGACCCTCGCCGGATTCGAGCTGTACCGGCAGGCTTTCGACAAGCGACTGGTAGGGAACAGTCTCCAGCTTGACCTTGACGCCCGGATTCTCAGTTTCGTATCGTTTGACGACAGGATCCATCGTCAGGCAGCCGAAGCCGATATCGTCGCAATAAACGGTGATTTCCTGCGCCTGGACAATACCCATCGGCGCCGTGGCCGTAAGTAGCGTTGACGCCGCCCATAAGCCAATGCGGGTGAGTTTCATATTCAGCTCCTCCAGCGATCGCGGCCGAGCCTCCCGCCCGGGTGGCGATCTGCAATAAACATGTCTGGTCTTACCAGTTTGTCAACCGCTAAACTGAAAGATTTTCGGCCGGCTGAAATCCGGCAGAAGCGGCACATTTTGTCGCGATTTCGTCACAAAAACGTCCTTGACAGGTCCGAGCTTTGAGTATCTGGTTTGACCAATTACAAGGAGATGAGGGCCGCTGCTCCCGCGGCTTTTTGCAGGAGGAAGACATTAAAATGCTGAGATTTGCCGTTGTCGGGATCGACCATGGGCACACGTTCGATCATGTTAAAGGATTGCTCGCGGCGGGAGGAGAATTTGCCGGCTATTGCCCGAAGACCTCCGTTCCGGCGCTGCTCGAAAATTTCAAGAAGACTTATCCGGAGACACCGCAAATCGATCGCGAGGCGATTTTCGCCGATCCGTCCATCGACGTCATTTGTATCTCCGCCATTCCGCGCGATCGCGCCGGCCTTGCGATCCGCGCGATGAGAGCCGGCAAGGACGTGATGACGGACAAGCCGGGCGTCACGACGTTCGAGCAGTTGGAGGAGGTCAAGAAGACGGCAGCCGAAACGGACAAGATTTTCTCGATCTGCTTTTCCGAGCGTCATTGCGTTCGCTCGGCGGTCAAAGCGGCCAATCTCGTCAAGGAAGGTGCGATCGGCAAGGTCATCCAGACGCTTGGCATGGGGCCGCACCGGCTGCAGCTGCCGACGCGGCCGGACTGGTTTTTCGATCCCGAAGCCTTCGGCGGCATTATCGTCGACATCGCCTCGCATCAGGTCGACCAGTTTCTCTTCTATACCGGCTCGACGAGCGGCGAGGTGGTCGCAAGCTCGATCGGCAATTTCGGCATGCCGGAAAAGCCGGCGTTTCAGGACTTCGGCGAAGTGCTGCTTCGCTCCGATAAGGCTTCCGGCTATGTGCGCGTCGACTGGTTCACGCCCGAGGCGCTGCCGACCTGGGGTGATGGCCGACTGACCATTCTCGGCACCGAAGGCTACATCGAGCTTCGCAAGTACATCGACATTTCCGGCCGCCCCGGCAAGGATCACCTGTTCCTCGTGAATGGCAAGGAAAACACCTACATCGATTGCAGCAGCGAGAAGCTCGACTATTTTGAAGCATTCACCGCGGACGTGCGCGACCGCACGGAAACGGCGATGACGCAAACGCATGTCTACGAGGTCTGCCGCCTATCACTCGAAGCGCAGGCCAAGGCCGTCCGGCTCGGCGGACGATAGGAGGAGATATCATGACGAAGAAATTGCGCGTCGGCGTGATCGGCGCGGGCATCGCTTCCCGCCATCTCATCGGCTACGACTGGAACAAGGATCTTTTCGACGTGCCGGTGCTTTGCTCGCTGGACCAGGATCGCGGCCGCGAACTTTGCGCGACGCACGGCATTGCGGAATATACGCAGAACGTCGATGAACTCTTTGCGCGGAACGATCTCGACATCATCGATATTTCTACGCCGCCGGATTCCCACTTTGAGCTCTGCAAGATGGGTATCGAATCCGGAAAACACGTGATCTGCGAAAAGCCGCTCTTCGGCTCAATCGCCGACGTGGACGAGATGAGCCGCATCGTTGCGCGTTCCGGCGGCAAGAAACTTATGCCGATCTTCCAGTATCGCTACGGCTCTGGTCTTCAGAAGCTGAAGATGCTGATCGAACGTGGACTGACCGGGCGTCCCTTCATGACGACGATCGAGACCCATTGGTGGCGCGGGCCTGCCTATTACGAAGTCCCGTGGCGCGGAAAGTGGAAGAGCGAACTCGGCGGCGGCCTGCTTGGCCACGCGATCCATGCGCACGACATGCTGAACTACGTGCACGGCGCCTGCGCCGAAGTCTTTGCCTTTGGCGCGACGCTGGTAAATAAGATCGAAGTCGAAGACACGATGGCGCTTGCCGTCAAGATGCAGAACGGCTCGCTGGCGTCCCTTTCCATGACGCTCGGCTCGCGCAAGGAAATCTCGCGCCTGCGCTTCTGCTTCCATGATCTCGTCGCCGAAAGCATTCTCGAACCTTATACGATGGGTCGCGATCCGTGGACCTTCATTGCGGGAACCGAAGAACACCAGAAACGGGTCGACGAAGCGCTCGCAGGCTATCAAGTGAAGGAAGACGGGTATACCCGCCAGTTCGAGCTCTTCCATCAGGCGATCATCGAGGACAAGGAGCCACCGGTGACGCTGCAGGACGCGCGTAATTCGCTGGAACTGGTGACGGCTGCCTATCATTCGCAGCGCACCGGCACGCCGACGCCGCTGCCGATCACCGCCGAACATCCGCTTTACCACTCGTGGCTTCCGGACGAAGAGCGGCGTATGGCAGCCAGCGCCTGAGCGCCAAACAGAAATGCGCCACCCCTCTTAAGGGTGGCGCCGCAAGGAGGTATCATGGGGGCAGCCGTACCAGCGCTTCGGCTTCAGGGGGAACAGCGGCTTTATCAGATCGTTGCACGCCGTATTGCGCGCATGATCGAGGCAAACGCCAAAAACCCGGATTGGCGCATGCCTTCAGAGCGCGAGCTTGCTGAAGAACTCGAAGTGAGCCGCCCGGTCGTGCGCGAGGCGGTTATTGCTCTGGAGATGCGCGGTCTCGTCGAGGTCAAGGGCAGGGCCGGCATCGTCGTCCTGCCGGTCCGCGGCAACCAGGTCAATTTCGACAAGATCAGCGCGGATGCCGGCCCCGGCCCGTTCGAGCTTCTGGAAGCCCGGCTTGCAGTTGAGGCGAGTGCCGCCGCCATGGCGGCCGAACGCGCCACGAATTACGACATTGCCGTGCTCGAAGACTGTATCGCTCAGATGGAGCATGAGACCGATGTCACTCTGAATAACGAAAAGGGCGACCGCGATTTCCATATGACGATCGCCCGCATGACCGGAAATGCCATCATCGTTTCAATCGTCGAGGCGCTTTGGGTTCAGCGCGACGAGTCGCTGATGTGGAAAAAACTGCATGAGCATATCCATGCGCCAAGCGTGCGCCCGCTCTGGATCGGCGATCACCATGCAATCCTGACAGCGTTGCGCCTTCGCAATCCTGACGCCGCCTACAAGGCTATGGCCCGCCATATCCGCAACGTCAGCAACGAGTTGATGGAAGCGGACGAACGAGGGCGGTTTGCGCCCGAGGTCGTGCAGGCAGACGACTTGAAGCGCCGTTAGCCGTTTCAGGATAAGCGTTTTCTGGATCATGGTGCGGAAGCGTTCTCGTACATTGACCCCAACCTTGATGATCCGAGCGTGTCGAGCGGCAGTGCGACGCGGTCCTCGGCGACTTGAAACATTTGCTCTTCGGTTCCTTTTCATTGGCCCTGGGCCGGACGCTGTTTGTCGGTCCAGGACGGTGGCATCCCGACCTGAGAGGCCGCGAAGTCCACCAGACCGGGCGACCGGCCAAATTTCTCGCAAGCAGGGTATTTCGGCTTTCCACCAAGACCGGACTTGATTCTCTGTCCAGAAGGAATTTTTGGGAGGCCCTTGAAGGGCGTCTTGCCGGTGACGAGCATCTTGGAAAAATCACTGCCGAAGCTCGCCGCAAGCGAATAGGCGTCCCCAATCTGTGACACGCGCGCACTGGTGGTCACGAAGTTCGCTCCCTTTGCCCATACCATCGCACCCACTTGCTTGCCTTCCCTTGTGGTTGCCTCGGCCTCTACGGAAAGACCTCCAAGCCCCATGGGCAGCCTCGGGACGGGCACCGGAACGACGAAGTTGGCTCCGAGCGACGTTGCAGTCGAGAGGGCGGCCACCGTGGCATTGGTCGGCACGATGCGGGTGATGGTTGCGTTAACGACCAGATCCGCATCCTCTTTCCGCTCCACAACCACGAAACGATCGCTGACGCCAAGGCAGAGGGCGCGGCTGATTACATTCGCGACCAAGGCTTGATCGGAAGATTTCTTGATGGATAGTGCAGCACCGCCTGAAACCTTCGTTGGCTCAATGTAAATCGTTTTGGTTGATACAAGTTCGGTTGAAGCGACTCGATAATTTGCCTTGGTCAATCGCCCGTTGTTCGATGTCAAACTGTCGTAGGATGTCAGCGAATTTGCCCGTTCGAGTGGCACAGCGGCGCACCCACCAAGCGACAAAGCAAGGAGAGCGGGCGCAATCAGTCGATGACACGGCTGGATGCCTGCCAAGCCAAGTCGGGGATGTAACATTTCGTTCTCCTACTGGGTGAGGGAAAGTCGGTGCGGCTATCGCCACTGTGCTGCCTGTGTGGCTGTGAGCGTGTCGGTGAACGAAGGCCTGTCTTTCCACAGGCTGTCGCTTGCCATTTTTGCGTATCCGAGGTTGTAGACCGCACGCATGTAATTGGTGTTGAATGGATCGGTCATGCTGTAGGCGACCTGCGCATCGATCGAGGCCACACGGAACCGAATGCCGTTCTTTTGGGCATAGACGTAAGTGGCCACCAGCGCGCTTCGTGTCTGTGCCTTGATGAGGGAGGAATTCGCCCTGGCCATGACTGTAAACGTGTTGTTCGTGGTGGTTGAAAATTCAGACATCAGCGCGTTATTGATGATAATGTACATGTTTAGCTTCACGCCCTTGGGCCACTCGACCCTGTCCGAATTGGCCATCCATCCCTCCGGAATCGTCAGGATTTGGGAGGCCGACCCTCCGTCGGAGTGCATCTCCTCGAACGACCGATCGCTTGATTTTGCCTTGATGAGCACGGCTGGATAAAGGCCGGGGATGCTTGCCGAGGCGATGATAATGTCTCGGAAGAGTTGTAGCGCGTCGGGCCGGCCGCTGTCGGCGATGGCGCCCATGTTCCAGATCACCGCTCTTTGGGAATCGAGGTTCGAGGTCAAAACAAGTAGGCGCCGTCCCTTGCGATGCTCTGTGGCGATTTTCGCCAGTACGTCCAGCGTCAGGTACCGTTCGACCATCGTTCGAAGCGGCTTCTGCTTTAGCAGGCTTGCGCCCAACAGACCCTGAGGCAGGAAATCTGCATCGACCAACTCCTTGGCAACGCCGCTTGTGTACAGGTCGACGAGGATGTTGTCATAGGCCGAGCCAAGAAAGGCGTAAGGCGCAATCAGCGCACCCGTGCTGACGCCGCTGACGATGTCAAATTCGGGCCGCTGTCCCCTATCCGACCAGGCCTTCAGCGCCCCGACGCTAAACGCGCCTCCGGCGCCGCCGCCCGACAAAACGAGGTAGTTGATTTCCTTGTGTCTCGGGATGGGTAGCCACGCATGCGCCTCGGGCAGATTCCGGCTCGTATCCGCATAGATACGGATATCGCCAAACCCCTCGATATTGGCGGTCGCGGCAGCCTTCGGCCCGTAGGCAATACGGTCCGGCGCCATGCAGCCAGCAAGGAAAGCCAGCATGAAGATGGCAATTAGACGATGCACGTCTATCGCCTTGCGCCGGGCGACTGTTCGCAGGAGACATCCACGTCTCTGCCTGCCGCACAGCAGACATCCGCGAGTTCTGTTTGCGCGTTCCATAGTCTTATGGTGAAATTCCGCAGCATAAGGTAGCTTTTGAAATTCATTGTAATCTTCCTTCTGGATCGTATCTGCTGAATTAATTCAGGTTCGTCATTGCTATGGATTTTGTATTACTAAGAGTTGTTGCTCGTCCGCGACCGACATCCCATTGCAGAAGAGCAGCCACCTCATGTGTTGCCACGGTCAGTTCGCTATGCCTGTGACGCAATAAGCCTGTGCTCCGCTTAATGTGCCGGGAGCACGTTTACCCGGAAGATCGGAGGGCAGGCCTCATACGCCGCTGCACGTTTTCTCCCATGAACCGCATCGATGGTCGGATGGCGGCTTCAACCATCGCCGCCTCGATCTCTTGTCTTTTGACGGCGGCGTTGCATGGGCAGATGGCCAAGCCTTGCGATCTCGCGCGGTCTACATAAAAGTCTTCTTGAAGATTAATGGTTGAACTGACCGGACTTGGGCTGAGCCCGGTCAGTTTACCTCGGACCAATTGGGGCCAATTCGTCCGAGATAGACGACGGCAAGGAGCTGCCTTGCGAAGATCGTGAATGCCCTAGTAGGTTCGCGACACCGGGTCGCTATCGAACCCTAAGTCAGCTGGAATACCGGTCCTTAGATCGATCCCTTTCAATTAAACTCAGTTGTCAAACCTTCGGGTCCGCCAGCGCCTTCTCAGAAAGGCAGACGAACAAGAACTGGCAGGACTCCATTGCTTTGCCCGGCTTCGATGAGCTCAAAGACCGGCCACGGGATAAGGAAAATACAACCATCTCGTAGCGTCCTGAGAAAGATTCGGGGTTTTATTTCCAATTCGTTCGTGTCACGCCAGAGGGATGGCTTGGGAAGCAGCCTTGGTGTTGAAGCCAAATAATCTTGAAAGACTGTCCCAAAACGTTCCCGCAGGAATTTTTCTTCCTGGGCGACGGTTGCCGCAAAGACGACGAAGGCTGTCGCGACGAAAATTAGCATCGCCAAGATACTGCCCGTTTGCGCCCCGATACCAGCGATCCCCACCAGACTGAAGAAGTAGAGTGGATTGCGGGTTACAGAATATGGTCCGTCCATGACCAAGGTGGCACTTTTCCTTCCGCCCACGTACAGTGTCGACCACATACGTCCAAAGATTGCTACAAATGTTGCGACGAGACCTGTCGAAGCCAAAATCGTGTGAGCCAAGCCATCGCTCGGCCAGGACGACTGACTGATACAAACACCCCAAAAATACAAGAATGCGAGACTTCGAAGGATGTTGATGCGGGTGAGTTGGACAGTGGAAAGCGAAACATTGTTCACTGGTCTGCCTCAAAAGTTAGCCGCCCTCTAGCCGTGCTCGCGGCTTCTGGTGCCGAGTCGTAGCGGTCGTCCATCTCGCTAAACCACCACCGGATCGCGATCCCGATGCCGACGATGTATGGACCAAGAGACACATCGCAAAACAAGGTCAGCGACGCCTGATGCTCTCACTTCGATTGCTGGGAGAAGAACATAGGACGGCAGGACAGGAAGAGACATCCCCATAAGCGAGGCGAGGAAGGCGCTACTGAGGTCAATTGTTACCAGCAGCCTGTCAACCGCTTGGCGTGGATGTAGAACACACATATGGCTTGCTCCTGAGGGCTGAAGTTTCGCTTACCCAGATAGGCGGAAGACGTGTTTCTGTGTTTTAAGACATGTTAAGTTATGCTGTGGTGACCAAGGGAATGACCGATACCAAACCTCTTTGATGTTGACGCTCGAGATTCCCAAAAGGCGACCAATCTGAATCGATGGCGCAAACAGGAGGTTTGCGATGGGGTCAGCAGTTTCTTTACGGGCAGACTTTGATGGGGACAGGCTGCGTCTTCTGGACCGACAAACAAAAGATGCCAGGCAGGCGCGGCGCTCCTGGCGCTTGCGTCGATCTATGATGGTGGCTCACGCGAAGATGCTGGCCGGCTGGGACCCTGCAGTTCGTGCGTGACTGGGTGGTGCGCTTCAACGCGCGCGGCTTGGCCAACGGCCAAGCTCCAGGCAAGCCGTCGTTGTTGAACGACGATCAGCGCACGGCCTTAGCGCAAGCTTTTAAGCCCGGCCTAACGCCCTATCTCGATGGCGTCGTACACTGGCGTCTATGTGATCAGGCCCAATGGATGTGGGAGGAATTTTGCGATCGAACCGCTCATATGGTCGACTACCTCTCCTTGGCGAAAGCCTTTCGATCGAGTGCTTCTCCTTTGGCAGCGGACGGCATGCTGCTTTGGTGTTGAACAACCTGAGCCGGCGGCAATTGTATCGTCACTCGCAGACCATGCGGCAATATGTCCTCAAGCAACAGCGAGCCACCGTGACCTTTTACGATTTCATCCGCAATCGAAAGCCCCAGTCCAAAACCGCTGTTGGAATTTAGTGACCGGGCCTCGTCAACCTTGAAGAAGGGCTCCAGGACTTTACCGTGGAGCCCTTCTTCAAGGCCGGGGCCGTTGTCGCTCACAATGATGACCGCTCCACCTTGCGGACTATTGCGCAATTCGACAGCTACCTTCGTGCCGAACCTTACCGCGTTCTCCGCAATATTGGTGATAGCGCGTATGAGAGCCTTTTGTTGGCACAAATATCCAAACCGCTCTGGTCCGCAGTAAATTACGCTATGCCCGAGATCACAAAATTCCGACGCGATGGTCCGCAGAAGACTTGAAATATCAACCTTTCGAAGCGGTTCGACTGTAGCAGTGCTACTTAAATACTGAAGGCTTTCCTCAATCATAGTGGTAAGGTTGTCAATATCCGCCAGCATCGCTTCCCTTGACGCGGGGTCCTTCGAGCGCTCCACGCGCATTCGCAGTCGTGTCAGTGGCGTCCTTAGATCGTGGCTCACAGCCGTGAGCATCCGTGTGCGATCATCGACCATTTTACGAATACGGTGACGCATGTTGTTGAGCGCCATCGCAAGCGTGCGAAGTTCCTTGGCGCCTTCGGCGGTGAACTGTTCTCCTTCGTTGCCGTCGAGGCGCAGTCTCTTTGCCGCGTCGGCAAAGCGAACGAGAGGCGACGTGATCATGCGACTTATATAGAGCACCAGGAGGAGCATCGGCAGCATCAGGATGTTGGCTTTGGCGATGAACTCGACGACTGCGCTGAAAGATGAGGGCGAAACATCGGCACCGGTGAACCCGATGACGAGAGCACGCAGCGCGTCAAGGCGCACCGCAAGTGTACTGTGTCCCTCGCCATCCGAAGTGTTTTCAAGAACTACCGCTTCAAAATCGGCGGGCAGGACGTCCTGAAGCTCATCCAAGATGAGATGGTCATCCGTTTGACGCGCCCCTTCGCTACTGACATCGCTCCATGGCAGGATCTTCAATTCGAGACCGCTGGATGCGCTTGCCCTCACCAGATGCTCGACTTCGGCGTCATTTCTGGCGCTTCTGACTTGATTCACAAGCAGCTCGATTTGAGCGCCTTTGACCATAAGCATTTTTTCATTTTGGAAAATGAACGGCTCAGGTAGAACCGCAATAATACAGATAACCATCAACGGAACAGGAATAGATGCGAACACCATGAATTGTGTTCGTATGGACGCCTTGCGGAAGCGATCAATCATGGTGCTATCGCAACCTCCGGAGTGAAGATATACCCGCCCAGGCGCACAGTTTTGATGAATGTCGGATCCTTGTAATTCGGTTCGATTTTCTGCCGGACACGACTAACGTGTACATCAATGCTGCGTTCAACAGGTCCCGCAGAGCCTGCGTGGGTGAGGGCAAGTATTTCCTGGCGGTTCATTACCTTTCGAGGATTCTGGCAAAACACCAGCAGCACATCGAACTCCGCCGTCGTGAGCGACACATGAAAACCGTCACGGTCAGTCAATTCTCGGGTGACCGGGTCGATCCGCCAGCCCGCAAACGTCATCGGTTCCTGCTTTGGCTTGACTTGTACTGAATACGACGATCGGCGCAGGAGCGCCTTTATTCTCGCCAAAAGTTCCCTGGATTTAAACGGTTTTGTGACATAGTCGTCGGCGCCCAATTCCAATCCAACGACCCTGTCTATCTCTTTCGTTCGCGCGGTAAGCATGAGGATGGGTATTGTATCAAACGACCTGATTCTCCTGCATATGCTGAAACCGTCCTCACCTGGCAGCATTCCATCCAGGACGATAAGGTGGAAGTCCTTCTTTTTTAATACGCGGTCCATTTCAATCGACGATCCGACTGCCTCGGCGGCGTAACCTGCCTCCGTCATCAGGTCGATCAGCATGCTCGCGATATCCCGATCGTCCTCGACGACGAGGATTCGGGATGAAGCTTGAGTAGGAACGTTGTACACGATGTTATTCATAGGCTTGGCCATTTGTGTCGGGATCCGATTATTAGTAAGCCCGTTTCACAGGATGGTTGTCAGCAACAATTGTGTTTAATTTTGTTGCTGCGGTTCCACGACAGACTCCTTCGAGCAAACATCCGCTGCGTTTAAACCGGCGTCTACCCGTCCACATCTGCCACGAATGTGCTTCGCGAAAGCTCGTCGGAACTCAACTCAGCGGTTGGAGAACAAGCCATTGCCTAATTTGATCAGTGCGTTGGCAAAGACACCCACGCTGCGCATTCATCATTTCCGAAGTGCGTTGACACCTTCGTACAAAATGGAAGGCGCCTTTCCAAGATTGAAGCCGCCCGCGTGGCAAAACTATTCACCGATAGCCATGGAGAGCGGCTACCCGCCCACGAATACGGTCCGGTTGATCGTACTGACGCTGGAGCGGTTCATCGCCGTGGATGGCGGTTCTGCCAAAGCAAGACGGGATCCCGTCAGCACACTTCAGCTATTCGCCCACGGTTTGATAGAGTGTTGACTACCAACTGTGACATGGGCTGTTCCATCTTCAATCGCAAAATCCAAAATTTACCGCTTCAGCACCCAGATGGTCCTGCCGTTCTGAGAAGCCGCAATACCGGTTTTGGTTCGCGTTAATTGAAGGCATTTTTCGTCCCCTCCAGGTTGTGGCCTTATGCAAATCCCGTCCGGAACAGCCCTCCAGGTCGGGTTTATGCTCACCGCGCTGTCGCTGATCGTTCCGCCACCATCCGGGCGAAACACAAGTATGTTCGAGACCCTTCGTTTGACGACGTACATCTCCCAGGGTTTGCCGTCGGCTATGACGCCAGCGAGATTTTCTTCTGCTTGGACGGGTTCATTGAAAGAAAACGCCGCGATAACGATCAGCGCTATGGAAAATCGGTAAGGAGAGCGGTCGTTAGGCAAGCGTACTGAGGACATCACGTGCTCCTTTGCGAGAGGACATCCGTTTCACGACGGAACACCCGCTTCAAAAGCAGCAGGAAGTCGTCAACGAAGGTGAATATGACGGGGATAACGACGAGGCTGAGGACGGTGGAAGTCATCAGGCCGCCGATGACGACGATTGCCATCGGTTGACGGAAGCTTGCATCGCCGCCGCTGAGGCTCAAAGCCACAGGAAGCATGCCGCCGCCCATGGCGATCGTCGTCATGACGATCGGGCGAGCGCGCTTGTGGCAGGCGTCGACCAGGGCGTCGAACCGCGAGAGGCCGGCGCGTCGCGACATGATCGCGTACTCGACCAGCAGGATCGAATTCTTCGTCACCACGCCCATCAGCATGAGCAGGCCGATCAGCACAGGCATGGAGAAGCTGGTTCCGGTCAGCACCAGCGGCAGCAGCGCGCCGCCAAGCGAAAGCGGAAGCGCCACGAGGATCGTCAGCGGCTGGAGGAAGTCGTGGAAGAGTAGAACCAGAACGGCATAGATGCAGAAGACGCCGATCGCCATGGCGATGGCGAAATTGGTGAAAAGCTCGGAGCTGCGCTCCAGTTCGCCCTGCTCGACGAGCTTGACGCCGTCGGGAAGGCTCTGGAGGGCCGGCAGCGCCTGCGCCTCGCTATAGACGTCGCCAAGGATGCGGCCGTTGAGCTCGACCGTCAGCGTGACGTTTCGCGAACGGTCGATGCGGCTGATCTCCGAGGGGCTGCCGCCGATACGGATCTCGGCCACCGAGCCGAGATCGACGCTACCCCTGGCGCCGGCAACGCGGAGATTGGCGATGTTGTCGAGTGTCGTCCGGTTTCCGGGATCGAACCGGACGCGGATGGGAAGCTGGCGCTGCGGCAGGTTGAGCTTGGCGAGCGAGGAGGAATAGTCTCCGCTCGTGGCCACGCGAACCGCCTCGGAAATCGCTTCTGCCGTGACACCGAGGGCAGCGGCGCTGTCGAGGTCCGGGACGATCTGGACTTCCGCGGCCTGCAGGGAGGCGCTGGAGGTCACCGCGCCGATGCCCTGAAGGCTGCGCAGCTGTTCTTCGAGTGCGCCCGCCGCCTGGTCGAGCGCATCGGAATCGTCGCTGGCGAGCGTGACTTCCAGTGTCGTACCATTGCCGCCAGTGCCCACCTCGATCCTGACACCCGGGAGAACGGCGAGCGCCTGTCGGATGTCGTTTTCGATCTTGGCCTGCTTGCGGCTGCGTTCGCCGATCTTTTTCAGGTCGACGACGAGCGAGGCGGTCGCCGTATCCATGGTTGTGGAGGAATCGGTCAGGTTATCCGACGAGGCGCTTCCGACGGCGGAGAACACGCGCGTGACGTCCGGCAGGCGGGAAACGATATCTGCTGCCCGCCGCGTCATCGCGTCCGTTTGTTCGATCGAGCTGCCGGGCTGCAGCGTCAGAGTGACCTGCGTCTGCGAATCGTCCGAAGGCGGCAGGAAACCGGCGCTAAGCATGGTAATCGTCGAGAGCGAGAGCCCGAGGAATATGCAGACGCCGAGGATGGTCAGTTTACGATAGCGCAGGCAGGTTTTGACGAACGCCATGTAGGCGCGCATGACACGGCCGTCCCTCAACTCGATGGGATGCGACTTCATCATGTAGGCGGCCATCATCGGCGTCAGCAGGCGCGCGACGACCAGTGAGGCGAGAACCGCCACGGCTGCAGTCAAGCCGAACTGACGGAAGATCAGGCCGGGAATACCGCTCATGAAGGCGGTCGGCAGAAAGACTGCGACGAGCGTCAAGGTCGTTGCGATGACGGCAAGGCCGATTTCATCGGCTGCCTCGAGCGCAGCCTCCTTCGGCGGTTTCCCCGTTTGCAGGTGGCGCGCGATGTTCTCGATCTCGACGATCGCATCGTCGATGAGGATGCCGACCACGAGGGAGAGCGCAAGCAGCGTCACCGTATTGAGGCTGAAATCCGCCAGATACATCACGAGAAAAGTCGGGATGACCGAGAGCGGCAGCGCCACCGCCGAAAGCAAGGTCGCCCGCCAGTCGCGCAGGAAGAGCCAAACCACCATGACCGCCAGGAGTGCACCCTCATAGAGCATGTGCATGGAGCCGTCGTAGTTTTCGATAATCGGCCCGACCGTGCTGTAGGCCTGGACGATCTCGACATCGCGGTTGGCCGCGGCAAAGTCCTGCATGGCCGCTTCGATGGCGGCCGCGACGCCGGTATCAGAAAAGCCGTTGGATCGTTTTACCTCGACAGCGATCACGGGTTCGCCATCGAGATAGGCGATCGACGACCTGTCGGCAAAGCTGTCCGTTACTGTGCCGATCTCGTCCAGCCGCACCAGCTCGCCGCTCGGAAGCGGGATTTCGAGCGCCTTCAGTTCCTCTATCGAGGAAACCGCGCCGAGCGTGCGAATTGCCTGCTTGCCGCCGCCGATCTCGGCTCGACCGCCCGAGGCGTCCGACTGCACGGATTTGAGCTGAGAGGAAACGGTCGCGGCGCTGAGACCGAGCGCGCTCATGAGCTGCGGGTTGAGGTCGATATGCACTTCACGCTCGATGCCGCCGATCCGGCTGACCTCGCCGACGCCGGATACGGCGAGCAGGGCCTTCGTCATGTCGTTGTCGACGAACCAGGAGAGTTCCGTCTCGTTGAGGCCGGCGGAGCGCACCGCGTAGGTGAGGAGGGTGGAGCCCTGCACCGTCACCTTCGTTACGCCCGGCGTCTGCATCTTGGAAGGGAGGTCTCCGCTCGCGCTGTCGACGGCATTGCGCACTTCGTTCAACGCTTCCTCGCTGTCCTTTCCCAGCTGGAACGAGACATTGATGGAGACCGACCCGTCCGTGACCGTCGTCGTGATGTGGTCGAGAAGGCCCAGCGAGGCGAGCCTATCTTCGATCTTGCGCGCGACTTCTGTTTCGAGCTGGGCCGGCGCGGCACCTTCGAGCGTGGCGCTGACCTGAATGGTCGGCAGGTCCATGTCGGGAAAATTTTGCACCGCGAGCCGGTCGAAGGCGATGAGGCCGCCGACAGTAATCAGGATGAAAAGGAGTATGGCAGGAACCGGATTGCGGATTGACGAGGCGGAAAAGTTCATCGCGATTCTCCCACTTCTAGCTTGACGAGCGCGTCTCCCGTCACCCGGACGAAGGCCTTGTCCGAAAGGAAAGCGCTGCCCGTCATCACGACCTCGGTCGAGCGGTCGAGGCCCGAGAGGATTTCCACTTCGCTGCCATTGCGGCGGCCGGTTTCCACACGAACGCGTGACGCACGCTTGTCTGCATCCACGGTGAAGACGTAAGCGATACCGTCACGCAGGACGAGCGCCGTCTCGGGTATGGTGAGCGCCGCCGTGGTCTCAAGCTCGATCTGGCCGGTGACGTAAATGCCGATGGGCGGGTGCGCCTCCGCCGGCAGCGCCACATAGGCGAGCGCCCGTCCGGTATCGGTGCTGACCGTTGGTCCGACAAGCCGAACGATTCCTTCGACGCGGCGGTCACCAGGACCTACGATCGTGGCGGTCAGACCTTCCTTGATGCGAGGCAAATAGCGTGCAGACACTTCCGCCTGCCATTCGACGCGCTGCTCGCGAATGAGGCGGAACAACTCCGTGCCGGAGGAGACCACGGCGCCGAGCTGGGCCGAGCGGGATGTGATCAGCCCGTCGTCGGCGGCCAGGACAGTCGTCTGGGCAAGCTTGATCTTCTGGCTTTCCAGCAAGGCTTCGGCGGATTCGACATCCGCGATCGCCGTCTGCTCGGCGATCAGATATTCGTTGATCTTCTCGTCCGAAAGCGCGCCGCTTCCCTGCATCTTGCGTGCCCGGTCGGCATTCGCCCTGGCCTTGGCGAGGTCTGCCCTGGCACTTGCCAGCGCGGCCCCCTCCTTACGCAGTTCTGCGCGGACAGCCTCGTCGGCAAGCCGGACGAGGGCCTGCCCCTTCGAGACAACCGATCCGACATCGACAAGGACATCGGTCACACGAAGGCCGCCGATTTCCGCGGCGACGACCGCTTCGTGCCAGGGCTTCAGCCAGCCGCTGGTCGGTACCGTTTCGGGCCATCGGCGTTCTGCAGGCCTTGCCACGGCGACGGTAAGCGCTGCTGCCTCGTTCTGTTGCGCGAGCACAGGCTCTAACGCGGAAACAAGGTTCACGCTTAAGAAAAGAGCAATAAGAAGGGGCTTCGCTCGCATTAGAGCTGGTTTCCTTTTGGTTTTTTCTGGAGAATTCCAGGAGTGGCGGCGCTCGAGTTCCAGCCGCCACCGAGTGCTTTGTAGAGGGCGATCCAGTAGCGCAGGGAGTCGCGACGGATCTCGATGGGCGAGACCTCGACCGACTGCGCCGAACGCCGGGCGTACTCGCGGTCGAGGAGGCTCGCGCCACCCGCCTTCCAGTTTGAATCGACGGCGTTGAAATAGGCGCGGTAATTGCGCGCCGCGACCGTAGCGAGCACGCCTGATCGTAGGCGGCTACCGCCGCATCGTAGGTTGATGCCGCGCTTCGCACTGCCGCGCGTCGTGAGCCGCCGTTGAAGAGCGGGAGGCGAAGGACCAAGCCCTAGAATTTGTAACCGACGAGCAGCATCGCAGATGGCTGCACGTCGTTCTGAACGATCGGACTGTCCTTCGCGTCGCCGGTCAGGAAACCGATACCTGCCTGGCCACGGATAACCCAGTGTTCCGTCGCCATGTATGTTACCGACGCCTCGATATCGAAACGCTTCAGTCCCGCGCTTGCCTCATATTGCCGCAATCCCGATCTTGCAGACTGTGCAGCGGTTACCCCAAAATAACTCTCCATATGATTGTCATCGGCAAATGTCGCGGAAGCGCCTGCGGAAAGGATGAAACGATCATAGTGATGCGAGACATTTGCTCCGACCTGACCGACCAGACCGTCGCTGCCCCCAATTGTCTTGTCGACAGAAGCATAAAATTCCAGTGGTCCCATTTCATACGAGAGCTGCGCTCCGACGACAGCGCCGGCGTCGATGTCACCCAGACCCTTCAGGTGATCGGAATCATCTTCATCGCGCCCGCCCGCCAACTCGTAACCGCCCTTCACCGAGAACTTAAATCCGTTGGACTTCAGCACATCGACTTCGAGCCCGCCCGGATCGATCGTGACGCGATCACCGAAGGTCGCGGAGATCATAGGAATGGGGGCCAGTTCGAACTCGTCCGATCCTTCGAATTTAGGTGCATATACGGCTCCGGCGCCGACCATAACGTTCCAGTCGGAAAGCTTCTGGCGTATGCCACCAAACCGTCCCTTGTCGAAGTTCGCTGTCGCGGGGATAGCGGCCTCTTCACCCTCATAAGGGTCGGCAGCGCGTGCCTGGGTTAGGGGGCAAGCAACAACTGCGAGCCCCGCAGCGATGGCGGCACGCCGCGGACGGCTTAAAAAGGACTTGGTCAATGACATTCGAATTGGCTCCTGGGATCCGATAGAGAGTTTCTACGCGCACAAGTGTGAAAGCCCGACGCGCCGGCCTCTCGCGGGTCGCACTGTCCCAGACGACGTCATTAACTTGGGTTTTGTGATGTTAAGAAATGTTATCTCGGTCGATGCCGCTGACCCGCGGGCCTAGGTATCGGTGGCTGCGTGCACCCTGTACTTTTTCATGTCGGCGCGTTGGTGTGAGTTGTAGACTGGCGTGACCGGGCCTTCCCGTCGGGAGCAACCCAAAGCCCGCTGTGCTGCGAGCACCTGTTGCGGACCGGTGCCCCGGCGGGACGGCCGCGACAGGTGTCCAGTGGGAGGTTGCGCCGTCGAGCGCTAGTACAGGGAACGACGTATGTCGCGGTGGTCCGGCCGACGAAGGGAGGTCTTGACCATGACAGGAGAGGTTCGATGGTTTGCCGGTATCGATTGGGCCGACACCCTTCGATCTTGGTCGGAAGTGGCGCGCAGGGTGCTTCTTGGACGATCCTTGGGACGCTTCATGCCGATGACCTCGGCACAAGCCGCCCCTGCATGACAACCATCTCGGCGTCGCGCTTGCCTGTTATCATTGCGACCATGGCGTTGATCATCTCGTCAGTGGGCTGTTCGTAGCTGGTCAGTTCGTAGGCCGGAGCCCCGCCGAGTTCGATATTGTCGAAGCCGACGACTGCCAAGTTTTGTGGAACTCCAAGCCCGAATTCGCTCCGGGCGACATCCATCGCTCCCAGCGCCAGAATGTCATTTTCACACATCAATACGTCGATGCGCGATGTGGGCGAAGTGGCGCTCAAATAAGTGCGTGCCGCTTCGGCGCCGGCCTGTGCGCTATATCTTTCCGCAGCCAACTCTGCGACGCCTTCGATGCCTTTCCGTCGCCAGAAATTTGCGTAGTGATGCCGCCTGCCCAGCGCCGTCGACAGGGTTCGCGCTCCCGTCATGAAGCCGGGGCGGCGATATCCCTTGTCGAACAGGTAGTCGACGATTTCGCTTAGAGCGAGTTCGGCGTTGCAAGCGATCGCGGGAACGCCGGGGATTTGGCTGTCTCTCGCAAGGACGAACATCGGCGGGAAACCTGGGCCAAGCCGTCGATCGCCCAGCGTTTCCTCGCGAAAGGCGGTGCCGAACAGGATCACGGCGTCGAATTGTCGTTGGTCGGCATTGATCAATGCGTGAACGTGATCGAAATGGCGGTTAATGTTGATCAATACGGTCAATAGACCCTCCGCCTGCAGGCGCTCGGTCAACCTCTCCAGAACCGGAAGCTTGTGCGGGTTGGCGAAGTCGTCGACGAAGACGGCGACCTGATGTGTGGTGTTCGTCGCAAGGCTGCGGGCAAGCAGGTTGGGCGAATAATTCAGGGCCTCGGCCGCCTGAAGAACCTTTTGCCGGCTGGCGTCCGTAATGGATGCACCGGGCGTGAACGCACGGATGACGGTCCATTTCGACACGCCGGCGGCTTCCGCCACCTCTTTCGCCGTCGCCCGTTTGCGCATGACCGTCTCCTCTCAATTGGAATGAATATTCCACAAAAAAATAAAAATGGAATGGATGCTTGATTTTTGTCGACAATAAAGTAATTTCATCGAGCTTGCTACCGGGTGCAAATGAGGTTGCAACCGGTAGCATTGGGAGGTCTGCTAGAGCGGACTGTTTTTTGGGAGGGTAGAATGAAATTCGGTTTGAAATCGCTTCTTGCGGGCGCGGCCGTCGCTGCTGCGCTCATGTGCTCTTCGGCAATCGCCAACGCTGCTGACATTCGCATCGTCGCCGTCACCCACGGCCAGGCCAATGATCCCTTCTGGTCAGTCGTCAAGAACGGCGTCAACGCAGCGGCGAAGGACATGGGTGCGAGCGTCGATTATCGCGCTCCGGAAACCTTCGATATGGTGTCGATGGGGCAGCTCATCGATGCTGCCGTCAATCAGAAGCCAGATGGGATTATCGTCTCCATTCCGGACGCCTCGGCACTCGGTCCATCGATCAAGAAGGCTGTCGCCGCCGGCATCCCGGTTATTTCCATCAATTCCGGTTCTGACGTTTCAAAGGGGCTTGGAGCGCTTCTGCATGTCGGCCAGGACGAATATACCGCCGGCAAGGCCGCCGGCGCGAAGCTGCATGAGCTGGGCGGTAAGGAAGGCCTGTGCGTGAACCAGGAGGTCGGCAATGTCTCGCTCGATCTGCGCTGCAAGGGCTTTGCCGATGGTTTCGGCGGCAAGGTCACGGTCCTACCCGTCAGCAACGATCCGGCCGATGTCCGCGCGAAGGTCAAGGCGGCGCTGAGTTCCAATACTGGCGTCGACACCGTCATGGCGCTCGGTGCCGGCACGGCCGGCGAGCCGTCGCTCGCGGCCGTCGTTGATGTCGGAATGACCGGCAAGATCAATGTGGCGACATTTGACCTTTCAGCCGATTTCCTTAAGGCCGTGGCCGACGACAAGGCAGCCTTCGCGATCGATCAGCAGCAGTTCCTGCAGGGCTATCTGCCGGTCGTCTTTCTAGCCAACTATGCAAAATACGGGCTTATTCCGGGGGGTAATGTTCCATCCGGCCCGAACCTTATCACGAAGGAAAAGGCGGCCCAGGTTGTGGATCTTTCCGCCAAGGGCATTCGCTGACCGGAATTGCCGAAAGGCATTCTCCCAGAATCTCCTCCCCTTGGTGGGGAGGGGGTTTGGCTGATAGAGCGCGCTGCCGAGCAGCGCCCAACGCTACCCTAAATTACGAATCCCGTGGGAGGAGTTATGGCTTCGCTTGAGCAGAGAACGGCGGCCGCGCCGAAGGCCGATGAGCGCGTCAAACAAGTGAGTTTTCTAACGCACATCATGCGACGGCCCGAGCTTGGTGCTGTGGCAGGCCTTGTTCTCGTCATCGTCTTTTTCTTTCTCACCGCAGATTCGACGATGTTTTCGCTTTCCGGCCTGATGACCATCTTGGCGCCGGCATCGCAACTGGGAATCCTTGCCATTGCGGCAGCACTTCTGATGATCGGAGGAGAGTTCGATCTTTCGATCGGCTCGATGGTGGCCTTTGCGGGACTAATCTTCGGCATCATTCTCACGAATTTCGGTCAGCCGCTCTCGGTTGCCATCGTCATGACGATGCTGTTTGCCGCGTTCATGGGCGCAATCAATGGGCAGATCGTCATTCATACGCGCCTTCCGTCCTTCATCGTGACCTTGGCATTCCTCTTCATCCTGCGCGGCCTGACGCTTGTCGGCCTGAAATGGGCAACGGGTGGCTCAACGCAGCTTCGCGGCATCGGCGACCGGGTCAGCGACAGTCCGCTGCTTGGCCTTTTTTCCGGCGATGCGCTGACGGGCTTCTTTGTCTGGCTTGCGGATCACGATCTGATCGACAAGTTCCCCAATGGCATGCCGAAGGTTACGGGCATTCCGGTATCCGTATTGTGGTTTGTTGCGCTTGCCCTGGCTGCGACCTGGGTCCTCCTGCGCACCCGCATGGGCAACTGGATCTTTGCCGCCGGTGGCGATCCCAATGCGGCGAGAAACTCCGGCGTCCCGGTTCACAGAGTCAAGACCGGCCTGTTTGCGCTGACAGCATGCGCGGCGGCCCTGGTCGCCATCATCACCGTCCTCGATGCCGGCTCGACTGACGCCAGACGCGGCTTTCAGAAAGAGTTCGAGGCGATCATTGCCGCCGTCATTGGCGGGTGCCTGCTGACAGGCGGCTATGGCTCGGCGATCGGCGCCTTCTTCGGCGCGATCATCTTCGGTTCTGTCTCGATCGGCTTGACCTACACCAAGTTCGATTCCGACTGGTTTCAGGTCTTTCTGGGTTCGATGCTGCTGCTGGCCGTTCTCTTCAATAATTTCATCCGTCGCAAGGTTACCGGGGAGCGCTGATCATGTCTGATGTCAATATCCGAACGCCGATCATCGAAGTGACCGATATCATCAAGCACTACGGCTCCGTGATTGCGCTCAACGGCGTGTCGATGCAAGTGTCGGCGGGGGAGGTGCTTTGCCTCCTCGGAGACAATGGGGCGGGCAAATCCACCTTGATCAAGACGCTCTCCGGCGTCGTCCGCCCAAGCGGAGGTGCGTTCCGGGTCGAAGGCAAGCCGGTCAATTTCCGCAGTCCGCGCGACGCGCTCGATGCAGGGATCGCGACCGTCTATCAGGACCTTGCCATGATCCCGCTGATGTCGATCACCCGCAATTTCTTCATGGGGCGTGAGCCTCGCAAAGGCTTCTTCCCCTTCCGTCACCTCGACATCAGGCACTGCAACGATGTCACGCGTGAAGAGATGCGCAAGATCGGCATCGATATCCGCGATCCCAATCAGGCGGTGGGCACTCTTTCGGGGGGCGAACGCCAATGCGTTGCGATTGCGCGTGCGGTCTACTTCGGCGCCAAGATTCTCATTCTCGATGAGCCGACTTCGGCCCTCGGCGTGGCGCAAACCTCGATGGTGCTGAAATACATCCACCAGGTTCGACAGAACGGCTTGGGCGTCATTTTCATCACCCACAATGTCCGCCATGCCTATGCGGTGGCGGACCGCTTCACCATCCTCAATCGCGGCCAGACGCTTGGCACCTTTGCCAAGGCGGACATCGCGATGGATGAGCTTCAGAACCTCATGGCCGGCGGCAAGGAACTGCAGCAATTGTCAGCAGAGCTCGGCGGTACGATCTAGCCGGCTTGCTCCCGAGGCGGCGATCGCTTGGCTATCAAACGCCGTCGCCCCTTTCACTCAATCATCAACCATGGAATACGGTCATGAACGACGGCTCGTCGAATGCCTCATCCCCCTTCACGCTCGCGGTCTGCGCCGAGATGGTCTTCAAGTCGCTTCCTGTCCTCGACAGGCTCAAGCGCATCACCGAACTCGGCTTTCACGCCGAGATCTGGGACTGGACGAAACATGACATCGCCGCCCTTGCAAGATCAGGAGCAGTCTTTTCGTCGATGACGGGCTATGTGACCGGCACGCTCGCCGATGACGAGGGCGCCGACGAATTGTTGCGAACCGCGAAGCAATCGATCCCGATCGCCAGGGAGCTCAATTGCCCGCGCCTCAACCTGCACGGGACGGGTCTCGACGGCCAGGGTCTGCCGGTGGTCAAGGCCGACAAGGTGACGGGCGCCATGTGGCTCAAGGCGCGCGACACGCTTAGCCGCATCGCCGACCTCGGCGAACAAGAGGGCGTCACCTTCGTGCTCGAAAACCTCAACGAAGCAGTCGATCACCCCAAGACACCATTTGCCAAGGCCGAAGATACGCTTGCGCTCGTCTCGTCCGTGAACCGACCGTCGTTGAAGCTCAATCTCGATCTCTATCACGCCCAGATCGGCGAAGGAAACCTGATCGAGCTATGCCGGCGCGCGCTGCCTTATATCGGTGAAATCCAGGTGGCGGATGTTCCCGGCCGCATGGAGCCGGGCACCGGTGAGATCAACTACAAGGCAATCGCCGGCGCGCTCAAGGACATGGGCTATCGCGGCACGATCGGCATGGAGGCCTGGGCCTCCGGCGACGACGAGACGGCGCTTGCCCGCTTCCGCGACGCCTTCACGGTTTGATGATTTCGATAGTCAACACTTACATACAATGGAGAGACGTCAATGATCAGGTTTGGGGTGATCGGTGCCGGCCGGATAGGCAAGGTGCATGCCGCGACCATCGCGGCGAACCCGAAGGCGAAGCTCGCCTATGTGGCGGATGCCTTCAAGGCATCGGCATCGGCGCTTGCCGCGCAGACGGGTGCTGAAGTTGCCGACGCGGAGGATGTCATCAGATCCACAGACGTCGATGCGATCCTCATCGCGACGCCGACACCCAGCCACGCCGATCTCATCGAGGGGGCGGCGAAAGCCGGCAAGGCAATTCTCTGCGAAAAGCCGGTGTCCCTGTCGGTCGAGCGAATCAATGCCTGCCTCGACGTCGTCGAGAAGAACAGGTCGACGTTGATGATCGGCTTCAATCGCCGGTTCGACCCGAACTTCGCCAGTGTGGAAGCGCGCCTGCGCCGCGGCGATATCGGCGAAATCGAGATCGTGACGATCACCAGCCGGGATCCCGCGCCGCCGCCGGCCGATTACGTCAAATCCTCCGGCGGTCTGTTCCGCGACATGATGATCCATGACTTCGATATGGCCCGCTTCCTCATCGGGGAGGAATTCGTCATCGTGAACGCACTTGGCTCGTCGCTCGTCGACAAGGCGATCGGGGCAGAGGGCGATGTGGATACCGCTGCCGTGCAGATGCAGACGGCTTCCGGACGCATTGCCGTCATCACCAACTCGCGCCGGGCGACTTACGGCTACGACCAGCGCATCGAAGTCCATGGAGCTGCCGGCATGCTTGCGGCGAGAAATATCCACGCAACCAGCGTCGAGCTTTCCAATGCGAACGGTGTCAGCGGCGATCCCGTCCAATATTTCTTCCTTGAACGTTATGCGCAGGCTTATGCCAACGAGATCAATGCCTTCATCGATGCGATCGACAGCGGCAACCGCTCGCCGAAGCCCGGCGGGTTTGATGGCCTCCAGGCCCAAAAAATGGCGGAGGCCGCCACTGTCAGTTGGCGGACCGGCAAGCCGGTTGAGATCGACTGACATGGTTCGCTGCGATGCGGCTCCGATTTCGCATTGCCGCATCGCTACGGGGTGAAGCGACATCTTTGCACTGCTGTCTGCGCCGCGATCTGGAGACGGATCGACAGCGCATTGGGGGATAAAGCGCTATGTTACAGGATAGGGATCATCGTCCTCCCGCGACGCTGCAGGAACTGAAGTACCAGATCGCCAAGCGGCAAATTGTCTTTCCCGATCGTCTGGAACAGGTTGCGAGGCTAATCATAGAGCGCCCGGAAATGGTTGCTTTCGAAAGTGCTGCGACAATCGCGCGCAATTGCAAGGTTTCTCAGACGACGGTTCACCGACTTGCACAGCGCATTGGGTTTCAAACGTTCGGCGAGTTTCGCGCGATGATAAGAAATCACCTTCGCAAGACTCCGCTAAATCACCGCTAGAGAGCGCGTTGTCGGCTGTGGACCTGTCCCAGCAGTCCGACGTGCACGCCAAGCAGTGGAAGAACGAACTCCTTGATGGGCGATGGGCGTTTTCGGCGATGAAGCCAAGGCATCGTGTGGGGCGAGAAAATTTGCATCAGCCAACAGAGGGTGAGCGGCCAGGGCCTCCTTCTTCCCAGCGTCGAAATAGTGCGCTGGCATTGACCCCGCCAAAGCCGAAGCCATTCGATATTGCGTATTTCATCTCTACTCGCCGCGCGTCGTTGGCGACGAAATCGATACCGACGGCTTCCGGATCCGGAGCATTCAGGTTCAAGGTCGGTGGTGCGATCTGGTTGCTGAGTGCCAGAATCGTGAAGATGGCTTCCAGCCCTCCGGCCGCGCCGAGCAGGTGTCCCGTTGCTGATTTCGTCCCGCTGACAGCGACCGTATTGTCGGAACCGAAAACACTCTTGATGGCCCTGATTTCACCGAGATCTCCGACCGGCGTCGAGGTGGCGTGCGCGTTCAGATGGCGAATTTCGCGCGGGGCTATTCCAGCTTGCGCAATGGCGATCTCCATGGCTCTGCGCGCACCATTGCCGTCTTCGGGACCGGAAGTAATGTGATGGGCGTCGGCTGTGGTGCCGTATCCAACGAGTTCGGCAATCGCGGTGGCGCCGCGGGCAAGCGCATGGCTCAGGGCTTCGATGACAAGAATGCCGGCTCCCTCGCCCATGACGAAACCATCACGCATCATGTCAAAGGGGCGCGATGCCCGGCTCGGCGTTTCGTTGAAGCCCGTCGAAAGAGACCGAGCTGCGGCAAAACCACCAAGGCTGACGATATTCATGCACGCTTCTGTTCCGCCGCATACCGCGATATCAGCCTCGTTTGCACGGATAAGTCTGGCTGCATCGCCGATCGCCTGAACGCCGGCCGCGCACGCTGTCACAGGTGCGCCAATGGGACCTTTGAAGCCGAAACGGATCGAAGCTTGCCCCGCTGCGAGGTTGACGAGAAACGACGGCACGGTGAAGGGCGAAAGACGACGTACACCGCGTTGATCGACGGTGCGAACCGCTTCGGTTATCGCTGGAAATCCTCCGATGCCCGAAGCGATAATCGTCGCGGTACGCAGCCGGTCATCATTGGAAATTGGCTTCCACCTCGCCTGGGTGAGCGCCTCGTCAGCGGCCGCCAGTGCAAAGAGGATGAATCGATCGACCTTGCGTTGATCCTTCGGAGCCAAGACAGTATCCGGATCGAAGCCCCCTTCGGGGTCTTCAGCGATTGAAGGGACCACTCCGCCTATTTTGGACGGGAGATCTCCGACGACATCTTCCCCCAGTCGCCGAATGCCGCTCTGACCCGCGAGGAGGCGCGACCACGAGATACCGACATTCGCTCCAAGGGGACTTACAGCTCCCATTCCTGTAACAACGATACGACGCATACGTTTTCTGCCTGTCTTCTCATTAATATTACGCACGACCTTGAGCTTTCTGACCTGTGATACGGCTCGGTTCTCGACATATGCAGTTTGCTCAGGCTCACGAAGAGCGTTCTTCGCCCGCACATTCGGGCGGTCTATCCTCTTGTTGGCCAAGGATCGCCGCTAGATAAACGAACCGGCTGCGCCATCAGGCGACATCTTCACCGGTTGCAATACGCCTGACTTCCCCGGCGGCTACGTCGAGGAACCCTTGCGACAAATTCTCGTCCTCCATGATGCGGGAGAGCGTGACGGCACCCACCATGAGAGACAGTATCGCCATTGCCTTGGTTTTGGGATCCGAGCTCTTGGGGTCGTCCATCAATTCATTCAGGACCTGGAGATGGGCTTTAATTCCATCTTCAAACGGACGCCTCACTTCCTCACTTTGACGCGCCGCGTCAGATCCTAGCGCTACGAGAGGGCAACCGTCTGCCTTTTCCCCACGATGCCCCATTGAAAGATAGAACGACACAACGGCCTCCAGGGGATCGGAGCTTGTCGCTGCAGCTGTCGACCATCTGCGTGTGGCGCTTTCCATCGCTCGCCTGGATGCTTGGGCAGCAAGATCGTCCTTGGACGAGAACTGCTTATAGAATGCGCCCTGCGTCAGGCCGGCGCCCTTCATCAGGTCCTTCAGGCCGATCCCATCGAAGCCGTGCTCTCGAAATAGGCGGCTTGCGACGTTGATCACCGTTTCCCGATTTTCCTCAGCTTGTGCGCGGCTCACTCTCATGTCGATCTCCAATTAGATTTCACTTGACATCTATAATGCAAATAGCGTTTGATCGCAATCTAATTCATCCGGTTCGCTGGTCAAGAAGAGAACTTAAAATGAAACGCAAACATGTCCTGACTTTTCTGGGTCTCGTAGGAGCGGCGGCGGCCGCTGCTTTTTTCCTCGTTTTCGAAACGACTGAACGGAAAGCCGAAGCCGCAGATCCGAGGACCGTTCCACCGCTGGTAAAGGTGGCCGAGGCGAAGAAGACTGAAACAGCGGAGCGGTCCTTTACCGGCACGGTCGCTTCGCGGGTACAGAGCAACCTCGGGTTTCGTGTTGCCGGTAAAATCGTACAGCGGATGGTCGATGTGGGCCAACAGGTGCGACAGGGTCAGCCCCTGATGCGGATCGATGAAACGGATCTTCAACTGGCACTCACGGCCAAGCGCAACACGGTCGTCGCAGCGCGGGCTGTCCTGATCCAGGCACAAGCCGACGAGAAACGCTATGCGGCGTTGGTGAAAAATGGATTGGCCGCCACCCCACAAAGGTATGAACAAGCTAAAGCAGCCCTCGACACGGCCTCGGCCCAGCTTGCCGCGGCTGAAGCTGACGCTAAGGTCGCCGAAAATGCAGCCACCTATACCGTTCTTCTTGCAGACTCGGATGGAACCGTCGTCGATACGCTTGGAGATCCCGGACAGGTCGTGGCTGCAGGCCAGACGGTCGTTCAACTCGCACAGGCAGGGCCGCGAGAAGCCGTTGTTTGGCTACCCGAGACTTTGCGACCCGACATAGGATCGAAAGCGGAGGCCAGCGTCTACGGAGGCAACGATCTCAGCGGAAAAGCCCGCCTGCGACAGATTTCCGATGCTGCCGATCCGCAAACACGCACTTACGAGGCGCGCTACGTTCTCGATGGCGCCGCCGCCTCTGCTCCACTCGGCTCGACGGTGACGATTAAAATCCCAGACGCGGACAGGCAGTCGGAGGTCGCCGTTCCGGTAGGTGCCATCCTGAACGACGGTAGCCGGACAGGTCTGTGGGTTGTCAACAACGCCACTTCCACTGTGAAGTTCACTCCAGTCGAAATCAAACGGATCGGCGAGGAGACGGCATTTGTCACCGGCATTGGAATCGGTGAGCAGGTTGTCGCTCTGGGCGCGCATCTTCTGGAAAATGGCGTGGCTGTCAGGATTGCCTCGCAGCAAGAGGTGACAAACTGATGAGCTTCAATCTCTCAGCCATCGCCGTTCGCGAACGCGCCATTACCTTATTCTTTATCGTTCTGTTGGCTGCCGCGGGAGCCTATGCGTTCGTCAAGCTAGGACGCGCCGAGGATCCCTCCTTCACCATCAAGACCCTGACGGTCACTTCAATTTGGCCGGGTGCCACTGCGCGTGAAATGCAGGACCTTGTCGCCGAACCTCTCGAAAAGCGCATCCAGGAACTGACTTACTATGACCGCGTCGAGACAACGACACGACCAGGCTACGCCTTTCTAACCGTTACGTTAAAGGATAGTACGCCACCCGGTGCGGTCGAGGAAGAGTTCTATCAGGCTCGCAAAAAGCTTGGCGATGAGGCTCGAAATCTCCCTCCAGGCGTCATTGGTCCCTTTGTTAATGATGAATACTCCGACGTGAGCTTCGGCCTGTACGCGCTGAAGGCAAAGGGGATGCCGATGCGAGACCTCGTGCGGCAGGCGGAGGTCATCCGTCAGGATCTCCTGCATGTTCCGGGGGTCAAGAAAATCAACATCCTCGGGGAGCGCCCCGAACAGATCTTCGTCGAATTTTCCTATGCCAAGCTCGCGACACTTGGGATATCGGCCCAGGATATCGCCGCAGCTTTGCAAAGACAGAACACAGTAACGCCAGCCGGCTCGATTGACACGCGTGGACCGCAGGTCTTCATCCGTTTCGACGGAGCCTATAACAGCGTGCAGGCGATTGCCGATACGCCAATCGTGGCGGCTGGACGGACGTTGAAGCTCTCCGATTTAGCGGATGTGCGGCGCGGGTATGAAGATCCGGCGACTTACATCATCCGCCATGAGGGCGAGCCGACAATCATGCTGGGTGCCGTGATGCAACAAGGCTGGAATGGTCTTGACCTAGGCAAGGCACTTGAAGCGCGGTCCGCCACGATCGCCCAGACACTGCCGCTCGGCATGACGCTCACCAAAGTCAGCGATCAGGCCGTCAACATCGACGAGGCGGTCGGCGAATTCATGCTCAAGTTCGCGATGGCGCTTGGCGTCGTGCTCTTCGTAAGCCTAATCGCTCTGGGCTGGCGCGTTGGCATTGTTGTGGCGCTTGCTGTGCCGCTGACGCTCGCCGTCGTCTTCCTCATTATGCTGGAAACCGGCCGGTTCTTCGATCGTATCACGCTCGGCGCGTTGATCCTTGCGCTGGGCCTTCTCGTAGACGACGCCATCATCGCCATTGAGGTGATGGTGGTGAAGATGGAGGAGGGCATGGACCGCGTCAAGGCGGCCGCTTATGCCTGGAGCCATACGGCGGCGCCGATGCTGTCCGGCACCCTCGTCACAATCATCGGGCTGATGCCCGTGGGCTTTGCAAGATCGACTGCAGGTGAATACGCAGGCAACATTTTCTGGGTCGTGGGCTTCGCGCTGATCGTTTCGTGGTTTGTTGCAGTGATCTTTACGCCGTACCTCGGCGTCAAGATGCTGCCTGACATCAAGCCGGTCGAAGGTGGACATCACGCGATCTATGATACTCCAAACTACCGTCGCCTGCGCTCCCTCATCGAGTTCGCGGTTCGGCATAAATTTGTGACCTGCGCCGTGGTCGGCATCACGATGGTTGTTTCGGTGGCCGGGATGGGAAGCGTAAAGCAGCAGTTCTTCCCGACATCGGATCGGCCCGAGGTGCTGGTCGAAGTTCGAATGCCCGAGGGTACGAGTATCGAAACCACGACAGCCGCAGTGGAGAAAGTCGAAGGCTGGCTGCAAACGCAGCCGGAAGTAAAAATCGTCACCAGCTATGTGGGACAGGGCGCGCCTCGCTTCTTCTTCGCCATGGCGCCTGAATTGCCTGACCCTGCCTTCGCCAAGGTGGTCGTGCTCACTCCGGATGCCCATGCGCGCGAGGCTTTGAAGCACCGCCTTCGAGCGGCCGTTTCGGACGGGCTTGTTCCTGAGGCATCCGTGCGCGTAACGCAGCTTGTATTTGGGCCCTACACGCCGTTTCCGGTCGAGTTTCGGATCATGGGACCGGATCCGGATGAACTCTACAAGATTTCTGAACAGGCCCTGACAATTATGAAAGCTGTGCCTGATGTCCGACAGGCTAACCGGGATTGGGGCAACCGAACCCCGGTGCTGCGGTTTGTCCCCGATCAGGGTCGGCTCAATCTGATCGGTCTTTCACCCTCTGAGGCAGCCCAGCAGATGCAGTTGCTGCTCAGCGGCATCCCTGTCACCCAGGTGCGCGACAACATCCGTAACGTGCCCGTTGTCGCACGCAGCGCAGGTGACAACCGGCTTGATCCTTCACGGCTGGGCGATTTCTCGCTCATGAGCAGGGATGGCCGTCAGGTTCCACTCGATCAGATCGGGCATTCCGAGATCCGGTTTGAGGAACCAATCCTGAAACGTCGCGATCGAACGCCGGTTATCACGATACGAGCCGACATCAACGAGGCGACGCAACCCCCGGAGGTCTCACAGCAAGTCATGAAGGCACTTCAGCCACTCATCGCATCGCTCCCCGTTGGATATCGCATCGAGATGGGTGGAAACATCGAGGAATCGCTCAAGGCCAATGTCGCACTCGTCCAAGTCTTCCCCCTTATGATTGCAGCCATGTTGATCGTCATCATCCTCCAGGTGCGCAGCCTGTCAACGATGACGATGGTCATGTTGACCGCACCCCTCGGACTTGCCGGGGTGGTCCCCACGTTGCTTCTGTTCAATCAGCCCTTCGGCTTCAACGCCATTCTCGGCTTGATAGGATTGGCGGGTATCCTCATGCGCAACACCCTGATCCTGACAGAGCAAATCAAGGAAAATCAAGCTGCCGGTCTCGACGACTATCACGCCGTCATCGAAGCGACTGTGCAGCGGACACGCCCTGTCATCCTGACCGCGCTTGCAGCGGTCCTGGCCTTCATACCGTTGACCCATTCGGTGTTCTGGGGATCGATGGCCTATACACTGATTGGCGGAACGGCGGCGGGCACAGTGATGATCTTGCTCTTCCTTCCGGCACTGTACGCTGTGTGGTTCCGGATCAAGCCAACGAACGAAGACAGCCACGGGGAGACAATTGAAGGACTGGAACCACCGACAGCAATGGCCGCCGAGTAGGGGCCTTCGTGTGCAGGAAAATCCTCCGGCTTTTCAGTGGTCGCTTCCGTGCCAACCGGCACGCGTCAGGGAAGCGGGTCGCCGGCAAAAATCAGAGACGTCTAGGAACGCCAGTTGGTTAGACTTCGCGCTGGAGATGTCATGAGGCGCCGTACCCCTATGGAGATTGACGTCGACCTCTCGCGGGAGCGCATTCTGGATGTGGCGGAAGAGCACTTTCGCCGCATTGGTTACCAAAAGACGTCGGTGGCCGACATTGCATCCTGCCTCGGAATGAGCAGCGCCAATATCTACCGTTTTTTTCCCTCAAGGGCGGCAATCAACAGGTCGATCTGTGGCCGCTTCTTCGCGGAAACTGCTCAGTTCGCAAATTCGATCGCACGGATGCAGGTGCCGGCTCAGGAGAAGCTCGTAAATCTTTTGAATATCCTCCACCAGAAAAGGAGAACGACGTTCATCCAAGAGAAACCGGTCCACGATCTGATCGTCGCCGCAACGGAGGAGAACTGGGCGATCATCAGAGCCCATAGCGACCAGCTCGTGGCGATCATCGAGACGATCGTAGAAGAGGGGATCGAAGCAGGCGAGTTTAGTGTTGATGATGCCGCGCAAGCCGCCCGAAGTGTGATGAACGCCGTCACGCCGTTCTACCACCCCGTTCTCGTCGAGCAGCGGGTCCAAAACGGCGAAGATACAGAAGAAGGTCTGCGTGAGCAGATCCGCTTCATTCTGAAGGCTCTCGGCGGGTTCTGACTAGCATTGTCCGGCTATCCGCCCGCACCGGCACGCGCCGTGCCCCGGCGCGACTGAAGAGACTTCGACAGCTGCAGGCTCAGCAAACCGCAACGGATGCCGCTTCAGCACAGGCCTGGGCGGGCAATGACCTATGTCGTCGACGGAAATATCTTTCATCTGCACGTCCGGCTGGGTCTTTACTCTGTCCGGGTGGACTCAATGGCGATGCCCAAGGCTCGCAGTCCGCTGAAGAATTTGTCCTGATCTTCCGGCCGTTGCAGGCGAAGGGAGACTTCCCGGCGGACGTTGTTCATCAACTCGGGCGCGTTGGCGTTGAGCCAATCCTGTTCCTGCTGGGCGTCGGTCGTCTTTCCTTCCGCGCCAAGGATCGACAGGAGCACGAGGCGATGCATGGGATTATACTGCAAATCGGACATGCGGGACCACAGTTCCGCGGCCTGAATGTCGTTCCTCATGAGGGCGCATAATGCCATGCCAACTTCGTAATACCCCTCAGGGCTGGCGTTCTTGTTGATCGCGCTGGAAACCAGCTCGCAGCCTGATTCCCACTTTCCGGACATTGCTAGCCGCAAGCCGTACTCACCGGCGACTTCCGTGTCGTTGGGGTTGATGGCATAGGCCGCCGCGCCGGTCTGCAAAGCTTTTTCGATGTCATCCCTGAAGAAGCTCACCAGCATAAGGGCCTGGAGGACGCGCGCATTATTGGGAGCAAGCGCTGCCGCGCGCTCTGCGGCACTGGCGGCGAGTTCGAGCGGGTGGACTGTGGACGATGTGCCGAGCTTATAGCGAAATCTCATCTCATCCAGATAGGTAAGAGACAGAAGTGCCCACGACGTGGCGCTCTTGGGAAACCGCTGCGTCGCTCGTTGCAGGCAATCGCGTGCCGTGTCATGGCTCTGAGCGTTCATCGACCGGCGATAGCTGTAATAGGCCAGGGTGCAGGCGTAGGCATCCGAATCTCCGTTCTGCGGCTGCCGGGCGATTGTTTCGGTGTCAGCCTGGAAAATGGCACCATATGGCTGAGCAACGGCGCTCGCGATCTGCTCTGCGACGTCGGCCTGAATCGCGAGTTTGCTCTGAGCACGAAGATCCGCATCATAGTTGTTGGCCCAGATGACGGCGCCATCCGATTGACGCACTAATCGGGCGATAGAACGCAGCCTTTCGCCGTCTAGTTGAATACTGCCTTGCAGCGCGTAGCCAGCAGTACCTGCACGATCGGCCTTGGATGGATCCGCGATCACGACGATGTCATCGAACTTTGCGAGTTGACCAATAACTTCGTCCCTCAGGCCATGCGCGATGTCGAAAGTTGTATCCACGGGCCGACCTTCCTTGAAAGCTTCAACGACAACCTTTGGCCCGGATGCTTCCGTTGGCGATGTCCCGGAGAGGGCTTCGCCCGAGACAGAACGTTCAGGCGCGAGGAAGATATAGAGAGCACCTGCGGCGATCATCAGAATGGTCCCGAGAATGAGCGCGATCAGTAATTTCGAGCGGTCAGGTCTGGGAAATAGACGTTCATGGTTGACGGATCCGACGTCTTTCAGAGCATCGGGGCTTGGCGCCGGCGATGCCGGCACTTCCGGGTGATGAGTGTATTCGAAATGCGGCACATATCCGCCCTTGGGCACGGTGATCGCTACCGGGTCGGTCTGTCCAGCGACGAGATAATAACGTTCGAGATCCCTTCGAATTCGCCCAGCTTCGATCCTGACGACGGGATCATTCTGTGCGTCAAATGAAACCTCTCGACCGAAGACATCATTTGCAATCGTAAAGGCCTTCAAGAACTCCGATCGTCCTGCCAACGTCTCGCTTACGATGAATTGCAGGAACCTTCGGCCTCGCTCCGTCGAATGAAATTCCCCGCTTGAAAAGACCCGTTCAAGTTGCTGGCAGACTTCTTCTGCCGTTGGTCCAGGGCTGCTGAAACGGTTGACCTCTGCGCTGTTCATGATCGCCCCCCAAGCGGGATCATGCCCATTATTTAAGGCATTTCTAACTTATAATATCTTAGAGCTATGAGTGGTAGCAACAATTGAATTTGAGTCGCCTGATGAAGGCAGGCTGCGGGTTCGGGACGAGGCCGTCATATTCGTGAGCGGATGTACGATCCCGTACAAAGTTATGACCATCCGCCTGAGTTCCGCTAGATTGCGTGTGCTCCCATCTTGGCCATCACATTTGTTGAGGTGTCTTTCGCGCCTTCCTCTTTGACAATCGTCAAAAACGTCGGAAGCGTCTCTCCGCTCTTTGATCATCGCTATTCCGGCGCGCACCGAGCTGTGATAGGCCCAACGTCCTTTCAGTCGTACGCACCGCTTGCCAGACGAAACCGATCTCACGGCCGATCAACTCGTCCTCGTCATAACAAATAACCAAACAACGCGCTGCCGTCCTGTTGCAGGTCGAGATTCTATAGCCGCCGTTGAGGAAGACACAGCGTCCGGCATGAGGTCATAGACTTGCCAAATCCGGTTCTCTGGCTGCCTCGACGAACCGCTCACTGTCGCACTCAAAAAGGCAGATCCGTGCCTGGCTAGAAGCGGCATCTCCGTCTCAAACGACATCAATGATCCCTCGCCCCCGGAGTTCAATTGCCGGTCCCCGTTGACCCTCTATGACATTATCATCTTTGGACGTATGATCAGTGTGGCATCGCGTAACATCTATTGGAGATAGCATCGTGCCGACACCGCGCCGGCGCCCAAGGTGGGATACTCCTTCGCGGATTGGATCGGTCTTGTTTCCGTTGATCCGGCTCAATGCCGCCGCCTCATTATTCGGCTAATCTAGAAGTGAAGGGATGCATCATCTTCCGAGGGGGTAGGCGCGATCAGGAAGTTGGCCCCGGTTGTTTGAACTGCGATCGCTGCTGCGATAGCTCAGGAGTGTCGCAAGGAACACCGAAGGATGAATTGGGCTGAAAACTTGCCGAAAGCTGTGCGGACATTTCATACCAACCGGTTTTTGGTCGTCAGGTACCCTGGTAGTGCAGAGCAGGTCGAGGCAATCCGAGCTTCAGCTCGATCGGACAAGTGGCATTGAGTGCGCGCTGGAAGAGGTCATCGCTGTCCGCAATCACTGCATTGGCGGGACGAAGACCCATCCGGCTGGGTGACCGAACGGGAGTGCGCAATTGAACCTCCTTTTGAAAGAGATTCGCGACAGCCCAATGCTATGGTTACTGGCCGCTGTGCCGGTGGTGTTCGCTGCTGCGATACTCGTCCCCGAAGCTCACACGGTGCTCTTCGTCCTGTCGGTGCTCGCCATTGTGCCGCTGGCTGGGTTGCTAAGTCACGCTACCGAATCCGTTGCCGCCAAGACGGGTGACGCCGCCGGCGGGCTGCTCAATGCCACCTTGGGAAATCTAACCGAACTGGTCATCGCGCTGGCTGCCCTGCGCGCCGGGGAGTACACGTTGGTGAAGGCATCCATCGCCGGCGCGATCGTCACCAACACGCTGTTCATGTTGGGGGCGTCGTTTCTGCTTGGCGGGCTCAAGTATCACTTCCAGGAGTTCAACCGAGCCAGCGCACGTCTTCAATCGGGCCTGCTTTTTTTGGCCACAATCGCCCTGCTGATGCCTTCGGCGGTTGCCGGAGCGGACTCGACATCAGCTGCTGCAGCAGCCCAAAAACTCAGCCTTGGCTTGGCCGTTCTGCTCATGGCTGGATACGGACTGGGCCTGCTGTTCACGCTCAGGACGCATCGTGAGATTTTCGCCGGAGCGGATCATACCCAAACAGGCGAAGTGCCATGGCCGATCGGCCTGGCCCTGGCCACACTTGCCGGTGTCACCGTGCTCGTGGCGCTGGTGAGTGAGATTTTCGTCGAGTCCGTGCAAAAGGCAGCCCAAGCGTTCGGAATGACCCCTGCCTTTGTCGGTTTCATCGTCGTCGCACTGGTTGGCGGCGCCGCCGAAATGGCCTCGGCGTTTTCCGCTGCACGCAAGAACCGACTCGACTTGAGCGTGGGTATCGCACTGGGGAGCGCTTCCCAGATCGCGTTGTTCGTCGCACCCGTCCTGGTCTTGTTGAGTTACCTGATCGGCCCGTCGCCGATGGACCTGCAGTTCTGGCCGGGTGCTGTGGTGATGGTGCTCCTTGCGACCGTCACCGCGATGTTCGTCACCAACAGCGGGCGGTCCGCATGGTTTGTCGGCGTATTGGCGTTGATGGTTTATATGATCTTCGCCATGACGCTGTATGTCTTGCCCCCGGCGATGCGGTGAAACCGATCTGCGATAAAGTCTCGCGTCCCTGGGGCAAGGGCCATCACTTGCAGTAAGTAGGAGCGGACGGATGCATTAGCGCCTGTTGGCGGTTGGATAAGGATCCCGAGATGTTTCCGGTCTCACCCTTCACGGCTCTCCTGACGATGAACCTCAGAAAGGTCGAAAGTCGTGCCGACAGAAACAGGCAGCGAGCCGCGCCTCCCGAAGCAAATGAGGCGCCTATTCTTCATCGCGCTCGTCCAGCAGCTTCGTGTGATCTGGCCAATCCTGTCCGGAATCATTTCGGTAATGGTTGGATCCGGGCTTGCAATTTGGCGCATAGAGAATTGGCGGATCGATGAAGCCCTCTACTTTACCTTCGTAACAGGACTCACCATCGGCTATGGCGACTTTACGCCCAAACATGTCGCGGCGCGGGTGCTGGCATTGGTGATCGGTTTTGCGGGAATTGTGCTGACTGGCATCGTTGCAGCTGTCACGGTGAAGGCTTTGAACGCGACCGACCGGGACAGCGCGGAATAGAGACATCCGCGGGAAATTTGGGACGCCTTGGGGACGATCTCTCTTGTATATCGGACTTCTGCCGGGCTTATTCGGGGAGTATGGGCGAATCGCTCACCATTCTTTGCGGTAGTTCCTGATCATCGGGACAGAGGGCCGCCTTGGCCTAACAGGGCTCATAGCGTTGCCACTTACGGCGTCATCGACGGATTGATCCAAGCGAGAACAATTGATGATCAATGCTACCATTTAAAAGCACATCGCACTGCTTCCGGGCGGCCATGTAATTCTTATACAGGTGATCCGGCCGAACGTCCCATTGTGAAATATATTGATGCAGACCTCAGATGGAACGATCTGTCGTTCCAACGATTTCGTATCACTTGCAAGAACAAGCACTTGGGAGTGGAAGATAGTTCCCTTGGAGGATAGAAATATTTCGTCTTCTGATGAGATGACACGAGTTTATTGTGTCTTCGTACGATCCGGCTCGCCGGTCACGCTTATGTCCCGAGCACTTCTCGGTCCGCTTGATGCCTCTGAGGGCCAGACCCAGGCTCTCAGCAGTTCATAGAAGACGCTGAGAACGACCGGCCCCAAAAACAGCCCCAGCAGGCCGTATGACAGGGTGCCCCCTATCACGCCAATGAGTATTACCGGCATTGGGGTCGAGAGGCCTCTCGCCATCAAGATCGGCTTCAATATGTTGTCGACGATCATGATGGGGACCGCCACGACGGTAAAGGCAAATGCGATCAAAGCCGGCCAGGAGAGCCACGCCCAAACGACAACGGGCATGAGTACGAGCGCAGGCCCAAGCTGCATCACGCAGAGGACAAACACCAGAAAAGTTAAGGCTCCGCTTGCCGGAACGCCAAAGAAGGCAAAGCACAGCCCGGATAACAGCGCCTGCAGGAAGGCGACGCCTATGACCCCCCGTGAGACATTTCGCACGGTCGTTCCGGCCAGATGCGCAAAGCCGACGCCCTTGTCGCCAGCGATCCGGCTTGCAAGTATCTGTATTGCCACAGCCAGGCGCGCCGACATGGTGAGAAAGATGCCGGAGAGAATGATCGAGGCGATGAAGCTCAACACGCCGCCGCCGATCGAAGCAAACTTTGTGATAACGACGCCCATGGCCTCACGAATTGGCGCTTGAAACTTTATGATGGTCGACGCCAGATTGCTTGCGAGCTGGTTCCATGCGCCATAGAGCCGCTCACCGACAATCGGCCATTCGCGAATGGTCGCCGGCGCTGCTGGCAACGCAAAGTTTTCGGTTCGCAATTTTCCGACGAGCGCCTGTAACGCGTCGACAAAGTTGACGGCAACGAGTGCCAGGGGTGCGATAATCAAAACGAGACAGGCCACGACAATGACAGTCGCGGCAATCACGGGCCTGTTTCCGAACAGCCTCGAAAGTGCCTCGAACATGGGAAAGAGCGCCACCGCAAGGATGGCTGACCAGACGGCGATCAGCGCGAAAGGAGCGATGAGAAGCAGGGTCCAATAGGCAAAGAGCCCGATGATGCCCAGTCTGACGAGGTCGCTTACTCTTGCCTCTATTGAAATTTGCCTCGTTTCGGCGCCTTGCGCCGTCGCATCTGTTGCTGACTGCTCCATCGTCGCATCCCATCCTCGGCCGTCCCAGCCGACGCCATTTTCACGAGGTCGTGTCGGGCACGACGTGCCGAATGCTGTGATCCTCGATGAAGCCTGACGGTCGCTTCTGACGCTTTCCAAGGTCGGGCGCGTCGAACTTCACGCGCTCATAGGGAATGGATTGCAGGATGTGCGAGATGCAGTTCACCCGCGCGCGCTCCTTGTCGTCGGACGGGACAATCCACCATGGCGCGTGGTTGCTGTCGGTCATCCGCAACATCTCGTCATAAGCGCGGGTGTAGTCCCACCAGCGCTGGTAGGACTCGACATCCATCGGGCTGAGTTTCCACTGCCTGACCGGGTCATCGATGCGGCGCTTGAAGCGACGGTCTTGTTCCTCCTCGCTGACGGTCAGGAAATACTTCAGCAGAATGACGCCGCTTTCCACGATCGCGGCCTCGAAGCGGGGTGCCAGTTCAAGGAAGCGCTGGGCCTTCTTCTCGCTGGTGAAGCCCATCACACGGTCAACTCCCGCTCGGTTGTACCAACTGCGGTCGAAGATCACGACCTCGCCCGCCGCAGGCAAGTGCGCAATGTACCGCTGCATAAAGATCTGCGACTTTTCACGATCGGTGGGAGCGGGCAAGGCGATGACGCGAAAGACGCGTGGGCTGACCTTCTCCGTTATCCGCTTGATCATGCCGCCCTTCCCGGCGGCGTCACGCCCTTCGAATATAATGACGATCCTAGCGCCCGATTTCTTTACCCATGCCTGCAGATGCGCCAGTTCGACCTGCAGCCGTTTGATCTCCTTGTTGTAGCTCCACGATTTCCGATTCTTGTTCTTTCCTTTGCGTTCGGTTGGTGTCTCTTGCTGCGGCTCATATACTTCGTTCATCGCTTCCTCCATTGTCTTCATGTCACCCACATTCACTGCCGTGCGGAATTGCCTATGAGCGTCCGCAGCGCTTCTTCTCTGCCATTGAAAAGGTTGTGAGCGCCGATCGCCTTGATGACGCCGGCACGGTCGAGAATGCCCCTGCTTTCCTCGCTCAGGTCGGCAATCGCGAAGATGATGTCCCGCTTCGCAAGGTCCGCGGCCACGGTGTCGAGCGCTGCAGCGCCGGTGCTGTCGATATGCGTTATGGCGCTGGCATCGAGAACAAGGCACCTGGTTCCGGCGGCGAGCTCTTTCGCAACCTGAATCAGCCGCATGCGCACATAATCGGCGTTGTAGAATAGGATGCTGCCCTGGATCGCGAAGACTGCCGCGCCTTCGACCGGACGAGCTTCCGGGAAGCGGGCGAGGTCGAAGAAACCGTGCCGTCCTTCGATGTGGCCAAGAAGGCCGTCGCGCGGAAACATCGTTTTGCGCAACAAATAGACGAGGGTTGCGGCAACGGCGACGATCACACCGTTGAGAACGCCGAAACTGATTGCGCCCCACATGGCGATCAGCGCAAAGACGAATTCCATGCGGCTGATGCGCCAGATCTTCTTGAGTTCGTGAACGTCGATGAGGCTGATGGCCGCCGTTGCAAGTATGGCGGCGAGCGCAGGGATAGGAAGTATCCGCAGGGCGCTATGAAGAAAAACAAGTGCTGCAATCAGCGTGGCCGCCGAAACCAGCCCTGCGGCTTGTGAGACGCCACCTGTCGACAGATTGATGGCGGTTCGGGAATCCGACACGCTGACCGGAAAGGAGCCGAAGAGTCCCGGCGCGATGTTGGAAGCGCCAAGGCCGATCAGCTCCTGATTTGCATCAACGTCTTCGCCGGTGCGCGACCCAAAGCTTCGCGCAGCTACGATCCCGGCGCCAAAGCTCACGAGAAAGATCGCAGCCGAACCAAGTACGATCTTGTCGAGAGGCATCGTGTAAAGTGCCGGCAAGGAGAGCGTCGGCAACCCGCTCGGGATGTCGCCTACGACGGCGATGCCGTGCCGTTGGAAGTCGAAGAGCGCCGAGAGTATGACGGAGATCACGACGACGAGAACAGGGCCTGGGATTTTGAGGTTGATTGCCTTGATGATCCAAAGCAGTGCAAACATCGACAGGCCGAAGAGGAGCGACGGCCAGTGGATGGAGGCGCTCTTTCCGAGGATCTCGACGAGCGGCGGAATCAGCCCATCCGACTCGATCTTCACCCCAGTGAAGCGACCGATCTGCCCGACGAGGATCGAGAGCGACACCCCTGCGAAGAACCCAACGAGGATCGGACGGGATAGAAAGCTTGCCAGGACTCCGAGCTTCAGCAGTCTCGCAGCGATGCAGAAGACACCGACGCCGAGGGCCAGGGCCGATGCGATGGCAACCCGATCGACGCCGGCGGCAGCGGGCTCGGCTGCGATGATGACGCCCATTGCAGCAGCAAGCACGGTCATAGTGGCGGCGTCGGGACCGACGACCAAGAGCCGGGAAGGACCGAAGATCGCGTAGGCGATCGGAGCAACGATGCTTGCATAAATTCCGGTTTCCGGCGGCAGACCGGCAATCGCCGGGTAGGCGATGGCGCTCGGCAAGCCGACCGCGGCAATCGACAGCCCGGCCGGAATATCACTGCGGAGCCAATCTCGATTGAAACCAGCCAAGCCCCGCAACAACGGAAGACTGCCTATCACTGCTTGCTCCTTATCACTTTGTCCTTGGCTCCTGTTTCCCTCCGTCGCATCGACGACGATCGAAGGGACCGGCGTCTTACTTCAGTGTTCGAGAAACACGTAGTTCATCCAACTGCTCATGCGCATGGAGCGTGAAAAGGCTGACCCATCCCGCGACATGTATCGCGTCCTGATGAGGATGGTTTCGCGCCTTGGCCATCAGATGCGGAATGTCGTGGATCGCGATCACCGCGTAGAACAAGGTGACGACGACGAAGACCAGCACGCCCAAGGCAAAATAGTCGAGAAACACGGCCCCTCCTTTTCGGCTTGGCCCAGCCGAGCCGTTCGGTCGCTATCGACCGTCGACCATAAATATTAGACCCGCTTTGGTCCAAAGGCCCGTAGCATCGTGTAACCTCTATCGATGCGATCAAGGCGGATCGCTGCTGCAGGATGACCACGAATGGCCGCTGCGGCCGACTCGCTTAGGGATGCGGGATTTGTTCAGCACGCCGAACCGGTTTTGCCCGTCGGGAAGCCTGGCCAACGTATAATCGCGTAAGTTACGCCTCCGCCCTCTGCAGCTAGTATATAGTGTGCCGATCTGCTTAACGCGCTTCGATGGCGGAGGAGGGGATGACTCCGGGAAACAGCAACTTGACCCATTGGTCGATTCTCGAGACGGCCGAGACACATTTCCCTGACCAAAAGAGGCTGGTGCAGCGGCTCTTTTATGTGAATGAAGCATTTCACAGCATGTGCGAGGACCTGGCTGCCGCAGAGGAGGCCTTGGCGCATGCCGAACACCTGCCGGACGGCCTGCGGGAAGCGCGGCGGCAAGAATATGCCGCCCTGGTCGATGCCCTTTTGTTGGAAATGAGAGAGGCGCTCGCCCAGTCGAAGATCGTGATGCTCAGGCGACCACCGAACACCAGACCAAACTCTCCGTGAGGCACGCATCATAGCAGCTGGTTTGATTGATAGGAGACCGATGCGCGATGAAAGCAATTTCCCGCAGACTGCTCGGCGGACTCTCCGCCCTCGCAATCATATCGCTGCATCCAGGCCCCCTGGCGTACTCGCAGGCACCAACACCGACACCAAAACCAAAACCCGCGTCCGCGCAGACTGTCGAGGCCGGGGCGGAAACCGACCTGCTTTCCGAGGACGAGCTCGAGATGCTTGTGGCCCGCATCGCCCTTTATCCGGATGAGCTGGTCGCCGCGATCTCGGCGGCGTCGCTGTTTCCGCTAGAAGTCGTGGAGGCAGCCCGCTTCCTGGAGGCCAAAAAGAAGGACGCCGATCTCAAGCCGAAAGACGATTGGGATGGCAGCGTCATCTCGCTTTTGAATTATCCCGATATCGTCAAGATGATGAGCGACGATCTCGATTGGACGCAGTCGCTTGCCAGTGCACTCACCAATCAGCAAAAGGACGTGCTTATTGCCATTCAGCAGCTTCGCGACGAGGCGGTGGCAAAGGACATCATCAAGACGGACGATAAGGTGACTGTTTTCACGGAAAACGAAAATATCGTCATAAGGCCGACCAATCCGGAGAAGGTTTACATCCCGCAGTACCCCCCGGAAATGTTCTATGAACCGGGCTACGCGATCGAGCCGATCTCCTACTATCCCGATCCCTACGACAGCTACTACTATCCAGGCGCCGCATTCTTCGCTGGTGCGATAACCGGGGTCGCATGGGCCGCAATCGTTAACTGGGACGATTGGGGCGTGTGGGGCGGCGATTGGGGTGGTGACGTCGACATCGACTGCAACAACTGCTTCAACGATCGAGATTTCAATGGCAAGGTGAAGTGGAACGACGTCGACTGGACCAAAGTGGACCGAAGCAAGCTGAGTATCGGAAAGGATCAGATCGCCAATCTCGATCGTTCGGCGATCAAGTCCAGCCTCCAGTCCGACAACCGCAACCAGATCAAGAACAAGGTTAGCAACCGCCAGGGCAACATCGGGCCAGGCACCGGAGGTATCAGCGCCCGTGCTGACGACATCCGCAAGAGCACGGCAGAAGGCCTGAAGGCAAATCCGAGATCGCAGGCGGGAAATGTCGCCGCCAATCGACCAGGCGCATCCCGTCCGGATGCTCGTCCAGATAATGCGGCCAATCGCCCGGCCACTGCTGCGAACCGTCCATCAAAACCGGCCGCCAAGGCCAGCAAGAAGCCAAGCGCAAAGAAGATGGCGGCGCGACCGGACAATCGTTCGCGTCAGCCAAGCGCGCTCGGCAACGTGCAGTCCGGCCGCCGCGAAGCGGTTGCTTCCAAGCGAGGAGGGCAGAGCATGGGAGGCGGGCATCGCGGTGCGCCCCGCGTTGCCAATCGTCCGCCTCCGAGGATGCAAGGCGGCGGCGGTCGCGGTGGCGGCGGGCGTGGCGGTGGTGGCCGCGGCGGCGGCCGGCGGTAGGTTCCCAGCCTTTCAGATTACCGGAGACAAACCATGAGACTACAGTTGAGATTGATCCCGCTGCTGCTCGGAACGGCTCTCTCCGTGGCTTTCGCAGGCCCGTCCACGGCTCAGATGCAGACGAACCTTTCGGAGTTTGCGGCTGGAACCCCGCCATCGTTCGACGATCCATCGGCGGCGCTTCAGCGGTTCAAAACCGTGCTGAGCGACGACGATCTCGACGGTTTGGCAAAGCTCCTTGGCTTGGATGTTGCCAAGCTGCGGTCCAGCAATGAGGCGATGACCAGCTATGGTATCATCCGCGAAGGCGCTGCGCGGCAGTTGCGTCTTCAGGCTCTGGGAGATCGCCAGATCGTTCAGGTGGGAGATGTTTTGTGGCCGTTGCCCTTCCCCCTGTCGCAGGACAAGGATGGCAAGTGGGCATTCGATACTCAGGTCGGGTTACAGGAAATCGTCAACCGCCGCATCGGCGCGAATGAACTCGCAACAATCCAGACCATGCACGACTATGTCATAGCCCAGGGGGAATATGCATCCGAGGATCGCGACGGGGATGGCATTTACGAATATGCCCAGAGGTTGATCAGCAGCCCCGGCAAGGCCGACGGTCTGTACTGGGATCCGAGCGTGTATGGTGCAGAAAGCCCGGCAAGTGCTCTGGTCGAGACGGCCGCCTTCGATAGAGCCAAGCGAGGCGAGGGCTACTTTGGATATCGCTATCGCATCCTGACGGGACAAGGGGACAATGTGCTCGGCGGAAAACAAAGCTATATCGTCAACGGCCACATGACCACGGGCTTTGCGTTGCTTGCCTGGCCGGTCAAATATCGGGTGACCGGCGTGCAGACATTTATCATCAATGGGGTGAGCATCATCTACCAGCGCGACCTGGGGCCGCGGACGGAAGAGCGGGCCGCGGCGATCGAAGACTTCAATCCCGACTCCAACTGGACGATCGTGCGTGATTAGTTCCGATGCCCGTAGCCGCGTGCGTGAGTGCGGGGCTGGCGAACGAATGGGTGGCCATCGTGCGGTTGGAGAATCGCATGTCGCCTGTAACCTCCCGTCCGAGCCACCGGGGCAGGATGGGCTTGTCGTCCTCGGTAGACATTTCGATCTCTGCGATCGTCAGCCCCTGATAGGCACCTCCGAAAACGTCGACCTCCCAGATTCTGCCCTTATGCGAAACGTCATATCGCCTCTTTTCGAGCACGCGTCCGTTCGCGTGGCGTAAAAGCTCCTGCGCTTCGGCAACAGGAATCTCGTATTCATATTCCTCTCGCTTGAGCCCACGCCTGCCAAATTTCACAGCCAGGCGAGCCGACAGGCCGTCGATTATGGGCACGCGCACCGTATTTTTGCTCCCGTGCGAGAGATACGCCTGCTGGAAAGCATGCGAAGCGGTGGCGTCAGCACGCCATGTGTTGTTTCGGACAAGAAACTTTCGCTCGATTTCGATCGTCTTCACGACCATCCTCCCGCCCTGCGAGCGTCAACCGAGCACCGAGCGACCGCCTGCTCGGGTCATCATTCGACGGGCGGCTGCCAGGTCAGGAAGAAGCCGACGTCGCCGGGGATGCCTCCCGGGAAATTGATGATCACGGCTTTGAGGCCGTAGCCCCGGGGCTTTGCGACTTCTTGAAAGAGATCGTAAAACTCCTTTGCCTTGCCTTGCAAGGTGTTCTGCCAACCGGGCAGGTTGTTGTTGATGCCTCGACCGCTGTCCGTGCAGAGACTGGACGGGAAGCTGAAGATCATCGCCTCGTATTTCCCGTCTGCGGCGGCTTTCATCACCAGGCGCTTGATGATGGTGCGTTCATTTTCACTGATTTGCTTGCGGAAAAAGTCCTCCAAGAACTCGGCATGCTTCTTTGCTTCACGAGCCTTGATCTTTTCGTCGCGCTCCATCTCCAGAAGCTGAAGTTCGAGGGCCCGTTTGCGCAGCTCTTCGGCGCTGGTCATCGGCTGAGGGGTCGTCTCGCTTGCAGTCATCGCCATGTCCTCCGAAATTTGAGGAGATGATAGGACGATTGAAGGCGCTAAGGCAGTAAAATACGCCTCCCCCGGGGTAGTATACGGTATGTTACGCTTGGCTTTCGGATTGCTCACGTTGCGCCCGTTTAACAGCCACCGTATCGGCCTATCCGGGGAAAGCTTGCGGCGAAATCAGCCCCGAAAATCTTGACTCAAGGCGACGTCAACTCAAAACAATCAAGACCCCGAGCTTCAAGGGGGCGAGATCATCCCGGAATTCGGGGGGGGCGCAATCATCTCGGTACAAGGGGGCGGCTTCGTCGGAATCAGCAGTTGGAAACACGTGCGTCTCGATCAGGAAACGGTGGGGCTGATCAAAGAATGCCGATGATGCTTAGATTTGGGCGGGCTATAGCGTGAATCCGCTTTGTGTGGTCGCTAGCGATCGTTTTACGCGGCCAATTTCGGTATTTCGCGCTCGACCAATCGCAGGAATCGTTGGTTGCGTGCCCCCAACCAACAAAACTTAAGCCCGTCGATCAGCCGGCGGTTTGGTAACAGCCGACTGTTGCCGATCTCGCCAAGGCAGCCTGCAAGGAAGCGCTGCGAGCGATCGTAGGCAAAATTTGCGTGCCGATAGGGCGTCCCCGTTTGCCGGATATTGCCGGTTTTCGTTGCTGCGTGGTTCTTCATTTCATCTCGAATGCGCAAAATAGAACACTAATTCTATGGATTATTAGATAGAAGCCATATCCTTCAGCCATATTTCATCTGAGGGAGATAAACATGGGCATCACACATTTTGGAGCAGCGACTTTAATTGGGGCATTGTCGCTTGCGCTTTCTGCTTCTGCGGGTCTCGCGGAAGATGCGGCCAAACCGGAAAACGGCGGCACGCTGATCTATCTTGAGCAGCAGCCGCACACCAATCTTTATCCGCCGGCCGGAGGCTTTTATCCGAATGGTGGCGTGCTCAATCAGATTACTGATAAATTGACCTATCAGAATCCGAAGACGCTCGAGATCGAGCCCTGGATCGCGGAATCCTGGACGGTCAACGATAATGCGACGGAATATACCTTCAAGCTCCGCAAAGGCGTGACCTTCTCGGACGGGTCGCCGCTCGATGCGAATGCGGTTGCGAAGAACTACGACACCTTTGGTCTTGGCAATAGAGTGCTGAAGCAGCGGTTTCGGAAGTCATCAACAATTACGACCATTCCGAAGTCATCGATCCGCTGACTGTAAAATTCTACTTCAAAAGACCGTCGCCGGGCTTTCTGCAGGGAACGTCGGTCATCGGCTCCGGCCTGGTTTCGCACAAGACGCTGACTCTACCCTTCGAACAGCTCGGTGATGCAACCGAGATCATTGGCTCAGGCCCCTTTGTCGTCGAAAGCGAAACGATCGGCAAGGAGCTCTCGTTGAAGGCCCGCGAAGATTACAACTGGGGCCCGGCGAAGCTCGAACATCAAGGTCGCGCCTATCTTGATGGCATCAAATACGTCATTACCGGCGAGGACAGCGTGCGCATCGGCGCGCTGCTCTCTGGCCAGGCGGATTTCATCCGCCAAGTGCAGGCCTATGACGAAGAGCAGGTCGAAAGCCAGGGTTTCAAGATCTATGCGCCACCCACACGCGGCGTGAACAACAGCGTTGTCTTTCGCCCGGACAATCCGTTTGTCGCCGATCTGCGCGTTCGCCAGGCGCTACTGCACGGCACGAATACGCAAGAGATCGTCTCGACGCTCTTTTCTGCCAACTACCCGCAGGCAAAGTCGATCATCGCTTCGACGGCGCAGGGTTATGTCGATCTGTCCGCCAAGCTCGCCTACGATCCTGCGGAAGCAGCAAAACTGCTCGATGATGCCGGCTGGAAGGTCGGTGCCAATGGCGCGCGCGCAAAAGACGGCCAGCAGCTTATCTTGACAGCTTATGAATCTCCGCCGCAGCCGCAGAACAAGGAAACGCTGCAACTGGTCGCGCAGCAATGGGCAAGACTTGGCGTGACGCTGAACGTCCTTGCAGGCGATGCCGGCAGCAAGACAGTCGATGATCTCGATCCGGAAAAGACGCCCGTTTCGCCGGCGATGGTCGGCCGCGCCGATCCCGACGTCATCAAGAGCCAATACTATCCGAAGAACCGCGACGTGCTTCGCCAGAAGGGCGGATTGAGCGACAAGGTGAAGTCCTTTGCCGACGGCAAGCTGAACGGTTTGCTTGAGCAGCTCTCTTCCGAACCTGATCGTGCCAAGCGCCTCGCGATCGCCGGCGAGGTTCAGACCTACGTGATCGACCGGGCCTATGCCATCCCGATCTTCGAAGAGCCGCAGGCCTTTGCCGGTGCACCTTATGTGCAGGGCATTACGTTCGAGGCGGTCGGCCGCCCGAGCTTCTACAGCGCTTGGCTTGCGGAGCACTGATGAGTTCGCAGCCCGGTAAGGCGCCGGGCTGCGCCCGCTGAGACGGAGTTTGCCATGGCAAGATATGTTCTTTCACGCATAGGGCAGGCGCTTCTGGTGCTCTGGGCTGCCTTTACGATTTCCTTCGTGCTGCTGCAGGCAATGCCTGGTGACGCGGTGCTGATCAAGTTCCAAAGCCCCGAATATGGCCTCAGCCCGGAACAACTGGCCGACATCCGTGCGGCCTACGCGGCAGACGGGTCTCTGGCGTCACAATATCTCCAAACGATCGGCAATTTCCTGACCGGCAATTTCGGTTACTCGCTGCAGCGCGGTGTCGCCGTCAGCGCGCAGCTTGCCGCCAATCTGCCTTCGACCATCCGACTTGCAGGGTACGGCTTTGCCGCCGCTTTAATCCTCGCCGTCATTCTTGCGATCTTTTCCAACATTTCGGGCTTTGGCCGGCTGCATTCGTTCATCCATTCGATCCCCTCGCTGTTCGTCTCCGTTCCCACCTTCTGGCTCGGCATCATGTTGATCCAGATATTCTCGTTCCGCCTCAAGCTCGTTCCGGTCATCAATCCCGGCCCATGGGAGGGACTGATCCTTCCCGTCCTGACCGTTGCCGTTCCGATTTCCGCGCCGATGGCGCAGATACTGCTTCGGAATGTCGATGAGGTCCTGGCGCGTCCCTTCGTGGCGGTTGTGCGCGCCAAGGGCGCATCGCATTCCTGGGTGTTGTGGCGTCATGTCGCCAAGAATGCATTGCTACCGGTGCTGACGGTCGCCGGTGTGCTTTTCGGCGAACTGCTTGCCGGTGCCGTCGTTACTGAAGCCGTCTTCGGTCTCAACGGGATCGGCGGCCTCGCCGAACAGGCGGTGAATTTCCAGGATGTCGCCGTCTTGCAGGCGATCGTCGTGATATCTGCCGCCGCCTTCGTCACCATAAACCTCGCGATCGATCTGCTCTATCCCGTGCTCGATCCGCGACTGCGAACCAAATTAGGGACCGCGCAATGACCCGTCTCGACAGTGCAGAACGGCACCTCAATATCGACAGTCCCAATCCGGTCGATTGGATCCCGGCAGCGCCCGCGGTCGATGAGGCGCCGCGGATCGCCGGAGGGAAAAGGCGCGGCGTCCGCGTCCAGCCGGGCCTTGCGCTTGCTGTTCTGAGCCTGGCTGTTGTGCTTCTATGGGCTGTCGCTCCGGCGCTTTTTACAGTCTATGACCCGATCCAGGGGCTTGCGGGTCAGCAGTTGAAGCCGCCTAGCGCGGCGCACTTGATTGGCACGGATTCACTCGGCCGAGATCTTTATGCGAGGCTCGTCTATGGCTCGGTTCACACGCTTTCCGGCGCACTTGCCGCCGTCGCGATCGGCTTTGCCATCGGCACCGCGCTCGGCCTTCTTGCGGGTTCCTCGGGCGGCTTGGTTGACGGGGTCATCATGCGTCTCATGGATGTGCTGCTCTCGATCCCGGCGCTATTGCTGTCGCTTAGCATCATCATCCTTCTCGGCTTCGGCACGACAAACGCTGCCATCGCCGTCGGCGTGACGTCGATTGCAAGTTTTGCCCGCATCGTGCGCTCCGAGGTCGTGACGGTGCGCCGCAGCGAATACGTCGAGGCTGCCTTCGGCAGCGGCGGCACCTTCCTGAACGTACTGTGGCGCCACGTCCTTCCGAATTCGTTGACTTCAGTCATCGCGTTTGCGGCGCTGCAGGTCGGATCGGCCATCCTGCAACTTGCGACACTTGGTTTTCTTGGCTACGGCGCGCCACCGCCGACGCCGGAATGGGGCCTGCTGATTGCCGAAGGCCGCAACTATATCGCAACCGCATGGTGGCTGACGGCTGCACCCGGCATCGCCGTGGTGCTCGTCGTGCTCTCGGCAAACCGGATCAGCCAGGCAATCGGAAAGGTGCAGAGATGACGATCCAACCAGTCAATCGCCCGAACGGCGCGACCCAGCCCTCCGCAGTCCTCGAAGTATCGGGGCTGACAGTGTCCTACAGCGATCGAAACGGAGCGCATACTGCGGTGCGTGGGATCGATTTCCGCGTCGATCCGGGCGAGGTCGTGGCGCTTGTCGGCGAGTCGGGGTCGGGGAAGAGCTCGACGGCGCAGGCAATCATCGGCCTTCTTCCGGAAAACGGTCGCCTCGAGAAAGGCAGCATCCGGCTGAACCGGCAAGAGATTGCCGGCTGGCCTGAGAAGCGGTTGGACGGCATTCGCGGTTCGGTCGTCAGCCTGATACCGCAGGATCCGGGCAACGCGCTCAATCCGGTCAAGACGATCGGCAAACAGGTGGCGGAGATTTTCGCAATCCACCACGAGGCTTCCGGCCCGGTCGCCTATGCTCAGGCAATCGAACTACTTGGGCGCGTCGGCCTCTATCAGCCGACGTTGCGCGCCCAGCAGTATCCGCACGAGCTTTCCGGCGGCATGAAGCAGCGTGTGCTGATCGCGATCGCAATTGCATTGAGACCCTCGCTGATTATCGCTGACGAGCCGACGAGCGCGCTCGATGTGACGGTCCAAAAGCATATTCTCGATCTCATCGACGACCTGCGCCGTGAATACGGGACGGCGCTACTTTTGGTGACGCACGACCTCGGAGTTGCCGCCGACCGGGCCGACAAGCTGGTCGTGCTGCAGCATGGCCGCATTCAGGAACAAGGCCGTACCGGCGATATCCTGAGGGCGCCGCAAAGTGCATATACGCGACAGCTTCTTGCCGACGCGCCGTCCCTCAATGCCGGTCGACGGCGCGTGCCAGCCGCTGCCGGAGCACCAGCGACAGAGTCGGACGATATCATCATTGTCGAAAATCTGATCCAGGATTTCGGCCTCGGCGGACAGAATGGCCACTTTCGCGCCGTTGACGACGTCTCGTTCCGGGTTCGGCGCGGCACGACGCATGCGCTCGTCGGTGAATCGGGGTCCGGCAAGACAACGACAATCCGCACCGTCGCGGCCTTCCAGAAGCCGACGGCCGGAAAGGTGATCGTCGACGGGCTCGACCTTGCTTCGCTGCGCGGCGAAACGCTCAGGCTGTTCCGCAAGAGGATCCAGCTCGTCTATCAGAACCCGTTCGGTTCACTTGATCCGCGCCAGACCATTGCCCGGATTGTTGAAGAACCGCTGCTGAATTTCGACCCAATTCCGCGCGCTGAGAGGGCCGAGCGGGTCGCAAGCACAATCGAAAGGGTCGGGCTCGCGCTCGATATGCTGCAACGCAGGCCTCATGCGCTTTCCGGCGGACAGCGGCAGCGCGTTGCGATCGCCCGGTCGCTGGTTCTTGATCCGCAGATCCTGGTTCTCGACGAGGCGGTTTCTGCACTCGACGTCACCGTGCAAGCGCAGATCCTGGCATTGCTCGACAAACTGCAGCGGGAGCTTGGGCTGACCTATCTTTTCGTCTCCCATGATCTCGCGGTGGTCCGGCAGATCGCTGACACTGTGTCGGTGCTGAAGGATGGCAAGCTCGTCGACAGCGGACCGGTGGAGGATGTCTTCGGTCATCCACAGAGCGCCTACACACGAGAACTGATCGATGCCATTCCCGGAAAGAAATATCCGCCGATCCCCAGGCGGCCGTCATTGACCGATGCAGGAACGAATCCATGACATATCCCGTCCAGCCGAAGCGCCTCGGCTTTTTCAGTCGCGTACTCGACCAGACCGATCCAGCCGCCCGCTACCGGCTGGTCGCCGAGCAGGTCATCCATGCGGAAAAGTTCGGATTCGATAGCGCCTGGATTGCCCAGCACCACTTCGATGGTGAAGAAGGGGGACTTCCTTCGCCCCTTGTCTTCCTTGCCGAACTTGCGGCCAGAACATCGCGCATCCGGCTCGGAACAGGCGTGATCACGCTTCCGATGGAGAATGCCGTTCGTGTTGCGGAGGACACGGCGGTTCTCGATATCCTTTCGAATGGCCGCCTTGAAATCGGTTTAGGCACGGGCGGAACGCCTGCAGCCTTTCTGCCGTTCGGTTTGCAAAGTGCCGATCGCGCCGCAGTGTACGCAGAGAGCTTGAAAACGGTGCGCGATGCCTGGGCCGGTCGCGAGCTGGAAGGCGGCAACCGCCTCTATCCGGATGCGCCGCACCTGCTCGACCGCATCTGGCAGGCGACCTTTTCCGTTGGCGGCGGCGAGCGTGCCGGGCGCGACGGTGATGGTCTGATGCTCTCGCGTACGCAGCCGCGTCAGCCCGAGGCGCCGCATTCAGAGCTTTGGGAGCTACAGAATCCGATCATCGATACCTATCTCGAAGCGCTTCCCGACGGCCGCGAACCGCGCATTCTCGGCTCCCGCAGTCTCTTTGTCGCCGATGACAGGAAAGAGGCGCTGCATTTTGCCGATCTCGGGCTCAGGCGCAGCGTCGAGCGCTTCATCGCAAGCGGCCATAAAATCACGGGTACGACGACAGAAGACCTAATCAACGCTTTCGACGTACATGTCGGCACACCGGACGACGTGATTGCGTCTCTGAAGGCCGATACCGCGCTCTCGCGGGTGACCGATCTCGTTTTCCAGGTGCATTCGGTCGACCCACCGCATGAGCACATTCTGCGTTCGTTGGAACTGACCGCAACAATCGTGGCGCCTGCGCTTGGCTGGATGCGCCAAGCGCCGCTTCACCAGGAACGGCGGCTTGCAGCCACCGCCTGACATTTCGGCTATCCAGGAAAGGGTAACGACCATGACCTCCTCGACACCTGACGTCATCGATCTTCTGGCCGGCATCCGCGTCGGATCCTTCGTCGACCGCATTCGCGCGGAACGGCCGGAAACCCGCGCAAATGCGCAGAAGAGCTATCTCGCACTTTTCGAACCGGTACAGGAAGTAGACTTCTTGCGGGTGGAACGGCTTGCCGTTGCGGCCTTCGTTGCCGGATTGCACGATGCAAGAGCGGTGGCGGAATTCTACACGGCCGGCATCATTGAGACGACGGGCGGCGCTTCTCTTGCCGCAGCCGTCAGAGCAGAGGTCGAGAAGGGGCGCACGCATGGCCCCTATGGCAAGTATCTCGCTGGACCTCTATCGGTTGAAGACAAGTCGGGCCTGATCTTCGAGGTTTCCGATTTCGGCCGTGTCGCTCTCGGGACCAGGCTTTCCGCCGCGTTGGACCACAGCCACTTGCTCGTCTTCCGGCCACGAGAGGCCTCTCCGGCTGCCTTGCAAAAACTGCTAGATGCCGGATGGAACACGACGGCGATCGTGACGCTCTCGCAGATCGTCGCCTTCCTTGCATTCCAGATCCGCGTGGTCAGAGGGCTTTCGGCGCTGTCCAAGGCGGGCGAGGGGACACTTGCTTCAGCAGCAGCCGAATAAGGAGAAGATGACATGACCGAGACTGCAATCCATCCTGAGCTCGAAAACCGCCCCACCGCCTTCACACAGGCCGAGATCGGCTGGACACCCTGGCTGGCGCCTCTCGCAGAAGAGGAACTGACCGACCGGCATTGGGCCGGGCTTGTTGATCCATCGCGCGCCAGGTCGGCTTACTTCATGCTGCTTGCACGCGATCCGGAGATTCTAGAGGCTCGCACGAAGACCGACAAGGACATCTTCTGCAACACGACGGCCGGTCTGCCGCGAGCCGATAGGGAGCTCACGGCAACGGCTGCGTCGCGGGTGAACGGCTGCATTTTCTGCGCCTCGGTCCATTCCCGTTTCGCGTCGCATTATTCCAAGCGTACCAGCGATGTCCAGCGCCTCCTCGACCAAGGAACGCATACCGACCTCGGCAGCCGCAGGTGGAATGCAATCGTTGAGGCCTCGGTAGCTTTGACGGCGACACCATCTGCCTTCGGCGAAGAAGAAATCGCCCGGCTGCGGTCCGAAGGCCTGAACGATCTGGAAATTGCCGACACCATCCATGGTGCCGCCTTCTTCAATTGGGCCAATCGGTTGATGCTCTCGCTCGGCGAGCCAACACCTGCGGCTGCATTCTGATGGTGCTGTACCGATCCACGATCCCCTGAAGTAGTGGAAGCTGTCGCCGATGGACCTGCAATCGCGCGTACGCTGGGAAGCCCTAGACCGAGGCCAAGGAAAACCTTCGCCCGCACGAACATCCCTGAGGCGCCCTGGTACATCGTCGAGGGCAACTCAACTGCATCGATCACCTGCTCACGCAGATTCTTACGAAGACGTACCGCACGACGACATCACGCTTCCCGAGCGGGTGTTCAATCCCAATTACGAACGCAAGGTCCTTCCGCCGGAGCTCTATGTACCGTCGAAATATTGACGCTGCTCCTGGCCGCGTTGGAAGCGTCAACCAAGGCTGTTCTGGGTGCTGAAATAAGACGCAATCGCAGCTGCCTACCCTTTAATTTTGGGCACATGAAGCAGTCAAGCCATCAAACCGTGCAAAATCAGATCGACATGTGCTTCCAGATAAGTCGTCTTATCCAAAATTCGTCGGTCACCAAAGATGAGCTTGAAGACCAGCATGGCGATAGCAGGAGCCGCTACCGCGTCAGCGAATGCGGCTGGCGCCGGCCGGAACTCCCCGTGTTTCACGCCCTCATCGATGAGGGACTGCAAATGCGCGTTGAGCGGGTCGATGAACTCTTGGTGGTGCCGGTCAACGACTTGGGGAAAGCGTGATCCTTCCGCGATGACGAACCTCATCAACTCCCGCAGTCTGCGGTTCTCGACAAGGCGGTCGTAGACTAGCGCTATAAACCCTTCGAGTCGCTCCGCACAGGTTCCGTTCAGTTCGTGGGCGCTAGCCAAGAGATCTTCGAAGGGCACCGAGATGTGCCGGATCATCGCTTCAAAAAGCTGCTCTTTGGTTTCGAAATAAACATAGATCGTCCCCTTCGTTACCCCGACCCTTTCGGCAATATCCTCGACGCGTGTCGCCACGTAGCCGCGCTCCACGAACTCTTCAAAGGCCGCATCGAGAATCTGTGCAGGGCGGCGAGCTTTCTGCTCCGCACGCGTCAGTTTCTTCGTATCAGGCATGTCTCACCTTGAGCGCTCCTTGTCATTCCGTGGCTCGGCGCCAGGACAATTTCTTGCCGAGTTCTATTGACTAATAGGTCAGTCAATAATATCGAATGCGCCAACTGATGCAAGAGGTCAATTCATGAGAACTATCCTTGTTGCCGCCTTGCTGGCCATGGGCGCAGTCGCGCTTTCGTCGTGCGAGAAGCAGGCCACGAATGAGGTGAAGTCCAAGAGGGTCGAGACCGTCGTGGTGAAGACCGCGCCTGTCGCAGAAGTCAACTTCATTACCGGCGAGATAAGCGCTCGCGTGCAGAGCGACCTGTCCTTCAGGGTCAGTGGACGGATTGTCGAGCGTCTGGTCGATGTCGGTGCGCCCGTAAAGGCAGGGCAGGTGCTTGCGCGCATCGACGCTCAAGAGCAGAGGGCCGATCTGGATGTCGCCACGGCGAACCTGCAGTCAGTCCAAGCCCAGCAGACGCAAGCCCAGCTGGCATTCGACCGGCAGCGGAATCTTTTCAAGGCGCAAGTCACGACCCGCGCAGCACTTGATCAGGCCCAGGAGGCGCTGCTGACTGCCCAAGGAAGCGTCGAATCGGCGCAAGCCCAGCTCGACACAGCGCGAGACGCTTTCTCTTACACGGAATTGCGTGCCGATGCCGACGGGGTGATCACGGCGCGAAACGCCGAGATCGGCCAGGTCGCGCAGGCCGCGCAACGGATCTTCACGCTTGCCCATGAAGGACCGCGTGACGCGGTCTTCAACGTCTTTGAATCCCTCTATCTCGGACGAAAGCTTGAGAACAATGTCACGGTCGGCCTGCTTTCGAGTTCATCCCAGAAAATAGATGCGGCCGTACGCGAAATCTCGCCGACCATCGATGCGTCGACGGGAACAATCAGGGTGAAGGTGGGTCTCGAAGGGGCGCCGAACATGCAGCTTGGCGCTCCGGTCGTCGGCTCCTTCCGTTCCATCGCACAGGACACAATCGAATTGCCGTGGTCGGCAATGACCTCGAAGGATGGCCATCCGGCCGTCTGGATCGTGGACCCGTCGTCGTCCAGCGTGTCCATCCGGCCGGTGGATGTTTCCAGCTATGGGACCGGTCGGTTCGCCGTGCGCGCGGGTGTGTCTCCAGGTGAAATCGTCGTATCCGATGGTACCAAATTCCTACGGCCCAACGAGGTCGTCTCATATGACAAGGAAGCCGCGAAATGAGTATCCGAGTGACACCCGGCCTGCTGCTCCTTGGGCCGTTGCTGCTGTCGTCTTGCCAGAAGCAGGATGAAGCGCGTGAGGAGCCGCCCCGCCCCGTTCTTTCCGTTGTCGCCAAATCAACAGCCGCTTTGTCCCTGAGCCTGCCAGGCACGGTCGAGGCCAAGATCGAGACCGAGCTTGGATTTCGCGTCCTCGGGCGGGTGATAGCCCGCAAAGTCAGCGTCGGCGACATTGTCAAGAAAGGTGACGTCGTTGCCGCCATTGATCCGCTGGCGCTGGAGCTTGCGCTCAGAAGCGCGCAGTCCGAGCTCTCCAATGCGCAGGCGCAGCTGACAAATGCCGTCTCCACGGAAGAGCGCCAGCGGAGTTTGACCGAAACGAGATCCGGAAGCGAGGCCGCGTTCGAAGAGGCTCAACTGGGACAGCGGAGTGCTGTTGCTGCCGTTGCAAAAGCGCAGGCCAATCTGGACAAGGCCGAAGAACAACTAAGCTATGCGCAGCTTCGCGCAGAATTCGATGGCGTTGTGACGGCCACCTCTGCGGAAGTGGGCCAAGTTGTCGCGGCAGGCCAGAGCATCGCCACCATTGCCCGCCCCGATCAGCGGGATGCGGTCATCGATATACCGGACGCGAGCTTCGACGGCCTCAAAGTGGGGTCACCCTTTGAGGTCTCCCTCCAGCTAGACCCAACCATTCGCGCGAGCGGCGTCGTGAGAGAAATCGCACCCGAAGCCGAGACGACGACCCGTACCCGCCGCACGAGGATAACGCTTGTCAATCCGCCCGCGGCGTTTCGCTTGGGCTCGGTCGTGACGGCAACTGCGACCATCGCCGCCCAGCCACTGATCCTGCTGCCATCGTCCTCGGTGCTGATGAAAGACGGGAAACCGAACGTCTGGGTCGTCGATACTGCAGCCGGCAAGGTCTCCATTCGGGCGATCACGATGGACGGAGATATTGCCGAGGGAGGCGCGGTTCGCATCGCTGAGGGAGTCAATCCGGGCGAACGCATCGTCGTCGCTGGTGTTCACAAGCTTACTGACGGCCAGGTTGTCAGGGTGGATCAAGGGGAAAACCCGTGAAAAAATTCAATCTTTCCGACTGGGCGCTCGAGCACCGTTCGCTCGTCTGGTACTTCATGATCGTCTTCATCCTTGCCGGCGCGTTTTCCTACATCGGTCTCGGTCGTGAAGAAGACCCGGCGTTTACCATCAAGACTATGATCATTCAGGCGCAATGGCCTGGTGCATCCGCCGAGGAAGTGACCAAGCAGGTCACCGACCGCATCGAGAAGAAGCTCGAAGAGCTGGAGTCGCTTGACTACACCCGCAGTCAGACGGTTGCCGGCCGGACAACGATTTTCGTTGAACTCTTGCCGACCACGAAGGCCAGGGATGTCAACCCAACCTGGGTGCGCGTCCGCAACATGATCGACGACATCAAGGGAGATTTCCCGAGCGGCGTCGTGGGTCCGTTTTTCAACGACCGCTTCGGCGACGTTTTCGGCAATATCTACGCCTTCACCAGCGACGGGCTCACGCAGCGCCAGCTTCGCGACCTTGTCGAGGACGCCCGCGCAAAAGTCTTGACCGTTCAAAATGTCGGTAAGGTGGACATTATCGGTGCGCAAGACGAAGCGATCTATCTTGAATTTTCGACCCGAAAGATTGCGGCCCTTGGTATCGACCAGCAATCGGTTATCGAGACGCTGGAGGCGCAGAACGCCGTCACTCAGTCGGGCTTCGTTGACGCCGGCCCCGAGCGTATCGCTTTGCGTGTGGGCGGTCAGTTTACGTCGGAGGAAAGCCTCAAGTCGATCAATCTGCGTGTCAACGACCGGTTCTTTCCGCTGACCGATGTTGCCACAATTAAACGCGGCTATGTTGATCCTCCGTCGTCGCTGTTCAGGTATAACGGTCAGCCCGCAATCGGTCTCGCCATTGGCATGAAGACCGGCGCAAATCTGCTGGAATTCGGCAAGGCACTCGACCATCAGATGGATCGCGTCGTGACCGATCTGCCGATCGGTGTGGATGTTCAACGCGTTTCCGATCAGCCGCAAGTCGTGGACGAAGCAGTGTCGGGCTTCACGCGCGCCCTGTTCGAGGCGATTGTCATTGTTCTTGCGATCAGTTTCATCAGCCTGGGCGTTCGCGCGGGTCTGGTTGTCGCAATCTCGATCCCCCTTGTGCTGGCGATCACGTTCCTCGTAATGGCCTATTCGGGCATTTCGCTGCAGCGTATTTCGCTCGGCGCGCTGATCATTGCGCTTGGCCTTCTCGTTGACGATGCGATGATTGCCGTCGAGATGATGGTCGCCCGGCTGGAGGCAGGAGACGATCTGAAAAAAGCTGCAACATATGTCTACACGTCTACGGCCTTCCCGATGCTCACGGGCACGCTCGTAACGGTCGCCGGCTTCATTCCCATCGGCTTGAATAACAGTGCCGCGGGCGAATTCACCTTCACGCTTTTCGTGGTGATTGCCGTCTCGCTCCTGGTTTCGTGGATCGTCGCTGTGTTGTTCACGCCACTTTTGGGCGTGAGCATCCTTCCGAAGACGATGAAGTCGCATCATGATCAGAAAGGCCGGCTGGCGAGAGCTTTTTCCTGGCTATTGACCCTTTCCATGCGGTGGCGCTGGATCACGATCGGCGCGACAGTCGTGGCCTTCGCGCTCTCCATCGGTGGAATGAGCCTGGTGCAGCAACAGTTCTTCCCGTCCTCGGACAGACCCGAACTGATCGTCGATTGGAATCTGCCGCACAACAGTTCGATCTCCGAGACGAACAGGCAGATGGCCAAGTTCGAGCAGGAGATGCTCGCGAACAACAAGGATATCGAGCACTGGACGAGTTATGTTGGACAAGGTGCTCCCCGCTTCATCCTGTCCTTCGATGTTCAGACGCCCGACGTGTCCTTCGGGCAGACCATTATCGTGACCAAGGGGCTTGATGTTCGCGACAAGGTCAAAAGCGAACTGCAGGATTATCTGACGAAAACCTTCCCCGGAACCGATGCGTTCGTAAAGCTCCTCGACATCGGGCCTCCGGTCGGCAAGCCTGTGCAATATCGCATTAGCGGGCCGGATATCCAGAAGGTTCGGGATATCGCGCAGCAATTTGCCGGCATCGTCGGCGAGCATCCGCTACTCTCCAACATGACCTTTGACTGGAATGAGCCGTCTCGTGTCGTGAAGGTCGATGTTCTGCAGGACAAAGCGCGGCAACTGGGTGTCTCGTCGCAAGACATTGCAACGACCCTTAACGGGATCGTGGAGGGATCGTCGGCTACGCAGATCAAGGACAACATCTATCTCATCGATGTGATCGGCAGGGCCCAAACCTCGGAGCGCGGCTCCATCGAGACACTGCAGAACCTTCAGCTGCCTGGCTCAAACGGCAAATCGGTACCGCTCTCGGCGGTTGCCAATTTCCGCTACGAGCTGGAGCAGCCGACGATCTGGCGTCGCACGCGCACGCCGACAATCACCATCAAGGCTGCCGTCGTCGGGCCGACACAGCCCGCGACCATCGTCAACGAACTACAACCCAAAGTCGATTCGTTCCGCAAGGACCTTCCAGCCGGCTACAGCATCGCCAACGGTGGTTCCGTCGAGGAAAGCGCAAAGGCGCAAGGGCCGATCGCTGCGGTCGCGCCGCTGATGCTATTTGCCATGGCGACGATCCTCATGATCCAGTTGCAAAGCTTCAGCAGGCTGTTCCTAGTGTTCGCAGTGGCACCGACGGCGCTTATCGGTGTGGTTGTAGCGCTGCTCTTCAGTAACGCGCCTATGGGATTTGTCGCGATCCTTGGTGTGCTTGCGCTGATAGGGATCCTGATCCGGAACTCTGTCATCCTGGTCGTGCAGATCGAACAGCTTCGGAGCGAAGGCGTAGCGCCATGGCGCGCCGTCGTCGAGGCGACCGAGCACCGGATGCGTCCGATCATGCTGACGGCGGCCGCCGCGACTCTCGCGCTCATTCCAATCTCCCGGGAAGTCTTCTGGGGTCCCATGGCCTATGCCATGATGGGGGGCATCGTTGTCGGTACCGCACTGACGCTTCTTTTCCTTCCGGCACTCTATGTGGCGTGGTTCCGAATACCGAAGGAGGAGAATCTGGAGCAGCGGCAACCCGCACATCCCTAGCATTCGGGGCAGTCGGAAAGGGATTTTAGTGATCAGTAGGAGACGATGATCCTGGATTTACATCGGAGGGCTGTCGGTGAGGCGCGACTGGCACCCACTTCAGCGGTGGTCTGGGCAGCAACGAGGACCGCATAGGCAATTGGGTTTGGTAACTTTGATCCCGTCGTCAAAGCTGGCGTCCTCACGGGATGGCAGTTGGCCGCGCCGTGGCTACGACCCTGTGATGCTTGTTGGCTGATCCGCGGAGGCACAGTCCCTGACCTTGCCGGTTCCTCATCGCCGCGGGCGGTGGAACGGCACGACAGCCGCGTTATCGAGCGCCGTCTCGATCTCGGTCCGGAGGCAGTCTACAAGTTCTACGCACTCGGCGTGACGCTCGTCCCTCTCCGGCCCGGACGCTGTCTCCCATGTCAGTCTCACTTCCTCCGCGATGGCGAAGTCGTAACAGAGGTCGCGGAAGCTTTCGTCACGCGCGGCGAGTTCGTCGATCAGTCTGGCTCGGGCGAGAAAGCATCGTTTCACGAAAGCGACGTCGTATCCCATGTATGCCTCCAATGAAAGAACACAAGGGACAAAACGCCTTTAACTGGCGGCTTTTCCTTGGGTTCGGTTATGGTTTGATCGACGTTTTTGCCGATCGGCTAAATCTGATCCGCCCGCTGGACAGCTTGGTTCCGTCCTTCGGTTCTCGAACCATGCTCCAATGCGTGACCCTGATGCCCTGTGGCTTCGGTCACAGAATGGCGTTCGGCTCCCGGTTTCCCATTCTCCTCCAAGAGCGCAGCCCAGTCCTGCCGGGCTCGCTAAGCATTCATCAGGACAACCGGGATATCGTCGACGCGCCTTCCATGGGGCTTTCACCGCGCCGCTCGTAAGCGCGCTGGTCACGCAGAATCTGGAAGGCGATCGTCAAAAGTTTGCGCGCAATGGCAACACGCGCCTTGTTTACTCCTCTGAACTTCAGATGCTCGTACTGAGCGCGCAGCTGCGCATCGCTGGCGATGGCCGGGGCGACCGCCTCGACGAAAGCCCAGCGCAGCCACTTGTTGCCCTGCTTGATGATCTTGCCGTGAAAGGTCTTGCCGCCGGAGGAATAGGTCGACGGCACCAAGCCGGCATAGGCGGCAAGCTTCTTCGGGTTGCGGAACCGCGATATGTCGTCGATCTCCGCATCGATCAGGCGGGCGAAGAACTCGCCGATGCCGGGGATCGTCTTCAACAGCTTGACGTTGCCATTGGCCTTGGTCATCGCCCGGATCGTCGCCTCCGACTGCTTGATCCGCACATCGATGTCGCCGATGAAGTCGAGGCCACGATCGATCTGGATGCGGTCGATCTCTGACACGTTCACTTGAGCCAATTGGGCGCGGCCGGCCTTGCCGAACAGGTCGCCGAGCTTCTTCAACTGCGCCGTCTGCTCCGGATAACGATCAAACACCGTCACGATACGGTTTTTCGTCATCGTCCGCAGCCGCACGTAAAACATCCGCTCGCGCAACGCGACACGCAGTTCGCGGGCCTTGTCGTTCGGCGCCCAGGCCTCCGGCACCAGGTCGGCTCTGAGCAGATGCGCCAGCACCGTCGCATCGATCTTGTCGGTCTTGATCTTGGCGTCGGCAATCGCCTTGACCTTCCAGGGATGGGCGAGAACGACATCATCACAAATGTCGTCGAGCCAATCGTAGATCACCATCCAGTTGCGGGTCGCCTCGACAACCGCATGCGAATTCTCCCGGTAGCGTTCCAGAAACCCACCCAGAGACTGGCGGTCGTTCTTCACCCGGCCGGATCTCAGCGTCTTGCCATTGCTGTCCTGCACCACCAAGTGGCTATAGGATTTGTGGTAGTCGACGCCGATATGGTAATTATAAGAGGCAGTCATGCTTCCAACTCCTTTATTGAGATCTTGCGAACCCCAATAAGGTAAGCCGAAAGGCTCGAAGCGTGACTGTCCCTCGATCATCACCTGCATCTCAGTGATCCGTTCTCTCAGCGGGCGCGGCCTCTTTCATGCCATCTCCCCAATACCCTTTACCGCATGACGGACTTGCCGTCGGCATCGCATGATGCCCCAACGTTCCGGTTTTGGGGTGTAAGTTACAGTAACACCGAGTTAGCGCCTTTCGGCGCGACGCCTTTTCCCGATGCGAGACACACCGCCCTAACCTCCCCACACAGAGCATACGAGATGTTACGGGTGTCCGACGCCGAGCGCGCGTAGGCTCAAGACGTCACGTCAAAACGCCGGCCCGTTGCGGTCGGCAACCGAAGGAGCATCCTATGAAACGCATCATCTTCATTGCCGCCGCACTAGCGATCACCACCACCGTCGCCCATGCCGGAGACCCGATCATCGGCAACTGGAAGACTGAGCTGGGCGACACCGCCGCCATCGCTCCATGTGGCGCCGGCTACTGCATCACGTTGAAATCGGGCAAGCACGCGGGCAAGCAGATCGGCACTTTCAGCGGCAAGGATGGCAGCTATTCAGGCAAGATCACCGATCCCGATGCCAACAAGACGTACGACGGCTCGCTGACGGTCTCCGGCAGTGCTTTGAAGATGAAAGGCTGCGTCCTCAAGGTCCTCTGTGAATCGCAGACCTGGCCCCGTCTCTAAGGGAACCAACCTCACCCCCTCTCGCACGAAACGAGGACAAGCAGATGAAACCTCTGTTACTCATGCTGAACGTTGCAACCGTCGTCGTAACCCTCGTCCTCGCGGGCGCACCGATCTTCTCGGCGATTCCCGCCGAGGCCCGCCAGGCCGCCGCAGCCTGTGGCCGCCACGGTTGCGCGGCTGCCGCATGCGGCCCCCGAGGATGCGCTGCCGCTGCCGCCACCCGTCGGCCACGTGGTGTCGTGGTCCTCAGTCCAAACCGTTACTGGCGGCCCGGTGGAGCGATCGCAGCGGGTGCTGCCGTCGGCTTCCTCGCAGGCGCGGCCGCAGCGTCCGTCGCGGGGTCACCGCCGCAGTCAGGCTATTGCTGGTACTATACGAATAGTGCCCGCACGACAGGTTTCTGGGATGTCTGCCCGAACTGACCCAAAGGTCTCCGCTGCGCAAACCGGGGTATGATAAGAGGTCCGCACGTCGCCCGCGGACCTCTTATATTGTTTCAGCCTCAGGGAACCAGTTCGATCTCGCTTAACCGCCATTCCTTCATGAAGAACGGCTCGAGCGGCCCTGTAAAGGCGCAGGAGCGTGAACCCGCCCTGCCTGGCATCGTCTGAATCCAGTTGCCGCGTTTCACGCCCTCCGGCTGCTCCGGACCGAAATAGATCGTCGTAGAGCCGTCCGCGTCGGCCTCGGCAGCGGGCGATGGGCATGTTTGGCTGCCGGCACGCGGGTATCGCAACAACCTTGCGACGGAGAGGCGGACGAAACCCGCGTCTTCTATGCTGAATTAACTCGACGTTCGGCATGTCGTCGGGAATGAAGAGTTGAGGGCGGATGAGCGCGGGCGTGAACGGCGTCGTCGATTGGAAGACCTTCTTGATCTCTATCGGGCGTTTCACCTTTCCAATCGGGGCCGACCACCAGTCGCCCGCCTCGGTCCCCGTGGCGCACGTGCCGATATAGCCGAAATTGTAGGTGTTGCCGTCGACCCACATGCCCCGATACCCGTACCCACCACTGCGGTAGTGAATCGGATCAGCTCAACAATAACGTTCATGAAGGCTTGCTATGTTTCTGGACGGGGCCGCCTTGGTGGCGTAGGTTACACTGGGCACGCTAATTAAATCTGTGATTGCTGCGCCTGAGGGCGTGAGGGGGAGCGAGTTATGGACACCTCTGTGACAGACGCGTCCGGGGACGCGGAGCCGTTACCATGTCCGTCGCCGGGTCCGGACGAGATTCGCGCGCAACTCGCACGTATTATTTCCAGTCCGGAGTTTCCGAAAGCCGGACGTGGCGCAGCGTTTCTAACCTTCGTTGTCGAGGAGGCACTGTCTGGCCGCGCACAGCGCCTGAAGGGCTATACCGTCGCGGTCGAGGTGTTCAAGCGCAGCGATGGCTTCACCCAGGACGATCCTGTCGTCCGCATCGAAGCGGGGCGGCTGCGGCGCACTCTCGAGCGCTACTATCTCGTCGCCGGACAGCGCGATCCCATCAAGATCGACATCCCGAAAGGCGGTTATGCTCCGTCTTTCGCATGGAACGATGCGGCGATCACGGACCGCAAGGAAGCCGCAGTCGAGAATCCCGGCAAGCGCCCTGGCCAAGGCTGGCTGCGGCCCCGGTTGCCGATCCTTGCTGGTCTCGTCGGTGTCGTCTGCACGGCGGCGCTCACGTATTGGGCAACCGACCGTTTCGTCGCCGGCGCGAGACAGTCCAACGTCATCGAGGTGCCTGACGAACCGACCCTGGTGATCGCACCCTTCGCCAATCTCGGTGATGGTCCGCAGGCCGAGCTATATACCGTCGGATTGACCGAGGAGTTGCTGACCGCACTGCCCCGGTTCAAGGAGATCAGAGTGTTCGGGCGCGAGACGTCGAAATCGCTTCCACCGGAAGTGCAGGCGTCGGAAGTGCGTGGCGGGCTCGGCGCTCGCTATCTGCTCGCTGGCGGCGTCAGGGTGTCAGGCCCGAGGGTTCGGGTGACGGCTCGGCTTGTCGACACATCGGACGGTGCGATCCTCTGGTCGCAGAACTACGATGACGATCTGACCACGCGAGAGCTGTTCACCATCCAGTCCGACGTCGCAAGCAAGGTCGCCACGGCCGTCGCCCAGCCTTACGGCATCATTGCGCAGGCCGTGACGGCCAACCCTCCCCCGGACGACCTTGGCGTCTACGACTGCACCCTTCGCTTCTACGCCTACCGCGCAGAACTCAGTCCGGAAACGCATCTGACGGCACGTGCCTGCCTGGAAAGCGCCGTCGGACGCTACCCGACCTATGCGACGGCATGGGCCATGCTGTCTATCGCCTATCTCGATGAAGACCGCTTCAGGTACAACCTGAAGCCCGGCCAGCCAGCGCCGATGGAACGGGCGCTGAGCGCTGCCCGTCGCGCGATCGACATCGAACCGCGTAACACGCGCGCGCTTCAATCTCTGATGATTGCCTTGTTCTTCAACCAGCAACTGACCGAAGCGCTCGAGGTCGGCGACGAAGCACTGGCGACCAACCCCAACGACACGGAACTGCTGGCAGAGTTCGGGACGCGGGTTGCCATGTGCGGGCAGTGGAGGCGGGGGGCGGATTTGCTTGATCGGGCGCTTGCACTGAACCCTGGCGGGGCCGGTTACTATAACGGGACACGCGCGCTTGCCGCCTATATGCTCAACGATCACGAAAAGGCGGTGAGCCTAATCCGGAAAGCCGACCTGCAGAAGTTCCCTCTGTTTCATGCCGTTGCAGCCGCCATCTATGCCGAGGCTGGCCTGATCGACGATGCGAAGCGCGAGGGAGAGGTTTTCATGAAGATGCGTCCTGAGTACATCCGCGACGTCATCGAAGAGAACAGGAAGCGCAACATCCAGCCGAAGGACAATATCCGCATGATCGCCTCGCTTCGCAAGGCTGGCCTGTCCGTGCCGGATGCAGTGGACGTCGAAGCCAGGCTCCTGGCGTCCCCCGCGTCAAACGGCCTCTGAGCCCTTTGGCCGCCTCGCCGTATGGACGGATTCCACGGGTTCCACTGCCCAGTGCATACCAGATGTTACGGCGTTTCGCTCTATCTGCACGTAGAGTTTCGCCGATGACAGTCGTCAGTCGGCGATTGCCGCATGCCACGCAACGAGAGGCATAGGTCGATGATCAGTATGTTTATGAGAACCATGCTTTCATCCGCAGTGTTCGCGCCTGTGTTGTGGATCACCGGAAGCTGCTGCTGGCCGGTTCCGGCAAGATCGAGTTGGGACGGCCGGATAAGTTGCGTGCGACACGAATGGGCGGCTTCGCCAAAGTCGAGATGGTCTTCGACGGCGAGACCGTGGCGCTGTTCGGCAAGGACGCTAATCTCTACACGCAGGTCGAGGTCCCCGGCAGAGGTTTTTCTGTTGCTCACATCAGCTTTTGCCGTTCCGCCCTGCGCTGCAGCCACTGGATGCTGGCGAGGAACAGTGTCGAGAACAGGATCAGCAACGTCGCAACGGCAGCAATCGTGGGGCTGAGAGTCTCGCGTACGCCGCTCCACATCTGACGGGGGAGGGTGCGTTCCTCGGAGCCGGCGATGAAGAGCGCAACCACCACCTCATCGAAGGAGGTGACGAAGGCAAACAGTGCCCCTGACACGACACCCGGCGCGATGATCGGCAGCATGATGCGCAGCACCGCTTCAACCGGCGTCGCGCCGAGGCTCGCGGCGGCGCGCATCAGATTGTGATCGAAACTGGCGAGCGTTGCCGTCACGGTGATGACGACAAAGGGTGCTCCGATTGCGGTATGGGCAAGGACCAAACCGGTCAGGCTGTTAAGTAGACCGACCGCAGCAAAGGCATAGTAGATGCCGACCGCCGAGACGATGACGGGAACGATCATCGGCGAAATCAAGATGGCGGTCAGCGTCGCGCGAAAGGGGCAGTCCGGCCGGCTTAGGCCAATGGCCGCCAGCGTGCCGAGCGCGGTTGCCAACAGCGTCGCGCAGACGGCGACGATGATGCTGTTTTTCAGGGCCAGTTGCCACACGTCGGAGGAGAAGAACTCCTCGTACCAGCGCAGCGACAGGCCGGGCATCGGATAGGTGAAGAAGGGTTCCGCGTTGAAGGATAACGGCACAATCGCGATGATCGGTGCGATCAGGAAGAGGACCACGGCACCGCCGGCAAGCCAAAGCAATACCGGGAAGAGGCGGGTGAAAGAGAGCGAGTGGTTCATCAGCCTATCCTCAGACGGTCGATACCGACGACGCGGTTGTAGATGGCGTAAAGGATGAGCACCGCGACCAGGAGAATGGCGCTGAGTGCTGCGGCCATGGCCCAATTGGTCACCTGGTTGGAGTAGTAGGCGATGTAATAGCTGACCATCTGGTCGCGCGGGCCGCCGACGAGCGCCGGGGTGATGTAATAGCCGAGCGCCAGGATGAAGACGAGCAACCCACCGGCGCTGACGCCCGGCATGCTCATCGGCAGATAAATCCGCCAGAAGGCCGATAGTGGCGGCGCACCGAGTGATGAGGCAGCGCGCAGATAGACCGGCGGAATGCTCTTCATGACACTGTAGATCGGCAGCACCATGAAAGGCAGGAGGATATGGGTCATAGCGATCAGCACGCCGATGCGGTTGTAGATCAGCTCCAGCGGCTGCGATGGATCGATGATGCCGAGCCAGGCAAGAGCGGAGTTGACCACGCCGCGGCTCTGCAGCAGCACGACCCAGGCGCTGGTGCGCACCAAAAGGGACGTCCAGAAGGGCAGGAGCACGAGGATCAACAGAGTATTGGCGACAGCGCCTTTCGAGCGGGCGATCAGCGCTGCCAGCGGATAGCCGAGCAGCAGGCAGAGCAATGTCACGGAGGCGCTGACGGCGAAGGTGCGCAGGAGCACGTCGACATGCACGGCGTTTTCGGGGGCGACACCGGCAATCGCGCCGGCCTCGTTGCGGCTCATGTCGAGGGCTGCGAGCAGGTAGAAATCGGTCAGTTCCGGCATCGCCTGCTTCAAGATCAGCCAGTAGCGTGGTGTGCCCCATTGCTCATCGATGGCGATGAAGGCGTCCTTGTAGGGCGCCTCGGCATTGCGGATCGTGCGTGCCGTCTTCAGCAGCATCGAGCGCATGCCGGTTTCGTAATAGTTGAGTCGCTTGGCGACCTCGGCCACATCCTCGCGCGGCGACGCCTTCAGGTCGGCGGCGAAGGCGGCATAGAGCGTCTCGTCAGGTACGGCCTCGAGATTCCAGGAGGCAAGTGCGGCTACGGTGCTCGGCAGCGTCCGCGCCACGTCGCTGTTGTCGACGCTTCGCGTCAGAAGCATGCCGATCGGCAGGACAAAGATCGTCAGCAAAAAAAGCATCAGCGGTGCGACCAACAGCAGCGCTCTCAGTTGCCCCTTGCGCCGCAGACCCCGCAGCCGGCGGCTGAGGGCGGCCGTGTCGACTGCATTCCGGACGACTTCATCTGTGAGCGTGATCGCCATGGCAAGCGCCTTCATTCGTAAAGAAGGAGGCGGGCAGGCCCGGGAGAAGAGGCCTGCCCGAAGAGAGGATTACTGCGCCAGCCACTTGTTGAAGCGCTCGGTCAGCTCCTCGTCATGATCGGCCCAGAACTCCGCCGAAACCACGAAAGCAGTCTTGGTGTTTTCCGGAGCTGTCGGAAGGTCAGGCAGGATGTCGGCCGGAATCTTGGCAATCGCGGCCTTCAGCGTCGGGCCATAGGAGATGTACTGTGACTGCCGGGCCATAACGTCGGGGTTCATCGTATAGGCGATGAACTTATCGGCCGTCTCCTTGTGCTGCGAACCCTTCGGCTGGGCCCAGAGGTTGAAGTCCATGCCCTGGCCGTCCCAGACAATCTTGAAATCCTTTCCGCTGTTCTTGACGGCATCGTAGATGCGGCCGTTCCAGGCGGTTGTCATCAGCACTTCGCCGTCGGCCAGAAGCTGCGGCGGCTGCGCGCCTGCCGTCCACCAGACTTTCACGTCCTTCTTGATCGTGTCGAGTTTCTTGAAGGCGCGATCGACGCCTTCCGGCGTGCCGAGTACGTCGTAGACTTCGGCGGGCGCGACGCCGTCGGCGATCAGCGCGAATTCGAGCGTCGTCTTCGGCGCCTTGCGCAGCGCGCGGGGTCCGGGGAATTTCTGCGTGTCGAACAGGTCGGCCATGGTCGTAGGGCCGCCATTTGGGAATTTTGCGGCGTCATAAGCGTAGATCGTGCCGAAAACGATCGTCGCTGCGGCACAATCCATAGCAGCGCCTTCGATGAAGGCTTCCTTGCCGCCGAGCTTGGAGTAGTCGATTTCGTCGAGCCATCCTTCATCGCAACCCTGCAAGGCATGCCCCGGCTCGACATCGACGACATCCCAGGTGACCTGGCCGGTTTCGACCATACCCTTCAACTTGGCGGTCGAGCCATCCCATTCGTCCTGGAGAATCTTGTCTCCGGTTTCCTTGGAGAAGGGCGTAAAGAAAGCCTGCTCCTGGCTTTTGGTGTAGGCGCCGCCCCAGGACGTGACCGTCAACGTCTCCTCTGCGAGTGCGGGTGCGATCATGGTGAGGGAAAGCACGGATGTTTGAAGCAAAAGCGATATGCGGTTCATTTTCAGTTCCCCTGTTCTGGTTGAATTCAGTCAGTCGCGACGGACGTTGTGCTTAGGATAGAGCCAATGCCCGGCAGTCCTCCGGCGCCCAGCCGATGCCAATCTCGGCGCCCGATGCCTGAAAGCTGTGTGCCTGCGTTGCGGGCACCTTCACCCGCACGTCGTCGCAGCCGCAGGCCCGGACGCGCAGCCGCAGGTGGTCGCCGTGATAGATCAGTTCATCAATCTTGGCCGTGAAACAGTTTGGACTTCCGAGTGCAGGCGATAGTGTGATGCGTTCGGGCCGCAGCACCAGTGTCGATTGGGCTCCCTGCTTCAGCCCTTCGCCGGCCAGTGCTGCGATAACCGAGCCGTCGGTCGTTCTGATCCGGCAATTCTGTCCGGAAAGCTCGACCACTTCGCCGGCAATCGCATTGTTCTCGCCGATGAAGGTGGCGACGAACGGGTTGGCCGGTGTTTCGTACAGAGCATGCGGTGAGGCGACCTGTTGCAACGTGCCGTCATTGAAGACACCAACGCGGTCGGACATGGTCAGCGCTTCGCTCTGGTCGTGTGTTACATAGACGACATTGATGCCGAGGCGGCCGTGCAGATGCTTGATTTCTAGTTGCATATGCTCGCGCAGTTGTTTGTCGAGAGCGCCAAGCGGCTCATCCATCAGTACAAGCTGCGGCTCGAACACCAGCGCGCGGGCCAGCGCAATACGTTGCTGTTGGCCGCCGGAAAGCTGGTTGGGCCGCCGCGTCTCAAAACTTGCCATGCGAACCATATCCAGCGCGCGGCGGACGCGCTCTGTTAGTTCTGCCTTGCCAAGCCGCCGCATTTTCAAGGGGAAGGCCACGTTTTCGCCGACGGTCATGTGCGGGAAGAGGGCATAGTTCTGGAAGACGACGCCGATATTGCGGCGGTGCGGCGGCACGCTGTCGATGCGATTGCCGTCGAGTGTGATGGTGCCGTGGGTCGGCGCCTCGAACCCGGCAAGCATCATCAGCGTCGTTGTTTTGCCCGAGCCGGAAGGTCCGAGCAGGGTGAGAAACTCGCCCTGCGCAACATGCAAATCGAGCCCGCGCACGACGTAACTCTTGCCGTCATAGGATTTGCGCACGCCCTCGAAGGCGATGAAACGCTCGGTCATGAGATATTCTCCAGTCACCGGCCGGGTTCGTTGCCGTTTGTCTCGGTGTTTGTTCGATATTGTCTCGCTCGTAGTTGTTTTGTCAAGCCACACAAATATTTTTGTCCGGCGAGTGAGTATCCTCTCGAAATTTGCTGTAAAAAGTGGTAACAGCGAGGAAATAGCGTGAAACACACGAAAGAATGCGTTCGCTTGGTGTGGCGGATGGTCTCAGATGCGGAAGTTTGTATGACACGGATAATGGATAAAAACCATACAAAGAGCGCTGATCCGAAGCGACAGCCACGCAGACCGGCCTATCTGGAGCTTGCCAGCGAGATCGAGGCCAAGATCCGCTCCGGTGAGCTTTCGCCCGGAAGCCAGTTGCCGCCCCAACGTGACCTCGCGAAGGAGCGCTCGGTCAATGTCTCGACCGTGACCAAGGCCTATCGCGAGCTGCAGAACCTTAACCTGGTCGTCGGCAGCACGCGTCGCGGCACGATAGTGATGACGGAAGGTGCGATGCCGCGCGTCGACCGCGCGACGACGCCTGCCGGTGTCATCGACCTCACCGTCAACCGCCCGGCGGTCGATGATTTCCAGAAACGGCTGGCTGAAACACTGCCTAAGCTTTCCGCCGATCCCCGCTTCAGGGAACTACAGGAGTATCAGCCACCGGAAGGGGCCGCCTGGGCACGCGCCGCTGGCCGGCGCTGGATCGCGCTCAACGGCTTCGAACCCTCCGCCAATGATATTGTCGTCACCAGCGGTGCCCAGCACGCGCTATTGGCGGCAATCAGTAGCCTGATTGAGCCGGGCGACGTGATCGTCTCGGACCGGCTCACCTATTATGGCCTGAAGGCGCTCGCACAGATGTTCCGTTTCCGGATCGTCGGTATCAGCAGCGACGATGAGGGCATGTCCGCGGTCGAACTCGACGAAGTTTGCCGCCGGGAAACGGTTCGGGCGGTATTCACCGTTCCCTCGATGCACAATCCAAGCGTCGTGACGATGAGCGAGGCGCGGCGTCGCGAACTTGTCGCCGTCGCTGAGCGCCACGATGTGGCGATCATCGAGGACGATGTCTATGGACCGATGCTTGGCGCGCGCGCGCCGGCTCTCGCCACGCTTGCGCCGGAGCGGACCTACCATATCTCGGCCCTGTCCAAGGCCCTGGCGCCGGGCTTGCGCGTCGGCTATTTGACCTGCCCGCCGGGCCTTGCGCAGGTGACCGCGGAAGCGGTGCGCACCACCGCCTGGATGCCGGCGCCGTTGCCGCTCCTGATTGCAAGCCGATGGTTGGAGGATGGCACCGCCAACGCCATTCTGAAGGCGCAGCTTGCCGAACTGTCGCCACGCCACGCGCTTGTGACGACCATCCTTTCGGGCCAGTCATTTGCATCGGACCCGCGCTGCATGTTCATCTGGCTACGATTGCCAGCACCCTGGCGGGCGGAGGATTTCACCGCCAACCTGCGCGCCCACGGCGTCGCCGTCATGCCCGCCGCGGCCTTTGCCTGTGACAGGCAGCCGGTCGAGCATGCCGTCCGCGTCAATATCGGTTGTGCTTCCTCGCGGGAGGAACTGGCGACGGCGCTGCGCATCATCGCCTCCACGCTCGCCGATCGCCCCCGCGCGCTGATCGGGCACGTCTGATGCAGCAGCCGGGCGCGATAGGTTTGAGATTGCTGCCCTTGCCCGAAACGGAACGACGGCATGTGCTGGTGATCGGCGCCGGTCTTGTCGGCCTCAGTTCAGCGCTATGGCTGCAGAAGGCTGGCCATCGTGTCACGCTCGTCGACCGTGAACCACCGCTTGGCAACGCATCCTTTGAACAGGCCTGTTCCTACGGCAATGCCTGTACGGTCGCGCCCCACAGCGTCGTGCCCGTGGCGACGCCTGGCGTTGCTTGGCGCGTCCCTGGGATGCTTCTCAACCCGCTTGGCCCCTTGGCCATCGTCTGGCGCTACCTGCCGCATCTGTCGCCTTGGCTGCGTGCATTTCTGGCATCAAGCGGTACGGCCGAAGTCGAGCGGATCGCAACTGTGCTTTCTAACCTCCTTGCGCAATCGGATGCCGCATGGCGCCCGCTGATCGACGAGTCAGGCGCGCAAGCGCTGGAGCGACGTGACGGTTGCCTCTATCTTTATAAGACAGAGGCGCAGTTTCAGGCAGCGGAACCGGAAGCTAGCTTTCGCGAGCGGCATGGCGTCGCCCTAGATCGGTTGGACAAGGCAGCAATTCGTGACCTGGAACCCAATCTCGCTCCTCTTTACCAACGCGGCGTCCTGTTTCGCGACGCCTATACGTTTTCAAGCCCCAGACTGTTGGCGTTTGCCCTTGCTGAGGCGGTCGTCAGGCGGGGCGGTACGTTTGTAAGCGGCGAAGCCAGCGGGCTTGAGGCAACAGAGACGGGTATCCGCGTTTGGGTTTCCGGCGGTGAATTACAGGCCGATCATGCTGTGGTTGCCGGCGGTGCCTGGTCGCGCGCACTTGCCAGGAAGATAGGCGATGATGTTCTGCTCGATACAGAACGAGGTTATCACGTTCTGTTTCCTGCTGCGGGGGCTCTCCTGAAACGCCCGGTCTGCTATCCGGAACACGGTTTTTACATGACGCCGATGGCCGATGGGTTGCGCGCAGCCGGGACGGTGGAGCTTGGAGGTCTTAAAGCGCCGCCCAATCGCGGCCGCACGGCGATGATCCGCAACGGGGTGCAAACCCTTTTGCCAGCGGCTGGCGAAGGCACGAGGGAATGGCTCGGCTTTCGTCCGTCCATGCCGGATTCCCTGCCGGTTGTCGGCAATTCGCCGACATCGCCGAATATGACCTATGCGTTCGGGCATGGCCATCTCGGGCTGACGCTCGCAGGCATCACTGGCCTGCTGGTGGTCGATCTTATCTCGAAAAGGAAGCCAGCAATAGATCTCAGCCCATTGCGCCCGGATCGGTTTAGCCGTTTTGGCGGACGGAGGTAACGCGCGCCTGCAATCCTCTTTGCCAAAGCGACCGAGGTGTTTCGCTAGGTTCGATCTACAGGTCGGTGCCACATGGCCAGTTTGAGGTGCTGCTGATCCGCATGGGTCCCGAAGGACTCGCCGATTTCGTGGAGGTTCTTTCCACCCCGGCTGCTCCGGTCCTGGGAGGGTGGAATTGGTCAAGCGACCCGCGCCTTGGGAGCCCGACTACGTTGCAGGCGATGAGACCATTGTCCTTATCGGCTCCTGGGCCGATGACTGCCGCGCATGACGTTTCCGAATTCTCCTGCGGAAAGCCAACGCTCGATCAGTGGCTGAAGAGCCGCGCGCTTGCCAATCAGGAAAAGGGCTTCACGGCGGTTCTCGTTATTCACTGTAAATCGGCATGGGGTTACGGTGCCGATCGGTAGGCTAAATGATTGTTTTTGCTGAAGCGACCGGGGTCATTGCACGATGCTTTATCCACAAGCGGCCGACTGGCCCGAAATTTGGGCGCGGGATGACCTGACCAGTTCCCCTCCCAAAAGCCGGCCTACGCAGCGTAGGCTTCTGCATCGTTAGCGCGGAACATCTGGGCCAGATTGAGAAAACAGATCATCCCGTTCTCTTGCGTAATGATTCCGTCGGAGAAGCCACGATCAAACGAAGTGACGACTTCAGGGATTGCCTGAATCTGGCTCGCCTTGACCGTCAGAATGTCGGAGACTTGGTCAACCAGTAATCCGACGATCATCGTGTGGATCTCTGCCACAATAATCGCACTCCGCTCGTTCGGGACGGTCGGCATCATTTCAAGTTTGGTCGCCAGATCGATGATCGGGATCACGACGCCGCGCAGGTTCATCACTCCAAGCATTTCACTGGGGGAGCGGGGAACCGGAGTGGAGGGTGACCAGCCGCGAATCTCGCGGATGATCTTGGTCAGAACGCAGAACTCCTGACCTTGAAGCCGGAAGGCGATTATTTCCATCTGCTTGTTATCGAGACTGATCGAAGGCTCCATCTGCGACATCAAAACTCATCCCAGCTGTCGCCGCCCTTGAGCGCCGCGTTGCCGTTGAATGCCTGGGCTACTTTGGCCGTCATCCGGCGAGCTGGCGATGCCACAGGGCGCGAATGCTGGTTAATCGCAGCCGGCGCAGCACGATGTGTCGTCGCTCCTGTCCCGATATTGAATTGTTCCAGGAGCTCAAACAGCTGCTCTGCTTCCCTGGCGAGGCTGTGGGCGGCCGCAGTCGTTTCCTCAACCATGGCCGCATTCTGCTGTGTGCCCTGATCCATCGTGTTGACGGCCGTGTTGATTTCTTTGAGGCCCGTTGCCTGTTCCTTGGAGGCTTCGACGATGGCGCCGACGTTGCCATCCACCTGCACGACCTGTGTTACGATTTCCTGCAATGCCTTGCCGGTATTGCCGACCAATGCGACCCCGCTTTTTACATGCTCGTTCGATGTATTGATCAGCTCCTTAATCTCTTTTGCCGCCTTGGCGGAACGCTGGGCAAGCTCGCGAACTTCTTGTGCGACGACAGCAAAGCCTTTGCCGGCGTCGCCTGCACGGGCTGCTTCAACACCGGCGTTGAGCGCCAGAAGATTGGTCTGAAAAGCGATCTCATCGATAACGCCGATGATGTTGGCAATTTCGCCTGCCGATTTCTCGATCTTGCCCATGGCTTCGACCGCTTGACCGACGACGTTGCCCGAGTGCTCGGCATTTTCCTTGGTCTTGCGCACGAGCTGGCCGGCTTCCTGGGCTCGGTGGCTGGAGTCGGTTACCGTCGTTGTGATTTCCTCAAGCGCCGCAGCGGTCTCCTCAACGGAAGCGGCCTGTTGCTCGGTGCGTTTGGAGAGATCGTTGGAGGCTGATTGGATCTGTTGCGATGCAGCGGCAATGGCGCCGGCGTTCTGGGAGACCGTCTGCAGTGTGACACGAAGCTTGGAAGAAGCCTCGTTGAAGTCTACTCTCAACTTCTCCAGCGAAGGCAGGAAAGGTGTGGCGAGGGTCTGCATCAGGTCGCCTTCCGACAGAGCCTTCAGGGAACTTGCGAGTTCGTCGACGTTGCCCACGCGTGTGGTGACGTCGGTCGCGAACTTCACGACCTTGAAGACCTTGCCGTTCATGTCGAAGATGGGGTTGTAGGAAGCCTGGATATAGGCCCTTTTACCACCTTTTCCGATGCGCATGAATTCGTCCGCAATGAATTCACCACCAGCAAGCCTTGCCCAGAAGCGCCTATACTCTTCGCTGTTTACGAAGCTTGGCTCACAGAACATCGAATGATGCTTGCCCAGGACCTCTGACGGTTGATAGCCCAGCGCCTGAAGGAAGTTCTCGTTGGCGTTGAGAATATCGCCTTTTGGCGTGAACTCGATGACCGCCTGCGCACGCGAAATCGCGTCGAGCTTGCCGGCATCTTCAGCACTCTTCAGTTTCCGTTCGGTGATATCGGTCGCGAATTTGATGACCTTATAGGGCTTTCCACCGCTGAATACCGGATTGTAGGAGGCCTCGATCCAGACCTCCTTACCGCCCTTGCCAATCCGCTTGTACTGGCGACGGTCGAATTCTCCACGCGCGAGCTTTGCCCAGAAATCCTTGTAGTCAGAGGTGGCGGCTTCCGCCGGATCGACAAAAAGGCGGTGGTGCTGGCCAAGGATTTCGGACCGCTGATAACCAAGCGCCCGACAGAAGTTCTCGTTCGCGGTGATGATCGTGCCGTCTAGTTTGAACTCGATGATCGCCTGAGACTTGCTCATCGCTTCGAGAATGGCCTTTGCGTCAGCGCCGGCGCCTAATCCTAACATTTATTCCCCCAAAGCCTGTGGTTGGACGGGCAAGCGAGGTTCACGCGGCAAGCCACGAGCGACCATCATTCTTGATAGTGCCAATTCTCCGATGAAGGAGTTTAAGATATGTGAATATTCGAATGATAGTGCTCAAAGTTCGCACAAATCCAGTAATTCTTGCACACTATCAAGTTGACGACAATCATAAAGCGCAGTGGGTCAAGTTTTACTCAACCTGATATACTTACAGGCGCAAAAACAGGGTGAGTTGGATTACAGCTGGAGCTCAAGGAAACGAACGCCGAATTCGCCATGCGAAAGGGGTAACACGAGATGCCGAGCTTTTGGCATGTCTTCATCAGACCGAGCGATGACATCGCGGGCGATGCGACCGTCAATGCTTATGGTGTCGCCGGAGATTTTCCTCCGGATGACGAAAGCCCGCAGGTCGGTTTCGCAGTGTTGAATATCCGGTCGAACCGGCGCCGAAACCCGTTGATCATCGCCTCGGTGGGCGCTTCGATCCATCTGTACTTCCGCAAGGTCGCTGGGCTCGACCATCCGACCGGGTTGGCTTTGCCGCGGTGAGACTGCTTAAGATCACTCAGGGTAAGCCTCGACGCCCTCCGGCGGCGGCTTGTGGAAAAGGATGAATACAAGGGGGTTGGCGGGCTCGGACATTGCGTCGCTGCGCTGGCCCGTCACCTCTCCGGCAACGCCGCTTGTATATTCCGCAACAACCTCGCCGAAGCTGTTGCGTTGGATCGCCACCTTCTGCCCGGCTTCGACCTTGTCGTTGAGCTTGACCAGGTGCTCGACGATCCCACCCTCTGTTGCCAGTATCGGGAACGCACTGTTGCCAATAAAAACACTCACGTCCTTGCCTGTGCGTCCCATAGGCCCAGCAATGATGCCGTGATGCTTGAGGACGTTCATCGTGCCTTCCACGAACAGCGAGACCATCTCGAGGTCCAAGACCCGTGCAGCGCCGATCTCCGGGCAAAAGGCCGGGATGCCCGCGTCGACAAAAGCGTTGTGAAGGACACCGGGATACACATGACTGTCGAAGATCTGGCCGACTGGGTAGAGTTCCAACATCGCCTTGATCTCGGGCACGTCCATGCCGCCGATGTTGAATGCGGTGACATCGAAACCGCTTGTCCCGGTGTGGAAGTCGATTGCGGTGTCGGCGTTCGGCCGCAGCAGCCGGTTGAACAGGAGCCCGGCGTGCCGGCTGGGCGCGGTGGCGCCGTTCTCGTTCCCGGGCCATTCCCGGTTCATGTCGATCAGATCGTTGCCCCTGCCGAAATTGGGCCATCTGCGCTGCATGCCTTCGATGGCCGGGCGGGAGACGTCGGTAACCGCCATCACCGTGCCCGACATCTGCACCGGATCGAGCTGGTTCATCACGGTCTGGACCGTATGCATGGAACTCATCTCGTCGCCATGCACGCCGCTGGTCATGACGACGCGCTTGCCCGGCTTCGCCCCCTTGGCGACCGTCACGGACACATACCAGTATTGTCCGGTGGGCATCTGCACGCCCTGAAAATACAAGAGGTGCTTCTGCCCGGGTTCCAGGTCGTCGACGTCGAGCGCACTGACGACCTTTTTTCCCTGGATCATTTCGCCGGTATAGACCGTTCCTGGAGACCCACCGGATGCGGCGTCGGCAGACGAGGCCGCTGCGTCCTGTGCTTGAACCGAGCCAGCGTGGGATGCGAGAGTGGCCGCGGCGCCGACCGTGGCGATGGATGCTATTAGCAGATCGCGACGGTCGAGGCCTTTTTTGGATTTGCCCGACATGATGAAGTCCTTTGTTAAATCTAGGTTAGGATGACGGACACTTAAATTTCCAGCTCGATCGACATCTGAGCAATGGCAATGCCTGGACCCCGTTTGCAATAGCCGGTGGATCGTGGCTACAGTTTGAGGACAGCTCACGATGCCTGCATATGTGAGCGCAAGCAGCGCACCGCCGCAGTTGTTGTTCTGTTACTTCCCACCTACCATCCGGATAATCAGCAATGGGATAGTCAACGCTAATCAGTTCCGTTTCAGTCGTTGAAGATAGCGTCTTCTGGCCGCCCTGCCATTGGCTCAGAATTCCAAAACTGTGCGTCTCGTCCTACATCAGACGATATTCTTCAAAGCGCTGCTCTCTTCTCGCGGCCTATCGCCCGATGTAGCCAGCGTCGCCGGGATGACCGAGGCGCGCGGCATAGTTGCCTCAGGTTACGGCAGGATTGGAAGCGGATTTGATACCGGTCAATGCCATCGGCGCCGCAAAAAATAGACATGGGGGAAGCCCAACGCCGCCATCGTCGCAAGGGATGCTCCAGTGCCGGCGACAAAGCCGCGGCGTGTCAGGCTTGTATTCGGCCTTGGAGTTGCAGAGGTGGTGCCAAGCGGCAATGCCGCTGAGGTGGAGGAATCAGGCTCGTCGTGGTGGCGAACAAGGAGAAGCGACGGCTGCTTCTCCTCATTCCTGGAATCGAGCGGCAAGAGGACATCGCTCGTGAACCAGATCTTGCCGTCGGCTACGATCCGCGCCCGAAGTCCATAGTTGCGTCCTGCAGGAACCTGATCGGAAGCAACTGACAACGTGAAGGAGATCGGTACCTGGCCGGACGGCGAGACCGTGGTCGCGCCGAGCACCGACAACCCCGACAGTTCAAGGAGTCCCATCACCAACGTGGCGTCGTCGGGCAACAATATGCGTTCCCGATAGAACGCTTCCCCGGAAATCCTGAGGTCGGACGCGGACCCTGGGAAAGGAGACATGCAGATACAAGGCACGATCAACCCGAGCATACCACCTACCGAACGGTCCCATGTCCTGATTCCTCCTTATTTCGACTTTCGTCCTGTCACTCGGTTCCGCGTCCGGTTCGGCGATTGGCGAAGAATGTCTTCAGCCGCAAGATGTCGTCGGCTGTTACGTTCGGCGGATCGGTCACCGCCACCCATCCGTCGATGTAGTGCTCCGGGGCGAATACGTGCCCGTAGCCCATTGGCGACGTTGTCGCGATTGCCATGTCGACCGTGAGCTGCAACATCGTGACGACTGGATACCACGCGATCTCCGTCGAGACGTCGGGGCCTCGTGGTGGACGAAGCCAGTCCGGCTCCCGGTATAATGTGGCAGTGTCGAAGAAGGTGATCGGGTCGCTGGCGTATTGGAGGTAGACGATCCGCATCGGCCCCCAGACGGCGCCGGGGATATCCAATGAGTTCTTCTGGTTCGTGAATCGAAAAACCGAGCCGCCGCGGAACCGCGGGAGCCATTCCGGTGTCCTTGGATCGCGGCCGTTCGTCACGAACCGCCAGGTTCTGCTCGGGAACGGAGGCCCGCTCCACAGAGCGCCCTGGAACGGGTCGGCAATAATATCGTACAGATCGGCCGATAGCTCGGAGTTCATGGCACCAAGGCTTAGTCCGTGGAGATAGAGCTTGGGGCGGCCGTCGCGTGGAAGCGTGATCCAGTAGTTGTAGACTGCGCGAAACAAGGCCACGGCTGTCTCGCTACCGTAGTTGGGCTCGACGAGGAGTGATAGCCAGCTTGCAAGGTAGGAATACTGAACGGCGACGCTCGCCACGTCGCCTCGATGAAGGTACTCCACCGTATCAAGAGCGGCTGGATCGACCATCCCAGTCCCGGTCGGAACGACAATGATTAATACCGATCTCTCGAATGCGCCAGTCCGCTTGAGCTCCCGCAGGGCGAGCTCCGCCCGTTCCTCTGCGGTTCCGGCAGAATTCATTCCGACATAGACTCGGATCGGCTCAAGTGTTTCGCCGTAGAAGAAGTCCCGGATCATAGCCTCGGTAGGCCCCGACGAAACAAACCGGCGTCCCTGCCGCCCCAGATCGTCCCATGACACCTCAGACGGCGGGCTTCCAGTCTTTCCCGGTTGTGTGGGGCGGGGGATGTCGTCCTCCATCCGAGCATCGAGTTCCTGGAAGGAGGAATCCATCGCCCTCAACGCCACCCTAAAGAGAATACCTTCGGCGGCGAACCAGAACAAGGTTGTGGCGACGATCGCACCGATCACATAGGAAATCCGCACGGGAACGAAGCGCTTGAATGTCGTCGAGACTCGTACGAAGCAGAACGTGAAGAGACGTCCCAAAAGGACAAGCATTAGAAAAACAAGAGCCGCCACCAGTGCAGTCCGTAGTCGGCTGCCAGTCTCGACTGCTTCCAGTTCCATCAACAGCCGGACGGAGTTCTGCCAATCAGGCATTTTCCAAAGAGCCGCAAGCGCGGCTACCGCGCATGCGAGGACGGCCGCCGTAGCTATCACGCGCGCAGTCCGCACCTTCGCCGCTGGAAGCTGGAGGAAAGTCCAAGTCGCGGCTACCGAAAGTCCGATGCCATACCCGAGCGCTGTCGCTAGCCCCGATAGTACTCCCTGAATGAGGTCGGTTCTCGGTATCATGCTGGGCGTCAGAGATCCGGCGAAAAACAACAGCGCCATCATCGCTCCCACGCGGGAGTGCAGCTTGAGCCTTTCGATCAATTGGGGCAATCGAGACACCTTCTGGATAGTCGCTTCCCCGCCTCAATGGCATACCACGACGAGCATAGGTCGCCGTGCGTGGCCGTGGGGAAGCTACTATCTCCTGATCGGCCGCATATCCACCACCCGCCCATCGCGCGAGTTCAATGCGACCTCGAACCGTCTTATGCCGAGCCAGGCCCGGTAGATGAAGAAGCGTCCCCGGCAATCGATGCGCCTGATATCGCGGAATCCCCGGAGGCGAAGTAGCCTCTCGCCTTGGGAGCAGGTGATTGACCTGCCATTGTTGAGACTTGTCCCTATGCGGATATTGACATCCACCGATTGCGCGAACGCGGGCTGGGTGACGAACGTCATCAGGATCAGTGCCAGGCACAGCTTGGCGACAACAAAGTTGCCCATCGCGGCCTCCATCGATTGTGCCGATGGATGCATCATTCTCTGAGACTGTGGGTTGTCAAGGAAGACGGCGACCTGCTCCATGAATTGGGGACGGAACGTCAAGGTTGTGGATTCTCGGCTCATGACTGCTGCTACGAGACGATTATGATCCGCGAAAAAGCAACCGCAAAGGCCGGGTGCGCGACGAATAGAACATCAACCTAGCGAAGGAGGCAACATGTCAGACCTGATCGTGATCGTCTATCCCACCGAATCAAAGGCTGAAGAGGTCCGCCAGCTCCTGCTCGGGCTGCAGCAGGAATACATCATCAAGCTCGGCGACGCCGTTATAGCTACGAAAACCGAATCTGGCAAAATCAAACTCAATCAGCTCATCAATACTACCGCGACCGGTGCCGCCTCGGGGAGCTTCTGGGGGATGCTGATCGGCGTTCTCTTCCTAAACCCGCTGGTAGGCGTAGCGGTCGGCGCTATGTCCGGAGCCATCAGTGGGGCCCTGAGCGACATTGGCATCAACGACGCCTTCATGCGACGGCTGGCTGAAAGCATCGAACCGGGCAACGCCGCCCTCTTCCTGCTCGTCCAGGACATGACGGGCGACAAGGTTCTGAAGCAAATCCAGGGCCATGGGGGCGTGGTACTACAGACATCGCTCGACGAGCAGAAGGAACAGGTGCTGCGCGAGGCGCTACAGCAGGCGACCGCTATCAGCAGTGACAAGGTTACTGCGACCTGAGGATGCCCTCTGTCGCAGGCCTATGTCGTGTTGCCCGCCGATTCCCTTCTTGCTGTTGGTATTGAGATGGTGTGCGGGTTTGCAGGAGCCATGGCCGCCGGTCGATCGAAGACTGGAGGCGTGCCTCCCGAGAGGCGTTGTGCCGCTGATCGGTTTGCTTTGCGAAGTTGTTGTTCCTTTGCCGACGCTAGGCTTTCCGGATCGGGAGAGCCCAGTCGATCACATTCGAAATGCTGACATCGCGCCATGCAACACGGCGTTGGCTGGTTTTCTTTCTCTTTCCTCGCAGACATCGGTTTGACAGGACTGCTCGGCGGCGGATCGAACTTCCGCTGCGTTCAAGTTCTGCTGTCTGTCATCCCCTCTGTGCCCAGTAGTTCCGCTATCCATTTGGTCGAGGCGAACTGGGTGCAGAACGCGAGGACCGCAATCGTGATGGGCACGCCGATGAACGCGCCGAATATTCCCCAGAGAAACGTCCAAAGGAAGACGGAAAAGAGGACGAGCCACGGAGAGATGCCGAGCGTGTTTCCGGCCACTCTTGGCTCAATGTAACTCCCTATCACAAACTGTACAGCACTCAAGCATGCAAAGACGACCAGCGCGGACTGCGGGGACTGGAACTGAGCAAGGGCATAGCATGTCGGAAGGAGCGTCGCGATCCAGGGACCGATGAACGGGATATAGTTCAGGGTGAACGCGACTATTCCCCATTCGGCGGCCAATCGCAGACCGAATGCAGTGGCAAATGCCCAGACTGCCAGCCCGGTCGCCGCGCTCATGATCGTCCTGATGAGAAGGTAGCGTCGGATCCTCGATGAAGAGAGTGCGAAGCCTTTGATGATGTGAGCAGCGTTTCGGCTGTCTGCCAACCTACGGATCCGATTTCCCAAGTCGGACACCTCCAAAAGTCCGAGGATGACATAGACGAGAACTACGAGTCCGAACGCGACCATGGTGTTCAGCCGAGCCGATATTCCTTGCAGTGCCCGCAACAGGAACGTCCGCGAAATAAAGGGCTGTTGTCGTGGCGATCGCTGTAAGGATGGTCGGGATAGCCGCCGGAGCGCGTTCAGTCATCGGGCACCTCGAGGGATAATCGGCGGCATGTGGGCAACTCCGGGATAAACCGAGGCTATGGCGGCAGGAGCTCCGGCCCTAGAAGCGCCATATGAGAGGAACGATGAATACCGAGACGACGAAGAACCACATCATCAGAGGCAGGCCGAGCTTCCAGTAATCGCTGAACGCATACCCCCCCGGTCCCATGACCATCAGGTTTGTCGGTGTTGCGATCGGGGTCAGGAATGCTGCCGCTGCCGCGACTGACGTACTCATAAGGACCGGGCGAGGGGACACGCCCATGGCCGTCGCTGCGGCTACGCCGATGGGAATGACGATGAGGGCTGTCGCCGTGTTGCTGATGAGTTGCCCAAGCACGGCGGTCATGAAGAAGAGACCAGCAAGAAGAGCGATTGGCCCAGCGTCGCCGACGAGATCAACAAGCTGCTCGGCCATAAGCTTTGCCGCTCCCGTTTCTACCATCGCTGTGGAGAGCGGCATCATGGCTCCGACGAGAATCACGGTAGTCCATCCGATCGCCCGATACGACTGCTCGACCGTCATAATTCCAGCGAGGATTGTCGTGCCAGCAGCCAGAAGACCTGCGACAGCCGGGGGTACTATTCCGGTTGCAAGCAGAAGCACCATTCCGATCAGAATGACGATGGCCTGCCATGCTCCCGGACCCAGCGGAACGGCCTGACGCCGGACGAGTTCCGGCGAACTGACGACCAGGACGTCGGGGTCGTCGAGGTGCACATCCAGAGCCTTCCAGGTTCCTTGGAGCAGCATGGTATCTCCCGCCTGCAAGGTCGTTCCGCCTGAGCGTGCGCCCCCGGCCTCGGCGTCGATTTCGTTTCCGCCCCTCTGGACGGCAAGAACGATAAGATCGCCGCTTTCCGTGATCATACCAGGGAAGACCTTCGTGCCGATAAGGCCTGATCGGGGCGGAATGACCACCTCTGCGAGGCCGGATCGGCGATTGAAGAGCATTTCCTCTCCGCTGGAGGATTCGGTCTTCTCCCGGAATGCAAGATGCATCTCGGCTGCAAAACCAGCAACAGCCTCGTTGTCTCCCCGCACCAGCAGGTAGTCTCCTTCGGCGATAGCAGCTCTCGTCAGAGGGGCGCTTGTTTCACCGTCCTGCACGGCAACCAGTTGAAGACTTGCGGCCCTGGAGACATCGACAGACGAAGCTGCTGCGCCAACGTATGGCGAGCGCGCCCGCACCCGCATCTGATGGATCCCGCTCTCGAGTCCGTATTGCTCAACCAGCGTCTTTGCGTGTCGGCTGAAGTCAGCTGGCATCGCCGCCCCGTTCCGTTCCGGCAGCAGCTGGCGGCCAAAGAGGATGATTATCGCCATAGTTCCGGCCAGCAGGGGAACGCCGACAAGCCCGAATTCGAAGAAGCCGAACTCACCTATGCCGGCGTCGCCGCCAGCGTCCGATACCAGCACATTCACCGGAGAGCCCGTGAGGGCAAGCTTCGATCCGGCATGAGCGGCGAATACCAGAGGCATGAGAAGTTGTGACGAAAACCGCCTGAGCCTCACCGCGATGACCACCACGACGGGTAGCAGCGCGGCAACGGCGCCGTTGACACTGATGAGCGCAGTGAGGAGGGCGACCAGACACATGGTCAGCAGCAACAGGCGGGACCTGCTTTCCTTGCCTGCTCCACGGATCAGAAGCTGTCCCGCCCAAGCCGTCACTCCGGTCACCTCGAGACCTGCGCTGATCACAAAGAGCGAGGCTATGAAGATGACAGCAGGATCACCGAACCCTCCGAGTGCTTGCTCAATCGTCAACACACCGCTCACCCAGAGCGCCAGGGCGGTCATCATTGCGACCAGAACCACAGGCAGCTTGTTCCACACGAACAGAACAACGGCCATGGCGACGATGGCGGCGATATAGGCGATCGAACTCAATAGCTCGGCTCCTTTGCTAAACTCCGTCAAACGGTTCCCGCGAAAAAATTTGATCGGTGTTCACGCGAGCGTCTTCGTCGCCGGATGGATCTCGCTAGTCCGCCATCGCTGCAAGCAGCACGCCAAGGCGACATCCTTTCTCGTACTCCGCGAGGTCAACGTACTCGTTCACGGTATGGATTTCCGCTTGGCCCGCGCCGATCGTGATTGTCGGGATGCCGTGCTTGTCTAACCAATTGGCATCGAGCCCCCCGTTCGAGAACAAGTAGTTTGGCTCGAGACCCAGCGACTTCATTGCCTTTGCTGCACGAACTACGACGGGGGCATCCTCATCCAGCTTGAAGGGTGGGTACGCGATTTTGTGGACGAAGCTCACGCGGGCAGTCGCTCCGTTGTGGTCTTTCACGATGTTCTTCGCCTTCTCGAAAGCGGCTTTGTATCCCTCGGCGATCATCATCGCGAAGGTCAGATCCGGGCTGCGGGCCTCGCCTCTCAGGAACGTATAGTCGGTGACGACGTTGGTGGCGTCGCCAGCGGGCTTGCCGTCTTTCCCCCCGAACACTCCGATGTTGCTTGTGCCGCGACCATCGGGTTTCTCGACTTTCCCGAACCAGCCTGCCGCATGGGCCTCGGCAAGGCCAAGAGCTCCCACGAGCGTCGCTGAGATACCCTTCTCAGGAGCGACGCCGGCGTGGGACGCCTTTCCCTGGATTTCTACCTCCCAGTTCTCCTGCCCTACTGCTCCAATGATGAGGTCCGATGCGAGCTGGCCGTCGACGTTGACGCACATCACCGATCCGCCGAGGACGGCGGGATCGAGTTCGCGCGCGCCATGCAACCCGCTCTCCTCGCGCACGGTGAACAGGAGGGTGATTGGCGGGTGCGGGAGGTTATGCTTGATCAGCATCTCCGCCACCACCACTAGAAGCGCTACTCCTGTACGCGCGTCGCCACCGAGAGCGGTTGTTCCGTCCGACACTATACGGTCGCCTTCACGTCGTGGCTTTGCCCCCGCACACAAAGGGACGGTGTCGAGATGCGTGGAGAATAGCAGGCGAGGGCCGGGCCGGGTTCCCGGAAGATCGACGATCAGGTTCCCCGTTTCCGTTGGCAAAGGAATCCTATCGTTGGCGTCATCGAAGCGGATATCCGCTTCAGGAACGCCAACAGCTTTCAGAGCTTCGATGACCGCTGACGCGATGTTTGCCTCATGACCTGTCACGCCCTCGACGGAGAGGAACCGCATGAGGTGTTTTTCGGCAGCAGCCCTGTCTAAGGGAATCGAGGGGTTGTCCATCATGTCCATCCATTGATGCGAGTAAATTTTTGACGCTCAGGCCGCTCTCATAGCCCCCACGGAAGTCCCACCATCTTCCAAGCCGCGAACAGCAAGGTCCACAACACGAACATCGAAGCCACGTAAGGCAGCATCAGTGATACAACGGTCCCGACGCCAGCCGACTTGTCGTACCTCTGGGCGAAACCTACGACCAACGCGAAGTATGCATTCAGCGGAGTGATGGCGTTCATCGGAGAATCCCCTACACGGTAGGCGGCTAGGACCGCCTCCGGCTCTACTCCGAGCTTCATCAGAAGGGGCACAAAGACTGGTGCGAATATCGCCCATTTGGCGATCGCACCCGTCAGCAGGAGATCGATGATCGCCACGACGATGATAAAGCCGAGGAGCAATGGCAGTGCTCCGATGTTGGCGGCTTGCAGCGCTCCGGAAAGGCTCAAGGCCATGACGGTGCCCATATTGGTATAGGTGAAGTAGGCGACGAACTGGCTCAGCACAAAGAACAGGAAGATCGTGCCGCCAAGGTTCCTTATCGATTTCTCGATCGCCGTGATGACCTCGGTGAGCGTCCGCAGGGTCCCGGCCCCGATACCGTAGCACCAGCCGGAGACGAGGAAGATCAGCATGATCAGCGCGATGAGGCCGTTCATAAAGGGTGAGTTGCCGATAAGCTCGCCCGTTTCGGCGTTTCGCAGCGGTGCGCCGCTGGGGAGCGTCAGAAGGCAGAACACGATCACGAGGCCAATCAGGCCGAACAACGCGAACCGCAGCCCCCGTGATTCCGATTCAGAAAGTACCGCTCCTTCGCCCGGGCGCTCACCGTCCGCTGGTTGGTCGGGGATGTAAGTGCCAAGCCTCGGTTCGATCACGCGGTCCGAAATGAAGGCAATCACTACGGTCAGGAACAGAACTGATGCGATAGAGAACCAGACATTGGACGCCAACCCGATCGATCTGGTCGCATCGACAAGGTGGGCGGCGTCATTCGTGAACTCGACAAGGACTGCGTCGAGCGGCTTGATTAGCATGTTGACGGTGAATGCCCCTGCGACCGCGGCGAAGCCCAAGGCGAGACCTGCAAGGGGGTGACGCCCGACAGCAAGATATGCGATGCCCGCAAGAGGAATAAGAACGAGATAACCAGCGTCCGCCGCAACGCTGGCGATGATTCCGACGAAAGCAAGGATGTAGGTCAGAGCCCAGCGCGGGGATACGATCACCAGTTTACGGATCAGCGCCGTCACAAGGCCGGATTCCTCGGCGACGCCAGCGCCGATCATCGCGGCTATCATGAGTCCGACCGCGGTGAAGCCCATGAAATTCGGGATGAGCGACTCGTACATGAAACGGATGCCGTCGGTGTTCAGCAGGCTCCTGATCGAAGTCGTGGCGGCCTCGATCTCATGGGTTTCCGGATTGATCCGCTCGAAGGTTATCGAGGTGCCGAAAGCTCCCAGAAGGGCCGACAGCGCGATCACTATGGCGATGAGGGTGAGGAAGATTATGACGGGGTGGGGGACCATGTTGCCCACCTTTTCGACCCCGTCGAGGAATCTCTGCATAACGGTTTTTGGAGCCGCTCCCGCCGTGGACATGGGTGATCTCCTACCCCTCAGCCCCGCAGCGCGAGGCGCAACGCCGATATCGCCGACACGGACGAACTACAACTCATCTTAGTTGGAGCAGCCGCAGAGTCGTGAGCGCAGAATCCACAACCTGAGCAAGGTGTCCCGAAAAGATCCCACAGTGGGCGACGCTGCTGCCACAAGAAACGCGAAGTAGGCAAACAGCGCGGTGCGGGGAAATGCAGCTGCAGCGCGATATCACGACCTGAAGATACCTCCGTAGTGGTTGTGGTTTGTTATATAAAAATGATACTGCTACTCAGGTTTGAAATGGAATAATCTTTCGTGGACATCGGCGAAGGTATTGTCATGGATAACATGCTAGAGGCGGATGCCGAGCGAGATATTGATCACAAATTCGCTTGCTCGATAGATGTGAGTACCCAATCGTTTCCCAGTGACAACCAGTTCGAGATATTCAGGAACGCTCACGTTGGCGTCGCTGATCTGACATTCTGCAAGAGCGCGGACGGTTCCTTTCCCGCCCGACTGAAGGTCTGGATGCTCGGTTCGATGCTAGTTGTTTCCACTGTCCTGCCAGGAAAAGGCTATGCCCACGAATGGCGGCACGTGAAGAAGGCTGCATTGGATAACTGGTATCTGTGCTTGCCGGTCCGGCCCCTGACGCGCGCCGCTGGAGGGCAGACCTTGCCCCATCTTCGATGCCTGGCTAAACCGTTCGAGGTTATGGTGGAAGATGAGGGTGCATTATCGGTCTTTCTTCCGTCAGACGGGTTTGTCCCGACGTCCACTCTCGAGAGCCTGCTCCATAGGAAGATCGAGGGCGCGTTGGGCCATCTCCTCGCCGACTACCTTGTGCTTCTGGCGCGATCGTTGGCCGGCGTCACCATGGCAGAGGTGCCATACGTGGTCGAGGCCACGAGGAACCTTATCATCGCGTGTCTAGCTCCCTCGCGAGATCGGCTGGTAGACGCTCACAGACCAATCGGGGCGGTGGTCCTGGAACGCGCCAAGCGCTTGATAAACACGAGACTTGCCGACCACTCGCTCACTGCCGAGGTGATCTGCAGCGAGCTAGGTGTCTCGCGCTCGCGGTTATATCGATTATTCGAGCCGCTGGGTGGTGTGGCGGCCTATATCCGGCATGAGCGTCTGGTCCGGACGCGTGCGGGAATCTCCAATAGCAATGACGTCCGGGCCATATTCCATATCGCGGAGGAATGGGGTTTTGATGATCCCTCCGCATACAGCCGGGCCTTCAGACACGAGTTTGGAATGACGCCAAAAGAGGCGCGGGAGGTCGGCTGGGTCCGGGATGTCTTCCATGTTCAGCGCGAGAAGAGTCTTCGGGATGGAGGCCCGCTTACGCTCTGCCAGGCCCTTCGTGGTGTCGCCTAGTCCGGCCCGTTCGCGGATGCCGATCGTACCTCGTTTGAATTGGACCGCTCCCGGATGAATGTTTATCCCTCGCCCAAGGCTAGGCAGACGAACTTGCCGGCACGGCGTCCTCCCAAGGCCCGAAATCGAAAGATGGCGAATGCGAGGCAATCACGAACCTGCGCCGAAACCCGCTGATGAATGCGGCGAAGGCTCTTGTTTCCTGACCTTCAGCGCCCTGCAAAGGCGCCAGACGAGATCATGTGTCGCCGCGGCCTGCCGTTTCTGTTTCGGTGTCGCCGGCATCGGTTTCTGGAGCAGGCGTTCTGCATGGATCCAGCACAAGTGCCTTCACAGCGCATTTCAATCCGAAGGTTGCGCTCGCCGCAGTCGAATTGGCGCGCAAGATGGGCTTTTCGCCCTTCTCGCGCTGCCCCACACCAACGGCAAGGCCTTGCACGTCCACGGTTGTCTCGCCCCTTCGGAACGGTGGCAACGCAAACCGCGCGCAACCTCGATGGCTTTGCTAAGCCAGGCGCCAGCCTTTTTGACTTTCTCTTGGGGCGCCTCCACCCGCGCTATAGCAACCTTCGCCGATCAAAGAAATGGAGAGGACCATGCCGGTCTGGCACAGGTCCCTTCTCGATCAAGATGGTTTGGCATCGAGCGCGTGCAGGATGCCGCGCAGTTCCGCCAGTCCGCGCATGCGGCCGATCACGGGATAGCCTGGCGTGACGGTTTTGTTGAGATCGTCGAGCATACGGTGACCGTGGTCGGAGCGGAAGACGATTTCGTCTTTCGAGCTGCGCTTGCGGTCCTCAGTCACGAGTTCCTTGAGAACCGCGACCATATCGACGTCGCCCTCCAGATGCGCGCTCTCATGGAATGAGCGGCCATCGCCTTCGCGCTTGGTGGCGCGCAGATGCGCGAAGTAGATACGTGAGGCAAAGCGGCGGGCGATCGCCGGCAGGTCGTTGTCGGCGCGCACCCCGAGGCTGCCGGTGCAGTAGCACATGCCGTTTGCTTCTGATGGTACAGCCTCGAAGAGGGCGGCATAGTCCTCGGCTGTCGAGGCAATACGCGGCAGCCCGAAGAGCGAACGCGGCGGATCGTCCGGATGCAGCGTGAGCTTGACGCCGCGCGCCTCGGCGGCAGGTATGACGGCCTGCAGGAACTCGATGAGGTGCTGGCGGAGCTTAGCGGCGTCGATGCCGGCGTAAGCGGCAAGCTTTTCGCGGAAGCCGGGGATGGTCAGAGGCTCGGTGGTTGAGCCCGGCAGTGCCGAGGTTATGATGCGGGTGATCTCAGCCATCTCCGCTTCCGGCATCGTCTCATAGACTTTTCGGGCGCGTTTCTGGTCCTCCGCCGAGTATTCCTTATCGGCGCCTTGACGGTGCAGCACGAAGAGGTCGAAGGCAGCAAAGCGTTCGTGGTCGAAGCGCATGGCGGTTGCGCCTGTCGATATTTCGTAATCGAGTTCGGTGCGTGTCCAGTCGACCACCGGCATGAAATTGTAGCAAATGATTGAGATGCCGCAAGCGGCGACGGCCTCAAGGCTGGCAATCCATGCGTCGATTTCGGCCTTTGCCTGGCCACCCTTGCGCTTGACTGCGTCGGGGATCGGAATGCTCTCGACGACAGACCATGTGAGGGACGAACGGCCAGGCGGCGTATTCTCGATCATGGACTTACGGTCGCCGACTTCGCGTTCCGTCCAGGCGCGGCCGATCGGCACCTGATGCAGCGAGGACACGATGTTCGTTGCGCCCGTCTGGCGCACCTCGTCCAGAGTGACGGGCGCCTCGGGCCCAAACCATCTCCAACCTTGCCGCATCTGTTTCCTCCTTGTTTGTCTCGTTGCTTATGGGCTGCTTCAGCAGAAATAATCGGGATAGCGCGTGCGAAGCTCGGCGACGTCCGGGATGACGGCGCTCAGGTGGTGAAGCATGGCGTCGCGGGCGGCTTCCATATCATGGGCTGCGATCGCATCGCGGATAGCGATGTGTTCGGGAACCACATTGTCCATGCGGCCCAAGGCCGGAAGCGTCAACCGCCGCGCCCGGTCGATCTGCACCTTGACCGTCTTCAGGATGGTCCAGATACCAGGGTAGCCGGCGATCTGGGTTAGCGCCTGGTGAAAGACCTCGTCTTCTTCATGGAAGCTGGACACGTCGCCAACGACGGCAAGTGCCTTCTGTCGTGCGATGATGGCATCGAGCCGGGCGATGTGGTGCAGTTGGGCAATTCGGGCAGCCCTTTCGACGGTCGTGCTCTCAAGCGCCTTGCGAACGACAACGGCTTCGGGAATCGCCGATACGGGGACGCGTGAAACAACGGTACCTGACTGCGGATAGATATCCACAAGGCCGCCTTCCGAAAGACGAAGCAGCGCTTCGCGCACAGGCGTGCGACTGACGCCGAATTCCTCAGCTATACGCTTTTCCTGAAGCGCCATTCCTGGCGGCATGCGCAGCGAAACGATGTCGGCATAAAGCCTTTCGAAAATCGCATCCGCCGCCGTCACGCGGCGCAGCTTCGCTGGTCTTTCCGAAAGAGCCGGAAAGTCGATGGCTTCGAAGCTGGATGCCTGCCGCATGGCATTGCCTGAACATGATGTCGTTGTGCATACTAGTATATCAATTCAATTCTGTTGCCAAGGGCACCGAAGAGGAGCGGCGCAAAGCAGCAACTCGTGCATTGATCTTCGCTCAGGCGGCCTGACCGCTGACGCGCATGATGCCGACCGTTACGAACCACAACACGATGCCAAGGCCGAGAAGGAAGCCAGCGATCAGGTACTGAACCGGATCCCGGCCGGTCCATGGTCCGGCAAGGAAGATGCAGGTGATTGAGCCCAGCACCGGTGCGATCATAGGTGCTTTGAAATGCGCGTGTCCGACGCTGTCTCGTCGAAGCACCAGCACGGCAATATTGACCACCGCAAAGACGCAGAGAAGCAGCAGAGCTGTGGTGCCGCCGAGCGCCGGAACGCCGCCCGCGAACATGATCAGCGCGACGGCAAGCAGCGTGGTGAAGCCGATTGCCACATACGGCGTCCTTCTGGCGGCGTGGACCTTCCCGAGCATTTCCGGCAGAACCTGTTCGCGACTCATGCCGTAAATCAGGCGGCTTGCCATCATCATGTTGATGAGAGCGGAATTCGCGACCGCGAACATCGTGATAATACCGAAAATGCCGATCGGGAAATTCGGCGCACCAGCCTGCACGACCTTCAAGAGCGGTGTTTCGCCTTCGCCAAGTTCGGCAGCGGACACCAAGGTGATCGCCGATATGGCGACGAGGACATAGATGCCGCCGGTGATGACGAGGCCACCCAGAAGCACCTTCGGGAATATCCGGCTCGGTGCCTTGCATTCCTCGGCCATGTTGACCGAATCTTCGAACCCCACCATGGCGAAGAAGGCGAGCGTGGTCGCCGCGATGACCGACCAGAGAACGCCGCGATCGCCGCTCGGCTGGAAGGTCCAGACTCGGGAAACGTCGCCTTGTCCGCCGGCGATTGCCCAAAAGCCGATGCCGATAATGATCAAAAGGCCGGTGAGTTCGACCGTTGTCAGCAGCACATTGAGCTTGACGCTCTCGCCGACGCCGCGGAAATTGACTGCCGCGACGAGCGAGATGAAGGCAATGGCGATGAAGGTCACGCCATAGCCGCCGAAATCGAAGCCGAAGGCTGTCGAGAAGTTGGCCGCAAAGGCACGGGAGGCCGTTGACGCGGAAGTTATGCCCGAGGACATCACGGCGAAGGCGACGAGGAAGGTGAGGAAGTGGATGCCGAAAGCCTTGTGCGTATAGAGTGCCGCACCGGCGGCGCGTGGATATTTCGTCACCAGTTCGAGGTAGCTCAAGGCGGTCAGCAGCGCGACGGCGAAAGCAACCAGGAACGGCAGCCAGACGACACCGCCCACCTCTTTGGCGACTTGTCCGGTCAACGCATAAATGCCCGTTCCAAGAATGTCACCGACGATGAAAAGCAAGAGCAGACCGGGTCCCATGACCCGCTTTAATTCCGGCTGCTCTGGCAGCGTCTCCAACGGTATCCCGCTCATGCACCCTCCTTTTAGCTGTACGGCCCCGACCGCATTCAAGCGTCAGGCTCTGCCCTGTTGGCAACTAGAGCGGAAATTAAGGGAGAAAAGCGGTACGTTGAGCGTTGGAGTTTGCCGCGAGGCTGGCTTAGCGGCTGGAGGCGCAAGCCCGGTGCTGATGCCTACGGCTCCGCCGGTAATGACCTATTTCGGAGATCGGGCGCTCACGAGCGGAGACGGGACGATGGACATTCGATCGACGCTGATGGAGCTATGTGAGGCCTTCAACGCGCACGACCTTGATCGCGTCATGGCGTTCTTTTCTGACGATTGTATCTTGGAGATGCCGCGGGGAAGTAAGCCTTGGGGTTCTCGTTGCGAGGGCAAAAGGAGCGTAAGAGAAGCGCTGGCGACGCGCTTTGAAGGCCTGCCTGACGTCCACTACGGCAACGTGGAGCATTTTGTGGAGTCGTCTGCCGATACGGGCGTCTCAAAATGGACCCTCACAGGCACCACCCGCGAAGGCACGAGAATGGAAGTCCGAGGCTGTGACTTCTATACGTTTCGCGACGGCAAGGTGATTCGCAAGGACTCGTATTGGAAAATCGTGGAGTGAGAGTCCGCTGTTGACCCATGGCGTCAATTCGCGACGTTGTAGCAATTCGGACGCTTTCGAAGAGCAATGCGGACATTCAGTGGGCCGTGCCTACAGAACTTACGAGCGCGCCGCCCAGATATCTCTACGGCAGCCTTCAGACACGCATCGCGACTGCTATCATAGAGAGGGCGCGAATGACCCGCGCCACCGGCCTCGGCTAAGGACCCACACGTCCGGCAAGATCTCGGCGAACAACCCGTGGGCCTGAGCCCGATTGCGATGCGATAGTCGCAAGGCTGGCTCGCCCGGGCATTTCTGATTCCGTTCATGGTGTGCGACATCAGCGCAGCCGCGGGGCTTGAATTTGCTGCGTTGCAGCATTAGCTTATGATGATCCGAAGCGGTTCACCTCCTCCCGAGCCGCTTCGGTCCGACGGGCAGCGCTCCTCCTCCCAAGCTGTCAGTCACGATCGAAGCCCGGCGCATCTCCTCCCGCGTCGGGCTTTTCGTTGCGCAAGTGGATCATGGTGTCGTTGATGCAGCGCGCCGAAACCTGGGATAGAGCGGCGATAACCGCTGACTGACACGATTGATCGGACGCGGCAGGGAAGACCGCGGTTATCCCATGCTCAGACCAGCCGCCGCGCCCGTCCGCCAAAATGCCAGCGGCCGTGACTCCCAATTTGCAGAATACTATGGGCACAACTGATCGTCGACTTGGCGCCAGTGGCCTGAGGGGACCTTGCGGCAGGCTTGGGATAATGCTCCTCGCAACTGCTGCCCTTTCTTTACACGATAGCAATTGCCGCTACAGTCTTGGCGAACCCCACTGATATTCAGGCGAGGCGAGAATGGAGAGGAGCTTTATGGCATTGCGATCAAAAACCGGTTTGGCTGGCAGGGCGATGGCATGCTTGCTTCTGGCATCGTCACCGATGATCGGCATTGCCCGCGCCGACAATGCCAGCGCAACAAAGTCGGATCCGCGATCACGCGCCAAGGAAATCATCACGCGGCTTGTCGATGACAAGACCGATTTTCGCGATCGAAGGCAGCGCTTCGAGGAGGCGATGCGGGCTACGCCTGAGCCAACCCGCGTGCAGATACGCCAGGTCGATGCCGATGGCGTTGAGGGCGAATTGATCTGGCCCGCTCGCCTCCACCACCCGCTTGGCAAACGGGCCATCCTCTTTCTCCACGGTGGAGGCTTTTATGGCGGCTCCTTGCGTAGCCATCGCAACATCGCTGCGTCGTTCGCGAAGGCGTCGTCTGCCGATGTGCTGTTGATCGAATATCGGCTTTTGCCTCAATACCGCTTTCCGAGCCAGGTCGAGGATGCGGTCACTGCATTTCGATGGTTGCTTGAATCCGGCTACGAGGCGGCGAACATTGTGGTGATCGGAGATTCCGTCGGCGGAACCTTAGCGCTCCAAATGTCTCTTCGCCAGATCGCCACGAACGGCGAGAAGCCCGCTGCCGTGATCGCTATCAGCCCGGTTGCCGATTTTGAAGGTGCGGCGGTTCCGGCGCATGGCGAAGACGAGGTTTCCGTCGGCCGCGAGTGGCTGCAGCAGGTGGGGAAGGAATATGCGGGGAAGGGGAGCCCCTCGCTTCAAACCGTGTCGCCGATAAACAGCGATTATTCAGGTTTTCCTCCGATCCTCCTGCAGGTCGGCGACAAGGAGGCTTTGCGGGGGGATGTTCAGCGCCTCTTCGAAAAGCTGAAGGCTGCAAACGTCGATGCGCGGCTGGACGTCGTGCCGGGCCTGTTCCATGAGGCCTCGTTGTTTCCGTTCTGGCTCGACCAAGCCAGGAGATCCAATCAGCATGCGGCGGAATTTGCCATGGCTCATTTCGCCGATAGGCCACCGCAGTGAAGCCGAGTTGGCGATGCTCCGACAGCCGGTATTCGCCTTCGTCCGCCAGGCTGGCTGGATCCTACATTGCAAAGGCTTCTTTTAACCCGAAGCTTTTGCGTTCGCGGAGGTCGAGATCGGCTTCGATATGGGAAATATGGTGCACCATCAGGCGGCAGGCGGTGTCGAGATCCTTGCGCTCGATAGCCGTAACGATGTCGCCGTGCTCCGTATGGCCACAGCTTGATACGGTCGACTGACCGTAGAGCGCGATGACCAGCGAGGAGCGGGCGATGAGTTCCTCCATGAAGCGCTGCATGATGGCATTGCAGGAGACCGAAGCGAGCATCAGGTGGAAATCGCCGGAGGCCTTGATTTCGGCGCGCCTTGCGGTCTGCCCGCGCTCGCCCATCAGGCGGCCCTCTTCCAGCAAGAGCTGCTTCAGGTACTGGATCTGCGCAGGCGTAATGCGCGCGGCGGCTTCGCGCAGAATTCCAGGCTCCACCAGCCGGCGGGCAGCGAAGATCTGACGAGCCTCTTCCGGGGACGGATAGGCGACGAAGGCGCCACGGTTCTTCTCGACGCTGACGAGACCCTCATAGGACAGGGCCTGGAGCGCGGCGCGGGCAAGCGTGCGGCTGACGTTGAAGAGATTGCCGACATCGCCCTCGGAAAGTTTCGTGCCTGGCGAAAGCCGTCGCTCGATGATTGCATCGCGGATCGCGTCGCGAATTTGCTGGGTGCTCGTCTCGGCTGAATCGTCTGCCGGCAGAACTGCGTCGGAGGAGGTGGGCTTCATGAAATCGGATACCTAAGAATCGTCACAATGATAGCCAGCTTCGGGAGAAAAGTTAAACGGAATTTGCAAGCAAAATACGGGTCAAATTGTATACGATCATCTGCATAAGTTGCAGACAAGAGCCTATTTCCTGTGCAGGTCGCGGAATGCCACGCAATGAACCGCCTCGATGGATTTGCCAAATCCCGATGGATTCGTAAGGTTTTGATGCCGGCGACGGAAACTGGCACGGCGGATGCATCGTCTTTCTCGAACAGGGGAAGACGTGATGTTGAAAGCGGCAGAAATCGATATAGCGTCCGTTTCGAAGGTTTATGGCGCGACAACCGCTGTGCACGCCATCAGCTTGAAGATTCCTGCTGGATCGTACTGCTGCTTCCTTGGCCCTTCCGGTTGCGGCAAGACCTCGACGCTCCGCATGATCGCCGGCCATGAAAGCATCTCCTCCGGCGATATCCGCCTCGGCAACACGGTCGTGACCGACTTTCCTCCAGCCAAGCGCGGCACGGCGATGATGTTCCAGTCCTATGCGCTCTTTCCGCATCTTGACCTTGTCGACAATGTCGCCTTCAGCCTGAAGATGAAGGGGATCGGGAAGGACGAGCGCCGGGCCAAGGCGCTGGATATGCTGAAGCTGATGCAGATGGAAGCCTACGCGACCAGGCGTCCGGCACAGCTTTCCGGCGGCCAGCAGCAGCGCGTGGCGCTGGCCCGTGCGCTGATCACCAATCCGGAAGCGCTGCTGCTTGATGAGCCGCTTTCGGCCCTCGACCCGTTCCTGAAGATCCGCATGCGCGCCGAACTGAAGAAACTTCAAAAGACGCTCGGCATAACCTTCGTCCATGTGACGCACAGCCAGGAAGAGGCGATGGCGCTGGCCGACATCATGGTCATCATGAATGACGGCAAGATCGAACAGGCGGCAGCACCCCGCCAGGTCTTCGAGCGCCCGGCAACGGCTTTCGTAGCCCGTTTCATGGGTGACCATAACGTTCTTTCGGGCCGCATCGTCTCTGCCGAAGCTGGCGTGATCACATTTAAGGGGCCGGAAGGCCAGACATTTTCCGTGCGCGGTGAGGGCAGGCAGGTGGGCGAGGCTGTCGATATCGGCGTCCGCACCGATCGTGTCCGCCTCGAAGCGCCAGCAAAAAAGACGCTCGGCTTCCACGGCGTCGTATCCAACATCGAATATCGCGGCGCTTCGGTGAAGATCACCACAATCGGCGCGGGCAGCGACGACTTCACGGTCATCGCGAGCGACGGCGATTACTTCGCCAAACCCGTATCGGTCGGCGATGCGGTGTCTCTGAGTTGGGCCCTGGAGGATGCAGTCCTCCTCGGCCATGCATGACTTAGCTATCGAAAAAAGGGGAACTGACATGACGACCGAAACGAAAACCACCAAGACGGAGAAGGGCATTTCCCGCCGTTCGCTGCTGAAGACGGGCGCTGCTGCAGTCGGCGCTGCCGCCGGCTCGGGCCTGATCACCGGCTTTCCGACGATCTGGGCGCAGTCCAGCATCACGCTCCGCCAGTTCGGCACGGGCGTCTCCAACATCAATGCGATCGCCGAACAGTGCAAAAAGGATCTCGGGATCACGCTCGAAATGACGGCAACGGACTCGGATGCTGCTGCACAGCGCGCCGTCACCCAGCCGGACAGCTATGACATCGCCGACATCGAATACTGGATTGCCAAGAAGGTCTTCCCGACCGGCGTTCTTCAGCCAATGGATACGTCGAAGCTGAAATATTTCGACAAGATCGTGCCGCTGTTCATCAACGGCAAGATGAAACCGGACAGCGTCATTGCGCAGGGTACTGCACCACATACGGTGGGCTTCGTCGAAGGGGTCGATTCCAAGACCTTCGCCAAGGAACCGACGAAATGGATGACGATGGTTCCGACCATCTACAACGCCGATACGCTCGGCATCCGTCCGGACCTTGTCGGCCGTGAAATCACGACCTGGGCCGACATCATGGACCCGAAGTTCAAGGGCAAGACCTCGATCCTCAACATCCCGTCGATCGGCATCATGGATGCGGCGATGATCATGGAAGCCATGGGCAACATCAAGTATGCCGACAAGGGCAACATGACCAAGGAAGAGATCGACAAGACGATCGAGTTCCTGATCAAGGCAAAGAGCGAAGGCCAGTTCCGCGCCTTCTGGAAGAGCTTCGATGAGTCGGTCAACCTGATGGCGTCGGGCGAAGTCGTCATCCAGTCCATGTGGTCGCCGGCTGTCGCCGCTGTCCGTTCCAAGGGTATTGCCTGCAAGTACCAGCCCCTCAAGGAAGGCTACCGCGCATGGGGCGGCGGTCTCGGCATTGCCTCGCACCTCCAGGGCGCTCAGCTCGACGCCGCCTACGAGTACATCAACTGGTACACGTCCGGCTGGGTCGGCGGCTACCTCAACCGCCAGGGCTACTATTCCGCCTGCATGGAAACCGCCAAGGGCTTCATGTCGGCTGACGAATGGGGCTACTGGATCGAGGGCAAGCCGGCCCAGGGCGACATCCTCTCGCCGGAAGGCAAGGTGATGGAAAAGGCGGGTGCGGTGCGCGATGGCGGATCCTTCGAGGCCCGCATGGGTGCTGTCGCCTGCTGGAATTCGGTCATGGACGAAGACCGCTACATGCTCCGCCGCTGGAACGAGTTCATCGCTGCCTAAGGTGCTCGCCGCTTTCCCCTCCCAAGCCTCCCACGCAGGGAGGCAGCCGGAGAGGTTGCGGCAGAAAAACGCCCTTCCCCCGTGGGAGGTCGCGGAGGGGTCTTTCGGATCCCTTCCATCCCTGGTTTCCGCAATGTCCGAGAGGATGGCAGATGGCAACGATCGCTTCCACACAACCCAGTGAGAAGGCTGAGCGCGTTCGAAGCGGCGGCTTTCGCCTGCCGCTTTCCGCGATCTCCTATCTCCAGGCGTTGCCGCTCTTCCTGATCCTCGGCTTCTTCTTCCTGCTGCCGATCGCGATGATCGCGCTCGTCAGCTTCTGGGATTATGACTTCGCAGGGCTCTATCCCGCCTTCCTCACCATGAACTACACCGATACGCTCGGTTCGTGGGTCACCTGGAAGACCTATCTCAATACGCTCAAATTCACCGTCATCGTTTGGGCGCTGACGCTTTTCATCGGCTTCTGGGTCGCCTATTTCCTGGCGTTCCATATCCGCAAGACCTCAACGCAGATGATCCTCTTCCTTGTCTGCACGGTCCCCTTCATGACGTCGAACATCATCCGCATGATCTCGTGGATTCCGGTGCTCGGTCGCAATGGGCTCGTAAACACGACATTGATCGAGACGGGGCTCATCCCGCAGCCGATCGAGTGGCTGCTCTATTCCGATTTCGCCGTCGTCCTCGCCATGGTGCATCTTTACACACTCTTCATGGTGACGCCGATCTTCAACACGCTGATGCGTATCGACCGCTCGCTGTTCGAGGCGGCACGCGATGCCGGTGCCAGCGGCTGGCAGATCCTCTGGAACGTCGCCATCCCGCTTGCAAAACCCGGCATGGCGATCGGCACCATCTTCGTCGTGACGCTGGTAATGGCAGATTTTTCGACGGTGCAGGTCATGTCCGGTGGCCAGAGCGCTTCCGTCGCACTGATGATGAAAAACCAGATGTCGCTGCTGCAGTATCCGGCCGCTGCCGCCAACGCCGTGGTGCTTCTGGTCGTCGTGCTCTTGATGGTCGCCGCCATCCTGCGCGTCGTCGACATCCGCAAGGAGCTTTGAGATGAACCACGAAAAGCGGACCTTCGAATTCTACGTGCTTGCGGTCTTTTTTATCGTCTTCGTGCTCTTTCTCTACGGCCCGCTCTCGGCGATTGTCATCCTATCATTCCAGGGGCCGGACGGCGGCCTGACCTTCCCGCTGAACGGCGTGTCGGTTCACTGGTTCTTCAACCTTTTCGAAAAGCAGGCCGTCGGCGACTTTGGGGCCTCGTTTAAACGCTCCTTCACGCTGGGGCTGATGGTCATGGTCGTCACCGTCGTCGTGTCGCTGCTCGCAGGCCTTGCCTTCCGCCGGAAATTCCGCGGCTCGACCGCACTGTTTTATGCGACCGTTGCGAGCCTCGTTGTTCCATCGATCATCATTTCCCTCGGCATCGGCGTCGTCTTCCAGCAGGGCGGCCTGAAGCCCGCCTGGTATTCCTCGGCTTTCGGCGCGCACCTCACCTGGACGCTGCCGTTTGGCGTGCTCATCATGTTTGCCGTCTTCAACCGGTTCTCTCCCGCCTACGAGGAAGCCGCGCGTGATCTCGGCGCCAGCGCATGGCAGACTTTCCGGCACGTCGTTCTGCCGATGATCCTGCCGAGCCTGATCGGCGTCGGTCTCTTCGGTTTCACGCTCTCCTATGACGAATTCGCCCGCACGCTGATGACGTCGGGCACCTACAACACGCTCCCGCTCGAAATCTACGGCATGACGACGAACGTCACGACGCCGGTGCTCTATGCGCTCGGAACGGTGACGACGCTCTTCTCCTTCACCATCATCCTCGTCGCGCTCGGCATCATGATGATGCTCAGCCGGCAGCAGGCAAAGATCAGCTGACATGCGCATATTGATGGTAAATCCCAATACGACGGCTTCGATGACCGAAAAGGCTGCGGTCGCCGCGCGCGCTGTCGCCGCGACAGGGACGGAAATCATCGCCGTCACGTCCCGTATGGGGCCAGTTTCGATCGAGGGCCATTATGATGGGGCGCTCGCGATCCCGGGACTGCTGATGGAGCTGAAGGAACGCCAGGGCGTCGGCTACGATGCCGCAATCATCGCCTGCTTCGATGATACTGGCCTCGATGCTGCGCGCACGATCGCCGATGTACCGGTGCTCGGCCTTTGCGAATCCGCCGTGGCGACGGCTGGCTTTCTGGCGCAGCGCTTCACCGTCGTCACCACGCTGGAACGCTCCCGCGTACTCATTGACAATCTTGTCCGCCGCTACGGCATGGGCGGCCGGGCGAGGGTGAGGGCGTCCGACATCCCGGTGCTGGAACTCGAAAACGAGGCCTCAGGTGCCATCGGAAAGCTCCGCGCCGAAATCGAAAGGGCCCTGTCCGAGGATGGTGCCGAAGCGATCGTGCTCGGCTGCGCGGGCATGACCGATCTCGCGCGCGATCTGCAGGAGATCTATGGCGTTCCGGTCGTCGATGGCGTTGCCGCGGCCGTGAAGCAGGCTGAAGCGCTGGTTTCGCTCGGGCTTTCGACCAGCAAGCGCGGCTCTTATGCCTCGCCGGTTCCCAAGCCCTTCACGGGCGCAATGAGCAGCTTTGCCCCGATGCGGACAGCAAGCTGAGATGAGCATCTCCTTCGACTTTACGGCACTGAGCGAGCGCGAGCGCTACAAGCTGATGATCGGCACGATCGTTCCGCGGCCGATCGCCCTGGTGACGACGGTCGATGAGAACGGCCGCATCAATGCCGCGCCCTTTTCCTTCTTCAACTGCCTATCGGCCGATCCACCGATCCTGGCGCTCGGCGTCGAGAACCATCCGGACATGTCCTTTAAGGATACTGCCCACAATATCCGCATGACCGAGGTTTTCACCGTCAACATGGTCTCCTTTGCGATCGCCGAGGCGATGCATGTGTGCGGCGCGAAATTTCCGCGCGGTGTCGACGAATTGAAGCAGGCTGGTCTGACGGCCATGCCCGGCGAAAAGGTCGTTTCGCCATGGATTGCGGAAGCTCCTGCCGCCTTCGAATGCCGCCGGCATCTCACGCTGGAGCTTGGCAAATCGCGGCAGATCATCTTGGGTGAGATCATCTATGCGCATTACCGCGACGGGGTAGTCGATCCCGAGCGGCTGCGTGTCGACCCGGCCGAGGTCGATGCCATTGCGCGTCTCGGTGGCGACACCTGCAGCACGATCCGCGATCGCTTCGAAATGCTGACGCCGAAGCTCTAACGCATTCTTTTCAAATCGAAAGATCACGGCAAGCATCCTGCCCAACAGGCCGTTCACCGGCCTGTGCACATCGTTTTAAAACTGATTTTCTGATACAAAACAAAATACTTGAATAAAAAAACTTCCCAGAATAGCTTGGCAAAAAATCAGATTCAATAAACGAGGAACATCCATGCGGGCTAAAGCGACCCTTAACCGGGAATTCACGATTTCAACCGTCGACAAGCGCGTCTACGGCTCCTTCCTGGAGCACATGGGCCGTGCGGTTTATACCGGAATTTATGAACCAGGCCATGAAAAAGCGGACAAGGACGGCTTTCGGACCGACGTTCTTGATATGGTCCGCGACCTCGACATGCCGATCGTGCGGTATCCCGGCGGCAATTTCGTTTCGGCCTATCATTGGGAAGACGGCATCGGCCCGCGGGACCAGCGTCCGACGCGGCTTGATCTCGCGTGGCGGACGCGTGAAACCAATCAGATGGGCATCAACGAATTCGCCGACTGGTCGAAGCTCGCAAATACCGAGATGATGCTCGCCATGAACCTCGGCTCGCGCGGTCTGAACGATGCGCGCAACTTCCTCGAATATTGCAATCATCCGGGCGGAACGTACTGGAGCGACCTTCGCGTCAAGCACGGTTACAAAGATCCGCACAATGTCCGTATCTGGTGTCTCGGAAACGAAATGGACGGTCCCTGGCAGGTCGGCCACAAGAGTGCCGCCGAATACGGTCACCTCGCCAATGAGGTCAGCAAGGCCTTCAAGTATTTCGACAAGACTTTGGAGACAGTGGTCTGCGGCTCGTCGAACGACAAGATGAAGAGTTATCCCGAATGGGAAGCGACGGTTCTCGATGCCAGCTATGACAGCGTCGACTATATTTCGCTGCACAAGTACTTCGGCAATGAAGAAAACGACACGCTGAACTACTATGCCAAGGCGATCGAGCTCGACCGCTATATCGTCACCATCGGCGGTGTGATCGACTACATCAAGGCGAAGAAGCGGTCGAAGCGCGACGTGAAGATCTGCTTCGACGAATGGAACGTCTGGTATCACGACCGCAAGGAAGACGGCGAGCGTATCGCCAGCTGGGATTGGCCGGAAGCGCCGCCGCTTCTCGAGGAGCATTATAATCTCGAGGATGCGATTTTCGTCGCTTCGCTGATCAATGTCTTCATCCGCCGCTCCGACCGCGTCAAGATCGCCTGCATGGCGCAGCTGGTGAACGTGATTGCACCGATCCTTACCAGGGCAGGCGGCCCTGCATGGCGCCAGTCGATCTATTATCCGCTGCAGTTTGCCTCGAAATACGGGCGCGGCACGGCACTGACCGTTTCCGCCTCCGGTCCGACCTATGACTGCGATGTTGCCCAGGACGTTCCCTATCTCGACCTGTCGGCAGTGCTGCATGACGACGGCAAGAGCATTGCGCTCTTTGCGGTAAACCGCAGCCTTAACGAGGCGATGGACTTGAGCGTCGACCTGCAGGGCTTCAAGGGCCTCAAGGTCATGCAGCATCACGTCATGACCGGCGAGGACCTGAAAGCCAGGAACTCGGTCGAGGACCAGAACCGCATCGTTCCCAAGGCGGGGTCGGGTCTTTCCGTCACCGACGAGGGCGCGCTCATCGGTTCGCTGCCGGCGAAGTCCTATCATTTCATACTGCTGTCTGTTGCTTCGGCGTAACTGATTGCCATGGGGCGGCGGGGGAGCCGCCCTGATGAAAACGACAATCGGGAGGATGCATGTCTGGTATCAAGCTGACGAACGTCAGCAAGTCGTTCGGCGCGTTCAAGGTCATTCATGGCGTCGATATCGAGATCGAACAGGGTGAGTTTGCAGTCTTTGTCGGCCCTTCGGGCTGCGGAAAGTCGACGTTGCTCAGAATGATCGCGGGACTGGAGGAGACGAGCGGCGGGGAAATCCGTATCGAGAACGACGACGTGACGCACAGGGAGGCCTCCAAGCGCGGCGTGGCGATGGTCTTCCAGTCCTACGCGCTTTATCCGCATCTCTCCGTTTTCGAAAACATGGCGTTTAGCCTATCGATCGCACGCCGGCCGAAGGCGGAGATTCAGCAGAAGGTAAAGGCGGCGGCGGATATTCTGCGTCTCGGCGACTACCTCGGTCACAAGCCGAGCCAGCTTTCCGGCGGCCAACGTCAGCGCGTGGCGATCGGCCGGGCGATCGTGCGCGAGCCGCGCGTCTTCCTGTTCGATGAACCGCTGTCCAACCTTGATGCGGAACTGCGCGTGAAGATGCGCATGGAGATCGCCCGTCTGCACCGGCAGATCGGCGCGACCATGGTCTACGTCACGCATGACCAGGTGGAGGCGATGACGCTTGCCGACAAGATCGTCGTGCTGAGGGACGGTGTCGTCCAGCAGGTCGGCGCGCCGCTCGAACTTTATCGGGATCCGCAAAACATGTTTGTCGCAGGCTTCATCGGCTCGCCGGGCATGAACTTCCTGAAGGCAAAAGTCATGAGCGCCGGGCAAGGCTCCTTGCGGGTCGAGCTTGACGACGCGCCCGGCCAACCATTCGACCTGCCGACCGGCGCGAGCCTCACGCGGGGCACATCTGTCCATGTCGGCGTCCGTCCCGAGCATATCGGGCTTGGGGCGGGCGAAGGCACCGTGACGCTTGCGGCCGTGGCCGAGTTCACCGAGGAGCTGGGAGGGACCGGCTACCTGCACATCCTGACTAAAAGCGGCACGGAAATGACGGTCGAGTGCCGCGACAGCCGCCCGCAGCCCAAGGAAAAGATCAGCCTCTCTCTGAGAGTGCCCGAAATGCTGGCCTTCGATAGCGAAGGCAGAAGGCTCAGCTGATACCCGGAATCTGGGCGTCTGAACCCGGATTTCGGAAGTAAATGCTGGAATGAGGATTGTGGGCCTTGGAGGAGGTTCGCAGCGAAAGCCATTCCGTGCCGCGGGATGGTCATAACCGATGCTTTAATCGAGGAGGAACCGACGTGAAAAAGATATTGAAACTGGCCGTTTCGGCGGCAATCGCATTGCTGCCCTCGGCAGCCGCATTCGCACAGACGGACGTTACCTGGTGGGACTTCTTAAGCGGAGGCGACGGCGTCCGCATGAAGGCGCTGATCAAGGAGTTCAACGATACCCATCCGGATATCAAGATCAACGCGACGACGCTTGAATGGGGCGTTCCCTTCTATACCAAGGTGCAGACGTCCGCGGCCGTCGGTCAGCAGCCTGACATCATGACCTACCATATGTCGCGATATCCGCTCGCCGTGCCGACCGGCATCCTCCGGCCATTCTCAGATGGGGAGCTTGCTGCTGCCGGAATCAAGAAGGAGAATTACGTCGATGCGGCCTGGAAACAGGCGACTTTCGACAACAAGGTCTATGGCATCCCCTTCGACGTTCATTCACTCGTTCTCTACTACAACAAGACCATTCTGAAAGAGGCCGGCTTGCTCGGTGACGACGGCCTGCCCAAGGGCCTCGACGGGCTCGACAATTTCAATGCCGCGCTTGAAAAGATCAAGGCGACCGCCAAGGTCGAGTATCCGCTGTCGCTGCACACTGACGAAGGCGGCTCGATGTGGCGTGTCTTCTATACCTTGCTCGCCCAGCAGGGCGCGAAGTTCATCGAGGGAGACGAGATCTTGCCGGGCGATGCCGGTGTCAATGCCCTGAAGACCATGGCAAACTGGGTCTCCACCGGCTATTCGCCGAAGCTGATTTCCTATGAAGCCTCGATTGCGCTTTTTACCTCCGGCAAGGCCGCCATGCATATCAACGGCGTCTGGGAGGTGCCGACGATGGTCGACTTGCAGAAGAACGGCAATCTCGGCTTTGAATGGGGCGCCATCGAAATTCCGAACCTTATGGGCACCCAGGCGACCTGGGCGGACTCGCACTCCTTCGCGATCCCCAACAGCGATGCCAAGCCGATCTCTCCCGAGAAGGTGAAAATCGTGCTCGAGATTATCGACTGGATGAATGAGCATAGCATCTCCTGGGCAAGCGCGGGTCACATTCCTGCCTACAAGCCGGTGACCGACAGCAAGGAGTTCAAGGAAATGCAGCCGAACGCGACCTATGCCAAGCTCGCAGACACCGCCGCATTCGATCCGGTCTCCAAACTCGCAGGCGTTGCCGGCCCGATTTACGAAGCGACGCAGAACTTCGTGGTTCCGGCATTGAACGGCCAGCTCGAACCGGAAGACGCGATCGAGCAGATGCGCGAAGAATTGAAGAGCCAGATGTGAGAATGCGCCGGCCGGAGCCAACCTCCGGCCGGCGTCTGCTCTTGAGGGAGAAGCTCAGTGTTCAGAAATGAAAGACGAGGCAAGACACTGACGGCGATCATCATGATCACGCCGTTTCTGACCGCATATCTGATCGTGTTTGCCTACCCGGTCTACAAGATGTTCGCCTTGAGCTTCACCGATGCGCCGCTCATCGGCGAGGGCCAGTGGGTCGGCTTTGGCAACTATGTGAAGCTTTTCGGCCAGAAGCTCTTCTATACGTCCGTGTGGAACACCGGATATTTCGTCGTGCTGACCGTCATTCCGAACACGCTGATTGGCCTTGGCCTGGCGTTGATGGTCGTGCGCTTGAAGGGGTGGCTGCAGAGCCTGATACTCGTGCTCTTCTTCATCCCCTATATCCTGCCAGTATCGGTCGTGACGCAGATATGGCAATGGGTTCTCGACCAGCAGTTCGGCATCGCGCAGCACATCATCGAATTCCTCACCGGCAAGCGCATCAGTGTGTTCCGTGACCCCGTCTGGGCGATGCCGATGGTGGCACTCGTGACGGTCTGGTGGACGAACGGCTTCAACCTTTTGCTCTTCATCGCCGGACTGCGCAACATTCCGCAGGATTATTACGAGGCTGCGATGCTCGACGGTGCGACACGTCTCCAGTGCTTCCGTCGCATCACCTGGCCGCTGATCTGGCCGGTTACGGCGCTCGTTCTCACGCTGCAGCTCATCCTGCAGCTGAAGATCTTCGACCAGGTCTATCTGATGACCGAGGGCGGACCGTTCAATTCCACCTATGTGCTGCTGCAGCTCGTCTATCGCGAGGCTTTCCGCCTCAACCACGGTGGCGTCGGCTCGGCAGTCGCGGTGATGCTCTTCCTGATCATCGTCGTCGTTTCCGTGCTGCAATATCAGCTTCTGCGCGTAAGGGAGCGCTGACACATGCCCGGCAAGACCATCGGTAACGCGCTTCTTCTCGTTCTCACCTTCTGCATTGCCTGCATGTGGGCTTTCCCGATCTACTGGGCGGTCGTCACATCGATCAAGCCCGAGCAGGAGGTCGTGACGAAAACGACCTTCATTCCGGACGTCTTCAACTTCTCCGCCTATTACTTTGCCCTTTTTCAGACCAATCTCGCCACCTGGTACCTGAATTCGATCGTGACCTCGATAACCGTCACCGTCGTCGTCATCGTCATCAGCGTGATGTGCGCCTATGCGCTGTCGCAGATCGTGTTTCCGGGGCGAAAGCTGCTCTACGGCATCATCCTCGCGAGCTTCATGGTGCCGTCGCAAGCCCTTGTGGTATCGCAATTCGTGCTCATGCACCGGCTGGATCTGATCAACACCTGGGGCGGCATCATTCTGCCGCAGCTGATCGTGCCCGTCGTCGTCATCGTCTACAAGCAGTTCTTCGATTCCGTTCCGAAAGAACTGCGCGAGGCGGCAAAGCTCGACGGGTGCGGCGAATTCCAGATCCTCTTCAAGCTCTATCTGCCACTGAACTGGGGCATTACCACAGCGCTTGCGATCATCACCTACATCATGGCCTGGAACGCCTTCCTGTGGCCCTTCCTCGTCACGAGCTCCGAGAACATGATGACGGTCACCGTCGGCATTACCCAGATCAGCGATGCCTTCGGCGTCAAATATGCCCGTGACATGGCCGTCGCGATCCTCGCCGCCATGCCGGTCGCAGTGGCTTATCTGCTCTTCCAGAAGCGTGTGACACAGGCGCTCATGCTCTCTTCCGGCATCAAGGGGTAAGACGAATGAAGCATACCTTTTGGGCCGAGGTGAGAAGGCCCCGCCGGTCCGCGATTGCTCTCCCGAGGCGCGGGCCGGCACCTTTAGAAAAGACGGCGACACTGTCCATGCCGCATGATATCAGCAAAATACAACCAAGAAAGACTGGAGAACCGGTAGTCGAGCATGGAGACTAAGCTTCTAACAGTCGATCCGATGAAGGATGGCGAAGTCGTCCACGCCCTCGGTTCAGCGACGCGCATCGAAATGCTCAATCTGCTGCGCCAGAAAGGCCCTTTGAATGTCAACGACATCGCCGGTCACATGGGCTTGCCGCAGTCGACGACGGCGACCAATTTGAAGGCGCTGGAACAGGCGGGTCTTATCCAGACGCAGACGATGAAGGCGACGAAAGGCAATCAGAAGGTCTGCTCCAGCATCTACGACGAGATTCTTATCCGCTTCGACACGAACGGCACGAAGTCCTCCGGCGACGTCGTTACCGTCAGCATGCCAATCGGGCTCTTTACGGAATTCGAAGTGGAGGCGCCCTGCGGCCTGTGCTCGGTCAATAATGTCATCGGCATGCTGGACGTGCAGGAAGTTTTCCTCGACCCGCAGCGCATGCAGGCCGGGCTTTTGTGGTTCACCCGTGGCTACGTGGAATACAAATTTCCGAACAATGCCAGGGTCACGGGCAGAAAGATCCGCAAGATGGAGTTTTCGGCCGAGCTCAGCTCCGAGACGCCGGCGACCAATGCCAACTGGCCGTCCGATATTTCGATCTGGGTGAATGGCATCAAGGCCGGCCACTGGACGTCGCCCGGTGATTTCGGTGACCGGCGCGGCATGTATTCGCCCGCCTGGTGGAAACTCAGCGGCTCGCAATACGGCAAGCTCAAGACCTGGACGATCGACGACAAAGGAACCTGGATCGATGGTGCGATGGTCTCGACACAGACGATCGTCTCGCTTGGCATCGCCGATCATCATTCCATTCGCTTCCGCATCGGCATTGACGAGAAGGCGGACAATCCGGGCGGCATGAACATTTTCGGCAAGGGTTTCGGGGATTTCGACCAGGATCTGGTCATGTCGATCTACTTTTGAGGCGAACCTGGATATGGTAGGGGCTCGCCTCCTGCCATGTCAGCGAGCCCCATGAATGTCATCGACTTGGTCGAGTCCGGTGACAGCAGCCAAACGCCGCTTTTGACAAAAAAGTTCCTGTCTGGCGCGGAAACTAGGCAGGCCCCCACCTCTTCTGGACAGTGCAGCGATTGTGGTCGCTCGACACTCCGCAGGTCATCGATCGATTTCACCGCCGGATCATTCCGTCGTCTTCCATGCCGCAGTTCCTACAGTTTCCAGTAGTAGACGGCGAATCGTCTTTGGCCTATCGATGAACCCATGCGATCGTCCCTGGAACATCTGCCGGAAGAAAAGCAGCGCGAGCTTGCTCGCATCGTTGCGATCATCCATGAGGAGTTCGCCGACGCGCTGTCAGGGACGTCGGCCGCCTTCAAGAAGCGCGGCCGGATCTTAAAGATTCTGCTTTTTGGTTCGTATAGCCGCGGCACGTGGGTCGACGAGCCGCACACGATGAAGGGCTACCGCTCCGACTACGACATCCTGGTGCTGGTCAATTCCAAGCAGCTGGCGGAACCGCAGTACTGGGACAAAACCACCGACCGGCTGATGTGGGACAAAGGCGTGAAGACGCCGGTCGGGCTGATCGTCCATGGCGCCAGGGAGGTGAACAACTTTCTGGCCGACGGCCAGTATTTCTTCGTCGACATCCTGCGCGAGGGCATCGTGCTCTACGAGCTCGACGACCGGCCGCTGGCCGAACCGAAAAAGCTCTCCGCCGCCGATGCGTACAGGGTGGCGAAGGAGCATGTCACCCTACATCTACCGGAAATCGGCGATCTGATTGACGGGTCACGGTTCTATCTGGCGAAAGGAAACCACCGTCGCGCCGTCTTTGAGCTCCACCAAGCGGTCGAAACTGCCTATTCCTGTCTGCTTCTGACGCTGACCAACTACAGTCCGCCGTCGCACAATCTGAAATTCCTCCGCGGGTTGGCCGAAGATCAGGACCGCCGGCTGATCGACGCCTGGCCGCGTGACCAGCACCGCTATACCGCTTGGTACAACATCCTCAACGAATCCTATGTCAAGGCGCGCTACTCGAAGCACTTCGAGATCACCGACGAGGCGCTAAGCTGGCTGCTTGAGCGGACCGAGCATCTCCATCAGATTGTCGCGACCATCTGCCAGGAGCGCCTTGCGGAGTTGGAACGGGCAACCGTTTGACGATTCCGCTGAATTCGGCATTAGGGCCGTGCTATCGGGAACAGATCATCGGCGACGGCCAAGATGGCTTTGTCGCTCTCTCCAAGAGAGTAAAATAAAATAGCCCTGATATGCGCGGCACTCGCATCAGCGCGACAGCGATGACGGAGACCGGTGGCACCCTTCGTCGGAGTTAAAAGGCAACTCGAAAGCCGCGTTAGCCCGGCCGGCGTAGCCCTCACGGCCGTCTCAATCGGTCGTCCCTGACAGACTACCGACTACGACAAGCCTCCCCCTTGCAACAGAACTATTGGACGCTCTGCCCTGTAAAGCGATCTCGTCCGTGCCAAAACTCGCAAACTGGACACCATTCGCCTTCGTAATCGACCCCTTCTTGGTGAGGGCACCCAATGATGCCATCGGTCATCACGACGGATCGCGCCTGATGCTCCTCGATAAATTCGAGTATCTCACGGGCAATGGCGGGGTCGGCGCGGACATCGCCGCGTTCCACTTTCCAGTCGCGCAACTCTTCCACTGCTGCATTCTCGGATGGGACGATGCCAACAGCGACCTTTGTTGCTTGGCTCAGGTTCGGACCGTAGAAGGCAATCGTCGCAATTGGCCATCCCCGCAATCCCTTCCGGGCTTTCTTACTCAGGCGCTTGAGAAACCGATCTTCCAACATGTTGCGCTTTCGCGACCACTAGCGACCATGCGGGCTATAGCTGCTGCATTCCTGCAGGAGTTGATCGCGCTCTTGCATGAGATCCGCTGCAAACTCATCCACAAGCCGCGATCTTGCCCTTTGTGGCGGCAGGATCTGCAATGTCACGAAGGTGACTGCGGGAAGCAAGGGGCGGGCAACGAGTCCTGCTTTTTCGTATCCCTCTGACACGTAGCTTAGGACGTTGGCGACGCCCACGCCCACGCCTTCGATCGCAAGTTGGCAGACTGTGGCTGAGAATTGCGTTTCCACGATCATGCGAGGCGACACACCCTGGGCGGCGAGATGACGGTCGAGCTGCTTTCGAGCGGTGTCCTCAGGCGCGAGACAGATCAGGCGTTCCTGTTCGAGGTCAAGCGGGCTCACGATACGTTTACTTTCGAGTGCGTGACCTTTTCGGAACACACATACACCGTAACTTTCAATGAAAGGCTCGGCGACCAGATTGGTAGTGTCGATCTCATCGGCACAAAGCCCAAAATCGAACAAACCGCTCGCCACCAGATCACGAACTGCAGACGAGCCCGCGATTTCGAAGGTAATCGATACGGCGGGCCGGTGCTTCAAATACTTGGCGATCACTCGCGGCATGAAGCTCAGGCCCAGAGCGGCGGAACTCGCGACCTTGAGCGAACCTGTCCCCACTTCCCGGATGCGTGCTGCCGCTTGTTTCAACCTATCAAGGCCAGCGTGGGCGGCCTGAACCTCGCGGTAAAGCAGAAGAGCTTCCGGCGTCGCCGTAAGCCGGGGGCCAGAGCGTTCGAACAGCTTGAGTTTGGTTGTGTCTTCGAGCCGCTTCAAACCACGACTGACGCCAGGCTGCGAAATTCCCAGTAGATCAGCAGCTCTCGTGGTCGAGCCCGTTTTCATGACGGCGCTAAATATTTCAATCAGGGCAAGGTTCATGGCGATCCATTATAACCACAGTGAATGATTTGGTGATCACTATACATTTGTGGCGGCTCAATCACACGGCTACTGTCGGAAGCAGCCAAGGAAACATTAAATATGCACGACGACACCAGATGCCTTCAGACAAACGACGCCACAGCCCCACTCGGCTTTCAAAGCCTGTCCTTTCCTGTGTTCCGTGGCTCTACGGTCGTATTCCCTACGGTCGATGCCTATCAACGCCGTCGCGAGACTTTCTACGATGGTTATTCCTACGGGCTTTACGGCACCCCAACCTCGCGGGCTCTCGAAGCGCGCATCGCGTCGCTGGAATGCGGAACCTACTCCCACGTTGTGCCGTCTGGTCTTGCTGCCATAGTCTTGACAATTCTGGCGGTGGCCAAAGCGGGCGATCAGGTGCTGCTCCCGGACAGTGTATATGATCCGGTAAGAACACTGTCCGATAACTTTCTCTCATTTCTAGGAATTGAGGTCGGCTATTACGATCCGCTGATCGGGGGTGGGATTGCGGCACTCCTCCACGACCGCGTCAGGCTGGTCTTGGTCGAATCGCCTGGCTCGGCAACGATGGAAATTCAGGACATGGCGGCGATTGTAAAGGCCGCACGGGCAAGCGGCTCGCTCGTGGCCGCTGACAACACGTGGGCGACCCCGCTTCGGCTCAAACCGCTAGCGATGGGGATCGACTTCTCCATCTGTGCTGTGTCGAAATATCTCTCCGGCCACTCGGACGTGCTGATGGGGTCAGTCGCCGTCCGCGATGAAACCCTCTACCGACGCCTTCGGGATGTATCGCGTTATCTTGGTTACGGTGTGTCGCCAGAAGACTGCTCGCTTGTCATGCGAGGTATCGAGACGCTCCCCATTCGTCTCGATCGCTCAGAAGCGAATGCCCTGGCGATTGCAAAGTGGCTTCAGGAGCGCCCTGAAGTTCTGAGCGTTCTACACCCGGCGCTTCCTTCCCACCCCGGGCACGAATTGTGGCAACGCGACTTCCTGGGATCTTCGGGCTTGTTCTCTGTGGTTTTGCAATCGTGGACGCGCCCGCGCGTCGCATCGGCGATCGAATCCTTGGAGTTCTTCAGCATAGGGGCAAGTTGGGGCGGCACGAAAAGCATCGTGGCTGTGATTGATCCACAGCCGGTCCGGACAACGACCAGAACCGACATACAGGGGCCCCTGATCCGCTTCAGTATCGGCTTGGAGCATGTCGATGATCTGCTGGCCGATCTCGAGAAATCATTTCGGATCCTGGCGGCCGAGATGGTGGAACCTTCCATGCCCACCCGGCGGGAAATCTAGATATCCAATCAAGAAAAAAGGGAACACGAACATGAAACTTAGAACTTTCAAATCGCTGGCCTTTGCCAGTATCGCTATCGCTACCTCAGCCATGCTGGGAGCGCCGGCGGAAGCTCAAACTGTCGTAAACAAGATCAAGGAGCGCGGTTATGTGAGCTGCGGTGCTAGCCAAGGCGTGCCGGGGCTCTCGCGGCCGGACGAGAAAGGCTACTACCGTGGCTTCGACTCCGACATTTGCCGGGCCTTTGCGGTCGCCATCCTGGGCGACAAGGACAAAATCCGCTTTGTGCCACTTAACGCAGGCCAGCGGTTCCCGGCGCTGCAGACGGGCGAGATCGACATTCTCTCCCGGACATCAACCTTGACCTACACGCGCGATATGGTGGTCCGCTTCGTATGGCTAACCCTCTACGACGTGGACGGACTCCTCGTTCGCAAGGCGGACAATATCACAGACCCCAAACAACTGGATGGCAGGACGGTCTGCCTGCAGGGTGGTGGCAGCCTTACGGAAACAGCAATCCAGGAGACCGAAGAAGAGCACAACATATCGATGCAGAAGGTTTACTTTGATTCTACGATACAGGCGCGGGATGCCTTTTTCGGCGGACGTTGCGACAGTTACGTCACCGACGGCACTGCCGCAGCCGGACAACGTGCCTCGGTCGCCAAGAACCCGGACGACTACGCCATTATTAGAGTCGGAAATACCGTCGAACCGAACGGGGTCGCAATCGCACGCGGTGACGACCAATTGTTCGATATCGTCCGCTGGACCGTCAACGCGCTACTTTGGGCCGAGGCCAACGGTATCGACTCGAAAAACATCGATGAGAAACTCAAAACAGGAAGCGTTGAAGTGAAGCGCGTTTTGGGAGAGGAGCCCGGTTTCGGCAAGCCAATCGGGCTTGATGACAAGTGGGTCTACAACGTCATCAAACAGATGGGCAGCTACGCGGAAATTTGGGACAACAATCTTGGAATGAAGAGCCCACTTAAAGTCGCACGCGGTATGAACGCCCTGGCCAAGGATGGTGGGTTGAACTACCCGCTTCCGTGGAACTGACACTACTACCGTTCATACAAGCAGAAGTGAGGAGAGTCAGATGTTCAACGACGTGAAGGCCAGAGCGATTGCCGTTCAGGGTGTTTTACTGTTAGTGCTCATTGGGTTTGCGACTCTCCTCTTCACCACGACGGTCACCAATCTCGAAGCGCGTGGCATCCCGATAGGCTTTGACTTCCTCACTATGCCGTCAAGGCTCGTGATCTCCGAGTCGATGCTGTCATACGGACCGCGAGACCCCTACTATTGGGCGATTGTTGTCGGGATCGCCAACACGATCCTTATTTCGGCACTGGTCATCGGCTTTTCATCGATCATAGGCCTGATCCTGGGAATCACGCGCCTGAGCAGCAATCCACTCGCCTCAGGCACATGCAAGGTCTGGATCGAGGTCGCGCGCAACACCCCTCCAATTGTCCTGCTCATTTTTCTCTATTCGTTGTGGTGGAAGGTACTTCCCCCGATTACCGAAGCCTTCAATCTTGCGCCCGGCACCTACGTGTCAATGCGTGGTATGGCGATGCCGTCCGTCAACATCAGCTTGCAATCAATTGGATGGGGTCTCCTTGGCCTGGCGATTCTTTTCCTTGGAGCGCGAGCATTCCGTACGTTCTTTCCGCAAATTCATTCGCGTTCGATCCTCACCTTGGTGGGTGCAGTGGCAATCGGTATCTGGGTGGCAAATGTGCCAGCCAATGTAGATTGGCCGGTCTTTACGGGCTTTAGTTTCCGGGGAGGCATCACGCTAACGCCGGAACTCAGCACAATTCTGGTCGGTTTGACGATCTACACCAGTGGCTTCGTTGCGGAAATCGTTAGGGGCGGCGTATTGGCCATTGGAAAGGGCCAATGGGATGCCGGCCGATCACTCGGTCTGTCCCGAACCAGTATATTGCGACTGATCGTCATCCCGCAGACGTTGCGCATAATCGTGCCTCCTCTGAACAGCCAATACATCAACGTCGTCAAGAACTCGACGCTTGCGATTGCGGTTGGCTATCCTGATTTCCTGGCGGTTATGAACACGACCATAAGCAAGTCGAGTCATTCGATCGAAGGGCTGTTTATCATCCTCGGTGTCTACCTTGCGCTGAACCTGACTTTGTCGGCTGCCGCGAATTGGTACAACCGCCGTATCGCAATAGTGGAGCGATGACTATGAAACCAATATCCGCAGAACTCGTAGGGCAGCCAATTATGCCTCCAGTTTCATCGGGAGCTTTGGCCGGCAGGGCTCGCGAAACAGCCAAGCTTCTCTTCGGTACGCCCTTGAATGCAACGCTCAGCATCATTTTTGGTGCTGGCCTGTTTGCCACGGTGCCCACGATGTTTCGGTGGTTCGTCTTGGACGCGGTTCTGTTTGACCCCGATCCCGACGCATGCCGTGCGGCTTCCGGCGCTTGCTGGAGCTTTATCTACGCAAAATCCGGCCAATTGCTTTTTGGGATCTACCCTTTTGACGAGCGTTGGCGTCCGGCACTGGTTTGCGTCCTGATCATTGCCCTTCTCGCCTGGTCGGTTCGACCCGCCAGTTGGACACCGAAACTTTTGCAACTTTGGATCGCGGCCCTGGCGCTCGTCGGATGGCTGATGGGTGGTGGTCTCGGACTGGTAAGTGTTCCCACATCGTCCTGGGGCGGACTTCCAGTAACCCTTATTTTGACTGTTGTGGCCATTGGGGTCGCTTTTCCCGTCGGCGTCTTGTTGGCACTCGCACGACGCTCTACGACGATGCCAACTGTACGAATTATGGCAGTGGCCTTCATAGAGGGGATTCGTGGACTCCCGCTGCTGTCTATCCTGTTCGTTGCGTCGATTATGCTCCCGTTGTTCTTGCCGGACTATCTCTTGCCTGACAAGTTTGTACGTGCGTTGGTCGCTCTGACGCTGTTTGCGTCGGCCTATTTGGCTGAGGTGATCCGCGGCGGCCTGCAGGCCGTCCCGAGTGGGCAGTACGAGGCCGCTGAAGCTCTCGGTCTTTCGTTCTGGCGCACGCAACAACTCGTGATTCTGCCGCAAGCCATTCGTGTCGCCATCCCCGCTCTTGCAAATACGATCATTGTGATGATCAAGAACACCAGCCTGGTGCTTGTCGTCGGACTGTTTGACCTCATCAGCTCAGGCAAAGCGGCTTTGGCCGACCCGGCATGGCCATCGCCCGCGGCCGAAACGTTTCTGTTCATTGGCGCGATTTTTTTCGCGCTCTCTTTCTCTTTCGCCCGTTTTTCCGATTTCTTGGAACGGCGTGGCCGCATCAGTCATTGAGAGGATTGCATGACTTTATCCATTGTGGGCCAGTCCAGCGATCAACCTGTTTCTTCGAATGAAGAAGTTGCTATCGAGTTGACGAGCTTAAATAAGTGGTATGGCGACTTCCATGCCTTGAAGGACATCAACCTGAACGTGATGCGCGGCGAGCGCATCATCGCTTGCGGGCCATCCGGTTCGGGCAAGTCGACCATGATCCGCTGTATCAATCGGCTGGAAGAACATCAAAGTGGGAAGATCCTCGTTGATGGGATCGAGCTCACCAACGATCTGAAGAAGATCGACGAGGTCCGCCGCGAGGTCGGCATGGTATTCCAGCACTTCAATCTGTTCCCGCATCTGACAATCCTCGAAAATTGCACGCTGGCACAAATCTGGGTGCGCAAGATGCCAAAGAAAAAGGCCGATGAGATCGCGATGCACTATCTTGAGCGCGTCAAGATTCCCGAGCAGGCCAACAAGTATCCGGGTCAGCTCTCCGGCGGCCAGCAGCAGCGTGTGGCGATTGCCCGATCACTCTGCATGAACCCGCGCATCATGCTGTTCGATGAACCGACATCAGCGCTCGATCCGGAGATGATCAAGGAAGTGCTGGATACGATGGTTCAGCTTGCCGAAGAGGGCATGACCATGGTCTGCGTTACCCACGAGATGGGCTTCGCCCGGCAGGTGGCCAACCGCGTGATCTTCATGGATCAGGGCCAGATCGTCGAGCAGAACGCGCCGGCCGAGTTCTTTGACAACCCGCAGCACGAGCGGACCAAGCTCTTCCTCAGCCAGATCCTGCACTGACTTCCGACTGATAGCTTCGTTGAACCGATGCCGCTGCTCTATAAGCGCGACACGAAACACAGATCGAGTGTGCGAGATGACTATGATGACTATGTAGGCCGCGATTGAGTACGTGACAAGCATCTCGACGGGAGGCGAGGCTCGCTCCTTTCGATGGTCCTTGAGACCTACCAGGACAATTACGCGCAGCCCCTGCGCGAACAGTTCATTCACGGCCAGACCTATTCCAACGACGAGGAGTGGGACGCGTTTTCGCAAGCGGCGCCCAAGGAGACAATGTCGTGGGCGTGCGCATCCTACGACCGGCGGAGAGACCAAGTGTTTCGCGACGACGATTATCCGGTCGTGCGCGGCACTGCGTCGATCCTCGACGAAAAGACGACTATCTGTGGACCAATGGCTATGTGCCGCAGCTCGACACCCATATCGGCCCGAGATACCAAACCCGCTTCACATTACCCTCTTGGGTATCAAGAATATGCCCAAGATTGATGACGTTCTTGCCGACATCATGAGGTTCACCAAAATCAATTAGATTCGTGCAACTTCAACGACGGCCTGCCGATTACGGTGCGGTTTGCAAAGATGGTCGGTGACGTCCTAGCCATGGGGGCCAAGGTCGGGGTCAATGTTCAATCCGCACGGTGGGGTCAAACGGCCAAAACAAACGCGGCTATCTGCCAAGTTGTCAGCGGATTGCGATCGATCTCGACGACACTTTGCGAAGGGCGAGCGTCGTATTGATGTTCTGGTCCAGAACATGGCGCGATCTCATCGCCTCCGAGCGGCCTCCCGCCGGCATCCTGTCGTCGATGCAGGGCGTTGTAGGCCTCGTGGTCACCAATGCCGACAGAGGTTGGTCGGGGGCCGGAGCCGTGCGCACCGACGCGGCGTCCAAGCCTATCGCCATCGCCAGAATGGAGAATGCGAAAAGTGCGACGCCGACGACTTGGTCGGATATCGCATGCCGACGGCGGAGCAGATACTCTTCCAGATAGTCCGGTTCTTGATCTCTGTCTTCGTGGCGCATGACAAACTCGCTTGGTTGATCCTAGAGGTTGGGCCCCGCAAAGAGGTCTCCCGGCATTCGTTGCGGAACCCCCCTTTTTCCCTTGTAAAAGGCTGCATCTCCCCTTGTTTATGAAAGGCTATTGTTCTTCAGCGGCAGTTGCCGGATCCGTTTGCCAGTAGCGGCGAAGACGGCGTTCAGGACGGCCGGGCCGGCGACGGCGATGGTCGGCTCGCCAACGCCACCCCAGAAGCCACCGGACGGCATGATGATTGTCTCGACCGCCGGCATCTGCTCCATCCGCATCACCTCGTAGGTGTCGAAATTCTCCTGTTCAACGCGGCCGCCATTGATGGTGCATTCGCCGTAGAGGCAGGCGGAGAGACCGTAAACGAAGGACCCTTCGACCTGGCGTTCGGCCTGGGCGGGGTTGACGATATGTCCGGGGTCCGTCGCGGCGACGATGCGGTGGATCTTCAACTGTCCGTCGATGATGGAGATTTCCGCGGCTGCAGCGACATAGCTGGCAAAACCCATGATCTGCGCAAGGCCACGGTATATGCCTTGCGGCGCCGGCGTTTCCCAGCCGATGCGTTCGGCGACGGCCTCCAGCACCGCCAGATGCTTCGGATGGTCAGCCATAAGCTTACGGCGGAAATCGAGGGGATCGGTTCCGGCGGCATGGGCAAGCTCGTCCAAAAAGCTTTCCACGTAGAAGGCATTCTGGTTGAGGTTTACGCCACGCCAGAAGCCGGGTGGTACGGGAGGATTGCGCATGGCATGGTCGATGAGGAGATTGGCGACGGTGTAGCCAAAGACACCCTCGCTGCCGCTGGCGTTCAGCCCCTGGAACACGATTGGGTCGTGACCGTTCTCGCGAAACATCTGTGGACGGAGCGAGGAGAGGATAGACTGACCGCTGATGCGCATGTGAAGCGCCGTCAGATTGCCGTCGGCATCGAGTGCTGCCCGCATCCTGCACTGCGTCGTCGGGTGATAGGAGCCGTGCAGCATGTCCTCCTCACGCGACCAGATCAGCTTCACCGGCGTGCCTGGAAACTCCTTGGCGATCGTAACCGCCTGACGGACGTAGGATTCGTTGGCGCCGCGCCGGCCAAAGCCGCCGCCGAGATGCAGCTTATAGACCTCGCATTGTCCGATCGGCAGGCCGGAGGCTTCCGCCACGTTCGCAAGGCTGCTTTCGCCGTTTTGTGTCGGCACCCACACCTCGCATCTGTCTGGCGTATACCGCGCTGTCGCATTCATCGGCTCCATGGTGGCATGGGCTTGATAGGGGAAGGAATAGGTTGCCGTGACGACCCGTGCTGCTTCCTGAAGTGCTGCGGGCGCATCGCCTGTCGAAGTGCCGAGGAAGGCGTCGTCTGCATCGAGGCCTTCGGCGAGCATTGCGGCGATGGAGGCGCTCGTGACGGCTTTGTTCGGACCATCGTCCCAGACGATCGGAAGCGCGTTGAGCGCCGATTGCGCCTGCCACCAGGTCTCGGCAACCACGGCCACGGTTGCCTCATCGACCTGCACGACCTTGCGCACGCCCGGCCTCGCCGAGACGGCGGCGGCATCGAAGCTTGCAATCTTGCCACCGAACACCGGGCAGGCCTTCACCGAAGCGTTCAGCATTCCGGGAAGTTGAACATCGGCGCCGTAGATCTGCCTTCCGGTGAGCTTGTCGGCGGTATCAAGGCGCGGAAGCGGCTTGCCGGCAATCTTCCAGTCCTTCGGGTCCTTGAGCGCGATCGCGCTCGGAACTGGCATCTGCGTGGCAAGCGTCGCCACGGCGCCATAAGGCGTCGTACGTCCGGAAGCGGGATGGGTGATGATGCCGTTCTGAACGGAACATTCGGAACGCGGAACATTCCAGGTGCTGGCGGCGGCTGCAACAAGCATTTCGCGTGCGGCAGCTCCGCCTTGCCTGACGTATTCGTGCGAGCCGCGAATTCCCTGGCTGCCCCCGGTCGAGAAACTACCCCAGACGCGCTCGCGTCGAAGGCTCTCCCCAGGGGTCGGATATTCGGTGGTAACCTTGGACCAGTCGCATTCGAGTTCTTCGACGACGAGCTGCGCCAGTCCTGTGAGCGTGCCTTGTCCCATTTCCGAGCGGGCGATGCGGATGACGACGGTGTCGTCCGGATGGATCAGAACCCAGGCGTTGACTTCCGGCAATATATCCGATGCCGCCTGCTCGGCATTTGCCTGTAGCGGAATCTGAAAGCCGAGTGAAAATCCGCCGGCCGCCGCGGCCGTACCAATCAGAAACTTGCGGCGTGATAGCGTGACCACATTCATCGTTCTACCCTCAGCCTTTCTGCGCGGCACTGCTGTTTGCAGCGGCGAGCTTGATCGCGGCCCGCACCCGGTTATAGGTGCCGCAGCGGCAGATATTTGTGATTTCCGCGTTGATATCGTCATCCGTTGGGTTCGGAGTCGTGCTCAGAAGGGCGGTGGCCGCCATGATCATGCCGGCCTGACAGTAGCCGCATTGCGGCACGTCGAGCGCGAGCCATGCCTGCTGGACCGGATGGGAGCCTTCCGGGGAAAGCCCTTCGATCGTGACGATCTCCTGGGCTGCGTCGATCGCGCTGACCGGCATAGCGCAGGAGCGCGTGGCGACGCCGTCGATATGCACCGTGCATGCGCCGCATTGCGCAATGCCACAGCCGAACTTGGTGCCGGTCAGGCCGGCCTGTTCACGCAAAACCCATAAAAGAGGCGTTTCAGGATCCACGTCGATATCGCGGGCCACGCCGTTAATGGTGAGTTGAACCATAACATGCTCCAATCTCTTGAAAGAAGTCCCAGATGCGATGGCGGATTTGCCCGCCATCGCGTGCCGCTCGATCAGGATGCAGGGGTGGTATCCTGGTCAGCTGGCTTTGCGCTGCGCGTCCGAGCCAGACTGGTCGGCCGGGGGAGCCGGCTGCGATTGCGAGCTGGCGGACTGGAGCCGCGTGCAACCGGACCCTTGGGCCAAGGCATTGCCTGCGGCCATAAGAAGGCCGACGGAGGCTGCCAATGCGATGAGAAAATTCTTCATGAATGCCTCACTTCTGGTTGGAGTTTGAATTGCCTGAGAGCGGACGATCCGATCTCGGGCTGCTACTGGAGCTTCCGCTCCGTCTTTTCCCCGCCTGGCGCATGCGCTTTAGTCGACGGAGGAAACGCTGCGCAGATAGGCGATGATCGCCGATCGCTGCGCCTCGTCACGAATGGTGACGGTCATCGTCGTGCCGGGAACGACTTGCCGCGGATTGGCCAGAAAGGCCTGCAGCCTCTCGTCGTCCCAGACGATGCCGGACCCGCCGAGCGCTTTCGAGTAGCGTGCGCCTTCAATGGTTCCCGCCGACCGACCGAGAAGGCCGGAAAGATGCGGCCCCATCCGGTTTTCGCCGATGTTGACACTGTGGCAGGTGCCGCAACGGGTGCGGAACAGCCGTTCGCCCTCCGGATTGACCGGCTCCTGCGCCAGGCTCCGGCCGCCAGCCGCGAGCGACAGTGAGAACACCAGCATTGAGCCGAGACAGATTGGTTTCATTGAAAGTCCTTGTGTCATTGCGTCTTGCATCGTTGGGACTGCACGGATGCGGATCAACGGCTGCTTCGGTGCAGATCGTTTCGACGCTTGCAGGCTAAGGGCGGTTTGTCGCAGAGATGTGCCAGACGGGTAGGGAATTGTCGCGAAATGTCTCAAGCCGTCCGGATATGTCTTCATACAAGCTTAGACGAGACCGAAGACGGACCCGCCAGTTCAGGCTATTCCTTGGAATGGCGGGCAATTCGTCAGGTAACCGGATCGCCGGATTCGGCAAACTTTGATACACTTTTGGAGGTGCCGGATTTTTCCGTCACTTTATATTGCCGTTCATATCTTCATTCCTTGCGTGAGGCGCTCTATGCAAACGGCACACCATATCGTCGTCGTAGACGATCACCGGGACATCCGTGACCTCGTCGGCAAATATCTTTCCCAACAGGGCTACCACGTCAGCGTCGCCGAAAGCGGCGCGGCTCTTCGGCGCATCGTCGAACGTGGCGCCCCGGACCTGATCGTTCTCGATATCATGATGCCGGGTGAGGATGGTCTATCAGTCTGTCGCCAGCTGCGCGGCACGATGGAGACACCGATCATCTTCCTGACGGCGATGGCGGACGATACCGACCGCATCATCGGACTGGAGCTCGGCGCCGACGACTATCTTACCAAGCCCTTCAACCCGCGTGAGCTTCTGGCGCGCATCAGGGCCGTGCTGCGCAGGGTCAACAGCCTGCCGCAGCAGCAGCGCGAGACGATCAAGTCGAAAACCGTGACCTTCGATCAATGGCGGCTCGATGTCGGGCGCCGAGAGCTGATCGGCGAGGACGGCGTCGGCATCGCGCTCAGCATCGCGGAGTTTCGCCTGCTCAAGGCCTTCCTGGAACATCCGGGCCTCGTCCTCAGCCGTGACCAACTTCTCGATCTGACCGTCGGCCGCACCGCAGATTTTTTCGATCGCAGCATCGACAACCAAGTCAGCCGCTTGCGCAAGAAGATCGAGTTCGATCCGAAAAATCCCGCCATCATCAAGACCCACTGGGGCGGCGGCTACCGCTTTTCTGCGGAGGTGGCATCCGGATGATGCTATGGTGGAAAAGGAGCCTCGCCGCCCAGTTCATCGTATTCATGCTGCTTGCGCTCGTCGTATCGCAGGCCCTTGCATTCCTTATCTCCTGGGAAGAGCGCGACGAGGCCCTGCGGGCGGCCGCCAGGGGCGAGTTCTTCAGCCGCACCGCATTGCTTGCGAGCCTGCTCGAATCCCTGCCTGCTCCCTTCGCCAGGAAGTCCTGCTTGCCAGTGGAACACGCAATCGCTGTTCTCGCTCGGGATAACAACCATCGTGCTTTTGGTCATCGGTGTCTTCACTAGCAATCGCATTGCCCGGCCGCTGTGAGGGCTTGCCTCGGCCGCCGAGGCTCTTGGGCGGGGCGAGACCGTGGAGAAGCTGCCCGAATCCAGGCCCGACGAAATCCGCCTGACAGCCGGAGGCGTCCCGCCAGCTCTGAGAGCGGCGCGCCATCTCTGCGGACGAGTGACTAGTCACTTGATGCTCGTTCAGGCCCGCCTACGCGAGTTTTCTCAGTGATCCAAGGGTTCGGCGTTGAGATAAATGCCATCTAGGATTGCGTAAATCACGTTTTATTGAAAAATGTTGCGCCGCAATATGCTGCGTGGCTCTGTTTTTGATCTCTTCTCTCCCTTTATTGTGCATCTGCGAACAGATCGCTTTTGCAACCCGCCGGATGAGAGACGTCCTCCTCCCAGTCCGACGTCCGGCCAGAAAGAGGATTCGAAATATGGGTGATCTCCTGAAAGGTATCTCCAGCTTTCGTGGCGCCGTGTTCCCGAGTCATTCGGCGCTTTACCGCAAGCTCGCGCGCGAAGGCCAGCAGCCACATGCCCTGATGATATCCTGCGCCGACAGCCGGGTGATGCCGGAAACGATAACGCAGTCCGGGCCCGGCGATCTCTTCGTCTGCCGCAATGCCGGCAATATTGTTCCCCCCTTCTCGACGCTCAATGGCGGCGTCTCTTCCGCAATCGAATATGCCATCCTGGCACTCGGCGTCAGCGACATTGTTGTCTGCGGCCACTCAGATTGCGGGGCGATGAAAGGGCTGTGCCACCCGGCAATGCTGGAATCGATGCCGAATGTCGCAGCCTGGCTGCGGCACAGCCACGCCGCCTATTCGATTGTTTGCCAAGCCTATCCCGACGACCTTTCCGAAGCTGACCGCGTGCGGGCTGTAGCGATGGAAAACGTCGTCGTTCAGCTTGACCACCTGAAGACCCATCCAGCGGTGGCTGCGAAGCTTGCGACCAACGAAATCACGCTGCACGGCTGGTTCTTCGACATTGGAACGGGCGAGGTCCAAGTCTATGACGGGGTCTTGGCGACATTTACCGATGTGCAGGAGGGCGAGCCGCTGCCAGTCGCCGTCATAGGACGAGATCACCCGCATGTCATGCCGCGGGCCGCTGCAACGCTTGCCGGGGAGTAACGCCATGATAAACAACGGCTCTGCTTTCTCGCGCGATCTCGCTTCGTCTCTGGTGGTTTTTCTTGTCGCCATTCCGCTTTGCCTGGGAATTGCGATCGCCTCCGGGGTGCCCGCGGCTATGGGACTAATCTCCGGTATCATAGGCGGCCTCGTCGTCGGCCTCCTGGCGGGCTCGCCTCTTCAGGTCTCCGGGCCTGCCGCCGGTCTTGCTGTCATCGTCTTCGGCTTCATCGAACAGTATGGCGTTGCCATGCTCGCTCCCGTGCTGCTCGTTGTCGGCTTGCTGCAGATCATAGCGGGTTTCCTAAGGATCGGTTCCTGGTTCAGAGCAATTTCGCCGGCCGTCGTTCACGGCATGCTGGCTGGCATTGGCATTTTGATCATCCTGGGGCAGATCCATGTGCTCATGGATGCCAGGCCTGCCGCCGGCGGCATCGAGAATATCACCGCGATCAACGAGAGCGTCGGTAGATTGTGGGGCACCAGCGTGACAAACGAGGCCGTCGCGCTTCTGGTCGGTCTCATCGCTCTCCTCGCGATGGTCTGCTGGGAACAATTCCGCCCGAAATTGCTGGCGCCGCTTCCTGGGGCCCTTGTCGGCGTTGCTGCCGCGACGGTCTTGGCTACCACACTTGACCTCCCGATAGCCCGCGTGGAAGTGCCGGCCTCACTGGCAGAGAGCATATCGATACCGGCGGCAGAGAGCTTTGCCCAGCTGGTGCAGCCCGGCATCATCTTGACGATTCTAATGATTACCGTCATTGCGAGCGCCGAAACGCTTCTTTCGGCGGCCGCCGTCGACCGCATGCACGACGGGGAGCGCACGCGCTTCAACAAGGAGCTGTTCGCCCAAGGCGTCGGTAACGGGCTCTGCGGATTACTCGGGGGATTGCCTATCACCGGTGTCATTGTCCGTTCGTCGGCCAATATCCAGGCCGGGGCTCGCACGCGGACCTCGGCAGTATTGCATGGGGCATGGATCCTGGGCTTGGTGGCGCTTTTGCCGGGATTGCTGGAAATGGTACCCTTGACGGCGCTCGCCGCCGTGCTGCTCGTCACCGGCTGGCGGCTGATCAGCCTTCACCACGTACGCCACCTGTTCGAGCACCACGGTCTCATGCCGGTTGGAATCTGGGCCGTCACCGTGGCCATGGTCGTCCTGCAGGATCTGCTGGTCGGTGTGGCGCTCGGCCTTGCGCTGTCGATCCTCGAAGTTCTTCCCTATCTGCGCCGAAAGCTCGCGATCAGGCATTCCGAAGTCGACGATGAAATTCATGTCCGACTGGGCGGAGCGCTCACCTGCAAGGACGTGCCGGCGCTACTCAGCACGCTCGAAGGGCTGCCCGAAGGCCGCAAAGTCAATATCATCGGCAAACACCTCCGTTTCATGGATCACACCAGTGCAGAGACCATCAGCGAATGGCTCAGGCGCGAGACGAAATCCGGTCGAACCGTCCAGGTTCATCCGCCTCGGGCGGAGCGTCATCCCCGTCTCAAGCCGCTATTTGCGCGGTTTTCTGCCGAAGCAGCCTGATCGTTTGTGGGAGGGCAATTGCATTGCCCTCCCATCTCGTTGCGCCGCGCTGCAAAGTCAGTTCGGTCGGGTCGGCCTCGACAGCAGTAACGAGCAGTGTGGCAGGCGTGACGCCTTCAGCTTGCTGTGTTGAAGGCGTCCTCAAACGGGTTCCGGTTGATGACCTTTTCGCCCTCGGGCTGGTCAAGGGTCCCACGTATTGGCGATCGTTCAGAACCGGTGCATAAACCGCATCTTTCGTTGCTCGCGATGCTGAGCGCCACTATCCTTTGCCACCACGCGGTGAGAGTAAAAGATGGATTCCCAACTGGACTTGTTCGCGAATGCGCTGTCTCCGACGGTGGAAAAAGCGAGCGCGCCTGCTCAATCACGTCCTCGACGCTCACACTCTGTCGCGCGCTCCGACGACGAGATGGCGCGAAAGCTTGAAGAGACCGGAAACTATCGCATCCTCAGAAGGCACGTCGCTCGCCCTGTTGCCGCCGTCAGACGGCCTGAGTTTTCCCGTGTTGGCGTCATTGTCGACACGGAGACAACGGGGCTCAACCACCGTAACGACGAGATTATCGAAATCGGCGCTGTCGCCTTCACCTTCAGCGATGATGGAGCTGTCGGCGACATCATCGGGGTCTATGGCGGCCTGCAGCGGCCATCCAAACCCATCCCACCCGAGATCACCCGGCTTACGGGGATCACGGACGCGTTAGTCGAAGGACAGTTCATCGACATCCAGTCCCTGCGCAGGCTGATTGAACCGGCAGATCTGATCATTGCCCATAATGCTGGTTTTGACCGGCCGTTCTGCGATGCCTTTTCGACCATCTTTGCCGGTAAAGCCTGGGCCTGTTCCGTTTCGGAAATCGATTGGAGCGCCCGCGGCTTCGAGGGAACGAAGCTCGGTTACCTCGTCGGACAGGCTGGCTATTTCCACGAGGGCCACCGCGCCGTTGATGATTGCTTCGCGCTCTTAGAAGTCCTCGATCAGCGGCGAGCCACTGAAGAGACACCGTTTAGCGAACTTTGCCGCGCCAGCCAGCGTTCGCGGGTTCGCATCTTTGCGGAGCACAGCCCGTTTGACATGAAGGATCAGTTGAAGGCGAGAGGCTATCGTTGGTCGGACGGCAGTGACGGCCGCCCGAAGTCCTGGTGGATCGACCTCGATGAGGACGATCTCAGCGAGGAGCTTCACTATCTGCGCTCGGATATTTATCAATGGGACGAGGCGGACCCACCAACTTTACACCTGACGGCATTCGATCGGTTCAGAGCCTGATGGAAGAACGGCCTGATAGGGCTTTTCAGCGGCCGTCCGTCTGCTCTTCGACGCCGGTCAGTGGTGAGCACGGCTGGATAGTGAGCGCCGCCGCACTGCGTTAGAAGGCAAGCCTTAGAGTCCGTTTGAGAACGTCAGTTGCTGATACGTCGGAGCAGAAGACCGCCCATGGCGACATGGAGATGGCTTCTGCCACGTCGATGCGGGCCTAGTAGTCGCGGACGAGGCGCCGCCATCGTGTCATCCAGCCGAAGGTCCGCTCCGGTTGACGACCTAATCGTGCTTTGCGAGAACGCGGCCGACCGTGGAGGGAACCTCGAACAGGCGGTCGGCCTCGGACGCGCTCGCTGACATTGGTCACTCTTCGCCATTTGTCCTTGGTATTGCGCTCAGCTGAGTTCTTGGGCGAGTCCGATGAGAAGCCCTTCGGGCCCACGGATATAGCAGAGCCGGTACGCGTCTTTATACTGGACTACTTCGCCTACGAGCTGCGCACCGCGCCTGCGGAGCCTTTCAAGCGTCTCGTCGATGTCGTCCACGGTGAACATGACGCGGAGGTAGCCTAGGGCGTTGACCGGGTCGTTGCGGTGATCTGCGACGACAGGCGGCGTGAGGAAGCGGGAGAGCTCGAGGCGGCTGTGGCCGTCCGGTGTGCGCATCATGGCAATCTCGACATGCTGATCGCCCAGTCCAGTGACGCGCCCGGCCCATTCTCCTTCGATCGTGGCCCGCCCTTCGAGCTCGAGGCCGAGTTCGCGAAAGAAATCAATCGTCACTCCGAGGTCTTCGACGACGATTCCTACGTTGTCCATTCGCTTGAGCGCCATGTTTCCAATCTCCAAGGTGTCATTTTCAATCGACAAGGTGTCGCCTCGTCTCAAAGGACGACTGAGGCAGCCCAACACCGACAGCCATCCACGCCCAATTCGCTGCTTTTCATATCAGAAGCTTGAATCATGGCCGCCTCAACCGCCACCCCGTTTTCAAACGGTCTCTTAGATCAATCCTCAAAATCTGCTCCCGAAACGGGCTGGCTCTGAGGAGGAACCTAGGGATATCGTCTGTCGAGGCGCATGCGCTCGGCGCCAACGTCCCTTGCAGGCCCGCGGCCTTAGCAATCTCGCCCTCCTATGCCACCGAACAAACGAAGTGGAGCTCGATATGCGAATCCCAATCCAACTGGAAATCTTCCGTCGGGATTTACTTATCTCGTCTGCTGCGACGGTCGCTGTCACGGGAGCCCGACCTGATGCGGATTTGGGCGTTGCTTAGAGGCTCGCCGAGCCAGAGGCAGCCGTTGAGCATGAACTTACGGGCTTGCGGTGTTGACGGATTCCGAAAGGAAACTCACCACTTCCGCGATGAATTGGGAACGGCCGCGCTCGGAACGATCGAGGTGGACATAATGCGTGGCGTCAGGAATCGTCACGCTACGGGCACGGGCAGCATTGACGAGGTGGCCTTCCAGCATCGTTACGTCATCAGGACGGCTCCAAAAATCGTTCTCAGAACGGATGATCAGCACGCGTGCGGTAATCGAGGCAGCGTCCCAAAGCTGCCTGCCGGAGGCAAGATAGAAGCTGTCTTCCATCGCACCGGAAGGGGAGCGGAATGCAGCTGGCTCCCGATCGTCAGCTATCGGATCGGAGGCCAACGCCGCGTGTTGATAGGCTTCGACCACCGCCGGATCACGCCAGCTCTGCTTGTCGTCGGCAGGAATGGATTTGTCCCAGGAGGGCATGAGTGAAGCGGCCGTGTTCAATCGGTATGCCCCGAATTTCGCAACATTGAAGCGGCGGCGATCATTCGGGTCGGCGTTCTCGCTGTCTGCGCCAAGTGTGGGATGTCCAGAGGTTGCACCGTAAAGCGAGTTGTAGATGACCAGGTGGCTGACCTTTTCCGGGAAAAGAGATGCGTACATGCCTGCCCAGTGCCCGCCGGTGGCCCAGCCGAGCAAGCCAACTTGCCGGCTGCCCGTCCGATCCCGGATAGCCTCGACCGCAGCATCGATGTCGCGGGCGACTTCGTTGGAATGGGTCAGCGGCCTGCCCTCCTTTGGACCATCCTGTCCTGGACGGTCCGATCCTCCGTAGCCACGGGCGTCGACAATGAACACTCGATATCCTCTGGTTGCCAAATCAGCGGCCAGCGATCCTCCTTCGACCGGCAGATCGAACGAGGCAATACCCGGCACCCGTGCTCCATGGACAAGGACGATGGGGGGCCCATTGCGCTTTGGCCCTGTATTTTGGACTTCGCGGATGGCCAGTTCGATATCGGGTGCGGCATTTATCCGGAAATCCTTGCGTTCGACTTCTGCGAGTGCAGGCACAGCACCGAAGGTGGCTGCGATGGTAGCGCAGTAAACAGCGAGTCTTTGCATGGTCTGCTCCTTCAAAATCGTTGCCCAGCCAAGGGTGGCTTCGGCTGGATCGACTCTAAATCGTTGCGACGGACAGACGTTTCCAATATCAAAACAGTGTTTATTGATATTCATGCGATATGATGATCAATCTGCTCCATATGCGGCATTTCATTGCCGTGGCCGAAGAACTGCATTTCGGACGCGCCGCCGCCCGGCTCGGCATGGCGCAACCGCCGCTTAGCCAATCGATCAAGAGGCTTGAGGAGCGCTTGGGATTTCCGCTATTCGAGCGGACCCAACGCGCGGTGCGCCTCACCGCAGCCGGTCGCGTGTTTCTGGAGGAGGCTCGTCGAACGATTGCGCAGTCTGAAGACGCCGTTCGTTTGGCCCGCCGCGCGGCTTCAGACGACCTTGCCCAGATTTCCATCGCCTTTGTTTCCGCAGCTCTCTACCGTCTGCTTCCACAGGCCATTCGCGCCTTCCATGAGATTTGGCCCGATACGGCAATTCGCCTCGATGAACGTCCCACGGAGGCGCAGCTGGTCGGCCTTGCGGGCGGTGATATCGACCTTGGCTTCTTCCATCCACCGATCAAGACCGTCGATGGCCTCGCGGTGGAACTGATCCACCGGGACAAGCTGATTGTCGCAGCGCCATCGCATCATCCACTCGCTGCGTTGAACTTCTGTCAACTCGCCGATCTGGCTAGACACGATTTCATTATGTTTCCCCACCAGCAAGGCCCGACGCTTCACGGGAAGATTACAAACGCCTGCAGGGCGGCGGGGTTCGTACCGAACATCGTCCAGGAAGCACGGCAGATGCATACAATTTTGAGTTTGGTCGCCGCCGGGTTGGGCGTGTCGTTGGTGCCCACGGGCGCGACGACGATGAGGATCGCTGGCGTAGCATTCATCCCACTGGTTGACGCACCTGCGGACATTGTCTGGGAAATGGCTATCGGATGGCAACCGCGAGGCGCACGAAAAGCCCTGCGGAACTTCCTGGAGGTGGTTCGAACCGTCGGTCAGGAGCTGAAGTCTGAAATGTAGCCGGCTTTTCTGATCAAGGCTGACCAAGGCCAAAGCTTATGAAGCGGTTGCGGCGCGTAGCTGCCCGCCCGCTCCACACCAGGGGGACGATGAGCCACTTTGGGGTGAGCCGGCGGCGAAAGATCTCGCCCGCCGGGCGTAAACGCGTCAGCGTCACCTGCGCGCCTCGCCAAGGTCGCGGCCTGCGAATGAGGTGCGACAGGATCACTAACCAGACAGGATATCTTGACGTATGGCGCGAGCTTCATGCCAAACGGGACATCCCGCAATGGATGGATGTAGGAAACGGACAATGGTTGACGGCTCGAACATTTCCGCCGCTGTAGGGCCTTAAGTTATCGCTACGCCAGTCCACCTACAGACGTTGTGACCGTGGTGTGAGCAGCCCGCCCCTTAGTGTTCGAAGGGTTCGCCAAGCGATGCGACGCCGTTCAGCTTGAGCAGACGGCGGTCCGCCGAAATGATGCCCAGAACGATGATCGTAACGAGATAGGGCAGGCTCGCAAGCAGTTGTGACGGGACGTCCAGTCCGGTCGCCTGGGCTGCGAGACCCATCAGGGAGACGGCGCCGAAGAGGCACGCCCCCAAGAAGATCCGGCCGGTGAGCCACGTCCCGAAGACGACGAGTGCGATTGCGATCCAGCCACGCCCGGCGATCATCCCGTCCGCCCAAAGCGGCGTGTAAACCGCCGCCGCATAGGCGCCGGCAAAGCCTGCCATCGCTCCGCCAAATGCTGCGGCGGCGAAGCGGACGGCAATGACCGAATAGCCAACGGCGTGGGCGGCTTTGGGGTTCTCGCCGATGGCCCGGACGACAAGACCGGTCTTCGTATGAGCAAACATCGCCCAGATAGCGAAGGTTGCGGCAAGGGAAAGCCATACGACGGCGTCCTGGATGAAAAGGCGGCCGAAGATCGGGATTTCGGAAAGCCATGGAAAGGCAAGCTTTGGAAGCCCCTTGACCGTGAGGCTTTCATAAGTCTTGCCGAAAAGTGCCGAGAGACCTTGACCGAGGATGCCGATCGCAAGGCCTGTCGCCACCTGGTTCGCCCGAAACCCGATTGCGATGACGGCGAAAACAAGCGAAAGAGCGGCGCTGCCGAGGCCGGCTGCGACGAAGCCCAAAAGATGCCCGCCGCCGTGATAGACGATGATGAAGGCAAGCACCGCGCCGAACGCCATCAATCCCTCTACCCCGAGGTTCAGCACGCCGGCACGCTCGACCACCAGCTCGCCGAGCGCCGCAAGCAGAAAGGGTGTCGCGGCCGCCAGCATGCCGGCAAGAATGAATTCGATGGCGTTCATGGCTGGCTCCGGTAGGCTAAGCGACGCCATTCGAGACGGTAGCGCACGAAGGCAACGGCGATGAGGTAGGCGGCAAGGAGACTCCCCTGAAAGACGCGGACCGCGGCGATCGGCAAGTTTGCTGACACCATGGCATTGTCCCCCCCGATGTAGAGGGCCGCCATGATGAGCGCCGAGAATACGATGCCGATCGGATGCAGGCCGCCGAGATAGGCTACGATAATGGCGGCATAGCCATAGCCGGTCGAAATCGAGCGCTGCAGCTGGCCGAGGGGACCGGCAACTTCGGCCGCGCCAGCGAGCCCTGCGGCGCATCCGCCGATGAGAAGGGAAAGCCAGATAGCCCACCCTTGATTGAAGCCGGCGTAGCCGGCAGCACGCGGGGCGAGGCCCCCGACCTTTAGCTTGTAGCCGATGAAGCTCTTCTGCATGAAGATCCATGCCGCGATCGACAGGACGATCGTAAGCAGCAGCGAGACATTGACGCGTGTGCCAGGAATCAGCAACGGCACCATCGCGTCATATTGGAACATCACAGACTGAGGAAAGTTGAAGCCGTTGGGGTCCTTCCAGGGGCCGAGGAGCAGGTAGTTGAGCAACTGTGCGGCAACGAGGCTCAGCATCAGGGAAACGAGGATCTCGTTCGCGTTGAGCCTGACGCGCCAGAAAGCGGTAAGTGAAGCCCATAGCGCACCACCCGCTGCTCCAAGGAGCAGCATCACCGGCCAGATCCACTGACCTGTTGCCTGCGGAAACCATACGGGGATGGCCGAGGCGAAAATCGCGCCCAGAATGAACTGGCCCTCGGCGCCGATGTTGAAGACCTTCGCGCGAAAGCCAATCGCCAAGCCCTGTGCGATGAGGAGAAGGGGGCCTGCCTTCAGCAGCACTTCCGAGAACGACGCCCAAGAGAGGAAGGGTTCGAGAAGCATCGCGTAGACGACGGCGGCCGGATCGCGGCCCATCAGCACGTAAAGCCCGAGGTTGAGAATCATGGCCACCGCCAAAGCAACGGGCGGCGCAAGCAAGGTTGCTGCAAGCGAGCCACGCTCCCGACGGACAAGGGTGGGAAGGAAAGCCCCAAATGAAGCGCTCATGCCAGGGCCTTCTCCTGCGAAGAATGTGCACCGATCATATATCGGCCGATGTCCTCCGGCTGCGTCTCCCGCGCGACGAGAGCCGGGCTCAGTGTGCCGTGGTGCAACACCTGAATAAAATCACAGAGTTCGAAAAGCTCTTCGATCTCCTCGGAAATGACAAGGATTGCCATGCCGTGGTTGCGCAGCGCGACGAGCCGCCTGCGCACGGCGGATGCGGCTCCGATGTCGACGCCCCAGGTCGGCTGCGCCACGAACAGCAGTTTCGGAGAGAGCATGATCTCGCGGCCCACGATGAACTTCTGCAGATTGCCGCCAGAGAGCGAGCCGGCTTCCGCCTCCGGTCCGGACGTGCGCACATCGTACTGGCGGATGCACTCGCGGGCGAATGCCATTGCCTTCGTTTCGTCGACCAGACCATGCCTGAGAAGGTCGAGCGGATGCGCTGTCAGCAGGCCGTTGAGGGCGAGTGACATTTCCGGTACGGCGCCGCGCCCGAGCCGGTCTTCGGGCACGAAGGCAAATCCAAGCCGCCGGCGGGCAGCCGCGTTGAGCGTGCCCACGTCCTTTCCCATCATGTAGATGCGGTCGCGCTGTTCTCGCGGCAGGACCACTTCGCCGGATATCAGCGAGGCAAGCTCGGTTTGCCCGTTGCCGGAAATTCCGGCGATGCCGAGGATTTCGCCCGAACGAACCGTAAGGCTTACGGTGGACAGTGGCACGGCAAAGGGGTCGTCCGGCTGATAATCGAGGCCGATAACTTCAAGCCGCTTTTCCCCGCCGGACAGGGGCAGCGCCGGCATAGGTTCCGGCATGTCGCGGCCGATCATCATGCGGGCAAGGTCATGGGCCTCATGTTCGCGCGGGTCCACATGTCCCGTGACGCGTCCACCGCGCAGGATGGTCGCCCGGTCGCAGATCGCGCGGATCTCCTCCAGTTTATGGGAGATGAAGAGAATGGAGACGCCGCCGTCGCGCAAGCGACGCAACGTGTCAAAGAGCTTGTTTACCGATTGCGGCGGCAGGACGGAGGTTGGCTCATCGAGGATCAGCAGCTTCGGGTTTGTCAGCAGGCAACGGATGATCTCCACCCGCTGCCGCTCGCCAACGGAAAGAGCGTGCACATGAGCGGCGGGATCGACTTCGAGCCCGAAGTCGCGCCCGAGCATTCGGATGCGCTCAATAAGATCGGCCTTCCGGCCCGGCACGACCAGTTGCGTATTCTCCACCACCGTCAGGGTCTCGAACAGCGAGAAGTGCTGGAAGACCATGCCGACGCCCTTGCGCCTTGCCTCCGCGGGGGAGGCAAAGCTCAAAGGTTCTCCTTCCCAGACGACGGTTCCATCGTCCGGTTGCTCGACGCCGTAGATCAGCTTCATCAGCGTCGATTTGCCCGCCCCGTTTTCTCCGAGGATCGCATGGATCGACTGTGGCGCCACGTCCAGGTCGATGGCCTGATTAGCCCGGATCTGGCCATAGCTCTTGGAAATGCCGCGGAGGGACAGGAGCGGGGCGGTCATGGCTCACTTCGGCAGAGGCGTGATGACGCCCTTGACGTGCCAGTCCATGGAGACGACCTCGCTGTCGGCGAGCGTTGCACCGGAGGCGGCCCCTTCGCTGCCGTCTGCCTTGGTGATCGGGCCGGTGAAGGGTGAGAAGCTGCCGTTAGCGATCTTCACCTCGATCTCCTTGATCTTGGTCATGAGGTCGGCCGGAATATCCGGATTCCAGTCGACAACCGCGACGACCTTGTCTGCGACGCCGAGGAAGGCATTGCCGCCCTTGAACGTGCCGGCGACATGGGCATCGACCGAGGCCTTGAAGAACGGCGACCAGTCCGTCGCCACGCAACCGAGATAGGTCTTCGGAGCGTATTTCTTCATCGACGAGTTGAGGTTGAACGCGTAGACGCCGGCCTCCTCGCAGGCCGCGATGACGGACGGCGTATCCTGCGCGTTGGAGAAGATCACGTCGCACTTCTGGGCGATCAGCGCCTTGGCAGCTTCCTGCTCCTTGGCCGGATCGAACCACGAGTTCACCCAGACGACCGACACCTCGATATCAGGTTTCACCGCCTGCGCGCCCAGTGTGAAGGCGTTGACGGAGGTGATCAACTCCGGAATGGCAAAGGCGGAGACCGAGCCCAGCTTGCCGGTCTTGGACAGCGCGGCGGCAGCCATGCCGAGCAGATAGGTTCCCTGAAAATACTTGGCGGCGAAGGGCGAGAAGTTCGGTGCTACCTGGAAGCCGGAGGCATGCAGCACGGTGACCGCCGGATTCCGGCGGGCAATCTGCAGGGCGCCGTTCTGATAGCCGAAGGAGCCGGCGATCAGGAGTTTGTTTCCGTCGGCGACCGTCTTGTTCATGATGCGGTCGGCGTCCGGACCTTCCGGAATGTTCTCGATGACAGTGATGTTCACTTTGTCGCCGTAGGCGGCCTTGACGGGTTCGAGGCCGGCGGCTAGCGCGTGGCCCCACCCGACGTCGCCGACCGGCGAGGGGATCACGAGGGAAATACCGAGCGGCTCGTCGGCGGCTATTGCGGACCGGCCGCCAAGCGCGCCGGCGAGGCCGGAGGCGGCAACGCCCTTCATCAGTGTTCTGCGGGTCAGGTTTTTCAGCATCTCAGTTCCCTTGTTTTGTGTTTAGAATTCCACTGTCGCAAGAGCAGCCTCGGCTTCGGCGAACAGGCGCGCTTCGTCGAGCCCGACGAATTCACCCTTCGCCCAGACGATGCGGCCGTTGATCATGGTCATGTCGGTCGGCGTACCGATGCCGACCTTGGCAATCAGGCTCAGCGGATCGTGCCGCGTGCCGACGTAGTCCATGCGTCGCGTGTCGATCGCAAAAAGGTCGGCAGCCATGCCGGAAGCAAGCCTGCCGATGTCGCGGCGACCGAGGAGGCCCGCGCCGCCCGTCGTGGCATAGCTGAGGAAATCGACCGGCGGCGGGACGGGATGGGCGCGCGTCGATGCCATCAGGCATTGCAGCATGTAGGCGGAGTGGATGCAGTGGATGAGGTTGGAATTGTCGTTCGAGGCAGCACCGTCGCAGCCGAGACCCAGTCGAAGACCGAAGGCCGACATCGCCGGAATGTCCGTAATCTCGGCGCCTACCAGGTAGACCGGCTCGGGGCAGTGGGCGACACCGGTGCCGGTTGCGGCCATCTTTCGCAGTTCGTCGTGTGTCAGCTCCCAGCAATGGGCGTAGAAGGTGTCGGGGCCGGCAAATCCGAGCTCGGCGCAGTAATCCACCGTCCGCATGCCGTACCGGGTCTCGATGACCGGGCTTTCGCCTTCGCCGACGTGGGTATGCATCTGCACGCCGCGATCACGCGCCAGCGCGACCGATTCCACGAAGGTTTCGCGGTAGCAGTTGACCGGCTGGCAGGGTGCGACCACGACCTGGCGCATGCTGAAGGGGTTGGTATCGTGATAGGCGTCAATCAGGCGCGCGCAATCGGCGATGAATTCGTCCGTCGTTTCCAGCATGACGTCCGGAATGGTCGAGCCTTCGGACTTCGGCAATGTATTGCCGCCGCGGCCTGCATGAAAGCGCATGCCCAGAAGGTCGGCAGCCTCGAATTGACGATCGATCAGCCGTTTGCCAGCGTGGCGCGGAAAGCAGTATTGGTGGTCGAAGGCCGTGGTGCAGCCATGCTTGATCAACTCGGCCATCGCTGTGACGGACGCATGGTAGAAGCAGTCCTCAGTCAGCCGCGAGAAGATCGGATAGATGCGGTCGAGCCATTCGATGACCGAGAGCTTCGTCCAGTCGAGATCGGCGCGGTTGCGCACGAAGCACTGGAAGAAGTGGTGGTGCGTGTTGACGAGGCCCGGATAGACGAACCAGCCGCTGGCGTCCTCTACGATCGTCCCGGCCGGTAGGTCGCCTTTGTAAAGGCCCTCGCCGATAGTCGCGATTGCAGGTCCGTTCGTCAGGAGGTCGACATTGCGAAGCACGCTCGGGCCCTTGCCCTCGTCGACGATGACCGCCGCGCAGTTCTTCAGGAGATAGCCGGCCATGTCATGCCTCGCCCGGTTCGATTTGCGGTTCGGGCTTCAGCTCGTGCAGCCGGTGGATGCCGGGCATCTCGATGAAGTTTTCGAGGCTGCGGATCGCCCGTGACCAGAGCCTGATGGCGGGATAGGGGTCGAGCGGGATGCCGCCGTCCGGCGCGAGTGCGACGTACGGAAAGCAGGCGATATCGGCAACCGTCGGCCGGTTCGACGCGACGAAACCCATGCCGCGCAGGCGCTGTTCGACAAGCCCGGCTTCCAGCTCGCGAAGTGCCGCGATGCCCTGCGTTTGAAGTGCGTCTATGTCCCCTGGACGGAGCAGCATTTCGTGAAGGCGCGCGCCTCCGAGGTTGACGGTCAGCCGGTGCGAGAACGAAAGCCACTGCTGGACACGGGCCGTTTCTTCCGGTGTGCCGCTGCCGAGCCAGGCCGGCGCCGCCTTGGTGGCGAGATAGACGAGCATGGCGGCGGATTCGGTAAGGATTAGATCCCCATCCTCGAGGATCGGGATGGAACCCGCCGGATTAAGCGCCATGAGTTCGGGGCCACGATGCTCGGCGCCGGGGTGAAAATCCACCGGGCGCAATTCCAGTGTCACACCCGTCAGTGCCGCCATCAGACGGACTTTGTAGCAACTGGGAGAGAGGACATAGTCGTAGAGCTTCATTCCGCCACCAGCTGTGCGCCGTATGTATAGCTGTGGCGTTTCAGCCAGCGTCGGTAGGCGATCGAAGTCAGGTCGGCTCTCGTTGGAATTTCCATCCCGGGATCAAGCGGCAGGAGCCGCGGAATCTGGTTTTCGAGGATCGACCGGTCCTGCAGGAAGATCGTCTGCTGAAACTGGATCAGGTCGGTCATCGGCGTGACATCGTCGAAGAGTGCCATCCACGGCCAGACGTCGCACAAGTCTTCGGCAAGTGGCTGGACGAACAGCGTGATGACGTCCCATTCACCGGGACGGGGCGGGCAGGTCTTGTAAAGAACGGAGCAGGTCGGTGCCGGCACGCGGTACATGTATTCCGTCGTGATGCCACCGCTTGCCGATTTGGCAGCCTGCGGCTGGTAGAATTTCACCTGCGTTGCCCATACCTCATCTTCGTCCTCCCGGATTTCGACCTTGTAGTTCTGCACCTCGGTATGCGGCTCTGCACCCAGGATGTCGGTGTGTACAAACGGAAAATGCGCGATGTCGAGAAAGTTCTCGACGGCACGCAGCGGTGAGCAGCGCACGCGAACCACGCCAACCTCGACAAACCGGCGGCCGGGCTGATCAGCCTCGGGGATCGGAAAAAGATCCTTCCGAGGCTTGCCGAGAGAGGACCAGACGTGGTCGTAGCGGACGCAAACGGGCAGCGTGCGTCCGTTGCTGGATGTCACCTTGGCGTCGCCTTGCTCGTCGAGACCCACATCGATGGGCTCTCCCATCAGGGCCGTCCTGCGCCCCTTGAAGTCGAGCTGACTGAAGAGACCGACCGGATACCACTCGTCGATCATCGCGTTTTGCCTCATGACGCGATCCCTTTCGTCTGAAGCTCCTCGGCCATCCGCCGCAACGTCTCGGCGGCCCGTGACGCGGCGATGCGCGCGGACAGGCTGCTGTCATTGTCGAGCAGAACATGGATCAGCGTCTGGTCGTCGTCTTGCGGAACGAGCAACAGCCGGATTGTCCGCGAATTCTGCGGCTGCCAGACAAGTCCCTCGGGACCTGCCTTCGCGCTTGCCGCAGCCTCGACCGCCACGACGCCGGCATGTGCCACCAGGGAGCGCAATGGAGCGAGACCTTCAAGCCGCGGGGGCTCGGCCGCGAGTTGTCCCGCCGCAACCCAGATGATCCCATCGGACTCTTCGGCCTGCTGCGTTTCTACGCGGATCGTTTCCGGCGGCATGAGGCCCGGATGGGCGGGGATGCGCAGGCAGTTTCCGGTCCGGCTATAGCTCCAGCCATGATAGATGCAGGAAAGGGCCTCGCCACGCACGAAGCCGTAAGACAAGCGCATGCCGCGATGCGGACATCGGTCTGTCGATGCTGCCACGTGCCCCGACTGACTTCGCCAGAGGGCAATCGGCCCGGCTGGCGTCCGTGCCGGCATAACGGTTCCTGCTGGCAAATCCGCAGAAAGGGCGACTGGCGTCCAAGAGCCCGTCGTATCTGACAGCATCACTCGGCTTTCTATATAAAATCAATGGCCTGCGTGGCGAAAACTCCGGCGTTGACGTCGACGGCCGCCTCCCAGTGTTCTCACGTTTGCATAATTATTCTGCATTGGCAATATTGATTAAATAAAAGGCAGGAGACGTGCGTGCAGCCCAAAAGAGCCGGTCGAGGCCTAGTCGCTTCCGCCGTCAACCGGTGCGCGGTGTATCGTCTCCACCCAGACGTCGATAGGCCCGAGAGAGCATCCCATCTCCATCATGTCGATCAGTTCCACCGGTCCCGCGACCTCGAGTTCGATCCGGTCGGGGCCGGTATGAGATATGGCCTGTGAGAGCCCGAGCTTGGCGGCGTGGCGTCGGATCCAGGGAACGAAGGAGGCAGCATCAAGATCGCCAAGGATCGTCATCCGCTCCCGCAAACCGCTCTGATGTTGCTTCGTCATGAAGGGCCTTATGTTTGCTACCTTGGTGTGCAGCATAACGCCCGAGTGGACTTATGGAAGGGTGATCATCAAAGCGAGGGTGAGGATGCGGGTTCCGGCTGGGGTTGAAACTCGAACGGTCGAGGCGGTAATCTTCGCTTCGACCGAACCGTGAGATACTGGCGCCGGTTGTGGGACGAGCCTGCAGCCTCGACCCTGCTGGTCGACCTCGTGGAAGAACGGCGTGGTCGTCCCCACGAGCTAGTCTCCGTCGCCGGCGGCTGGCAGCATCGCACCCGCCTGCGTTTTGCCGAGGCGATCCGCGCTTCTTCAGCACCCAATCCGGTCAGCCGCCGCGGCGCTGTCCGAAGTCGAGGCGATGGTGCTGGTGGGCTATCTCCAGCCGATGACCGTAACGAGCTGTCGAAGGTTTTTGGCAAGGAAACCAACAGCGACACGATTGGGACTCTGCGTGGCGCGGGCTTCATTTCCTCCGGGTCACGCAGCCCGACGCCCGGGACGCGGTACACCTATGTGACGATGGAGCATTTCCTCTTCGCCTTCGGTCTTGAGACGCTGCGCGACCTGCCGGATACGGAGAGCCTGGCGGATGCCGGCTTGCTCAGTCGACATGCCGTGGGACAGGCCGTAGATGAAATCGAACTGGCGCACACCAAGAGGTGTGACGTCTTGCGATCGGCCGGTCCGCCGACCACAAGATCAGGAGGCGCGCTTGATATGATCGTAGGGCGCGCGAGGTACAATACGCCCGTGATCTCCGCCTTCAAGTTCCACCAACCCGTACCGCGCCATGGTCTTTAGTGTTCGCGAGAGGTCGGACTTGGCGCGGCCCGAGAGGGTTTCGAGTTCGGCCAGGGACCCGGGCTTGCGCTGCGCGATCAGGTCGAGCAACGCATGGTTCCGCGCCGAGAGAACCTTGGCGAAACTTTCGAGAGATGTGAACCACATGGTTGGATCGTCCCTGTCAGGCTTCTGCTCTCCTCGCGCGATTGTCATAGTCCGAGCCTTCATCTGCTCATACGATGCCACCCCCACTCGAAGCGTTCGTTCTGTCATCAGATCACTCCTCGTTCGTGAATCATCGAATCCACTTCTGTCCTTAAGTCTTCAGCGTTTCGGCGTCGAAGCCAAGGCCACTGACTATAGCGGTCAGGCGACCTCCGCCATCATCAGGTCCGATCGCCAACTTCGGACACAGAGGTGCCGCCAAGAACTTCGCGCGTCGTTCTTAGGCAGCCCATTGCTGCTTGAGCAATCCCGCAAGGCGTCTCGCCTTTTCCAAACACGCCGGCTGCTGGTCACCAAAGCGTTCTGCGTTAATTTCCATGATCAGCGACGTGTCCGGAAGGAACGTAAGCGTGCTGAAGATGTCCTCCCAAGGAATGTCGCCCCAGCCGATCGGCAAGTGCAGATCGCCGATACCGAGCGCGGTTGCCTCGGCCGGATGATAGAAACGCGTCATGGAATAGGGCAAGCCAAAGCTGTCATGCACGTGCAGGTGACCGGTCACCGGCGCCATTGCGCGCAGTTCTTCGAGGAAATCGAGATTGCGATAGGTGGATTCGATATAGGCATGCGAGAAGTCGATCAGCGCGACGACGTGGTCCGAGCCGATCGCCTTGACGGTTGCAGCCACTTCGCTCGGCGTCTGGCGGTATTGGCCGCTTTCAGTGGTAAAAATGTTTTCAAGCGCGATGCGTACGCCATAGCCCTTCGCGACGTCGCCCATCTCAGCCAGCGCCTCGCGCTCCATTCGGTCGAGATCGGCGCCATTTTCGCCACTGGCAAGCTGTCCGGCGCCCGAATGATGGACGAGTATGCCCGCGCCCAGCCGGTCGCACAGTTCCAGCATCGCCCGCACGACCTTCTTTTGGAGGTGCAGATGCTCGCGATCCATGAAGTTGGAGAGGATCTGGCCATGCAGCGATAATTTTTTGAAAGTGTACTGGCGAACGATATCGGCGAGGCGACGCGTTCTGTCCTCGATGATGCGCCCGCCGCTAATGATTTCCTCAGCGTAGATGCCGATCTCGCAGGCATCGGCCCCTGTTTCGGCGATTTCCCGTAGCGAAGCGTCAAGCACACTCAAGTCGCCCTTGCCGGTCCGGTTGCAAAAGCCGACGGCGGAAATGATGTTGTTCATGCGGGTTTCTCCTGGAGGGAATTCAGAAAATCAGTGAACAATCGCCAGCTGCGAAACGCCGGCCACTTGTTGCTGGAAGCTCGAACTGATCTCGATGTCTATCCGGCGACCGCTATCGCGGTCGAAGACATGCAGTTGGGACGGCGGCAATTCCAAACCTACTCGATCGCCGGGACGCACGCTCATGTGCTCGCCGATGACAGCTGCAAAAGGTACGCCATCGATCTCAGCATGGACGACGCGGCCAGAGCCGAGTTCCTCGATGAAATCTATCGTCGCCGGCACGCCGCGGCCGTCCGGCGAAACGGCGCATTGCTCCGGCCGAATGCCGATCGTGACATCTCTGCCGCGCAAGCTGGCCGCCAGGACAGGGTCGATGGGCACCTGCGCGCCGCCGAAACGCACCGAGGCCGTCTCGACCTCGACGCGCGTATTGAAGAGGTTCATCGCGGGGGAGCCGATGAAGGATGCGACAAATGTGCTTGCTGGCCGATGATAGATGTCGAGCGGCTGACCGACCTGCTCGACATGCCCCTTGGCCATGACTACCAGCTTGTCGGCAAGCGTCATCGCCTCGATCTGATCATGGGTGACGAAGATGGACGTTGCCGCAAGCCGCTGGTGCAGCTTGCGGATTTCCGCCCGCATGGTCACCCGCAGCTTCGCGTCGAGGTTCGACAGCGGCTCGTCGAACAGAAACACCTGCGGCTCACGGATGATGGCGCGCGCCATCGCGACGCGCTGACGCTGGCCGCCGGACAATGCTGCTGGTTTGCGCGCAAGATATTCGGAAAGCCCGACGATCTTCGCCGTCTCCTCGATGCGCGTTTCGCGCTCTGACTTTGACACACCGGCAACCTTCAGCGCGTAGCCGATATTTTGGGCAACCGTCATATGCGGATAGAGCGCATAGTTCTGGAACACCATGGCGCAGCCGCGCTCGCGCGGCTCGAGGCGGTTGACGACGCGACCGCTGATTGCGATTTCGCCGGCGCTAATTTCCTCAAGTCCGGCGATCATGCGCAGAAGCGTGGACTTGCCGCAGCCGGAGGGGCCAAGAATGACGACAAATTCGCCTGAGGCAAAAGAGAGGTCGATGCCATGCAGCGTCTGGGTCTTGCCGTAGGACTTGCGCACGGCGCGGATATCGATGTCAGCCATGTTTGAACCTCGTTTCTTTAAATCGCCGGATCACTTTTCGGTTGCGACCAGGCCACGGACGAACCAGCGTTGCAGCACCGCAACGACGATGAGCGGCGGCGCCATGATGATGAGCGACCCTGCAAGCGTGACATTCCAGTCGGGCAGGCCGTTTTCCGAAGGGAGCAGCGCGCTCAGCGACATCATTGTCGTCTTATAGGCCGGGTCCGTGATCATCAGCAGCGGCCATAGATACTGGTTCCAGCCGTAAACGAACATGATGGTGGTGAGCGCCAGCATGTTGGTGCGCGAAAGGGGTACCAGCATGTCGACGAAAAAGCGCACGGGCCCGGAACCGTCCATGCGGGCGGCTTCGGCAAGTTCGTCCGGCAGCGTCATGAAGAATTGCCGGTAGAGAAATGTGCCTGTTGCGGTGGCAATCAGCGGCAGGGTGAGACCCGCGTAGGAATTAAGCAGGTTCCATTCGACCGAGACCTCAATGCCTGTCAGGGCCGAAATCAGCAATCGAAACGGCTGGAAAAGGTCGGCAGCCACGGCATAGGTCGGGACCACGCGAACTTCGAGCGGCAGCATCAGCGTGATGAACACGATCCAGAAGAAGAAGTGCTTGAGCGGCGTGCGAAAGAACACGATGGCAAAGGCTGTGCAGGCCGAAAGGGCCACTTTGCCGACGGTGACGAGGCAGGCCATGATCAGGCTGTTGATCATGGCCGAGCCGAGATTGGCGCGCGACCAGGCAGCAGAGGCATTTTCAAGGAAGCGGTCCTGCGGCAGGAAGTGGAACGGCACGCTGTTGATCTGTTGCAGCGTTTGACTGGCACCGGCCAGAATGACGAGGAACGGGCCGATCAACAGGATGAAGCCGAAAACCATCAACACGTAGGTCAGTGCATCGGCGATCGGGGTGCGCTGGATCATGATGGGCTCACTTGTAGTGCACGCGCTTCTCGATGAAGCGAAACTGGATGAATGTGAAGACCATGATCAGGCCGATCAGGACGATGCTCTGCGCCGAGGCGCCAGAGTAATTGAGCCCCTTGAAAGCCTCATCGACGATGCGAAACACCATGACCTCCGTTCCGTGATTGGGTCCGCCACTTGTCGTGCTGTGCACGATGCCGAAGGTGTCCGAACCGACGAACCCCTCCGTCATCATGATGACGAGCAGAAAGAACAGTGTCGGCGCCAGCAGCGGAACCTGGATATCGATCGCACGTCGGATCGGTCCGGCGCCGTCCATGGCAGCGGCTTCCGTCAGAGAGCGTGGCACGGATTGCAGGCCGGCCAACAGGAAGATGAAGGTGTAACCGGCCCATTTCCAGGCAAAGATGACGATGACGAGGATGAGCGCGTGGCTGCCGTATTTTGCCGGGTTCCAGAAATCGGGGAAAGCGGCGTTGACCGAGGCCATCAGCCCGCGTTCGGGCGAAAGAATGAACCGGAAGGCCATGCCGGCGGCCGGTCCGGCGATTGCGTAGGGAAGGATATAGAGGAAACGGAATAGTCCCGAACCGGGGAGCCGCCGATCCACTGCAATTGCCAAAACGAGACCGACCAGGATGGTGAAGCAAGTCCCGCAAAGCGCGAAAACGAGGCTGACGGCGACAGAATTCCAATAGAAGGGATCGGAAAACACCTCGTCGAAATTCGTCAGCCCGACAAATTCCGCTGCCCCGCCAAAGGGGGGTTCCAGCGTGAAAGCCCACTTCATCACCGCGAGTGCCGGCCAATAGAAGAAAAGAAGGATCAGAAGAATCTGCGGCAGGGCGAAAAGGATTGGCAGCCACCAGCTCTTGAAAACGGCCCGCTTTTCCATGGATCAATCAAACCAATATATTTCGGGGACGAGAGCCTGCCTGCACCCGGCTGGCAGGCTCTTACTGCTTGCGAAACTCAGTTCAGCTTCTGGCCGGCATAGGTTTTTTCGAAGCGGCGCAGCACGGCGTTGCCCCGCTCGGCGGCTTGGTCGAGTTCAGCCTGCACGTCGGCGTTCTGCATGAAAATCGCTTCCAGCGCCGTAGAGGCCTCCTTGCGGATCTGGGTGAAACCACCGAGGCGGATGCCGCGCGTGTTCTCCGAGGTCGGTGTGTAGGTCAGGCTGGCGATTGCGAGCTCGCGGCCCTTGTAGGGAGCCTTGTCGTAGAAACCGTTTGCCTTCATGCCCTCAAAGCCGGTCTTGGTGACTGGGATGTAGCCAGTAACCGTCGACCACCATTGGGCCATTTCCGGCGTGGCGAGGAAGTTCAGGAAAGCGGCCGCGCCCTTGTATTCGGCTTCCGGACGACCGGCCATGACCCATAGCGAGGCACCGCCGACCAGCGAGTTCTGCCGCTGCGTGCCTTTCCAGACCGGTAGCATGGCGACTTCCCACTTGACGCCTTCCGGCAGCGTCTTGCCGATCGTACCGTGGTCAGCGATCGAGGTCTGGATCATCTGGCACGTCTGCGAGGTGAACGCGGGGACGATGTCCATGCCGAGCTGCTTCGTTTTGACGACGAACAGCTTCTCGTCGGCCATTTTCTTGAAGAACGCCACATGGTCGACGAACTTGGTCTTGTTGAAGACGAGTTCGGCGTCCAGACCCTGGTAGCCGTTGCCCTTGGTTGCGAGCGGCTGATTGTGGATGGCGGAAAATTGCTCCATCATCTGCCATGTATCGAAGTTAAAGCCGAGCGGGCATTCGAAACCCGCCGCCTTCAGCTTGCGGGCGGCTTCCTCGACCTGTTCCCAGGTTTCGGGCTTGAAGTCGATGCCGGATTTCTGGAAGGCGTCGACATTGTAATAGAACATGGCGGTCGAAGAGTTGAACGGGAAGGAGTTTAATTCCCCTGCAGCCGTCGCGTAGTAATTGGCGATGCCGCTGAAATAGTTGGTCCAGTCGATCGCATAACCGTTGTCGGCCATCAGTTTCTTGGCCGGCACGAAGGCTCCGGAAAGCATCATATCGAGCGTGCCTGCATCGTAGATCTGGGTGATCGCCGGCTGCTTCTTGGCGCGATAGGCGGCAATCGTGTTCTGAAGCGTCGTGTCGTAGCCGTTCTGCGAGGTGCAGATGATTTCGTAGTCCGCCTGCATGTCGTTGAACTTTTTGCAGGCGTCCTGTACGCGCTCGCCGAGATCGCCAGACAGGCCGTACCAGAATTCGAACTTGGTCTTCTCGGCATAGGCCGGACCAGCACCAAATGCGGTGGCGGCCAGGAGAGACGCCAGAGCTGATTGAAGAACAGTGAGTCTCATCGCAAGTGCTCCTTGGAAGTGTAACGATGACCCGCTGGCCCTTGGATTGCCACGGCTCGTTCGCTGCTTCAGCTAGCAGCCCAATGTGACAGTCAGCGCTAATTTCCGTGAAACTTGGATGACGAACTTCGCAATTCCGTTTGTCTTGTTCGGTGTCGAGGCCACAAGCCATTGCAATGCCTTGATCGCAACCAACCAGCTTCTTAATTCCTGTTGACAGGATTGTTATCGATAACATACCATAGCTTGCAGGTTCACTGAGCTTTGGGAGGAGCGCCGATGACTAGCGAAAAGCTGCTGGAGTTTCGCTCCATCACCAAGGAGTTCGGCGGCACCCGGGCATTGTCTCAGGTATCCCTGAATCTGCACCCAGGGGAGATCCTCGCGCTTCTCGGAGAAAACGGCGCAGGCAAATCGACGCTCATCAAGACCTTGGCCGGCATCTATAAGCCGGACGGCGGCGATATTCAGTTCCGTGGTGAGCCTTATGTCCATCGGCCACCAAAGCCAAACGAACGTCAGCCGGTTGCCTTTATCCACCAGGACCTTGGCTTGATTGAATGGATGACGGTCGGCGAAAATGTCGGATTGGCGCAGGGTTTCTCCATGCGTTCGCGCCTGATCGACTGGAGGCGGACGGAGGAGCGGGCCCGGGAGGCGTTGAACCTCGTCGGCTGCGATTTTGAGCCGTCGACGCGTGTCCAGGACCTCACCCGCACCGAAAAATCGCTCGTGGCGATCGCCCGCGCGCTCGCCGTAGAAGCGGACGTGCTTGTTCTCGACGAGCCGACCGCCAGCCTTCCGGCCGATGAGGTGGAACGCCTCTTCAACGCCATCCGTCCGCTGAAAGCGCGAGGGGTCGCGATGATCTACGTGTCGCATCGGCTCGATGAGATTTTCCGCATCGCCGATCGGGTCGCGGTCTTGCGCGACGGTCGCCTAGTCGGCCAGAAGCCGGTGGCACAGACGACGCCGGACGAATTGATTGAAATGATCGTCGGCCGAAAGGCGGACCAAATCTTCGCCAAAGCAGCTGGCAACCCGGGCGAGACGATCGTCAGTGTTCGGGACCTTGCCTGCCGCAGCGCCGGACCCGTTTCCTTCGACATCCGAAAAGGAGAGCTGCTTGGGTTGGTTGGCTTGCGCGGCGCCGGTCAAGAACTGATCGGGCGGGCACTCTTTGGCTGCGAAGCTTTTTCCGGCGCAGTAAATATCGGTGGGGCGGTACCGGACCTATCGAGCCCGGTCGCGGCAATGAAGTCCGGCATAGGGCTGATCGCGCGCGACCGCACCGAAGAATCCATCGCCATGTCGCTGTCGCTTCGAGAAAACACCTTCATCAATCCTGGAGCCTCCGGACGCAGGCCCTTCTCCTTCCTCTCGCCGTTTAAGGAAGCTTCCCTGGCGCGCGCGATCGGGGAGAGTGTCGGGTTGCGGCCGAATGACCAGAGCCTGCCGATCGAAGCGCTGTCGGGGGGCAACCAGCAGAAAGTGGTGGTTGGCCGCTGGCTTGCAACCGACCGCAAGCTTCTGATCGCCGAGGATCCGACCGCAGGTGTCGATGTCGGTGCCAAGGCCGACATCTATCGGTTGATCGCCCGTGCGCTGGAGGCAGGTCTCGCGGTCGTCGTCGTGTCGACGGATTTCGAGGAAATTGCACATATCTGCCATCGTGCCCTGGTGTTTTCACGCGGACGGATCGTGCGTGAATTGCAAGGTGCGGATTTAACCACATCGGCGGTGATCGCTGCCGCGTCGGCTTCAGAGGCCGCTTGAGTTCCGGGAGAAAGATAATGCAGTCGATCGAATCCACCGCCCTTGAGCCGACCCGAGCCGAGCTGGCAGGCCTCAGCTTCATGCAGAAACTGCTGCGGTTCCTGCCGGTTTACGGGCTGGTCATCCTTACTTTGCTGCTTATCGTGCTGTTTTCGCTTCTCCTGCCGCAGACCTTTCCGACGGTCCTCAATCTTCGCTCGATCGTTTCCGACAAGGCGATCATCGCCCTCCTGTCGCTGGCAGCAATGATTCCGATGGCTGCGGGCCGCATCGATCTCACCGTTGGCTACGGCATCGTGCTCTGGCACATTCTTGCGATCAGCCTGCAGACCGTGTTCGGCGTGCCGTGGCCGATTGCAGTTGCCATCGTGCTTGCGCTCGGCGCGGTCACCGGCTTCCTCAACGGTCTTCTGGTGGAGGTCGCGCGCATCGACTCGTTCATCGCAACGCTCGGCACCGGTACGGTTCTCTATGCGCTAGCACTTTGGCACACCGGCGGACGCCAGGTCGTCGGAGTCTTGCCGGAGGGCTTTTATTCACTGAACGGCACGATGGTGTTCGGCCTGCCCATCACCGGCTTTTATGTGCTGCTGCTTGCCCTCGTGCTCTGGCTCGTTCTCGAATATCTGCCGATTGGCCGCTACGTCTATGCGATCGGTGCCAATCCGAAAGCGGCGGCGCTGAACGGCATTCCGGTCCGCCGTTTTGTCATCGGCGCTTTTGTCTCGTCGGGCACGCTTGCCGCGCTTGCAGGCGTCCTGCTCGCCTCGAAGCTGCGTATCGGCCAGGCCAGTGTTGGCCTCGAATACCTGCTGCCGGCGCTCGTCGGCGCCTTTCTCGGCTCCACCACCATCAAGCCTGGACGGGTCAATGTCTGGGGCACCATGACCGGTGTCATCATTCTTGCGGTCGGCATTTCCGGCATCCAGCAAATCGGTGGCTCGTTCTTCGTTGAACCACTCTTCAACGGCATCACCCTGCTCGTGGCCATCGGCATCGCCGGTTACGCGCAGAGGAAGCGGGGTGCTGTCGGAAAAGCCGCGGTCCCAGGTCCAGTGTCTGGAAAGCCATCGAAAAACTGATCGCGCCCGGCGCACACAATCTTCAAAGGGAGGAAGAACCATGAAACGCAGAACGCTTATCCAGAGTTCCGTCGCCGTATTGGCCTTGATACTTGCGGGACCGGCACTGGCGGATGCCATGTCCGACGCCAAGGCCGTGGTCGACAAATATGCGACCCGCGTCACCACCTGGGACGGTCCGAAGACAGGACCTAAGGCACAAGAAGACAAGACGATCGTCGTACTCGCCGGCGATCTGAAGAACGGCGGCATCTTGGGTGTTACCACCGGCGTCGAGGAAGCCGCAGCCGCCATGGGTTGGCAGGTCAAGGTTCTCGACGGTGCGGGCTCGATCGGCGGCCGCACAGCAGCATTCGGCCAGGCCATGGCCCTGAAGCCCGCCGGGATTATCATCAACGGCTTCGATGCCGTCGAGCAGGCGCCAGCTCTTGAGCAGGCGAAGGCTGCAGGAATTCCGCTGGTTGCCTGGCATGCAGGCCCGGTGATCGGTCCTGACGAAAAAACCGGCCTTTTCGCCAACGTCAGCACCGACGCCATGGAGGTTTCCAAGTCGGCTGCAGATTGGGCCTATGCCGATGCGAAAGGCAAGCCGGGCGTCGTGATTTTCACCGATTCGACCTATGCGATCGCCATCGCCAAGGCCGACAGGATGAAAGAGGAGATTGAGAAACTCGGCGGCAAGGTTCTTGAATATGTCGACACGCCCATTGCCGAAACCTCCCAGCGCATGCCGCAGCTGACGACATCGTTGCTGCAGAAATACGGCGACCAGTGGACCCATTCGCTCGCCATCAACGATCTTTATTTCGACTTCATGGGCCCGTCACTGGCAGCCGCCGGCAAGGGCGGCACAGACGCGCCGATCAACGTCGCGGCCGGTGATGGCTCGGAATCGGCCTACCAGCGCATCCGCGCCGGGCAGTTCCAGAAGGTTACGGTCGCCGAGCCGCTCAACCTGCAGGGCTGGCAGCTCGTCGACGAGCTGAACCGCGCCTTCGCCGGCGAACAATGGTCGGGCTATCTTTCCCCGCTCCATGTCGTCACCGCCGACAATGTCGAATTCGACGGCGGCCCCAAGAACGCGTTCGATCCGGAAAACGGCTACCGCGACGAGTATAAAAAGCTCTGGGGCAAGATGTAACGGCCTCCCTCCCGGAAACTGGGCACCGCGAATGGTGCCATTTTTTTAGCACGTTGTGTCGCAAGCGATATTGAAAGAAGCGATGGGCACGCGATCGATCATGGTTTCGTCGTGGTGTTGCCCTGGATGAGCTGTATCTCAGCCCGCCACGACCTGTTCAGATGCACGTCTGCAAGTATATTCAAGAGGGCCTGAGCCGCTGCTTTTCCGATCGCGGCCCTCGGCACATCAATGGTTGTAAGCCTGGTTCGCACCGTGTTGGGTATGGACGTGCCATTAAATCCCACCACCGACATCTGCTCCGGGACCGCTATTCCCGCTTCGTGCAGATAGGAGAGGCCACCGAGCGCCATCGCGTCATTCAGGAAGTGAATCGCCTGGATCTCGGGATGGTTGCGGATCAGTTGCTGCGTCAGGGCGCGTCCTGTTTCGGCTTGTCTCGGCCGGTTTTCACAAACCATGCTGATCACGTCGATATCGGCGCTCGCAAGCGATGACCGCAAGGCAAGGTAGCGCCAGCGGCCGCAGAGATCCTTCTCCAATTCGGCTCCGACATAGGCAATGCGTCTAAGGCTGCGCTCGAGGAAATGCGCAGCAACGAGGCGCCCCGCCTCGGCGTGCGAAGGGCCAGCGCTGAAATCGAGATCTTCATTGTCGCAATCCCACAATTGAATCGCCGGGCAGTTGCGTCTTTCCAGCAATTTATCGGAGGCGGCGCTTCGCGCCATGCCGCCGTTCAGCAAGAGCCCTGCCGGACGGAACGACAGCATCTCCCGGATGAGGTCTGCTTCGATGCCGGGATCGAAATGGGATTCCCCAATGAATGTATGAAGCCCTCTTGGCCGGAGGATGGCGTTTACCCCGCTCAGCACTTCGGAAAAAACGATGTCGCTGATCGATGGGATGATCACCGCTACCATCCGGCTCTTGCGCGAACTCAATGATCCCGCAAGGTTGTTCGGCAGATAGCCAAGCTCGTCTGCGGCACGCCTCACCCTCTGCCGCGTCTCCTCGGAAATGTTGCCGACGCCTCGCATTACCTTTGAGACCGTCATGCTGCTTACGCCCGCCTTTGCTGCCACATCAAGCAGCGTGACGATCCTCGCCCTGTCGTGTGCCATTTGCCCCATCCCGTGCCGTGAAAAGAAAACTAGCTTGACATGCCATTTGTTATCGATAACATTAAGGAAGTTAACGATAACCTTTGCATTGTTGGGATGCAATGCCTGGTGCAAGGGGAATCGGGGGAGGCGAGCGATGGGGCGGTTCTGTCGCTTCGCATGCGGCAGCAAAGAGCCCAGTCAAATCAGGTGGAGGAAGTCATGAAAGTTTTCAATTCTATGCGCGCGGTTGTAACGGCAGTCGCAATCGGCATCACGGCCCTGGCCATGACCGCCGAAGCCAGGGCGGTCACGCTCAATGACATTATATCACGCGGCACGGTTCGGATCGGCGTCCTGACCGGTGCGCCGCCCATGGGCATGGTGGACGAAAAGGGTAATCCTACCGGCTACGACGTTGACGTCGCCAACTTGATTGCCGGATATCTCTCGCTGCCTGTTGAACTCGTGCCATTGACGCCGCCGGCCCGCATTCCGGCACTCCAGACCGGCAAGGTCGATTTCCTCGTTGCGACACTGGCCCCGACGGGTGAACGGGCAAAAACCGTCATGTTTACCCAGCCCTACAGCGCCTTCAACATGGACATCATATCTGGTCCCGACCAGAAGTTTGCGAGCCTTGCCGATCTTCAGGGCAAGCGCGTTGCGGTCAATCGGGGTTCGTCACAGGAAACCGCGCTCCGCAAGGCGGCCGTCCCGGACATGGAAATCGTGGTTTTCGAGGACGACTCCACCAGTGCGCAGGCGCTGATTGCCGGTCAAGCGGATGCGGTTGCACTGCCGTCGACTGTGGGTGAAGCGATCATCAAGCAGCGTCCTGACGCTGGCCTGCAGGTCGGCTTCACCTTCTTCCAGCAAGGCAATTCGATGGCGACGAAGCTGGAGGACCTCGAACTGCGTCAGTGGCTGAATACGTCGATCTATCTGATGAAGATCTCCGGCGATCTCGACAAGATCGCGACGAAATGGACAGGCCGTCCGATGCCGACCCTTCCGTCCTTCTGATTGAGCTTGCACACGAGCCTGCCGGTGACATCGGCCGGCAGGCCGCGAAATTTCGACGGAGCTCACCTATGTCCTATACATTTCAATTCGGCGTACTGGCGCAGTATCAGGGCGAAATCCTGAGCGGCATCTGGCTGACGATCAAGTTGTCGGTCCTTTCGATCATTCTCGGCTCAGTGGCTGGTGTCATGCTTGCATCTCTGCGCTCCATAAAGGGCGGCGCGGTGCGCTATCTTGTCGATGCCTATGTCGAGGTGATCCGCAATACGCCGTTTCTGGTCCAGCTCTTTATTGTCTATTTCGGCCTGCCTGGACTTGGTATTCGCGTGGGCGCCGATACGGCGGCGCTGATCGGCATGACCATCAATCTTGCCGCATATTCGACGGAAATCATCCGCGCCGGCATCGAGGCCGTGCATAAATCTCAGATTGAAGCAGGCGAGGCGCTCGGTTTCACGCGCTTCCAGATCTATCGCCACGTCATCCTGGTGCCGGCGGTCGCCAAGGTTTATCCGGCACTGTGCAGCCAGTTCGTGTTGATGATGCTGGCCTCCAGCATCTGCTCGGCAATTTCGACCCATGAACTTGCCGCCTCGGCCGCGTTCGTCGAATCGCAAACCTACCGGTCTTTCGAAGTCTATATTGTCGTCACGCTGATTTATCTCGCGCTGGCACTGGCGCTGCGCGCAGGCTTGGCGCTCCTCGGCATGCGGCTTTTCGGCCGGCGGGTTGCCCGCCGTACGATGACGGCCCTGCCGGAGGTGCCGGCATGACGCTGAGAACATTCGGTTTCAATGAATTCGGTTTTCTGCTGCAAGCGCTGCAATGGACCATTCTCCTGACGGTCATCGCGCTGATCGGCGGAGGTCTGCTCGGCTTTGCCGTAGCGCTTGCCCGAACCTCGCCCGTCAAGGCCATGCGCTTTGCCGCAGGTTCCTATATCCAGGTCATCCAGGGCATTCCGGTGCTGATGATCCTGTTTTTGTCCTATTATGGCCTCAGCCTTGCCGGGCTTGAATTGCCGCCGCTCTTTGCCGCGGGCGCATCGATGACGATTTACGCGTCAGGTTATCTCGCGGAAATCTGGCGCGGCTGCATTCAGGCGGTGCCGAAGCAACAATGGGAAGCGTCGCAATCGCTCGCCATGACCCGGCTGCAACAATACCGCTACATCATCCTGCCGCAGGCGATCCGCGTCTCGCTGCCGCCAACCGTCGGCTTTGCGGTGCAGGTGGTCAAGAATACTTCGATCACCTCGATCATTGGCTTCGTCGAACTGGCCCGAGCAGGTCAGCTTGTCAACAACACGACGTTCCAGCCCTTCCGCGTCTTCATCGCGGTGGCCGGTCTCTATTTCGTCGTCTGCTATCCATTGTCCCAGCTGTCGCGTTGGCTGGAGAGGAGGTTTCATGCCGGAAGTAATCGTTGAAAATGTTCACAAGAGCTTCGGTGCGCTCGAAGTTCTCAAGGGGGTATCGCTGAGCGTCGGGCGCGGGGAGGTCTTCGCTCTGATCGGCCGGTCCGGTTCTGGTAAGAGCACACTGCTACGCTGCATGAACGGCCTGGAAAAGATCAATTCCGGCCGCATCGAGATCGCCGGCCATGCGCTCGGAGGAGACGCAAAGGCGCTGCGAAGCCTGCGCACCGATGTCGGCATCGTCTTCCAAAGCTACAACCTCTTTCCGCATTTGACGGTAGGCGAGAACATCATGCTGGCGCCCCGCATTGTCAAAGACGTTGCGAAAGCGGAGACACGGGAGATAGCTCGCGAGGTCCTTCAACTCGTAGGCCTATCGGAAAAATTCGATGCCTATCCGGACCAGCTTTCTGGCGGCCAGCAGCAGCGGGTGGCGATTGCCCGTTCACTTGCGATGCGGCCGAAGGTGATGCTCTTCGACGAAGTCACCTCTGCGCTCGATCCGGAACTGACCGAGGAAGTGCTGGTGGTCATGGAAAAACTGGCCCGCGACGGCATGACCATGATACTCGTCACGCATGAGATGGGTTTTGCGCGGCGGGTGGCTACGCAGACGATCTTCATGCACAAGGGCACGATCTGGGAGCAGGGGGCATCCAAGGAGTTGTTCGCTAATCCACGGACGCCGGAGTTGCGGCAGTTTGTGAAATCGGACGTCAAGTAGTCCTGACACAGCGGGCCTGGAGGAAATCTGCTTCCGGCCCGCAGGTCCATCAGCGGCTTGTTTGGCGCAGGATCAAATCCGGCCGGATCGTTATCAGTCCCGCGCTGTCCGCAAGCGCCCCGTCCAAGACGTCGAGAATGAGCCGCGCCGTTTTCGCTCCGATTTCAGCTGCGAAGGCGTTGATCGTTGTCAGACTGGGGACGCAAATTGCACCGATCTCATAGTCGCCGAAGCCGCCGATGGCGATCTGGTCCGGCACCGCAATGCCGCGCCTTTGACATTCGGTAAGGGCGCCGAAGGCGGAAAGATCAGAGACGCAGATCACCGCTTCGGTATCTGGAAAATGCTCCAGCAACCGGCCCATCGCGTTCGCGCCCTCGCGCATTGAAATCGGTGGCGGCCCGGCGGCAATCAGCCGCGTCGCGTCCAGCCCGTGATCCTCCATAGCAGTGATGAAGCCGGCCCGCCGATCACTGCCGCGCGTGTCGCGGTCAGCATCGCCACCGATGAAGGAGATCTTTCGATAGCCAACAGTGACAAAATGATCGATCATCTTGCGTACAGCCAGGGCATTGGAAAAGCCAACCACGTGTCCAATCGGTTCTTCCGGAAGATCCCAGGTTTCAATGACAGGGATGCCGGCATTCGACAGCAGTTTGCGGGCTCGGGGCGTATGCTTGCCGCCCGTCACCACGATTGCTTCCGGCTTGCGCCGCAAGAGCTGCTCGATCAGCCGCTCCTCTTCACGAACGTCGTAGTTCGTGTAGCCGAGGAGGACCTGCAAACCCTTATCCGACAAACCGTCCGACAGCGCCCGCACCGTATCAGCGAAATTGGCATTGTTGATCGATGGGATCGTGACTGCCACGAAGTCGGTGCGCTGTGATCGCAGATTGGAAGCCGTACTGTCGAAGACGTAACCAAGTTCCTCGGTTGCGCGCAGCACAGCCTCGCGCGTCTCCTGGCTGACGGAGGTGTCGCGCTTGAAAGCGCGCGACACCGTCATCGGCGACACGCCTGCCATACGGGCGACATCCGCCATGGTTGGTGGCTTACGAATATTGGGCATTTGCATCCATGTTATCGTTACCAGACCACTACAACCATGTTTGCGCCTAATTGCAAGCAGGTTGTGATTTCTGTGATGCTTGCCTCAAAGCGGGAACTCGTTTGCCTGAGTGACGTGATGATGGATTCGCCCGTCGAAATAGCGCGCCAACACCTCTTCCGTTGCTGCCTTGGCCGCCGAACGGGCTGGACTTGCAAGCGCGGCTTCGACGGTTGCGAGATCGGGATAGTTGATCGCAAGGATCATGGGGATTTCCGGAGCTCCTTCATCACGGGCATCCGCGAATGTCACTCGGACATCAAGCGCGCCGGGAAAGGCCTTCCATTTCGGCAGGATGTCGTTGAGAACGGCGGCCCGAAACGCCTCAGTTTGACCGTTCTTCACTTTTCCTTCGAAGAGGGCGTAGCGTGTTATCATTGTACGATATCCTTGTTGGGTCCCTTGAAAAATTCCATCAGGGCGGCCTGGTCCTCACCGCCGAGACCGGCGGCAGTCAGCATGCGATGAACTTCGGCGCAGAGCGCCGTCAGCGGCATGGCGGTATTGGTGCGGCGGGCGAGATCCTGCGCCCCATTCAAATCCTTGACCATGTTGTCGATCCGGCCGGTGCGACGGTAATCTTTGGCGACAAAGCGCGGCATGTATTCCTGCAGAATTGCGCTGTCGGCCCGGCCGCCCTTCAGCGCCTGTGGGATCTTCGCCGCATCCACGCCGGCGTCGAGCGCCAATTGCGTCGCTTCCGCCACGGCCAGAAAATTGAGCCCGCAGAGAACCTGGTTGATCAGTTTCGTGGTCTGGCCAGCGCCGGACGGCCCCATATGTGTGTAGTTCGAGGCGACGTGCCGCAGCACCTCATGTGCATCGGCGACATCCTCGGCCTTGCCGCCGGCCATAAGCGTGAGCTGTCCGATCAGCGCCTTGGGCGCGCCTCCCGACAAGGGACTGTCGACCCAGCGCAGGCCCTTTTCCGCCGCGTCGGACGCCAGGGACTTCGTCGCCTCAGGGTCGATCGAGGACATGTCTATGATGAGAGTTCCGGGCCTGGCGCCGCCAGCAACGCCGCCCTCGCCAAAGACGGCGAGCCGCACGATTTTTGCCGAGTTGAGGCTGAGAATGACATAGTCCGAACCGGCCGCTGCTTGCGCCGCACTTGCCGCCGGCGTAGCGCCTCTGTCGACCAGCTCGCGCATCTTGGCTGCGTCCAGATCAAAGACCGTTAAGTGGTTCCCGGCTTCTACAAGCCGTGTTCCGATGGCGCCGCCCATCGCGCCCGCGCCGATCAATGCAACCTTGTTCGTCATGTTTCCATTCCTTTTAATTGCGTGACGACTGCCTCGACGATCGCGCCGAGCGGCCGGTCGATATCCACACTGAATGCATTCTCGTCCGCGTCCGGTGGCTCCAGCGCCGCGAACTGGCTTGCCAGCAGGCCGGCCGGCATGAAATGGCCTGTTCGGGCATTCATTCGCGCCCTGATGACCTCGGGCGACCCGGCGAGATGAACGAAGGTAATCACCTCTCCCGCGGTTTGCGCAATATGAGCGCGGTAGGCCCGCTTAAGCGCTGAACAGCCAATGATTTGTCGCCCTTCGGCTCTGGCCAGTGTCTGACCCACAAGTGTCAGCCACGGCCAGCGGTCCTCGTCGTCCAAGGCCACGCCGCGTCGCATCTTGTCGATATTGGATGGCGGGTGAAGGTCGTCGCCATCCAAATATGCCGCCCCCAATCGGTCGGCGAGCGCGGCGCCGACCGAAGACTTGCCGCATCCCGCAACGCCCATCAGCACCATTCGCTGCGGAACCTCAGAGAGAGGCCGTAATGCCACCGTCAACATAAAGCACATGTCCATTCACAAATGAGGATGCATTGGAGGCGAGGAACACGCAGGCGCCGACCAATTCGTCCACCTTGCCCCAGCGGCCCGCCGGCGTGCGTTTTTCCAGCCAGGCGGAAAAGGTGGAATCAGCGACCAGGGCGGCGTTCAATGGGGTATCGAAATAGCCAGGCGCAATGGCATTGCATTGCAGCCCGTATTTGGCCCAGTCGGTCGCCATTCCCTTGGTCAGATTGCCGACGGCGCCCTTGGTCGCCGTGTAGGGCGCAATGCCGGGACGAGCCAGTGCCGTCTGCACGCTGGCGATATTGATGATCTTACCCGCTCCGCGTTTGATCATGTGTCGCGCGACCGCCTGGCCGACGTTGAAAACAGTGGAGACATTGGTTCGCATAAGCTGCTCGAATGCGTCCGCCGGAAAATCCTCGAGCGGCGTGCGGTGCTGCATTCCCGCATTGTTCACGAGGATGTCGATCGCGCCGATTGTTGCTTCGAAGCTGTCTACTGCTGCGCGCACTGCCCCATGATCCGTCGCGTCGAATGCCAATTGATGCGTACCGTCACCAAGGCCTTTCGCGGCTTCCGCAAGTTTTCCGGTGTCGCGGCCGTTGAGCACGATCTCGGCACCGGCATTCGCAAGGCCGCGCGCAAGAGCAAGGCCGATCCCCTGCGACGATCCCGTGACGAGGGCTCGGCGGCCCGTCAAATCAAACAAGTCCTGCCCCATGGTTCCCCCTTATTTTTGTCTCGACATTCCTCATGCCTGTCTTTATGTTATCGATAACATTAATTGTCAAGGGACGGAGACACCGAAATGAGCAAACCCCAGATCCTTCAGGTCGGGCCCTATCCGGAATGGGACGAAGCGCCTCTGAATGCTGTGTTTTCCGTTCATCGCTATTTCGAGGCAGCCGACAAGCCAGGCCTTCTTGCCGCCGTCGGTCCGCAAGTCCGAGCGATCGCCACGCGAGGCGAACTCGGCGCCAGCCGGGCCATGATCGAGGCCTGCCCCGCGCTCGAGCTGATTTCGGTTTACGGGGTCGGTTTTGACGCCGTCGATCTCGCCGCCTGCCGGGAACGCGGCATCGGCGTCACCAACACACCGGACGTGCTGACGAGCGACGTCGCGGATCTTGGCGTGGCGATGATGTTGTGCCTGTCGCGCGGCATGATCGGCGCGGAAAGCTGGGTAAAGGACGGAAGTTGGATGGCAAAAGGCCTCTACCCGCTGAAGCGCCGCGTCTGGGGGCGGCGTGCCGGCGTACTCGGTCTTGGCCGGATCGGCTATGAAGTTGCCAAACGCCTCCAAGGCTTCGACATGCAGATCGCTTATTCGGATGTGGCGCCAAAGGATTTTGCCGCCGATTGGGAGTTTATTGCCGATCCCGTCGCGCTTGCCACCCGGTCCGACTTTCTCTTCGTCACGCTGGCCGCGTCCGCCGCAACCCGCCACATTGTGGGCCGCGAGGTGATCGCCGCTCTCGGCGGGGAGGGAATGTTGATCAATATCTCCCGCGCCTCCAATATCGATGAGGAGGCCCTGCTCGATGCACTCGAAAGCGGTGCGCTCGGCTCCGCCGCCCTTGACGTGTTCGAAGGCGAGCCGGCGCTCAATCCACGGTTTCTCGCTCTGGACAACGTGCTCCTGCAGCCGCATCACGCGTCTGGAACCATCGAGACACGCAAGGCCATGGGACAGCTTGTGCGTGACAATCTCGTGGCGCATTTTGCCGGGCAGCCCCTGCTGACCCCGGTTCTTTAAGGAGACGCGCCGATGAAAGCCATCGTCGTTCACGGTCCCAAAGACCTGCGCATCGAGGAGCGCCCGATCGAAGCGCCAGGACCAGGAGAAGTGCGCCTGCGCCTTGCGGCCGGCGGCATCTGCGGCAGCGATCTGCACTATTATAACCACGGCGGTTTCGGTGCCGTCAGGCTGCGTGAGCCGATGATCCTGGGGCACGAGGTTTCCGCGTATGTGGAGGCGCTCGGCGCGGGTGTCGACGGATTGAAACCGGGCCAACTCGTAGCTGTTTCACCGTCCCGACCGTGCCGATCCTGCCTTTATTGCCAGGAAGGGCTGCATAACCAATGCCTCAATATGCGGTTTTACGGCAGTGCCATGCCCTTCCCGCATATCCAGGGGGCTTTCCGCGAGGTTCTTGTCGCCGATGCCGTTCAGTGCGTGCCGGCGGATGGTCTTACCGCAGGCGAGGCGGCGATGGCTGAACCCCTGGCTGTTACTCTGCATGCGACCCGCCGGGCAGGAGAAATATTGGGTAAACGGGTTCTGGTGACCGGCTGCGGGCCAATCGGCCTTCTGTCGATCATTGCCGCCCGGCGTGCCGGGGCCGCCGAAATCGTTGCAACGGATCTTTCGGATTTCACCCTCTCGCTGGCACGCAAGGCCGGCGCGGACCGGACGATCAATATGCGTAGCGAACCGGATGCGCTTTCCCCCTATACAGCCCATAAGGGTTCATTCGACATACTATACGAATGCTCTGGTGCAGCGCCTGCGCTGGTCGCCGGGATCGCTGCTCTTCGCCCACGCGCCGTGATCATACAGCTTGGCCTTGGTGGAGACATGAACCTTCCGATGATGGCGATCACGGCCAAGGAACTGGACCTGCGCGGTTCCTTCCGCTTTCACGAGGAGTTCGCGACCGGCGTCGTGTTGATGCAAAAGGGCCTGATCGATGTGAAGCCGCTGATTACCCACACGCTGCCTCTATCGGATGCTGAGGCGGCTTTCGAACTGGCGACTGACCGGAGCCAGGCGATGAAGACGCAGATTGCCTTTAGTTGACACCAGTCCCGCGCGTCGTGCTTTCCGAACGGCTGTGCGAAGAGCTTGAGATTGAGCCGAGTGTGTCGCGAGCGCGTCGAAAGTCCTGGCCGCTGCGGCCCTCAGGCGGGCTTTAATTTTTGAGAATGCCATGTCGATCGGAGTGAGATAGGGGCTGTATGCGGCAGTGAGAGGAACCATGCACCGGCGTCTTTGAGAAAAGTATCGATTTCAGGTGATCCGCAACTCGCCGCCACCCGCGCATAGTAGTGAGCGATCAGCCTGGTCACGTTTGCTGCCTATTGCTGCTTCAGTATCCCCTGGGCTCGCAGGTATTGAGCGTATGGATGCTCACCGGTACATGCGGCATAGGAGTGAGAGCTGTGATTGAGCCCAATCGCGGGCGATCTGCTGGGTTTCTGCCAGTCCAGACAAGAGGACGCCGATCTCACCGCTGATTTCGAGGTTTGTATCCCTTATCCTGCATGCAACCGTATCAAGCGTTACAGTGGCCACAACCAGACTGTCGATTGGTGGCGTCTGGAAAAGCGCCTCCGAATTTGCCTCACAAGTCAGCAAAGCCCTCGCTGTGACCGACGAGACACCGCTCGAAACGGGGCAGAAATCGACCGACTCCACCTGAAATCGGACAGTTTGATTTGGGCCGATCGGAATCTGTTCGCACAACTGCAACGTAGCAATGGATCTAGCGATGCTCGGCCACTCTGGGCTATTGAGGGCCGACCGGCAGTCTGCTGAGACCGGAGCGTAAGACCAAAAAAAGATCGCTGCCGAAATGCAGCAAGCGCTGGTTTCTCTGGAACGTCGTCCCGTCATGATCATCCTCTGTGGCCGAAACGTCACCTGTACTTTGCCGCGGTGGCCAAGGAACTGCGTTCCGCACCGCCCAACGGGCCCCCAGTAACCATGCGAAGGTCTGGAGCGGCAACTCGGCGTGCAGCTCTTCATCCGCTCGACCAAACGGGTGGAACTGACAAGGGAAGGGAGACCTTGAGCGAACCCTCACCATCGATCCCGATAAGCAGCTTCTTCCCTAATGTAAGCCTGCCGAGTCGGCCAAATGTTCCCAGCCTTAATTAGCATGCCGCATGAATTGACGAAATTGCCTTTTTGTTAATCAACGGAATCGACCCAGCTTGCCCAAAATCGACATGCAAGAATGCTTACAAAGCCGACGATCATGCCTACATACTTTGACATCGTCATCGATCCCGAAATCAGATGCTGCTCTCACTCCGCAATGTCAGCAAATCCTATGTGACCGCAGAAGGACCTCTCGAGATCCTGAAAGGCATCGATTTCGATCTCAACGCAGGCGAAAGCGTCGCACTGACGGGGGAGTCCGGAAGCGGAAAGAGCACCCTGCTTCACCTTGTCGGCGGGCTTGACTATCCCGATGGCGGGCAGGTCCTTTCAGCCGGCCGAGATATTGCCGCTCTGGATGATCGGGGAAGGGCCGAGTATCGACGTTCGGCGGTCGGGTTGGTGTTTCAGCAGTTCAACCTCATTCCGTCGCTCGATGTCGCGGCCAACATTTCCTTTCATGCAAAGCTTGCCGGGCGGCACAATCCTGCCTGGGAGCGGCAGCTCGTGGAAAATCTTGGCATCCAGGCGCTTCTTACCCGATACCCCGAGCAGCTTTCTGGGGGCCAGCAGCAGAGGGTGGCGATCGGCAGAACGCTTGCCGCGCGCCCGCCCCTGGTTCTCGCCGACGAACCGACCGGCAATCTCGACGAAGCGACTGGGGACGTCGTGCTCGCCATCATGCTGTCGCTGACGAAGAGTGCAGGTGCTGCGCTTTTGATGGTGACGCATTCTTCGAGGCTGGCGCAGAGGCTCAACCGCAGCGTCCATCTCAGCGGCGGAAAGATCGCCTGATGTTCTGGACCGCCGCAACGGCTCTCCTTTCGCATTGGCGGCGCCGTCCTCTTCAGCTTGTTACCCTTATCCTCGGCCTTTCGTTAGCCACCGCGCTCTGGTCGGGTGTCCAGGCGATAAACGCAGAAGCGCGGGCGAGTTATGCGCGGGCAGCCGCAGTGCTCGACCAGAACGAGCTGACGCAACTCGTACCGAATAACGGCAATTCCATTCCCCTAACAACATATGCCAAATTGAGAAGGGCAGGCTGGAATGTCTCGCCCATTATCGAAGGTGATCATCGCTTCGGGAATGTCCGCGTGCGGCTCATCGGCGGTGATCCGTTGACGATGCCAGCGCAGGCGCGAGGCTTCGAAACCGGAGGATCGAACGATCTGGCGGCCTTTATGGCGGATCCGGGTGTCCTCTTGGTTTCCAAGGCGACTGCCCTCAAGCTTAAGGGGCATACCGAGATGCAGGTCAAGGTGTCGCCGGACCTGCCAGACGGAGCCGCGTTCACCGACATCGCCGTAGCTGAGCACATCCTCGACGGACGCGGTGAGCTGAGCCGTCTCGTCGTTGCGCCGGAACAGCGGCCGAACCTGCCTTCGCTCGACATTCTCGCACCCGAGATCGCAATAAAGCCGCCGGGCGACCGACCAGATGTCGCCCAGCTCACCGACAGCTTCCACCTCAACCTGACGGCGTTCGGTTTTCTCGCTTTTGCCGTCGGTCTCTTCATCGTCTATGCCACGATCGGCCTGGCGTTCGAGCAGCGCAGAGCGACCTTTCGGACCCTGCGCTCTCTCGGGCTTTCCATGTCGTCGCTTATCTTCCTGCTGATGACGGAGCTTCTGGCGCTGGCCTTCCTTTCCGGGCTCGTCGGCGTCGTGATCGGGTATTTCGTGGCCTCCCTGTTGCTGCCGGGTGTGGCGGCAACCCTCCAGGGGCTCTATGGGGCGGCGAGCGTCCCGGGCACGCTGACCGTTCGACCGGAATGGTGGGCAACAGGGCTTGGAATAGCGATTGCCGGGACCATCGTCTCGTCGGCCCAAAGCCTCTGGCGGGTCCACCGCATGCCGTTGCTAGCTGCAGCGCAACCTCGTGCCTGGGCGCGTGCGACGGCAATCGGTATCCGACTGCAGGTTTTAGGCGGACTGGGTCTGCTGATCACCTCGGGCACTTTGGCAGGTGTCGGACATGGGCTGGTGGCAGGCTTCGCGGTTCTGGCTTGCCTGTTGCTCGGAGCGGCCCTGATGCTGCCGGCAGTGCTGTCCGCGTGTCTTGTTGTCATGCAAAGAAACTCGTCGCGCGTGCTCGTCACGTGGTTCTGGGCCGATACGCGGCAGCAGCTGCCTGGGCTCAGCCTGGCTCTGATGGCGCTGTTGCTGGCTCTGGCCGCCAATGTCGGTGTCGGCACGATGGTCTCAAGCTTCCGGCTGACGTTCATCGGTTGGCTCGACCAACGGCTGGCGGCCGAGCTTTATGTCACGGCGCGAGACGAGAACGAAGCGGCGCACCTGCGAGGATGGCTGCTGGCTCATTCGACATCGGTTCTTCCCATCTGGAGCGTCGAGGGTGAGGTGCTCGGAGACAGGCTGCAGATCTTCGGCGCGGCAGCAGGCGATCCGACCTATCGGGACAACTGGCCGCTCCTTTCGGGAACCATCGATGTCTGGGACCGGGTCGCCGCGGGGCAGGGGGCGCTCGTCAACGAGCAGCTCTGGCGTCGCAACGGGCTTAACATCGGAGATAGTCTGGCCTTGCCCGGTGATTGGAAACTCCCCGTCGTCGGGGTCTATTCCGACTACGGCAATCCAAAAGGACAGGTCATCGTCGGCATCGATGCCCTGACGGCACATTATCCTGACGTTCCAAAGCTGAGATATGGCGTGCGTGTTCCTCCGACCGACGCCCCGTCGCTGAAGGAACGCCTGACGACCGAATTCGGTCTGCCGTCCGAAAACGTCATCGACCAGGCTTCCTTGAAGCGGCAATCGCAGGCAGTCTTCGACCAGACGTTTGCCGTGACCGGAGTGCTCAATCTCTTCACCCTCGGCGTCGCAGGTTTTGCGATGTTTTCCAGCCTGCTCACCTTGTCGGGCATTCGATTGCCTCAGCTTGCCCCCGTCTGGGCGATGGGGATCAGGCGGCGCGATCTTGCCCTGCTCGAAGTGCTGCGCACGCTCGCGCTGTGGCTCGCGACCTTCGTTGCCGCGCTCCCTGTCGGGCTTGTGCTTGCCTGGGTGCTGCTGTCGATTGTCAATGTCGAGGCTTTCGGGTGGCGGCTGCCGATGCGGATTTTTCCGATGGACTGGCTCGTCCTGGGATCGGTGGCCCTGGCTGCGGCGATCGTATCTGTCTTTATTCCGCTCCGACGGCTGGCGACGATCGGGCCATCGGATTTGCTGAGGGTGTTTGCCAATGAACGCTAGACGTCTTCTGGTTGCCTTTGTTGCGGCAACCACGGCAATCTCTGTTCCTGCCGCCGCTATTCCGCAAGGATTTGCCGGACTGGGCTCGACCGCCGAGGGCTTCGCTGTTCCACGCCCCGGCATACAACTCCGCTTTCCGGCAGATCACGGCCCCCATCCCGAATTCCGGATCGAATGGTGGTACATTACTGCAAATCTTCAGGGTGAGGACGGGACGCAGTTCGGCGTACAATGGACGCTTTTCCGCTCCGCGCTCGCGCCGAAGACCGAGAGCGGTTGGTCCGATCCTCAGGTCTGGATGGGCCATGCTGCGATCACCACGAAGGATCGGCATCTCGTGGCCGAAAAATTCGCCCGCGGCGGGGTCGGCCAAGCAGGCGTCGTCGCCGTACCCTTTTCTGCCTGGATTGACGATTGGGAAATGAAAGGCCTGCTGAAATCGGGCGTCGACCAGCTGGACAAGGTCAGCCTGCATGCAACCGGAAAGGATTTTGGCTATACGCTCCAGCTGTCCGCCAACGGTCCTCTCGTACTGCAGGGCGAGCAGGGCTATTCTGTGAAATCGGCAAATGGACAGGCGAGCTACTATTACTCGCAACCGTTCTATGACGTGTCAGGATCTCTCGACGTCGCCGGAAAGACCGTTCTGGTCAGCGGCAAGGCATGGCTTGATCGGGAATGGTCTTCACAGCCTCTCGCCAAGGACCAGACCGGATGGGAGTGGTTTTCGCTCCATCTGGATTCCGGTGAAAAGGTCATGGCGTTTCGGCTTCGCGACGGCAGCGGTGGCTACAGATCGGCGAACTGGATTGCGCCGGATGGCAAACCCACGCCTCTGGCGCCTGGATCACTGGAGATATCCCCCGTGCGCACAGCACGCGTCGGCGACCGGAACGTCCCTGTTGCATGGCGTGTCCGGATCCCCGAGCGCGGCCTCGACGTCACGACCAGCCCTTTGAACGACCAGGCATGGATGGCGACCACCACGCCTTATTGGGAAGGCCCAATTACCTTCAGTGGAAGTACCGGGGGGCATGGTTATTTGGAAATGACGGGATATTGAAAGGGATCAGCCGCGAAGGTGAAAATCCTCCTCGCGATCCGATGCATGAGGTCCCAGTCGGTCTCGCCGCTCAACCCCAGCCAGTTAACGTGAAAACACTCGTTGCCGTGATCTTGAGCCACGGCCACGAGTGACGTATGCAGGCGTTCATCGATGAGGAACTTCAAGAGGCCATGCCTAAGCGGCGCGATGGCAAATCTCTTTGTGAAGAGGATATGGTGCGGCCACTGGAGGAGACCGGCAACTATTGTGCCCTTCGCTGGCTAGTTCCCGCATAGCTGCAGTGCAACATAACGCCTATCCAATACCACACGATCGTCTATGGTCTTTCTCGACGAAGCAATGCACCTCCTCCCGCAAAGCTTCGTGTCTCAGACGGCCCACTCCTCCTCCCAGGGGCGTCTGTAGGAACAGCGGCACTCCTCCTCCGTCGCTGTTCGGTTCTTTTCGAAAAGCCTGCTGCACCTCCTCCCGCGGCAGGCTTTTTCGTTTCCGGGCTGTTTGCTTAAAGACCGAGGTTGAGTTGCGGCCGTTCGCCCCCAATTTCGGTATTCAAAGAAGAGAGCGTCACGCCCATCAAGACCACCGGGCGATAGACCGGATAGACCGACCGCAGCAGCGCTTCGGCAATCTCCATTATCTCCTAGATGCCTGATAAAGATGCCGAAGTGGTTTTGCTGCGTGCTGCCTGCGTGAAATCGGAATATTTGATCTTCACCGTCACTGATCCCTCGGCGGCACCTTGAAAATCGTTGCGGACAGTGCAGATGGCGGTGAAAGCCTGGCGTCAGGAGTCGGCCCTTGAGATCCTCAATGGCGACTGGATGGCGATTGGGGCGCGGTACTTCCTAGCGCAGCTTCTCAACGGCGACGGCAAGACACGTCTTGAACGCGGCAAGGTCCGTATAGAGCGCATCCCGCGCCGCGTCTCCGATGATGAGGACGCCACCGCGCCGCTCAATCCCGGCGTGCAGCATGAGATTGTCGGCCAGGCCAAAATCCTCGACCGCAATCCCGTTCGGGTCTCGCAGTCGACCTTCAGCATCATACGCGACGGCCCCGCCATAAAGATCGCTCACTCGTCCGCTGTGATCGCGGGCCACATTCGTATAAGCGAATACAGGCTTACCGCTTGCGCACATAAAGCCGAGTTCGAAAGCCGTCCCGGTATCGGCGGCAATGCCACGAAAGGGCGTCAGATTGGCGATGATCGCGTCCGCCTGGATCATCATCTTCTCGTCCACCGCGTTTATCGCTGCGGCGCGCTCGCGCTTCGAGTTCGTGTGCGGGATTTCCAGATCGCCGGGCGAGAGCGGGAGAAGTCCCGCCTCACGGGCAAGTGCTGCCTTCCGGTCGAGGATTTCGCGGGCGTTGGGAAGGAAGACCTCCGGACCGGCCAGATAAACTTTTCTTGTCATAAAATTGCACCTGAAAGGGATGTGGCAACAAAAAATTCCTTCCTCGCTCTACAGCGAAGAAGGATCGCAATCCAGTGGGCGAAAACCGCTCACCCCGCGCGGCGCGTATTAGCGCGCGTTCAGATCGCGCAACGGCGCCGCGGTCGCCCATCATGCGGCGTAGGCAGCGCAGTCGTGACGTTAAGCCTGCGCTGCTTCCCCGGATGCCAACCCTTCTCCCCTTGCTTAGCGGCGACCGGCGAGTTCGTTGTTATCTACACAGACCGATAGTGCGGTGGGATATCGATGTCGATCAACCGGCCGAAACTCCGCGTCTCAGCGGCGAGCTATCTATAGCGCTCATGTTAACTCCCTCTTTCACTCAGCCGAAAAGAACTCTCGCCTACGGAGGGAGGTGGCATGAAAGATGTCGCGTCCGCTGCGAGAACGGATCATTTGATATGCAGATGATGATCGAAGGACAGTCACACTTCCAGCCTTACGGCTTATCCTATTGGGGTTTTCGAGAACTCAATAGAGGAGTTGGAAGCATGACTGCGTCTTATGATTACCATATCGGCGTCGACTACCACAAATCCTACAGCCACCTGGTGGTTCAGGACAGTAGCGGCAAGACGCTACGATCCGGCCGGGTGAAGCGCTGCCGCCCATCATACAAGGTGGCCAGCATTGCCAGGGTCAAAGTCGTTTCGTTTGCTCGCGCTCGATCAGAAGTGAAGCACAACTCATCTACCAAGACGTTCGAGCCGTTCCTAACGCGAACGTGTGTGAGGACGTTACATGCGCAACATGGGTCTTCAATGTCACGGCGCAGTTGCCGGGGAATGTAAGATTGTGCGAGGTCAGATGCTTCAATAGCTGATCGACATTGCGCTTATCAGAAAGCGGAAAGGTAACAGTCATGTCCAACTCCGTCGGTCTACTTTAGTTCGCTGCAAGAATGTAAGGGCCGAAATATATGCGGTGCAACAAAAATTCGCAGTTGCAGCAAACAAAATCGATTAGTTCCCATGCGAGCAGTTACTCCCGGAGCTGCGCTGACGGGAGGGCTTGGCGGTGAAGGACCTGCATATACAGCAACGGTCTATTCACTTTCGCCATTGCTGACGATGACTTTCGCAGCGGTTGTACGGATCGAAAAGATGTTTCTCCGCCGGTTCCTCGCCATTACGATCGGCTTTCTCGGTATGCTTGTGCTTATCCAACAGCAGATAAGAGAGATTGACTTGGGGCAGTCGTTTTGGGTGATCTTCGGGTTATTGATTCCGACAAGCGCTTCCATGGGAAATGTCGTCAGATCAGCGAGCTGGCCAAAGGGGCCACGGCGTTGGCATTTTCATGCGGAACTTTGTTTTCATCGAGCTTAGTCCTAGCTCTGGTCTCGCCCGTGGTCGAGTTCCCACGACAATGGCTATTTTTCCATCCGCCCGTCCTGTTCTGGTTTGCATTCCTAATAGGCATTTCGGCCTTGTCTAGCGTGATGAATTTTCGCCTCCAGCAAGTTGGCGGGCCGGTTGTTTTCAATCAGCTTGGTTATTGGGGTACGGGCTTTGGCGTCCTCTTAGCGGCCCTTATTTTTGGGGACGTGTTGACCTTCGTGTCGCTCATCGGCGTTTGCTGCATTGTTGCGGGTGGCTTGCTCAGTCGAAACAATGAGCCAGCGTTGGTAGTCCGCCGGTAGGCGAACTTTAAAATTTTGCATGAAACTATTTCGCACCGTCGACGGCTTCGCGCCCCCGCTCCGGCCGGAAAGGCCGGTGGAGTCACTTCCCAAGAGCAGACGTTCCCCCGAGGCGAGTTTCCCGACCCGCGCTACTCGCCTATGCTGGAAAGCAATTCGTCGAGCTGTTCCAGCTGCTCCGGCAATGCGGCCGCCCCGCCCTGTAGTGCTTCCTCAAGCGCCTCCTTGGACGGATAGACTTCGTGGAGATTCAGCAGCGTCTTCCCGCCCTGGTCCTCGAAGGTCACGGTCGTGACCGCGCCCTGTTCGCCCTCGTCGTTGGTCCAGACGATGCGCTCGTTCGGCACCACCTCGAGATACTTGCCGTAGAAGGCCATGGTGTCCGAACCGCCGGCGCCGAATTCCAGCCGATATTTGCCGCCGGTACGGACGTCCATATCGCACGATACGAGCGAAACGCCGGACGCCGATTTTGGCACCCACCAGCGCTGGAACAGCTCGGGCTGGCTCCACGCCCTGTAAACCGTGCTCGGCGGCGCATTGAATGTCCGCGTTACAACGAGTTCGCGATCCCCTTTGCGCTCGACTGACGTGCGGTTCTGCGCACCACCTGCACTGTTAACTTGCTGATTCATCGCTTCCCTCCTGTTTCATTTCGCTGATGATTTCGTCCAATGCTTCGAAGCGGGCCTCGAAGAGCTTGCGATGCGCCTCGATCCACTCGGCCTCCGCCTTGAGGCCGCGTTTCCCAAGCTTGCAGGTTCTCACCCGTCCGACCTTCTGCGTGACGACGAGCCCCGCCCGCTCGAGAACCTGGACGTGCTTCTTCATGCCGGTCAGCGTCATCTGGAACTTATCCGCGAGACTGGTGATCGACGCGTCCCCTCGCCCAAGCTGATCGATGATCCCGCGGCGGGTCGCATCGGACAGCGCCGCGAACGAGAGATCGAGGGGAGGACTTAAATACTGAACCATATAGTTCAGTGTATAGCCTGCTCGCGCAGGAAGCGCAAGCGTCCCGAACTTTCCCTGCCGTAGACCGGTCATTCGAGGTCATGCACCGCGGCGGCGGCAGCAAAAATCGTCTGCTGCGGGTCAAGCGGACCTTCGAGCCGCTGATGAGCGAATGTCAGCTTTCAGCGCCTGCTCCCCGAAACCAGTCCGCCGGCTAACGTGAAGAGTTTCGGGCGCCGGAAGGCGTACGAAAGTCCCCGAGGAAGGAACCCGCGGGCCACAGGCCAGCGGGTTCGTTCTTCGACCCGTTGCGGCCAGCGCGATTGCGGTGCGTAATGCATTTTATACGCGAAGCGGAAACTATTCCGATTTGAGGGTGCGATATGTGGATTTTACAAGTCTCTGTGCAGTCGGGCCGCAACCAAACCTCCAATCAAAGCCCGCCCCCTCCTTATAGAGCTTCGACATTCAAGCATGCGTGAACGTGCCCCGACGCAATCTCTCGCAACTCCGGGCGCGTCCGTCTGCAATGCTCGGTCGCAATTGGACAGCGGGGATGGAAATGGCAGCCGGAGGGCGGGTTGAGCGGCGAGGGGATTTCGCCCTGGATCGGCATGAACTTACGTCGCTGCAGTGCGATCTTCGGCATGCCGTCGAGCAGCATGCGCGTATAGGGGTGCGCAGGCGATGCGAAGAGCTGCTCGGTCTCGGCAAGCTCCACGACGCGGCCGAGATACATCACGGCTACCCGGTCGCACAAATGGCGGATGACGCCAAGATCATGGCTGATGAAGATCATAGCAAGGCCGCTGTCGCGCCTGATGTCCATCAGGAGATTGATGATCTGCGCCTGAACAGACACGTCGAGCGCGGCCACCGCCTCATCGCAGATCAGCATGTCGGGCTTCACTGCCAGGGCCCGGGCGATGCCCACGCGCTGACGCTGACCGCCGGAAAATTGATGAGGGTAGCGGCCGACGCTGTCCGCGGGCAGGCCGACGCGCGCAAGGATGTCGACCACATAATCCTTCACCCGTGAGCGCGGCACTAGCCCGTGCAGGACCGCCGCCTCGCCGACGATCTCGCCGACGCGTAGGCGCGGATTGAGAGAGGAAAGCGGATCCTGGAAGACCATCTGGATTTTCAGTGCATCGCGCTTACGGGTAAGGAAGCTGTCGTAGGGCTCACCGCGGAAGTGCCGCTCGCCGGAGGAGGCAGGCAGGATGCCGGCGATCATCCGCGCCAGTGTCGATTTCCCGCAGCCGGATTCGCCGACGACGCCCAGTGTTTCGCCCTTGCGCAGCGTGAGCGAGACATTGTCGACGGCGCGCAGCACGGTGGGCGGGCGGTCACGCAAAAAGTGGTTCGCGAGATCGCGAAATGCGCTGCGTCCCGCTATGAAGCTGCGCGACAGATCCTTTGCTTCGAAGATCATCTCGTTCATGCGTCAGCCCTCGAATGGATGATAGCACCAGATGCGGTGCGTGGCTGATAGCTCCGTCGCCGGCACCGGCTCGCTGCAGATCTCCGTCGCCCGCTCGCAGCGGCTGGCGAAGGGACAGCCCTTTCCGAGCGAAAGCAGCGAGGGCATGTTGCCCGGGATCTGCCTCAGCTTCTCTCCTGGTATGTTGCACGAGGGAACGGAATCGAGAAGTTTGCGGGTGTAAGGATGGCGCGGGGAACCGATGATGTCCTCGGTCGTGCCGATCTCCATCATCGCGCCCGCATACATGACCATGATCCGGTCGGCGAGTTCCGAAAGCGTCGAAAGATCGTGAGTGATCCAGATCATGCCGAGGCCGCGTTCGTCGATCTGGCGGCGGATATGGTAGATGATCTGAGCCTGGATCGTCACGTCGAGAGCCGTCGTCGGCTCGTCGGCGATGATCATGTCCGGTCCGAGCAGCAGGGCGGTGGCGATGACGACGCGCTGGCGCATGCCGCCCGACATCTCGTGCGGATAGGCGTTCAGCCGCTCCTCCGGCGAGGGAATGCCCACGGCCTTCAGCGCCTCGATGCAGCGGTCGTGCTTCTCCTTGCGGGAGACATTCTCGTGCTCGCCGATCGCTTCGTACATCTGGTCGCGCACGCGCATCAGCGGGTTCAGCGTCATCAAGGGGTTCTGGAAGACCATGGCGATCCGCCGGCCGCGATAGCGGCGCATCTCCTCGAAGTCGAGTACCGTCAGCTCCGTACCATCGAGCGAAATCGAGCCGGAAACAATGCGGCCCGGCTCATCGACCTGGCCCATGATCGACATACCCGTCACCGATTTGCCCGAACCGGATTCGCCGACGATGCCGAGCACTTCGCCGCGGTGAAGGTCGAAGGAAATGTCGCGCACCGATCTCACCACCCCTTGGCGAGTGAAGAACCAGGTGTTGAGGTGGTCGACTTGGAAGAAGGGTTCCGTCATTGCCCGGCTCCTCTAGCGGTCGAGCCGCGGGTTGTTGAGATCGCGCAACCGGTCTCCGAGCAGGTTCATCGCGACGATCATCACCAGCAGCACCACCCCCGGATAGATGCTGATCCAGTACTTATGCGAGAAGATGAATTCGTAGCCGCTGGCGATCAGCATGCCGAGCGAGGGCCTGGTGAGCGGCAGGCCGACGCCGAGGAAACTTAGTGAGGATTCGAGCGAGATCGCCGCTGCGATGTTTAGCGTGAAGAGCACGATGATCTGCGGCATGCAATTCGGAAGCACGTGGCGCAGCATGATACGTGTGGGCGAGAGGCGCAGGCACCTTGCTGCCTCGACATATTCCTTGCTGAGTTCGCTCATGGCGAAGGAGCGGGCCGTGCGCGCATAATAGGACCATTGCACGATGACGATGGCGAGCACGACCTTGCTGACGCCGTTGCCCAGGATGGCGAGGATCGCAAGCCCGACGAGCAGGGCGGGAAGGCCGAGCATGAAATCGACCGCACGCATGATGATCGCGTCTGTCACGCCGCCACGCCAGGCCGAGAGAAGCCCGAGCCCGGTGCCGAGCACCATTGCGGCGCCTGCCGCCACCAGCCCGACGAAGACGCTGATCCTGATGCCGTAGAGGATTGCGGAAAGCATGTCGCGGCCGAAGCTGTCGGTGCCGAGGCGGAAGACGAAATTCGTCTCCTCCTCCAGGGATTTCGCGATGGCGAGGACGGTGAAGTTTTCAGGGAGCGGGCCGTTCGAAACGATCCTGACCTTGCCGCCCTCCGGGTTGTCCACGGTCCACCAGGGCTGGACGATATGCTTCTTGCCGCCTTCCACGGTGGCGCCGGCCGGCAGGTTGCGGATCTGCAGGCTGGCGAGCTTCGTGCCTTCCGGCAGCACGCCGACGCGCAGACAGTTCGCTCCGCAGGACTCGGCCGCGATACTATTGCGGGTCTGTGCCGGTGAGGCAAGTTCGACCGAGGCCGCACCGTCCTGGAGGCGGATGTTGGCGCGGACTTCCTCTCCCGGCACCATGCGCTTCGAGCCGGCGGGCTTCAACGCATCGGAAAGCTGAAGCTGCGTCAGGTCGTAGGGGTCCGTTGGCGAGATCAGGGGCGCGAGGAGGGCGCAGACGACGAAAACGAGGCTGATCAGCAGGCAGATGATGGCGGTGCGGCTTTCGGCGAAACGCCGCGCGAAATCGTTGAATCCAGTTAGGCTCATGCCGCCCGCCTCAGAACGGATTTCACGCGCGGATCGATGGCCATATGCAGGATGTCGACGATGAAGTTGATGGCGATAAACAGTAGCGCCGTATAGGTGAGTTGGGCCACGATCAGCGGACGGTCCAGTACCTTGATCGAGTTGATTAGCAGCTTGCCAAGCCCCGGCCAGGAAAACACTGTTTCGGTGATCACGCCGTAGGCCAGCAGGTTGGCGAGTTCGATCCCTGTTACGGTGATGAGCGGAACCAGCGCATTGCGCAAGATATGCCTGACGACCACCTTACGGCTGCGCACGCCTTTCGCATAGGCGAACTTAACGAAGTCGAGGCGGGAGATTTCCATCGTCGCGGCGCGCGTGACGCGCATCAGCAGCGACATCTTGAGGAGCGCCAGGCTGAAAGCAGGCATAACGACATGCGACCAGCCGTCGAGCGTCCAGAGGCTGGTGGTGATGCCGAAATGGGTCGCCACCTGGCCCCGGTCGCCGACGGGCAGGATTGGCAGAGCGATGCCGAAGGCGACGATCAGGAGCATGCCCTGCCAGAAGGTGGGGATGCTGACGCCGATCAGGGAGAAGGCTATGACGCCACGCCCGAGCGGCGATTCCGGTCTAAGCCCCGAATAAAGCCCGGCCGGCACGGAAACGGCAATGGCGATAATGAAGGCCACCAGACCGAGTTCGAGGCTCGCCGGCAGGCGCTGCAGCAGGATGCTGGTGACGGGTTCCTTGTAGACGAAGGAGGTGCCCCAGTCTCCGTGCACGGCATTACCGAGGAAGATCAGGTATTGCTGCCAGAGCGGCTTGTCGAGCCCGAGTGCGGTGATGGCGGCCAGCCGGTCGGCCTCCGAAGCTTCCGACGAGATCAGGATGTCTGCCGGATTGCCGATCAGCCACACCCCGACGAACAGCACGACCGACAGCACAAAGACCACGACCACGCTTTGCAACAGGCGCTGCAGCACGAAGGAGGACATCAGCGGGCAGCCTTCAGATAGGCGTTGATGTTGCGCTGTTCGACCGTCGGCATCGCCCCCGCCGCAATATCCTGGACCAGCGATCCGAAATGCAACGCATATTCGGCGCATATGCCGCCCGTGCTGCCGGTCTCAAGCCGGTTCTCGATCTCGGCGCGCAGTGCCTGGCCGCCCGGGAGTTGTGCCAGTTCGTCCAGGAAGGGCGCCTTGCCGGCTGCTGCGGCCATGGCGGCATCGTGCACCAACTCATGGCCCCTGTGTTTGCCGAGGGTCTCGCCAAGCCGCATCATAGCGAACTCACCGAAGATCGCCCCGTGCGACAGGTCCAGATTGGCCCGCATCCGCTCCGTACTAACATAGAGGTCGCGCGCCAGAAGCTCGGTCCGCACGAGGATTTCGGAAATGGCGCTGATCACCTCCGCCAGTCCGTCCTCGAACATCTGGTTGGCGCTGCCGTCGGATTCGAACGGGCGATGGGCGGTCGCCATCAGCATGCCGGCGCAGGAATAGAGCTTGTTGCTGTTGGCGATGATGCCGTAGCAGAGGATCGGGTTGATCTTCTGCGGCATGGTGGAGGAGCCGATGGTGCCTTCGATACGACCTTCGTGCAGTTCCCCGTACTCCTCGGAGGAACTCTGGTAGACCTCTTCGGCGATCTTGTGGCAGATGGAAGCCGTCAGGCTCAGCGCATTGACATATTCGCACATATGCGTGCGGATCGCCCGCGAGGGAATGGCCATTTCGCCCATGCCGAGAAGTGCTGCCACGCGTGACTGGAAGGCCGGGCCCTGCCTGCCCAGAGCCGAGAAACAGCCAACCGCGCCACCGGTTATGACGACGAAGGCCCGCTTTTCGGCTTCCCGAAGCCTGTCCGAGGCCTGAAGGAATTCGTCGATCCATACCGCGACCTTGAAGCCGAAGGTGATCGGCACCGCATGACGGTAATGGGTGCGCCCCGCCATGACGGTTTTCGCGTGGGTGCGGGCATGGCGCCCAAGATGGCCCAGGATGTCGGCGAGCAGCCCGTCCAGCACCGCCTGGGCACGCTTGGCGAGCAGCAGCAGTCCGGTCTGGATGACGTTCTGCGTGGTGATGCCCCAGTGGACATAGCCACCGTGCTGTGGGCCGCAGAGCCGGACGAGCTCGTTGATCAGCGGCATGAGAGGGTGACGGGTCGTCCGGTACGACGTGTCCAGCCGGTCCATGTCCAGATACTCGTAACGGCAATGTTCAGCGACCACCTCCGCCGAGGCGATCGGGATCATGCCGAGCTCTCCCTGAGCGAGCGCTACAGCCTTTTCGACATCCAGGAAGGCCTGGTACATGGCCGGCGGAGCAAAAGCGTCCCGCAGTCCCCGGTAGTCGTATTGTGACGTGAGGGCGTCGTTGAATTCTGTACCCATCTGGCTTCGCACTTTCATGAATGAGAAGGCAAGGCCGGCGTGCCCGCCAGCCTTGCCGGTATCGTCTTATTCGGGGCGCGCGGTGTAGAAGATGTTGGTCAGGTTGGCGTTGGGGTCGTAATGCACGCCATTGCGTACGCCCCAGACGCCGAACTCGTGGTAGAGCGGCACATAGCCGTCGTCCTCGTAGACTTCGGCCACCGCCGCAAGGATCAGTTCTTCCCGCCTGGCGTCGTCCAGCGTCGACTGTGCGTCTTCAAGCGCCTTGTCGGTGACCTTGCTGGAATAACGCCCACGGTTTGCGCCGCCCCAGCCGCGGTCGGGATTTCGTGTGCCGGCGAGGTTGATCATCTGGCTCAGGCCTTCGCCCGTGTCGGCGGCGGCACCGGCCAGATAGAGGCTGAACTCGTAGGCGCTCGCCTTGGTGAAGTAGATACTGAACGGGAAGGTCTCGAGCGTCACGTTCAACCCGATCTGCGAGAGCATGGCGGTCACCGCCTGAGCGACTTGCGCGCCATTGACGTAGCGGTCGCTGGGGGCGTTCAGCGTCATCGAGAAACCGTTCGGATAGCCCGCGTCCGCCAGCAGGCGCTTGGCCTCCTGCGGATCGTAGCGATAAGGCTGCAGACCGGGATTATGGCCGAAGACACCGTCCACGATGATCTGGCTTGCCGGTTGAGCCATGCCGCCCATCACGGTTTCGGCGATCTGCTCGCGGTTGATGGCGAGGTTGAGCGCCTTGCGGACGCGCGGGTCAAGGAAGGGGTTCTTTCCGTCGGTCCCAGAAACCTTCGGCGTCTTTTCCTGACCCTGGTCGGGCAGCAGGAAGATCAGCAGCGTGGAGGGAATGGACGACAGGTGGTACTTGCCCGAGGACTGGATGCTGTCGATGCTGTTGATTGGCACGGCGTTGATGACATCCACCGAACCGCCGAGCAGGGCGGCGATGCGGGCGCTGTTGTCCGGCAGGGATTTGACCAGCACCGAATCGTAGGCGGCCGGCGTGCCGTAATACTGTTCGTTGCGCTCTAATTCGATCTCAACGTCAGGCGCGAACTTCTTGACGCGGTAGTGCCCGATGCCGGGCGATACCTTGCCGCTGTTGAAGCCGGCTGTCTCTAACCAGTTGTCGTTACCGCAGGTCTTGTCGTCATAGGCCAGCGTGCGGCCGGTCGAGTTCTGGACGATGCCGATATTACTCAAGCTGCGCAGCAGGTTCGGATCGGGTTTCTTGGTGTCTATCTCGATCTTGCCATCGCCGGCATCCTTGATATCGGCGATCGTGGCGATGAAGCTGCTGAAGAGGCCGGGGCTATTCGGCACATTGCGCACCCGGCAGATCGAATAGATCACGTCGTCGGCTCCGACCGCATTGCCGTCGTCGAACTTCGCCTTCGGCTCGAGCGTGATGACCCACTTGGTATCACCTTGCATCGCCCATGATTTCGCAAGGCGCGGTTCGACGTTGCCGTTGACGCCATTGGTGTAGACGAGCGCGTCCGAGATGTTCTCGCGAAGATCGAAATTGTAGCCGGCGCGGTGGAAATGCGGATCGACCGAGGTGGCGAGCGCGGCGAGACCCACGCGCAACTGTTCAGCCGCTGCCGGAAGCGGCACAAGCGATGTCGCGGCTGCGAGCGCCAAGCCAAAAGATGCCAGTGACAAGTTTTTCATAGTCCTCCTCCCATTTATTCTGTGGGACCGTATCGCCGCACTGTCTGGTGAGAAATCGAATTTTTCTGGACTCGATTGAGTTTTTCTCAATTGAACGATAGAGATGGCGGCGGGAGGAAAACACAAATGCAAACAAGGCGTAGGGACCTGCCACCCATGACCTCGCTTCCGGTGTTCGAATCGGTGGGGCGGCACATGAGCATTGCCAAGGCGGCGGACGAACTCTGTCTGACACCCGGCGCAGTTAGCCGGCAGATCCAGAATCTTGAATCATTCCTCGGTTGCGATCTCTTCGAGCGGTCGCATCGAAGGATCACATTCACGCCGGTCGGCGAAGTCTACTGGGACAAGATCCATGTTTCACTCGGCCAGATACGCGCGGTGACGAGCGACCTATCAGTCGGCGTCGACCGGCGACCGCTCGTCATCGGCAGCCCGCGCGTCTTTCTGCAGAAATGTATCATGCCGGTGCTTGGAACGCTTTATGCGCGCCGTCCCGACATCGTCGTAAAATTCGTCACGGGCGGGCATGATGTCGAGGGGGTGGACGGTGCAATCCATGTGGGCGAGGCAATCAGCAAAAAGGGATTCGTGTGCGAGATATTGGGCGACGCTGACCTCACACCGGTCTGCAGCCCTGCCTATCTTCGCCGCGCGCCACCCCTCGATACACCCGACGATCTGGAACGGCATACTTTGCTTCGTTCCGCGGAATTCACCCGCAACTGGGAGCGTTGGCTAGGGCAGCGCGCTCCAAGAATTTTTTCCAGCACGCGCTTCATCGATCTCGAAAGCTCCGGCCTGGAACTGACGGCCGCAGTCGAAGGACTTGGCATTGCAATTGTTCGCCAGAAGCTGGTCAAGCAGGAACTGGCGGATGGTCAACTCGTTGCGCTGTTCGAGAAAGACATGGTGCATGAGCACTATTTCTTCATGTTCGCCGATCCGAAACTTCGGTCCGACAGTTTCCGATTCTTTCGCAATTGGCTGAGGGACGCGGTTGTGGAATAGAACAGGCCGGTGTTCAGTCCGCGGCGCGCTAACATACCTGGATTCTTCTGGTGAAGGCGTGATCGGGTCCATTCTTTTGGGCTGGCAAACTACGCCCACTAACACCAGAATCGGATCCGCTCTGGGAGGCTGGACGATCAAAAGACGAAAACCTAAAAGAGATTAAGCCCAAACCCGCCTCTTGAAGGAGGAGAAAGAATGAAACGCATCGAGATGGAAGTGAGCGGCGGCTGCCAGTGCGGTACCGTCCGCTACCACGCAACCGCTATGCTCGACAATTCGCATCTCTGCCATTGCCGCATGTGCCAGAAAGCCTCGGGCAACATCTTTGCCGCGCTCGTCGCCGCGCCCGATGATGCGCTCACCTGGACACGCGGCAAGCCGAGCGTCTGGAAGAGCTCGGAGCTTGTCGAGCGAGGCTTCTGCGCCAATTGCGGCACGCCATTGTTCTTCCACCACCTCGAAAACGGTCGCACCAACCTGATGATCGGCTCGCTTGACGATCCGCACGCCTTCTCGCCGCTTGCCAATACCTGCACCGAGAACATGGTGGCATGGTTCGAGACGATCACGGGCATAGAAAATACCGGAGCGACCGAAAGCAACGGCGCCGACTGGGCCGCGGCGATCAAGGAGAGCAACAACCAGCACCCCGATCACGATACCACCTCATGGGCGGTGAGGGGGCGTGATGGCTGAGTCCTATTCCGGCGGTTGCAGGTGCGGCGCTGTCCGTTGCTGCTATTCCGAAAAGCCGTCGCGCCGGAAACCGACGACAGCAACGGCTTATTTTCAAGATGATGCACGCAGGGTGCGTGAAGGTCTGCTCTTTAGCTAATTCGTGCCTCGAAGCAGACCTTCCGCTTCCCGGCCCCAAAATCGGTCATTCCAATCCAGGCCCGAGCCGATGTCCGCTACGGGGAATTTGAGACGAGGCCTATTGTAACAACAGGGTCGTTGGTTCTATTCGCCTTCAAGGCGACGTATTATACGAGTGTCCAGCTCTCGGGGACGGTTGCCAGTCAATTAGAGGTCGCACTTGCTCAACCCGGAATGCGAAGATCAGCTGCGAGGCTGCAGCAGCGCCAAGGCGACCGTCGATGCGGCTAGGACGGCGGTAAGGGTCAAGGGGCCGACAGCGCCGTAGTGATCGACGACATAGCCGCCGAAAACCGCGCCAATACTGATGGCGACCTGAAAAGAGACGACCATCAGGCTCCCCGCTGCCTCCAGCGCGTCAGGTGCTCCGCGGGACAGATTGGTCGGCAGCACCACCGGCGCCATGCCGAACGCGAAGCCCCAAAGTGAAACGAAGGCGAATGCAGCGCCTGTATGAGCACCCCACAGCACCAAGGCGAGCGCCGCAACCGCCATCAGCGTGGCGGTGACACCAAGCGCCAGGCGGATACTTGCGTCGGCCATTCGGCCACCGGCGACGTTACCGATCACAGAGGCGATGCCGAACCCAAGCAGCGCCAAGGCAATCGATTCGGTTTCAAGGCGCGTCATTTGTTCCAGGAAGGGACGCACATAAACCGAGCCGGCAAAATGCCCTGTCATCAGCAAAAGGATGGCAAGCATTCCCAGTTGAACGTCACGCCGGCCCGTCAGCCGGAACACGTCGGCGAGGCTGTTGCTTGTGCTTGCGGGCAGCGTTGGCAAGCTGAGCGCCTGCAACACCATCGCAAGTGCGGCAAGTCCGGCGGTCATCGCCATGGCGATTCGCCATCCCAGCCAATCGCTGATCAAAGCGCCCATCGATGGCGCAGCTATGGTGGCGAGCGAGACGCCGAGGGTGACAATAGCCATGCCCCGACCTGTCGCATTGGCGCCAACCAACCTCGCCACGACCGCGACTGAGAGCGCCCAGAAACCGCTAAGCGCGATGCCTAGCCCAGCCCGTCCCAACAACAATAGCCAAAAATCGGTCGCTAGCGCTGCAAGAATATTGGATCCGATCGCCAATGCACTAAGACCGACCAGCACCGCCTTGCGGTTCAGTCTGCCAATGAGAACATTGCTCAATAGGGCCGTCACGGCGCCGACTGAAGCGGTAGCGGTGACGACCTGTCCGGCTGTTCCCTCGGTAATCCCGAGATCGCGCGCCATTGGCGTCAACAGGCCCGCCGGCAGGAACTCAGCCGATACCAGCGCAAAGCTGGTTGCCGCCATCGAAAGAACGGCAAACCAAGTCGCGGCGCTCCAGGCGGCTGGCTCGGCGGTATCAAAGTCTATCGCCGCGCCGTCGAGTTCTGATGTCGTGTCCGTCATTTGAATTATCTCCTACGTTCGGAGATTTCATAGACGAACTTCTCAGGATGATATGTGTCTTAAAATCCGAAATTCATGTCCATTCGTCCAGAACTTGTGCGGCGCACAATGCCCGGTGACACGCTGGTAATGCGCTTGAAGGCGCGAGCGAAAGATGCCTCCGACTCATAACCTAATCGGGAAGCAACTTCGGCAACTGACATGCCACCTTGGCCCAGCAACTCGCGGGCAAGCTGCATCCGCAGACGGCCAAGATAACGTGCCGCGCCTTCTCCTAAGATAGCGCTGAAGCGCTCGGCAAAGATCGAGCGCGACTGGCCTGCCACGGCCGCGAGGCTTTCGAGGGTCCAGTTATGGCCGGGGTCCCGGTGCATGGCTGCCAACACACGACCGATGTGGGGGTCGCGGATCGCGGCGAGCCAGCCGGTGGTCGAGGCGCCGCTGCAATTTACCCAGCAGCGGATAAGCCGCGCTGCGAGCAAGTCTGCCATACGCGATAGGACGGTCGCGCTACCCATCTGGGGCTGTGAAGCCTCCGCCGTCATCGCCGCCAGCAGGGGACCAACGATCGGGTCATTGCCGGCTACATCGCAGCCCTTGATCATCGGCGGCATCAAGGCGATCAAAGGATTAAGCGCATACGCGCTCAAAGTCATGGAGCCGCAGAAGAGGGTGCTGGTCGCACCCGTTCCTTCCCGCACCACTTCGCAGACGTTGCTGCCCAACCTTGTTATCTGACAGCTTTTGAGGGAGTCGCCCTCAACATCTGGCGCGCTGGCTAATCGATGCGCGATACCTTGCGGCAGCAGCACCAGATCTCCATCGTTCAACTCCTGCCACCCTTGAGCTTCGGTATGGATCCAGCACGGACCCTGGCTCACGAAGTGAAAACGAAGTAGCTGTTGTTGCGGAAAGGCGATGCTCCATGGATGTCTGAGTTCGCAGCGCCCATAGTTGACGCCGCTCAAGCGAAAGTCTTGTAGCACTTCGCTTAGCGCATCCATTGGGATATTTGACGACGACAACGGTCGAGACGAATGGTCAAGCATTTAGCCAATTTAGGTCTCGAGCGTCTGGCATGCAAGCACGATCGTGTCGCGAGGCGATTGTCTTCCGGCAGCGGTATTTTCTGTGAATTCGAGCGTGATCGCTGCCAGCACCGGCCTCTCTCATGCTGTCAGCCGATGGATTACGGCTTCCTTGGCCATATTGTAGGGATCGTAGCCGGGCAGTCCGGCAACACCGGCCACGGAGCCGAAGTTGATGACGCGACCATGACCGCTGGCTTTGAGGTAGCGGTAGGTCCTGGAGGATTGGTGCGAGCCTTTTGCGGGATACCACCTGTACTATCCAAGCCGGCGCCAGCCCTCGGCGGCATTCAAGCTCGTTGTGGATTCGCTTCGCCATCGCGCCTGAAACCGTCAGATTCGAGCGCGTAGGATCGTGAGCGGCCCGTTCCGGAGGTTCGGGCGAGGGAGATGTTCACGCCGGATCTTCATATCGATACGCAGAAGATCAAAAGCCGGAATTTCCAGCAGAGCGCCGGCGCGCCGCCTCCTGGTCGTCATCAATTAAGGTCAGCGGTCGTTAAGAGCTTTGAGCGACTTCGCCGAAACGACAGTCGTTGAGCTGCATGATACCGGTCAAAGAGTGATGCGATATTGGCGTCTCTCGTCATCCTCCGGCGACCGCTTTAGGGTCGACGTGAAATGCGTCGCAGGAAGTCAAGAGACTCCGGGCGCCACAAAAGCCAGCAGCGGCTCCATATCGTAATTATCTGCCGCTTTCAGCGCCGCGATATAGGCGGCGCGTCTCTCGCTCATCTTTTGAAGATCAGAGCCCGATGTCCAGTCGATAGGTTCGGCTCCATATATCTTTTCAAGAACGACGTCCGCCATGATACGCGCATGCCGGCCATTACCGTTCGGAAACGGATGAACGAACACCAGCTTATGATGTAGCCGGACAGCCGCCTCGATCGCAGAGTACGTGTTGTTATCAGCCCAATACCGGGCATCATCCATGAGCCCCCGCAGTTGGACTCCTATCTGCACGGGATCGATACCAATGTTTTTCCCCGTTTTGCGAAATGTGCCCGCCCAATTCCAAACATCGCCAAAAAGCCGCCGATGAAGCTCGATTGCAAAGTCATCGGTCAGAATATCTTTTCGGCGAATACGAGAAATCCAGCGCAGCCCAGAAGCGATGTTCGCCTGTTCGAGCTCGTCCAACTCACTCTGCGTTTTAAGATGCTTGAATTTCAGCCCACCGACTTCGTTTGGGTCGAAAGGGGTCGCACCATCGGGATATTCGAACTCAAAGGTCACTTATCCTCCCAGAAATCGGAGGGCATCTGGTACATCAGCTCATTCATCAGGCGAGCGACTTCCTGCTGGGTCCGGTTGTGCGAAACAGTTTGGTCTTCCAGCGCCATATGCTTTGCGGCACTACCGACGATCGCTTGTGCTTTTTTCCTGGCCTGGGCGATGATGACATTTTCGATCGTCTGAGGTGGGACGAAGGCGTAGACGAAGCGGCAACCCATCGCTTCGGCAGTCGCCTCCATGGACTTCAGGGTCACACCGCCATCAAGCTCGGCTTTTTCGGCCTGCGCGATGCGCGCGCGCGTGACGCCCATTTTCTTGGCGAGCTGCGCGCCCGACATGCCCAAAGCTTTACGCACCGTTCGGATCCAGCCTTCAGCCGGTATCTCGATATCGTTTCCAAGCGCGGTATCTACAATCGCCTGATACTGCCGACGTACGGTTTGCTTCACGCTCATTGGATACCCATATGTTGACGGATTAAATCGTTTCGTCAACACAAAACTATACACGCAAACGTAAAGCGTCAATATATTTATTGACGATCTTGGTGGAGGCGACAAGTTAGCCCAGCCCCCACGACAGACGCATTATGCTACGGAAAGTCAGCCATGCCTGTAAGCAGGATTATCGCAGTGGCAGTCCTTACGACCTAGGGCACGGCGTGGTTCTGAGGACTGCATACGCCCACTTATTCGCCGCTCATTGCCGGAGCCCAATGCCAATCAGCGTCTTAAATTTTGGGCTTGATATACAGATCGCGGGCTTGAAGGCTGCGTTTCGCCGCTCTTGAGACGGCAGGAAGGTCAGTTGCACACCATCGTGACCGACATTATGAGCCCAGGCTATTCGCCAGAAAGTGCTCGAGGAACTTCGCTTCAGCAGAAAGACCTGCTCGGCCCTTTAACCAATACCGGCTTGGACGCCGGTTGGCGATCGTGTCGCGCCGGCGCGCGTTAAAGCGCATCAAGCCCGTGGAATGGTCGGTTCCCTGGGATTATTGCGTCAGCTGCAATTATGAACTGCGAAACTCGGCCGTTCTCATGGACAGCCGACTGTAGCACTTTCGCAATGCAGATCGGGAATGGACCCGTTCAAAATTTCGCAGGAGCACACAATGAGACTTTATCATCATCCGCTGTCGGGTCACGCTCACCGAGCCCGCCTGTTCGTCTCGCTGCTTGGCTTGCCACACGAATTGGTTGAGGTCGACCTGAAGGCAGGTGCGCACAAGAAGCCTGAGTTTCTGAAGCTGAACCCGTTCGGGCAGGTGCCGGTGCTGGAAGACGATGGCGTTGTCATCTCCGATAGCAACGCCATCCTGGTCTATCTCGCAAAGAAAGCTGCCCGCACCGATTGGCTTCCAGAAGACGCTCAGGGCTCCGCCGCTGTTCAGCGCTGGCTTTCGGTTGCCGCCGGCGAAGTCGCCTATGGCCCTGCGGCAGCACGGTTGATTACCGTCTTCGGGGCCAAGTTTAATCCTGAAGAAGTTATCGGCCGCGCCCATACGCTGCTGGGTCGGCTCGAAAGCCATCTCGCCGATCGTAACTGGCTTGTTGGTGGTGGGCCAACCATCGCGGATGTTGCGATCTACAGCTACGTGGCTCGGGCGCCGGAGGGGAATGTCGATCTCTCCACCTATCCCGCGGTCGATGCATTTCTCCGTCGTATCGAAGCTCTACCGGGCTTCGTTGCCTTCGTTCAAACGCCCGCCGGCCTTGCCGCCTGACGCCTGATCCGGGCGTGCGGCTACGTGCGCCCGTTCCATTTATTTTGGGGAGACGGAAATGAGCAAGACTTTGAAGACGTTGCCGGTCTGGCACGAGGGCGAGCTGTTGCTTCAGGAGAAGGTGGGCGTCGCCGAGCGCATGGCTTCTGTCGGCCAACGCGTAATCCGCGACTTCATGCCCGATCAACACCGCGATTTTTACGCTCAGCTGCCTTACATCGTTGTGGGCAGTGTCGATAACCGTGGCGATGCCTGGGCGACCTTCCTCGAGGGTCGGCCCGGGTTCATGTCCTCTCCGTCGTCAACCATCCTGAACATCGCGGCAAAAAGCGATGCCAGTGATCCCGCGAGCGAAGGTATATTACAGAGTCAGCCAATCGGCCTTCTCGGCATGGAGATGCACACCCGCCGCCGCAATCGTATGAACGGGATCGTCTCCACCTCACCCGAAGGTATCCGGATTGATGTCGACCAGAGTTTCGGAAACTGCCCGCGTTACATCCAGCTGCGTGATTTTGAATTCGTTCGTGATCCGGGCGAAACCTTCTCCGGTACGGTCGAAGATCTGCCCGCGCTCGATGATGCTGCACGTTCTATGATCGCGGCGGCAGATGCGTTTTTCGTATCGTCTTATGTCGATCGCGAAGATCGGCGCCAGGTCGACGTGTCGCATCGCGGCGGCAAGGCTGGCTTCGTTCGCGTCGCAGATGACGGGACGCTGACCATTCCGGACTTCGATGGCAATCTCTTCTTCTCTACGCTCGGCAACATCCTGTTGAACGGCAAGGCAGGGCTACTCTTCATCGATTACGCAAACGGCGACATGCTGCAGATGACGGGTAACGCCGAGGTCATCCTGGATTCGCCAGAGATCGCCGCCTTCCAGGGTGCCGAACGGCTGTGGACCTTCAAGGCACGCCGGATCGTTCGCCGGCGCAACGCATTGGCGCTGCGCTGGGCCTTCCGGGAAGACGGATGGTCTGCGAACTCGTTGATGACCGGCGACTGGGCGCAGGCCGCCGATCGGCTGCGTGCCACGGACCTCGCCAATCAGTGGCGCGCCCTGACGGTGACGAAGGTCGTCGAGGAAAGTGCCTCGATCCGCTCGTTTCACCTGCAGCCTGGCGATGGAGCGGGGTTGCTGCCGCATGTTGCTGGACAACATCTGCCTATCCGCCTGACCGTTCCGGGCGTCGACAAGCCTGTCATCCGAACTTACACTTTGTCCGCCGCTCCTTCGGACGGTGTCTACCGCATCAGTGTCAAGCGCGACGGCCTTGTGTCGCACCACTTGCACGACGTCATTCACGTTGGCGACACCATCGAAACGCGCGCGCCAGCCGGCGATTTTACCATCGATGCCCGCGCTACTCGGCCGGCGGTGCTGCTTGCCGGCGGCGTAGGGATTACCCCCATGCTCGCCATGCTGCGCCACGTTGTTTACGAGGGGCTTCGCAAGCAGCGCATCCGTCCGATCATCCTTTTCCATGCGGCGCGTTCCAAGCAGGAGCGGCCGTTCGACAGGGAAATCGCCGAGCTTGTCAATGCAGGGCAGGGGGTCGTCAGGCTCATCAGGGTCTTGAGCGACGCAAGTGGTGCCGAAGAAGGCGCAGACTACGACGCCATCGGGCGCCTCGACATGGCGCTGCTTTCCCGCCACCTGCCGTTCAACGATTATGAGTTCTACGTCTGCGGGCCGCCGCAGTTCACCCAGGCGCTCTATGATGGGTTGCGAGGCTATAACATCGCAGATGGTCGTATACACGCGGAAGCCTTCGGCCCTTCATCCTTGAAGCGAATGCTCGACGCCGGGGTGACCGCGCAGAGCCGCCGACCACCATCCACAAAGCCAGTGCCGGTCGCCTTCATGGGGTCGTTGAAGGAGGCGCGCTGGACCCCTGAGTCGGGCACCCTGCTGGAACTTGCGGAAGCGCGCGGCCTGAACCCGGAGTTCAGTTGCCGGCAAGGCAGTTGCGGAACCTGCCGCACAAAGCTCACCACGGGTGCAGTGACCTATATCAGGGAGCCAACGGCGGCGATCGCCGAAGGCGAAGTGTTGCTGTGCTCGGCCGTCCCTGCTGAACAGGAAACCGACGAGGAAAACAGGGTCCAGCTCGAACTCTAACGCTCGTCATTGATGCGTCCGACGCAAGAGTATCTTCCTCTTTTTCGACGTTCATCATCGGGCAAAACCGAAGCATCTTGATCGTGACGAAAAGGATAGCCTTTCGTTTCTAAAATCAAGGAGATAGAAATGTCACGCATTCCCACACCTGCTACTATAAGCGATGCACCGGAAGCTTCCCGCCCCATCCTGGAAGCCATTCAGAAGCAGATCGGCTCCGTGCCGAACATCTTCCGGCTGGTGTCGAACAGCCCTGCCGCTTTGAACGGTCTGACCGCGCTGCAAGGCGCGCTCGGAAAGGGGAAGCTGGCTCCGGCCACCCGCGAGCGGATCGCACTGACCATGGCCGAGGCCAATGGCTGCGACTACTGCCTGTCAGCGCACACCTATACAGGCGCAAAATTCGCCAAGCTGGACGAGAGCGAGATCGAAGCGAACCGCCGCGGCACCTCGAATGATCCGAAGGCCGCCGCCGCTGTCGAATTCGCCCGCGCCCTTGTCGACGCTCGCGGCTCGGTGGCACTCGGCGGAGTCGAAAAGGTTCGCGCCGTCGGTTACAGCGATGCGGAAATTCTCGAGATCATTGCGCATGTCGCGCTGAACACGTTCACGAACTACGTCAACGAAGCTCTGGGCACAGAGATCGATTTCCCCCGCATCGATCGCCTTGCAGCATGACCGACTGACGGGTGGTCGCCTGTCCGCGGCCACCCAACCACCCCTTCTTAAACCCAAAGGAATTGACCCATGTCTCGTCCGCCACTTCCTCCTTTTGATGAACAGACTGCCATCGAAAAGGTCCGCCTAGCCGAGGATGGCTGGAATAGCCGCGATGCCGCCAAGGTGGCGCTCGCCTATACCGTCGACACGCGCTGGCGCAACCGCGCCGAGTTTCTGATAGGCCGCGCAGAGGCTGAAGCCTTCCTGACGCGCAAATGGCACCGTGAACTGGATTACCGCCTGATCAAGGAGCTTTGGGCGTTCCAGGGCAACCGCATCGCCGTTCGCTATGCCTACGAATACCGCGACGACAGCGGGCAGTGGTTTCGTGCCTATGGCAACGAGAACTGGGAATTCGCCGAGGATGGGCTGATGCGGGCGCGCCACGCAAGTATCAATGAACACCTGATCACGGAAGCGGACCGCAAGTTCCGCTGGCCGCTCGGTCGTCGGCCGGATGATTATCCTGGCCTGAGCGACTTTGGTTTCTAGGCGAAACGCGCATTGCAGAGATCACCGCCATGACAGGATTCAAGCTTGATGCGCGAGCACGATTATCGATTGAGCTCGCGCTCACCGCCGCCAGCGGTGATGGTGTTTTCATCCGACAGCAGGAGAACGATGCAAAAGCGCTCGGCATGACCGGGGCGGAAATCGACATGGTGCGCAGCGGCTCGAGCTTCGATTTCCAGCTTTCCAGAGCGATCGCTTTGGCGCTCGCGACAAACGATGAACGACGCGCGCGCGCCATGAGAGCAGGTCTTGGCGCCCAGGTCTGCGCGGACATTGAAAAGATGGCCACCTCGTACATGGACCGATCCCTGTTGAAATCCGCATAGCCTCCCCCGGCCCTTGTGTCATGTCATTGCAATCAAATCTCGAAACAGTCTTGCGAGACCTGTTTCGAGATTGATACAAACCTATGTGCAATGGTCGTGTTCAATCAGCACGAGCGATCTTGAGGGGGGCGAATGGATCGATGGCAGGCGATGAGAGTCTTTGCAAAGGTTGCGGAAACCGAGAGCTTTGCGGAGACCGCGCGCCACATGCATATGAGCGCGCCGGCGGTGACGCGGGCCGTTGCAGCGCTTGAGGATCTCATCGGCGCACGCCTGTTTGTTCGCACGACGCGCTCCGTCAAGATGACGGAGGCAGGGACACGGTATTTCGAGGATTGCCGTCGGATATTGGCGGATATCGCGGAGGCAGAGGCGGCAGCCGGTGGCTCCTACGCTACTCCGACTGGAACCCTGGCAATCACGGCATCCGCGCTGTTTGGGCAGATGTACGTGTTGCCTATCGTGACCGAGTTCTTGAATGCCTATCCGACGATCCGCGCCAGGACGCTGTTTATCGATCGCCCCGTCAACATCGTCGAAGAAGGGGTGGATGTCGCCGTTCGTATAGGCCATCTCCCCGACTCAGGTTTTACAGCTATCAAGGTCGGAGCCGTTCGGCACGTCATATGCGGATCCCCGAGCTATCTCGACCGGCATGGCGTGCCAAGCACGCCTGCGGACCTGAAGAACCATCGCATCGCGGCTTCAACAAGCGCCTGGGCTTCGCCGGAATGGCGCTTCGCAAACGACCAGCGTGTGACGATCGAGCCCATCCTTCAGTGCAATACGAACCAAGCCACGATTGCGACGGCCCGGGCAGGTTGGGGATTGACCAGGGCCTTGCATTATCAAATCGGCCCGGCCCTGCTTGCGGGGGAGTTGCAGATCGTTCTCAGCGACTATGAAGAGCCGCCAATGCCCATCCATATCCTTTATCCGGAAGGGCGGCACGCGCCTGCCAAGGTTCGGGCCTTCGTGGACATGGCAGCGGCACGCCTCCGGGAAAACCGGCTGCTGAACTAGCACCACTGTCGGTTCGCGCGCAGACGTGGCGCCACATCGAAAAGCTCCTGGTGGAAATCGCCAGTCACACCTCGATCAAAATCTTGCCGAAGGATTTGCCGCTTTCCTGCGGCCTCATGCGCGTCTGCGATTTAATCCGGCGGCAGCTTCATCGCAATTGCGGGCCTGTACCCCCGAAGCGATGCAGGCCGTGATCTCGTCAGCCCCTTGCAGAACACTCGTCTCGGGCGTGGTGTAAAAATAAAACGGCGTAAGGCAAAGCCGCCGAGAAGGGCAGAGACAAAGGGGATCGAGAGCCTCGCACCCGCATCTTCGGTCGCATCGGCCCGATGCTACGGCCTCCCGAGCTAGGCACGCAACCACAGTGTCGATGTTGGCCACGATGATTATCTATTGGCTCCTGGATGGGTCCGCGCCGGTTTGGTGAGTTGCGACGCTTGATGGGAGATCGAGCCAACGTTCGCTGACGATCCAGCTTCGGGCGCTGGAAGCGGACGGGATTATCGAACGCACGGTGTTCGTAGAAGTCCTGCCGAGAGTTGAATATGCCCTGGCCGAGTTTGGCAAAACCTTACTTCGGTCATGTTGGCCATGAGGGATTGGAGTTACTCGTTCAGGGACCAACTTCGCGCGGATCAGGAAGGCCGGGATCGATCCTACTCTTTGCTTAGCCCTTTGGATGATTGCGGTCATTGTTTCACGTATTGTAATTATCACTTCCAAATTGAGCAGATTATCGTTTTCTCGTGAATGGATATGTTTGTCTCCAGGCCAGTCGTAGCTGGCACCTCAAACCCGAAGGAGACCTACCATGACACGCCTGATCACGACCCTAATGCTGGCAACCGTTAGCTTTGCGCCAATGTCCTTTGCCTCGTCGGCCACCCCCAACCAAGCAGCCATCACGCAGCAGGCTCCCGCAACCGTCCATTACCGGACGGCAGCGATTGATGGCGTGAACATCTTCTATCGCGAAGCCGGTCCGAAAGACGGCCCAGTGGTCGTCCTGCTGCATGGCTTCCCGACGTCTTCGCACATGTTCCGCAACCTGATCCCGCTGCTTGCGGATCGCTATCGTGTCATTGCTCCGGACTATCCGGGCTTCGGCCAAAGCGACGCTCCCGACCACACGAAATTCGCCTATACGTTCGGCCACTATACCGACCTTGTGGACGGTCTGATCGATCACATCGGAGCCAAGAAGTATTCCATGTATGTCATGGATTACGGCGCGCCCGTCGGCTATCGCCTCGCCCTGAAACATCCGGATCGCGTGGCCGCCCTCATCGTCCAGAATGGGAATGCCTATGATGAAGGCCTCCGCGAATTCTGGGATCCGATCAAAAAATATTGGGCTGATGGGACGAAGGAAAGCCGCGAGGCGCTTTCCGGTCTCGTGACGCTGGAGATCACGAAGTTCCAGTACACCGACGGTGTCAGGGATCTGACCCGCATCAGTCCAGACAACTGGGTTCATGATCAGGCACTACTTGATCGTTCCGGCAATAAGGACATTCAGCTGGATCTATTCTATGACTACAGGACCAATGTCCCCCTCTACCCGCAGTTCCAGGCTTTCTTCCGCGAACGTAAACCCCCGACGCTTATCGTGTGGGGAAAGAACGACATGATCTTCCCCCATCAGGGATCACATCCCTATCTCCGCGACCTTCCGGACGCCGAACTGCATCTTCTGGACACCGGACATTTCGCGCTGGAAGACAAACTGGACGTGATGGCTCCGCTCATTCACGGCTTCCTCGACCGGAAAGTCGCAAAAGGTAATTGAATTCGAAGCCGCGCAGCTCAGGCAGCTGCGCGGCCTTCTGTTCTTAGGCGAGCATAGAGCGTGGTTCGAGAACGGCCTAGAGGCCGGACGAGGTCAAGGGGCAGATCGTTTCGGAGAGCCTTCGGCCCGGCGCGATGTGAATGAGGTCGCAGAGCGGCGTGGCTTGAAGCCGAACCACCCGTCCACTTGGCGAACAATGGCGCGGCAGCGCAAGTTGGTTCCGCCCGCACCCGAGGACCCGGTAGAGTCTGCAGCGGTGATCGTCGATCCGCCCGTTTCCCAGCCGCCGATCAAAAACGCCAGTCGCCCCCGAGATCATGGCAGGTTCCGTCGTTATCCGTCTGGAAGAAGGCGCGTCTGTTACCAAACCGAGGATGTCGAGGCAAATCCCTTTGAATTGCTTTCTTCTGGACATCTGGAATCTAACTCCTTCGCCGCGCGTGCACGAGTTGCTGCCGAGCCTGGACCCGTCGATCAAAGGAAGGCGTGGCCGGGCGGGGCGCCTTCCCGCCGATGTCATTGAGTGCATGGATGGCCGACGTGTTGGAACCGTACTTCTTGGGCTAAATCACACGGTCGTAGATCGACTACTGCTAGCTCGCCTCACGTTGCAGACGGATTACATCCGCGAATTCAGAAATCCGATTTCTAAGCGCATGCGAATAGTCACATCTAATCCCCCTTCCATCGGCGGCGTATCCTCGTTGCACATGACGATAATTCAGGAGTTGGCTCGTCGCGGTGGTCCGCAGGCGTTTGCGTGAACCATCATCGCCACCCGCGACGGCGCAACTCCATCCTTTCGGCTTCGCGCCGCTTATTGAAGAGGAACACGCATGTCGAAAATTTTGGTTTCTGTTGCGGCCCCTTTTCTGGTCGTTGTGTCAACGATAGTTCCTGCCCTAGCCGAGGGAGATCCAGCCTTGGGGCAAAAAGCCTTTCAGCGTTGTTCCGCCTGTCATTCGACCACCGATCAGAAAAAGGCGGGGCCCGGGCTCGGCGGTGTTGTTGGGCGTGCCGCAGGCTCTGTGGAGGGCGTCCGCTATTCGGCAGCCATGAAAGACATTTGGACTGGTGTGGGACGAGGCCACATTGGATCGGTTCCTCGCAGCGCCCGGCGATGTTGTACCGAAGACTATAATGACCGTGAGCGTGCCCAAGGCTGAGGATCGGCAGAATATCATCGCTTACCTGAAGTCCCTGTCCCGGTAGGCGAGCAGCCCGGCCAGGCATGGCGTGCTTGGAAGGGCATGGAAGGCGGCTTGGGATGTCGTGTGCCGATCGCGGATTGACATGATTGCCCGCGCTTTTGCATCGCATTCAGAAGCCGCATTTCTAACCACATGCAGTATGCGCAAACTAATCCGCGGCCGCCGGACGAGCTATCGTCGCCGGGGAGAGCAGGCATTTGGCCGACGGCGTCCTGTTCATCTCTCAGGTTGGCGTCGGCACCCGCCGCGCGCTTTCCTTAGTACGACTGGTTCTAACGACCAGCTGATAAGCCTCCAGCACGGAGCAGAGCCGTAGAAACTATAGGAGATCCGACCAGCCATGATCATACTGAATATCAACGGCAGCCAGCACGAGGTCGATGCCGACCCCGAGACGCCGATCCTTTGGGTCCTGCGTGACACGCTCGGCATGACCGGCACCAAGTTTGGCTGCGGTGCGGCGCTCTGCGGCGCGTGCACGGTTCACCTCGACGGCGAGGCCGTCCGCTCCTGCAGCATGCCACTCTCCGCTGCCGAGGGCGCGAGCATCACCACGATCGAAAAGGTGACCGACGGCACCGACCGCGTTGGCGCCGCTGTTCATGCCGCTTGGGTAAAGAACGATGTGGCTCAATGCGGCTACTGTCAGAGTGGTCAGATTATGAGCGCCGCTGCGTTCCTCGCGTCCCTGCCAAAAGGCAAGCAGCCGACTGTCGCTGAGATCGATGCTGCAATGGAAGGCAACATATGTCGCTGCGGAACTTATGTCCGAATCCGCGCCGCCATAGCCGACGCTGCCAGCACTCTCATTTAAAGGAGACGCTCCATATGTTGCCGAACCCGAACATAGAATATAGCCAACTGCCGCGTGCCCTGCAGCACATACTGGAAAAAGGACGCTCAACGATTGTCCCGGCGATGCCGCGCCGGAGTTTCCTCAAATTGACGGGAGCCCTCGGTTTGGCCGTCGGCGTTTTCCCCCATCTTGCCGTCGCGCAGTCCGCCGACGCCGCTGAAGCGGGCTTGAAGCCTACGGAGCTGCCTTCTGCGTTTGTTCAGATAGCACCAAATGGCGAAGTGACGGTCACGATCAATCGGTTGGAATTCGGCCAGGGCGTCCAGACGGCATTGCCGATGATCCTGGCAGAAGAGCTCGATGCGGACTGGAGCCTTGTGCGTAGCCAGCTCGGCACCAATGACGGGGCCTACGTCGATCCGCTCTTCGGCATGCATCTCACCGGAGGTTCCAACACGATCAAGAACAGCTTTACGCAGTATCGCGAACTGGGTGCGCGCGTCCGCGCCATGCTCCTTGCTGCGGCGGCCGCCCGCTGGAACGCGGAGGTTGCAACGCTGCGGACCGAAGCCGGTGCTGTTCTCGCCTCCGATGGCCGTAAGCTTGGTTATGGAGAGCTCGCCGAGGCGGCGATGGCGCTGCCAGTGCCCCAGAAGATAGCGCTGAAGGACCCGAGGGATTTCCGCATCATTGGGAAGCCCACTCAGCGACTGGACGCGCAGGCCAAGAGCAGTGGCCAGCAGAGTTTTGGCATTGACTTTAAGCTACCAGGACAATTGACGGCCGTTGTCGCGCGCCCACCGGTGTTTGGCGCCACGATTGCTTCCCTGGACGATAGTGCAGCACGCGCAATAAAGGGCGTAAGAACTGTTTTGCGGATTCCGTTGGATCGCGACGCCGAGGGCGTGACTGTTATCGCGGACGGGTATTGGCAGGCCAGTCAGGGCCGTGATGCCCTGAAGGTGAAATGGGACACATCGGCTGTCGAAAAGGTCGATAGCGAAAAGCAGCTTGCCCAGTTTCGCGAGATTGCCACTAAACCCGGCCCGCGCCAGTTCGATGCCGATATGGCGCCATTGGAAACGGCACCGCTCACCCTGGATGCCGAGTTCGTGTTCCCGTATCTCGCTCACGCGGCGATGGAGCCGCTGAACTGTACGGTTCAGCTTTCTGAGGATCGTGCCGAGATTTGGATGGGGAGTCAAAGTGCCGGGCTTGATGCAGGCGTTGCCGCAAACGTGCTCGGCCTCAAGCCGGAACAGGTCGTGGTGAATGTGCTCACATCGGGTGGCGGCTTTGGTCGACGCTTCTCGAGCAGCAGCGACACGGCAATGGAGGCCTGTCAGATTGCCAAGGCCGCCAGGGCGGCAGGGATCGATGCACCGGTGCGCATGCTCTGGAGCCGCGAGGACGATATGAAGGGCGGCTACTACCGCCCGACGCACCTTCATCGCGCCCGCATCGGTTTTGACAGGCAGGGCAACGTGCTGGCCTGGGACCACACCATCGTCGGCCAGTCCATCCTGACAGGAACCGTGTTCGAGCAATTCCAGGTGAAGAACGGCATCGATGCCGCCACGACCGAGGGGATGCGGAATCCATATCCGCTTCCCATGCGTCTAACAGTCCATCACCCTGTTGCCAACGTGCCGGTTCTCTGGTGGCGTAGCGTTGGCTCCACCCATACGGCTTTCGTGATGGAGACCTTGCTTGACGATATAGCGCGCGCCACCGAGCAGGACCCGGTCGCCTACCGTATGAAGATGTTTGGCGAGGAGCACATTCGTCATCGCGATGCACTGCAGCTCGCCGTAGACAAGAGCGGTTACGGCAGCAAGAACTTGGCGGAAGGCAGGGCATGGGGCGTTGCCGTGCATGAGTCCTTTTCGTCCGTGGTGGCATATGTGGTCGAAGCCTCCGTCGCCGATGGACAGCCAAAGCTGCATCGGGTCACCGCCGGGGTTCACTGCAATCTGGCGGTCAATCCCCGGACAGTAGAAGCGCAGGTTCAGGGCGCGGCGATCATGGGTCTGTCGACGTGCCTTCCTGGCTCGGAAATCACGCTCAAGGACGGTGTTGTGGAGCAAAGCAACTTCAGCGAATACACGGTGGCAAGGATCACTGACGTGCCGGAGTTCGACGTCCACATCGTACCGAGTGCCGAAGCCCCGACAGGCATGGGCGAACCCGGCCTGCCGCCTTTGGCCCCGGCTTTTGCCAATGCCATTTCGCGGCTCACGGGTAAGCCGGTACGGCAGATGCCTTTTAACCTCGCTTAGACCAACATCGGATGAGCTGATCTGGTCCTGTGCGCCGCCAGAGTGATGAGTGGTGCACGGGACCGAGACGCCCAATATGACGTTAATCCCAATTCGCTCTAGCCTTTAAAACGAAGCGCTTCAACGAGTAGAGCAAACGCAGCCGTGTGCTGACGTCTGCTCGGGTAATAAAGGTGATAGCCAGGGAATGGCGGGCACCAGTCTTCCAGGACCCGGATCAGTCGGCCGTCTGCGATATGTTGCGACACCTGATCTTCGAATGTGTAGGCAAGCGCCAGCCCGTCTAAGGCAGCGGCTTCCAGCATGAGTCCATCATTCAAAATGAGCGGCCCATTCATTCTGACTTGGAGTTCTTCTCCATCGCGCTCGAACTCCCATGCGTACAATCCGCCTCCAGTGGTCTGGCGGTAACTCACGCCCCGGTGTTCCCCGAGTTCGCGGGGCGTTTGCGGGATTTTGTGGTTCGCGAAGTAGGATGGCGACCCGACGACTGCCATGCGCAGGTCCGGGCCGATCCTGACGGCCACCATGTCCTTCTGGACCTGCTCGCCAACCCGGATGCCTGCGTCGAACCGGTCCGCCACAATATCCGTGAGGCCCTCGTCAAGAATGATTTCCATCTCGATGTCCGGATATTCCGACAGGAACTTGGTGACGACGGGCCAGAGCACGCTTGTGGCGGCATATCGAAACGTAGTGATGCGGATCGTACCCGCAGGCTTGTCGCGAAGTGCGGTGACAGCTGCGATCTCGCTTTCGATGTGATCGAACGCCGGACGGAGGTTTCGCAGCATGCGTTGCCCGGCGTCCGTCAGCGACAGGCTTCTCGTGGTGCGAGAGATCAGCCGCACCCCCAGCTTCTGCTCCAGCATCCTGACTGAGTAGCTGACCGCGGATTGGGAGAGCCCCAGTTTGGCGGCCGCGCGGGTGAAACTGCCGGCCTCGGCGACGGCGATGAAGGCTGCAAGTTCACTAAAATCACCGTGCCTCATTGATCAATCCCATTTCTGACTTCATGCAGATTATAGCGACTAATCAATGCTTGTCGCCATTGCTATCTCTGTGTCTCACAGCCGTTGAAGCGGCGATCAAGAGAAAGATTGACCGTGCAGGCCGCCCCTGTCCTGCTGCTCACCAGCTGGTTCGGTGCCCGCCAGCTCCATAGTCTCGCTGCTTATTGGGCGCTGGCGGTCGTCGCCGTCCATGTCGGCATGCGCTGGACCCTGATCATGGCCTCTGGGGGTTCATGGCTCGGCTTGGAGTTTGCAACGCCGGCCGGACGCGGATAGGCCGCACCCTGGCGCCAGTCATCGCGGCCTACGGCGTCTACAGCTGGATCGTCACGGGAATGCGGTCGCGGCTTATAGCGAAATGACGATAAACTTCTGGAATTTTAAGGAGGAAGCGCTGCGGTTCTTTCTGCACCAGGCCGCAATTATGGGGGCTGTTTGTGTGCCTCGTCCATTACGTGACCAGCTTATTGCTGCTACAGCGGAGGGACTCAGCAGAATCTCGTCATTAATGGCAGGTCGCCGGTTCTGCTCCAATCAAGAGCAAAGGATCAAACAAGCAACAAGCAAACAAGTTCACCTTCTCGCCCCGAAAAACTTTGTCCCGCTGCTACCCTTGATCCAAATTTGGTGATCCCATGGCGCTTACCTTTTTCGGGATCAGTAGCCATCTGAGATCAAGTTCCAGAATGCGTTGTCGCAAGACAGGGTTTCAAAATCCGCCAGAGCGCAAAGCTGTTGGTACGAGGCTTCGGAATTGCGCCGATTTGCCCAGTGTAAGCAATCAATGAACTTAACTTTGCGTTCGTGATCACTCATCGGCGCTTCGCGCGATCCCTTGGCGTGCAAGCGGGACTTCCTGTAAATGCGGCCGTCGCGCATTGTGACAGTGACCATGTGCGGGAGGCGCTCCACGCCTTTTTCCTCGTCAGTCGAATAGGACTGCATTTCGATACGCGGCATGAACGCCCGGACCTCCGGCCGCCCGATCGCCTGCCGTGTAAAGTCCGAAAGGCTAAGGGAGCCTTTGAGGAAACCTGTCGCCAGGCAATATTGCATCGAGAAGCGGGCCTGCATCTCGTCGGTGGGGTCGGGATAAGCGAGGTTGCGGGCAGCGGATATGCCGACTTTCGCCTCGATGCCGGCAATGTCGCCCGCCAGAAGCCCATGCTCCTGCTTCAGATCCAGAAGCGCGTCGATCGCGCGATGGGTCGAGGCGCAGCAGGGATGGCGCTTGGTCACCACGCCCCGGCTCTCGATGATATGTTCCTCTTCGAATGTCAGTCCCTCCCAGCCCTTGGCATCATCGCCCCCGAATAGATCGAGGAAGCCTTGCGGCCGTTCGAGGATATCCGGCCGCCCGCTCATGCCCGCAAGCGCCATGCGCGCCGCGTCCACGGCATTGCGCGCGGCAATGCCGGCGTGAAGCGGTTTGGCGGTCGTGCCGAATTGCCCTTTCGGGCCGCAGGCGAAGCTCGTCGCGACGCTCATCGCCGCGGCTAAGGCGTCTTCGCCGGCGCCGAGAAGCCGCGCTACGCCAGCCGCGGCCCCGATGCTGCCGACCGTCGCCGTTGCGTGCCAGCCTCTGTTGTAGTGAGAGGGATTGACGCCAAAGCCGACTGCCGCTTGCGCTTCCAGCCCGGCCAGGTAGGCCTCGAGAAACCGTCTTCCGCTTGTGGCTTGGCCGCTCGTCAGAACCGCCAGCAGCGCCGGCACCAGCACCGCGGAAGCATGCGCTCTCGCCGGATGGAAATTGTCATCGAAATCGAGCGCATGAGCCGCCGTTGCGTTGATGAGTGCGGCGAAAGAGGGCGAGGCGGAGCCGCCCGTGACGAGCCGCGCTTCGCCGCCTCCGGCGATTTCCCCGTCGAAGGCGCGGGTGAGCGCGGCAACGCTTTCATCGCCCCTGCCTGCAATCATGCAGCCGATGGTGTCCACTGCAGCATCTCTGGCCCGGTCCATGGCGAGGTTTGAGAACGTCGTTCGCGACAGGACCTGTTCCGCGATCTTCCGGAGAATGGTGGCCATTGACGAAAGTCTTTCCGTGAGTTTGGTTCTCAGCGGAAAATGTTCAACTTTCCGCAGGTCCGCAATCTTATGCGGTTTGCGGGTAGGGCTATCGGTAATTGGAGATAGAATGGCGCGAGACACGAGTGCGGCGATCAGCCTGAAGCATATCGCGGCCTATGACGCCATCGCCGCGACGGGCTCGACGATCGCCGCCTCCGTCGAGCTTGGGATCTCGCAATCGAACGCCAGCCGCTTGTTGCAGCAACTGGAAGACTATCTCGGCGTCCGGCTTTTCGAACGGGAAAAGAACCGGCTTCAACCGACCCGCGAGGGGCTGCAGCTCGGCCCGGAAATCCGCGCCATTTCCGACCGGCTACGCGCCTTGAAAACGGCGGCGATAGAGCTCGAGAGCGGTCGATCCCGCGAGATCATGCTGCGGCTCGCCTTTCCCGCCAGCCTGTCCTCGACGCGCATTCCAAAGCTGGTGAAGAACTTTCTCGCAGCGAATGGTCCGATGCGCGTCGAAGTCGCATCCGGCAGCTATCTGGCAATAGAACGGATGGTGGCCGACGGCGAGGCCGATCTCGGTTTCGCACGTCTGCCGCTGATGAGTCCGGGATTGAAACAGGAGAAGGTCCTGTCGTCACGGATCATTTGCGCCCTGCACAACGATCATCCCAAGGCCGGCAGCGGCGTATTGTCGGTCGGCGACCTGAAAGGGCAGGATCTGATCATGCTGAACAGGGAGCGACCGGTTCGCCATGAGCTGGAGGCGTTGTTCTACAAGGCTGGCATCCGTCAACGCCCCTTGCTCGAGGCGCATTCAGTGGCGAGCGCCTGTGCGCTGGCCGCGCAGGGGCTCGGCATTGCGCTGGTCGGCGAGATCATCGCCCGCGAATATGCGACGCTGCCGCTGAAGTTCATTCCGCTCGAACCGGAACTGCGGGTTGCTTACGCGCTGATCAGCGGAGAGAAATTTCCGATGCCCAAGGCCGCCAGCCTTTTCCTTCAAAGCATTTCGGACTGGCCATGATGACGGTGCTTGAACCGTTCCGGGGGATCATAAACGCATGAATATCAAGCAACTGGAAGTCCTGCGCACGCTTCTGGCGACGGGGTCGACGATTGCCACGGCAAAGGCGATGGGTCTCAGCCAGTCCGGTGTCAGCCGCCTCCTCCAGCAGCTCGAGGCGGATCTTTCGATGTCGCTTTTCGTCCGCGACAAAGGCCGTCTCCTCCCAACCCCCGAGGCCTTGCTTCTTGCCCGCGATGCCGAGAACATATTGCTGGCGGTCGATCGAATGTCGGGTCATGCGGAGGATCTGAGGAGCGGCGCCGCCGGCCCGGAGATCGTCCGCATCGGTCTGCCGAGCAGCATGTGGGAGCATTTCGCGCCGGCAATGCTGGTCGATTACGTCCGCGATTTCCCCGGTGTGCGGATCGAAACCTTCTTCGAGACGACGACGGCGATCAACAAGCTCGTCGAGCAGAGGGTGATCGATTTCGGCTTTCTGCGCATGGAGGGTGAGAGCGGACCGGGCATCGAGGTCGAGCGTGTTGCGATCGGCGAAAGCGTCTGCGTCGTTCCGAAGAATCATCCTCTTGCGAAACTGGAGGAAATCACGGTCAGGAATTTGCGCGACGTTCCTCTCATTTTGATTGGCCGCCAACGGCCGAACCGCATGGCGCTCGACCAGACCTTCCGGCGGGCAGGCGTCAAGCAGATCGTCAAGATCGAGACGCACACCAACAGTTCCGCCTGTTCCTACGTCGCACATGGCCTCGGGGTAACGATCATCAGCAGCTTTTATGCGAATCTCTATCGCCACCTGCCGGTGGTTCACCGTCCTTTTGTCCCACGCGCGACCCAGGAATTCGGATTGGCGAGGGCGGTCGGAACGCCGCTCTCGATTGCCGCCCACGCTCTGAGCGATGCCTTAAAACGACAGATCAAACTTTCTCAAAAAGAAATTTGAAATCAAATGATTAGCTCGAATTTTTGGCTGAAAAGCAGCCGCTTCGGTTGAGATCGCATTCCGCATAGACTTATGACGGAATCGCATAATATTGCGGATATTTTTTCATTCGATCATAGTCTGGGGCAACGAAACCGATGGCGCCGGGCATTGTCCGTTGCCCATCGCGGGGAACAAAAATGCTGAAATTCGTTCTGAACCGCCTGCTGATGGCATTGCCGACGATCGTGCTTGTTTCGGTCACGGTCTTCACGCTGATCCGCTTCATACCAGGCGATCCGGCAGCACTGATGCTGGGTGATATGGCTGAGCCAGATCAGATCGCGGCGATGCGCTCGGAACTTGGCCTCGACAAATCGCTGCCGGAACAGTTCCTGATCTGGACCGCCAATGTCGTGCAGGGTGATTTCGGCCGCTCGATCGTCAATGACGAGGCGGTTCTGCCGCTCGTCGCATCGCGCTTTCTGGTCAGCGCCGAAATCGTCATCGTCGCCGTCCTTCTGGCGAGCTTCATCGCCGTGCCGGCCGGTGTCATCGCCGCCTGGCGGCAGAACAGTCTGACGGACCTGGCGCTGGTCGGCACGGCCACGATCCTGCTGTCGATCCCGACATTCTGGCTCGGACTCCTGCTTCTGCTTTTCTTCGGTTTGAAACTCGGCTGGCTACCGGTCCTGGGCTATGTCTCGATCGGCGGCAATGTCACCGGCGGCCTGCTCTACCTGGTGCTGCCGATCATGACCCTGGTCATTCATGAGATGGGTGTGTTGATCCGCATGGCGCGCGCCTCGACGCTTGAAGTGCTGCGTCTCGATTATATCACCCACGCCCGGGCCAAGGGCCTTTCCGAAAGCGCCGTCCTTTGGCGGCATGCCTTCAAGAACGCCTTCGGTCCGACCTGGACAGTCATCGGTCTGATCCTCGGCAATCTGCTCGGCGGCATTGCCGTCATCGAGACGGTCTTCACCATTCCGGGGCTCGGGCGACTGATGGTCGATAGCATTTTTGCTCGCGATTACCCCGTTATCCAGGGTTGCCTGCTGTTCGTCTCGCTTTCCTATGTGCTGGTCAATTTGGTCGTCGACCTGCTCTATCCCTTGTTCGATCCGCGGGTAGTCGCCGAATGAAAAACGTCACGTTCAACAGCTTCATCGGCAGCATTCTGATTGCCGCATTGCTCATCTCCGCTGCGATCGGCCTTTTCTGGACCCCCTATGACCCGATGAAGCTTGGCTTTACGGCACGGCTGGCGGCGCCAAGCAGCACCCACTGGCTCGGAACCGACGAATTCGGCCGCGACGTGCTCAGCCGCCTGATCGTCGGCGCCCGGGCGAGCGTCTGGATCGGCACCTTGACGGTCACATTCGCGACGGTCTGCGGCACGCTGATCGGTCTCGTCAGCGGCTACGCCCGCGGTTGGATCGATGCAGTCATCATGGCTGTCAACAATGCGCTTCTTGCTTTTCCTGGCATCCTTCTGGCGCTTGGATTGCTCGCCGTCTTCGGCGCCAACCAATATGGCATCATCTTCGCGCTGGGCATTGCCTATTCTCCCTCCATGGCCCGCGTTGTCCGGGGTGCCGTCCTGTCGCTACGCGAGCGGGAATTCATCGAGGCCTCCAAGGTGATGGGCAATGGCGAACTCTACACCATGTTCCGCCATATCCTTCCCAATTGCGTCGCCCCGATCACCGTGCTTGCGACCTCGATGTTCGGCTGGGCGATCCTTTCTGAAAGCGCGCTCAGCTTTCTAGGCCTCGGCGTTCCGCCACCGGCGCCGACCTGGGGCAACATGCTGGCTGCCGGCCGGCCATTCATCGAGCAGGCTTTCTGGCTGGGTCTGTTCCCGGGCCTGGCGATCGCCCTGACGCTCCTCGGCATCAATCTCCTGGGCGATGCTCTTCGGGACAAGCTCGATCCGCGGATGAGGGGGCTGAAATGACCAATGAATCGCTTTTGAATGTCCGCAACCTGTCGCTTCAGGTCGCCGCAACGGGTGTGCAGGTTGTCAAGGACGTCAGCTTTGACATCGCCCCAGGCGAGATCTTCGGCATCGTCGGAGAAAGCGGATCGGGCAAGACGCTGGCAACACGCGCCCTGATTTCGCTGCTGCCGGCGCCTATCAGAGTGATCGGCGGCTCCGTTGCCTACAGGGGACGCGACGTACTTTCCATGAACGGCGCGCAATTGCGCCAATTGCGTGGTGCAGAAATCGGTGTCGTCTTCCAGGAGCCGATGACCTCGCTCAATCCCTCGATGACCGTCGGCCGCCAACTCGAAGAAGGGTTGCAGCTGCATACGAAGCTTTCGCAGGAAGAACGGCGCAGCCGGATCCTCGACATGCTGAACCGGGTCGGGATCCGCGACCCCGCCGGGGCGCTCACTTCCTATCCGCATGAATTCTCGGGCGGCATGCGCCAGCGCATCATGCTGGCATCGGTCATGCTGCTGAAACCGGCGCTGTTGATCGCCGACGAGCCGACGACGGCGCTCGATGCCGTGATCCAGCGCGATGTCATGGAATTGATGGTGGAACTGACGCAAGCGGAAGGCACCGCCGTGCTGCTGATCAGTCACGACCTGCCGATGGTTGCCCGCTACACGAACCGCGTCGTCGTCATGGAAAAGGGCGTGATCGTCGAAGAAGGACGCACCGCCGATCTGCTCGACGCACCACAGCGTGCCTATACGAAGAAACTGCTTTCCTCCCTGCCATTCCGCGGAGAGACGCGAACGATCGACAAGACCAAGGCGCCGATGATCTCGGCGCGGGATATCATCGTCGATTATGCAGGCCGGCGGTCGCTGATGAAGAAGGCAGTGCCGAAGCGGGCGCTGCATGGCGTCAGCATTGATATCCACGAGGGCGAAGTCGTTGCCTTGGTCGGCGGTTCGGGTTCCGGCAAAACCACGCTCGGCCGCACCATTGCCGGACTGGTCCGGGAGAGCGAAGGCGATATCCGGTTCAAGGGACGCAGCCGCGACGACGACTGGATGGACTATCGGCTGAATTGCCAGATGGTTTTTCAGGATCCTTATTCCTCGCTCAATCCTCGCATGACCATCGTCGCGCTTGTGGAAGAAGCGCTGCGGCTCGTTCGCGATCTCGACGCTGCGGCAAAGCACAAGCGCGCCCTGGAGACGCTGGAGGAAGTCGGGCTTGGGGTCGACTACGCCGGGCGCTACCCGCATGAGCTTTCGGGCGGCCAGCGTCAGCGCGTGGCGATTGCCCGCGCCATTGCGCGCCGGCCGAAATTCCTAATCGCCGACGAACCGGTATCGGCCCTCGACGTGACGGTCAGGGCGCAGGTGCTCGAACTCCTGTCCGATCTGCAAAAACGCTACGGCTTTTCCTGCCTGTTCATCAGCCACGATCTCGGCGTGGTCGAGCAGGTGGCCGATCGCGTCGTCGTCATGCAGGACGGCCGGATTATCGAGGAGGGCGACCGCGATACGGTTTTCGACAGCCCGAAGGAGGCCTATACGCAAAGGCTTCTCTCGGCCATCCCCGCTCTGGACCACAATGCTCAGGGCGGCGTGATCCTCAAATGGCGCCTGGAGAACTGATATGACGACGATGGTTGAATCCGGAAAGCTTGCGGAGCGATTGAACGAGATCTGCGATGCCCAACCGTTCGTAACGCGCTTCATGGTGCGTGCGCTTCCAAGCGGTGAAACGATCGGCAGGGGCGCTGACGAGGAAACTCCCTCCGCCAGCACCCGAAAGACCTCGATCATGATGGCAGCCTTGAAGGCCGCGCATGAAGGCCGCCTGGATCTGGAGGAACGGATCACCTACGAAAAGCGTTTCGCCGAGGAAGTGGCGAGCGGGATGTTCCGCTATCTGACGCCCGGTATCGTCATATCGCTGCGCGATGCCATCACCGGCATGATGGTGCTGAGCGACAATGTGTGCACCAAGATGGTCTTCGAAAGGCTGACACTCGAAGAGGTCGACGGTTATTGCAAGTCTATCGGCATGTCAGGCACCAACCATCGCTTCCTCATCCCTCCCTTGGCGCTGTCTCCCGATCATTCATTGAAGGCCGTCACCACGACGACGGCGCGGGATCAGGTCTATCTACTGCAGACCATCCTGGATGCGCAGGATTCGCGGGAAGCCGCGGACCGGCTCGGCTGCTCGCAGGCGCTGTGCGCCTACGCACTTCAAACCCTGAAGAACCAGATCCTGCGCTATGCCATTCCCTCCCGGCTGCCATTCGGTGTGCTCGTCGCACACAAGGGCGGCACGGGAAAGCGCGGCCGCATGAATGCCGGTATCGTCTATCGCGACGGGTCCCCCTTCTACATCATCGCCGCCTATACCGACGACGTGCCGCAGGAAATGCCGGACGGCACCCCTGGCTACGCGGTCGCGCTTGAAACCATCGGCAGGCTTTCACGCGCCTGCTGGGATGAATTCCAATCCTAACGATCCATAAAAAGAGGGTAGAACAATGCATAAGCTTCTTCTTGCAGGGGCCATGTTGATGGCGATGACCGGCGTGGTCGACGCCCGCGACATCGTCGTGGCACAAAGCTCCGACCTGCGCAGCAACAATCCGGGCATCAATCGCGACGGCAATACCGATGGCGTCATCCTGCATATTGTCGAAGGGCTCGTCGGCTATGCCAACAATGGCGAGGTCAAGCCGCTGCTGGCAAAGAGCTTCGAAGTGTCGGCGGATGAGCTGACCTACAGCTTCAAACTGCGTGACGACGTCAAATTCCACAACGGCAAGAAATTGACCGCCGATGACGTCGTGTGGAACTGGAACCGTTATCTCAAGCCCGAAACGAAATGGACCTGTCTTCCTGATTTCGACGGCAGCGGCAACGTGCATATTACGGGGGTCAAGGCAGTCGATGCTTCGACCGTCATCATCACGCTGGAAAAGCCATCCGCGGTTTTCCTTGGCCTGATGTCGCGGCCCGAATGCGGTTACACCGGGATGATCTCCCCGGAATCGGCCGGCGCGGACGCGAGCTTCATCAAGCCGATCGGCACCGGTCCCTTCAAATGGGATGAATGGAAGAAGGGTGAGTATATCCATCTTGCCAAGTTCGACGATTATGTCTCGCCCCAGAACGACGGCAAGCCCGACGGCATGGTCGGCTCCAAGCGCCCTCTCGTCGACGGCATCAAATTCATGGTCATTCCCGATGCTTCGACCGTGAAGGCCGGCCTTCAGTCCGGCGTGCTCGATACCGCGGAGATTTCGCCGGATCTCATCCCCGAATTCAAGACGAGCGACACGATGCAACTGATCGTGGCCCGCAACAACGGAAAGAACCTTTTCTACATCCAGACGCGCGACAAGGTTCTGAGCAATCCCGGCGTGCGCCGCGCCATGGCGATGGCACTCGATCTCGACCAGCTCGTCGAGGCAGCCTCCAATGGCACCGGCGCAGCCAACGGTTCCATGGTTTCGCAAGACTCGCTCTATTTCGACGATGTCCAGAAGAAGCGTCTCCCCTACGACCTCGACGCCGCGAAAAAGGAGCTTGCGGAGGCCGGCTACAAAGGCGAGCCGATTACGATCATCGCCAACAAGCGCAGCAACGTGCCAAGCTTCCCGGCCGCGGTGATGGCACAGGCCATGATGCAGCAGGCAGGTCTCAATGTGCAGATCGAGGTGCTCGACTATGCAACGCAGGTCGATCGCCGCCGGTCCGGCAACTATCAGGTCATCTCGCAATCGGTCGCGCCGCGGCTCGATCCGGTGCTGATGTACGGCTTCTATGTCGGCAATAAGGACAAGAATGCTTCGTTAATGTGGGATGATCCGAAGGCAGTCGAGTTGATGAAGGCCGCCTACGCGGAGTCCGATCAGACGAAGCGTCAGGCGATTTTCGATGAGTTTCACACGCTGATGCTCAAGGAAATGCCGGGTATCTTCCTCTATGACATGGTCGATGTCTGGGGCGCGAGCAAGAAGCTGAAGGGCCAGCCCGTCTGGCAATCGAATGCCCGTCTTTGGGAAGTTTCGCTCGACAACTGAGCCTGAATTGCCGCGCCCGGTGGGATGGGCGCCGCCATCTTGCTTCGATAGTCAACGGGAGATCCGGCAGGCAGACCTGCCGGGTCCGGTGCAACACGTCCCTGTGGCGGTAGGACAGACAGACAGGAAATGCCATGAATCTTGATGCCATCAGCTCTATTGCCGCGACGATCGAAACGATGAAGCCGGATTATATCGCTCTCAGTGACAGTATCTGGGATTTCGCGGAGTTGAAGTTCGAGGAGCGGCGCTCGTCGCAATTGCTGGCAAGGACACTTGAGGAAAACGGCTTTGCCGTGCGCCGCGGCGTCGCAGACATGGAAACGGCCTTCATCGGCGAATCCGGCAGCGGCAAGCCGGTGATTGCTTTCCTCGGCGAATTCGATGCCCTGGCCGGAATGAGCCAGACCGCCGATGTGGCCGAGCCTGATCCTGTAACGGCGGGAGCAACCGGTCACGGCTGCGGGCACAATCTGCTGGGCGTTGGATCGCTGATGGCGGCGGTCGCGCTTGCTTGCCACCTGAAGGAGAACAACCTGCCCGGGACAGTGCGCTATTACGGCTGCCCGGGAGAGGAGGGCGGTTCCGGCAAGACCTTCATGGTTCGTGCCGGCGCATTCGATGACGTCGATGCCGCCCTGACCTGGCATCCGGCTCCGTTCAACGGTGTTCGTTCGACGAACAATCTTGCCGTTCTCGAATATTACTATCGCTTCAGGGGTGTCGCAGCACATGCTGCCAACAGCGCCCATCTCGGCCGTTCGGCGCTCGATGCGGTCGAACTCATGAATGTCGGCGTCAATTTCATGCGTGAACACATGCCGCAGGATTGTCGCGTTCACTACGCAATCACCGACGCCGGCGGCAGTGCCGCCAATGTCGTGCAGGCCAGCGCCGAGGTTCTCTATTTGATCAGGGCGCCTGACATGTCGCAGGCGCTTGAGCTTGCCGGGCGCGTCGATAGAGTTGCACGAGGTGCCGCGATGATGACCGAAACCGAGGTCGAGATCGTGTTCGACACGGCCTCGACGAACCTTCTTCCGAACATCACGCTCGAAACGGCAATGCACGAGAACATGGTTGCGCTCGGGCCGATAGCCTTCGACGAGGCCGACATCGCCTTCGCCAGGCAAATCCAGGATACCTTCACGCAGGAAGCGATCAGGAGCAGCATCCGCCTCTATCAGATCAAGGGCGATGTGTTCTCCAATGCCAAGGTCGATGGCTCGACGCCCTTGCACACCGGTCTGCGCGACTTCGAAGGACAATCGCATTTCCGGGCCGGATCGACCGATGTCGGCGACGTCAGCTGGGTGACGCCAACCGCGCAATGCTGGGCGCCAGCCTGGGCGATCGGCACCAATCCCCATACCTGGCAGGTCGTCGCGCAGGGAAAAAGCCCGGCCGCGCACAAAGCCATGGCGCACGCGGCCAAGACGCTTGCCACGACAGGCCTCGCATTGATGGCGTCATCGGACCTCCTGGCAGCCGCGAAGGCCGAGTGGCGGGAAAAGACCAGCGGAAAAGCGTATGTGTGCCCGATACCCGACGATGTGATGCCTGCATCGGTTTATAGCCCGTAACCCGTCTCCGTCCGTTGGATGATACGCCGGCGACCGGCATCGTATCCGCTTTCAGCAAGCGCTAAAGGTATGTCTGTCGAAATCGTGGAACTGAGGCATTCACCGCGAACCTCCAACACGTCGGAAAAGGCAAAGATGACAAGCTCCGACTGGCGGGTGGGAGTGCTGTTTTCCAGAAGCGGAATTAGCAAAATTAGAGGAGGTCAATGCGGCGGGGGCGTGCTTGGCAAGCCCATCGTTCCGATCGCCTATGATCCAGGCGCAAGGGTTAACAGAAGGTAAAATATGCGCGGCTGCGGTCGTTGGCGCGGCGCTCTCGATTGAGTCCCAGGGTGAGGGCATCGAGGTGCGACTGAGGTTGGCCGAGGGCATTGGCATCCAACACTTCAATTCCGGTTCGGCATATTCGATGACCTGCCCGGGCGAGGAATCAGACGTGCGCCAGCCTTCGCCCCCAAACTGATCGCATGCCTTGCTACGGGTTGCGAATGTCGCCTCGCCAGCGAAAGCGGTCAACTCAAACTTTGCGCAAGCAATCCCTATTGTTTGACTACCTCCCGATGGTTGACCGAGCAATCCAACGACGCGACAGCCAGCAAATCTCGGCTTTCATTGGCCCCTGGAGGCGGACATCGACTGTAGACCCGCCGCGGGCGGCGAGCCGATTCTGCTGGAAGGGAACTGCCTGTAGACTCTTACTAGCCAAACAGCCCTTCGCTCGCGATGCCCTTCGTCAGCTCCAGCGCCTGGCGCTCGAACAGTCCGCGATAGATCCCGCTCTTGCGCCGGATGAGACTAACATGAGTACCTTCCTCGGCGATTTGTCCGTGGTCGAAGACCAGCAGCCGATCGAGCGCGCGCACCGTCGACAGGCGGTGAGCGACGACCAGTGTCGTGCGTCCCTCCATTAGCCTCTCCATTGCCTGCTGGATGAGCATCTCCGATTCCGAATCGAGACTCGAGGTCGCCTCGTCAAGGATCAGGATCGGCGCATCGGCCAGGAATGCGCGGGCGATGGCGATGCGTTGCCGTTCGCCGCCGGAAAGCTTGATACCGCGTTCGCCGACAAGCGTCGCATAGCCCTTTGGCAGCGCCTCGATGAAATCATGGGCGCTGGCAAGCCGCGCAGCCGTTCTGATCTCCGCTTGCGTGGCCGTCGGCCTCGCATAGGCGATATTTTCCGCCAGCGAGCGGTGAAAACAGGATGGGCTCCTGCTGCACGATGGCGATCTGGCGGCGAAGAGAGGTCTGCGCCACCTTGGAAATATCCTGCCCGTCGATCGAGACCATGCCGTGGTTGACGTCATGCAGACGCTGGATCAGCTTGATGAAAGTCGTCTTTCCGGAGCCGGAATGGCCGACGAGGCCGACTCGCTCACCCGGTTTGATGGTGACCGAGAAGTCCTTGTAGAGTGGAGCATGGTGGTTGCCATAATGGAAGGTGACATGATCGAACGTGATCAGGCCGGCCTTCACATGGAGAACTGGCGCGCCGGGAACGTCCTCCACGCCCAAAGGCTGTGCATGGATGGTGACAAGCTCCTCCATGTCGTTCACCGAACGCTGCAGGTTGCGGATATGCATGCCGATTTCACGCAGATAGCCCTGAAGGATGAAAAAGGCTGTCAGGACGAACGTGATGTCGCCCGCATTGGCCTTGCCGTTAGCCCAGAGCCAAAGGGCAAGGCCCAGCACGCCGCCGCGCAACAGGCTGAGCAGCGCATTCTGCGAGGTGCCATTCAGGGTGCCCCGCGTCCAGGTGCGCCCTGTGCGATCCTGCCACTTGCGGGTGACCGAGGCGAGACGTTTGTCCTCCCGGCCTTCAGCGCCAAAGGCCTTGACCACGGCATTGCAGGTCACCGCATCGGCGAGCGCGCCGCCAAGGCGTGTATCCCAGCTATTGGCCATGCTGGCCATCGGCGCAACATAGCGCAAAGCCATTGTCGCGGTGAACGCGATGAAGAATACGGATCCGGCGCCGACCAGCAGTCCCATCATTGGCCAGTACCATGTCATCAGAATGGTCGAGCCGATGAGCATCACCAGCGATGGGAAAAGCGCGACGAAGACGGTGTCGTTGAGCAGGTCGAGCGCCCACATGCCGCGTGTCACCTTGCGAACGGTGGAACCGGCAAAGCTGTTGGCGTGCCAATCGCTCGAAAAGCGCTGGATATGGAAGAACGAGTTCGCCGCGATCTCCGACATCGACTTCAGCGTGAAGCCAATGATGGCGGTGAACGTGGCATGCCGCAGGATAACGGCGCCGACCGACAGTACCATCAGCCAACAAAAGGCGTTGAAGGCGCTGTTCCATATTGCGGCATCGCTGGCCTGGCCGGACACCACGGCGTCGACCAGTCGGCCGGAGAACAAGGGCGTGAGCACATCCGCAAGCGTCGACAGCATCGCTGTGAACAACATGAAGGAGGCGCGGCCCGGCTGATGCTTCCAATGAGCCCAGCAATAACGGAAAACGCTGCGAAAAGCACCGCCGCGGCGGGATTTGAAACCAAGAGCCATTGATGTATCCGGCTTTCGCCGGCTCCGTCATAGGGAAAAAAATGTCCGCGCAAAACCGCGCGAAATGGTTTGGTGAGGAACGATCGACGGGAAGGTTAGCACCAGTCCATCAGGTTCTGTCGCATTGGAAAACGCTGGCGGCTTCAGGCGATATTCGCGGAAGCCACTGGGGAGTTGGAAAAAATAGCCATCGAAAACTCCCTAGAACCGTGTTGAATGATTATCAATCCTAGATTGGTTGGGCGCGCAGGCCAAGTCAAATCCGGCGAACTTTTCGGCGAATCTTTGAGATGCGGCATACTTGCAACATCAGCCAGGTCGTAAGCTCCCCCGAAAAGTAGTCACCAAGGGCGGGCCGTCGGCATGACCATGAAATCTGGCCACGAGCCATTACCGATCACGTGCCCGCAAACCTGAATGGTGCAGCTCTTCAGGATTGGCGATAGCCGAAGCGACTCGATGGGAGCGGGATTGCGTGAGCGCATGCACGGCGGTCAACTATCTGACCTCGCTGACTGGATAGATCCTGAGGATACCCAGGCGGTGATCAGTCGTGATCGCTGCAATACCCGCTTCATATGCGGCGCGGACGATCGCCTCGTGCAATTTCTCGGGTTCGATCTCTCCAGTAAGGACCTCCAAACACGTTCTCACCGCCGTGAAGAATTCTTCACCATCGTCGGTAGGCCATTCCTTCAGCAACAGTTGGGCAGCCTCGCGAGCGGTACGGATCACCTTGCGATCTTTCCCTTCGGCAAAAACAAGAATTATCGTTGGGAACCTTCTCAACATATCCAATCTCATTGCCCCTGAACTTCGCGGGACGGCCAGTGCCAATGCCGGGCCATGGTTCGGACCGGGGTTGACCACACATGCTCGTCAACCATGTTCCGTATCGTTTCGACAAACGTGTCGCGTATCCTTCCCACCTCCGCTGACAGAGTTAGCCAGATTGGCTTCCAGCTCACGGGCTGCCGTCTCAAGGAGTCGCTTGAATTCTTCGGAGATCACGCCATCTGCGCGCATCACGATGGCGATTAGTGGATCACAAAGAGCGTCGGATATCGTCAGCTCATCGTTTTTTCCGGCAGTTGCGCCAACGGAGCAATAACATCCCGAGGAAAATAACACGTTCATGGACATACCTTCCATTCGGGGTGTTCGGAGAGAGAACGCAGCTCGGCCTGATGGCTTTTGAGGTTCAATGTCCATCGGCGTCCTCGTGCGACCGAGTGCCTCGAAAGGCATTTTTGGGCAATCTGCGACACGGCAAGGCCGATGACAGATGGGTTGTGGACGGTGGCCGGTGGGGCGTGAAAGGCGTCGTCGGCTGTGACTTGGGTCGCGCAGTGGCAGACGGTACATGCGTCCTCATGCACCGCGACCAAGGGACCTGCCATGCGGTAGCCTGCCGAGCGGCCCACATGCAGATGGGGCGGCAGGCCGGCTTCCGATGCTCGGCAGACCGACAGGAGATCCTGGGCCGGACGAGAATCGTCGCCGGCGAGAATGAAGAACGGATTGTTAGCGTAGTCTGCGATTAACCGTAGCGCCGAGGCGCCTTCAGCAAATTCCGGCAGCGCGAAGACATTGGCCGAGAAACGCGCGGCCAGATGGGTCGCCAGCCTGTCCGTCTTCAGCCAGCCGAGATTCGCCTCGCTCGCCCATGGGAGATGGTTCAAGTTGTTCTCATCGATACGTTCCGCATCGACGAGAAGGAAATGGCGCGCGCCGAGGGCCGCAAGCTGGATGGCAATCCGCGAGCCCAAGCCGCCGCATCCGATGATGACGAAGTCGATTTCGCGAAACCGTGCGAAGTCGCGTCGCCGATGGCAACGAGGCGTCAGGAAGGCGTCGTGGTGATTAGTTGCGGCGGCGACATACTCGTCCTCCGCCAGCATATCGGAAGCCTTCAGTGAGACGCCGAATGCAGGCCTAGTAACAGTGGGGCTCTGTTCCTCGACAGCATCGGTACTATTGCCGGTGAACAGAGCCCCCCTGCCGCCCCACCCAAGGTTGTGGGCGAAGAAGTGCGGGAAATCGACGGGCGCACGGACTGCCGCTGACAATCGTCTAGACCGATAATTGATCATCACATCGCCTCCATTTCGCTGGGCGCGATTCCGCGGATCGTCGCGGCGTAGCGACCGTAGTCCTTGCCCACCGCATGGTCGGCGGCCTTCGGGATCACGTGGAATTTTCCGTTGTACCAGAGGCTGATATTGTCGCCGCTGTCATCGATCTGTCGCCGGCCGATCCGAGGATCGATCGGCTCCTTGCCGCGCAGGAGCATCTGTCCGATATCCCAGGCTTGGCGATCGAGAACTCGCTGGCGCTCGGCAAGATGGGCCTGGCGGTGCGCGACAGGCTCTTCGGCAAGCAACTGGCCCACGAGCTCCAGGATCCGGCCACTCCAGGAAGGAATGGCGGCGATGTCTGGGAGGTCGAGGAGGACATCGCCGCCGAGACGTTCGATTCCTTTCCGAGCGATGTCGATGAGCGGGACTTGCCGCGCGGCATAGGCGATTATGAATGCCGTTTTCCGGGCGCGGCGCTCAGGATCCGCCTCGGTGGATAGGCATGCCATGCGCATGGCGCACTCCCAGGGAATGGTGTAGGCCGTATGCAGGATGCTCTCGAGCGTCTGTAGGTCGTTTTTGTATGGGGAAACATATTGGAACTCCCCAGGCAGGGATGCCGCCGCCGAGGTCGTATAAAACCCAAGCAGGATATTCGCCGCCTCGTGAAGCAGTTGGGCTGCGGTCGCGGCATGATCGCCGTCGCGCAATCTCGCTCTGGAAAGAGCGATGAGCGCGCTGCCCGGCAATTCGTTCGAACTCGAAAAGGAACACTGCGGTTCGCGCCGCACGCCAACGTGAAGCGTGTGCACGCCGGCGATCAGACGCTGATAGCCGCACTCATCTAATTCCGCGATTAATGCGAAGGCCTTCTCGAGATGGTCGGCGATGCGATCCAATTCCGCATCGTCCGTGATGGGGCGGTCGGGCCCGGGATAGTCCGGCATGCACTGGCGGAGGAGGGCTTGCATGATAGGGCTTCGCGCCGGGCTTTCGATGCGGACGAGGCCGATGCCGCAAGAGAGCCGGCACGCCGGCTGACGTTCGAGTTCAAGATCCGATGCGATCAGATCCGGCTGCAGATAACCGCTGACGACTTGCACATCGGGGCGGGCTGCCTGCCATTCCAGACTGCGCGCGAGCCCACCCATCCAGGCTGCAAGCGCGGATGAACGGTAGGGGTCGGCACCGACCGGTCCGGCAACCGCTGACGGAAGCTCCAGCAGACGAGTGTATCCGCCATCTGCAAGATCGGGGAAATAACCTGCCAGCGCCTCTATCCCGACCGAACAATCGGCGAGCTTCGAAGCCGCCGCAAGCGTGCGGCCATACTGGAAGCGTCGCTTCAAAAGGTTGCGAGTTGCCACGCGCTGCAGGGAGACGGTACTTGCCATCAGGGGATTGCGCTTGAGCAGGAGACGCGCCTCATCTGCTAATTCTTGTATACGGGACGCGGACATCGGCAGCCTCCGTGGGTTAGTCTTCGGACGGATCAAGGTTGCACTCGGGCGAAAGTGCCCGAGTTCGGGACGGCTTCGTCCGGCATCGGAACGTTGCGCGTCGTCGGTTGAGACGCACTATTCCCCAAGGGCGTCATTCGCCCGCCAGTTCCGCGTTAAAAATCCGTAAAAATGACGTAAACAAAGAAAAAGCCTCCTCGATCGAGGAGGCTTAAATTTGGAAAACGCATGCGCAGCGGTCAGATCGCCAGAGCTGCCTGTACCGCCGCCCGCGCGTTCGGCAGGCCTGACCCGAAGAAATAGGCCGCGTCGAGAGCGTCCTCGCTTTCTGCATTCATGCAATCCGCCGTCAGTTTCCTCGTTCCGGGTGCGACAATGGCGTCCAGGCGGGACGCGGCTTTCAGAATGGACTTGACATGAGGACCCGAGAGGCGGTCACCGGGATTGTGGCGGCTCTTGTAGGCCCGCTGAATCAGGGCGCATAGCCCCCCCACCTGCGCCGACGCGCCGGAGGTGCCCCCGAAGGTGGTGTAGTATCCTCCACCGGTGCCGGGATTGGTTCCGAACGGCACGATTGCCGACCATGGATCGGAGCCGTGATCATAGCCGAAAATCCCCGACAGGTCCGTCGTGAGCAGCGAGAAGTGCGAATAGTAGTATTCCCGCATTCGAAAAGCACTGTAGTCGTGCTGTGCGGCAAATGGAGAAAGCCGGTCGAGGCGCAACTGATGCCGGTTGAAGACTTCCCCGTCGTCGGAGGGGGAGACAACCGTCAACCCTTCGCCGTAATTGCTGTAGCCCGAACGGAAACCTTCGACGGTAACGGCCCCGACGGCGATGATGCCGTTGTCGTCGGCGGCAAGACTTGCCGGATAGATCAGCTGGCTCTCGCCACTGTTTCCAGCGGCGCAGACGATCGGAATGTGCCGACTGATGGTGAGGATGAGCTGTTTGAGGATGTGCCACGGGCGATCCGGATTGGAGCCTTTCTGCGCAGCCTTCGGCTCCAGTTCAGGCCCACCCTGGTCGGCGAAGGCAATGCGCGTGAAGAGATTGGCGGCATCCTGGTTCTTCCACAGTTCCAAGTCGGCCTTCAGCTCATTCTTCGGATCAACGATGCTGCGTTTTGGATCCGGCAGACCACGCGGCAGGACGATCACGTCCGCCTTCTGATGATAGGCATAAAGAAAGGCAGCGATGAACTGCCTGACATCGTCTTCGAAGGACGTCCTGATAGAGATGATCCTTGAAAAAGGGTCAACGCCGAAATAGGGGATGACATTGCGATTACCGCTCGTACGCAACTCGTCGCCATTGCCGTAGAAGGCTCCCTCCGGCGGAGCGCTTGCTGTGCCTTCTTCCGCAACAACGGCGGGTTCGCCGACGATCAGCCCTGCGCAGCACGTACCATGCGATGCAAAAAGCGATTCCGGATTGTAGAGCCGCCGGAGAACACCCTCCGACGTGGCATATTCGGCAACCAGGTCACTGAGATAATCCCGGTCGTCATTCGAAAGGCCGATATTGCCGAGCGGAGCGATGCTGAGCCCGGCAAAGAAGGCATGTTTTTCTTCGCGGTCAAACGACGTAGTCGTATCGAGTATTTCGAGCACGCGCGCGCCGTAACGATGGGTCGTCAAATCGATTGACGCTTCCCGGTCAAGCCGGGTTGCCAGATTGGGATGGTCCGGAGATACGCCGACATCGATCAGCGCGACCCGCGCGGGGCGCAACGGGCCGGCGGAAGCGATGGCATCCCAGACCGTGCCGGTGATGAGGGGATCGGGGAGCGCGCGTGCGGCGCTCGCATCGAGCGCGGGTGGAGCAGGCGGAGCCGATCCGTATTCCGCGTCGACCACACCAAGCGCAGTCAGGTGCCAGAGATAATAGTAGTTGATCGGCGCGGGCTCAGGCATTTGTGATTGATCCGTCATGTTCATGATCCCTGTTGTGCAGCTGGCGAATTCAGACCCATTCGTCGTGTACGGCCTGGAATAGAGGACCGAACGCGTCGTGGAGGTAGGGAGCGAAGCGTCGGGCGAGATCTCGCCCTGCCTGCGTGTCGCTGGGATAGTGGAGGCCAGCCCATTCACGGTTCTCGGCGACGTTCTGGGCGATGCGGGCTAGCTCGTCGGTGGCCGGATGTTCCGGCAGGATCGTCGAGAACGCGAAGGCGATCGAAAAGCACTGGAACGAGTGGTTGCTGGGATAGGACTCGTGGACCGGCACGGCCAGCAACGGCCGCAGCATGGGCTCGAACTGATTTGGCCGCAGCCGGTTAAACTGGCTCTTGTAGATCAGCCCGACATATTCGCAGGCCGTCAGGATCGCCTGGAAAAGGCCTTCCGTCTGCTCGAAACCGCCGAGATCCTCGATATGCAATACGCGGGTGAATTCCGCCACGGAGATCGTCGACTCGATTTGGATGTCGGGCAGGCGCCGCACGCGTTCGCGGTCACGGCGTTGCATGGAGAGCAGCACCGTCGTCTCGAGACGCGTATAATCCGGGCCGGGTGGCGGAAGTATATCCAGCACTTCCCAAGTGAAGCGCCGCGCCGCGGTATAGGCGTTGCGTGACGGCTGCTGGTGCAGCCTGCGCAGCTCGAAGGAGGGGATAAGCTGCGACACGCCGAGGCTGGCGCCGTCCATGGGCGACTTGTTCTTATTCTTATTCTTATTTTTGTTTTTGTTTTTGTTCAGCGACGCCTTGTTGAGCACCGACTTGTTCGCCACGCTCTTGTTGAGGACCGAGGCTACGGCCATCGTCGCCATCATGGGTCCGGCCATGGGCGATGCATCTTCATCCGTGCCGAGGAAAAGCGCAGGTTCGGAGGCTGCATCAGGCGCAGCCTGCGATGCACCGGCGAGAGAATCAGCGCTGGCATCGTCCCTGGGGTCGCATGGAAGGACCGTATCCGGCTCAATCCTGAATTTATATCTGTTTAGAAACAAAACAATTTTTGATTGCGATTGCTGGATAGTCTCCGCTTCCATTGCAGCCTCCTTGCGCGATGATATGAAGAATTGTCCTGGGTTCAGCGCAGCTTGGCGCCTGCCTTGAGCAGGCCGTCGATCAAGATCTGGCCGCCGCCTGTGTTGAGCAGCGGATAGCCGCTGCCGCGAAAGGCATTGATGGAGAAGCCGCCCTCGACCACCTCAAGACGCTGCAGGTAATGGCGCGCGCCGCCGAGATCGTCGGAATGGGCATGACTGGAGGCAAGATAGCGCAGCAGGCTGTTGAAGTTCGGCCGTGACCGCAGGGCTTCTTCGCCTGCAGCTATGGCTGCGGCATGATCGCCTGCAAGCGCTGCTGCAATGCATTTGGTCGTGTCGAAGTAGTATCTATGCGGGCTGTAGACGCCGAGCTCTTGTACCCAACGCGCCATGGCCACGGCCTTATCGGGCTGGCCTGCATAGCAATGAAGCATGGCGTAGAGATCCCAGCTGAGCGGCAGAGCCGGGTTCAGGCGGATTGATTTTTCGAACAGGTTAGCCGCATAGTCATATTCGCCGAACAGGAACGAATGGACGTGGCCGACGAGCGCGAGCGACACGGAATTCTGCGGATCGAGCTCCAGCGCCTTGCGCGCATAGGCCTGGGCTTCCTCGATCAGATGCGCGTCGAGCGCGTTGAAACGTTGGCCGACCTGGAAAGTTCGAATGAATGACAGCCAGGCAAACGTCGATGACCGCGGCTGATACTGGATCTGTTCTTCCAGGCGCCGCTCCGCGTTATCTAAATCGCCGCGGGACAGCCGAAAGATCGCATTGACGGCGTCGATCAGGAGGCCGTCTTGCGACAGTCGGCCATCGTTTGCCTGGGTCTCCTGGAAATAGGCCAGCTGATCGACGGCCTGGCTGATCAACGCAGCAGCGGTACCGAACTCGCCTCGCTCAAACTGCGTGCGGCTGATTGCCTGACTGCCCAGCCAATGAATACGGTTGTTGATCAGGTGCTTCATCACCAGTTCGATCAGCACCATGTCACCGTCAAACGTCAGGCGAAGCTGTAGAAATATCGGAAGGCTGATCTGCTGTTCGCTCTGTTCAATATCCGGCAAGGTGAAGGAGAGGTCGGTGACGCCAATGCCCAGCCCATCGATGATGGCTTTTGCAATGAGGTTTTGGAACCGTGTCGCAGCAATTTGTCCACCCTCTCCGGCACCCACCACGATGGGGGACTGAAGGGCCATGATCCATTGCCAGCCACCGTCGCTTGGCCCCCGATATGAGTTGCTGCTGGCGATTTCCAGGGCTTTGCCTTGTCTCGGCATATCCGGGGCGCCTGTTAATGGCAGCAGGGCGGAATGTTTGGCGATATCGCGGCTCGGCTGCTGTCGCGGCTCGAATACATCGTGGACTTGTCCTTCATCGAGCCGGCGATACCAGTTCTGCCGTTCCAGCGCCAACCAGTCCTCGAACTCCGGATCGCGGATGTCGATACCTTCGAGCAATTCGTCGGTGATTTGGTCGGCCGACCGCTCCATCCGAACCACCAGGTCGGTGTCGAGTACGAGTCGGTCCATATCCAGCCAAACGGTATTCTTATCCGCGATCAAAAGATCACGTGCCGGCCCCAAAGTCTTATGAATGTCCAAAAGGGCCTGGCGTAGACTAGCTGCCGCCTGGTCGTCGGAGCGATCGCTCCACAGCTTGTCCCTAAGCCAGATTCTCGAGCGCGAGCCCCGAGCGGACAATGCAAGCATCGCCAGAAGAGCCTGGGCTTTTTTGGATTTCGGAGTAACCGGCCGCCCTCCAGCGTCCACAAGGGCAAAAGGCCCGAGCAGGAACATCCGAAACGGATTTTGCTCCTTGTCCATGCGATCCACAGGCCCCGCCCCCGTTGCCTCCGACGCGCTCGTTTGGCAGCCCGAAGACCTAGCATCCGCAGACCAGTCTGCCATAACTGCGGCGCCAGGCAAGCCACCGGGAAGGGAAATCGGGATTCCGAAAGGCATATTGATGCTTTGGCGATGGTCGAACTGAAGCATAACCGGCTGAATTCCTCTGGGTAATTTCGCAAACCGGCCGTAGCACCCTACCGTCAAAGCAGCGTCAAAGTAGAGACACCCCCAGACGCGCTCGGCGAAATAGGTCGCTCCGTCACGCCCGTCGATTAGATCACGGATTATGGCTTCAAGCGCGCGTGAACCCCGCTTGGCCGCATGAGTGCGACCTGAGCGCGCGACCAGTCAAGGACCTGTGCTCCCACCGGATGCCGTTCGCTTACGTAGCTGTCGAGCAGACCAACCGGCGCATCACCGCGGATCGTGGCAGCCAGCTTCCATCCCAGGTTCATTGCGTCGTCAAGCCCAAGGTTAAGCCCTTTCTCGACGTATGGAGATGCGCGATAAAGTTTCAGTCCAAAAATAGTACGGGTGAGAGCAGATGGATCCGGACGATGCGGTTCATAAAGCAAGTGCGAGCTGCGGTTCGTCTTTCTCGTCATCATGGTCGAGGGACGAGAGGGTCACGCCCAGCAGTCGGATTCCCTTCGGAACAGGAAAGATCGGCAAGAGCAACAGCTCCACAATGTCAGTGATTTCGGCCGCGCTCGTAGCCGGTACGGCTGCGGTCTTGCTCCTGGTGATCTGCGTAAAATCCGCCCACTTCACCTTGAGCGTCACGGTCTTGCCGCGAATACCCTTGGCCTCGCAGTAGCGCCAGACCTTGTCGACGAGCAGCTGCAGGCTGGCGCGAGCGGCTTCGAGATCATGAATATCCTTCCGAAACGTATCCTCGGCGCCGATGGATTTGCGGACGCGATCCGGCTTCACCTCGCGCTCGTCGATACCGCGGGCGATCCAGTAGAAATATGGTCCCGATTTCCCGAACTGCTGCTGCAGGAAGGCGCGATCGCGGGCTTTCAGATCCGCGCCGGTCTCAATCCCGAGCCTCAGCATCTTCTCAGCTGTTGCGGGTCCGACACCGTGGAATTTCTTGACGGGCAGGGCCTCGACGAAGGCTGGACCCTGCTTCGGCGTGATGACAAACAATCCGTCGGGCTTGCGCTGGTCGGAGGCCATCTTGGCGAGGAATTTGTTGTACGAAACACCGGCCGACGCTGTAAGTCCGGTCTCGGCCCTGATCCTGGCGCGGATTTGCTCGGCGATCTCGGTTGCGAACTCCATGCCCTTGAGGTTTTCGGTGACGTCGAGATAGGCTTCGTCGAGCGACAGCGGTTCGATCAGGTGCGTGTATTCGGAAAAGATCGCATGAATCTGCTCTGAGACCGCCCGGTAGACGTCGAAGCGGTGTGGCACGAAGATCAGCTCTGGACATTTGCGCCTGGCGGTCACCGAGGGCATCGCCGAATGGACACCGAATTTGCGTGCCTCGTAACTGGCGGCGGCGACCACGCCCCGCGCCTCCGGATAGCCGACAGCGACCGGTTTGCCGCGGAGCTCCAGATTATCGCGCTGCTCGACAGAGGCATAGAACGCGTCCATGTCCACATGCAGAATCTTGCGCACGCCACCGGCAGGTGAGGGAACCACGTCGGTTCCGCTCCTGCCATCGCCTTCCGGCTCCCGCGCGATCAACATGCATTTCCTTTCACTTTACGGCTATCCATCTTATCCGAACCTGCGCCTGGATTGAGCAGCAGTGAGCGAACGATCCTGGCATCGCGAACGACCACCCTCTCTGCCGCCCATCGAAATTTGCGGATAGGATCGTGCGGATGATCGCGTCCCTATCCCGCTGTATTTGATCAGCGAATCCTCAAGCACGGAGCCTCGTCCACAAGTTGAATGATCATTCAACCCAGAAGAGTCGCTCGAGGGTTGATTGACTCCTGTTCGGTTTAAGAACAGATAGGGAACATATCAGCAGTTTCTACCGTTGCAAGCCCGAGGAGGTGCCATTTCGCATGCGTGACCGCGCCGTCAACCCTATCATCGCCGAGCTGCGCGAACGCATCGAGCGGCTGGAGGGCGGGGTGGTTCGTGGTCGGGCGACTCTTCCATTCGCCGTTCCGGCGATCGACCGCCGGCTGCCGGGAGGCGGGCTGGCGCTGGGTGCGCTGCATGAGGTTGCTGGCGGCGGCAATGGCGCGATCGATGGCGCCGCGGCAGCACTGTTTGCCGCCGGGATCGCGGCGCGTACCAAGGGCAAGGTGCTCTGGTGCGTCACACGGCCGGACCTCTTCGCACCGGCGCTTGCCCAGGTGGGCCTGCTGCCTGGGCGGGTCATCTATGTCGAAGCGGGTGACGAGAAGGCACTACTCTCCTGCATTGAGGAGGGACTGCGCCATGGCGGGCTTGGCGCTGTCGTCGGCGAACTGGCACGGCTCTCGATAACAGCGTCCCGCCGGCTGCAGCTTGCCGCCGAAAGTTCAGGCACGATCGGCATCGCCATCCGCCGCTGGCGGCGGCAGACCGAGGCTTCCGACCTCGGGCAGCCGACCGCATCGGTTACACGCTGGCGCGTCTCGGTGTTGCCGTCTTCTCCCTTGCCGGTTCCAGGCGTCGGCCGCGCCCGCTGGCTGCTTGAACTTATCCGCTGTCGCGCCGGTGAAAGTGCTGATTTTGAAGTGGAGGCCCCAGATGCCAAGGGTCGTATCGCTCTTCCTTCCGATGTGGTCCACGGATCGCCTCAGACGGAGACTGGGCGACGCCGCGCCTCCGCCTGAGACGCCGCTCGTCCTAATCGGCCGCCAGCAGAGGCGGCGCGTCGTGCTGGCCGTCGATCAGGCAGCACGCGCGGCCGGCTTGCGGATCGGGATGCCGGCAACCAAGGCGCAGGCACTGGTGACCGGCCTCGTCGTCATGGATGCGGATCCGGCGGCCGATACCGAGGCGCTCGAACGTCTGGCGCTCTGGGCGCTGCAACGCTATGCGCCGATCGTTGCCGCCGATCCGCCTGACAGTCTGGTGATCGACACGACCGGCGCCGATCACCTGCATGGCGGCGAGGAGCTGATGCTATCGGGCATGGTCAACCGCTTCTTCGCCTCGGGCATTGCCGCACGCGCGGCAGTCGCAGACACCTGGGGTGCCGCCCATGCCAGTGCGCGGTTCCGGGCCAACCCGACGCTTGTCGTTCCGCCGGGTAACCAGGCTGACGCCATCCGAGATCTGCCGGTCGCCGCGCTGCGGGTCGACCCAGCCATCGTCGATGGTCTTCGGGTTCTCGGCTTCAACACGGTCGGCGAACTTACGAGCCAGCCGCGCGCCCCGCTGGCCCTTCGCTTCGGACCGGAACTCGGCCGCCGTCTCGATCAGGCGATGGGACGGATCGCCGAGCCGATCGATCCGGTGCGCCCGCCGGAGCTGGTCGAGGTCCGCCGTGCTTTTGGCGAGCCGATCGCCGCGGCCGAGACAATCGCGCGCTATACCGCCAAGCTCGTCGACCAGCTCTGTCACGCGCTCGAGGAAAAAGGTCTCGGCGCCCGCCGCGTCGATCTCTTGTTCCACCGCGTCGACAGCTCCTATCAGGCCATCCGGGCCGGAACCGCGGCGCCGGTTCGCGACGTCAAGCGGCTGAGGCGGTTGCTCACCGACCGGATCGAGACCATCGATCCCGGCTTCGGCATCGAGATCATGTCGCTCACCGCGACGCATGCCGAACCGCTCGTCGCGCGGCAGGTGATCTCGTCGCTGGTCGAGGAACCGGAAGCCGATGTTTCCGGGCTGATCGACATCCTCGGCAACCGCATCGGCGAGAGGCGGCTCTATCGTTTCGCGCCGGTTGCCAGCGATGTGCCTGAGCGTTCCGTTACCCGTGTGGCGCCGATGACCCCGGACAATGGCGAGACATGGCCGGATCACTGGCCGCGACCGGCCCGACTGCTCAAGCATCCCGAGCCGATCGAAACGATGGCGCTGTTGCCCGATCATCCGCCGGTCAGCTTCACCTGGCGTGGCACTCGACGCCGCGTCAAGCGCGCCGATGGTCCCGAGCGCGTCTTCGGGGAGTGGTGGAAACGCGATGCCGAACTGGTTGCGGTCCGCGATTACTTCCAGGTCGAGGACGAAGCGGGCGAACGCTACTGGATCTTTCGCGCCGGTGACGGTGAGCACAGCGAATCCGGCAGCCACAAATGGTTCCTCCACGGGATATTCGGATGACGGCAACTGAACGATATGCCGAACTGCAGGTCACCTCGCACTTTTCGTTCCTGCGCGGAGCGTCCTCCTGCGAGGAAATGTTCGCGCGGGCGGCCGGACTCGGCATCGAGGCCTTGGCGATCGTCGATCGCAATTCGCTCGCCGGTATCGTCCGCGCTCATCAGGCGGCCAGGGATACCGGCGTCCGGCTGATCGTCGGCTGTCGCCTTGATCTCACCGACGGTCTGTCGGTGCTTGTCTATCCGACTGACCGGTCGGCCTATGCGCGGCTTTGCCGTTTGCTGTCGCTCGGCAAGAAACGCGCCGGCAAGGCGAAATGCCGCCTGGATTGGGCAGATCTCGTCGCCTATGGCGAGGGGCTGATTGCCGTTTTCATCCCGGACCAAGCCGACGACACCTGCGCTCTCAACCTGCGTCGCCTGCGCGAGGCCTTCGGTGATCGCGCCTATCTGGCACTGACACTGCGCCGAAGGCCGAACGATCAACTGCGTCTGCACGAACTGTCGAACACGGCGGCGGCGGCGCGGGTGCCGACGGTCGGCACCAATGACGTGCTGTTTCATGATCCCGAGCGGCGCATCCTGCAGGATGTCGTCACCTGCATTCGCCACAACGTCACCATTGATGACGCCGGCTTTAGGCGTGAACGGCATGCTGATCGCTATCTAAAACCGCCGGAAGAAATGGCGCGGCTCTTTAACCGCTATCCGGAGGCGCTTGCCCGCACCATCGAAATCATCGAGCGCTGTCGTTTCTCGCTCGATGAACTCGCCTATCAATATCCGGAGGAACGCTCGCATCCGGAACTGACACCGCAGCAGACGCTGGAGCAGCTCACCTGGGAAGGGGCGGCTGAGCGTTATCCCGAAGGTCTGCCGGACAAGGTGCGCAAGAACCTCGAGCACGAGCTGCGACTGATCGAGAAGCTCGAATACGCACCATACTTCCTGACGGTGAACTCGATCGTCCGCTTTGCTCGCTCAAAGGACATTCTCTGTCAGGGCAGGGGATCGGCCGCCAATTCCGCTGTCTGTTATGTGCTTGGCGTTACCTCGATCGACCCGGACCGCAACGACCTGCTGTTCGAGCGCTTCGTTTCGGAACAGCGCCGCGAGCCGCCCGATATCGACGTCGATTTCGAGCACGAACGGCGCGAGATCGTCATGCAATGGGTGTTCGACACCTATGGTCGCGACCATGCTGCTTTGTGTTCGACCGTCATCCGCTATCGCTCGAAGGGGGCTGTCCGCGACGTCGGCAAGGCGTTAGGCCTGCCGGAGGATATGACGAAGCTGCTGTCGTCGCAGGTCTGGGGCTGGGGCGAGGATGTCGGTGCCAAGCATGCCGAGGATCTCAATCTGAACCTTGGCGACCGGCGCCTGCGCCTGACACTGGATCTCGCCCGGCAACTGATGGGCGCCCCGCGCCATCTCTCGCAGCATCCCGGCGGCTTCGTGCTTACCCGTGACCGCCTCGATGAACTCGTGCCGATCGAGCCGGCGGCGATGGTCGACCGCCAGGTGATCGAATGGGACAAGGACGACATCGACATCTTGAAATTCATGAAAGTCGACTGCCTGGCGCTCGGCATGCTCTCCTGCATGAAGCGCGGCTTCAATCTGCTTGCTGAGCATAAGGGCATCACTGTCGATCTGGCGACCATCCCGGCCGAGGATCCACGCACTTATGCGATGATCAGGAAGGCCGACACACTTGGCACTTTCCAGATCGAAAGCCGGGCGCAGATGTCGATGCTGCCGCGGATCAAGCCACGCACCTTCTATGACCTCGTCATCGAGGTGGCGATCGTCCGCCCCGGCCCGATCCAGGGCGACATGGTGCATCCCTATCTTCGTCGCCGTGAGGGCAAGGAGAAGGTGGATTATCCCAAGCCCGAACTGGAAAAGGTGCTCGGCAAGACGCTCGGTGTGCCGCTCTTCCAGGAGCAGGCAATGCGCGTGGCGATTGAATGCGCCGGTTTCACGCCGGGAGAGGCCGATCAGTTGCGCCGCGCCATGGCGACCTTCAAGCATACCGGTGGGGTATCGAAATTCGGGCAAAAACTGATCGCCGGCATGGTGGCAAACGGCTATGAGCCGGAATTTGCGGTAAAGACGTTCAAGCAGCTCGAAGGCTTCGGCAGCTACGGATTTCCGGAAAGCCACGCGGCCTCCTTCGCGTTGATCGCCTACGCGTCCTCCTGGCTGAAATGCTGGCATCCCGACGTTTTCTGCGCCGCTCTCCTCAATGCCCAGCCGATGGGTTTTTACGCACCGGCCCAGATTGTTCGCGATGCTCGCGACCACGGCGTCGAGGTCCGCCCGGTCTGCGTCAACTTGAGCCGCTGGGACTGCACACTTGAACCGGCGGACGACGAAGACCGGTTTGCCGTGCGGCTGGGGCTACGCATGGTCAAGGGTCTTGCCAATGCCGACGCCGCGGCGATCATCACCGCACGCGCCGACCAGACCTTCGTCTCGGTCGATGATCTCTGGCGCCGCGCCGGCGTGCCGGCGGCCTCGCTCGTTGAGCTTGCGGAAGCCGACGCCTTCCAGCCGTCGCTGAAACTTGCCCGGCGAGAGGCGCTCTGGGCGATCAAAGCGCTGCGCGACGAGCCGCTGCCACTGTTTGCCGCCGCATCGGCTCGGGAGAACGCGACCGTGGTGGAGATCGATGAGCCGATCGTGGCGCTCAGGCCGATGACGGCAGGCGGCGAGGTGGTCGAGGATTATGGTCATGTCGGGTTGACACTACGGAGCCATCCGCTGTCATTCCTGCGTGCCGATCTCAACCGCCGGCGTATCGTCACTTGCTCAGAGGCGATGCAGGCGCGCGACGGCAAGTGGCTGGAGGCCGCCGGCCTTGTTCTCGTCCGCCAGCGGCCGGGCTCCGCCAAGGGTGTCATGTTCATCACGCTCGAAGACGAGACCGGCATCGCCAATCTCGTCGTCTGGGTGAAAGTGTTCGAGAAGTATCGCAAGATCGTTCTCGGCGCCGGTATGATCGGCGTTTATGGCCGCATCCAGCGGGAAGGGGACGTCGTGCATCTGGTCGCCCACCGGCTGACCGATCTGTCAGCGGAACTCGCAAGCGTTGGCGATCGGGACATGGCGTTTCCGTTGCCGCATGGGCGTGGCGACGAGTTTCATCATGGTGCGCCGAGACCCGATCCGCGCGGGTTGTCGAAGGGGCTGCGTCCGAGGGATATCGTGGATCCCTATCTGCATCTCGAGGCGATCAAGGTGAAGACGCGGGATTTCCGGTGAGGGCAAAGAAGGGCCTGGTTCGAATGCCATCAAGGCGATGTAGATGGCGCCCGCAGAGAAAAGGCAGCACCGGTAGAGCGCCGACTGTTCGAGGTTTATGCTAGATCGGCGGACAATTTTGAATCTTACGCGATCTTCACGGAAAAATTGCTTGCCGTCATCATGCTTACGTGACGACTAATGGGAAGCGGTTCGGGCTTCAGCCGGGCGGCCGTTCGGACCGTGAGTTTCCTGCACCCTCAACACCGGCGCTTCAGCTAAACCATCATCGAGACTATCAAGAAATGACCATCTCACCTCCCTTTCTCGGCTTTCCCGATCGCCTCGCCGATAGCCGCAGGCCGCGTGCGGTGATCTTCGGAGCCGGTCACGGCAGCACCTATCGCGGCAAGGACAGCAGCGGCTACGCCTTGGCCGCCGACGCCATCCGCGCGGCGAGCCAGGACGATGCCGCGCTCGTCGACCACTGGGATTTCGATCTCGCCGGCCCGCTGTTCGACGGCAAGCCGGCCTGCTGCATCGACGCCGGCGATATCCCGACCACCATGCATGACAATGCCGGCAACCAGGCCCGGATCGAGGCGAAAACGCGCGAGGTCCTGACATTGCCGGCCGTACCGATCCTCCTCGGTGGCGACGATTCCGTGCCCATTCCCTTCCTCGCCGGCTTTGCAGATCACGGGCCGGTCTGGATCCTGCAGATCGACGCCCATATCGACTGGCGCGACGAGTTGCATGGCGAACGCTACGGCTATTCGAGCCCGATGCGCCGGGCGAGCGAGATGCCGCATGTCGTTGGAATCGTGCAAGTCGGTCTGCGTAGCGTCGGCAGCGCGCGCATTACCGACATCGAAGCGGCGCGGCATTATGGCAGCCGCTTCGTGACGGCCCGCGAGATTCACGCCCAAGGCGTCGAAGCCGCTCTCCGGCATATTCCGGAAGGAGCGCGGGTCGTGGTCACTCTTGATTGCGACGGCCTCGATCCCAGCATCATGCCGGGCGTGGCGGCGCGTACGCCCGGCGGCCTCACCTACACGCAGGTGATCGACCTGATCGCAGGCCTTGGCAGGCGCGCCAGGATCGCAGGATTCGACCTTGTCGAGCTCTATCCTCCCGCCGATATCGACGGCCTGTCGGCGCTCATCGCCGCGCGCCTTCTCGTCAACGCGATCGGCGCCATTGTCCGGCAGATTTGAAACCCGGTTTCCTGTCGCAGCGCTAACCCTGAATATCGATGCGCTATCCCGCACGGGCGGATCGATGTAATTTATGGAACGAATCGCTGCTTCGGTCTGCCGGCATATGGAAACTTCGCTTTACTTGCCCGTCAAAGGCATTCTCGAGAAGGCAGGTTACATCGTCAAGGGCGAAGTTGGCGGCTGCGACATTGTCGGCCTCAGCATTGACGATCCGCCTTTTGTCGTAATCTGCGAGTTAAAACTGAGCTTCAATCTGGAGCTCATACTGCAGGCCGTCGACCGGGCTGCCGTTTCAGATGAGGTATGGATCGCCGCCAGGGTTTCAGCCAAGGGCAAAGGACGGGAGGCCGACAAACGGTACCGTGACCTATGCCGCAGGCTCGGCATCGGCATGCTCGGCATTTCCGATGCCGGCGATGTCGGCATTATTGTCGGTTCCGTATCGCCGATGCCGCGAAGCAATCCGAAACGGCGTTCGAAGCTCATGCGGGAACACCAGAGACGGCGCGGCGATCCAGCACTAGGTGGGAGCACACGCGCGCCAGTTATGACGGCGTACCGCCAGCAGGCACTCGGCTGCGCAGCAGCACTGGCGTCAGGACCGTTGCGCGTGCGTGAAATCAGATCCAGCGTACCGGATGCCGGGAAGATTTTGCTTTCGAATGTCTATGGCTGGTTCGAACGGCTCGACAGAGGCGTCTACGGCTTGACAGACGCCGGGCGGGAAGCACTCCAGCGATGGCCGCAGCCGGACTGCAGGCAGATCAATAGCCAACCCGGCCTTACTTTGGCTCAACAATAGGCCTTCTGCCCCTCAATCGGCCAAAGATTTCGATCTTCGTCGGTCGTAGCGCCGGGACAAACTCCCATGTCTCGGCGAGTCATGCGCCTGTTCGGCACCTAACGCTTCCCAGTTTAGACTCGCATTTGTCCGGCATTTTGCCGTACAATTTAAGTAAGGAGAAATATCCCATGCCACAGCAAACCGCTCGTAGGACTCGATTGGAAGCTCGCATCAGTCCCGAAGCGTTGGCAATCGTTAAGCGCGCCACCGAGATGGAAGGCCGCAGCCTAAGCGATTTCGTTGTCTCTGCTGCATCGAGTTCGGCCCTGTCGCGTAAAGCAGCGGCTCTTGCTTCGGCTTCGTTGCGCTCACGGATGGGCCGAGCTTCACCCCGCGCCCAGTCCCACAAACCTCTTAGCCCCGTCCGCAAGCGCGCCTGCCTCTCCCGAGCTTCCTCCCATTGCCGTTGCCTAACATCTTCTTTGAGCTTCCCGAAAAGAGCCCTGTCTCCGCATTGAAAGGCGACTCGGCTAAGGTCGCCCTCATTTGAGATGATGCCCGAGGAACGGGAAAGATCGGGTGTCGCCCTAATCCCAGAGATTGGCGTTCTTCGGAAATCCGGGGCGCTGTACACGCACGACGCAGAAGCGTTGTCCAGTGGGGGCTTGCATCACCACCCAGCGTTCCAGCCGGTTCACGACTTTTGCTCCGAGCTTCTCAAGGCGCGCGACTTCCGCGGGAATGTCATCGGTCTCAATGTCGATATGGACACGGCTCTCATGGTCCACCTGCTGGATTTGCACGATGGGTTCATCGGCCGGCGTCGCCAGCATTCGATAGTTGTCGCGGCTACCCGGGTGGTTGAGGTCTACCGGGCGACCCAGTGCCGCGGCCCAAAAGTCAGCGGCGGCATCCACGTCAGGTATCTTACAATCGATCAGCAAAGCGCACAGGCGAGAATAGTGCATGTCAGTCCCTCCATCGGTCGGTCCATGTCCAGAGAATAGACGCATTTGCCGAAAATCTTCCAGAAGACTGACGAGGTGACGCGGATGTTCAACACGCCCGAAATAACCACTCTTAAGAACGCAGCGATGGCGCGATCGACTTTTTGCCGCCGAGGAGGCGTTTGTAGAAGCGCGCGAACGGACCTATACCGGCCGGGTCGGTACGTATCGCCAAGTCTCCAGCCTGTTCGCCCGCCCTTAGCCCGAATATTTCCTCACCCTCTGGACGGAGTCTTTTCGGCCTAAATCGACAGCGGCATAACCGCCGCCGGCGAATAATAATCTCGCACCTAATTACTTAACCTTTTCAATACCGAACATCAGGGTATCGATCGCGTTATCGACGTGTTTGGACAACTGTGCGTCAGTTGGCATCGGCTGATTGAAGAGAAGACGTGCCATTTGGAGTTCCGTGAGGATCATGCCGTGAAACTGTCGAGCAAGCGATCCTGCATCGCCGTTAACGATAAGTGAGTCCTCCTGCAACCGCACAAAGAGCCTGCTCAGCCCCAGGTAAACAGTTTGCGGGCCTGCGGAATAAAAAGCTTGCGCGACCTCTGGGAAGCGCCGTGCTTCCCTGACAACTGTGCGGCGGAGCAAGAGCGCCTCATCCGAGAGAACAGATGTCAAAAATCGGATCCCAAAATTACGCAGCGCCTTTTGAGGCGTTTCCTCAACGGGGATAGGATCGGCGATCGGGCTAAGAATTTTTCTACACCTGTTTTGGATTGCCTCTGAGAACAGGGTCTCCTTTCCGCCGAATTCACGATAGATGCTCGCTTTCGAGCCTCCGCTGCTTTCGATGAAGGTTCAGGCACACGGCGCCTGTGCCGCGAACCAATGCTACCAGTTGACCGCGCTACGTAGCGTATTGTATCTACTTGATCCGTTTGGCACAATTTGCCGCGCGCCAGATTGGTGCCAATTGCATCATCGGGCTAGGGTCAGTCCGCGCCACTCAGGGGCTCGGGTTTCGCCGTCCAATTGTCCGTGGAGGTATTCCCATGACCGCGCCCGCCGCTGATACGGATCGCCCGTTGGTCCTGGTCGTCGATGACGACGATGAGGTGCGGATGTCGCTTCAGGAGCTCATGCTGTCCGTTGGTCTCGACGTCAGCTGTTACGCCTCGCCGCGCGAATTGCTGGAATCGGAGTTTCCCGAGCGGCCAGGCTGCCTGGTGCTCGACGTTCGCATGCCCGGATCGAGTGGTCTCGACCTTCAACATCAACTCGCTTCAAGAGGAAACGCAAAGCCCATCATCTTCCTCACTGGCCATGGCGACATTCCCATGTCGGTACAAGCGATGAAGGCTGGAGCCATCGACTTCCTCACAAAGCCGGTTCGCGACCAGACTTTGCTCGATGCAGTGATAGCCGGTATCGAGCGGGATGTCGCACAGCGGGCACAAGCCCAGACCGTTAAGCAGCACGTCGAGCGGTTCGCGACCCTGACGCCTCGCGAACGGCAGGTCCTGCGCGAAGTCGTGCACGGCCGGCTCAACAAGCAGATCGCTTTCGAACTCGGCATCAGCGAGATCACCGTCAAGCTCCACCGCAGCAATGTGATGCGCAAGATGCGGACGATTTCAGTGGGGGAGCTCATCCGCGCCTGGGACGCTCTGCCCGCAGACCTTCGCGAAAAGCCTCAACCATAGGCCTTGGTATGGTTACGATGTTGAGCGGATTCAGCGAGACCTTAGGGCGCGCAGCAGCAATCTATTTGTTCGAGTCGCCCGTCATTGCGGTCGTTGAAGACGACGGCGGCGCGCAGTTCCTATTCTGGCTGCCGGTTTCCGTCCGGAACGTGCAGACGATCTGACGGAGCAGATGCCTTGATTGCACGTGTTTCTAGCCTGCGGCCTCTGAGGCCGTATTGTGTCCAGGCAATGGGAGACAGTCCAATGAGATACACACTGGACTGCCTCCCGGCCGATGGACAAAGACGTCGGTCAGCGGCGGCAAACCCGTGGCGTAGATAGCCGATCGCCTGGCCGATTGCGCACGCACGGCCGGAGTTTGTGCGATCGGATTCAACATCATGAAATCGTGGATCGTGCCGTTGTACCTGAGCGAAGTGACGCGGACGCCGGCCTGCGCCAGCTTGCGCCCATAAGCTTCGCCTTCGTCGCGCCGGACGTCGTTCTCATCGACGATCAACGGTTAGGAGCGTCCTCACTTGCGCGGGCTGTCGCTCCGGCCGCCATGTGCCCACACCGGGCGCTCGTCGGCTATCTGCACGCACGTCGAACCCAGCCCGTGCCGGAAATCGCAGCCTCAGGCTCGTTTCGATGAGGATTGCCAATCACCTGGTATATCCGACCTGTACTTCGGCATCGGATGGCCAACGCTTCCGTTCGATAGGCTAGCGCGCCGGACTGACGCATTCTCCTCGGCATAGATCCAACGACCACAAGGGAGAACGCAAGTGCGAGACATCACGAGAGCCCTGGCGCTCGCCGCAGCAATTGGCGTATCAGGCAGCGCGCTCGCGCAGGCGGCGGATCCGCAAACGAAGCCGACGATCGTGCTTGTGCACGGGGCTTTCGCGGAGTCTTCGAGCTGGAACGACGTCATTAGCGAATTGAAGCGAGACGGCTACACGGCCATCGCAGCGGCCAATCCGCTTCGCAGCGTTGCCGGAGATGCAGCGACAGTCTCCGCCATCGTCCGTTCGATCTCCGGGCCGGTCGTGCTGGTAGGCCATTCCTATGGCGGGCCGGTCATCACCGAGGCTGCCAACGGCAACGCCAATGTGAAAGCCCTGGTCTACGTCGCCGCCTTTGCGCCGGAGACCGGCGAATCCAGCCTTACGCTTTCGGAGAAGTTCCCAGGCAGTACGTTGGCGAGCGCGATCGCGACGATCGCCCTGCCGGATGGGGGCCAGGATCTTTACATCCAGCCGGATAAGTTCCGTGTCCAGTTCGCCGCAGACGTTTCTGAAGATCAGGCCAAGCTGATGGCGGCGACCCAGCGGCCCGTGACGCAGGCCGCCCTTGCCGAACCTTCGGGCGTCGCCTCGTGGAAGAAGCTTCCTTCCTACATGGTCTACGGCTCGGAGGATCGCAACATCCCGCCGACTATGATGAGCTTCATGGCGAAGCGCGCGAATGCGGTGAAGGCAGTGGTCGTCGAGGGAGCATCCCACGCGATCATGATTTCACATCCCGACGCGGTCGCCTCGCTCATCGAGGAAGCCGCATCGGCAAAGTGAATATCTGGCCGGCCGCAAGGGCCGGCATTCCATCGGCAACGCAATATCGGAACGCAAAACAGGAGAAACGACATGAAAATCGTCGTCATCGGTGGAACCGGGCTGATCGGGTCTAAGACCGTGGAGAGGCTGCGTAAGAAAGGCCATGAAGTCCTGGCCGCATCGCCGAATTCGGGCGTCAACACCATAACCGGTGAAGGTCTGGCCGAGGCTCTTGCTGGCGCGCAGGTGGTCGTCGATCTGGCGAACTCGCCCTCATTCGAGGAAAAGGCCGCTTTGGAGTTTTTCGAGACATCCGGGCGTAATCTCTTCGCAGCTGAAAAGGCAGCAGGCGTTCGTCATCACGTCGCGCTGTCCGTTGTCGGCACCGAGCGGCTGCAGGAAATGGGCTATTTCCGCGGCAAGATGGCTCAGGAGAAGCTGATCAGGAGTTCCGGAATTCCCTACACGATCGTTCACGCCACGCAGTTCTACGAATTCATGGGCGCCATCGCCCAATCCGGAACCACGGGGACGACTGTTCGACTGTCGCCGGGCGCCTTGCAGCCGATTGCAGCCGATAATGTCGCCGATGCCATGGCCGACGTGGCCCTGGCAGAGCCCTTGAACGGCATGATCGAAATCGCCGGTCCGGAGCGGGCGCCTCTCAGCGAATTCGTCACGCGCTTTTTGAAAGCGACGAACGACCCGCGCAACATCGTGGTCGATCCGCATGCCCGCTATTTCGAGGTGGAGATCGACGACCGGACGCTCGTTCCGGACGAGGGAGCCCGTCTCGGGGCAATCCGCTTCGAAGAATGGCTCAGCCATTCCACACAACAGAAATAGTCAGTTCCAAATGAAGTTCCTCGGTTCACCGATCCGTCGGATCGAAAACCGTTGGCCAGACATGGACATGAAAATGATCAAGGCATTCCTGTACGCGGTGACGCTCGCCGCCGCTTCCGCGACAGCAGCAATGGCTAATGATGAGGCGGCAAACGTAAAGGTCGTCTACGACCAGCCGCTTCCAAACGTGCCCGGCAAGAGCATCAAGGGCGTACTCGTCGAATACGAGCCAGGCGGCACTTCGCCTGCTCATACGCATCCGAACTCCGCCTTCATCTACGCGACGGTTCTCGAAGGGGCGATCCGGAGCCAGGTCAATGACGGGCCGGTGGTCACCTATAAGACCGGCGAGAGCTGGTCGGAATTTCCGGGTGACCGCCACAGCGTCAGCGAAAATGCCAGCACGACGGAGCGTGCTCGCCTGCTTGCCGTGTTCGTCCTCGACACGAACGAGACCAACCTGGCGACCTACGAGAAATGAGTTCAACACAAGGAGAACGCGCATGAACGCCAGGCAAAACCATCGGCGCATGCTCCGAACGGGAACGTTGCCGCGCCGCGCGTGAACTATGCGGAGCTGACGCTTGCTGGTCATGTCGAAGCGGCGTGGGCCCTACAGTGCCACTTCGACCGTGCCACCCACGCCAAGAGATGGTCATCATGCTACAGGGACATTTTGATAAACTCGCGAGCGATCCTCTTGCCTGGCTCATCCTCCTCGGGCTGGCTGGAATAGTCGTATGGTATCTGCTCTCGCCTCGACGTGCGAACCTCCGGCTGGTCGTGCAGATCGCCTTCTTTGCCGCCATGACCGCGGCTCTTATCGAGAGCGATATTTCGCCCGGCCGATTTCAAGACTATCGATTTGAAGACACTCGAGCGATCTTCGTCATCGTGGCGAAACTGCTGTGGTGGCTTCATCTGGCATGGGCCATCATCGGCTTCGTCCGCATCTATCTCGTTCTTGAAGGAAGGCCGCGCGAAGCCCGCCTTCTGCAGGATATCGTCGTCGGACTGGTCTATCTGTGCGTGATGCTATCGGCTCTGGCCTTCGTGTTCGGCGTTCCGATCGGAACGCTGGTTGCTACATCCGGCGTGATTGCTATCGTCCTCGGTCTGGCGCTCCAAAACACCCTCGGTGACGTCTTCTCGGGCATCGCCCTCACGCTCGGGCGCACCTACTCTTTGGGCGATTGGATTCTCCTTGCGGACGGAACGGAGGGACGCGTCATTGCCAGCACATGGCGGTCGACACACGTTCTCACCGTGGCAAACAATGTCGTCGTTCTGCCCAACGGCGTGCTTGCCAAACTCGGATTGACGAACATCAGCCAACCCGATGAAACGCATCTCCTCAGAATGACAGTCCGCGTCGCACCGACCAGAATGCCCTCCATCATTGAAGACGTTATGCAGTCGGTTTTGGCCGGCTGCAATTCGATCGTCAAGGAGCCGCTTCCACAGGTGGCGCTGAAGGGCGTGGACGCTGTCGCCCTGGAAATCGAGCTGCTGTTTCGGGTGACGAGCCCGTCGCTGCGGACGCAAGCCCGAAACGAGGTGATCGATCTGTTTTATCGCCAATGCAAATCCGCCGGACTGCTGTTGGCGATGCCACCGTCGGCAATCGCGTTTATGAACGAACTGCCGACGGAGGAGGGCGCCAGGCCGCCTGAGATCACGCCGCTTAGCCTCATTGAAGCGATTCCGGTTTTCTCGCACCTGACGAAGTCCGAGAAGGAACTCCTGGCACAATCAAGTGCGGTCCGCGAGTTTCAGAAGGGTGAGATCATTGCTCATCAGGGTCAAACGCTGCCCTCGCTGATGATTATTCGTGCCGGGATCGTCGCAATGCGGAACGACGAGCAGGAACAGAGACGTCTTTCGCCCGGAGACTTCTTCGGCGAGACGGGCCTGCTTGCGGGAATGGGCGAGGTTTGCACGCTGCAGGCGCTCACTCCTGTCACTGTCTACGAGATCGATCAGCAGAGCTTCGCGCCGCTGCTCGAGGCCCGTCCGGCGATAGCAGAGAAGATAGCTACAACGCTCGCCGCCCGTGCCGATGACGTCCGTCATCTGCCCCTACCCACAACAGGGCAGGAGCGGAGCGCCCTCGCGCTCCTTAAGGCAATACGGGCGATCTTCCGCAACTGACATCTCCTGTGCCAGGATGCTTCTTGAGATGGGCTGCGGAGTTGATCGTTGCTGCGGCGCGTCGGCGCAATTTGAGGCGCGAGACCCTATTCCTCAGGACAGGTATTTTTGTCGCTTGGTTCCAGGTACTCTGCTCACGCAGGAGCGCCGGGCCTGTTTCACGAAGAGAGGCACAACACCATGAAGCGTGGTGGGATTAAGTTTGAGTATGATTAGGTCAGCCGGAATGTTGAGGACAAGTGCCGGACGAGGCGCTGATCGTCCCGGGCCTGCTTTGTCCAACAGGAGCAGCCCATGATGCGCCTCTGGTCGCACCGCCCCCAATTCCTGCACCTGGGGCTTTTTGTTGTGGCCTATATGTTGGGTTGCGGATTTGCTCAGTCGCTTGCAATCGTACCTGGAACAGGTATTTCCATTTGGCCTCCGAGCGGGCTTTTCATTGCTACGCTTGTCGTGGCCTCCGGGTACAGCTGGCCATGGTGGGTGCTGGGGGGCTGTCTGGCTGAGCTGTTCAGCAATTTCTTGTGGTTCCACAGTCCGCTGCCTGCGGCCGTCCTGATCTATATCGGCAACGCTCTTGAAGCGGCGGTCGGCGCGTGGCTCGTGAACCGGACCTGCAGACGTCCGGTTCGGCTGGAAACCTTGCAGGAAGTTCTCGCATTCGTCGTCCTGGCCGCTGGAGTTGCGCCAACCATTGGTGCGACGGTGGGAAGTGCGACTCTTGCGTGGTTTGGCATACAATCGCAAACTTTCGCGGCGGCTTGGCCTTTATGGTGGATCGGGGATGCCACCGGGATCCTGATCGTAGCGCCACTGGCGCTGGTCGTGTTCCAGAACTGGCGCGGCAAGGCCCAGCTTTCGGCCGCGCGATGGATGGAAGCTTGCGTCCTTGGGCTGATCTTTCTTGGTGTCGCCGCCCTTTCCTTGAGCGGCTACCTGCCCTTCGCCTACATCATCATGCCGCCTCTTCTTTGGGCCGCGGCGCGCTTTGAGTTTCGAGGCGCCGCCGTCGCCTTGACCCTCCTTGCTCTGATCACGGCGGTGTTCACAATATCCGGCGCCAGCCAATTTGCCGGCGATCCCGAGTCCCAGAAGCACAAGCAGATCATGCTGCAGCTTTTTCTAGCCATCTCGGCATTTTCGGCGCTCATCGTAGCCGCTATATCCCGGCAGCATCAGCTGGCGCTGCTCACATTGCGCCAAAGCGTGGAGGCATTGCGCGACCGGGAGCGGGAGCTCTCGCAGCTCGTGGATATGGTCCCCGTCCAGATCAGGCGTCTGACGCCCGAAGGCAAGCCGACCTTCTTCAACAAGCGCTTGCTTGACTTCTTCGGTTTGGACGATTTGGCGCAACTGGACAAGCCAGACATGAGCCGGCTGGCGGCAGCCATACAGACTCTCGTCCATCCCGAAGATGCGGCGTGCCTGCTAGAGACAGTCCGCCACTCCCTCGCCACCGGCGAACCCTACGCCATGAAGTATCGCATGCGTCGTGCGGACGGCGCATACCGCTGGGTTGATGGCCGCGGGGAGCCGTTGCGGGATGAAGGCGGCGTGATTCTGCAATGGTACGCAATTTCCATCGACATCGACGACGAGGTGCGCGGGCAGGAAGCATTGCGCCAAAGCGAGCGGCAGCTTCGGCAGCTCATCGACGCCGTGCCCGCTCTGATCTGGAGCGCGACGCCTGAAGGAACGCCGTCCTACATCAACAAACGGCTCATGGATACGGTCGGCGTCACCCTGGAAGACTTGACCGCGCAGGACGCGTCGCGGTCCCTGGCCGATGTCCATCCCGAAGACAGGCAGGCGGTGGGGCAAGCGCTGACGCGCTCGTTCGAGACGGGTACCACCTTCGCAATGAAGTATCGCCAGCAGCGGTCAGATGGAACCTATCGCTGGACCGAGGGGCGTGCGGACCCGCTGCGCGACCCGGACGGCCGGATCGTGCAATGGTATGGCGTCTGCCTCGATATAGATGACCTGGTGACCGCTCAGGAGGCCTTGCAGCAAAGCGAGCGCCGCTACCGTGACCTCTTCCACTATATGCCGATCGGGCTCACGCAGGTGGACGCCAGCAAACTGGTTCCCTTGTTCAAGGAGTTGCGTGCAAAGGGAGTGACGGAACTCCAAACGTACATTGACGAGCACCCCGAATTCCTGCCGCGCGCACTGGAAGCTCTGGAGGTTGAAGAGGTCAACCAACATATCATCGAGATGTTCGGCGCGAAAAATGCGGAGGAGATGCACCTGCCAATTACCCGCTACTGGCAGCCGAGCATTTCCACCATACGCCGCTCGATCGAGGCGCGTTATCGCGGCGAGGAGGTCTTCCGGGAAGAGACCCAGGTAGCGCGAATGGACGGCAGCGTCATCGACGTCCTGTTCACCACCGCCCGTCCCGGCGCTGTCGCCGACAAGAGTCTGGTCGGCTTTATCGATATCACAGAGCGCAAGAAGGCAGAGAAGGCATTGCGTAACCGGGAGCGGGAGTTCTCGCAGCTCGTCGACATGGTTCCGAGCCTGCTCTGGCGATTAAGCCCGGAGGGCGAACCGGTCTTCTTCAGCAAACGCATGATCGAGTTCTTCGGTTTGGACGTAGGGGATTACGATAGGCCCGGATCGAGCGGGCTAGCTGCGGCCATTGCGGCTCTCGTCCATCCCGATGATGCAACCCGGCTGGCGGAGGCGCTCAACCACTCATTCGCTACAGGTGAGGCCTTTTCCCTGAACTATCGCCTGCGTCGTGCGGATGGGATTTATCGCTGGATGTCGAGCCGCGCGGAGCCGCTGCGGGATGAGAGCGGACGTATCCTCCAGTGGTACGGCCTCTGTCACGACATCGAAGATCAAGTGCATGCCGAGGAGGCGCTGCGCGAGAGAGAACGCTTTCTCTGGGAGCTGGTTGAAACGCTGCCGGCCTTGATCGATTGTGTCGCACCGGATGGCGAGCCGGTCTATCGCAGCCAGCAGTTGCGCGAATTCCTCGGGTACGAGCTTGAAGAATTGGACATCACGGGAAAATCCCGGTTAGCCGGCGCACTGGATGCCGGTGTTCATCCCGACGACGTCGCGGGAGTTAAGGAGCAGTACGCCCATTCGTTGTCCACCGGCGAGCCGTATGCGCAGAGGCATCGTCTGCGGCGGTTCGATGGAGAATATCGCTGGGTCGAGACGCGCGCCGCCCCGATGCGAAACGCCGAAGGCGCCATCGTGCAGTGGAATGTCATCTGCCTGGACATCGACGGTGAGGTTCGAGCGCAGGAAAAGTTGCTTCTAACGCAAGAGAGTCTCGCACGCGCGAACCAGGCGGCGAGTCTTGCCGAGCTGTCGGCATCCATCGCCCATGAGGTCAATCAACCGCTGTCGGCCGTGATGAACTATTCGAGCGCCTGCCAGCGTTGGCTTACGGCTGAACCGCCGAATATCGAGCGGGCACAGAAAACGGTGGAGCGGATCATTCATAGCGCAAACTCCGCCGCCGACGTTGTCAGTCGCATCCGCGCCTTGTTCAAGCAATCCGCAGACACGAGGGATTGTACGACGCTCGACGGTGTGATCGCCGAGGCGCGCGATCTCCTGGCGGAGGAGGCATCACGTCGTCGCGTCCGCATGGATATAGCGATCGAGCGCGCGCTTCGGCTTGTCGCGTTCGATCGTGTCCAGATTCAACAGGTTCTGATCAATCTCATCCGCAACGGCATGGATGCGATGGCTACTGTTCCGAATGACAGGATTCTTCGGATACGTGTAAACCAAGTTCTGGACGTGGTTCGGATCGAGATCAGCGACTCCGGCCGGGGCGTCCAATTTCCCGACAGAATATTCGAGCCGTTCTTTACGACGAAAGAGCAAGGGATGGGTATGGGGTTGGCGATCTGCCGTTCAATTGTCGAGGCACACGGTGGACAGTTATGGACGGAGAAAAACCAACCGTATGGCGCGAAGTTCATCTTCACGTTGCCGGCTGAAGTGAACAGTCTCCATGACGACATATCGTCAATGCGGATCCAGAATGGATGACGATGGGCGCATTCGGAGGCGCCCGGCCACGGGGCAGTCAGTCGTTCGAAATCGAGAAACAAGTTCGGAGCGCGCCCGCCATGATGCGCAAACAGGGGCCGCCGTTGGTGGTGGGCAGCGTTTTGGACGAATTCGTTGCCGCAGAGCTGCGGGGTCATGCAGCAAATCGACAGAAGGAACGTTATGCAGGAGAGAGTGGCGGTGGAAATATCTATAACTCGCTCGCGCCGGGCGAGATGGAGTAGAGTATGAGCGAAGAAAAAACTGTCGTGGCGATTGTTGATGATGACCCACGGGTACTTGAGTCGCTGGAAGAACTTCTGGAATCCGCGGGCTACGTGGCCCGCAGCTTCTCGTCGGCGGGATCGCTCCTTGCTAGCGGACTGTCGGGCGTGGATGTGCTCATCACCGACATTGGAATGCCGGGCATGGACGGCTTTGAACTTCGTGATCTGGTGAGGGAGGCGCATCCGGAACTGCCCGTGTTCTTGATCACTGGCCGCCACGAGATAGCGGATCAGGGCCGTGCCCAAGGCATTAGCGGATTTTTCCGCAAGCCTTTCGATGGCCGGGTACTACTTGCGGCCATCGGAGACGCCTTACGCGATTGAGACAGGCCGGACCTGTCTAGCTTTCACATCCCTGTGATGGCCTTCGCTTCGGTGGCCATGAAGTCGCAGAGCAGCCTCACGCGCAAGGGGGCGGTGCGTCCGAAGGCATGCAGGGCATTGAAGGGAAGCTCGGGAAGGGCGATCGCTGGTGCGAGATCGACCAGTGTCCCGTCTTTCAGTTCGCCGGCCACCAGGCATCGCAGAAGATATGCGGCGCCAAGTCCGCTCAGCGCCGCCTGGATCAGTGCCGTTCCTGAATCGCAATTGACGCGCCCGGAGGGGATGAAGGTGGTTCCATCGGCCAAACGCACGGACGTTGGTATGCCGCCCATTGCAAATCGAGCGAAGGGCAGGCTTGCCAGAGCTTCCGCCGACTTTGGACTGCCCCAGGTCTCAAGGAAACGCGGGGAGGCAACCACTGCCATCGGCAGATCTGACAGATGACGAACAATGAGGTCCTGTTGCGTGGGATCACCGACGCGCAACACGACGTCGTAATCCTCCCTGATCAGATCCACGAACCGGTCCGTCAGTCCGATATCCAGATGCAGGTCCGGATAGGCGGCCGCAAAGCTGGCAAACAGCCGGGGCAGCAGCAAGGGCGCCAGCTCGCCGGGCATGCTGATGCGCAGGCGCCCGTATGGCGCAGCCTGCGACCTGATCGCCTCGTCGCTCGAATCCAGATCTCGCAAGAGCGGCGCAACGCGTTCGAAAAAAAACTGGCCGTCCTGCGTGAGCGTTAGGGCGCGGGTGGAGCGCAGGAAGAGCCTCGTTCCGATCTTCTTTTCCAGCCGCGCCACGCTCTTCGAGACCGCAGATGGCGTTGTGTTCAGGTCGCGTGCAGCCGCGCTGAAGGAGCCGGCCTCCACAGTCCGAACAAAAGCCATCAGTCCCGACGTCTCACTCAGCAGATTTGGCATTTGCATCTCCGCGGCACAAATCATGTGCCTGACTGCATTCTAATGGCGCGAGGCGAGCGGGTTTATCTCAACCTCTACAGAAACGGAGATAAACAATGCAGCATCTGAAAGACAAGGTCGCCGTCATCACGGGCGGTAACAGCGGCATCGGCAAGTCAACTGCGCGCCTGTTCGCGCAAGAAGGGGCGCAGGTCGTCATCACCGGCCGGCGCCAGGACGTCGTCGATCAAACGGTGAGCGAAATCGGCCATGGCGCCGTCGGTGTCGCTGGTGATGTCGCCGACATCGAACACCATCGAACGCTTGCCGAGACGGTGAAGAACCGCTTTGGCGGCCTGGACATCTATATAGCCAATGCCGCGATCATCAATCTCACTGCTTCCGGCAATGTGACGCCGGAAGACTATGACCGGCATTTCGCCATTAATACGCGCGGGGTGTTCTTCGGCGTACAAACGATCGAGCCGGTGATCCGCGATGGCGGCAGCATCATCGTCACGAGCTCGCTGGCAGCTACCAAGGTTCTGCCGGATCACACCGTCTATGCCGGCTCGAAAGCTGCTGTCGCCGCGTTCGCGAAGAACTGGGCGATCGAGTTCAAGCACCGAAGGATCCGCGTCAATATTTTGAGCCCGGGACCGGTCGATACCGCTATTCTCGGAAAACTTGGAGTTTCGGAAGCTGATCGCCCGGCATTCGAACATCACATGGCTTCGCTTATCCCGGCGGGCCGCCTGGGACAGCCGGAAGAACTGGCGCGCGCCGCTCTCTTCCTCGCCTCCGAGGGGGGAAGTTTCGTCAATGGTATCGAACTGCATGTCGATGGCGGCATGACTTTGGCTTGAAGGACCGATGGGAGTTCGCGGGAAAGCGCGATTTGTGCGACGCACCAAGCTATCCGGTGCGTCGCATCTGCGCCGAAAGGGTCGGCCGAAAGACTTCATACGGTGACGGCTGTCTTTTGAGTTGCTGCGCGTTGATGGCTTTGATCGCCTACGCCCACGTTTCGGCGTCGATTACGGCCTTGGCAAACGCCTCGGGTGCCTCTTGCGGAAGGTTATGGCCGATTCCGCCCGAAATCAGCCGATGCTCGTACTTCGCCTTGAATTTTCCCGCATACGCTTTGGGGTCGGGGTGAGGAGCGCCATTGGCATCGCCTTCCAGCGTGATCGCCGGGACCTCGATGTCGGGGGCGTCGGCAAGCTTGGCCTCATACTTGTCGAAGCGCTTCTCGCCTTGGGCCAGGCCGAGACGCCAGCGGTAGTTGTGTACGACGATCTCCACATGGTCTGGATTGGAAAAGGCCGCTGCGCTCCGGTCGAATGTGGCGTCATCGAACGTCCAGCGAGGCGACGCCAGCCTCCAGATCAGCTTGGCGAAGTCGTTGGTGTATTTCTGGTAGCCTTCGCGGCCGCGATCGGTGGCGAAATAGTACTGGTACCACCATTGAAGCTCGGCCGACGGCGGCAGGGGCTTCTTGCCCGCGCTCTGACTGCCGATCAGGTAGCCGCTGACGGATACGAGAGCCTTGCATCGATTCGGCCAGAGAGCCGCGATGATGTCGGCAGTCCTGGCTCCCCAGTCAAAACCGGCGATGGTCGCCTTCTCGATCTTGAGGGCGTCCATCAGCTTCACGACGTCGAGTGCGAGCGCCGACTGCTGCCCATTGCGCTTCGTCTTGTCGGATAGGAACGTCGTTGCGCCGTATCCGCGCAGATATGGAACGATTACCCGATGACCATGATCTGCCAACAGTGGCGCGACCTCGACGAAGCTGTTGATGTCGTACGGCCAGCCGTGCAGCAGAAGAACGGGTGACCCGTCAGCAGGCCCGAGATCGGCGTAGGCGACGTTAAGGTCGCCGGCGTCAATGCGCTTGCTGGCCCCCAATGTCGCGCCCTGCGTTTGGCCAGCTTTCGCTTCTTCCGTGCCCTGAGTCGCTCGGGCGCTCTTTCCGGGTATTCCTGTCGCCATCAGCCCGAGGGCGGCGCCGCCGAGGGACCGGCGGGTCAAGTTCGCGAGTTCAATGTTTCCCATAACTGCGTTCTCCAAAAGTGGGTGCTTGTGCGGCGCTGCCTCAGAGGCGGCACCTCAATGAGCGCATTGGACGAGAGGAGTTTGAGACGGTAGGCGAAAGGTCGCTACTGGACGAAGTATCGGTCATACGACGGTATATCGCCCACAGATCATCGGCCAATCGGGCCAAATCGACCGTAATTGGCAGTGTGAGGGATGCACGCGGCCACCTTGAGGCGAGGTCCGGGCTATCACCGGACCTCGCTAGATGTGCCGGATCTGTGGCACGCTCGGTTACCGCATTTTTCGCCGCAGCAAGGATATGACGATGTCGTACACCGCTGATTCGTTCAGCGCTGGCAGACGTGTATTCCTGCTTAACCCAATGGCGATCAGTAGTCCCAGAAGACCGGTACCCAACGAAAGGCGTTGCCGTCGACTGCGACATGGCCAACGGAAGGAAACGGCATATGAGTTGCCACCAGCAGTTCGCCGGTCGCTGCCAGCTCCTGCAAAAGCCGGACCCGAACGCGGGCAGCCTCCTCGGGGTCATGTTCGAAACCGTTGTGCCAGTCGGGGTGATCGAAGCCGACCGCGAACACGGCGTCGCCGGCAAACATCAGCCGGTCGTTGCCTGAGGCCACGCGGACGACGCTGTGCCCGGGGGTGTGGCCGCCGGTCCGAGAGACGACGACGCCCGGCGCCACCTCGTGCTCATCCTCGAACAACCGCAGCTGGCTCTGGTACTCTTTGCTGAACCGCTTGGCGGCCGCCCGAAGCGCGTCCGGGAAGCCCGCCGGCATCGAGACGCGAGAGAAATCGGGCGACTCCCAAAATTTGACCTCGGCAGCGGCCACATGGATCCGCAGGTCCGGATTCAGCCGTTCCTTCACCCCGTCGACGAGCAGCCCGCCAACGTGGTCCATGTGCATGTGGGTCAGCACCACGTCGGTCACGGATGCAAGATCAATGCCGGCGGCCTCCAGTCGCTTTATCAACTGCCCGGCCCGCGGCAGGTTCAAGTCCGGGTCGAGTCCCAGCCCAGCGTCGATGAGTATGGTCTGCCCGCCGCTGCGCACGACGACCACGTTCAGCGCCCAGTCGAAGGCGTCTGGCGGCAGGAACATGTCGCCCAGCCAGGCAGCCCGGGCGGCCGGGTCGGCGTTGTGGCCCAACATCACGGTTGGGAGCGGCAGCACTCCATCGCTGACAACCAGCACGTCAATCTCGCCGATCCGCACCGCGTAGCGCGACGGAACCAACTCTTCGGGTGCCGACCTGGCGGGTTTTGGGGTAATGTCCAGATTCATGTCCGTCTCCTGTGTTTACTGATCGCCGCCTTACACAAGGCATCAATGACGCTATGTCGGGGGGTGTTCGCGGTAAATTGAGTCGAGGAGTAGGGTGAGCCATACCACGGTATAGGTCTTGTCATACGGTTCGTGTCATTAACCGGAACGGACGCCGGCGAGAGCGCCGCGGACGGAGATGACAATGGCTGAAGTCGCATTAAATTATACGATCGATTTTGTCGTCCTGTGCCTGAGACAGGGGCAGTTAGAAAGGCATTTGTGAAACTGGTCGTTAGCAATGCCGTCGGCGGGTAGCGAGAAGTGGAACCGGGCACCGCCTTGCGGATGGTTCGAAGCGGTTATTTCCCCACCATGGGCTCTGATGATCGACTGGCAAATGGCCAGTCCTATGCCCAGGCCGCCTTCCTTAGTAGTGAAGAATCCATCAAATATCTGGTCCATGTGATCAAGGGGAATGCCAGTCCCGGTATCCCTGATTGAAAACGCGATACGGCCGGTTTCGTTTAAACCTGTTTCGAGATGAATCTCACGTTGAATTGGGGACGTGACCTTCATGGCCTGAATGCTGTTGACCATCAGGTTAACGATCGCCTGCTGCAACTGGACACGATCACCTCGGACAACCGGGAGTTCTTGCAGACCGGGATGGCAATGGCGCATTTGTTTGCAAGGCGGTTCGACGAAGCGTCGTTATGGGCGGAAAAATCATTCAGCTATATGCCAACCTTCCTCGTGGTTGTGACCACCATCGCTGCAAGCCATGCGCTCGCTGGCCGGAGCGACAAGGCACAGGAGGCGATGAACCGTTTGCGCCAGCTCCATCCGATGCTACGCATCTCCAATCTAACGGACTGGCAACCAATACATAGACCGGACGATCTCGCACTGCTCGCGGAAGGATTGCGAAAGGCAGGGCTGCCAGACTAGATCGCGAAAGTTGAGCTGCCGATTGCGAAAGTTCAGACTTCCAATCTGCGCCTTTTGCTTCTGCGCTGCGAGATCCCAACTGCTAGTGCATTCATGGCAAAGTTCGCCAGTTGCCATCTGTGATACCGCGATTTGATCGTAGGTTGATGAATGCGTCAAATCACTTGCACCACGGATTTGAAATTTGCCACGCCTTCGTTTTTTTACAGTGAAGGCATTTTTTTGTCGCGAAAACGACTCCTTGCGTCCGGTCGCCACAGTCGCGTCGCGTATTCCTAGACTTGAGGATGGCTTGGCTAAACCCGGCGATTAGAACGTTACGCCCCATGCACGATAGAATGAATGTGCCGCTCCCGTCATTATCTGAATCTGAAGCGATCGAAATGATCTGACATTTCACGTTATGAGGGACATTCGATATGAAAATTGTTGTGATTGGCGGGACCGGCCTTATCGGGTCAAAGACTGTTGCACGGTTGCGGGCCAAGGGACACGATGTACTGGCTGCCTCACCAAATTCCGGGGTCAATACGATCACCGGAGAAGGTCTTGATGAAGCGCTAGCAAGTTGCGACGTCGTGCTTGATCTCGCCAACTCGCCTTCTTTCGAAGACGAGGCGGTTCTCGAATTCTTCAAAACGGCGGGCCACAATCTGCTGGCTGCCGAGGCAAAGGCCGGCGTGAAGCATCACATTGCTCTTTCCATCGTAGGAACAGAGCGGCTTCCGGAAAGCGGCTATATGAGGGCCAAACTTGTTCAGGAGCAGCTCGTCAAGGCCTCCCCGATCCCTTACACAATCGTCCATTCCACGCAGTTCTTCGAATTCCTCAAGGGCATTGCCGATGCAGCAACAGTGGGTACCGTTGCTCGCCTTTCTCCTGCATCTTTCCAGCCTATCGCATCGGACGACGTAGCTGACGTCATGGCCGACGTCGTTCTCGGCAAGCCGCTCAACGGAACAATCGAGATTGCTGGACCCGAGCGCGCTCCCATGAACGAGATCATTGCGCGGTATCTCAAAGCAAACAATGATCCCCGGACTGTCGAGGCAGATGTTCATGCTCGTTATTTCGGCACCGAACTGAATGACCAGTCTCTTGTGCCTGGGGAAGGCGCACGGCTCGGCAGGATCGGCTTCGAAGAATGGTTCCGGCAATCCCGGCAACCGAAGTGAACCCATCAGCGAAACCCTGGCCAAGTGAATATTGGCCTCGGCACATTCGAGATCGAACGCGTTTTGCGTCACGCACAGATGCATTCAAAACCAAAAGGATTACGACAATGAGATCAGTTTTGTTAACACTGGTTGTGTCAGCAACTGTTGGCCTTCTGGGCACTTTCGCAGCTGCCGCTGAGGATGGTGCAATCGTGACACCGCTCATGCAAAAAGACCTGCCAAATTATCCTGGCAAGGAGGGGCTGATGATATCAGTTAAGTACGAGCCGGGCGGCTCTTCGCCTATTCACAAACACGATGCAAATGCATTCGTTTACGTTCTCGAAGGCTCTATCGTGATGCAGGTCAAGGGAGAAAAAGAAGTCACCTTGTCGGCGGGAGACACTTACTATGAAGGTCCAACAGACATTCACGTGGTCAGCCGCAATGCGAGTAGGTCGAAACAGGCAAAATTTGTCGTTGTATTGCTGAAGACCAAGGGCGCTCCGGTCGTCATGCCGGTCGAGTGATCTTCCGTGCGACACAAAACCATGCGGCCTTGTTTTTGTTCATGGGTTGGAAGGAGGCGCCGCTTTTTCGGTCGCCGGAGGAATGGTCGCAGCCTTTGCTCGCTGCGACCGGGCTAAAACCGACGCACCGAAATAATCAAGGGGAGCGAGTTGATGAAAATAACGGTTATGGGTGCGAGCGGACTTATCGGAGCGCCACTCGTTCAGAATCTTCAACGCAGGGGTATCGAGGTAATCCCTGCATCTCCGTCTTTCGGAGTTGATAGTGTCACGGGCGAAGGCCTTGAAGCCGCTGTGGCTGGAGCGGACGTTGTCATCGACGTTACCAATGCCGCGTCATTTGGCGATAATTCTGCCTTGGCTTTTTTTAAAACCTCCACCAGGAATCTTCTTGCTGCTTCCGTTGATGCAGGCGTGGGACACTATTTGGTGCTCTCCGTGGTGGGAACGCCTCGCCTGGTCGAGAGTGACTATTTCCGGGCAAAGATGGTACAGGAGAATCTTATCCGAGCGTCGCGAAAACCCTATACTATTCTCCATTCTACGCAGTTTTTCGAGTTCATAGGCGGTGTGATTGATATGGGTGCAAATGGCGGTGGATTCCGGCTTCCATCAGCCTCGATACAGCCCATATCCGCGGCTGATGTCAGCGATGTATTGGCGGAATTGGCGCTAGGTGCCGCAAGCAATGACACAGTGGAGATTGCCGGACCGGAGCGGTTTGGTCTTGACGAGATTGCCCGTATGCACCTGGCAGCAAATGAAGACCGACGCCAGGTCATTAGCGATGACAAAGCGTCTTACTATGGTGTCGAACTAAATGACGACACTCTCCTGCCTGGCCAGGGCGCACGTACGTCTTCACGACGGTATTTAGACTGGCTGTTTCTGAAAATGGCCGGTTAGGCAGCGACCCGGTTGCTGCTCGAGAGCCACTTCCAGATGGTTTATTTGGGGATCGCAGGCGTTCGCGCAGCACATTATGCCCTAAGATGAACGAAAACAGGAATTTAGCGCAATCGAGATTCTCGATGTGTCTGAGACCGCGCTTCACATTCCATGGACAAAGCATTTCTTGCTATTTTCTAGGGGAATCGCCTTCGCCAGATGGTGTGCGTTCACTGGTTGATTTGCTCGGCCAACCGGCCATTCAAACCTGGCTGCAATCGCAGGCCGAGAATACCGAACCAATGCGATTGCACGCGGCCAACACCGGCCGGGACGCGACCTTGGTGAAGGCGGAGAAGGGTGCCGAGAACACTGAAGTCCTGGAGCACTCCTGACCTATTGCGGCGGCCCCACGGGTGCATCTCGGCATCACCGGCAACTTTCTTTGGAACGATATTGCACCGATCCTCGGATATGTTGACAATTATAGTCATGTTATCTAGCACCCCTGAAACCAGGCGAGCATAGTGCTTATTTGGTTCACGCATGAGAGGGGCTGTATATGGAACTGCGTCTTGGACTGCTCGCTGTTTTGCTGGCGACGGTAAGCCGCGCTGCACTGGCGCAAGATGCTACGGCGCTGGAGCGCATCGAAGTCAAGGCGGGGTCTTCGACATCGACGATCGGCACGGCTCCGGAAGAATATCCGGGCGGACAGGTGGCGCGTGGCGGTCGCGTTGGGTTGCTCGGCAACCGAGACTTCGTCGACACGCCGTTCAACATCACTAGCTACACCGCAGAGACGATCGAAAATCAAGGCGCCCAGACGGTGGCCGATGTTGTGGCCAATGATCCATCGGTGAGAAGCACCCATGCGTCAGGCGGCATGCTCGACTCCTTCTACGTCAGGGGCTTCCCGCTCAACGAGGGGAACTTCGGTGAAATCGCCTTCGATGGCGTATTTGGTGTCGCTCCGACTTACCGGCTGTTCACGGACTATGCAGAGCGTGTGGAGGTGCTCAAGGGGCCGACGGCGCTTCTTTATGGCATCTCGCCGAACAGCAGCGTCGGCGGCACCATCAATATCGTGCCGAAGCGCGCTTCAGACGTCGACTTGACACGGGTGACAACCGACTATGCTTCGGATCTCTACGGCGGAATCCATCTGGATCTCAGCCGCCGTTTCGGCGAGGAACGCCAGTTCGGCGCGCGCTTCAACGGAAGTTTTCATGGTGGCGGACACGCCGATCGACAATCAGTCGCGCGACATTGCGGTCGGCGCTCTGGCGCTCGACTACGAGGGCGAAGATCTGAGGGCAACACTCGACATCATCGGCCAGCGCGAAGACTTCGACGCTCCGCAGCGTCCGTTCTTTCCGATGGCTGGAATCGAAATTCCAGACGCGCCAGATAGCCGCTCAAACGTTCAGGAACCGTGGGAGTGGTCGAAGAGCGAGGATCTGTCCTGGCTGGGGCGAGTCGAATACGATCTTAGCGACACCGTGACGGTGTTTGGTGCAGTTGGCGGCGGCAACTCGCGCGTCGAGCGCCTCTTCGGCACGCCAACCATTCTCAATTCCGCCGGCGACGTCAGCATTACGCCGCAGAATTTCATTTTCGATGTCGACCGGCTCACGGCCGAGACAGGCATAAGGGCTGAGTTCGACACGGAGGCCGTGGAACACGCCGTCATGTTCCAGGTCAGCGGTCTCCAGCAGACCCTCAATCGAGGCTCGAACTCGGGTACGGCTCAACTCACAAATCTCTTTGATCCGCTTCCTCGCCCCGAACAGGACGTGCCGCAACCGAGCCACGTGCCGAAGGTGTCGGAGAACACGTTCTACGGCTTTGCTCTCTCCGACACGATGTCAATGCTTGACGAGCGTGTGCAACTGACGCTGGGTGGGCGCTGGCAGCATATCGATACCGAAAACTTCAGCCCGGTCACGGGCGACGTCACCACCTCTTCCGACGAGAGCGCATTGACCCCACTGGTCGGGATCGTCGTCAAGCCGTGGGAGAACGTCGCCCTCTACGCCAACTATGTCGAAGGCCTGAGCGTCGGCGATACCGCTCCCACGACAGCCGTCAATGCCGGCGAGACGCTCGCTCCCTATCGGTCCAAACAATACGAGATAGGCACCAAGGTCGACCTCGGACGAGTGGCAGTCACCGTCAGCGCGTTCCAGATCGAAAAACCCTTCGGTCAGCTTGAAACGCGCGGCAGTGACCTCGTCTTCGTCGAGGGCGGTGAGCAGCGCAACCGCGGTGTGGAGCTCAATATTTTTGGTGAAGTGACGCCTGATGTCCGGGTGCTTGGCGGCGTGACCTTCATCCATGGCGAGTTGACGAAAACGAACAGCCCAACGACCCAGGGGAATACCCCGATTGGCGTGCCGTCGGTGCAGGTCAACTTGGGAGCGGAGTGGGATACGCCCTTCATGCCCGGGCTGACGCTCGCCGGCAATGTCATCCACACGGACGAGCAGTTCGTCAACACGGCGAACACGCAGAAAATTCCCTCATGGACACGCCTTGACCTCGGCGCCAGATATCACACCGAAATCAACCAAAAGCCCGTCACGTTCCGCGCCGAAGTCGAGAACGTCTTCGACCTCGATTACTGGTCCGGTGTTGCGAGCTTCGGCACGATTTCGCAGGGAGCACCGTTGACTGTGAAGGTCTCGATGACGACTGACTTCTAGTCGCGGGGCGGGTGCCGGATCGACGGACGAACCGCCTCAGTGATGTGCAGGGATGCGCTGACCACAGGCCGGCACTTCTTCTGTTTGCTCGGTTGACCGGACCCAATAGATAAGAGCGATTTTAGCCGACCAGCGAATTGTCGCTAAGAGAAGCAATCTTCGCTTCAGCTCGCGTCGCGGACAAAGGAGAGGGAAGAGGAGGCTCTCCTTTATCCGAGCCTCGCCCGTTGCAAGCAAATTGCGCGGCGGATTCCTGTTAATTCGCGCTGTCAGAAAGGCTGACGGCATAGCCCGGCCGATACGGGGTAGGCAGGAAGCGGCGGTGATATTCCGCAAATGTCGCGTCCGGATCAAGGTCGGCAAACAAGTCCGGATGGAACCATTTCGCCAGTTTCTGGACAGCAAAGAACTCATAGGGGCTGTTGTAGAACTGGTGCCAGATGCCGTGGAAATTCTGCGTCTTCTGCGCGGCGATGCCGGTATAGGCACTACGAGTGGTGAACCATTCGAGCTTCTTGCGGTTCACCTTGGGGTCGGCGCCTGGGCCAAGCGGGATCCATTTGCCACCTGGCACATAGGCTTCCCAATCGGCGCTGGTGACCACCACCTGCTCGGGATCGGCGGCGATCACCTGCTCGGGATTGATCTGTCCGAAGGTGGAGGGAAGCAAATCACTGCCGATGTTGTGGCCGCCGGCAAGTTCGACATATTTGCCGAAGTTTTCCGCACCGAATGACAGGCAGCAATCATCGGCATAGCCGCCGATCCGTTCGACGAATACTCTCGGACGTTGCGGCTTGGCGCGGGCAAGCACATCGGTGACGCGGGCCATGGCCTGATGGCGGAAAGCAATGATTTCTTCCGCGCGGTTCTCACGCCCCATGATCTTGCCAAGGAGGCGAATGGTCGGTTCGGTGTTCTTCAAAGGATAGTGACGAAAGTCGATATAGAGGACCGGAATCTTCAGCTCCGCCAGCTTCTCGATATGTTTGACGTCCTCGTTGGCACTCATCGCCTCGAGATTAAGCAGGACCACATCGGGCTTCTGGACGATCGTCGATTCGATATCGATCAGCCCATTCTCCTTTCCCGCGAAGGCTGGAAGCGTTGCCAGTTTGGGAAAGGCCTGGAGATATTGGGCATAGGTGGCTGGATCGGCCTCGATCAGATCATTGCGCCATGCAACGATGCGGGCCAATGGGTCTTCCGTCTCGAGCGAGGCGATGAGATAAAGTTGCCGCCCCTCTCCAAGGAGAATGCGCTTGACTGGCGCATTCACCGTCATCTGGCGGCCGGCAATGTCGGTGACGGTGATCGGGGTTTGCGCTGTCGACTGTTCTTCGGCGAATGTCATCGCTGGGTCTTGCGCCATCAAGACAAGAGCGGCGATCATCGCACGCAACATTGAACGTTTTCTCCTCACGAAAATTCTCCTTAACCCGATGATCGACGTGATTTGAGCCATAAGCCGAGAGTTCCTAAAAAAGATAGCGCTCGCTCTTTTACATCGCATTCATATATCTTGAGTCGATAACTCAAGATTATTGCCGCTATAGCCAGCCATGATTGTGGCGTCAATAGTGCCTTCAATGATGGATTGCTTCGAGCGTTGGGAAGTACCGACGGCGTTGATGGTTTTTCAACGTAGCGGCAATCTTGCGCCCAAAACGAGACAGGTGCGCTCGTGATGCTTGAGAAAAAAAGCGAACTGAAGATGGTGCGAGGCTCCGATTTTCGGATCGGATGAGCGATTGCCTGGAACAAGGAAAGAATCTAACCGCGCTCGCGCCTGTGACGTGCCGCAAAACTGGTCGAAAGCTCGAGCAGGTCATCCCGTGGCGGCGGACGGCATTGCCTACCATGGCCGCCACGACGATACCGAGCTATGCTTTGCCCTGTTTGAACGGGCAGGATCCGCCATGTCTCCGGTGGAGCGCCGACCGGACGCTCTATGCGGCCCGCCGCTGGTCACCGTCAAACACCGGCTAGGTCAATTGGTAGGCTCGGCACGCAGTAGATGTTGGGGCGGTGGACGAAATCCGGACCGAGAAGCGTGAGCCATGATTGCTACCGGGCCTCGCCCTCTCCCTTGCCGCAGCACGCCGCGTAGTTCGGCCTGACTGAGGGCTCCGGTCGAGCTCCTTAAAGTGATACGTCTGGGTCAACGGGCGTTTCTCAACGCATTTCCGGCCGCGGTCAGATTGACTAAGGATCATAGGTCCGGGGGTCGGGGAATCTCTCTCTGCGCCGTCAAGGCGCTTGACTCGAACTGACGCTCGCTGTATTTAACCAATGAGATAATTAACTAATTGGTTTTCCGATGACCTCGCAGGACCGGCTTAGCCTCACGTTGTCGGCTCTCGCCGACCCGACCAGGCGTGCGATCCTGGCCCGGCTCGCCCGCGGCGAGGCAACGGCGTCGGAACTGGCGGAGCCATTCGAAATGAGCTTTCCGGCGGTTTCCAAGCACCTCAAGGTGCTGGAGCGGGCAGGGCTGGTGGAGCAAGGTCGCAACGCACAGTTCCGTCCGCGCCGGTTCAAACCGGAGCCCCTGCGCGATGTCGCGGGCTGGCTCGAAACCTATCGCTGTCTCTGGGAGGAGCGGTTCGACCGCCTCGGCGCGTATCTGAAAGAAGTTCAGCATGGAGAAGAAAAATGAACGCACTGCCGAAAACCGAAGCCCGGCCCGAGCTCACCATACGCCGCACCTTCGACGCGCCACGATCGCTGGTCTTTAGAATGTGGACCGATGGCGAGCATCTCAAGCGCTGGTGCTGCCCGACCGGCTTCACCATCCCCTTTTCCGAAGGCGATATCAGGCCGGGCGGCACATTCCGCACCTGCATGCGCTCGCCGCAGGGCGAGGACAACTGGCTCGGCGGAACCTACACGGAAATCGTGCCCGACGAGAAGATTGTCTTCACCCATGCCTGGCAGAACGAAGCGGGCAATTCGGAACACGAGACGGTTGTAACCATCACTTTGGCCGATACCGATGACGGCAAGACGCGGCTCACGCTGCACCAAGCCTTCTTCCTCAGCGAAGCCTCGCGTGATGGCCATCTGGGAGGCTGGAAGGAGACGCTCAACCAACTCGGAAGGTATCTCGAGCAATGAAACTCTATCTCACACCGGGCGCCTGCAGCCTGGCTGACCATATCGCGCTGACCGAGGCCGGCATTCAGGTCGAGACTGTCAAGGTCGATCTCAGCACGCGGCGCACCGAGCACGGCGAAGATTTCACCGCAGTCAATCCGAAAGGCTATGTGCCGGCGCTTGTCTTCGACGACGGCGAGGTGCTGACTGAGAACGTCGCGATCATGGATTGGGTGGCCGGCCAGGCGCCTCACCTCGCGCCCGATGGCCCGCTTGGTCGTTCGCGCAACGTCGAAATGCTGGCCTTCCTCGCCACGGAAATCCATCGGCCATTCATGCGTTCGATGTTCTCACCGGCGGACGCCGAAAAGCAGGCCGCACGCGAGGCGATCGCCGGGCGGCTGGCCCTGATCAGTCAGCGACTGAAGGATGACTACCTGTTCGGCGACGCCTTCAGTACCGCCGACGCGCTGTTCTATGTAATGGTTCGCTGGGCGCGCGATTCCGGACTGAAAATTCCGGATCGTCTCGTCGGCTATGCCGAGCGGGTTGAGGCACGCCCGGCGGTGCAACGGACGCTATGCGCCGAAGGGCTGGCATAGCGAGCGATCAAACGGCCAACGAAAAGGGTTGTGACGATCGCAACGATCATGACCCGCGAGCAGAGCAAGCCCATCATCGCCGACAGCTTCCGTTAAGCGGAACTGGCAGAATTTCTTCCGCTCTTTGTCGAATCGCGGGCTCCAACTTCGACTAACATAGAACGACACCATGGAGGAACCGGATGCGCTACCTTTGTCTCTTTTATATTGATCAAAACCTTGCTGACGCCTCCAGCAAGGAGGAATGGGCCGAGATCGACCGGGAGTCCTTGGCTTCCAATGACGAGCTCAAACGATCGGGCCACTATGTCGCCTCCAACGCCCTTGCCGATCCAAGGACCGCAAAGACATTGCGCGTTCGTGCCGGCAAGGCGAGTTGGACCGACGGGCCCTTCGCAGAGACTAAGGAGCATCTGGGAGGCTTCCTGCTCCTCGAAGCGAAGAATCTTGCCGAGGCGATGGAGATCGCGGAACGGGACTCGCTCGCTCGGATGGGGGCGATCGAGGTGCGCGAGACCGCCGGTTTTTAGCTTCGAATGTGTTTCGGCATAGCGTTTGACCCCCAACCCGACAGCATGCCAAATTCTGCAAGTCGAACAAATGAGATATCCTGCCTCCACCAGGTCAATGTTCTGCGCTGAAAGGGGTGAACTTCCGTGCGTATTCACAGCCTAAATTGCTCTGATGGCAAGGGTCACAAGTCGCAGCGTGTCGGGCGCGGCACTTCGCGGGAGGACGAGCGGATGCACCTGACATGAGTACGACTCCTCGCCGCAGCACCACTGGCCTGCGCCAATTTCTGAATCTCGAGCAGCAGCGCCATTGGATAGAAGGCAAGACGAACTTGCGCGACGCCGAAGAGCGCTCGGAGTCCCTCGAACAACGGTTCAAGTACGTCGCGCGGTTTCAAAAGCTGCTTCGCCGCCCGCAGGTACAAGAAGTTCTGGAGATTCTCAGACTCTACGGCCAAAACTGCATCCCCCTCCCGCGCAAGACCGAGCGTCACTATTGGTCGGTTTCTTGTCTGCCGTCGACCTCCGACAAGCCGCTTGTCCGCGTTAATGCGAGCTGGATGGAGCTTTTCACGCTCTATGTGGACGGCGAGGGCATCCGTGCGAGATTCTTGGTGCATCTTTCGGATTTCACCACGGACCATTCACCGGTGCAGGACCACGTGGACGAACCTTTTCTCGAACACTGCGTCACGACGCCAGAAGACGTCGGCTATTTCTTCCCGCGCGGCGAGGACATTTTCGGCATCAATGTGCGGGGCTCCGCCTCGATCCGCAAATTCCTCGCGACCCGCCGCGTGTTGCGCGCCATTCGGACTTTCAATCTGACGCATATGAACCGAGGTCGGAACGCCTACCATGCGAGCCACTGCTACAGCTTGGCGGATCACATGCTGGAAGGTTGACCGGCTCTGCGATGCGCGCCGCTCTGGCGAGGTTGTCGAGCCGCCCCGACGTCGCGGCCGCGATCCGCTACGCGCTGGCTCCGGAGACGGGCTGACCCGCTACCGACAAGGCCGCCTGGCGATCGGCGATTGAACGGCGGTCCAGCAGTCCGGCCACCGCCTCGCGGACAAGGGGCGGGGACGCTTTCGGAATCATCCAGATAGGCACTTTCCAGCAGGCCGTCCGATACCTCGACGAGGAGGGAGGCGGTCACCGAAGGAGCTGGATCGCCATCTGCTGCAAGAAGTGCCCAAGGCTATCGTCATCACCTGGTCAAGCGAATTATTTGTGGTCCATTCAAGAATTGAGGAAACGATGGCGGGACGGCCGCGAGAATTCGACCGGGATACGGCACTGGCCAAGGCGCGCGATGCGTTCTGGTCGCGCGGCTATGAAGGCGTGTCGATGGCGGATCTGGTTGAGATGCTGGGGATCGCCTCGGCGCGAATCTATGCGGCCTTCGGATCGAAGGAGACGCTGTTTCGCGAATCGGTCGCACTCTATGATGCGCAGGAAGGGGGATTTGCCTCGCGGGCGCTGGCGGGGGAGCCTACGGCAGCAAGAGCAATCGAACGAAGCCTGCGCGAAGCCGCCGAGACCTACACCCGTAAGGGCCGACCGCAAGGCTGCATGGTCGTGTCGGCAGCGACCAACTGTGCTAGCGAAAACGATGGTGTACGAGAGTTTCTGGCCCACTATCGCCGCCGCCGCACCGCATCTCTCGTCGAGCGTCTGGAGCGCGCCGTGACGGAAGGCGAGTTGCAGCCGGACACTGATGCGCAGGCACTCGGAGACTATTACGCCACTGTTCTGCATGGGCTCTCCGTGCAGGCGCGAGATGGCGTGTCCCGGAAACGGTTATTGGCGACGGTCCCCACCGCGATGCTGGCGATCCAGGCTGCCCTGTCATAACGCGCTGTTTGGCAGCGTTGATGCTGACGTGTCTGTCTTTCCATCAGGATGACCGTCATCACCTGTCGACGCCAGCGCGAGGACAGCCACCATAGTGGCGCGCCGAGGCTGGCGTGCCTGACACAGGCTGAGGGGTTTCGCGATCGGATTAGACTCGATTTTTACTACATGACGGTCGCACGTTATCCACCGCCAATCGCGACGGTAAAATGGATATCTCAAGTGTCTACCTGGATATCAGTCTTGCGAGACACAAAATTACGAGACCTTTGCGCGAAAACTGGTAGAGGTCGAGGCCATTCCTTTTCAGTGTACACGGCTCATGACATCCTCCATCAGTTTTCGCGAACGCATTGCCCTCTATGCCCTTCTGACCTCGCTGACTTCCCTCAGCATCGACGCGCTCCTGCCAGGGTTACGCCAGATCGGAGAGGAGGTCGCTGTCGCACCGCCGCTATCCACGCAGCACATTATATCGCTCTTCATTTTCGGCATGGCGTTCGGGGAACTGCTCTTAGGGCCATTATCGGATACGATGGGGCGCAAGAAAGCGCTCGTGCTCGGCCTCGGCGTTTATGCCGTTGGAACCATCATTGCCATGTTTGCCGGATCGCTCGAAATCGTGATCTTTGGCCGATTCCTTCAGGGCGTGGGTGTGTCTGGCCCAAAGATCGCAACGCGCGCCATGATCCGCGATCAATTCGAGGGTGACGCGATGGCGCGCGTCATGTCTTTCATGTTCACGCTCTTCATTGTCGTCCCGATGCTGGCCCCCGCCTTGGCACAGGGTGTGATCTCCCTTGCCGGGTGGCGCAGCGTCTTCGGCATCTATCTCGTGATCGCTGTACTGCTCGGCCTGTGGCTGGCTATGCGACACCCGGAAACCCTACCAGCTGAAAGACGCGTTGCCTTCCGGCCGAAACTTCTGTTCAGGAATGGCCGACGCATCCTGTCGAAGCGCCGCGTCACCTTACTGATCATCTCCACCGGGATCGTGTTCGGGGCGCAGCTCCTCTATCTCAGCACGGCGGCCGACTTGTTTTTTTACACCTATGGGATCAAAGAAACGTTCCCATTTTATTTCGCAGTCCTGGCGACAGGGATAGGACTTGCCTCGTTTCTCAATGCGAAATTCGTGCAGCGGTTCGGCATGGAAGCCATGGCGCGTGCCGCCTTCATCGGATTGGCATCGGTCGGCCTTCAAATGCTGTTCGCGTCGATTTTATGGGACGGTCGCCTGCCTCTTGTCGCCCTGATGATGTTGGGGTTCTTGGCCTTCTTTGCCATAGGGATACTATTCGGCAATCTCAATGCCATGGCAATGTGCTCTCTCGGCCAGGTTGCGGGCCTGGGCGCATCGTTGATCGCGTCGGGATCGAGCCTCATTGCCACCCTATTCGCTATCGGAATAGGTAGCTTCCATGACGGTACGACCATGATTTTGGCAGTAGGTTTTTCTATCGCCGGCGTCAGCTCGCTAATTCTGGTGGAACTGGCGGTACGAGGTGACGCCTCGCCAGTCGAAGCGGCTCGATAAGCAAACCTCGCCCCGGCAGTACCGACTTGCGCCCGTTGGTCCCCTGGCTACGGGTGACGATGTGAGACGGTCCATCAAAAGTTCGTCTGACCCCATCAACCGACGCGTCGTGCTACGGAAAATCACAACACCGCGTGACTTGAAATTTCAGGTATGCGCGGTTGAATTCCGAAATTCCGAGCACGCATATGGACCTCTCGAAGATCAAGACGCTGATCGACTTTGTCGGACGATCGAACATTAACGAGCTGACCGTGACGGAGAAGGATGTGACGGTTCGGATTTTCCGCACGTCGCAGGGTCAGGAGGCTGCTGCCGAGCCTCGGCAAAAGGCGGGATCGACAATAAGCCTTGCCCAGGATGCCGGCTCCGATACGCCTTCGAGACCTGAGAAAACTTCCTGCGCGGTGAAGGCGCCCGTCTTCGGCGTTCTGCACCGCACCCCTGCGCTTGGGGAGCCGCCATTCGTCGCGATCGGTGACGAGGTGGAGGAGGGGCAGATCCTTTTCATCATCGAGGCAATGAAGGTCTTCAACAAGATCGCCGCGCCGCGGTCAGGGCGCATTACGCATCTCACCGAAATCGACGACGGCGAGGTCGAAACCGGCGACCTGCTCGCGGAGATTGCCTGATGTCGGAGACGCCTCAACAGTCCGCAGCCGGCCGCTTCGACACCGTTCTGATCGCCAACCGCGGCGAGATCGCAGCTCGGATTCAGCGCGCCTGTCGCGAGCTCGGCCTCAAGACGGTCGCCATCTGTTCCGAGGCGGATAGGAACGCGCCTTACGGCAGCACCGCAGACAGCTTTCTGTGCATCGGCCCGTCGAGTGCTGCCAAGAGTTATCTCAATCAGGATGCCATCCTTCTGGCTGCGCGCCTGTCCGATGCCGGCGCCATCCATCCGGGTTACGGTTTTCTATCGGAAAACGCCGCCTTCGCCGACGTCGTCGAAAAGGCCGGATTGGTCTTCATTGGTCCGACCGCTTCATCGATTGCAATCATGGGCGACAAGATCTCGGCAAAGCGGGCGATGATGGCGGCCGGCGTACCCTGCGTTCCCGGTCCGGATACCGCGTTGCCCGATGACCCCGTCTCGGTCGAGCGCATAGCGCTCGAGATCGGATATCCAGTCATCATCAAGGCAGCCGGCGGCGGGGGCGGACGCGGCATGCGCGTCGTGCAAACGGCCGACCTATTACATGAAGCAATTGCGTTGACGCGGGAAGAGGCCCGCAAGGCCTTCGGCTCACCCTCGCTCTACATGGAGAAATTCCTCCAGCATCCGCGTCACATCGAGATACAGGTTATTTGCGACGATCACGGCAATGCCGTGTGGCTGGGACACCGGGATTGCTCGATGCAGCGCCGCCATCAGAAAGTGGTGGAGGAGGCGCCGGCGGCGGGAATCGCGCCCGACATCATCCAGCCGGGTCGGCATGGCTTGCGTGCAGGCCTGCCTTCAGATCGGCTACCGGGGCCTCGGAACTTTCGAATTCCTGTATCAGGACGGCGCTTTCTATTTCATCGAGATGAACACGCGACTTCAGGTCGAACATCCCGTCACCGAGATGACGAGCGGTTTTGATATCGTCCAGGCGCAGATAAAGGCGGCTCAGGGTCATGTTCTGGACCTCACCCAAGGCGATGTGACATGCGAGGGCCATTCCTTCGAATGCCGCATCAACGCCGAGGATCCGGAAACCTTCCTGCCATCGGCGGGTATCGTCATCCATCTGGCTTTGCCTGCGGGGCCGGGCATCCGCGTCGATACGCATATTCATGCCGGCTACAAGGTCTCGCCCTACTACGATTCGCTGATCGCCAAGCTGATCGTCCATGCGCCGACGCGGGCGGAAGCGATGGCAAGAATGCGCGAAGCGCTTGCCGGCACGGACGTCGAGGGAATTTCCACCAATATCCCCTTCCTGCGCGCTCTGTTCGAGGACGGCGCGTTCGCGCGCGGCGAGACGGATATCCACTATCTCGAACAATGGCTGAAGCTGCGGAGGGCGGCATGAGCTCGATCGATTTCAGCGATCCGGCGACCATCGCATTCCTCACCGACGCGTTGACGGCCGCCGGCGTGGACGGTCTGGAAATCTCCCGGCCGGGCGGACAGCTACGCATCGCTGTCGCCGGAAATGGCGGCGCCCGGATCAGCTCGGCAGAAGCGACACCACACGCTCCCGGCTCCGCATCGGCCGTCGTGAAGGCACCGATGGCGGGCCGCTTCTGCGTCGAGCACCCGGCCGCCTCCGCCAAGCCCCAAAATCTGCCGCGCTCCGTATCAGATGCGGATATCGTCGGCTTCGTCGGGGTAGGGCATATCCTTCTTCCCCTTCGCGCCGGCCGTTCCGGTGTTTTGACCAGGCTGCTCGCCGAGCCCGGCGCACTGGTCGGCTTCGGCGATCCTCTGGTCGAAATCGAGCTCCCATCATGATCGCCACGACGAGCAGAGACGCATCGCAACGCGAGATCGTTCCAGCCACCAAAAGCCGGGCGCGGGTTTCCTCGATCGGTGCCAGATCCTTCCTGCTCGAGGCGCCCGGCGACTTCGATCTCATCGCGCAGCGGCGGATCTGGGCCTTGTCCCAGACCGTGAAGGGCTGGGCGGACCTTGCGGAAAACATCCCAGGAATGACCAATCTGCTACTGATCTTCAAGGAGACGCCCGAAGATCCCGATGCGGTAGTCGCCCGGCTGCTGGAGGCATGGGAGAATGCGCGCAGCGTCGATCTCAAGGGCAAGACCATCGAGATCCCCGTCCATTATGGCGGCGAATATGCGACGGATCTTCCGGCCCTTTGCGATCGCTCCAGGCTCAGCGATCACGAAGTCGTCCGCATCCATCATGAAGCGACCTACAGGGTCTTCGCCTTGGGCAGTGCTCCCGGTTTCGGTTATCTGCACGGTCTCGATCCGCGCATCTACATGCCGCGAAAGACCGTGCCCTCGCTGAAGATGCCGAAGGGCTGCGTGACCATCGGCGGCATGCAAACCGGCGTCGCCATGCTTACGGGCCCCAATGGCTGGAATTCCATAGGCTTCGCGGCACTGGAGATGTTCGACCCCACGTCGCCGAGCCCCGCCATGATGGCGCCGGGAGATACGGTGCGGTTCCTGCCAGCAAGGATCGAGCTATGATCGAGATCGTCGAAACCGGCCCATTCAACACGGTGCAGGATCTTGGACGTCCCGGCTATCGCGATATTGGCGTATCGGCCAGCGGCGCGATGGATCCGCTTGCGGTCCGGATCGGCAACATTCTCGTCGGCAATGACGAAAATGCGGCCGCGATAGAGGTGCAGACCTTCCCGTTCAGCCTGCGTTTCGAGCGGCGCATCGTCTTTGCCGTTACCGGCGCCGACGGCAATCCTCACCTGGACGGGACGGAGCTGCTTTCCTGGTGCGCCTACGTCGCGGAGCCTGGGCAGGTTCTCGAACTGAAGCAGCCCCCACGGCTCGCACGCTCTTATATTCCGGTCGGAGGGGGGCTGGATATTCCCGTTGTCATGGGCTCGCGAAGCACGTCCCTGCGCGGCGGCTTCGGGGGTAATGCCGGCCGGCCTCTGGCGACGGGCGATCGGATCGCGGTCGGCGAGGATGCAGAGATCGTCATGCTGCTGGCCCCCGGTCTGGCCGTCGTCGAACCGGCCGTGGCGCTGCGCAATGTCTTCCCGGTGCCCGTCGACGGCGCATTGCCGATCCGTGCCCTGCCGGCCGGCGAGCACAATCTTTTCGCAGGCGATGGCGAAGCTTTCTGGAGCCAGACCTGGAGGATTTCCTCCCGAAGCGACCGGACGGGCTACCGGTTGTCAGGCGAACCAATCAAGCCGACGGCGTCTATCGAGATGCGCTCCCATGGCGTCGTGCCCGGCGTGATCCAGGTTCCGCCTGGCGGCGAACCGATCGTCCAGATGAGCGATGCGAACACCGCCGGCGGATATCCGAAGATCGCCGGCGTGATCGAATGCGACCTGTGGCGGCTCGCGCAAGTCCGCATAGGCGCCCGTCTGAGCTTCGTTCGGTCGACGCATGCAGAGGCGCGTGCGGTGGAACAGGCTGTCGCCCGCTATGTCGACGACGTCAGGCAAACATCCCGGATGGTCAAGCGCGCCCTGAAGGCAATGAAGTGACGCGTGTCGCCGAAAACGTGAAGCGGTCTTGGGACGACGACATGCATGAAAACAAAGAGACAACGGCCGTCAAAGGAAGAACTGATGAAGATAGATCTGAACTCCGACATGGGCGAAGGATTTGGTCCCTACCGGCTGTGTGATGACGAAGCGATGATGAAACTCGTCTCGTCGGCCAACATCGCCTGTGGTTTCCACGGCGGCGACCCCGATACGATGGGGCGCATGGTCCGGCTTGCGAAACTGAACCGCGTCGGCATCGGCGCGCATCCGGGCTTGCCCGACCGGCTGGGGTTCGGCCGGCGCGAAATACCGTCTCAGGCGGACGAGCTTCGCCAGCAGATGCTTTATCAGCTCGGTGCCCTGATGGCGATCGCCAGAAGCGAGCGTGTCGCCGTGTCCCATATCAGCTTCCATGCGGCCATGGGCAATATGGTCAACCGCGATCCTGTCCTCGCCGACCTAATGATGGATGCGATCGCCACCGTGGACGCCAGCCTCGTCGTCTTCGCAACACCCGACAGCGAAATCCAACAGGCGGCCAGACGCGCGCACTTGAAGACGCTGGCGCTTTTCCTTGCGGACCGGGCCTATGACGCCGGCGGCAGGCTTGTCGCGCGCGGGCTCACTGGCGCCGTCATCAAGGACGAAGCCTCGGTGCGCGCGCGCGTACGACGATTCCTCCTCGAAGGAACCGTCGAGACGATCGATGGAGCCGTGATCGCGATGGCGGCCCGCTCCATTCTCGTCCACAGCGACACACCCGGCGCCTTGGAGCTTGCCGGCATCGTGCGCGGCGAGATCGAAGCCACGGGCGGCATGCTCGCTCCTGCCGCCGAACTCGCCGACTGACGCAATCCTGATCGCCTGCGGGCGGTTTTTCGTTCCAATCTCTCATCGAAGGACCATCTTGATGTCCGCCATAGCCGACCGCCTGAAAAACGTCTCCATATCTGCATCCGCCGCCATGACCCAGCGCGCCAGGGAACTGGCCGCCAATGGGATCAAAGTCGTCAGCCTCTCGTCCGGCGAGCCGGATTTCCCCACCCCGGCGCACGCGATCGAGGCGGCTCATGCGGCAGCTCTTGCGGGCGATACGAAATATCCTCCGATGGACGGTACGCCGGCGCTCAAGTCCGCCATCATCAGGAAGTTCAAACGGGACAACAATCTCGACTACGATGCCAGCCAGATCGTCGTGTCGGGCGGTGGCAAGCAGGTGATCTTCAATGCCATGCTGGCAACCTGCAATCCAGGCGACGAGGTCGTCATTCCCGCGCCCTCCTGGGTCAGTTATGCGGATATCGTCAAATTCGCCGGCGGCGTCCCGGTCGCCGTTCCCTGCCACGAGGAGACCGGCTTCAAGTTGCGTCCGGAGGATCTGGAGGCGACGATCACGCCGCGCACCAAATGGCTCTTCCTGAATTTCCCGAACAATCCCACTGGGGCCGCCTGCCCCCGGGCGGAAATGGCTGCGATCGCCAAGGTCATGCTGCGTCATCCGCATGTCTGGATCATGACCGACGATATCTACGAACACCTGGTCTATGACGACTTCCAGTTCTGCACGATCGCGGAAGTCGAGCCCAGGCTCTATGAACGCGTCCTGACGATGAATGGCGTCTCCAAGGCTTACGCGATGACAGGCTGGCGGCTCGGCTTTTGCGCCGGGCCGAAAGACCTGATCTCCGCCGTCAGCAACGTCAACGGACAGAATGGCGGCGGCATCGCGACGCTGACGCAGGCTGCGGCGCTCGCTGCCCTAGATGGGCCTCAGGATCTCTTGAAGGAGCGCGCCGCGATCTACAAGGAAAGACGCGACTTCGTCCTCGACAAATTATCGGAAGTGGACGGTCTGCGCTGCCATAGGCCCGAAGGCGCCTTTTACATCTATCCCAACATTTCCGGTTTGATCGGCAAGACCAGCAAGGGCGGGCGAAAGATCGAAACCGATGTCGATTTCGTCATGGGGCTCGTGGAGGAGCATCATGTCGCGACCGTGCAGGGAGCAGCCTACGGAATGAGCCCCTTCTTTCGCATTTCCTACGCTACGAGCATGGAGCAGCTCGGCGAAGGATGCGCGCGAATAGCCCAGTTCTGCAGGGATATGCGCTGATCGGCAACGCGTTTCAGCTTTTCAGCCGCGCTGTCAGCTCGAGAAGGATGTCCCGGACGGCAAGGGCAGGTTCCGACAAGGGGTTCTGGTCGGAAACGCAAAGCGACAGGGTCTCTTCGATCCGCGGCGAGACGAGCCGGCGGATCAGCGGCTCGCTCGATTCCAATACGATGCGATCGGCGATGGCTTTCGGCATGATCGTCGCGCCGAGACCGCTTTCCACCGCGCGGGCGAGCGTGCGGACGATTTCGACTTCCGCCACGACTTTCAGGTTGGTGCGCGTGCGCGTGAAGGCGGTATCGACCGCGCGACGGACGAAATTATAGGCTGGCGGCAAGAGCAGCGGTATTCCGTCGAGAGCATTGACCGGAACGGGTTTCACATCCGCTTCGATCGCAAAATCCCGATGCGCGACAAGGAAAAACTCTTCGCTCAGGATCGGTTCGAACCGGACGCCCTTGATTGGTCCGGTTCCATGGAGAAGCGCCATCTCCAGCCGGCCATTCATGATCATCTGGCTATAGGTCTGGCCGACGCTTTCGGTCAGGTGCAGCAGGATACCGGGATGTCGTTTCCGGGTCTCCGCCAGGAGGTCGACCGACAGCGTGGCGGCACTGCTGAAGGGCACGAGCCCAACGGACACGCGCCCGGCAAGCGAATTGCCGGCTGCCGATGCATCCGCCTGCGCCTGCTCCATCTGCCGAAGGATAATCTGCGCATGGCGATAAACTGCTTGTCCCGCATCGGTCATGCTGACGCCTTGCTGGCTGCGGATCAGCAGCTTGTGGCCGAAATGCTCCTCCAGTGCTGCAAGTTGCTGACTGAGGGCCGGCTGGGCGATATGCAAAAGGTCCGCCGCTCGCGTGATGCTGCCGCTGTCGACGATCACGATGAAAGATTTGAGGCGTCTGATATCCATGAGGATCGGGGTACCGTTCTGATCTGCGCGGCTGGCATGTTTGCAGACGCGCATTGCTTTTGCAACGCGACGCAGTCACCAGCCTCCGGGGGACTGCCTGAGGCACGGACGCCGCGAGACGATGCCGCCACTATTCTTCAGCAGCCGGTCTCGGCTCCATAACCGTTGCTTATTGCTCCAGAGATAATCGGTCTTAGGCAAGGGGTTTAAGCTTCGCTACTGTCCGGATCAATAACAAGGGAACGACAATGCCATTTTCCGACTACAAGACCGCACTGGTGACCGGCGCATCCTCCGGCATCGGCGCAGCCGTGGTAGAGCGGCTCCGCCGGGAGAACATCGAGGTCCATGCCGTTGCCCGCAGCGCCGACGCGCTGCAGCAGCTCGCCGCACGGACGGGCTGCATCGCCCACGTCATTGATGTGACCGACCGTCAGGCCATGGCCGAGCTCACGCGTCGGGTGGAGTTCGATATTCTCGTCAACAACGCCGGTGTCGACCGGCCGAAGAAGTTCCTGGAAGCCGACGAGGGCGATATCGATCTCATTGTCGATATCAATCTCCGTGCGGTCCTGCACATCTGCCGCATGGTCGTGCCCGGCATGGTGGCGCGAGACCGCGGGCACGTCATCAACATCTCGTCGATCGCCGGCGCCTACAATTTTGGCGGCAACTCATCCTATCACGCCACCAAAGCAGGGGTGAGCATGCTGTCCAACCAGCTGCGTATCGACGCTTTCGGCAGGCGGGTACGGGTTACGGAAATCTGCCCCGGTCGGGTCGCCACGGATATCTTCAATCACGTCCACGGCGATGACCCAAGCGTCCGAGAACGGTTCATCGACGGCTTCGAATTGCCGCAGGCAGCCGATATCGCCGATGCGATCGCCTTCGCCATAGCAGCCCCCGTGGCCGTCAACATCGGACACATGGAGATCACGCCCACGCTACAGGTCATGGGCGGCCTGCAGACGGCGAAGCCTCAGCCTTCGGCGAAGACAGATCAATCCGGGGAGCCGAACCCGTGAGCGGTTTCGACCTTTCGGCAATCCTGGGAAATCCTGAGTATGCCGCCATGCTGCTGCATGGCATCGAGATGACTTTCATCATCTATGCCGGCTCCTGGTCGCTGGCGATGGCGCTTGCGCTTCTGCTGCTGGGTTTGCGTTTGTCACCCTTTCGCTTTGGCGATCCGTTAGTAGCGGCTTACGTATCCTACCACCGGAACGTTCCCACCCTGGTTCAGTTGATGCTGTGGTACTTCGGGATTTTCACCCTGATGCCGAGCGGGGTAGCGACATGGCTGGCAATCCATAATGCGGAGGCCATCTTCGCGGTGATCGGGCTCGGGCTCTGCCAGGCGGCCTATTTCAGCGAAGATCTTCGTTCGGGCGTGCGCTCGGTCAGTCCCGGCCAAATGCAGGCAGCTCGCGCGCTTGGCCATGGGTATGTTTCCGCGATGCGCTTCGTCATCATGCCGCAGGGCGTGCGCAACGCGCTGCCGCCGCTCATCAATCACAGCGTTTCCCTGTTCAAGAATAGCAGTCTCGCCGTCGTCATCGGAGCGTCGGAGCTGACGCATGCCGTCAAGGAAATCGAGAACCTCAGTTTCCGGACATTCGAGATCTACCTGATCGGCACAGTTCTCTACCTTTTCTTCTCGCTCGTGATCATGAGCATCGGCGCCTATCTATCGATGCGCGCAGATCCTGCCAGGAGCGCGCGCGCATGATCCACGACATGATCGCCATCATCCGAGACTACTGGCTGCTGCTGCTGATCGGCCAATATCCCAACGGACCGCTTGGCGGGCTCGCCAATACGCTGATCCTTTCGGCGCTCAGCATCGCTCTCGCCTTTCCGGCCAGCATCATGTTCGCATTGGCGCGGCTCTCCAAGTCGCCGCTGCTGCGCTGGCCGGTGACTGCGCTTGTTTATTTCACCAGAGGCGTGCCGCTGCTGATGCTCATCCTGTGGAGCTACTTCCTCGTTCCGCTGCTGAGCGGCGCGGATGTGCCGAGCTTCGTCACGATGCTGACGACACTCGTGGTCTATCAGAGCGCGTTCCTCAGCGAAGTCGTCCGTGCTGGCATTGTCGCGCTCGGATCGGGCCAGATGGACGCGGCGCGTGCGCTTGGCCACAATTATATCGGTGCTATGCGCTTCATCATCCTACCGCAGGCGCTCTACAACATGATCCCCAGCATCATCTCCACCTTCGTCTCGACGATCAAGGACACGACGCTCGGCTACGTGATCAACGTGCCGGACCTGACCTTTGCGGCAAGCCAGGTCAACAACCAGCTCCTGACGCAGCCTTTCCAGGTCTTCCTCATCCTCGCGATCGTATACTTCGCCATCTGCTGGACGCTCACCCACTTCGCAAATCGCCTCGAGCGGCGCATCACGCGGCGGCGTGCGGGACTTTCCGGCCTTCCTGCCGCCGCCTTGGTCGCGCCATCGAAAATCATATCGGAGCAGCCATGACCATGTCAGTTTCAGCGCAGGAATTGCAGACGATCCGGCTTTCGCAGGTCTGCAAGAGCTATGGCGACTATCCGGTCCTGAAGGATATCGATGCGCAAGTGTCGCGCGGCGAGGTCGTGGTCATCTGCGGGCCGTCCGGTTCGGGAAAATCCACGCTGATCCGCACGATCAATCGCCTCGAGGAAATCAACAGCGGATCGATTACGCTCGACGGGCAAAACATTCACGCCGCCATGCGGGCAAAGGAACTCAACGCGCTGCGCAGCCGGATCGGCTTCGTATTTCAGAACTTCAACCTGTTTCCGCACCTTTCGGTCGTCGAAAACGTCTCGATGTCGCCGATCCGGGTGAAAGGCGTGGCGCCTGACGTCGCCCAGGACAAGGCGCTCAAACTTCTCGAACGGGTCGGCCTCGCCGACAAGGCCCGGGCCTATCCGGGTCAACTGTCAGGCGGCCAGCAGCAGCGGGTGGCAATCGCCCGCGCCCTTGCCATGGAACCGCCGGTGATGCTGTTCGACGAGCCGACAAGCGCGCTCGATCCTGAAATGGTAGGCGAGGTGCTGGCCGTCATGAAGAACCTGGCGTCCGAAGGCATGACCATGCTCTGCGTCACCCATGAAATGGGTTTCGCGCGCGACGTCGCGGATCGGGTCTGGTTCATCGATGCGGGCCAGATCCTCGAAATGGCGACCCCCGAGGAGTTCTTCAACAATCCCAGCCATCCCCGTGCGCAGCGTTTCCTCGCTGATTTGCGGCATTGATACCAACCACCAATAACAAAGGAGAACAGCAATGAACTGGAAATGCCTAACCCTCACCATCGCATTTGCCGGCATGGCGGCCGCTTTGCCCGCACAAGCAGATCAGCTCGACAACATCATGTCGGCGAAAACCCTGCGTTGCGCGACCTTTGCCGACGTTCCTCCCTTCGCTTCACCCGATCCGAAGACCCGCGAAATGGCCGGTTTCGACGTCGATCTCTGCGGCGTCATCGCCAAGGAATTGGGCGTAAGGGCTGAAATCAAGCCGGTTTCGGTCGAGGCGCGCGTGCCCGAGGTCAGGCTCGGCCGCGTCGACATCACCGTTGCCAACCTTGCCTATACTCTGAGCCGCGCCGAGCAGATCCAGTTCAGCGATCCCTATTATCTCGCCAAGGAAATGCTGATCGTACCGGCGGACGATCCCGGCAAGAAGAAGGCCGATTACGCCGGCCAGCGCATCGCTTCGACCAAGGGTTCGACCTCCGAGATGTCGATCAAGCTCAACAAATCCGACCCGCTGACGTTCCAGGATACTGCCTCGGCCTATCTCGCCGTCCAGCAGGGCAAGGCGCGCGGCATGGTGGCCAACACCATGACGACGACCAAGTTCGTCAATGAATCGAAGAGCAAGGGCAAGGAAATGCGGATGATCGAGGAGCCGATGCTGTTCCAGCCGATTGGCATCGGCATGGCCAAGGATCAGCCGGCGCTGACCGCCAAGATCAACGAGATCCTTCGCAAGCTCGACGCATCGGGCGACATCAACAAGATCTGGGACAAGTGGCTCGGCCCGGATACCGAATACAAAATGACGCGCACCGATAAGGTCGCAACCCTCTCGGAGCTGAAATTCGACCCGATCCCGTAGGCCGCCCGGCCTCGGTGCCATCCGATGACAATGTCCAAACGAATTCAGACGGCGGGGCATGCCCGCTGTCGGCCGACGATGGGAGGCATCCATGATTCATATAAAAGATATCGCTGAACGGCCGAGCAAAGCCGATATCGACGCCGTTTCCAAATTTTCGCCCGCGACGATCCACGAAGCCCAAGGGCGGCGCGGAGCCCTTTCCTCCCGCCTCAAGCCCGTGGACTACCGCATGAAACTGTGCGGTCCGGCCTTTACGGTGAAATGCGCGCCGCGTGACAACATCATGCTGCAGCTCGCCATCAACTACGCAAGGCCGGGCGATATCATCGTGGTATCGGCCGGCGAGTACGAAGAGGCCGGATCCTTCGGCGATGTCCTCGCCAATGCCTGCCTTGCAAAGGGCATCGGCGGCCTCGTGACCGACACGGGCGTGCGCGACACGCTTCAGCTGAGGGAGCTTGGCTTCCCGGTCTTCTCGCTTAGCGTCTCCATCAAGGGGACGGTGAAGGAAACCATTGCGGCGGTGAACGACCCGATCATCGTCGGCGGCGAGATCATCAATCCCGGCGACATCGTCGCAGGAGATGCCGACGGCCTGGTGGTCATCCGCAGGCAGGAAGCGCAGGAAGTCGCCAGGCTCTCGCAGGCTCGCGAAGATGCTGAGGCCGGCTATATCGCGGCATATAAGCAGGGGACGTCGGTCATCGAGGTCAGCAATCTGGAACCGGTGCTGAAAGCGAAGGGCCTTGTCGTCGACATTTGACGTGACGCCGTAAGCTTGATTGGTTGAGCGCCACGAGCCGAAGAACATAGGCTGGCATTGCTGCGTTATGGGAGCATGGAAATGGAACCGAACGATACCGCCCCCTCAAAACCGCGTGTCGGCGCCACGGCCGACCTGCCTCACGATCGCGTCACGGTGCAGCGTTTTCGCGAGTCTTTCCCACGCGCGCGCCGGAGCGACAGTCTGAAGGCTTGGTTCGTGCCCGGCCGCACCGCCGAAAGGCGCATCGGTCGTTGGCTGGCTGAGATGGAAGCAGAGGCCGACGCTTTTGCCGATGAAAAGGGCAGGGATGCTTTCGCATTCGACCCGATCGAAAGCCGCTATCTCGAAGCAGCGCCTTCGGCCTTTCAGGTCAGGACGCCATACTCGCGCACTGTCGTGAACGAAATTCGAGAGATCCCCTTTGCGCGCTGGGACGCGGATCGTCGACTTTGGACAGTGCCTTATCGAGCGTTCGACGAACTGCGCTCAGAAAAGATCGCCTTCAATCGCGGGCTACTGTGTTGCCTTCGGCTCGGCGCCGGAAGCACCGGAGGCCGTTCTCAGCTTGTCGGAAACGAAGACGAAGAATCCAAAGGGCAAGAAAGGCGCGCCGCCTGCGCAAAGGCCATGCCATCCGCGAATAATCAGCTCGCTTGAGCTTTGTATACGACATCTTTCCGAACCGAAACGACTCCCTTTACCGCGCGAAGCGCATCGAGTGCGTCAGGATTGACACTCCCGTTGACAATCATAAAGCGCTCATGGCTTTGCACCTGTTCGAGGCCTTGCGACTTCAAGTCATCGACGACCTCGCCTAGACTGCGGGCCTCGCTTTTGTCGATTCGAATGGTAACTCCAATTTTATCGGTCGTCATACCTCACCGCTTCCTCTTGCCTGGAGCAGACCCTTACCAACATCCCTGGCAGGGGAAGATAGTGGCTTCGTAAGCTGAATCAAGCGCGCCCACAGCGCCCATCCGCGAAACGTCGGATCAGACTGAGCAATTAGAGCCGCAACGCCAGCAACATGTGGGGTCGCCATGCTGGTGCCATTCCACCGATCATAGTTGTCATCAGGCAAGCTCGAAAGTATGTCGACGCCAGGAGCGGCAATGTCTACTTCCTGGCCGGGATTCAAACCGCCACACGAGAACGACGCTGGCGCAAAGGAGCGATCCACGGCACCAACCCCGAGGATCGTGGACGCGTTCGCCGGAGAGCCGACGGGCGCAATATGCTGAGGACGTGAACTTTCGTTCCCAGCGGCGGCAACGACTAAAGCTCCCGCGTCTAAACAAACCCGCCCAATTTGCTCGTAATCGTCGCTCGGCGAATCTCCAACTTGCGCCGCAGCTCCTAGCGACATCGAAATAACCTGGCAACCTTCATCCAGCGCCCATTCCATGCCCGCAATAATCGACCGGTCAGTACCGAAGCCGTCGTCGCCTAGCACCTTTCCAGCGTAAATTTCCGCTTCGTAGGCGATACCGTAGCGCGGGCCGGTGGCCGGTCGCAATGGACCGCATGCCGTACCGATGCAATGGGTTCCGTGACCGTGCACGTCTCTTTCGGAACTACGCGTTGCAAAGAGCTTCTTAGTGATCAAACGGCCGACAAAATCCTGATGAGTTTCGTCAAATCCGGTATCCAGCACTGCCACCTTGATGCCGGCCCCGCTTAGGTCACTTTCGATAACCTTGACAGCCTGCAGTCCCCAAGTGTTGCTCGTCTCGTCAAAGGCAGCCCGGGCCATAACTCCCTCTGCCCCCTTTCTGCCCAGCAAGCGATCGACCAGCTCGTTGACAGCGTCACGATACCCGAGCAGGTAGTCACTGTCCAAAGGAGTTGCAAAGCCGCCCACGGTTCCCTGTGCGAGGTCCAGTCGCTTCGACAGTGGGCCGCCGAGGGCACGATAGGATCGCTCTGGCCGAACCGCACTTACGACCTTCTGCTGCATGGCATTTTGCAGCATCGGCTTCAGCTTCTCGCCGTCCCGGCGCACAATCGCGATCCCGAAACGCTCGAAGTATTGAACATCAGCGCCATCGAAATCATTTGGCACCGCGGCGGCGCTTCGAAAGTCCTTGGACGAAGCGACACGGAATCCGCCTTTTTCAAGTTGCTGTACACCCTCGCTCTTTGTTTTGGGTGTAAATCGCACCACCATGCCAAGACCCGATGTGCCGTCGCCTTGTGCGTTAACCCGGCCTCGCGTTGATTTCGCCATAGTACAATTCCCCCTCTTTCACGTTTTCAAAGACGATACGCAATGACAAAACTCGCAAGCTGGACGCGGCAATCCGTTAGTCGAGCCGACACTCGAGTTCGGGGCAGTGGGCGGCCCTGCAGTTAGATCGAAGCGGATTGATTAGGTGGTTATCTCCGCTGACTGCCGCGAGACCGCAAAGCTTCGCCGACCGAAAATTGGAGCATTCGGCAAAGAAGAATAAGTTGTACCTTGTAGATCGATTTCGGGATGTAGTTCCCATAGACGAAATCTCGGCGGCAAATATACATATTATTGTTGAGTTAGCAAGTAAAAGTTCCAGCGAGCGGTTCGCCCGCATTTCATTGCCTTTCAGGTGAAGTATACTTTTGCATCTCCTCCCCGTTGGATTTCCTCGTTATTTTGTGCCCGAGGAAACTCAGTCCGATGATCGATACTGCAGTGCGATAATGGAAGTTTCATTTTTAGAAAGCCGAATTATGCCCGCGAAAAATCGCCAGCGATGCCGGAAATGGCACCCTTACAACGAGGCTCCGGCGAGGGCAGGAACTGTTCTCGCCGCTTTGGAAACCTGGCAAGGTCGATGTGCTCCTTTTGGGGAATCGTGTAGCAGTCTTAGATCAAGTTCGACGCGGTGAGACGGCGAATGAATCAACCGGGTATACGAGGCTGCAACAAGGCGAGTTGCGCTGAATCCGGACACACACTGACTTAGTTTACGGTTAGTTTACCAACTTTAAGGCGAGAAATAACCCTATATGATTAATTGACTTCGCCTTCTAGCTGTACGAATTATCCCGCGGGCTGGAAAACGGAGGGTGTTGCCAATGGCAATCGTTTTTCAATCGCACGGGGGTACAGAGAAAAAGCGCGCCGTTCCAAGGCCGAGCCTTCGGGCCGCGCCGCCAGCGACGGGTGACGTCGCGGTCGATGAAGAGGCTGACTTCGGCTATTTCGTACCGCCACTAGATGCGCCCGAGAACTACTTGCCAAACACGGCGGAGACGATTGGAGAGCTCGATGAGCTCGGCGCACTGTTGATCGACGTCGTCGCCACGCCGACGAGCGAGGATCCGACGGAAGATTCCACGCTCCCGCCGGTTTTCACCTATTGGGGACAATTCCTGGATCACGAGCTGACGGCCCGAACCGATCGTGAAGGGGCGATTTCGAGCATGGTCAACGCACACCCGCCTGTCGCCTCGTCGACAGTGGAGAGCCAGTTCAGGAATGCCCGCTCGCCCCGCTTCGATCTCGACAGTGTCTACGGCGGATCTGCCGTCGGCGAGGGGTTAGGTGCAGACGTTGTCAAAGTGATTTCTGGTCTTCGCCACCCCACGCTGAAGGACAAAATGCGTGTCGGAACAGCCATCGAACCGGGGCCTTTGCCCGACAGCCTCGACCAACATCGAGACCTGCCTCGCTATGGTCAGGTCCAGTCGTCTGTCCGGGAAGCGGCTTTACGTCTGGCTCAGGCCGCGATGACTCCTGAGGCGTTTCAGAAATTCTCCGATACGTTGCCCCAGCGCGCGATAATCGGGGATAATCGCAACGACGAAAATCTCGTCGTCGCGCAGTTCCATCTGAGTTTTCTTCGGTTCCATAACAAGGCCATCGACTATCTTGCGTCGCACGACACGGGCTGGATCGCCGATTTCAGCTCGGCGCAGGCTCTGACAAGACTTCATTACCAATGGTTGATTGTCGAAGGATACCTCAAGGGCGTTTGCGATCCGGTTGTGGTGGACCGCGTCGTCAAGGATCGGGCGTCTCATTTCTTCAAGTTCAGAGCCGAGTTTGATGCCCGAAGGCAGAATACTCGCCTTGGAAATGCTCTGCCATTGGAGTTCTCGGCGGCAGCTTATCGGTTCGGTCATTCCATGGTCAGAGCGTTCTACGACTACAACAAGATCTTTGGGCGGCCGGGCACAGGTTTTCTACCGCGTGCGACCTTGCAGTTGCTTTTCGAATTCACTGGAGGCGGCGGCAGGCTGGATACCGAGAAGAAGCTGCCCAAGAACTGGATCATCGACTGGACACGCTTTACGGGCGTCGATCCCCATGATGGGAGCGACGGAGAACCGGCCCGTTTCGCCAGGAAGATCGATACCGAACTCGCCCCGCCATTGCACACGATGTTCAAGGAAGGGGAAGACCAGGCCGACCAACAACTCAAAGAGTTGTTCAAAAACCTGGCAAGGAGGAACCTTCGTAGAGGCTACAATCTCAGGCTCCCGACGGGCCAGGCTCTGCACAAGCATCTCAAGCAAATTGGTGCAGTGGAGTCGTCGCCGATCCAGGATGTCTCAGCGCTGTTCGCCACGAAGCCCGATCTGCAGAACTTCCTCGCCGGAACCACATCGCGCTTCCACGAGCGCGCACCGCTATGGTTCTACATTCTTGCTGAAGCCGAGGCTGCCGGTGGAAATCGATTGGGTGAAGTTGGGAGCTGTCTCGTGGCGTTGACCTTCGTGGGCGTGCTGCTTGCGGATCCGGACTCGGCCCTTTCGCGCGGGTTCACGCCCGATCAGAGCCCCCTTACGATGCCGGACAACTCGCCGATCGACTCGATCGCCAAGTGGATGCGGTTCGCGGCCGTCATGCAGTAGTGGCGCGTAAGACTGCTGCCTCGCCGCACTGCGGCGGGGCAAAGCGACATGCGTGCAGCCTCAAGATCGTTGGTGCTGCTTCTTGCGTTTGATGAGGGTCTTAAGCCCATCGAAATCCTGCGATAACAACGGTCACGCTTCCTATAGGGTCCAGGTGTCCCGCAAGCATAGATGGACGTCCTTGCAGGCGGAAAGCAAACAATCGCCGACCAAAAACAGCGTCATTGCTTATGGAAACGCTGCCGAACCGTTCGAATGCTGAGATCTGCCGACACCCAACCGCTATCGCGTCATCCTACAACTATTTTCAAAGCTGCGTGGTCTCACCTAGCCGCTCGCTCGGGGAGCGGGCGTCGACGGAGCGCCACCTGTTCGAGTGACGGCGGGATGTATGCCGACCCCTCCAGCAAGCCCACGTCTTCTCCCGGTGGTACAATTTCATCGATCCGGTCAAGAATTTCATCGTCAAGGGATACCTCAACACCAGCAAGAAGGCCTTCAAGTTGCTCGGGAGTACGCGGTCCAATGATAGCTGACGATAGAGCCGGATGCGAAACGACGAAGGCGAGGGCCATATGCATCAGCAAGATGCCTGCTCCATCGGCAAGCGCTATGAGCTGTTCGACCTTGTCGAGGGTCTGTTGGTCAGTCATTGCCTTCTGGAAGAACTTTGCTCGCAGGGTGTCCGGCGTTGGCTCACCTTTTCGATACTTACCTGTGAGCATTCCTTTGGCGAGCGGGCTCCATGCCATGACGCCCATCCCGTAACGCTGGCAGGTTGGCAGCACCTCGCGCTCGATTGAACGATTAAGGATCGAGTAGGGCGGCTGCTCCGTGCGGAATCGTGCAAGCCCTCGGCGCTCGGCCACCCATTGCGCCTCGACAATGTCCGACGCCGGGAAAGTTGACCCTCCGATGGCGCGAACCTTACCCGCACGCATCAGGTCAGTTAACACCGAAAGCGTTTCCTCGATGTCGGTGTCAGGGACGGGGCGATGGAGCTGGTAAAGGTCAATATAGTCAGTCTGAAGTCGGCGCAGCGAGTCCTCCACTGCTTGCGTCACCCAGCGCCGCGAACCACCACGCCGGTTCGGATCGTCGCCCATCGGGCCGAAAACCTTGGTGGCGAGAACAACATCGTCGCGCCTTCCCTTCAGTGCTTTCCCGACGATCACTTCAGAGTCGCCATCACTGTATCGGTCGGCGGTATCGATGAAGTTTATGCCCGCATCAAGTGCTCTGTGGATCATGCGGGCGCACTCATCGTGGTCGTTGTTGGCCATCTTCCCGAACATCATCGCGCCTAGACAATAGGAGCTGACCTTGATGCCAGTACGGCCGAGAGTGCGATAGAGCATGTTCATTTTCCTTGTGCTTACGATTGCAACGTTCCAGCAGGCGCGATATAGAGTGTAATCGGAACATTCGTCCGTTTATACGGAACATTGTTCCGTTTTGCAATAGGTATAGTCGACCGATGAAGTCAGACGAACAAAAGAACGAGTCTAGCAGCGCGACCCATCCGGCAGTGCGGGCCGATGCGAGGCGCAATTTCGACGCACTGCTTCAAGCTGCAATGGCTGTCTTCAGCGAGCTGGGCGTTGATGCGCCGATGCGAACTATCGCAGACAGAGCAGGGGTTGGTGTTGGCACGCTCTATCGCCATTTCCCCGAACGCTCTGACCTCATCAAGGCATTGATCAAACGCGACGTTCTTGCTCAGGCGGACGCTGCGGCGGCTTACGCAGAAGAGCTTGAGCCAGCAGAGGCACTCGCAAAATGGATGACGCGTCTTGTTGATTTCATCTCCACGAAAAAAGCCTTGGGTCCAGCGCTACATTCAGGCGACCCCGCCTACCAGGCACTTCCGGAGTTTGTTCTTGGCCAGTTCACACCAGTGCTTCGACGGCTGCTCGATGCTGCCGCAGCCTCAGGAGCGATCAGGAATGACGTAAACGCAAGCGACCTGCTGAACGCCGGACTACGTCTCGCCACACCGTCGAGTGACGGTGACACAGAGCAGCCGAGGCGCATGGTGTCACTGCTCACGGACGGTCTACGCCACCGACCAAATCCAAAGAGTTAGCATCACAGCGGAATACCTACGAAGCCCGCTTCTATCAGTTGCCCGTCCAGAGGATCTCTGCTTAGGAAGTCCCTTTCAGCAGTGGCGTTTCTGCCAATGTTATCACCATGTGCTCGATAAAGGCGCGGACGCGGTGAGGCAGTGGGCCGCCGCCCACATAGACGGCATGAACCAGTTCCAGGTCGCCTGGATTCTGATCTTCGAGCAGTGGGATAAGTCGTCCCGCCGCGATCTCATCCGCGACATGAAACAGACCAAGCCGGGCGATACCGACGCCGGCCAGCACCATCTGTTTCATCGTTTCGCCGTTGTTCACCACGATGCTGCCTTTGACCGGTTGTGCCACCTCTCGGCCTTCGCAGTGAAACGGCCACGACGGCCTTGCACGTCGGAAGTTGAAGGTCAGGCAGTCGTGATGTTCCAGGTCGGCAGGTGTTTCTGGCCGTCCTCTGCGTTCCAGATAGGAAGGTGCAGCACAGACCACGCGCCGGCTCTGCCCCAGCTTGCGGGCGATCAGCCCGCTGTCGGGCAGGTTGCCCATGCGGATGGCGACATCGGTCTTTTCCGCCACCAGATCGACAATGCCGTCAGTGAAGCTGAGATCGACGATCAGATTGGGATTATGCGCAATGAAATCCGGCATTGCCGGCACGATGAACATCGTGCCGAATGGTATCGTTGTGTTGACCCGTAATCGCCCACGGACGGCACCTCCCGCGGCCTCCTGATCCGCATCGTTCAGTTCCTGCAGAATCCGAAGGGCTGCATGGTGATAGGCCTCGCCTTCTTCCGTTAGCGTGAGAGCGCGAGTAGTTCGCACCAGAAGGCGTGTGCCAAGCCGTGCTTCAAGGCGGGCGATCAATTTGCTGACTGCCGATGGCGTGAGGTCAAGGTTGCGCGCGGCGGCGGAGAAGCCCCCATCCTGAACCACGCGGGCAAACACTTCCATCTCGCCCGAGCGTTCCATCAGGATACGCGGCATTGATGATCCTCATTCACAGGTGCATGTCTCCCACACGCAATAGTTCCTGTGGTTCTTAAATCATAAATTGTCGGCAGCAACAACCTGGAGACACGACATGGACCTGCGACTCACTGGCAAGACTGCCCTAGTTACCGGAGCCACAGCCGGCATTGGCCTCGAAATCGCCCGCACTCTCGCTGCCGAAGGTGCACGCGTTGTCATCACAGGACGCGACCGTGCCAAGCTCGATAGCGCGGTCGCTGCCGTTAAGGCATCCGGCGGATCGGACATCGCTGGCGTTCTGGCGGACGCCGCCAGCGCCGAGGGTGCCGCGATCATCGCAAGGGCTGAGGCTTCGGTCGATATACTCGTCAACAATCTCGGCATCTACGAGAGCAAGGCATTCGGCGACATCAGCGATGCCGATTGGAGCCATCTGTTCGACGTCAATGTCATGAGCGGCGTGCGCCTGTCACGGACCTATCTCCCCGGCATGCTGGAGCGCAACTGGGGCCGCATTATTTTCATTTCCAGTGAGTCGGGCCTCGCCATTCCGCAGGACATGATCCACTACGCGACGACCAAGACCGCGCAACTCTCGGTTTCGCGCGGATTGGCGCAACTGACCCGCGGGACCAATGTCACGGTCAATTCCGTGCTGCCGGGGCCGACCCGCTCGGAAGGCATTGAGGCTTTCCTGCGCAGTCAGGCAAGCGACCCGTCCGCGCCGATCAAAGAGGTCGAGGCCGAATTCTTCGCGACAGCCCGCTCGGCTTCGATCCTCCAGCGCATGGTGGAAGCGGAGGAGGTGGCAAACCTGGTCGCCTATCTCGCCAGCCCCCGCTCATCCGCGACCAACGGCGCTGCCCTTCGCGCCGAAGGCGGCCTCGTCAACACCATCGCCTGACTAAGGTCTTACCCATGTCAAACACACCTCTGACAATTATCGCCATCACCACGGCTAAGCCCGGCAAGCAAGCAGCCCTCGGTGCCGCCCAGGAAAAGCTGGTCGCAGAGACTCTGGCTGAAGACGGCTGCCTTCGTTACGAACTGCACCAGTCGCTCGATGAAGGACGCGTCCGCATCTTCGTCGAAACTTGGGCAAGCGAGGTCCAATGGCGCGCCCATATGCAGGGCGCTGCCATGCAGCGCTTTCAGGCGAGCGGCGTGGGCGAATATTTCGCCGACTTCACCTGCACCGGCTGACCAAGGTCGCCGGCTGATAAGCGGTTGCCTTTTCATTCCCAATCGGATTTTCGTACATTCGGAGATAAACCATGAAACTTCTGCGCAGCCTCACCATCACACTTGTGCTTGGTGCCAGCACCATCTGTGCCTATGCCGGAAACGTGCTGATCGTCTTGTCCGATTCCGACCGCCTCGACCTGAAGGACGGAAAGGTATTCGAGACCGGCTTCTACCTTAATGAACTGATGCAGCCGGTGAAGGCGCTGCTCGACGCCGGCCACGACATTACCTTCGCCACCCCGAAAGGGACCGCTCCATCCGTCGACAGGACGTCCATCGACAAGATGTATTTTGGCGGTGACGAGGCCGCAATGAAAGCCAGCGAAACACAACTTTCGGACCTGGGCCTCTTGTCGAGCGAGAAGTCGCCGGTCATCAGCCTCGCACGGGTCGAGCAGGTCGGTTACGACCATTTCGACGCGGTCTACGTCCCCGGCGGTCACGCACCTATGCAGGATCTTCTGGTGAGTTCCGAACTCGGCAACCTGCTCACCTATTTCCATGAAAACGGCAAGACGACCGCGCTCGCCTGCCATGGCCCGATCGCGTTGCTGTCTACGCTGGCAGACGCGAAGGGCTTCGTCACGAAGTTCGAGACGGCGGGAACGGCCAACGCGCAAACCGACTGGATCTATGCCGGCTACAGGCTGACCGTTTTCAGCAACCAGGAAGAGGAAATGGCGAAGGGGTTGCTGAGCGGCGGCGAAATGAAGTTCTATCCACAGGACGCGCTCACCCAAGCAGGGGGGCAATTCAGTCAGGCCGAGGCACCGTTCGTCGGGCACGTCGTGGTGGATCGCGAGCTGATCACGGGTCAGAACCCTGCGTCTGCTCCGGCCGTGGCCCAGGAGCTGCTGAGCCGACTGAAGTAGCGTTCGCCGAAAGTTTTGTGATGATGCTCCTATGGGCGTCATCATTTCGGGGTCGGGCCGGAAGGCCCGAAGTTTTCAGCCCCTCCCGATCTGAACGTCCACTATTTCCGACGGCCCGACACCGTCATGGAACGTTCGGCCCAAAGCTGTCGGCATCCGAAACGCTTCATAGAAGGGACATTCGGCCAACGTCGGCGGCTGGATCCGGCTGCCAGATCGAAAAGCGGGCGCCGACGGCGAAATTCGACTCCGTGCTTTTTGTGTAGACGCCGGCAATATCCCAGAAAGTTCGCCGCCCGCCTAAGGTAATCCATTGGCTAAGTTGTTCCCGAGCGGTTTGTTTTGCGCCACTCTTCGTACTCTCCGCGGGCATCGTCATGCAGCGGATAGTAGCGCTGCAACGACCCGCCCCCCATAAGCTTCACTCGCGAGAACTCCTCCCAATCGTGATGCTTTTGCGATTCTTCGATTACCTTTGAGGCCATTGCGACTGGAAGCACCACCACCCCGTCATCGTCGGCGACGATGATGTCTCCGGGGATTACCGTGACACCGCCGCAGGCAATCGGAACGTTGACGGCGTTGGGATAGATGCCAGTCTGCACATGATAGTTGGGCGTCCAGCCGCGCAGCCATAGAGGGAGATCTAGCTTCTCGACATTTGGCCGATCGCGCATGCACCCATCGATCACGATGCCAGCGCCGCCTCTGCCTTTGAAATACGTCGACATCATATCGCCGAAGACGCCCGAGCTCATGTCGCCGCGCGCGTCGACCACGACCACATCGCCCTCCTGCACGTGATAAAGCACATGGCGGTGCAACTGCGTCTCCGGATCTGCATATTCTCCCTCGGTGAAGAGGTCCGGCCGCTGCGGCATGAATTGAAGCGTCAGGGCCGGCCCGACGATCGACTTTCCGCGATTCTGCGGAACGGGACCGACCATGTGCGGATTGCGGAAGCCCATGTGGCCAAGCGTGCCGGAAACCGTCGCGGCGCCGATTTCCTTCAGTGCGTCGATCAGCTCTTTGGGCGGTCGCGTAATGTCGGGCGTATGCATCATTCTAGGCTCCGGTGGATGAAACTACCAGTTTGTGACAGAACCGTCGCGGCGCTTCAGGTGAGGCGCTTCCCAGAAACGAAAGCTCTCCGCCTCGACCGCCTCTTCGTTGACCTCGACGCCGAGCCCTGGCAGATCGCTGACCGGATAGTCGGGGCCGTCGAGCCGTGGTTGCACGGGGAAGAAGTCGTAATTGTCGAAGCCCAGTTTTGCTTCGGGCGCCCTGGTCTCGAGCCAAGCGAAATTCGGTACCGCGGCGGCGAGATGGATGGTCGCGGCCGTGCAGACTGGGCCAAGGGGATTGTGCGGCATCAGGTCCACATAGTGCGCCTCGCTCCAGCCAGCCACCTTCATCGCTTCAGTGAGCCCGCCAACATTGCAAACATCGAGCCGGTTGAACTGATGGATGCCGCGCTCGATGTAGGGCAGGAATTGCCACTTGCTGGCAAATTCCTCGCCGATGGCGAACGGGATGTCGGTCATCGTGCGCAGGGATTCGTAGGCCTCGGGTGTCTCGTCTCGTATCGGCTCCTCGAGGAAATCAAGCACGCCGCGGCCGAGCTTGTTACAGAAGCTCGCCGCCTCTGCCACCGACAGCCGATGATGATAGTCGATCCCGAGGACGACCTCGTCGCCCAGCGCCTCGCGCGCCTTGTTCAGCATAGTTGCGGTCGCGCCGATCGACTCCCGCGGCTCAAAGATGTCCTTGCTGTTTTGCCCGATGGGAAAGAAGCGGATCGCCTGCCACCCTTGTTCGCGTAGTTCGCGGGCTCGTTCGATGGCAACCTCGCCCTCGGCCTCGTCACCCGTCGAGGCGAAGGTAGGAATTCGGTCGCGCTGCTTGCCGCCCAACAGTTCGTAGGCCGGCACCCCCAGCGCCTTGCCTTTGATGTCGTGAAGGGCAATGTCGATGGCGGAAATCGCCGCCTGCAGAACGCGCCCGCCTTCGAAGTATTGGCTGCGATAAACTTCTTGCCAGATCCGACCAATCTGCATCGGGTCGCGGCCGATGAGAAACTCGCGATAGTGCTCGATCGCGCCGGCCACGGCCTTCTCGCGACCGCTCAAGCCGCTCTCGCCCCAGCCGAAGATGCCATTGTCGGTCTCGACCTTGACCAGCATCTGGTTGCGCGTTCCTACCCATACTGGATAGGGCTTGATCGCCGTGATTTCAAGCTTCGTAATCATCCACGCCCTCGTTTCACACGCATCGGCTCTGTCTCAGTGGGCCTTGAGGGCCATTTCTGTTTCGCCGTCGAACAGATGCATCCGCTCCTGATCGAACTCGAGCCAAATCTGTTCGTCGGGCGCGACGGCAATGGTCGGCGGCACGCTGACGTTGACGATGGCGCCAGACAGAAACGCCTGAACGAAGGTGACGTCTCCGGTCGGCTCCACCGTGTAGGCCTTGGCAGGAATGCTGCCTGGCACCGCACTCTTGTGCAGCTTGATCGTCGAGTGACGTGCGCCGAGCACGACTTTCTTGGTGGTTGCCCTCGCGACCTTCTGCGCGTTGTTTGGCGAAAGCTCGAGGCGCCAGCCCTCCGCGCTGGTCAACACAGTGTTGCCGCTTTCCGTTGATGCCTCCAGCGGAACAAGGCTCATTGCCGGGCTGCCGACGAAGCTGGCGACGAACATGTTCACCGGATGGGCAAAGACCTGCGCCGGTGAATCGTATTGCTGCAGGTAGCCGCCGTTCATCACCGCCATCCTGTCGGCCATGGTCACGGCTTCGAGCTGGTCGTGCGTCACGTAGATGATCGTCGCCTTGAGGTCCTGGTGGAAACGCTTGATTTCCGACCGCATCTGCACGCGCAGCTTTGCGTCGAGGTTGGAGAGTGGTTCATCCATCAGGAATACCGCCGGATCGCGAACGAGGGCACGGCCCAGGGCCACACGCTGCTGTTGACCGCCCGAAAGTTCGCGTGGCTTGCGCTCGAGCAGCTGCGTCATGTCGAGCACGCGCGCTGCTTCCTTGACCTTCTTGTCGATCTCGTCCCTTGGCAGTTTGCGCATCTGCAGCGGGAAAGCCAGATTTTTATAGACAGATTTCTGCGGATAGAGCGCGTAGTTCTGGAACACCATTGCGATGTCCCGGTCCTTGGGGTCGAGGTCGTTGACCACCCGGTCGCCGATGACGACGTCGCCAGATGTGATGGGGATGAGCCCTGCTACAAGATTGAGCGTGGTTGTTTTGCCGCAGCCTGAAGGGCCGACGAGCGCAACGAATTCGCCGTCATTGACCGTCAGCGAAACATCGTTGACAGCTTTGAAGCTGCCATAGGTCTTGACAAGATCTTTGAGGACCACGTGGGCCACCGGCAACTCCCTAGTGCTTGACTGCGCCTTCTGTAAGGGCGCGTACGAAGTATCGCTGAAGGACGAGGAACAGGACCACGACGGGCACGCTCATCATAAAGCTGGCCGCCATCAGGCCCGGAAAGTCCGTTGTATTTTCCGAGAAGAAGCGCTGGATGCCGACCGGCAGTGTCAACTGGTCGTTCTTGGAGAGGAACGTGTAGGCGTAGATGTACTCGTTCCACGCGCCGATGAAAGAATAGATCGCCGTGGCGATGATTCCTGGCGCCGAGAGCGGCATCACGATCAGGAAAAAGGCCTGGAATCGTGTCGCCCCGTCGATGCGCGCGGCCTGCTCGAGTTGCACCGGGATGTTGTCGTAGAAGCCCTTGAGGAGCCAGATTGCCAGCGGCAGGCCGAATGTGAGGTAGGTGAGAACGAGCGATCCATGCGTGTTCACAAGCCCGATCGCGCGCATCAGGATGAAGAGCGGCACGAGAAAGATCACTGCCGGGAACATGTTGCGGAGCAAGACGGCGAAGAACAGAAAGTTCCTGCCCGGGAAGGTGAAGCGCGAAAACGCATAGGCCGCAGGAACTGCCACGATCACCGAAAGGATGGTCGTGGCAGTGGAGACGAAAAGGCTGTTCCAGAAGAAACGAAGGAAGTCCTGGCCGACGCTGTTTTGCGGATCGAGCAACTTTTGGTAGCTGGCAAGAGTGGGTTGATCCGGCCACCATTGCGGCGGGAATTGCATGGCCGCGAAGCCGGACTTGATCGAGGTGATCAGCATCCAGATCATCGGTAATGCGGTGTAAAGCAGCATGAACACAAGGAAGATGCGTCCGCCCCACCGCCATCCATCGATGCGCATACGGCGACGCGCCTGGCCTCGAGGAGCAGGCTCGGCAATCGTGCTCATTCGCTCCCACCCTTCTGGTCGTTGCCGCTCAGTGCACGAACGTAGAAGTAGCCGAGCGACATCAGGATCAGGAACAGCAGTACCGAATAGGCCGATGCCACCCCCCAGCGCTGGCGGCCGAACGCGAGTTCGTAAATGTGGGTGATCCAGATATGCGATGCATTCGACGGCCCGCCGCCGGTCATGATCCAGGGGATGATGAAAGAATTGAAGTTGGCCACTGCCAGCAGAAGGATCGTCACCGTCGAGACGTTTCTCAAGTGCGGAAAGGTGACGTGCCAGAACCGCTGCCATGCATTGGCTCCGTCGACTTTTGCGGCGCGCAGCAATTGGTCGGGAACCGTCTGCAGGCCAGCCATCATCATGATCATGGCGAACGGAAACTCTCGCCAGATATTCACGACGATCAGCGAGGGCAGCACCGTACTGACGCTGTCGATGAAATTCGGCGGCCGATCGCTCAATCCCAGGCCCACCAGCACTGCGCCAATGATCCCAAAGTCGGAATGGTAGATCCATTTCCAGATGTAGGACGCGGCAACCGCGCTGATAACCCATGGAATGATCAGGACGGCGCGCAGGATGGCGCGACCAGCAAAGTCACGATGAAGTGCGAGGGCGCAAGCGAACCCCAGGACAAACGCGATGATGGTCGATCCCAATGTCCAGATAAGAGTGTTCGAGGTAACCGTCCAGAACACCGGACTTTTGAGGATGGCGGTGTAGTTGTCGAGACCGACGAAAATCTTGTCCCGAAGCTGCAGGCCAGGCGGTGTATTGAAGAACGACAGCTCGATCGTGTAATAGATAGGGTAGGCTATGACGATGAGCATCACGGCGATCGCAGGAAGCACGTACGCGTAGTCAGCGCGATGCTCCCAGATTTTTCGCAGCACTTCGGACCTATGAGGTTGCAGTCGTCGGGGAACCTCGGCCTTCCGAGTCAAGATCGTCACTGTGCAGAGCCCTCATCCTTGGGAACAAAACCGGCTGCGATCGTTGCGCAGCCGGTCAGATCGTCGGACTTGGACTAGAGCCCACCGTCCATGAGGTCTTTGACCTTCTTGGCCGCGTCGTCCGCTGCCTGGTCGACGGTCATGGCCCCAGTCAGAGCATTCTGGAGCATGTCCGGGATGATGATGTTCATGATCTCGGGGGCCTGTGGCAGTGCGGGGAACGGGATGCCGTAAGGCAGCATCGAGGTCGTGACATCAAGGAACTTGATGCTGTCCAGACGTTCCTTCATCCATTTTGTCTTGAAGCCGTTGAGGTTTCCCGGGTTCGAGCCGGCATAAGCCATCTTTAGTGACCATTCGGGGCTCGTCCACATGCAGATGATAGCTTTTGCCGCCGGCTCGTCTACCTTGCCGCCCTCCACGTATTCGGGCTTGAGGATGTGAATGTTTGAGCCGCCAAATACCACGGCACGTTTGCCGTCGGGGCCAGTCGGGATCAGGCCGTACCGCATATTGTCGATAACGGTCTGCGCCTTTTCCTTGTCGGTGTCCGTCGCCTTTTTCTGCAGGTCGAGCATAACGTCGTAATCGGACGGATGCGAGATCATCATGCCGAGCTGGCCGGCCAGGAAAAGGGGCTGGTTGTCGGCCTGCTGGTTGGTAAGCGCCGAAACCGGTACCGACTTGTCGCGAACATACATATCGTAGGACGCTTGCAATGCCGCTTTGCTCTGCGGGCTATCGAGCTCGACCTCCTTATAGGTCGGGTCGGCGGTGGCCTCGTCGAAGACGCCGCCCCCATAGGCCCACAGCTGCGGCATGAAGCGGTAAGGCGTATTGCCGGCATTTTTGCGAGCCACGAGGCCGTAACCGGCAATGCCGAGCTTGTCGTGGATCTGCTGGGAATACTTGACGACGTCACCCCAAGTTGCTGGGGCCTTGTCCGGATCAAGGCCTGCACGCTTGAAGATGTCGGCGTTCCAGATGAACGCCATCGTCTCGTTGTTGGTTGGAATGCCGTAGGTCACATCGTCCCAGGTTACAGCCTTCATGGCGCCGGGCCAGAAATCCTCGGTCGAATATCCTACATCCTCCGGCTTCAGAGGCTGCAAATAGCCCTTTGAGGCGAACTCAGTGCCACCCAGGATTTGCAGGCGGACCGCCATGGGCGCGGCATTGCCAAGCAGCGCGGTGCGGAACTTGTCCAAGAGGTCGTTATAGGTGAGGGCTTGTTCCTCAAGCTGGATGTTTGGATAGGTCTTGCGAAAGGTCGCGAAGAAATCCTTGTAATACTGGCGCAGGAGGTCGGGGTCGCCCTCGAACACGCCCTGATACCAGAAAGTCAGTCGCCCCTTGTAGTCGAGCGGTGTGACCTTGCCGCAATCAGCTGCCGTGTCGAAATTCTGTGTGCCGGCAATGGAGCGCACATATTGCGGCGACCATTTGCTCAAGTCGACCGGCGCCCCCAGCGCAGACGCAGACATCAATGATACCATCAAAGCAGTCGAGACAGTGCCGCGCAGGACGGCACCGCCGAGTGAAATCCTCGTCATAGGTATCCTCCAGGTTCTCCCATGCCGCTCTGCGTCGAAGCGAGCGGTCTTTGCTCCCCGGCCGCGGGACTTTCCACCCAATGTATCCCTTCGACCTGATCATACGTTTTCAGATCGCAGATTTCCTGTCAATAAGAGAAATCGTACATTGTTTAGAGAAATCTCGCGTGATATCCGAGAAATATATGTATTGAATGGGGATAGCCTTGGCGGAAACAAGCGATTTCAAAGCACAGCCACCCGAAGGGATCGACGCTATCGGGGCCTCCAGCGAGGGCGCCTCGCTTTATCAACTGATCAGGGAAGACATCATCGAAGGGCGGCTCGCTGCCAACGAACGCCTTGTGGTCACCGATCTCGCCCGGCGCCACGGCACCTCGACCAACCCTGTGCGCGAGGCTCTGCAACTGTTGCGCGGGGAGGGCTTTGTCACCTTCGTTCCCAACCGTGGAGCGCGCGTCCGGCCCATAGATCAGGATTTTGTTCGGGACATCTACGAGATAGGAGTCTTGATCGAGCCGGCACTGACGCGATGGTTCGTGAATATGGCCACCGTCGAGGACATTGCTGAACTTGAACGCATTCAAGGCTTGATTGAAGAGAACAACTTCGCCGACACGTTCAGGCACAGCGAGCTGGACACCGCCTTTCACACCGTAATGTACCAAAGGCACTACAACCGCCATGCCGCCGAGCTTTGGTGGAAGCATCGCGAAGTGCTTCGAGCGGTGAGCCGGCGTTTCAACTTCACGCTCGCCCGGCGTGCCGCAATCCTTAGCGAGCATCGCGAGCTCATCGCGCATGTAAAAGCGGGAAATGCGAACGAGGCAGGCGAACTCATTGCACGCCATGTCGAGGGCTCCGGCCGGCACATCCTCGAACACATGCGTGCGCGTAACGCCGCTCGCGCAGGATAGAATACCTGGCCTGGAATATCGTTATCCCCGACCACTTCAGATAAAGGCAGTTGAGATGAAAATCACCAGCGTTCGGCCGTGGCTCATCAAGTCCGATGCTTCTTATTGGGGAGAGTATCTGTTCGTCGAAGTGACGACCGATGAGGGGGTCAGCGGCTGGGGAGAGATCACCACCACGACAAGGCTCGCCAATCGCGCCCTCTGCACGATCCTGAGGCAGATCGGTGCCGCTGTGACAGGCGAGGACCCGGCGCGTATTGAGTATCTGTGGCACAAGATATTCCGCAGCTTCACCTACATGGGCAGTCGCGGCGCCGCAGTCGAATGCGTGAGCGCCATTGACATAGCCCTCTGGGACATCCGAGGCAAAGTCTTGGGTAAGCCGATTTACGAGCTGTTGGGTGGGCCGGTACGCGATGAAATTGCGCTCTACACCCATCCGAACCAGGCTAAATTCACCAGCAATGAGGCTGTGGTCCGCGAAATTCGAGACATCGTCGAGTCCGGCCACACTGCGCTCAAGTTCGATCCTTTCCCCCAACAAGGCCGCACCGCCGATGGACAGCCTCGCGAACAGCGCGACGGCTACCTCGATGGCAGCATGACCCGCAAGGATGAGCGCGAAGCCGCCGAACTCACGGCTCTGATCCGCGAAACGGCGGGCTCTGATGTCGACATCCTCATCGATGCGCATGGCCGGTTCGACGTTCCCACCGCCATTCGCCTTTGTCGGAGCCTCGAGGAAGCTGGTCAGATCGACTGGTTCGAGGAGCCCTGTCCACCGGAGAGCCTCAACGCGCTTAGACAGGTCCGTGAGAAGGTCAGCGCCGCTATCTCGTGGGGCGAGCGCGGCCATACGAAATGGGATTTCGTGCCGGTGCTCGAAAACAGACTAGCTGATTACATCATGCCGGACGTCACATGGACCGGCGGCATTACTGAACTCAAGAAGATTTCTGCCCTATGCGAAGCCTACTACATTCCCGTCTCGCCGCATGACGCCGCAGGGCCGATCAACGTGGTTGCGGGAGCGCAGGTGATGATGACCGTTCCTAATTTCTACAAACTGGAAACGTCGGAGTGGAACCTGGGCAAATACGATCACCTCATCGACAGACCACTCGATGTTTCGAACGGCAGCCTCAAGCTTACGCCCAAGCCTGGTCTCGGCGTTGAAATGAACCGCGACTACCTTCAAAGCCACGAGATAGAGCTGGACTAGCAACGCTCAACGCCGCCCCAGCGTGTGCGGCGACGAGCCCCCCCGACCAAAACGAGGATAAATCATGCCAGAGGCAGATGGAGCCGACGAGGCGCTCAATCGGGTGAACACGCATTCCAAGCCGTCCGACCTTCGCATCACCGACATGCGGGTAGCCGAAATTGTCGGCGCCCCGTTCACCTCAGTGCTGCTTAAGATTTACACCAACCAGGGCATCGTCGGGCTTGGCGAGGTGCGCGACGGTGCCAGCGCCACCTACGCGCTGATGCTGAAGAGCCGGTTGCTTGGCGAGAACCCTTGCAACATCGATCGACTGTTTCGCCGGATCAAGCAGTTCGGCGGGCACGGCCGGCAAGGCGGCGGCGTATCGGCGGTTGAAATCGCGTTGTGGGATCTTGCCGGCAAGGCCTATGGCGTTCCCATCTACCAGATGCTCGGCGGCCGTTTTCGGGAGAAAGTGCGCGTCTACTGCGATACCGACGCCACCGTGCCGAGCGGCACCGAGACCGGCAAGCGCCTCAAGCAGCGCATCGAGCTCGGCTTCACCTTCCTCAAGATGGATTTGGGACTGATGCAGATCGCGGATGTGCCCGGTGCGGTCGTGTTTCCCGCCGGCTCACTAGAAGGATACCGCGACCGTCCCAGTCGCGGGCCGCTGAAGACCATTGAAGAGCGGCGTGTCCGCAATGCTGCGTACGATTTGCATAACGTCCAGCACCCGTTTACCGGCCTCCACTTTTCCGACAAGGGCCTCGACCTGCTTGAGCAATACATCGCCGAGGTTCGTGAGGTCATCGGCATGGATGTGCCGCTCGCGATCGACCATATCGGCCATATCTCGATGCAGAACGGCATTCGCCTTGCCAGGCGAATTGAAAAATACGTGCCAGCCTGGCTCGAGGATGTGATCCCATGGCAGTATACCGAGCAATACCGACAACTGCAGGACGCCACCACGGTGCCAATCTGCACTGGCGAGGACATATACCTCAAGGAAGGCTTCGAGCCTCTGCTTAACAGCGGCGGCGTCTCCGTTATCCACCCGGACCTGCTCACCAGTGGGGGCATCCTCGAGACCAAGAAGATCGGCGACATGGCGCAGGACCATGGTGTCGCCATGGCCATCCACATGGCAGAAAGTCCAATCGCCGCAATGGCCGCTGCACATGTCGCGACCGCGACCGAAAATTTCATGGCGCTCGAATACCATGCCGCCGATGTCGACTGGTGGGACGATATCGTCACGGGCCTTCCCAAGCCGCTGGTGAAGGACGGCTTCATCACTGTTCCGGACAAGCCGGGCCTGGGGATTGACGACGTCGTCGACGAGGTGATCTCACAGCATCTGCAGCCGGGTGTCACCGGCATTTGGCCGCCTACGGATCACTGGGACGATGAGTATTCCTGGGATCGCACCTGGAGCTGAGGCGAAAAGGAACGAAGATGAAGATCACCGATCTCCGCTGCGCCGTTATCGGCAAACACCCGATCGTCCGCATCGTTACGGACGAGGGCCTCTATGGCTTGGGCGAAGTCGAATTCACCAAGTCCTACCTCAAGCCCTGGGTGCTGCATTTCCGCGAGGCGCTGGTCGGCGAGGACCCGACCGACGTCGAGAGAGTAATGTTGAAGATCCGCCAACGCGGCTCTTTCAAGCCGTACGGCGCGGCGGTGAGCGCTATTGAGCATGCGCTGTGGGATATCGCTGGCAAGGCCGCGGGCGTGCCTGCCTATAAACTGCTCGGCGGCAAGGTGCGGGACAAGGTGCGCGTCTACAATGGTGAGATTCGCCAGAAACGCACGGGCGACCGGCCGGAGGATTACGCCGCTGACGTCAAATGGATGATGGAGCAGCCGCAGAACTTCTTCATGGTCAAGCAAGGAATCTCGTTCCACTCCAACATGAAGGACACTATCGAGGGCTTCCACTACGGCGTGACGCAGAAGAAGGCCGGCTATCACGGTGCCATGGATCAGGGCGTGATCAGCGAGCGCGGTTTCAATCACATGCTCGACTGCGTGATCGCGATGAAGGAAGTGCTGGGCGATAAAGTCAGCCTGGCGCTCGACTGCGGCCCGGGCTGGATGCTGCCCGATGCGATTAAGTTCGCTCGCGCTGTCGAGAAGTACAATTTGATGTGGCTCGAAGACATGCTGACTGGCGACTACGTGCCGTGGGTCAATCCGCAGGCCTATCGGGAACTGACAACCTCCACCTCGACGCCAATCCACACTGGTGAGCAGATCTACCTGCGGCACAATTTCAAGGAACTGATCGAGACGCAGGCGGTACGCGTCATCGGCCCCGATCCAGCCGATGTTGGCGGCATTGCCGAGCTCAAATGGGTCGCCGAGCACGCCTACATGCACTCGATCCTGATGGCACCGCACGGCACCGCTAACGGCCTGCTGGGCCTCGGCGCGTTGATCAATGTCTGCGCCACGTTGCCGGCAAATTACATCGCCTTCGAATATCCGACCGCCTCCGACCCCTGGTGGGAGGACCTGGTAATCGGCTTGCCGCCGCAGATCGTGAAGGACAGCATGGTGGACCTACTGGAAGCGCCGGGCCTGGGCCTCGATATCGACGCTGAAGGGGCCAGGAGATATCTCAGCGAAGAAGATGCGGGCTTTTTCGCCTGAACCTCCCTCCACCTGCCGTGTCCATCTTGTCGGGCGCCAGGTAATAGGGCTTGTCGAAATAGGTGATATCGATCTGTAAACAGGAAATGAAGGCCTCGATCTTCAAGGTCTTGTCGCTATCGGGTACGGCGGCGGCGACCTCGTCCGGCTCCAGCACGATATACTGGCCGTTCTCGATAGCCCTCTTCTATTTCACCACCTGCGGTTGGATGATGTGGAACTGGCAGGCGTCAGGACTGGCAAGTGGCGCGACGTATGCTTGTTCGACGGCTCGCCCTTCGCCCCCTCAGGCAACGTTTTGTGGCACTACGCCACTGGGCTCCGGCTTGAAACGAGAATAAGCCGCTCCAATTCCCTCCAACAAATTCAGCTTGTATTCGGAGGGCGCCGATGAACGTCTTTTCCACTAAAGCCGGATTTCTCTTCGCTAGAATCGGATTGCTCGCGCTTGCCGCGGTCGCCTCCGGCATGGCCCTCGGCCCGGCGCGCGCCGAACTTCTCGCACGTGTTCCCGCAGCGCGCGAAATGGCGGTTTGCGGCGACACATTGTTCGTCGGGACCAAAGGTTCCTCGGTCTATGCCGTGCCATTGTCCGGCGGTCGCGCCCGGCCGGTCGCTTCGGGATTCTCCGCTCCCAACGGGGTCGCATGTTCCCGTGGTCGTTTGTTCGTTGCTTCGAGGAACAGCGTAACCGCGTTCAACATCGGGCGCGGGGGCGCTCTAAGCGGCAGGCGCGACATTCGTCGAGACTTGCCGAATTCGGGAGCCCACAGTTTTCGCTATATCGCTGTCGGCCCCGACTCCCGGCTCTATGTCTCGTTCGGATCGCCTTGCAACATTTGCTTGCCACGCGGGCTGCAAGGCACGATCGTCAGCATGGACCAGGACGGGTCCGACCTTCGACGAGTCGCCTGGGGCGTGCGCAATTCGGTCGGCTTCGACTGGCGCGGCGGCACGATGTTCTTTACGGACAACGGCGCCGACCGAATGGGCGACGATATCCCACCTGACGAGCTGAACGAGTTGCAGCCCGGCGGCTTTTACGGCTTTCCCTTCTTCGGAGGCCAAATCCGGCTCAAAGGGTTCCAGGACGCGTCGCCGCCCGCGCGGCAGATTTCGCCCGTGTTCAACTTTCAGGCGCATGTCGCGACCTTGGGAATCCATTTCTTCCGCAGCCTCGGCGGCGACGCCCTGGTTGCCGAGCACGGCAGTTGGGACAGGTCGGTTCCGGTCGGCCGTCAGGTTGTGCGGGTGCGCTTCCAAGGGGCGCGCCCAGTCTCGGCGACGACTTTCGCCAGAGGCGTCGGCCGGCCGGTAGACGTCAAGGAGGCGCCGGATGGTTCCGTCCTCGTATCCGACGACGCCGGAGGCGCGATTTACGTCCTCAGGCGGTGATGTCCATTGGCGCGTTCCCGCCAAGCGCGGCCTTGTGGGCCATTGGCCACCAGGTCGAACCAGTCAGCTGAGATGCAGCGCGATGCTTCATCAACGAACAGGATCCCAGCAAGCCCATCCCGGCGCGGGCGCCGCCCGATTGAAGGGCGGCAGCGAAAATCACGGCAGCACGGAGACGGGATGTGGCCACGGTGAGGAACTGGTTGGTCAGCCGCGCATCACCTTCGCCGCCGCTCCTGGGTACCGGACGCTCGCTTCCGATCGCCGGCGGCGGTTCGCCCGTTCAGCCGTCGCAGGAGCTTATCTTGCGCCATCTTCTTGCGACGGGTTCAGCGGGTATAAGCGCGATGCGTTCATCGGCGATATCGAGCAGCCTTCGCTCGATATCGTCAGGATGATAGGCCACGCTGGGGTCGGTATCATCGAGTCCGGCGAAGGTCCATGCCTGGCGAACCTCTTCAACGATAAAATGTTCTTCAACGCCAATCAACTTCATGGTCATTTCCTCTCACCACCGTCGGCCATATTCACCAGCTTTTGGCCGTTCTAGCGATCATCGCTAACGGTCAGTGAACCACACAAATTGAGGAAGACCCCTTAATTGTAAGAATGCGTCGTTTCAGTCGAGTTTGGCATTTAAAGGTGAGACTCCAGCGAGCTCGAATCTCAAATTAACTGCAACTGCAAATTCTCCGTCGAATTGCGTGTATGGGTCATGATCTCCTCGATAGTGCTGCTGAACCGCGCGTGGTTCTGACCAAACATATGCCTACGCAGCATTGCGAGCATTTCCGGTCCGGCCGGTTCAACGATGGCTACACCGGCAAGCGTAGCTGGCCGCAGATCCAGCGGCAGGATGGGATTTGCTGGCGACGGTAGCTCCAGTTGTTGCGAAGCGATGACATCGTCTAGATCCGGAACAATTGCACCGACGGAGGCAGCCATTCGGATACGGACCTGGCCTCGTCGCGACTGTACGCCTCCGCCAGCAGCCCTGACTTTAACCGCGCAATGCCGCCGCGACGAGGCTCTGCATCGAGGTGGTCGGGCGACCGATTAGCCGCCCCAGGGCGCCTCCGTCATCGAACAGCGCTCCGCGTGCGGCTGCAGCGTCGGCATCGGCCAGAAGCGCCGCGAGGTCGTCCGGCAGCCCGGCTCCAGCCAACACATCCTGATAAGCGGCCTGGGCAAGATCGTTGTAAGCGATAGCCTTGCCTGATTGGCGCGAGACCTCCGCCGCAAGCTCGGCGAGCGTGAAAGCCTGGTCTGCGGCGAGCTCGTACGTCTTCCCCGCCTGGCCGTCGGTCGTCAGCACCACGGCTGCGGCCTCGGCATAGTCCCGCCGTGCCGCGGATGAGAAACGCCCGTCTTTGGCGGCGCCGGCGAAAGCGCCGTGCTCAAGAGCCGCCGGGAGCGCCAGCAGATGGTTCTCGGTGTACCAGCCATTGCGCAGAATGGCGGCGGGAAGGCCGGAGGCCGCGATGGCTTCCTCCGTCTGCCGGTGCTCAACCGCGAGCGTTGCGGGAGACGTGTCGGCGTGCAGCATGCTAGTGTAAGCGATCAGCGAAACCCCCGCCCGTTGGGCTGCCTTGATCGCTGCGCGATGCTGCGGCAGGCGGCCGCTGACTTCGGTCGAGGAAATCAACAGCAGCTTATCGACGCCGGTGAAGGCCGGGGCGAGCGTTTCGGGGCGGTTGTAGTCCGCCTCGCGTACGATCACACCGCGCTCGGCCAGATCGCTGGCCTTTGTTGGCTTGCGAACCGCCGCGACGATCCGGTCGGCCGGATTGGTCTTCAGCAGCACGTCGATCACGAGGCGGCCCAGCTGTCCTGTTGCTCCAGTAATTCAGAATCTCCTTTCGGATACTTCCGTCAGGTTCTATCCGCTAGTGGGCTTTGGTCTGCCGTTCTGCATTTCGAGAGAATATCGTCAACAACGCGGTCGATGAGCGCAGTGGCGTCAATCCTCCTCGCATTCTTCGGAATGTCTTCTTTCGTTGCATACAATCGCGCAATGAGTTCGCTTTTCTCGGGTTTTCCGCCGAGTCAGGTGAGTCCGGTGCCACTCGTAATTCGGAGCCGATGGTTGACCCCTTATGGGCAAAGCTCTTCATACTGATTTTCAAATGTAATTCGACGCCAAGGCAGAGGTCACGGCCATCGCCGATTATAACCCTAAAGCGCCAAGGCCTTCCACTGGGACCCTCGGCGACTTTCGAATCCGTAGCGGAATAATGCCCAATGCGGAGAACGTCGCCGATCTGCGAGGAGTACGATGCTCCGGAAGGGTCTTCAGCGGTCCGTCTGATCAATTATTAGCTTTTTCCCGCTTCCGTGTGTTTGAAGGCGTCTCGCCGGCGCGTAACCCCAGAACTCATGCCCCGGAAGAGATCCCGATCGCCAGTCCGTCGCCACGTGGATCATGTGCGCCGGTCGCCATGCCGTCCTCGTCGATAACGATCACACCTGCCTGCCCTGCAAGCGGGCTCTGCGCCTCGATCGGTGACAGTGCGTGGCCTCGTGCGGCCAGTTCGGCAAGCACTGCTTCGCCGGCATCGCTTTCCAGCTTGAGGCTGTCACGGCTGTCGGAAAAGGTCTTGCCGAGGAGAAAGCGTGGACCGGCCAGCGCTGCTGCTGGTTCCTCGTCGAAGTCGATCAGCCGGGTCAGCAGCATTGCCAGCGTCTGCGGCTGGCCGTCGGCGCCCTGCGTGCCGTAGAGCAGCGCAGGCTTGCCGTTGCGCAGGCCGAGGCCGGGATTCAAAGTATAGAACGGCCGTTTGCAGGGTGCGATGGCATTGACATGATTGGGATCGGACGAAAAGGCAGCCCCGCGGTTCTGCCAGAGAATACCCGTATCGCCGACCACCACGCCGCTGCCCCAGTCGAAATAGGTGCTCTGCAAGACGCTGACGCTGCCGCCCTCTGCGTCGGTTGCGGCGAAGAACACGGTGTCGCCGCTGCGAAAGAGTGCTGGCCATTCGAGTGCCCGCACGGGATCGATGGAGGCCGCCACCTGCGCGAGATGCTGTGCGCTCAGCCATTCCTCCACCGGCTGCGGCGCGACATCGGGATCGGCGATACCGCCGCGGTCGAAAAAGGCGTGTTTGACGGCTTCCACGCAGAGGTGCAGATGGTCAGCGCTGCCGGCCGTATGGACGGCGAGATCGAAATGAGCAAGAATGCCCATGATCCCCAGTGTCGACAGACCCTGTGTTGGTGGGGGCGGCGCAAGCAGTTCGAAACCGCGATAGGAGAGGCTGATCGGCGCCACTTCGCGTGTTCGGGTCGCCTTGAGATCGTCGGCAGTCAGCGGAGAACCCGCCGCCTGCAGCCCTGCCGCAATGCTCGTCCCGAGTTCGCCGTCGTAGAAGGAGCGCGGCCCGTCGGCAGCAATTAGCGAAAGCGACCGCGCCAGATTCCTCTGCCGAAACAGACTGCCTGTTTCCAGCGCCGCGCCATCCGGCATGAAGAGCGCGGCAAAACCCGGCCAGCCGGCCGCCTCCTCTTGCCGGAAGGCAAGCCAGAAGCTCTGCGAGCGCGTGATCGGAAAGCCCTGTTCCGCGTGGCGGATCGCATCGGCAAGCAAGGCAGGAAAACCGATCTTTCCGCTCCAGTGCTGCGCGGAATACTCATGCGCGTGCCGCCACGCATCGACGGCGCAGGCCGAGGTCAGCGCCGAAAGCGGCCCGCGCAGCGGAATGCTGCCGCCGAAATCCGGCAATTTCTGCGCCGCCTGGCCGATGCCAAGAAAGCATGTCTTCCGCCCGCTACGATCGGCAACGATCCAGACGGAGTCGCCGCCAAGTCCGCAGAAATGCGGATAGACGACGGCAATCGTGCTGCCGATGGCGATCGCAGCCTCCAGCGCATTGCCCCCGGCCCGCAGGATCGCCGCGCCTGCCTCGCTCGCCAGCGCATGCGGGCTTGTTACCATACCACCGGTTCCGGCCGCCTGCTTTTTAGAATCCCGATCCGTCAGTGTCATCGCGATCAAATCCCCACTCGGTCTATCGCCTATACAGCGCACGATAGGTCCGATAGGCCCGATCATAAACCGCCGCATTGTCGGGGTTGGGCACGATCCTTTCACCTTGGCCGACAAAGGCGGTCACACCGGACCAATCCTCGGTCAGTCCGGCACCGATTGCCGCCGCCCAGGCGACACCGAGACAGGAGCCGGGATGGCCGGTGAGACCCTGTAGCGGGTGCTGCAGCACGTCGGAAACGATCTGCATCCAGATCCGGCTCTGCGAACCCCCGTCTGAAACGATGAAACGCGTCGTCGGATGACCGATATCGTTCAGCACGTCGATATGATGGCGCAACGCATAGGCATAGGCTTCCAGCATCGCCCGCCAGAGATGGCCGATATGATGCGACAGCGTCAGCCCGTCGATCAGGCCGCGCGCGCCGGCATCGTGGATCGGCGTCTTCTCGCCGAGGAAGTAAGGCAGGATCGTCAGCCCGTCCGCACCGGGCGCGCATTGCGCGGCCAGCCGGTCGAGATAGCGGTGCGCGGATATTCCCTCTGCCTTTGCCGCGACCTCTTCGCGTCCGGCGAAGGTGCTGATGAACCAGTTGAGCCCCGAGCCGCCGGTCGACATGCAGCCGTTCGGCATGTAAAGCCCCGGCACCAGGTGATAATCGAGAAACATGCGAGGATCGGGCAGCACGGCATCCGTCGCCGTCAGGATGTCGACGGCACCCCCGAATTTCAGCAGCACGTCGCCCGCCTTGTTGATACCCGCGCCGAAGGCCGAGGCGATCATGTCGGCTGCCCCGCCGATGACAGGCGTTCCGGGTGCAAGCCCCGTCGCCTTGGCGGCGTCGTCGGTCACATGGCCAAGTACCGCATGCGACACCGCTTTCCCAGGAATGGCGCCTCGCCGAACTCTGGCAAGCCCGATCAGTTCGTCGTCGAGCTTGCCGGTATTGATATCGACGAAGCCCGCTTCCAGCGCCCAGTTCTGTTCGATCGCCTTTTCGCCGGTCAGTTTCCAGTTGATGAAATCATAGGACCCCATGACTGTGGCAATGCGCTCGAAAACAGCGGGCTCATGCCGGGCGATCCAGCGAAGCTTCGCTGTCACCAACTGCTGATTGATGCCGTTTCCCGCTCTGCGCAGAAAATCCGCCTCATCCCACTCGGCCTTAAGTTCCTCGACCTCTTCGCCGCAGCGCCCGTCGCTCTGCTGGATGCTGGGCCTCAGCACCCGGCCGGCGTCATCGAGCAGCACGACGGCCGGCAGCATGCCGGTCACGCCGACGGCCGAGATTTCCCCGGCCTCGATCCCGCTCGTTGCAATCAGTTCCCTGGTGATCTCGCAGACATTCGACCACCATTCCGCCGGGTCTTCCTCGGCCCAGCCATGCTGCGGCGAATGAAGCGTCGACGGTCGTGAGGTGAGGCCGAGCACGCGGTTCGGCAGTTCGATCAAGATGCCGATGGTGGAGGTGGTGCCGATATCGAGGCCGAGCGTGATGGACATAGCGGCTCCCTTCACTTAGCGCAGCCTCTCGACGATCTCCATGAAGCGCTTTACCCGGTCGCCGTCGACCGGGTTCCACGTATTGCCGTCCACCTTGAAATGCGTGCCGATGATGACGCCGCTGGCAACGCTCAATATGTCGCGCACATTGTCCTTGTTGACGCCGGTATTGGCAAAGACGGGGACATCCTTGACCGTCTCGCAAACGCGCCTAAGGTCCGATTGATCGACGGCCTGTCCGGTCAGTGGTCCCGACACCAGGATGGCATCGGCAAGCGACGAGAACACGGCGCTCTTCGCCCTGAGTTCAATCGGTCGCTGGTCCAGCGAATGGGCAAATTCCGCGTTGATGTTGAAGAGCATCTTCATGTCGTCGCGGCCGAGGCTATGTCGCATCCGTGCCGCCTTGGCGCAATCCGGCTGCCAGATGCCCATGTCTGATGCGAAGACGCCGGTGAAGATCTCGCGAACGAAGCTCGCGCCCGTCACTGCGCCGATCGCAACGCTTGCCGAGGGATCCCAGAGATAGTTGACGCCGAACGGCACGGTCAGTTGCGGCTTCACCCGCTCGACGATCGCGGTCATCGCCGCCAGCCCTTCCGGCGGGGCCTGGAAGACGTAGGGCCGGTCGTTCTCGTTGCCGAACATGATGGCGTCGACACCGCCCGCCTGCAACTTCTCGACATCGGAAAGCACGTGGTCGACGAGCTTGTTCAGCCCGCCGGCGGCGTCATAGGCGGGCGAGCCGGGCAGGGCGCCGATATGCGCCATGGCGATGACCGCCTTCTTCTTGACGCCAAAAAAGTCGAAGACCATACGAAACTCCCTGAAGCGAAATCGAGTGGACGGTCATCCGCTGGGGGACGGATGCGGGAAAGGGCAAATCAAAGCAGCGGCTGCTCCTCGGGCGCGATGCGCACTTCGACGCCAGCGGCGGCGAGCGCATCGCCAAGGTCGGCCGGCGGCATGGCATCGGTGATCAGCATGTCGAATTGCTGCAGCGGCGCGATATGCACCAGCGACATGCGCTTGAACTTAGTGGAATCGCAAAGCACCACCTTCTGCGTCGCGCGACGCAGATAGACCCGCTTCATGTCGGTGTCCTCGAAGGAATAGTCATAGATTCCCTGCGCCGTGATCCCGGACACGCCGACGAAGGCGATATCGAACCAGAGCTCCTCGAATTGCGAGACGGCCGATTGGCTGCTGATCGCCATTTCCTCGCCGCGCATGCGTCCGCCGGGCAGATAGACCTCGCCGAAGCCGGTGCCGAGCTGCATGGCGTTGCGCACGCTGTTGGTGAAGATCTTCGTATGCGGCTGGTTGAGCAGCAGGCCGGACAGCAGATAGGTGGTGGTACCAACGTCGAGCGCCAGGGTGCGCGCGCCGGCAGCAACGCCTGCCGCCGCCATCGCGATCGTCCGCTTCGAGGCGGCATTGCGCGTCAGCCGGGATTCGAAGGTCGGTTCCTCGCGATCGACCGTTTCGCTGGCGATCGGCTCGAAGGCCTTGCCGCTGCGCACCGCGCCGCCGTGCGTGCGCACCAGCCTGCCGTCCTTTTCGAGTTCGATCAGGTCGCGGCGGACGGTCATTTCGGAAACGGCAAGCTGGGAGGCGACATCGCTGACGGAGACCGCTCCTTTGCGCGCCAGTGTCTCCAGGATGCGCGCATGCCGCACCTGGGCCAGAACCTTCGGTTTCTCCGCTGCGGCAACCATCTGCTGTTCCGCGTCCATGATACCGTTCTCATCCTCCCGCCGTCGCAACTCGTGGCTACGATTGTCTGATTGTTGCTCCTTATGTATCGAATGACTCGAACAAATTCAAACATAAATTTTTCTTGTTGTGTATGATTTTGTTGTTATATGATCGGTGATGTTTCCAGTCGATGAGGGCGAACATGCAGTCTCCGAGCTTTCCAGAACTATCCGGCATGCGTGCGATCGTAACCGGCGGGGCGACTGGGATAGGGCGCGCGATCGCGACCGCGCTCTCCCGCCAGTCGATCCAGGTGGCGATCTGCGACATCAACCTGGCGGCCGCCGAACAGACGGCGGCCGAGATCGGCAACGGCGCCACTGCCTATGCGATCGACGTTCGCAAGCGCGCCTCCGTCGAGGCGACCTTTTCCGAGGTGGTCGAGAGGACGGGCGGTTACGAGATCCTCTGCGCCAATGCTGGTGTCTCCACGATGCAGCATGCGCTGGAACTGACCGACGAGGAGTGGGACTATAATTTCGACGTCAACATTCGCGGCATCTTCCTGACCAACCAGATTGCTGCTCGCCGTTTCACGAGCACCGGAACCGGCGTCATTGTCAACACCGCCTCGCTCGCCGCAAAGATCGGCGCACCGCTGCTGGCCCATTATTCCGCCAGCAAGTTTGCCGTGCTCGGCTGGACGCAGGCGCTCGGCCGCGAGCTCGCGGCTTCGGGCATCCGTGTCAATGCAGTCTGCCCCGGTTTCGTCAAGACCGGCATGCAGGAGCGCGAGATCGCCTGGGAGGCGAGCCTTCGTGGCGTCACGCCGGAACGCGTCGTTGCGGATTATATCGCCCAGACGCCGCTCGGCCGGCTGGAAACACCTGAAGACGTGGCCGATGTCGTCGTTTTCCTCTGCTCGAATTCGGCCCGCTTCATGACCGGACAGGGCGTCAATATCACCGGCGGCGTCTACACGACCTGACCCATCCAGCTTCCACGGCAGGTCTCCCCTTCGGCAAGGAAAGAGCATGGCTGAAATCGTCTTCGACCAGATCAGCAAGAGCTACGGCGATGGCTATGCGGCGATCCGCAACCTGAACATGACCATCCGCGACGGCGAATTCTTGGTGCTGGTCGGCCCTTCCGGCTGCGGCAAGTCGACGGCACTGCGGATGATCGCCGGCCTCGAGGAGGTCACCGACGGCCGCCTGACGATCAACGGCGCCGTCGTCAACGACCTCGCCCCGCGCGACCGCGATATCGCCATGGTCTTCCAGTCCTACGCGCTCTACCCGCATCTGACCGTCGCCGAGAATATTGGCTTCGGCCTTCGTGTCCGTGGCCTCGACAAGGCCGACATCGCCCGCAAGGTGCAGGAGACGGCAAAGCTTCTGGAACTCGAGGACTATCTCGCCCGCAAGCCCGCCCAGCTCTCCGGCGGCCAGCGCCAGCGCGTCGCCATGGGCCGGGCGCTCGCCCGCAGCCCTCAGGCTTTCCTGATGGACGAACCGCTTTCCAACCTCGATGCTCGCCTGCGCGGCCAGATGCGCGCCGAAATCGCCCGCATGCAGAAGATGTCGGGCATTACCACGGTCTATGTCACTCACGATCAGGTCGAAGCCATGACCATGGGCGATCGCGTCGCCGTCATGAAGAGCGGCGTCCTGCAGCAGCTCGGCACGCCGCGCAGCCTCTATGATCAGCCGGCCAATCTGTTCGTCGCAAGCTTCATGGGCTCGCCGGCGATGAACCTGCTGGCGGCCGATCTCTTCGCGACGGAGAACGGCCCCGAGGCCCGCTTCGGCCAGGCCTCCATCCTTTTCTCGGGCGAGGTGCTCGCCGAACGGCCACGCATCGCCTCCGCCGTCGGTCGCGCCGTCGTGCTCGGCATCCGACCGGAAGCGTTCCAGCCGGTCGATGCAGGCGGCCTCACTGGAACCGTTGCCTTCGTCGAGGATCTCGGCGCCAACCTGCTCGTTCATGTCGATGTCGAGGCCGCCGACCGGCTGAAGTCGCTTTCGGCCGAAGAGGACGACGTGGCGCTGTCCGCCCCGCGCCTGCGCGTCATCATTGACGGCACCAGCCGCGTCAAGATCGGCGAGCGCCTGTCGCTTGCCGCCGACCCCGCCCGCGTCCACGTCTTCGATGCCGCGACCGAAGCGGCCATTCGCGGCTGAGCGCATCGCTTTTTTAGTGAATGCCTTTCGTCAGGCCCTGCACGAAATAGCGGTTGAGGAAGAGCACGATCAGCACGATCGGGATCGTTGAAAAATGCGCCAGTGCGCCGAGTGTGCCCCAGGTGATATCCTTCGTTCCGTAGGCTGAAAGCAGCGCCACCGAGATCGGCTTGGAATCGAGCCGGGTGAGAAACATCGGATAGAGGAAGTCGTTCCAGGAAAACATCAGGCAGAACAGTGTGGAGGCGACGACGCCCGAGCGCACCGCCGGCAGCGCCACGCGCCAGAAGGAGCCAAACAGCGTGCAGCCATCCGTCAACGCCGCCTCTTCCAGCTCCTTCGGCAGACTGCGGAAATAGGAAAACATCATCCAGGTGACGAAGGCCGAATTCAGCATCGCGTTAATGAGGACGACGGCAACCCAGCTGCCGAGCAGCCCGATATCGCGCATCATCAGATAGAAGGGGATCAGCGCCGCCACCGCCGGCACCATGCGGATCGCCATGAAGAAATAGGCAACGGCAATGGCATAGCGGCTGGTCGAGCGCGCCAGCGCATAGCCTGCCGGCACGCCGAGAAGCAGCGACAGGATGACGGAACCGCCGGCGATCAGCAGGCTCGACGACACGAGGCTCCAAACGTCGAACAGGCGGAAGACCGTAGCGAACTGCTCGAAGGTCGGTGGGAAGGTCAGTTTCGGCGGGATCGAGAAGATGTCGCGCGACGGCTTGTAAGCGGTTGATGCCAGCCACAGGAAGGGCAGCAGGAAAAAGGCGAGCATGACAAGGATGAAGCTGCGCTCGCCGATACGGCTGAGGGTGCGTGTGCTCATCGCCCGTTCGCCTTTCTGTCCGCCTTGCGGATCAACAGGATGAAGCCTGCCGCAATCACGGCGATGCAGATCAGTGTCAGGTTGGAGATTGCCGAGGCGCGGCCGATATTGAAGAATTCCAGCCCCTGCTTCACCGCATGCAGCATCAGCGTGTTGGTCGCGTTGCCCGGCCCGCCGCCCGTCGTCACGTAGACGCTGTCGAAGATGCGGAAGGCATCGATGGTGCGCAGCGTCAGCGCCAGCAGGATCGAAGGCAGCATCAGTGGAATGATGATGATCCTCAGCCGCTGCAGCGCCGTTGCCCCATCCACTTCGGATGCCTCGAGAATGTCGCCCGGCAGCGCTTTCAGGCCCGCAAGCAGGATCAGTGCCACCAGCGGCGTCCATTCCCAGATGTCGACGAAGATAAGGGTCGCCAGCGCCGAACTCGGATTGGCAAAAAGCCCACGCGGATCGGAAAGCCCGAACTCGGCGAGATAATAGCCGACGAGTCCGTAATCGGCGAGCAGCAGCGCTCGGAAGATCAGTCCGACCACCAGCGGCGTGATCGTCACCGGGATCAGGATCAGCGCCAGGCAGATCCGGTTGAAGCGGTCGTCGCGCCAGAGCGCCAGCGCAATGGCAAAGCCGAGCAGCAGTTCGACAGTCACAGCGCCGACCGTGAAGATGACGGTGTTGACGAAGGCCCCGCGTGTCACCGTGTCGGAAAGAAGGTCGATATAGTTGCCGAGGCCGACGAAATGCGTCCGCGCCGGCTTCAGCAAATTATATTCGTAGAGGCTGAACCAGATGCCCTGCGCCAGCGGCCAGACGCCAATGACGAGCACATAGATGACGGCCGGCAGTGTCATCAGGATGAAGAACAGCCGCCTGCGCTCCACATAGGAAACGCTCAAGGCCGGGGAGGGCTTCAGCGCGGAAGTGAGGGATAGGGTCACGTCGTGTCCATCAGGTTCCTGGTTCGATGCGCGCTACCGGGATCGAGCCCGGGGCTCACCCGATCATGAAGCCTGAGGCGCATCGGATCAATGGTCTGGAAACGGCGGGGCCGCGACATAGGCCGCGGCCCCGGGGAGGAACCGTTTTGTTCTCAGAAGAGCTTTGCCGCGGCTTCCTGAGCGGCGTCGAGCGCCTTCTTAGGATCGGCATTGCCGACGAGCACGTCGTTGACGGCGGTGCCGAGCAGCTCCTGAATCTCCGGATATTGCGGGATGCGCGGACGATATTCGCCGTCACCATGCTCAAAGGTTTCGGCGATGACAGGCAGGAAGGGGAACTTCTTCAGCAGATCGGGATCGGTCATCTCGCTCTTGCGCAGGAAGCTACCGGCGCCCATCATGTTGAATTCCTTGTGCACCGGCGGGCTGACCAGCCACTTGATGAAGGCCCAGGCGGCTTCCTTCTGCGTGTCCTTGATGCCGGCGTTGATCGCCATGCCCCAGCCGCCGATCCCATAGACCTTCGGCAGACCGGCGCCGCGTGGTGCCGTCGTGATCGCCACCTTGTCGACGATCTTGGAAATCGACGGATCATAGTAGCCGGGCGCACCGACCGACCATGTCTGCATGGTCGCGGCAATGCCCTGGCGGAAGCTTTCCTCGCGTCCGCCCCAGTCATAATTAACGGCGCCGGGAGGTGCTGCCTTCATGAACAGGTCCTTGTAGACGGTCAGGCTCTTGATATTGGCTTCGGAATTCAGTGCCGGCTTGCCGTCGGAACCGAGGATCGAACCGCCCATCTCGGTATTGTACTGCATCCAATCCTGGGCGACCGCCGGGCCTTTCTGGCCGTTGGCGACGAAGCCGTAGATATTCTTGCTGGGGTCGGTCAGCTTGTAGGCGGCCTCGACCATTTCCTCCATCGTCGTCGGCGCCTTCAGGCCGGCGGCGTCGAAGAGATCCTTGCGATAGGCGAGCACGTTGGCATAACCGGCAAAGGGAAAGGCGACCTGCTTGTCGCCCCAGTGGCCAAGCGCGTTGAGAAGCGTCGGATAGATGTCGTCGAGCTTCAGTTCGGCGGCGTCGCGTTTCATCCACTCGGTGAGGTCGACGGTGTATTTGTTTTCGGCATATTGGCCCGCCCAGACGATATCCATCGTCACCAAGTCGTAGCCACCGGTGCCGCCGACGAAATCGGTCGTCGTCTTGGTCAGCAGCGAGCCGTAGTCGAGAATATCGACCTTGACGGTGGCGCCCGTCTCCTCGGTGAATTTGGGGGCGATGGCAGCCAGAACGGCGGCGAACTGGTCGTTCTGCGAGGCAAGCGTGAGCGTGATGCCCTCATATTTCTTGTCGGCGCCGACGGCGGAGCCCGCAAATGCGACCGAGACGAGGCCCGCGATCGCCAATTTTCGTGTGAAACTGCTGAGCGATTTCATGTTTGCTCCCCTTTTTTGATTGGCTTGGGGCACTATACATCAAACAAAATCGCACTCAAGCGCACTTGACAAAAAATCGTAAACACTAAAAATCACAAATTAGAACATATTCGCGCATAAATGTCCATATTTTGTGCGCGTTGCATAAAAAATAGCGGGGAGTTGATCATTCCCTGCGCGCCTATACTGTCCTGTCCAACGCGCACGAGCTGCACATTCATGAAGACCACGCCGGACGAGCGTTTGAGAGAGTTGGAACGTCGCGCCCGTGATGAGATGGCGCGCATAGAAGCGCTCTGCGCCGACTGGCCGGAGCTCAACGATGAAGACCGCGACGACCTGCATTCCGTCGTGATTTGTGGCGCCGGCCTCTCCGGCCTGTCGATCGCCTTCGCCCTGAAGCGGCGCGGCATCAGATCCGTCCATGTGATCGATCAGAGCGAGGAAGGCCGCGAAGGCCCCTGGATCACCTGCGCTCGCATGCAGACATTGCGTTCGCCGAAATATCTGTCAGGCCCGGACCTCGGCATCCCGAGCCTGACGCTGCGCTCCTGGTATGAGGCGCTGAATGGCGCCGACGCCTGGGAAGCGCTCGACAAGATCGGCCGCCACGATTGGATGGCGTATCTCATCTGGTTTCGAAAGACGGTCGGCATCGACGTCGAAAACGGCACGACACTTTCCTCGATCGATCAGGGGGAGGGCGGACTTGCTCTAACGCTGATGAAGGGTGACGGTACCAATCGCACGATCGCCTGCCGCCGCCTGGTGATGGCGACCGGCATCGACGGTTGCGGCGGCCCGCGCATACCTGCGATGGTCAAGACGCTGCCGAAATCCGCCTGGACGCATAGCAACGAGCCGATACCGATCGATTTCCTCAAGGGCAGGGATGTCGCGATCCTTGGCGGCGGCACGTCGAGCTTCGACTGGGCGGTGGCGGCGCTCGAAACCGGAGCTCGGGAAGTGACGATGTTTGCGCGAAGCGCCGATCTGCCGCGCACAGAGGTTCTCGCCTGGACAAACTTTCCCGGCTTCCTCGGCCATTTCGCCGACTTGCCGGATCTGGAGCGCTGGCGGTTCGCCCACCTCTACTTCAATTTCAAGGTGCCGCCGACGCAGGAGCAATATGACCGGGCCCGCAGCCACCCCGGTTTCACCATGCAGCTCGGCTGTGGCGTCCGCGAGCTCGTAATGGACGGCAGCAGGATCAGGCTTACGACCGCAAACCGTATTCACTATGCCGATCACCTTTTGCTCGGCACCGGTTATGAGATTAATTTCGCACTCAGGCCCGAGCTTGCCGGCCTCGCCGAGACCGCAGCATTTTGGAAGGACCGTTTCGAGCCGCCACAGGGAGAGGAGAACGCCATGCTTGCCGGCTATCCCTATCTCGGCCCCGGTTTCGAACTTGCGCCCAGACATGCCGAAGCGGGCTGGGTCTCGCGCATCCATATGTTCAATGCCGGCGCGCTGGCGAGCCTCGGCCCGATCAGCAACGGCGTCACCGGGCTCAAATACGGCGTGCCGCGCATCGTCGGCGCGCTGGTGAAAGCGCTGTTCATCGAGGATTCCAACCGGTATCTTGCAGCATTGGCCGCCTATGACGAACCGCATTTCGATCCCGGCATAGACGAGGACGTCACGACACCAAGGGAGGTTTTGGCATGAGACAGGCCGCTGCCGTTCAATTTTCGGGATTGGAGACCATCCTTTTGCGGGCCCGCGAGGATAGCGTCGAATTTCCCTATCTGCTGGCCAACCACGTTCCGATGGTGCTGATCGCGCTCGATCGCCTCGGCGCCTCGCCGGAACGGTTGGAACAATGGTACGAGCAGTATCGCGAGAGCCATGCACTCCCGCCCGTGCCGCCACCGGTTGCCCCGATTGTCAGAGCAGCCTGGACCGAGGCGTTCGGCGATCGCACGCGTGAGGCGGATTACCGTGCCTTCTTCATCGCCGAAACCCGCCGGCTCGGCATCGATACCGCTATCCGCACCTATCTTCCCGCCATGGTGAACGGCCTTGCCGGCAGCGCCACGCATCCGCTGATGCGCCTTGCCTATGGTGTGCTCAAGAAGGATGACCAGGAGGTCGGCACCGCGCTCGGTTATTGGGCGGCCTGCTATCTGCCGCTGCCACCCGCGACCAGCGCCGCTCCGGATACGGACGACCCGGGACGGATACTTGCGGATGTCGGCAATATCGAAGGCATTCTCAGCTACGAGCCCGAAACCGATCTGCTCTGGCATAATATCCGCGCCGTCGCCGCACTTCCGGGCTTCCGCCCCATTATCGATCGCCTGGCTTTCAGCCCCGATACGCCGCGCCGTATGGCCGCGACCTCGCTTGCCCTCTTCGCCGGAACCATGGATTTCTCCGCACTCCATTCTGTCACCGGCATGCACTGGCTGCGCCTCGTCTCTCCGCACCTCGAAAACGCCGAGCCTTTCTACCGCGCCTTCTGGCAGGTGATCGCCTCGCTGGTGCCGAAGATCGGTTTTCCGGCACTCCCCACCGCCGAGGCGCTGGAAGAAATGCGCAGTCGACAGGCGCCCGCCTGGGCAGAGATCAAACGCGCCGCTATTGCTTCGGACGACGAACACGATATCAGCCTGGTTTTTTCCGCCTTGCAGGAGGAAGAGGTTTGGAAGGATCCGCTTTATCGCCTCGTCGCGGCGCGCCGGGTCGGGCTGATTGCATAGCGGATGATGGAAGGGTTGATGACGCCGAGCCTCGTAATCGAAAACGCCGGGACCGAAGCCGGCGAGGTCGTCTCGCTCATTCTGGACAATGAAAGGATCGCCGCGATCGGTCCGAATGCGGCGGCCGGCATCGGCCCCGCAGTGCCGCGTTTCGATGCTGCCGGCGGCCTGCTTTGCCTTCCCTTCGTCGACGGTCATATTCATCTCGACAAGACGCTGATCGGCTTGCCTTTCATCCCGCATATTCCGGGCGATACGGTCGCCAAGCGCATCGAGGCAGAGAAAACCCTGCGGCGCACTGTGGCGCTGTCGGTCGAAGCCCGCGGCGGCGCCCTGCTGGAAAGGCTCGCCGCCTATGGCACTCTCTCCGTTCGCAGCCACGTCGACATCGATAGCGAGGTCGGTCTGAGAGGCCTCGAGGCGGTGCTCTCGCTGAAGCAGAGCCATGGTCATCTCGTCGACATCCAGACCGTTGCCTTCCCGCAATCCGGCGTGCTGCGCGATCCCGGCACCGCGGGGCTGCTCGATGCGGCGATCGCCGCCGGCGCCGATCTTGTCGGCGGCCTCGATCCCGCCGGCATCGACAACGATGTGACCGGTCATCTCGATGCGATCTTCGCGGTCGCAGCCAAATACGGCGTCGGGCTCGATATTCATCTGCACGATGGCGGCGCACTTGGCGCCTTCGAACTTCGCCAGATCGCCGATCGCACGGCAGCTCTCGGTCTTGAAGGCAAGGTGGTCGTCAGCCACGCCTTCTGCCTAGGCGAGTTGGAGGATGCCGATTTCGGCCGCACCGCCGCGGCCCTCGCCGGATCGGGCGTGGCGATCATGACCAGCGCGCCGGGAGCCGTGCCCATGCCGCCGGTCAAGCGGCTCGCCGCCGCCGGCGTCCGGCTCTTCTGCGCCAACGACAATATCCGCGACGCCTGGTCGCCGTTCGGCAATGGCGACATGCTGGAGCGCGTCGGCATCCTCTGCGATCGCCAGGATTTCCGTTCGGATGAGGATCTGGCTGCGGCCTTCCGCCTGGCGACGCAGGCGCCGGCCGAAATCCTCGGCCGCCCCGTCGGGCCGCTCCAAGCCGGTTCGCCTGCCGATTTTATCATCCTGCCCGCCGCGTCGCTGGCAGAAGCCGTCGCTGCCCGTCCCCTCGATCGCACCGTCTTCCGCGGCGGCGCCATCATCGCCCGCGGGGGCCGGCTGGTCGTCTGATTTTTCCGTCAATGCATGACGCATGGGAGCACCGTAGATGAAGGGCCGACTTTGGATCCAATCGCCGCTCGCCATCATGGCCGAGGGTGCCAAGGGCGGCATCGTCATCGAGAATGGCCGCATAGTCGAGCTGGTCGCGACTGGACGGCAGCCTCAGAGCCCCGTCGATGCACGCTTCGACGCCGGCCGCCATGTCGTCATCCCCGGTCTCGTCAATACCCATCACCATATGTTCCAGACGCTGACGCGCGCCCATCCGGCTGCGATCAACAAGTCGCTCTGGCCATGGATCCGCGCGCTCTATCCGATCTGGGCAAAGCACATGACGCCCGAAGCCTTCCGTCTTGCCGTCCGTCTCGCGCTGACGGAACTCCTCCTTTCCGGTTGCACCACCACCTCCGACCACCACTATCTCTATGCCGCCGGCCTCGAAGACGCGATGGATGTCGAGGCCGAGGAGGCGGCTCGCCTCGGCATGCGCATCACGCTGACGCGGGGCAGTCTCAACATCAAAAACCAGCAAGGCGTCATTTCGCCCGCCAATGTCGTGCAGGACGACGACGTGATCCTCGCCGACAGCGAGCGTGTGCTCAGGCGTTATCACGACCGCTCCGAAGGGGCGATGACGCAGGTGGCGCTCGCGCCCTGCGCGCCCTTCGACGTCACGCTGGAGCTGATGCGCGAAACGGCGGCGCTGGCGGAACGCTACGATTGCCGGCTTCACACCCATCTGGTCGAGACCAGGGCGGAAGCAGAATTCTGCCGCAGCAAATTTGCCTGCACGCCGGTGGAATATCTCGACCGCTGCAACTGGCTGAACGCCCGCACCTGGCTCGCCCACGGCATTCATTTCGACGATACCGAGATCGCCGCGCTCGGCCGTCACGGCGTCGGCATCTGCCATTGCCCGACCTCGAACATGGTGCTTGCGTCGGGCATGTGCCGCACCTGCGAGCTGGAAGCCGCAGGGGTGCCTATCGGTCTCGGCGTCGACGGCTCGGCTTCCAACGACAATTCCAACCTGATGGAAAGCGTGCGCCATGCCCTGATGCTGAACCGGCTGACCTACGGCGCCGAAGCGGTCACCCATCTCGACGCGCTACGCTGGGGCACCGCGGGTTCATCAAGGCTGCTCGGCCGCGACGACATCGGGATCATCGCGCCCGGTCGCCAGGCGGACCTTTCCTTCTACAAGCTCGACGAATTGCGTTTCGCCGGTGCCGGCGATCCGCTGGCAGCCCTGGTGCTCTGCGGCGCCACCACGGCCGACCGCGTCATGATCGCAGGCGAATGGCGCGTTACCGACCGTATACCCGCGAACGTCGATATCGAGGCGCTGATCGCCGATCACAACCGCGTCGCCCGCAATTTCCTTCTGTCGGTCTGAGGAGGTCCCCCATGGCGATCGATTTCGTCATCCGCAATGTCCAAATCGCCGGCTTGACCGAGCCGACCGATATCGCCTTCGAGGCGGGCCGCATCGCGGCGATCTCGCCTCGTTTCGTCTGCGATGCGCCGGAGCATGATGGCGGGGGAAAATTCGCCTGCGCAGGCCTCATCGAAACCCATATTCACCTCGACAAGGCCGCTATCATCAGCCGCTGCAATCTCTGCACCGGCACGCTCGCGGAGGCCGTCAGCGAAACCTCCCGAGCCAAGGCCGCCTTCACCGAGGAAGATGTCTATGCTCGTGCTGCCGCGGTCGTCGGAAAGGCGATCCTCAACGGCACCACCCGCCTGCGCACCTTCGTCGAGATCGACCCGCGCGCCGGCTTCCGCTCCTTCGAGGCGATCAAGCGTCTGAAGGCCGACTATACCAGCCTCATCGACATCGAAATCTGCGCCTTTGCCCAGGAGGGCCTGACGAACGACCTCGGCACCGAGGAGATGCTGGAACAGGCGCTGAAGGCGGGTGCCGATATGGTGGGGGGCTGCCCCTACACCGATCCGGAGCCCGTCGAACACATCCGCCGCATCTTCGACCTCGCCATGCGCCACGACGTCGCCGTCGATTTCCACCTCGATTTCGATCTCGACCCCGCGTGCTCCAATCTCCCTGTTGTCATCGCCGAAACGGTCGCGCGCCGATACCAGGGGCGCGTCTCGGTCGGCCATGTCACCAAGCTCTCGGCTCTGCCGCCGGAGGAGCTGGAGTCGATCGGCCGCCAGCTTGCCGAAGCCGGCATCGCATTGACCGTCCTGCCGGCCACCGATCTCTTCCTGACCGGCCGTAATTCGACCCATCTCGTCCCGCGCGGCGTGACGCCCGCTCACCGCCTGGCAGCGCTCGGCGTCGTGACGACCATCTCCACCAACAATATCCTGAACCCATTCACGCCCTTCGGCGACGTCAACCTGATGCGCATGGCCAATCTCTACGCCAACGTTGCCCAGATCGGCACCGCCGATGGCCTCGACGGTGTCTTCGCCATGATCACGACGCAGGCTGCCACCCTCCTGGGAAGAAAGGGTTACGACCTTGCGATCGGCAGCGCGGCAGATATCGTCCTCTTCGACGCCCCCTCGGCTGCCGATGCCGTCGCGACAATCGCCCCGGCGAGCGCCGGCTGGAAAAATGGTCGTCGGAGCTTCCTTCGCCCGCGGCCGCAGCTTTTCCTGGACCAAGGCTAGGCACCGCACACGCTTCGCGCTGGGTGATCGCGCCCGGCAACGCATCAACGACCGGGATCATCTCGCGCGAAGCTCTGGAGAGCGCTTGGCCCCAAACGCGTGCTCGTCAACATGGCACGTGGCAACATGGTGGATCAGGACGCGGTGGTTGAAATGTTAGTGTCGAAGCAACTCGGCGGCGCAGCGCTCGACGTGCTCGACGTGCTCGACAAGGAGCCGGCTGTGCCCGCCGCGCTTCTCGATCTCGACAATGTCGTGCTTTCGCCGCAACAGGGCAGCCGGACGGAAGAGACCCGCGCCGCGGTCGGGGATCTCGTAGTTGCAAACCTAACCGCCAATTTCCCCGGGAAGCCGCTGATCAGTCCGGTATTCTGAAAATCCAAGTTGGAATGGTTTGCCGGCATTTACTGCCGGTCACGTAGCGGCTTCGGACTTGGCAGATGTTCTGTCGGGAGATTCGGACCGCAATCAAACGCTGTCATGGGGCATCCATCTCGATGAAGTCCGGCGGTCGACGATGCCGCAAACGGTAGTTCAATCTATCGGCCCACGGTTCGAATCCGTTTAACTGGAAGGAAGTATATCACTTCCGTCGTGAGTCAGGTCTTTCGGTTTTTGAGTGCCTAATAATAGAGGGGTCTACGGTTCTAATCCCTCAAGGCGACAATCATGATTTTAGATCTAGACAGAGAGTCTGGGGGTACTGGCCCAATCCATTGTCGTACTAAAACAATGGCCGCTCGGAAACGCCCGCGATTTTAGCACGTTGATTGACATCAGGTGTTGGTTACGCGTTCGAACTCAAATCTGAAAAGAATGGGGGTGCCGACGCCAGTACCCCCATTCCAACTCACATGGAACCTGATCCGGATAGTTACGCCGCTCTTTCTTCTGCGGCGTTCGGCCTCCACTTGATGAGCCGTCCCTCCAGAACATCCAGAACTCGATCGATGATGAGAACGAACATCGCAAGGATGATGATGCCGGCGAACACGCCGACCGCATCGAAGTTGCCCTCCGCTTGGGCGATCAGGTAGCCGAGACCTGCGGAGGAGCCGAGATATTCGCCGATGATGGCGCCGACCACCGCGAAGCCGACAGACGTGCGCAGCGAGGACAGAATCCAGCTTGCCGCTGCCGGGAAGTAGACGTGCCGCAGCAGATCGGACCGCTTGGCCCCGAGGATCCTTGCGTTTGCGAGAACCACCGGGTTGACTTCGCGGACACCCTGCATGGCGTTGAAGAAGGTGATGAAGAACACCAGTGTTACGGCAAGCGCCACCTTCGACCAGAGCCCGAGTCCAAGCCAAAGCACGAAAATTGGTGCAAGCACGACGCGTGGAATAGCGTTCAGGCCCTTGATGAAGGGATCGAGAATCCGCGCCGCACTGCGGCTGAGACCGAGCCAGACACCGGCGGCGACGCCCAGACCTGTGCCGATGATGTAGCCGAGCACCGTTTCCGTCAGGGTTATCGAGACATGCTTGTAAAAGCTCGGATCAACGACCCAGCTGATGATCTGGTTGAAGATATCGAGAGGCGCCGGGAAAAAGAAGACATCGATGATGCCGGCGGTCACGCCGAGCTGCCAGCCGCCGAGGATAAAAACCAGCATACCGAGCTGGATAATGCGTTCAGTCACGACGTTCATAGCTTTTCTCCACTTCGCCGCGCAGGGAAGCCCAGATATTGCGATACAGATCCATAAAGCGTGGATCGAGCTTGATCTCAGCCACATCCCGTGGCCGCTCGAGATCCACCGGGAAACTTTCGATGACCCGCGAACGGGGGCCGGCCGCTAGAATGGCGACGCGGTCTCCAAGCGCGATGGCCTCTTCGAGGTCGTGGGTGATCATTACGACGGCGCGGCGTTCTTCCTGCCAAAGCCGCAGCAGTTCGTTCTGCATGAGATGCCGCGTATGGATGTCGAGGGCCGAGAACGGTTCGTCCATCAGGATGACCTTCGGACCAGCAATGAGGGCTTGCGCCATCTGGACACGTTTGCGCTGGCCGCCGGATAGTTGGTGCGGATAACGGTGTTCGAAGCCTTTGAGACCGACCTTTGCAAGCCAACTCATCGACCGCTCGCAGCGCTCGGCGGCTGCAACGCCCCTGAACATCAGGCCGAGTTCGACATTCTCGATGGATGTCTTCCACGGAAGCAGCGCGTCCTGCTGGAAGAGATAGCCTATGTCGTTCTGGACGCCCTTTACCGGCGCGCCGTCGATCGACACCGTTCCGCTCGCGGGTTTCAGAAGACCTGCGATCGCGTTCAAAATGGTGCTCTTGCCGCAACCGGTCGGGCCGACGATGGCGAGAAACTCACCATCGGCAACCGCCAGGTTGACGTCCTGCACCGCGACATAGGAACCAAACGACATTGTCACGGCGTCGATCGATACCATCGACTTTGCATTTTGCTGTCCCGTCGGGATGGGCATAGGTGTTACGACAGCCAAAGACATGGCCTCCTCCTAGGATCAGTTGGTGGTCTTATCCGTCACCTTGTCCACGAAAGCGTTCGTGTAGGTTTTGGAAAGATCGATTGTTGCGGCAGCAACCTTTTCGTTGAAGCTCTTGAGAACGGCCAACGGCGTCTGCGTGTCGGTCTCGCTGAATTTGCCGTCCACTGAGAAAATCGGTTTGGCATTCTGGACGGCCTTCACATAGGTGTCCCGGTCGCCGGAGATGAATTCTTTCGGCAGTTTTTCGACGATCTCTTTAGCGCTATGTGCGTTCATCCAGGCCAGTGCCTTAACGGTCGCGTTCGTGACCTTCTGGATGGTTTCCGGGTTCTCATCGATATAGGCCTGCGTCGCATAAAGGACGGAGGTCGGGTAGATTCCACCGTAGATTTCCTTGGCACCCTCGTCACTGCGGGCGTCGATCAAAATCTTGCCGACACCCTTGGCTTCGATAAAGGTTGCTGCCGGATCGTAGTTGACCAACAGATCAACTTTCCCTTGCTCGAGCGCCGCGACGGCCGCCGCGCCTGAGCCAACGCCGATCAACGAGATGTCGTCGGCCGAAAGATTGTTGCGCTGCAGATAGTAGCGGACGAAGAAGTCCGAGGATGAACCCGGTGCGGTGATGCCGATTTTCGCGCCCTTGATTGTCTCGGGTTTAGCCGGATCGAAGGTTGTGCCCTTGCCGCCAGCCAGAACCAGGCCCGAATTGCGCGCAAGCTGGACAAAGCCGACGACGGCCTTGTTCTGCGACTGCATCTGGATCGTATGATCGTAGAAGCCGACGGCGATATCCGTCGAGCCGGCGACAAGCGCCTGCAGCGTCTTTGAACCGCCAGATGCGAAGTTTTCGACGGTCACCTCAAGACCTTCCTTCTCGTAGAGACCTAGGCCGGCTGCGACCGGGAAGGGCAGGTTGTTGAGGTTGTAGGACCCGACGCTGATGCGGACTGGTTCCGCAAGTGCCGAACCGGCAAAAGCGACCGTTGCCGCAAGGGCGAGTAAAAGTTTACGCATGTGTATTCCTCCCTGATGCGTGGCGCCCTCCCGGCAACCACTTTCGATTATGCCGCGCAAACCATTTGCGCGATAGGTTTTGCAAAGACCCGGCCCTCGAAGAGGCGCCGGGCCGTCCGTAGGATTCCGGCAACTGTCTTGCCGTCGCGGGTATCCAGTTTCACTTCCAAACGACCGCTTGGATGTTCGAGAACGAGAACGACCGGCGGCTTGCGGTCCCCGATCAGCCGCGAGGCGACGGTTCCGTCGCTGATGCAGGCCGTGGCAATCCCAACCGCACCGGTCGTTGCAAGAGATGGATGGCACTGATGCGGCATGAAATAGCGCACACCGAGATCGCCGCCCTTGTTGGGCCTGGAGATCAGAACCGGCTTTGGCGTGACCTGATTGCTAACGTCACCCATACCCATGCGCCGGCCGGCCTCGAGCCTGAGGGCTTCGAGCCGCTGAAGCAACGCGCTGTTGGCATTGAGCTCGGCGGTGGATTCATTGCCAGTCACGCCGAGAGCGGCGGCTTTGAGCAGCATCATCGGCATCGCGCAATCGATGCAGGTGACGTCGATGCCATCGATCATGTCGCGCGGGTTGCCGGTGGGAAAAAGCTTGCCTGTGCGTGCCCCGGCAGCATCCATGAAAGTCAGTGCGATTGGCGCAGCATTGCCGGGCACGCCGTCGATCGAGGCATCTCCCATGTAGGCAACGCGGCCATCAGGGGTCGGAACCTCGGCTTCAATCAATTTACCGGTATTAACGTTGTGAATGCGCACGCGGGTTACGCCCGTTGCAGCCTTGACCAGACCGGCCTCGATCGCGAACGGCCCAACGGCCGCCAGCATATTTCCGCAGTTGGGCGAGGTATCGACGAATTGCTGATCGATGCGGACCTGAGCGAACAGATAATCCACATCGGCATCGGACACGGTTGCTGGACCAACGATGGCGACCTTGCTTGTGACCGGATTGCCACCGCCGATTCCATCGATCTGCAACGGGTGACCGGATCCCATGACCGAAAGCAGGATCTGATCGCGTTGACGCGAATCCGACGGAAGGTCGGATGCGAGAAAAAACGGTCCCTTGGAGGTGCCGCCTCGCATCAGAACGCAGGGGATGGAAATCAGGTCGTTCATGGTTGTGTCCGCATACTGATGTGATTTAAATATCAATCAGCTTCTTTGTTGCAGTAAGCGGCAAAATGATTGATATGTGAAATGCGAATATCAGAAGGAATGATGCGTTATGAGCATTAATTGCGAGATATTGGATTTGCGCGCGTTTCTATCGGTCGTCGAACTCGAGAATTTCCACCGAGCTGCCGAAGCTCTCAATCTTTCCCAGCCGGCACTCAGCCGACGAATTCAGAAGCTGGAGCTGGCAATCGGGGCGCCGTTGCTCGAGCGCACGACGCGGCATGTCTCGACAACTGCCCTTGGGGCGGAGCTGATCCCCTTGGTGCGGCGCATGCTCGAGGAGTTCGACACGTCGCTGTTTGCGGTGCGCGATGTCGGGTCCCAGCGCAGCGGTCTGGTGACCATCGCTTGCCTGCCGACGGCAGCCTTCTATTTCCTGCCGACGGTCATCAAGCAGTTCAGCGCCGAGTATCCCCATATTCGGTTTCGCATCCTCGACCTGCCTGCCACGGACGGGCTGCAGGCGGTCGCCCGCGGGGAAGTCGAGTTCGGCATCAATATCATGGGCTTCTCAGATCCCGACCTTGTCTTTGACCGGCTCATCGAGGATCCGTTCGTGCTGGCAGCACGCAAGGATCATCCGCTGGCGACGAAGAGTGAACTCGAGTGGGATGATCTGGCGCCCTATCAACTGATCACGGTTCACCGGTCCAGCGGCAATCGCACCCTTCTTGATGCAGCATTGGCGAAATCGAACCTGAAATTGCGCTGGTCCTATGAAGTCACGCATCTGTCGACATCGCTTGGTTTGGTGGAAGCCGGGCTTGGAATTTCGGTTCTGCCGAAGCTCGCCACACCACAGGAAGAGCATCCGTTCCTCGTCACGAGACCTATTCGCAACCCGCAAATCTCGCGAACGATAGGCATCGTGCGCCGCCGTGGTGGTACGCTTTCGCCGGCAGCCGAGCGGTTCATGACAATGTTGATTGGGACGTGGGCCGAAGGAAACTGAGCGGCAAACGCGTTGATGTCGGCGAGAAGGTGACGTTGCTGGAGCCACAGCTCGGCGTACCGGTCGCCGTCGTGGATTGCCGTGGGCGGTAAGCCTTGTCGCAAGGCCAGCGAATGGGCGCACCCTCGAGGCATTCATGTCCGCCCATGACGCCCGCGAACCCGAGTTCGAGGTTGCCGTTCTCCCATCCGCTGGTCATCCGGTTTTCCTCGGGGCGACGGGCGTGCCGAAATGCATCGTCCACTCGGCCGGGGGAACGCTTCTGCAGCATCTGAAGGAACACCGGTTCCATTGGGATCTCGTGAGTGGGGACAAGCTCTTCTACTACACGATGTGCGGCTGGATGATGTAGAACTAGCTGGTTTCCGGGCTTGCGAGCGACGCCACGCTCTGCCTGTGCGATGGCTCTCCCTTTGCGCCTGATGCAAAGGTCGAGTGGGACTACGCCGAAGAGGAGCAGTTTTTCCATTTTCGGCACCTCGGCCAAGTATCTCGATGCCCTCGCCAAGGCAGAGTGAAGCCGCGCGAAAGTCATCGGTTGGACTTTGAAACTGCATGAACCGTTTCCCCTAACCGCCTGATCACACGACGTTGCTTGATGCATCAAAGACGTTCATAACGAGTTATCTGCATCTAACTGTCTTTAACACGAGGTCTGATACGTGTCCGAGTTACCGATTTTGGAACATGAGAATCTGAGCAACACTGTCTATGCAACACTATGCGACGCGTTGATCAAAGGCCGGTTTCAGCCGGGTGACAGGCTGAAAATCCGCGAGATAGCCGAACAGTTGGGCACGAGTGTAACGCCTGTACGTGACGCAATCCTGCGGCTGGCTCACGACGATGCAATCGTTTTTCAATCCCCCCGGGACATACGTATTCCCATACTTAGCAAGCCGCAGTATCTCGAAATACGCGCAATTCGTTTGCGGCTCGAAGCTCTCGCAGCCGAGAGTGCCGCCCGTGTTGCATCGAAGGCAGACATTGAGACCCTGACGGCAATCCTGGCGGAAAACGAAAAGGCGCTTGTTGATGGCGATCGGTTGAAAGGGACAGAACTCAATCAGGCCTTTCATTTCCAACTTTCAAAAATTGCAGACTTACATGTGTTGAACGGAATCCTCCGCCGCCTTTGGCTTCAGATGGGTCCTCTGATCGCTGATGCTTATCTTGAGGGAGGCCGCTCGATGATCGACTTCCACTACCCCATAGTCGAGGCAATCAAGAGAGGCGACCCCGAGGGCGCGGCGCGGGCAATCATGGACGACATTGAGAAGGGTGGACGAGTTATCCTTGCGCGTGTGAGTGTGGCTGCTGCTTAATGATGTCCGCGTGGATGTCGATACGATAATATTTGAGGGCAGCCAAAAATACATCTTGCGCCAAACGTGTTCTCACTTATGATGCATCATACATCTAGATGAATGAGAGTCTTATGGCAACCGGATACATGCTGTTGACAGGCGCAAGCCGCGGGATTGGCCACGCAACCGTAAAGTTATTTCAGGAGAAAGGCTGGCGCATCCTCACAGTGTCGCGGCAGCCATTTTCAGAAGAATGCGCCTGGCCGACAGCAAGGGAGAGTCACATTCAGGCTGATCTTGCAGATCTCGCTCAGATCGGCCCCTTGGTCGCGGCTGTTAGGGAGCGTCTTCCTGATGGGAAGCTTGACGCACTTGTTAACAACGCCGGCATTTCGCCCAAAGGCCCCGGCGGCTCGCGGCTTGGCATCATCGGAACCGACGCGGATACCTGGACGAAAGTGTTGAACGTCAATCTGATTTCCACCGCATTGCTCGCACGGGCGCTCCTGCCGGAGCTTGAGGCGGCCAAGGGCCACATCGTCAATGTGACTTCAATCGCCGGCTCGCGTGTTCATCCGTTTGCCGGCGTCGCCTACGCCGCGTCAAAGGCCGGCCTCGCTTCCTTGACACGCGAACTCGCACATGAGTTCGGCCCACGAGGCGTCCGTGCAAACGCAATTGCTCCGGGTGAAATCGAAACCTCAATCCTGTCGCCGGGCACCGACGCTTTGGTGGAGCAAGAAGTCCCGATGGGTCGGCTCGGAACGCCCCGCGAAGTAGCCGAGACGATACACTTCCTGTGTAGTGACGCCTCCTCATACATCAATGGTGCCGAGATCCACATCAACGGCGGACAGCATGTCTGACCTGTCGAGGAAACGGGCGGCTTTGGTATACGATTTTTGCATTGTCGGCGGTGGGATCGTCGGTCTTGCCACCGCAATGGCGCTTCAGGAACGCACCGCTGGTGCGCGTATTCTCCCTCTCAAAAAGGAGACCGGACTGGCCCGGCATCAGACCGGTCATAACAGTGGCGTGATCCATGCCGGCTCTACTACCAGCCGGGTTCCCTCAAAGCGCGCCTTTGTCGGCAAGGGGCCGAGGCAACCAAGCGCTTCTGCGAAGACCACGGCATCCCGTTTCGAAAACTGCGGCAAGGTGCTGGTTGCCACGAGCGAGATGGAGATCCAGCGCATGATCGGCTTGGAGGAGCCAAAAGGATTGACTCACCATGACGCATGAAATATGATGCATCATACATTAGGTCTTATTCGCGCGAGCGGTTAGGAAGCACATAATGACAGCAGCACCCAATTCGGCAGAAGCTCGCGACATCGCATACCATCTTCATGGCTACACCAACGCCAAGAAACACTCGGAGATCGGGCCCCTCGTCATTGAACGTGGCGAAAACATTTACGTTATAGATTCTGCCGGCAACCGTTACATCGAAGCGATGGCCGGCCTCTGGAGCGCGGCCCTTGGCTTCAGTGAAAAACGGCTGGTCCAGGCGGCGGCGCGGCAAATGGCGAAGCTGCCCTTCTACCACACCTTCACACATAAATCGCACGGGCCTGTCGTCGATCTCGCCGAAAAGCTCGTCAGCATGGCGCCAGTTCCAATGAGCAAGGCGTTCTTCACGAACTCCGGATCGGAAGCGATCGACACGGCCCTGAAGCTCATCTGGTATCGCGCCAACGCACTCGGCGAACCTCAGCGCAAGAAGATCGTCGTACGTAACCGCGCCTATCACGGCGTTACCGTCGCCGGTTCCTGCCTGACGAGCCTACCCGGCAACCATCGCTCCTTTGACCTGATCGTGTCCGGCGTAAGCAGGCTCACCTGTCCGCACTATTGGCGTGAAGCGGAGGCTGGCGAAACCGAGGAAAGTTTTTCCACGCGCCTTGCCGAAGAACTCGAGGAGACAATCCTGAGCGAGGGTCCGGAAACGATCGCCGCCTTTTTCGGAGAACCGGTCATTGGCGCAGGCGGGGTCGTCGTGCCGCCGCGCACCTACTGGGACAAGATTCAGGCCCTTCTGCAAAAATACGATATTCTGTTCGTGGCTGATGAAGTCATCTGCGGCTTCGGGCGCACTGGCAATATGTTCGGCACCCAGACCTATGATCTGAAACCGGATATGATGGTGCTGTCGAAGCAATTGTCTTCGTCCTACCTCCCTGCATCTGCGCTTTTGATCAATGACCGGGTATTCGACCCTATTGCTGACGAAAGCAACAGGATCGGTACGCTCGGTCACGGTTACACCGGGGGAGGGCATCCCGTGGCTGCGGCCGTGGCGCTGGAAACCATTCGTATCATCGAGGAGGAAAACCTCGTGGCACACGCCGCCGCCATGGGCGAACGGTTGCGTACTGGCTTGCACAGGTTGGAGACTCATCCACTCGTAGGCGAAGTCAGGGGCGTCGGCTTGATGGCCGCCGTTGAGCTCGTCACCGACAAATCTCTCAAGACGGGTCTGGAATTGCCCGGTCAACTCGGAGCAATCGCCAACAACAATTTTCAGGAGGCTGGCGTGATCAGCCGCATCATGGGCGATGCCCTGGCTTTCTGCCCGCCTCTCATCATCTCCGAAAACCAAGTCGACGATCTTCTTGGCCGTTTCCGGCAGGCACTCGATGCAACGCTCGCATCCCTTCCCGCCGGCTCCGTAAAGGACTGATTTCCTGCGCCTGCCCCCGTGCAAAGGAGCGGGGTTCCAGCCAACAAAAGAAGGGAATGAAATGAAATTTTCTATCAAGACCGCGCTCGTTTCCAATCTTGTCATGGCCTCTTCCGGATTGGCCGTTCCGGCGGCTTCGGCTCGCGATCTGACCGTGGCGTCCTGGGGTGGAAGCTATCAGGACGCACAACGTGAAATCTACTTTAAGCCGTTTTCCGAAAAAATCGGCAAGCCACTGCTCGAGGAAGCCTGGGATGGGGGCATTGGTGTGCTCCAGGCTAAGGTTAAGGCCGGCGCACCCAATTGGGACGTCGTTCAGGTTGAGGCCGAAGAACTTGCTCTTGGCTGCGCCGACGGACTTTTCGAGAAGATTGACTGGAACAAGCTTGGCGGCAAGGACAAGTTTCTGCCGGATGCCGTCAGCGACTGCGGTGTTGGCGCAATCGTCTGGTCAACGGCGATCGCCTACGACGGTGCAAGGCTAAAGGATGGTCCGAAATCATGGGCCGATTTCTGGGACATGAAGAAATTCCCTGGTAAGCGGTCGCTGCGAAAAGGGGCAAAATATACCCTCGAATTTGCGCTGCTCGCCGACGGCGTGAAGAAGGACGAAGTCTACGACGTTCTTGCCACTCCGGAAGGTGTCGATCGAGCGTTCAAGAAGCTCGACGAATTGCGCCCGAACATCGTCTGGTGGGAATCAGGCGCACAACCCCTGCAATTGCTTGCTTCGGGTGAAGTCGTCATGGCGTCAGCTTATAACGGCCGCATCACCGGTATCAACCGCACGGAGAACAAGAACTTCAAGGTCGTCTGGCCGGGAAGCATCTATGCAATCGACAGCTGGGTCGTCTTGAAAGATGCAGAAAACAAGGTACTCGGCCAAGATTTCATCGCGTTTGCAAGCGAGGCCGCAAATCAGGTCATGTTGCCCCGTTACATCGCCTATGGACTGTCGAACGTCGAAGCCGCCAGCAATGTTTCAGCGGAATATGCCTCGGACGTCCCGACAGATGTCAACAATATGACGGACTCACTGCCGCTGAACACCGATTTCTGGATCGACAATGCCGAAGCTCTGACGCAGCGCTTCAACGCTTGGCTAGCACAGTAAAAAGTTCCTCCCGGGCGGCGCGCAGCAGGACTATCTTGAGTGCGCGTCCGCCGCATTTCTTCGACGTCGGCCGGCCATTCTTTCATCTCGATATGAGCCGGTCAAAACTACACGGAGAGCGCCTGTGAGTGACCTGCGCATACGTTTTGACCAAATCAGCAAATCCTATGGTCCGCTTTGTGTCATCGACAATCTCGATCTCGATATTGCCAAAGGCGAATTCGTCAGCCTTCTCGGCCCTTCCGGCTCGGGCAAGACAACGCTTCTGATGATGCTGGCGGGTTTCGAGACACCGACCCAAGGCACCATCTTGGTTGATGGCGAGCCCGTCAATAGTGTGCCAACCCATCGCCGCGACATGGGTGTAGTATTTCAGAATTATGCGCTCTTTCCCCACATGAGTGTTGCCGAAAACGTTGCCTTTCCCTTGCAGATGCGCTCGGCGGGCAAAGTTGAGATCGCCGAGCGGGTCACGAGAGCGCTAGACATGGTTCAACTCTGCGCCATGCGTGACCGCTGGCCTGCACAACTTTCCGGCGGGCAGCAGCAGCGGGTGGCCCTAGCTCGGGCATTGGTGTTCGAGCCCCGTGTCGTGCTGATGGACGAGCCGCTCGGTGCGCTTGACAAGAATTTACGTGAACAGATGCAACTCGACATCCGCGCCCTGCATAATCGCCTCGAACTGACCATTGTCTTTGTAACGCACGATCAGTCAGAAGCACTGACCATGTCTGATCGGATCGCCGTATTCAACAAGGGCAAGATTGAGCAGATCGGTACGCCCCGCGAGATCTACGACCACCCGAGAACGCGGTTTGTCGCGGAGTTCATTGGCGAAACGAACTTGCTCCAGGGTACCATCGAGAGCGTTGACGGATCGCAAGGGCTAATTCGCCTTCAGAACGGTGGCCAGATGAGCGCAACGCTTGGGGATGTGATGCGCGCGGGTCAACAGGTGCTCGTCTCGATCCGGCCAGAACGGATCGAATTAAAAGAGACAAAGACGGGAATGAACAGCTTTGCGGCTAACGTCACCGATAGCGTCTATCAAGGCGATCATCTGAGGGTGCATTTGGACGGGAATGGCAACAGTGTTGTCGCACGCCTTGGCCGCAAATCCCACGAATGGCCCGTCGGTGCCAGTGTCGTTGCCGAGTTCCAGCCTTCGGATTGCTGGATCATCGCATCATGACCGGCAGGGCAATAAAGAATCTGCGGGCAACGCTTCTCCTTGCTCCGCTCCTCCTGTTCAGCGCGGTGTTTTTCATCTGGCCGCTAATGACGATGATGTCCCAGGCGGTCTCCGACACGGCGGTGTTATGCATTTTGCCAGAGACGGCGAAAGCTGCAAACTCTTGGGACGGACGGTCGGCGCCGACACCCGAATTGAAGGCGGCCTTGGTCAAGGACCTGAAGCAGGCTACCGATACGCAGGCCATAGGCGACATGGTGCGACGGCTAAACAGCGCTCAGTCTGGCTTTCGCACTTTGATGTCCAAAACCCTGTCGGCCATTAACAGCAACGACCCTCTGCCAAGTCTTGAGCAGATCGATCCACGCTGGCAAAATCCAGAGTTCTGGCGGGCGATCACGGGCGCACTATCACCGACGACAGACCGTCATCTCCTGGCAGCGGTCGATCTCACCCGGGACTCGTCGGGGAGCATCGTCGAAATGCCGCCAGATGCTTCCGCCAATCGGACAATCATGTCGCGCACCCTCTGGATCGCAGCCTTAGTAACGCTCGCCTGCATCGTGATCGGCTTTCCATATGCGATGCTGATTGCGGCGTGCGACGGATGGAAGCGCCAGATTCTTCTCGCGGCGGTACTCTTGCCGCTGTGGACGTCTCTTCTGGTGCGGACGGCAGCTTGGTTTATCATCCTCCAAGAAAAAGGCTTGATCAACGAGGTCCTGGAGGCGCTGGGTCTCATCAACGGCCCGCTGCCCCTGATCTTCAACCGCACGGGCGTCATCATCGCAATGACGCATGTTCTACTTCCTTTCATGGTTCTGCCGATTTACAGCGTGCTGATAGCTATCCCGAGAAACCTGATGCCCGCCGCCGCATCACTGGGAGCGCATCCGATCAAGGCATTCCTACGTGTGCTTTTGCCGCTGAGTCTGCGGGGCGTTGCTTCCGGTGCGTTGCTCGTCTTCATGTCGGCCATCGGCTACTATATCACGCCGGCTCTCATCGGGGGGCCAGGCGACCAGATGATCAGTTCCGTGATCGCCTTCTATGCAACCGGTTCGGCCAATTGGAGCATGGCGGGTGCCTTAGGCCTGGTTCTTCTGGTACCCACCATTGCCCTGTACACCCTCTATGCGCGCCTTGCAGCCGAAGATCCAAGGAGAGCTTGAGCCGTGACCACGTCCTTCAAAATTCTCTTTAGTATCGCCGTCGTTACGTTCTTAATCGCACCACTCGTCGCGATCCTGCCCCTAGCCTTTACGTCAAGCGTTTTTTTGACCTACCCTATACCAGCATTGTCAATGCGATGGTTCGGTGAGCTCGTCACTGCAGACGCCTGGAGTCGGTCGATCATCAACAGTCTCATTGTCGGCTTCGGAACCACAGCTCTTTCACTTACGCTGGGCACGGCCGCGTCTCTTGGCTTGCGCCATCGAATGCTCTTCCTGTCGGGAGCATTGAAAACACTCTTCCTGCTGCCGATGGTAGTCCCGGCCGTCGTTCTAGGCGTCGGAATGCAGGTGCTATTCGTCCGGCTCGGCATCGCCAACAGCTATATCGGCGTGATCGTCGCGCACACGGTTGTCGCCATTCCGTTCGTGGTCGTAAGTGTTAGCGCTGCTCTTGCCGGGATCGACAAGCGTGTGGAACTGGCTGCCCAAAGCCTCGGCGCCTCTCCAGCCACCGTATTGCGGCGTATCACATTTCCCCTTGCCATGCCGGGCATCATTTCAGGCGCTGTTCTCGCATTCGCGACGTCGCTCGATGAGGTGGTTCTGACTCTATTTGTGGCTGGGCCAAATCAAAGAACGCTGGCACGACAGATGTTCTCGACGATACGTGAAAATATAAGTCCAGCTATAGCAGCGGCGGCCCTGATCCTTATAGCAGGCACTGTAGTGATAGGTTTGATTGGCATTGTTATCGCCAAAGGCCGAAAAACGTGTGAGGCGTGAGGCTTTCCACTCTAGCAAGCGCCTGAGGTCGCTGCTCCGGTGCAGCCGGACTTGCCGGCAACATCCTGATTGGCACCGTTGTTGGAATGCATCGTGGAGGCCGCCACTGCCGCAGTGGCGGCCTCCACGATGCATTTCTTCACACCCACCGGCAATCATGAATTGTTGTACCGGCATACTCCTAGGCCTACCTTATTCGCAGCACCCTGATCGGCGCGGACAGCTGAGTTCGGCTGGCCTGAGCGAGCAGATCTCTTAATCTGTTAATCTGTCCCTACCAGCATCCGTCATTTCAGCCCGGCGCGGACTCCATGCTGCCACGCCTACTGCTGAGATACCAAAAGCGATCCTCTCAAATCCTTATTGTCAAATTGCTGAAGCCAAGTGACTCTCCGTGTAAAGCGCGCGAAGCCTTCTTGAGACGGGGCCAGGCTTGCCGTCACCGATGATGACCTCATCGATCTTGATCACCGACGTGGAGAAGTTGGTTGCAGACGTGATGAAGGCTTCGGCCGCCGCCTGAGCTTCTTCCACAGAAAATGCCCTTTCTTCAACGGCCATTCCAGCGCCGCGAGCAAGATCGATGATGCTCGCGCGGGTGATCCCGTGTAGCAGCGCATTCGACAGGCCACGTGTCACGAGCGTTCCGTCGGCTTTCACGATGTGGGCTGTTGCAGCACTGCCCTCGGTGACAAGCCCATCCTCAACGAGCCACGCGTCGTCGGCACCGCGCCGCATCGCCTCCATCTTCGCCATGGATGGATAGAGCAGTTGCACGGTTTTGATGTCCCGTCGCTCCCAGCGCCAGTCCGGAACGGTGGCGATCGAGATGCCAGTCTCGCTCCGCGGATTGTTCAGTATCGGCTTTGCTTGGGTGAAGAGTACCAGCGTCGGCTCCGCCTTGGTGGGATAGGCAAAATCGCGATCCGCGGCACCACGGCTGATCTGTAGGTAGATCAGCCCCTCATCCAGCCCGTTGCGATGGACGATCTCCCGATGGGCGTCCAGCAGCGACGGTTCGGAGAGCGGGCAGGGAATGCCGAGCTCTGAAAGGGACCGATGAAGACGGGCGCTATGGCCATGGTAGTCAATCAGCTTGCCGCCGATGACGGCTGTGACTTCGTAGATGGCGTCAGCAAACAGAAAGCCACGATCGAAAACGGACACTTTCGCATCGGCTTCGGGAAGCCAGGTGCCATTCAAATAAACAATGCGGCTCATTACGTCCTCGTTCAGATCGCAGGTTTTGCAAAGGGAGCGATATCGACGCCATGGGCGGCGAGTGATGTGCGCAAGGCGCGGACCATCGCTACAGCATGGGGATTATCGCCGTGAACACAGATCGTCGCCGCTTCTACGGGCAACCTTCTCCCGCCCATGGTTGGAATAACGCCATCCCGGACCATCGACACAACCTGGTCGACGCTCTGCTGCGGATCGTGAATGACCGATCCTTCCATCTGCCTGGAGGTCAGCATGCCGGCATCGTCATAGGTCCGGTCGGCATAGATTTCGCAGGCGACGCGAAGACCGGCGACTTCTGCTGCCTTCATCGTTTCCGAATAGGGAAGGGTAATGAACACGAGCGTTGGATCGACTGCCTTGATGGCGCGAACGCAGACGGCGGCGAGTTCGGCGTCAATCGCCGCCATGTTGCCGAGGGAGCCATGGGTTTTGACATGGGTTATCGGCCAGGACAGGGCTGTCGCCATGCCCTGCATGGCCGCGATCTGATAGATGATCTGCGCTTCCAGATCTTCAGGACGTTCGCCGGCAATGCGGCGGCGGCCGAAGCCGTAAAGATCCATAAAGGACGGGTGGGCACCGATCGCCACGCCTCTGGCCTTGGCGGCCAGGATCGTGTCGCGCATAACCACGGGGTCTCCCGCGTGAAATCCGCAGGCAATGTTGGCGGTGGAAATAAGCTCTAGCATCGATTCGTCATCGCCCATCTTGTAGGCGCCGAAGCTTTCACCCATGTCACAATTGAGGTCGATGGTTGCCATGCGATAGAACTCCTTGCAGGGTGGACTTGCGTTGCAGCAATTATGGTTTCCCTGCGCAATTTAAGTTTGGCGCGTTGCATTTAAAGCAGTTTTTGTTGACATACAGTTGGTATACTGAAATAGCAATAGCGCGCGATAAGCGAGAATCGCACCTATCTGCAACGGACGAAGGGGAACTGCATACGATGGTCAAGACGTTTCCGCGCATTCTTGCTTGCGGCGACAGCGCCTTGTCTGTTGAGTTGTGCGACACCATTGACGAGGCAGTCAGCGAGCGAGTCATAGCGCTCGCACAAAATCTAGCGGATGCGCCGGTGAATGGTGTCGAGGAGCTGGTGCCGACCTACCGCTCGTTGATGGTGTTTTATGATCCTGAAACGGTTCGCGGGCACAGTCTCGCGATGACGTTGCGTCAGCGATTGGATGCCCTTGTCGTCGGCGATAGCCACATGCGGCGTTTCCACGTGCCTGTCGTCTATGGCGGGACAATGGGTATGGACCTGCAGGAACTCGCCGACATGAAGGATCTGACGGTTTCCCAGCTGATCGAACTTCATTCGTCGGCTGAATATCGGGTCTTCATGATCGGTTTTGCGCCCGGCTTTGCCTATCTCGGTGGGCTGCCGGAAATCCTGCATACGCCACGTCTTGCAACCCCCCGGCAAAGGATAGAGGCCAGCGCGATCGGCATCGGAGGCAAGCAGGCGAGCATCAATTCCGTTCCAGGGCCAAGCGGCTGGCGGTTTCTCGGCCGGACGCCACTGCGGCTTTTCGATCCGGCAAGAGCCGAGCCATTTCTGCTCAAAGCCGGCGATCGCGTCACATTTCGGCCCGTCAGCGAGGGCGAGGCCGAGACGCTTGATCGAGCGATCGCTGCGGGACGGATGACGGGCGAGGCGGTGCCGCAATGAGCTTCATCGACATCAGGCAGATAGGGCCGATGACAACGGTCCAGGACCTCGGTCGAAAGGGCTTGCAACATGCAGGCGTATCCGGTTCGGGCCCGATGGATGCCCCGTCCTTCCGTATCGCCAATGCCTTGGTCGGCAATGATCCGATGTGCGCCGGGCTGGAGTTTGCCGGCGTCGGCGGCAGTTTTACTCTCTCACGTCCTGTGCGTTTTGCGGTGACCGGCGGTGACGTCGATATCAGGCTCGATGGCATGAGGGCACATCCCTGGGAAAGCTACGATCTTCTGCCGGGTGTGACGCTGACGATCGGCGCCTTGCGGGAGTGCGTCTGGGGCTATCTGGCGATATCCGGAGGCATCGACGTGGCGCCCGTCCTCGGCTCGCGATCCACCCATCTTCGCAGCGGGCTTGGCGGCCACCGCGGGCGCCGGTTACAGGCGGGCGACCGGTTGCCGATCGGTGACGCCGTTAGTTCCATCAATCTTGCCTTGGGGCAACCCTGGCGCCGCGGCGGGCGTCCCATACGGGTGGTTTGCGGACCACAGGACGATTATTTTGCCGAAGACGTCAGGCAGACATTTCTGGAGATGGCCTTCATCGTGTCGCCCACCCGGGATCGCATGGCGCAGGTGCTGGACGGGCCGCCGATCCGGGCAGTCGGAGGGCACGATATCGTCTCCGACGGGACATGCCCGGGCTCCATCCAGGTGCCGTCGTCCAACAAGTTGTTCGTACTGATGGCGGAACGGCAGACGGCGGGCGGTTATCCGAAGATCGCCACGGTAGCCTCTGTCGATCTGCCGAGGCTGGCCCAGGTGGCAACCGGCCGCACAGTCCGCTTTGCTCGCATTTCGCAGGGGCAGGCCGAGGAATTGTTGATCGCCGAACGGCAGGCCCTGCGCAGCGTCCTTGCAAATCTGGTAGCCAAGCCGGCCAGTAACGATCGACCGGGAGAGATATCGCAATGAACCAGCCGCTTGCCCAACAGGCCTATGGGAAGATCATAGAGATGATCCTGTCCGGCACCTTGATGCCGGGCGATGCGCTGCAGGAAGCAAAGCTGGGCGACACATTGGACATGTCGCGCACCCCGGTGCGTGAGGCAATCAAGCGGATCGAAGCGGAGGGCTTGGCTGTTCAGGACGGCCGCTTTCTGAAAGTGCGAACGCTGACCGCCGCCGAAGTCGAGGAAATCTTCTTCCTGCGTGGGGTATTGGAATCCCACTGCGCCAGACAGGCAACCTCGGTTGCCGTTTCCGTACTCGACGAACTGGATGCCCGGGTTCGCCATCTGCTGCAACATGGTCCGGGCGAGGAAGACGAACAGCGCCGGGTCGACGATGACCTGCATCGGACGTTTGCGCTGTCCACCCGCAACGACATGATGGTCAGCACCATTGCCGACCTGCGCCGTCGCACCTGCATGTTCGACCACAGCAATTTGCCGCACCGTTTTTTGAAGAGCTGCGAAGAGCACCTGGAAATGCTCGATGCCCTGCGGGCTGGCGATGGTGAGCGGGCAGGCCTCCTGATGGAGGAGCACATCAACCACGCCCGCGATGCCATTCTCGAAAGGCTCGCACTATCCCTTGAAAGGACCGGGGAATGAAGTGCCTGATCGTTCAGCCGATTCATGCCGAAGGGCTGGAACTGCTGCGCCAGGCCGGCGTCGAGCCGGTGCTGTGCCCGAAATCCGACATGCAGACCGTCGCCCGGATGATTCCGAGTTGCGATGCAGTCATCACGCGGGATGCCGGTTTGTCCGCTGCAGCCATTCAGGCCAGCAACGGCCTGCGCGTCGTCGTTGTCCATGGTGCCGGTCATGATGCGGTCGACAAGGATGCGGCAACGCGCAAGGGTGTTCTTGTCTGTAACACACCGGGCGCAAATGCCCGATCGGTTTCCGAACTGGCACTGGCTCTGGCGCTAGCCGCCGCCCGGCGCGTTCCCGCCGCCGATCGCAGCGAACGAACCGGCGCGCATGGCTTTCGCGAGCGTGAGATGTTCTTCGAGCTTTCGGGCAAGACAGCACTGATTGTCGGCTTCGGCGCAACGGGCGCAGGGCTCGGCCATATGCTCAAGGCAGCACTCGACATGCGCGTTCTGGTGTACTCGCCGCGTGTTACCGACCTTCAGGGCTTCGAAAGAGTGACCAGCCTCGAAACCGGCCTCTCCCAAGCGGACCTCGTGTCGCTGCATACACCGCTTCGTCCGGAGACGCGCCATTTGATCGGCGAAGCGGCGCTGTCGGTCATCAAGCCCGGAGCAATCCTCGTCAATACTGCGCGTGCCGGCCTTGTCAACGAAGAAGCACTGGTCGCGGCCATCGACGCCGGCCGTGTTTTTGCGGCGGGTCTCGATGTCTATACCCATGAAGCACCGCTTGGTCCGCTGGCGGCGGGCGGGCGGGTGATTTTCACTCCGCATCTTGGCGGCGCGACCGAGGAGGCACTACGCCGTGTTGCCGTGGGTTCGGCCCGCAACGTCTTGACCGCTCTCTCTGGCGGACGCCCCGCGACTGCCCTTAACGTTCCCGTAGGAATGTCGGCATGACGGATACGCTGATCAAGGAGACAGTTGACCGGCTGCTGGAGAAGATCAATTCCATTTCCGCGCCCGGGCCGGGATATACCCGACCGGCCTACAGCACCTTGGAAACTGATTCCCATCGCGTGATAGCCGAAGAGGCAGAGGCCCTTGGCCTTGAAGTAACACGTGACGCGGCTATGAATCTCTATGCGCGACTGCCGGGCCGGGATCGAAAGGCGCCTGCGCTCTACGTCGGCTCGCATCTGGATACAGTTCCGATGGGCGGCGCCTATGACGGCACGGCCGGTGTTGTTGGGGCCATGGCGCTCGCCACGGCGTTCGTAAAGAGTGGCAAAACGCCGCCGACCGATCTTGTCGTTACAGTAATCCGAGCCGAAGAAAGCGTCTGGTTTCCTGTCTCCTACATCGGTTCGCGATCGGCGCTTGGTCGCCTGACGGCGGCGGAGATGCAGGCCAAGCGCACAGACACCGGCCGCACGCTCGCCGATCACATGCGCGAACAAGGCGGCGATCCGGACGCGGTTATCAGTAGCTCGGGGCTCGTGCCCGCTCGCTTCCTCGAACTGCACATCGAACAGGGACCGGTCCTTGACGACGCAGGCGAAGCCTTCGGGATAGTTGACGGCGTGCGTGGCGGCCTGCGCTACCGGGACGCCCGCATCGAGGGTGTCTGGGCGCATTCCGGCGGCGCACCACGCGTTTCGAGATCGGATGCCGTATTTGCGCTTGCAGATCTCATTGTGGCGATGGACAAGGCTTGGGGCACTGTCCTGGAAGAGGGGCATGACCTTGCGGTGACCTTTGGCCGCGTCGATGCGGCAACGGCCGAACATGCCTTTGCCAAAGTCCCGGGCCGGGTTGATTTCTGCATCGACATCCGCAGCGACGATACTGCAATCATGGAACGGGTCGACCGGATTTTTCATGACGAGATTGCCAGGATAGAAAAGGCGCGAGGGGTGCGCGTCGTCACCGGTGCGCAATCGCGAAGCCAGCCGACCCGGTTGTCTCCAGACCTCGGTCAGACCATCACCGCCGCCGCTGTCGCACTCGGTCTCAAGCCTCGGACGATGTTATCCGGTGGCGGCCATGACGCCGCCGCCTTCGCCCAGGCTGGCTGGGACTCGGTCATGGTGTTTCTGCGCAATTGGAATGGCAGCCATAATCCGGATGAGGCCATGAACCCCGCGGACCTGATACAGGCCGTCAAGGTTCTGCATCATGCCTGGTCGAAATCGTGAGAGTGGAAACATGAGCGAAACCCTGGCCCAGCAAGCCTACAAAGATATCAAGCAGCGCATTCTCGAAGGGGCCATCAAGGCCGGCGATCTGCTGACCGAACGGACTTTGGCGATCGAATCCGGCATTTCCCGCACGCCGCTTCGTGCGGCGATTTCGAGGCTTCAAAAAGAGGGTGTCATCTCACGGCTGACCAACGGCACATTGATGGTTCTGCCCGTCACCGTCGAGCAATTGCTGGAAATCGTCCAGATCCGCCGTCTTGTCGAAGGTGCAGCTGCCGCTCGCGCCGCCCAGCGTCCGATGACGCCGGCGCTCGAGCAATCGCGCAAGATCATGCAGGCCTATGTTGAGGGAAAGGACGTGGCCTTCGATCATTTCTGGACGGATGACGACGCGTTCCACGAAGCCGTCGCCGAGGCGGCCGATCTGCATCTTCTCCCCGACATGGTCAGGGAAATGCGCAGCATCGCCCGGCGCTGTACGATCACCCGCACTCACGACCGCTTTGCCGAGCAGGCCGCTGAGCATATCGCAATAATCGACGCCATCGAGGCGCGTGATCCAGCGGCAGCGGCAGGGGCCATGGAGGCCCATTTTGATAGCGTGCGTAGTCGGTTTCTGCGATGGCTTGCCCGGCCTTAGAGCCAGCATTCGCCGATGCGGTACGATTTTCGAAGGGAAGGCTGCCGACTGCATCACTCACCATATTGGATTTCCAGAATCCGCCTGCCTGTCTCGATAGAGAGACGCCATCTCCTGAGCCGAGTAAGATTACATGCCTGAGCTTGCCGAATTCCGAGGTTGCGAAGCCTCTTTCCCTAAAGACGAATTCAAGGCCCGACAGGCCCGCGCCCGGGCCGCAATCAACGCCGCCGGATACGACGCGCTGATTGTCACGACCCCGGAAAACATCTACTGGCTGACGGGCCGCCAGACGGCGGGCTATTTCGCCTTTCAGGCCCTGATCATGCCCGAGGAGGGCGAGCCGACGCTTTTGGTTCGCCAACTGGAATTGGTCGGATCTATCGCCAACACCTGGCTGGACGATATTGCCGTCTATCAGGATGGAGAAGAGCCGGCCTCCCTGCTGGTCCAGCTTCTGCGGGAACGGGGCATAAGGCGATCGGCCATCGAGCTTGCCGGCTGGTTCTTGTCACCGATGCTGGCACAAAAGATTGCCACCGAAATCGGCGTCGAGACCATGCCGGATGGCTCCGGCATTCTGGTGCCGCTCAGAACGGTTAAGTCACCCGCAGAATTGGCAGCCATCCGGTTGGCCGCGACTTACGCGCAAGCCGGTCTTGCCGCGGGAATTTCGGCCAGTGGCGCCGGCACGGACGAAAATGCCATCGCCGCTGCCATGCTCGATGCTGCCACGCGGGCGGGATCCGAGGTGATGGCAATGGAGCCGCTGATCTCTTCTGGCCCGCGCAGCGGCTTGCCGCACATGACGTGGCGACGACGACGACTTGAAGAGGGCGATCCCGTGTTTCTCGAATTGGCAGGCAGTCATGCCCGCTATCATGCTGCGCTGATGCGAACCGTCTGGATCGGTCAGCCACCCGTCGAGGCGCGACGAATGATGGATTGCTCGCTGACCGCGCTCGATGCAGCACTGTCCGAGATAAAGCCGGGGGCGTCCTGCGCAGCGCCACACGAGGCAGCACAGCGGGTTATCGACGCGGCAGGCTACACGGCCGCCTTCCGCAAGCGGATCGGCTATTCGATGGGGGTCGCCTTTGCGCCGGACTGGGGGGAGGGTGGCATCCTTAGTTTGTTTTCCGGCGTCGACCGGATCATCGAGCCCGGCATGGTCTTCCATCTGCCGGCGACCCTGCGCAGCTACGGTGTGTGGACCGTTGGCGCCTCCGAAACCGTCATCGTGACAGAGAACGGCGCCGAGCCTCTGTCTAATCTGCAGCGGGATCTCACCATCCGCTAAAACCGGTTCTACAACTTCAGCATTCCAACATCGCAAGGAGCCATCATGCGTTCGCTTTTCCATCTCGCCTATCACGTGACCGATCTCGACCAATGCCGCCAGTTTTACGGCGGCGTCCTGGGGTGTGAAGAAGGCCGGTCAACCGACACATGGGTCGATTTCGATTTCTTTGGCCACCAGATCTCGCTGCATCTCGGCAAGCCGTTTGAGGTTACCCGCACAGGCAAGGTCGGCGACCACATGGTGATGATGCCGCATCTCGGCGTCGTCTTGCCGCTGGACGACTGGTTCGCCCTGTCGAAGCGCCTGCAGGACGCCGGCATTGCCTTCGACATCCCGCCGGTCGTGCGCTTTGAGGGCGAACCGGGCGAGCAGCGCACGATGTTCTTCTTCGACCCGAGTGGCAATCCGATCGAGGTCAAGGGCTTCAAGGATTTCGACGGCGTTTTCGCGCATTAGAAAGAAATCCGGCGGCCAAAGGTCGCCGGTTTTCTCATCACCATGGATTTTGCGAAGAGATAGGCCTCCCGCTTACCACCAATGGGTGGGCGAGGGCGTCAGTAACTCGTTGCTATCCTTGCCGATGATGATGATGTCCTCGTAAAAGGCCGCGCCGACGCCATCGTGCGACAGGAAGGCCTCGACACCGAACACCATGTTTTCGTCGACGACATCTTCCGGCAGAGACATCACGGTGGAAATGCGCGGCTGCTCGAACCCCAGGCCGATTCCGTGTCCGTAAAAAGGGAAGTTCTTCATGATCGGCGAGATCGATCCGCCGAAGGCTGCCGTCAGCCGGTCACCTTCTGCAGCGACATCAAGAAGCCTGACCCCAGGGCGCATCATTTCCGAGAGGCGGTGTACGAGGTCCGCGACCGCATCGATCAGCCTTCGTTGATCTGCATTTGGCCTGCCGCGAACGCCCGTCCGGCCAGGATCAAGATAGTAACCCTGGTGCAAGGCGCCATGGAGGGTGCCGGTGACGATATCGCCGGGTTTGGGCGTATCGGCGCTATAGCCCGTCAGCGGAAACCGCTGGTCGAAGCCGAGCGTTTCGCCATGGTTCGTTCCGATCATCTGCACACGACCACCGCGCCGCACCACTTCGCGGGCAGCCTCGCCCGCGGCTTCCCGCTCTGAAAGGCCGCTGATCAAACCCTCCATCAAACGGTTCAGGCCGGCCGTGGCAGTCTCGCCGCCAATGCGGTAACAGTCCTGCTCACGAGGGCTTTTGATCCGCCGTGCCGAACGGACGAGATCATCGGCAGGGATCCATTGAATGTCCGGCGCGTCCTCAAGAAGCTGCTGATAGAATTTCATCGGGATAAACTGTGTGCCCACCAGTGCCACGCGCGCGGCAACGCCCCTCTCTGTGAGTGCTTTCGCCACGCTACGGAAGGGATGGTTCGAACAATGTGCGTCCGAGATGGACACGAGATCGGTGCGCACCTCGGGTTCGTCGATATGGAGTTGTGGCTCTGTCCCCTGCTGAAGGATAACGCCGGAGAACGAGCGCGCCGACCATATCAGCGAATCCATGCCGCCGCTGATGGCATAATGATTGGAGAGATAAAGAATATCGCCGCAATTATCCGTGGTGCCACCACCGCGGCCGAAGACGACGGCGGTCTCGAAACCGCGCGACTGCATTTCCTTAAGAACACGATCCCAACGGTTTTCATATTCTTCCTGTGGGAAATAGCGGGTCATCAGGTCTCCTGAGAACGTCAATCAGAACGGAAGCGACACCTCTTTCGAAGTAAACGTGCGTTGTCGCAGCGGCAATGGATTGAAGCGCACGATCACGTCGCGGCAGTTAAATAATTTCGGTACACCAACAGTGTTCTGACGTCAATCACTCGATCAACCCGATCTACTCATAATTGTCTCTGATGAAAATTTCATCATTCGGAGTCTCTAAATTGTGCATTATGACTATAAGATCATCATAAATATCTGAATTTTATAGTTGAATTCCAGCGGTATACTGAATAAGCTTTTCTGTAAGCGGCTGAATGACGTTGTAGATCGCTGCCGCAGGCCGGTTGCGCATCGTGACCTGGGCATCGTTGGGTAAGTGAAGAATGACCGTGATTTCTGAAATCGTGCCGGCGAGCCATGGGCGCGCATATCGCATGCAGGCTGGGCAGGTTGCCGTAATTGCCAATCTGCACGGCAACCAGGTTGTGGATGCCTGGGCCTTGTCCGAGACCGATCCGTTGGAGTTCAGCTCGATGGATCACACCCGCTCGGTCAACAGCAGCATCTACCTGGAGAAGGGTATGAAGTTCGTCAGCAATCGGCGGCGGCCCATGATGACATTGCTCGACGATAGCGCGCTGCTCTGTCACGACACACTGCTCTGCCCCTGCAATGCGGAAATCTACGAACAACTCGGCTGCGATGGCTATCATCGCAGCTGCTCCGACAACTTTCATGAAGCGCTTGCCGCCAAGGAGAGACAGCTTCCTTTCACTCCCGCCTCGCTTAATCTTTTTATGAACGTCCCGGTGCACGCCGACGGCAGCCTTGAGCGGCGTGCGCCCGCGTCGAAGGCAGGAGACTATGTCGCGCTACGGGCTGAAATGGATCTGCTTCTAGTGCTCTCGGCCTGCCCTCAGGATATCACGGTCATAAACGGCGACGATCGCACACCCCGGGACATAGCAATTCGGATTGCCGATGAATATCCGGAGGCTTTACAATGACCGGACCGCTTCTTGCGCTCAAGGACATCAAAAAGAGCTTCGGCGAAAATGAGGTCCTCAAGGGTGTCTCACTGGACGTACAGGCCGGTGAAGTCGTGTCGATCATCGGTGCCAGCGGCTCCGGAAAGAGCACGTTCCTGCGCTCCATCAACGGTCTCGAAATGCCGCAGGAGGGTTTCCTGAAATTCGAAGAGCTATCCTTCGATTTTCGAACGGAGTCCCGCTTTCTTCCCACGCCTGCGCAAATGCAGTCGCTCAGGCAGCGGGTCGGCATGGTTTTCCAGAGCTACAATCTGTGGCCGCACATGACGGTGCTGGAAAACGTCGTCCATGCGCCCATGGCACTGTTGAAGCTTCAAAAAGCGCGGGCAATCGAAGAGGCGGAGGCGCTTTTGTCGCGCATCGGCCTCTATGACAAGAGGCACAGCTATCCGTCTCAGCTTTCCGGCGGTCAGCAACAGCGCGTTGCGATCGTCAGGGCGCTCGCCATGAAGCCGCGGCTTATGTTGTTCGATGAAGTCACCTCGGCGCTTGATCCGGAACTGGTGCACGAAGTGCTGGTGCTGATGGCTTCGCTTGCCTCGGAAGGAATGACCATGCTGCTGGTCACGCACGAGATTGCCTTCGCACGCGACGTTTCCTCGCGCGTGCTGTTCTTTGACAAGGGCGTGATTGCCGAACGGGGCGCGCCCGATATCCTGCGAAATCCCCAAAGCGACCGGCTGCGGCAATTCCTTCATCGCATTCTGCATGATGGCCTGGCTTACGGCAGTGCAGCAGCGGAAGGAGCTTGATCATGCTGTCTAATTCTCTGGCGGATGTCAGGCTCTACGGTTTCGGGTTCCTGATGGCGTCCTGGACGGTTTTCTGGCTCACGGTCCTGACCATCATCGTCAGCTGGATTTCCGGTCTGCTGGCCGCGCTCGGGCAAACCTCGAGATGGCGCACTGTTCGCTCCGTCACCGCGTTTTACATCTGGTTCATTCGCGGGACGCCGACGATCATCCAGATCTTCATCGTCTATTTCGGTTTTCCTCAGATAGGGATCAGGCTTTCGCCTTTTACGGCCGGGGTTCTCGCACTCGGCATCAACAGCGGCGCCTATGTTGCGGAAATCATCCGCAGCGGGCTCTCGGCTATCCCTCGGGGCCAGACGGAATCCGCCCTCGCGATCGGCTTCAGCCAGGCCGCGACAATGCGCAGCATTATCCTGCCGCAGGTGTTTCGCATCGTTCTTCCGTCGCTAACCAACGAGGCGATCTCGACGCTGAAGAATACCTCGCTCCTGTCGACGATCACCGTCGTCGAATTGACGTTGTATGCCCAGACACTGATTGCAATGACTTTTCGCCCGTTCGACTTCTACATTGCAGTTGCGGTGATTTACCTGCTGTTGACGACCATTCTCACGCAACTCGCCGCTTGGCTCGAGCGCCGCTATGCAGTGCATAACTGAACAATTGACCTATTCCTCGTGCATCGTGCCCGAAGAACCTAACCCCTCTCGGCCAGCCGGCGAGGGGCCTCGAAGAATTAAGAAGGGAACAGAAATGAAACATCAGATAATCGCCCTTGCCTTGACCGCAGCAGCCGCCTTTTCCAGCCACGTTGCCGCCTCGGCCGCCGAACTCGAGTTGCTCCAGCCCGGCAAGTTACTCGTAGCCACCGAAGGTACTTTTCCACCCTTCAGCATGCGCGCTGCTGATGGCACCTTGGATGGACTTGAAATCCGCGTGATGAAGGAAATCTGCCAACGCCTCGACCTCGAATACACGCCTGTCATCATCAAGTGGGAATCCTTGTTGATCGGGCTTCAGGCCGATCAATACGACATCACCAGCGATGCGATGGACATCACGGCCGAGCGCCAGAAGCAGGTCGTCTTTGCCAACGGGTGGCTCGAATCCGGCGGCGTCGTTGTTGTTGCGAAGGGCTCCGCAATCAGGACGCCGGCTGACCTGAAGGGCAAGACCGTCGGCGCCCTGGCGTCTTCCACCTTCGCCAAGATCGCAGAAGACAAGGGTGCTGCCGTCAAGGGATACAAGGCTGAGACAGACGGCATCCAGGACCTGATCAACGGCAACATCGACGCTGAAATCACCGATGCGATCGGCGCCGGCTACATGATCAAGTCGGCAAACATGCCACTTGAGGTCCTTCCTGATTTTGTCAGCCATGTCCAGAAGGGTTTCGCCGTCAAAAAGGGCAAGCCTGAACTCGTCAAGGCGGTCAACAAGGCGCTCGCCGACATGGTTGCAGATGGTACCTACGCCAAGCTCACGACGGATCTGGTGGGCTTCAATCCCGCGCCGAAAGACCCGATCAAAAGCATTCAATAATCAGAGGCACAATTCTATCACCGTGGGGTGCCACGCCTGCCACGGTGAGCCTGCATGTCTCGCTCATCAAGCCGCTGAAAATCGGCTTGATCTCTGTCTTCCGTCGCAAGGGCGCAAGTCCAACCCGGGTCTTCAACCGATACCAACGGACGACCGGGATCAGCGCGAGACGATCGTGTGTACGCCCGGTGGCAGCCGGATGCGGCCCTTTGTTGCGACGAGCGATGGACGACCTTCGGTGACAATCCGCCAGATCTCGACTGCTCCGAGCGGAGAACTTTCGTTTCTGTATCGGTTGACACCGACGAAGACATTCCGCCCGCTGCGGTCGAAGGCGAGACCCTGTGGAAGCACGGACGAGATCGGCCACTCACCGTGAAGCGTCAATCGGCCGGTTTCGGCATTCAATTCGTAGAGGCTGAGGGAGGCCCGCTCCGTCCAGTCACGCGAACCTTCCGGCTTTCCAGTTCCTCGGAGATTGGACGTGACCAAGAAGCGGCCGTCGGGGCTGAAGGCCATCGTCTCCGATCCCCAGCCGCCAAGAGCAATGTGGGGAACCCTGTGCCGCGCAACGTCACCGGAAGAGCCGACATCCGCGAGCCTGATGGATGTCAGAATCCCCTCCTGTACCCCGTAAAAGCCATCTGTATCAATTCCCCACTGAAGGTCAGACGTGATGTAATAGCGCCCGTCCGGTGAAAAACGGCCGACGAACGGGAATTTGTTTGTCTGGACACGATTGCCCCACGGATGGATGTTTGCGACGTGACCAGACTGATCGCGAATTACCTCATAGAAGCCGACCTGATTGCGGTCCACCAGGTTCACCGCGACATAGCGGCCGCTTGGATGCCATTGCACCCAGGTCGACTTCAACGGGATGAAGCCGGTGGGTGGCTCCAGGCCAAGGTCGAAGCTCGCAACCTTGCCGAAACGACCGCCATCGACCGAAACAAAGGCAAGCTCGCGATTGTTTTCGACCGTAACCGCGGCGATAAGATCCCCCAATGGGCTCACCTCGATCGCCTGCGGCCGGCTGCCGATTTCCACGCTGTCGACAACTGAGCGGTCACCGTTGAGATTTAGGGAGCGGATCGTATTGCCTGGTGGCAGTTCATCGAGACGGGTCGCTCCTGTGGGCCGCTGGAGGTATGTCTCCGCAACAAAAGCGAAGCGGCCGTCCGGCGAGAGATCGAGAACTCCTGGCGGCCCATAGGTCGAGTTCGAGATTTCCACCCCTGTTACCGAAGCTGCCGGGCTTAACGGTGACGTTATAACCGACAGCGTGTCCTGGCTCTTCACGTCTGGAGGACCGAGTTCGCCGGTTTCGTAGACAGTCGGGACCATATCTGTATCTGACAACACGTAAACAGCCTCGGCTTCGCTGCTGGAAGCCTCGGAACGCGACAGTGACGGTATCAGCAATATCGTTAAAGCCAAGAGGCCTGAGCATATTCGCATGATTGGGCTCCGGATGATACGACTGGCTTTGTCTTCCAGTTTTTGCTTCAATCGTCCAATCGATATTGGGTATCTGTATATTCCTTCAAGTTATATACCGCTGTAGGATGGCGTCATGAATTTGGCTGCAATCGACTTGAACCTGCTTGTTGCTTTTGACGCCCTGCTGGGCGAGGGGAGCGTCAGTGCCGCGGCGCACCGCATCGGCCTGAGCCAGCCGGCGATGAGCAAGCGGTTGGCTCGCTTGCGGCAGCTTTTCGCTGATGATCTTTTTATCCGGCATGCAGATGGTGTGCGCCCAACAGAAAAGGCGCTGGACCTTGCCGATCCCATCCGCTCGGCGCTGCGCCAGATTGAAGAAGCGTTGGGCGGATTCGGACAATTCTCGCCAACACGGTCTGGTCGGGTTTTCAGGATTGCGACGACAGATCATCTTGCAGCGACTTTGATGCCGAGTTTGATGGCCTCTGTGCGATCAATCGCGCCGAGGATTGCGATCATCATTCGAAATCTTCATCGGCAGGACGTCGTTGATAGCCTTGAGAAGGGATCTGTCGATCTTGCTATTACAATCTTGCCCGACGCGCCGACGAGCATCAAACGCGCTCCTCTTTTTCATGTGAAGTGGCTTTCGATTGTTTCAGTGAACCATCCCGAAGTCCGCGATGAACTGACCCTGGAGTTGTTCTTGAAATATCCGCACTTGCTGGTCACCCACGTGGGTGACTTGAAAGGTTACATCGATCGGATGCTGGACGACCGTGGCCTCAAGCGGACGGTCGCGATGAGCTTGCCTTACTCTCTGGCGGTGCCAGCCATCATTTCTCGTACGGACATGATTTGCACCGTATCATCCGGCGTGCTCGATTTGGCGGATTGGCCGGATGTAAGGTCCTTTCCTGTGCCTCTCGAATATAGCGGTTACACGGAAACCATGCTGTGGCATAGGCGAAATGATAGTGACCCCGGTCAAGCTTGGCTCCGGCGCTTAGTCGCTGGCGTAAGCGCGACTTTGAATCCCTCCTAACGGAGCCCTAGGATTGTTACAGCGCCTTCCAGTTCCTGATGAGAACCAGTTGTGCTCGGCGGCGTGGCATTTCGACTTGGCGGCTCCCGCTAGGGAGGACCGCATCGATGATTGTGAATCGGCATGGGGTCCCGGTGCCGATCGGCAGGTTAGATAATTGTTTTTGCTGAGGTGACGGGGTCATTGCACGATGCCTATTCATAGGAGGCCACCAGATGTGTCTGCGCGTTAGTCCGGTTAACCGCGCATCGTCGGCTATGACCAGGCCGCCTGGATATCGGTTTGAGAAAAGCCGTCGCCCTTGAACAGTAGCGGTTCGCCAGACGCCTTGGCCAGAGCATAGGCAAAGCAGTCGCCGAAATTAAGACCGGCTTTGTGGCGGCCTTTGCCGAAATCGAGAAAAGCCTGTCGTGCCAGTTCTCCGTGCTCGACGGTGACGGGCTCGACGATAATGCCGGCGCGTCGGAAGAAAGCTTCAGTCTGGCGCATACCATCAGGCCCGAGCTGGCTTTCCACCACCATGGACAACTCAACATAATTCGCGACGCTCATCCGGGCGGTTTCGGCGTCGTGGACAAATATTACAAAGCTTGCCGCTTCGGGCTCGCGGTAAAGGATTGCGACCAGTGCGGAGGTATCGACAATCATTTCGGAATGCCGTTTTCGTCATAGAGAAAGTCAGCGTGATCGACATAGGGGTGTCTCACGTGCGCGGCGGCGCGGTCGGCAATCGCCAGAAGTTCCTCGACGCTCGCTCGGCCCTTTCGGCGTTCGATTGTCGCAAGGCGCTCGCGCAATGCCTCAGTCACGACGCGGGTCATGCTTTCTCCCGTGGCACGGGAGATTGCCTGTGCCAAGCGGTGGGCTTCCGGATCCTTGATGCTAAGGCTCATCGGTGCCAATCTTCGTCTAGAAAAATAGCATTATTTCTAGCTTTCTACATAAAAATCGTGCCGATTTCAAGTCTGCAAAAATAACGTCCGATGGGCCGAAGCTGAAAACAGTCCAGTCTCCTTCGCGCCGTAGCGGACAAGTCATCTTCAGACAGCAATTCTCTGAGCGAACACCGAGCAACCGGGCATCAACGTCTCTAGCCCATCGACGAGCATGTCCGACGCTTCTGCAAGAGCATCGTCTGGCATCGTCTCAAGGCTTTCCAATACAAACCACATTCGTCCAGCCGCAGCATCCAGTCGAGTGCGGGTGCCCTGCCGCCAGTTCCATCGCCGACATGTTACGCCCGCGTCATCTCGCCAGATGACCTCTCCAGGGAGGGGATTTTCGATCACCGCTTCGCCGTTCATGACCGTTTCGAATGTCTCGCTTCCGTCGGCCACAGTCAAAAGCGGACGTCCGAGATAGGCATCGTAGTTCTCGCCGCCAACCGGAATGGCATATTTGAGACTGACAGCGTTGTAGAGATCGACGATGGGATTGATAGAAGGGATTGATCCGTCTTTTAACACCCGCTTTCTCAGCGCCTGCGCTGAACATGGCGTCCGTTTGGGCTTTGATCCAAATCGGATATAGGCGTCGGCCCAACTCGCCAAATGGGCCTTAGCCCAGCTTGGGCCGCCCTGCAATACATAATCGCAGCCATCTGTCAGAAGCTTTGGTGAGAGGCTTCCTTGCCCAGCGTTTGTCGCGTCGACACGAATGCTCATCGCCCTGAACCCAGGCGCAATTTCCTTGATCCGTCCGTCGATCACGGGTGACTCACCATCTATTGCTAACATCAGACTTCCACTCAAACCCAATTGCTCACCTTAGACCGGTATCATGTCCGAAACGATCTGGTCGGTGTGGCTGGGGCTATCGCCGAGCCCTTGCTTTACCCCCTTTCTATCAGCCTCAGGCCGATTTTGGCTCATCTTCCGCTTCCCCTGCAGCGAAACGATCGGCATGCGAATGCCGACAATGCCGCGGAGCTGAGCCTTGATGTAGGCTTCGGGGGCATCCGTGACCTCCCACGGCAGCGGGCGTGACGCCTCGTGAATGCCCGTAAGCCGCGACACTACCTCAAGCAGTCGTTCGGCATCTGCGAAGAACTCAACCGGTCCACTCGCATGGATGGCTGTGTAGTTCCACGTCGGGACGACCTTCCCGTGCTCGGCTTTTGAGGCATACCAAGAGGGGGTCACATAGGCGTCGGGTCCCATGAAGACTGCAAGTCCATGTCCAATGACATTGGCCTGCCACTGCGGGTTCGGTCGAGCGAGATGCGCATAGAGGACGCCCTTTTCTGCCTCAGTCTCATCGAGGAACATCGGTAAGGGTGTGGCCATCGGGCCATCGGGTGTAGCCGTTACGAAATCGGCGAGGCGACATTGCCGCATCATTGCATAGAGTTCGGCCGCGTCTTCCACGGCAAAGGCTGGCGGGGTGTACATAAGCATCTCCTTGACGTGAGCGCATTATTCACATCAGGTGGCCCAAATACACCGCCAGTTAGGGAATGTTTTGTTGGTCCAGTCTCGAAAAGGCTCAAGAAAAACCGGCGCGACCCGCCGCATATACCTTTCCTTGCGTGACCAAATCATGTCTGGCGTTTACGCGCCGGGCGACAGGTTGTCCTCGAGCCGCGCGCTTGCGGACCAACTCGGTGTCTCCAGGACCACAGTAACGGCTGCCTACGACCAGTTGATCTCTGAGGGATACATTCAGGTGCGGCAGGGTACGCGGCCGACGGTCACCTCTAGTGGGCGACCTGCGGATACTGGAGAAGCACCGCAGGGGCGGGAAACCGCGCCTCAGGTGTCTGAGTATGCCTCGCGCGTAATGGCGTTGCCGAAGAACATCAGCGCCGAACAGGAAGCCTTGCAATACGACTTTCGGTACGGAGACATCGCTTCATCTGACTTTCCCAAGCTTGCCTGGCGGCGTGCCTTGAACTCCGCAGTTCTGGCTCACAAAGAACGGCTTGGCTATGAGCACCCAGCCGGGAATCTGGCACTTCGCCATGCCTTGCAAGGTTATCTCTGGCGAGCCCGTGGCATTGAATGCGATGTCTCGCAGATCATCATCGTCAGCGGTTCCCAGCAGGCGTTGGACCTGTGTGCGCGGGTACTTGTCGATCCTGGAGGCTTAGTTGTCCTCGAGGAGCCTTGCTACGCGATGGCCCGGAACGTGATGCTTGCTACAGGGGCAAAGTCCATTCCAGTATATTGCGACAGGGACGGAATGGATACGACTCAGCTTCCCGATCCGAAGGACGTCGCCCTGGCATTTGTGACGCCCAGTCATCAGTTTCCGTTGGGTGGCGTCCTACCCTCTCATCGTCGCCAGGCCCTGATTGAATGGGCGAACGCCGGGAACACTTACATCATCGAGGACGATTACGACGGCGAGTATCGCTATGACGTACGTCCGATCCCCCCGCTGTCGATTACAGGTCAGGGTCGGGTCATCTATGTCGGCACCGTATCCAAGACCCTGTCGCCGACACTTCGACTTGGTTACATGGTGCTGCCTGGCAAGCTTGTCGACCCCTTCGTACGTTGCAAGCAGATCACGGATCGACACAGCTCGAGCTTCGAGCAAGAGGCGCTCGCCGCAATGATCGAATCGGGAGCATATGAGAGCCATGTTCGGAAGATGAGGCGACTGAACGCGGAAAGACGTGCGGTTTTCTTAAAAGCAATGGCGGACGCGTTTGGCGGCGAGGTTGATATCGTAGGAACGTCGGCGGGTCTTCATATCGTAGTGTGGTTCAACCGCATGGCGGCAAGCGATGAAGAGGGTTTCGCCGCCCGTGCCAGGAAGGATGGTGTCGGCATCTATCCAATCTCGCGCTTGTTCGAGGCTCCAACTGATCAACGCGCGGGCTTCATATTCGGATACGCGTCAATCGCTGTTGCGCTGATTGCAAAGGGGATAGACAACCTAGCACGAGTCTACCGATCCAAGTTATGGTCGGCATGACCGGTTTGGACCTGAGCGGACATGGCGCTGCGGCTGAACAGCCGTTTTCTGGCAAAGGCTGCCGGTCAAAGTCACTTGAGGTTCTGAAGAGGTCGTGCCAACGATACGCCCAATAGGCAATGGTTCCGTGGATCGCTTTTTCATCATTGCAGTTGTTCGTCCGGGTCGTAGATCATGGCAGCTTCACCCATGTCGACCGTGAACTTGGTATCGGACCGCCTGCCGTGAGAAAACAAATCGCGGGGCTTGAGGCTCATCTCGGGACGCAATTTCTCAGCAGAACCTCTCGCGGGCTGCCACCTACTAACGCCGGGCAAGAACTCTTGGCGAACTAGGGGAAGCCGAAGTTCGCATCGGTCAAAAGTGCGGCGCCGAAACGGCGAGACTCTGCGATATCAGCGTGCCGACCGTCTCACGCATCGCGGCCGAGCATCGCCAGAACCTGGAGATTTTCTATGCCAACCAGCCATGACCTCAAGGGGCTGATGAAATTCCTCGCCCGGGACGAATGGAGTGAATGCTTCGACGAGGTGTTTTACGACCATTTCGGGCCGGTCCTCGATGCCAGCGGCATAGACTTCGAGGACATTGCCGAAATCCTCGGTGAAGTTTGGTCCATGACACTCTGGGGTTGCGCCTTCGAGGATTTCCTCACTCAGGATTTTGAAGTCGAGGGCGGCAACATCGTTGATGAATATCTCAAACGCCGCGGCTGGAAGGAAAATGCCCAGGCAAAAGCCTATATGACGGCGCTGCGAACCTCCGTCATGAGCTTGTACGAGGTCAGTGAGGTCGTTCCGGGCAAGTCTCTCATGGCGCGTGACCTCATTCGGGGTGGCGAGCCGCTCGCCGTCAGCGAGGGAACGGCCACTAAATCGCTAAAGCAGTGGGACAGGATTGCTGCCCGCATTGTCCCCGTCATGGGAAAAAACGTGTTTGCCGGCGGTCTTTTGCCGTTCACGCCGCAGGCTACCGACGCACTGCTCGATGGCCTGCGGCAGATGTTCGGCAAAAAGAACGCAAAGAAACTACCGGCCATCAAGGATGAAGACCTGCAGGCCGCAGCCTCCATGTTCACCCTCTCATGGCTGTTCGACACGCTTGAGCGGACAATGGACATGCCGCGGCTCCAGAATGCCGACGGGGACGATCTCGTCTTCCACGATGTGAGATTTCCGCTAGCATCCGGCACAACCCAGAAGGACATTGCTTCTCGCGTGAACAGCATTCCCGGCATGTCGCAGGAGAGCGCAAAGTTCTGGAACTGGTTAGAGGACCAACCGCAAAGCAAGAACAAGAAGAACGCCGGGCTTTCTCTCGACACCACCATGGACAGCGGCTTGCGCGTGCTGGGAAATGTGGAGCTCAAGAGTCGCTTCCTGCATCTGGCGACCAACTCAGCTGACCGTGCGGAAAAAGGAACGGCCCTGATCCAGAAGATCCTCGGCGATCTCGTGCTCACTCCGCTCACGGAAATCCGCACCGCTGAGCAGATGATGGCCGAACGTTCTTCTCAGGATCAGACAGAAGCTACATCCGACATTCCGCCCGAAATCGCAGAGCAGATCGTCCATCAGTTCATGGACCGCCAGTATCGTGAAACCCTCGACCAGCCGGTCGGCCTGCTCGGCAACAAGACGCCGCGCCAGGCGGCAAAATCAGCATCCGGTCGCCAGCAGGTTGCCGAGTGGCTGAAATATCTCGAAAATCAATCCGCAAAACGGCCGAACTCCGCAGACCCCATGGCCACATACAGTTTCGAGTGGATGTGGCACGAACTCGGCGTCATCGATCTGCGCCAGTAACCCTACCGTCGTTCTGTGTCCTAATAATGCCCTGAGACTATCGGCCGCGCCACTGCAGGTAATCCGGATGTTTTGCTGTTCGACGAACCGCTGTCGAATCTCGATACTGAATTGCGCGTCCATATGCGCTCGGAGATCGCACGGCGCCGCCGCAGGACATTTCAGTGACGGTAGAGTGAGTGCTCGTCGGCCGACAGCGCTGGGGTACGTTGTGATATAAGCCGCAAGCTTCGATGCCGGGAAGGAAGAAAATTATTTCAAGGCGCCATTTACTGAATTCTAATAAACGCAATGGAGTTTAAGCGCATGGCTCGGTGAGGTCCCCCATTTTGTCAGCCCGATGGACGTCGAAATCGAAGGCAACAAACGATATCGATACTCTGACACAGTCGAGGATCTCACCGGCCATGCTCCTAAGTAGCAAGTGGCCGAGTGACCATTATGACGTCCGTGAGAGTTTTAGAGCTTTGCACGGTCGCGACGACAGCGAGCGTTTTCGTGGCGCGCGAAACAAGTTCGCGTGTTCTGCCGGACGATGCCTGGTGATGACGCGCTGGGAAAAGAAGCCCCGCAAGGGGACGGGGCTCAAGAAATGATGAGCAGCGCCCTAGAGCGGGCGACGTCGGAAAGTACGCTTCATAGCTCGCATCTTCAAGATGCACGAAATAAGGTTCCAGGCCGCGCCTTTGGCCAAGTCTCATCGTTCGAAGCCTCTCCTTTCCACCGGAAAACCCCTCCGCTCACCTGCAGGAAAACCCCGCGATGCAGCGCAACCGAGCCTTCCCTACATTTTGGCTTTGCCGAACCATCGCGACGTGGCCTGTGCAACTTCCTCATGATTGGCAGCAGCCTCACCACCTTCCTCGCGTATTTGATCTCAGGAGGCCTCGTGGGTTCATGCAAAGGACCGCTGCGATGACCGGTGAAATCACATGGCCAGTCTCAGGATCCCGTACCAGGATAGCGTCACGGACTTGTTGATGGGGAATGATCGGAGCCGACGACGCACTTTCTTCCTCCGACCTCTCGGCGCGGCGCCAGCTTTTGAAAAGTCGTTCGAGATTCGAGAAACTGCCTGAATAGCCGCACTGTTCGTATTGCCGTCCGCGGCGATTACCATCTTTCCAGCACTGGGCGAGAAACGCCTGAAAATATAAGGGTGGAACGACGGCAAGGACAAGAACTACAATGTACCATGGACGCCGGTGACGGCCGAGAACGTCGACCAGCTTCTGTCCACGCGCAACTAATTCCATCCAGGGGTGGTTGATCCACCCCTCGTTCCGACAGGTCGGGAAGAGATCCATGACTGATTCAAAACAGGTTGATCTGAACTTTTCGCTGAGTGGTAAGGTCGCCCTGGTCACCGGCGGCGCGTCCGGCATCGGCAGCGCCATCGCCTCGGCGTTGGCGGCGAAGGGTGCTGTCGTCGGCGTGATTGATATCAATGAATCGGTCGCGAGATCCAAGGCCGACGAACTCGGCAGTGGCGCCAGATCCTTCGTGTGCGACGTCTCAAGCGCACAATCGGTGGAAGGCGTCATCGCTTCAGCGGAGGCAGCTTTCGGGCATCTCGACATCGTCGTCAACAGTGCGGGCGTGGTCATGCTTGCTCCCGCTGAAGACCTGACACTCGACGCCTGGGACAAGACCATTGCCATCAATCTGAAGGGCACGTTCCTTGTTTCGCAAGCAGCGGGCCGGGCGATGATCAAAGCGGGAAAGGGTGGCAAGATCATCAATATGGCGTCGCAGGCCGGCACGGTCGCAATCGATCAGCACGTCGCCTATTGCGCGTCGAAATTCGGCGTCATCGGCCTATCAAAGACGCTTGCTGCCGAATGGGGCAAACATGGCATTACCGTCAACACCATTTCTCCGACTGTCGTCCTGACAGATCTTGGCAAGAAGGCATGGGATGGTCCGCGCGGTGAGGCGCTGAAGCAGCGCATCCCAACCGGCCGTTTCGCCGTCCCGGAAGAAATAGCCGCCGCCGCGGTGTTTCTGGCCTCGAACGGGGCCGACATGATCAACGGCGCGGACCTTTTGATCGACGGCGGCTACACGATTGTCTGACGAGCGGAGAACAGGAGTTACAATGCAGCGGTTCATCAATAATCCTGACGAAGTCGTCGAGGATACGGTTAAGGGCTTCGTCAAGGCGCATGCCGATATCGTCAGGCTCGGAAGTAGCAATCCGCGCGTCGTCGTCGCCCGCCATGCGCCGGTCAGCGGCAAGGTCGGCGTCATCACCGGCGGCGGATCGGGCCACGAGCCGGCGTTTATCGGTTACACCGGCCGCAACATGCTGGATGCAGTCGCCGTGGGCGAGCTCTTTTCGTCGCCGACCGCCAAGAGTTTCCTTGACGCGGCGCGGGAAGTGAATGGCGGCAATGGCGTCGTCTGCCTCTACGGCAACTATGCCGGCGACAACATGAACGTCAAAATGGCGATCAAGCTTGCGGCGAAGGAAGGCATCAACCATCACGACCGTCGTTGCCAATGATGACGTGTGTTCGGCCGGGCCAGACGAGCGGGAGAAACGCCGCGGCGTCGCCGGGGAGATCTTCATGTGGAAGTGTGGTAGCGCCAAGGCGGCAGAGGGTGGGAGCCTCGAAGAGGTTCAGGCAGTCGCGCAACGGGCGATCGACAACTGCCGCTCGATCGGCGTCGGCCTCGGTCCCTGCACCCTGCCGGCTGTCGGGCATCCCAATTTCTCGATCGAGCCCGGGACGATGGAGGTCGGCATCGGCCATCACGGCGAGCCGGGCGTGCGGGTCGAACCGCTGAAACAGGCAAGCGAAGTTGCACGCGACATGGCGAATGCCGTTCTCGACGACCATAATCTCGCTGCCGGAACCGAAGTCGCGGTGATTGTCTCAGGTCTCGGAGCCACGCCTCTCAACGAGCTCTATATTCTCCATGACACGATCGAGTCCGAAATCACCGGACGCGGACTGAAGATCCACAAGACCTATATC